>NZ_JAIOUV010000003.1 GCF_019931145.1 Marinicella meishanensis | reverse complement strand
AGTGCGGCGGCGACAAAAAAGCCGAAGGCAAATGCGGTGAAGGCAAGTGCGGCGGCGACAAAAAAGCCGAAGGCAAATGCGGTGAAGGCAAGTGCGGCGGCGACAAAAAAGCCGAAGGCAAATGCGGTGAAGGCAAATGCGGCGGTGACAAAAAGTCGGACGACAAAAAAGCCGAAGGTAAATGCGGCGAAGGAAAGTGCGGCGGCCAATGAAGGATGACCTGAAATGAAAAAACTCAACATTTCAGGTGCCGGAATCGGTTTGAGACGGGGACTGGTGTCCCCGTTTCAGTCTCATGGCGACCTCAACCCGGTGCAATTCATGGAAGTGGCTCCAGAAAACTGGATGACCGTGGGTGGCAAATCACACCATGATTTCATGGCGTTTGCTGAACGTTACCCGATGATTCTTCATGGTTTGTCGCTGTCGATCGGCGGCCCGGATGATTTGAACGTCGCGTTTGTCAAAGCGCTGAAGAAGTTCAAAGCGTCAATCAACTCGCCAATTTACTCTGAACACCTGTCGTACTGCACCGATGGCGGACAGCTGTATGACCTGATGCCCATTCCATTCACCGAAGAAGCCGCTGATTATGTGGCCGATCGGGTGCTGCAAGTGCAAGACATCCTGGGTGAACGCATGGCCCTGGAAAACGTCTCTTATTACCTGCGCCAACCCAATTCAGAATTGAGTGAAATCGAATTCATCAATCATGTGTTGAACAAAGCCGATTGTTACCTGCACCTGGATGTCAACAACATCCACGTCAACAGCGTCAATCATCACTACAACCCATATGAATTCCTCGATCAACTGCCCACCGAACGCATCGCTTACATCCACATTGCGGGGCATTACAACGAAGCCGAAGACCTGATTGTCGACACCCACGGCGCGGCCGTGATAGAACCCGTGTGGCGCATCCTTGAACACACCTACCAACACCATGGGGTTTACCCCACCCTGTTGGAACGGGACTTCAACTACCCGCCGGTGGCAGAACTGCTGGCCGAAGTGTCGCGCATCGATGCCTTGCAACAGCAATACCGTGATAGCCATGAGCAACAAGCCATCATTTAAGCAGGACCAGGTGGATTTTGCCGCCCACATCAGGGATCCGGAACACCACCCCATACCGGCCGATATCGAAGATCGGCGCATGGACATATACCGCAACTTGTTCATCAACAGCATCAGCGGTTTGCTCAGCGGTTCATTCCCGGTGATGCACAGTTTGTATGCCGATGCACAGTGGCAACAACTGGTGCGGCAATTTTTCAAAACTGAACACAACAAAACCCCCCATTTCCCAGAAATACCCCGGGAATTTGTCGACTTCCTCAAAACCCACTACAGTGACCCCCAACGCCCCTTTTTGTATGAGTTGGCACACTATGAGTGGCTGGAGCTGCATTTGGAAAAACACAGTCAAGAAGTCAGCAAAAATCCGCACAGCACAGCCGAGGCATTGCTGGATCGCCGACCGGTGGTATCCCCTTTGGCCAAAGTGCAAAGTTACCAATATCCGGTGCACCAAATCAAACGGGATTATCAACCCACCCAAGCCCTGAAACAGCCCTTATTCATGTTGATCTGGCGCGACACCCACTACCGGGTGCAGTTTGCCAGCCTCAACCCATTTTCGGCCTTGTTGCTGGAAACGATGATCAACAACCAGGAACTGACGGGTCGTGAATTATTGACCCAACTGGCACAAACCCACCAACACCCAGATCCCGAACAATTCGTGGCTTTTGGGCACCAGGCCATGGGCAAATGGCTTGAACAAGATGTCATCATAGACACCCAATAACCCCATTCAAAAACAACACAGGAGAACGCCATGTCATTACACGCTGCGCAAAATTTGTGGGTCAGCCTCACCAGCCGCTTGAACTCAGTCGGCCAATGGGTGCCACCCTTTTTGATTCGATTGATCTTATTTTGGGAATTTTATGAAGCCGGTACACAAAAAATCAATGGTGAAAATTGGTTTGCTGGCATCCAAAGCAACTTCCCCTTCCCTTTCAACCACATCCCCGCAGATGTTTCGTGGTTCATGGCCGCCTGGGGTGAATACCTGTTCGCCATCCTGTTGTTGTTGGGTTTGTTCACCCGCTTTGCCGCCGTTTCGTTGCTGGTGATCACTGCGGTGGCCACCGCTGCTGTGCACTGGCCTGCCAGTTATGACTCGCTGAGCCAGCTGTGGGAAGGCTATGCCATTTCCAACCAAGGCGCTGGTAACTACAAACTGCCCTTGTTGTTCATCATCTTGTTGTTGCCGCTGATTTTTTCCGGCGGCGGCAAATTCAGCCTGGATCACTTGCTGACCCGCTTAACCGGCGGTGACACCGGCCACCCCATCACCGCAGACTTTGTCTCCAAAGGCCTCGGCCTGGTGGTGCTGGGCTTGCCCTTGTTCTTCGTGTCGGATTATTTGGGCATCGGTTTGATGGTGCTGGGTGTGGTGCTGATGATTGCCGATCGTTTCATCACCCCGACTGATTAACCCTTAGCCCGAAAACACCCAAAAAGGCCGCCTCTGGGCGGCTTTTTTTTATGCTTCTGCTGACAACTTTGCCCGGGCTGTTAAATCGGTCACACAAAAGTCATCAAATCCAGGTACAATGCGGCGTTCGACTGAAAAAGATGAAGAGGAACGATGAAAAAATTACTGAGTTTGGTGCTGTTGGTTGGCACCGTTGGATCGGCCCAAGCCGACTTGGAAGACCTGTTGGTGTCGCAATTATCGGTACGACCTGCAACCGCAGAATTCATTGAAATTCACAACACCGGTGGGACCACCTTGGACCTGACCGATGTGTACCTGACCGATGCCACCTTTGCCAATGGCAGCGTGTATTACTACCAATTGGTTGACGGCGCCGGTGGCGGTGGCGGTTTTGCCGACTTCTATGCCCGCTTTCCTGCCGGTGCCAGCATCGCCCCGGGTGAAAAGCAATCCATCGGCTTGAATGGCTCGGATGACTTTTTTGCCGAATACGGCCTGGTGCCCACCTATGAGTTGTTTGAAGACGGCCCGGTGGCTGATGCCGTGCCCGACATGTTGGAAGCCACACCGGGCTCGATCAATGGCCAAGGTGGCTTGTCAGATGGTGGCGAAGTGGTGGTTTTGCTGCATTGGGATGGGGTGAGCGACCTGGTTGATGACCTGGACTACGTGTTGTGGGGCGACAAAGTGGAAGCCATCGACAAAACTGGTGTCACCAGTGGTGTCAGCACCTACGCCAACGACACCCCCATTGCTTCCCAGGATGTGGTCGACACCGGCGCCCATGCCGACGGTAATGCCTGGATTCGCATTGACGACAGCGAGGGCACCGAAACCCAGGCTGGCGGCAATGGCATCGCTGGCGATGATGAAACTTCAGAAAACACCGGCACCACATTCTCCGAAGGGCTGGCAGACCCAGCCGGTGACGTGTTTGTGCCGATCGATTATTTCTTGATCAACGAAATCGATGCCGTGTCCAGTGGTGCCGACTTCATTGAACTGCTGGGCGATCCCAACACCGGCACCGATGACTACACCCTGGTGTTGTATGACGGCGTGACCGACGTGTCCACCGCGGTGATCAGTCTTGATGGCATGAGCACCGACGCCAATGGTTATTTGGTCATCAACCAAACCCTGGAGGACGGCGCCGATGCGGTGGCTTTGTACAACGCCGCGGCCAGCAACTTCATGGTCGGTGATCCGATCACCACCACCGACCTCATGGACGCCATTGTTTATGATTCGGGCCAAGCCGATGACGCCGAATTGTTGGCTTTGTTGAACCCTGGCCAACCCCAAGTGAACGAGGACGCCAATGGCGATGCACTGAATGAGTCCTTGATCCGCTGTACCAACGGCTCGGGTGGCTTTTTGAACACCAGTTCATTCAAAGCCTTCACCCCATCACCGGGGGCGGAGAATGCCGATTGCGTGACCTTCGATGGTTACTATGACACCGCCGATCCGACCAATGCCCAAACCTTGCGTGATTCCTTGCATGAAATCATCGATGACCACTGTGTGTTCAATTACTCCGGGCCGGACGCCGGCACCTGCGGCGAACCTGGTGTTTCTGAAGACACTTGGAGCATTTTGTCCTTGGCCGATGAAGACCCGCAGCAGCCCGGCCAAGTGTGGATGGTTTACAAAAACAACAACTACCCATTCATGGGCGGCGGTCAACAGGCCTATAACCGCGAGCACACTTGGCCACAGTCCTACGGCTTCAGTTCTGGCACCCTGGGCAGCAACAACGCGGCGCGCACCGACGCCCACCACCTGATGATGTCTGATGTGGGTTACAACTCCGATCGCGGTAACCTGTATTTTGACGACTGCAACGCCGGCTGTAACGAACGAACCACTGATGTGCATAACAACCCCAACCCAGGTGGCGGCACCATTGGTGGTGGTTCAGGCACCTACCCAGGCAACTCCAATTGGTTCGATGCCAATTCATTTGAAGTGTGGAACTTTCGCAAAGGCGACATCGCCCGCGCCATGTTCTACATGGATGTGCGCTATGCCGGAGACACCGCCGGTGAGGTGGACTTGCAATTGGTGGAACGGGCCGATGTGGGCTTGATCCAATCTGGCAACCCCTACATGGGCATTCTGGAGGTGTTGTTGGCATGGCACGAAAGCGATCCGGTTGATGACATCGAACGGAACCGCAACAACATCATTTTCAACATCCAGAAAAACCGCAACCCCTTCATCGATCACCCCGAATGGGTTGAGTGCATCTTTGTCGATGGCGGCACCTGCCCAGTGGTGGACAATGACTTGATCTTTGCTGATGACTTTGAATAAAGCCAGATAATCAGCAACGCAAAAAGGCCGGTTCTTTGACCGGCCTTTTTTATGGGCAAATAATCGCTCAGTCAGCCACTGTTAAGAGCTTGTATTCATCAAAGGCACTGTGGTCGGTCATGGCACTGACGTGGTCCTGAATCATGCGACAGCGGTGGTACATTTCCCACAAGGCCGGTTCATCGGCATGCGCTTCGCTGCTTTGGTGGTAGGCTTTGATGATCTTGTTGTCGATGCGGTTCAACAACAAAGCCTCGTAGGACAGGCCTTTGATCTGACCACCCACCAGTTGTTGCATTTGCGCTTTGGGTAATTGCAGCAGGCGTTGATAGATGTCGAGCAAACCGGTGATGATGCGGTGACCTTGCAATTCCAGGTCTTGCACTTCCTGGTGGTTGAACACATGACGCAAGCCCACTTGTTTGAATGTTTGGGTGATTTGGTGCGCCACACTGCCATCTTCCATCAAGGCTTGGTTGAAGCGCCCATGGTAAATGTCTGACAAATGTTCTATGAAGCGCTCGCTGGCGTGATCAATCAAATGATGAATCAAGTTGACCCTGAGCTTCACGAAATAGGCGTGGTTGTGGTTGATGGTGTTGGCCTGACTGGCCTGCTCTGCCAGCGCCAGGATGTCAGCCATGGCATTGCGGCCACCAGTGAAGGACAAAATGTTGCGGGCCGCCAAATCCCCGCCCAACTCTTTGAATGTCTCGGACAACAAGCGGGTCAGTTCTGCCAAATTCAAAATACCCTTTTCCACCGCGTCTTCCAGATCAGCCAAACAATAGGCGATGTCATCGGCCGCTTCCATCACATAAGTAAAAGGATGGCGACAACCGGCTTGCAAGTCCAACGCCTGTTGCATGTCTTTGACAAAGGCCTCTTCCGATAAATAATAACCCGGCTTTTTTTGTAAATAACTCAAGGGCTCATCCGCACCGGGCTTGCTGGTGTAAGCCGCGCGGGTGTATTTCAAAATACTGGCCGATTGGGCATAGGTCAGGTTCATCTGTTGCAAGGAAAAGGTCAAACGAATGGCTTGTGCATTGCCCTCAAAATGGGCCAAATCAGCGCGCATCTGTGCCGCCAAAGCCCGATTCTCAGCCGCTGTGAACACCGCATTCTCAGCCAAATGGCTGGCGAACCAATCGGCCATGGCCACTTCACCAAAATGCCCAAACGGTGGGTTGCCGATGTCGTGCATCAAGCACGCCATTTCCACCAAAGATTCCACCGCCGACTGCAGCCCACCCAAGCCCAGTTCTGGCGCCCGTCCGCCCAACTTCTTGAACAGGGTTTTGACGATGTAACGACCGTTTTGCTGCACTTCCAACGAATGGGTCAAACGCGAGCGCACCGCGGCGTTGCGCTCCAGGGGAAACACCTGGGTTTTCTGCTGCAAACGCCGCACCGAGGCCGAATTGATGATGCGCCCCCGATCGCTCTCCAGCGCATACTCGATGCGCTTGGGGTCATCGATTGGTTTCGATTGACGGTCGTGGGGTCGGGCAACGTTGAATTTGGTCTTGAAATTGATCGGGGTCATGGGGATATTTTAATCCAGTGCATGGGGATTGTTTTTGTTGTTTGCCGACTTTTTGGCTTGTTGCAGGCGCTGCGCCAACGCCAAGTGATCGGCTTTGACTGAGGCCGGGATCTGTAACCAGTCACGATCCCGAATGGCGTCCCCCAGCGCATACAAATAGGCTGCATTGAAATCACCATAGGCGTCCCCATCCTGATACATCTTGCGGTACGCAGCTTGGGCGCCCATGGCCCGCAAAGCATCCGGCGTATCAATGCCCACATCCAGCATGCGCTGGGCCATTTTCGGACCCACATTGCGCAATTGCTTGGCCAACCGTTTGCCTTCACTTTGATTGGTCATGTCTAGTCACATCATTCTGCTGCAGCCTGCAGTAACAACTGCTTCACTTTGACATATTCTTTGAGGCGTTCAAAGTCTTTGTCTTGAGGGTCTGCGATGCGACTGAGGTCCATGTTATCGGTCACATCCGCCAACTTAACCACACGGGCAATGGGGTTGGCTGCGGCCCTGGCGGCGGCTGCCAAGCGACTTTCACCCGGGCGTTTGGTTAAGGCATCTATGGCCGCAATGACTTGCTGATCAAACCCTTCGGCTTGCAGATCTTCCAAAGTGACCGCTGTGTCTTCGACCACATCATGCAGCACTGCTGCCATCTTTGCTAACGGCGAATCCACGGCAAACATCAGCCGCAAAGGATGGAATAAATAGGGGTGTCCGGCTTTATCCACATCGCCGGCATGGGATTTGGCCGCAATTTCAACGGCTTTTTCAATGGTACTCATGGTGTTTCCTTGGGGATAAGTCAGTGGTCATGAAACAACCACCGATGGTTCCATTTGATTTTATCCGTTTTAGGCCCAGAACACAAAAAAGGGCCGCCCAGCATGTCAGCTGAGCAGCCCTTGATTGAGTTTGAAAAGTTGCTTACTTGGCTTCTTTTCTGGCTTTGGCCGCGGCAATCACTTCTTCAGAGATGTTGGCCGGACAAGCGTTGTAGTGCGAGAACTCCATGGAGAACTGACCACGGCCTGAAGTCATGGTGCGCAATGAACCAATGTAACCAAACATTTCAGACAGCGGTACATCGGCTTTGATGCGCACAGCAGTGGCGGTTGGGTCTTGCGACTTGATCATGCCACGACGGCGGTTCAAGTCACCAATCACATCACCCACGTGATCGTCTGGCGTGAACACGTCAACTTTCATGATGGGCTCCATGATTTGTGGCGAACATTTCTTCACCGATTGACGGTAAGCGCCTTTGGCCGCCGCTTCAAACGCCATGGTCGAAGAGTCCACCGCGTGGTATTGACCGTCTTGCAAGGTGAATTTCAGGTCTTGCAAGGGGTAACCAGCCAAAGGACCTTCTTCCATCATGGATTGGAACCCTTTTTCAATCGCTGACCAATACTCTTTGGGCACGTTACCACCGGTCACGGTGGATTCAAACTCGTAACCTGAACCAACTTCGCCTGGCTCAATGGTGTAATCAATCTTACCAAATTGACCCGAACCACCCGATTGTTTCTTGTGGGTGTAAGAATCGGTAACCGGCGCGGTGATGGACTCGCGGTAGGCCACTTGAGGCGCACCCACGATCAATTCAACACCAAAAGTACGCAGCAAAATGTCCACTTTGATGTCCAAATGCAGCTCACCCATGCCTTTCAAAATGGTTTCACCTGAATCCTCATCGGTCTCAACCTGGAATGAAGGGTCTTCGGCCACCATTTTGCCCAAGGCATTACCCAGTTTTTCAGAACCGCCTTTGTCTTTCGGGGCCACCGCAATCGAAATCACGGGATCCGGGAAGATCATGGGTTCCAAAGTACAAGGGTGCTTGGGATCACACAAGGTATGACCGGTTTGTACGTTTTTCATACCGACTACAGCCAGAATGTCACCGGCTTGGGCAGAATCCAACTCGTTGCGGTCATCGGCGTGCATTTCCACCATACGGCCGATGCGTTCGGTCTTTCCGGTGGCTGAATTCAATACCGTGTCACCTTTGGCGATTTTACCGGAATAAATGCGGATAAAAGTCAAGGCACCGAAACGGTCGTCCATGATTTTGAAGGCCAAAGCACGGAACGGCTCATCGACAGAAACGGTGGCCACTTCACCGGTGGGCTCTCCAGTCTCTTCATCGGTCAAGTCTTGTGGATCCACTTCCACAGGGCTGGGCAGGTAATCCACCACCGCATCCAGGATCAGTTGCATGCCTTTGTTTTTGAAGGCCGAGCCACAGTATGTGGGGAAGAAAGCCAGGTCACGGGTGCCTTTGCGGATGCACTTCTTGATGTCTTCCATGGAAACTTCTTCACCTTCCATGTAAGCCATCATCAAGTCATCGTCTTGCTCAACAGCGGTCTCGATCAATTGTTCGTGGTATTTTTCCACTTTTTCTACCATGTCGGCTGGCACATCAGTGATTTCGTAGTTTTCTGGTTGGCCACTTTCGTCCCAGATCCAGGCTTTCTTGGTCAACACGTCAACCACACCAACAAAATCATCTTCGATACCGATGGGCAGAGTCATGACCAATGGGCTGGCGCCCAGCACGTCCTCGACTTGCTTCACGACTCGGTAAAAATCTGCACCCAAGCGGTCCAGCTTGTTGACGAAAATCAAACGGGCCACTTCAGACTCATTGGCATAGCGCCAGTTGGTTTCAGATTGTGGCTCCACACCACCTGAACCACAGAACACACCCACACCACCATCCAACACTTTCAGGGAACGATAAACTTCAACGGTGAAGTCAACGTGGCCTGGGGTGTCGATGATGTTGAAACGGTGGTCTTTCCAGAAACATGTGGTGGCAGCCGATTGAATGGTGATGCCACGCTCGGCTTCTTGATCCATGAAGTCCATGGTGGATTCACCGTCGTGAACCTCACCCAACTTGTGGATTTTACCGGTTAACTTAAGAATCCGCTCAGTGGTGGTGGTTTTACCCGCGTCCACGTGAGCAAAGATGCCAATATTTCTGTATTTTGATAAATCTGTCATGATGATCTTCTGGCTGTTTTATCACTGGGGATAAAGTTAAAAAACTGGTCTGTAATACGTTAAAGAGACCTTTGGCTAAGTTGCTGAAAAAATTCAAAAAACACCTTCAAATCTTTTCAACTCTTTAGACAAAAGTCTCTCGATAACTTCATGAAACCATAAAGTGCGCGCATCATACTATAAAAGTGCGCTCAGGTTAAGGAAATTCTGCGTTAATCCTTGAATTTCTGGCCCTGCTTTCGGACCCAACAGAGCCAGCAGCCTGGCCGCTAGATGTGGGGTGAGCCAGATATGGGGTCGCACAGGGGCTTTTCAAGACAATCCAGCCTGCCTGAACCGAGGTTCATTCACAGGCTGGATCAGCTCTGGTTTATTGGTAAAGATCAGAGGTAAGCGACCAGTCCCACCATCACGGCAGTCAACGCCAGCGACAAATGAATCACGCCGACCACACTGGCCATGGGGCCCATTTTGCCGAACAAGGCATTCAGTTCCAGCAGCACCGCCAAACCCAGGGCCGCCATCAAGCCGGTGCCGATACCTGTACTGATCGGGGCCATGCCGGCGGCCACCGCTGCACCGTGCTTGGAAGCAAACATACAGAACAACATCGGGGCTGAGAACAAGGTGTTGGTGCGAGAAGCCAAAGCCGCTTTGGCCGCAGCACGGGGCACATCTCCCGACTGCATACCCAACACCACTTTCTGGTTGGGCCAGATGACCAACCAGACATTGAGCATCATGAAGGTGCCCAGCAAGGCGCCCAAAGTGATCCAGCCATTGAGGGTGGCACCCAGCACACCGAGCAACAACACCCCGGTGAGGAAGGTCATCATCGCCCCCCAACGGAACCACCACAAGGCCCGGGGGGCCAGTTTGGCTTTGACATCGGGCAAGGCATCTTGTGAAGCCTCCTTGAAATACTCACCCTGCACAAAATTAAAGTAATACAGCAACCCAATCCAGGTGATGCCAAACAAGCCGTGAAACCAACGGGCCAAAATGTCTACCCAAACGTTATCCATAGATCCTCCTCATTTAATCGTTGATGGATTAGTGCCTGTTAACACCAACTGAATGACCACTGTTCAGGCAGCAAAGGTCACAATCAAGGCGCGAATCGCGTGGATTGGTCGTTCCAATCGAGCGATGAGCTACGCAGGGTGTGGCCTTTGCAGTCTGAAGCCATGGGGCTGGGTCGTATTTTCCACCCCTCAGCGTTATGCACTCGTTCATGTGGAGTGACCACACATCACGACTGATGCCTTGATGGCTGAAAAATGCGATCCAGCAGTTGCCTTTCAGTTGGTGTTAACAGGCCCCAATTCATTGTAGAGGATGGTGTTTTGGCCCGTCAATCGATCGTTGCGGCGATTACCACCCACACCAGCACACCCATCCTGTTGATCCTGCGATCAGAAATTCTCGATGATCACCCCGTTGTTTTCATACATGGGCGTCAGAATCTGCCCATTCAGTGGCACCCAGGCCCTGTATACAATGTTCCTCACAGTACATTTTTACTGTTTTATTTTACAGAAAGGGAGAAAAACCATGAAACACTTAAATACCAATTCAACACTGAAAAGCTGGGGCCAACAACTGGTCTTGGGCACCCGCCGCAGTTTGCTGATCAGCTTGCCGCTGCTGTCTTTTGCGGCTTGGGCCGGCGAAGACCATGCCCATGAGCAGGCCCGCCCTGCCTTGCAAGCGGCGGCGGCCTTGGCCGCTGACACCACCCTGCTGGCGGCTGAACGCGGGGTCAAAGTTGAAGCCATCAGCGAGGCCCTGGCCTTCCAGAAGTCGTTCAGCACCTGGCTTGAACAAACCATTGAAAGACACCCCAACCAAGTGGCCCGCATGTGGGTGTCACCAGCCCCCAAACAAGCCGCCCACATTCAGTTTGTGGGTCGGGCCCCGGCCATCCGCGCGCCCAAACATGTGCATGTATCAGATGGCGCTGAGTTCAGCTTTCAAGAACAAGATGAACGCGCGGTGCAATTGTCGCGCCTGCTGCGCGCCCAAGGCCAAAGCAACTTCATGACCTATTTTGATCACCAAACCGGCTTGATCAAACTGGAAATGAAAACCGCCGATCGCGCCAAAGCCCTGACGCTGGATGACTTGGAACTTTTGCTGTCTACAGCACCCAAGCAATTGGACCAAGACGATCAAAGCGCGGCCCATGGCCTGCGGATCAGCGACCTCGATTACGAAGTGGTGATCGGCGCCGGCGAGATCTATGACTTCGACATCGCCCGTGGTGGTGAATGGGCCACCGATGATGGGGTTCAAGAATGCACCACCGGCTGGGCTGTGTCTGGACCCAATGGCAACGGCATCATCACCGCCGCCCATTGCACTGGTTTGAATGGCATCGACCACCACTACACCACTTCCGATCCAAGCATGACCTTCCGCTCTCAAGAGCGTGGCAATGGTGACGTGGAATACCACACCACCAGCCACACCGAAGTGGCTGAATATTTTGCCCGGGAGGATGAGGATCGAGAAGTCAACAGCATCAAATGGACGTTTCTGATGTTCCCCGGTCAGTCGGTGTGTGAATACGGTCGCTCGGACAACGTGCGCTCCTGCAACCACGACGTCATCGCCAACAACGTCACCGCCACCTTCACCGACGGGGTGACGGTGAACAACTTGGTGCGGGTCACCGGCGATGACTCCATCGGCGGCGACAGTGGCGGCCCTTGGTCCTGGGCCAATGAAGCGTGGGGTGTACACAGCGGATCCAATGGCAGCACCTCATTGTTCACCCCAGTGCAACGGGCACAGAGTGAATTGAATGTGACCATTCTGACGCAGTGATTTTCACCGCACTTGGGCCTCAAGATTGCCCAAAAAAAAGGCCTGCACTGATGCAGGCCTTTTGGGTTGTTTGAGTGGTTCAAACCGGGCTGACTGATCAGCTGCCGCGTTTAATCCGTTTTTCCAATCGTTTTTCTTTCAATGATTTGACAGGTTGTTTTTTCACCTGTTTTTTTGCATCGTGACTTTTCGACATGTTTGCCTCCTAAAGACGTGTTGATACAATGAAAACCTGTGGAATTACCAGCCCACGTGATTGATTGTTGTTCCTGTGAAGCGGTCACATTCGGCAGGTTTTCATCAATGAATATATCGCAGTTTTGCCAAAAAACAAGTGTTTTTATCACCGCCAAGCAACTATTTATTTGCCCCAATTGTCTGACCATAAATAACCCCAGGGAAAACCCGATTCAGCATCCTTGCGATCCCAAAGAAACCCTTCGATCATGTCCAAACTGAAAGCAGCCATTGAATTCATTCAGATTGCCTATAGATCCCTTGATAACGAGACTTTCACTTGACAATACGCATGCGTATGGTGAAAATAATTGCTTCCTCTTTTATCTAGACAACTTATGTTATTCAAAGACTCCAAAGTGGCCGTGATTGATGGGCTGAGAACGCCTTTCATGAAAGCACCCACCGGCAAAGCGCAGGACCTGAAAGCCTACGATTTGGCCCGCGAAGCCATCAACAACCTCAAACACCGCCACCCTTATTTGCAAGATGACTGCGATTTGGTGACCCTGGGCAGCGTGATTCAAAATGCCTCGACCTCCAACATCGCCAGAGAAGCGATGATCGGTGCCGGCTTGAACCTCAACACCCCAGCCAACTCCGTGACCATGGCGTGTATTTCCGCCAACCTGGCGATCACCAACACCGCCAATGCGATTCAATTGGGCGCGGTCAAAGTGGCCATCGCGGGTGGCGTGGAGTCTTCATCCGATGCGCCGGTGCGCATCACCCACAAACTCAAGAAAACCTTGCTGCAAGCCCAAAAAGCCAAAGGCATGAAGGGCATGTGGCAGGTGTTCAAGGATTTCAAATTCAATTCATTGGCCCCAGAAGCCCCTGCCATTGCTGAGTTTTCCACCGGCTTGACCATGGGTGCCGATGCCGACCAATTGGCGGCCAAATTTGGGGTGACCCGCGAACAACAAGATGAATTCGCACTGCGTTCTCACAACAACGCGGCGGCGGCCTGGGAAGCCGGCGCCTTCGCCGATGAAGTGTGCCCATTGTCCATCCCACCGAAGTTTGACGTGGTGACCCAAGACGACACCTTTTACGCCAATTCATCGATGGAAAAACTGAGCCAATTGAAGCCGGCCTTTGTGCGACCGCACGGCACCATCACCGCCGGCAACGCCTCGCCAATCACCGATGGGGCGGCGGTCAGCTTGTTGATGGATCTGAATGAAGCCAAAAAGCGCAAGCTCAAACCCCAAGTGGTGATCGAAGGCTATGTGTATTCAGGCCAGAACCCACACGGCGAATTGTTGTTGGGCCCAGCTTACACCATGCCCAAAATGCTCAACGAAGCCGGTTTGTCGATCGATGACATCGATGTCTATGAGATCCATGAAGCCTTTGCTGGACAGGTGCTGGCCAACCTGGCGGCCTTGCAAGATGCGGACTTTTGTCAAAACAGTTTGGGCCTGAAAGGCGCCTTCGGCGAAATCCCCATGGACAAGGTCAACACCCAGGGCGGTTCTTTGTCTTTGGGTCATCCATTTGGCGCCACCGGTTCCCGTTTGCTGACTTCAGCCACCCGCCGCTTGATTGAAAGCAAAGGCACCTATGCCCTGATCAGCGCCTGTGCCGCAGGCGGATTGGGTTCTTCCATCTTACTGAAACGAATAGGATAATCACCATGGCCAACTACCAACTCACCAAAGACCATGACATCGCCACCATTTGGATGGATCAACCCGGCTCAGAGGTCAACACCCTGTCGGTCAAGATGCTTGACGAATTCAGCAACCTGCTGGATCAAATCGAACAAAACAACGACATCAAAGCCGCGGTGTTGATTTCCAAGAAAGACCATTGTTTCATTGCCGGCGCCGACATCAAAGACCTGATGGCCATCGAAGACTCCAAAGCAGTGGAAAATCTGTCACGCGAAGGCAACAAAATCCTCATGCGTTTGCAAAACCTCAAGAAACCAGTGATCGCAGCGATCAATGGAGCCTGTTTGGGCGGTGGCCTGGAAGTGGCCATGGCCTGTCATTACCGCCTGGCCACCACCGACAAGAAAACCGTGTTTGGCTTGCCCGAAATCAAGCTGGGCTTGTTGCCCGGCGGCGGTGGCACCCAACGCCTGATCAAATTAACCAACCTGCGCTTTGGTTTGGATGCCTTGCTCACCGGCAAGAACATCTACCCACACAGCGCCAAGAAAGCCGGTTTGGTCGATTCCTTGGTGCACAAAGAAGGCTTGTACCAAGCGGCCTTGAAAATTGCCGCCAACCCGATCAAACGCAAGCCCAAGAAATCCAGCCTGGTGGACAAAGCCTTGAACACCTCAATGGGCCGCAACTACGTGTTGAAAAAAGCCCGCGAAACCGTGCAACGCAAAACCCGCGGCAACTACCCAGCTCCACTGCGCATCTTGGATTGTGTGGAGACTGGCCTGGAACATGGCATGACCGCCGGTTTGGAAGCCGAAGCCATGGGTTTTGGGGCCTTGCACGCCACCCCCGCTTCGAAAAACCTGATCGGCTTGTTTTTGGCCATGCAGGAAAACAAAAAGCTGAAGAACAACAACAAAACCGAGAATGTCGAGGCCTTGTCGATGATCGGCGCGGGCTTCATGGGCGCAGGCATCACCGAAGTGTCTATCAAAAACGGCTATGACGTGGTGCTCAAAGACATCTCCAATGAGGGTTTGGCCAGTGCCATGCAAACCATTTGGTCTGATTTCACCCAAATGGTCAAGAAAAAAGCCATGGGCGCGGTGGAACGGGATCGCTTGATGTCGAAAGTCAAAACCACCACCCAAGATGACGACCTCAACGGTTCTGACTTGGTGATTGAGGCGGTGTTTGAAGACATTGACTTGAAACAAAGAATTTTGGCTGATGTGGAATCCCGCTGTAAGAAATCCACGGTATTTGCCACCAACACCTCGTCTCTGCCGCTGGCCAATATTGCCGCCAAAGCCGCCCACCCACAAAACGTGGTGGGCATGCATTATTTCTCGCCGGTACCGAAAATGCCGCTGTTGGAATTGATCGTGACCGACAAAACCTCCAAAAAAGCCCGGCAAATGGCCACCAATGTGGGCATCAAGCAAGGCAAAACCGTGGTGGTGGTGAAAGATGGCCCAGGATTTTACACCACACGGGTGCTGTCGGCCCTGACCCATGAGGCGATCAAAGTGCTGCACGATGGGGCCAAAATCGAAGCAGTGGATGCCGCCATGAAAGACTGGGGCTTCCCGGTGGGACCTTTGGCCTTGATGGACGAAGTGGGCATTGACGTCGGTGCACACATTGCCCGAGGCGCTTTGGGCGAGATGTTCGTCAATCGCGGCATCGAGCAAGACGACACCGTACAAAAATTAGCCGAAGCCAAACTGTTTGGCCGCAAAGCCGGCAAAGGTTTCTACACCTACCCGAAGAAAGGCCGCAAGTCGGTCAACACCGACATCTACCGGTACTTTGGTGGTGAAGAACGCAAAGACATGAGCAATACCGACATCCAAAACCGCATCGGCTTGATTTTCGTCAACGAATGTGTGCATTGCTTGGAAGAAGGCATCTTATTCAGCGCCAAAGACGGCGATTTGGCCGCCATCCTGGGCTTGGGCTTCCCACCCTTTACCGGTGGCCCATTTAGCCACATTGACGCCACTGGGGCCGATCAGGTGCTGGCCACGCTACAGGCATTGGAACAACAACACGGCAGCCGCTTTGCCCCAGCACCCTTGCTGGTCAAACACGCGGAGAACAACCAACCGTTTGTCAAATAAGCCGTGATCGGCAGCGAATGACTCGAAAGATCAGGCCCGTTTGGACTGTTCTTTCGAGGTCTCAGGATCGGGGTTGCTGTGACTGATGTCGGTGAAATCGGCCACCACCGCGGCGTTCTTGCCGCTTTGCTTGGCTTTGTACAAGGCTTTGTCGGCCCGAATCAGGGTTTCCTTGCTGATTGATTCACCAGCGATCCATTGCGAAACGCCGATGCTCACGGTCAACCGCAACTCCACCAAGTCTTTGATATTGAAAGTGGTGTCGGCCAAGGTTTTAACCAACTTGTTGGCCACTTGGTGGGCTTCGAAAATCCCGGTGACGGGTAACAGCACCACGAATTCTTCGCCACCCCAACGGTACACACTGTCTGAGCGGCGTACATGCCTTTGCACGGTTTGGCTGACTTGGATCAACACCTCATCACCCACTGCGTGACCGTACTGGTCATTGATCAATTTGAAATCATCGATGTCGATGATCAACACCGACAAATCGCTGTTGGAGTTCATGCAAAACTCCCGTTCCTTGATGGCATTGCTGGCAAAAGCCCGGCGGTTAAACAATTGGGTCAATTCATCGGTAATCAACTCATGCTGCAGGGTGGCTTTGGAGCGCCGGTGGTGTCTGGACCATTTGTTGATGCCATAGGTGCCAAACAAATAACTGGCCACCATCAACAAACCGGCCGCGTACCAACTCAGCTGGGCCGGGGTGGCGAACACAAATGACATGACCAACACCGTCAAGGCCAAATGGCCCGCCAGAAAGCCCAAGGCCATGGCCCGGCCCTTCAATTTGGTGGCGTGGATGTCGTTGACCACAAACACGTAAAAGGAAAACAAAGACAGCAAGGCATAGATTGTGACCAACACCCAGTCTATGCTGGGTTTCAAGCCATAAAACTCAAAACAAAACAAGCCAATGGAGTAATTCAACACCACAAACACCGTGGCGTAAGTCACTCCCCGCAACCATGGATTGGTTTGATTGGATGTTTTGGACTCGTTCAAATCAGCACACAACGACTTCGATATTGCGCT
This sequence comes from Marinicella meishanensis, assembly GCF_019931145.1. Lineage (GTDB taxonomy): Bacteria > Pseudomonadota > Gammaproteobacteria > Xanthomonadales > Marinicellaceae > Marinicella > Marinicella meishanensis. The sequence goes on along the minus strand of NZ_JAIOUV010000003.1, from coordinate 498,097 downwards.
GCATTGTAGCAATACCGCGCCCCGCATACTGTGAAACACTTCTCATCTGGCGTGAAACCATGTTCCAGCCGCACATTGACGGGCCAGGCGCCAAGGGGTTGTTAAGTCTCTACCCTGTTTTGCACAAAAAAAGGCCGGTACAAGACCGGCCTTTCGAATTTCGCAAGAATGACTCTGTATCAACGTTTCGAGAACTGTACAGAGCGACGGGCTTTGCGCAGACCGACTTTCTTTCTTTCCACTTTACGGGCATCACGGGTCAGGAAAGAATGCTCTTTCAACTGGGCTCGCAAAGTTTCATCGGACTCCAACAAAGCACGTGACAAACCCAAACGGATGGCACCGGCTTGGCCAGTGGTACCGCCGCCGATCACCGTGGCTTTGATGTCGAATTGATCCAACATGCCCAATTTTTCCAAAGGCTGTTTGACCACCATACGGGCCGTTTCACGGCTGAAGTATTCGCTGATGTCTTTGTCGTTGACAATGATTTGACCGGAACCAGGGGTCAAGAATACGCGTGCTGAAGATGATTTTCTTCGGCCTGTTCCATAATATTGTTGAGTTGCCATAATATTCTCTTACCTCGTTTCTTAAATCTCTAGGGCTTTGGGCTCTTGGGCTTCATGGGGATGCGATGGACCGGCATACACTTTCAGTTTGCGGTACATCTGACGACCCAATGAATTCTTCGGCAACATGCCTTTGACTGCTTTTTCAATGACACGCTCAGGGTGTTTTTGCAACAAGTCTTTCAGGTTGATTGACTTCAAGTTACCCACGTATCCAGTGTGGTGGTGGTACATTTTGTCATTCAATTTGTTGCCAGTCACCACCAATTTCTCGGCATTGACCACCACGATGTAATCACCTGTGTCCACATGAGGTGTGAATTCTGGCTTGTGCTTACCACGGAGCCTCAGGGCAATTTCAGAGGCCATGCGACCCAAAGTTTTACCTTCGGCATCAATCAAAAACCACTCGCGATTGATTTCTTCTGCTTTTGCACTAAATGTTTTCATATTATCCTGCGATTCTGTTTAATTATGGGCTTGATTCAGCACATTGAAATGCACGCTTTGACCAGGCCTTTTACAAAGAGCGGGAATAGTACTGAAAACCGTGCTTAGTTGCAAGTATTTTGTTGATTAATTTATGCTGTTGGAGGGAACCGGCACGGCATTGATTTCGGCAAACAACACCATCACCCCGGTGCGCACATATTCAATGATTTCCATGAAGTCCAATTCCTCACCGCTGACCTCTTCCACATCTTGGTCAATGCGGGCGATTTGGGTCATGTCTTGCAGGAACTCCTGACCGGCATTCGACAAGCTGGCCTCAATCATTCCGGCCGTACCCAACCCAGCCAAAAAAGTCGACACCCACTCTGCCAGCACCGCCACCCGATCAGCCAATGCGGTGTTGTCTTGAGGCAACAACAATTGGTACGAAAAATTGTCTTTTTGCAATTGTTCCTTGGCATACTCAAAAACCGCTGACATGATCTGGTTGAATTGGTCGTCTTCGGGATGCTCCACACAATACTCCTGCAGCATTTGTTCTCGCCAGGATTCATACGGGGTGTCCTGATTGACACACAAGGCAGCCGAGGCCTGGGCATGCAGTTCTGAGGGCGAAGCCAACACACCAATCGACTGTAAATGGTCTGCAAAGGGCTGATAGGGGATCATTTTTCCGCTTTTGTCTCTGAATTGTGAGGTATTTTATGATATTTTTCAGAAACTTGTGATATTTTTCTCAGATGTTTGTTGACCTTTACCCGTGAACAAACTATATTTATTCGGTGCCCACAGCTTCAGCCGCAGTGGCCACTGGCAATACTTTGACAACCCCAACCTGGTCTGAACGATGGAAGACATGAGAGATTTAGAACGCAAAGCCGATCAACTGATTGATTTGCTGGCCAAGATCAAAGCTGAAAACAAAGCCTTGCGCAGCAAACTCGATGAGTTGACCAACGAAAAATCCTTGTTGATGCAAAAGAACGACCAAGCCAAAACCCGCCTGGAGTCGATGATCTCCCGCCTCAAGACCTTGGAGCAAACGGCATGAGCCAAAGTAAAATTTCGGTGCGCATCCTCAACCGCGACTATCAGTTTGCTTGTCAGGAAGAAGAACGCGCTTCGCTGTTGTCGGCTGCCGACCATTTGAACAAGACCATGCATGAGATCAAAGACAACAACAGCACCATGTCCAGTGACAAGATTGCCTTGATGGCGGCCATGAACATCGCCCATGAATACATCAAAGCCCAATCCTTGAATCAGCACTTCGACACCGAAGTGTTGTCCTCAGTCAAAAAACTCAACGAGAAACTTGAACAAGCCCTGACCAGCGAATAAAATTGTCTCAATGGTGTTGACTGCCGTGTTCGAGGTATATAAGCATATGCCTTGGCCCTAATTAACTTTTACAGGATCTTTTGTCAGCCAGTCAGTGTGCATGCTCACCTTGCAGTGAGAAGCCTTAGATGGCCACGGAATTTCCGCCTTGTACCTTTGGTACCAAGGACGCCAGTATGCCACGGCACATGTGGTCAACATCTCCACTTTTGGACGCCTGCCCTGGGCCCAATTCATTGATCACGCGCCCTTCATCATGCCAAAGCTATTATGAACAAACAGGACATACGCGCCCCTTTGCGACAGCAGCGGGCCCGGCTCTCGACCGCTCAAATCCAAAGCAATTCGGCGCAGGTGGTGCAGCACATCATCGAATCAAGCTTGTGGCAACAAGCCCTTAAGGTGGCGATTTATTGGCCCTGCCAGGGCGAAATTGATTTGACGGCCCTGTTGACCGGCAGCGACAAAGCGATTTACCTGCCTGCCATCCAGGGCCAAAACATGCAATTCCAGCGCCACCATGAGAATTTGATTCTGCACCCACACCGTTATGGCATGCGCCAACCGGCATTCATTGAGGGCCTGACACCAGCCCCGCTGGACCTGTGTTTGATGCCCTTGTTGGGTTTCGATGAGCAAGGCAACCGCCTGGGCTTGGGTGGTGGTTTTTATGACCGTTACTTCGCCGACCAGCCACCCACCACCTTGGCCGGCGTGGCCCATGCTTTTCAGCAAGTGGCACAATTGCCCACCGATGCCTGGGATGTTAAACTGCAGCACATCTTCACCGAACAAGGACACCATGAATTCTGAGCAACTGAAACAACAAGTGGCCCAAGCCGCCCTTGAATACATCAACGATTATGACATGGTCATTGGCATCGGCACCGGCTCCACCGTCAACCACTTGATCGACCTGTTGCCCCAAGTGAAAAACCGCATCGAAGCGGTGGTGTCCAGCTCCGAAGCCTCCACCGAGAAGCTGACTGCCCTTGGCTTCAACGTCAAAGAATTGAACCAAACCGGCGATTTGTCCCTGTACATCGATGGCGCCGATGAGTGCGACGCCCACAACCGCTTGATCAAAGGCGGTGGTGGCGCCCTGACCCGCGAGAAAATCATCGCCGCGGCCAGCCAAAAGTTCGTCTGCATCGTCGATGAAAGCAAGTGCGTCGATCTGCTGGGTACCTTCCCGCTGCCGATCGAAGTGCTGCCCATGGCCCGCTCCTTCGTCGCCCGCCAAATGGTCAAAATCGGCGGCCAACCGATCTACCGCGAAGGCTTCGTCACCGACAACGGCAACCAAATCATCGACATCCACAACCTCAAAATCCTCGATCCGGTCGAACTGGAACTGAAAATCAACCAAATCCCCGGCGTGGTCACCAACGGCCTGTTCGCCGGCCGCAAAGCCGACGTGACGCTGATCGCGCAAGCCGACGGCCGTATCCGCAAGCAGTGATCCCAATAACAAGCTGGCTGATCACTGCGTCTGGATCAGCATGACACCGGTCGAAGCCACATCACCACTTCGACCAGCTCAGTGGGCTTGAATTAAACTCAGCTTCTGGACCGCCGCCAGCCCGCCGGCATTCGATCCTCACCACCCAATTCAAGCTGGCTGAGCCCGTCAAAGCCATCTCCACCACTGCGACTAGCCCAAACAACAACGCAGCAAAGCAGCGTTGGCTGCCGCCAACGGTCATCGACTGAAGTCGATGCTCCAAGTAAAGAGTTACAAGAATTCATCCTTTGAAATATATGACTTCCTCAATTAAGCCATGAAGATGGGTGATTCCATATAACTAAACCATCATGAATTTTTGGAGCGTCGACTTCAGTCGACGACACGACGCCAGTCGTCGGTGTGTTGGTATCCAGTCCAGTGTTTCACTGGCCTGAAACAATGCACCCTGATGGCACACTTCTACCAGCTCAGTGGGCTTGAATTAAACTCAGCTTCTAGACCGCCGGCGGCCCGCCGGCATTCAATACCCAAAACCCAATTCAAGCTGGCTGAGCCCGTCGAAGCCCTCTCCACCACTGCGACAAGCCCAAACAACAACGCAGCAAAGCAGCGTTGGCTGCCGCCAAAGGTCTTCGACTGAAGTCGATGCTCCAGATGTGTGGCTCAGGGCTTCGTCAAGTTCAGCATGACATATGCTGAGGCCCTCCTCGCCACTTCGACAGGCACAGTGAACCCCAACAGTGTCTGCGTTGGCTGCCGCCAAAGGTCATCGACTGAAGTCGATGCTCCAGAGCTTATGTTGATTTATGGTTAAGTCAACCAACTGAGGATCGCCACCGCCACGATGACCCCAATGATGACCCACAGATAAGTCTGATAACTGGGGTTGGACTCAGGGTTGGATCGTGTCACGGTGTGGATCTGAAAACTTTGGCTTTCGATGTAAGCCAAGGCCATCCACAGCAAGCCGGTGAGGACCACCACCAACAACACCCCCAACCACTCGGCGACACCAAAAGCCAGGAACATGAGCAAAATGATCAAGCCAGACCCCAGCAAGCCATGGGTTAAAACACCTGACAGGTGTCGGCGCACATAAAACTCGGTGCGGCACTGGTGACAGATGGCTGGGTAATCTTTGGTGGCACCCAACAGGGTTTTGAAGCGGGTGACTGGGTGCTCACATTGAGGGCATTTCATGCAGGCAGCACCTACATCAACATCAACTACCGGCCTGGTGCAGCAGCCACGATTTGAGGGGATTGAGTCGATTGAGGCTGTTCATGCCGAGGGCACGCAGGGCTTTGACCGGTGGTGATTGGTTGTTGAACAGGTGGTGCAAGGCGCTCATCAATTCTGAGGTTTTGAACACCTCGGCCTGGCGGGCGCGCTGGTATTGGCGCAAGGCGCGGGTCAAGGCCTCAGAATCACGCAGGGCCACACCCGTCAGTTTTTCTGCCAACACCACGGCGTCGCCAAAGCCAAGGTTGACCCCCTGCCCGGCCAGCGGGTGGATGGTGTGAGCGGCATCACCGACCAGCACCACCCGGTCCTGGTGGTAACGGTCGGCGTAGGACTGGATCAGAGGAAACGCTTGCCGTTCACTATGCAATTGAATGCGGCCAAAGTCGCGGTTGATGTGCACCTGCAGGGCGTTGATGAAGCGTTCATCTGTGGCCGACAACCACTGTTCAACCTGCGCCTCTGGCAGACTCCACACCATCGAGAACAAGCTGCCATTCATTGGCAACAAGCCCACCGGACCGCCGGGGTTGAAGGCTTGTAACGCGGTGTGCGGTGGTGCTTTTTCCAGTGACAGGTAACACACCAGGCCGTGTTGTTGATAGGATTTTTGTTTGAATTCAATGCCTGCCGCCTGTCTGATGCTGGAACGGGCACCATCAGCACCAACCAGCACAGCGGCATTGATTGACTCACCATCGGCCAACTGCACACGCACTTTGCGCTCGGTACCAGTGAATGAATCGATGGCAGCCTGATAGCGCACAGTGATGCGTGGGTGGTTGACCATTTGTTGTTGTGCGGCGGCGATGATGTGGTGGTTTTCGACCATGGCCCCCAATCCGGCCTCGCCCTCGCCTTCGAAGCTCAATTCACCGGTGGATTGGTTGTCCCACACCCGCATGTGGTGATAACGACCCAGACGCTCGGGGTCCATGTGAGACAACACACCCAGCCGATCAAACAGTTGCAGATTTTGTTGCGCAATGGCCGACACCCGCAACTGGCGTGGCCCACTGGGGTCAAACTGGGTCGCGGCTTGGGATTCAATCACCAGCACCTGTCGCCCTTCACCATCGATCGGGCCAGCCAATAACAAAGCAGTGATGGCGCCCACCATGCCGCCGCCATTGATGATCACATCACAATCACTCATGCGCGCAAGCCTCCAGCAGTTTCAAAAAGTTTTCTTTTCAAGGGTAAGCTGGCATTGATGGCCACCAAACCCATGGAGCGTATGGTATTGACCAAGGGCTCATCAATTTGAAACCAGGTCATCAGATCGTCGGTGTAATTCAGGGTGCGTTGTTGGTCACGTTCAGAGGCCTGCTGGTAGGCCTGCAGCGCCGCTTCGGCCCCCAAATCATTACCTTGCTGGTGGTGTTCAGCCAACACCGCTGCCAACCGTTTGATGCCGCGCACCGCCAGGTTCAAGCCTTGGGCTGAGACGGGGCTGACGGCGTGGGCGGCGTTGCCCATCAGCACCACCCGCTGAGCATGTTGCTTGGGCACTTTGATGCGGTACAAAGGATAGCGACTGCGGCGTCCAATGGTTTGGAACTGACCGGCGCGGTAGCCGAAACCCTGTTGGGCTTGGGCCATGAAGGTGGCGTCATCAGCCGCCATCATGGCATCGGCTTGGTCGTTGTTCATGGACCAGACAAAGCCAAAACGGTTGTTGAATGGCAACAAGGCCATGGGCCCTTCCCGGGTCAACCGTTCAAAGGCCCGGTGTTGATGGCCTTGATCGGTTTGCACATTGCAAATGATGGCGGTGCGTTCATAAGATTTGATGTCGGTGGCCAATTGCAGTTGTTGCCTGATGGCTGACTGCACGCCATCGGCGGCCACCAGCAACTGGGCCTGCAGGGTATGGCCTTGACCATTGGCATCAAATTGCAATTCGACGCCGTCATTCTGCACCTGAAAATCCGTCAGTTGGGCCGGTTGTCGGCAATCGATCAGGGGCTGTTGCTGGACCTGTTGCCACAACTCATGGGCCAGTGTTTTGGCCGCCACCACATGGCCCAATTGCGGCACTTGCAGTTCATCATGATTGAAGTGCACCACCCCAAACTGACCTTGGTTGGACACATGGACGTGGTGAATCGGCGTGGCCTGTGAATCGAGCAAAGACCAAATGCCCAATTCTTGCCAGAATTGCCAGGCGGCGGGGTTCACCACCAAGGTGCGGTCATCAAAGTGTTCACTGGGGTCGGCATCGACGGCCGCAGCTTCCAACAACAGCGAAGCGATGCCACGCTGGGCCAAGGACAGGGCCAAGGCCATGCCCACCAAACCGCCACCCACGATGGCCACAGGTGTGGTGGTCATGGATTCGGCGGGGTCAGCCATTGTGCTGTTTGGCCATGTCACTCCTTTGGATGCCGATTTTTTCGAAATAGTCATCACCGACGTCGGTAACGTATTCATTGGAGAAACACGAAGAGTCAAAGCGGTCGATTTTGGGGTTGCCTTCCAGGCAAGCCGCTTCCAGGTCTTCTAAAGTTTGATAGATCAAACCATCGGCACCCAAGATTTCACAAATCTCTGCTTCGGTGCGGTTGTGTGCCACCAACTCTTCGGCCACCGGCATGTCGATGCCGTACACGTTGGGGTACCGCACTGGCGGTGCGGCCGAGGCAAAGAAGACCTTTTTGGCACCGGCTTCGCGGGCCATTTGGATGATTTGTTTGGAGGTGGTGCCACGCACAATGGAATCATCGATCAACAACACATTCTTGTTGCGAAACTCCAATTCCACTGCATTCAGCTTGCGGCGCACCGATTTCACCCGTTGTTCTTGTCCGGGCATGATGAAGGTGCGGCCAATGTAGCGGTTTTTCACAAAACCCTCGCGAAACTTCACCCCCAACTCATGGGCCATGGGAATGGCCGAGGTGCGGGATGACTCGGGGATTGGGATCACCACATCGATGTCTTCGTTGGCCCAACGCTCTTTGATGCGCTCGGCCAGTTTTTCGCCCATGCGCAACCGCGCTTTGTACACCGAGACGTCGTCGATCATCGAATCGGGGCGCGCAAAATACACGAATTCAAACACACAGGGTGACAACTGGGTGTGTTCGGCGCATTGTTTTTTGTACAACTGGCGGTCGTTGGTCATGATGATGGCTTCGCCGGGAGCCACGTCATCCAACAACTCAAAATGGTGCAAGTCCAGCGCGATGCTCTCAGAGGCCACCATGTATTCATCCTTCGCCCCAGGCGTGTTGGGATCGGCTTTGCGCACCCCATAAACCAAGGGGCGGATGCCATTGGGATCACGAAAGGCCACGATGCCATAACCCGGGATGATCAACACATTGGCATAAGCCCCTTGACAGCGCTTGTGCACCCGCGACACTGCATGAAAGATGGCTTCTGGGGTGATCACCAAGCCCGAGGCATTTTGTAACTCGTGGGCAAACACATTCAACAACACCTCCGAATCCGATTGTGTGTTGATGTGGCGGCGGTCCTCGGCGAACAGTTCTTTTTGCAATTGCTCGGCGTTGTGCAAGTTGCCGTTGTGGGCCAAAGCAATGCCAAACGGCGAATTCACATAAAACGGTTGGGCTTCTTCAAAATTACTGGAGCCAGCAGTGGGGTAACGCACATGCCCAATGCCAGACAGGCCTTTGAGTTTTTGCGCGCTTTCAGAGCGAAACACGTCACTGACCAGGCCATTGTTCTTCACCAGCTCCAATTTGCCATCTTCACAGGTGGCGATGCCGGCGGCATCTTGGCCGCGGTGTTGCAAGATGGTTAAACACTCATATATTGTTGACGCCACATCGTGGTTGCCAATCATTCCGACGATTCCGCACATTACAGTCCAGGGTCCCCTTCAGGTTGTTGATCTGCCTCAGAGTTGGCAGGTGGTTCTTGTGATTCCGACGCCCCATCATTGGGGGTGTCGCTCGTTTCATCTTGCCCGGTCTGGCCACTCAGTGCGCCTGACAAGGCCGGGTTCAGTGTTTCTTGTAATTTTTCCGGGTTGATGAAGGAAAAATATTCAGCCAGATCTTCCGGCATTTGTGCTTTCACCCAATCGGCCAGCTTGGCAAAATGTGGGGTCATTTTTGAGTCTTTCCACCAGGGGTCCTGCGACAAGGGGGTGGCTTGGAGGAACAAGACCAACAAAGTCACTGCCAACACCCCACGGGCCAAGCCAAAAAACATACCAAAAAAACGATCTGTGGGGCCCAATCCGGTTTTGGTGATCACTTTGCCAACCAAATAATTGATCAAACCACCGACGATCAAGGCCGCCAAAAACAACGCAATGAAAGACAACAGGTGCCGCGCCGATGGCAAGTCAATGAACGGTTGTAACCACGCCGCCCCTTGGTCAACAAAGGTCCATGCCAGCCAAAAGGCACCGATCCAAATGACCAATGACAGCACCTCTCGAATCAAACCACGAAACAGGCTGACAATGACCGACAGGGTCAGGATGCCAATGATGGTGAGGTCAAACCAGTTCATCAGTTGACGATTTGAGTCAGCTCGTGGTTTTTCACCAACCCGTCCAGTTTCAGTTTTTGTTTGATTTGGCGCTGGGTTTGTTCGGCATCGACACGTTCCATCAAAGGTCCGATGCGCAAGCGATACAATTGTTTGCCACTGGCGTTGGTGATCACATCCACATAGCCATCAAAACCCGCGGCTTTGACTTTGTTGCGCAATTCGATGGCGTTGTTTTTGGCCGAAAAACTGCCCAGCTGCACCACCCAGCCCATTTGACCTTGTGCGGCCATCTGTGCCACTTCATTGGCGTTCAGGGTGATCACTTTGGGCGTGCCGATGTTGAGGTTCATGCGCTCCACCGCTTGCACATAGCTGTTGGCTCTGGCTGCGTCCTGGTACAGGTCTTGGGACCACACCCGATACAGTTTCAGTTCGGGGTTGTATTCCACAATGGCCTGGATGTTGTTTTGTAACAAGCTGCTTTTCACCCGCTCGGCATTGCCTTGTTGGGAGAAGCTGCCCAGCTTCACCCGCAGCACTTGGCTGGCAGCGGCCACCGGCGTGCTGCTTGGGGTCACTGTGGGTCGACTGGTGGTTTGGTTGCTGGGCGGTTGTGCGGGCCGCTGTTCGGGTCTTTGCTCGGGCCGCTGCGTCGGCTGTTGTACCGGTGGCTCAGGTTGGGTCGCTGGTTCGGTATTGCCGGCTTGCGCCAACGGTTGGGTGGCCACCGGTTGCGGTTGTTCAGCCGGTGGCTGGTTGTTGTAGGTGGCATCGCCGCTGTCGGTGTTGGCCGGTGGCACCGTGATGGGGTTGGCTTGGTCTTTGTCGACCAACAGTGGTTGTTCATTGTCCACCATCAATTCGGTGTCACCCGGTGGCAAATTCTTGGTTTCAACCACCGGTTTGTCCAGCTCAAACTTTTTCACTTCCAGGTTGTTTTTACCGGGCTCAGGGATGTTGATGCTGATGTTCTGGTTGTTTTTTTGTTCCATTTCACCGTCAAACAGCATCGGCACAAAAATGATGGCCAAAGCAATGATGACCGAAGCCCCGATTAACCGTTGTTTTAATTCTTGATCCATGGACTCACCATTGTGTTATGTCAGATGTTGTTGCAGGAAACTCACCAATGCAGGGTAAGACAGCTGCTGCTGGGCCATGTTCCTGTCATGCAACGCTTTGACGGAGAACATCTGCTGTTCATGTTCTTCCAGGCCAATTATTATAGCGAATTCAGCCCCTGACTTATCGGCTTTTTTGAATTGAGATTTGAAGGAAGCCTGACCCATGGAGACTGTCATGCGCAAACCGGGTATGGCTTGACGCAGTTGTTCAGTCAAGGCCAACACCGCCGGTACTGGCACCGCTTTGTCGCGCACCAGATACACATCGGCGGTCGCTTCGGCTTGCCACAATTGGTGTTCCAGAATCAGCTCAACCAAACGGTCCAGACCCATGGCAAATCCCGTGGCTGGCGTCGGCTTGCCGCCTTGCATTTCCACCAATCGATCATAGCGACCACCGGCACAAATGGTGCCCTGCGCCCCCAAATCATCGGTGATCCACTCAAACACATTGTGCGAATAATAATCCAAGCCCCGCACCAATTTGCGGTTGATCTGATAATCCAAGCCACAGGCATCCAGGATGTCACACAAACCTTGAAAATGGGTTTCGGCTTCGGCATTGAGGTGATCACTGATCACCGGCGCCGATTCAATCACCGGTCGCATCGCTGGGTTTTTAGAATCCAGGATTCGCAGCGGGTTGCTGTGCAAACGTTTTTTGGCTTCTTCATCGAGCACATCCAGGTGCTGTTCAAAATGAGCAATCAACACCTGCCGGTAGTTTTCTCGACAAGCAGGCGTGCCCAGGGTATTCAGTTCCAAACGCACGTTCTTTAAGCCCAATTGTTGCCACATTTGGCAGGTCATCAACAACAGTTCGGCATCCACATCCGGGCCCTCAAAGCCAAACACTTCGGCGCCCACTTGGGAAAATTGCCGATTGCGTCCGCGCTGGGGTTTTTCATGGCGAAACATGGGACCGTTGTAATAGAGTTTTTGTGGGTCATTGAAGATCAGGCCATTTTGCAGCACCATGCGCACGGTGGATGCCGTGCCTTCTGGTCGCATGCTGATGGACTCGCCTTTGCGGCTGTCAAAAGTGAACATCTCTTTTTCCACCACATCGGTGACTTCACCAATGGCCGAATGAAACAAGGCGGTTTTTTCTAAGATGGGAAAGCGGATTTCCTGATAGCCGTATTGCTGCAGGATTTGGGTGACGGTGGTTTCTAGCTTTTGCCAGACCCAGGCTTGGTCTGGTGTGACATCATACATCCCGCGCAGGCGTTCAACTGTTTTGCTCAAAATTCAGCTCAAAAGAAAAGGGCCTATTTTATACGAGCCGGGCCCGGAGATACAGCCCGCTGATGCGCTCCGCAGCAATGGGTTCTCAGCTGGGATTCAAAGGCCATTCAAAATCAGCCACATCGCGCTTGATGACTTCGCCCAACTCCACCGGACGATCATTGATCAACAGCTGCAATTTGGTGGCATTGCCAATGCGAAAATGCATGGGCTCATTGGATTGGTATTCACGCAAACCAGGTCCAATCAAGTCTGATACGATGGATTCACCGTCCAAGGTTTTGATGGAAACCCAAGCCTGTTCTTGCAATTCCATGCGAATGGCATAAACCGGCTCTGAGATCAGTTCATCAGACAGCGATTCCTGCGCCATCACCATCGGTGATTGGGGCACGTCATTGGGCTCGGTGTCATCGCCCATTTCTTCATCGGCATTGACCGTGGTGGCATCGGCGTCCGGGGTTTCATCGGCGTCTTCTGCATCGGTGGCGGCTTCCGTGCTGGCTGAATTTTGTTGCGGCCCGGCGACTTGTGGCAACAGCGATGAATAGGTGATGGTTTTGTCTTTTTTGCCTGAGTCATTGGCCGCCAGATCGGCCGCTGGATCAGTCAGGCTTCGCTCTGGCATGGACCACTTGTCCCAGATGAAATAGAAACTCAAGGCCAACATGCCCAATAAGGCGGTGCCCACGGCATAGCGACCCAAATGATTGGATTGACGCCGCACCCTGGCCAAGGGGCTGGCACCCATGGCTTCGGCCGTTTGCAGTTCTTGGTGTTTCAAAAACTGAGCCGGAACCAAGGACAACACCTCACTCGGATCCAGACCCAGCACTTTGCTGTAGTTGGTGATGTGACCCCGCAAAAAAGTCGGCGCCCCCAACTTTTCAAACAACCCCTCTTCAATGTAGCGCACGAAATCTTTGCTGACTTTCATGCCTTCGGCGACCTGCGCCACAGACAGTTGTTTGTTTTCACGTATTTTTATTAAGGATGACAATTCGTTAACTTCGGGATTTTCGGTTGAATTATTCATTTTGATTTATGATTTTTTTAATTTTCTTAATTGCGCCAAGTAACTCTGTGCGGCGCGCTCATTCCCCATCTTTTTTTCCACCTGGTAAGCCACTTTCAAGACCCTCTCATCCAGTACAGTTAACCCTTCAAGCCTTTGGATGAAAGCGCGTGCTTTCATACCCTCACCTTTTCCTGCACTGACGATCACCATGTTATATAACGATATGGTGGAATTTGGATTCAAGGCCAACGCTTGTCTGAAATGGTCTTCAGCCTGCACGTAATCATCCGCTTTCATCAAACACACACCGATGTTTTCATGCACGGTTTCTGGTGTTTTGTAAAACGGATTGGCCAATGTTTGTTGGTAGTATTTGATGGCTTCCAGCGGCTTGCCCTGTTGACACAAAAACGTTCCGTAGTTATTCAGAATCGTTGGGTCATTGGGGGCATAGCGTACCGAGAGCTCGTAATGTCTTTCGGCATCAATTTGGGCATTCATGGAGGCATAAACCGTGGCGATGGCCGAATGGGCAATGGCCAATTTGGGATTGTGCTCCAAGGCCCGTTTGAGTTTTTCCAGCGCGGTGTCGTAATCATTGCGCTCGAAATAAGCCACACCCATTTTCACATTGAGCATGGCGGGGCTGTTTTCTGGCTCACTTTGCGAGTCAGAGTCTTTAAATTGTTTGGTGCGGTTGCCGGTGGAGCCACAAGCCACCAACAGCAGACACCAGCACATCATCAACCACGTTCTGCATGGCTTCATGCCACCACCTCCAATTGCATTTTTTTGATTTGGGCCGAACGTCGCGTGCGGTCCATGAACTCGCCAGCCAATTGCCCACAGGCAGCCGCGATGTCATCACCGCGGGTTTTGCGCACGGTGGTGATGAATCCATTTTTCATGCAAACCCCCTTGAAGGCTTCAATGGCTTCAGGCTGGCTTTGTTTGAAGGCCGTGCCTGGAAATGGATTGAATGGAATCAGGTTGATCTTGCTGGGGATGTTGGCCAACAATTTACACAAGGCCCGGGCATGCTCAGGCCGGTCATTCATCCCATCAATCAAAGTGTATTCAATGGTGATGCGGGCTTTGCGTTTGTTTTGGATAAAATTCTTACAAGATGCCAACAAAGTTTTGATGTTGTATTTCTTGTTCAAAGGCACCAATTGATTGCGCAACTCATCATGCGGCGCGTGCAATGAAATGGCCAAAGAGACATCGGCATCGGCATTCAAGCGATCGATGTATGGCACCAAACCAGCGGTGCTGACGGTGACCCGACGGTTGGCCAAACCAAATCCAAAATCATCCCGCATGATGTTCAAGGCGGGCAGCACCTGGCTGTAATTGGCCAACGGCTCGCCCATGCCCATCATCACCACATTGGTGATTTTTCGATCCAGGCCGTGGTGTCCCAATTGCTTGGCTGCCACCCAAACCTGGGCAATGATTTCAGCGGTGGTCAGGTGTCGGTTGAAGCCTTGGGCGCCGGTGGCACAGAAAGTACAGTTCAGGGTACATCCCACTTGTGATGATACACACAAGGTGCCGCGGTTTTTTTCTGGAATGAACACCGTCTCCACAGCATTCACCTCATCGACTTTCAGCAACCATTTGATGGTGCCGTCTTTGGAGACTTGTTCACTGAGTAAAGTCGGTACCGCCACTTGGTAATCATCCTTGAGTCGAGCCCGGAGCACTTTGCTGAAATTGCTCCAGGCATCGAAATCCAGATTTTGCTCCCCATAAATCCACTTCATCGCTTGCTGTGCCCGGAACTTTTGCTCGCCCATGTCGAGGAACAAAGTTTCCAAACCAGCGCGGTCGTGATTCAGCAGGTTGATGGGTGCGTTTTTCAAAATAATCAGTTCAGTTCAATGGCTGAAAAAAAGTAAGCGATTTCCACCGCCGCAGTTTCGGCGGCATCCGAACCATGAACGGCATTGGCGTCAATGCTTTCGGCAAAATCAGCGCGGATGGTTCCGGCCGCTGCTTCTTGCGGATTGGTCGCGCCCATGATGTCACGGTTTCGTTTGATGGCGTCATCACCTTCCAGAACTTGAATCATCACCGGACCCGATGTCATGAATTCAATCAAGTCACCAAAAAACGGTCTTTCTCTGTGCACAGCATAAAAGCCTTCCGCTTCGGCTTGGCTCAAATGTTTCATCTTCGCGGCCACAATTTTCAGGCCAGCATCTTCGAATCTTTGGTAAATCTGACCAATGACGTTTTTCGCCACTGCATCAGGCTTGATGATAGATAAAGTTCTTTGTTTAGACATTTTTTACTCCAAATCGGCACACAAATCAAGATTTTCTTTTAAAATCTGTAATTTACGCCTTAATTTAAAAAATTTAGTTAACTCGTTCACAGTTGCTCAAATATTCGTGGCTTGCTCAGCCCTTGGCAACCTGCAAAAAAACCTGCGCATTGTAACAACTTTGGGTGTCAGATTAAACCGTTATGACCCCAGGAATGGCGCTTTTTACCGGCAATTTGCCTGGCTTGCCGTCGAACGCTGTCGTTGGCCCCACCCAAGCCAATAACATCACTTTCAAACGATTAAAACGGTCGTTTGAATTGATAACCCAATACACTTCCATTAAAATGCCCACACCTCATAAAATTCAAGCATGGTATGACGACCCTCTCAACCAAGGAAAGAATCCTCAACAGCACGGAAAAACTGATCGCTGAGCACGGTTTCGCGGAACTTTCCATCCGCAAAATCAGTTTACAAGCACACACCAATTTGGCGGCCATCAACTACCATTTTGGCAACAAACAACAGCTGATCAATCAGGTCTTGGAACGGCGTTTGAACAACTTGTTTGAAGTGCGCATGAAAATGTTGCATGACCTGAATCAAGGTGACCGCAAAATAACATGCAACCTGGAACAGATCTTGCATGCCTTCATCGCCCCGGCCTTGTACATGATCAATGACGAACACCAGGGCGGCAAAGTGTTCATGAAGGTGTTGGCCCGGGCTTATGCCGAACAAAGCGATTCTTTGCACGATTTGTTGGCCAAGCGCTACACCCCCATCATCAAGGAGTTTGCCGAGGCCATTCAGCTGGCTTGTCCAGACCTGCCGCGCGAAACCATTTTTTGGCGCTTCCATTTCATCATCGGGGCCTTGACTTATGCGATGGGTGATTTTGGCGCATCCAGCATGGCCAAACAAATGCCCGAAGCCGAATATTTCAATAAATCTGTGCAGGAATTGATCCAGTTTGCCGTGGCCGCATTGACCACTTGAGTTGGCATGTCGCTGTACCTCCTGACATTATTTTTACTGACCTTAACCCACCTGTATTACCGGCTGCCGTTTTGGTTGTTGTCGGTGTTTTGGTTTTTCACCCCATTTGTATTTTATAAACTGCAGTTCATCACCAACACCCAGGGCATCATCACCCTGTTTTTGTTGTTGAATGTGATGATCATTGGTAACTTGCGTTACATCCGGCGGTTGTTCTTCACCATGCCCTTGTTGCGCATCTTCAACAGCAAGGACCGCATCAACTGGCAACACTTCGAACAAATCGACGATGGCTGGCTGGTCACCCCATTCGAAAAGTCTTTGTACAACGGCCAACCCGATTTTCGCTTTGCCGACATCCCCCTCCAACCGGTTTCTGAACGGGCCCAACAGTTTGCCAGCCAACTGTTGCAGCACAAAAACCGCGACATGATGCAGTTTCGCCAGGCCATCCAGTCCAATCAGTATGCTGGCATGGCGGTGGAACAAAAGTACGGTGGTCAGGCCTTCAACCGCCATGAGTTGGCCCATGTCATCAGCCAAGTCTCACAATTGGATCCCTTGCTGGCGGCTTTGATTGGCATCGTCAACACCGAGTCGGTCGTTAGTTTGATCCAGAGCCATGGCACGCTGGAACAAAAGAAACAGTATTTGCCGCAATTCACCAGCGGCGAGAAGCAACCATTCTTGAACCCCACATACTTGTATGAGTTGTTGGAAAACGGCAAATCTTCGATTGAAGGTCGAATCGACATCGAAACCCACCAAGGCGAATCGGTGCATGGCATCCGCCTCAGCTTCACCGGCATCATCATGCTCGGCACGCCCGATTCTTCGGTGTTTTATTTGGCCGTCAACTTGTCTGATTTTGCCAATGAATTGAGTGATCGCACCAAGTTGGGTACGGCCATGTGCATCATCGACACCGCCGCCAACCCGATCCAAATCCGCCAAGGCAACGAAGCCTACAAAGGCCTGTTTCGGTATTACAGCTGTTCGGCTCAAGACATTTTCATCCCTTTGAACCAAATCGTTGGCGGCTTCAAAAACGTCAACCAGGGGATCAAACAAATGTACCTCAAACAAGCCGCAGCGGCCAGCATCTGGCCAGCCGCCGTGTCGGTGCCGATCCATGACAGCACCACCTACATTTCCTGGTATTTTGCCCACATCAAAAAACAAAACTCCCGCGCTTTGTTGAATTACCGCCTGGTGCAAAAACAGTTGAACCGACAGTTCTCGCATCGCCAGCGGCTGCTCAACATCCAGCAAATGGCACTGATCAACTCGTCGGACATGTTGATGAGTTATTCCAACATCCTGTTCAAGAACTCCATTTTTGACATCAGCTTGCACCAATTGACCTGGCTGCGTACGGTGCTGGGTTCACACGCCCACCACATCAAAAGTGAGAACAATTTGAACCAGTACTTCCGGGTCAAACACTTGAGCATGGAACTGGATGGCAACAGCCATGAAATCAATCAACTGCCGCTGATGAAAAAAGTGGCCTTGTCTGCCCACCCCTGGTATTCCAAAGAAGTCGAGGTGCTGAACAAAGCCCATGTCGACAGCAAACAACTGGACTACCTGTTATTCAAACATTTGGCCTTCATCCTGCACAACCTGGCCAAGATCTGGGTGCATGCGGTGCGGACTTCGTGGTTGGGTCGGTTCATTTGGCGCCAATCCAAACACGCCAATTTGATCCGCCGCATGAGTTCCAGTTATGCCTTCATTGCCGATTTGGCGCTGATCAAATGGTCGTTGAAAAAAGAAAACAACACCGAATTCACCGGCTTTTTGGCGCAATGCAATCAGCAGCTGATCATCCAAATGGCGGTGCTGCGGCAATACCAAAAAAACCAGAATGATGACAACACCAAATTCATCCTCAAACAGTCCCTGCGGGACAGTTTCTTCATCAGCCAACAAACCATCAACAAGAGCATCAACAGTGCCTTCAGCCGTTTCACCGCCTTGTTATTGAAAATCATGATCTTTCCCTTGGGCAAACCCTTTCACCAAGCCAGTTTTGCGGCACCGACCAAATTGGATTTGATCGAAAGCACCACCATCATGAACCTGGCTGAACACAACAGCGTGTTGGCTCAAATCGCCGAAGCGTCGGCCCGTTTGAGTTTGGTGCAGAACACCGAAAACGCCGTCACCAATGCCACTGGACTGGCACTGACCACCAAGAATTATCAGGTCCTGATTGACCGCACCTTGGCCGCTGGCATCATCAGCGTCGAACAAGCCGAACAGATCAGAACCGCTTACGATTCCATCCATGAACTTGAATTAATCAACCATTTCGGAAACCACAATGAAAACTAAACCAATCAAAAAAGTGGCCATTCTGGGCGCTGGGGTGATGGGGGCACAAATCGCCGCCCATTTCGCCAATGCCGGAATACCCGCCATCCTGTTTGACCTGGCAGCCAAAGAAGGCCCCAAAAATGGCATTGTCGATAAGGCTTTGGCCACCCTGAAAAAACTGAAACCAGCCCCCTTGGGCGACAGCCAGGTGTTGTCCCTGATCGAGCCAGCCAACTATGAAGATGACCTGGACAAATTGCAACAGGCCGATCTGATCATTGAAGCGGTGGCCGAGCGCATGGACATCAAGAAGTCCGTGTATGACATGGTTGAAGACCACATCCGTGAAGACGCCATTTTCACCACCAACACCTCTGGCCTGAGCATCAATGAACTGGCCACCGTGTTGCCGGCTTCTTTGCAGTCCAAGTTCTGCGGGGTGCACTTTTTCAACCCACCGCGGTACATGCACCTGGTGGAAATCATCCCCACCGGCAACACCGATCCACAAGTGGTCAGTGATTTGGAAGCCGTGTTGACCACCGTGGTTGGCAAAGGTGTGATCATTGCCAAAGACACGCCCAACTTCATCGCCAACCGCATCGGGGTGTTTTCGATTGTTTCCACCATGCACCATGGGGCGCAATTTGGGCTGCCCTTTGAAACCATTGATGCACTGACTGGGGTGTTGATAGGTCGGCCCAAATCAGCCACCTTCCGCACCGCCGATGTGGTCGGACTGGACACCCTGGCCCACACCATCAACACCATGAAAAACGGTTTGCCGGACGATCCATGGCACGCCCATTTCGAGCAACCAGCCTGGATGCAGTCCTTGATCGAGAAAGGGGCTTTGGGTCAGAAAACTGGCGCCGGTGTCTACATGAAAAAAGGCCGTGACATCCTGGTGTTGGACACCGAACAAGGTGAATACCGCGCGCAAAATGTGGCAATTGATCCGCGCGTGTTAGAGATCATGAAACAAGGCAAGCCACAAGACCGTTTGCGCGACTTGCAGGCCTTGACCGAATCTCCACAAGCCCAATTCTTGTGGTCCATTTTCCGCGACTTGTTCCATTACTGTGCCACCCAATTGGAGCACATTGCCGACACCGCCCGGGACATTGATTTGGCCATTCGCTGGGGCTTTGGCTATGCTCAGGGACCTTTCGAAACTTGGCAAGCCTCTGGTTGGAATCACATCGTGTCCTTGATCGTGGATGACATTGATGCCGGTAAAACCATGGCCTCATCGCCGTTGCCCGCTTGGGTCATGAAGGTCGATGGAGCCCACGGCCCAGAGGGTTCTTACTCGGCCGCCGAAGCCAGTTTCAAACCCCGCTCCACTGCGCCGGTTTACCAACGACAGTTGTTCCCCGATCGCTTGATCTCGGAACAAGCCAATTATGGCGAGACCCTGTTCGAGGACGATGACATCCGCATTTGGCACCAAGGGGATGAAATCGCTATCGCCAGTTTCAAAACCAAAAAACACATCATCGCCGAAGGCGTGCTCAAAGGCCTGCGCCAAGCGGTGGCCATCGCTGAAAAAGATTTCAAAGGTTTGATCGTGTGGCAAACCGAAGAGCCGTTCACCCTGGGCGCCAACCTGGCCCCAGCGGCCATGGCCATTGCCGATGGCCAGGTGGCAGCGGTCGAACAAAATGTCGACTTCTTCCAACAAACCTCACAAACCCTGCGCTTCAGCCGGGTACCGACCGTGTTGGCCACCCGTGGCATGGCCCTGGGTGGGGGTTGTGAATTCTCCATGAGCTGCACCTCGGTGGTGGCGGCGTTTGAAACCTACATTGGCTTGGTTGAAGCCGGGGTCGGCTTGTTACCAGCCGGCGGTGGCTTGAAAGAGATTGCCCGCCGTTGTGCCCAAGAATCCTTTGGTCCAGACTTGTATCCCATGTTGGAGCATTACTTCAAGAAAGTGGCCATGGCTGCGGTGGCTGGCAGCGCTTTGGAAGCGAAAGAAATCGGTTTCCTCAGGGCCGACACCGAAGTGGTGTTCAACCCGCATGAAATCTTGTATGTGGCCAAAGCCAAAGTCAATTACTTGCATGACCGGGGCTACGTGCCACCGGCCAATGAACAACACATCCGCGTCGCTGGTGAACCCGGCATCGCCAACATGGAGATGATCCTGGCCAACATGCTGGAAGGCAACATGGTCTCCGAACACGATTGTGAAATCGCCCGCCGCATCGCCATCGTCATGTGTGGTGGTTATGTGGACGCCGGATCGTTGGTCAATGAACAGTACTTGCTGGATCTGGAGCGCAAATACTTCATGGAGCTGATCCAAATGCCCAAAACTTTGGCCCGCATCGAACACACCCTGAAAACCGGTAAGCCTCTGCGCAACTGATAGGAGAATTGATTATGAAACCCGTATATATTGTAGAAGCGGTCAGAACCCCCATTGGTAAGGCACCAAGAGGCATGTTCAACAAAACCCGTCCCGATGACCTGCTGGCCCGTTGTTTGTCAGAAATCATCGCCCGCAACCCGTCGTTTGATCCACATACCATCGGTGATGTGGTGATTGGCTGTGCCATGCCCGAAGCAGAACAAGGCATGAATGTGGCACGCATCGCCGCCCTGCTCGCCGGTTTGCCCGAAAGTGTGCCAGCCATGACCATCAACCGCTTTTGTTCATCGGGCATCCAGGCCGTGGCCATCGCCGCCCAGCAAATTGCCACCGGCCAAATGGACGCCGCCATTGCCGGCGGCACCGAAAGCATGAGCATGGTGCCAATGATGGGCCACAAAGTGGCCATGAACCCCAAGGTGTTCAGTGACAACCAGGATGTGGCCATCGCCTACGGCATGGGCATCACCGCCGAAAAAGTGGCCGAACAGTGGCAAGTATCCCGTGAAGACCAGGACCGTTTTGCGGTGGAGTCGCACAACCGCGCCATCAACGCCATTCAGCAGGGTTTTTTCAAAGATGAAATCATTCCTTATGAAATCACCCGCAAACAACCGGATCTGGCCACCGCTGAAAGCATCGTCTCAAGCCGCATGGTGGACACCGATGAGGGTCCAAGACCCGGCTCGTCGGAAGCCGTGCTGAACCAACTGCGCCCGGTGTTCCGCATGGGTGGCTCGGTGACCGCCGGCAATTCATCACAAATGTCCGATGGCGCCGGGGCGTTGTTGCTGGTCAATGAAGACGTGCTCAAACGCGACAACCTGACCCCCATCGCCCAGTTCCATGGCTTTTCAGTGGCCGGTGTGCCGCCTGAAATCATGGGCATCGGGCCGATCAAAGCCATCCCCAAAGTGCTGGCATTGACCGGCATCAAACAGGATGACCTGGACTGGATTGAGCTGAATGAAGCCTTTGCCGCGCAGTCGCTGGCAGTGATCGGCGAATTGGGCCTGAACCCAGCAATAGTCAACCCCAATGGCGGCGCCATTGCTTTGGGTCACCCCTTGGGTGCCACCGGCGCCTGCCGCGCCGCCACCGCCATCCACGGTTTGCGCCGCACTGGCGGCAAATACGGCATGGTGACCATGTGTATAGGTACGGGCATGGGCGCCGCTGGCATCATTGAAGCACTGTAATTGAATATCTTGGAAATGGCCATCCTGGCCATTTTCAAGGACGGTAAAAAACACTTGAACGCAAAAGTGTCATTTTGCTGGTGTTTTTTACCTCACTTGAGCCATTAGGCTCAAGGTGACACTTCCCTGTGTCACAGCTTCTTTACCATGAAGGCCGCTTGATGCGGCCTTTTTTTGTGGCTTGGTGAGTCACAAGCTTTGATTTTTCATTTTTCTTTTGCACTTTTATTCACAATCCGATAAAACAATTGGTGAGAACCAACGTCGGAGGGAAATCATGACAGCAGCCAGCAACGATCAGCAAATCAACAACCACATCACCAATGTGGCCCCTGACTTACCGGACATCCGTGATTGGTTGTACCAACCGGCCTTGGTCAACTTGGACAGTCGGCGGGATCCACCGCGGAATCTGCACATCCTCGACCAAAAAAGCGAAGGGGCTTGCACCGGCTTTGCCTTGGCCGCGGTGATCAACTACTTGAACCAACAACGCGGCGATGACGAGAAACGGGTGTCCTCACGGATGTTGTATGAAATGGCCAAAAGGCATGATGAATGGGAAGGTGAAAACTACTCAGGCTCTTCTTGTCGCGGCGCCATCAAAGGCTGGTACAACATGGGCGTGGCCGAAGATGCCCTGTGGCCTTACCAAGCGAACCGACCGGGTCAATTCAGCCTGGATGCCGCCAAAGACGCGCGCAAGAACACGGTGGGTGCCTATTACCGCTTGAACCACCGAGTGTCGGATTTTCACGCCGCCATCAACGAGGCCGGGGTGATCTATTGTTCGGCCCGCGTGCACCAGGGCTGGGCCACCGAAGCCGTTGAAGACGGCTTGATCAGCCAACACGATGAACACGCCGGCAGCCATGCTTTCGCCATTGTGGGCTACAACAAAAAAGGCTTTTGGGTGCAAAATTCCTGGGGCAAACAATGGGGCAAGGATGGTTTGGCCATCTGGACCTATGAAGACTGGCAGCAGAACATCCAGGACGCCTGGGTTTTGCGACTGGCTTTGGAAACCCCACAGATTTGGCATTTGGATCCCAAGAACCAGGCTTCTTTTGCCGCCAAAGCCATGGGCAGCCGCAAACCCAACCGGGCTGAAATAGCCGGACATTTTGTGCACATTGATGACGGCCGCTTTGATGATGCCGGCAAATATTGGTCAACCTTGGATGACGTCAAAATCACCACCGACCTATTGTCCACCTCAACCGATTACCAACACGTCGTGTTCTACGCCCATGGCGGCTTGAACAGCCCCGATGCCTCGGCCAAACGCATCAATGGCATGAAAGAGGTGTTCAAAGAAAATGGCATCTACCCCTACCATTTCATGTATGACACCGGGCTGAAAGAAGAATTGAAAGACCTGATTTTTCGCAAAAAAGACCCGGTCGAAGACCGTGCCGGCGGCATCACCGATGCCACCGACTGGCTGATTGAAAAACTCACCCGGGTCCCTGGCCGGGCGTTTTGGCGGGAGATGAAAGCCGGTGCCCGCCTGCCCTTCAATAAACCCGGGGCCGGCACCCAGGTGTTACAGCTGTTCCTGCAGGCGATCCAACAGAACAACCAACAACGGACCGAAGGGAAAACCATCAAGCTGCACCTCATCGGTCACAGCACCGGTGCCATCTTGCTCGGCTGGTTGCTCAACCGCATGAGTCAACTGCCCAGCCAAAACCGCATGCGCATCAGCACCGCGGCCTTGTTGGCGCCTGCGGCCAGCTTGGATTTCTTTGACGACCATTACCTACCGGCCTTGAACAGCCAGGCCAAAACCCACGGTGTTGACCAATTAAGCCTATACAACCTGAGTAAACAGCTGGAAAAAGACGACAGCGTCGGCCCATACCGCAAGTCGCTGCTGTTTTTGGTTTCCAGGGCTTTTGAAGAGAAAAAGAAAACGCCGATACTGGGTATGGAAAAACATGCGGCAAATTTGCCCCCACATCAACGCTTGGAACGGATCATATCGCAAGGCAAAAATGGCGGCGAAGACCGCAGTTGGAGTGAGACCCATGGCGGCTTTGACAACGACGTTAAAACCATGAATCACTTGTTGACACAAATATTGGGCCAAGCACCAAAACGTTTGTTCACCAAAGTTGACCTGACATATTAGGGTCTGCAGTCAAAAAAAGAGGAGAACGAAAAGCAAGGGGCCTTTCGTAAGGCCCCAGTTCTCCCCAACACAAGAAGTAGTTGGGCCTGTTAACACCCACTGAAAGGCGACTGCTGGATCGTATTTTTCAGCCATCAAGGCATCAGTCGTGACCTGTGGTCACTCCACATGAACGAGTGAATAACGCCGATGGGTGGAAAATCCGATCCAGCCCCATGGGTTCAGCCTACAAAGGCCACACCCTGCGTTGCTCATCGCTCGATTGGAATAACCAAACCACGCTTTTCGCGCCTTGATTGTGACCTTTGTAACCTGAACAGTGGTCATTCAATGGGTGTTAAAAGGCCCTTCAGCTGTTGGTGAATTCAGGGTAGGCTTCCATGCCACACTCGGACACGTCGATGCCCTCATATTCTTCTTCAGCAGAGACCCGGATGCCAATGGTTTGCTTGAGCAACCACCACACCAGAGAACTGCTGACAAACACCCAGGTGAATATGGTCAGGGCGCCGATGATTTGACCGCTGAGTTTGACCTCGCCATTGGTCAATGGCACCAGCAACAAGCCCAAAAAACCCACCACGCCGTGCACCGAAATGGCACCGACCGGATCATCCAGTTTCAGCTTGTCGAACAGGATCACTGAAAACACCACCAACACGCCACCGGCGGCACCGAACACGGTGGCCAAGGCTGGCGTCGGCGTCGAGGGTTCGGCGGTGATGGCGACCAGCCCCGCCAAGGCGCCATTGAGGGTCATGGTCAAATCGGCTTTGCCAAACAACAGCTTGGCGGTGACCAAAGCCGCGATCAAGCCACCGGCAGCGGCCGCATTGGTGTTCATGAACACCACCGCCACGGCATTGGCATTTTCCACCGAAGCGGTGGCCAACACCGAGCCGCCATTGAAGCCGAACCAGCCCATCCACAAAATGAAGGTGCCCAAAGTGGCCAAGGGCAAATTGGCTCCGGGGATTGCTTTGACCCGACCTTGGGCGTCATATTTTCCTGCCCTCGGGCCCAACCACATGACCCCGCTGAGGGCCGCTGCCGCACCGGCCAGGTGAACGATGCCCGAGCCGGCAAAGTCAGAGAAACCCAGGACCTTCAATGAATACCAGCCAAACACCTCGCCTTCACCCCAGGTCCAATGACCTTCCAGGGGGTAGATGAAGCCGGTCATCACCACCGCGAACAACAGAAAAGCCACCAATTTCATGCGCTCAGCCACGGCACCAGAAACGATTGACATGGCGGTGGCCACAAACACCACTTGAAAGAAAAAGTCCGCTGATGGGGCATAGGTTTTATCGGCTGCCACCCCGTCTTCAGTGATGCCGTCCAACAGGGCCACACCCAATTCTGGGTACATCATGGCGTAGCCAATGAGCATGTACAAGGTACAAGATATGGCATACAAAGCGACGTTTTTGGTGAGGATTTCAGTGGTGTTTTTGCTGCGCACCAAGCCGGCCTCCAACATGGAAAAGCCAGCAGCCATCCACATCACCAATGCCCCGCAAACCAGGAAATAAAAGGTGTCTAATGCATATTGAAGTTCAAACAGTTGATTGTCCATGGGCCTCTCTTTTTTTCACCATTGTAAAAAGCGAAGCCCAGGGGTGTACATCCGTTGAATTGCGTATGTCGAACCAGCCATCTTCTCTTGGTCTGGCCATGGCTGTGGCCTGTAAGCCTGACATATTGACTGAAGTCGCATAACACAAGATTGATTCTGTGCCCCACAATCCTTATCATGGACCCCTTTTATACGCAGGATCACTGATGACCGAATTGACTTTTGTGGCAGGCGGCTCAAAAGGCCTGGGTGTCGAGCTGGTGAACCAGTTCACTGAGCAAGGACACCAAGTGCTTGAGTTTTCCCGTTCAGGACAAGGGCAGCAACACATTGCTTGCGATTTTGCCGATCCCAACAGCTGCCAAGCCACCTTTGCCCACACTTTTGCCCAACACCGTGCTGATGATGGCATCCATTTGCTGATCAACACCGCCACCTTGGCCCCGTTTGGCCCCTTGTCACAAGCTGATCCAGCGGTCATCACCCAACACCTGGCCATCAACGTGACCAGCACTTTGCTGTTGATCCGCGCTTTTTTGGCGGCTTACCAGGACACCGACTGTGCCAAGACCATCGCCTACATCTCGTCCGGTGCTGCCCGCCGTGCCATCCCTGGTTTGGCAGTGTATTCAGCCAGCAAGGCGTTTTTTGAGCGGTACATCGACACCCTGGCCACCGAACAACAAGACCAAACCCACCCAGTTCGTTGCCTGGTCATCAACCCTGGGGTGATGAACACCGACATGCAAGCCGAGATCCGCGCCCAAGACAAAACTGATTTCCCCATGGTCGACATGTGGCAAGAATTCCACGCAACCGGCCAACTGGCAGCCCCCCAGGACATCGCCGCCGTGTGTCTGCGCCTGCTGCAAGGCGAAGGTGAGAATGGTGGGTATTACACGGCGCAGGAATGGCTTTGATAATCTTTGAAGTAAACAATGACAACGCCATTTATTTCCTCTATTAATACCCAGTAGATGTGTGGGTGTTGCAAAAGGATCAATATCAGCAATTCATTACAGCAACTTACGACTCACCGGCGAAGAGCCTGCCCCCAGTGAATACTGGGGCCGGTGAGTCGGTTATTTTGGCACTTGATTTGAGACTGGATCGGAGTCCGGGATGACGCTTTAATAAGGGTATTGGGCATACCTCAGCCCATCAAAACCGCGTTCAGGTCGTATAAGCCAATGGGTTGCTGAGCCAACCACAAGGCGGCATCCAGGGCCCCTTGGGCGAAGATGGCGGGATCGTGGGCTTCGTGTTTGAAGGTGAAGGTTTCGGCTTCCAGTTGCACACTGACTTCATGGGTGCCGGGCACCTCGCCTTCTCGCACCGAGTGGATGGCCACCGTTCCCAGCTGGAAATCGGCATCCCCGGTTTTGGTCATGTTGCTCTGTGGATCGATGGCTTGGGCCAACGATATGGCGGTACCAGAAGGCATGTCTTTTTTGTGTACATGGTGGGTTTCGGTGATGCTGAATTGACCCCTGGGGTTGATTTGTTTGACCACCTGCAACAGGTTTTTCAACACCTGAATGTTCAATGAAAAATTCGAAGTCCACATCACCGGAATGTATTTGGCGGCTTGGCCAATGCGATCAAAACTGTCTTGATTCAAGCCAGTGGTGCCACTGACCAAGGCCGTTTGGCCCAACACGCAGTAGTCCACCAGTTCTTCAAAGCCGGCAGGCTGGGCAAAATCGATCACCACATCAGCCTCAATGCCAGCCAAAGACTCCACCGCCTGAATGCCCACCGGCTCACGCTCCGCCAGCTCAGCCAAATCTCGGCCCAAATGGCGGCTGCCGGGTGACACCAAACCGGCCACCAACTCACAATCAGGATGATCCAGAACCAAGTGCAACAAACGCCGCCCAATGCGACCTGAAACGCCGGAAATGATGATCTTGGTTGGCAGACTCATGCTGGACTGATTCCTGTGGTGGTGAATGACTTGCATTGTAATCCAAGCCAGCATTGAATGCGATCCCCTCAGCCTGCTTCTGGTGAGCCATCCCGCCACACCAAGCATCACCAAGCATCATCAGGCAATCATCAGCCCGCCATCAGGACCGGGGCTGGATCAGTTGCATAACATGGATACAAACGGTCCACCGGTGTCGGCTTGACGCCAAGTGGACCCACCACCGGAGAAATGACATGAAAACCACCTTCATCGGCTCATTGCTGACCTTGATGACAACCGCCACACTGATGACAGCCTCGCAGGGTGCAGAACCCAGCGCCAACGAAGATCAAGACTTGCGCCACATATGGCAACAAATGCCCATTGCTTTGCAGGTCGAAACCACCATGCAGAAAGTGAAAAAGTTCACCGGACAAGCCCCGGCATTGTCTGATGTGGCTGAATTCATGTCCGCCTTGGATCAATCGCAGATGTTCCAGTCATTGATCTTGGTGAGAAACCAGTTGATTGATGGTGATTATCACTTTGAAATCAAAGCCACTGTGATCTCGAACAGTGACGATTGATCAGGCAATCATCCGGTCATTTTGTCCAAAAAAGATTTGACGTTGTCGAACCAACCCTTGCGTCGTGGGTTGTTTTTGTCACCCGCGGCTTTGATGGTTTGATTCAGTTTTTCCAGCAGCTCTTTTTGTTCGCTGGACAAGTTCACCGGGGTTTCGACATTGACCCGACAGAACAGATCACCGGTGCTGTGTGAACGCACCGATTTGACACCTTTGCCGCGCAAGCGGAACTGCTTGCCTGACTGGGTTTCGGCCGGTACTTTCAATATCACCTCACCGGACAAAGTGGGGATTTTGATCTCACCACCCAAACAGGCGGTGACAAAGTCAATCGGCATCTCGCAATACAGCGAATCGCCATCACGTTGAAAAATTTTGTGAGGCAACACATGAATGTCCACATACAAATCACCGGCGGGGCCACCCATTGGTCCGGCTTCGCCTTTGCCCGACAAGCGGATGCGATCGCCTTGATCGACGCCAGCCGGGATTTTGACATTGAGCTTGCGTTTCTCTTGTTTGCGGCCTTGACCACCGCATGAACCACAAGGGTTACTGATGACTTGGCCTTGGCCACGACAATCCGGACAGGTTTGTTGCACCGAGAACATGCCTTGTTGCATGCGCACTTGGCCCATGCCATTACAGGTTTGACAGGTTTTCTTCTCGCCGTCTTTGGAGCCGGTGCCATTACAAGGATCACAACTGACCATGGTGGGGATGTTGATTTCTTTGTTGACGCCGTTGATGGCCTCTTCCAACTCTACCGTCATTTCGATCTGGACATCGCGTCCGCGCTGGGGTCCGGCAGACCGGCCACCGCGGCGACCACCGCCAAAAATGTCACTGAAGATGTCGCCAAAGATGTCACCCACATCGCCTTGGAAACCACCACCAAAGCCACCGGGACCCCTGGCACCTTGGCCGCTGACGGCATCAAAACCGTATTGATCATAGGCCTGGCGTTTGCTTTCATCTTTCAAGATTTCATAAGCCATTTGCGCTTCTTTGAATTTGTCTTGCGCTGACGGGTCTTCCGCGTTGCGATCGGGATGGTATTTCATGGCCGTGCGTTTGAACGCTTTCTTGATTTCGGCCTGGGTGGCCGATTTTTGAATGCCCAATATTTCGTACAGATCTTTTTGTGCCATAACGGTTTTTTTAATTCACTTCAATGTCAAATACCGCCACAGAAGGGTTCCGCGGCGGTATTCGTTGGCGGTTAACCTGTGACCGGACCAGTGGTTGGGGTCCGATCATCACAAGTTCACTTCTTGTCGTCTTCGTTGACTTCTTCGAACTCAGCATCAACCACATCGTCGTTGCCGTCGGCTGCCTCGGCAGTGGGTTCGGCTTGTTGTTGTGCTTGTGCGGCTTGTTGTACTTTCATCATCACCGGCTGCATGGCCGCTTGTAAGGCCTCATTGGCGCTGTCGATGGCGGCTTTGTCGTCCTCTTTGGCGGCTTTTTCCACCGCTTCGATGGCTTTCTCGATGGCCGCTTTTTCGCCTTCGTCAATGATTTCTTTGTGCTCTTCCAGCATTTGCTTGGCCGAATGCGCCATGGCATCGGCGGCGTTTCTGGATTGTGACAACTCTTTGAACGCTTTGTCTTTATCGGCATTCAATTCGGCGTCTTTGATCATCGCTTCGATTTCATCATCCGACAAACCAGAACCGGCTTTGATCTCAATGCGTTGTTCTTTACCGGTGGCTTTGTCTTTGGCCGAGACGTGGATGATGCCGTTGGCGTCGATGTCGAAAGTTACTTCGATCTGTGGCATGCCTCGGGGGGCCGCCGCAATGCCTTCCAGATTGAATTGACCCAAAGACTTGTTGGCATGGGCCACTTCACGCTCACCTTGCAACACATGTACAGTCACGGCTGATTGGTTGTCTTCAGCGGTGGAGAACACCTGTGATGCTTTGGTCGGAATGGTGGTGTTTTTCTCGATCAACTTGGTCATCACACCGCCCATGGTTTCGATGCCCAGAGACAAAGGTGTCACGTCCAACAGCAACACGTCTTTCACATCACCGGACAACACGCCACCTTGGACCGCGGCACCCATGGCCACGGCTTCGTCTGGGTTGACGTCTTTGCGTGGCTTTTTACCAAAGGTTTGTTCCACAATGGCTTGCACGGCTGGCATGCGGGTTTGGCCACCGACCAAAATCACGTCCGAGATCTCACCCAAGGAGATGCCGGCATCTTTGATCGCGGTCTCACACGGCGCGACGGTGCGTTTCACCAAGTCCTCAACCAATGATTCCAACTTGGAACGGGTGATTTTCACGTTCATGTGCTTGGGACCGGAGGCATCGGCGGTGATGTATGGCAAGTTCACTTCGGTTTGATCCAACGTGGACAATTCAATTTTGGCTTTCTCAGCCGCTTCTTTCAAACGCTGCAGGGCCAATGGATCATTCTTCAGATCAACGCCCTGGTCTTTTTTGAATTCTTCGACCAGATAGTCCATCACACGGTTGTCGAAATCTTCTCCACCCAGGAAGGTGTCACCGTTGGTGGCCAACACTTCAAATTGTTGTTCACCGTCAATGTCGGCAATTTCTATGATGGAGATATCGAAGGTACCACCACCCAAGTCGTAAACCGCGATGGTGCGGTCGCCGCCTTTTTTGTCCATGCCATAAGCCAAAGCCGCAGCGGTGGGCTCATTGATGATGCGCTTCACTTCCAAGCCGGCGATTTTACCGGCGTCTTTGGTGGCTTGTCGTTGCGAATCGTTGAAATAAGCCGGTACGGTGATGACTGCTTGGGTCACATCATGACCCAGGTAATCTTCAGCGGTGGCTTTCATTTTTTCCAGGATGCGGGCTGAAATCTCTTGTGGCGCCATTTTTTTGCCGCGCACTTCAACCCAGGCATCACCGTTGTCGGCGCCAATGATTTTGTATGGCACGATGTCCTGGTCTTTCTTCACCACGTCTTCATTGAATTTGCGTCCAATCAAGCGTTTGATGGCAAACAAGGTGTTTTCCGGATTGGTCACGGCCTGTCTTTTGGCGGCTTGTCCGACGATGGTTTTACCCTCATCGGTGAAGGCCACAATAGACGGTGTGGTGCGATCCCCTTCGGAATTTTCAATCACCTTGATGTCTTTGCCTTCCATGATGGCGACGCAGGAATTGGTGGTTCCTAAATCTATACCTATTACTTTTGACATTTTTTAACCTCTAAAAATATTTTGTTCTGAACTGACCACTATTTTGGGCCGGTTTTTTAATTTTCAACTCACTGAGCCACAACCACCATGGCCGCTCGAACCACCCGACCATGCAACAAATAGCCCTTTTGGAACACATTGACGATGGTGTTTTTTTCGTGTTCTTCAGACGGCACCATGCTCATCGCTTCATGCACCTCTGGATCAAATTTTTCGCCCACTGGATTGACAATTTCAATGCCGTGGTCTTGCAACACTTTGGCGAAGATCTTGTGGGTGTTTTGGGTCCCTTCGATCATTGCTTCGGTGGTCACTTCACAAGCTTCGTCATCAATCACTTCCAACGCTTTGTCAAAGCTGTCCATCACCGGAATCATGGCTTTGATGATTTTGTCGTTGGCAAACTTGCGGGTGTTGTCCAAGTCTCGTTGTAACCGCTTTTGCAAGTTCATGCCTTCGGCCACCACCCGCAACACCTCTTCATCTTTCTCTGCCAGCTTGGCTTTGGTTTCATCCAATTCAGCTTGCAGGGCTTCAATTTTGGCTTGCATTTGTTCCAAAGCAGACAGCTCTTCGTCGTCCAACTCAGCAATCACCACTTCTTCGGTGTCACTGGCCTCATCCTGATTGGCATCAGCGGCTTCCAGTTGTTCCTCGTTGGCTGGCTCTTCAACTTGATTCACGTTTTCCTCGGTCATAATCTACAGTGCATTTTAATAATGGCAGCTATATGGTGTTAACGGATGACAATTCAAGGCAGTCTGGTTAAAATTAAGGATCATTTTTGGATCAGTTTCACCACCACATGCTGCACACTTTATTCATTGAGAATTTTGTTTTGATTGACCGCCTGGAAGTGGACTTTCACCCCCGCATGACGGTTTTCACCGGTGAAACCGGGGCCGGCAAGTCCATCATCATTGGCGCCTTGTCTTTGGCGTTGGGACAGCGGGCCGACAGCCAAAGCATTGGGCCCTTTGGCGAACAAACGGAAATCATTGCTGAGTTCAATATTGAACACAACCAAGCCGCCCGCCGTTGGTTACAAGACCAAGACCTGGCCGATGGCGATGTCTTGATCATCCGCCGCACCATCAACCAACAAGGCCGCAGCAAACAATGGGTCAATGGCCGCCCCACCCCATCAGGCCTGGTCAAGGAATTGAGCCAGCATCTGGTACAGATCCATGGTCAGCACGACCAAATCAAACTGCTCAACAGCCACAACCAACGGCAGATCCTGGATCAATCGGGCGACCATGCCTTATTATTGAAACAGGTGCAGGAAGCGGTCAAACAAATCCAGCACATCGAACAAGAGATGGCCCAACTCACCGCTGCCGGTTCCCTGTCTGCTGAACAACTGCAACTGTTGCAATATCAATACGATGAATTGGAACAACTGGCATTGAGCGAAGGGGAATATGAAGCGCAGCACCAAGCCTTGACCACCGCCGCCCATGCCCAGGATTTACAACAGGTGATGGATGCCTCAATCCACACCCTCAGCCAGGCTGAGCAAAGCGTATCGGCCCAACTGGGACAGGTCTTACAGCGGTTGCAACACGCCAAAGGCCAGGATTTCAGTGCCATCGGGCAAATGTTGGATGAAGCATTGATCAACGTCCAAGAAGCCGAACAACAACTTCTGGTCCAGTTGGAACAGATTGACAACGACCCGGCCCATTTACAAGACATCGAACAACGCCTGGAACAAATCACGCACATCGCCCGCAAACAAGGGGTGATGCCGGAACTGTTGCACGATCACCACCAAACTTTGGGACAAACCCTGCAACAACATCATGACTTGGCCCACAACCAAGACCAGTTGCAACAGCAATTGGAACAAGCGCTGACTGATTACCGCCAAATGGCGTTGAAGTTGTCGACACAAAGAACCCATGCTGGCCAACAGTTGAGCCAGCAGATCACCGCCATGGTGCACGATTTGGGCTTGCCCGAAGCCCGTTTCAGTGTGGCGGTTGAACACCGTCCCGATGAGCCGGCCAAAACCCATGGCAATGACCACATTGAATTCATGATCGCCGCCAACAAAGGGCAAAAAGCCCAACCGCTGAGCAAAACCGCTTCGGGTGGTGAGTTGTCGCGGATTTCGTTGGCCATTGAAGTCAGTACCCAACAACAAAACCAGTACCAGGTGTTTGTGTTTGATGAAGTGGACACCGGCATCGGTGGCGCCACCGCCGAAAAAGTGGGGCAAATCATGCAACAACTCAGCCAACACAATCAGGTGTTTGCCGTGACCCACTTGCCACAAGTGGCCGGCTGTGCTCATGACCATTTGTTGGTCAGCAAATCCAGCCATGGCCAGCACACCACATCGGCTGTGGCTCACCTCGATCAGCCACAGCGCATCGAGGAACTGGCGCGCATGTCTGGCGGTCAAAAAATCACCGAAGCCACCTTGGCTCAAGCCAAAGAATTTTTACAAACCGGGTCATGAATACCATGACCATGCCCGCCCACATCAGGAGCCCACTGTCATGAAAACCACCCCAATCACTGTGGCTTGGAGGCTGGCCTGCTGGCTGATCACGGCCACCACAGCGGCTGCCAGCCAAGCCGAACGCATGACCGCCGACCAAATGGCCATGGCTGAACTCGAATACGCGCAATGGTTCAATCAACTCAATGAACACCTGTTGCAATCCGACGACAGCCATGAAATGGCCTTGGGTTTGGCCGCCATGCTCAACAGCAGCTTACAAGCCGTCAATCGCCATACAGACCAGGCCGCCAATCAGGATGCGTCCGATGCGGCCCGGCAACAAGCCCAACAGAACCTGGCGTTACAAATCAATTTGCTGAACCAAATGATCCAACGCAATGACTTGTCTAAGGCCACCATGGAGTTGCTGCGCAACTGGTGTTTCAAAGACGCCATCGCAAAAGCCTGTAACCACGGTGCTTTATTGGACCAACAGCTGACCGAGGACACCAAGAACCTGCAGGTCTATTGGCAGCCATTGACCTTGTCATTGAATCAACAAAACGAGGCCTTGACCGAACGCATCATGCAATTGATGGCGGCCAGCCAATTCAATCACGCCACTTTATTCATCAGCGAATCGTTCAATGACAAGTTGGATCAATATTTGGCCGCCAACCCCATCCCCGACAGTGCCATCGATGCCTTCATGGATGACCAGGCCTTGTTGTCAGACCTCCAAGCCAGCAGTGCTGCAGATTTGCGCACCCAGGTGGCGGCTTATTTTCCCGCCTCCATCAAATTGTCCTATGTGCATTTGTTTGACACCCCCAATCCGGAACCCCTGTATCAATTGTGCAAAACCCAGCCCAAGCACTTCAAAGCGTGTTTGAACATCACCCAAATCCTGATCAATCAAAGCAACACCATTCGCCACAAAGGATTGGGCTATGCCATGCTGATGGCCATGCATGAAGCCCAAGGCAACCAAGAACTGCTGCAAACGGTGCAGCAAACCCACAACCGCTTCAAAGAGCAAGTGGCCTGTCTGAACGCAGCCAGCCGCTCTGAATCATTGATCGGTGACTTTTTGGACCCCAAGTTCCAAGAAATCAATTTGTTGCCGATCGATGAAATCAAAAAACTGGAATTGCTGGCCAAGTACATGCACGAAAAACACAAGCTGACGGACCGCGACCACCGCGATCCACAGACTTGTTACTTGGAAAAACCATGAGCAAAAATCAGGTCGCCGATCGGTGCGGTGTTATTGGGATCGTCTGTGCGGCTGACCCATTGACCATTGCCGGCGGTGCCGGCCACCAAAGTCCCCACCGGTGAAGACGTCGCGGAACTGTCAGACACCGTCACACCCTGCCCCTCCTCAAAGCGATAATACCCAACCAAGCCTGGGGTGGCATTGGACACCACCCGCATGCGATCGGCCGCCACTTCAGCCACTGTTCTGGCCACATTCCACACCCGCAGCTCATCCAAGAAGCCGTTGTATGACGGATAAGCCGACCCGGCATCGTGTTTTTCTGCCGCCAACACCAGGTACCAACCATACGGTGTGAGTTGACCGGTGTTGCAGTCTCCAGTGACCGGAATGCCGGCATCAGGGTATGACAAGTCGACTTGGGACACACCTGCGGAACTGGCAAAATCCAACACCCCGTCCACCACAATGGACAATTGACCGGCTTGTGCATTGCGGATGGCCGCGATGTGGTGCCACTGACCATCGAGCACATCGGCGTTGCCTTCAATGGTCCAGGCTGACGAACCACCGGCATCGCCCTCACCGACACCAAAACGGACCTTGCCGCCCATTAGGCTCAAACCAAAGTTGCGTTCGGTACCACACCACACATCGCGGTCAATGACGATGTTGCCTTCGATCCAGTTGTAGTCATTGAATTCAATGCCACCGCCAGCGTGTTGCGTGGCGTTGTCGGCCAATTGGCCTTTCAGCCAAAACTCAAAGGTGAAATCGCCACCCACATCCAACGGCGTTGAATTGGCCCCGGCTTGGTTGTCATCCACTGGAATCAGGATGCGGTCCTGCTGACCGGGCGGCCCCACACCCGTTCCATAAAAACGGATCGCGTGGTCCGATTGGGCCTGGACTGTTTGATGCACCATTTGACCATACATACCCAACCAAACTAGGAACCACCAAATACCTGATTTCATTTCAATACCATCACATACCATACTGAGAATACCCATCCTGCCACAAATACCCTCTTTGACTCAATTCATCACCGATTACTTGTGACCGGTGTCACACCCAAGCAGCCAGCGGCACCACCAATGCGGTGCCACTGGCCTGATGGTGACGGTGGAGGTCAGAGAATTCACCAAAATAGCCAATAATAACAACCAGTCGATTTTTCTCAACCGAAAAATCACATCGAATCACCCCAATTCAGAGCCCTGAACAACATCATGGCAGAAAATTTCAAACTGTTTGAGTTCCAATCCGAAATGTACGCCATGATCTCCCAAGAAACAAACAACCTCATCAATCAACGCAAAGTCGACTTGGCATAAAGGCCATCCAGCCAACCCTCGACAGCATAAGAGGATCCGCCCGCGTTGATTCGATACACAACCACATTTTCATGCAAAACTTGTGGCGTGCCATAGGTCAGATAGAATTGGTATATAATGAATCAGGTATTCAAAGAAGGATTGATCATGCTTCAATCCCACGTGGCGATTCAATTTTTTTGGTGGCTTGTTGCGATAACAATGAAACGAGCAAGCCATGTCAACTTTACGCATCAAGTATCAAACCATAGAATTCAGTCAACAGGACATCCACATCAAAACCCTGCGCGACCGCCAACAATTCTCCGATCCTGGTGGAATGGCTGCAGCATTGGGCATCTCCTCATCACAATGGCCTTTGTTTGGCGTGGTCTGGGATTCCAGCCAAATATTGGCCCATTTGATGGACACCATGGACACCACCGGACTCAGGATATTAGAAGTGGGTTGTGGCATTGCGCTTTCCAGTTTACTGCTGAATGCCAGAAGCGATGACATCACTGCAACGGATTACCACCCCAAAGCCGGTGAATTCTTGCTCAACAACGCGGCCCTGAATGATGACCAAGACATCCCCTTTTTATGCACCGGCTGGGACAATCAAAACACCGGTTTGGGCCAATTCGACCTGATCATTGGCAGTGACCTGCTCTATGAAACCCAACAAATTCAACTGCTGTCACAATTTATCAACCAGCACGCAAAACCCGTCTGTGAAGTCATCATTGTCGACCCCGGTCGTGGGTACCATGCCAAATTCAGCAAAGCCATGACCGCATTGGGTTTCACCCACACCCAAACCAACGCCCCCGATCACGACCAATTAACCCAACCTTTCAAAGGCAAAATCAATCGGTATTTTTCTGGATGATGCGGATAAAGATCATGATCCATTGACTCACCTCATGTGTTTAAACAGCCATTCTCAACATAATAACATCTACAGTTCTCAAGGCTTAGCTTGATGCAAGCTTTGGCATTTTGTAGTTTGCCACACAAATCGTTGAGACCTGAATGCCAAAGTTTTTGGGTTCGTAACGGTTGCAGATAAAGTAGAAGTGAACGGGTTGACAAAAAATCTGACCTTTCCATTCTCTGAAGCCAATTTAACACTGTTCAACACCAAGATACCACTAGGCAACGAATTGGGAAAACCGGGGATGTCAGCTTTCAACATAAACAAACCTTTCCGATCAAACTGCAAGCATGTTTTGAACGACAAGCCATCGTAAGAACCCAGATTACCTGGATCGTTGTACCAACTGCCACTCGATAACAGATACCAAGAGTAAATTTGGGTAATCAATAATAAGACAACAACTAAAAAGGTGATTTTCTTCCGTCTTGTATTAAGTATGTTGGTTAATTCCATGTTCAGGCATTTATTTAAATGATGCAATGATGATTTGATTTGGCAGCCTTATCTTTAGCTACTTTCAACATCACAGCATTGGCTGGGTTCTACACCCTCCTAATGATAAAATAAAATCAGTATTAATTAAACATACAGAACTTTCCATAGTCGATATCAGGTTTTGATGTTCCATATAATGCAAATCCAAGGACATGGACTTCACAGAAATATTCTTACACGCCAATCAAAGCTTTGTCACAGATAATTTGGCTGCCAATGTGAACGATCGTCTAATTGGATGGATGAACTCACCAGATTTAAATCAATCGGTTTCTCAGCCATTGGACGGTAGAACGAACCCATGTTTACCAGGTTGCGGTGTTGTGCAGTTTTGAGACTGCCAAAGTGGTCAACCACAAACTGTTCTCTGGCTGGCCTTTTTGGTGGGATCCTGTCCCTCAATTTCAATTTTTTTTATTTGACTCTTGAATTTTACATAATTGCTTATATAATTATTAATACTTCAGCCATGAACACTTTGATTACATGCCAAAGAAAATAGATTATTTTGATGAATTGGGGGAAGTGGCACTCGGCAGTCGCTTAAAACGATTGAGCGACAGAATGATGAGCGACGCTTTACGAGTCTACAAATACATGGATCAGGACATTCAACCCAAGTGGTTCACCTTCATGTCACTGATGCATGAACGAGAATCTGTTTCTGTCGTTGAAGCTTCTGAATTGCTGGGGCTGAGCCAGCCCTGTATCAGCCAATTCAGTAAAGAACTGATAAAAAATGACCTGGCCAGAAGTCGTCCAGATGAAAAGGATCTGAGAAAAAAAATGCTGTCCTTAACAGCAAAAGGCAGAAGTGAATTCAAAAGCATGGAGCCTATCCGCAGTGCTGTGAAAGAAGCCGCCATGTCTTTGTGTGAAGACAGTGGATTTGATTTTTACCAGGCCATCATCCAGTTTGAAAAGGCCTTATCAGAGAAATCTCTCTATCAAAGAACCATGGAGAAATATCATGCAAACAAATAACCTCGATATTCAAATCATACCGTTCCACCCCGAACTTGCTGAGTATTTTTACAACATCAATGCCGAGTGGGTCAATGACATGTTTGTGATGGAAGAAATTGATGAAATGATTCTTTCTCAGCCACAAAAACACATCATCGACCAAGGAGGTCAAATCTGGTTTGCCAGCCATCAGGACTTGGGTGTGATAGGAACCTGCGCGGTGAAGAACGCAGGAAATGGCTGGTATGAACTCACCAAGATGGGTGTGCTCGAAAAATCCCGTGGACTGAAAGCAGGACAAGCCCTGATCAAGCACGTGATCAATGAATGCAACAGGATGGATTGTGACACGCTGTTTTTACTCACCAATAAAAAATGCGAAGCCGCCATTCACCTCTATGAAAAGAACGGCTTTGTGCATGATCAAGGCATTAAGGACAAGTTCAGCCAACTTTATGAACGAAGTGATGTATTTATGAAATATGTGGGCGGACCACTGATCGATCCTTGATAACCTGCCTCCCATTCTGGACCGGTTAACCCAAGATCCGGACGCCATAAAGTTCTTTTGCTGTACTAAAAGAGCAACGAGTTAATTGGCAATATACCTTCTACTTTTGGAGCCACTACAAAAGTTACAATATCTCTTCGTGCACTTGGGAGATGACTGCGGCTTGAAACCCCACCATTTCGCCGACTGAAGTGGGCGCTCCATCAGAACGCGGGGTTGAATCACTCCAGGGACTTCAGAATGAGTTTATTAAACCTCCTCTCTTGGCCGCTACTGTATCCTGCACACGCGGCATACCTTCATTTTTAAGGTTCATTCATTAAGGCGAGTGGGGATTGAGGGGGGTGTGAAACACCGAAGCCACTGTCATGCCGACCGAACGCAGTGAGTGGAGGGATCTCGAGAGAGTTTTGAAATCCCTCGGCTTCGCTCGGGATGGCGTTAGTTTGAGCTAAAGCCCACTGTGACATCGACTGAAGCACCGACTTCAGTCGGTGGCATGGCCAGGCGGAGAGCCGCAGCCATCATCAATTCACCCAATGAGTGTTTACACATTCAGCCTGATCCTCTTGCATTATTGACCATCCAACGCCGACTGAAGTCGGCGCTCCAATAAAAAGCGGGGTTGAATCTTTCCCGTCATCTCACAATGTTTCTATTAATCCACCCCTCTCGCCTACAGGGAGGTAGGTGTGCCGAGCGAGCTTGGAGCGGTTTCGGCCGAGAGGGAATTGAGGGGTGTGTTTGAGATGGTTCAAACTGTCATCAACAAAAAGTCCAATTAATTTAATTCAACAATCACCTTCACCTCGACAAGCTCGGCGAGCTTAAATGCAAGGTGGCTGAGCTTGTCGAAGCCTTTTCGAGACAGCCTGAGAATCTTGATATTTGAACCAGGCCAAGTCCCAGGCTTGGCGGTTCTGACGATACTGCTGGACTCACCACACACAAAAAGCCGCAGGCGCGGCTGTTTTGTGTGGCGCGCCCAGCAGGAGTTGAACCTGCGACCTACCGCTTAGGAGGCGGTTGCTCTATCCACTGAGCTACGGGCGCGTGTTGAGTTTCAGCATGGAGCCCATTCTATTCTGCGGCGGTTTTTTCTGCAAACACAATGGCGATGCGGTCGGCTGCAGGGTTGGTGGTGAGACGGGTAATCTGGTGTAAATTCGGGTCATTGAATTCATGCACGATATACCAACGTCGTTGGTCGGTGCTGACGAACAAGGTGTTGTCACGACCGGCCCAGAAGCGGCCTTGGCTGTCCAGGGTGAAATCCTCCACGCCCATGGGCAAGGGCATCACATCGGTGGCGGTGGTGTCTTTGGCAGTGCGCCGATGAATGCGGTGTGGCGTGGTGTTCATATCCACATAATGAATCGTCTGGGCAGTGGCATCGGTGATGAAGGCACGGCCGACGTTGTCAGCCAGTTTGTTCGCCACCATATCGGGGCCCTGCCGATACAAATCGCCGCCATTGTGCTCGTTCAGCACAAAACTCCACAAGTGCCCACCTTGGGTCCAATTGAAATAACCCACTTGTTTCAAATCACTGTGGCGTTTGGACTGTTTACCGGGTTCGGCCTGGTTGTTGAGCAGCACCACGTATTGGTCTCCGGCTGCATCCACTTGCACCACGCTCAAGCCGGGGCCATGCAACAGGGGTGTGGGCGAATACTCACTTTCGGCCGTGACCAAATAAGGCTGGTTTTTTCCGCTGTTCAAGTCGTGTTGCCAGATGTCCATTTGGAAACCCGTGTCGGTCATCACCGCGTGGGTGTAAAAAATGAACTGTCCATCGGCTGAGAATTTGGGCTGGGAATCGTAGCCCGGTTGTTGGGTGATGTTTTGGCCGCCCTCTAGTTTGAGCAAGCCATCCGGCAAGGATTTGATGTCATACAACAAAATCTCATTACCTGGCAAGGCCGGCACCGCTGGGGTGGCCGGTTTATCCTCCGCCCCCAAGACATGGGTCCAAAGCCCCAACAAGACCAGCCAGAGTATTTTCATGATTTCACTCCCAGCCAAAAGGCCGCAAAACAAAACAAAGTGGTGGCCAATGTGTAGACCGCGGCTTTCAGCACCTGGCCATTTTGCATCATCACCACCGTTTCCATGGAAAACGTTGACCAGGTGGTCAAGGCCCCCAAAAAGCCCACGGTCACAAACAAACGAAAAGTCTCATTGACCGCGACTTGGGCCTGAATGTGCTGGTACGCCAGGCCCATGGCAAAACAGCCCACCACATTGACCGCCAAAGTGGCCCAAAACAAAGGTGCCTGGAACCAGTGTGTAACCAGTTGGTTCACCCCAAAGCGGATGCTGGCGCCCAAGGCACCACCCAATGCCACAGCCAACCAAGCGCCCATCAGGAACCGCCCCCTTGGGCTTGGGCCCGTTGTTGTCGAATGTGGTTGATTTTTTCTGCAATTTTGCGTTCCAAGC
Source organism: Marinicella meishanensis (assembly GCF_019931145.1). GTDB lineage: Bacteria > Pseudomonadota > Gammaproteobacteria > Xanthomonadales > Marinicellaceae > Marinicella > Marinicella meishanensis. The sequence continues at coordinate 456,252 of NZ_JAIOUV010000003.1, read as the reverse complement.
CCCGATCAACCGGCTGGTAATACGCGGGTTCACCCATCGTTTCTGGGAATCCAGTTTGGCTGTAGGCAATGCCACCTGCGGCATCGTGATCGTACTGATAGCCGGCGCCATAGCCCGATTCTTTCATCAAGCGGGTGGGCGCGTTGCGCAGGTGCATGGGCACCGGTAAGGTGCCGTATTGGCGCACATCGCTTTGGGCCTGCTTGAAGGCCATGTACACGGCATTGGATTTGGCACAACTGGCCAGGTAAGCCACCGCCTGGGCCAGGGCCAAGTCGCCTTCTGGCGTGCCCAATCGCTCGTAGGTTTGCCACGCATCCAAACACAATGAGATGGCCCGGGGATCGGCATTGCCAATGTCTTCACTGGCCATGCGCAAAATCCTGCGGGCCAAATAAAAGGGATCACAACCGCCATCGAGCATGCGGGCCAACCAATACAAGGCCGCATCCGGATGCGATGACCGCACGCATTTGTGCAGCGCCGAAATCTGGTCGTAAAATTCATCACCGGCCTTGTCAAAGCGCCGGGTTTGACCACTGGTGACCAACTCAATGTGGGCGTCGGTGACGGCCCCTTCGGTCACATAGTCTTGCAAGATTTCCAACAAACTGAGCAACTTGCGCCCATCGCCATCGGCCGCCCGCACCAAAGTCAGTTGTTGGGACTCGCTCATGCTCAATGGAATTGCGGCCGCGGCCAGGCTTTGTTGCAACAACTGCAGCAAGTCATCGTCAGACAAACTGTTCAGAATGTAGACCTTCAACCGCGACAACAAGGCGTTGTTCAAAGCAAATGAAGGATTTTCGGTGGTGGCCCCAATCAAAGTCACCAAGCCACTTTCCAGGTGGGGCAGGAAAGCATCTTGCTGGGATTTGTTGAAGCGGTGAATCTCATCCACGAACAACAACGTGCGTTGCGGCAAGGCCGCTTCTGCCTCAACGATGGCCGCCCGGATGTCTTTGACCCCGGACAACACCGCCGATAAATTGATCAAGCGGGCCTCCATGGCTTGACTGATGACGTGGGCCAAAGTGGTTTTACCGGTACCCGGTGGCCCCCAAAACACCATGGAATGGATGTGCTGCCGTTCCAACAAGCGCGCCAATGGCTTGCCTGGTCCCACCAGGTGTTGTTGTCCCACCACTTCAGACAAGGACTGGGGACGCAAACGGTCAGCCAAGGGCTGGTGTTGGATGCGGGGTTCAGTGTCGATCATTCATCCACGGCTTTGATCACATCCACCCCCTCAGGCGGCACAAACTGGAACAGGCCACCGGTCAAATCGGGGTTGCGTTTGATCTCGGTGAATTCAAACACCATGGTTTGATCAAAGTGGTTGTGAACTTTGATTTGCTTGACCACATCGTCGGCCAAAGCCAGCCACACGGTTTTCACATCTTCGCTGCGGTTTTTCGGGGTCAGGCTGATCCAATCATGTCCCGCCTCTTGGGTTTCATAGCGGATGTCGTAATGTTGCTGCGACTTTTCGTCGTTGATGATGACATAGATGGGGTTCAATTCATTGTCTTGTTGTTTGACCGTGACTTGTTCCAAATCTTCATCATAAACCCAGACGTTGTCACCGTCGGCCACAATCAATTGTTCGATGGGCTGCAGGTAGTGCCACCGAAATTGCGCCGGCGACTGCATCCAAACCATGCCGCTGTTGGGGTCAATTTGCTCCCCTTGGCTACCCAATTCGTATTGCACAAATTGGGCTGACAACCCCGTCAAATCAGCCCGCAGATCGGCCAACAACTGCTGTGGATCTGGCTGCTTCTGAGCCTCGGTGTTGGCCTCATTGGTTTGGGCCCAGGCCCAGGGGGCCGACAAAGACAACAACAGCAAAAACGTGGATATCTTCTTCATATTGTCATGATGGGTGGTTAAAAAGAACATTGTATACCTTGTGGCTGAATGGTGGCTAAATTAATTCATTCGACTGCAACTGGCGGCATCGGTTCGATCCAGTCATAAACAATTGACATTTTTTTACAAATATTTTATGGTGGTTTGAAAGGGTGAAGAATCAATTAAATGCAGTTTCAATTCGCATTCCTCACAACACAACAACAAAAACATAGGGCTCAATCATGATGTATCGTTTGGTCGTTTCGGCGTTCCTGGTGTGCACGGCACTGTTTTCTGTGGCCAATGCACAAAATCGTTTTTATCACGTTTATCTGGATACCGATGCCGACGCAGCCACCGGTTGTGTGGTGAATTTACCCGCTTTTGGTACCACCGTTGATGGCGTTGAAAACCGCTTGACCATCACCACCGATTCCAGTTTACCACCCGTCATCATCAGCACCCAGTTACACACCTGTAACGCTGGGGTATTGGATGGTGGTATGCCCATTCCAGGGGCCGCTTTGGGTTTGAACACCGGACTGGGCGGCGCCGATGTGTTTGAAGCTGGGGTCAACCAGAACAATTTGGACCTGACCGGCAGTCGCCGGGTGTTGTTTTATTTTCACACCGATTCTGACACCGCCGAAGACGTGGTGCTGACCAATGGCAGCGGCGGCCCGATCGCCCTGGGTTTTGCTTTGCCCATTCCCTCCTTGGGTTGGCTGGCACTGTTCGGCTTGGTGTTGTTGATGTGGTGGTTCACCCGACGCCATTGGTCCCGATCCATGGCCGTGGGGCTGGTGCTGGTCGGCGTGACCGGGGTGGCCTGGGCCGTGACCATCATGGTTGATGGCCTGACGGGGGATTGGAGCACAGTCAATCCAGCCAACACCGACCCGCAAAATGACACCACCGTGAACGGCAGTTTTGCTGACCTGACAGCGGTGTTTGTGACCAAAGACACCAATCAAATTTATGTGCGCATGGATGTGGTGGATTTGGAAAACAACGCCCCCACCATCACCACCCCTGCAGCAGTCAGTGTGCAAGAGAACCAAACCGCGGTGATTGATGTCAATGCCACCGACCCTGAAGGCGATGTGGAAGGGGCTGGTTTGACCTACAGCATCACCGGTGCGATTGATGATGCCTTGTTCACCATCGATGTGAACACCGGCGTGTTGAGCTTCATTTCTGCACCCGATTTTGAGAATCCCAGCGACGTGGACACTGACAACGTTTACAACGTCCAAGTCACCGTCACCGACTCTGGGGCCGCCACCGACGTGCAAGATTTGGCCGTCACCGTCACCAACGACGTGGTCGATGACACCGCGGTCGAGTTCCAGGCAGCCACCAGCAGCACCACGGACGAAGGCACCGCCTTGAATGTGGTGGTGGAACTGACCGCGACCGCACCCTTGACCGCTGCGGTGTCGGTGGATGTGGTGGATGCCGGCGGTGGGAGTGCCACCAGTGGCGCGGATTACACCGCCTTTGGCACACAGACTGTGACCTTCCCCTTGGGTGCGACCAATGGCGCCACCATGAATGTGGTGCTGAACCCTTTGAATGACACCAACGTCGAAAACAACGAAACGGTCAACCTGCAAATGCAGAACATCAGTGGGCCGGCTTTACTGGGTAACCAAGACACCCACACGGTGACCATCAACGAAGACGATGTGGCCACCGTGGAATTTGACTTGGCCGGCAGTGCCACCAGCAATGAGAGCACACCTTTGGATGTGGCGGTGCGCTTGAACATCCCCAGTGGCGGCCAATTGGATGTGGCCGTGAGTGCCGATGCCATTGATGCCGGCACTGGCACAGCAACCAGTGGGGTGGACTACACCGCCTTTGGCACCCAAACCGTGACCTTTGCGGTGGGCACCGGCAATGGCGCCATCCAAAACACCACCTTAACCCCATTGGATGACCCCAATTCAAAAGGCAATGAAACGGTGGATCTGTCCTTACAAAACCTGGTCGGCCCACCGGCGGCTGCATTGGGTGGGCAAACGGCTCACACCGTGTCCATCACCGACGATGAAGCGGCGGTTTCGTTCCAAACCACCAGCAGCGCCACCACCGATGAAGGCACCGCGCTGAATGTGGTGGTGGTGTTGAGCACCCCCATCGCCCTGACCGCTCCGGTGTCGGTTGATGTGGTGGATGCCGGTGGTGGTACCGCCACCAGTGGCAGCGATTACACCGCAGTGGGCACCCAAACCATCACGTTTCCACTGGGATCCACCAATGGCACCACACAAAATGCGGTGTTGACCCCGCTGAATGATCCCGATGTGGAAAACAATGAAACGGTCAACTTGGCCCTGCAAAACTTGGTGGGCACCGGTTCCATTGGCACCCAAAATGCCCACACCGTGACCATCACCGAAGATGACACCGCCACGGTGGCCTTCCAAGCCCCCAGCAGTGCCACGGCCAATGAAGCCACACCATTGACAGTCAATGTGTTGTTGTCCATCCCCAGCGGCGGCCAGTTGAATGTCGCTGTGTCCGTGGATGCGATCGATGCCGGTGGCGGAACGGCCACCAGCGGCGTGGATTACAACGCCTTTGGCACACAGGTGGCCAACTTCCCCATCGGTGCCACCAATGGCAGCACCCAAGCCACCACTTTGACACCGATTGATGACCCCACCTCTGAAGGCAATGAAACGGTTAACCTGGCCTTACAGAATTTGGTCGGCCCCACCTCGGCTGCTTTGGTCGCGCCCACCACCCATGTGGCGACCATCACCGATGACGAGGCATCGGTGGCTTTCCAAACCACCAGCAGTGCCACGGCCAATGAAGGCTCGGTCTTGAACCCGGCAGTGGTGTTGTCTACACCCATCCCCTTGACCGCGCCCTTGTCAGTGGATGTGGTCGATGCCGGCGGCGGTTCCGCCACCAGTGGCAGCGATTACACCGCCATAGGCACCCAAACCTTGACCTTCCCCATGGGCGCCACCAATGGCACCGTCCAAAATGCCTCTTTCATCCCCGTGGATGACGCCAATGTGGAAAACAACGAAACGGTGAACTTGCAATTGCAAAATTTGGTGGGCACGGGCTCCATCGGCACCCAAAGCACCCACACCATCACCATCACAGAAAATGATTCGGCCACGGCTGAATTCCAGCTGGCGGCCAGCGCCTCCGCCGATGAAAGCACGGCGCTGAACATCGCAGTCTTGTTGAACATCCCCAGCGGCGGCCAATTGGATGTACCGATCACCCTGGACGCCATCGATGCCGGCGGCGGTACGGCCACCTCAGGTGTGGATTACACCGCTTTTGGTACACAAGGGGTGACCTTCCCCATTGGTTCAGTCAACGGCAACACCCAAAACGTCACCTTGACCCCGCTTGATGACCCGGACACCGAAGGCGATGAAACGGTGAATTTACAAGTGCAGAATTTGGCCGGTCCGGTGTTGGCCAGCTTGGGCGGACAAACCACCCACACCGCCACCATCAGCGATGACGACAACACCGCACCCACCGCCAATGCCGACAATTATGAAACCATCGGCAACACCGGCTTACACGCCACCGCGGGTGCCGCCAGCACACCGATCCGTCACCCCAACAACGTGATCTTCAATGACACCGATCCAGAACTGGATCCATTGACAGTGATCGCGGCGGTGGGCGATGTGACCGCCCCATTCACCGGCACTTCCACCCTGGGTGGCGATGTGGTGATGCAAGCCAATGGTGATTTCACCTATTACCCACCAGCCGGTATGACCAGCATGGTGGACACCTTTGACTACACCATCAGTGATGGCAGCCTGACTTCGATGTCTACGGTGTCGATCACCATCACCAGCGACTTGGTTTATTATGTGGACAACACCGCTGCCCCAGGCGGCAGTGGACGGGATAACTCACGCTTCGACCAATTATCGGATGTGCCCACCGCCGCCAACACCACGGTTTATGTGTTGACTGGCGTGGGGAACACCACCGGTGATCTGACATTGGGCGCCAGCCAAATCTTGTTGGGTAATGGGGTGAATCTGGAATTCAATGTCAACAACACCTTACCGAATCCCGATGTGTTGTTCGCTGCGGGGCCACGCCCCACCCTCACCGGCACCACCACGTTAGGCACCAACAACACCGTGCGCGGACTGAACTACGGTGACACCGGGGCCAACACCGGCTTGTTGGGCAATGCTTTTGGCACCTTAACAGCCAACAATGTGTCCTTTACCGGCACCGGCAAAGCCATTGACTTGACCAACGGCACGGCTGCGGTGACGTTTGATGCGGTGGCCTCCACCAACAGTGCTTCTGAAGGCATTGATCTGGATGGCGTCACAGGTAACTTCACCGTCACGGGTTTGACCAACATCAACAACGCCACCGGCATTGGGGTCAACATCCAAAATTCCAACCTGACTTACACCTTTGGTGATGTCACGGTCAACAACCGCAATTCTTCGGGTGTGTTCATCAATGCCTTCACCGGCGGGGTGCAGACCGGCACCTTTGGTAACGTGACCATCAATAACCAAAACACGTCCGGCACCACCGCTTTTGGTATCGACAATGCGGTCACCGGGGGCAGCACCATCAACGTCACCAGTGTGGCCATCGACAACAATGGCGCCAACAGTTCAGCCATTGCCTTGTCCAACAACGACGGTGCCACCATCAACATCGCCGGTGGCAGTGTGCAAGGTGCGGCCGGTGCCGCGGTGAGCATTTCCAACAGCACCGGGTCTGCCACATATGCTGGCAGCATCAACAACACCGCCGGCCGCTCGGTCCAGGTGTTGTCCAATGGCGGAGGTGGCACCACCACCTTGTCTGGCAACATCACCGATTCGGGCACCGGTATTTTTGTCAACAACAACACCGGCGCCACCGTGACCTTCTCAGGCACTTTGGATTTGGACACCACCGTCAACACCGCATTCACTGCGACGGGCGGCGGTACGGTCAACGCCACCGGCAGTGGCAGCACCATTGACACCACCACAGCGGTTGCGATTGATGTACAAAACACCAACATTGGGGCTGGCAATTTGACATTCCAGCGCGTCAATGCCGGGACCGCTGCCGGCACCGCTGGGGTGGGCATTAACCTGATCAACACCGGCGCAGCCGGTGGCCTGGTGGTCACGGGTGTGGGATCGACCGCAGGCTCGGGGGGGTTGATTCGAACCAAAACCGGCGCCGATGTTTCGACCACTGCCGGCATCGGCATCCACTTGAACAACACCCAAAACGTGACTTTGCGCAACATGCAATTGAACGACTTTAGCAACTTCGCCATCCGGGGTTTTGATGTCACCAATTTCAGTTTGATTGATTCGGTGATCAATGGCATTAACGGCACTTCCATCGCACAAGATGAAGGCGCCATTCGCTTCACCAACCTGTTGGGTACTTCATTGTTCTCTGGCATCAATGTATCCGGTGGCATTGAAGATCAAATCAGAATCAATAACAACACCGGTTCTGCCACCATCACCTTCAATGACAGCCCCAGCGATCCTGCTGAGATCGGGTTTGATGCCGGCGGTGGTACAGGCAATGACGGCATCCTGGTCGAGTCTCAAAATGCCGCAGTGATCAATTTAACCATTGATGGGGTTACCTTCCTGGGTGCCCGGGGTGACATGATTCAGACCAACGTACTGGGCACCTCTGATTTCACCGCCTTGTTGCAAAACAACACCTTCAACAACACCCACCCCAACATCGCACCCGGCGGTGGTGGCATCACCTTATCTGGCGGCGGTGGCGGGGCCAACATCACCCAAGGTTATGATGTGTTGGCATCAAACTTCACTGGCGCCGATGGCAACGCCACGACGGTCAATTACGTGAATGGCGCTGGCACCGTCAGTGGTGCGGTCAGCAACAACACCATCGGTACCTCCGGTGTGGTTGGGTCTGGTTCAGTCAATGGCAACGGCATCTCAATCGGCGCCTCAGCCAATGTGCAACACAACACCACGTTGAACCTGAATGTGGTTCGGCGGGTGGGCGGATTTGCCGGCATCGAAACCATCGCCAACACCAATGTGAATTTCAATGCCACCATCACCAACAACACGGTCAATGAACTGGAGAATTTCACCTTCTCTGCTCTATACAACTTACTTGGAGGGGCCGGCACCGAAACCGGCACCGCTTGTCTGGATATCAGGAACAACACCCTGGATGCCAGCACCGCACCGTTTGGCGGCAATGCGGTATACAAAGACCAACCCAGTGCCGCAGCCAATTTCAACCTCCCTGGCTATGCCGGCTCACCCAATGGTGAATTCGCCATTGCCTGCCCGGTCGGTACGGCCAGTGCCAACACCAACACCCACCATGCAGGCAATGGCAACACCATGACCAACGGCCCTTTCACGACCATTGGTGGCGGGGTGGACGCAACATTGGTCTGTGGCAAAACCGGGGTGGGCACCAGTTGTCCGCAATGAACACAAAAATGATGTAATCGAGAGATTAACTTTGTTGTATAATAATGTAAACAACTACAAACTGAGGGGGATATCACATGTCTGAACCGTTCTTGGCCGAAATCAGGATGATGGGCTTTAATTTTGCACCCAGGGGATGGGCGTTCTGTGATGGGCAGATTTTACCCATCAACCAAAACCAATCTTTGTACTCCTTATTGGGCACCACCTACGGTGGCGATGGGCGCACTTCGTTTGCCCTGCCTGACTTGCGTGGCCGGGCGCCGATTCATGTCGGCAGCGATGGCGGCAGCACCTTTACTGAAGGGCAAAAAAGTGGTGAAGAAAATCACACCCTGGCAGCCAATGAAATGCCACAACACGGCCACACCGTCAACACCTCGGCCAATGATGGCAACGCCCCCATTCCGGTGGACAACACCTTGGGCGGCTTCAACAACGGCTACAACGGCGGCAGCAATCCAGTCAGCCTGTCTAATGAAGTGACCAATGCCGGCGGTGGACAAGCCCACAACAACATGCAGCCGACCCTGGCCGTGAATTTTTGCATCGCCTTACAAGGCCTGTTCCCACCCAGAAACTAGGAGATCATCATGTCAGAACCATTCGTAGGCGAAATCAGAATGTTCGCCGGCAATTTTGCCCCACAAGGTTGGGCCTTCTGTGATGGTCAGCTGTTGGCTGTGTCACAAAATGACGCCCTGTTTTCTTTGTTGGGAACCATTTACGGCGGCGACGGCCGCACCACCTTCGGCTTACCGGACATGCGTGGACGCATCCCCAACCATGCCGGCTCAGGTCCCGGCTTATCACCCCGTCCTTTGGGCGCCAAGCTGGGCTCTGAACGAGAGACCTTAACAGTGAATCAATTGCCGTCCCACAGCCATGCCATGTCGGCTTCCACCGATGCCGGCACGCAAAGCAGCAGCAACGGACAGTATTTGGCTTCATCGCCCAACGTCCGGGTGTTCCGACCCAGTGGCGCCAACAGCAACTTGCTCAGCACTTCGGTGACCAATACCGGTGGCAGCCAATCACACAACAACATGATGCCTTATCTGTGTGTGAATTTCATCATTGCCCTGGTGGGCATTTACCCAAGTCGAAACTGAGGAGGACACCATGTCAGAACCATTCATTGCAGAAATCAGAATCTTCGCGGGTAATTTTGCCCCCAGAAGTTGGGCCTTTTGTAACGGGCAACTGTTGCCCATTGCCCAGAACACCGCCTTGTTTTCACTGATCGGCACCACCTACGGGGGCGACGGGCGCACCACCACCGCCCTGCCCAACATGCAAGGGCGGGCACCGATGCACCCAGGGCGAGGACCTGGGCTCACCGATCGGCGCTTGGGACAAAAAGGCGGTGCTGAAACGGTGACTTTGTCTGAAGCCCAAATGCCCAATCACAACCACAATTTGGCTGCATCCACTTCGCCAGGCACCACATTCAGCCCAACAGACACTTCCGTGGTGTCACGCAGTGTCGGCGGCAACGCCTTTGACAGCAACGACAATTTGAACAGCGCGTTGAACGCCAACACCTTGCAAAACAACGGTGGCGGTCAAGCTCACAACAACATGCAACCCTATCTGGCGATCAATTACATCATCGCTTTACAGGGTCTTTATCCATCCAGGGGGTGATCATGAACAGAAGACATTTTGCCAAATCGGTGATGGGCGGACTGGGCTTGTCAGTACTGGCCGGTACAGCGGCTCAAGCCACCGCTGCAAACCATACCAAGCAAGCTTTTGAAGCCGGCCATGAAATGCGCTCGGCCGAAGGTTTGAACATGACCTTACACAGCCATGAGTTGCCCACCCGCGGGCGGGATCGACAACAGTTCATCTTGACCTTTGAGGTGCACAACAACACCCAGCCGTTGGCCGAGAAAATCTATCAGTTGACCGACCACCGGGGACAAAAACACCTGTTGTATATGACACCGGTGGACCAACAACGCTTGCAGGCGGTGTTCAACTGGCGCACCCATGCCTGAACCCATGCCAGAACAGGCACGGCCAGCTTGGGTGGCCTTTCAAGACCCACCCAAGCACTTGCCTGCGAACCTTTCATTCCAAGCCATGACTGCTGCAGACATGGCTTTTTTGTGTGAGTTGTACCGCACCACACGGTGGCAAGAAGTGCAACAAGCGCCCTGGACCGACGAGCAAAGAACGGCTTTTTTGGCCCAACAATTCAACGCCCAACACGAACATTATCTGACGCATTATCCCCATGCCCAAAAACTGTTGATCAAGCAAGCAGAAACGCCCATAGGACGGATCTATGTGGACCGGGATGAACAGTCAATTTGCCTGATTGATGTGGCCTTACTGCCACCCCACCAACAACAAGGCATCGGCACCGCGTTGCTGCGAGAATTGCTCACTGAAGCACAGCAGCAACACAAGAAGGTGGTGATTCATGTGGAAAATTTTAACCCCGCCTACCAATGGTATCTGCGGCATGGCTTTGAGCAGGTGGAAGACAAAGGCGTCTATCAATACATGGAGTGGCACCCCACGGTGGTTGTTCAGGAGAACACCGCCTCGTAATGCACCTGGTTGTCATCACCAAAGATGGGCACCAAAAACAAGTCAAAGTCACCCAGCTGTTTGTGGCGCACCGGATACACCCCTTGTTCATAGACCACCGGTTCGGGATGACTGAACACCACGGAGAATTGTTTCTCACCTAGGGCATTGGGGGTGCCATTGGACACGGTGATTTCCTGGATGCGACATGAGCCGTTGGCCATGGCATTGAACTGAATAACGAATTCGTCCTGTTGGTGTTGTTCAAACTGCTGTCTGCTGGGAATGTTCATGGCTCAATCTGTCATCTAGGGACATGTGATTATACAAGAAACCACAAGCCAATAGCAGACAGCTGCGGCGGTTTTTCAGAAAGGATTCAGGGTGTAGCCTTGTTGCTGCAACAAGGCATGGGCCGTCATGGCCGACAAAGACAGCTCAACCCCAGGCAATAAATCCTCGGCACCCACCCCATAATAAGCGGCGCTTTGGCCGCACACATAAAACTTCACCCCATGCTGCTGCAAAATTTCAATCAACGGGGCATTGGGGTTGGTGTTGGGTGTGGTCGCTTGGGCGACGTCTTTGACCGCTCCGCCGTGAATCACCACAGCCAATTGAATGCGTTCCACGGGTACGCCTGCAGCGGTGTGCATGTTGATGAAACGGGCCGTGCTGTCGATTTGGCGATTCACCGCCGCTTCGGCGCCTGGTTTGGCGACGTCAAAACTGATTTTGAAGTGGGCATCGGCTGGCAATGTCTGCGCCCCAGGCACGTCAGCAATCAGGCCATAACCGGGGATGGTCGGTCCGGGCTTGAACCGTTCCATTTGCGCGGTAACATTACCGCCGGTGAACAGGCCCAGGATGACAAATACTGTGTGGTGAAAGCGCATCATGATGCCGTGATTCATTCAACCGATGGCGGTGGCGGCGCCAACACCTCTCGGGCACCGTTGTGCGCCGGGGCTGAAACCACGCCATTTTCTTCCAGCTGCTCAACGATGGTGGCGGCGCGGTTGTAACCGACCCGCAAGCGACGTTGGACGTATGAAATCGAGGCTTTGCGGCTTTCGGTCACCACAAACACGGCTTTGTCATAGAGCTCATCCACGTCCGACTCGGCTTTTTCGGGCAAGCCGGTCTCATTCAACATCTGGCCATCATCGGTCAACTGCACATTGTCCAAAATGCCTTCCTGATAATCGGCATCATAATGGGTGGTCAGGTAATTGACCACCGAATGCACTTCATGGTCATCGACGAAGGCACCGTGCACCCGGTCTGGCTGGGCTTTGCCCGGCGGTAAATACAACATGTCACCGTGGCCCAACAACATTTCTGCCCCACCCTGATCCAAGATGGTGCGTGAATCGATGCGGGAAGACACTTGGAACGCCATGCGGGTCGGAATGTTGGCTTTGATCAAGCCAGTGATCACATCCACCGAAGGCCGTTGGGTGGCCAACACCAAATGCACCCCGGCAGCCCGGGCTTTTTGGGCCAAACGGGCAATCAACTCCTCCACTTTTTTGCCCACGATCATCATCATGTCGGCAAATTCATCAATGATCACCACGATGAACGGCAGTGGCTTCAAAGCTTCATGCACTGCGCCAATTGGGGCACTGGCTTCATCGAAAAATGGATCCATGATCGGTTCACCGGCATCCATGGCCTTTTGAATTTTCTTGTTGAAACCGGCCAAGTTGCGCACCCCCATGGCCGCCATCAATTTATAGCGGCGTTCCATTTCGGCCACACACCAACGCAAAGCATTGGCCGCCTCTTTCATGTCGGTGACCACCGGTGCCAACAAATGCGGTATGCCCTCGTAAATCGACAACTCCAACATCTTCGGATCAACCATGATCATGCGCACTTGTTCGGGGCTGGCTTTGTATAACAATGAAATGATCATCGAATTGACCGCCACCGATTTACCCGACCCAGTGGTACCGGCCACCAACAAGTGGGGCATTTTGGCGATGTCGGCAATCACCGGATTGCCGCCGATGCTTTTACCCATGGCCAAAGTCAATGGCGAGCGGGACTTGTCAAAACTGACCGAGCGTAAAATTTCGCTCAAATACACGATTTCACGGCTGGCATTGGGAATTTCGATGCCAATATAGGGCTTGCCTGGAATCACGTCCACAATCCGCACACTGGTGATCGACAGGCCACGCGCCAGGTCTTTGGCCAAACCCATGATTTTGCTGGCCTTGATACCGGCCGAAGGATTCACTTCAAAGCGGGTGATCACCGGTCCCGGATAGACCCCCACCACCTCGGCTTTGACTTTGTAGTCAGCCAACTTCAATTCGAGTTGGCGAGACAGCACCTCCAACTCTTCATTGGAATAACCGAATTCCTGACTGGATGGGGTGTCCAACAAAGACAAAGGCGGCAATTTACCGGCCGGCAAGGCATGGAACAGGTTCATCTGTTTTTCCTTGCTGGAACGCTTGCTCTCCACCACTTCGTGGTCGAACTGTTCGATCACAATGGGCTCACGTTTTTGCTGGTGTTCGGCGTCAATCTTGCGCACCACCTCGCGCTCGGTGCGGGCTTTTTTACCGGCGTGCCAATCCTTGAAGTGATCCCACTTCATGACCAGCCAATGCACAAACTTCACCGTCAACTGTCCCACTTTATCGGCCAGTCCAATCCACGACAAACCTGTGAACAAAGTGATGCCCGCCAAAAAGGTGGCCACCAATATCAAGGTGGCTCCCACTTCGCCAAAACCAGCATACACCGAACTGCCGACCACATCACCGACGATGCCACCGCCGGAAAATGGCATGGCCCCAGTGTCGGCGTGTAAATGCGACAAGCCACAACCGGTGAGCAAGGTGGCCACAAAACCAAGGAATTTGATGGCGGTGTCCAACCAGTTGTCTTCCTGGTCAGACGGGTCTTGGTACAAGCGCCAGGCAATGTACAACAAGCCCATGGGGATGAAATAGGCAAAATAGCCCATGAAATGCAGCAAAAAGTCAGCAATGTAAGCGCCGGTCAGGCCGCCCAAGTTGTTGATTTTATTGACGTCAGAGGTGGCAAATGAACCCGGGTCTTGTGGGTGGTACGTGGCCAGAGAGAGCAGGAAATAAATGGCCACTGGCACGATGATGAACACCATGGACTCCCTGACCCGGTTTTTGACTTGTTTTGAAACGCGATTCAAAATGATTTCAGATGACTGGGGTTGAAGCATTAAGGATAAGCCCAAATGCCTCAACAATCAATCCATCATTCACGGCATCCATTCAGCCAAGCAAAGCTGGGTGTACGATTTGACCGGCTTGCACATTGATCCCTTTGTGCAAAGAGTCTACCGAGGCCCAGTCGGGTTGTGCCAAGCGTTGCACATACGGCAAGATGGCCGCTGAAATGGCATGGGTGGACGTGCGAGGCACCGCACCGGGCATGTTGGTCACAGAAAAGTGCACCACCCCATGTTCGGTGAAAGTGGGCTCGGCCCAAGTGGTGGGACGGGTGGTGGCCACACAACCGCCCTGATCCACCGAAATGTCGGCAATCACCGAGCCCGGCTCCATGCCTTTGACCATCTCTTCGGTGATCACATGGGGGGCTTTGGCACCGGTGACCAACACCGCACCAATCACCAGATCGGCATTGGCAATCTCACTGGCCACCAACTCCTGATAAGGATACAAAGCCGTGACATTGGAGCCCATGGCCATCATTTGTGCCAAACGATCCTGGCGTTTGTCAAAGACCACCACATTGGCCCCGCTGGCTGCGGCCAAGGCGGCTGAATTACCGCCGGCGGCACCGCCGCCCAAAACCACCACTTTGCCACGTTCGGTCGACGGCAAGCCGCCCAGCAACAAACCTTTACCACCCATGGGGTGATGCAAGGTGTGGGTGCCCACCTGCGTGGCAATCTTGCCGGCGATGATGCTCATGGGCGCCAACAAGGGCAAAGACCCATCGGCATCTTCCACCGTCTCAAAGGCCACACCAGTCAAGCCAATGTCCAGCAGTGACTGGGTCAAAGCCGGCTCGGCCGCCAGGTGCAAATAACAAAACAACAAGTGATCTTCTCTCAAATACTGCAAATCACCGGCAATCGGTTCTTTGACTTTCACCACCATTTCTGCCGAACGGTACAGGCTTTCGGCATCCGGTTCAATGGTGGCACCGGCATTGACATAGTCGTCATCAGTAAAGCCACTCATCAAGCCAGCGCTGGATTGGATGTAAACTTCATTGCCAGACTGGACCAAATCGGCCACGGCTGCTGGAACCAGGGCCACACGACCTTCCAGCGTTTTGGTTTCTTTGGGTATACCAATTTTCATCTTTATGCGTCCCCACAATAGTGTAGAAATGGATCCATTTTGACGCCACAAAACAGACCGCGATGTGCTGTGTATGATCGGGCCCTCAGGCGCTGCAGCACAGGCCGCCATTTTATCGTAATCAAGACCCGCACAACAAACGATTTATCCCCCAATGCGGTGCTGAGAGACCCGCATGTTTGATTAAACCAATCATCATGACTTATTTATTCTAATTTACAATCCACACCGCTGCGTATAAGATGCCTACCTTTGAATTTCTGAGAAGTCATCAATGAAACAAGAACACCACAAATTGATCATTGTCGGCTCGGGACCGGCTGGTTATTCTGCTGCTGTCTATGCCGCCAGAGCCAACTTGAACCCCGTCATCATCACCGGCCTGGAACAAGGCGGACAGCTGATGACCACCACCGAAGTGGAAAACTGGCCGGGCGATCCGGGCGACTTACAAGGGCCTGAATTGATGGCCCGCATGCTGCAACATGCCGAGAAATTTGACACCCAAGTGGTGTTTGATTACATCAACTCGGTGGAACTGCAGCAACGACCCTTCACTTTGCATGGGGATCAGGCGACTTACACCTGTGATGCCTTGATCATCGCCACCGGTGCCAGCGCCATGTATTTGGGACTGGAGTCGGAAGAGGCCTACAAAGGCAAAGGCGTCTCTGCTTGTGCCACCTGTGATGGATTCTTCTACCGCGATCAGCCAGTGGCTGTGGTGGGTGGCGGCAACACCGCCGTTGAAGAAGCCTTGTACTTGTCAAACATCGCTTCAAAAGTCTACTTGGTGCACCGCCGCGATGCCTTGCGCTCGGAAAAAATCCTGCAAGACCGCCTGTTCGAAAAAGCCAAAAATGGCAACATCGAATTGGTTTGGGATCACGTGGTGGAAGAAGTGGTGGGGGATGCCGCCGGGGTCAACGGCCTGCGCGTGAAAAACGTCAAAACCGATGCCATCCAACAACTGGATGTCCAAGGGGTGTTCATCGCCATTGGACACAAACCCAACACCCAAATCTTTGAAGGACAATTGGACATGCAACATGGTTACATCACAGTTGAATCTGGGCAACAAGGCAATGCCACCCAAACTTCAATCGAAGGGGTGTTCGCTTCGGGTGATGTGATGGACCACATTTATCGCCAAGCCATCACTTCAGCGGGCTCTGGCTGTATGGCGGCCTTGGATGCCGAACGATTCCTGGACGCGCAAGACCCAGCTTAAAGTCACCACCTCGGTGAGGTGTCATGCCCACCTCACCCATGGTATATTGAAACCATGATTCTGCCTTGCATCGATGGTGATGTGCCTTTTCCGGATGTCAGTCGGGCCTTGATTGAGCCCGATGGCTTGTTGTGTTTTGGTGGCGACTTGAGCATTGACCGGTTGCAACAAGCCTACCGTCTGGGCATCTTCCCCTGGTACTCAGCGGGTGAACCGCTGTTGTGGTGGTCGCCCAGAGAGCGCATGGTGCTGAAGCCTGAGCTGTTACACATCAGCCGCAGTCTGCGCAAAGCCATCCAGCAGCAACAACCCCAATACCACCTGAATCGGGACTTCAATCGGGTCATTACCCAGTGTGCCCAGGTGCCCCGCAAAGACCAAGGAACCTGGATTCACCCGGAAATGATTGAGGCCTATTGTGCCTTGTTTGCAGCGGACCAGGCTTTTTGTTTGGAGGTGGAACTTGACGGCCAATTGGCAGGTGGCATTTATGGGGTCAAAACCGAGACCATTTGGTGCGGAGAATCGATGTTTTCCAGCCTCACCAATGGCTCAAAGATGGCCATGGTGGGCCTGTGTCAACTCCTGCTGGACAACGGACTGCCTTTACTCGACTGTCAACTGCACAACCCCCACCTCCAATCCATGGGGGCACATTTGATCAGCCGCGAAGCCTTTGCTCAATTTTTGCCTTGATCCTCACTGCTCAACAGCTTCACCGGAATGGGGACCGCACAGGTGTCGATGTGATCGTGTTGGAAGACAAACCACTCTCCTGTTCGATTCTGCCGCGAGGCCAGCAATTGTTTGAACGAGGCTGAGGCGGAGTCCAGCACCACCAGCGGCCACCGTTCAGCGCTTGGCATGTCAGCAGCCAGGCTGATGCGGATGATTTCATTCACCCCACTGAGGTCGTTGGGTCCCTGCAGGGAAGCGGAGCGTTGCAGCCCCTGGATATGCTCCATACCGGCAATGACCCGACCGAACACCGTGGTGTTGCGATCCAGATAGCGCTGCGCCGGACCATTGACCACATACAGGGCTGTGGCCCCTGAATGCAAATCATTGGAGCGACCCATGGCCAAGGCACCGTGACAATGCAACAACCAACTTTCCCCAGTGTTCAAATCCCGTCCCACGGCTTGGCTGTGTAGAAAGCCGGTTTCATCGGCATAACCATCAGCGCCATTGAAAGGCAAATAGGCACCCGGTAAGGCTTGTTTGCTGGTGAATTCTGCCGGCACGCCCCAAGCCCCAGCAGCCAATTCGGGCTGTTCTGCCTCATCGGCATACAGCGGCCCACCTTGGGCCACAAAGGCATCAATCACCCGATAGAACTGGCTGCCATCAAACACGCCCTGACGCACCAGATGGCGGGTGTTGGCCACATGCAACGGGGCCAACTCGGGTCGCATTTCCGCCACCACGGTGCCGCTCGCCAATTCAATGTACAGGGTGTTCTCGGGGTCCAACGCCCGCCATTCATCGGCCTGGGCGGCGGCCACCACGGCCCCAGGAGTCAAATTGTTGGTGGCGACAGATGGGGTCGATGCCGGCATTGGGGCGGCCGCTTCGGGTTTGTGTTGGTGACAAGCCACCAAGCACAGAAACAGCAACAAGGTGGTGGTTGTTTGGATGGACATGGTGTCGGATTCCGGTTTTGAAGACCCCCAATATAACCGAATTGTGGCGGCTTGGCATCCCTGAAAATCAATCAACAGGTCCGTTCAAGCGGGATCGGCCGCCAGCTGATAACGAAAGCGCTGAACTTTTTGGCCATCAATGGTCAGGTAACGGAACCAACCGGGTCGATAATGGGTGTACTTGCGGTGCCGCCGGTGCACCCGCTTCAACAACACATCGGTACCATCGGCCAACTCCGCAAACAACAGGTATCGATGACCAATGGCTTGTTGTAATTGTTGGGCTTCGGCGTGTAGGTGCGGTCCAAAATTGGCCTCAAAGCGCCGTTCCATGGCCTTGAACCGGTGGTCATGACCACACTGTAAGCCGACACACAAATGGGCCAGCTCATGGCGAATGGTGGCCTCCAGCAAGCCGCCACAATTCGAACCAATGAAGGCCTGATTGATGTGCACCCAACCAGCCAGATCAGCCATGCCGTATTTGGTCTTGTGACCGCTGGGTTTGATGCCCTGTGGCGGGTGCTGCCAGTCGGACAATGGCACCAACTGCTGCAATTCATCCAACAAAGTGGCGTGGGTTTGTTCGATGGTCTGCCAAGTGATCATGGATGCAGGTTTGGGGCCGGATTTGAGGTGATGGAAGAGCGACCATAAACCAAACATTGGACAAAATGGGCCGCTCGCTCGTGGCTTATTTTTAACATGTTTCTGTTTTGAGGCAAAGGCCTGGGCAAAAAAACGGCCTGAAAACCATCGGTTTCCAAGCCGTCACAACGGTCTGACCGTCCAGTCAAGCAGTCGGCAATGTGCCAATCAAGTCTTACAGTTTGCCTGACTCAGTCGACAAGTAAGAAGCGACACCTTCTGGTGTGGCTGACATGCCTTTGTCACCTTCTTGCCAACCGGCAGGGCACACTTCACCGTGCTTCTTGTGGAATAACAAGGCATCGATCATGCGCAACATTTCATCCACGTTGCGACCCAAAGGCAAATCATTCACCACTTGGTGACGCACCACATTGTCTTGGTCAATCAAGAAAGAGGCGCGAAATGCCACGGCGCCATCGGGGGTTTCCACGTCGTATTTCTTGCAGGCTTTGTGGGTCACATCAGCAAACATGGTGTACTTGACCGGTCCAATGCCGCCTTTTTCGATTGGGGTGTCACGCCAGGCATTGTGGGTGAATTGTGAGTCAATTGAAACCGCCACCACTTCCACACCGCGCTTGGTGAATTCGTCCATGCGGCGATCAAATGCAATCAGCTCAGAAGGACACACAAAAGTGAAATCCAAAGGATAAAAGAACACCACTTTGAGTTTGCCGGCAGTGGCTTCTTTTAAATTATAATCATCGACAATTTGTCCATTGCCCAAAACAGCGGCACCTTTCAAATTGGGTGCTTTTCTGCCTACCAATACGCCCATAATTTTCTCCATTTAGGTTCAAAAAAAAACGCATTGTAAAGCAAAAGACAGACCACTTCATTACTAAATTCAGAATGATGCGATTGATTAATTCAATCGCATCATTCTGGCCTGAGTTGACGGGTTTGATTTAAGCGGATTCATTGGCTTGAGCACTGACCGGCTCAGCATTTTGGGCTGGTTTTGTGGACCCGGTGAATCGATCCATCCAGGTTCTGAAGCGGCCTTTGGCCCAGTGACCCAGGTCATCCAACCAACAATACAAACACGGCAACAACACCAATGAGATGATGGTGGAAAAGGTCAAGCCGCCAATGATGGCGCGGGCCATGGGGAAGTAACTGGGGCCATTGCCGCCACCCACCGCTGACACGCTGATACTCAAAGGCAACAAACCCACCACCGTGGTCGACACCGTCATCAACACCGGTCTGATGCGATCCAAACCACCTTGTACAACCGCATCAAAACGGTTCATGCCTTCTCGCCGGAGGTTGTTGATGTGGTCAATCAACACAATGCCGTTGTTGACCACCACGCCAATCAATATCATGGCGCCGATGCCGGCCATGATGTTGAAGGTGGTGCCAGTGATGCCAAAAAAGAAAAAGATGCCCAAGATCGAAAACAAGATGGTGTTGTATACACACATGGGAAACAGCAATGACTCAAACATCGCCGCCATGACCATGAAGATCACCACCAAAGCAATCAAGAACGGTGCCAACAAATCCATCAGCTGGATATTGGCCCCCTGGCCTTCCAGGTTAAAGGTCCACGAATAGCCGGTGGGGAATTGATAATTGGCCAAGGCCAGGGTGATCGCTTCCCGCACGTCTTTGACGTTGGTTTCATCTTCCACATCCAGGTCAATTTGGATTGAGTTCTGCCGCCCCAAGCGGAACAATCGGCGTGGCGAACTGGTGGATTTGATCTCTGCCACATTTTCCAACGGCACCGTGACCCCGTCGGAATTTTTGATGGGCAATTCCCGCAATTGATCAATTTCGAATTCACCCTTTTGATAAAAACGCATCTTGACCGGTATTTCGCCGGTTTCAGAGACATACTCCTTCAGGTTCATCCCGCGCATGGCAATCGACACCGACTGGGCCACGGTGGTGGGGTTCAAGCCCAAATTCAAGGCCCGTTCACGGTTGACATTGACTTGCAGCTCTTCGCGGTTGTTGCGTTGTTCCACTTGCACATTGGTCACCTTCTCCACATTGCGCAAGATGAACATCACGTCTTCCAGCATTTCTTGTCGCATGTATTCTGACGACTCACCCTGCAAATACAGCTTGATGCCTTGTGAACCCATGTTACTGCGCCATTGGAACGATGGTGCACCGACGGTGATGTCAGGCATGTCGGCCATGATTTCTTGTTTCACTTGGGCCACGGTTTTGGTGGCCAGATCTTCATCAATCAAGGTGATCATCGATGAGGCAAAGCCATTTTCGTTGTAATAGGTATAAACCGAATCAATTTCGAATTTTTCCTGGTTGGCATACAGGTAATCTTCGATGCGGTCCACATCCTTTTTCAAACGATCCAGGGTGTAGGTGCCGTTGATGTGATACGGCATCCAAAAATTGCGGCTGACCGATTGCCCGGTGCCGTCATCTTGTTTCATCACCAAAAAGAACGACAGACTGAAAACAATCAAAAACATGGCCGAGAAAAATGTCTTCCAGCGATGTCCCAGGAAATAGGTCAGAATGGCCCGGTAGTTGCGGATCAAGAATATACTGAACAAAAAGAACAGCGACACATAAGCAAAGATCACGAAATTTTCTGCCGGCATACCCAGCCGTTGTGACAACACATACACCGCGCCGTACACCAGCACCAGCATCAAGAACTTGTAACGCTTCTTGATCCGCCCCCAGCGTTCCAATATCCGGTTTTCCAAGCCACCTGACTTGATCCGCTGTTTTTTCACAAACAGCCCAATGGCCATGGGCACCACGGAAATGGACAACATCAGGGAAATGACCAATGAAGCGATAATGGCCACCGCCACGTGGGTCAAAAAGATGGCCAATAAGTTGCCATCGCCCACAATCACCGGCAAAAACACACAAATGGTGGTCAAGGTTCCGGCAATCACTGGTTTGATCACCAATTTCACACCTTTGATCAAGGCCGCTCTGGGGTTGCCCGGCGCCAGCATCCGCTGGGTGTAGATGGACTCCGTGATCACCACCGAATTGTCCACCAGCATGCCCACCGCCAGCATCAACCCCATCAACGACAAATTGTTCAGTGAAATGCCGGTGAAGTACAACACCCCCAAAGTGATGATGATTGAAATCGGGATGGACATGGAAATGATTAGCGTCATCGGTAAATTGCGCAAGAACACAAACAACACCACCAGCGACAACAAGGAGCCGGTGATGCCAGCGGTCACCACGTCGCGCAGGGAGTTGGTCACCCCTTCGGCTTGGTTGTTCAAGAACACAAATTTGATGCCACTCATTTGATCGGTTTGGCTGATTTCATTGATGGTGGCCAACACCTGCTCTCCCACATCCACCAAGTTGGCGGTGGATTCTTTGAAAATTTCCAGCCCAACCGAATACTTGCGATTGAGGTGTCTGGCATACTCACGTTCACCATTGATCAATTCTATGGTGGCGATGTCCTGCAAACGGATGTTGTTGTCATTCAACACCAGGTTTTTGTAGGCATTGATGTCTTGAGTTTGGGACTGGGGGTTGATCCGAATGACCTGGTTATTGGTGAAGAAATTACCGGACCTGATGTTGAAATTCAATTCATTCAACTTGCTTTGCAGTTCGTTGAAGCCAATGCCATAACGCTTCATCCGCTCATTGTCCAGCTTGATGCTGAGCTCCAGTGGCTCAATGCCTTGCAGCTCGACCCGGGCCACTCCAGGCACCCTTTGCACCGGTTTCACCAGGTATTGGTTGAGCACGTCATAGGCCCCCTCCAAATCCCGATCGCCAATCAGCCTGATTTGCATCATGGCTTCGTTGCCCGGTTCTTCTTTGCGGATGAAAATTTGCCGGACATCAGACGGCAGGTCACTGCGCACCAAATCAATTTGTTCGTTGGCCAGCATGATTTTTTCATCGATGTCGACGTCCAGCTCAAACAACATGAAGATGTTGCTCGAATTGGTGTCTGAATTGGAGTTCATTTGCACCACGTTTCCGATGGTGGCCAAAGATTCTTCCAAGGGCCGGGTGATGCTGCGCTCAACCTCTTGCGGGGTACCGGCTTCATACGGCACCGACACCATCAAAAAGGGCAAATCAATTTCCGGCCAACTCTCCAGCGGCAGCAACCGGGCCGAAATCAAGCCAAAGGTCACCAACGACAAGAACATCATGCTGATGGTGACTGGTCTGGCCATGGAAAAAGTGGCCAGCCGGGCAATCCCGGTGGCTTCTTCAGAATGATTAACGGCATCATTGGCTGGGTTGCTTGGTTTCATGAGAATCTCTGGTGAACAGTGAAAACATCACTGGAATGACGATCAAAGTCAAGAATGTGGACACCAACAGACCACCGATCACGGTGATGGCCATGGGGGCCCTGATTTCCGCGCCGGCACTGGAGTCACCCAAAGTGATGACCATGGGCAACAAGCCCAGTACGGTGGTCATGGTGGTCATGATGATGGGCCGCAATCGAGAGCGCCCGGCTTCGATGATGGCCTGGGTTTTGTGCATACCTTTGTCGATCGATTGTTTGATGATGTCAATCAACACAATGGCGTTGTTGACCACAATCCCGGCCAACATGATTAAGCCGATGAACACCACCACCGAAATGGCCGTGCCGGTTAAATACAAAGCAAAGATGGCGCCGACAAACGCCAATGGCACAGAAAACAGGATGACAAATGGGTGCACAAATGATTCGAATTGTGAGGCCAAAATCATGTACACCAAAAACACCGCCAGGGCCAAGGCAAAAACCATGGACTGGTTGGAGGCTTGCAAGTCTTCATTTTGTCCGGTGACCCGGGTGGCCACCAAGGGGTGGATGTTGGCTTGCTGAATCATGTCATTCACCGCTTCCACTGCATCATTCAAGGCCAAATCACGGATGTCAGCAGAAACCACCACAGTGCGGTCTTGGTTGCGCCGCAATATGTGTCCAGGACCTTCGGCTATTTTCACGGTGGCCACATCAGACAACATGATGGGCGCGGTGTTGTTGGGGTTGATGATGAGGTTGCGGATGTCTTCAATCGAATCCCTTTGGTTGGCCACAGTGCGAACCCGCAAATCCATCTTCTGATCTTGCCAGTGCACAGTGGTTTCGACTTTTCCGAGTACTTTGTTGACCACATTGTTGGCCACATCGACCACATTCATGCCCAAGGCCGAAATCTTCTCTTGATCAAAGAACAGCTGCACTTCTGGATTGCCCACTTCAACCCCATCATCCACATTGATGAAATGGTCATCAGCCAACAACAGTTTAGACAATCGCACGGCATTGTCTTTGAGCAAGCCGAGGTCATTGCCAATCAATTCAATTTCAATCGGTTTGGCCAAATCAAAAAATTGTCCGGTTTTCAGTTCGCTTTGTAAACCAGGCACTTGATTGATCAAATCCAGTACTTGCTTTTGCACCTGTACTTTGTCGGCTCCGGCTTTCAGGTTGATCGATATTTGTCCGGAATTTTCCCCACCCGACAAGGTGGATGTGTCCAACAAGTTACCCTCACCACTGTAACCGAACACCATCTCCACCGAGTCAATGGCTTCGACTTGTTGGCTGATGCGGCGGAAGAAACGATCTGTTGATTCCAGCGTTTCACCTTCCGGCAATTTATAATTGATGCGTACTTGGTTGGCATCCATGTCAGGAATCAATTCAATCCCAATGCGAGGCACCAACATCGCACTCAATGACAAAAACAGCAATGCCAGGAACATCACCACCAAACGATTGTTCAAGGCCCAAGGTAACATGCGGGCATACAAAGCCGCCAAGGCATTGAACATGGCGTTGACCATGGCCGCGGGTATCACCAGCAACCACTTCAAACCATTGAGCAGCAACACAAATGGAATGGAAATCAAAAACACCAAGCCATCCAATATGCCATTGGCGGTTTTGATGCGGCCCGACCGCAATTTGGCACCAATCCGGGTCCTGGGTTGATATTCGACTTCACCGGTGTCATGGACCAGCCCGGTGCGGCGGTGTTTTAAACTGGACAGCATCGGAATTAAGATCAAGGCAAACACCAGTGACACCAACAAAGTGAAGGTCACGGTCAACGCCTGATCCTTGAACAGTTGCCCGGCAATGCCTTGCACAAAAACCAACGGTAAAAACACCGCAATGGTGGTGAAGGTACTGGCCACAATGGCACCACCCACTTCATTGGTGCCGGCCCTGACCGCGGTCACGGGATCTTGCTTTGACTTCATTTTTGAAGCAATGTTTTCCAACACCACAATGCCATTGTCCACCAGCAAGCCCACGGCCAATGCCACACCCCCCAATGACATGATGTTGAAGCTCACGCCCGCGCGATACATGAAAAAGAAGCCGGCAATCACCGAGACGGGAATCAGCAAGCCAATGATGATGGTGGCAACAAAATCACGCAAAAACAAGTAGATGATCAAAATGGCCAACAAACCACCAATCCAGGCGGCGTTGATGACGTTGTCGATGGCATCTTCAATGAACGCCGATTGGTCATCGATGACTTCAATGGTGGTGCCAGGGGGCAAACGGTCTTTGAGATCGGCGATTTTTTCTTTGACGGCTTTGGCCACCGCCACGGTGTTGCTGTCACCTTCTTTGTAAATGGCTATCTCAATGGCTTCCTGTCCATTCAGTCGATTGATGGATTTGCGGTCTTTGTGGCCCAAAAATACCGTGGCCACATCCTGCACTTTGATCGTGCGGTTGTTGACATTGGCAATGATCAGGTTTTGAATCGATTGAATGTCTTGAAACTGATTGACGGTGCGTACCAAAAACAATTTGCTGCCTTGTTTGATGGCGCCACCAGATAAATTGATGTTTTCCTGTCGCAACCGATTGGAAATGTCGTTGATGGTCAATCCCAACTGCGCCAGTTTGAACTGATCGGGTAAGATCTCTATTTCTTTTTCGTAACCGCCGCTGACTTTGATCGCGGCCACCCCAGCGATGGGGTCTAATTTCTTCTTCAGATCATGGTCGGCGTAGGTGCGTAATTTTTTCAGGTCTTCGGGATTGTCAGATTGCCCTGCCCGGCTGAACGACAATTGCATGATGGGATCGGTGGATGG
Organism: Marinicella meishanensis; assembly: GCF_019931145.1. GTDB lineage: Bacteria > Pseudomonadota > Gammaproteobacteria > Xanthomonadales > Marinicellaceae > Marinicella > Marinicella meishanensis. The sequence goes on along the minus strand of NZ_JAIOUV010000003.1, from coordinate 430,481 downwards.
GTTGAAACGCAGTAAAATCGGTGATTCCACATCCAGTGGCAGCTGTACGGCATCCATCCGATCTCGCACATCATAAGCTGCCTGCTTCATGTCCGCATCCCAATGAAACTGTAATTTCACATCTGATCGACCGGTGGTCGAAGTGGAATAGATTTTATTCAGACCTTTGACCACCCCCACACTTTCTTCCAACGGTTTGGTGATCAGTAACTCCATCTCCTCAGGACCGGTGTTTTCATATTCCGTGCGGATGGTTAAGGTCGGGTATTCCAGTGAAGGCAGCAGTGTGACCGGCATCTTAAACAATGCGATCAAGCCAAAAATGAACACCCCAAAAGCCAACATCGCCACGGTGACCCGGCGATTGGTGGCAAACCGTGATATGCCTTCAATCATAAGCTGGCGTCGTAATTAACCACATTGACTTTGACATCGGGGGTCAGGTTATTTTTACCTGTGGTAACCACCGTTTGTCCGGCCTCCAAACCACTGACAATTTCGAATGAGTCAGGCATTTCATAACCCAGTGTCACGGCTTGTTTTTTCAGTTCATTGTCTTCCAGCAAGGTATAGACAAAGGACAGTTCATCTTCGCGGATGATGGCATCTTTATCCACCAACACCACTTCATCCCGTTGATCAAAAATGATGTTGGCTTTGGCAAACAATCCCGGTCTGAGATTTTGGGCGCTGTTGTCAACCGCCACAGTGACTTGAAAGGTACCGGAAGAAGAGTCAATCACCGGACTGACCCGTATGATCTTCCCGGTCACCATTTGATTGGCCAAGGCATCGAAATCAAAAGTCACATCCAGTCCAGCACGCATGATACTCCAATGGTGTTCAGGCACATCAATTTTAGCTTGCAGTGAATTGAAATCAACCACTTCGAACACCGACGTGGCGTTTTGAATCAAGTTGCCAATTTTAACGTGTCGTTTCACCACTGTGCCGGCAAAAGGGGCTTTGACTTGGGTGTGGGATAAATTCATTTTGGCTTGATCCAATGCAGCTTTCAATGAACGGGTCTCAAATTTTAAGTTATCGATTTGCTCCCGGTTGGTCAGGCCTTTTTCAATCAGCTGTTCAGCCCGGTTGAAATTGTTCAGGCTTTTGTCATAGTTGGCTTTGGCTGACTTCACTGCCAGTTCCTGATCATCAGACTCCAACACCAACAACACTTGGTCTTGCTCAACCAATTCACCTTCTTCGACCAAGATGTCTAAGATGATGCCCGATGTTTTGGTGGTGACTTCGGCTGCTTTATCGGCTTCGAGGATGGCCGTTGACCTGAATGTGGCCACTGAATTTCCCAAATAACTTTGGGCGGTTTCCACATTGATGACCACTTTATCTTTGTCGTCATCTTGCGGGTCCTTGTTGGCTTGATCATTGGCATCAGATGCTGGTCTGCCTCCACAAGCAGACAACAGCAGCATCGCACTGATTACAAAGTAAAATCTCATAACGCTCATTGGTGAAAGTTCAGAAATTTTAATTGTACGGATAAATTTGTGAACTTCATGTGCATTTAGTCATTGCAAAAAAAAGGCCTGTCATTCGACAGGCCTTTTGATGGGTTGTTGTTCCTTTATGGACCACAGCCTGGTGGTACATTCGGTGATACACCGATGACACACAAGTCTTGTCCATTGAACTGTACCGTGGCAGTGGGTTCACCAGATCCTGTGGTGAATTCACAAGTTCCTGAGAAGGATTCATTGATGCCATCCAAACCAGCCAATACATTGGCGGTGGCCATGCCGTTCTCATCGGTGGAACCCGGTTGTACTTGAACCACCAATTGTCCACCGTTTGACATACATGAACCAAACAATGGGACATTGGCAATGCCTTGTCCGTTGCCATTGAACAGGAACAAGCTGATGATCTTCACCCCACTTGAATTGTGGAAAGCAGGTGCTGCAGACAGGTAAATGGCACCAGGACTGGCCACCTGAATACAAACTGTCGCGTCATCAACCAAACAAGAGATGGAACCCACATTGAAGATGAAGCCCGTGTTTTCATCGGCATCAATGACGCCGGTAACTGTGGCTTGACCTGTGGCACAGCCATCAGGTCCTGTGCGATTTTCCATCACACCTGAGCCTGTGACGCCATCAATTTCACCGGTACCATTTCCGCCCACAAAGGCCCAAGACACATCGGCACCTTGGATCGGATGTCTTGCTGCATCCAGCACGCAAACAGTGACTGGTGTGGTTTCATTGGCCGGAATGATGGTTGGAGACACCGTGATGATTGGGGTCAATTCGGTTCCTGGAATGGATCCTGCACCTGGGTACAACATCAACTCCACATCAGTCACTGAACGGGTCACACCGTTGACCGTAGCACCTTGGCCTTTGGCATATATACTGGTGATTTTGCCCAGCTTGGACACTGGGTAGTTCAACTCAGTTGAAGCCACACCATTTTCGTCGATGATGGCCACGGCATTGATGTTGCCATCGACCGCACGACCAATGATGTAAGGGAAGATGTCCAAATCATTGATGATGGTTCCGGACAAATCATTGCGATTGAATGTTTCAGAGATTCGCAAAGAGGTGTCAGACAAGATGTTCTCAACCGTCACGGCACTTTCCAAATCTTCATTGCGCAAGATTTCTTCACCAAAGACCATCAAGGTATCGCCAGGCTGGACTTCAGCCGTGCCATTGATGAAATCACCACTCAATGAAGTGAACAAGTCACCGCCTTCTTCAGGATCGCCATCATTGCTTGAATTCACAAAGGTACCAGGACCGTCTTGTGGGAATCCAATGACTGGGCTGTCAATCAGACCGAATTGTACGGTTTGTGGCAAGGCAGGATTACCGCCTTTGTCGGTACCAATGGCACTCACTGTGATGCTGTAACTGCCGTCCAGATTTCCGATTCCACCGGTACCTGCCACACCGCCATCAACGCGATTGATGAACAAATTATTGATGTTTGGTGTGGTGATGTCTAAACCGAATAGCACGCCATCACTGATCACAAAATTATCTTGTGCGGTTAATGGATCTTGCAGTCCATTGTCAACATTGTTATCAGCGCGGTCAGTGGTCACAGTCATGATCACGGTGTTGGGTTCATTGCCACTGAGTAACTGAAATGAGCCCACGCCGTTGGCGGTATCGATGCTGATGCTGGTGCCTTCTACTGACAAGCCTTGGGCATTCACACCGGACAATTTCTCACCGCTGTTGGCCTGATCTGTGGTGATGTCAATCATCACATTGTTAAAGCCATTGGGATTGGGTACCGGCACATTCGGAGCCGCATCAACAAAAACTTGGATGACTTGGCTTTGTGGACCGCCAGAACCATTGATGTAGTTGGCGCCTGAGCCGGCCACTTGAATGATGGTCGGTAAATCCACCGGGCCATTGTCGACCACAATATCGAATTGTGCACTGATATTTTGTTGCGTGAATTGGTCGAATGCACTGGCCGTAATGGTCGCCACACCTGGGCTGTCAGCCCATATGAAGATGGTTGCACGACCGGCCACCACATCCACCGGTCCTTGACCCAGTAGGATGAATATTTCATTTTCCTCGGTCAATGGATCCCCATCGTCAACCGTTTCTGGATCATCCAATGTTGAGAATGCCGCCACACTCACTGGATTGATGGCAACCCCAAAAGTGGGCGTGTCATCATCAGTGGCTGGATTGACAAAATTACCCAAAGGATCTCTGAATGAGATGGTGGCTTCAGTCATATATACCGTACCAAAAGCTTCCCTTGGCGTCAGCCCAAACACATTGGCTGGCAAAGTGGAGGCCACTGGCTCAATTGCCAAACGGTCAAATGGTTCGGGACCAGGCAAAATCGTGTAAGTGAAATTGGCAGACGAGGTTCGATTGGTTTGTGGATCGACAGCCGAAGCGGTCAGTGTCACGGTTCCTGCTGCTGCACCATGGATGAAAAACGTACCATTGCCACCACTGGACTCGTTTCCAATGGAACCAAAGAAAGTCGTGAATTCATTGATGTCAGTGGTATCTGGATCATCCAATGTAGAAATTGGTGCCACTTGTACATTTGAAGTGGACAACTGAATGTTGGTGGCGTCTGGAATGGCCGTGCCATTATCAAAAGTGACGTTTACATTCAATTGAGTCAAAAAGGGAGAGTCAATCAGAATGGGATAGTCATTGGTGTTGGCTGGAATATTGGCTTTCACCGCATTGAAAGTGATCCTCAAATTGGAAGGTGCTGGCCCTGGAGAACCACCACCACTGTCACTGCTACCGCCACAGGCCGACAACAAAACAGCCGCGAATGTACATACAATCAAATTTTTTGCGTATTTAAACATAGTTAACCTTCAGTTATATTTTATAAACTTTCTTTAATTATGGTTGGAGTCACAAAGATCAGTAACTCCGCCTTGTCATCTTGGATTGCTTTGTTGCGGAATAAACCGCCAATTCCCGGAATATCACCCAGTACAGGCACTTTTGATTTGGTGGTTCTTCTGATTTGCTCATAAATACCACCCAGCACCACAGTTTGACCATTGTTCACCAACACCCTGGTTTCAACAGAGCGTGTGTCAATCGAAGGCACGCTGCCGCCCAAAGATGTGGAAATTTCTTCACCAATGGAATCCTGTGCCACCAATAAGGTCAGATCAATTCGTTCATCAGGTGTGATCAGCGGAACCACATTCAATGACAACACCGCATCTTTAAATGAAATCGAAGTGGCGCCACTGGAAGTGGATTGTTCATAAGGAATTTGGACACCTTGCTTAATCACTGCTTGGGTTTGATTCGCGGTGATCACCCGTGGTGATGAAATGACTTCACCGCGGTCTTCAGATTCCAGGGCAGACAATTCCAGATCCAATAAGAAGTCTGCGGCCAAAATACTCGCAGCCCATCGGCCTGCTGTTGATGAAGCCGCCGGCAAATTCACATTCAATCGCTCGCCCAGTGGTGCTCCAGGAATGTTTTCTGCAGGCTCTGAATCCGGCGTCAATGTGGGCAAACCGGAACCGCTGAATGAGCCATAGCGATTCAACAGAGCCGCATTATTCAATCGATCAACCGCTGCAGAACTGCCGCCTGTGCTGATGATGTTGCCATACTTGTCTTCATGTGAGCCGGTCACCCCGAAACGCACACCCAACTCATCACCAAAACGTTCGGTAGCCACCACGATGCGTGATTCAATTTGTACCTGTTGCACGGAACGATCCAATGTGGTTACCAACTCCTGAATCACAATTAATCGATCTGGCACATCGGTCACCAATAAGGTATTGGTTCGTTCATCAAAGGTCACCGATCCACGAGAAGACAGCAAGGTGTTGCCACCGGCATCACCGCCATCACCACCAGTGCCTCTGATCAAACTCGCCAATTCTTCGGCTTTGGCATAGTTGACTTGGATGAAAATGTTGTCCAACGGCTCCAACTCTTCTTTTTTACTGAGTGATTCCAGTTTTTCTTGTTCGCGGGCCGCGATGTCAGCCGCCGGTGCCACCCAAATCACATCGCCTCTGCGGCGTTGATCCAGTTGTTTACTTTGTAAGACGATATCCAAGGCTTGATCCCAAGGCACATTATTTAAACGCAGGGTCACATTGCCTTCAACGTTATCAGCCACCACGATGTTCAATTGAGAGGCATCAGCTATCAATTGAATCACAGAGCGCACAGGAATGTCTTGGAAGTTGAAAGAAACCAGGTTACCTGAATAGACCGGTTCGTCATCAATCAATTTTGAACTGGCGATGGCATCCAAGTCCAATTCTTTGATTTCCAGGTTGTATTCATTACCGGCTTGATATATCACTTTGTCATAAGAGCCAGATATTTCTACTTCAATTTTGACATCAGTTCCTCTTTGCCTGGCATCGACAAAAGTCACAGGGGTGGCAAAATCGATCACATCCAATTTTCTGTCCATGTCAGCTGACAATTGACTGTTGGCCACTTCAATGGTGATTTTACCCAATGTCTCGGTGTAATTAATCACCGCATTCGGGTTAGACAGACTCAGTTGGACAATGCCTTGACCTTCTGTACCGCGTCGAAAATCCACCATTTCAATAGCCGTGTTTTCTGCGCTGCGGCTGGTGCTTTGATTGCGATTTGAACTCAAAGCCACACTGACCACATTGTCATTGGTCATGATTTCATGCTGCATGGCGTTCATCAAATCCATAACCACACGGGTTTTGTCGTTGCTGGAAACGACCCGCAATCCTTTCAACCCACCGGTACCAATGGCCATGTTGCGCTTGTTACTGGCATTATTGGTACCACTGAAATCGAGCGCCAATCGCGGCGGTAAGTTGGTCGAAAACACCTCTGGTTGAACGGCAGAGTCACTGAATGTGAAGTCCACCACGACCACTCCGTTTTCGCCGGTTCGAACATCAATGTTTTCAATGGCTGATTGCGCCATGGCTTGGTTGATCACAAACAAACAAAACACACTGAATGTCACCAGTTTCTTACTGACTGTATTTAAAGTTAAATCATTAATATTCATAAATTCACTCACATTCACTCTTCTTTCAAAGCCATTGCAGCACCGCGTTCACGCCACGCTCCTAAGCCATCGTTTATCCATTCTTGCAACTGGATTTCGTTTTCGTAAATGGCCGTCACCAGACCATGGTTGTGTCCTAAATAATGACCCTGAGCCACCCGGTGAATGGTGCCTTCCGGATCCACCACCAAAGCCCAATAATCTTCATCTTGTTGGTAAGTCCCAACCATCAACAAACTGTCCAATGGGTAAGACTCCAAAAACTCTTTGCGTCGGGTCAAATCCGGTCCACGGCCATCTTCGTTCACTGCCAAAGCAGCTTGTTCAACCTCATCCACCACTTCAAGATCATTAGAAAAAGGATCTCTGGCAGCAGAAGCGTTGTATTCAAACACTTCATGCGGTTTCAATTGAGGCAATGGATCAATGGGTTTAACTGGTTTGGTTTTTTGATGGGCAATGAAATCATTGAGGTCATTGAAGTTGTTGTTACAACCCAACAAAAACAGAAACATCAACAGTACATACTTTCTCATCGTTGGGCTCCTGTACCAGCAGTTTCAGTGGTCATTTCTTCGTCGTCCAAATAGCGGTAGGTTTTGGCCGTGCCTTCAAGCAACAACCGGCCTCCCAACACCGAATCACCCAATGGTTTCAAAGAGATGTCATGCATGGTCAAAATCACCACCCGAGGCAATGAAGCGACGCCACTGACAAAATTTCCAAATTCATGGTAATTGCCTTTCATTCTGAGCGTGATCGGTTTTTCAGCGTAGAAATCTTTGATCGATTCAGCACCGGGTTCAAACAACTCGTTTTCAATGCCACTGGCCAATGCGGTCTGCGACACATCCACAATCAAATCCGACATTTCATTCTTACTGGGCAATTGTCTGAGCATGGACTGCAAAATGATTTCCATTTCTTTCAATTGCTCTTTATAGGCATCCAATTGTGCGGCTTTTTGGTATTTGAAAGAATAGGTGTTTTTCAACTCAGTTTCTTTTTTCTGTAAGCCTTCCAGGTTCACCTTCATGTCTTTGATGAACATGAAATAACCACCCACCAATATCAATATCGCCAAAAACACCACAGAGGCCAATTTGATTGAATTGGGCCAACCCCCTGGATTGCTGGTATCAAGACTGTTTAATTCATCAATAAAACTCATGAGACTTCCTCGACGCTATCATCTTGTTTTCGGTTTGGATTCACCAACTTCACACTGAGTTTGAATTTTTGTTCGTGCGTGGTTAACGTATCGTCGGCTTTGATGTAATCCAGTTCCACCTTGGTAAACCAGGCCGATTCATCCAATCGGCGCATGTAATCAGACACACGGGAGTGAGATTGTGAGTACCCTTCCATCGAAATCACCGTTCCCTGCTGGGTGATTTTTTCTAAAAACACCCCATTGGGAATGGTTTTGACCAACTCATCAAACAAATGCACCATCATGGTGCGGTTGGCCTGCAATTCTTCAATCACCTGCTGCCGTGCGATCAAGCCGGCTTTCTTCGCTTCCAGCTTATCAATCTCTTTGATCTGTTCATCCAATTTGGCAATTTCTGTGTTCATGAACGTGTTTCGCTGGTTTTGAAATTTAATGCTTTGATCAAAATAGTAGTAAGCCAAACCAAATAGTGCCAAAGCCACCACAGCCGATAAGCCCAGCATCAGGTAGTACTCTTTGGTCAGTTGTTGGCGTCTCTCTTCACGCCAGGGCAATAAATTAATTTTAGCCATAATTAATCAAAATTCCTCAGTGCTAGTCCCACCACCGACATCATAGAAGGGGCATCTGCCTCAAGCGCTTCATGACTGACTTTAGATGAAAGTTTAAAATTGCTGACTGGATTGATGACTTCAGTCGGAACACCCACTTGATCTTCGACCAACACGTCAATTTCCGGGATAGAGGCACAACCCCCACCCAGTAAAATGCGGTCCACATTGCCAAACTCAGTGGCAGAGAAGAAAAACTGCAAAGCCCGGCTGACCTGTTGCACCAAGGTGTCTTTGAAAGACTGCAGCACCTCTGACTCGTAACTTTCAGGCAAACCACCTTGGCGCTTGGCCAAGCCAGCTTCTTCGTATGACAGACCATAACGTTGCATGATTTCTTCGGTCAATTGCTTGCCACCAAATGATTGCTCACGGCTGTAGATCCCAGTGCGCTTGTGCATGGCATGCATGGTCATGGTGTTGGCACCAATGTCAAACAAGGCCACCACTTCTTCGTCATTGATTTCGTATTGCTCTCGGACCAGGTTGAAACACCGCTCAATGGCAAACGCTTCAACATCCACCACTTTCAGGTCCAAACCGGCGCCTTCGAAGGCTTCAATGAACACATCCACGTTTTCTGAGCGGGAACTGGCAATCAATACATTGCTGACTTCCTCATTGCCTTCAACCGGCCCCAACACACAAAAATCCAAACTCACTTCGTCGATTGGATAAGGAATGTATTGGGTGGCATCCAGTTCCAACTGAGCTTCCAATTCTTCATCGGTCAACTCAGATGGCATTTGTATGATTTTGGTGATAACAGCAGATCCTGAAACTGCGGTGGCGGCGCCTTTCACTTTGATGCCAGCCTTATTCACTGCCTTGCTGATGGCTGCAGACACCAAGTCAACCTCGGCAATGTTGTTATCAACCACTGCATTCACTGAAAGAGGCTCGACTGCATACCTTTCGACCTTTAAGTTATCCAAACTACCAGACAGCTGTAATATCTTGACCGCTGATGAACTGACATCAACCCCGATTAACTGAACTTTACTTCTACCTAACAATTGCAAAACGATCTCTCTCTTTAATAATTGCTGTATATGGAACTTCTTATCTTGTGATCATTACACACATTCAATGGTGCCAAATCTGTGCCACTAATCACAATTTACATCAATACTTTACTTTTTTTAAGAAGACAATGCAAGAATAACCTTTAAAGTACTGAATAATCAAGATATATTTAAAAAAAATACAAGAAGAGCAAACCAAAGAACATGGGCACACAGCGGAACCATGAAACTCGGGAATCGGCCACATAGGTGAAATGCACGAACCGAGCCACATGCAGAATCCATTGCAAATCTTTCTCGCCGACTGCCATGGCGTCAGCATGATTCAGCCGATGGCATTGACCCGTTGAACTGAACTGAGGTGTTGGTGGGCCTGGTAGGACTCGAACCTACGACCAATGGATTATGAGTCCACTGCTCTAACCAACTGAGCTACAGGCCCGAATGGAGGAAGCGAATTATAACTGATGGCCTGCAGTACTGCACGTGTTAATTGTGGTGGCAAAACCCACCATTTAACCAGCTGCCACCGCCATGTGCTGATACATGTGGTACAAATCATGGGCTTTTTCATCGAGTTGCTCCAACGTGCCGTTGTTCACCAACACATCTGAGGCCAACTGCAAGCGATCTTCCCGCGACAGTTGCGTACCCATGATGGCTTGAGCCATGGAACGATCAATGCCATCACGTTGCATGATCCGCTGAATTTGAATCTTTGGATCCACATCCACCACCAACACCCGATCGAATTCAATTTGATCAATACCTGGATGAAACAAGGGGATCACCCACATTTCCAACTGCTTATTACTTTGACTTGACTGCGCCAGACCTGCGGCCCAGATCAAAGGGTGCAAGATCTGATTGACCGCTAAACGCGCCGCTTCATCTTGAAAAATAAGCTGTTTGAGTGCTGCCCGATCCAAGGCACCATTGTCGGTTAATATCCCCGGACCAAAATGTTCGATCAACCGCAACAAACCCGGTGTTCCTGGCTGCACCACTTGCCGGGCCAGCACATCGGTATCAATGACGGCGCCCCCCCATTGCAAGAACCGGTCTGACACGCGGGTTTTACCAGAGGCAATGCCGCCGGTCAAGCAAATCAAAAGCTTGTTCATCAAAACCCGGGAAACAACAGTTGCATGACCTCGGTTCCGTATAAATAACTGACCATGATGCCAACCGACAAATAAGGTCCAAAAGGAATTTTTTGCCCGCCTTTTTTCAAGGCCATCTGAATCAATGCCACCACCAAACCGCTGACCGATGCAATCAACAACACCGCGATCAGCATCTCAGCTCCCAACCAGGCACCACCGGCAGCCAACAATTTGAAATCACCGTAGCCCATGCCTTCTTTTCCCGTGAATAACAGGAACAATTGAAACACCGTCCACAATGACAAGTAGCCCACCAAAGCACCGATGATGGCATCAGCAGGGGTGATGGAAAAACTGAACAAACTGAACAACAGGCCCAACCACAACAGGGTTAAGCTCAATTGGTCTGGGATCAAATAAGTGTCCAGATCGATGAAGGTGATGGCCAGCAGCCACCACAACAACAGCAAGGCCGCCATTACCGGCCAACCAAAACCCATTTGATGTGCCAGCCAAGCCGCCCCAACACCGCTGATCAGTTCAATCAGGGGATAGCGCACTGATATCTTTTGGGCGCAAAAATGACAACGACCACGCAACAACAAATAACTGATGACTGGAATGTTGTGCCAAGCAGACAATTGATTTTTGCATTGGGGGCAATGTGAGCGGGACCATGCCACGCTGGGTGGTGCGGCTTCATCGAATTCGATCTCGGTGAATTCGGCATATTCCTTTTTCCACAGGTGCTCCAACACCGGTGGTAAGCGCAAAATAACGACATTGAGGAAACTGCCAACCAACAAACCGATGACCAATGCCAAAGAGACAAAAAGCGCCGGGCTTTCCGCCAACAGACTGACCATGTTGTGCACGTTAAAAAACGGAAGCCATTTTAAAGATGGGCAAGTACATGGCCACGACCATCACACCCACCAAACCACCAACCAGAACCATGATGATGGGTTCCAACAAACTGCTCAAAGCATCTACTGCATTGGACACTTCCTGCTCATAATAGTCGGCCACTTTGGCCAACATGGCATCCAAGTTACCGGATTCTTCACCAATGGCAGCCATCTGAATCACCATGTGGGGGAATAACTGCGTCTGACTCATGGCCAGTTGCAACTGATGTCCGGTGGATACATCGTCTTTGATTTGCAGCACTGCATCACGGAACACCACATTACCCACAGCGCCTGAAACGGTGTCCAGGCCTTCAACCAACGGCACACCCGCGGCAAATGTGGTTGACAGAGTTCTGGCAAATCGGGCCACCGCGGCATCAAACAGAATGCCACCCACGATCGGTATCTTTAAGGAAAACCGATCCAGCGCATGGGCAAACTTCAGCGATCGCTTCTTCAATTGCGTGAATCCCACCACGATGCCCACCAGCACCGCGACGACCATGAACCAATATTCTTGCATCGCATTCGATGCATTGACCACCATCAAAGTCAAACCTGGCAAATCTGCACCAAAACTGGTGAACATGTTTTGAAATTCTGGCACCACCTTGACCAGCAGCAAGATGGTCACACCGATGGCCACAAACAACACCGCTGCGGGGTAAAACATGGCTTTCTTGATTTTGCCTTTGATCTCTTCCGTGCGCTCTTTGTAGGTGGCAATGGTGTCCAACAATTCATCCAACACACCGGCCTTTTCACCGGCTGCCACCAAGTTACAATACAGCTCATCGAAATAGAGCGGATGTCGCCCCAACGATTCAGCCAAGGATGAACCCGACTGAATTTCGGTTTTGACGTCATTCAACAATTTGGCCATGCGGGGATTGGTTTGCCCCCCCTCAATGATCTCAAAAGCTTGCACCATGGGCACACCCGATTCCATCATGGTGGCCAATTGACGACTGAACAAGGCAATGTCTTGGGCTTTGATGGCTTTACCGCCGGCAAACAAAGACTTGCGCTTTTTATAAATTTTCTTAACCTGAATGCCTTGGCGCCTAAGTTCGTTTTTTGCCAAGGTGGTAGATTTGGCCTGCTGAACACCTTTCAGCTTTTTGCCAATCTTGTCGACACCCACCCATTCAAAGGACTGCAATTCGTCTATTTTTTGTGCTTTTGCCATAATGTTTAATCCACCGTCACGCGATTGGCCTCAACCAAACCGGTGATGCCGTTTTTAACTTTAAGTAATGCTGACTTTCTGAGGTTTGCAATCCCATCTTTGTCAGCAGCCTCGGCAATATCCAAGGAATTGCCACCTGATAATATGATCTTCTTGATGTTGTCGGTGATGGGCATCACCTCATAAATACCCACCCGACCTTTGTAGCCTTCATTGCATTTGGTACAACCCACCGGATCGAAAATCGTGGCATCAGCCAAATCTTCTTCGGTGAACCCCGCCTGTAACAAGGCTTCTTGGGTCAGCTCTGTCGGCTTCTTGCAATCACACAAGCGCCGCGCCAACCGCTGGGCAATGATGATCGACACCGCGGACACGATGTTGAACGGCGCCACCCCCATGTTGACCAAGCGACTGACCGTTTCTGGGGCATTGTTGGTGTGCAAGGTAGACAGCACCATGTGACCGGTTTGGGCTGCTTTGATGGCAATTTCCGCGGTTTCCAAATCCCGGATCTCACCGACCATGATGACGTCAGGGTCTTGTCGCAAGAAGGAGCGCAATGCCGCCGAAAAAGTCATGCCCTGCTTGGCATTTTGCTGCACTTGATTGATGCCATCCACCCGAATCTCAACCGGATCCTCGGCGGTGGAAATGTTGCGACCTTCGGTATTCAAAATATTCAATGCGGTATATAAGGACACAGTTTTACCACTACCGGTTGGTCCCGTCACCAGCACCATACCATAAGGTTTAACAATGGCATCCATGAACAATTGCTTCTGCTCGTCCTCATAACCCAGTTTGTCAATCCCCATTTTGGCGGCTGAGGCATCCAAAATACGCATCACGATTTTTTCCCCAAACAAGGTGGGACAGGTACTCAAACGAAAATCGATGGCATTGTTTCTGGACAAATTCAATTTCACCCGGCCATCTTGCGGCACCCGTTTTTCGGCGATGTCCAACTTCGCCATCACCTTCAGGCGCGAGGCAATTTTTTGGGTCATGTTTTTGGGTGGTTTGATCATGGTTTTCAACATGCCATCGATGCGGTAGCGCACCCGGTAGGTTTTTTCATAAGGTTCAAAGTGGATGTCTGAAGCCCCCCGTTTGATGGCGTCCAGCAGCACCTTATTGACCAACTTAACGGCCGGCGAATCAGCCAGATCATCGACTTGGTCAGACTGGGTGTCGTTGTAATCCTCATCATCGTATTCGAGGTTTTCAAGCCCTTCATCCCCCAGGTCATCCATCACCGATGAGGACTCTTTCAAGGCCTCTTCGATGGCGCCGGTTAAGGTGTCTTGTCTGACCAGGATGGGTTCAACCGATAAGTTGGTGTGAAACCTGACTTCTTCCAAAGCCCTGACATTGGTGGGGTCTGAAATGCCGATGAAGACTTTTTTCCCGCGGACAAACAACGGCAGCACCTGATGCTTTTCGACCAAACTGTCGGACACCAAACCCATCGGAATGGCGGCCAGATCAATGGCGCCAACATCCATCATGGGCACACCATATTCATTGGATGCCGCCGCACACAATTCACTGGCATCCACCAGGTTGTTGTCTGTCAGGTAGGTGAACAGCGGGATTTTTTGCTTGCGCGCGGTGTCATTGGCTTCAGCCGCTGCTTCCATTTCAATTTGGCCATTTTGCACCAGTCGACGCAATGCCCCACTGACCATGGTTTTAGTACTAGCTACACTCATAAAACGAATTCAAACTTAAAATACAGACCCAATACAACTATACTTTACCTGAAAATATCAATGGATGACAACTATTTAGCGACATCATTTTAAGGATTTTGCCAAACCCACAGCGACCAAAGACCTCTGGCCTGGCATTCCGGTCTTCACCAGCCGCTCGGTCGCGCTTGATTTCAGTCGAATAAAACCGCTGAAAATACCGGCGTCCGCTGCCATCAATGGCCACTTCCTTCCATTATAGCCAGCCTGTAACTGTTAATTGAGACCACTTTCACATTTCATTCAACAGCCCACTTGACCATTGTTGTGCTGCTGATTCAATGGCCGCTGACCAGCCCAATGATTGACTGCACATCGTGCTGGATGGTTCGGACTGTGATGACCAATAAACCCCACAAGAATCTGATAAAATCACACAAAAGACCCACTCGATCAGCTAAAATACGGCGCGAATTTTTCTTAATCTCAAACATCAGGAACAGATCTTATGAATTTCCATGAATATCAGGCCAAAGAGTTGTTTGCCAAATACAACATTCCCATTCCCAATGGTGAGGTGGCCAGAACACCAGAAGAGGCTGTGGCAGCAGCCAAGTCGTTGGGCGGCGACATGTGGGTGGTCAAAGCCCAAGTTCATGCCGGCGGCCGCGGCAAAGCCGGGGGCGTTAAATTGGCCAACTCCATTGACGAAGTCAAGCAGTATGCCAAAGACATGCTGGGCATGAAAATTCAAACCTACCAAACCGGCGGTCTGGCCTTACCGGTTAACGAAGTGCTGATCACCGAAGCGGCCAACATCGAGCAAGAAATCTACCTGAGTTTATTGGTCGATCGCGCCAACAAGTGTTTGTCTTTTGTGGCCTCAGCTGAAGGCGGTGTGGAAATTGAAGAAGTGGCCAAAACCAACCCCGAAAAAATCCACACCATTCAAGTGGACAACACCGAAGGCTTGTTCCCATACGCTTGCCGCAAAGCCGGCTTTGCCATGGGCCTGAACAGCAAACAAGTGCGACAACTGACCCACATCATGATGCAAATGCACCAAATGTTTCATGATTTGGATTTGTCGCTGATTGAAGTCAATCCCTTGATCATCGATGACCAGCAAGACGTGGTGGCCTTGGATGCCAAGATCAATTCTGATGACAACGCCGATTTCAGACACAAAGACCTGGCGAGCATGCGTGACATCACCCAGGAAGATCCAGCCGAAGCCAAAGCCCATCAGCACGATTTGAACTACATCAAACTGGACGGCAACATTGCCTGCATGGTTAATGGCGCGGGTTTGGCCATGGCCACCATGGATGTGATCAAACTGAAAGGCGGTGAACCGGCCAACTTCTTGGACGTGGGCGGTGGCGCCACCGCTGAGCGCGTGGCCATTGCTTTCAAGATCATTTTGTCCGATCCCAATGTGAAATCCATCCTGGTGAACATTTTTGGAGGCATCGTGCGCTGTGACCTGATTGCCAACGGCATCATCTCAGCCATCAAAGAAGTCGGTGTTGAGGTGCCCATCGTGGTGCGCCTGGAAGGCACCAACGTCACTGAGGGCAAAAGAATATTGGACGAAAGTGGACTGGCTGTGATCTCAGCTGATAATTTAGATGACGCTGCCAACAAAGCAGTGGCTGCAGTAGGAGCATGACATGAGTGTATTAGTTAACAAAGACACGCGTTTATTGGTGCAAGGATTCACCGGTTCACAAGGCACCTTTCACAGTGAACAAGCCATCGATTACGGCACCAACTTGGTGGGTGGAGTGACCCCAGGCAAAGGCGGCACCCAACATTTAGATCGCCCGGTGTTTGATACCGTGGCCGATGGTGTGAATGAAACCGGCGCCAATGCCTCGGTCATATTTGTGCCACCACCATTCGCCGCCGACGCCATTTTGGAAGCCGTTGATGCGGGCATCAAAACCATTGTCACCATCACCGAAGGCATTCCCGTGTTGGACATGATGAAAGTGCGCACGGTGTTGGATGCCAACCCTGATGTGGTCATGATTGGACCCAACTGCCCAGGCATCATCACCCCCGGCGAGTGCAAAATCGGCATCATGCCAGCAGCCATTCACCAACCCGGTCGCATTGGCATTGTCTCGCGTTCGGGCACCTTGACCTATGAAGCGGTGCATCAAACCACTTCGGTCGGCTTGGGCCAGTCCACCTGTATCGGTATCGGTGGTGACCCCATCCAAGGCACCAGCTTCATCGACTGCTTGAAATTGTTCCAGGGCGATGACCAAACCGACGGCATCATCATGGTGGGTGAGATTGGTGGTTCAGCTGAGGAAGAAGCGGCCGAGTACATCAAGGCCCACGTCACCAAACCAGTGGTTTCCTACATCGCCGGGGTGACGGCACCTCCTGGGAAACGCATGGGCCATGCCGGGGCCATTGTGGCCGGCGGTAAAGGCACCGCCCAAGCCAAATATGAGGCTTTGGAAGCGGCCGGCGTTAAAACCGTTAAATCACCCACCTTCTTGGGTGAAACCATCAAAGATTTGCTGTAATCAGCCAATCGCAGAGCACCAGGCCAGCAGCCCGTCTGCTGGCCTTTTTTGTGCCTGCATCACAATGATTTTGTGAAAGAAAGAATGTGCTATACTGATGGTTCAATCATCTGGAGACAAGCCATGGTCAACATCCGCATCCCGTTCATTGTGTTATCACTGTTCATGGCCACAGCCGTTGTGGCGGAACAAAAAGTGACCCAAGGTCATTTCGAACTGCATTACAACACGTTTCCATCCACCTTTCTGGCCAAAGAAATCGCCAACACTTACCAGATCACCCGCTCCAAAAATCGCGGCATTGTGAGCATCTCGGTGTTGGATAAATCCAGCAATCCACCGCTGGCCTTGGAAGCCAAGATCACCATTTCTGCAAAAAATCTGCTGAACCAGACCAAAGAAATCAAACTGCACAAAATCACCGAAGAGAACCAAGCCGTTTACTACCTCGGGTCGTTCGCCTTGAACAACCAGGAAGATGTGAATTTCAGCATCACCGCTCAACCCAATGGCAGTGATGAAAAACTCAGCGTGCAATTCTCCCGGGAGTTTTACACCGATTGAAACGATGAAACCCTTTATTCGGTGGCCCTTTTTATTGACCGCATTGATTGGGAGTGGCATGACTCGAGCTGACAACACCATCACCATTTACTCTGGCCAACATCAAGGCCATCTGGACCAGAATCAATTACAAAATGTGCGCCACATACCAGGCTATGCAGTGGTCAAACAATACCGCGAAGTGGCCTTCAAAAAGGGCACGTTCCAGCTGGCATACGATGATGTGGCAGCCCACATTGATCCCACCACGGTCAGTTTTTCCACCCCCAACAACCCCAATGTAGCGGCTGTATTGGAGCAAAATTTTCAATTCGACCTGGTCAGCACCGAGCAGTTGCTGAACCGTTATTTGGAGCAAACCATCACCGTGATCCACGGCCCCGACAGCCAGCACCAAACCACTGGGGTGTTGCTCAGCACCGCAGGTGGCATGACCCTACAATTGGACAACGATCAAGTGATCAGTATCCAACAATGGCAGCACATTGAGTTTCCGGAATTGCCGGGTGGTCTGCTGACCAAACCCACCTTAGTTTGGTTGTTGGAATCCCTATCCAGCCGCACCGAAACCATTGCCATGAGTTACCAAACCCGGGGCATGACCTGGTGGGCTGATTACAACGTCATCTTGCATGAAGGGCCCGATCAATCATGCACCCTGGACCTGTCTTCCTGGGTCTCCATTGTCAACAAATCAGGCGCCAGCTTCCATGACACCCGCCTCAAGCTGATCGCCGGCGATGTCAACCGGGCACCGACCAATCAACCGGTCAGGCAAGTGGCCCGAGAAGCTTTGGTACAAGCCGCCGGAACCGCTGACTTCAGCGAACAAGCCTTGTTTGAATACCATTTGTACAAGCTGCCCAGGACCATCGACTTGCCCAACAACTCCACCAAACAAATCCAATTGTTGAACCACACCAATGGGGTGCATTGTGAGCGGACTTTGGTGTTCAATGGCAGTGGCCAACACCACATCAATTACCACCGCCCCATCACCGATTCCGGATACTTGAGGCGTACCGACGCCAAAGTGGCGGCTTGGCTGAGCTTCAAGAACGCCGCCAACAACCATTTGGGCATGCCACTGCCAGCCGGTCGGGTTCGGGTCAACATGCTCGATCCTGATGACGGCAGTGTGGAATTTATCGGTGAAGACCGCATAGACCACACCCCGAAAAACGACACCATTGAGTTGAAATTGGGTCATGCTTTTGATGTCCAGGGATCACGCCAGCAACTGCATTTCGAACGGGGCAAAAACAGCCTCACTGAGCAGTTGGCCGTGACCATCAACAACCAAAAGGATCGACCGCAAAAAGTGACCATCATTGAACCTTTGTACCGTTGGTCCAATTGGCAGATCACCCAACACAATGAACAGTATGAAAAAATCGATGCCAGCACCATTCAATTCACCATTGAAGTGCCGGCAGATAGTGAGAAAACCGTCGAATACACCGTACTGTACCAATGGCCAGACCAGCAACCTTGAGCGGGATGTGAACACATTCACAGATTAATCGGCCGTTCAGTGATAAAGTCAGAGTATTCACGTTTGGCCATGCCCCATGAATTCTAAAGAAGACAAAAACGTCGTCAACATCAAACAAAAACTGCCAGAAGGCGTTAACCAAGGCGTCATCCTGCCACAAATTCATAAACTGTTCATTGCTGGTTTGAAACCCACCATCCGGGAATACTATGACAAACTGGATGACTCGCTGTTTGATTTGGCCGAAAAAGCCCAAAACAACGAAAAACAAACCCACTTTTTCGAAGCCATGCGCGAAGTGCGCAAGAAAAAGGACCTGATGGTGCGCAAGTTTTCTGAAAACGTCCAACTGACGTTCAAAATGTTCAAACAGGGTCAATTCGATTATTTCAAAGCAGAACCAACCACCGACAGTGACACGGCAGATGGCCTGTCCTTGGTCGATGAGCATGAGTTGGATCAGAAATTGGCCGCCACCCAATTGATCGATAAAGCCAACACCTACCTTCACCAACACCTGTTTGCCTTGGAAAAGCGCTTCACTTTGTTGGCCGGTGGCAGTGAAATCAAAACCGACCAAATTCCCGTCTCACCGGCGGTCATCGTCGGCTCATTTGCGGCCACTTTTGAGCATTTGCACATCGATGAAACCATTCACCTGATCATGCTCAAATTGTTTGAGCGCAGCTTGATCAAAAACTTGGTACAGCCCTACACCCAAATCAACCAAAAACTGATCGATGCGGGCATCTTACCCAATTTGAAGTTTCGCATCAGTCAGCGCGGTGGTGCCAGACCCGGTCCTTACACAGCGCCTCCAGGTACGGCTCCTGAAGGCGAGGAAATGGCCGAACAAATGGTGCCGGTGGATCCAGTTATTGCCGGCGGCCACATGGTCACTGACGACCAATATCAAGCCATCGCAGCGGCCATGCACCAACGCCATGCCGGCGCGCCAGTCCTGCCCAACATGCCACTGTTTGACGCCTCCATAGTGTCCAACGCCTTGAATGTGCTGCAAGTTGAAGAGCTCAACAACCTCAATGCCCGACAAGCTTCTTTGAGTCCCACAGAGATCAAAAATGCCTTGCTTGCCAGATTGCGTGACTTGGACGGTGATGGTGAACAAAAACAAGTCAATCAACAAGATGAAGACACCATCGATTTGGTTGGCATGCTGTTTCAATTTTTGGTCGATGACCGCAACTTACCCGATAAAATTCAAGCCCTGCTGGCCAAACTGCAAATCCCCTACCTGCACTTGGCACTGAAAGATCGCAAACTGTTTTCCAACCGCGAAAACAATGCCCGAAAACTGCTGGACATCATCGCCAAAGCCTCCATCGGCTGGAATGAAGCCGACGACAAACGGGGCAAATTCATCAACAAAATTGAAAGCATCGTGCAACATGTGTTGGAAACCGAGCATGATGCCATCGACTTCCCTGCCCTGATTGAAGACTTCCAGGAGTTCGAAGGCAAGAACACCAAACGCATGCAGGTGATCGAAAAACGGACCTCAGAAAAAGCCCTGGGGCAAGAACGGATCATCAAGGCCAAAGAAAAAACCGCGGAAATCCTCGAAGGCAAGATGAAAAAGCATTCTTTGCCCAAGTTGGTCACCGAGTTGTTGCTCACTCCCTGGGCCAATGTGTTGATCCTGGCGCATTTGCGCCATCAGGGTGAACCTGAATTGATTGAGAACTACGTGAAATTTGTCGACAAGTTGATTTTCGTGGCCGTGAAAAACAAGAAACGCATGGCCACCAACGCCCAAATCAGTCACGTCTGCGATCAGCTCAGCAAAGGCCTGAGGCTGGTGGCCTTCGATGAATTCAGTATCAAAGAGAAAAGCCAAGAACTGTATGATTTGTTGCTAGACATCAATGGCATAGAAGACAAGAAAGAGGTGGACCATGAATACGTTTTGCCACAAGAAGCCTTTGCGGTTTCAGCAGAACCCGAAGCAGAGGAACAACCCGAAATCGTGCACTTCATTGCCGATAAGAAGTTCAACAACCTAAACCAGGAAATCACCCACGTCGACGATGTCTATTACCTACAAGCCAAAGACTTGAAAACCGGCGAATGGATCGAATTCATTGAGGACGACGAAGCCGTGGAGAACATCCGGGCCAAACTGTCATGGATCAGCCCAATCAGCCACAAACTGCTGTTTGTCAACGCCCGCGGGGTCAAAGTCACCGACAAAAGTTTGGATGAATTGGCCCATGACTTGCGTGAAAAACTAGCGGTGGTGTTGCAACAAATTCCACTGTTTGACCGCGCCATGTCGGCCATTGCCAAAAAGGTGGTTAAGGAAAGTGAAAGCGACGCGGCCACAGCGGCCAAGCCCAACGGAGCAGACTCCTCAGGCGATGAGTGAACCCGCCTTTTGAGGTCACCTCAAAGGCTGGCTTCGTAGGTGTTTTGCATCAAGGTGGCCACGGTCATCGGCCCCACCCCTCCAGGCACCGGGGTGATCCAACTGGCCTTCTCACTGGCTTTGATGAAATCCACATCGCCACAAATCCCCCCAGCTGCTTTGCGGTTGATGCCAATGTCAATCACGATGGCGCCTGGCTTGATCCATTCAGCATCGACTATGTTGGGATTGCCCACCGCCACACACAACACATCGGCTTGTGCCACATGGGCGGCCAAGTCTTGGGTGAAACGGTGACACACGGTAACGGTGGCACCGGCAAACAACATTTCCAACATCAATGGCCGACCAACGATGTTGGAAGCACCCACCACCACACAGTGCATGCCTTTTGGATCGATGTCATGGTGGTGTAACAAGGTCATGATGCCGCGTGGTGTACAAGGCCGCAAGCCCGGCTGGCGCAAGGCCAAGTGACCCACATTGCTGGCATGAAAACCATCCACGTCTTTGCTGGGGTCGATGCGGTTGGTGACTTCGGTTTCATTGATGTGTTCGGGCAACGGCAGCTGCACCAAAATGCCATGAATGCTGGGGTCTGCATTCAAATCATCAATCAAGGCCAGCAAGGCTTTGGATGAAGTTTGTCGGGGCAACTGATGTGAAACTGAGCGGATACCGGTGCGCTCGCAGGCTTTGATTTTGTTGTTGACGTATACGTGTGACGCCTCATCATTGCCCACCAGCACCACCGCCAGACCCGGCGCTTGATGGCCTTCACTGACCCGTTTGCTGATGGCTTCTGCCACCTGCGACTGCAACCAGTTAGAGACCTTTTTACCGTCCAAAATTTGAAGTTTGTTGGCTGTTTCACCCATGTACACATCCTGCCGATTGATTGGCGGGGTATTTTAACACTTTAAACTGGTGATGCAGCACATCATAAATCAACATTCGTTGGGCCAATGAAGGTTGCATGTGGGTCAGGTGTTTGATCGCTTCGGTCACCTGAATCATGGCAGCCAGACCGGGCACGGGACCCAGCACGCCCATGGCGTCACAATTGGCCACAGCATCGGCTTCGATGTCAGGGAACAAACAGCGATAACAAGGCCGTTGTGGATCGGCGCTGAACAAAGACACTTGGATTTCAAACCCCGTCACAGCGGCATAAATCCATGGTTTTTGCAATCGCAAACAGCTGTCGTTGATGGCATGGCGGGTGGCGATGTTGTCACTGCCATCCAGCACCAAATCAACTGGCGCGATCCATTGGTCGGCGTTGTCGTGATGCAAACGCTCGACCACCGGGGTGATTTGTGTGGTCGAGTTCAGTTGTTGTAAGCGCTTTTGTGCCACCGCCACTTTGGCTTGTCCGGCGTCGGCTTCGGTGAACAGAATTTGGCGGTGTAAATTGTGCAGCGCCACCTGGTCATCATCCAACAAGGTTAAGCGCCCCACCCCACAGCCGACCAAATACAGCAAAGCCGGACAGCCCAGCCCACCGGCCCCCACCACCAACACATGGGCTTGTTGCAAGCGTTGCTGTTCTGCCAGACCAAAACCTGACAGGCGCAGTTGGCGGTCATAACGCGCAACATCCTGGGTCAGGACGGCATCGGAGACCGGCAGCTCCGTGGGCAAGGCTTGGGCCAGCCAAGCCTGGTAACCACCGGCGACGTCAATGAATTGTCGGCTTGACAACTGACTGACCAGCCGTTTCGACTGGTTACCGCGGTGGCAAATGATGAAAATTTGCGGGTGCTGAGCGCGCAGCTCGTCAGCCTGCTGCAGGACTTGCTCCGGGCTCATGCATTGGGCCCCTGTCGGTACCCCTTGGGCCCAATCCAATGGCCCTCGGATGTCAATCAACATACGATCCGGCTGTTGTACCGCCTGATGAACCGATGCCGGATCCAAGGACTCAAGCATCAGACCATCCGCCAGGCCGCAAATGGCTGGATCAACACCGAACTGCCTTCTGACAAGTCCTGGTCCGATTCATTCAAGACCAAAAAACAATTGGCTTGAGCCAATGATTCAATGCGACTGGATTGTTGATCTCCGCAAACACTGACCTGCAACAAACCATCATGACCCATGTCAAAATGGGCCCGCATGAATTCACGCCGCAGGTGTGACTTTTTCACCTCATGAGTGAGCACAGCACGCCATTGCGCCACCGCCATGTTTTGTTGATTCAGCAACCGGATCGCGGGCCAAATATATTGGCACAAGGTGGTGTAACAGGACACTGGATTGCCGGGCAAGCCGAAAAACAAGCCCCCACCCAGACGCCCAAATAACAAGGGAAATCCCGGCTTCACCCGCACTTTATGAAACAGCACGGTGCCCAGCTCAGCCAGCATCTCGGGAATCAAGTCTTTGTCACCCATCGACACGCCCCCCACCGAAATGATCAAGTCGCAGGCAGCATCGGCCATTTCTGACAGGCGTTGTCGCACGGCCTCTTCGGTGTCGCCCAAGGGAGACAGAACCGCCACTTGACAACCCATGGTCTGCAGCAGGTTTTGCAACATGGGGGCATTGGCGTCATAAATTTCACCGGGACCACAATCGGCACCTGGCTGGACCAGCTCATCGCCCGTGACCATCAAAGCGACTTTGGGTGCTGCGTAGACAGCCACCTCAGCCAAACCCAGGGAAGACAGCACACCCACCATACCGGCTTGGATGGGGGTGTTGGCTTTGAGCACCCGTTGACCGGCCTTCAAATCGGAGCCGCGCGGTCGGATGTGGCTGCCTCGGCTGGGTAATTGATCAAAACGAATGCCCTCTTCTGTCAGTTCAACCTGTTCTTTGAGGATGATGGCATCGGCGTCCTCGGGCAACACCCCGCCGGTCATGATGGGTATGGCTTGTTCACCACACAACACCGGAGCGGTTTGTCGTTGGGCATGCACCGCTGCACCCAAAGACAGCCGCCATGTTCCAGACTGTTCACTGTTGGCCACCACTCGGTCACCACGACG
Organism: Marinicella meishanensis; assembly: GCF_019931145.1. GTDB lineage: Bacteria > Pseudomonadota > Gammaproteobacteria > Xanthomonadales > Marinicellaceae > Marinicella > Marinicella meishanensis. The sequence continues at coordinate 406,268 of NZ_JAIOUV010000003.1, read as the reverse complement.
GAACAGCGCGGTGTTGATGGCGTAACCGTCCATGCGACTGCAAGCCATGGTGGGCACATCAATCGGCGCCAGCACATCGGCGGCCGCCACCCGTCCCATGGCATTCACCACGGGTATGTGCTCAACATCCAGGCGTTTTTCCGCCAGGGCTTGCTGAATCATTTTCAGCGCTTGACTGTGATTGATGGATTGGGCAAAAGGCATGTTGGAGGTTCGTTTGGACTGAAGCTATGGGTCAGCCGAATATTTTAGCTGTTGTGTTTCGGTTTGGGTAAATTATGCGCCTTTTTCCGCCGTGAAGGGTAGGCGTTGTCTTTGTTTTTCTTGTCTTTGTATGGGTTTTTACCATCCCTGAACTGCATCACGATCGGCACCCCTTTGAGGTCAAAGGCTTTGCGGAAGGTGTTTTCCAAATACCGCTTGTATGAGTCTGGTAAATGACTGGTGCGCTTGCCATGGATCACAATGCGCATCGGGTGGTTACCGCCTGAATGGGCAAACTTCAATTGTGAACTCAGGCCTTGCACCAACGGTGGCTGGTGCGCCTTGAAGGCTTCAGACAGCACATTGGTCAATTGATTGGCCGTCAGCTCTTGATCGGCTTGGTCCATCAACAGATCAATGCGCTCCATCAACACCCGCAAACCCGAACCATGCAAAGCGGAGATGAACAGCAACGGGACCCATTCAAAAGCCTGCATTTTCAAATGAATTTTTTCTTTCACATAATCACGGTGTTCCTGGCTCAAATGGTCCCATTTGTTGATCACCAAGATCACCGGCTTGGCATGGTGCACGGCCAAACCCAACAAATGCAGGTCTTGATCGGTGATGCCTTCAGTGGCATCCATCATCACCACACAGATTTGCGCCAATTTGATCGACTCAATGGTTTTCAGAATGCTGAATTTTTCAATACCCTCACCCACCTTGGCACGGCGCCGGACCCCGGCCGTATCAATCAAGGTGTAAGGCATGTCGTCCCAAATCAAGGGCAAGGCAATGCTGTCGCGGGTGGTGCCAGGCATGTCATAGGCCAACACCCGATCTTGTCTGAGCAAGCGATTGACCAGTGTCGACTTCCCCACATTGGGTCGACCGATGATGGCAATTTTGGGGCCATGGTCTTGGATCACATCGGCGGTGAATTGGGCCTGGTGGGTTTTGCAGTGCTCATTGATGAAGGCCAACAATTCCTGCAGCCCTTTGCGGTGTGCAGAAGAAACGGCCAAGACATCGGCCACACCCAGTTGGTAGAATTCGGCCAAAGCCACTTCGTTGATTTGTCCTTCGGCTTTGTTGGCCAACAACAACACCGGTTTTTCAGTGCTTCTGATGCGCTCCAGGATGCGTTCATCGTCGCCAACCAGTCCGTCCCGGGCACTGACCACAAACATCACCAAATGGGCCTCATCAATGGCCTGCATGATTTGTTGGTCCATCAATTCAGTCAATTCACCTTCATCGCCCAGCATGCCGCCGGTGTCAATCAAGGTGGCTTGATAATCGGCCAACTCCAACTGCCCGTACTGCCGATCCCGGGTCAAGCCCGGCCAATCAGCCACCAGGGCATCCCGGGTTTGGGTCAAGGCATTGAATAAAGTCGATTTACCGACATTGGGGCGGCCGACGATGGCAACAACGGGTGTCATGTGGCCTGCTCGCGATTACTTGCTGAACTGCAATGCAGTCAAGGTGCCGTCGTGGTTGTGGGTGTAAATCATGTCACCCACCACCACTGGGGCGTGGTACAAAGATTCATCCCCCACCCGGGTGCGGTTGATGAGGCTGCCATTGGTGCCATCAATCACATGCAAGTAGCCTTCCAGGTCACCAACCAACAAGTCACCCAGGTAATAACTGGGTTTGGTGATGTTGCGGTTCAACAGCTGATCTTGGCTCCAACCACGGGAACCATCGGTGCGGTTCAGTTGGTGCAACACCGACTGGTTGTCGGATAAATACAAAGAGCGTCGGGAAACCGTCACTCCTGTCACCGAACCGATGTTCTGGCTCCATAAAGCACGGCCTGATTCAGTGGCCACCGACATGGTTTTGTCAGCGGCACTGGAAATATACAAGTCAGTGGCCACCACCGCGATGTCACCATCGATGTCAGCGATGCGGTCGATCTCGGTTTTGCCTTGGCTGTTGATCACGTTTTGTTGCCACAGCACCGAACCATCCAAAATATTCAAGGCCGCCACTTTGCCATTGTCAAAACCAATGTAAATGCGCCCACCTTTGGCCACTGGCGTGCTGTTCCCGCGCAAGGTCAGGTTGGGGATGTTGGTGTCAAAGCTCCATTCGCGTTGACCAGAGTTGATGGCAAACCCATAAATGCGGCCATCTTGGGTGCGCACCACCACTTTATTGCGGTCAATCACCGGCGGACTCAGGACTTCGGAAGTCACACTGGCTTGCCACAACAAGGTGCCTGAATCAATGTCCAAAGCCATCACTTGGCCTTCGGGACCACCCAGTACCATCACCGTGTCGCTGACCCCAGGTCCGGCACTGATTTCAGAATCCAGCTCTTGTTGCCAGTTGATGGCACCGGTCTGGGCATTGAGGCTATACACGGTGCCCGATTGGGTCGCCACATACAAATTGCCATTGCGCTCGGCGGGGATCAACTTGTAGCCAAATGCATTTTCAGCACCGTCCAACTGACGTTGCCAAACCTGCTTGATCACACCTTGCTCAGTGAGTTTTTCCAACTCGTTGGGCTTGACTTCATCTTTTTTGTTGCCACAAGCAACCAGGAACAACAGCGTAAGGTAGGTGGGGAGACGTTTCATGGGTACCTCTGGGTTATTTAGTTAAGCAAAAAAGCAAGCGGGCTTTCAATCAATCTTCAATTGGCTGTTTTGATGTCAGCCAATTTCATTTCGATGATTTGACGGCCAGAATAACCTTCGCCTTCATTCAGTGCCAATTGGTAAGCATCCAAGGCTTTGTCAACTTCACCTTGGGCCACATAGATGTCACCGATGACTTCTTCCACGATGGTTTGATAGGCTTTGGACTGCACCAGACCCAACTCAGCCAGTGCCGCTGGGTAATCACCCTCTGCCACCAACAATCGGGCCAGGCGCAAGCGCACCATTTCTGCCAGTGGTTGGTCGGGTTTGGCAGCCAACAAGGCTTGATACTGTTGTTTGGCAGCGGCCAAATCACCGGCTTCGACCAATTGACTGGCGGCTTGCATGCGGGCTTGCATGGTGTAGATGTTGTCACCAAAATTGGTTTGATATTCAGCGATCAGGCCATCCAGGTCGGTCAATTCACTGACTGCCATGGCGGCTTGTAATTGGGTGAACTCTGTGGCGGCTTCTTGGCTTTGCATGGTGCGGCTGTCTTGCCATTTGCCATATCCCCACAAACCCCCGATACCCAATGCGATACCGGCAAAAATAGTGAACCAGTTTTTACTCAGCCACTCCTTGACCATTTGTTCTTGTTCAAAATCATCATATTCTTCAAAAGCCATAACTATCTTCCAATGGTTGTTCAATACTAACAAAGCGAGCTATTTTACATGATGGTTTGTAAAATTTCATCAATGCCTTGTGACGATGTCTTGCACAGTCATCTGACCCCCAATTTGGGCCATAAGTTCGGCCCAATCAGCCCTCAATAAGAGGACTTTTCTGCGGCTTCAGGCTTGGGCTAATGTGGCCCACATGAACCCCGACAAATGCGCAAAAAAAAACCGCCGAATGGGCGGTTTTTTGGTGGAATTTGGCTCCCCGGGACGGGCTTGAACCGCCGACCTAGTGATTAACAGTCACCCGCTCTACCAACTGAGCTACCGGGGAAAATTGGTCTGTCTTGTTGCACAAGAGAAGCGCATTTTACCGTTTAGGACTGAACTGTCAAGCAATAAATCAGCCCTCTGTGGAATTTTTTGTTATTTTGGGATTTTCTTACTGATGGCACTGAGGAATCCGCGCAAGATGTCCATCTCATGTTTCTCGATGCCCATGCGGTTGAACATCATGTACAGCTTTTCAGCCAATGATTTTTGGTTGTTATCGTGCATGTGACCGACCGCTTGCATCACCTCAAACAGGTGTTGGTAAAAGCCTTGCATGCGGGCGGCATCGACGCATTCTGGTTCCCCGGTTGGCGCCGGGTCTACTGCGACGGACGTCAATTGCAAGCATTGTTTGCGCAGTTCATAAGCGGCCACTTGGGCAGCGGCGGCCAAATTCAATGAGGCATAGGCTGGATTGGCGGGAAATTTAACCAGGTAATGGCAGTTCAACATTTCTTCATTGGTCATGCCATAGCGTTCTTTGCCAAACAACAAGGCCACCTGCCCATGGACTGCTGTGGCCAACATTTTTTCGGCCGCTTCAACCAAGTCAATCACCGGAATGTTCATGCCGCGATTGCGCGCACTGGTCCCCAACACCAAGGTGCATGGGGCGATGGCGTCGGTCAATTTTTGATGCACACCGGCCTGATACAAAACGTCGTCAGCCCCAGAGGCGCGGGCGGTGGCTTCGGCACTGGGATACTGATCGGGATTGACCAAATGCAGATCGTGCAAGCCCATCACTTTCATGGCCCTGGCGGTGGCCCCAATGTTGCCGGCGTGGGAGGTGTTGATCAAGACAAATCGAATGCGGTCTAATCTGTTCACAGTGGTGTCATTCATGGTTCACATTTGGTATCATACGCGGTTCGCCATTCTACACCAATGCAACACAACCCAGGAATTTTTCAAGCCCATGTCACCTGAACTCAACATCGCCAAAAAGGCCGCCTTGAAAGCCGCCAACTCCATTGAACAATTGATGTTCAAAAACGAATTGTTGTCGGTCAACAAAAAGCTCAACAATGGCTTTGTTGAGCAAGCCGTGAAAGTCAGTTTGAATGACATTTTCTACACCCTGAAACGGGCTTACCCTGAAGATGAAATTCAAACCGATGAACAAACCCTGACCGAACACCAAAATCCCAATCGGGTGTGGTTGATCAACCCTTTGATTGGTACCACCAACTTCCTCCATGGCATCCCCCATTGTGCCATCAGCATCACTTTGCTGGAACAAAACAAAACCAAGGATGCTTTGGTCTACAACCCCATCACCGATGAAGAATATGTGGCGACCAAGGGCAAAGGCGCTTTTTTGAATCAACGGCGGCTGCGCATCAGCAACCAAAATGAACCACAAGAATCATTTGTGGGCACCAACCAAGCAACTGACATAGGCCACCAGGCCGCCCAATCGGCAGCCCTGCGTTTGCTCAGCAAACAAGTGGCGGATGTCCGCATCATGGGCTGTCCAGCACTGGATTTGGCCATGGTTGCCGGTGGCCAACTCAATGCCTATTGGCAATCGGGCCTGTCCGCTTCCGAATTGTTGCCGGGCGTCTTGCTGGTAGAAGAAGCCGGCGGCCAATGTATGGATTATGCCGCTGGTCGAGACTTTCTGGGGCAACAACAAGTGGTGGCCGGTAACTTAAAAGTGGCCGCTTGGTTGTCGACCCAACTGAAATCGATTTACCCAGCCTAAACCCTGAAGCAATCATCAATCCACAAAAAAAGCGTTGCTGTGACCAACAACGCTTCTCTTTGTGGATGGGAAAGTCGTTAAACAGCGGGTTCAGGTCGGCGTGACAGCCACCTGAACACCCATCACAAATTCAATGTCAAGCCATCCAAATCAACATCAAAGTTGGAAGTCAGGCTTTTCAAGTTGGCGATATCAATGTCACCATCCATTTGGATGAAGACAAACTCATCACCCGATTCAAACACCATGATGGACAAATCACTCAAAGTCATGCCATCGACTCGGGCCATGATGGAGACGCGTTCATCACCTTCAACCACTTTGACAATTTCTTCCACCCCATTGCGGGCCAGCGCACTGACGGTGGCGCTCATCCAGTCGCTGATGTCAGCGGTGTTGACGGCATCGGTCAGTTCATACACTTTGATGGACAAGTCATTCAAACCCGCCAGCACCGCTTGGGCTTCTTCATCATCGGCGGTGAAGGCTTTGGCCATGCCCAACATGCCAGGACCCAAAGTGATTTTCACATTGGCTTCAACCCCCAGGATGTTTTCCAACTCATCAAAATCGGTGGCCCAAGTACTCATTGAACACAGACCCAAGATCAAAACCATCAAAAACTTTTTCATACATTTACCTCGTTGTTAAACTAAAATTTCAGATCCGCCATGGATTTATGTGCTTATAACGAGGCGGCTTTGGCTTTGTTACAAAAAAGTTAGCTTCTATGGGTGGCCCAACACAAACAGCCACAAAAAAGCCCGCACTGGGCGGGCTTTTGGGTTCGAATCGTGGGTTCGAATCAGGGGATGTGGTCCAAACTGGCCCCTTCTTTTTCCACCGGGATCAGGTCTTCACGACTGATACCCAGGGCCAAAGTCGTGGTACTGGCCACAAAGATCGAAGAATAGGTACCAACGATCACACCCACAATCAAGGCAAAAGCGAAGCCATGGATCAGCGCCCCACCAAAGAAGAACAGGGCCAACAACACCAACATGGTGGTCAAGGAGGTGATCACCGTCCGTGACAAGGTCTGGCCGATGGATTTGTTGATCACTTCCTCAGTGGTGGCTTTGCGCCCTTTGCGGAAATTTTCCCGGATGCGGTCAAACACCACGATGGTGTCATTCAAGGAATAACCAATCACCGCGAGCAAGGCCGCCAACACCGTCAAGTCAAATTCAACTTGCCAAATCGAAAACACCCCGGCGGTGATGATCACGTCATGCACCAAGGCCGCGATCGCGCCCAGGGAAAAGCGCCATTCAAAGCGGATGGTGACATAGATCAAAATACCCAAAATGGCATACAGCAGCGCCAATGAGCCTTGTTCTACCAATTCGTCACCGACTTGTGAACCGACATAATCGACTTTGACCAATGCCGCTGAGGCATCCAGCAAGCGCAGTTCTTCCACCACTTCATTGCTGAGCTTGGCCTCATCCACCCCGTCTTCGGCTTCGGTTTCAGACTGCGGCGGCAAGGTGATTTCTATGTCGGTGCTGGTGCCAAAGTTCTTCACCACTATGCCTTGGTATCCGGCCGTTTCCAGCTGGTCCCTGACGGCAGACACTTCGGCCGATTGATCGAAATTCACCACCACCACGGTGCCTCCGGTGAAGTCCAAACCGAAATTCAAGCCACGGGTGAACAAAGAGCCCAAAGCCACCACGATCAAGGTCAGCGACAAAAACAACGCGCCTTTGCGGTGGGCCATGAAGTCGTATTTGATGTTTGCTAATAAATTCATGATGACAGCTCCTTAAATCGAAATCGATTGCAACTTCTTCTGACGGCCATAGATCAGATTGACGATGGCCCGCGACAGCACAATGGCCGTGAACATGGAAGTCACGATACCGACACTCAAGGTCACAGCAAACCCTTTGATCGGACCGGTCCCAAAAGCAAACAACACCACCGCCGCAATAAACGTGGTGACGTTGGCATCGGCAATGGTGGAAAAGGCCTTGTCATAGCCCGACTTGATGCTGCCCTGAATGGTGTTGCCATCGCGCATTTCTTCCTTGATCCGTTCAAAAATCAAAACATTCGCATCCACCGCCATACCGACGGTCAGCACGATCCCGGCAATGCCCGGCAAAGTCAAGGTGGCACCGAACAGCGACAAACAAGCCACCATCAACACCACATTGACGGTCAAGGCGATGTTGGCGATGACGCCGAACATGCGGTAGTAAACCAACATGAACACCAGCACCAGGGCCAAACCAATTTGCACCGACTTCACGCCTTTGTCGATGTTGTCCTGACCCAATGAAGGTCCAATGGTGCGTTCTTCGACAATTTGTACCGGTGCGGCCAAGGCGCCGGCCCGCAGCAACAAAGCCAGCTCATTGGCTTCTTTTTGGGTGAAACCACCAGTGGTCTGAAAGCGGTTGGAAAACACGCCGTTGATGCGGGCGTTACTGATCACTTCTTCACTGTCCCGGTACTGCATCACCCCGTCGTCGTTTTTACCAATGGGGATCCGTTCTTTGAACACCACACCCATGAAGTTACCGGTGTTGTTCTTGGTGAATTCCAACATGCGGGCGGCGCCGATGCTGTTCAGCTGCACATTCACCGCATGTTGACCGGTTTGTTGGTCAATGGTGGCCTGGGCGCCAGTCAGTTGGTTACCGGTGGCAATCACCCGGTTGTTCAAATAGATGGGTTGGCCGTTGGATTCAAAATACAAGGTGGTGCCCGGCGGTGTGCGGCCGGTTTGGTAGGTGCGTTGTGCTTCGGCACCATAGCTGTGAGTGGCCCGGTATTCCAAGGTGGCGGTGGCATCCAAAATCGCTTTGGCTTTGGTGGTGTCTTGCACCCCAGGCAACTGCACCACGATGCGGTCCACACCTTGGCGTTGGATGATGGGCTCGGCCACGCCGATTTCATTGACCCGGGTGCGCAAGGTGGTGAGGTTTTGGTTCAGGGCATTTTCTTTGATGGCCAACAACGACTGTTCGTTCAACAAGCCCACCCATTCATATTCTCCGCCACCGGAATTGGTGGACCAATTCAGCTCGGTGTAATCATCTTCGATTTGCTCACTGGCTTGTTCCAGTCCCGCCTGATCCCTGAAGCCAACCACCAAACGGTTGTCTTGCCACAAGATTTTGGTTTTGGGGATTTTCAGTTTGATCAAGGCCGCGGTGATGTCGTTGCGCAGTTGTTTCTTTTTATTCTCTTCGGCTTTGGTCATGTCGACTTCCAGCAAGAAATGCACCCCGCCGCGCAAGTCCAAACCCAGGTTCATGGCCCGGCCGCCCAAGTTTTCTAACCATTCGGGCACGTTGGGCTTGAGGTTCATGGCCGCATCATGACCGGCCAAATCACGGTCCAGCAACTCTTGGGCCAACAACTGGGCATCCAGGTCGGAAAATTTAACCACGGCGGAGTCGCCATCAGCGATCACCGCATCGTGCTCGATGTTGGCCTCATTCAACAACCGCTCTACGCGGCTCATGGTCGCTGGGGTGACTGGGTTGTCATCTTCGGCAGTGATTTGCACCACCGGTGATTGGCCATAGATGTTGGGTAAGGCGTACAGACCGCCCAACACCATCACCACCAAGACCAAGATGTATTTCCATGCTGGGTATCGATTCATTGTGTTTCCTTTGTTGTTGACTGACAAGCCACCCCTGAACTCACTTCAGGGACTTGATGGTGCCTTTGGGCAGCACTTTGGCCACGGCACTGCGTTGCACGTGGATTTCGGTGCCAGGGGCAATTTCGATTTTGATGAATGATTCATCAACCGCCACAATGGCACCCAAAGTACCGCCATTGGTGATCACTTCATCACCCACACCCAGGGCGCCAACCATTTCATTGTGGGCTTTCATGCGCTTTTGTTGCGGGCGGATCAGCATGAAGTACATGATCACAAAAAAGATCCCAATAAAAATAAACCCACTGAGTGGGTTGCTGGCTTGGCCGCCGGATTGAGCCATGGCATCAGATATCAAAAAATTCATCTCAAATCCCGTATCTAGTTAAATAAAAGCGCGCTATTATAGCACCACAGTGCGAACGATATAGGAGCCAGATGACAAAAAATCAAGGGCAGAATTCAACTCAAGCCAGCGACCGGCGCGAACTGTCAGGTGGCTGTCATTGCCAAGCCGTACAATTTCGTTTGACGGTGGCCGCAGACACCGTGATCCTCAACTGCAATTGCTCGGTGTGTCGCATGACCGGCTTTCAACACCTGGTGGTACCGCACCCCCAATTCACCTTGTTACAAGGTCAGGATGCGCTGAGCAGCTACCGCTTCAACACCGGCCAAGCCAATCATTTATTTTGTCGCCATTGTGGGGTAAAATCGTTTTACCAACCCAGGTCACATGCCGATTGTTGGAGCGTCAATACCCATTGTCTGGATGACTTCAATCCTGACCAATGGACACAGGCCGATTTTGACGGCCAGAATTGGGAACAAGCCCACCGCCAACTGGAAGAATGAACCGATGCCAACCATCTCCACCGACAGACTGCACATCAAACCAACCCACAAAAACTGCTGGTCAATTTACGACCAATTCGATCGTCAATTGATTGGCAAACTGTTCTTTCGTGATCAGTGGTTCAACATTCTGCTCAAACCCCAGTCGCTGCGACTGGGGGTGGCCACCGAAGCCAGCTATGGCTTGATGAAAGCCATCAACAGCGACACCTACAAAGCCAAAACCGAAGTCCCTCACGCCAAGGAGTTTTTGCACAAAATGGGCTTCACCCAACAAGACGGTCATTTTGCGGTGACGGCTGAGAATTTAACCTGCCCGGATTTGTACCATGATTGGTTGCATAAATTGCACATCCAGGAAGCCACCATCATACCACCCAAACAGGCCACCGCCGCGCAATTAGTTGACACCGACAAAGACTGCTTCAATCGCCCCTGTAAACTGCATCCCCAAGCCCATCAGGCCTGGCAGCGCATGAAACAGGCCGCGCAAGCTGCCGGCATTGATTTGCAATTGGTTTCGGCCTTTCGCTCCATGGGCTATCAAGCCAGTTTGATCGCCAAAAAACTGGACGCCGGGCAAAAGCTGGAAGACATCCTGGCCACCAATGCCGCACCCGGGCACAGCGAGCACCACACTGGTTGTGTGATTGACCTGACCACCCCCGGTGCCGAGCCATTAGAGGAATCGTTTGAAAACACCGAAGCCTTTGCCTGGCTCAGTGCCCATGCCAACGAACATGGTTTTCACATGACTTATCCCAAGGACAACCCCTGGGGCATCATTTACGAACCCTGGCATTGGCGCTATCAGCCACCCAATTAACCCCAACATCAGGAGCACCACATTGAAGGAACACAAGCCATTCAGTCAATCCATCAAAACCTGGTTGAAACGCGCCGCATGGACATTCATCGGGCTGGAATTGCTGGTCCTCATCAGCCTGCTGGCCACCGATGATCAGCAACAACTAAGTGAGATGAAAACCGCCATCAACCAATCCCTGAACTCACCGCATCTGACGACCCACATTGAACGGTATGAAAGCTTTCGGGTGGGACCCCATACCCGCACGCGATTGGTGTTTTTTGCACAAAACAATCGACAAATCAGCGCCGAGTTCCATCAATGGTTTGGTTTCGCTCCGCAGCTGAGTTGCGTATCTACCGTTCCTGACCAACCCTGTCAGTAATGGGTCTGAACAAACTCATCCAAGATGTCAATGAATTGACTGGCGATGTCATCGCCTTTGAGGGTGTGGGTTTTCTGACCACGAATGAACACCGGCGCCGATGGTGCTTCACCGGTACCCGGCAAGGAAATGCCGATGTCGGCGTGTTTGGACTCCCCGGGACCGTTGACGATGCAACCCATCACCGCCACATTCATGTCCTTTACACCTGGGTGTGACAAACGCCAGGCCGGCATTTTGGCATCCATGTGGGCGGTGACCTGTTGGGCCAACACCTGAAAAAACTCGCTGGTGGTGCGGCCGCAGCCGGGGCATGCCGTGACTTCGGGTTTGAAGGACTGCAATTCCAGGCTTTGCAGGATTTGTTGGGCGACCTTGACCTCTTCGGTGCGTGCCTGATTGGGTTCTGGGGTCAGCGACACGCGGATGGTGTCGCCGATGCCTTGTTGCAACAACACCGCCAAGGCCGCGGTGCTGGCCACGATGCCTTTGTTGCCCATGCCGGCCTCGGTCAAGCCCAAATGCAGGGCATAATCACAAGATCGGTGTAATTCTTGGTAGATGCGGATCAAAGACTGTACACTGCTGACTTTACAGCTGACGATGATTTGGTCGGCACCCAGGCCAAACGACTCGGCCTGTTGGGCACTGGTCAGCACCGACTGAATCAAGGCTTTTTCAATCAAGGCGCCACTGGACAAGGGTTCGGGGCTTTTGGCGTTCTCATCCATCATCTTGGCCATCAATTTTTGGTCCAGCGAACCCCAGTTGCCACCAATGCGCACCGGCTTGTGCAAGTCTTTGGCCACCTGAATGATGGATTCAAACTGTTGGTCACGTTTTTTGCCAAAGCCCACGTTACCGGGATTGATGCGGTATTTGGCCAGCTTTTCGGCGCACTGGGGATAATCTTGCAACAGCCGGTGGCCGTTGTAGTGAAAATCGCCAATCACCGGCACATGACAACGGGCGGCGTGCAAACGGTCGATGATTTCTGGCACCGCGGCGGCCGAGGCTTCGTTGTTAACGGTGATGCGCACCAATTCAGATCCGGCTTGGTGCAGATCATAGATTTGTTGGGCGGTGGTTTTGGCATCGGCGGTGTCGGTGTTGGTCATGGATTGCACCACCACCCGACCACCACCCACCTGCACGTCGCCTACCCGCACGGAATTGCGTTGTTGACTCATGTTGATGTGGTTGGTTGCTCTGCGGTTGCTGATATGTGCACCCACAGGTTGGAAAAATGGGCCGGCCCCAGGCACTTTCTGGGCACCGTAAGATGCACGGCTTGGCGCCGGTGCTCACACTGCAATCGCAAGCACAGCAGCCCAGGCAAGGCCCACCATGCAGCCACCTCAAAGCCACCCAAAGGACCCGCAGACGGCCCTGTCTGGGCCTCGCGATACGACCGATGGCCCCGGGCAGTCCAATGAAACTGCAGCGTTTTTTGTTGTTGAATGGTTCGGTGATTGTGCCACAGGGCGGCCATGAGCAATGTCCCCACCACCACCAACAACCACCAACGCCCGGTCCACCAGGCCATGGCCGTCGTGGCCACCAGGGTCAGCAGCAAGGCCGCCTGCACCCACCACAAAGCATGGATCCAGTGGTTATTTTTGATGGTAACCGGCTGCACAAATGCGCTCCACCAAAGGGATGAAATGTTGTTCGGGACCTTGTGGTTCGGCTTTGCCACTGAGCCAATACCACAACAACATGTCTTCTGTGGCCAACAGTTCATCGAATTTGGCTTTGTCGGATTCGCTCAAATGGGCCATCTCGGCATCAATGAACCGATTCAAAATAAAATCCAATTCTTTCATGCCACGCCGACAGCGCCAACGAAAATACCCTTCATTCAATTCCGAGCTGGCGAGGGCGTTCATCAACCACCCGCCATCACAAGGCGTGCCGTTGGGCGATCATTTTCTTGATTTCACCAATGGCTTTGCCAGGATTCAACCCTTTGGGACAGGTGTTGGCACAATTCATGATGGTGTGACAACGGTACACTTTGAACGGGTCTTCCAAGTCTTCCAAACGCTCGCCGGTGTATTCATCCCGTGAATCGACCAACCAGCGGTAAGACTGCAACAACACCGCGGGGCCCAAATAACGGTCGCCATTCCACCAATAGCTGGGACACGAAGTTTGGCAACAGGCACACAAGATGCATTCGTATAAGCCATCCAGTTTTTCCCGGTCTTCAATCGATTGCAGCCGCTCTTTGTCTGGCAGCGGCACCGAATCGGTCTGCATCCACGGTTTGATGGACGCGTATTGGGCATAGAAATGGGTCAAATCCGGCACCAGGTCTTTGATCACCTCCATGTGTGGCAGCGGATACACCGAAATTTGTTTGCCTTTGAATTGTTTGATTGAGGTGGTACACGCCAAAGTGTTGGTGCCATTGATGTTCATCGCACAAGAACCACAAATGCCCTCCCGGCATGAGCGCCGGAACGTCAGGGTGGCATCCATCTCGTCTTTGATTTTGATCAGGGCGTCCAACACCATCGGACCGCATTGGTCCAAATCGACTTCATAGGTGTCAGTCCGCGGGTTTTCGCCGTCATCCGGAGACCAGCGGTAGACTTTGAAGGTGGTGGTGTTGCCACCGCCAGAGGCCGCAAAATGTTGGCCTTTCTTGATTCTTGAATTTTTGGGTAGTCTGAATTCAGCCATAATATTTCAACCGGTCACGGCGTCAGTAAACGCGTTGTTTGGGAGGAATCACTTCACACTCATCGGTCAGTGTGTACATGTGCACGGGGCGGTACTCAAAAGTGACTTCGCCTTGATCATTGATGTATGCCAGGGTGTGCTTCATCCATTCATCGTCGTTGCGATCAGGGAAATCCTCCCGGGCATGGGCACCGCGGGACTCTTTGCGATTTTCCGCCGAAAACATCGTCACTTTGGCCTGCAGCATCAGGTTTTGCAGTTCCAGGGTTTCCACCAAATCGGTGTTCCAGACCATGGATTCATCAGACACATGAACGTCACCAATCTTGGCCGCACAAGCACTGATTTTGTCACAGCCTTCTTGCAACACCTCACCGGTGCGGAACACCGCGGCGTTGTTTTGCATGATTTTTTGCATCTCCAAGCGCAATTCGGCGGTTTTGATCGCCCCTTTGGCATGGCGGGTGGCATCCAGATTGGCCAGCGATTGGTCCATCACGCCCGCCGGTAACTCGCTGTGTTTGGTGTCTGGCTTGATCAATTCAGCACAGCGGTCAGCCACCGCCCGACCAAACACAATCAAGTCCAACAAGGAATTTGAGCCCAAGCGGTTGGCCCCATGCACAGAGACACAAGCCGCTTCACCGATGGCAAACAAACCAGGCACCACCTTGTCTGGATCATCACCGACTTTATTGACCACTTCGCCGTGGTAATTGGTCGGAATGCCACCCATGTTGTAATGCACGGTGGGCAACACCGGAATCGGCTCTTTGGCCACATCCACCCCGGCAAAAATTTCGGCCGATTCGGCAATGCCAGGCAAGCGCTTGTTGATCACGTCTGCGCCCAGGTGTTCCAGGTGCAGGTGGATGTGATCGGCTTCTTCACCGACCCCGCGTCCTTCGCGGATTTCGATGGTCATGGAGCGTGACACCACGTCACGCGATGCCAAATCTTTGGCATTCGGCGCATACCGTTCCATGAAGCGTTCGCCTTTGGCGTTGGTCAGGAATCCACCTTCTCCGCGCACCCCTTCGGTGATCAAGCAGCCCGCACCATAGATGCCGGTGGGGTGAAATTGCACGAACTCCATGTCTTGTAAAGGCAAACCGGCCCGCAACACCATGGCGTTACCGTCACCGGTGCAGGTGTGGGCCGAAGTACAAGAAAAGTAAGCCCGGCCGTAACCACCGGTGGCCAAGATCACGGCATGACCGCGGAACAGGTGTAAGGTGCCATCGGCCAAATTCCAGGCCAACACCCCTTTGCATTCACCGTCCACCATGACCAGATCAATGGCAAAGTATTCAATGAAAAAGGACGCGTCGTGTTTCAGCGACTGTTGATACAAGGTGTGCAAAATGGCGTGACCGGTGCGGTCGGCAGCGGCACAGGTTCGTTGCGCAGTGCCTTCGCCGAAATTGGTGGTCATGCCACCAAAAGGCCGTTGGTAAATTTTGCCGTCTTCGGTGCGCGAAAATGGCACCCCAAAGTGTTCCAATTCAATGACCGAGGGCACGGCCTCACGACACATGTATTCGATGGCGTCCTGATCGCCCAACCAATCCGAGCCTTTGATGGTGTCATACATGTGCCAGCGCCAGTTGTCCTCGCCCATGTTGCCCAGAGAAGCCGACATGCCGCCTTGAGCGGCCACGGTGTGTGACCGGGTGGGAAACACTTTGGTGACACAGGCCGTTTTCAGGCCTTTGGTGGCCAAGCCCATGGTGGCCCGCAAACCGGCACCACCTGCACCCACCACAATGGCGTCAAATTTATGTTCTGTAATTGTGTATTTTTGGCTCATGGGTTCATCCAAATAAAAGGGTAAAAATTGCAAAAACACCGGCCATGATCATCACGATCATGAGGATTTTGGTCAAGTATTGTAAGGTCAGGTTGAGGGCGTGGTGGTGCACATAGTCTTCCAACACCACTTGAATTCCCAAAGCCCCGTGATAACTGCCAGTCACCACAAACAGCAGGGTGATACCGGCCTGGATGGGGTGGCTCAGCCAGGCTTGTACGTTGGCGGCAGAAATGACCTCCAAACTGGCCAGACCGAACAACAAATACAGGCCGGTAGGAATCAACAACACCGCACTCATGCGTTGCATCCACCAATGACCAAAACCGTGTTTGGCCGACCCCAGTCCTTTGGCTTTTGCCATATCAGATTGAAAACTCATGATGAACTCCTATCGGCTCAAAAAGAAAATGACGGCTGTGATGACTAAGGCACTGATCACCACCAGATAACCCGAACGGTAGACGGCAGGAATGGAATACCCTTTACCGGCGTCCCAGAACAGGTGTCGGATGCCGTTACACAAGTGGTAGGCAAAGGCAAACACCCAAGCAAACAACACCACGGTGCCGAGTGTGGATTGAAAAAACTGGATGGTGCCGTTGGCTGCCGCTGGTGCCGTGGCCAGTTGATAAAGCCAGTAGGTGAACACCACCATACCCAAGGACAAAAACAAGCCGGTCATGCGATGGGTGATGGACAGCATGGAAGTTAGCTGCGGTTTGTACACCTGCAAATGCGGTGACAAAGGTCTGTTGGATTTACTCATGAATTACCTGTTGGTTAGGTCAAAAATCGATGCATCGACCGTTTTTTTCCCAATCACCATAACGGGTGGGATCCAACCCATCCGTGCGACCACCGTACTCTTTTGGAGCCGGTTGCTGCTGGGTTTTTGGTGGCTGGTCTTTGGTTGTTTTTGACTGATTGTTGTTATCGGTTTTCATCGTGGCTGAATGTTATGCCAAATATCGTAGAATCTATGTCAATTCTATGCCCCTGTCCTGTGAAAGCATGCGCCAATTTGACCCTTGAAATCAAACCCCGAAGCATCCACAATGAGTGCAGCGGATTATAGCACTTTCACCCCATGAATAAAACCACCGATCCATCCCCAACAGAGCCAACCAACGGTCAGGTCTGCACATTCAAAATGACCGGAGCGGACGGTTTGTCCTTTTTAAACAATCAGACCTTGACTGATTTGTCCAAACACCCCGGACAAATGGTCTACACTGCCATTTGTAACCCCAAAGGCCGCCTGCTGTTCAGCCTGTTCTTGCAAACGTCTGACGACGGCGTCATGGTGGCTGTGGATCGCAGTTTATGTGACAATTTTTTGCAGTATGTGACCATGCGCCGGTTTCGCCTGAACTATGCGCTGGAAAAATCCAAGCAAATCCTGGTGTTCGACCCCAGCAGTGAGCAACCCACGGTGTCAGCCCACATGCACTTTGCCGAACCCACGGCGCCTCCAGCTGATGCCGATCAATTTTGGTCGTTCATGTTCCGGTTGGGCTTGCCCTGGATCACAGCGACGACCAGCGAGGCCTTTATTCCACAACACCTCAATTTGGAACACATGGGCATCATCGATTATGACAAGGGTTGCTACCCAGGGCAGGAAATCGTTGCCAGGCTTCACTTTCTGGGCAAAATCAAAAAACAAATGCGTTTGATCAACCACCCCAGCCCGACCCCCATGACGGTGGAAGAGCTGCAAAAGCGGGCCGATATGGCCGGCCTGGAAGACTTTTGTTCACCGATCATCAAACAGGCAAAGGGTTGGATGTGTCAAGCCGTTTTCAATACATAATCAAAGATATTTCAACACCTTACTGAACTTTCGCAATGCAATTTATGTCCTATCATTTGTAGGTCATTGTTATTGTTTTCTGCACGGCAACCATGCTACCATCATAGAGAACAACGACATGTGTATTAAGGTGGGACGATTATGTTAATAAATAAAATGCTGGTGTGGTTGCTGCTGATCATGTTCAGCGGTGGCAGTGCGGCCCAAACCGTGACCCTGGCGGTGGAAGCGGTGTACCCCAAAGATCAAGCCGAATTTGTGTATGAGCCATTGAAAAACTGGCTGGAAAAGAGAACCGGTTTGACGGTCAACATCGAAATTGCTGACAACTATTATTTCTATTGGCGATCTGCCAAAAACAGCGAACCAGATTTCACCTTGGATGCGGCCCATGTGGCCGCCTGGCGCATGCAGGAAAAGAACTACGTACCCCTGGCCCGGGTTCAGGAAGACGTGTCGTTTCATTTGATTTCTAATTTTGAACCGGCCGAAGGTCAAAGCATCGGCGAGTTCTTGGTGGGCGAACGGGTGGTCACTTTGCCCAACCCCAACATGGGCTCGATCTTGTTTGACCAATGGTTCACCGATTTGTTTTTACAACCCCAGAAAATTGTCACCGCCCTGTCATGGGAAGACGTGATTCAACAGGTCTTTGACCAATCAGCCAATGCCGCCATCATTCCCAGCTCATTGTTTGACCTGTACCCCAATTTTTTGTCCTTAAGAGAAAGCGATAAAATGCCTGGTGTGACTTTCCTGGCATCACCCTTGATCAGCCCGCAAATTCAACAATCGTTTCAAGACGCCATCCTCAGCATCGGTGAAGATGAGGAGTCATTTGACATCTTGGCCGAGTTGAACTCAGATGGCATCACTGAGGTGGATCCCAAGGATTATGAGAATTTGGGTGAAGTTTTGACCCGATTGTTGTACTGAGTCACATTTTTTTAGCCAAAAACCTGTTAGGGTATTTTCAGAACGAGTAACACTTGTACTGAGGTCTGACATGGGTACAATTTACCAAATGAGTGAAAACAGCATCCAGGAACGCCGGCGGTTCACCCGCATTCCAATGAACAAAACCGTCACACTTTTTTCGGGGATGGAAGCCCTTTCGTCGCAAATTTTAGACATTTCTTTGAAAGGCGTGTTGTTGCAATGCCCTGATGATCGCACCCTCAAACCCGGCGACATCTACCGGCTGAGCATTCCGGTGGAAAACTCACCAGCCATCATCATGAACATTCAGGTGGTGCACACCAATGGTGAGCGCTTTGGCGCGGAATGGACCCAGATAGACATGGACAGCTTCGCCGTGTTGAAACGGACCATTGAGTTGAACATCAAAGAGAAAGACAACCTGCGCCAAGACATCAAAACCCTGTCAGAGTGATCAACAGCAGCTACTTTTCGGCCACCACATAGCACACCCAACCCGCATCCGCTGTGCCTTCGGTGGTTTTGCTGTAGACCCCATCACCCTCTCCGTTTGCTTCATCGGTGCCTTCCCAATAGACATCGGCGGTGCTGAATCCGGCGGTCAACAGCATCTCGGTGATTTCTGGCAATGTCCACAAACGCCAATAATAGGCAAAGGCCCGATCCATTTTGACCCCCTCATCGGTGACGAAGTGGATATAACATTGCATTTCTGCAGTGATCGGATTGAACTTGGCTTGTTCCCAAATGTAAGTGAAGCCATCGCATTCCCGCTCTTCACTCAGCTCTTTGGCCGCTTCGTAACCACCAAAGGCATCCAAAAAGAACACCCCATCGTCATTCAGCGAAGCCCTGACCGATTCAAAGTATCGAATCATCAAGTCCCGCTGCATGAAAATGAAGTAACTGAAATTCATCGCCAGCACCACATCGACCGCCGCCACTTCAGCGGCCATCACATCGCCTTCGATCAACTCAATTCGTTGCCGTTGTTGCTCATGCAACTCGCTCAAGTTGTTGTCCATGCCCCATTGCAACACCTCCGGGTCCAAATCAACGCCCCAGGCTTGGTTGTCGACATGCCGACCAATCCATTCACAGGCGGTTTGTGCGGTGCCACAAAAGTCCTCCCGCAAAGTGCGGGCAGGCCGCCCTTTGAGGTCTTGGAAAGTGGCTTCCACAAAATCGATTTCTGCCTCCACACACTGGACGGCATTTTGATACAAGAAATGACGATCCAAAGGACTTACCTCAAACCGGCATTCAGTTGTTCCAGCACCGCTGAACCTGGGCACAGGTCGGCCTCTGTCAAAGCGTTCAAAGGACGCTGGGTGGTGTTGATGCTGGCATGGGTATCACCCTGGTTTTCGTTGTGATAAATCAAGCCAGTGAGGATGTTACCGGCCTCTTTGACCGACTCAATGCGATTCATCGCCGCTTTGCGGCTGGACAAATCATAATCATTGGCGTTCTTTTGCAACACCAACTCACTGCCATCGTGCAACTGAACTTGGCGTGAACTGCCGGCGGGATAATCAATGGTGATCTCAGATTTCTCCGGGATAAAATCGATGGTGCCGGTGGCCTCCAAATGGTCGCGCACCCATTCATAACCTTTGGTGGATGCGGGGGTGTTGTTGAACGTGACACACGGGGAGATCACATCAATGAACGCAAACCCTGGGTGTTTGATGGCTGCTTTGATCAACGGCACCAGTTGTTGCTTGTCACCAGAAAAACTCCGCGCCACCATACCCGCGCCCAATTGCAGCGCCAACTGGCACAAATCAATGGAATCAAACACGCTGGGCACGCCTTTTTTCCCGGCCGAACCTTTGTCTGCAGTGGCCGAGTCCTGGCCTTTGGTCAGGCCATAACAACCGTTGTTCATCACCAGATAGACCATGTTCAGATTGCGCCGCACCACATGGGCAAATTGGCCCATGCCGATGGAAGCGGTGTCACCATCCCCTGAAACCCCAATGTACAACAAATCGCGGTTGGCCATGTTGGCCCCGGTGGTGACCGATGGCATGCGACCATGCACCGAGTTGAAACCATGGGCCTTGCCCAAAAAGTAAGTCGGGGTTTTGGAAGAACAGCCAATGCCTGAAATTTTGGCGATTTTGTGCGGTTCCAAGTTCAACTCAAAACAAGACTTGATGATGGCGGCACTGATGGAGTCATGACCACAGCCAGCACACAAAGTGGACAAAGCCCCTTCGTAGTTCTTGATCGAGTAACCGATTTCATTGGTGTGGTTTTCCGGGTGTCTGAAATTGGGTCTGATGAAAGTCATCTCAGGCCTCCTGTGGTTTGGGGTGGATGGACAGTGATTCCAAATGTTGCTCAATCTCTGCAACCAAAAAGCTGGCCGTGATGGGCATGCCATCGATGTTGAGCACCGGCACCATGACCTGCGGATCCAGGTCCAATTCGTTGACCAACAGGGTTTTCATTTGGGCGTCGCGGTTTTGCTCAATCACAAACACGGTGTCATGGGCGGCCATGAATTCAGCCACTTCTTGGCCAAAAGGAAAGCCCTTGATGCGCATGGAATCCAAGCGGTGTTGGGTCCGCAACTGGTCCAAAGCTTCTTGGGCAGCGTATTGGCTGGTGCCAAAATAGACCACCCCGATGCGACTGTTTTGACCAGAGACTTCGGCCGCCGGAACCAGACGTTTGGCGGTGTCCCATTTGACCAACAAACGCTGCATGCCGCGGGCATAGACGGTGCCGTCCTCGGTATAAGCCGCATATTCATCGTGCGAAGATCCTCGCGTGAAATACGCCCCTTTTTCCGGGTGGGTGCCCGGAATGGTGCGGTATGGGATGCCATCGCCATCCACATCCAGGTAGCGGCCCCAACGCTCAGGCAAGTCATCGAGTTGTTGTTGATTCAGGACTTTACCGCGGTCATAACGCCGCGCATCATCCCATTCGATCGGGTCACACTGGTGCACGTTCATGCCCAAATCCAAATCACTCATCAGGATCACCGGGGTTTGCAAGCGATCGGCCAAATCAAATCCCGCCACCGTCAACTCAAAGCATTCTTTGGGATTGGCTGGAAACAGCAACACATGCTTGGTGTCGCCATGCGAGGCATAGGCGGCAGCCAATAAATCAGACTGTTGCGTGCGGGTCGGCATGCCAGTACTCGGTCCGGTGCGCTGGATGTCCATCAACATCACCGGAATTTCAGAAAAGTAGGCCAAGCCCAAAAACTCGCTCATCAAAGACACCCCAGGCCCAGAGGTGGCGGTGAAGGCCCGCGCCCCATTCCAGCTGGCACCAATGACGATGCCAATGGCCGCCAGTTCATCTTCGGCTTGTAAGATGGCAAATTTGTTGGTCCCAGTGGCCGCATCGACCCGATAGGCCTGGCAGTATTTTTCAAATGCTTCGACCACCGAAGTGGATGGCGTGATGGGATACCAACCGGCCACCGTGGCACCGGCATACACCGCACCCAAACCGGCCGCGGCATTGCCTTCCATCAAAATCTGATCACCATTGAGGTCTCGGCGATGGATGTTCAGGCCGCAACAATCCGCGTGGTGTTGTGCGGCATAGTCATAGCCCAAACGAAGGGCTTGGATGTTGGGTTCAATCAGCTTGGCCTTTTTCGCAAACTGCGACTTGATGGAATCTTCAAACACGGTGAAGTCCATTTCAAACAAATAGGCCAAGGCCCCCACATAAATGATGTTTTTGAAGATTTGCCGCAACCGCGGTTCGGTGTAATTGGCATTACAGATATCAGTCAGCGGAATGCCGATCAAGGTGATGTCTTGGCGCTGAAACGTGTCCGGTAAACGTTTGGATGAATCGTAGAAAAAGTAGCCGCCTGGCAACAGTTCCTGATAATCCCGAACCATGGTTTGACCATTGACCGCCACCACAAAATCATAGCCACCGCGGCGGCCCAGGTAACCTTGCTCGTTGACCCGGACTTCGAACCAAGTGGGTAAGCCCTGAATGTTGGAGGGGAAAATGTTTTTCGACGACACCGGCACGCCCAGTCGGAACACCGCTTTGGAAAACAGGTTGTTGGCCGATGCCGAACCAGAACCGTTGACATTGGCAAAACGAATCACCAGATCGTTGGTGGCCGCCAGGGGCTGGGTCTGACTCATGATTTGACTCCTGCGGTGGCTTCATGCAATAAAAATTTCTGCATGTCCCAGGCTCCGGTGGGGCAGCGCTCGGCACACAGCCCGCAATGCAAACACACATTTTCATCTTTCACCATCACCCGCTTGGTTTTCAACTCGCCCGACACATACAGGTCTTGGTCGGTGTTGGTGGCTTTGACCTTGAGATTTTCTCGCAAATTGGCTTCCTCATCGTTGTCGATGAAATTGATGCAATCCACCGGACAAATGTCCTCACAGGCGTCGCATTCGATGCAGCGGTCGGTTTCAAACACCGTTTGTACGTCACAATTCAAACAACGCATCGCTTCATCGTAACCCTGCAAAGCATCAAAACCCTTCTCCACCTCCAGTTTGCGGTTGCCAATGGCCTGTTGTTTGTCAATCAAAGGCACGATCTGGCGTTCATCGTCTGAAATGTGGGCGTCATACAACCAATCATGGAAGCCCATTTTTTGACTGACCAGATTGACCTCAGGCGCTGGTCGTTGTGCGGTGGATTCACCGCGGCAATACAAATCGATGGAGATCGCGGCCTGGTGACCGTGGGCCACCGCCGTGATCACATTTTCTGGCCCCCAAGCGGCATCGCCACCAACAAACACATTCGGTAATGAAGTTTGGAAAGTGGTTTTGTCCACTTCTGGCATGTCCCAGTCATTGAACTCAATGCCAATGTCCCGTTCAATCCAAGGAAAAGAATTCAGCTGCCCAATGGCCATCAACACATCATCACAGGCCATGGTCACCTCTTCGCCGGTGGGCACCAATGAACGTTTGCCATTGTCATCAAACACCGGCTCCACTTTTTCAAACACCATGCCCGTCAAGCGACCATTTTCTGTCAAAAAGGCTTTGGGGTTGTGATTTTCATACATGGGGATGTCTTCATGTTCGGCATCCTCGATTTCCCAGGGCGAGGCTTTCATATCTGATTTGGGGCTGCGGACCACCACCCGCACGTCCTCACCACCCAAGCGGATGGCGGTGCGGCAACAATCCATGGCGGTGTTACCACCACCCAAAACCAACACTTTTTTGCCCACTTTGTGGGTGTGTTCGAAAGCCACACTGGCCAACCAATCGATGCCGATGTGGATGTTGGCATCGCCGTCTTGGCGGCCGGGCAAATTCGGTAAGTCACGCCCCCTGGGCGCCCCGGTGCCGACAAACACCGCGTCATAGTTTTTCGCCAACATGTCTCGCATGCTGGTCACATGTTGTTTGAAATGGGTCACCACCCCCATGTCCAGGATGTAGTTCACCTCTTCGTCCAACACCGACTCGGGTAAGCGGAATGAGGGGATCTGGCTGCGCATGAAGCCGCCACCCTTGTGCTGATCATCATACAAATCGATTTCGTAACCCAACGGCATCAAATCCCGGGCCACGGTCAACGAGGCCGGGCCGGCACCAATCAGGGCGATCTTTTTGCCGTTTTTCTCGGTGGGAATGGCTGGCAAGCGGTCGCTGATGTCGGTTTTGTTGTCCGCCGCCACCCGCTTCAAGCGGCAAATGGCAACCGGTTCTTCTTCCACCCGACCCCGGCGACAGGCCGGTTCACAGGGGCGGTCACAGGTCCGCCCCAACACCCCCGGGAACACATTGGATTGCCAATTGATCATGTAGGCGTCGTTGTAACGCCCGGCGGCGATCAGGCGGATGTATTCCGGTACCGGCGTGTGGGCCGGACAGGCATACTGACAATCGACCACTTTGTGGAAATATTCTGGATCTTTGGTGTCCGTTGGTTTCATTGATCATACCCCTGTCATGAGATTCTCGACGTTGTCCTCGCCGGTTTATTTAACGGCTGTCCACGCATCCTTTCGATAGCCTTTTTCCAATAAATAGATCAGCCATTTGTTAAAAAAACAGTTTTGGCTGTAGCGCAAACTGGCTTGGTTACCTGGATCCACTTGACCGCCCAACTGCCGATATTGTTTTTCAAACTCGTTGGAATAAACCAGTTCAGCCAACTGGGCATCGTGGTAGATGCGAATCACCAGGGCGTCTGACACCGCGTCATCAAACAGCATGCTCATGGCCAATTCAGTGGTGTACTTGAAACGGTTTCTGATGGTGATTTGCAAGGTGGCTTGGGTCGCTGAAGTCGAATGGAATACCGTGGCTTGCGCGGCATCATCTGGCAACAGGGCCAACAACAACCGGTGGTTGTATTCATGCAATTGCATGAGGGAGATGTTATGCCGTCGGACATATTTGCGGTGGGTCAAGTAATGTTCGGTCAATATCATCTAATACAGTCTTTTGTTTAAATCCAAGGCTATCATTATCTTACCTGAAATTTCTTCAATTGAGGTAAGCGTTGTGTTCAAAAAAGGAATTTGGTGGCGGTGATAAATGAGCTCAGCATCGCTGACTTCACCTTGACATTTACGCAATTCCGCATAGCGTGAATTGGGCCGCCGCTCACCGCGTATCTGTGACAGTCTGAATGGATCTATGGTCAAGCCAAACAACTTGCTTTGGTGGGCCATCACTTCGGCGGGCAGTTGCATCCGCTCCAAATCATCGTCGGTGATCGGGTAGTTGGCTGCTTTCAAGCCATAGTGCAAAGCCAGGTACAGGCAAGTTGGGGTTTTGCCAGATCGCGACACCCCCAATAAGATCAAATCGGCCTTCTTTAAATTCAAATTGACCCCATCATCATGCGACAGGGCAAAATTGGTCGCTTCGATGCGGTCATTGTAGGAAGTGCTGTCTGCCATGCCATGGGTGCGCCCCACCCCAGGATCGCTTTTGATGTCGAGATTGCGCTCGATGCGTCTGAGTAAGCGGTTGAATGGGTCCAGCTTCAAGCCACCGGCCGAGTGGATGATTTTGCGTAACTCGATGTCCACCACGGTGTTGATCACCAGGGGTTGGTAGTCCGAGGGAGTGGCTTTGATGATGTCGGCCGCTTGTTGGGCCGAGGCGGCGTCGTTGATAAAAGCCAGGCGTTTTTCAACAAAGTCAATGCCTGTGAACTGGGTGATTAGGCTGCGGCCGACCGTTTCGGCGGTGATGGCGGTGCCGTCTGATACATAAAAGATGGCACACTTTTTGTTTTCAGTCATGCAATCGTTCCTGATCCATACTTTTCATTGATTTTTGCCAATAAAACCCGGTTGACTGTTTATGACCACCGGTCTTAGGGATAGAATATACCACTTTTGCTGAACCCTGGGAAATTCATGTCTGATTACATCTTAAAACTTGACCAACTGACCATGCAAGACCTCGACCAAGTGGGTGGTAAAAATGCCTCGTTGGGCGAAATGATCACCCACCTGAAAGCCCTGGGCGTCAAAGTACCCGGTGGTTTTGCCACCACCGCCGATGCGTTCAAGGAGTTTTTGCAAACCTCAGGCCTGCAACAACGGATCAGTGAACAACTGAAAGATTTGGACACCGACGACATCGATGCCCTGCAAACAGCCGGCAGTCAAATCAGACAGTGGGTGTTGGAAACACCCTTCCAAGCCCCCCTGGAACAAGCCATCCGCCAAGCGTATGACACCATGAAAGCCGAATTGGGCACCGATTTTTCGGTGGCAGTGCGCTCGTCAGCCACCGCTGAAGACCTGCCCGACGCGTCCTTTGCCGGACAGCAAGAAACCTTTTTGAACGTCCATGGTGCCGATGAAATCCTGCGCAAAACCCATGAGGTGTTTGCTTCCCTGTACAACGACCGGGCCATTTCATATCGGGTGCACCACGGTTTTGCCCACGATGACGTGTATTTATCGGCCGGTGTCCAACAAATGGTGCGCTCCGACATCGCCGCCAGTGGTGTGATGTTCACCATGGACACCGAATCAGGCTTCAATGATGTGGTCTTCATCACCTCATCTTACGGCCTGGGCGAAATGGTGGTGCAAGGCGCGGTCAACCCCGATGAGTTTTACGTCTACAAACCCGCGGTCAAGGCCCAAAAGCCGGCCGTGTTGCGCCGCAATTTGGGCTCCAAAGCGATTGAAATGACCTACGGCGAAGCCGGGGTACAGACCCAGAATGTTGAGGCCGCACGCAGCCAACGGTTTTCCATCACCGATGCCGAAGTGGAACAACTGGCCGCCCAAGCCCTGATCATCGAACAACATTACGGCCGTCCGATGGACATCGAGTGGGCCAAAGACGGCGTCACCGGTGAACTGTACATCGTGCAAGCCCGCCCTGAAACGGTCAAGTCACGCGAACAAAAAGGCCAACAAATTGAACGCTATGCCCTGAATGAATCGGGTGTCTTGTTGGTCGAAGGCCGCAGCATCGGCCAAAAAGTCGGCCAAGGCACCGCCAAAGTGATCAAAAGCATCGCCCAAATGGATCAAATCCAAGCCGGCGATGTGTTGGTCACCGACATGACCGACCCCGATTGGGAACCGATCATGAAAAAAGCCGCGGCAATTGTCACCAACCGCGGTGGACGCACCTGCCACGCGGCGATCATTGCCCGCGAATTGGGCATTCCGGCCATCGTCGGTTGTGGCGATGCCACCAACCAGATCGCCCATGACAGCGCGGTCACCGTCTCCTGTTGTGAAGGCGACACCGGCTATGTGTACGCTGGATTGCTGGATTTTTCGGTGCACACCACCGACTTGCAAAACATGCCCGAAGCGCCCTTGAAAATCATGATGAACGTGGGCAACCCAGACCGGGCCTTCGATTTCCAGAACCTGCCCAATTTTGGCATTGGCCTGGCCCGCTTGGAATTCATCATCAACCGCATGATTGGTATTCATCCCAAAGTGTTGCTCAACTACGATGCACAACCCGCCGAAGTCAAACAGATCACCGATCCGATGGTGGCTGCCTATGATTCCCCCCGTGATTACTTTGTCAAACGCTTGGCCGAAGGCATCTCCACCCTGGCCGCGGCGTTCAACCCCAACCCGGTGATTGTGCGCCTGTCTGATTTCAAATCCAACGAATACGCCAACCTGATCGGCGGCAAGCAATACGAACCCAACGAAGAAAACCCCATGCTCGGCTTCCGCGGTGCGTCACGCTACCTGGATGACTCCTTCGTCGATTGTTTTGAAATGGAGTGTGAAGCCCTGAAGTTCATCCGCGATGAGATGGGCTTGACCAATGTGTGGGCCATGGTGCCCTTTGTGCGCACCCTGGCCGAAGGTCAAGGGGTCATTGACCTGATGGCCAAGAACGGCCTGAAACAAGGCGACAACGGCCTGAAAATCATCATGATGTGTGAGCTGCCCTCCAACGCCTTGATGGCCGATGAATTCTTGGACATTTTCGACGGCTTCTCCATCGGCTCCAACGACATGACCCAACTGACCCTGGGCTTGGACCGCGACTCGGGCATCATTGCCGACTTGTTCGACGAACGTGACCCGGCCGTCAAAAAAATGCTGGCCATGGCCATCAGTGCCTGTAAACAACGCGGTAAATACATCGGCATCTGCGGTCAAGGCCCCTCCGATCACCCCGATTTGGCCCAATGGTTGTTGGATCAAGGCATCGAAAGCGTGTCCCTGAACCCCGACACCGTGGTCGAAACCTGGTTAAAACTGGCCCAACCTTAAGCCGACCAAGACCGCACTTGTTGGATGAAGGCGGTCAGTTTGGCGCGATCCAGTTGGTCATCGGTGCGCACCCCGCTGCACAGATCCAAGCCGTGGGGTTGGACTTGTTTGATCGCGTTTTGCACGTTGTCAGGATTCAAACCACCAGCCAGAAACACCGGCACCGGGCTGTGCTGCACGATTTGTTGGCTGACCGACCAATCATGGGTGCGGCCGGTGCCGCCGAGCTCCTTGACCTGTAAATCCGGGTTGCCGCTGTCCAGCAACAAGGCATCCACGTCATGGACCACCGCCAAGGCCTGAGCCAGGGTCTCCGGCCCGGTCACATGCAACACCTGGACCAAACGCACCCCGGGCAAGGCTTTGCGGATGATGGCGTGAGCGCCCGCGGGCAATTCATCGACCAATTGAATGGCGGTGCTGCCCACAGTTTGGTGGTGCGCAATGACCCCCGCTGCCGTGGTCTGGCTGGTCAACAGGAATGTCTCGATGTGCGGAGGTACCGCAGCGGTGATGCGGGCCGCCAAGTCATCGGTGATGATGCCCGGGCCACTGGGCATGTGGCCGACCAAACCCAACACATCGGCGCCCAATTCGATGGCCAATTCGGCTTCGGCCAGGGAAGAAATGCAGCAGACCTTGAGGTGTGGATTCAAGCGGAAAAAACCTCATCCAGCACATGAAAAGAACCAAACACCACCACCCGGTCATGTGCTGCCGACAATTGGCGGGCCATGTGCAAGGCCGCCGGTCCTGAATCAAACACCGAAATCAAGCTTTGCGAATCGGCCAGCATCACTTTCAGGGCAGGCAACGGGGTGGCCCGGGGACCGCTCAATTGGAACACCAACCAATGGTCGACCAAGTCAGCGAATTGGGGCAGCCACTGTTCGGCCATTTTGTCATCCAACACCGAAAACACCGCTCGGGTTTGGCCATCACCAGGCTGTTCGCGCAGCCAACTGGCCAGCGCCTCAGCCGATTGTTGGTTGTGGGCCACATCGGCCACCACCGTGGGTTGGTGTTGCATGGTTTGCAGCCGGCCAGGCAGGCTCACTTGTTGCAAGGCTTGTCGCACTTGCGATGGATCAAATTCCAGGCCCAAAGCCAACAAGGCGGTGAGGGCGGCGGAGAAATTATGGATTTGCCAGCGACCAGGCAGCTGGGGATGCGGCAATCCTTCAAACATCACTGCCGGCTGGCGATAATCGAAAGAGTCGGCATGGATTTCGACTTGGTATTCTTGATTCACCCGCCACAGCGGCACCGCCAGTTCAGTGGCCACTTGCTCAACGGAGGCTGGCAAGTCGGCAGCAGCCAGGACCGCGGGACGACCCGAGCGCATCACCCCGGCCTTTTCCCGGCCAATTTGGGCCAGGTCATCACCCAACCACGCCATGTGGTCCCAATCCACCGTGGTGATGATGCAGGCATCGGCATCCAGGGCATTGGTGGCATCCAGGCGACCACCCAAGCCCACTTCCAACAGCATGAACTCAACCCCATGCTGTAAAAAGATCATCACGGCGGCCAAAAAATTGTATTCAAAATAAGACAGTTGGATGTCGCCGCTGGCGGCATCAATGGCATCGAAGGCGGCCAGGATTTCAGCGTCGCTGGCCAGTTGGCCATTGATGTTGATGCGTTCATTGAAGCGGTGGATGTGTGGTGAGGTGAAAGCCCCCCAAGTGCGCTGTTGGGCTGACAGCAGGCTGCTCAATGCGGCCACTGTGGAGCCTTTGCCATTGGTACCGGCCACGGTGATGACAGTGGGCAGGGCTGGCCATGCCAGGTTTTGTATCACCTGCTTGAGGCGGGACAAGCCCAGATCGATTTTGGCTTGATTCAGCGCTTCCAGCCGTTGCTGTAAGGCGCTCTGAGGCTGGCTGTTGGCGTCAGGCGGTGTCGTCTTGCGGGTGGTCATCGGCCACAATCACTTCATCCGGCTCCACCACGGGTGGGGTTGCGGGTTTGAGCAAATCCAACAACTGATGGATTTTTTCACTCAGTTGATGCCGCGTGACAATCAAATCAATGGCCCCGTGCTCCAGCAAAAACTCACTGCGCTGAAAGCCTTCAGGCAAAGTTTCCCGCACCGTTTGTTCGATCACCCGCGGACCGGCAAAACAAATCAAGGCATTCGGTTCGGCGATGTTGATGTCGCCCAACATGGCCAAAGAGGCCGAAACGCCACCGGTGGTGGGGTTGGTCAACACCGAAATGTAGGGCAAACCAGCCAGTTTCATGCGATTCAAAGCCGCAGCGGTTTTTGACATTTGCAGCAAGGAAAACAATGATTCCTGCATGCGGGCACCGCCAGAAGCGGCAAAATTGATCAAGGGCAGCTGATGTTCCAACGCATGGTGCACCGCGCGAACAAATTTCTCACCGACCACAGAACCCATGGATCCGGCCATGAATTTGAAATCAAAAGCGGTGACCACCACATCGCGGCCCAGCAGTTGGCCTTGCATTGCCACCAAGGCATCCTGTTCGCCGGTGGCTTTTTGGGTCGCTGCCAAGCGGTCTTTGTAGCGTTTGCTGTCTTTGAACTTCAGGGGGTCTTCAGGGCGCACCGAGGCGCCGATTTCGACCATGGGGGCATCGTCCAAGAAAAATTCGATGCGCTCACGACCCGACAAGGATTCGTGGTGACCGCACTTGGGGCAGACTTTGCCTTGTTTCACGGTTTCAGGCTGGTACAGCACCGCTTCACATTGCTTGCACTTACCCCACAAGCCTTCTGGAATGTTTTTCTTTTTATTGCCACCTTCGGTGCGTATCCGTGATGACATCAATTTTTGAAACCAGCTCATGCGAACCCTCAGTTGTTAGACAGAATTGATCATTGGCGTTTTATGCTTGTTTCTGAGTCAATGAGAAAAAGCATTAAAAATGAACTGATTTAGGCAGGAAAAGCAGTCCAATACGCGGTTATTGGCACATGTTCCAACGGTTCATTTTTAAACTCTTTATCTTGATTCACGAATCAAGCAAAGAACGCCTTCATTATAACGAATTCAAGGCCGTTCTGATAGGGCCCAAAAACTCAGCAATCGCCGTTTCTGCGGCGGCCATGGACTCACAGCCATGTAACAACGACACCAAAGCACTGCCAATGACCACGGCATCGGCCTCTTGCGCCACGGCCATGGCTGAGGCCGCGTCCTTGACACCAAACCCAACAGCCACTGGCAGTTGGGTGTGTTGGCGGATTCTTATCACATCGGCATTAACCGCCTGGGCATCCAGATCGGCCGCCCCAGTGACCCCTTTAAGGGCCACATAATAGACAAAGCCAGAGGCATGCTGACAGATCATGGCTTGTCGTTGCTCGGTGGTGGTGGGTGCAATCAAGAAAATTTGATCCAAAGATTCTTGTCGCAAGCGTTGTAACAAGTCGTCTGATTCTTCTGGCGGGCTGTCAACCAACAACAGGGCATCCACCCCTGCGTCTTTGGCGGCGTCCACAAAAGCCTGGTGGCCCATGCATTCAACCGGGTTCAGGTAACCCATCAACACCACCGGCGTGGTGGGGTCCTGGCGCCTGAATGATTTGACCATATGGATCGTTTCGGCAATGCCCACCCCTTGTTGGATGGCGTGTTCAGAGGCCTGTTGGATGACTGGGCCATCGGCCATGGGGTCAGAAAACGGCATACCCAGCTCAATCACATCGGCACCATGTTTGACCAGTTGGTGCATGATCGCCACCGTGTCGTCTGGTCTGGGATGACCGGCGGTGATGAACGGGATCAAGGCTTTGCGCCCGGCCAGATCAGCCAAGCGTTGTTGTAATCGACTCATACTTCAACCCCTTCCAGCGCGGCGATCGTGTGCACGTCTTTGTCGCCTCGGCCCGACAAATTGACGATGATGTTTTGTTCAGGGGCGAGGTCAGCAGCCAGTTTTTGGGCAAAAGCCACGGCATGGGCACTTTCCAAAGCCGGCAAGATGCCTTCAATGCGGGTCAGTGCATGGAATGCAGCCAAGGCTTCGTCGTCATTGATCATCACATACTGGGCCCGACCGGATTCATTCAAAAAGGCATGCTCAGGGCCGACTCCGGGGTAATCCAATCCGGCCGAAATCGAATGGGTTTCGATGATTTGTCCTTGGCGGTCTGACATCACATAAGTGCGGTTGCCATGCAACACACCGACTTTACCGGCATTGATGGAGGCGGCGTGTTCACCGGTTTCCAACCCATGACCACCGGCTTCCACCCCATAGATGGCAACTGCAGTGTCATCCAGGAATGGGTGAAACAAGCCCATGGCATTGGAGCCACCGCCAACACAGGCCACCAGGGCATCAGGCAGGCCGCCGACCTTTTCAGCAAATTGTTTTTTGGCCTCCTTGCCAATCACCGAATTGAAATCGCGGACCATTTGTGGATACGGATCTGGACCGGCCACCGTGCCAATGATGTAAAACGTGTCATCCACGTTGGTGACCCAATCTCGCATGGCCTCATTCAACGCATCTTTCAAGGTTTTCGACCCTGAATCCACACTGCGCACCTCGGCGCCCATCAGCTTCATGCGATAGACGTTGATGGCTTGGCGGGCGATGTCCACTTCGCCCATATAAACCACGCACTCCAAGCCCAAGCGGGCACAGACGGTGGCAGTGGCCACGCCGTGTTGACCGGCGCCAGTTTCGGCAATGATGCGTTTTTTGCCCATGGCTTTGGCCAACAGGATTTGGCCCACGGTGTTGTTGATTTTATGTGCCCCGGTGTGATTCAAGTCTTCCCGTTTCAACCAAATTCTGGCACCACCGGCCGCTGCGCTGAGGCGCTCTGCCAAGTACAAGGGCGAGGGTCGGCCTACGTAATCGGCCAAATCGTGGTTGAATTGGGCCAAGAATGCGTCATCGGTTTTCAGCAGGGCATAGGCTTCTTGCAGTTCAGTCAAGCAGTGCATCAGGGTTTCACTGGCAAAAATGCCACCGAACTGCCCGAAATGTCCGCGACTGTCTGGATAATCTGAATATTTCATGTTGGTGTTGTGGGTGTTAATGGTTTTTGTGGTTTTGGTCAAAGGCCCTGACAGCTTGCATCAAAGCCTGCATTTTTTCTGCTGATTTTACGCCAGGAGCCGACTCAATGCCACTGCTGGTGTCAATATAGTTGGCCCCGGTTTCATGCAAGGCTTGCTGCACATTTTCAGGCTTGATGCCACCGGCCAAGATCAATGTGTGGCTGGTCTGTTGCGGCATGCGAGACCACATAAACGCCTGTCCCGACCCACCCATCTGAGTGCCACCAAAAGCATCCAGCAAAAAGGCGTTGGCGCTGGGGTATTGGGCCATGTAGGACAGCGGGTCGGCGAGGCTCAGCATTGGCACCGCTTTCCAATAAGGCCGATCAAAATGTTCGCAAAATTCCGGTGTTTCCTGGCCATGAAACTGCAACACATCGGGCTGGGTTTGTTCGGTGATGGCCAGCACCGCCTCGGTCGTGTGATCGGCGAACAAAGCCACGGCTTGGATGCCAGCTTGTTGTACTTGCTGGATCAAGGGGGCGGCTTGTGCGGCCGTGATGTATCGGGGGCTGGCTTCGACGAACACAAAACCCACAGCAGCCACTCCACAGTCGATGGCAGCGGCCACCTCATCGGCGGTTTTCAATCCGCAGTATTTAACGCGTGTTGGTTTCATTCAATTCATTGCTTCGTGGCATCATTGGGTATCTGGTATTGATCAGGATACGTCACCCCAGTGAAGGTCAAGCCCTGCGGCGGTGCGGTCATGCCCGCTTGTTTGCGGTCCAAACTGCGCAACACCTCTGTCACCCAACAGACTGGCTTGTTGCCGTGGCCCACTTTCAGCAAGGTGCCCACGATGTTTCTGATCATGTGATGCAAAAACGCATTGGCGGAGAAGTGACAAATGATTTCTTCTCCGTCACGCACCACATCGGCCTGCAACAAGGTGCGTTTGGCATGCGGCGCCTGACATTGACTGGACCTGAAGGCATTGAAATCATGGGTGCCCAACAGCGTCTGCGCGGCCTCATGCATGGCATCATGATCCAAAGGCCGTAAAATCCACGTCAAATACTGGCGATTGATTGCCGGCCTGACCGAACGGTTCAAGATGCGGTATTC
Organism: Marinicella meishanensis; assembly: GCF_019931145.1. Classification (GTDB taxonomy): domain Bacteria; phylum Pseudomonadota; class Gammaproteobacteria; order Xanthomonadales; family Marinicellaceae; genus Marinicella; species Marinicella meishanensis. Next base: position 371,992 of record NZ_JAIOUV010000003.1, on the reverse strand, counting down.
ATAACTGCGGCTGAGCGCCGAAAATCGGGCATGAAAATCATCCGCCACCACCTGCACCCATAGGACCACGATGCCTTCATGTAAGGCCGTGTTGATGCCCAAAGTCCATTGGCGCGGTGTGCGCTCGGCATCGGTGTCAAAATGAATCACTTGCTGTCGGGCACTGACCCCCGTGTCGGTGCGGCCGGCGCAGAAAATCTTCACCGGGTGATTGGCCACTTGACTGATGGCCTGCTCGAGACAAGACTGGATGGTGGGTTCTTGCTTTTGCATCTGGAACCCAAAAAATGGGTTGCCATCGTATTCAATGCCACAAGCTATGCGCATAAAAAAGCCGAATTAAAAAATCCGGCTTATTATAGAGGATGCGGGGTGCTTGTTACATATCATCCAGCAGTTTCTTGGCGGCTTCGACTTGATCATCGGTGCCTTCATTGATGATCTCATCCAGCAGGTTCTTGGCGCCTTCGGCATCGCCCATGTCAATATAGGCTTTGGCCAGATCCAACTTGGTGTCGATGGCATCGCCTTCTTCCAACAAATCTTCCAGGCCCAGGTCTATTTCTTCGTCCATCGTGTCCTCTTCGGTGTCATCAATTGCAAAAGTATCGCCGTCGTCATCCGAGATGTCCAACATGTCATTGAACTCGTCATCGGCGGCGTCCAGGTCAGCTGCCAGCTCCTCAACCGCTTCCTCGGCATCATCAGCAGCGGTTTCAACGGCCTCTGACAAGTCGTCATCGGCTTGTTCCAATTCATCCAGTTCATCATCCAGGTCGAAGTCGAAATCTTCATCAAAACTGAAGTCATCTTCATCATCAGCCATCACCGCTTCTTCGGTATCGTCGGCATCAGGGGTTTCGGCGTCATCGTCCTCGGCGTCATCGTCGGACTCATCGGCATCCAAGTCCATGTCGAAATCTTCGAACAAATCATCTTCGGTATCCAAATCCAATCCATCGTCATCGGCGGCTTCGGTGTCGTCATCAGCAGTTGCCTCATCATCGTCACCTTCGTCATCAAAATTCACCCCTGCCATGGTTTCACTGTGGTCAGCAGTGACTGAGGTGTTGGAATTGTAATCATCGTCGTCGTCATTGAGGAAACCATCCAAGTCAAAACCATCATCATCGCTGTCTTCTTGGGCCACTTCACCGGCATTGGCAAAGGGGTCGTCCTCGTCTTCGGTGTCATCGAGGTCTTCGGTGTCATCCTCATCAAACTGAATGCTCTTATCCAATTCTGCCAACACATCATCACCGTCTTCGTCGGCTGCTTCCATTTCGGCATCATCCTCCATCAGCGGTTGATTCATTTTGGTCTCAACCGCATCTTCAGCGAAGTCTTCATCGGCGGCTTCGGCTTCTTTGTTGCGGTTCTTGATGTCATCCAGGAAGCTGGTGTCATCATCGCCGTCGTCACTGCGGCGCAAAACTTTGGGCAGGATCAACAACACGATCAAGCCACCCAGACCAATCAACACCCAACGCAGGTTGTCCATCACCCAGTTGATGGCGGTATCCACCATCGACTCGGAACCGCCACTGTCACCACCAAACTTGGGTGGGCTGGCTGGTTCGGTGGTGGCCGGCTCAGTGGTGTCGGCATCAGCAACATCATCGCTGGTGGTATCGGTGTTGTCAGCATCGCCCAGACCAGCATCACCCAGGCCGTCATCAGTGCTGACTTCATCAACACTCAGGCTGAAGGGGTCATCATTGGCTGCCATGGCATCGGCCTCATCGGTGGTGTCATCCACAGTGCTCCAAATGTCGTCTTCAGTGCCATCATCTGTGGTGGCATCATCGCTGGTCAATGGATCGGCATCGGTGTCGCTGCCCAGTTGATTTTCCAGGTTGGCCAAGCTGTCATCTTGGATATCAAAAGCTTCTTGCTGTTGTTCGACGATGTCTTCCAGCTCAGAAATGCGTTCTTTCAACTCGGTGTTTTCAGAGTCTTTGTTATACAGGTCTTCTTGAATGGCTTGCATATCGGCATCGCTGCCTTCATCGGCATTCGACTGACCGGCATCTGATCCGTCGCTGTCACCACCGGACAATTGCACCCCATAATCCAACGAGGAAGTGGGTTCTTCATACACATCAACCGGATCGTCCTCGGTTTGGAAAGCCGAGTAATCTTGTTGGGCAGGGGCCCATGACTGGTGATGTGACTCAACTTGTGCCAAAGCTTCGGAATAGCCGATGCTGGCCGCTTCATCAGCGGTCGGCATGCGCAAGCGACTGCCTTTGACCAATTGGTTGATGTTGTTGTCCAGGAAGGCGCTGGGGTTGCTGTTATAAATCGCCATCATCATTTGGTGGGTCGACAAATCACCCACCTTATTGTTATTGGCAATGCGCCACAAGGTGTCGCCGGCAGCCACGGTGATTTCCCCTGGCACGTAATCCGACACCGGCTCTGAGGCGCTGATGTCATCATCTTGGGCCAGCACATCTTCATTGGTGTACGTGGTGGTCTCATCACTGCGGGGTTGTAAGGCTGGGCTGCTGTCGCTGCTGGTGTCTGCCTGGGTATCGGCTGTGGTCTCAACGGGCTCTTCAATCACATCATCTTGAATCGGCTCAACCACCACATTGTTCACTTGCACATTGGCGCTGCTTTCATAAACCGGCGGATCCAACAAAATGGTGAATTCACGCAAAATGCGTCCGTTGCTCCAATTCACATCCAACAGCAAACTGACGATGGGTTCGGTGACAGGTCCGTTGGAAGTCACCCGAATCAAGTACGGATTGTCTTCATCCAACGCCACATTGATGTTGGAAGGGACGAATGACCGGTCCAAACCGACTTTTTGATAGTCTTCACTGCTGGCCAGCTTCACCTCCAAATTCTGCAAATCTTCTTCGGCATGGGTGATCAGCTCGATGCTGGACTGTAATGGCTCATTCAGTGCTGAATACACTTGAATCTTGCCCATTCCCAATGAAAAAGAGGTTTGTGAGACGATGGTTAAGCCAATGACCAAAACCAATAAAATCAATTTTTGCTTCATAATTTACCCAATGCTTTTATGTTCGATTTAACAGCGATTTTAAACTTCCGATATTGATGGTAACTAATTCTACAATAAAAAGCCAAGAATTTATCTAAAAAAAGTGAGCTAACTTACTCTTTATCCAGTATTTTTATCAGTTTTTCTGCAATTTGCACACTGTTCAATGCCGCGCCTTTACGGATGTTATCGGACACAATCCACAGATTCAGGCCCTTTTCATATGAGATGTCTTCCCGGATTCTGCCCACATACACCGGGTCATTACCGGCGCTGTGAACGGCCGGCGATGGATACAGCAATTGACTGGGGTCATCCATCAACTCAACCCCATCAGCGGCTTGCAGCAATGACTTGGCTTCGGCCGCGGTGATTTTCTCCCGGGTTTCCAGATGCACCGCTTCGGCATGACCATAAAACACCGGCACCCGCACACAGGTCGGGTTAACCAGGATGCTGCGATCATCCAGGATTTTTTGGGTTTCCCACACCATTTTCATTTCTTCGCGGGTGTAATCATTGCTTTGAAATTGATCGATGTGCGGGATCACATTGAAGGCTATTTGCTGCGAAAATGCCTGTGTTTTCAATGGCTTGAAATTCAACAAGGAGCGGGTTTGCTCGGACAATTCATCAATGCCCTTGTTGCCTGCCCCTGAAACGGACTGGTAGGTGGCGACGTTGATGCGTTCTATGCCCACTTGACGGTGTATGGGAGCCAGTGCCACCAACATTTGAATGGTGGAGCAATTGGGGTTGGCGATGATGCCGGTGTGGCGGTACTGTTCGATGGCTTGCGGATTCACTTCCGGCACCACCAAGGGCACGTCTTCTTCATTTCTGAAATAAGAGGTGTTGTCAATCACCACACAACCGGCATCGGCCGCTTGAGGGGCATATTGGGCTGAGATGTCTCCGCCGGCTGAAAACAAAGCGATGTCGGCCTGGGCAAAGTCAAACTCGGTCAAATCGCCAATGCGCACCGTCTTTTTATTGAAGTCGATGGTGTCACCGGCACTGCGGTGGCTGGCCAAAGGAAAAATTTGGTCAATGGGAAACGCCCTTTGTTCGAGGATTTCCAACATGGTTTTGCCGACTGCTCCAGTGGCGCCGACCACGGCTACGTTGTATTGTTTACTCATTTTTTGAAGGTTGCTTTACTTATGCTGAATGTAGTTGTGCCTGGTGACGCATCAGGTGATCCATGATCACCAGGGCCATCATGGCTTCGACAATGGGAGTGGCCCGAATCCCCACACAAGGATCGTGCCGGCCTTTGGTCACCACTTCGATGGCGTTGCCATCCAAATCGATGCTTTTGCCAGGAATGCGCAAAGATGAGGTGGGCTTGAATGCCACACTCAGGGTGATGTCTTGCCCGGTGGACACGCCAGCCAGGATGCCGCCAGCGTGGTTGCTGGCAAACTCACCATCAATGATTTCATCGCGGTGGACCGAGCCATTTTGCGCCACCGCGTCAAATCCGGCTCCGATTTCAACGCCTTTGGTGGCGTTGATGCTCATCATGGCCAAGGCCAGTTCGGCATCCAGTTTGCCATACACAGGCTCACCCAATCCCGCCGGCACATTGACCGCTTTGGCGTTGATGCGGGCTCCGACCGAATCACCTGATTTGCGCAAGGCATCCATGTAAGCATTCAGTTCAGGCACCCGGTCAATTTCACCGGTGAAAAAGGGGCTGTCATCGACCCGAGTCAAATCACCGGCAGCCAATTCGATGTCACCCAATTGGGCCAACCAAGCCACCACCTCGATGTTGTGATTCAACCGCAGCCACTTGCGGGCCAAAGCCCCGGCAGCCACCCGCATGGTGGTTTCACGGGCCGAAGAACGCCCGCCACCTCGGTAATCGCGCACCCCGTATTTTTTCCAATAAGAGAAATCGGCATGACCTGGGCGAATTTGTCGTGCAATTTCGGTGTAATCTTTGCTTCTGGCGTCGGTGTTTTCAATGATCAAGGCAATCGGGTGGCCGGTGGTCACCCCCTCAAACACACCGGATACGATCTGCACGTCATCCTGTTCTTTGCGTTGTGAGGTGTGGCGAGATCGACCGGTGGCCCGCCGCACCAGCTCGGCTTTGATTTCATCGGCACTGATTGACAGCCCCGGAGGAAACCCATCCAACACACAACCGATGGTGCTGCCATGAGATTCACCAAACGAGGTGAAGCGCAAATTTTTACCGAAGGTGTTGTGAGACATGGGCTTGCAAAAATTGATTGAACTCAGATCGGTACTTTAACAAATCATCTCGACTAAAAACACATATTCCTTGCCCTCCCAGCGAGAATTCGATCCATTCCAATGGCACGGTGGGCAAACACCGCTCCAAGACCCCGTCGTTGTAGCCCACTTCCAAGAACAGATACCCACCTGCGGTCAGGTAATCAGCCGCCTGCGCCAAGATTTGAATCGGCAAGGCCATGCCTTGGGCGGCACTGACCAAGGCCATGGCCGGTTCATGGCTGAACTCGGCGGGTAAGGCCCGGTATTCCTGTTCATCCACATACGGCGGATTGGCCACAATCAAATCAAACTGGCCGCTGACATGACTGAACAAATCCGACTCCAGGCACTGCACCCGGTCGCTCAATCCCAATGCCTTGGTGTTGTGCCGTGCCAAATCCAAGGCATCAGGGCTGAGGTCAACCAGCGTCAGCTGCATCGTTGGAAAATAATGGGCCATGGCCAAGCCGATGCAACCGGATCCCGTACACATGTCCAAGGCGTGATTAACGGCCGCCACATCCACCCAGGGTGCAAAGCCCTGGTCGATCAACTCGGCAAACGGTGAACGGGGAATCAACACCCGTTGATCCACCACAAATGACAAACCGGCAAACACCGAAAACCCCACCAAGTAGGCCATGGGGATGCGCTGCTCCACCCGCTGAGTCAAGAGCGCATCGACCCGTTGAATCTGTGCCGCTGTCATGCGCTGGTCATGGGCCCGGTTCAATCCGGCAAAGTCAAGCTGCAACACATGCATCAACAACAACACCACTTCGTCCTCGGCCTCGGCCACCCCATGGCCATAAAACACTTCAGCTGGCTGCAAACGGTCAATCGACTGTTTGAATATGTCCGCAACGGTTGGCAACACTGGTTTCGCCCCAGATAAAAAAAGTATACAATGCCTGTTTTTATGATTCAGGTCAACGGTTAATCTCTGGATATGTTGAAACGGCATGACACCCCCCTTCTGATGTTGGTTTTGGTATTGGCTTTGGGCTTGACAGCCTGTGGCGAACAAGCTTCACAACCCGATTTCAAAGCACTAAAAATGTTTCCCCAAGGCAAATCTTTTTCTGGCTTCACCTTAACCAGTCACCACGGCAAAGCCTGGGACGCCGAGGCCTTCAAAGGCACTTATTCGGTGGTGTTTTTTGGCTTTGCCAATTGCCCGGACATTTGCCCCACCACTTTGCTGGACATGCAAAAAATCGACCACCAACTGAAACAACAAAATTTGCCCAGTCCACGCTTCATTTTCATCTCCGTCGATCCCAACCGGGACACCCCGGAAAACCTCAAAGAATACATTAACTTTTTCAATCCTGAGTTCTATGCTTTGACCGGTGATGCGGCCAACATCTTGTCCATCGCCACGCAGTTGGGGGTGGCCTACAATGTGGCCGAGCATGAACCCGGTGATTTGGTGTATGACGTGGACCACGCCTCAGCCTTGTATGTGCTGAACCCAGCCGGTGAGCGCATCGGGTTGTTCACGGCCCCACACGACGTTCAATTGATCACTCAGGACCTGATGGCCCTGATGGAGTCTTCATGAAAGCCATAGCCCTGTTTTTCCAATACATTTTGCCGCATCGTTTGTTGTCCAAATTGATGCACCGGTTGATGCGCATCAAAGCCAAGCCCATCAAGCACATGACTTTGAATTGGATGATCAAAAAATTCAACATCAATTTGGATGAAGCCGCCTCCAAAAACTACGATGATTACGAACATTTCAATGCTTTTTTCACACGGGCCTTGAAACCCGATGCACGCCCCATTCATGACCGGGCCGACAGTTTGGTGTCCCCCGTGGATGGGGTGATTTCACAATTGGGTGACATTGAACATGAGAGCATCCTACAAGCCAAAGGCCATGATTATTCGGTGGGTGAACTGTTGGCCACCACCATGACCGATGATTTTCAAGACGGCAAATTCATCACCATTTATCTGTCGCCCAAGGATTATCACCGCTTGCATGCCCCGTTGGACTGTGAGATCAAGTCGATGCGGCATGTGCCCGGTCGCCTGTTCAGCGTGGCGGATTGGACCACCCAAAAGATTCCACGTTTGTTTGCCCGCAATGAACGTCTGGTTAACCATTTGAACACCCGGGTGGGTCGGGTGGCTTATGTTTATGTTGGGGCGATTTTGGTTTCCAGCATAGAAACCGTGTGCAATGGGGTCATCACCCCACCCTATGCCAGGCAAGTCAACGATGTCTTGGTTCGAGGACAAGCCCAGTACAAGAAAGGTGAAGAAATGGGGCGCTTTAACATGGGCTCGACGGTGATTTTACTGTTTCCCAAAGACGCCGTGATCTTCAACGATGACCTGCAGGCCGGATCGGCCTTGAAACTGGGTCAAAAAATTGGCACATTGATGTGAATTATTGCCAATGAAAGTGGTCCATATGAGCATGAAAACAAGACGCCCATTAATTGCACTGATGATTTGGCTTGGCTTGCTTGCCAGCCCCTTAATCCATGCCCAACAACCCGGCCAAGCCCTGTTGCCTGAAGCCAATCGGGACTTTGAATTTGATTACACCACTTTGCCACCCATGGCATTTGAATCATTTGAGGCGGCCGCCGAATGGGCAGATGTGGTGGCCATTGCCCAATTGCTCAACGTCGATTATGAGCAGACCCGGGAATTGAATGCCAAAGGCCAGGCCTTTCTGACCGTAAGGGTGCCTTACAAAGGGGTGCAAAAAGACGAATTTTTGATCGTCAGCAGCAAGGGCTTTGAAGACCATGTTTGCTACTACCCCAATCGCGAAGGCGAAGGCCAACGGTTTTTGGTGTTCCTCAAACGATCCAAAAATGAAGGTGAATATTTGGGTTTCAAGCCCATGTGCCAGCTGCAGGTGTTGTTGACCGACACCGGCCAATATGCCCTGCGCTATCCTTTCGACAGCAACACCCCGGTGCCGGAAGGCTTGGTTCAAACCATGCAATTTGGCGACCCCCATGCCCGCATTGATGCCACCGAATGGACCAGCATCCGCCGCGATGAACACCAGCAAAAGTTTGCCAGTGAATTGTCAGAGGACAGTGATTTGTTCCAAAAATATTTTTACCTGACCTACACCCAGGGCGTGATGATGTATGAGATCAGAAAGCTCATGAACATCCAGGCGCAACCCCGCATCCACTCCAAGCAAATGTGATGGCAATAGACCCCGATGCCACTTAACAACATCTGCTAACTGTTTGTGGCTGTTGCGTTTTTCTGGACATTCCATAGCATTTACTTTATATTGATTGTACGTCAACCCTGAAACAGGTTGCTGTGTGTGTTCTCAGCAATCTTATTTTATTAGGGGAAAATCAATGAATAAGTTCTATTCAGTTTTACTGGCATTACTCTTCTTACCTGCCTGGTGTGTGGCAGATGATCACGACAATGAAAAACCCGAGCAGATGATCGCTGACTCTTGGGTGGCCGTGCCCAAAGCCGGGCATGAAAATGAGTTTGAAGAGGCCTTAAAAGCGCACCTCGCGCTGCGCACCGAACGCGGAGATCCCAGAACATGGCATGTCTATGTACCAGTGACTGGCAAAGACTTGAATCGTTACGTGATCCGCTCTTGTTGCTTCGCTTGGGCAGATCAAGACAGTTACGGTGAATGGAGCCGCGAAAACATGGGCAAACACTTCAATGAAACGGTGCACCCACATGTGGCAACTTATCACCACAACTTTTCTGAACTGGATCAAAAAAACAGCCACTGGGGAGAAGACACCAAAGCCAATTATGTCGGGGTGACCATGTTTCACATCAAACCCGGCAAAGGCGGCCAAATGTCAGAAGCCATTGGTGAAATGAGCACCTTGGCCAAAGACCATGAGTGGCCCAGAAATTGGTCATGGTTTTATCCAGTTGGTGGGGCCCATGCCGTGGGGCTGGCCACGCCGTTTGAAAATTATGCCGACATGGCTCCAATGGATGAAAATTTTTATCAATTCGCCAAAAAACACCTGAAATCAGAGAAGAAAACCGAAAAATTGTTCGATAAGTTCTCTGGCGCGCACAGTGGTGGTGATTACACCATTTGGCGCCATCGCGCAGATTTCCATCCCAAAAAAGAGGATGCCAAAGAAGACTGAATCCAGTCGATCGCAAACAGAAAAAAAGAGGGGTTAGGCCCTCTTTTTTTTGCCTGGCCAGCGGCCATTTGGCCAAATTTTTAAGGCCTGTTCACAGTTTATTAAGCATCGCCTGCTTATCATGAAAGCCCCTACAAAATGAAATGAGCAACCATGAAAAAAACCATCTTTGCTGTGGCCTTGGCCCTGAGCATGTCAGCTTGCACCACATCTGACCCTTACACCGGCGAACAAAAAGTGCGCAAAAGCGTCAAATACGGTGCCGCTGGTGCCATTGTGTGTGGTTTGATTGGCGCCACCAAAAATTCCAAAAGTGCCCGCAATGCCGCCGCAGGCTGTGCCGCCATTGGCGCTGGCATCGGTGCATACATGGACCATCAGGAAGCCGAGCTCCGCCGCGAATTGGAGGGCACCGGGGTGCAAGTGGCCCGACAGGGTGACCAAATCCAGCTGATCATGCCCAGCAACATCACTTTCAACACCGCTCAGCACGACATCAAAAGCAGTTTTTACCCGCCACTGAATTCGGTGGCCAAGGTATTGTACAAATACAAAGACACCACCTTGGATGTCATCGGTCACACCGATTCGGTCGGCAGCGATGCGTATAACCGCGATTTGTCATACCGACGGGCTTACAGCGTGGCAGATTACTTGCAAGCACAAGGCATACCCGGGGGCCGCTTGTCACCCATTGGTTTGGGCGAGTCGCAACCGATTGCGGATAACAACACCGATTATGGCCGCGGCCAAAATCGCCGGGTTGAACTGTTCATCACGGCGCGCGAAAGCTGACCCAAGCCCGGTCTGTGGCGAGCCTGGTTCCCGGGATCACCACAGATCTTTTGCGCACCCCAAACAAGTGGCCGTTTGGTGAAGCGCGGCTGAAGGTTCAACACCCATGAATGAATTGTCTGACGTGCATGCCAACCGCTGACAATTAAGCACACCACCGTCATTGGTGGTGGCTGGTGGGTCTGCAAAGGGATGTGCATGGCACTGGCACCGCATTTCTTGACATTGATCAGAGCATTCGGGGGCGTTTTGTGCTATTTTGTCACTACTTTTTTGACTGGCTGATTCGATGAAACACATAACCACCCTCCTCCTGACCCTGTTTGTCAGCAGCTTACATGCCCACCCATTCACTGAATGCATCAATGGCATGGCCGATTTTTACCCCTGTGAAGAAACCGATTTGTTGCATCGGATTCATTTGGAAGACCTCGGTGATGGCACCGGTTCAGGCAACGACATTTGGGGTTGGACGGATCCGCTGGATGGCAAAGAATACGCCTTGCTGGGCATGTCCAATGGCACGGCGTTCGTCGACATTTCAGCACCCACCACACCGGTGTACTTGGGGTATTTGCCCACCGCCACCAGCAACAGCTTTTGGCGCGACATCAAAACCCATGACAACCACGCCTACATCGTTTCTGAAGCCAGTGGCCATGGCATGCAGGTGTTTGACTTGACTCAGCTGCGCAATGTGCCCAGTCCTCCAGTGACCTTTGCAGTCACCACCCATTACACCGAATTTGGCGATGCCCACAACATCGTGATCAATGAGGCCAGTGCTTATGCCTATGTGGTGGGCGCCGATTGCAGCGGCGGCCTGCACATGATCGACATTTCCACACCCGCGGCGCCGGTGTTTGCCGGCTGTTTCAGTGATGATGGCTACACCCACGATGCCCAATGTGTCATTTATGACGGGCCAGATACCGATCACCAAGGCAAAGAAATCTGTTTCAACTCCAATGAAGACACCATGACCTTGGTGGATGTGACCAACAAAGCCGCTCCGGTGCAAATATCCAGAACCCCATACAGCGATTCGCGGTACACCCACCAAGGCTGGTTGACCGAAGACCACCAATATTTTTTGATGAACGACGAATTGGACGAACAAAACCTCGGTCACAACACCAAAACCTACATTTGGAACATGCAAGACCTCGATAACCCCACCATCATTGGCACTTACCTGGGCCCTGAAGCTTCAACCGATCACAATTTATACATCAAGGGTGGCTATGCCTACCTGTCCAATTACACCAGCGGTCTGAGTGTGTTGGACATCAGCGACATCGGCAATGGCAATTTGTTCGAAGTGGCCAATTTTGACACCTACCCCAGCAACAACAGCAATGGTTTCAGTGGGGCCTGGAGTAATTACCCATTTTTTGACAGTGGCAGTGTGATCCTGGGAGACATCCAAGGCGGTTTGTTCGTGCTGGAACCGAAGTTGTGTCCAGTGGTGGCCCCGGCCAGCAACGTGCAAGCCCGCGCACTGGGCGACAACAGCATTGAGTTGACGTGGAATGACAGCCTGGCCGCTGGGGAAAGTTACACCATATACCGCTCTGAAGGGGGCTGTGCGGCGAATAATTTCATCCAAATCGCCAATCAGATTACCACCGAGTTGTATGTCGACAACACCGCTTCTGGGCAAGTGAATGTGGGCTACCAAGTGTCCAAAGTCAGTGCCGATGGTTTGTGTGAATTCACCCGCAGCACCTGCAGCGAAACCCAAACCACCGGGGTCTGTACCGCAGCCCCTGAATTCAGTGGCGTGGCTGCCATCAACAATGGATTTGATAAAGCCTGCAGTTTGAATGTGCAATGGAATGCCGCCTCGTCATATTGCCAATCGAACACCAGCTACAATGTCTACAGATCCACCGAGGAAGGGTTTGAACCGGGTCCAGCCAATTTGGTGGCCAGTGGCATCAGCCAGCTGAATTGGACCGACTTCTCGGTGATCCATGAGGAGACCTATCATTATGTGGTGCGGGCTGAAGACAGCAGCAATCAAGCGGAAGAGCAAAACAATTTACAGCTGTTTGGTTCGCCCTTGGGCCCTCTGGCCGATGGCACTTGGACCGCTGGCGCCGAAGTCGGTGATGGTGGCATTGCCCAAACCGGGCGGCACTTGGGCTGGGAAATGGTGACCGATGAAGTGTTTGAAGGCAGCCGCAGTTACTGGTCACAAAACAGCAGCAACACGTGCAACCGATTGACGTCACAACCGTTCACCCTGACCCCAGGTCAGGCTTCAGAATTGAGTTTTCAAACCTTGTACAACATCGAAGAACGTTGGGATGGTGGCCTGGTAGAAATCAGTGTCAACGGCGGACCTTGGACCAAGCCGGCCGTGTCACCGGCTTACCCCGACACCTTCCGGGCTTCATCAGATGAATGTGGCTTCGATGAAAACACACCTGCATTTTCTGGGGTGCAAAACAGCTGGCAACAACACACCGTGGATTTGTCTACCAACCAAGGGCAACAAGTCGAAGTGCGCTTCAGTTATTCAACCGATGGTTCGGTGAATGATGGCGGCTGGTATTTGGATAACCTGGCCCTCAGCCACGTGCAAGTACCAGGCATGTGTCAAACCATCGACGATTTGATTTTTGCCACCGATTTTGAATGATTGGATCAATGCAATGACCAAAAAAAGGCCGGCCCGAAGGGGCTGGCCTTTTTTTGACTGGTAAAATCAGTGCCTTATTGGAACACTTCGTCGATGTTCAGCACTTCAACGTGATCAGCATCCAGCTGCAACGGGTAGTCTTGGATCACTTCGTCTTCGGCCAACAAGTCAGCCGGTTTCTCGGCATTGTAGGTCATTGCTGAAGTGGTGTCATTGACCAGGCGCGATTGCATGTCCGCCCCGTCATTGGTGATGAACACAAAATGGATGTCATCGGTTTGTAAATGGCGTTTGATCACATGGTTGACTTGTGCCAAAGTCAACGCATTCAAGCCATCCTGCACCAAACTGATGAAATCATCGGTGCCATAGAAGTCTGAATCCATTTGATAACCCAACACCCGGTCCTGCCCTTTCAGCAGCAATCCGGCGTATTTACTCAAGAAGGCTTTGGTGGCGGTGAACTGGGCTTCGGTCAAGCCATTTTCGATCAACTTTTCCATCTCATACATGGCGGTGCGTGTGGCAAAATGGGCGTCATTGTTGTCGCGCAAGGGCCGCAACCACACTTGGAAGATTTGCTCTGAGCGACCCAAATTGGCCTCAGGTTGGGTGCGGTACATGCCACGAGGAAAATATTCAATGTAGGCATAATCACCGTAGTTCATGCCCCGCGCTTCGCGGATGCGTTGATACAGGAATGAGTTGGAATTGCGGTGCTCACCCAAATAAGAACGCACCAACCACAAGGCCACCCAATCTGGGTGTGAGCGGTTGACCTCAATCGGGAAACCAAATGACACGGCGGTTGGCATGGTTTGCTTTTCCACAATGGTCACATGGCGACCACTCAACTCAGGTGCCGGGCCAATGGCCACCGGTTCAGCACCCTTGGCATTCAATTCTTGGGTCACCCGATCCAACAAATGTTGTTTCAGTTCAGCAGACAAATTGCCGGTGATGCCGATGTTCAAATTGGCTTGGGTCAATTGCGCCTGATAAAACTGTTTGACGTCGTCCAAAGTCAGGCTTTCCAGATCACTGACATGACCATAATTCAATGACTCATAGGGATGATTCGGATACAGTTTTTGGTACAGCACCTCTTTACCCAGCTCTTCATCATTGTTTTGTTTGAGGTCGGTTTGCACGGCATTGATCAATTGGGTTTTCAAGCGTTTGAAATCATCCTCACGGAAACCAGGCTGCAACAAGCTGTCCAGCACCAAGTCCAACCAGGGTTCGGCTTTTTCGCGGTGAACCCGGCCACTGAGCGAAATCATTTCTTTGTCAATTTGCGACGAAAAATAAGCCGCCATTGGTAACATGGCTTGTTGGATTTCTTTGATGGATTTGCTGGCAGAGCCCCCATCGGTGATCATTGAAGCGGTCAAAGCCGCCAAGCCTTTCTTGCCGGCCGGATCTTGGGCGGCGCCGGTGTTGAACAAAAAGTTCACGTCCACCACGTCACTGGTGTTGGTCATGTCGGTGACTTGGAATGCAGCCTCTTTGGGCTCATTGGCAGTTGCCACCATTTGTGCCAATTGAAAATCATTGTCGATGCCCTCAATTACCTCAGCCTGTGCCAGGGTGACCATGATGCGACCATCATCCACCAGGTATTTGTTGGCGGCCCATTTGACGTCGGCTGGGGTCACGGCATCCAATTGGGCATACTGGCGATTGATGTGCTCAGGATCGCGATCGTATTGCACCACTGCAGCCAGCATGTCGGCAATGGCTTCAGAATTGTCCAAACTGTTGGCAAAACCATAACGGGCCGCTGATTTGATGTCATTTAGTTTCTGCGCATCGGCCGTGCTGGTGCGGGCTTCGACGATGGTGTCCAACAAGGCTTGTTTGACCGCCGGATAATGGGCTGAATCGGTGAGGCGGGCCAACAAATAAATCAAACCAGGGTCCTTGCTGTCAGGCGAGTAAAAATACAAGGCATCCACCAATTGGCGGCTGACCACCAGATCCTGATAAACGTCTGAATTTTGACCGAAAAACACACTGCCCAACATGTCAATGGCCGACTTATCGATCATGGCTGGGTCGGCCGAGGCCCCTCTGAAGACCAAGCCGAACATGGGCAAAGTTTGCGATTCCCACTCGATGTGGTGGTACTGGCTGCCTTGGGCCGGTGGTTCAATGGGGATGTCCACGCTGTAGTTACCGCGTTCCCAGTCGCCGAAGTATTTTTGCACCAATTGGTGGGTGGCCTCCACGTCCACATCACCGACCACAATCACCGCGGCTTTTTCTGGGCGGTACCAACGGTCGAAAAAGGTGTATGAATAGTCCAATTGATTCGGCATGTCTTCGATGTCTTCGAAAAAGCCCATGGTGGTGTGGCGGTAAGTGTGTTCGGTGAACGCGTTTTTGCGCACGGTTTCAAATAATTTGCTGAATGGGTTGGCACTGTTCTTCAGGTATTCACCTTTGACGGCCAAGGCTTCGGTCCTGAATTGGGCCTCAGAGTACTTCAGGTTTTTGAACCGATCGGCTTCCAACATCAGCATGCGCTCCAGGTCTTCATTGATGAAGGTCACATGGTAATTGGTGTAGTCATCGGTGGTGTAGGCATTTTGATCGGCCCCCACCTCTTTCAACATGGCACCGTATTCTTCTTGAGAAAAATTCTCCGTGCCGCGAAACATCATGTGCTCAAAAAAGTGGGCAAAACCAGATTTCCCCGGCTCCACTTCATTGCGTGAACCGGTTTGCACCGGGATTTGCAGCGACACCACGCCGGGGTAGTCGGTTTTCACCACAATGACTTTCAAGCCATTGTCCAGTTCACGCATGTCGTAAGCTTGGGTGAAAACCCGATTGTCCGCAGCCGCATTTTGGCCATCTGAATTGTCATCCAATTGTTTGAGTTGTTTGCTGGGCGCACAAGCGACCAACAGCAACAGGCTGAGAACCGAAAATAAGGTGTTTTTCATGATAAGTGACTCCTGAGGATTGGCAAATTTGCCTCATTTAATGGGATTATTTGGGCAATAGTCAACCACTGTTTCGCAAAATCATCGAAACGGTGGCTGCTCCAGTATTCATGTGAACGCACCAAACCGCAGAAAGTTACAGCGCTTGATTTTTCAATCACAGTGATCGGTTATAATGCTCACATCCATTCAAACTGACATCGAATTCTTTATGAGCGAGATCAAACTCAACAAAGTGGTGGTCTATGGCTTGGGCGCCATGGGGCGACCCATGGCCCGCAATTTACATGAACAAGGCTTGTTGATCGGGGTTAAAAACCGCACCGAAGGCAAAGCCATGGCCATGAATGATGAATTGAATCTGGCTGAATTTGAAGACGATGAAGATTTGTTCTCGCAAGCCGATTGCGTGCTCACCTGCGTGGCTGCCGATGATGACCTGAAGGCGGTGGTGCATGATTTCATTGATCACCTCAAACCGGGCTCGGTGGTGATTGACTGTTCAACTGTCAGCCCCAACACCGCCCGCACCTTGGCCGATGACCTCGCTTCGCGGGGCATCAGTTTTATTGATGCACCGGTCTCTGGCGGCGTGGAAGGGGCCAAAAAAGGCACCTTATCGATCATGGTCGGGGCCGATCGGGAACAATACAAACGGGCCACCGAGGTGTTCGCAGCGATCGGCTCACAAATCACCCACATGGGACGCGTGGGACAAGGTCAAGCCACCAAAGCGGTCAACCAGGTGATGGTGGCTGGCGTGGCGCAAGCGGTGTGTTCGGCACTGGCCATGGCCGAACAATGCAATTTGGACATGAAAAAAACCATTGAGGTGTTGAGCGCGGGCGCGGCCGGTAACTGGTTCCTTGACAACCGCGGCACCACCATGGTCAACGATGAATTCAACGTCGGCTTCAAATTGAGTTTGTTGCACAAAGACTTGAAGATTTGTCAGGCCACGGTCAAGGAACTGGGGGCCCAAATGCCCTTGATTGATGACAGTTTGACCGAGTATGCCCAATTGATGGACATGGATCATGGCAACGAAGACATTTCCGCCCTGATCAGATTGAAACGACAGTTGTTTGAAGACGCATGAAGGAACCCACCATGAATGACAAAACCACCCATTTTGGCTTCAAGCAAGTCGCCACCCAAGACAAAGAAGGGCTGGTGGGCCAGGTGTTCACCTCGGTGGCCAACAAGTATGACTTGATGAACGACTTGATGTCAGGCGGTGTGCACCGCTTGTGGAAACGGCATTTTGTTGGCACCAGTGGCATCCATGAAGGGGATCAGGTGCTGGATCTGGCCGGTGGTACCGGCGACATCGCCGCTTTGTTGATGCCTTTGATCGGACCCAATGGTCATGTGATCATCGGTGACATCAACCAAGCCATGTTGGACGTGGGACAAGACCGCATGATCGATGCCGGCTTTTTTGGTCGCTTCACTTGCCAACAAATGAATGCCGAACAACTGCCGCTGGCAGACAACAGCATCGATGCCATCACCATGGCGTTTGGCTTACGCAACGTCACCAACAAACAACAGGCCCTGAATGAAATGCACCGGGTGCTGAAACCAGGCGGTAAAGCCTTGGTGCTGGAGTTTTCCAAAGTCAACAACACCGTGCTCAAACAACTGTATCAATTCTATTCATTCAAGGTATTGCCTGAAATTGGCCGCTTGGTGGCCAATGACCGGGACTCTTATCAATACCTGGTGGAGTCCATTGAACAACACCCAGACCAAGACACCTTACAAGGCATGTTTGAGGCCGCCGGTTTGGAGATGTGCAGCCATGAAAACCTCAGTGGTGGCATCGTGGCCATCCACAAAGGGTACAAGTTGTGACGGCCGCTGCCAATCCATTGGCCCGCATGCTGAATGCCGCCCTGCAAAAGCTGATTCGGTATGATCAGGCGGCTGCCAAAAAACTCCAAGCCCATGCCGGTAAACAAGTCAAGGTACAGCTTGAACTGATCAACCTGGCGGTGGTGATTGCCATCCAGGAAGACACCCTAACCGTGCATACCGACACCGACACCGAAGTCAACACCACCATCAGTGGCAAGCCTTCGGCGCTGTTCGCCATGGGCACCAACCAGCACATCGCTGGTCTGGATACCGTGACCATCAACGGTGATGCCGCAGCGGGGCAATTTGTCGCCGACTTTCTGAAACAACTGCGCCCCGACTGGGAAGAAGTTTGGTGTGATTTGTTGGGTGATGGTCCGGGCTATCAGGTGTCCCAGTTTTTGCACAGCGCTTTCAATATGGGCTCCCAATGGTTGCAATCGATCAAACAAAGCAGTCAAGAATACTTGCTGGAAGAAAATCGGGAGCTGATCTCACCCCATGAAATGGAAGCTTTTTTGGATCAAGTGGACGATTTACGCGCCGATGTGGTGCGCTTGGAACGCAAACTGGCGGCCTTGAAGTCCTGATTTGGAACCCCCCACATGAAACTGTTTCGATTACTCAAAATCACCCACACCCTGGCGGCCTATCGACTGACCAACCTGATCGGCGGCCGTGGCATCAACTTCTTCAGTTTGATCAACATCCTGTCCCCATTTGGCAAAAAAGGACTCCGGCACATGAGCGACGGCCAGCGGGTGCGAGGGGCTTTGGAATCGCTGGGACCCATTTTCATCAAACTCGGACAGACCTTGTCCACCCGCCCCGATCTGATACCCGCAGAAATTGCCCAAGCCTTGGAAAAATTACAGGATGATGTCGAACCGATCAGCTGGGAACAAGCCAAAGGGGTGGTCAAAGACCAATTGACCGAGGACTTGTTACAACAATTTGCCTCGGTGGAAGAACAAGCCCTGGCATCGGCCTCCATCGCCCAAGTACATGCCGCCACCCTGCAAAACGGCGATGCCGTGGTGATCAAAGTGTTGCGCCCTGGGATCGGTAAGAAAATTGAAAAAGACGTGCGCTTGATGCATGCATTGGCGTCATTGGCCAAAAAACACCTGAACCCCGGGGTCCAGGTGGACCCCACCGAAATCGTCCAGGAATTCGAAAAAACCATCTACGATGAACTGGATTTACAACGCGAGGCTGCCAATGCCTCGGTGTTGAAGAAAAATTTCGCCGGATCCAAGGATTTGTACATCCCCACAATCTATTGGGACCTGACCAAAGAAAAGGTCATGGTGCAGGAACGCATTCATGGCATTTCCATCAAAGACTTCGATGGCCTCAAAGCCGCCGGCATCAATTTGGAAAAACTGGCTGAAAAAGGCATCAAGATCTTTTACACCCAAGTGTTCCGTGACAACTTTTTTCATGCCGACATGCACCCCGGCAACATCTTCATCAGCCGTGATAACCCGGAAGACCCCAAAATTCTGTTGTTGGATTTCGGCATCTGCGGCTCATTACCCAAAGGCCACCGGGTCGATTTGGCCAATAACTTCATGGCCTTTTTCAAACAAGACTACCGCCGGGTGGCCGAATTGCACATTGAATCCGGTTGGGTACCAGCCGACACCAACTTAGAAGACCTGGAGGCCGCCACCCGCACCATTTGTGAGCCTTATATGGCCAAGCCCATCGAAGAAATTTCCTTTGGTGAGGTCATGTTAAAAACCTTTCAAATGGCCAAACGCTTCAAACTGATCGTCCAGCCAGAATTGATCTTGCTGCAAAAGACCCTGCTCAACATCGAGGGCTTGGGGCGTCAGTTGTACCCCCAACTGGACATTTGGCAATTGTCCGAGCCGATTTTGCGGGACATCATGCGCGACCATTATGGGCCACAACAGTCCATGGAAAAAGTCAAAGAAAACCTGCCCAAGTGGATTGAGCAGGCGGCTGAAGCGCCGATGTTGTTACACCAACTACTCAGCCAACAAGTCAAACCCTTGCCGCGGCACTTAAAGCTGGAACAACAAGCGGCCGAACAAGCCAAACTACGGGCCGCACAACAGGATCGCCTGGCCCTGCTGGCCGTTGGTGGGGTGATATCGACCACCCTGCTCTATGCTTTGGATGACGCCGCCCGATGGTTCAACTTTGCCCCCAACTCAGCGCTGTTGACCGGTGCCTTGACCGCGGTGTTGTGGTGGAAGTCCTGGCGCAGATGACCTGAATCAACAACGGCCACTGTGTTCATTAAAACCGTTGGTTTTTTGATCAAGATCAATGCATCATGTCCCCAGCAGTGCTATGCTGGATGTATTGAGATCAATTGGGAGCCGTCCATGACACTGTACCAAAACACCGTTGTTGCCATCGATCCTTGTGTCGATTCAGATGACCTCATCACCAAAGCCCTGGCCATCACCCAAGACGCCAGCCAGATCACTTTGTTGCATGTGATGGAAATCATGTGTGCCTTACCCACCGCGCCCTATGCCCCGGTGGTGATTGACACCAGCCAAATTGAATCTCAAGTCAAAACATCGGCCACCAATCACCTCAAGGGCTTGATCGAGAAGCATGGACTGGCGGCCGACGCCTTGCGCATCATTTCGGGCAGTACCGCCACCGAAATCAAAAAATTCGCCGAAGAACACGACGCCGATGCCATTGTCATTGGCTCACACGGGCGGCATGGTTTGGGTTTGTTGTTGGGTTCCACTTCCAGCGGGGTGATCCACGGCTGTGGCTGTGACGTCCTGGTGGTGCGCTTGGCTTGATTCTCAGCATGGGCACATCTGCAGACAACAAGGGCACCCTCTGGCCGTGCCTGAGGATGCCCTGTGTCTGGGATCAATGTTTCATCTGACGATCAATTCAAAGCCATTGTCATAAATCAAGTCAGTCAATTGGAAATCGAATCCATACTGTTGACCTTCGGTTCCCTCCAGCAGAACCAGCGTATAAGTCCCTTCAGGTAACGGCCCTGTGGTCAAAGTGGTGGTGCCAATATCAGTGGCACCAAAACTCGCTGAACTGACCACTGCACCACCAACGCCAACACCTTCATAGTAGTTGAAGCCACTGGTGTCATTACCTCCGGCGGCCACATAAGCCCGCAGAATCACATCTGCGGTGAATCCGGTCGGCACGGTAAATGACAACGCGTCCACGAACAAACCACCAGCACCACCAATGGTCCCTGAAATCTGATTGTCAGTCAGTGGCAACACACCCAAGTCAGTTGGGGTGGTGTCATCATCGGAAAAATCCCCGTCAAAGGCTTCGTTGTAATAGGCTTCATTACACAACACGTAATCAATTTCGTAAGATTGGTTGGGGGTTCCTTCACGGATGTCCAGTGTGTAAGTTCCGGCTGATACCGGCGTGGTGCCATCCAACACATTCTGTCCGATGTTTGCCGGACCACTGGTCGTGCTGCCCAAGAACGTGGTTAAGGCATCTGGCCCTTCCCACAAATTGAAGCCCGAAGTGGTGTTGCCGCCATCAGCGACGTAATCCACCAACAAAACACTCTCCAAGCAAAATCCATAAAACACATCGAATGTCATGTCATCAAAAAACTCACCTGGATTGGCGCCACCCACATTGCCGATCACGGTGTCCTGAGTGCTGTCCAATGCAAAAAATATCGGAGTGGGAGCGGCTTGATCATTGGACAAGTCACCGTCAATTCCTTCATCCCAAATGACTTCAGCACCCACGGGACTGCTTGCCATGAGAGCCATGGCCATTGATAAACACACTTTTTTCATATTTCCACCTTTTTCTCTGGTTATTGGTCATATCATCATAACAGAGTCCTGTGGGTCAGCTGCAAAAATTCGATCTTGTTTTGTGCTCGTTGGACTTTGGTATTGATGGCATCTCTCAATTTGGTACAATCATAAAAAATCAAAAAATTGCCATTGAAAACCTTCAAAGTCCTCAGCTACAACATCCACCGCGCCATCGGTATCGACCGCAAATTTGCCCCTGAGCGGATCATCAAAATCATCCAAACACTGGACGCCGATGTGGTGCTGTTACAGGAAGTGGATGAGGGGGTGCCCCGCTCCAACGAGCTCAATTTGGCCCAGGTATTGGCCGACAATTGTGGCTATGAGCACCATGCCTTGGGACACAATGTCACTTTAAAACAAGGCCGCTACGGCAATGCCACTTTGAGCCGCTTTCCCATCATCAAGCAAAGCAACATCGACCTGAGCATCGAAGACAAAAAGAAACGCGGTTGCCAGCACACGACCATTCAGATCAGTGAATCAAAAACCGATTTTCAATTTTTAGAGGTGTTCAATCTGCATCTGGGTCTGTCGGCCAAAGAACGCCAAAAACAAGCCGGCAAATTGTTCAAATCACCTGAGTTCACCGCCTTGGACATCAACCAACCGTGCATCATTGGTGGTGATTTCAATGATTGGCGCTCGATGCTGCGGGCCTTGCTCATCATCGGCAAAGACTTTTTGTGTGCCACCGACCGCACCTCCTTACGGGGCAACGAAGTGGCGATGAAAACCTTCCCGTCGTTCGCGCCTCGTGGCGGACTCGATCGGATTTACTACCGCGGCAAACTGCATTGCACCCATGTCAGCAGCACCAAAATGCGCCTGGCCCGGGTGGCCAGTGATCACTTGCCGGTGGTGGCCACCTTTGTGATCAACCGCGACGATTGATCCACGATGGCTGTGCGTTCAGTCGAAGCCGTCAATGAAAATCAAATCAGCCTGCAATTCAAAAGCCCCCAAATCGGCCGTCATGTGGCGTGGTTTCAAGCGCTGATCGGTGGCGGTGGACTGGGCTGGGGTGGCTTGGTCGATGGCCGGAGAATTGTCAGCCAGGGCCATGGTCGGGGTGTAACCACCCAAGTAAGCCGGGGCGCTGAGTACGGGGTCTTGCCACAAGGTGTTGCTGGTGGCTTGGACCTCGCTTTGGCCATTGGGTCGCTGTTGCGGGAATTGCAGGTTGTCGAACCCGGCCACTGGGTTGAGGATGTTCCAGGGATTGAACACATTACCACCGGTGTTGTTGGCCAGTATGCTGTTGTACAAAGTGGTTAAGTTGCTGCCACCGACGGCGATGCCACCGGCAAAACACACATCACAAGGGGCGTGGTTGTTGACGATGGTCACATGCCGCAGGGTGACATCGGCCGAACCGTCGATCGACATGCCACCACCCAAGGTGTTGGTGGCGACGTTGCCATAGACCGTGCTGTTGCGCATTTCGCCGTTGGCCCCAGGACCAAAGAAAATACCGCCTGATCCGCGTGATTCATTGGCAATGAAACTGGTGCGATCCAAGATGAACGGCCCACCCTGGATGTAAGCCCCTCCGCCCAAGCCAAAATCCAAAGCATTGGTGTTGTTTTCAAACAGCACATCGGTGAAGGCCGACAGGCTCTGCTGATCATACATCACCGAGAAAAAGCCCACCCCAAAAGCCTGGGCGGTGTTGTTGATGATTTGGCTGCGGCAGACATTGATGGTGCGCTCGGCCCCATCCACCCCAATGGCCCCGGCATTACCGCCATTGCCCGGATTGCCACTGTTGCCGGTGGCGTGGTTGCCATCAAACACCGAGTCGGTGATGCGAATGACATCGGTACCCAAAGCATAGAAGGCTCCGCCGTTGCTGCCTGAGTTGTTGCTGAAGGTGCTGTTGTGAATCAACACCTGGTCCATGCCGGTGGCGTATATCGCCCCTCCACCGCCGTCTTGTTCCACTTGAATGGCGTGGTTGTTGGCAAAGTCCACATTGATCGCTTCCAGACTGAGGGCTTGCCACGGGCCTTCATTGAAGCGATAGATCGCGGCACCACTGCCACTGGGGATGGAACCATTGATCAGGCGCATGTTTTGTACCGTGAAGGTGTAAGTCAGGTTCTGGGTGTTGCGCAACAAAAACAAGCGCCGCTGATTCATGCCACTGAGGGTCACCACCCCGCCACCATCAATCACCGCGCCTTTGGTCACCAATAAGGTATTGGTTAAATTGATCACCACCGGTGCTTGGCCGACATTGAATCGGATTGGGCCACCTTGGTTCAACGCCGCTTGGATCATGGTGGTGTTGACCGAACCGGGATTGCCATTGCCCAACACCATGGCGCCGGCCAGCGACCGTTCTGGGGTGATGGCACAATCCACTTGGGCCCATAGCGGCACCATCCACAGCAACAAACTCAAGGCAAATGTCTTCTTCATAACCACAGCTTAACCCGAAAAAAGCCAGTGAACAATTCATCACCCAGCTTATTCCGTGAAGTCATGACAAACTGTGACCAATCCACCATTCCTGGCCATGGCTGCGGCTTGTCTCACCGGCCATATCGACCATTGCTGGGTTCACAGCAAGTCAAATGGGGCAATGATGTACTTTTTGTGAAAGGCTTATCATTTTGCTGTCTGAAATCATGCTAGTTTGATTGAGTCATTACAGTTGTGTGTGCCTGTTCCAGGTCGGTGTGTGACATTGATTGAGAGAGGTGAAACATGAAAAAGCACATGACAATCGGCCTCCTTGGCTTGCTGTGGTCACACAGCGATGCCGCCGAGGTCACCCTGCAAAACGACTCCTTGGTGGACTTCAGTCAAGGGGCCATCCAATCGGGCTTTGTGGCCAATGAGCTGGGCGCCGCCTGGCTGGAGTCGCCCTGTGATGGCGACTTGGTGGCGGTGCAAATCTTTTGGCGTTCATTGAATGGCGGCTCCGCCAGCACGATTGAACAAGGCATTGGTATTTTCGAGGCCGGCACCTTTCCCGAACCAGGCATGGAATTAGAAACCATTGTGGGTCCGGTGTTGAATGATGGGGTGTTCAATGAATACCGTTTTTTGGATGAGAACAGCGTTATTCCCCTGATTGTGCCAGTCACCCAAGGAGAAACTTATGTGATCGCTTTTCAGTTTGAAAACACCCCAATACCAACTGGCCCCAGTCTGGTCACCGATGCCGATGGCTGTCAAACCGGCAAAAACTCAATCTTCGCCATTCCACCCAATTTGTGGTTCGACAGCTGTCTGCTGGGGGTGTCGGGAGATTTCGTCATTCGCGCAGTGGTCGACTGCCCGGTGGTGGCCAATGAAGTTGATTTGGCCGTCAGTCAAATGGCCGATCCAGCCACCTATGTCCCGGGTGATGATTTGACCTTGTCCATCACCATCAGCAATGCCGGCCCGGCAGCGGCCAACGCCACCAGTGTGATTGACTTTTTCCCCAGTGAGTTGAACGGTGTGCAGTGGATGTGTACGCCCAACAACGGTGCCGCTTGCGGCATGCCCACTGGCAATGGCAACTTGACTGAGTCCGTCAACTTACCGGCCAACAGCCAAGTGGTGTTTGAGGCGGTGGGTACCATGGATGTGGCGGCCACTGGCACGCTGTCCAACACCGCACAGGTGATTGTGCCGGTTGGCACCACCGACACCGACCCAGCCAACAACGCATTCACGCTGGAAGTTTTGATGTCCGGTGACGACTTGATTTTTGCCGATGATTTTGAATGACCTTCCGGTCAAGACCCAACCATCGGCTGTGATGGGGCTTTAATCACCTGCTGGTTTGGGCTCCGGCATGGCCCGCATCAACAGATTCAGGGTGCGGGGATCGGGTGATCCGCCCAAGACACGCAATTCAGCGATTTTGGCCCAAGCGGCGGCGTACTTGCCCCGAAAATACAATGACTGCCACCACTTTTGCTGCACATATTGCGCTGCCAAGCCGGTGGCCTGGGCTTGGGCCAGCCACTGATCCACTTGTCGCCAAATTTCGCCTCGATTTGGGCGTGGCTGGTAGGGTGGATCAGCGGCCAAACACAAGGCCGTTACGTACGCCAAATCCGCCCAATAGATGGTTAATTGGGTGCTTCGTTGTTGCCAGTCCAAAGGTTCAGATCGCTACAGCATGTCCTGGGCTGGGCACGCCCCTGCTGTCATTAACAGCACACTGCCAAAACCGTAATACACTTCCGGGTTGCTGTCGTCCAACAACCAAGCCTGGTTGAAGCGGCGCATGGCGTCATCCAAGTTGTCTTCAGCATAATAAGCGAAGCCTTGATCGACATAAGCCAAGCTGCCAGTTCGCGGATCACCATACTCAGCCAAGACTTGGGCGGTGAATTGGGCATCGCCTGCCGCCAGCCTGGGATCAGCCGACCGGTCCATGCCGCCATACATGGGGACTTGATCAATGCGCACACCGGGGTCACTGGCACAAGCACACAGTAGCCAGGTCAAGCCGATCAGCAAAAGGTTTTTACAGCACATATAAGTCTCCTTGGACGGATTTGGCGGCGGGTTCACGCGGCATATGGGTTGTCGATGTTGAGCGATTGCAGGATCGTCACTTCCAGGCTTTCCATGGTTGCGGCATCGCAGTCATCCACGTGGTCAAAACCCAATAAATGCAACACGCCGTGGATGGTCATGTGGGCCCAGTGGTCCGCAACCGATTTGCCTTGTTCAGCGGCTTCCTGGGCCACGACAGACGCGCAAATCGCCAGGTCGCCCAGGTGATCGGATGCCACAAATTTAGGCACCTCACTGGGAAATGACAACACATTGGTGGGGCGATTTTTATTTCGATAAGTGTGATTGAGCGACTGGCTTTCGGCTTCATCAACGATTTTGATGCACACCTCGCCCTCGGCGGTTTGGTGCTTTTCCAAAGCCGCCAACCAGTATTGAAACTGGTTGGCTTCGGGTGCAGCTAAGGTCTGTTCGTTGATCAAATCAACGCGGATCATTCGGATTTATGGTGGCTCTTTTCATTGTCGTAAGCATCAACAATCTTTTGCACCAGTGAATGGCGCACCACGTCTTTGGACTTGAACCAACTGAAACTGATGCCCTTGATGTTGGGCAAAATGCCCATGGCGTGCTTCAAACCGGACTTTTCACCCGGCCGCAAATCAATTTGCGTGATGTCCCCGGTAACCACCACCGTGGTGTTGAAGCCCGTGCGCGTCAGGAACATCTTCATCTGCTCGACGGTGGTGTTCTGGGCTTCATCCAGGATCACAAATGCGTCATTCAATGTCCGCCCCCGCATGAAGGCCAATGGCGCCACTTCGATCTGGTTTTTTTCCAGCATTTTTTCGACTTTGTTGTGGCCCAGCATGTCATACAAGGCGTCATACAATGGCCTGAGATATGGATCGACCTTGTCACTCAGGTCACCGGGCAAAAAGCCCAGGCGCTCACCGGCTTCGACCGCGGGACGCACCAACACCAAGCGGCGCACGCGATCGGTCAAGAAAGCTTCCACCGCGCAGGCCACGGCCAGGTAAGTCTTGCCGGTACCGGCCGGCCCAATGCCAAAGTTGATGTCATGGGTGACGATGTTGTGCAGGTATTCTTTTTGGTTGTCCGACCGCCCAGTGATGACCCCGGCTTTGGTTTGGATCGCCACTTCCTGGGGTTCGTAATCGGGTTTACTGGCATTGCCGGCCAGGATCACATGCACAATTTCCGGGTTCAAGGCTTCTTTGCGGGCCTCTTTGACCAACAAATGCAGCATCTTGACTGCTTGATCGACCTGTTCGGCGTTACCTTTGATTTGGAAGTTTTGTCCACGGGCGTGGATGTCGGTTCCGGTGTGCTCCGCCAATAACTTGAGGTGCACATCCTGCTGTCCATACAAATTAACCAAACTTCCGTTGTTCACGTCCGCGAATTCCATGTTGCGGACGGTTGGTTTGATATTTTTCACATTATTCATTAATCAATACACGACCTCTCAAAGAGTTTCTTAATGCTTCGGTGATGACCACATCGACCATCTGCCCAATCAACCGCTGCGATCCAGCAAAATTGACCACCCGGTTGTTCTCAGTTTTACCAGAAAGTTCTTCGTCTGACCACTTGGATGTGCCTTCAACCAGAATTTTCTGGGTGGTACCCACCATATTTTGACTGATTTTGGCCGCCATGTCATTGATGGTGGCTTGTAAATGCTGTAATCGAGCCTTTTTCTCATCCAAACTGACCAAATCAGGCATCGATGACGCCGGTGTACCCGGTCTGGCTGAGTAAATGAAACTGAAACACTGGTCAAAGCCAATGTCATGAATTAACTTCATGGTGTCGTCAAAATCTTTTTGGGTTTCACCAGGAAAGCCAACAATGAAATCGGATGACAGGCTGATGTCGGGTCGCACTTCCCGCAACTTGCGGATTTTTTGTTTGTATTCCAATGCCGTGTGCCCGCGTTTCATCATCGACAAAATGCGGTCGGATCCAGATTGCACCGGCAAGTGCAGGTAATTGGCCAGTTGTGGTACGTCCCGATAGGCTTCGATCAAACCATCGGTGAATTCCACCGGGTGTGAGGTGGTGAAGCGGATGCGCTCGATGCCCTCAATGGCCGCCACATAGTGAATCAACAAGGCCAGGTCCACCACATCCCCTTCGTGTGACAAACCGCGGTAGGCGTTGACGTTTTGACCCAACAAGTTGACCTCTTTGACCCCTTGCTCGGCCAACTGCATGATTTCAGCCAACACACCATCCAGTGGCCGTGACACCTCTTCGCCGCGGGTGTAAGGCACCACACAGAACGAACAATACTTACTGCAACCTTCCATGATCGAGACAAAAGCCGCGGGACCTTCTTTGCGGGGTTTGGGCAAGTGATCGAATTTCTCGATTTCGGGGAATGAAATGTCCACCTGTGGTTGTTGCTGTTGATGGCGGGCTTCCAACAACTCAGGCAAACGGTGGATGGTTTGCGGACCAAACACCAAATCCACATAAGGCGCCCGTTTGATGATGGCATCCCCTTCTTGAGAAGCCACACAGCCACCCACTCCAATGATCACATTGGGGTTGTTTTCTTTGATCTTGCGCCAACGGCCCAATTGTGAAAACACCTTTTCTTGGGCTTTTTCACGGATTGAGCAGGTGTTGATCAGGATCACATCGGCATCGGTTTCGACGTCGGTCACTTCCAGGCCGTGCGATTTGAGCAACACGTCTTGCATTTTGTCAGAATCGTATTCATTCATCTGACAGCCGTGGGTTTTGATAAATACTTTGCCACTCATGGTTGTTCTTGGTTCATTCTGTCGACCAATTGTACAATGATTTGGGCAGTCAAGCCCCAAATCACGTTGCCTTTGTAGTCGAATACATAATAATGTCTGACCCCAAACGGGGTTTTGACGCGGTTTTTGACCCGGTTGTTCGGATCCTGAAAAAAAGCAAAGGGCACGCCAAACACTTTGGCCACCTCATTGTCATCAATCACCAGGTTGTCCACGTCCTGGATTTCACCCACAAAGGGTGTCACGTGGAAGCCACTGATGGACGGCAGACCGTCCAGAAAGCCCCACAGTTGGATGCGCTCTCGTGGCACCCCGATTTCCTCAAAGGTTTCGCGGTAGGCGGTGTGCTTGATGTTTTTGTCCTGCACCTCATAGCCGCCGCCGGGGAAACTGACCTGCCCAGAATGGTGCTTCAGTTGTTCGTTGCGCTGGGTCAACAACACCCACGGCGCCCCTTGTTTCCAATAAAACGGAAACAACACCGCCGCCGCCCGCACCATGTCACCACCCGAGCCTTGCCACAGTTGTTCATCAATCAGATCCTGATTGAGGTGGGGTTTGACTTGTTGGCTGAAATATTCCATGGTTTAAAGCAAAAAAAGGCAAGTTTGATCAACTTGCCTCTTCACTCCAATCAAACATTGATTGGCGATGTGTCTTGGATTTTACAGGATTTCCAGCAAATGCACATCAAACACCAACACTTCGTTGGGGCCAATGGGGCCTTGTCCTTGCACGCCATAAGCCATTTCGGGTGGCAGGAACACTTGCCATTTGTCACCGGCTTTCATCATCGGAATGATTTCACGCCAGCCAGGCATGCCAATTTTGGTCATGTCCATTTCCAGGGGTTGGCCGTTTTTGTAGGTGCTGTCAAATTCTTGGTAGTTGTCAAACACCTCGGTACCAATCAATTTACCGCTGTAATGCACTTTGACTTTGTCATCCAGGCTGGCATTGCGGCCGGCACCGGTTTCAATCACGCGGTATTGGATGCCAGAAGCCAACTCTTTGATGCCGTTTTTGCCGCGGTTTTGCGCCAAAAATTCATCACTGCGCTTTTGGTTGTCAGTGGCCATTTCCATGAAACCTTCGCGTTGGAACAGCTGCAGTTTTTGTTGGTATTTTCCATACTCTGCGGTCATCACTTCACGATCTACCGAAGGTTCTTTTTTGGTGGCGGCATCACGCAAGCCTTTAACAGCTTGTTCAATGTCCAGCTCAAAATCACTGCCTTCACGACCGGCGGCTTGCAAGCCCATGCGGTAGCCAATGGCATAAGAAGCGGCGGCTTTGTCAAACTGAATGTCTGAACTTTTGGGAACCGCTTGTTCGTTTTGGGCCATGGCAGACAAAGACAGGGCCAAAAACAAAATGGTCATTCGTTTTCTCATGGTTAACCTCTTATAAAATCAGCCGCGTATTGTACGCCAGCCATTCGAGTTAAACAAGACACGCCAGCCACTAATAAGTTCAATTTAGGCGCGTTAGTCACCGCATTGTCACACGATTTAACGTTATTCTAATGATTTGGTGCGCTGGGCTTTTGTTGCTATAATTTCGGGCTCTTAAAATCACACAAACCTCATGGCCAACGTCTTATCCCAATTGGAAAACCGCATCCTCACCATCACCATCAACCGCCCCGATAAACTCAATGCCCTGAATCAGGCCACCTTGCGTGAATTGGACGGCATCGTCATGGACGCCACCGACAACGATGAAGTGGCGGTGATCATCATCACCGGCGCCGGCGACAAAGCCTTCGTGGCTGGTGCCGATATTTCAGAACTGGCCACCACCGATGCCATGACCGGCATGCAATTTGCCCGCTACGGTCAAAGCGTGTTCAACCACATCGAAAACTGTGGTAAACCGGTGATCGCCGCAGTCAACGGTTTTGCCTTGGGCGGAGGTTGCGAGCTGGCCATGGCCTGTCATTTGCGCATCGCCTCGGACAACGCCAAATTCGGCCAACCGGAAATCAAGTTGGGTGTGATCCCCGGCTTCGGCGGCACCCAACGCCTGACTCGCTTGGTCGGCAAAGGCAAATCAATGGAAATGAACCTGCTCGGTGACATGGTCTCGGCCGACAAAGCCGAACAAATTGGCCTGGCCAACTGGGTGGTCCCTCAAGGCGAATTGTTGCCCACCGTGACCAAAGTGGCCGAACAACTGGCCAACTCAGCACCGATCGCCCTGAGCATGACCATCGATGCCATCAACAAAGGCCTCGAATGCGCCCTGCCCGACGCCCTGGACTACGAAGTCAAGGCCTTCGGCATCTGCTGCGCCTCTGAAGACAAAAACGAAGGCACCGCCGCCTTCCTGGAAAAACGCGCCGCGAAATTCGCCGGCAAATAAGCACAATCAACAAGGCATCAAAAAAGGCGCCGCTGGCGCCTTTTTTATAAGCCTAAAGTCTAATGGTTTTTGTGCGGCCGCAGGTTGGATAATGGGGTTTTGTTTTGTGGCTGAAGATTGTGGGAAATGATTACCCAACACAATACCAAAAATCGATCGAACAACCCGAAATATTTTGGGCCGAAGCGGCCAGTCAGATTGATTGGTTTGAACCCTATGAGCGGGTGCTGGACGACCGCCAGCCACCATTTTATCGGTGGTTCACCGGTGGGGTGATGAACACCTGTCACAATGCGGTGGATCGCCACGTGGCGGCCGGCCGCGGTGACCAAGTCGCGATCATCTATGACAGTCCCGTCACGCAGCAGCAAAACACCCTGACTTATCAACAACTGTTGCATCATGTGTCCCGCTTGGCCGGGGCCATGGACCAATTGGGTGTGGAAGCGGGTGATCGGGTGATCATCTATTTGCCCATGATACCGGAGGCCATCATTGCCATGTTGGCCTGTGCCCGCATCGGTGCGGTGCATTCGGTGGTGTTTGGTGGGTTCGCGGCCAAAGAATTGGCCGCCCGCATCGATGATGCCCAACCCAAACTCATCCTCGCGGCCTCCTGTGGCATCGAAGTGAATAAGGTGATTGCTTACAAACCGTTGTTGGATGAAGCCTTGCGGCAGTCTCAGCACCAGCCCGAACGGTGTTTGATTTTGCAACGGCCTGAATGTCAGGCCAACCTGGATGCGCCCCGTGATGTGGATTGGGCCAGCATCATGCGCCACGCACCGCAGGTGGCCTGTGTGCCGGTCCAAGCCACCGATCCCTTATATATTTTGTATACCTCAGGCACCACCGGCCAACCCAAAGGGGTGGTGCGAGACAACGGGGGGCATGCGGTGGCCATGCAATGGAGCATGCAACACATCTATGACATCCAGCCTGGTGAGGTGTTTTGGGCGGCCTCCGATGTCGGCTGGGTGGTCGGTCATTCGTACATCTGTTATGCGCCATTGATCAATGGTTCGACCACCGTGGTGTATGAAGGCAAACCGGTGGGCACACCCGATGCCGGGGCTTTTTGGCGGGTCATCGCCGAGCACCGGGTCAAAGCCTTGTTCACCGCACCCACGGCTTTTCGGGCGATCCGCAAAGAGGATCCCGATGGCCACTTGATACAGCAGCATAACCTCAGCCATTTCAAGGCTTTGTTTTTGGCCGGTGAACGCTGTGATCCCGACACCTTGAGCTGGGCCCAGGAACAGTTAAAAGTTCCGGTCATCGACCACTGGTGGCAAACCGAGACCGGTTGGGCCATTGCCGCCAACTGCCTGGGCATTGAAGCCTTGCCCGTGAAACCCGGTTCACCGACCAAAGCCGTGCCTGGCTATGCGGTGAAAGTGGTGGACGCCCTGGGTCATGAAGTGCCACACAACACCATGGGCCACATCGTCATTGAATTACCACTGCCACCGGGTACCTTACCCACCTTGTGGCAAGACGATGACCGTTTCAAAGCCTCATATTTATCGACCTTTCCAGGCCACTACCTGACCGGTGATGCTGGCTACCAAGATGAGGATGGCTACCTGTTCATCATGAGCCGCATCGACGACGTGATTAACGTTGCCGGTCATCGCATGTCAACCGGGGCGATGGAGGAAGTGTTGGCAGCTCACCCAGCGGTGGCGGAATGTGCGGTGATGGGGGTGAACTGTCCGCTGAAGGGCGAAGTGCCTTTGGGCTTGGTGGTCACCAAAGACGGCGTGCAGACCTCGCCGGCACAGCTCAGTGGCGAATTGATTCAACGGGTGCGGGAAAAAATCGGCCCAGTGGCGGCCTTCAAAAACGTCGCCCTGGTGCAACGATTGCCCAAAACGCGTTCCGGAAAAATCTTGCGCGGCACCATCCGTGCCATGGCCAACGGCGAGGATTTCACCGCACCAGCCACCATTGATGACCCCACCATTTTGGATGAAATTTCAGCGGTCCTGTCGGTCTTGGGCTACCCGGCTGACTGAGATTGAATACTTGCCATTCAGTGCCACAATTTCATGACCTTTTGCCAATAGGCTTTGATCAATGAATCGCCTGTATCATCACTGTATGCTTGTTTGATGTGGGCCTGTTTGGCGGCTTTTTCCTCATACTGCTTGATGGCGGCTTGCAACATGGGCAACAACCGGGTGGCGGTCAATGGTTTCACCAAGTACCGGAAAATTTGCCCACTGTTCAACAGTTTGATGGCGCTGTTACCGTCGGCTGCTGAAGTGGCCACGATGATCACCACACTGGGGTATTTCTCATGAATCAAGGTCACTGTGTTGACCGTGTCTGCATCGACCCGATCATCATCGACAAACAACACTCCCACGTTTGAATGGCGCTCCAACACGTTGAACACGGCGCCGATGTCATCAGCCATGACCGTTTTCTTGGCCAATGACTTGGCCACTTTGTGGTAAATACCGTCATTTGAATTCACCCGATTCATGATCGCCAAGAGGCATTCATTGGTCGGTTCCGGGCGGTCACTGTCAAGGAATTGATGGTGGGTATTTTCATGGATGATGCCATCATCAATCACGGCTTTTAACTCACCAATGTTCCATGGCTTGGTGATGTACTTGAAAACTTCGGCCTCATTGATGGAGTTTTGAATGGCTTGCAAATCTGAATAACCCGTCATTAAAATCCGGGTCACCTGTGGCCGGTGCTGTTTGCTCCAAGCCAGCAACTCATGTCCCAACAAACCTGGCATGCGCTCATCCGAAATGATCACCGACAAATTGGCATTGGCCTTGATGATTTTTTGGGCGTCACGACCATTACTGGCCGTGGTGATGTCATAGTCTCTTTTCAAGGCGGCCCGCAATGAACGCAAAATCCGAGGTTCATCGTCTACCAACAACACTTGTGGCCTGGGTTGGGTGACAACTGTATCGGCAAGTGTTGGCATCTGGCTGCTTATTTAATCACACTCAATGAAGCCTGAGACTGTTTGAGGGGTAACTTCACAGTCACTTGGGTGCCTTGATTCAACAAGCTGTTGACTTCGATATCACCCCCATGGCTTTTGATGATTTTATAAGATATCGACATGCCCAAGCCGGTGCCCTCTCCCACTTCCTTGGTGGTGAAAAATGGATCAAAGATCTGTTTGATGGTTGATTCACTCATACCGGAACCGTTGTCACTGAATTCGATTTCAACACCTTGGTCAGTGGCTCGAGTGATGATTTCAATGACCCCATCATCTGCAGTGGCTTGTGCGGAATTGGTGATGATGTTCATGAACACTTGGTTCAACTGTGCCGGCATGCACTCGATCAAGGGAATGTTTTGGCCATAGGTTTTGATGACTTGGCGCTGGCCGATGAGGCTGCTGCAAATTTTCAATGTGGCATCCAAGCCTTGATGCAGGTCGGTGTCCAACACGCTGGTGCGATCCAAGCGACTGAAATCTTTCAACGAACTGACCAAATCTGAAATCTCTGACAGGCCATACGATGAGTCTTGCAGCAAGTCTTCGATTTCTGACAAGGTCTCTCTTTGTCGCATGCTGCGATACACATGCACCATGCGCTTGACGATGTTGCCGATTTTTTTGGTGTTGGGCTTGGATTGCGAAATCTCTTGAGAAATCATGTCTACTGATTGCAAAATGCCATCCAGCTCACCCATGTTGAGTCTGATGGTGTCCACATTACTGGAAATGTAGCCCAGCGGGGTGTTGATTTCATGGGCCACACCAGCCACCATTTGACCCAAAGACGCCATTTTTTCGGATTGCACCAATTTCGATTCTGATTCCTTCAAGTCATCAAACGCTTTTTGCACCTCTGCCGTTTGTACCGCCACCTCATGATCCAGGTGCAGGTAAAGGGACCTCAATTTCCAAGCAATGAATCCCAGTCCCACCAATAAGAATGCAATGTAGGCCATGACCCATTGATCCAAACGAGCCGCTTGACTGGACTGCTGCATGATCCATTGATTCCACGCTTGACTCAACCCCTGAATTTTGCTGCTCGACGTGGTCAACAAGGCTTTGCTTAAGTATTGATCGGTCAGTGCTTTTTCATCCAACACTGTTTTCACATGACGGGTGAACTCCAAATGGGCAATTTGGGCAAATTCAGGCAGAGCAGTTTCGATTTCTGCCAGTTTGGGCAAGGCAATTTTCAATTTCTCTTCACTGAGTGATGAACCCAACAAGGCATATTCCAACAATTCTCTGACGACTTGCGCATACAACCCTTCGGCCTCGATTAATTTGGCTTCACGGGCAATTTGCATCAAGTTTTGTCCCGCTGCTGGTGCATATCGCACAGAATTCCTGAGCACTGAATTGTGGGATTTGAAGCTTTCAATCAAGTCATTTTGAATCATGATTTCTTTATTCAGCAATTCAAAATTGCGCAGCAACATGGGGTCTTTGAGTTGTTCAGGGTTGAAATACCGTTGCTCCAACGACACCAAAGACTGCTCCAACAGTGCCGTTGTTCGGGTTAAGTTATCGTAGTTGTTGTCAATGTGATGGCGGCTGCGCAATGCCAACTCACCCACACTGGCATTCAAGCCATCAATGGACAACAGTTTCTGCGACACATCGTTGTTCATTTGTTCGGTGTCTGGCAGCGTCGATTGGTAATACACAATGCCGGCGGCACCGCCGATGGCCAGACTCAAATAGATCAATAGCAGGATAGATGGTTTCATCACAGCACTCCTTCAGGAATTTCACCCACCAAAGATTCTAAAAAGGCAATGATTGAACTGCGATCGTCTTTAGGCACCGTCCTGCCCAATTGGAATTCAATCATGATGTCGACAGCTTCTTCGATGGTTTTGACTGACCCATCGTGAAAATATGGCGCTGTTTTGACTGCCAGCCGGAGACTTGGCACTTTAAACACACGCTTGTCCCACTCATTTTTGGTGACTTCATAGCGACCCAAATCTTCATTCAAACTACCCGACTGGAGATTGATGTCTTTGAGTACACCCATTTTTTGGAACATGTTGCCACCCACATTTTTCCCTTGGTGGCATGACACACAGCCATAGGCTTTGAACAGTTCATAACCTTTTTTTTGTTTGGCAGTGATTGCCGATTCATCACCATTAAGGAATTGATCAAAGGGTGAATTGGGGGTGATCAATTGTTTTTCATATTCAGCGATGGCATCCACGATCAGGTCTTCATTGATGCCCTGCCCATATATTTGTTGAAAGGCCTCCACATATTGACTGTCATCAGCCAACTTTCTGACCACTTCGGTCCAAGTTGCCATGCCCATTTCAACCGGATTGGTCACTGGGCCCCTGGCTTGTTCCACCAGGTCATGCGCCCGCCCATCCCAAAATTGTTTGAAGTTGAACACGGCATTGAACACAGTTGGTGAGTTGCGGGTCCCTTGTAAGCCATTGACCCCCGATGAAAATTGCTGGCCATCGGCCCCAAATGCACCATTCAAATCATGGCATGTGGCACAAGAAATGCTGTTGTCTGTGGACAAACGTTTATCAAAAAACAATGTTTTACCCAGCTTGGCCTTGGCTTCATCAACAGCCATGTGTTGTGGAATCGGGGTGATGAAAGTCGGTTCAGTGGCTTTCGCACAGCCCAATGAAACAAACAACAAGCCAGCCAATACTTGACGATCAGTAAACCCAGCATTTAATAAAAACATCAACGAATACCATTATGTGGATATTATTTCAGTATATTTGTACTTATTTACATAGTCAATATGTTTTGTATTTCACATTTTAACCTGGATTTTACATGGCAGAGCAGCCTGGAAGTGCGTACTGTGTGGTTTATCAGAACTGGACCACAAGGCCACCATTGTCATTAATAAGGTGTTTGGGATGACTGGGATTTTAATACGGGTTTAGTCAGCGTTTGTTGCGGTAATGTTGTAACACCTGCTGGGCCAAGCTGACGGTAACTGGATTGCGGTTCAGCACAGCAAACAACAGCAAAGCTTCAATGGTGTGTGCTGCATCGACGTCCTTGGATCGGCCCAAAAAAGCTTCACCGGTGCCATCGGTGCGCACCCGGCTGTTGCCGCGGCTGTCGATTTCACCGCTGGGTAAAATGCGTTGTATTTGCCAGGTCAATGCCCGGTCACAGACAGCGACCAAATTTGGCTCGGGGTAACCCATCAGCACCAAGCGAAGGCACAAAGCGGAAGCCACGCCGTTGTAACTGGAGTCAAAACCGCCGCCTTCGATGAAATAGCCATCAACATGAACCTGTTGGGTGGCCTGTTGGATGAAACGATGGGCCGCTGCGGCAGCGGGCTCAGAATCCAACAATTGACTCAGCGAATAAAAGGCCAAACCATTGAACAACAGGCGATTGGGGGCATTGCGATCAGCAGCCATCAAACGGCCTTCTTGCTTCAGTAAAAATACCAAGGTGGGTTGCAGTTGTTGGGTGAGCATCACCACCCGGGTGCGCAATGGCGCACAGGCTTGACAGCTTTGCCACCAAGCACTGTGGTGCAAAGCGTGCAGTCCCACGCCCAAAGAGTAAGTGAAAAAGGCCACACCACTGGCCCGATCTGCCGGGCTGGCTTGGCCCAGTCCAGCCAGTTTTGCCGGCCGGGTTAATTGGAAATCCCCATCAGGCAGTTGGTGCCGGAGGGCGTATTCGGCCGCTTTAACAAATTTCAAAATGGCCTTGGGGTCCTGACTGGCCAAGCCGTGATCCACCAGGTGGTGCATGCCCATTTGAAAGCGCACGTGAAAATAGCCTGCTCGGTTGCGGCCCATGGCCCCATTGGCTTTCGGCACCATCCTTTGCGCCAGGACTTGGGTCAATAACGTGTGGGCTTGGGCCATGCGGTCACCGTGCGAGGTGGGGGTGGCTTGGGTCACGAAGGCCCACAACACGGCCCCACAGCAAATCAACCGCAGGCGGCTGGTACCACCGGCCATGAGTCGCACGGTTTAAGGATGGTGATCGGTGGATGAATTTTTGGCGTCCTGGCGGTCGTCATGGTCCAGCAGTTTGATCCAAAACCACAACTCCACCGCCGCCGCCAGCACCACCACGACCACGGCACCGGTGGTGAAACCAATGAAGTACAAGGCCAATGCGATGGCTGCCAATGTCAATAATGTCGCGCCACGTGTGTTCATTCCAGTCTCCGATACAGTGTCATCATTATAACCAAAGTCGGGCCTGATCTCATCGACCACAAGTCACTGTTTTCAGCCTGAAAAAATTATCCAATTTGAGCACAATATCGACACCGTTTTTGGTTACAATGATGGGTTTGATTCACCCTTGACCAACATGAAATCCATCTCCCTGCGAGGGGTCAGAACCCACAACCTGAAAAACATCGACATCGACTTGCCACGCGATGAATTCATTGTCATCACGGGCCTGTCAGGCTCCGGCAAATCGTCCCTGGCCTTTGACACCATTTATGCCGAAGGCCAGCGTCGCTACGTCGAATCCTTGTCGGCCTATGCCCGGCAGTTCCTGTCGATGATGGACAAACCCGACCTGGACCACATCGAAGGCTTGTCACCAGCCATTTCGATTGAACAAAAATCAACCTCGCACAACCCCCGTTCAACGGTGGGCACCATCACCGAAATCTACGACTACTTGCGCTTGCTCTATGCCCGCATCGGCACCCCCAAATGTCCAGACCACGACATTTCATTGGAAGCCCAAGAGGTCTCAGAAATGGTCGACAAGGTGTTGGCCCTGGAAGCTGGGCGCAAATTAATGTTGTTGGCACCGGTGGTACGCAACCGCAAAGGGGAACACCTGCTGTTGTTGGAACAGCTGCGCGGTAGCGGCTTTGTGCGGGTGCGGATTGATGGCAAGGTGTACAACATCGACGACCTGCCGAAGTTGAACCCCAAACAAAAACACGACATCGAAGCGGTGGTTGACCGCTTCAAGGTGAAAGACAACATGGCCCAGCGACTGGCCGAATCCTTTGAAACCGCACTGGCCCTGTCCGAAGGCTTGGCCATGGTGGTGTCGTTTGATGATACACAGGATCAAGCTGCCATCAACCTCATGTTCAGCTCCTTGTTTTCCTGTCCGGTGTGTAATTACTCATTGAGTGAGTTGGAACCGCGCTTGTTTTCGTTCAACTCCCCCAATGGGGCTTGCAGCGAATGTGATGGCCTGGGCGTCAGTCAATATTTTGACCCAGAGCGAATCATCGTCAACAAAAAACTGTCCATGGCCGACGGTGCCGTGCGTGGTTGGGACAAACGCAACGGCTGGTACTTTCAACTGCTGCAAGCGGTGGCCAAAACTTATGGCTTCGACGTCAACACCCCGCTGCAAGATTTGAGCCAAGAAGTGCAAGACGTGTTGTTTTACGGCAGTGGTGAGAAAAACATCCGTTTCACCTATTACAGTGACAAAGGCCAATACGAGCGCAACCACCCCTTTGAAGGCATCGCCAACAACATGAAACGGCGTTACCAAGAAACCGAATCGTCGATGGTGCGCGAGGAACTCAACAAATACATCAGCAAGAAGCCGTGCCCCGTCTGCGAAGGCCAGCGCTTGAACCGCAGTGCCCGCCACGTGTTCATCAATGACGTGCCCTTACCCCACATCAACGCCATGTCGATTGCCGGTGCCTTGCGTCATTTCGAGGAATTGCAGCTCAGTGGGCAAAAAGCCGAAATTGCCGACAAAATCATCAAAGAAATCAAAGAACGCTTGAGTTTTTTGGTCAATGTCGGCTTGAACTACCTCACGGTGGACCGCAAGGCCGACTCTTTATCCGGTGGCGAAGCCCAGCGCATTCGCCTGGCCTCGCAAATTGGTGCCGGCTTGGTCGGGGTGATGTATGTGCTGGATGAACCTTCCATCGGCCTGCACCAACGCGACAACGAAAAGCTGCTGAAAACCCTGGTCAATTTAAAAAACCTGGGCAACACCGTGATCGTGGTGGAACACGATGAAGATGCCGTGCGTCTGGCCGATCATGTGGTCGACATCGGCCCCGGTGCTGGCGTGCACGGCGGTCACATCGTGGCCCAAGGCACACCCGCAGAAATCTGCGCCAGTGCCGATTCCATCACCGGCAAATACCTGACCGGTGAACTGAAAATTGAAATCCCGGAACAACGCCATCCATTTGATCCGGACAAAACCTTCAAGCTCAAAGGCGCCTCAGGCAACAATTTGAAGAATGTGGATGTGGAAATTCCGGTGGGTTTGTTCACTTGCATCACTGGGGTCTCGGGATCAGGCAAATCGACCTTGATCAATGAAACGGTTTACAAAGTGCTGGCCAACCACCTGAACCGCGCCACCCACCATGCCCAACCGCACCAGGGCTTTGAAAACATCGACTTGTTTGACAAAGTGGTGGACATCGATCAAAAACCGATTGGTCGCACCCCGCGTTCCAACCCCGCCACCTACACCCAGTTGTTCGGACCCATCCGCGATTTGTTCGCCAACACCCCGGAATCCCGGGCCCGTGGTTACAAGCCTGGCCGCTTCAGTTTCAATGTCAAAGGCGGCCGCTGTGAAGCTTGCCAGGGTGATGGGGTGATCAAGGTAGAAATGCACTTTCTGCCGGATGTGTATGTGACCTGCGACACCTGCAAAGGCAAACGCTACAACCGCGAAACACTGGACATTCAATACAAAGGCCAAAACATCTACGAAGTGCTGAACATGACGGTGGAAGATGCCTTGCCTTTCTTTGCCGCCATTCCCAGCATCGCCACCAAGTTACAAACCTTGCTGGACGTGGGATTGAGCTACATCACCCTGGGCCAAAACGCCACCACCTTGTCCGGTGGTGAAGCCCAGCGGGTGAAACTGGCCAAAGAACTGTCCAAGCGTGACACCGGTAAAACCGTATACATCCTCGATGAACCGACCACTGGTTTGCATTTTGCAGACATCAAACAGTTGCTCAAAGTGCTGCACCACTTACGCGACAACGGCAACACCATCATGGTCATTGAACACAACCTTGATGTGATCAAGACCGCTGACTGGATCATTGATTTGGGGCCCGAAGGTGGGCATGGCGGCGGTGAAATCATTGCCACCGGCACCCCAGAACAAATAGCCCAAACCAAACACAGCCACACCGGGCAGTTCTTAAAACCCATGCTAAAATCAAAATGATTTGAACCCAGACAATTGCCATGCAGCCTTTGACGGAAGAATTCATAGAACAATGCCCGGTTGAGCACGGCTTTCGCATCCGCGGCTTGGCCATGACCCGCATTGAGGTGTTCGTCGACGCCGCTTTTGCCTTTGCGGTGACCATGTTGGTGATTTCCATCGATCAAATTCCGCGCAGCATTCCCGAATTGTTGGGCATTTCCAAACACATCCCGGCCTTCTTGTTGAGTGTCGCCCAATTGGTGCTCATTTGGCACAGTCACTCGGTGTGGAGCCGGCGCTTTGGGCTGGAGGACACCCGCACCGTGGTGTTGTCGGTCAGCCTGCTGGCCATCGTCTTGATTTATGTCTATCCCTTGAAAATGATGTTTGAAGGCCTGTTTGCCTGGCTCACCCTGGGCTACCTGCCGAGCCAGTTCAAATTATCCAGCTATGAAGAGTTGAAGCAGTTGTTTTACTACTTCTC
Organism: Marinicella meishanensis; assembly: GCF_019931145.1. Lineage (GTDB taxonomy): Bacteria > Pseudomonadota > Gammaproteobacteria > Xanthomonadales > Marinicellaceae > Marinicella > Marinicella meishanensis. Next base: position 330,292 of record NZ_JAIOUV010000003.1, on the reverse strand, counting down.
CATCGGCTTTGCCTGCATCTCGCTGATTTTTATGGCCTTGTACCAGCATGCCAAGAAAATGGCCACTCAACTGCGCTTGTCACCGCAGGAAATTTACCAGTCAGAAACCGCCATAGTGGTCAATCAAGCGATGGCCGCCGTGTGTTTGGCCAACATGGTGTTGGTGTACTTCACCCAGGGCCATTGGGTGCCATTCACTGGTTTTGTCTACATGCTGATCTGGCCGCTGGTGGCCAGGATTGAACGGCGACGACACCGGCAATGGGTGGCCTCACAAGCGACCACAGGGTGACCGCCAGAACACAGGCGGCCAATACAGGACTTTTGTTACATGCATAATTTTTGTAAAACTGACATAATCATTGAACACTGAAAAGCATTGAAATCATGAAAAAAATCTTATTAACGGCGATGTTAAGCGCCGCAGTGGGCTCGGTTGCAGCCAAACCAGAACCGATCATATATGGCACCGTCACCGATAAAAAAGGACAAACCCACACCGGCAGCATTCGCTGGGGTGATCAAGAGACCTTCCTCAGTGACATTTTCAACGGCGTCAAGATCGGTACCGTTGGCTTTGAACACTTGACCGATGACGAACAAGAGGCCTTGTTAGACCACCAACCCGGTCCCCAAGCCACCATTGGTGATTTACAAATCACCTTCAAATCATTCTTTGGAAAAGAGATCGATCCCCCTTATTTTAATGTGCCTTTTGGAGCGATCAAACAATTGGCCATTGACGCCGAGCAACCCTTATTCACCGCCACCTTACACGACGGCACCACCATTGTCAGTGACGGCGAAAGCTCCAACGACCTGCGCTCTGACATCTATGTCAAAGACGCCCAGGGCAACACCCAAGAATTTGACATGGATGAATTGACCTTGGTGACTTTTGCCAAAGCACCGGCCAATGCCCTGACCTTCGGCGACGGCATTTATGGCACCGTGACCTCATCCATTGGCACGTTTCAGGGTCGGGTGATGTGGGACAAAGACGAACGCCTCACCGACGAAGAGTTGGATGGCAACGACGAAGCCAACAAAGATTATGAAATCAAATTTGCCGACATCAAAAGCATTGAAAAGAATGGCAATTATTCATTGGTCGAATTGACCGATGGCAACACCTTGAACCTGACCGGCACCAACGACGTCAACACCAGCAACCGTGGCATTTGGGTGGATCACCCGGATCTGGGACGGGTGGAAATTGAATGGTCCCAATTCAATAAGCTGGTGATCGAAGACGTCGATGTGGCCTGGTTGGATTTTGATGACTATGCCCAGATGCAACAACCCTTGCGTGGCACCGTGACCTTGCAAGACGGGTCATCGGTGCAAGCCGATGCCATCACCTACGACATGAGCTTGGTCAGCCAAGCTGATTTGTTGTATGCCGATGTCAATGAAGCGAACCGCCAGATTCCCCTGCGCACCATCAAACAAATCACCGTCAAACACGAGCAAGCGGTCGAGTTGACCCTGCATGATGGCAGCACTTTGTTGGCCTACGGCAACAACAGTGTGACCCGTGACAACAATGGGTTGCTGCTGAAATCAGGCGAGAATTATCGCTGGGTGCCGTGGGCTGAGGTGAAAACCATTCAGTTTTGATTGGTGGCCGGGGACGGCGCTGAATCCGCTCAGGTGTGGGCCAGCTTGTACCCCACACCGCGGATGGTTTGAATCCACTTTTCTTTGTGGTGTTTTTTCAGGGCTTTGCGCAGGCGCAGGATGTGCACATCGACCGTGCGGTCTTCGACAAAAGTGTTGCGGCCCCAAATGTGATTCAAAATGTGTTCCCTGGCCAACAGCTTGTTGGGATTTTGTAAAAACAGTTTGAGCAGTTTGAATTCGGTCAAGCTCAGATTGATCGGGTTGCCATCGATGCTCACTTCATGGGCATCGGCATCCATCACGATGCCTTTGTATTCAATGCGGTGATTGGTTTCAAAACCACTGGAGCGGCGCAAGTGGGCGCGGATGCGGGCCATCAGTTCCAACATCGAGGCGGGTTTGGTCAGGTAGTCATCGGCACCGCGTTCCAACCCTTTGACCTTGTCACTTTCCTCAGCGCGGGCCGTCAACATGATGATGGGCACTTCTTTGATCACGTCATCCCGTCGGATCATGTCGATTAAATCAATGCCACTCATGTCAGGCAAACCCCAATCAATCACGATCAAGTCGGGATGCACCTGGTTCAATTGTTCCAACGCTTCATTGCCAGAAGATGCCTTGTAAGTCTCAAATCCTTCGCGACGCAATGAGAATGCCATCATTTCTCGGATGGCCATGTCGTCTTCAACAATCAAAATGTTGTTCTGCATTTCATTTGGGTTTTCATCGAAAGTTGACATCTTAGTTAACGATTATGACAGCTTGGTGACATTATTGTCATAATATCGTTACACAGATGTCAACCCACCCCTATGTTTATTCGCAGCTGTAGACCCGCTTAAGTGTGTCGTATAAGGTCTGTTTGAACGATTGTTGCTTGATGATTTTGGCATCCAATTCATGGATCAGGTTTTCAATGATGACCTTCCTGCTTTGCTCTTCGGGCAAACAAAATTTGGCAAAATAAGTCGGCGGTATGGGTTTGCGGGTGTTGCCCACCCGGGTTTTGTAGGCCCGTTCGAAAAAACTGGAGAATTGTTTTTCTTCTTTGGTCAGGTTTTCAATGATGGCACTGTCGGTCAACACCGCCCCGTCGATGAAGCCATTGATGTACTCATAACACACGCTGTCCTCAGGAATGACGTTGCTCTCGATGAAACCTTCACAGGATGCGACCAAGGCTTCCTCTGCACTGGCAGCCTGTGCTTGGTTGGTGAACCAACCCACGATGAGAACAGCAAATAAGGTTTTTTTCATGGACATTTTCCAACGGTTAAAATCATTATTTTAGTCAAACCAACGTCAAATATATGTCAATGCCTGGCCAGCCAAAATGGCCACATTCTGGGGATGACGTAAGCCCGGTATGTGGCTACAATGGAGGACCATTCATGATGATTTGAAGCCTGGCATGGGTCTTGATTTCGACACCCTTTTCCCCACCCTGAACCACGTGACCAACCGTGGCCTGTTGCGACAGCAACCGGCTGATTTTGATGTCACTGAAGTCATTGAAATTGATTTCACAGGCAGTGGCGAACATTGGTGGTTTTATGTGGAAAAAATCAACAGCAACACCGCTTGGGCCGCCACGCAATTGGCCAGCGCTTGTCGGGTGCCGGCCCGACAAGTGGGTTATGCCGGCCTCAAAGATCGCCATGCCGTCACCCGTCAGTGGTTCAGTGTGCAACTGCCCAAGGTCACCGACTTGGCGACCATCACAGCCCAACTGCCTCCGGAAATCCGCATCCTGGAAAGTCAACAACACCAAAGCAAGCTGAAACGGGGTCAACTGCAACACAACCGCTTTGCACTCCGCATCCGGCAAGTCGAAGGCGACCGGGAACAGCTGACCGAGAACCTCGGCGCAATCAGCCAGCAAGGTGTGCCGAATTATTTTGGGCCACAACGCTTTGGCCACCAAATGACGAACATCCAACGGGTCCAAGATTGGTTCAGAGGCCGCATCCGCGTGCGCAACAAAAACCAACGCAGCCTGTTGTTGTCCACAGCCCGCAGTCATTTGTTCAACTTGACCGTGGCCCATCGCATCAAGCAAGGTCTCTGGGATCAGGTAATTCCCGGTGATTTGTTGCAATTGGATGGCAGCCAATCCTGGTTTCATGAACAGGCGGCCACAGCGGCCGAATTGCGCCAACGATTGGCTGCCTTCGACCTGCACATCACCGCCCCCTTGTGGGGTGAAGGCCCCTTACCCAGCACCTTGGATTGTGCTTCATTGGAACAAGGCATTGCCGAACAATGGCCCATTTATGCCAAAGGCTTTGCCCAGCACCGGCTGCAACACGACCGCCGCAGCATGCGCCTGCGACCCCAAGCATTGGCCCATGAATGGCAAGGTAACGACTTGCTGATCAGCATGCAGTTACCCGCAGGCTGCTATGCCACCTCGGTGCTCCGGGAGTTATTACATGTCACAGATCAACAGACCAAGGATTGAATCTTTTTGCCAGCAATGACGGTTTCTTTGAACCCGGTCATGCATTTGCCACAGAAATGTTGCTACGCTGCTGTTTTGTTAGCGAGAGGAGTACACCATGAAATTTATCAAGCACATGATCCCTTGGCTGTTGATGATGTGGCTGCTGCCGGCACAGGCCGACAAGAACGACAGCATGAAAGCCATCAACCAAGCCCAGGTATTGATTGAATCAGCGGTGCGCAGCGGCGCCCAACAACACGCCCCCATGTTGTTGCAATCGGCACGAGACCGCTTGGCCCAAGCCCGTGTGAAGCAAGACGATCGAGATTGGGTTGAGGCTGAAATTGCTGCCAAGATGTCACAACGAGACGCCGAAGTGGCCGATGCCAAATCACTGCACGCCAAAGCTTTGAAAGCTTATGAGGACTTGCAAACCACCGTCAATGTGCTGCGCGCAGAACTGGAACGCAAGAGGAGTCAACAATGAACCACACACACATGAAACAGCTTCTGATATTGATCCTGGTGAGCCTGGTGGCAGGCTGTGCCTCCACCCCCGATCCCGACCCGCGGGTCATGCAACTGGACAATCGCTTGAGTGACCTGATGTCCAACAATGACTTGGCCAGTCGTGGCGGTGAAGAACTGGCCCGCGCGCAAAGGGCATTGAACACCGTCAAAACCCAAGGCCCAGACATGGACGATGAGGATTTGGATTATTCAATCTACGCCACCGGCCGCTTGCTTGATTTGGCCCGCTATGCGGCCGAAACCCGTTGGTATGAAGACCGCCGCGAACAATTGGTGGACCAGCAAAGTCAGCTGATTTTACAGGCCAGGACTTTGGAAGCCGAACAAGCAGAACAACGGGCCGCTGCCGCCAAAGCCATTGCCGAGGCCGCTGAATTACAACGGCAAATGGCCTTACAAGAAGCCGAGGCGGCCAAGCTGGTGCGGGATGAAGCCTTACAAGCCGCGGCCTTCGCTGAAGAGCAGCGGGAATTGGCCATGTTGGCCAAAACCGAAGCCGAACGCTTACAACTGGCAGCAGAAGCCGCCGCTGATTCGGCCATGAGTGAAGCCGAAAAAGCGAAAATCGTGGCCGCTGCCGAGGCCGCCAAGGCCGAGGCCGCCATCGCCGAAGCCAACGCGGCCAAAGCCGCCATGCAGCAGCTGGAAGCGGAGTTGTCGGATTTGAAAGCCAAACAAACTGAACGTGGATTGGTCATCACCTTGGGTGATGTGTTGTTTGAGTTCAATCAATCAGACCTCAAGGCTGGTGCCACCCGCAATCTAGAGCCCCTGGTCAAGGCCTTGCATGAAGACTTGGCCCAAGCGGTGGTGATTGAAGGGCACACCGACAACATCGGCAGCGAGGATTACAATGTGAGGTTGTCCGAACAACGGGCTGCGTCGGTGAAAACATACCTGACCGATGCCGGCATTGATGGCGACCGCATCACCACCCAAGGATTGGGGTTCACTTACCCGGTGGCCAGCAACGACACCAGCGAAGGTCGTCAGCAGAATCGGCGGGTGGAAATCATCCTGCCACAAGACGAGTAATTGATCTGCGGCCAAGCCATGCCAGGGTGGCATGGCTTGGCTGCAGGTTGCGTTATCAGCCTTTGCCTTTGGTGCGGGTGCGGTGCGGTTTGGCGTTTTTATCGATGAATTGAATGATCAATTTGGCCACGTCTTTACCGGTCGACTTTTCAATGCCTTCCAAGCCTGGTGAGGAATTCACTTCCATCACCACGGGGCCCCGATTGGAGCGCAAAATATCCACCCCAGCCACATTCAGGCCCATGATTTGTGCGGCTTTCACGGCCGTGCGCCTTTCTTCAGGGGACAGTTTCACCAAGGTGGCCGAGCCGCCGCGGTGTAAATTGGAGCGAAACTCACCTTCAGCCCCTTGCCGTTTCATCGCCGCCACCACTTTGCCACCCACCACGAAACAACGGATGTCGGCACCGCCGGCTTCTTTGATGAATTCTTGTACCATGATGTTGGCATTCAAGCCCAAGAACGCTTCAATCACCGATTCAGCGGCTTTCTTGGTTTCCGCCAGCACCACCCCAATGCCTTGGGTGCCCTCCAGCAGTTTAATCACCAAGGGTGCCCCACCGACCATTTTAATCAAATCCTGAATGTCATCCGGCGAGTTGGCAAAGCCGGTCACTGGCATACCGATGCCTTTGCGGGACAACAACTGCAAGGAACGCAATTTGTCTCTGGAGCGGGTCACCGCGACGCTTTCATTGACCGGATAAACCCCCATCATTTCCAGCTGCCGCAGCACCGCGGTGCCATAAAAGGTGACCGAGGCACCGATGCGCGGAATCACCGCATCAAAGCCTGACAAATCATCCCCGCGGTAATGCAAGGTGGGGTTGCTGGAAGAAATGTTCATGTAACAACGCAGGTGATCCAACACCTGCACTTCATGACCCAATTCGGTGGCCGCTTCGACCAACCTTCGGGTGGAATAAAGTTTTGGGTTTCTGGACAAGATGGCTATTTTCATGGGAATTTTTTTCCTTTGCTTTTGGTGGTGAGGTGAGAACGGTCAGGCCGCACAATCATGCCAGCCATGGCTTGACGCCCCAGCAACATGCGAAAGCGCATTTCCTGGCGACACACCAAGGTGATTTCAATCAAGCGTTCCTGGCCGCCAATGACCAGACGTGATTCCACCACGATGCGATCGGTGGTTTGGCCATTGGAACTGGTGACGGTGCGTTGGTCTTTGATCGGCAGCTCACATTCGATGGTGGTGTCGTCGTCATCCTGATGGGGTGCTAACGTGAACCGCACCCAAAGTTGGTTGTTTTTTTTGAATGGTTTGTTCTGCAAGGTGTGGATCGCGCTGGTGCGGGCACCGGTGTCGATCTTGATGTGAATCCGATCAACCCCCAAATCAGGCAGCGCGCCGTATTCTTTCCAGCCCACTTCAATGGTTTTTTTGTCGCTCATGGACTCAATCCAAATTGGTGAAGTGACAAATTTTTTCCCAGGCTTTCTGCGGCAGGTCTGCTGGCAATTGATGACCGCCATTGAACACATCCAGCCAGAAATTACCGTTTTCTGACCACCCTGCGTTCAAGAAAGTGGTGCGATCGCTTTGCATGTTGGGCAAAAACGGGTCGGTATTGCCAACCGACAAAAACACCGGAATGGTGCGGGTTGCATTACCTGGTGTGTAGCCATTGAGGTTGGCAAAAGCATCCAAATAGCCGGCACTGATGGCGTAGGCAGCAAAATACTCAGACACATTCAAGGCGATGGCATGCATCACATGACCACCGGCTGAAAAACCCCACACATAACGGCGGGTCGATTCGATGTTATAACGGGTTTCGAGGTCAATGAAGATGTCTATCAAACGGCCTGAATCTTCAACTGGCAACCAACCACCATTCAATCCGGTCGAGGCCTGTGCGGCAACTATGAAACCATGGGTCTCGGCGGTGGCAGCCCAGTAATTGCGCATCTGTTGTGCGGCGGCATTGGCATTTCCGGGTCCTGCGGCACCATGCCACAACACCATCAAAGGCATGGGCTCCAACGGGTCATAACTGGTCGGCACATAATAATGATAGGTGTTGTCACCATTGATGGTGAATTGAAACACCCCGGGAAAGGCCCCGCCACCCCCGGTGGAAGACACCGAGGTGTTTTCATTGCTGTCCTTGAACACCATGTCCGGACAGCGATTGACACTGGGCACGGTGGCTTGGGCCAGCAACACCCACAACAACAAAACCAACAAACTAATCTTTTTCAATTTCAACTCGATCCACATTTCTAAATCCTTGGGGTAACACTAAACCACGTTTGGCCCGATGTCCAATGTAATTGGTCAAATCTTTCCACTTGAAGCGGATGTACCGCGCCCCGGCATGAACCAGGAAAGAATCCTCTGGAGTGATGGCCAAAGTGGCGGCCAACTTCTCCTCACCGGACTTCAGGCGTTTGGCCGGGATGTTGATCAATTTGTTGCCTTTGCCCTTGGCCAATTCGGGTAATTCCTCCAAAGGGAACACCAACATGTAACCTGCGGTGGTGATGCACACCACATGGGCCTCAGGCAACTTCTCAATCCAGGCCGGCTTCATGGCAGAAAAGCCTTTGGGCACCGACAACACGTGCTTGCCAGCTTTCATTTTGCTGTAGAGGTTTTCCATCACCCCGTGGTAACCGTAGCCGGCATCCGAACACATCAACAAGCGTGCATTGGGCAGCTGACAGGTGACAGAGATCGGCAACATGTTGTGTTTGAAATTGAATTTGGTGGCCAGTGGCTCGCCTTGTCCCCGAGCCGAGGGCAAGGTGTGGGTCGGCAAGGAAAAGGCCCGACCATCTGGTGACAAGAACACCGAAGTCAGGTTGCTGCGTCCATGTGCATGGTCTTGGTACTCATCACCGGCCTTGTAATTCAAGCCAACGGTATCGATGTCATGGCCCTTGGCCGCTCGGACCCATCCGGCTTTGGACAGGATGATGGTGCTGGGTTCACTGGGCACCAGCTTGGTTTCATCAAACACCTGTGCCGCTTCGCGCTTGGCCAACTGGGTCTTGCGCTCGTCGCCGAATTGTTCCAAGTCTTCTTTCAGCTCATTGCGGATCAAGGTTTTCATGCGGGCCCGGGACAACAAAATGCCCTCAATTTCTTCCTTCTCGGCTTGCAACTCGATCTGCTCGGTGCGGATCTTCATCTCTTCCAGGCGTGCCAAATTGCGCAAGCGGGTGTCCAAAATGGCATCGGCCTGGATTTCTGATAACTTAAAGGCCTTGATCAACTCGGCTTTGGGGTCATCCTCTTCACGGATGATGCGAATCACTTCATCCAGATCCAAATAAGCAATCAACAAACCGGCCAAGATGTGCAAACGGGCATCCACTTTATCCAACCGGTATTGCAGGCGGCGGCGGACCGTTTCGGTGCGAAAACGCAACCATTCCTGCAAGATCATTTTCAGGTTCTTCACCTGCGGTCGTCGATCCAGGCCAATCACGTTCAAATTGGCCTTGTAGGTCTTTTCCAAATCAGAGGTCGAAAACAAGTGCAGCATCAAGGCCTCAAAATCCACCCGATTGGAGCGCCCAGTGATCACCAGGCGCACCGGATTTTCATGATCCGATTCATCCCTGAGGTCACTGACCATGGGCAGTTTCTTGGCCCGCATCTGGCTGGCGATTTGTTCCAGCACTTTGCTGCCTGAAGCCTGATGCGGCAAAGCCGTGATGATCACATCGTTGCCATCGCGTTCATACACCGCCCGCATGCGGATCGAACCATGACCGGTTTCATACATCTTCAAGATGTCGGCTTTGGGGGTGATGATTTCCGCCTGGGTGGGGTAATCCGGCCCCTGAATGAATTCACACAGCTCAGCCACTTCCGCTTTGGGGTGGTCCAACAAGTGCAAGGTGGCTGTGGCCACTTCTTTCAGGTTGTGCGGCGGCACATCGGTGGCCATACCCACAGCGATGCCTGATGCCCCATTGAGCAACACATTGGGCAAGCGCGCAGGCAACCACAAGGGCTCTTCCAAGGTGCCATCAAAATTCGGCCCCCAATCCACCGTGCCTTGGGGCAATTCACGCAACAAGGTTTTGGCATACGGGGTCAGGCGCGATTCGGTATACCGCATGGCGGCAAAGGATTTGGGGTCATCGGCCGAACCAAAATTACCCTGGCCATCGACCAACGGGTAGCGGTAAGAAAACGACTGCGCCATCAACACCATGGCCTCATAACAAGCCGAATCACCATGGGGGTGGAATTTACCGATCACATCACCGATGGTGCGCGCTGATTTCTTGTGTTTGGACTGGGCTGACAAGCCCAATTCACTCATCGCATAAATGATCCGGCGTTGCACCGGTTTCAGGCCATCACCGACAAACGGCAAAGCCCGATCCAGCACCACGTACATCGAATAATCCAGGTAAGATCGCTCGGCATACTCACCCATCGAAATGGTTTCAAAATCCATTGATTGCGTCATACAAACAGCGCCAATTCAAAAGCCAGAGATTTTACCATTCAGCCACCACTTTTTCACATGAATTCATGATTCTAACCAATTCAGTGCACAGAGGAACAATGATTTTGATTGGGAGCCAAATTGACCCCATGGTTGACCACTGATATGGCTGCAAATTTTTTCCAACCTGCTGCATTCATTGAACATTAATTGATTATACGAAACACATCGTCTAAAATCATTGATTCGACCATCATCGGAGTTGTCCATGAAAAAATGTCTGCCTACAGGTGTTTTGTTGTGTTTGCTTGCTTGGTCATTTATGACCCACGCGGTGGTTTATGACCACCATGAAATTGGCGCATTGACATCAGATCCCGAACTACACGCCTTGAGCCGCGATTACACCCAACAATACTTTACTGCCAAAGACCCTGATGCAGTTGTCATGGCGCTGCAACAGGCCGACTTGGCACCCATCCAAAAAGAGTACATTTTTCATGAGTTGTTGCTGGCTTTGGCTGCTCAGCCACCGCAACCCCAATTTCAAAGCCTGGTAGACCTGATGAAGGGATACGAGGTACAAGCCACCCGCCAGGGTCATGAAGGGCCTTTGTTGGTGCCGGTGTTTCACCTGAATAGCCAAGCAGCTGGGATTGAGAATGTGTGGACCATGTACCGCACCGAAAAGCGCCTGAATCAGCTGTTGCATCAAGACTTGGGTTTGGCATTGGACGCCATCGCTGAAATCAATGCCCAAGCCAACCCACAACGCCAGCCGCAATGGCTCGGGATTAAAAGAAGCATTGCCTCGGCCGATGCGAAAACCATCCAGGCATTGACCGAACGACTCAAAACCACTGCCACAAACATGACTGCTCATGACCGCTTGATCAGTCACTTGGGCTTGATCACCGGTGACTTGAGTTTATTGAAAATTGCCATCGGTTCTGAGGATCAACCAGTCAGGGATTGGACGTTGCGTCAGATCCCCTCATATTTGAATGAAGCCGATAGCAAATCGATGCTGCTGTATGCCGTCGAGTTGGCAGATGACGATCCATTCAGCACCAGTTTATTGGCTCCATATCAGCATGATGCCCAAGTGCAAAAAACCTTGTTGAAGCAACTGTTGAAGCCCAATACCACCGCTGCAGCGGCTTTTGCCATGACCCGCACATCAGACATCCAATTGATCAACGCGTTGAAATCTCATTACAACCTGGTCTCAAATCGTGAATCAAAGAATCACATCTTACTCGCTTTAAAAATGAATCATTCCCAAGCCGCCAGAATCGCTTTGCAAGAATTGATCACCGAGCATGATACCGATGATCAGGTGAAATCCTGGCTGCAGTCATTCAAAGGAGGTCGACCATGAAAACACCTATTGGAAAATGGTGTCTGCTGCTGGCACTGGGGTTGGGTGTGGCAGAAGCCCAAACCATCATCCGCAGTTGGACCGAAGAAAACAGTGTGCTGGGATTGGGTTATCCGGTACCCATTCCGGTCGACACCCCCGAACCTTTTGATGGCTTTCGCAGCTACAACGGCCTGTTCACCAAACACCAGTCCATGGCCATGAACAATGCCTATGTCACCGGCCATGTGGTGGGGCAGACGCATTACAACCGCGACATCTGGGCCTATGTCCTCAGTGATGCCGACAACACCACCCAATATGGCGTCAAAGAAGGGGCCATGATGATCAATGGAGGCATTCATGCCCGGGAATGGCAGTCTCCAGAAACCCTGACCCAAATCATCACCGATTTCCATGACCGCAGTGATGACCGTTCTTTTTATCAGTACCTGCTGGAAAACACCACCATCATCACCATCCCGGTTAACAACGTCGATGGCTTTTTACAAACCCAGCGATACCCCACCGACAATTGGTTGGGAGATGACATCACCAGCCCTCAATTTTGGCCCAGAGATGGCCGCATGCGACGCAAAAACATGCGTGACACCGATGAAGACTTGAGCACCCGAGAAGACCACCTTAATGGGGTCGACTTGAACCGCAACAACAACCCATACTGGGCTACCAGCAACAGCTCCTCTGGAGATGTTCGCGAATTGCGTTATCATGGGCCTTTTGTGGATTCTGAACCAGAAACCCAAGCCAGATTGGCGGCGGCTGATTTGGTGGATGACGATCAAATGCGGGTTTACACGGATGTGCACTCCTATTCGCAAGTATTTTTCTCTGAATTGACTTTCAACCAAAACAGAAACACGTTACAAACTCGGCTGTTGAATGATTTCACCAGACACCATCAAAATTTACCGGGAGCCAAACGATACCTCGATCTGCCTAGTCAGGCAGGATTTGGAATTGGTTCAACCGACGAGTACTTTGCCGTGACGTATGAAATCCCTTCTTGGACTTTGGAGATTGAACCCAGCAGTGCACCGGCCCAAGGTCAGCCTGATACCCACCCAGAATTGCCCGGGTTTGGGGCCGATTATGGCGGCTTTGCCATCAATGGCCATGATGGATTCATATTGCCTGAATCTGAAATCAAAAGGGTTCGAGAAAACCTGGCTGAGTCACATATGGTCATATGGTATGGCCAAGCCGGTCCGCCTTCCATCACCCAGCTGCGGGTGGTTGATCCGGCGACCAATGCCATTGTGTATGATGCCGAATGGGACATGGGTGAAGACGGCCAGCGGACCTTGCATCAGGTGTCATACCAAGACATCTTGTCCGGCAAAGACTACAGTTTATTGATCCGTTTTGACAAGCCCATGCGCTGGCGCAACGAGGCCGGTGAAATTGCCGCCCTGCCCGGCCAATCGACCGCTTTGGATCCCATCGTGCGGGCTGAGCTGGATGGCGTGGATGTGGACTTAAACCTGAGCAACCACCGTTGGGTCAATGAAAAATCCAGTGCCTGGGAAAGCTATGGGTTTTATCAAGACGACACCGCAGTGGTTGATTTCAACATTGACCCGGCGGTCAATGCCGCCGACACCGTCGAGCTGAATTGGCGCTTGTTCACCACCGACATGGTTGGACAAAGCCTCGATGCCGATCCCCAAACCGCGGTCACCTGGGCCGGTGGTCAATGGGTCAACTACGAGGACAGTAATGGGGTTGATTCGATCAATGGTGGGTTTGACACCACCATCAGTTTCACCGTCAGCAACCAAGCCTTTGGACCCGCTGTGGCCTACCCTTCATCGGCTTTGTATTTTGATCCGGGCCGTGGGGGCGAAGGCTTCAACATCGAAGTGCTGGATGGCAATCAGGTGCTGATGCAATGGTACACCTTTGATGACGCTGGACAGGCCCAGTGGTTCTTGTCGGCCAACCAAATAGCGGCCACCAATGCCTATTTCTTCCCGGAAGTGCTGCAAGCCTCAGGCGGGGTGTTTGGACCGGACTTTGACCCTGAAGCCGTTGAATTGTTGCCGGCTGGATCGGTGGAAATGATATTCTTGCCACCAGAACCATTTGTCACGGCCAATGATGGGACTTTGCTTAGTTTCCGCGGCCACATGAAGTACACCTATCCCGATGGCCGCAAATTCCGCACGTCGATCCAACAAATCGCGGCCGCCGACGGCATCGTTTCCCTGAGTGAGATTGATGACATCGAATTGCCACCACCAGCCCTCACTGGTGGCAGCCTGATTGGTTCGTGGTTTGACCCCACCCGTGGTGGCGAAGGCTTCCACCTGCAACAAACCATCAATGGCAACGCGGTGATCTTGTGGTACAGCTACGGTTTGGATGGCGGCCAGGATTGGTTCATTGGCAGCGGTGGCACCGTCACCGAGACGAACGGCAACGTCAACATCGTGTTCGACGAGGTGTACCAAGCCCGGGGTGGTGTGTTTGGGGCCGATTTCAACCCCAACGACGTGCAGTTGTTCTTGTGGGGCAGCATTGAATTGAACTTACAATGCACCAGCGGCACTTTTGCCTTTAACGCTTTGGATGCCGACTATGGCTCAGGCACTTACAATGTGGTGCCCATCACCCGGCCCGCAGCCAACACCCTGGTTTGTGAGCAATGATTGAACGGGCCTGAGCGCCATCAGGCCCATAATTATTGAGCACCGATCACCACAGCATCGGGCAGCTTTCTTTGTTCAACGGCAGGCCAAGCTCGACAAGGTGATCAGTGACTATTCAACAAGACCGACCAGCTGGCTGAGCCTGTCGCAGCCCCTAAGACTTGATGTACTTGCGGACTTACTGACACTTCGACAAACTCAGTGAACTTGTCAAAAAGATCGATCAGATGTTTGAACCTATCGAAGCCCAACACAACTTTAGATGAATGTTTGTCTGACCACACTTCGATTAGGCTTTGAGTTATTGCTTATGAACTGATGTTCTTAACCGGATTATGGGGTGTCTGCAGAATTGGCTTGGGCCTCAATGGCCGCCAGCAGTTCGCTGGGCAGTGTCAGGTCAGCTGCCTGGACCAATTCCTCCACATGCGCGACCGAAGTGGTGCCGATCAAAGCCGACTTCACCGCCGGGAGTTGCAACACATAGGCCAAGGCCCATTGGGTGGCGGTGCCGGTGGGTTGATCATTCAAAAACGCAAAACGGCGGGCCCGCTGTAACAGCGCGCGGTTGTTCTTCCATGCCCGCAACCAATACCACACAGACTTCATGCCACGAAACCGTTTGAAGCGCCGGTCGTAGAGTCCGCCGGCGATGGCGCCGGCCACCACCACATCCAGGTTTTGTGCCGTCAATTGGGCGATGGTTTGGGCCCGGTGTTGGGACAAGATGTTGTGATCCAGCATGATGCAGTGGAATTGGCCGCTGTCAGCAGCCAGCTGAATGATGTGGTCATCGAAGGCATTGACCCCCACCAAACCGACTTTACCCGCTGCTTGCAGTTCCGCCAGCACTTGATAGGTGTCGTCATTGAAATCTTCAGGGTTGGGCCCATGCAAAAACAACAACGGCAGCTGTTCCAGGCGCAACTGGCGCAATGATTGTTCGCACGATTGGCGAATCCACTGGGGTGAAAAATCTTTGTCCAACCGACCCAAATGACCCACCCGGGTGCCGACTTTGCTGCTGATGACCGGCGACAGGCTGCCTGCGTATTGCTGCAAGGCCAAACCCAAGCGCACTTCGGCATGACCACCCGAATAGCTGTGGCCGGTGTCGAAATAGTTGATCCCCAGTTCCAGGGCCCGGTGCACCACCTGAATGGCTTTTTTTTCAGAAAAGTACTTTTGGCCCCAGTAACTGGCACAACCCAAGCCAATGGCCGACAGTTGCAGCTGACCATGGATCAGCGTCCGGTATTTCACGTTAACCAATCTTGTGGTTGCAAAAACTCATACAAGCGGGCTTCCTGGGTGCCGCTTTCAGGCTGGTAGTTGTATCGGAATGACACCTCCGGTGGCATGGACATCAAAATGGATTCGGTGCGCCCACCGGATTGTAAACCAAACAAAGTGCCCCGGTCGTAGACCAAATTGAACTCCACGTAACGGCCCCGGCGGTATTTTTGGAATTGTTTGTGTTCATCATCAAACACACTGTGCATGTGTCGTTTGACAATCGGCACATAGGCTTCACAATAGGCATTGCCCACCGCTTGTAAAAATTCAAAACAGCGTTCAAAACCCCATTCATTCAAGTCATCAAAGAACAAACCACCCACCCCACGGGTCTCACCGCGGTGTTTCAAGTAAAAATACTCGTCACACCATTGTTTGTATTTGGGGTAAACATCCTCACCGAATGGCAGACAAGCGTCATGGGCCACTTGGTGCCAATGCCGCACATCTTCTTCAAACGGATAAAACGGCGTCAAATCAAAGCCACCCCCGAACCACCAATGGGCTGGCTCATCACCGATCGGTTTGGTGCGAAACACCCGCACGTTGGCATGCGAAGTCGGGATGAATGGATTGTCAGGATGCACCACCAACGACACCCCGGATGCCTCAAAGCCTTGCCCGGCCATCTCAGGCCGCTTGGCCGTCGCCGCGGCTGGCAACTGTGCGCCGATGACGTGAGAGAAATTCACCCCAGCCTGCTCGAACACCTCACCATTGAGCACCCGCGTGCGCCCACCACCACCGCCGACATGCTGCCAGGCATCTTCACCAAAGGCGTGGCGGCTATCTAGCTGTTCAAACTGCTGACAAATGTCATCTTGCAAGCCTTGCAGGTAAGCAATCACTGCCTTGAATTGTGCATCGTTCATAGGAGAACACCGAGTGGATTGAATGACCGATTATATCAAGTCGCAGTCAAGCTCACGTTTTTTTATTGACAGTCATTTGGTATTTCTTGGGTGTCATGCCGTACTTCTTCTTGAAGCAGGCGGCAAAGTAAGACACGGAGCTGAAGCCACAATCATCGCCCACGACACCGACTTGTAAGCCTTCGGCCAACTTGGCAGCAGCCATTTCCAGTCGATAATCGCGCAACAGATTCATCGGGCTGTCGTCCACCAAGGCTTTGACTTTGCGCTGCAGCTGCCGTTCACTGACGGCCATAGCGCTGGCCAATTGCGGCCGCATGAACATGATGTCAGGGTAATTTTCAGCAATGACTGACTTCAAATTTTTGACAAACTTGAGGTCCTGCTTGGGCAAATCCAAGTTTTCGGTGGTGCCTGAAACGCCCAAACTGGCCTGGGTCTTTTGTTGCAAAATTTTCCGCACATTCAAAACGGCCCCCAATGTGGCATGCAATTCACTGGCATCAAACGGTTTGGTCAAGTAGACATCAATGTTTTCCCGCCAGCCCTTGATGCGACTTTCTTTGGTATTCAATGCCGTCAATAAGATGATGGGAATGTGAGATGTTTTGGCGTCGTGCCGCAATATGCGGGTGACTTGAAAGCCATCCATCCCTGGCATCATCACATCACAAATGATGATGTCCGGCATTTCTTTGAGTGCTGTGGCAATGCCGCTTTGTCCACGGTCGGCATAAAAACAGTGGTATTTATCTCGCAGCACATCATCGATGTGGGTGCGCATGTCGGCGTTGTCCTCAATCACCAGAAGTTTAATGGCCGCGCTGCGCTTTTTGGCGGTGGTGGGTAATTGGTCCTCAACCATTTCATGCGCCGTTTTTTGTACCATTTGATCAACCACCGTTGACTCCATGGACACCAGTTCTTGCCATTGGGCTTGCGGCATGCGAATGGTGAATGCACTGCCCTGGCCCAACTCACTGATCAAGCTGACTTGCCCACCGTTGGCTTGGGTGATTTCTTTGACCACCGCCAGACCAATGCCTGTCCCTTGGATGTTGCGGTGGCTGTCCAAGCGGGTGAAACGGTCGAATATTGCGCTCTGGTCTTGCTCGGCTATGCCTGAACCGGTGTCTTTGACGGTGATGATCACTTGCCCATCTTGGTCCATACTGCTGAGGGTCACCTCGCCTCCCACGCCGGTGTATTTGATGGCGTTGGACAACAGGTTACCCACCACCATTTCCAAATATTCGGCGGTGGCGTGGATCTGGGACTTGGATTGGTTGTCCAAATGCAAGCGGATGTTTTTGTCTCTGGCCAAGATGGCATAAGCCTCAAACAACATGTTCAACACCGGCTCCACCGTCTGGTTTTCCCGCACCACGGCTTGTTCTTGTTCCACTTCAGACAATTTCAAAATCTGCCCCACCATCACCAGCAAACGATTGGCATTGCGTTTGATCATGTTCAACTTCGATTTGTGTGGATACAGCTCACCCTCTTTGAGCAATTCATCGGTGGGCCCCTTGATCAAAGCCAGTGGCGTCTTGAATTCGTGGGTGACATTGGCAAACAATTCATTCTTGTGATCCAACAACGACTCCACCATCTGCTTCTGGGTTTTCAGTTCCTGGGTGCGCTGATTGACCTCCACTTCAAGTTGCTGGGCCCGCCTGTTGGCCGCCGCAGTGCGGTAACGAATAAAGGCAAACAAGGCCACCACAAAAGTCAGTACATACAAGGCATAAGCCAGTGGTGAAAACCAGGGGGCAGGTTTGACTGTGATGGCCAATGACTTGGGTTGTTCAGTCCACACCCCGTCTTTATTGGCAGCCTTCACTTCAAAAGTGTATTCTCCTGGATTCAAGTTGGTGTAAGTGGCCGTTCTGTTCTTGGCATCAACCATGTTCCAAGTGTCATTAAAACCCAACAACCTGAAAGCATATCGGTTGTCCTCAGGGCTGGCATAGTCCAAAGCCGCAAACTCAAATCCAATGGTCAAATCTTGGTGATTCAGCTGCATTTTTTTTAATTGATTGACGTCCTGATTGAGCTGAAATCCACCCAACAGCTGCTCTCCCATCGTCAATGATTTGTTGAGTTGATTGACTTTTGTGATCACAATTTTTGGCGCTGTCAAATTGGTCTTGATGGCCTCTGGTTTAAAGGCAACCAATCCTTGTTTACCACCAAAGTAAACGGTGCCTGATGCACCTAGATGACTTGCTTTCTTGATGAATCCGCCATTGATTGACCCATCTTCAGGACCAAAGTGCAGCACTTCTGAATGGTTTGAATTCAACCGATAAATCCCCATGTCGCTGGACAACCACAGCGCATCATCAACCCAAATCATTTCATAAATCAGCGGCTGATTGTTTACAGTTTCAAACAAACCAGACAAATCCTCTATCTGCCCTTGGTGGTCTACATGAACCAGCACAACTTCTTCAGAAGCCAACAAGAAGCCACCCTGATTATCACTGGCCAATCCGGTGATGTGATTAACCTGCAAACCGTTTTCAAGTTGAACGGGAAATGGAACCAGTTCATTAGCTCTTAACTTAAACAAGCCCTCTTTGGCTCCAAAATAATGCTGACCCAATGTTGTTGTGATGTGTTTATCGATCAGAATTGTGGAGTCACCAGTGCCTGCCACAGGAATTTTTTGCGATATTTGCATTGATCCATCCATCAAATACAATCCGTCAGAGGCACCCAGGTAGTAATCACTGGCCCCAGCCCCAGAGATGAAATAGTTGCTGGCCAAAAAATTTGAATCACCCAATGGTTGGAATTTATGGCTTAATAAGTCAAAGCTCAACAAACCCTCGGAGGTGTTTAACCAAAACAAATCGGGCTGAACTGGGAATATTGAATAAATCAGCTTGGCTTGTGGTGTATTATCGACCAAACCTCTGGTGACAAAAGATTCACAACGCTGCGTAGATGGCTGATGCATGACCAATCCTTGCTCCGTCGCCAACCACAACATTCCACCAGGCTGTTCATAGACATCAAAAACAGTGGTTCCAGAACTGCATGACAATCCAGCGTGTTGGTTGTACATTGGATTGAAAGCCAAATTTTTTGTATCAATGAAATGAAAGCCGTTATTAAATGTACCTAACCAAAGCATGTCATTTTCACCCCCATACAAGGACATGACACTGTTGTCACTGATCTGACCAGCCGCTAAATTTCCTTTTTTGAACTGCTTTTTATTTTGGCTTCTGAAGTCATACATGTGCAATCCATTCACTGGCGTTGCAATCCACAATTGCTGATTGATGCTGACCAAGTCCGAAATTTCCATGCCTGTGAATACATCAAAAGCTGGCACAAAGCAATCGCAAACCGTGTCCAATCGATACAAACCATCAGACCTTCCCAGCCACAGTTGTCCCATTTCACCCAGAGCCAATGTCAGTTTTCTGCGGTTCATTGTTTCGGCTTTGATCAATACTTCTTGAGCAGCTAAATTGTCCACGTCCAAACGAAACACCCGGTCAGTCCCAGCCAGCCACACATGTCCAGTATTGGCATCAAACAAGGCAGAATAGGTTCTGCGTTTGATTGGGTTGGTTATGGATTTGCTTACCACTGTTTCCTGCATGAGAAAAATCTCATTGGGATAGATCAGCCAAATTTGTTTGCCCACAACAATGACATCATTTAAATGGTCAGTCGGTCCGGGAACCTGCCATTCCACTGTGCTGATCCTGTTTCCATCCGTCAGAAAGACCCCAGATTCTGCCGTGCCAATCACGATCATTGAACTGTCCGACTGCAGTTGCATGCTGATGACTTTATTCAAGTGATCAAACCCTTTACCAGTGAGTTTTTTCAATTCATAACCATCATAGATACTCACCCCTTTTAAGGTGGCTACCCAGATCCGTCCATCTCCCCCTTGAATAATGGAACGGACATATGGGTGATCCAGACCTGAATCAGTTGATACATGGTGAAAGTTTTGGGCTTTAACAAAAAAGCTTCCAAAGATGAAAACCAACAAGAATAAAACCTTATGACACACGGCTGAATAAAAAATGTACACCAGCACAGTATAAACCCATTCTACAAATTTGGGTGTGCGGTCATTGAATTGGCATCAGGCAATCAGTTCTTGAAAGAACCTGGAACAAGGGTCTTACTATAAAATGTATAAAGAAAACTAAATGGCGAAAAATTGGATTTCATGCACCAATTCAATGGGCTTCTTCACCAAAATACAAAAAACCTGCTCTGGCAATGAATGCCAGAGCAGGTGTGGAGACTGATGGTGTCAGTCGTTTATCACATGATTATTCATTCAGCCTTCTGGCACTGCTTTGACACAATCCATGGGTGAGTCGTGGGTGTTGATCCCATTGCCATGCGGAAATTCCATCTCTCGGTTATTGGCAACCAGGACATCAGCGCAGACGGCATCTGATGCCATAGGACCAATTAACTTAGCAAAATCGATGTGAAAGCTGCTGAAATTTTCTTCATCATGCGTGTAGCAAACAAAATTAGTGCGGTCTCGTGAATTTTTTTCTTCGTTACCTTTCACTTCAACACTGAACAAAATCACTGACAGAGTGGCCGTTAATAAAATTGACTTAAATTTCATATTGAATTTTCCTTTCATAAATTATTTATCTTTAATTTGGCAAGATTTCTGCCTGTGGAAATGCCTTGTATTTCACCGAACAAACTTCTTCGGTTTGCTCAAATGTCACAGCAATTCATGTTATTGACTGAACACCAAAGTCGAGATTAAATCAATACAATGGGTCTGTACTGATACAATCCAAAGGGTTGTCATGTTCTTTCATCGATTCTGTCACATGATCCAAACATCCTTCTTGTGAATAGGCCACTCCAATAAATTGTCCATGAAAGGTACAAACCAATTGACCTTGACTGGGAGGTCCGCCAGGTTCCGAATTTGACTGTTCACTGTAAGTGATCGTTACCACAATCATTGCAATTGTGAGGACGACAAGTCCCAAACATTTTTTAAACATACACACGCTCTCTAATTTAGTTAGTAATTACATTATTTTTGTTGTGGTGGCCAGGCGGGAGTCAGTGCCTGGCTCATCCACACGCTGCCATTATGCCGCAACGGACGCACTATACAAGCTGATTGGCTCAATAGTTGTGATTTGTGGCCCAAAAATGGTGCTTGGTCTGGCTTGCCATTCCGTTGACAAGCCAGATCTGGTGAAAAATCAATCAGCGGCTTCCACCCAGGCCTTGTAATGGCCACCTTGCTGCAAGATGCTGGTCTTGAATAAATACGCTTTGACTTCATTGCTGCTGTTGTGCACCACGATGCGCTTGTCGTGGGACCCGTCGGCAACTGTTTGTAAGTGGGTCAGGTCACTGTCCTCAATGATCCAGCGACCATTGCCCAAGTCTTCATAGTCACCATCCAAACGATAGCCTTCCAATTTCAGCACCGAAATGCGGTCGGTATATGGCATGCCGCCAATGTTGAATTCTGCCGTCACCCCAGGGCCAATGGCAAAGATGCTCCAGTCCACATCTTGTGTGCCATGAATGGTGTGCCAATACATTTCTCCGGCGAAAGTGGCCACCGCATCACCTGGTGCATTGTCTGTGTAGCCTCTGAGCGGCACATTATCATACTCATCGATGTCCAAAGCGCCCACATGCGAACTGGACAGGCCATAAGCACTGTCGGCGCCAACCTTACCAGCGGAGGTGGCTTTGACCACAAACACTTCTGACAGGGACACGTCATTAATGACATGCACGGCATTGTCCCCATCCTGCATGGATGATGCCACCAGGGTCAATCCGGCTTCATCAATGGAGTAACGACCATTACCCAATTCTGAAAACCCGCCATCAACGCGGTAGGCTTCCAAACGCGCGCCGACATTGGGCATGCCGGTGTTTTGTGAAATGGTCAGAATGCTCACAGGATCATTGAAGCCGAGGGCAAAAATGATCCAATCCTCATCCCCTGCATCATGAAAATTGTGCGCTTGGTGGTCACCGGCATAGGTCACCACCGCATCTCCAGGGTTGTCGTCGGTGTAGCCCCTGATTGAAACATCATCATATTCATCCGGCTCTGATACAGGCTCTGAACCGGTCAGGTTGGTCACATTGAGCAATCGATTGGGTGTATCCGTACCAGCTGCCATCACTTTCCCCAATGACGCACCGGATAATATCGCATCGGTGACTTGAGCAACTGTTGCATTGGGATTATCCTGTAAATACAAGGCCACAGCTCCAGCCACATGTGGTGCCGACATGGAAGTACCAGTTTTATAGCTGGCGCCGCCGTTTTTATCGGCTGATAGGATGTCTTCGCCGGGCGCAAATAAATCCACCACAGGACCATAATTTGAGCCAGAGTTGGCTGAATCTACCCAGCGCCAATCGTTTTGATTGGTGGCAGCAACCGTGATGGCATCCGGTACATTGGCAGGCGATTGCGAGTATTCATAAAAATTGCTGTTCCCAGCGGAGACCACCACAGGTATATCCAGATCAATCAAAGCTTCCACCGCTTCCATCAGAGGTTGGTTGTAAGCGGCACCAATGCTGATATTTGCCACAGCTGGTCTTTGGTAGTTCTCGGTTAGCCATTCAATGCCAGCAATCAAGTCTGAGACTTTGCCGGTATTGGAACACCCCAAAACCCTGATGGGCAAAATGTTGACGTTTTTGGCCACACCCCATGATTGGCTGCCTATGGTACCCGCCACATGGGTACCATGGCCGTTACAATCACTAAAACAAATCGTCGGTGGGTCAATACCAGGACGCGGAGGTGGGCCAACCACATCACAACCTCCCAGTCCACCACCAGACCCAGTTACAAAGTCTATATTTTCGCTGACACGGCCGTTGAAGTCAGCATGGTTTACTGTCCCTGTATCAAACACATAGGCATTGACACCAGACCCATCCAAATCGTAGTGGTAACGCTGGTCCAATGGCAATGATTCCTGATCAACACGGTCCAATCCCCAAGTGGGGTTGAATTGGGTGTTGTTCAGGGTGGTCTCCTTGTCGGCATAGATGTACGCCACCCGTTGATCTCTGGTCATCGATTCGACCGCTGAGCGACTGTGTGATTTCAGCAAGAATCCTTTGACACTGTGGTGATACACCGCCATCATTTCACCACCATACTCACTGGCCATGTTCTTGGCCGTCTCGATCATGAATTCTTTATAAGTGGGACCTCTTTTGTCTTCTGGGTTGTATTCAGACAATTGGGCTTGGCTGAATTTAATGAGGTACAGATCGGGCACCACATCGGCATCATTGATGCCCATGATGCCATTGCCTTCGTTACCACCGGGGCGACTGCCACCAATCGAACTTTGGGCCATGACTGGCAACTGCACAGCCAGAGAGGCCATCAGCGCAAGTTTTGTATACAGATGTTTCATTGTGTTCTCCTGTTGATTGAAAATGTTTGGTTGATGGGCACGTGGTTGTGTTGGCGAACCGCCACAAACCGGTACTCAACCTGCTTTCAATTGTCAGGAATTGCCGCGTTTGGCGTTATCCAATGCCGGCCAAAAAACAGCACTATTGATCGGATTTACCCAAGAATTGGGCCAAGAAAAGCGACTTACGGGCCGCCATCACCCCGGTAACCCGCAATGGCGTTCAAGCGGTTCTTGCTGCGCACAAAAACCCCGTTGCCGCGACCAATTTCCCGGTCAGCGGCGTTGTACACCACGGCTTCGGCAATGATTTGGCTGCGGTTCTGGTTGACCACGCGGCCCACAGCGCGCAAGGTGCCTTCACTGACTGGACGGGTCAGGTAGGTGGTGAAGGTGGTGGTGAGCATAAAAAATTCGGGCTCCAATGAGTTGGCGGCAAAATAAGCCGCG
The DNA here is from genome assembly GCF_019931145.1 of Marinicella meishanensis. Classification (GTDB taxonomy): domain Bacteria; phylum Pseudomonadota; class Gammaproteobacteria; order Xanthomonadales; family Marinicellaceae; genus Marinicella; species Marinicella meishanensis. The sequence continues at coordinate 306,147 of NZ_JAIOUV010000003.1, read as the reverse complement.
TCATCCAACATCTTGAAATACACCGAACCATGCACGGCATTGGCTGCATGGTGGTAATCGGGTTTCAGCTCAATGGTGATGGTGGCCTGCCCTTCCTGGACCTGGATTTGGGGTTGAAACAAGGCATTGAATGGGGCTGACAAGTACATCCGTTCCAACTGTTTGCAATGGCTTGGGGAATTGGTTTTGTTCATGGTCTGATTGTTGACTTAGATTGGAGGTTTAATTGTTGGTTTTTGGGGAGGCGCTATTTAATCACCGCAGCTGACTGATTATAATGTCCCCTGATCAAGAAAACGAATCCCATGAAATTTTTAGTCAGTAATGACGACGGCGTGAATGCCAAAGGCATCAAAATTTTGGCCGAAATGCTCAAAGAATTGGGCGAGGTGGTGGTGTTTGCCCCCAACCGCGACCGTTCGGGTGCCAGCAATTCATTGACCCTGGACCGACCCATCCGCGTGGAAAAAGTGTCCGATGAGGTGTTCAGTGTGTATGGCACGCCCACCGACTGTGTGCACCTGGCCTTAACTGGGGTGCTGGACCAGGAACCTGACATGGTCATTTCCGGCATCAACAACGCTGCCAATTTGGGTGATGATGTGTTGTATTCCGGGACCGTGGCGGCGGCCATTGAAGGCCGTTACTTGGGTTTGCCGGCCATTGCGGTGTCGATTGTGTTGGATTCAGTCAAGGAAAACCGCCGACCCCGAGATTTTCACACCGTGACCCATTTTCTGAAAAAGATCATCCAACACGTGATCATGCACCCCTTGCCCAAAGACACCATTTTGAATGTCAATGTGCCCAATCTACCGATCGAGGAAATCAAAGGCCTGAAGATCACCCGCCTGGGTTACCGACACAAAGCCGAAAACGCCATCCCCATTCGCGATCCCCGCGGCTTTAAAATGTATTGGATTGGACCGGCCGGGCCCGAGGCCGATGCCGGCGACGGCACCGATTTTCATGCCGTGAAAAACGGCTATGTGTCGATATCTCCAATGCAAACCGACATGACCAAGCATGATTTCATTGATGACTTGGCCACCTGGGCCAAAACGATATGAATTCAGCGGGTATTGGCATGACTTCCAACCGCACGCGGCAACGCATGATTGACCGCCTGCGCCAACGCGGCATTGCCGATGAGCGGGTGTTGCAAGCCATGGCCGAAATTCCCCGCCACCTGTTCATTGATGAAGCCCTGGCCCACCGGGCTTACGAAGATGATGCGCTGCCGATCAAATACGGTCAGACCATCTCACAGCCTTATGTGGTGGCCCGCATGACCGAAGAAGTGATCCGCGATTCGCTGCCTGGCAAGGTGTTGGAATTGGGCACCGGATCGGGCTACCAAGCCGCGGTTTTGGGCCAGCTGGCCGGGCAGGTGTTCAGTGTCGAGCGGATCGACAAATTGACCCGCAGCGCCCGGCGCCTGTTCATCAGGCTGGGATACCAAAACATCCGCTGCAAAACCGCTGACGGCCATGATGGCTGGCCCAGCGAAGCCCCGTTTGACACCATCATTATCACGGCGGCACCGGAAACCGTGCCATTTGATTTACTGGACCAATTGGTGATCGGCGGTAAAATGATCTTGCCAGTGGGCGATGGGCGGAAACAAAAATTGCTTGCGTTGGTCAAACAAGAACATGGGTACCAGGAAACATTCCTGGGTGATGTGATTTTTGTGCCGTTGTTGGAGGGTGTGGTTCGGTAAATGCGCATTGGGTTGGTCATGTTGTTGCTGTTCGGCTTGTGGTCATGTGCTCCCAGGCGCCCTGCGGTGGTGGACGAAGTGAAAAGCAAACCGCACCGCAGCCAAACCAAATCAAGTGCCCGACACGTGCCAAAACAAACACCCAAAACCCACAAAGTGGTCCAAGGCGATTCGTTGTATTCGATCGGCTTTCGTTACCAAAAAGATTACAAGACCCTGGCCGCGATCAACAACATCAAACCACCCTACCGCATTTATCCCGACCAAGTCATTCGTCTGACCGGACCGGATCCCCAAAAAAAGGTGTTCAAGCCCAGTCAGCAAAAATCTTCCAACACCGTCCAAACCAAACCACTGGTCACCAACCAACCGATCAGTGCCAAGCCCAGCACCACCAAGCCAGCTGGGCAAGCGGCCAAGACCGCGGCCACCAAACCGGCAACCACACAGGGCAATACTCAGGGCAATACACAGGGCAATGCCCAGACCAATAAACCGCCCAGCAGCCAAACCACCACCCAACCCCCGGCCCGCAAGCCGGTGGTGGTGAACACCCCCACCAACAGCAATCTGAAATGGCTGTGGCCCACCCAGGGCAAAATCCGCACCACGTTTTTGGCCAGCAACCCGGCGCGCAAAGGCATTTCAATTGGTGGGCAAGAAGGGCAACCGGTGAAAGCAGCTGAAGCCGGGGTGGTGGTGTACAGCGGCAATGGCTTGTTGGGCTACGGTGAATTGGTGATCATCAAGCACAATGAGCAATACCTCAGTGCCTACGGCCACAACAAATCACTGAAAGTGAAAGAAGGTGAATCTGTGACCCGCGGTCAAATCATCGCCGAGCTGGGTTCAACCGGCACCAATGTCAATAATTTGCATTTCGAAATCCGCAAAAATGGGCAACCGGTCAATCCTTTGAATTACGTCAAACCCTGAAAAGTTTAAGCATCGCGACAGACCGTCATTGACGGTTAATCTGGTCAAGTCGACGAATATTGTATGGACATACTAAAGTATTCGTATTAAACTCAATGAACAACGTTTTCATTGAGGTGCAGTCTGATGAATCTTCATGGCTACAAACAAATGAGGTCACAGGTCCGAATTTTGTTTCACACTTTGTTTTTGGGCACCTTGGTCAACTTGATCATTACAGTGCCATTGATGGCAGGAATTAAACCCGCAGGTCATCCCAATTTTCTCAGTCCTCACAGCAAACCCTTGGTACTGGATCACAAAAACCTTTTGTTCGTGGTCAACACACCCAATGACACGGTTGATGTGATCGATACCATCAGCGCCCAATGGTTGCTTCAAATTCCAGTTGGGATAGATCCGGTGTCAATTGCCCTCAAGCCCGATGGCACACAAATCTGGGTTTCTAACCACATTTCAGATTCTGTCAGCATCATTGACAATCAACCCAACAGCCCCACATACTTGCAAGTCATTGCCACCATCCAAGACATTGCTCCAGAATCTCTGGTCACCCGTTTTGATGAACCGGTTGGAGTGGTCTTTGCCAACAACCACAAAGCTTATGTGGCCCTTTCATCTGAAAATCAAATCGCAGTCATTGACACCAACAATTTGGAGATCATCAAGAAATTAAGTATCAGGGCGCAAGATCCCCGGGCCATGGCAGTCAAAAATGACCGCTTGTATGTCATTCCTTTTGAGTCCAATAATCAAACCCAGATATCAGGATGCGTGGGAGAGATACCGGCAGTCAGTTTATGCACCTTTGATGCCACTGAACATGTGGTCAACAACAACAATGTGCTTTCACAAAACATTGTGGTGGATGTGGTTAAGCATCCAGACATCCCTGATCGTGACCTGTTCATTTATGACACCGCCACTGATCAGTTAATAGAGACAGTCTCCCACCTGGGCACCTTATTGTATGGTATCGCAGTCAATTCAAAAGGGGATATTTATATCACCCAAACCGATGCCCGCAACGATAAAAATGGAGCCAGTGGGACTTTTGGTGATGGCTTGCTTCAAATGGAAAATCGGGCGTTTTTAAATCGCATTACAAAAGTGGCGTGTGGTGGTGAATCATGCCAATCACCACAACACATCGAGTTGGAGCCCTTGCCGCCGACCAACCCACCACTGGGTGAAGCTGTCGCCACTCCATTTGCCATTCAAATCAGCCAAGATGACAGCACTTTGGTGATCACCGCTGCCGGATCTAATCAATTGATCTTGCTCAATGCTGAAAGCCAACAAATTATCAGTCGAGTTCAAGTTGGCGGCGTGCCAAGAGGCCTTGCATTGGCTCACGATTCCAATGGTCGATTAACTACTGCCTGGGTGTTGAATGCCGTCGATAATTCAGTTTCCAAAGTGGTGGTGGACAATTTAATGTCACCCACAGTTCAGCGCACCATTTCTCTGCCCGACCCAACCCATCCTGTCGTAAAAATGGGGCGGTTGGCTTTCAACAATGCCAAAGCGTCAACCAGCCAAACTTTTTCTTGTGAAAGCTGCCACCCAGATGGTGGTACTGACCAACTGTTGTGGGTGTTGAATACACCCATTTGCGACTTGCCAGGTTGCGACCAAATACCCCCACGCAGCACCATGCCAATCAGGGGATTACAAGACACTGCCCCATACCATTGGGATGGCATCCCAGGAGATCCTTATGGCGGCATCAATACTGCCAGCATCAACGCACCTCAACCAGCCAATTGTCAACTCCAGGACCCAGTGAGCTGCACCCGGAACTTGGTTGATGGTGGATTGGCATCTACCATGTGTATGGTCGGAAACTGTCCCATCAACGAATCCGGACAAGCTGGCGCTTTGTCTGAGTCAGAGCGCCATGCCATGGCCAATTTTTTACTCAGCATCCCTTACCCACCAGCGCAACGAAGGTCCATGACCAATGAATTGAGTGATCGGGCCAAAGCGGGGTTTAATTTATTTCACATTTTGGGGGACGAACAGGGTGGTCCGAACCCCAATGTATGTGGCAACTGTCATCGGATGCCATTTTGGGTCAGTACCAACACGCCTGGATCAGGAATGGATGCGCCCACTTTCAGAGGAGCCTATGATCGCTGGTTGATATTGCCTCAAGGCCGTCTGAACATCATCGACTTTACTTTTTATGAATTGCTGGCCAGACAAGGTGTTCCCGAGGAACGTATGTGGCAATTGTCGTGGGCATCCAGACCACGATTCAATCCGGTGTGGAACATGATCACTGAGGGCAGTACTGGTTTTTCTGGTGCATTTGGCCGTCAAATACCTTTGAACCCAAGCTCGATTAATGAGCCTCAATATGAAGCCATGTTTGTGGCTTTGGAGGCGGCTGCCCATGATGGAGGTGTCTTACTCCAAGGAAACGTCACGACAACAACAGAATCACCACCCAAGAACATCGAAATCGAATTCTTTGCACAACAATATTGGCTGTCCAATATGATTAACCCCATTGACAGATCGCAATTAATATCAATGGTTGAATCGGGACAATTGGTTGGCACGTTAACAGCCAGGGTGGGAGCGCATGTGGATGTCACTCATCCGCAACCGGCATTGTGGACATCAGGCAGTTTGCAGCAACAAACTGGTGCGCAACAATTTCCAGTGTCTTCTGAAGGTTCCAAACAAATCATATTGAGTGGCAGACATGTCGCACCGACAGCTCATATCCTGATAGATGGTCAACGGGTTACAGGAACCGTGGACTGTCTCAATGGAGGACAAATGCCTGACTGCCATGAAGAAACTCTGGTCATCACATTAACTCATTTACCCGATCTGGTTGGACAGCATTTTCTGCAAGTTCAGAACCCCGATGGCTTGTTCAGTAATGACTTCATTTTTTACACCGAGGAGGCCGGTTTAGGCATGCCCACCTTGGACATTAGCGGCCCTTGGTTCAACAATCAACAGGGTGGTCACGGGTGGTATTTGGAATTACTAGATTCCTTGGATCCAAACCAAAACCAACGCTTACTCGCTTATTGGTACACCTATCAGAATGGGCAGCCCATTTGGCTGTTGGGTGTGGGTAAAATGATTAATGGCCGGGCTCAGATAGCCATGAGAATGGCATCAGGAACCAGCTTTCCACCCAATCACAATCCGGCAGAAATTGAATTTGAAAAATGGGGAACACTGGAATTTGAATTTGCCAGTGCCGAATCAGGAAAGGCCCTGTGGTTTTCTGATCAACCTGGGTTTGAAGCAGGTCACATGTCCATTGAAAAACTCGCAGTCATCAGCTCAGATGTCGCAGGCTGCCTCAGTGGCAGCTACTTGGATCCCAATCAATCAGGCCATGGGCTGAGCATACAAGTGGTCAATGTCAATGGCCAAAACTCTGTATTAGCCACTTGGTTCGCTTTCCTTGATGGCCAGCCAGTCTGGATGACCGGATCAGGGCATCTGAACGAAACTAATTCACAGGTGAATTTGTCACGATTCACCGGAACCAATTTTCCCCCAAATTTCCGCCCCAGCGACATCAACCAACAATCATGGGGAGACATTCAGTTGATTTTTAGTGGCTCTGATCAAGTAAATGTGACTTGGGCCAGTCAATTAGCTGGGTATGGCTCGGGCGTTATGAACATGCAAAAACTCACCAGATTGGCTGGACACGATTGCATCACGCCTTCTCTTTGATGCCATTCTAATTCGCCTTACAAGGCCAGTTGGTAGGCTTCATACAAACGATATCCCACCAAGGCACAGAGCAACAAGCCCAACACCGGTAGGTAGACCACCGGTTTTTTGTATTGGGTCAACAAGAACCAGCCCAGGAACAATAGGTTGATCCCAGCGGCCACGTATTTGAACACCACGGCCACCGGCACCAGTTCAGGAAACACCGCTGGATAAGCCACCAGTAAGGCGCCGAACACCCCGACCAGCGCGATGCGCTTGTCATGAAACACGGCTTGCAGCAGCAAAATGGCCCAACTGATCACCCCAACCGACACGACCACGGCGATCACCCAGCCAAACTCAACCAAAAATTCGGCTTGGGTCATTGGCTGGACTTGATCGCGGGTACGGTGTTGTTGATCGCGATCAACACATCTTCACCGAATTTCTTGCACCGCTCTGGCGACCAACCGTACTGTTCATCCGGCAAATCATGGTTGTCTTTGAACGGTTGTTCAACGGTGTAAGACAGGCAATTGAAGGTTTGTCCCACGTAGTTGGTGGCGATGCGCAAATCGGCTTTGCCTGGCTCATCGTCGTCGTATTTGTACACATCCTGAAAATCCGGACTGGCCGCTGCCCAGGCCGCTTTGAAGGTGTCTTCCAGGTGTTTGAGGCGTTCGTTGTAATTGGGGTTGCCCTCACAACCGGCGACAAAGTTGTACGGAATGGCTTCATCACCATGGATGTCCAAAAACAGATCCACCCCACGCGCATGCATTTGTTCCCGCACCAAGTACACTTCCGGGCTGGCTGTCATCGTCGGTTCCATCCATTCGCGATTCAAATTGGCTCCAGAGGCATTGGTGCGCAGGTTGCCGCGATAGGAACCGTCCGGGTTCATGTTGGGCACCACATGGAAGCGACATTGTTGCAACAATTGTCTGGATGTTGGGTTGTCTTGGTCCAACAAGGATTCCAAAAAACCTTCTACAAACCATTCGGCCATGGTTTCGCCGGGGTGTTGGCGGGCAATCATCCAAACATTCAGTTTTTCGGTCAAATCCACTTCCTCGTCTTCGATCACCAGCATGTCAAAATCGCGGCCATCCAGGGTTTCACCCAAATTGACCAGGGTGCTCAAGGCCGACTGTTGGGCAAAGGCCAACAAGTTCAAATGGCGATCAAAGGGGTATGGGGCAAAATAGGCCAAATAGATGTCGTCGGTGTCGGTGTTGAACTCAACCGTCAGTTGTTTGCCATCGAATTCGGTGGGGATGCGGAACCATTCTTGGCGGTCAGTGGAGGCACACACGTCATAATCTTGCCAACCTTCGACATAGGAAGTGTCTGCGGCATTGAGGAATTTCACCACACAGTCTTGGTTTTTCACACCTTGCAAGCGGAAATAAAACCACTGTCTGAATTCGGAATGTGAATCGTTTTTAATCTTGACCTGAATGTCGGAAAAATCGTCGGTTTTGACCGCCTCAATGCGGCCGCCATCGAAATGACTGCTGATTCTCATGGGGATGCCTGATTGATAAAAAAGCACATCTTGTCACAGATGCCGGTGGCATTCAATCGAAACCAGTCTCATTCTCGCACATGCATGAACACCCCCAACACCACCTGGGCCATTTTGTCATAATCCAAGGTGTCGAAAGTGTCGGCTGCAGTGTGGTAATTGCGGTTGCGGTAAAACGCTGTGTCGGTGACCATGATGGCAGGGATGTCCAATGCCCAGTAATTCAAATGGTCGGAAAAATCGACGCCCGGAAGCTGACTGGGGGCGTTGACTGAAAACGCCGGTAGGGTGGTGTAACGGTTGAAGGTGTTTTTCAATTTTTGGCCCTGGGTAGACCACAGTTGATCGATCACTGCGATGAAGTTGCCTTGATCTGGATACAGCCAATCCATCAAAATGGTGGGGTAATGTTGCGAACCGGGCTGCTTTGAAAAGTAGCCAATCATTTCCAGCGAAATCATCAGCTGCACGGGCTGTTGCAGGCTCTGGGCATGCACGTAACTGCCCATGTGCTCGGTGCGAAAATGCGGCGGTTCTTCCAAGGTGTAAAACACCAGTTCAATGGCGCCACTGGGTGGGTGTTGTTGCAACAACCGGGCCAACTCCAACAAGCCGGCCACCCCACTGGCGTTGTCATCCGCACCGGGCATTTCATCATAGGCATCATAATGGGCACCAATAATGATGAGTTCAGGGCTGACTGGGCCCAAGCGCACAACGATGTTGTGGTGACTTTGTCCGTAGACATCAAAAGCCTGCTGTTGCGGGTCCAAACCCATGGCCATCAATTCGGCTTCGATGTAAGCGCTGGCAGCCGCCAATCCCTCTGGCTGGTTGTGGCTGCGGTTGGTTTGTTCACTGAGAAACCGCACATGCCGTTGTAAATCTTCCGGCTTGACCGCCCAGGCCTGTGGCAAAGTTTCTGCCGTCACCCAGGAGGGACGTTTGACCACGTACATGATCAGCAACAACAAGGTCAGCAACAACAAGCCAGAACGAATGAATTTTTTCTTCATGATCAAGTCAGGATTCCATGGATTCACCCATTATGACAGCCCGTTGGGTAAAATTCTCAATTCATTTGCAATGAGAATGAAGTCAGGGGGTCTTTATGAATTCACAGAGAGCGAGTAACACCATGAAAACAATCACCACCTTCGCGTTGGCAGTGGGCTTGGCCCTGGCTGCCATTGCCAACCAGACCTTGGCCAAAGATTATTTTGACCAAGCCGACCAAGTCACCCCATTGCTACCGGGCATGGCCATTCCGGCCTTCACGGCCCAAACCCCTGCAGGGGAAACCGTGGTTTTTGCGCCGGAGCAGATTGAAAAACCATTTGTTTTGACTTTTTATCGTGGCGGCTGGTGTCCCTATTGCCGCGCTCACTTGGGTGAAATGCGTTTGGCCGAAGCCGAATTGGTTAAACTGGGCTTCGATGTGTACTTCATGAGCCCCGATCAACCCAGTTTTTTGGCCGAATCGATCCAATTGGCCCAACAACAAGCCGCTGATGAAGAAAAATTCGACTACCAGTTGTTGTCTGATGCCGACATGTCTGTGGCCCGCGCTTTTCGCATCGCCTTTAAAGTAGAAGACGAATTGGTCGAAAAATACAAACAATGGAACATCGACTTAGAAAAAGCCTCAGGTCATGACCACCACTTGTTGCCGGCACCGGCCGTGTTTTTGGTCGGAACCGATGGGGTGATTCAGTTTCAATACGTCAATCCAGACTACAAAATCAGGCTGGCACCGGCCATTTTATTGGCTGCGGCAAAAGATTATTTGAAAAGACAACCCAATTGACCCTATAATGGCCCGCATGAACGGTGGCGCCTTCCCCCTTTATGCCACCGTTCACCCGCGGGACCGTGTTCTTTGAATGCGGTCCCGTTTTTATTTTCCCACCCCAGATCTGGCACAATGAACCGGCAGATGGTTTGTGTTCAAGCCAGTGAAACCTTATAATGCCGCTTTCCCCAAGAAGCGCAGCGCATGCAACTTTCAGAACTGACTGCCATCACTTCGGTTGATGGTCGCTACCACAGCAAAACCAAACAATTTGGCCACATTTTCAGTGAGTATGGCCTGATCCGCCATCGCCTGCTGGTTGAACTGAAATGGCTGATTCACTTGAGCCAAACCGAAGGCATTGATGAAGTCAAAACCATGGGCCCCAAGGACATTGATTGGGTGATGGCCATTTTTGACAACTTCACCCCCGCCGAAGCGCAAAAAGTCAAAGACATCGAAGCCACCACCAACCACGATGTCAAAGCGGTTGAGTATTACATCAAAAACCAACTGGAAGCACACCCTGAGTTGAGTCAAATCAAAGAGTTCGTGCATTTTGCTTGCACCTCAGAAGACATCAACAACCTGAGTTATGCGCTGATGCTGAAAACCGCCCGGGACACAGTGTTCATCCCCACCATCCAAGGCCTCATCAAACAATTATCGGACATGGCCATGGCTTATGCCGACATGCCGATGATGGCCAAAACCCATGGCCAACCGGCCTCACCCACCACCATGGGTAAAGAATTGGCCAACGTGGTGTTTCGCCTGAAGTACCAGCTGGATCAACTGGCCCACATCACCTTGTTTGGCAAACTGAACGGAGCGGTGGGCAATTTCAATGCCCATTACAGCGCTTACCCGGAACTGGATTGGCCCCAAATTTCAGCCGACTTCATCAGTGATTTGGGTTTGGAGTTTCACCCGTTCACCACACAAATTGAACCGCATGATTTTGTCGCTGAACTGTGCCACAACATGATCCGTCTGAACACCATCCAATTGGATCTGGCACGGGATGTCTGGGGCTACATTTCCAACGGTTATTTCACCCAAAAAACCGTGGCCGGCGAGATCGGATCATCCACCATGCCACACAAAGTCAACCCGATTGATTTCGAAAACGCCGAGGGCAACCTGGGCTTGTCCAACGCCACCTTGCACCACTTGGCAGAAAAATTGCCGGTCTCGCGCTGGCAACGGGATCTGACCGATTCAACCGTACTGCGGGCCTTGGGCACGGCTTTTGGCCATGCGGCCATTGCCTGGGCGGCTTTGGCCAAAGGCCTGAACAAACTGGCCATCAATGAAGCCATGTTGTTACATGACCTGGACCACAACTGGGAACTGTTGGCCGAACCCATTCAAACCGTGATGCGGCGGTATGGGGTGGCCAACCCTTATGAAAAACTCAAAGAGCTGACCCGGGGACAGCGGGTCGATCAAGCGCAAATGCAAGCCTTCATCCAAGGTCTGGACATTCCCGATGAAGCCAAACAACGTCTGTTGCAAATGACCCCAGCCAATTACCTCGGCAATGCCCCAGAACAAGCCAAACGTCTTTGATGGTCAAGCGATCACTGCCAGTGACTTCTTGTTGAAGCACTGGCAGCAAGCGCCCTATTTATTCACCAACACTGGGATAGACTTGTCCTGCTTGCCCAGCCAAGCGGACTTGTTTGAGCTGGCCGCTGAGCCCGATGTGCAATCAAGGATTGTTTACACCGAAGACGGGCGACACTACCAAGCCATCTATGATGACCCCGAAGCCTGGGACGAAGTGGCCGATTGCCAACCCACCTTATTGGTTTCTGACATAGAAAAATGGCACCCACCTGCTGGTCACATCCTGCAGTGGTTTCCCTTCATAAAGAATTGGCGCTTTGATGACCTGATGATGTCCTATGCCCCCACCGGGGCTTCGGTCGGGGCCCACACCGATCATTACGATGTGTTTTTGCTGCAAGTCCAAGGCACCCGCCAATGGGCTTACGACCACCAACCCTTGCGCGATCTCAAGCTGGTGGCTGACAGTGAGCTGGCCGTGATTGATGGTTACCAACCCCAAGTCAGCCATGAACTGCAGCCAGGTGATGTGTTGTACTTACCCCCAGAAATTCCCCACCACGGCATCGCCACTTCTGACGATTGCCTGACCTGTTCCATCGGCCTTAGGGCACCGTCGGCTGCCGAAGTGCTGCAGGCAGCGGTGGAACAGCACAGCGCACAGCTGCCTGCAAGCCAGCGTTTTCGGGATGCGGTGACCCAGCTGGCCAACGACGCCGACATTGGCGCCCACGAAATCCAATACCTCAGAAAGCAATTACAGCAATTGGCCGCGGCCGATGACCAGGCCTTGGCCAGCTGGTTCGGGCAGCTGGTCACCGGCTATCGTTTGTTGGACGAGGCACCCTGGGCCGCACAACCACCCCATACCAACCAAACGGCTTGGCAAAAGAGCCCTTTCAGTGTGTTTGCTTACCATCAGAGCAGCCAGCACCCAGCCCAATTGTTTGTCAATGGTGAGGTGTTTCATTGCCGCCTGGAACTGGCCCAAGCCATTTGCAACCAAACACAGTTCAGCCTGGAGTCCTTACAGCATTTGGACCCAGACCGGGTGGCCACCCAACGCTTGCTCAAACAGCTGATCGACAGCCAAGCTTTGATACCTGCCGCATAACCAGACCCGTCGGACATTCACTTTTTTTCGGCCACAAAGATTGAAAATGGCGTTGCATTCTTCTATCCTTATCAGCACAAAACAACTCAAGGACCATGCAGCCAGACGCCAACCAACCTGCACACCATGACATGCTGCCCCAGGTGATGGACACCATCAAAAAAATCGCCCGCAGTTACCGCATGGGAAATCACACGATGCAAACCACCGAAATCGTGCACGAGGGGTATTTGCGCCTGGTCAAAGAAGATGCCGATAAATGGCATGACAAGAATCGCTACATGCAGGCCTTTGCCATCAGCATGCGCCGCTTTTTGGTGGACCGGTACCGCAAAAAAATCAGCCTCAAGCGCGGTGGCACCCCCGATGACCTGTCTTATGAAGAGATGGCACTTGAATTTCCCGCACCCGAAGGGTTTGTTGACTGGTTGGATTTGGACCACAAACTGAATCGCCTGCATGACATCGATCCGTTGGCTGCCGAAGTGGTGCAGCTGAAATTTTTCACCGGCTTGAGCATCCAAGAAATGACCCAGGTGTTGCATCACAATGCCACCATGCTCAACCGCAAATGGACCTTTGCCAAAGCCTGGCTGAAGAGCGCCTTGTCGGAGACCACATGACCTTGGACCTGATGCAACAGGCCCAACAGGTCTTTGAGCAGTTGCTGACCCTTGAAGATCATGAAATGACGGCTTGGTTGCAGCAAGAATGCGGTGCTGACGAAGCCTTGTTGCAAACCGTTTTGACCTTGCTCAACAGCCACCAGCAACTGGCTGATGAACGCACGGTGACCATCGAACACCACATCTTGCGTTTGTTACACACCCAAGCTGACGGCCGCAACATCGTGGCCCCTGCGGAGCTGACCTTCAACCATGACCGGTATCGCATCATTGAGAAAATCGGTGATGGGGGCATGGGTTCGGTGTATTTGTGCGAACGAACCCATGAGGGATTCACCGAACAAGTGGCCATCAAAGTGCTGCACGGCTTGGACATCCATGCCGCCGAACACAAACGCTTTATCCAAGAAAAACACATCCTGGCACAACTGAACCACCCCAACATCACCCATTTCATTGACACCGACTATTTGGCCGACGGCACCCCCTTTGTGGTGATGGCTTACACCCCTGGGATGGACATCACCAAACATTGTCAAGGACACAAAACCAAAGACAAATTGGACCTGTTTTTGCAGTTGTGCGAAGCCGTGAAACACGCCCACCAAAACCTGATCATTCACCGCGACATCAAACCCAGCAACGTGTTGGTCACCGATTCAGGCGAGGTCAAGCTGATTGATTTTGGCATCGCCAAAATCCTCTCCAAGCACAATCAATTCAAAACCCAGACCCAACTGGCGGTGATGACCCCGGCCTATGCCAGTCCTGAACAACTGCAGAAAAAACCACTGAATACCACCACCGACATCTACTCAATGGGGGTGTTGTTGTATGAACTGTTGGCGGGATCTCGCCCCCATGACTTGCAACGGCTGTCGATGGGACAATTCGAAGCCAAAGTCACCAAAGGCGACTTGCAGTTGCCCTCCCTGCGGGCGCAACAAGCCGGAATCGCACTGGATCGTGACTTGGATGCCATCATCCTCAAAGCGATGCAAGTCAAACCATCAGAGCGCTATCAATCGGTACAGGAGTTCATAGACGACATCGATCGATATTTACAAAACAAACCGGTGCTGGCCCGCAAACCCAACTGGTTGTACCGCAGCCAAAAGTTTTGTCAACGCAACTGGTTACCCCTCTCAGTGGTTGGGGTGTTTGTGTTGGTCTCTGCCTGGTTTGCCCAGCAAATCCATCAAGCCAACCAACAATCCCGCTTGGAACAGCAAAAAGCCCAGGTGCTCAGTGACAGCTTCATCATGGCGTTCAAAAACGCCGACCCCACCCAAACATTGGGTGAAGCCATCAAAGCCACCGACATTTTGGATCAAGCCACGCAATTGATCACCCAACAGTATGCCGATCAACCGGCCTTGTTGAATGACTTGTCCTTGGCCATGGCCGAAGTGCATCACCATTTGGGCGCCTTTGCCCAAGCCCAAAATATGGTCGATTTGGCCATCAACAACAGCTCCGCGGACAACCGCAGCGATTGGCAATTTTTGCAGGCTAAAATCCTGTTTTCCACCAACGATTTGGATGCCTTATTGGCCTTGCTGCCCAAGATTGACACCACATCAGCTGAACAACAATTGCGCAAGGACATGCTGCAATTAAACGCTTGGTCACGCAAAGGACTCAGTGATGATGCGACCGAACTGGCTCTGCGCTTGATGCAACAGGCGCAACCCACAGACCCCCACTTCACTGAATTGTGTTTGATCCACTACGACCTGTACTTCCATGACAAGCCCAAAGCCTTGCAATTCAGTGAATTGGATCAATGTCTGGTGGAATTGGATCAAAGCGATGAAAACCTGTTGAAAAACAGCCAGGTCTACATGCAATTCGCGGCGCTGCACCGCAGCCACAATGAATTTGAACAATCGACCGAATACTTCAAAAAAGCCCTGGCCATCAACCAACGCGTGTATGGGGACCGGCACATTTCCCTGGTCGGCCCACTGAAAGGCATTGGCTGGAACACCATGCAGTATAACGATTATGCCGCCTCCATTGAGTACCAAAACCAAGCACTGGCCATCAGTGAGAAGTACTTTGGTGTGGGTCACCCGAACACCAGCAACGCCATCTACAACTTGGGCCATGTGTATTCCAATATGGAAGATTATGATCAGGCCTTTGCTTTGTACAACCGCGCGATTCAAATCATGGTCGACAACGGCTTGGGCGAAGAACGCAAAGTGGCCTTTTATTACAAAGCCATTGGCCATTTACAAAACGACTTGGGTTATTACGAAGCGGCCGAACGCAACATCAAAAACAGCATCCATGTGTTTGGTCTGCTGCAGGGATTGTATGTGTATCGGGTGGCCGAAATGCAGGTGCTGCTGGCCCACATTCACCACAACCAGGGCCGTGATGACGAGGCTTTGGCCTTGTTGCAAACAGCCATGCCCAACATGTACACCATGCATGAGGACGGCGAGTACTACCAAGAACTGGGTGAACGTTTGTTGGCAGAACTGTCAACCCAAAGCGGCTCATGAGCCACCATAAACCCCATCTACCGCAAAAAACCTGCCCGGTGTGTGGTTTGCCATTCAATTGGCGCAAAAAGTGGCGGCACTGTTGGGATGAGGTGATTTACTGTTCGGCACACTGCCGCCGCAACAAACAAACCAAACCAACCAGCTGACAGCACTCAGACACCTGCCACCAACGACCACGAAACCGGCAGCTATTCACTGGACTTTCACTGGGCATGTAGAAAAATCGGTGGCTGTCAATACATGGAAACGATCCATGACCAAGCGGCATCACAGGCCGCCCCGAGTGAATGCACCATGATTTCATTGCCCATCAATCCTTGCCCATGAAACTTGACCCATGAGACTTTACCGATGAAAGTGGCCCACCTGATTTTTCCACACCAATTGTTCAAAGACCACCCTTTGATTGCAACCGATGCCGATTGTTGGTTGATCGAGCTCAGCCTGTTTTTCACCCAATACCCATTTCACCAACAAAAAATCGCATTTCACCGGGCCAGCATGCAGGCCTTTGCCGCAGCCAACTTAAACCGGGTTAACCACTTCACCTACATCGAGGCCCATAACCCATGTTCACAGATCAATGAATTGATCAGCGAACTGGCCGCTGCTGGATACCAAGGCATCAAAACCATCGACAGCACCGATGACTGGGTAGAGCGTCAATTGAGTGCAGCCTGCAACACCCATGGCATCGAGCGCCAGGTCTTGCCCAGCCCCTTGTTCATCAACAACCAAGAGGACTTGGCAGATTTTTTTCGCACCGAGAAAGACCACTTTTTTCACCACCAGTTTTACCAGCAACAACGGCGCCGGCTGAATCTGTTGATGGACCGAGGCAAGCCGCTGGGTGGGCAATGGAGTTTTGATCAAGAGAACCGCAAAAAATACCCGAAGGAGCAACAACCACCGGCGATCAAGTGGCCTGAACCGACGGCCCACCACCAAGAGGCCACAGCCTACGTCAAGCAACACTTCCAAGATCATTTGGGCAACCTGACCGCCCAACATGGTTTTACCGCCATTTATCCAATCACCCCTGAATCCGCTGCACAATGGTTGGATGATTTTCTGCGGCAACGGTTTGCCGAGTTTGGACCCTATGAGGACGCGATGGTCAAAGAACAGTTGCTGTTACACCACAGTGTTTTAACCCCCATGCTGAATGTGGGCTTGTTGTCGCCCACAACCGTGATCAATCGCTGCCTGTCTTATGCCCAAGAGCACGACATCCCACTCAATTCACTGGAGGGCTTTGTGCGACAAGTCATTGGTTGGCGGGAGTTCATTCGCGGCTTGTATGAAACCGTGGGGCGACGGCAACGGACGCGCAATTTTTGGGGCTTCAAGCGCCCCATTCCCGCGACTTTTTATACCGGAAACACCGGCATTGAGCCGGTGGATGTGACCATCAAAAAAGTGTTGGACACCGGTTATTGTCACCACATCGAGCGCTTGATGATTCTGGGCAACTTCATGCTGTTGTGCGAATTCGATCCGGATACCGTATACCAATGGTTTATGGAACTGTTCATTGATGCCTATGATTGGGTCATGGTGCCCAATGTCTATGGCATGAGTCAATTCGCCGACGGCGGCTTAATGGCCACCAAACCCTACATCAGCTCCAGTAACTATGTGTTGAAAATGAGCGACTTTGCCGGGGGCAAACAAGCCGCCTCATGGCGCCGTACTTGGGATGGTTTGTTCTGGCGGTTCATGCACCGGCAGCGGGATTTTTTTGCAGCCAACCCCCGCCTTGGCATGTTGTTGAAAACTTGGGATCGCATGAATCCCAGCACCCAACAAAATCACCTCAATGCAGCGAGTGAATACCTGGATGGCTTGGATGCCAAAACCGGTGAAGCTTGAGGCTCTTCACAACTTCGGGGTAAACCCGCTACAATAAAACGCCATTCATCAGCCCGTATTCCATGACTTCAATCCAAACCGTGTTACAACTCAATGGCCTCAATTGTTTGTTGTTTGGTGCCATGTTCGTGTTTTTGCCCGATACCGTGATCTTGTTTTTGAGCCCCACCGCGCCGGCACCGAAAATCGTTATTCTGGCTTTGGGGGTGGTGTTGAACTTGTATGGCATGGTGTTGTTGTGGTTGAGTCAACAAGCCGAGCCCAAACGCAGCTGGATCAAACTGATTGCCATCGGTGACTTCTTGTGGGTGCTGTTCACCGCCGCCCTGATACTCAGTCAACAATGGATCACAGCGTTGGACGGCATCACCGCCGCGGGCTTGGTGGCCATCATCGTCGGCTGGTTTGGTTGGCTGCAATGGCAGTATGCCAGACAACCATAGCCATTCCCACCGGTAACCACGCCATCACGCCATCAGAATGCGAATTGACTGCCTGCCTTCGAATCGTCTTTGTCCGGCTTGATCGCATTCCTACGCACCGTCATGATGTGGCACGACCAACATCCAATACACCGTCATTGTCCGGCTTGGCTGACAGGGATGTCAGTCATAGAATCGAGACTGGATCAGAGATCGAGACCGGACAATCCAGGTTCGATGGACTGTGGTAGTGTAGAGGGTTTACCTCACTGAGGTCTTCACCACCTGGATCTAGCGATCATGTCGCAGGATGACGGGTTAATTTAATTGTTCAAAATCTATTTCGAATTCTTTATCACTAAGCTTGGCTTTGAATAGTTTTACATTTAAGTCAAGTCTGACAACTTTTTCAATATCACTGATTTCAGTTCTTAAACCAAAATAAATTGATTTCAAAGAATCTGCTGGATAGCTAATTGGCTGTCCACCTTCTTCAACAAACAGCCTCCATTCCTCTTCATATTCCCATGCATCAAATTTGGTTATAAAGTGATTAACTACTTCATGAATTGATAACTCTGAATTGAAAAACCTTAGTAAATCTTTTTTAGGAATTAGTTTTGTGTAATTAACTTTATTGAAGACCCTAAATAATTCACTTTCAGTAGACAATTCAATACAAGCCCCACTATGGTTATTAGCATAGTGTGACCACATCAAAATATTATTACTTCTTTCACTGAAACAAGTAATTCCTGAGTTATCTGCAAAACTATTGTGATAGTTTTCTAAAGTTGATTTAGCCTCAGTTTCAAGTGATTCCTTGACTAAACCTGAACAGAACTCTTTTAATTCAGGAAACCTCTCTTTCTGTTCCTCTATATCTTGGATTGAAACTTCTTCAAAAATAGTTGGTATTAAACAATCATATGGATCATTTAGATTTCTTGGAAAGTTAAAGTACAGTTGATTCTTTGATATATTTTCTAGGAAATACTCATCAATACAAGAATACTTAAATATTGTTTTTGGACGATTAGTCATTGTCAATCCGGTTGCCAGAACACCTCATTGCCGCCATTGAGCACGCGGGCCAACACGAACAAATAATCCGACAACCGGTTCAGGTATTGCATCACTTCGGCTTCGATGGTGTGCTTGACATGGGCTTGCCAGGCCTTGCGTTCGGCCCGGCGACAAATGCTGCGGGACAGGTGCGCGGCACTGCCGGCTTGGTTGCCAGCCGGTAAAATGAACTGTTTCAATGGGGT
The DNA here is from genome assembly GCF_019931145.1 of Marinicella meishanensis. Taxonomy (GTDB): domain Bacteria; phylum Pseudomonadota; class Gammaproteobacteria; order Xanthomonadales; family Marinicellaceae; genus Marinicella; species Marinicella meishanensis. The sequence continues at coordinate 287,079 of NZ_JAIOUV010000003.1, read as the reverse complement.
CAATTGCGCTTGCCAGGCATCGATCCAGTGTTCCAGTTCAGTGATGTCTCCCGCTTCGAGGTTGTTGTCTTTGTATTGCGCCACTTGGGCCCCCAAATCAAACAGTTTGTGCTGCACTTTGGACAGTTGTTGATCAACGGTTGAATCGGCGCACAAGGCCCGGATCATTCCCAGCTGGGCATTGAGTTCATCGACATCGCCCAACACATCAAACAATAAGTCGGCCTTGGTCAATCGCTGGCCATTGACCAAGCCACTTTCGCCCTGGTCTCCGCTGCGGGTGTAAATTCTTGTCATAATCCTGAAACTTTGGTTGAAGTGAGTGAGTTCTTTAGAGTATAGTTCGACCAGTTTTTTTGCAAACTTTATTCACCAAAATGAAGCAAACGGTACTCAATGCCGCCCACCGCCAAGCGGGGGCCAAAATGGTCGACTTTGGGGGCTGGGAAATGCCCATCAACTATGGCTCGCAAATCGAAGAACACCATGCCGTGAGAACCGCGGTGGGCATGTTTGATGTCTCCCACATGACGGTGATTGATGTCGCCGGCAAAGAAGCCACCGATTTCCTCTACAAGTTGTTGGCCAATGACATCACCAAATTATTCACCAACCAAGCCTTGTACAGCACCATGCTGAATCACCAAGGTGGGGTGATCGACGACCTGATCACCTACAAAATCTCTGACACCGCCTACCGCGTGGTGGTCAATGCCGCCACCCGCGAAAAAGACCTGGCCTGGTTTTCACAAGAAATCGAAGGCTTTGATGCCACCATGCAAGAACAGGCCGACACCGCCATGATTGCGGTGCAAGGGCCCCAAGCCATGGCCACCATCCAACCCCTGCTCGACTTGGATTTGAGCGACACCAAACGGTTTTATGCGGCGCACAATGAGCAGCTGTTCGTGGGACGCACTGGATACACCGGTGAGGACGGGGTGGAGATCATTCTGCCGGCCGCACGAGCCGAGGACCTGTGGAACCAATTATTGGCAGGCGGCGTACAACCCTGCGGCTTGGGTGCCCGAGATACCTTACGCCTGGAAGCCGGCATGCACCTGTATGGTCAGGACATGGACGAGAACATCACGCCACTGGAATGTGGTTTGGCCTGGACCATCCGCAAAGACAACCTGGAGTTCAATGGCGCCATGGCCCTGGAAGAGAAAAAAGCCAGCGGCGTCAACAAAAAACTGGTGGGCTTGGTGCTGAATGGCCGCGGCATACTGCGCCATGACCAACCTGTGTCTGATGGCCAAGGCCACAGCGGCATCATCACCAGTGGTGGTTACTCACCCACCACCGAACAAGCCATTGCCATGGCTGTGGTCGACAAAGACATCGAGCTGGATGCCATAGAAGTACAAATCAGAAACAAAAGCTTGCCTTGTCGAGCCGTGAAATTACCATTTGTCAGAAATGGCAAATCATTGATTGAGGATTGAATTATGAGTTACGTACCAGATAATTTGAAATACACCGCTTCGCACGAGTGGCTGGAAGATTTGGGCAATGGGGTCTACCGCGTGGGCATCACCGAATTTGCCCAAGCGCAACTGGGTGACATTGTGTTTGTGGAATTGCCAGAAGTGGACGAGTCCTATGCCCAAGAAGATGAGTGCGGTGTGGTGGAATCGGTGAAAACCGCTTCAGACATCTACTGCCCGTTGGTGGGCACCGTGACCGCGGTCAATGATGCGCTGGAAGACACCCCGGAACTGATCAATGATTCACCGTATGATGACGGGTGGATTTTTGAACTCGAATTGGGTGAAGATGCGGACATCGGTTCTTTGTTGAGTGCCGAAGACTACCGCAACTCCATCGCCGACGAAGACTGATTGAACGATTGACCTGCCATGCCATTCATACCCCACACCGAAGAAGAAATCAAAGACATGTTGGACACCATTGGGGTGGACAGCATCAACCAGCTGTTTGACGAAATCCCACCTGAATTGGTGCACAACAAGTTGGACCAGATTCCACCGCGCATGAGCGAGATGGAAGTGACTCGCCACATCAACAAACTGGCCAAACAAGACGGCACACCGACCTGCTTTGCCGGCGCCGGCGCCTATGAACACCACATCCCGGCCGCGGTCTGGCAAGTGACCACACGGGGCGAGTTTTACACGGCCTACACCCCCTATCAGCCGGAAGTGGCGCAAGGCACCTTGCAAGTCATCTATGAATACCAAAGCATGATGGCACACCTGACTGGCATGGACGTGTCCAACGCTTCATTGTATGACGGCTCTTCGGGCTTGGCCGAAGCCATTTTGATGGCGGTCAGGGCCAACCGCAAAAGCAAAGGCAAGAACATCCTGATCCCGAAAAACATCAACCCGGTGTACACCCAGGTGGTGAACAACATCGTCAAGAATCAGGAAATCAACATCATCGAAGTGGATTATGATGCCGAAACCGGTTTGGTCGACCACCAGCACCTGCACAGTTTTGCCGATCAGGACATCACCGCAGTGGTGGTGCCACAACCCAATTATTTTGGCTTGTATGAAGACGTGCACAGCCTGACTGACTGGGCCCACCAACAAGGGGCCTTGGTGATTGGCTTGGTCAATCCGATGTCATTGGCTTTGTTGTCGGCACCAGGCAATTGGGGTGAACAAGGCGCCGACATCTGCTGTGGTGAAGGCCAGTCCATGGGTGTGCCCTTGTCTTCTGGCGGACCTTACTATGGCTTTTTAACCTGTAAAGAACCGTTTGTGCGCAACATGCCTGGTCGCATCGTTGGCATGACCACCGATTTGGATGGCAAGGAAGGCTTTGTGTTGACTTACCAAGCCCGTGAACAGCACATCAGACGCGCCAAAGCCACCTCCAACATTTGCACCAACCAAGGCTTGATGGTCACCGCTTCGACCATTTACATGTCCTTGCTCGGTTCCACCGGCTTGCGCAATGTGGCGGCCAACTGCATCCACAACACCGACTTATTGAAGCTGAAACTGCAAGGGGTTGACGGTCTGGAGCTGGTATTTGACGGTGCGGGCTTCCATGAATTTGTGGTGCGTTTGACCGATGCCAATGCCGCTGATGTGATCGCCCAAATGGCGGCCAAAGATTACGTCGCTGGGGTCGACATCTCAGCGCAGTACCCTGAACTGGGTCAGGTTTTGCTGTTGTGTGTGACCGAAACCAAAACGGCAGGCGACCTGGATGATTTTGTGGCAGCCCTGCAAGATTGCCTCTGATTCCAAGGGTTCAATTAAATTTGACAAAGCCGACCCGTGGTCGGCTTTTTTGTGGGAGGAATGATGCTAAAATGTTCAGATGATCAAAAATCTGTTGGACAAAATATTTTTTGCCGTAGGGGTGATGCTGTTTCTGCAACTGCCTCACTTCATCGACCAATACACCCAGCGCATGGGTGGTTACCATGACTCCCAGGCACAACAAATCAAAGAGTACCAAGCCATTGCCGATCAACATTTTGCCGGTGACTTGAGTGCCTACATCCAGCGCCTGCAACAAAACAGCGACCCAGCGGTGGCCGAATCAGCCAGCCAAATGGAACAACGCATCGCCCAAACCGCCGCCATCAAACATGAATTGGCGGTGTTTGAAGAAGAACCCCTGTGGTACCAAGTGCCCTATTTCCTCACCCACATGCGCATGGACCTGGCCCGTGGCACCGCACAGAACTTTGCCCCCGGGGTGCCCATCAACCTGTGGGCCTGGGGTTATGGTTTGGTCGGTGGGGTGTTGTTTTCTCTGTTGTTCAATGGCGTGGTCAAAGCCCCTGGAGCGGTGCTCAGGCGCCGCCGAAAAGCCCAACCATCACCAGTTCGGCGCCAAACACCCAAATTGAAGCATTGATTGTGATGCTTGCCAGGCAGGCCATTCATTCGGTCATTGACGCATGAGCTCTCTGGGGATCTTCAATCCACAAAAAAAGCCGGTGTAAAAAACCGGCTTTTATGAACCCATATGCAGCTCAAGATCAGATGTAATCACCCCATTCTTTGACCCGATCGGCTTGGGTTTCCAACAGCGCATCAACGTCACCTGAGATTTCAATGGTTTCGATGCTGTCACCACCGACAATTGAGTTGACCACGTCTTGGTCTGCCGGCGACACCACTTTGCCAAACACCGAATGTTTACCGTCCAACCAGGGGGTGGCGACGTGGGTGACAAAGAACTGAGAACCATTGGTGCCTGGGCCGGCATTGGCCATCGACAGCACGCCAGGCTGGTCGTGTTTCAGCGAGGCATCAAATTCATCTTCAAACCGGTATCCGGGACCACCGGTGCCGGTGCCAATGGGGCAGCCACCTTGGATCATGAAATCCGGAATCACCCGATGAAAGGTCAAGTTGTCATAAAAGCCATTTTTGGCCAGGTTGACAAAGTTGGCCACGGTGACCGGGGTTTTGTCGTCGGTTAATTGCAGGTTGATGTCACCTTTGTTGGTTTTGATGGTCGCTGTGATGGCCATGATCTACTCTCTTGTGATTGAAAGCTTTCAATATAAGCACCAATGGCTTCATTTCAAGGCATCTTTTCACGTGAAAAACACCAGCGCAAGGCTTATAATCATTGGCCAAGCGTTGGGTGAACCCCACCCTCCCATAATAAATGACCAAGAGGATCCCTATGACCAAACACTTGTTTTTGTTCGCTGCGCTGTTGTGCCTGGCGGGCTGTCAGCCACCGGCCAGCATCAAATCAGACCCACCAAGCAACGCCGAGGACCCATTCCTCTGGCTGGAAGACGTCGAGGGTGAAGCCGCCATTGACTGGGTCAAAGAACGCAACCAACGTTCCTTGGCAGTGATTGAGTCCCATCCCAAATTTGCCCCCTTATACGAAAACAACAAAGCCATCTACAATTCTCAAGACCGCATCCCTTACGTCACCCAGATGAACGGTTATTTGTATAATTTTTGGCGTGACGAGACCCACGTGCGTGGCATTTACCGGCGCACCACCATGGCTTCCTATAAACAAGCCGAGCCTGAATGGGAAACGGTGCTGGATGTCGATGCCTTGGCTGAAGCCGATGGCGAAAACTGGGTTTACAAAGGCATGTCTTGCCGCTATCCGGCTTATGACCGCTGTTTGGTGAATTTGTCCCGCGGTGGGGCCGATGCCACTGTGGTCAAAGAATTCGATTTGAACCAGCAAGCTTTTGTCGAGGATGGCTTCTATCTGCCAGAATCAAAAAGCGCCCTGGCCTGGGTTGACATGGACACCTTGATGGTGGGCACCGATTTTGGCCCGGACAGCTTGACCGATTCAGGGTATCCCAAAATCACCAAACTGTGGCAGCGGGGCACCAACTTGGCGGCTGCCAAAACGGTGTTTACCGGCGAACAAGCCGACGTGGGCGTGTACCCTGCCGTGCTTCATGATGGCGACGAATCTTACCGCTTCATCATCCAAGCCGACACCTTCTACACCCGCAATTGGTTCGTGTTGAATGCACAAGACCAACCCCAATTATTGGCCTTGCCCAAAGACATTGGCTTTTCAGGGCTGATCAATGGCCAAGCCATTTTTGAGTTGAAATCAGATTGGCAGCCCAAAGATCACCCATTCACCCAAGGCAGCTTGTTGGCCATCGATTTTTCAGATTTCCTGGCCGGAGACCAGAACTTCACTTTGCTGATGGAACCGGATGACAAAACCTCCATCAGTGCCGTGACCACCACCCAAAGCAAGGTGCTGATCAACACCTTACAAGACGTCAGCTCGGTGATCTACCAGAAAAGTTATCAGGCCGGACAATGGCAGAGCCAACGTTTGGACCTGCCCCAGTTTGGCTCCATGTCTGTCTCTGGGTCGAGTGATCAGAATGATGAGGTGTTCATCAACTACAGCAATTTCCTGACCCCATCTACTTTGTATCATTACAACGCCCAGACCGGTGACTCGGAAGCCATCAAATCGTTGCCAGCCTGGTTTGATGCCGCAGACCTCACAGTGGAGCAGTATTTCATGACCGCCGATGACGGCGTGCAAGTCCCTTATTATGTGGTCAAGCGCAAAGATTTGGTGCTCGATGGCAACAACCCCACCCTGTTGTATGGCTATGGTGGCTTTGAAGTGTCCATGCGCCCCAACTACTCTGCCACCGTGGGCACCAACTGGTTACAAGATGGCGGCGTCTATGTGGTGGCCAACATCCGTGGTGGCGGTGAGTATGGCCCAGATTGGCACCAGGCGGCCTTGAAGGAAAACCGCCACGTGGCCTTCAATGATTTCATTGGCGTGGCTGAGGATTTGATTGCCAGAAACATCACCTCTCCGGCCCATTTGGGTATATATGGCGGCTCCAATGGCGGCTTGTTGGTTGGTGCGGTGTTCACCATGCGCCCCGATTTGTTCAACGCCGTGATTTGTGCAGTCCCCCTGCTGGACATGAAACGTTACAACCAATTATTGGCTGGCGCCAGTTGGATGGGCGAATACGGCAACCCCGACATCCCAGAGGAATGGGCCTACATCAAAACCTATTCACCCTACCACAACCTGCAAGCAGACCAGCAATACCCCAAAGTGTTCTTCACCACCTCCACCCGGGACGATCGGGTGCATCCCGGGCATGCCCGCAAGATGGCCGCCAGGATGGAAGCCATGGGCCACGCGTATTATTATTATGAAAACATCGAAGGGGGCCATGGCGGCGCATCCAACAACAACCAGTCGGCCTATCTGCGGGCCTTGATGTACAGTTATTTGTGGCTGCAGTTGGGCGGTGACCAATGAGCCACTTAAACACAACCAATCAGAGGGTCACCATGAAATCCATCTTTGCGCTGTTAACCACCCTGATCGCCACCTCTGTCTGGGCCGACTGGCAACAAGACATCAACGACGTGGAAAGTGACTTGTTGGAGTGGCGCCGCTACATCCACCAAAACCCAGAATTGTCCAACCGTGAATTCAAAACGGCGGCCTATGTCGAACAACACCTCAGAGACTTGGGCCTGGAAGTCAAAACCGGCATCGCATTCACCGGTGTGGTGGGCATCTTGCGCGGCGATTTGCCCGGCCCCGTGCTGGCTTTGCGGGCTGACATGGACGCCTTACCGGTGACCGAACAGGTCGACTTGTCGTTCGCTTCCAAAGTCACTGCCGAGTATCGCGGCGAAACGGTGGGGGTGATGCACGCTTGTGGTCACGACACCCATGTGGCGATGTTGATGGCCGCCGCATCGGTGTTCGCCAAAAACAAAGCCGAACTCAAAGGCACCTTGATGTTCATTTTTCAACCGGCCGAAGAAGGGGCCCCAGGAGATGAGGAAGGCGGCGCCGAGTTGATGCTGGCAGAGGGCTTGTTTGACGACTTGAAACCCGAAGCCGTGTTTGGCATCCACGTCACCTCCAATGCCAACACCGGCGTGGCCTTATACCGCACCGGACCTTACATGGCTGCGGTGGATGACTTTGAACTGAAAATCATTGGCCAACAAGCCCATGGCTCACGTCCCTGGAGCGGCATTGACCCGATCGTCACCGCGGCACAAATCATCAATTCTGTGCAAACCATCGTGTCCCGACGCACCGACGTGACCAAAGCCCCTGCGGTGGTTTCTTTTGGTGCCATCAAAGGCGGTATCCGCAACAACATCATTCCTGATGATGTGACCATGGTGGGCACCATCCGCAATTTCGACATGGGCATTCGGGACAACATCCACCAACAACTCGAGAACATCATCACCCATGTGGCCGCCGCCAACGAAGCCGAGGTGGAATTCAAAATCAATGAAGGCTACCCGGTCACGGTCAACGACCCCACTTTGGGCGAACGCATGCTGCCATCATTGCACAAAGTATTTGGTGCCAACCAAGTGGTGGATCCCGGCTTGATCACCGGGGCTGAGGATTTTTCCTTTTTGGCCAATGAAGTGCCGGGCTTGTACTTCTTTATGGGCGTGACACCGAAAGGACAGGATGCCTTGAGCGCACCGACCAACCATTCACCGCTTTTCTTTGTCGATGAAACCGCCCTGCTCTATGGGGTCAAAGCCTTTGTTCAGTTGGTACAAGACTACTGACGGTTCTCGGTGGCTGCTCATCAGCACCTGCCTGGTGCTGCTGGGTGGCTGCCAAATCCGCGAAAAACCCGATCTGGCTGAGCTGTACCAGCAACACGGCACCGATCACAGCCACACGCCCTTGGTCCTGATTCATGGCACCATGGGCAGCAAATTGCGTTTCAAAGACACCGGCGAAGAAGTGTGGCCGGGCAAAATCAATCAATTGATCTTTTCCAACTACCACCATTTGGCCAACGCCATCAACCCCGAGGGCACCGCGGTCTTGGCACCTGACATCGAATCCTACGACATCTTTGATGCCTTTTCCAGCATTGGCATTTACGACGAAATCATCGAGACCTTAACCAGCTATGGCGGCTACCAGTTGGGAGATGTGAATGACCCACAGCTGGGACACCGAAGTTTGTATGTGTTCCATTATGATTGGCGTCAGGACAACGTCGCCAGTGCCGCCCAATTGGCGGCATTCATCGAGCAAATTTTGACCAAGCACAGTGATGTCGAGGCCGTCGATGTGGTGGCCCATTCCATGGGCGGCTTGATCTTGCGATACTACCAACGGTTTGGTTCACGCGATGTGCTCGCCACCTTGGCCGCCGATCAGCGCCAAGACAAACAGAGCAATTTTCAACACCTGTCACAGGCCCACAAGGTCCGCCATGCGATTTTTCTGGGGACTCCGCAACTGGGCTCAGTCAAATCAATCAAACGCCTACAACGGGGCTTTGATTTCAACCTGCGCAACATCCCGGTCGAGGTGCAAGTGACGATGCCCACCGTGTATCAATTGTTGCCGCACCCGTGGCACCCATGGGCCGTTGATGATGCCGGCGAAACCCTTGATTTGGACCATTTTGATCCCTTGTTTTGGCAACAAAATCAGTGGTCAATTTATGACCCAGAAGTGCAACAGCGTATCATCAGAAATGCCGAAGATGAGGGCGCTGGACAGGACCAGGTGTCCCGACTGCAGCATTTTTTCGTTCACCAGTTACAAAGGGCCAAATTGTTTTGGTTGTCCTTGTCGCCTGCCCATGAAATTGAACACGAAGGTTTCATCATCATGGGCGGCGATTGCAAAGACACTTTGAATCACTTGGTCGTCAGCCAAGATGAGCAGGGCATCAACTTGCTTGATTCGGTCAAGCTGGCGGATCCACATGAGGTCCGCAAACGACAGCATTCCTGGCTGTTCAGACCGGGTGACGGTCAAGTCAGCAAAGCGTCTTTGCTGGGACAAGTGCATGATCCGGTGACCCACCAAACCCGCAAAACCATCCACATCAAGTACCCAGTGTTTGTTTGTGAAGATCACCTGCGCTTGACCCAAAACCTGACCTTCCAGGACAACCTGCTGCATGTGTTGTTGTATGAGTGAGCCCTCGTGCCGCCCTGAGCGCAGAATTTTGGGCTTATTGAGACAAAAATGGCGCGGCAGTCTTGCCAAGTGATGAACCAAAGTTTAAGTTAGGTAGGGCATTCATTTTTTGGGGTATGACATGAAAATCTGTGGTTTGGTCCTGTTGTTTTGGTGCTCAACGTCGCTGGCGTTTGACGAAGTGAAGGTGACCCCCTCGGATCCACAAGGTTGGCAAGCGGTCAATGTGCGTGATGATGCGATGGTCGAACACAGTCAGAATCAGCCGCTGTTTGGCGATGGTTCCTTGTTGTTTGCCACCGACACCATGACCCCCGGACAGGACAAAGCCGATTATCAATACCTGTGGCAAGAATCGACCAGCGTGATTGATTTCCCTGACCGCATCCTTGGCAACATCACACACTTGAATTATGCCTGGTACCGGGATTCAGCCAGCACCACCGCTCCCCACCTGACCCCGGTGTTTCGTTTGAATTTTTATGACGATGCCGGCACCGTCGGCAACCTTGCTGATGACGTGCTGGGCATTTTGGTATGGGAAGGGGTTTACAATGGCTACAACCCACCGCTGAGTGACAGTTGGGAAATCGTCAACATGATGGAAGACAATTTCTGGGTCTTCGTCTCACAAAGCGCACAAGGCTCCGGGGTGATCCAAAACTTCAATGCCACACTGGCTGATTGGATCAACGGCACCCCACAAGGCCAGCCCGGCGATCCGCAGATTACCTTAACCGCCAACACCTACATCATCGGGGTCAACGTTGGCGTGGGATCCGGCTGGAACAACAGCTTTTTGGGCTATGTGGATGCGGTGCGGGTCGGTTTTGGCAGTGGCGATGACACTTTATACAATTTTGAAGTGTGTCAGGAACTGTCGGTCAACAACGACCCCGATTTGTTGTTTCAGGGTAATTTTGAATGTTTTCAGTGATGCAACACCAAAAAGCCTCAAGTCAATTGCGGTAATTGTTGCGCCACGAACAGCGCATTCAATTGCTGCCAGATGTCGCCAGACATGACGCGGCTGGGAAACAGCAGGTGATGCGGGTCTGGATCATCCGCCACATTGAATTCCAACAACATGAATTGGGGGGTGGTTAGGTGATAGGCCACAAAGCGTTCCCTGGACATGAATTTTTGGCTGCTTGCGGTGGCGATGTCCACACCTTGCTCAGTGAATTCAAAAAAGTAAGTGGGTCGCAACCGGCCCCGCCAGGCACGCACCCCCAGAACCAACAGCACGAAGGGCTGGATCAGCCTCATCACCACAAAAGCCACACACTGACCGCGGCGTTTGATGTCCGCTGTCACCCGTTTGAATTTATACCGGGCGGCAGCCAGGTAGTCGCGCACCGCATACTGAATGGTCAATTGCATGGTTCTGGAGGCCTGAAAGGCGTTTACACTTGGGTGCCACCGACCGTCAGGCGATCGATTTTCAAACTGGGTTGACCAATGCCCACGGGAATGCTTTGCCCGTCTTTGCCACAGACCCCCAAGCCTTGATCAAAGGCCAGGTCATTGCCCACCATGCTGACGCGTTGCATGGCGGCCGGGCCATCACCGATCAAGGTGGCCCCTTTCACCGGATGGGTGACCTTCCCGCCTTCAATCAGGTAGGCTTCGGATGCCGAAAACACAAACTTGCCGTTGGTGATGTCAACTTGACCACCACTGAAATTCACCGCATAAATGCCTTTATCAACTGATTCGATGATTTCCTGTGGATCATACTCACCGCCCAGCATGTAGGTATTGGTCATGCGCGGCATGGGTAAGTGGGCAAAGGATTCGCGGCGGCCATTGCCGGTGGTCGGGACCCCCATCAGACGCGCATTCAATTTGTCTTGCATGTAGCCTTTGAGGATGCCATTTTCAATCAACACATTTTCCTGTGAAGGCGTGCCTTCATCGTCGATGTTCAAAGACCCACGGCGGTGTGGCATCACCCCGCTGTCGATGATGGTACAAGCTTTTGAGGTCACTTGCTGACCCACTTTACCGGAAAAAGCCGAGGTGCCTTTGCGGTTGAAATCGCCTTCCAGACCATGGCCCACGGCTTCATGCAACAACACCCCGGGCCAACCACCGGCCAACACCACCGGCATTTCGCCGGCCGGGGCCGGTTTGGCTTGTAAGTTGATCAATGCCCCATGGATGGCTTGCTGCACATAGGCATCGGCATAACCGGGTTGAAACACGTCGGTCAACAAAATGCGCCCACCACCGCCAGCAAAGCCCATTTCCATGCGGCCTTTGTCATCGGCACAAATCACTTGGATGCTGAGCTTCACCATCGGCCGGATGTCAGCGGCCAAGATGCCGTCACTGGCCGCCACCATGATTTCTTCTTGTGAGGAAACCAATGAACAGATCACTTTTTGGACCCGGTGATCCTGTTGCCGGGCTTGGGCATCCATTTGGTTCAACAGGTCGATGATGGCTTGGTTGTCGACCCCAGAAAGCACATCCACTGGGGTGTACAATTCAGCGGCTTTTTCACTGCGCAGGTTGACCCCAGCGTGGGTGTTTTGGCTGCGGGCGATGCTTCTGGCGGTGTTCACCGCGGCACCGATGCCCTGCAGGTTCAATTGGTCGGTGTAGGCAAACCCGGTCTTTTCGCCTTGGTTGATGCGCACGCCCACCCCGCGATCGATGCTGTGATTGCCCGATTTGACTTGTTGGTTCTCCAACACCCACGATTCCAATCGCGAGGATTGAAAATACAGATCTGCAAAGTCCCCCCCGGTGCTCAAGGCGTCGGCTAACAGGGTTTCCAAATGACTGACTGCCAGTCCGCCTGGCTCAAGAAAGGTTTGGCTGGTTTTTTGAATTGACATGGTTTTTGATGTTGATGAGGTAGGTAAGAAACATGGATGCAATGACGTATGCCACGAAATAAAACACCCCGATTTGTAAGGTGGCATCGGTGGCACCACCGGATTTGGTGGTGAAATAAGTGACCAGAATGGCAATCACAAAGACATCCAACATGGACCACTTGCCAATGGTTTTCAGGACCCGGATGCTTTTCTGTGAGAAATGCAAATTCTGGCTGAACAACACCACCAGCATCATCAGGGATTTGAAGATGGGGGTGAGGATGGTGAAGACAAAGATCACCACCGCGATCGCCACTTGGCCGGATTCATAGAGTTTTAACAGGGCCGAAACGATGCTTTTGGATTCAAACTGGAACACCGTTTGGCCCAACACCGGTATGTCTTGGTAGGCAACCACCGCCAGGATCGGGGCAAACCACCCCGTGACCAGCGCCATCACTGTCACCGCCAGCAAAGCCAACAACGACATTTTGGACTGCCAAAACCCATGCAACAGAAACATCAAGACCAAAGTGGCGATGAACAATTTGGTGTATTTATTGGCCAGGCGGTCGTGTTGTTCGGCCTGGCCTTTGAGCTCATTGAGCTCTGCCAGCTCTTCTGAATGGCCATCGTACAAGCCAATGGTCAGCCATTCGAAGACCTTCTTGCTTTTTGATTTGAAGTTGTCGGTCATGGACAAACGCTCGGACAAAGTTTGGATGCGGTGCTCATACGCCACCGACTGACCCCAAGATTCATAGGCCAGATAGGCACAAAAAGTGGTCGTGATCAGCAGGTAAATGACTTGTGCCCAGGTGTTTTTATTCATCCGATATCAACTCGATCAGTGGTTCATCCCAGGTGCCAGTGACCCGGTAAATGATTTCATTGCTGTTGTTAAGCTGTTTGTCCAACAGTCCCTGTACCAAAAATCCGGCCGCGGCACCCACTGGACCGCCGGCAATGGCGCCAATGGTGGGAAAGGTCTTGCCTATTTGAGGCCTGACGGTGATGGTTTGCGCATAGCTTTGATCGGCAAAACCGACATCACCTTCGATGTGGATTTTAGCAGAAGATGCTTTGATTAAGAAATCTTCGGTGGTGGCCACCCCATCGGTGATGGTGAAATGGCCTTCCATGCTGTTGAACAACAAGCCATCGGCCAGCACGTCGCGAAAATCCAACAACAACCGCCGCGGTAAATTGGTCAGGTTGAATAAGCCCAAGACCCGGCCAAAGCCTGGATTTTGATCCAACACCTGCCCTTGGCCGATTTTGATGTCCAAATCACCAGAGATGTTGGCGATGTTGAATTGACTGGGCACGCCCAACCACTCGGCATTCAGTTCGACCAGGGTTTGGGCATTGGTGATCGGCGCATCGAAGCCAACGGTTTTCAAAAAATCAGCGATGCGTTCAGAAAACATCACCACACTGAAGGCCGATTGTCCGCCGGGGCTGTCGGCTTTGTTCCACACCCCGGCCACATTGATTTCAGCCAATGCCGATTTGATGCTCAATTGGTCAATTTTGATGCCATCGGCCACGTTGCGCATTTCCAGTCGCAAATCGCCCAAGGGAATACCGGCATAGCTGAAATCACCGGCCCACAAATGCAAATCGGGCATCGATGAATCCTGCCCTTCACTCACCTGCTGCAGCAGGTCCTCGTCAGGCTCGATCCAATCCAAACGCTCAAATTCAGCCACGATGCCTTTTTGCTGGACGTTATCATCGATCAGCAATTGTCCCTCAACCGCAGGACCGGCCACTTGGATTCGCAAACGGTTGGCCTCACGCCGCACCACCACATCCAAGTCGGTGAAGGTGCGCGACATGAACAACAATTGTTTCACATGCAAACGCCATTCGTCGGTGGGCAAGGTGCGTTCCTGCACAGTGAGGCTGGGCGTGGCGGCCAGCACTTCCAACCATTGGTCCAAGTCCAGGCGATTGATGGTGCCACCGAATGGCGCCATGGGAGGGTGCTCAGCCGACTCAGCGATGGCCTCTGGTGGTGTGATGCCATCGCTGAATTGCAACTGGGTCAACTGGTGTTGACCATCGCGGTACTGCAAGTTGGTGATGATTTCATGGTTGTAATTGATCGCAATGTCCGAACTTTTACACGGCATCAAGCACGTCACCTGCAGGGTTTTGTTCGTTGCGACATCCTTTTGCAGCGGCGCTGGCCAATCGATGGCCATGCCAGCCAAACCGGATTCAGCGGTCATTTGTAACTGCTCTGCCACGCGAGCAATGTGGATGTTCCAAGCCGCTGTGCCCGAAATTGGCAAAGCCTGCCCCACCACCGATTGCAGGTAGGCCGCACTCAAATCGCCCTGCAAATTGACATCAATGGCCACGCCTTGACCCGGTTCGGTGACCACGGTTCCATTCAGTTTCACCGGTGCTTCGCTGAGTGTGGCCGGCAAATCCTGCATGCTGAGTTCATGGCCTTTGATGCTCACGGGACCATTGATGTTGGCCAATGAAAAATGCTCGGTATCAAACTGCCCCTGACTGAAGGTGACTTGCCCCTTGGGTAAGAAGGGGGCTTGTTGTTCCGCTTTGGTTGACACGGCGAAGGCCAACTCAATGGCCTGTTCACCGCCGACTTGGATCATGTCGTTCAAATCCATGTTTTTGACCAAGGGTGAACGGCGGATGTAATCGAGGATTTCGTTGCCGACACTGGCTGCCTGCAGCTGCACATTGATGAGACCGGTATCGAATGAGGCCAGCGTCAGTTCGGCCTGCCCCACGTGGATGCCCTGGGTGTGGGCATGTTGGAGGTCAACGGTGAACGAGTCTTGGTTGAACCAGGCCACCGCATCAATGTCTTCGACCACTGGCCAGGCCGGATGAAACCGGTTGTCTATACCGCGGGTGTAAGCCCTGGAAACGAACTGGGCAAAACCCTGTTTGAAGGCTTTGGGCACCATTTCACCCTGCACGAACACATAGCCCCGGTCCACCGCACCGGCCAACATGCTGTCATCCAGCCACGCCATGGTTTTGGGATTCCAGACACGATAGGGCCAATATTTTTTCAAGGCCGGCACCACCACATCGGTGACCTGACTGGTCAAGCGCAGGTGCGGGTTGTCACCTTGGGTGAATTCACCCCACACCGACAAAGTGAAATCTTCACACGCACACCACAGGTTGTTGACGGTCAACCGCGGCTGTGGGGCCGACCAATCCACCACCATCTGGGCCGTTAATTCTTGCCAATTCAAGGTGCCGCGATAAATGGGTGGAATCGACAATTGGCCAGCCGCCGAGTCCAGCAACACCTGAGCCTGGTCAGCAGACAACTGCACCTCACCGCGCAACCCAGCCAATTGAAAGGCTGCATGATTCAGCCCCACCCCGGAAAATCCCAGGTAACCGTGGGCCAATTGATCCCGGGCTTCGTCATATGTGGCTTCCACCAAAGTCAATTCACCGACATAGTCATTGATCAGTGACGCTTGTAAGGGCTCGGCCAAACCGGCGGCATGCGCCAAACCAATCACCCAAGCCAATGGCACTTGAGCACTTTTGACCTGGGTCTGGTCGCCATGTCGTTGTAGATGAATGTCAAAGGCTGGATGGGACACCCCTGCGGTGGTGATCTGCTCAATGCGAATCAAGCCATTCCAGTGTTTGGCCGTGCCTTGGTGTTTGATGGTGGCGACAAAAGCAAAGTCTCGTGCGGCGTCGGTGAAACGCAAGGAACCGGTGAGTGAGCGGATGGCACCCGCTTCGGCTTGCAGCCACAACTCACCATCCAACTCACCTTGTAAGGCGCCCACATGATCGGCCATCTGGGTCACCAAATCGGTCAAACTGGCAAAGTCAAATTGATTAAACCGAAGATACCATTGTGCATCGCGGGTCAAAGACTGGTTGCGCAAGCCCCGACTCAACACCTCAATGCCTTGGTTGCCCTCTCCTGGGCGGATCAACAGTTGCAGCGCCCGTTCGGTCTGGTCTTGTTCCAACAACAAATCGGCTTGTAAACCGGCCAACAAAACTTCACCGGCTTCGTTGGCCAAATTCAACGACATTTCTTCCACCCGCAACGAGCCGGTTTGTAAGATCCGGTCCAGGGTTTCGGTGAAACGGGCCTCGTCTTGATCGTCGTTGATGGTGATGCTGGCACCCTGCGCCGATCGAATCATGTCCAACTCTGCCCGGTTGATGCTCAAGTCGATGCCGGTGCGGCCACCGGGAATCAGCATCTGATAAACATTCAAAGTCAAATCAGCCGATTCCAATTGCACACTTTGTTTGCCAGTGAGTTTCAGCTCGGTCAAGGCAAAATGTGGACCATAACCCCGCCACGAACCCTGGATTTCCTCGATGTCCACCGCCAGGCCCCATTGGTCTTCCAGGAAGTCTTCCAGGCGTTGTTGATAAAGGGACTCAAATGGCAGCAACAAACTGAGGATGCCCACCGCCACCCCGGCCAACACAATGACCAAAGCCAGCAGGCCACGGAGTTTGACCCACAGCTTGAACAGCCAATGATGTTTGCGGGTTTTGGTCATGCCGGCAACCTGATGTGGTGTCCTGTGCTAGAGCAAGACCACGTCATGTTGATGACGTTCATAGCTCTCTTCGGCCTGGAAACTGATCCGTTTGCCCAGGGTTTCTTCCATTTCAGCCAGCGTCTCTGAATGCTCATCAATGATGTATTGGACCAGACGGGCCGAGCCAATGACCATGACTTTGCTGGCTTTGAATTGTTTGACCGAGCGGGTGATCTCACGAAACAGCTTGAAACTGATGGTCTGGATGGTCTCAATCGAACCCATGCCATGACATTTGTCACAAGGTTCACACAGCATGTCCTGCAAGTTTTCGGTGGTCCGCTTGCGGGTCATCTCCACCAAACCCAAACCAGTGAAACCCAACACATTGGTGCGGGCACTGTCCCCTTCCAACTGCTCTTCCAGGGTTTGCAGCACCTGTAATTTGTGGGACTTTTCCACCATGTCAATGAAGTCGATGATGACGATGCCGCCGATGTTGCGCAAGCGCAGTTGTCGGGCGATGGCCTGGGCCGCTTCCAAATTGGTTTTGAAGGCGGTGTCTTCCAATGATTTGTAACCCACAAACTGACCGGTGTTGACATCGATGGTGGTCATCGCTTCATTTTGATCAAAGACCAAATTGCCACCGGATTTCAAATCCACTTTGCGGCTGATGGAGCGGTCAATTTCGTCATCGATGTGGAATTGGTCAAACAGGGGCCTCGACACCGTGTGTTCCACCAGCTCGCCACCCCATTCCGGGGCAAAATCCTGCAAAAACTCTGACAGGTTGGCAAAAATTTCATGTGAATCGGTGGTGATGCGGGTGAGGTTTTCATTGACCTGGTCGCGCACCACCTTCTTGGCCAAAGAAAATTCACTGTAAATCAGGCTGGGTGACTTGGCAGCTTTGATGCGCACATCCAAACGCGCCCACAATCGATGTAAAAATCGCCAGTCATGGAACAAAGCGGTGTGACCGGCCAATTCGGCATTGGTGCGGGCAATCAAACCAAAAGCCTCATTGCCATGGTTGATTTTTTGCAATAATTCCGTCAAGCGCTCGCGCTCTTGATCATCGGTGATGCGGGCCGAAATTGCGGTCAAATTGGGGTTGTTGGGCATCATCACCAAATAGCGGCTGGGGATGCTCAATTGGGTGGTGATGCGGGCCCCCTTGCTGCCGATTTGGTCTTTGTAGACTTGCACCACGATTTTTTGCCCTTCGTGCAGTATCTGCGCAATGGACCCATAATTGGCTTCGTAGCCATCCGGGCGGTTATCGGCTTGTTGTTCTTCGATGTCTGAGACATGAATGAAGGCCGCTTTGTTTTCGCCGATGTTGACAAAAGCCGCTTGTAAACCCGGTAACACCTTTTCCACCGTGCCTTGGTAGATGTTGCCCACAATGGAGTGTTGTTGTGAGCGTTCCAAGCAAATTTCTGACAACAAACCATCCTCAACCAGGGCCACCCGGGTTTCGAAGTTGTTGCTGTTGATCAATATTTCTTTTGCCATCGCATTTATCTCACAACCGATTCAGACCACGCATTCAAGGGTGCGTTCACCCCCAATTGGGCCAACAATGAGGAGGTTTCATACAACGGCAAGCCCATAATCGAACTGTAGCTGCCACTGATGTGCTTGATCCACATCGCCGCCAAACCCTGGATGCCATAGGCACCGGCTTTGTCCATCGGTTCACCCGAGGCAATATAAGCTTTGATGTCGGCTTCTTCGATGGTGGCCATGGTGACCTGATTTTCACTCAAAACGGACACATTTTGGCCGGCATAAGTCACCGCCACCGCAGAGTATACCTGATGGGTCTGACCGGAAAGTTTAAACAGTGTTAACAAGGCGTCTTCACGGGTCTTGGGTTTACCCAAAATTTCACCGTCAAACACCACGGTGGTGTCGGCGGTTATGATGGGCCATGGGGTTTGAATTTGGGTCTGTGCGGCCTGTGATTTTTCTGTGGCCATGCGCAGACAATACGCCGCGGGGTCTTCGCCGTCATGAGCTGCTTCATCGATGTCCACCGGCAGGATGTCCAACTGCCAACCCAACTGTTGTAACAGCTCGGCCCGGCGGGGTGAGGCCGAAGCCAATGTCAGGCGGAACTCATTCACGGTGGTAAGGGTGGTTGCTCAGTAAACTGTGGGCCCGATACAACTGCTCGGCCACAATCACTTTCACCAGCTGGTGGGGAAAGGTTAACCGCGACAAAGACCAGCGCTGCTGGGCCTGTTGCAAGATGGACGAATCCAAGCCATCGGCACCGCCGATGATGATGCTCACATCTTGACCTGACATCTGCCATTGATCCAATTGTTGTGCCACCGCTTGGGTGGTCACCGCTTTGCCGCCTTCATCCAGCGCCACTTGGATCTGATCGGGACTCAAGTGTTTGTTCAGCAGGGCCGCTTCCTGGGCCTTAATTTGTGCCACGCTCATGCCCTTTTGCCGAGACACTGCGGCCAGTTCCAAGGGTTGGATCTTCAGGTGATTGGGCAATCGGTTGTTGTAGGTGTGGAACGCCTCTTGTACCCAAGCCGGCATCTTGTGCCCCAGGGACAGCAGCGTGATTTTCATTCTTCAGCAGTCGCTTTGATGTCCCACAGCCCTTCCAGATGGTAAAATTCCCGCGCTTCGGCACTCATCACATGCAACACCGCATCACCACAATCCACGATCATCCATTCATTGGAATCCAAGCCTTCGGTGCTGAGGACTTGATGTCCGGCCTCTTGCACGGCTTTTTCAGCCTCATCGGCCAAATGGCGCATATGCCGACTGGAAGTGCCGTTACAAATGACCATGTGATCGGTAACTGCAGTCAGGTGACTGACATCAAGGGAGACCACATTTTGGGCTTTGGCATCGTTGACTGCTTGAAAAAGGACTTCGGAAACGGGTTTGGACTGGTTTTGATTTTCTACGTTTTCTTGCACAAACTGAATTTGAGTGGAATCGGGGTATTTTAGCATGTAAACATTCGAAACGAGTAAGTCTTTGATGGCAAAGTGACGGCCCGCATAGCGATTTATTTGTGATGAAATTGTCAGTGACCGGTCAGTTGAATTCAGAATCACCGGTCGGTCACCCGCCCGGTGGGGTATAATGATGTCTGAGCAGGTGATCCAAACCCCACAGTTGTTGATCAATCATTCACACTTGCCATGGAACAATACGCCGCATGAAAAAACCACACAACCACCCCACGCAGAACTTGACCATTCCGCTCGAAATCAGCAAAACACCGATGTTGTTACATGGTGATGTCGATCACAAGCGGGCCGAAATCAAGCACCACTTCAACAGCACTTGGGACACCTATGAAAAGCTGTTTGAATGCCTGAAAAATGACCAGGCTTATTATGAACAACCCGAACCGCTGCGCCATCCGCTGATCTTTTATTTGGCGCACACGGCGGTGTTTTATGTCAATAAACTGCGGGTTTCCAAGTTGATCGAACACAACATCGACGAACAAATCGAGTCGATGATGGCCATCGGCGTCGATGAAATGTCCTGGGATGATGTCAATTCGGCCAATTATGACTGGCCGCCGGTGGCTGACGTTTATCGCTACCGCGATCAGGTCAAAGCCATGGTGTTGGACTTGATAAACAGCCTGCCGTTGAACTTGCCGATCAACTGGCAGGACCCGTTTTGGATCATCCTTATGGGCATTGAGCATGAACGCATCCATTTGGAAACCTCTTCGGTGTTGATCCGCCAATTGGACCTGGAGTTTGTGGCACCCAGTGACCACTGGCCTGCCCACGAGACGGATCATGCGGTGGTCGACAACCGCTTGCTTCCCGTACCAGGTGGCACGGTGGAACAAGGCCGCAGCCGGCCCTCAGACACCTACGGCTGGGACAATGAATATGGCCAGTTGCGCACCGATGTGGCGTCGTTCAAAGCCGCGCAGTATCTGGTGTCCAATGCGCAATATTTGGCCTTTGTTGAAGACGGTGGTTACAAAGACCAACAATGGTGGACCGAGGAAGGCTGGCAATGGCGCTGTTTCCGCCAAGCCGAGCACCCCACCTTTTGGCGTCAACAAGACGGCACTTGGCTGTACCGCAACATGACCAATGAAGTCAGCATGCCTTGGAGTTGGCCGGTTGATGTCAATTACTTGGAAGCCAAAGCCTATTGCAATTGGTTGGCCGCGCGCACCGGCAAACCCATCCGCCTGCCCACCGAGGCTGAGTGGTATCGGTTGTATGACCACACCATGGCCGACCAGGCCCATTATCCGCATTGGACGGCGGCGCCTGGCAACATCGACATGGCCCATGCCGCTTCGGCCATGCCGGTGGACCGGTTTTTGTTTGGCGCCGAACAGTTTGGCGATGTCATCGGCAACGTCTGGCAATGGACCGAAACCGCCATCGATGGTTTTGAAGGCTTTGCGGTGCACCCCGCCTACGACGACTTTTCCGTGCCCACCTTTGATGGGCAACACAACTTAATCAAAGGCGGCAGCTGGATCAGCACCGGTAATGAGGCTCACCTGGCTTCCCGCTATGCTTTTCGCCGCCACTTTTTTCAACACGCAGGATTCAGATACATTGAATCGGAGACCCAAGTGAATCAAACCTTCAACACCTATGAAACGGACGAGCTGATCGCCCAATACCTGGAGTTCCACTACGGGGCCGAGTATTTCGGGGTGCCCAATTTTCCCAAAGCCTGTATTGACGCCTTGTTACCCCACGTTGATTTGTCCCACCATGCGCGGGCCTTGGACCTGGGTTGTGCCGTGGGGCGCAGTTCCTTTGAATTGGCACGCCATTATGACCATGTCGATGGGGTGGATTTTTCCACCCGCTTCATCCGCAATGCCATCAACTTGGTGGCGCACGGTGAAGTCAAATACATGATCCCCACCGAAGGCGAGTTGACTGCCATCAAATCGTTCAGTTTGGACGATTTGGCCTTGGGCGAGCGGGTCAACCGAATTGAATTCTCGCAAGGCGATGCTTGCAACCTGAAAGACAAGTACAGCGACTACGATTTGATCTTTGCCGGCAATCTGATTGATCGCCTGTACCAGCCCAAACAGTTTTTGTTGAGCATCCAAGAGCGCATCAAACCCGGCGGTTATCTGGTGCTGACTTCGCCCTACACCTGGCTGGAGGAATTCACCGAGAAGCAGAACTGGCTCGGTGGCATCAAAGTCAATGGCGAGAATGTCACCACCTTGGATGCCCTCAAAGAGGTGTTGGGCACCCAGTTTGACCTGGTGGCGCTGCCACAAGACGTGCCGTTTGTGATTCGGGAAACCGCCCGCAAGCACCAGCACACCATCGCCCAACTGACCATTTGGCATAAACGCCCCTGAATGGACTTCAAGCCATTCAAAATGGCCCAATACAGTGCCCGGCTGTCTGCCCGGCTGGGCCTCCCCTTGCAAAACCTGCACAGCAGCAACCCCCAGCCATGGACTTGGGACGAGTTGTCGACCCTGACCAACACCGACCTGGCGGCATGGTTGACGCAAGCCCCCTTGCATTATGAAGCGGTGCAGGGCCACCCTCAGCTGCGGGCAATGTTGTGCCAGCACCTGTATCCATCATTGAGCGCCAACGATGTGGTGTTGACCGCTGGGGCCCAGGAAGGCATTTTCCTGGTGATGCAGGCCTTGCTCAAGCCGGGTGACGAAGTGATCACCTTCTCTCCTGGTTTTGAACCTTTGGCCCAAGTGGCTGCCGATGCCGGTGCCCAAGTCAAAATATTGCCATTGGTGGCTGACCAGGGCTGGCACATTGACTGGCCGGCCCTGGAACAGGCCCTGTCTGATGCCCCCCGACTGTTGGTCATCAATTTCCCCCACAACCCCACCGGCGCGCAGCTCAGTGAGGGCGATCTGCGACGCTTGGTCAATTTGTGTGAACAACGCGGTTGTTGGTTGTTGGCCGATGAGGTGTTCCGGGGCTTGGAACACGCTGGCACGGCTCGCCTGAGCAACGCCGCTGAATTGTATGACCGCGCCATCTCCATGGGTGTGGTGTCCAAAGCCCTGGCCTTGCCCGGTGTCCGCCTGGGTTGGCTGGCAGCACAAAGCCAGTCGCTCAGAGACCAGCTGCTGGTGGTGAAATCACATGTGTCGATTTGTCAAAGCAGTCTGGATGCGCACCTGTGCCAAGCCATCGTGCCACATATGGCAACCCTGTGGCGGCGCAAGGTGGCGATCATTGAACAGAACAAAGCACTGCTCAATCAGCGGTTGCAAGAGCACCCCAAGTTCCATTGGCAAGCCCCGCAGGCAGCTGCCACCGCTTTCATTCAGTATCGGGGAGATGACCTCGAAAGGCTGTTGCAAAAGTGGGCCGCAGATTGGGGCTGGTTGGTGTTGCCGAATGCGGTGTTCTTGACCGACGAAGCCGGCTTCAGATTGACTTTGGGCGCCCCAGACATGGGGCCAATCTATCAACAGATGTTCACGCCTTGACGGCCATCACGTCCTGCATGATCTCATCGTAGGCCACCACTTCATTGCGGCCTTTGTTTTTGGCCTCAAACAAGGCCAGATCGGCATGGGTCAACAACATCGATACGCGGTAACCTGACAAGGCCGTGGTGGTCACCCCAAAACTGGCGGTGATGTCAAAAATGGCCCCTGAGTCGCTGCTGTCCATGGCTTCGATGGCCGCTCGCATTTTCTCCATCAAACGCATCATTTGCAGCTGACTGATGCTGGGTGAAACCAAACAAAACTCCTCACCACCCAAACGGGCCACCAGGATGTCCTCATCGGCCACTTCTTCACAGGTCAACACCACTTGCTTCAACACCCAGTCACCCACCAGATGACCGTACTGGTCATTGACGTTTTTGAAATGATCCAAATCCATGATCGCCAAATTAACCGGAGAATTGGTTTCGGCCGCCTCTTCCAGCATGACCCGCACTTTCTCCTCGAAGGCTTTGCGGGTGAACACCTGGGTCAAATGGTCGATTTCGGCCACTTCTTTGAAATAATCATGGCGCTTTTTGATTTTGAAGGCCCATACGCCCAACAACAGCAACAAACTGGCAATCAACAGCATCATCAGCTGCTGCCGTTTGGCGGTTTCAGCAGCCAATTGATTTTCCAGTCGCAACAGTTCATTGTTTTGATTCAACTGCTCAATTTCCAGTTCCTGTGCCAGGTTTTCGTGCAAGACACGGTAATAAGCCACTTGGGTGGCCAATTTTCGTTGGTAAATCTCATTTTCAACGACACTTTTTTCTTTCAAGTACCTGTAAGCTTGTTGGTATTGTCCCCGTTCCAGGTGAATTGATACCAGCACTTCCATGGCCATCAACAATTGTTCGGTTTCTCCGATCACGTTGTTTTCTTCAATGGCTTTCTTGGCGCTGACATTGGCCATGTCGCTTTGTCCTGCCATGAAATACAAACGCGACAACAATGCTTGGTAATAAACATGAATGTTCTTGAACCCAGTATCTGCCACTTGGGACTCCAAGCTTAACAAGTGATCCAGGGCTGCAGCGATTTCTGTATCGGCTGTGCTGCTTTTATCAATGGTGTATCGATACCAATCAAGCTGTAAAAACAGCGCCGCAATGATGTTTTGGCTGTTTTGACAATTGGCGGTGGCTTGTTCGATTTCATTTTCATGCTGCCGCGCTTGCCCTTGGCGCATCAACACCCGGTATTTGTTGAATTGTCCCAGACACACGTCCTCCCGAGAATAGTTGGCATTGATCAATAAATCGGCATATTTGATGCTCAAACTGTCCTGATGCATCAAGCGATATGATATGGAAGCCACATTGAGCACTTGTGAGACCAAATACGCATCATCCACCGATTCGGTTAATTCAATGGCATCATTGAGGTTTTGAATGGCGTCTTTGAAGTCCCCAGTGATCATCTGAATGTTGGCCAGAAATTTTTTTATACGCAGCTGGTTGGCTGGACTTGGGCAGCGTTCATTGAGGGCATTTACATTTTTGATGGTAGACTCATAATTACCCTCATAACCCTCTGCGTAAAACCGCAAAAAATCATAGTAGCAACGTTCTTCCACGCTGAACTGTGATTGCATTGGACTTAATTCATCCAATTGCTGTTTGAACAAATCTGGCTTGGTTTTTCTGATTTTTTCAACGCCATTCAACGCATCCATGAATGAACGATCAGTCTCGGTGGCATGAACAATCACCACCACGCCCAACAATACGGTCAACCAACTGGCTCGTAAAAAAATCATGAATAATGCAATCGCAATTTCAGTATCATAAAAAAAAAAGACCACCGGGCACAGTCTGTACCCAATGGTATTAGTCATTGGATTGAGCAATCAATCGTCGTCGTCATCACCTGGATCATGGATACAAATCAGCTCTGATGATTTGGTGAACATGGCATCAACTTCAGCTTGGTCCATCATGCGATCTGACAACATGTCATCTAAACTGTTGTATTGTTTGATGGATGAATTGGCACCCAGTGATTCTAATTGTTTGATCATTTGCTTCATAAGTTATTCCTCTTTTTAGATTGATTGACTTTAGGTTTGTGCCTGAACGCATTCAAGCAAAGACATCGTATCATGAAAATTTGGGTCACACCACAGTGATATCTTGCGGCAGATTTCATTGTTCTTTTACGTCCAATTTCATTTTGAATCCGGTCTTGAAATTTTCCAGACTTTGATTTCTGTGCCTTTCTTTGGATCATGAAATGAGTCATCCAAATCAAATCCAAGTTTTTGATTCGCTCGGTTTGCTGCGATGTTTGTCACTTCACAGTGGGCATAAATGTGTCTTAGATCCATGCGCTCAAATGCGGTGGCAATTAAGCTTTGCTTGGCCTGATGAGCCACCTTTTGCCGTTGCCATTGCGGCAGAATCATGACCCCAATCTCGGCAGAACCATTGGGCTTCTCTGGCAACGTCAGCCCCACCAAACCCAAGACTTCATGACAGGAATTCTCAATCATGTAAGTCAATTTTGTTGGTTGTGGACTGGTCAATTCAGACAGTGTGAAGTTAAACAGCCGCTTAGCTGATTGTTTGGTCAAAGGCTTTTTGATGTGTTGCATCAAAGACTCATTGCTGTAGATGTGCCAATATGCCGTAAAGTGATGGGGTGCCAACAACACCAGTTGATGGTCAGCACATGGAATGAAATGCGGGATGAGCAATGGGGAATCGTTGTGTCTACTTGCGATGAATGTTGTTGAATTTAACCACTTGGTTGCGCCCTTGTTTTTTCGCTTCAAACAAGGCCACATCGGCATGGGTCAGCAACATCGGTAAAGAGTAACCTGAAGTCACTGAAGAGGTGTAGCCAAAACTGGCAGTGACCGACAGCTCCACCCCTGATTCACTGCAGTCCAAGGTTTCAATGGCCCGGCGCATGGTCTCCAATTTCGCTGCCATGGCCTCACAATCGACCATCGGTATCACCACACAAAACTCTTCGCCACCCAAGCGGGCGATGATCATGTTCTCTTCGACCAATTCTTTGATCGCGTACACCACATTCTTCAGCACCCAATCACCAATCAAATGGCCGTGGGTGTCATTGACATTTTTAAAATGATCCAAGTCGACAATGGCCAAATTCATCGGCTTTTCCTGTTCCTGACATTTCACCAGGAGTTCCGAGACTTGTTCTTCAAAGGCTTTGCGGGTCAGCACCTTGGTCAAATGATCAATCTCTGACACACCTTTGAAATAATCGTGTTTTTTCTTGATTCGCACCAACCACATGGCCATGAATCCCACCAAAGTCAAAATCAACAAAATCACCAGGCGTTGGTTATTGGCTTCTTGTTTGGCCAATTGTTTTTCCAGTTCCAACACTTCTTTTTGTCGGTTCAACTGCTCGATCTCAAACACCTTGGCCAAATTGGAGTGCTTGACCGTCATAAAAGCCATTTGTTTGGCCTGAGACTGGTCATACATTTTCAACTCAGCCTCATTTTTTTGATTCAAATAATCATAGGAACTGACATAGTCCCCTTTCGACTTGGCCACATTTTCCAACACTTCCAAGGCCATGATCAGTTGTTCTGTGATGCCTAGATTTTGATTGAGTTGAATGGATTTCAGGGCCCTTTGTTCGGCCGATTCAGTCTCACCATTCAGCCAATGGTATTTGGCTTTAACTGCCGCAAAAATACCCAGAATGTTTTGGTATGGACTGCTTGAAATTTCATCATTCAAGGCTTCCAATGTCTGCCTGATTTCATCCATGGTGGCGGGATCAATTTGTTCTTGAGTTAATTTCCATTTGATGTTGTCTAACACGATGAACTGACTGTAGAGGAGGTTACCGCTGGCACGACATTGTTCAGACATGCTGCTGATTTTGGAGAAATCTATGGGTGGATTGTCTTTATCTAAATGATGAACATTGCTGCTGTAGTGCAAATGACACAAGTTCTTCTCAGAAGGCTCTAAGTTGTATAGTAACTGACTGTACTTAACACCCAACTCTCTCTGATCCAGCAAGTTATAGACAATGGCAGCAACAGAATAAGCCAACAATTTAGATGTCACATCTGATGTCTGTTCTGCATTTTGGATGACCAAATCAATGTTATTGGACGCTTTGATGTAATCACCACCAATCACAGCAATGTTGGCAATGAGCGCATTGACCCGAATCCTCACCCGCAAATCTTCACAATTCGGAATCAGATTTTCCATCAGTTCAATGGCTTCGAGAGATTCTCCTTTGAATGCTTTTTGATAAGATTTGAGAAAAGTGTAATGACACTGTTGATACGATGACATCTTAATTTGATCAAAACCCAGAGCTTCCAGACCTTCACTAAAAGCTTTTGGGTCATTCAATCGCAAAGACTCAAGACGCAACAGCTCATCTGTGATGTATTGCGGTTCCCCCAGTGGCTGTAATTTATTTTCCTGGGCGATAATTAACAATGGAAACACACACAAAAAGAGCATGATCAATGGACATGCTCTGTGAATTTTGAAAACTGGTTTGAACATCAAGAAAACGGCTTAAGTATCACTCCTCATCGTCGTCATCTGGGAATAACACACATGTCAAGTCATTGGATTGTGCTTTTAACTTGGTGAATGCCTGATCTGATACATTGAATTGGTCATACATTTGTTCAACAGAATCAAATTGATGGATGGATTGTGTTTGGCCCATTTTTTCCAGCATTTTTACATTGAATTTCATTGGTAATCCTCTTTTTAGATTGAAGTATTGAAATTGGTCCCACACAGGACAAAAAAATCATATCACGAATGTTCAAGATGCAACAACCTATTTATTTTTTCATGATCTTTCTGTTTCTTGACTGCCGGTGGGATCACCAAGGTACTTTTCAACGACACTTCGGCATGGGCCAATTTTTGCAGCGACAGCGGTTTGATTAATGGCTGTTCAATCGGCAACACCGCGCATTCATAAATGATGACTTCATGGTCAGCCGGGTAATGTTCCAGCAACATGTCGACCAACAGTTGTTTGGCATCAGCGGTGGTCTCAAAGACTTTCAATGTGCGGTCGCCAGCCAAGGCAATTTGCCACAACACCAAATAGGCCGAGGGGTCATAAACCGTCTGATTGAACATGAAATTATTGGCTTCAAAATGGGCCATGCCATAGGTGCCTGGGTCGATTCCCAAATCAGCATACAAACAATCCTCAGCTGAGATGCCTGGTTCCATGTGGGCCTTGAAACCTTCCTCGCGCGCCATTTGTATGGTTTGGTGTGGGGTCAAAGCGAACACCCCTGGATGGCCATAAAAAGCGCCACAGACTTTTTTCCCAGCCCGCACCTCAGTCATGATCGCTTCGTTCATTTCCTGATAAGTTTGTTTGCGCGATTTACCCTCGGCATAAAGCGGTTGTAAGCTGATCACGTGGTCATTCATGGTTTTGACCCATTCTTCGACCAGTTGATTCGAAGCAGCCACAAACACCACGTCGGCTTGTTCAATAAAGTTTCTGGATAATGGGGTGATGTGGGAGCCCAGGGTCATGCCCAGGCCAACGTTGACCAAACTGCCTTTCATGCGGATGAATTCTCCTGTGATGTTTGATGATTTTCTGTCAATGGGAAATCCCACCGCACCAATTTTTGGTTGACTGGGTGGGTTGAGGTGTTTTTAACTGACACGAATCCCATGTGCCGGTAGCTGGTGGAAGCCGGACCGTTGTCCGTATCGATGTACACGGTGCAGATCCGAGCTGGGAATGTGTTCGTGATTTGTTGCATGGCAGTCATTTGCGCCCATTTACACACCCCTTGGTTTTGAAACGCAGGCAGCACGATCATGCCAGCCACCACCGCTTGTTCTGATGGCTGCCACAACATACTGACCATGCCAACCAATTCAGCACTTGCGGTGGTCTCAATGACCTGATATCTGGCTTTGCCGTTGGCCACATCCCGCAACATCCGCTCAACCAAACCTTCAGCGACCGGTGATTCAAGCACCGGGCCGATGTGTTTCATGATGTTCGGATCCTGGTACCACTGACTGATGGCAGGGCCGTCATCAGGTCGCAAAGACCGGAGTCGAAATGATTGGGACATGGGTGTGGTTTTGGCTTCCTTCATTGGGGCCTTATGTTACTATAAAGCCCAAACCACACACCACCCATGAATCAGTCTTATTTAATCATCATTTCCAGTGTCGTGGCGGTGCTGGCCCTGCTTGCTTTGCTGCGTTGGCGCAAACAGCGGCGGCGCCGCATGCTGTTCAATTTGGCCACACCGGAGCACTGGGTGGCCTACATCGAACGCAATGTGGCGATCTACCACCATTTACCGGATGACCTTAAACGTGACTTACTGGGCCATGTGAACGTGTTTTTGGCCGAAAAATATTTCACCGGCCATGGCGATCTGGAAGTGACCGATGAAATGCGGGTCACCATTGCCGCCCAAGCCTGTGTGTTGTTGCTGGGCCGACCCAGTAATTACTACACCCACCTGCGCACCATCCGCATTTACCCCGCTGGTTTTAAAAACCCCAACCATGACAAACCCGGCCACCATTTGGGCGAGTCCTGGGTGCGGGGTCCGGTGGTGTTGTCCTGGGCCGATGCCGAGCACGGCGGCCGCAATGCGCAAGACGGCCACAACGTGGTGATTCATGAGTTTGCCCACCAACTGGACCAAGCCGATGGCGCCGGTGATGGTCGCCCCATCATTGAAGGCAATCAGTTGCACACCTGGGGTCAATTGATGAGCCAGGAATTCAAAAGCCTGATCGCCAAGGCCAAGATGCGTCGCCGCTCGTTTTTCGATCATTATGGCGCCACCAATCCGGCGGAATTTTTTGCCGTGACCACCGAACATTTCTTTGAACAACCCCACACTTTCAAGCGCAAACACCCCAATTTATATGCTTTGTTGCAAAATTATTACCGTTTGGATCCGAGCAGTTGGACTCCGGCCAAAAAACAACGATGAATTGAATGTTTTTTGGCTTTTTTGTCACAATTTGTTCACAGCCCGTCAGCACAATACGCACCCGAAGACACTTTTTGACTGAACCAAAGTAACTTTTTCCAGTCTGAAGCGTTATACCTATTATTAAACAATGAAACTAAGGCGGGAATGGCCATGCAAAGCAACAACACATTATTGACATTTATAAAGGTGAGTTTATTGTTCACCATCTTATTCGGCGGTTTGCTGGCCCAAAGCTATGCCACCACCTTGTTTTCCAACACCATCATGAAGATGAACATCGAGGTCAGTGCCACCGATGCAGAGGCTCACACCACCAAACAAACGGCCTCCATGACCATGCACAACGATGAACTCGCCAGCCTGGCGTTTGGTGACCTGCAACTGGACATCAAAACCACCTTCTTCAGTTGGGACGAAAAAGCCAAAGAACATGAGCAGATCTTTGCCGAGATTTTGGTGCAAAAACTCAACGAATCGGGTGAGCTGCAAGTGATCAAAAAACCATCGGTGTTGGTGTTACGCAATGAGTGGGCGGAGTTGAAATTCAATTCTGAAGACGGACAAGAAGGCATTCAGTTGAAGATGCAATTTGAAGATTTTCAGCCTGAACAAGACGACAATGCCTATTGGCAAGAACCCGAATGGTTAAACTGGAGCGAAAAAGCCGAAGAAAACACCGAAGTGTGTTGATCGCTGAATAACCATTCATTCCCGACAGGAAACCAAAGGCCACCATCTGGTGGCCTTTTTTATGTCTGGTTGGTAGTTGCCTGGATTCAGTCCACCACTTTACCGCGATTCAACACCCCATTGGGATCAAACACCCGTTTGACCTGTTGCATCAATTCGATTTCTGCGGCTGACTTGGAATAGCCCAAGAACGGTTTTTTGATCAAGCCCACGCCGTGTTCGGCTGAAATACTGCCGTCATACTCTGCGATCAGGCCGTACACATGTTGGTTGACCTGCTCGCATTGGGCTTTGAATTCAGCGGTGTCCATGGCAACTGGTTTGAGGATGTTCAAATGCAGGTTGCCATCGCCGATGTGACCGAACCAAATGGTTTCAAAATCCGGGTATTCAGCGGCCAAAATGGCTTCCAAGCGTTGCATGAAGTCAGGGACCTTGGAAATTTTCACCGCGATGTCATTCTTATAAGGGGTGTAATGGGCGATTGATTCCGAGATACCTTCACGGTATTGCCACAATTGTTGGGCCTGGTCCAAACTTTGCGCAATGACGCCGTCATCCACCCAGCCCGACTCCATGCCGGCCTCGAACACCGCCATGGCGCCGTCTTCGTCCTCATCGAACTCCAACAGCACATAAAATGGGTGCATGGCATCAAATGGGTTGTCAAAGCCCCGGTGACTCATGACGTGGTTCAAGGACCGGTCAGAGAAAAATTCAAAAGAAGACAGATGTAAGGACTGGCGGGCCAAGGCAAACACCGACATCAC
The DNA here is from genome assembly GCF_019931145.1 of Marinicella meishanensis. Classification (GTDB taxonomy): domain Bacteria; phylum Pseudomonadota; class Gammaproteobacteria; order Xanthomonadales; family Marinicellaceae; genus Marinicella; species Marinicella meishanensis. The sequence continues at coordinate 255,406 of NZ_JAIOUV010000003.1, read as the reverse complement.
CGCTTCCAACGAAGACAAAGCCAACAGCATCACCGCTTGGTTCGGTGGCGGGCTGACCAGTTTGATTTCGGCGGCCACCACCACCCCCAGAATGCCTTCAGAGCCGATGAACAAGTGCCGAAAATCCAGGCCACTGGCGTTTTTCACCAAACCTTTGTTCAAATGCAAGACTTCACCACTGCCTGTGACCACGGTTAAGCCCATCACATAATCACGGGTCAAGCCATACCGCAACACCCGAATGCCACCAGCGTTGGTGGCGATGTTGCCCGCGATGTGGCTGGATCCCGAAGAGGCAAAATCCACCGGATAAAACAAACCCTGTTCTTCGGCAAACTGTTGCAGCTGTTCGGTGATCACCCCAGCACCCACCCTCACCGTCTGGTCAATTGGATTGAAGTCGCTGATGGTGTTGAAGCGCACCATGGAAATGATCCATTCGCCTTGGGTGGCCACCGCGCCGGCGCTGTAACCGGTGCGTCCGCCCGAAGGGATCACCACTTGTTGGTGGGCGTTGGCCACTTGGATGATGCGTTGCACCTCCTCGATGTCATTGGGGAAGAACACCACCGTCGCCTTGGGCTCATGAAAGCGGGTCCAATCTTGGCCAAACTGGGTCAAATCATGGGCTTGGGTGGACCAAGCCAATCCAGCCAGTTCTGATTCCAGCAAAGAAGACAGTTCATCGGCTTGCATATCTGTTAAAATCCTGTTTTTTTGAACCTAAACGGTCGTTTGAAAAACGCACAGAATATGGCCAAACTATCCCTAAGTAAAGAAAAAATCAAAGTTGTTTTGTTGGAAGGTGTGCATCCCGATGCCGAAAAGCTGTTTCGCGCCGATGGCTATGACAACATCCACACATACCGCAGCACCCCCCATGACGATGAATTGCGTGAAATCCTGTCCGACACCCACATCCTGGGCATCCGCTCCCGCACCCAACTGAAAGGCCAAAACCTCGAGGCCTGCGACAAATTGATGGCCGTGGGCACCTTTTGCATCGGCACCAACCAAGTGGACCTGGAGACCTGTAAAAACCAAGGGATACCGGTGTTCAATGCCCCCTTCTCCAACACCCGCAGCGTGGCTGAATTGGTGATGGCTGAAATCATCCTGTTGTTGCGTGGCATCCCGGAGAAAAATGCCAAAGCGCATCGCGGTGAATGGCAAAAATCGGCGGTGAATTCCAATGAAACCCGGGGCAAAACCTTGGGCATCGTGGGCTTTGGTCACATCGGTTCCCAATTGTGCATCCTGGCTGAAGCCATGGGCATGAACGTCAAGTACTGCGACATCGAGAACAAATTACCGCTGGGCAACAGCGAAGCGGTGGGCTCATTGGCAGAACTGTTGCCTCAGGTCGATGTGTTGTCGGTGCATGTGCCCGACACCGAGCTGACCCGCCAAATGATCGGTGCCAAAGAATTGGCCTTGTTACCTGAGGGGTCGTTTCTGGTCAATGCCGCCCGTGGTCACATCGTGGTGATTGAGGATCTGGTCAATGCCTTGCGCTCAGGCCACCTGCACGGCGCCGCCATTGACGTGTTTCCTGAAGAACCGGCCAGCAACCAACACCCTTTTACCTCACCCTTGACTGAGTTTGACAACGTGATCCTGACCCCGCACATCGGCGGCAGCACCCAAGAGGCTCAGGTCAACATCGCCAACGAAGTGGCCGACAAACTGATCAAATATTCCAACAATGGTTCCACGTCTTCAGCGGTCAACTTCCCCGAAGTGTCGCTGCCGGCCTTGCACCCAGATTTGACCCGGGTGATGCACATCCATGCCAACAAACCCGGCATGCTGGAACAAATCAACCACGCTTTTTCCAGCCAAAAAATCAACATCGCGGCGATGTACCTACAAACCTCAGGCGATGTGGGTTATGTGATCATGGATGTCAACTGTGAATCTTCTGATCCCATTGTCAATCGCCTGAAAGACATCGAAGGCACCATCCGCGTGCGCGTGTTGCACTGAAACCTCTGGAGCAAACCATGAAAACACACTGGCTATTAATTCCCCTGATGCTGATAATCAGCCTCCCCAGTGAGGCCAACCGCAGCAGCAAGAAATTACACCGCATCCTGCTGGACATTGAGCAAGCCAAAGCCGAATTGAGTCCACAAATGGCTTTTTATCTGGGTGATGAGTCCAAAGCCGGCCAACTGGATGACGTGTCGGCGGCGGCCATGGCCCAAGAAAACGCCACCCTGGAACCCTTGCTGCAACGGTTGCAAGCCTTGAACCCGGCCAAGCTTGATTTCCAAGACCGGATTTCGTTGCAGATGCAACAAGCCTTTTTGCAGGAAACCATTGCTGACAACCGCTTCAAAGAATATGAAATGCCCATCACGTCAGAAGGTTCCTTTCACGTGCAGTTGGCCACCATGCACCGATACGCGGCGTTCAACACCGCCAAAGACTATGAAAATTACCTGTTGCGGATGCAACAAGTCCCGCGGGTGATGCAACAGCACATGGACAACATGCGAGCGGGGCTCAAACGCGGCTTCACCCAGCCCCAGGTGATCATCCAACACTACCCGGAATTCATCCAAACCTACATCAAAGATCAGGCCACAGAATCGACCTTTTATCAACCGTTCCTACAGCGTCCCATGCACCTGGATGAAGCCACCTTTGCCCAGTTTCAGCAGCAAGCCCAGCAAATCATCACCGAAGCCATCAACCCCAGTTACAAGGCCTTCAAACAATTCATGGTTGACAGCTACATCCCAGGCGCCCGCACCACCATCGGTGCCCACAGCTTGCCTGATGGTCAGGCGTACTACCAGCAACAAATCAAGGAATACACCACTTTGGACTTGAGCGCCGAGGAAATCCACCAAATCGGTCGCCAAGAGGTCAAACGCATCCGCGCTGAAATGGAACAAATCATTGCTGATCTCGGCTTTGAGGGCAGCTTTGCCGAGTTTTTGCATTTCTTGCGCACCGACCCGCAATTCTATGCCACGACCCCAGAGCAACTGCTGAAAGAAGCCCGCGACATCTCCAAACGCATGGACGGTGAACTGCCAAAACTGTTCACCCGCTTACCCAGACAACCCTATGCGGTCAACCCAGTGCCGACCGATATTGCGCCGAATTACACCACTGGTCGCTATGTGCCAGCACCATTGGACTCAACCCGCCCGGGACAGTACTGGGTCAACACCTATGCCTTGGAAAAACGGCCCTTATACAACCTGGAAGCCCTGACGTTCCACGAAGCGGTGCCCGGGCACCATTTGCAAGGTGCCTTGACCAAAGAGTTGGCCGACTTGCCCAAATTCCGCCAGAACAGCTACATCTCGGCCTTCGGTGAAGGCTGGGCGCTGTACTGCGAGAAATTGGCCAAAGAAGTGGGCTTCTATGAGGATCTCTACTCGGATTTTGGCCGCTTGACCTATGAAATGTGGCGCGCCATGCGCTTGGTGGTGGACACCGGCATGCACGCCATGGGCATGAGCCGAGATGAAGCCATCCGGCTGATGGAAGAAAACACCGCCTTGTCCAAGCACAATGTGCGCACCGAAATCGATCGCTACATTGGCTGGCCGGCACAAGCCCTGTCTTATAAGTTGGGAGAAATCAAAATCTGGCAATTGCGTCACCAGGCCGAACAAGCCCTGGGAGCAAATTTCGATTTGCGCACCTTCCATGACACCCTGTTGGGCAGTGGTTCGGTGCCTTTAGACGTGCTGGAGCAGGTCGTTGAATTGTACATTGAACAGCAACAAGCCAAGCTGCAAGAATGAGGATTCTTCGAGAAAACCAACCCAGTGAGTTCCTGACTCACTGGGTTTACAGGTTATTCGAACGAGTCTGAGAAAATCAAATCGGGGGTGCTGGTCAAAGTACCCAAACCAATCACCACCTCTTCATTTTGGCCTTTGGGCTCAACAAAGGTTTCGGGCATCTCCAGCAATTGAATGGTCCCGCCACTGATTTCATCAGTGAATGGATCCAAACTGGCGCCGTCCACTTCCACCTCAGCACCCAATTCGATGCTGGCAAAGAACACCGCGGCACTGATGGGTAAGCCGCCTTGGTCCAAGAACGATGCCGTGGTGGTGTCAATGCTCACCCCAAACACGGCAATCGAAGGTTGATTGATTTCAGTGACCAAACCGGTGACATTGACGTCATCGTAATCCACACCGCCCTGCTGTTGCAATCTGCTGATGTACAACTCGCCTTGGCCATAATCATAGCCACGGAAACGGATGCGGGTGGTTTCGGTCAAGCCATTGCTGATGATGCCATCGGGATCGGTCACCTGTGGAGTCACCGTCAAGGTGACGCCGGCCACATTGAATTGGTTGCCAACGAAGTCACTGGGCTCGACCGGCAAGGTCAAGTTGATGCGCGGTTCCAAGAACCTGATTTTGTCGGCGTCAATACCGCCGTTACCCATAATCGGATCCCCTTCCACTTCCACTTTGATCAAGGATTGGATGTCACTGGGTCGACCGCGGATGTATCGGGTGGCGCCACTGACTTCAATGGTCTGGCCGGCCAACACAAAGTCGCCGCCGGTTAACAGCCCATCAATGAAGCCTTCTAGGATGACAATATCACTGGACACATCAGCAGTCACCTGTTCTTCCACACACTCGACACTTTGGGTGCTGGTCAAGGTGTCGCCCAGCACAAAGCCCGGTTGCACATCGGCATGCACTTCAACCCGATCACCATTCTGCAACGGGGCGCCACAGCCACTGACCATGCCAGCATTGAAGAACACGGCTTGACCATTGATGTTAAACTGATTACCGAACAGGCCTTCGACGTAGCCAGTCAATTTCCACTCGGTCAAAGCATCCACCCGTTCAATGCGGGTCATCAACATGAATGAATTCTGATCGACAAAGCCACTGACTTTGACTTCATCACCCAGTTGCAAATCGTTGAGTTGAATGCCATCAGCCAGGAATGTCTGACTGGAGGTCAGTGAGTCCACCGCAAACACCTGTAATGGATCCAACGACACCACTGGTCCTTTGAACACATTGATCAATTCCACCTCATCCAAGGTGCCTTCAATCGCATTGGGATCCGCATCCACAGCTCGGTACCTGATTTTGAAACCGGTACCACCTTGGGCCCGGGTGGCAGGCACCACTTCGCCATCTTCCAAATAGCTGGTGCTCTCGGTCGGCTCGAAGATGCGCAGGCTGTTGATTGTGAAGCCGGTCCCGCCTTGGGCCCGCACCGCTTCACTGTCATCTTGCTGTGACATGACCGCATGGGTCAATCCCAGTCCCAGGACCCCTGTCAGGATCCCCATCAACTTATTCATTTTCTTCTTCATGGTCTGCTTTGTAAAAATAAATGCCCACCCCAATGTATGGTAACAATTCTGGTTCCTCCTCCAGATCGGAATGTTGGATTAAATGTTCAATGTACTCGTCCACATCATTGGCCAGTTCTTGGCTGCGTTTGCGGGAATAGGATTCAGCCAGTTTGGCCAAAGACGCCGGCAGTTTGTCATGCAGCACAATGCGCTGAAACCTGGGACCCGATCGCTCTGGATCGATGTTGTGATCGATGGTTTCTAATAAATATTGAGTTGATAAGCCCAAAAAGTCAATGTTTTGCAAATCATCTGGATCATTTTCGGTCAAATAATAGGGTTTGATCAATTCCACCCGGTCATTGTCCACGGCGACTGACTTGGCACGCAACAATTCGTCCAGGATTGAGCGGTAAGTGGCTCCGCCAGAATATTTCTCCACCAAGGTTTTGAAATCGGGCTCATCGTCCGATTCAAGCGGGATGATTTTGGATTCACCTTTGTGATTGAGAAAATCACGGTCTTCAACCCAGCCGGTCAACACCCGTCCGGCCCGGTGCCATTTGCGGTGGCTGTCGCTGTCTTGAAACAAATCCAGTTTCATTTGCATGTCCACTTGGGTGCGCGACAAGCCGGTGATCACGGCGATGCGTGACTTGGTGGGTGGTTTGCCTTTCAAGCCAAAATGCTTGTTGGCCACATCCACATAGGTCCACTTCAACACATCACTGACCAGATGGTATGGCACATTGAATCGCAGCAACATCCGCACCAAGGGGCGGAAGATCTGGATCAACATTTGCCGGATGACTTCAATCAGTTTTTGACTCATAATTGAAACTTTTTTTGTGTTAATATGTACTTCAATGGCCAAATATGCCATAAAACTTACAAATAATACTCCAAAACGATTGACATTGTAATGTTTTTTTAGGTAACCAAAAAAAAACCCTGCCGAAGCAGGGTTTCTTTTTTTGCGAAATCAATCCCCCTTAAAGATTGATTTCATTGGAGCACGCTGATGTTGATCCGGCCTCACAAACCCTGAAGGTATAAGAGGAGTTCTTATCAACATTGTATGAAACGGATCCATCATTGGCAGTCGTGTTATTGAAACTGCCGTTGATGTACACATCAACGTTGCTGGTGGTACCGCCGGTCCAACTCAAGTCGGCCACGCGTCCACCCCTGCTGCGACTACCTGACAAGGCCAAGTCATCGCCACCTGGAGGTTCAGTACTTCCCCCATCACAACCATTGGCGGCGAGGTAATCGCTGGCATCTTTGGCTTTCACTATGCCATATCCGAAATAAACGTCCTTGCCACTGGCGCCCGCATCTTCTGCGCTCGCTTTCAAAGCATCCCTGATTTCCTGTCCAGTACAATCCGGGTGATTGGACCACACCAGCGCGGCCACACCAGCCACCGCTGGGGTCGCCATCGACGTCCCACTCATGTACCCATAATCACCGGCACCAATTGAAATCGATGCATTGGCGGCACCCAACAAGAAGGTGCGGTCTTCCTGGGCGGCTCCCACCGCAGGAATGGAGGTGTTGTTGGGTGAGCCCAACGTGCCGTACAACATGCCCGGCTCGTTGTTGATGATGATGGCCCCGGCACCGCCTGAATTTTCACAATTGGCCACTTTGTCATGGAACGAGATGTTGCCCCGATCAATCACACAAATTTTGCCATTGGCGCCAGCATCGGTGGCTTCGGCGGTACCCATGTAATAAGTCGCGGCACTGGCTGAACCCACATTTTCCATGGCCGATGCTGGAACACCCACACCATCAGCCGTGGCCGAAGCCACAGTGGCCAAACCGGCAGGGTAGGTAGACAAGGTGTCCACACCACCGGCGGTGACTTCCACACAGACGGTTTCATCGTTGCGCCTGTTGCGGCCTTTGCCCACTTCACAGCTGGGGAATTGAGAGAAATCAGCGATGTTGTTGTCGGCGTCATTGGCCCCAATCATCATCACCGAAGAGTAACCAGCGGGGTAGGAACGGACTGAGTTGCCGTCGTTACCGGCCGCCGCCAACACCAAACCACCATTGGCAATGAAGGTGTCGAATGCATTTTCTTCGGTTGAATTGGCGCCACCACCACCCAAACTCATGGTGATGATGTTGGCCCCGGCTTGGGTACATTTCTCAGTCGCATGGGCCAAGTCAGAGGAATATCCCCAGCCTGATTCATTGAATACTTTGATGATGTGCATCGGCACACCTGGGGCCATGCCCACCACCCCGACGTTGTTGTCTTCAGCGCCAACAGTACCGGCCACATGGGTGCCATGTGGGCCACCGTGGTCGTACCAGTTACCGGTGCCTGGATCGTTGTCACCGGTGATCACAGACCAATCAAAATCATTGTTACTGGCATCCAAGCCCGAGTCGATCACACAAACTTTTTGACCCGATTGCAAGGTCAGTTGATTGGCCTGCGATTGGTACACCGCATAAGGTGTCAGTTGTTGCAAGGTGGGGTCGCCGGCATCGTCGTTGTACAAAGCAAAGGCATGGCGGATGGCGTCCACTTCCATGTTTCTGAAACCATTCTTGCCACGCATGGCACTCTTGCCATTTTCATCCAAGTCAACGGCGAACCAGCCATTGCCTTCAACCAATACCTGGTGACCATTTTTCAATCCTTGGCCGTTGCTGTTGTAAGACACGATCATGCGTTCCGCATGAGCACAGGTTCCCAGTGCGAGCATGGTTGCCACACAGGTCTTCTTCATATTCAATTTCATTAATTGTCCTCTCTCTATTTGTTTTGAATTTCTGCCGAGAACCCATTTGTTGTTGTTCTTGATTCTGCTGAGAAATGTTGGATGCCATTGAAGGCTGGCGATGATTTAAGCAATATATATTGTAAATTTCAAGTACAAATCTGTAATTTTGCAATTTTTTTTGCATTTTATTTTGTTGGACATTCAAGCTGGCCATATGGACGTCTGTATGCTGATGGGTTTCAATGTTTCTGACCACAGCAATTCGGCTCAGCTCGATTATGCTCAGGAATTTCAGCCAGCGCCTTTTAATCTGGATTGGCCTCTTCTACAATAGCGTTTTCCACACAATTTGACCCATGCCCGCAATCAAAGACCGTTTCAGGGGATTCTTACCGGTGGTGGTTGATGTTGAAACCGGTGGTTTCAATAATCAGACCGATGCCTTGTTGGAAATCGCCGCCGTGATCATCGACATGCAAGCCGATGGCACCTTGGTGCCCGGCGAAACGGTGAACGCCTATGTCACGCCATTCGAAGGGTCCAACATCGATCCCAAAGCCTTGGAAGTGACGGGCATTGACTTGAACCACCCTTTGCGGGTGTCGATGGAAGAAAATGCCGCTTTAGGAAAAATTTTCACTCCGATCAGAAAACAAATCAAAGCCACCGGCTGCTCCCGGGCCATCTTGGTTGGCCACAACGCCCATTTTGATTTGGGCTTTGTGCACGCCGCGGCCGAACGTGCCGGCATCAAGCGCAATCCCTTCCACCCGTTCAGCTGCTTCGACACCGCCACCTTATCGGCCCTGGCCTACGGTCAAACCGTGCTGGCCCGCGCCATCAAGGCCGCCGACATCACCTGGGAATCGGACCAAGCCCACTCTGCCTTGTACGACACCGAAAAAACCGCCGAATTGTTCTGCACCATTTTCAATCAGGCCCTGGACTCGGGGATGTACACCCCGAAGGTTTGACCCAGATGGGCACAATGGAAAGTCCTTGTTTGGGTACGGTAGATTCCTGCCCCTGTCTTCACAGGGGGGAACCTTGCGCAGGAATGACGCGTGAGTTGAGAATTGCTCTGATAGTCACTTAAAAAATATAAACGCGTCATCCTCAGGCATGGTCGATTACGCATCCTGCCCACACGACACACCCACATCCATATAGGCGACCCACATCACCGTCATCCTCGGACTTGGCTCTCTATAACATCATCCTCGGTCTTGGTCGTTGCCGCATCCCGCTCACACGACACTCCCACATCCATGTAGGCGAACCACAACACCGTAATACTCGAGCATAACCCACCCCATCGTCATCCTCGGGCTTGACCCGGGGATCCATTGTGGAATCATTATGCCACTTGTGGAACCATCTAAAATACTTGTGCCACCAAAACGTATAAACAACAGACTGTTTCAATTCACTTGAAAATCGATAAGACTTGATAATGACGCTGTGCGTGTTTGCTGCGCAAACTGGATCCCCGGGTCAAGCCCGAGGATGACGGTAGTGGGATTAATCTGGCAACCAAGCCCGAGGATGACGAAGGCGGGCGTATTCTGGTTAACTACCCCAACTCAAACCCAAAGTCATGGTATGGATCCCCGGGTCAAGCCCGAGGATGACGAAGGCGGGCGTATTCTGGTTAACTGCCCCAACTCAAACCCAAAGTCATGGTATGGATCCCCGGGTCAAGCCCGAGGATGGCGGTAGTGGGATTAATCTGGCAACCAAGCCCGAGGATGGAGGTTGTGGGCGTATTCTGGTTACCTGCCCCAACTCAAACTCAAAGTCATGGTATGGATCCCCGGGTCAAGCCCGAGGATGACGAAAGCGGGCGTATTCTGGTTAACTACCCCAACTCAAACCCAAAGTCATGGTATGGATCCCCGGGTCAAGCCCGAGGATGGCGGAGATGGGCGTGATCTGGCTTCCTACCCCAACTCATACTCAAAGTCATAATAATGCTGGCCGTCTTCGATGCGGATGTCCATTTGGCCGGTCAATCCGGTTAACTCGTCGGTGCCGCTGTCGGGCACCACGGTCAGGGTGAGGTGTGAGTCACCACGGTTCATCACGCCGTAATGTTGCAGCACAAAACTGCCGGATCGACCCATCAGGGTGCCCGTGACCTGTTCGATGGCCACATAGCCGGCCGAGCCAGGGGTGGTTGAGACCGCACTGAGCATTTCACCGGATGAGCTGCCTGACAAGTCCCCTTGGTAACTTTTGTCCAAAGCCATGCGGGCCAATTGTTGCCCATGTTGGCCGGCAAAAGAGAGGTCCTGGGGTTGCATGTTGACGTTGAATTGGCCACTGATTTTCATGTTGGTTTCCTCAAATTTGGATGATTTGTACGCGGTCGTTGGATGCCTGCATCTGTTGTTCAGCAGCCGCTTGATACAGCCGCTCAATGGCATCGCGTTTCATTTTTAGGGTCGGGGTCAACAAACCGTTGTCCGGCCCCCAGGGGTGATCGGAGATGAACACATGGCTGATGCGTTCATGGGCTTCCAAGGTGGGGTTGATTTTGGCCAAAGATTCGCGGCATGAGGTATGCAATGCCGCATCCTCGATTGCAAATTCGGTTTCATGCACACAGACCACCAAAAACGGTTGGGCGCAACCTTGGCCCATCAGGATCAATTGTTCAATGCCCAAAGTCGATTGCCAGATGTGTTCAATTGGCGAGGGCGCGATGTATTTGCCTTTGCTGGTTTTGAAGATGTCTTTGACCCGGCCGGTGATGGACAAAAAACCATCACCATCAATCACCCCCAAGTCACCGGTGTGCACCCAGCCATCGGCATCAATGGTCGCCGCGGTCAGTTCGGGCTGTTTGTAGTAACCATCCATCACCGCCGGGTTGCGCAACAACACTTCACCGGATACGGTCAGCCGGCATTCACAGCCGTCAATCACCTGCCCCACACTGCCGGTGCAATCTTGCGACTGTTTGACCATGTGGGACAAACCACAGGTTTCCGACATGCCATAGGCCTCATTCAACTTTAGGCCCAAAGCACCAAACCAACGCAGCACGTCGGTGTTCACCGCAGCCGCGGCACACAGGGCGTAACGCACGTTTTGAAACCCCAGCTTTTTCAACAAGGCCCGCTTCAAGGCACCGCCCAACAGCGGCACTTTCAACAAGGCACCCAACACTTTGGGGCCGCCCAATTTGCTTTCAATCGCCACTTTGATCTTGGTCCAAATCCTCGGCACCCCAAAAAAGATGGTCGGTTCCGCGCGTTTGACGTCTTCGGTGAAGCTGTCCAGGGAGCGGATGAATGACACGTGAGACCCATTGAACAAAGAACCAAATTCCACCGCCATGCGCTCGGCAATGTGGGCCAATGGCAGGTAAGACACAAACCGGTCCTGCTGGTCGATCACGATGATGCTTTTGATCAGCATCATGGCGGCATTCACCGCCCGGTAAGCAATCATCACCCCTTTGGGGTCGCCGGTGGTGCCCGACGTGTAAACGATGGTGACCAAATCATCCGGCCGGTGTTGGGCCACCTGCTGGATTGGCCGGTTTTCAGCCACCAGTTGATCCCAAAACGGCATGTCTGGATAGGCTTGATATAGGGCCAGACAATCCAGCTCTGGAGGCAACAAATATGGCGCCGACTCGGGCTCGAACATCTTGCCCAAGAACACCGCTTTGGCCTCTGAATGCTGCAGCACTTTGTGGATCGTGCCTTTGGATGCCGTTGGATAAATGGGGATGGAAATGTGGCCTGCCATCTGGATCGCCAGGTCGGCCATGATCCAATGCGCACAGTTCAATGAAATGATGGCGATGTGGCTGCCCGGCGGGTACTGACTCAAGTGATTGGCCACGGCAGCCACTTCACTGAGCACCCGTGCCCAACTGTAGCGATGCACGACCTCACCTATGGGTTGGGTTAAATACACCGCATCGGGTTTTTCCTGGGCCCAATGCTGCAATCTTTGAATGGGGGTGAGGCACGAATCGGCAGTCATGAGCCAATGATACCACAAGCCAACATCAGCCCGATCTCAAGTCCCATCACCCAGATTTACTGCCTCCGGTGCATTGATTTGTTGTTGCAACCATTGGCTCACCAAGGCAATAACCTGCGGGGAAAATCCGGTGGGTAAAAAACCGTATTCCATGGGACTGCCGGTGTTGGCTGCTTGCATCAGGTGGTTCAATTCTGGCAACCATTCAATCTGCGCCTGGGGCATGTGTTGTTGCAACAGTTGTCGATTGGCTGTCGCGTCAATGGCCTGATCCTTGCCACCAAAAATGGCCAGCGTGGGAACGGCAGCCGTCTGTTGGATGGCGTCCTGCAGGTCATAATGTACTTGCGATTGATACCAAGGTGAAAGCACAAAATCGGTGCGCTGATCCACCCCAGTCGGAACAAAGGCATAGGGCGGTAAGATCGCCTGACCATAAGGCCCCGACAACAGGTCATGTATGCGTTGCCGGTCTGGTGGCTGGGCCGAAACCAAACCCAGGAATTCGATGGCGGCCTTGGCCACAGCAGATTTTTGTTCCTCAGTGAATGGCGCCGACTGCAACAAGCGCTGCATTTGTGATTGCATTTCAATGGCACCCGTGCGCACCGGTGGCGACAGCATCACTCGAAATGGCACAGATGCGCAATGCTGAGCAGCCACTACCGACAAGCCACTGCCCTCACTCATGCCCAACAAGCCAATGCGTGACAAGGGCAATTGGGTGACTGCGGCCAACTTGGCCCGGGCGGCACAGGCATCTTGGGCCCGGTCGGCCAAGGTGGATTGCAAAAACGCTCCGGTTGATGCCTCGGTGCCCCGGTCATCAAAGCGCAAACTGGCCACCCCTTGCTCTGCCAGGCCGACCGCCAGTTCAGCAAAATAGCGATGGGGGCCTAAGGTCAAATCACGGTCTGTGGGACCGGCCACAGACAACAACACCAAGCCCAAATGCGGCGTGCCTTCGGGCAATTCAACGCTGCCAGCCAATACCACTTGGTCACTGTGGGTGGAGAAAGCCACGGTCACTTCAGTGGTCAGGGCCTGCGCAGCCATCAACAGGCCGCCAAACAGGTTTAAAAATCTCATCACAAACTCCTAATGCAAGTCGGTTAAAACAAATACCCGGTCGATGGGCTCTCCCAAAGCTTGGGCGATTTTGCAGGCCAGGGTGATTGAAGGGTCATGTTTTTGTTTCTCTATGGCCATGATCGCGTGTCGACTGACCTGACACAGTTGGGCCAATTCAGCCTGCGACATATTGATGCCTGCCCGCAGCACTTTGATGTGGTTTTTCATGTGTGTTTGATCCATGCGATCAGGTAGCCCACATGCCAAGCCAACAATGGCACGGTCCATAAGGGCCATTGTTTGATGACTGGATCGGCCGCCAAGCTCGGCGAGGCCAAGGCAATCAGTGCCAGGAAAGTGGCCCAAAAAGCGAACACATAAGCCTGGTTACTCACCTTTTGCATCACTTCATCCTGGGCTTTTTGCTGGCGGATGATCAAAAAGACCATCAGGGCTATGGGCAGCAATGACCCCAACATGGACGGCCACCCGAAGTAATCGCACAGCCAATAAACCAAAAGCAAACCGGCATAAGCCAACAAAAACAAGGCGATGGAATGGTGTTTTTTCATGAGTCATGTGAGCAGAAAACAGACCAATTGTAGAGAATACCCAACATTATGTAAAGTATTCTCTACATATTACAAAATATTTTCCGTTTCAGGACCGTTTTGATTCAAGCAAGGCTTGGCCAGCAGCATGGCCTGAGGCCCAGGCCCATTGGAAGTTAAAGCCACCCAAATGTCCGGTGACATCCACCACTTCACCGATGAAATAAACATTGGGCTGGGTTTGGCAAGCCATGGTCTTGGAGGACAAAGCCGTGGTGTCGACCCCACCCAAGGTCACTTCGGCGGTGCGGTAGCCTTCGGTGCCGGATGGCTTCAGCAGCCAACCGCCCAACCAGTTGGCCACTAGCTGCAGCTGCTGCTGATTCAAGGCTTGCAAAGACCGCACAGCCCAGTCCGGGAACTGCCAGGTCAACAATGCCTCGGCCACCTTTTTCGGCCAATGGTGGCTCAACCACTGCACCAAAGTCTGGTTGGGTGCATGGCTTTTGCTGGCAGTCAACTCAGCCAACACCTCGATGCCCGGCAACAGATCAATGCACAGGGCATGGCCTTGTTGCCAATAACTGGAAATTTGTAACATCGCCGGCCCACTCAAGCCACGGTGGGTGAACAACATTTGGTGCTGGAAGGTGGGCGCCGTTGATTGATCGGGTACCGACACCGACACCGCGATGGCGCTGCCAGACAGGGCGGCAAAAAGCGCTTTGTGTTGATCGGTGAAAATGAACGGCACCAAGGCCGCCCGCTTAGGCAGGATTGACAAGCCCAGCCGTTCGGCCAGTTGGTAGCCGAAATCTGAACCGCCCATTTTGGGTATCGACAAACCACCGGTGGCCACTACCAAATGGTCAGCGTGGAAGGTGCCTTGGTCGGTGGTCACCTTGATTTGAGCGCCCACCACCAGGTCAACAACAGCCACATTCAAGCGCAGTTCAACCCCGCCAGCGGCGCATTCATCCAACAGCATGTTGACAATGTCTTTCGAAGAGCGGTCGCAGAACAATTGTCCCAATTCTTTTTCGTGGTAAGGAATGTCATGCCGCGCCACCAGTTCAATGAAATGCCACGGGGTGTACCGGCTCAAAGCCGATTTGCAAAAATGCGGGTTGGCTGAAATGAAGTTCTCAGGTGCGGTGTGCAGGTTGGTGAAATTACAACGACCACCGCCAGACATGAGGATCTTTTTGCCTGGTTTGTTGGACTTTTCCAACAACAACACCCGCAAGCCTTGTTGACCCGCCGTCAGGGCACACATCATGCCCGCGGCCCCGGCACCGAGGATGATGACGTCAAATGCAGGTTCGGTGTTCATTTATGGTTGGCCCCAAATCAGAACAAATGCCATTCCCACACCGGGCCGTCATCAGGGTGGTCCACCACATCAAAAAAACGGAAACCCAATTTCTGCAACAAATGATTGGAGGCGTTGGTTTCGGGCAAGGTTTGCGCCACCACAGTCAGGGTTTCGTCGGTCTTGATGGCCAAGTCGATCAAGGCCTGGGCCGTGGCTGTGGCACAACCCTGGCCCTCAAATTCTGGTAAAGTGTAATAAGCAATTTCCACCCGCCCATGCGCTGGCGGAGACTTGAAGGCGCCACCACCAACGATGTGTTCACCCAACACACTGACATAGCCCAGCCAAGGCGGCTGAAAGCCTTCGCTATGGTAAAAGTCAGCCATTTGTTGATTCAGCTGTCGCACGGCTGCTGGCAAGGCAGCTGGTGAGTGCGTTGTCTCGCCCAGCAGCTCACCGGTGATGCCCACCGCCAACAATTGTACTTCAACCATCCACTTCGCTCAGTTGGGCTTCAGGTGCGGCTTGTTGAAAGGCCGGTAATTCCAGGCAACGCCGGTTGATTTCGAGCAAGCTGGGGTAGTCATCCAACGGCACCTTGAAGCGGTTGGCGTTGTAAATTTGGCCCACCAAACAGATGTCAGAAATGCATGGATACATCTCATTCATGAAGGAAGTTTTGCGCTCGGCCAACTGTTGCTCCAGCGCCTTGAAGCCCTCATGAATCCAATGCGCATACCACACATCCACCTGGCTTTGATTCCAAGATTTTTTCAAGGTTTGTAACACCCTCAAATTGTTCAATGGGTGGATGTCCGACACAATGACTTGGGCCATGGCCCGGCATCGGGCCTGGGCCAGAGGGCCATTGGGCAAGATGGCAATGTCTGGATAAGTCGCTTCCAGGTATTCCATGATGGCCATCGATTGGGTGATCACCTCATCGGCTTCGGTGACCAAGGCCGGTACCAAGCCTTGCGGGTTCAAGGAGCGATAAGCTGCTTGGTGTTGTTCGCCACCGTCTTTCACCAAATGCACGGGGATGGCTTGGTAGGCCAAGCCTTTGAGGTTCAAAGCAATGCGCACGCGATAGGCCGCGGTGCTGCGCCAATAGGTATACAGTTTAATCATGATTTTGTTCGGTTGCTGTGGTTGGTTCGCGGTGATAAGTGCCAAACAGCCAATCACCGATGGGATAAGTGATGTTGAAATTGTAGCGGGACATCAATTCAGGTCGGTGGTGCTGTTGGTGCAAGGCCATGACTTTTTTGATCCCAGGAATTTTCATCACCCAGGAATCGGTTCGGCAATGGAAGGCAAAATGGAACAGTTCGTAATTCAAAAAATAAGCCACTGCCACCAACACGAACAACCAGGCCACGTTGTCACTGAACAGCCATTGCAAGGCAAACCACACGGGGGCGCCGAACACGCCAAAGAAAAACACCACCAGCAGCAAAGGAAACAAGGTCACTTTGTAATCCTGGTGGTGCTCAAACGGCATGTGCTGGTCGGTGAAAAAACGGTGGTGTTGTTTGCTGTGTCTGACGTAGATGGAACGCAGACCACGGCGTGGCACATGCATCACATAGCGGTGACCCAAATACTCGGCAATATTGGCATACACAAAAGCCAATGGCACCGTCATCCATTCGGCCCAAGTGACCGCCTCCAATTGCAGGACAGACCAAACAATCAAGCCCACTGACAAAGCCACGGTCAAGGCCAAGTGGGCATAACCCACATACCATCTTGGGATGTGGGCGGCCCTGAACTCTGCCCGAAATGTGGCGTTGTCTTTCATCGGTCTTTCATCGGTCGTGGTGACCATCCTCAAAATATAAGGAGGCTCTGCTGACCGCCTCGGGGTACACCTGATTCATGCTGGCGGCTTCATACAAGCGGCCATTGAGCATCACGTGACTGACTTGGTCGGTGGCATAAATGTCGGCCATGGGGTCACTGTCCAGGATCACCAAATCGGCCAATTTACCGGCTTTGATGCTGCCCAACTCATGGTCCATGCCAATGTATCTCGCGGGGTCGATGGTGCTGGCTTTGAGCACGTTCCAGGGCGACATGCCGCCTTGGGCAAACATCCACATTTCCCAATGTGAGCCCAAGCCTTCGCGCTGGCCATGGGCCCCCAACAACACATCCACACCTTCGCTTTGCAGCTCGGTGGCAACCCGGGCGTTGTTGAAATGGTTGTAGTCTTCACGCGGGGCCTTGGTGCGCCTGATGGAAACCGGTTCCAGCACATGTTTCGGCACAAAGCGACTCAACAATGGGTGCTTCCACACTTCGGTGGTGTCATACCAGTAACGCTCTCCCCAAATGCCACCGTAGCCCACGGTCAAGGTCGGCACATAAGCGGTTTCGGTGGCGGCCCACAGTTGTTTGACGTCGTCATACACCGCTGCCACTGGAATCGAGTGTTCAATGCCGGTGTGGCCATCAATGATCATGGTCATGTTGTGCATGAACAGCGAACCGCCCTCAGGTACCACCATCAGCCCAGTTTGACGCGCTGCTTCCAACACCTGCTGCCGTTGGTTGCGTCGTGGCTGGTTGTAACTCTTGACCGAGAACGCGCCCACTGCCTTCATCCGCTCCAAATGGCCGACCGCGTCATCCAGTGAGTCCACCTTGGCGGTGAAATAATGGGTGGCGCCATACAAAATGGTACCGGTGGAATAAATTCTGGGTGCAGTGATGCGACCGGCTTGTTGCATTTCAGCGGCCGAGAACACCGCCGTGGTGTCGGCCGATGGGTTGTGGGTGGTGGTCACGCCCAAGGCCAAATTGGCCAGCGCATTCCAAGAAGTTTGGGGGATGATTTGACCGTTGCCATAGGGCCCGTGCCAATGCACGTCCACCAAGCCAGGAATGATGGTTTTGCCTTTGAGGTCAATCACTTCGGCATTGGCCGGCGGTTGAATGCTGCTGGCATCACCCACGGCGGTGATGCGGTTGTTGTTGATGATCACCACACCCTCATCAATCACCCAGTTGGCCCCATCCTGTTGTTCCATGGTGACGATTTTGGCCCCGACCAAAGCCACGGTGCCCTGCGGGATGTCGGTGGTGACGGTCAGGGTGATTGGGGTGGCTTGGGCTGGTGGTGCGCTGGGCGATTCCTCGCTGTCTGCTTGGACTTTGATTTCCTGACCGAGAAAGTCAAACTGTGCGGCCAGTTTTTGTTGGTACAACACCGGACCCATGGCCCAACTGAGGGCATTGGAGTCAGCGTTCCAGGCCAAGTAAGCACCGGCATGTTCGGAAAACTTCTGCAGCGGTAAATTACTGGCGCCGGCACCGGTGCTGATGTGTTGGCCGTTGCGCACAAACGGGGTCACATAAACCTGATAGTTTTGCACAAACGCCAACCAACGCTCGTCCGGCGACACCCGAAAATCGGTGATCCAAGGGCCTTGGTAATGGTTTTGTGCATCATGGCCTGACAAATCGACCGACTGCAGCTGGGTGGTCACCACCTCACCGGACACCGACGGGGCTTGAAAAAATACGCGCTTGCTGTCTTGGGTGAAAAACGGGTTGCTGCCACTGTCGGACAGTTTGGTAACGGCATCAGTGCTTAAATTCACCGCAAACACACCGGTGTCATGAGAATACAAAGGCGAGGTCAAATAACCGCCAGCCTCGGCTTCATAGACCACGGTTTGTCCGTCGGCTGACATCGCCGCATTGATGTAATGCCCCGGTTGCTGGGAGACCACTTTGGAGCGGCCTTTCAGATTGGCCACCCGCACGCTGCCCAGTTGTTGGTCATGCCAGGTGGTGTACACAATTTGCTGGCCATCGGGACTGAAACGGGGAAACAGTTCGAAATGCTCGTTCTGCCGGGTCAAACGTTTGGGCTGACCTTGCATCTGATCGTTCTTTAATTGCACGGTGTAAATGTACCCCAAGGCCTGAAACACGGCCATGTCACCGTCTGGTGATGGCTGCAACCAACGCAACATTTTGGCTGAAAACTGGGACGGCGAGACCTCGTTCTTGACGGTCACAGCCGCGCGGATTTCACGTTGGTCATTGATTTGGAATGGGATGTTGGTAACGGTTTCTGTGGCCACATCAATGTGGTGCAATTGCCCTTTGGCGTAAAACACGATGCCTTTGCCATCTGGTGTCCATGACATGGTGGGATAGACCCCGTGAATGGCCCAAGTTTCTTGCATGTCGCGTTCCAAACCGGTGAATATCGGTTTGACCGCCCCACTCTTGCGGTCTTGGATGAACAAGGCACTGTCGTTTCTGATGCGGCGCACAAAGGCCAGTGACTGACCATCCGGTGACGGCGTGGGTCGCACCGCACCACCGGGGCCAGACACCCACGGTTTGATTTTGCCGGTGGTCAATTCGATGGCGAATATTTCATAAATCTGGTTATTGGCATCCTTGGAGTACTCGAAATACTGACCGGGGGTGGAGTCTCTAGAGAACAACACGTGTTGGCCATCGGGGGTGTAGACCGGTTCGCCCAAGTCTTTTTGTTCATTCGGTCGTTTGTTCAGTTGCACCCCTTGACCGCCAGAATGGTGGTACATCCAAATTTCACCTGAACCCAATGAACGCATGCCGGTGAAGTGTTTCCTGGCCACAATGTAGTGGCCATCAGGAGACCAACTGGGGGAGTTCAGCAAGCGGAACTTTTCTTGGGTGACTTGTTGTTGATCACTGCCATCCACCGCCATGATCCAAATGTTGTCGCCACCGCCTTGGTCGCTGGTGAACACCAAGCGGCTGCCGTCTGGAGAGAATTGCGGTTGCATGTCCCAAGCCATGGAATTGGTGATGTTGGTGGCCTGGCCACCAGCAAACGGCATGGTGTAAATGTCACCCAACAGATCAAACACCAACAAGCGACCATCGGGACTGACATCCACATTCATCCAGGTGCCGGTGGTGGTGTTGATGTCGACCATCACGGCTTCGCCCGGGGGCTTGTTCACATCCCACTCGGTGGGTTTTTCAGTTGCTTCATTGGCCGCTTCGGCGCTGGCCCAAAGTGGCATCAAAACAGCGGTCATCAACAGCAGGTAAGTTGTTTTCATGGGTGTCCCCTGGCAGATAAAGTGGATAATTATACGTTCAATCCAAGCCCTTTTCGCTTACAATCTGGCTTTTTCTGTTGCGCCATTGATCATGACCATTGGATTGGGTGAATTCCTGTCATTGCTCTGTGCCTTGCTGTGGGCCTTTGCGGTGATTTGCTACCGCAAAGCCGGTGACTCGATCAATGTCAGCGCCATGAACCTGTTCAAGATCACCTTGACCTTGGTGTTGATGGTGCCCACCTTGTATTTCACCGATGGTTTGGTGCCACCCAGCTTGACTTTGCATCAATGGTTGCTGTTGTTGGTCAGTGGTTTTTTTGGCATCATGCTGGCCGACCTGTTTTACCTGCGGGCCTTGCAATTGATCGGCGCCGGTTTGACCGGCCTGACCGGCAGTTTGTACAGCCCATTTGTGGTGTTCCTGTCGTTGTTTTTCCTCGGCGAACGACTCAATGCCTGGCAACTCATGGGCATGGCACTGGTCATCATCGGGGTGTTGGTGATCAGCTACCGGAAAAAAGCCCTGGCCCACGAACACCCACCGATAAAAGGCTTTGTGTTTGCCGCTTTGGGGGTGTTTTTCACCGCTTTGGGCATCGTCATCATCAAACCAGTGACCACCGAAATCCCATTCTTCTGGATCATCACCATCCGCACCGTGGGTGGCATCATGACCATGTTGTTGTTCAATGCGCTGCTGCAAAAAAGCCTCAACCCCTGGGCTGTGATGCGCAGCACCGGCCGCTATTGGCTGTTGGCCGGCGCATTGCTGGGGCAATACCTGTCCACCATGGTGTGGGTGGCCGGCTACAAATACACCTCCGCTTCGGTGGCCTCCATTTTGAATGAAACGGCCTCGGTGTTCATCTTGATCTTGGGTTGGTTGATCCTCAAAGAAGAGCTCAATCGCCGCAAAGTCGTCGGTGCCCTGATCAGCATTTCAGGGGTGTTGTTGGTGCTGCAGTACAGTCATTGACGTGTTCACCATCACTGCCACGGCGCCACAATTGTTCACAGATCAGATTCCCCTTCAGCACCCACTTCCATTAACATGCAGGATGTTCCACGATGTGATTGAACCCCATGACCGCAACCAACACTTTGACCACCATGAAATTGACCGACACAGCCAAACAGCCTCAACTGTCTCCCATGGTTTACTTCCGGGGGGTGAATCGCATCCACATCAACCGCTTCAAAGCATACACCCAAATCCTGACCAACAATTTAAATGCTGAATGGCGCATCACCGATGACCCGAAAGTGGCCAATGTGGTGATCGAACAACGTAACCAAGCCGGGGATGATAAAGCGATGCAACTGGCGGTCTTGGCGGACACGGCCAACCACCAACCCCAGGTGGTGTGGAGCACCGAGTTGTCATTCAAAGAATCGCAGTTGGTGCGGCAGTTGAATCAGGCCAGCAAAAAATTGCGTCAGGGCTTCGATGGCAGCCGCGAAACCGTGGTGACAGCGCGCGAATTTGAGGTGTGTGATTTGACCTCATCGAACCAGGCGTGGGTGGCTCGCTTGCAAGCCTTGACCACCACCATTGAATTCCAAGCCGTGACGGACCTCGATGCGTGGTACAACGACTTGTTTCACCAACAGGTGTTGCTGTTGGTGGATCCACAGCATCCACGAAGCAGCCAACTGTGCATGTCCTTGATGAACGCCAAGCAACAAGGCGATGTGATCATCGAGCAATTGACCGTGGTGATCACCGACGAAGGTCAAGCCGGTGAGTCTTTGTTCGACCGCGTGTATGACTTGGCCGATGATGCCACCCAAGTTTCGACCCTCGACCCCGCCAATGTCCAACAGTGGCAAGACTTTGTCCAGTTTTTGTGAAGTAACCCCGGCCCAAAATCGACACCCAATTCACTGTCTGGGCCTTATCATGCCATGATTGAATCACCCACCATGGCACCATGAATGCAAACAAACCCATCCTTTTTCTGACCGGCCAAAATGGCATGCTGGGTCAATATTTGACCGAGTTTCTCAGCGACCAGTATCAAGTTGTTGGCTTGCAGCGCGATGGACAATCACCCAGCCGACCACGCTGGAATTACGCCGACCAACTCAAACAACTGGGCATCGACACGCCGCAGGCGGTGATTCACCTGGCTGGTGCTGGCATCGCCGACAAACGCTGGAGTGATCATTACAAGCAGGTGATCAGTGACAGCCGCACCGCTGGCACCCAATGGTTGGTGAATGAGATATTGCAACACGAAGCCCGCCCGCAGACCTTTTTGTGTGCCTCAGCCATTGGCTATTATGGCCACCGACCCAAGGAAACACTCATTGAACAATCAATCATGGGCAACAACTTTGTGGCCCAGGTGGCAGCCCATTGGGAACACGCCTGTCAACCCTTGCAGAACAGCGAAGTGCGGCTGGCCAATTTGCGCTTTGGCATGATCCTGTCGCCCACCGGTGGGGCCTTGAAAGACATGCTGTTGCCGTTCAAGCTGGGCTTGGGTGGCCGTTTGGGTGGTGGCCAACAAATGTACAGCTGGATCGCCATCGAAGACGCGGCCCGGGCAATCCAATTCATCTTGCAAGACGCTTCACTCAGTGGCCCCATCAACTTGACTGCACCGACCGCGGTGAGCAACCAAACATTCACCCAAACCCTGGCCCAAACCTTGCATCGACCGGCGTTCATGCACATGCCGGCCTTCCTGGTGCGCTTGATCTTTGGTGAGGTGGCCGATGAACTGTTATTGGCCGATGCCCAGGTGGTGCCCGAACGCTTGATCCAAGCAGGATTTGAGTTCACCCACCCGCAATTACCGGCGGCCATGGCGGCCATGTTGGCATGAACATCTTACTGATTGGCGCCGAACGCGGCATAGGCGCGACCATGGCGCAGCAACTGTCCGACGGCCCTGATGCACAGGTCATCAAAACCAGTCGCCAGTATGCTGCTTTACAAGCCGCAGAAAGTGGTCAATGGACGGTCCATTGTGACCTGCAAGACCCCACTTCCATGAGCCGCCTGGCTGAGCAGTTGACGGACCAGTTTGACCGCATTGACTGGTTGATCAATTGCGCTGGGGTGTTACACAACGACCAATACATGCCGGAAAAATCATTGAAACAAGTCAACCAGGCGCAAATGATTGATCAGTTTTTGACCAATGCCGTGGGGCATTTGTTGTTGTTGCAGGCCACCCAAGGGCTGCTGACCCAAGGCCATGCCGCGGTGGTGGCTTCCATTTCAGCCCGCATTGGCAGCATCGGGGACAACCATTTGGGTGGCTGGTATGCCTATCGCATGAGCAAAGCGGCCTTGAACATGGGCCTGCGCACCACCGCCATCGAATGGGCCCGTCAGGTGCCCCAAGTGAAATTTTTGCTGCTGCACCCGGGCACCACCGACACCGACCTGTCCAAACCGTTCCAACAACGCCTGCCTGCAGGACAACTGCAAAGCCCAGCAACCACGGCCCAATTGTTGTTGCAGCAAATTCGCAAACACCAGCACCACCCGCACAAGTACCCGCTGTATTTGGATCACCACGGCAACACCGTACCCTGGTAATCAGCGCCTGGACGCTGCTCTGGGTGGCCTGACAAAAACCAATCAATTGGCGTCAACAAGCCCAGGCATTATTGCGCTCATGGCATTGGCTTGTTTTGGCCCATGGAACTGTGGCAAGATGTGCGGCATGATGGGTAAACGACTCCTGACCACCGCATTGAGCTGCTTGTTGACCACAGCAGCCATGGCAGATGACTCCAAAGACCTGTTGATCCTGGCCTTACACCAAGACCAACAACACCGCAGCGAAATCCAACGCTTACAACGCCACAGTCCCGATGACCGCCTGGTCCAAAGCCTGCAGCAGGCCCAAGATGATTTGGATTTGAACAATCAAGCCTTGTTGGATGGCATCATTCAGCAATTGGGCCGTTGGCCGGGGATCCAAGACGTTGGCGAACACACCGCACCGATTGCCATGCTGTTGTTCAAACGCATGACAGCCGCCCAACAAAGCCAGTATTTGCCGTTGATCCGGCAGGCCGTGACCCAACAAAACATCCCAGCGCAGTGGTATGCCGATGCCCATGACCACCACCAGATGCAGTCCAATCAGCCCCAACATTTTGGCCACTTATTGACCCAATCGGCGACCGATGGCAGTCACCGGCTGTACCCCATCACCTCCTGGACCGCCGTACAGGCTGAACGTCAGGCCTTGGATTTACCCCCGCTGCAACAGGCCATGGGAGAACGCGATTGGTTGCTGCGGCAAAATTTCGTGCAACCCGACCAACCCGAGCTGATCGCCGCTGAGCCATTGATGGGCATGGCCCAGTTGGCCCTCAAGTGCATTGACCAAACCTACCCCAACCAAATCAAGCATGTGCTGAATGCCCCCGTTGACGCGCAAACGCCGGAGCAGATGTACCCGGTTTTTTTCGGTTGTTTTGACTGGCATTCTGCGGTGCACGGACACTGGCTGTTGGCCCGCGCCGCCAAAACCTTTCCCAATCACCCCCAAGCGGCCGTTTTCATTGAGCGGTTGGATGCCCATTTTCAAGCCGACAAGCTGCAGCAAGAACTGCACTACTTGCAACAGCCCGGTCGGCAGGGTTTTGAGCGCCCCTATGGTCTGGCCTGGTTGTTGCAACTGTACAGTGAATTACACGACTGGGATCACCCATTGGCCACTCAGTGGACCGCACGCATGGCCCCGATCCGCCAACACGTCATCCAATCGTTATCAAGTTGGATTCCCAAACTGGCCTATCCAATCCGCAGTGGGGAACACAGCCAAACGGCCTTTGCCTTTGGACTGGCACTGGATCATGCGCGGCAAACCCAGGATGCGGCATTCACCGCACTGTTGATCAGCCACAGCAAGCGCCTGTATCAAGCCGACCGCGATTGTCCCATTCACTATGAACCTTCAGGTCATGACTTTCTGTCGCCTTGTCTGGCAGCGGCCGACTTGATGCGTCGCCTGCTGCCGCCGGCTGAGTTTGGGCGCTGGCTCAATCACTACCTGCCGGCCAGTAAGCAGCGAACCCCTTGGCTGTCGGTGGCCGAAGTCACCGATCGGGTCGATGGCAAGTTGGCCCATTTGGATGGGCTCAACTTGGCCCGGGCCTGGATGTTGGAAGGCATCGCCGCTGGCTTACCTGCTGACGACCGCCGTCGCCAAGTCTTGGGCTTGATGGCCCAACAACACGCCCAATCCGGCTTGGCAGCGGTCACCGGAGAACACTATTCAGGGGGGCATTGGCTGGGATCTTTTGCGGTTTATCACTTGACCCAGCGCGGTATCGACTGAAGCCGCAGTCTGATTTGCTGAATGGGGCCTTTGGTGGTAACATCATTGTCAAGCAAACTTAAACTGAATGCCCTGTGAACTTGATACGGATGCGAATAATGTGGCTGTTGTTATGCTGGTGTCTCACCCCGCAAGCCCAACAGTTGCCGTTTGCTGAATTGAGCATCGCCGATGGTTTGGAAGACATGGTGGTGTTTGACATTGAACAGGACAATCTGGGATTTCTCTGGATCACCACCCGCACCGGGGTCAACCGCTTTGACGGCACCCGTTTCAACACCTACAAACAAGTCCATGGTTTACCGCACAACTTGGTGCGGGATTTGATGAAAGACCCCAGGGGTCGGTTGTGGGCCGGTTCAGAGGCCGGCTTGGCTTGGTTCGATGGCAAACAATTCATCCCCGTGTTGCAGGACCAATGGCCCAACCACGTCTCCATCAGGGCAGTCAAAGCCGGACGTGACGACACCCTTTGGGTCGCCACTTATGGCATGGGGGTGCTGCATATTGACGTCCGTTCAGCCGAACCGCGCATCCTCACCCAATACAACACCGAGCATGATTTTCCCAGCGACCGCATCCGCAGTCTGTTGGTGGCACAAGATGGCACGGTTTGGGCGGGCGACAGCCGCCGGGTGTATCGCATTGACGGGGCCGACCACCAAGTCATTGAGTGGCATGCGGAACCTTCAGAAATCCGCTATTTGTATCAACACCAGGACCTGTCGATTTGGGCTGGCACCCGCCAAGGGGTGGTGGCCTTTGATGGCACTGCCTTCGTGCCCAAAACCTTCGATGTGGACCTCAGTCAATTGACCATCAACGACATCAAGGCCGACATCAATGGTCACGTATGGGTCAGTACCCGTGATTTTGGCGCCTACCAATTCAATGCCCAAAATCAGCTGCTGCAACACCTCAATATGGACAACGGTCTGCCGGACAACAGCGTTAACAGCGTCTATCACGACACCGAAGAAAATTTATGGCTGGGTACCTATGGCGGCGGTTTGGCCCGTTTGAGCACCACCGATGTGATCAATTGGAAAGCCCAAGCGGCGATGCCCAATCCCAATGTCTATGTCATCACCAATGACCAACGCGGCTGTTTGTGGGTCGGCACCAATGGTGATGGGGTCACGGCTTTTTGTGCCGATGGCTTGCGCCACATCACCACTGCTGACGGCCTGTCTCACAACAAAGTCCTCAGTGGTGTGGTCGATGCCGATGGCAACCCTTGGTTTGGCACTTTGCAAGGACTCAGTTATTTACAAGACGGTGCCTTCATCAACATGGACGACACCCAAGGTTTAACCGGCTCGGTGGTGTATCACATGACCTTGGCTGCCGATGGCAGCATTTGGATTGCCACCAACAATGGCCTCAACCATTACCAGAATGGTCAATTCACGGCCTATTTTGAAGCCGATGGTTTGCCTGACAACCGCATCAACATGGTGATCGAATCACAAGCCGGCGGTTTGTGGCTGGGCACCTCCAATGGCCTGTCTCGATTCGTTGATGGCCAATTCACCAACTGGACCAATGACGACGGTTTGGGTGCCAACTTCATCAATGACCTGTATGAAGATGACCGCGGCCAATTGTGGCTGGCCACCAATGACGGCCTGAGTTTGTTTGATGGCCAGACGTTCCGAACTTGGACCACCGCCGATGGCTTACCGCATGACAACACCACCACCTTGTTGCCTGGCGATGGCGGTGACATCTGGGTGGGTACCAGCCGCGGGGTGGCCATTTTTGATGGCCAGACTTTCACCGTCATCACGTCACGCGAAGGACTGGTGTTTGACCTGGTCAACCGCAGCGCTGGTTACAAAGACCAAGCCGGTAATTTGTGGTTCGGCACCGGCGAAGGCATCAGCCGGTTTGGCCCAGATTTCGCCCCGGGTTCCACCACCCCACCCCCGGTTCACATCCTTGATGTGTTCCATGAAGCCGACAAATTGGAAACCGGTCAAAACCACCAACTCACCGAAGCCGACAGCAGCCTGTCTTTCAGCTTCACCGCCATCAGTTTTCAGCGCGCTCCAGACATCAATTACCGCTATCGCTTGAAAAAATCCGAACAAACTCCCTGGCGCAACACGCGCTTGAATGAGCTGCAGGTGGATGCGCTGGCCCCAGGCAAATACCAGTTTCAAGTCACCGCGCGCATTGGCAATGGCAATTGGAACACCGATGTGGCCTCCTTTGATTTTGAAATCACGCCACCCTTCTGGAAGCAACCATGGTTCATGCTGTTGGGCGTGTTGCTGTTCTTATTCGCCTGGTTTTATCGCAGTTGGCGCAACAAACAACATGCCTTACAACTGGAAGCCATCGTGCAACAACGCACCAAGCAGTTGAAAAAGATGAACGAAGGTTTGGATTGGCTGGCCCACCACGACAGCCTGACCAAACTTGCCAATCGCCACCACATCAAAGAAGTGCTCAGCGCCATGACCGATGTTAACAGCACCTTGCCCTGCGGCGTGTTGGTGATCGATCTGGACCATTTCAAAACCATCAATGACAACCACGGTCACGGAGTGGGAGACCAAGCTTTGCAACTGTTTTCCGAGTGTTTGCAAGATTTGTTGGAAGACGATCAAACCGCTGCCCGTTGGGGTGGCGAGGAATTCATCGTCTTGAGCCCTGGCACCAACCTGGTGAAAATGAAGAAATTGGCCCATGATGTGCTGGAACAATGCGCACAACTGACGATACCCACCGACACCGGCGAGATCCTGAAGCTGACTTGTTCAGTGGGTTTTGTTTATTGTGTCAAAGCCACCACGCAAACCCGCTTAACCCGCTTGTTGGAAAACTCAATTCAGCTGGCCGACAAAGCCCTTTATGTGGCCAAACACACAGGCCGCAACCAGGCATGTGGTTACTTGATCAACCACGCCATTGACGAATCCATATTGAAAGGTTACATTGCCCAAACTGAACAGGCAATTGCCGACAAACACATCGTGGTGAGTCAATTCTGAATGGCTGCAGAACCCTTTTTGGCGCAACTAACATGCAAGACATCAAAAAATCCAACAAACTCAAAGGGGTGTGTTATGACATCCGAGGGCCGGTGTTAGAAGCCGCACAGCGGATCGAAGAGCAAGGCGAAAAAGTCTTGAAGCTGAACATCGGCAACCCTGCCCCATTTGGGTTCGAAGCCCCCGATGACATCGTGCGTGACGTGGTGCACAACATCAAAGACGCTGAGGGCTATTGTGATTCCAAAGGGATTTACCCGGCGCGGGTGGCGATTTACCAGTACTACCAACAGCGCCAAATCAAAAACCTCGACATTGACCACATCTTCATTGGCAATGGGGTCAGCGAATTGATCGTGATGACCATGCAAGCCTTACTCAATGACGGTGATGAAATGTTGATTCCGGCGCCCGATTACCCTTTGTGGACGGCCGCCGTGAATTTGTCGGGTGGTCACGCGGTGCATTACTTGTGTGATGAAGACCAGAACTGGGCGCCGGATTTGGCCGACATGGCCGCCAAAATCACCCCCAAGACCCGCGGCATGGTGCTGATCAACCCCAACAACCCAACCGGAGCGGTTTACAGCCAGGCACAACTGCAAGCCATCATTGAACTGGCCAGGGCCCATGACCTGATTATTTTCAGCGATGAAATTTATGAATTGATCCGTTATGACGACACCCCATTCACTTCTATTGCGTCGATGGCCGATGACTTGATGTTTGTCACTTTCAATGGCTTGTCAAAAACCTATCGGGTGGCCGGTTACCGCACCGGTTGGGTGTTGATTTCGGGCAACACCCAACAAGCGCAGGATTACTTGGATGGGTTGAATATTTTGTCTTCCATGCGATTGTGTGCCAATGTCCCCACCCAATATGCCATCCAATCGGCGTTGGGCGGTAAACAGTCAATTTTCGATCTGACTGAAGGCGAAGGCCGCTTGAACAAGCAGCGGTTGTTGGCCCATCAGATGATCAACGACATCCCCGGACTGTCGACCACTTTGCCTCAGGGAGCCTTGTATTGTTTCGTCAAAATCGACACCGCACGCTTCAACATTGTTGACGATGAACGGTTCATCTTGGATCTGCTGGTCGAGAAACACATTTTGTTGGTGCACGGCACGGCCTTCAATTGGCCTGAGCCCAATCATTTCAGACTGGTGTACCTGCCCCAGCATGAAGTGCTGGAAGATGCGCTGTCACGTTTGCGTGACTTTCTGGCCCATTATCGCCAGCGACTCTGAACCAGCCTGGTTGGGCCTCAACGTTTTTTGCTTTTGCGGTTTTTCTTGCCACCGGCCCGCGCACTGATGGGCTTTTTCTGACGTCGGCCGGAAGTGGTTTTTTTGCCTTTGGATGGTTTGCGTTTGGTGTTCGAATTGGCTCGGCGCTTGGCGGGCTTGGCCGGCGCATGGGTTTTCACTGACTCGATGTCTTGGCCTGACAGTTCATACCCTTTGACATAGATGCGTTTGATCGGTGCCCCCAACAACCGCTCAATGCGGTGCAACACCCGGGTTTCTTCGGGACAAACAAAGGACATGGCATGACCGGCATGACCGGCCCGTCCGGTGCGTCCGATGCGGTGCACATAGTCTTCCGGCAAGTAAGGCAGGTTGTAATTCAACACATGATCCAGACCCACAATATCCAGACCACGGGCCGCCACCTCGGTGGCAATCAACACCTGCACCCGACCGGCTTTGAAATCAGCCAAGGCCCGACGCCTGCCTCCCTGACTGATGTCGCCATGACAAATGGCCGTGGGCACCTCGGTTTGTTTCAAGCGGGCCAACAAATGATCGGCTTGTTTGCGGGTGCTGGTGAAGACCAGAATCTGAAACCAATTGTGTTGCTGCAACAAATCCATGAACAAATCCAGCTTGCGTCCCTCCTCCACTGGATACATCACATGCTCAACGGTGTCAGCCGTGGCGTTGGCGGGGTTGACCGACAGCACCTGGGGCCGCCGCATCATGTCTTGTGCGGCTTGGGTTAAGGCGGCAGACGTGGTGGCTGAAAACAACAATGATTGGTGATTTGATTTGATCCGACCCAGGATCTGTTTGGCATCGTCGATGAAACCCATGTCCAGCATCCGGTCGGCCTCATCCAGCACCACACATTCCACTTGCGATAAATACAGGTGCTCCAAAGCCAGGTGTTCCAATAGCCGCCCAGGGGTGGCAATCAACACATCCAAACCGGCTTGCAATTGGCGGGCCTGTCCACCCATTTTCACGCCACCGTAGATCGCCTGAATCTGGCAGTCGGTGTGTTGGGCATAGGCGCCAATGGTTTGGGCCAGCTGTTCGGCCAATTCCCGGGTGGGGGTCAGGATCAGGGCCCGGGTCTGTCCTGGTTCCGGTGCTTTGGGGCGGTTCAGCAGCTGCTGCAACACCGGCAAGGCAAAGGCCGCGGTTTTGCCGGTTCCGGTTTGTGCCAACACCACCAGGTCTTGGCCGGTGAGTGCGGCCGGAATCGCTAGTTGTTGCACCGGTGTCATGTCTTGGTAACCACAATCGGCGATGGCTTGGGCCAATTCCGGCGCCCATTTCAGGGCAGAAAATTTGGTTGTTTGTGGGTCCATGAAGCCAGGCTCACTGCTGTTGTCAAAAAGTTTGCCTATTATAGACCCAATGCCGCCGACTTGCTGACCTCAATGGCAGCTGTTTGGTTTGAAAACACAGGAATATCAATCAATCATTGACAATCACTCCCCAGTCATTAAGATGCGCGGCTTGTCTGTGAATCACTGGAATATACCTTGTTTAACTTGATCTCCAAAAGGATGGGATACAGCATCAAAAATGATGTGCTCTCTGGGCTGACGGTGGCCCTGGCTTTGGTGCCCGAAGCGGTGGCTTTTGCCTTTGTGGCTGGGGTTGATCCCTTGGTTGGTTTGTATGCCGCTTTCATGGTGGGCTTGATCACCTCCATTTTTGGTGGCCGACCTGGCATGATCTCTGGTGCCACTGGCGCCATGGCGGTGGTGATGGTGGCCTTGGTGGCCGAGCATGGGGTGCAATACCTGTTTGCAGCTGTGGTGCTCACCGGTCTCATCCAAATGCTGGCAGGGGTACTCAAACTGGGTATGTTCATTCGCATGGTGCCCTATCCGGTGATGCTGGGCTTTGTTAATGGATTGGCCATTGTGATTTTTCTGGCGCAGCTGGGGCAGTTCAAAGTGGTGGACGCGGCTGGCTTGCACCAATGGATGCAGGGGCCGACTTTGTATTGGATGTTGGCCATGGTGGCGCTGACCATGATGATCATTCACTTTTTGCCGAAACTGACCCGAGCCATACCAGCCTCATTGGCGGCCATCTTATTGGTGACTGGTTTGGTCATTGTGCTGGACTTACCGATTCCCAACGTCATTGATTATGTCCGCTCTGAATCGGGCGACCCCAACGCCTCCATTGCCGGCGGTTGGCCCAGTTTTGCCATTCCCGCAGTGCCGTTGACCTGGGAAACCTTTTACCTCATCCTGCCCTATTCATTGATCTTGGCGGCGGTGGGTTTGATTGAATCATTGTTGACCATGACCTTGATCGATGAAATCACCGAAACCCGTGGCCATGGCAACCGGGAGTGTATGGGACAAGGCCTGGCCAATTTCACCAACGGCTTTTTTGGCGGCATGGGTGGCTGTGCCATGATTGGGCAAAGCATGATCAACATCAAATCGGGCGGTCGTGGCCGGCTGTCAGGCATCACCGCAGCGGTGGCTTTGTTGTTGTTCATTTTGGTTGGCTCTTCCTGGATTGAACTGGTGCCGTTGGCGGCGCTGGTGGGTTTGATGTTCATGGTGGTGTTGGGCACCTTCGAATGGGCCAGCCTGCGCATGATCAACAAAGTACAAAAATCAGAAGTGTTCATCATTGTCCTGGTGTCAGGCATCACGGTCATTGCGGACTTGGCCATTGCCGTGGTGGCAGGGGTCATAGTCAGTGCCTTGGTGTTTGCCTGGAAAGGGGCCAAACGCATTCAGTCGAGCTGCCATGTGGATCAACACGGCTCCAAAATCTACCTGCTCAGGGGGCCGGTGTTTTTTGGCTCAGTGCAGAATTTTCAAGATTTGTTTGCCCCGCGCAGCGATCCAGATGATGTGATCGTCGATTTCATGAATGCCCGGGTCTATGACCATTCGGGCATCGAGGCCCTGGATACCTTGGCTGAACGCTATGAGCGCAATGGCAAAACCCTGCATTATCGACACCTGAGTCCGGAATGCAAAATGTTGTTGACCCGGGCCGGTGACTTGGTTGAAGTGAACCTGATTGAAGACCCCGATTACAAGGTGGCCGACAGCGCCTTGGGCTGAGCTGCCAGCAAGCCTGAGGCCAAAGTGACAAAAATTGTTGGTATTTTCGGCGTTTTTTGCTGGCCGCCCTGATCAGACTGGGTATTGGCGGTTGGTGTTCACCACCGCATCAAGGACCTCACTGCTTGCATAAGTGCCTGTTAATATAAGGATTTTCTAATTAGCCTACAGCAGAACACAGGCTTTTAACGTACGAAAATACACCCAGACAAAACTGGCACATTTTGGCCTCGACTTACATCCTGATCGCTTATTTTTGTGACGGATTTCACACTTTTTCTTCGGTTTTTCCAAATAATAATTGATGGCTGTCATATATATGTTATATATTTTAGCTACCACAAAGAACAACAATAAAACGTGGTGAAGCCAGATTGTCCAAACAATCTGATACAACAAAAAATAGAGGAGAGACATCTAATATGAAAAAATTAGATATTGGCACGCGTTCGCCAAATAAAAATCTCAAGAGCGCACTTTCCAAATCTCTGACCATCGTCACCCTGGCCGCTTCATGCCAGATGGCTTTGGCTCAGAGCAATGGTTCTATCGGAGCCGAGCCGGTTCAAACCAGCATGATTCAAGGTTTCAATCTGACCAATAAAATTCCCGGACAATACATCATTGTGTTTAATGATGCGGTGGTCAGTGCGCAAGTGGCTGACATGGTTGGCCCATCCTTGAGCATTGAGCAAGCCCGCAAAACCGTGGTCAGAGAAATGGCCATCGACATGGCCACTTTTGCCAAAGGTGAGATGGTCAGAACCTATGCGTCTTCCATCAATGGCATGGTGTTGAACAGCAGAGCCATTGACGAAGTGGTTGAATTGGCCAAAGACCCACGGGTTGCTTTCGTTGAAGCCGACCGCATCGTGTCTTTGAGCGCCACACAAACCAACGCCACATGGGGCCTGGACCGAATCGACCAAGCCAGCTTGCCATTGGACAACACTTATAACTACGATGCCGACGGCACAGGTGTTAACGCCTATGTGGTTGACACCGGGGTGCGCATCAGCCACAACGAGTTTGGCAACCGCGGTAACTCAGGTTTCACCGCCATCAATGATGGCAATGGCACCAATGACTGTCAAGGTCATGGTACCCACGTGGCCGGCACCATCGGCGCAGCCACCTATGGGGTGGCCAAAAACGTTGAGATATATGCCGTTCGGGTGTTGAACTGTAGTGGTTCAGGCTCCAACTCAGGCGTGATTGCCGGGGTTGATTGGGTCGGAGACAACCACGTCAAACCAGCCGTGGCCAACATGAGTTTGGGTGGCGGCGCCAGTTCGGCTTTGGACAATGCGGTGAATGCCGTGGTGGCCCAAGGAGTGACCATGGTTGTGGCGGCCGGTAATGACAACAGCAATGCTTGTAATTACTCACCAGCTCGCGCAGC
This sequence comes from Marinicella meishanensis, assembly GCF_019931145.1. Classification (GTDB taxonomy): domain Bacteria; phylum Pseudomonadota; class Gammaproteobacteria; order Xanthomonadales; family Marinicellaceae; genus Marinicella; species Marinicella meishanensis. The sequence continues at coordinate 221,294 of NZ_JAIOUV010000003.1, read as the reverse complement.
CAATGCCATCACTGTGGGTTCTACCACCAGCTCCGATTCCAGATCGTCGTTCTCCAACTACGGTTCTTGTTTGGACATCTATGCGCCAGGTTCATCGATCACTTCAACTTGGTCGACCAGCAACACCGCAACCAACACCATCAGTGGCACCTCCATGGCGGCACCTCATGTGGCGGGTGTGGCAGCACTCTACCTGGATGACAACCCCAATGCATCACCTTCTGCTGTGCAATCAGCGATGGAAAATGCAGCGATTTCTGGCGTGATCTCCGATGCCCGTGCCGGTTCACCGAATTTGTTATTGAATAACTTCTATGACAATGGCGGCGGCGGTGGCGGCGGCGGCGGTGGCGGCGGTGGCGGCGGCGGAGGTGACTCCGAGCTGACCAACGGCGTGGCTGTCACTGGCATCTCTGGTGCGCAAGGCTCACAAACGTTCTACACCCTGGAAGTTCCAGCCGGTGCCACGGACTTGAGCTTCAACATCAGTGGCGGTTCAGGTGATGCGGACATGTATGTGCGTTATGGCAGTGCGCCAACCACATCCACGTATGATTGTCGTCCATACCGCAATGGTAACAACGAAACCTGTGACATCAGCAACGTTCAAGCCGGTACTTACCATGTCATGCTGCGCGGTTACAGCTCGTACTCAGGTGTGAGCCTGGTGGGTAGCTTTACTGCCGGTGGCGGTGGCGGCGGTGGCGGAGGAGGCAACTTCTTCGAGAACACCACCAATGTGACCATTTCCAGCGGTGCGCCCAGCACAGTGAGCTCGTCCATCAACGTGACCCGCACCGGGGCGTCTGGCAGCATCACCATCCGTGCTGACATCAAGCACACCTGGCGTGGCGACTTGTCAGCCAAGATCTACGCACCCAATGGTGCCAGTGGTACCGTGCACAGCAGAGATAACTCAAACGACAGTGGCGATGACCTGTTGATTGACATCGATCTGAACGCCGGCACCATTGAATCCAGCGGGCAATGGCGCTTGGAAGTGACCGACCATGCCAACCAGGATGGTGGTTACATCGATTCTTGGAGCATTGAATTCAACTGATTCAATTGAGCTGAGAAAGCAATCAAAAAAGGAGGCTTCGGCCTCCTTTTTTTATGCCAACAACTGCAGCACAGCGGCCGACCACCGGGCCGGATCTTCCAACATAGGAAAGTGCCCCAAGTCAGCCAACTCCAGCAATTCATTGTGGGGGATTTCAGCGGCCAAAGTGCGTGCCATGGCAATCACCGCCACCGGGTCATTCTGCGCCCACAACAATTTGATCGGTAACGACGTGCCTCGCAAGGCGCCAATCCATCGGTGCCAGTAAGTCTTTCTTTGCCTGATGTATTGGGTGGTTTGGGCCAACACCTCGCGGCCATTGTGGGCTGTCATCATGGTCCACAAGGCATCAATTTCCTCCTCACTGACCAACTCGGCTTGGTGGTATGTCTTTCTCAGGTTGTTGGCCAAGGTACGGCGGCGGCTGAGTTTGGCCACCCAAGGTCCGAGCCAAGAATTGAGTAACATTTTTTGAATGGGGCGTAACTGGGCCATTTCGATGTGCATGCTGCCATTGCACAGCACCACCGCAGCCAGGTCCAGACCCGGCAGACCCAAACGCAGTTGTCGGGCCAACAATTCAGTGGCGATGCTGGTGCCGTAATCATGCGCCAACAACGTGGCATGTTGGATCCCCAACTGCCGCCACAACATCAAGGCCTGATCGGTTTGTTCCAACAATGAATAAGAATAATTCATTGGCTTGTCAGAAAAACCAAAGCCCAAATGATCATGCATCACCACCCGAAAATGGGGTTCCAAATGGATCAAGGCTTTGTGGTAATCGTACACACATGTGGGGTAACCATGCAGGATCAACAACGGTGGTTTGCCGTTGTTAGAATCATAGACAAAATGTTTGAATTCACCGACCTGAATGCGCTCGCCTTTGGACCGCCATTGTGTTGCTTGCATCTGCACCCCTCCAGGACCGTTAGACAACAACTGGCCCGCAAGAAAACGTTATAATGCAGTCATTATAATCACAGGATGTCTAAGCATGAAACTGGCTGTGGCCACTTGCCAACATTTCCCTCATGGGGTGGACGATGACGCCCCCTTGATCGATGCATTGCATGAACGATTTGAGCAGGTTGATGTGCTGCCCTGGGACACCGACGCCGATTGGTCTGTTTACCAGGCCTGTTTGCTGCGTTCGGTGTGGGATTATCATGAACAAGTGGCGCGATTCAATCGCTGGGTGGATGCCGTTTCACAACAAACCCGTCTGTTCAACCCGCCGGCGGTGATTCACTGGAATCAGAACAAATACTACCTGGCTGAACTGGCAGAATTTGGCATCACCGTGGCCCCCACCCATTGGTTGCGGGCGGGATCTCAAGCGGCCCAATCGCTGGATTTGGCAACCATCACCCAGGCCTTTGATGCCCCACAATATTTCCTCAAACCCGTGGTTGGCGCGGATTCATCCGGCACCTTACGCTTCGAACATTCGGCCGCCGGTCTGGCCGCCGCTGAAAAGCACTTGGCACAGTGGTTGCCTGCTGTGGACATGATGTTACAGCCCTATTTATCGACGGTCGAATCCCACGGTGAAACATCGGCCATTTATGTGGCGGGTAACCTGACCCACGCAGTCAGAAAAATTCCGGTCAAAGGTGACTTCCGGGTGCAGGACACTTTTGGTGCCAGCGATGTGAGCCACCGCATGAACGCCTCGGAAATGGCCCTGTCCAAAGCCTGCCTCCAATACATCAACCAGCGGTTCGGTGCGGTGCTGTATGCACGCTTTGATTTTTTACAGGATGCCGCTGGCTGTGTTTATTTGAATGAAGCCGAATTGATCGAACCTTCGATGTTTTTCAATCACGGTCCCCAAGCCGCCGAGCAACTGGCAGAGGCCCTGCTGACTCATTTGCGCTCGACCGACGACCCTGCTGCCGTGGATTGACCCAGTCCAGGGCCCAGTTCCCAGGCATCGGCATCAATGGTTTCTTGGTAGGCATGCCAGGTGGCGTGTCCCACCACCGGCAGCAGCACCACAAAGCCCAGATAAAAAGTGGCCATGCCCAACAACACCAACAACACGATGGTGCCGGCCCACACCAACATCGCCAATTTGTTTTTCAACACGGCATTGATGGAGGTGATGACAGCAGTGACCGTGTCCACCCGGCGATCCATCAACATCGGAATAGAAAACGCCCCCACACAAAAAATCACCGCAGCGAATACCGCGCCAACCAAGGTCCCCACTCCCAGGAACATGAACCAATCTTCCAGTTGCATGGCACCGTATGAGGGAAAAAAGATGTGCAACATGCTGGCCGCCCGTGCCCAGATCAAAAACACAATCAAAAAGATGAACGACAACACCAGTTCATTGCTGAGGTTTTTTTTGCCCTCTTTCAAACAGCGCAAAAATTTCGGTTCCACTTGATTGGTCAATTGCCGACTCAATGAATACAAACCGATGGCGATGATCGGCCCCAAAAAGAAAAAACCGGCGGTCAGGGCTATGGCCAACACCACCGAGTGTGCCAAATAGGCCACCCAGGTGATCACCACACTGATCACCATCATCACCAAACCATAGACCAAACTGATCCGCGGCACCTGCTTGAAATCCGCCCAGCCTTTTTGCAACCAACGCAGGGCCGCCCATGTGGGCACAGTGCGGCAGGGCGCCACCAACGGTTTCAATTCGGGATCGGGGGATGAATTCATGCCATTTCCTGTCTGCTCAAGCCACCTCAGTTTAACAAGTTTGGCAGCCACTGACATTGACAATGATCAATCATCTGGCTGATCTGAACTTTCCAGCGACTGTCGAAAACTTGTGAAATATTTCACAGGCACTGTTCACCACTGGCTCACAATTGCACGCCTAGACTTGATCCTACCATTAACCAACCGGAAGAGAGAATCATGAAAAAAACCAGACTTCTTACCCAACTCGGGCTGCTGACCACAGCCCCCCTGGCTTTGGCCACACAAGTCAACGTCAACCACCTGGCCCCTTTCGCCGACACCCTGGAAGGCACCGCCGTATCGATCAACGTCAACGGCTCTGAAGTGCTCAATGGGGTGCAGTTTTTACAATCATCAGGCTACTTGGAACTGGCCGGTGCTGGCGTGGCCCCAGGTGAAACCACTTTGGAGGTGTTCGCACCACCGGGTGCTGGAACGGCAGCCATCAGTGCCACCGTCGATCTGGCAGCCGACACCAATTATTCAGTGACTGCCATCGGTGACGGGGTGAACCAACCCTTGGCCCTGCTGCCTTTGGTCGACACCCAAATGACCCCATCTGAGGGTAATTTCATGATTCGCGTGATTCATGCCGCCCCATTTGCCGCCGACATCAATGACACCGCCGCCTCGATCCGCACCGATGAAGGGGATGTGGTCAATGGCCTCGGCAGTGTTTTGTTCGGCCAGGACTCGGGTTATTTTGAGTTGCCCGCTGGCAATTATGACCTCAATGTATCCACCGCCGATGGCTCAGTGCGCCTGATCGACATCGCGCCCTTGGACCTGCCGGCCGGTGCCATCGTCAATATGTTTGCCACCGGTGACGGTGTCAACCAACCGGTGGGTGCTTATGCGGTGTTCGGTGACGGTTCTGCCGCTGTGCTGGCATTGGAAGCGGCAGTGATGCCTGACCCCACCCGAGTGAACGTGGCCCACTTGGCACCATTTGCTGCTGATCTGGGCGACACCGCGGTGTCCATAGACGTCAATGGCAGTGAAGTGCTGACCGGGGTTGAGTTCAAGCAAGCGTCGGGTTACCTGACGTTGGCCGATGATGGCAGCGCACCCGGTAACACCCTGTTGGAAGTGTTTGCCCCGCCCGGTGCCGATGACCCAGCGATCACCGCTGAGGTGAATCTGGAAGCCGAAACCGATTACACCGTACTGGCGGTGGGTGACGGCGCCAACCAGCCGTTGTCTCTGTTGCCGTTGATTGATGACAACAGCGCCCCCGCTGCGGGCAATGCCAAAATCCGCATTGTCCATGGCGCCCCGTTTGCGGCCACAGCAGCCGACACCGCGGTGTCGATTCGCACCGATGCCGGTGACCTGGTCAATGGTTTGACCGGTGTGGAATTCGGTGATCAATCAGGTTACTTTGAGTTGCCAGCCAACACCTATGACTTGAACGTATCCACCCCAGACGGTGCAACGCGGTTGATTGACCTGGCTCCCGTGACATTGAATGATGGTGACGTGGTGACCGTGATTGCCATCGGTGATGGGGTCAACCAAGACCTGGGTTTCTTCGCCTTGTTCGGCGATGGCAGCAGTACCGCCTTGCCCACCGAAGGTCCATTCACCACCATGAACCAGGGTTTGAATGGCGCTTGGGTCAGCCCCGATGTCGACAGCCAAGGTTTTATGGTTGAAGTGTATCCAGACATCGACTTCATCTTCGTGGCTTGGTATGCATTTGACACCACCTTCCCTGATATGGACGAGACCGCTGTGGTCGGCGATCCCAACCAACGCTGGTTGACCGCTTCAGGCACTTACAGTGGCACCTCTGCGGAGCTGACCCTGTTCAACTCCAGTGGTGGTATTTTCAATCAGTCCAACACCATGACGGAAACCACTGAAGCCGGCACATTGCGCCTTGATTTCAATGACTGCAGCACCGCCACCGCCACCTATTCAATTGATGGCAGTGGTTTATCCGGCATCTTGAACTTACAACGGGTGTCTGATGCCAACGTGGCATTCTGCCAATCCATCAGTGAATGATGCACCCCGTGATTGAAACCAAAAGCCCCACTGCGGTGGGGCTTTTTTTATGGCAAAACCGGCAGATACGGTTTGACCACCACCTGGGCATAAACCCCGGCCTCGATGTAGGGATCGGCATCGGCCCAGCTTTGCGCTGCTGATAACGAATCAAATTCAGCCACCACCAAGGATCCCGTAAAGGCCAATTCGGCCGGTTCGGCCTCATCGGTGGCTGGGTGGGGACCGGCCAACAACAAGCGACCAGCGGCTTTCAGTTCGTGTAAGCGGGCCAGGTGTTGTTCCCTGACCGGCATTCTCAGTGACAGCGAATTGGGGACATCGGTGGCCATGATGGCAAAATACATGTGCGTTCCTGGGTTCTGGTGAATTCTGGATTATAATGCCCCATTTACCACAAATAAAGCCCATGCCTGTTCCCACACGCCAGCAATTGTCACCCGGTATGCAAGTGGCGATTGTGCAAAAACACCACCAACGCAGTGGCCAATTGACCGACGGTGAAATCGACCGCATCTTGACCAAATCCAGCACCCACCCCCACGGCATCAAAGTCAAACTCAGAAGCGGTGAAGTCGGTCGGGTCAAAGCCATTCATGACTGACCCCATCCTGTACAGTTTCCGGCGTTGTCCCTACGCCATTCGGGCACGCATGGCTTTGGTGCAAGCCAACATCCATTGCGAATTGCGTGAATTGCTGTTGCGGGACAAACCGGCCGACATGCTCAAACATTCTCCCAAAGGCACGGTGCCGGTGTTGATCACCACCTCAGGCCAGGTGATTGATGAAAGCTTGGACGTGATGCGGTGGGCACTGCAACAACGGGATCCCGAACAATGGCTGGCGCAACTGGATGCGTCTTTGGCCTGGATCACCGAGTACGATCAGAATTTTAAGGGCCTGCTTGATCGCTACAAATACAGTGACCGACACCCGGAACTCACGCCCGAAGCGCACCGCGCACGCACCCTGCCGCACCTGGAACGCTTGGAACAGCGCTTGTGTGATCGTCGCTTTTTATTGGGTGATGAGCGGCGTTTGGCTGATGTGGCGCTGTTTCCGTTCATCCGCCAATACGCCATGGTTGACCGGCCCTGGTTTGACCAATTGCCGCTGCCCCAGGTGCAGCAATGGCTGGCTGAATTCTTGCAACATCCGGTGTTTTTACAGGCCATGCCCAATTTCAAATTGTTCAACGATGGGCACCGTTACCACTTCCCCAATGGACAAGCCATCACTGCCTGATTTGGCAATCTGTCTGACAATGGGTACAATACCGTTTTTTTAACCATGCGCCCGATTTACGCTCGGGTCAGCAGGAGAACAGCATGTCCCAGCAAGCCGGACCCATCGTGGTCAGCGCACTGTATCATTTTGTGCGCCTCGAAAATTTCCAAAAACTCCAACAACCCTTGTTACAAGTGATGCAAACACATGGTGTCAAAGGCACTTTGCTGTTGGCCCACGAAGGCATCAACGGCACCATCGCTGGCAGCCAGGCTGGCATCGATGCGGTGAAGGCCTTCTTGCGCCAAGATGAAAGACTGGCCGCGGTCGACAGCAAAGAATCATACACCGATGAGATGCCCTTCTACCGCAGCAAAGTCAAACTGAAAAAAGAAATTGTCACCATGGGTGTTGAGGGCATTGATCCCAGACAAGTGGTGGGCACTTATGTGGCCCCGGAAGACTGGAATGAACTGATTTCGGATCCCGATGTGGTGTTGGTGGACACCCGCAATGATTATGAATACAACATCGGCACGTTCCAAAACGCCATCAACCCCAAAACCGAAACCTTCAGGGAATTCCCCGACTACGTGAAAAACCACCTGGACCCAGACAAACACAAGAAAGTGGCGATGTTCTGTACCGGTGGTATCCGTTGTGAAAAATCCACTGCCTATCTCAAGGAGCAAGGTTTTGATGAAGTCTATCACCTGCATGGCGGCATCTTGAAGTACCTGGAAAAAGTGCCGGCCGATCAGTCCTTGTGGCAAGGTGAATGTTTTGTGTTTGACAACCGCGTGGCGGTCAATCACGACTTGGAGAAAGGCCAATACGACCAGTGTTATGCCTGTCGTTATCCGATCACCGAAGCCGACAAACAATCTCCCCACTACATCAAAGGGGTCAGCTGCCACCACTGCCATGAGCAAACCACCGCCGAGCAACGGGCCCAATTTGCCGAACGGGAAAAACAAATGCAATTGGCCAAAGCCCGTGGTGAAGACCACATTGGCATGTCAGCTGCTGAGGCCATTGAACAAAGGCGAGGAGAAAAACTGGCCGCCAAAAATGCCATGCGCGCACAAAGCCAGAAACTGGGTCAATAAATCACACCACCCACGTCATCCTGCGGCTTGACCGCAGGATCCAGGCCGCATGGACCCAACTGCGGCCAGTCACTTAACAGCCGCACCCTCACCCAGCCTGGATTGTCCGGTCGAGCCGGACAATGACGATACAGTGGGGTCGATGATTCAGTGGATTCACCAATCTGGGCTTAGCCCATCAACAGACAAACTGCACTTGACCGCAGGAACAAGCGCTGGTTGTTGCTGCCGCATCATGTCCACTTCGACAGGCTCAGTGACCTTCAAGGTGGCTGAGCTTGTCGAAGCCGGCTGCAGGCCGACAGTTCACACATGACGCCAGAGCGGGAATCCTTGGCATAAAAACCGTCATCCTGCGGCTTGACCGCAGGATCCAGGCTGTATGGACCTGAATGCTACCAGTCTCTTAACTACTGCACCATCACCTAACCTGGATTGTCCGGTCAAGCCGGACAATGACGATTCAGTGGGGTTGATGGTTCAGTGGAGTCGCCAAGCTGGGCTTAGCCCATCTACAGACAAACTGCGACTTGACCGCAGGAACAAGCGCTGGTGGTTGCTGCCGCATCATGTCCACTTCGACAGGCTCAGTGACCTTTCAATTAAGGTGGCTGAGCCTGTCGAAGCCGACTACAGGACAGTTCATACAGGGTTCCAGAACAAGCGACCATGGGCTGTAATCCCGTCATCCTGCGGCTGGTTCACAGCATCCAGAGCAGGCGTCGCCAATAGCCAGTGCACTTCAACAGGCTCAGTGACCTTCAAGGTGGCTGAGCTTGTCGAAGCCGGCTGCAGGCCGACAGTTCACACATGACGCCAGAGCGGGAATCCTTGGCATAAAAACCGTCATCCTGCGGCTTGACCGCAGGATCCAGGCTGTATGGACCTGAATGCTACCAGTCTCTTAACTACTGCACCATCACCTAACCTGGATTGTCCGGTCAAGCCGGACAATGACGATTCAGTTAGGTCGACGATTCAGTTAGGTCGACGATTCAGTCAGGTTGATGATTCAGTGGAGTCGCCAAGCTGCGGCTTTGTCCATCAACAGACAAACGGCGACCGAGGCACATGTCGACTCAATGTGGCTTAGCCCAACATCTGTAAACGGCGGCTTGACCGCAGGCTTCAGGATGTCGGGAATTTGTTTATAATCAGACCTTGAAATCAACCAGTTGAAATGATGCACATGATCTTATTCCTTCCTGCCATCTGCTTGTTGGCCTGCGGCTTGACCTTATTCTTTGAAGCCAAAGGCATGGACCGACTGACGGTCAAGGCCAAGTTGTTGGCCAGTTTGGCCTTTGTCGGTTTTGCCTGGGACCAAGGGGCCAAAGACAGTGTGTATGGTTGGTGGATCCTGACCGGCTTAGGCTTGAGCCTGGTCGGTGATGTGCTGCTGGCTATGAAAGGCCACAGCCGCTGGTTCTTGCTCGGCATCGGCGCTTTTCTGTTGGCCCATTTGGCTTATGCCGCGGCCTTCATCATCATTGGCATTGACACCGCCAGCCTGCCTTGGGTGGTGCCGTGGGTGTTGGTCTTTTTGCTGATCACAACTGGGTGGCTCAAACGCCATTTATCGGGGGTGATGCAGTTTGCGGTCCCGGCTTACCTGCTGGCCATAGGCCTGATGCTGGTACTGGCTTGTTCCAATCACAGCCCCATGGCTGGCGGGTGGATCATCATCGGGGCCAGCCTGTTTGCCTTGTCTGATTTGTTCGTGGCCAGGCAACGCTTCATCCAAGCCGACCCGCGCAATCGCCTGCTCGGCTTACCCATTTATTATCTGGCCCAGTTGCTGCTGGCTTACACGGTGGCCTTGGTCTGAAAACCACTGCCACCAATGACATCTGCCAGTGGATTATCAACTTTGATCAAGCAGTGGCCGCTAACTAATCCAAGATCAGTCATTTAAATAATCAAAAATTCCGGTATTGATGCAGTTTTCAGGCGTGCTTGGAGAAGGGCAGTAATCAGCAGACAGTCTGATCATCTCCAACACATCCCCATTCTCTGACTCACCATATATCCGATCTGAGCTGATATTGGCCAAATCAATATTGAATTCTATACTGAGTATAGCAATAGAAAACTCACAAGTTGGCTGAGTATTCATGTTGACTTCTTTTAAGAAACAATCGATAGATCCGATTCGAACCAGTTCTGGAGGAGTTGGATAGTAATTGGCATTGAATCCTAAGCGGCCTTCATTATCAAATCGTCCAAGTGATACATGAACCAAAAAATTTGTAAACGTGTATGGTTCAGGTGCATTATCTGAAGAGGCTGCATCAATAAAAATGCTCCACCAGCCTTCCAATTCAGGGGTTGCAAAACTGGTTTGTTCACTGAAATACGACTCAAATGGAAAACCAAAATATAGGGGGACAATATTTTGCACCGCACCACCATTGACCGAAAAACTGGCATGGGCCAGTCGATTGAACACCACTTCGATGGAACCCATATCGATGTTCTGAGTGGGCACTTGGTGGGGGCAGTTCAAACAGGCCCCGCCGGAAAATTGTTCCAAAGGGGCGGTGACCCGCCACAACGCCCCATCCTCACTGGCGTCTTGTAATTGCCCGGAAAACAAGGCCCAGTCATCATCGCCATCCTCGTCATACCCAAAATAAAACCCCAATAAGCGATCATTTTGCACTTGGAACAAAAAACCTGAACCCGACTGCTCAGGATTAAACCAAGCCCCTTCATAAGGGGTTGGCTTAACAGTGTTTATTGCACAATCCGGACATGGCAAAGTGGGACCAGCTTGCGCAAAAGCTGAACCACATAAGCTCATTAAACCCAAAATGATAAAGTCATTGTTCATTGTTTTGCTATCAAAAAAGCCCGACCAAGTCGGGCTTTTGGGGTCGAAACTGAACCCGTGCTAGCCATCAAAACCGTTCTTGAAAATGATGTCTAAGCTTTCATAGGCACCCACATCGCAATCGGCATTGCCATCGCCATCGGCATCAATGGGTCTGGCTTTACCCGTTTGGTCAGTCGAAAACAGACAAGATACGCCAGGTATCACATCCACTGCTGGGCCGTTTGGAACCAAAGCATGGGTTGGTGTGGGTCCGCCATTGTCGGCCAAGTTGGCTTCCAGTATGCCGTTGGCGTCTTCCGTGGGCACGATGTCTGTGGCGCCCGGGGTGACTCCGGTCAGTCCCGAAGCAGAACTTTCGCCAAAAATGTTGTACGCATCCACTGTCACATATGAGCCGCCTCCGGCGGTCCAAGTGTTGGCCGTCACCGCGGTGTTACCGGATAACAAAGATTGAGATACGGCGATGTCGGTGCCGGTATTGGCCATGCCCCCACCATTGGCCTGGGATGAGTTTTGGGTCACAGTCACGCTGTTTAAATTCAATTCGATGCCATTACCAAAACCAATACTGGCTATGCCGCCACCATCAACCACAGCCGAATTGTTCGAAATGGTTGAGTTGGACACGCCCACCGTGACGCTGGCTGAATAATCGGTCACATACAGGCCGCCACCACCCGCTGCAACGGCCACGTTGTCATTGCCCGTGATGGTCGAATTGTTGATGTCGAGGTAGCCACCATTGATGGACACCCCGCCATTGTAATACTGACCTGGATTGGCTGTGTTGTTCTCAATCACTGAATTGTTGATGCTGGAGGCGGCTGCGTTGTACAACCAAACAGCGCCACCGTTGTTGCCTGAAATGATGGAATCATTGATTTGCACACTGCCACCAGGCCGCACCACCACCCCGCCGCCAAAATTATTGGGACTGATGCTGCCACCCGTGATGGTGGCCTCATTGATGATGGCATTGCTACCGCCTGCGATGTAAATCAGTGGAAACTCCGGTGCACCCGCGTCCCTTTCAATGATGGAACCGTTGCCATTGATGGTGATGTTTGAAGTTAAATTCGGCATGGCAGCGGTTTGCGTGAATGGGCTGCCGGCAATGTCCAGATCCAGTACGTCGTCACCCGCGCCTGCGGTACAGCCTCCAGCCACCGCATCGGTGTTGGCAGCCGTGATGGCGTCAGCCAATGTACAAGTGGTGCCATCCACCGCGATGTTGGCGGCCTGGGCCGCAGTGGTGAGCTCGATCAATAAAGCCGAAACCAAGGCCGTTCTCTTTAAGTGAGAATTTTTTTTATGCATGTTTATACCCTTTATTGTTAATACCAGGTATCAAAATACCACAGCTGGCTGCTGGGCTCAATGAAAACCGTGACCAGACTCATATAAACCAGGACATGTCTGCCAACAGAACATCCAGGGATTCAATGACAAAACGATTCTGGCGGTGCCTATTGGAGTCATGACTGACGCAGTTTGCGCAATTGCTGCTGCACTTGCTCAATCACCGGTTGCCATCCAAAACCATCGCTTTGTCTGAACAAGCGGGCGGTGGGGTACCATTCACTGGTCTCACCATCCAGATGCCAACGCCAATCGGCGTTTTCACACAACAGAAGCCAGGTGGGTTTACCCAAGGCAGCAGCCAAATGGGCCACGGCCGTATCGACCGCGATCACCAGGTCCATTTGTTCAACCAACGCCGCGGTGCGGGCATAGCCCGGTAATTCCGGTTCCAGATCGGTGATGCCATGTTGTTTCAACAAGTCCCTTTCCTTGGCACTCAAAGGCATTTGTAAGGCATAAAACTGGGCCTCAATGCCTTCGCTCACCGGCAACAAATCAACCAGCGCCATGGAACGGGAGCGGTCATTGACATGGGTCGGCGATCCGGCCCAGGCCAAGCCCACTTTGAACTCACCGGACAGTTGGCTCACCACCACCTGCTCTGGCACGGTCACGTATTTTTCAGGGGCCGGCAAATTGTCCAAGGTGATGCCCAGGTAACGGGGCAGACTCATCAAGGGACAATAGACATCAAACAAATCCTGACTCAAGGCACCGGGGATGCGGCTTTGGCTGACCCCCGGAATTTCGGCGGCCAGGGCTTGTAAGTTTTCTGGGCCAAAATAGATGATTTCCTTACAGCGCTCGGCCAACAGCGGCAAGAACCGCCAAAACATGATGTGATCACCGTTGCCTTGTTCGGAATGCACCAAGATGGTTTGCTCACTGATGTCTTCACCTTGCCACTGTGATTTGTTGCATTTAAAGGACACAAATTGCGGGGTTTGCCAACGCCAATCGTATTCTGCCCAGCCTGCTGCATATTGTTTCTGTTTCAACAACAACATGCCCCGATTGAAATGGGACATGGCATGTTGTTGGTCGGTGGCAATGGCTTGATCAAACCAATGCATGGCCTGTTCAGTGTCCAGTTTTTCCATATAAGCACAGCCGATTGAATTCATCGCTTCGGCATTGTCAGGATTCAGTTGCAACACCCTTTGCAATTGCTCGACGGCCTCATCCCAGCGCTTGGCATCGACCAAACACAAACCGTATTGTTGATTGGTGTTGATGTGATCGGGGTGGGCTTGCAGGATGGCTTGGTATTGCTTGATGGCCTCTTCCAACTCGCCGTTAACATGCGCCCTTGAAGCGGCTTCCAAGGCGGCTTGCACCGGATCGGCCGGCGCCAAGTTTTTCAACACCTCATTGGACAATTCATAAGACGTGCCCAGGAATGGACTTTGCGGGTCCAAGATGGCGGCAAATTGATGTGGCAGTGCTTTGACTTCAAACACCTCTTGCACGTTGCCAGTGAACACCAAAAAAGCCACAATCTGACCATTTTGGGTGTCCACCACCCACACCCCACTTTGCCGTTCTTCCACCCGTTTGGTCAAGGGCAAACCGGCAAAGGTGGCACTTTCCCGGATTTGTGACAGACCGATGATGGCATAGCGGTCAATGAAATCCAGGCCCCGGGCAAAACCAGGCAGTTCAGCCACCACTTCAGGCGCTTGGCCCAGTTCCATGCGCATCAATTGTCCCGAGCCGGAGGACAAAAACCACAAGGCATTGTTGAACCATCGCGGTGAGTGCGGCATGCACAAGCCATCCACCAGCACTTCGTTGTTGGTGATGTCCATGATCTGACCGCCGGAAATTTTATTCTTGCGCCACCCACCGGGCTCATCCGAGGCACCCAGCATGCTCACATAACGCGGCACCCCATCGCGGAATCCCAGACCATTCAAATGGCAGCGATCGGTCAGGTCATAAGCCGTGATGAACGGCGGGCGCCATTCGGGTTTGAAACTGTGGTCCTGATCCAAAGTCGCCAAGCACGACATTTTGGTGTTGATGAACCACAACTTATCAAATTTGTCATAACCCATTTCATGGATGTCGATGGCACCCGTGAAATGAATTTTGCGTGGCAGGTAACAGGCATCCACCTGATCCCCTTGCCCGGCTTTGGGGCCGACCGCGGCCAAATTACGGAAGGTGGTCACCGAACAGGCGCCACCGATGGAAAACTCATTGTTGCGGCGGGCGATGCCCATGGGACGATCAAAACCCATGAAGTGGGTGTTGATACCCTGACCTTGTGGACGGATCATCACCACCTGTCCGGCTTGGTAGGTGGTGACCAACAGGTTGCATTTACCCAAGGTAAGCAGTTCACGAAAAGAATCGGTGGATTTGCTAGAAAAAGTCTCGGCCATGGGTCAGGTCAACATACAAAAAGAATCGACATTATGCCATTTTGCCGACCATTAGTTAAGCCACAAAAAAGGCCCATCGTTGATGGGCCTGGTCCTGCGCTTGAATGGGCTTCAGTATTGCACCACTTTTTGGTGAATGGTGCCGAAGATGTTGTGCCCTTGCTCGTCGGTGATTTCAATTTTGACGTCATCGCCAAACTGCATGAACGGGGTTTTGGCGGCGCCATCGGCGATCACTTCCAACACCCGCTTCTCTGCCAAGCATGTGGACCCTTTGGCCATGTCATGGTTGGCAATGGTGCCCGAACCGATGATGGCGCCGGCGGCCAATGGTCTGGTTTTGGCTGCATGGGCCACCAATTCAGCGAAGTCAAATTGCATGTCCACGCCACAATCGGGCTCACCGAACCATTCACCATTGAGCCAGGTGCGCATCGGCAGGTGAATTTTTTGGTCACGCCACGCGGCGCCCAATTCATCGGGGGTCACAAAGAACGGCGACAAGGCGGTTCTGGGTTTGGACTGCATGAAGCCAAAGCCCTTGGCCAGTTCGGCAGGGATCAGGTTGCGCAGTGACACGTCATTCAAAATACAAACCAACTGGATGCACTGCGCGGCTTCGGCAACCGAGGCATTCATTGGCACATCTGAAGTGATCACCGCCGCTTCGGCTTCAAAATCAATGCCGTACTCTTCGCTCACCACCTCAATGTCCTGATTGTGCGCCAAAAAGCCGTCACTCACTGCTTGGTACATCAATGGATCCACTTTGAAACTCGGCGGCATTTCGGCCCCCCGTGCTTTGCGCACGCGCTCAACGTGGGCCAAGTAAGCACTGCCATCAAGGAATTGGTAGGCCCTGGGTAACGGCGCGATCACCTCATTCAAATCCAAATCAAAGGCATCATTCAAGCCACCGTGATTCAAATGCTCATACACGGTGTTCAATTGCGGCGCGACATTGTCCCAGTGGTCCAAGGCTTGTTGCATGGTCGCGGCAATGTGGGGCACCTTCACGGCTTGGGTGCCGGCGCGGTTGACCACGATCAATTGGCCATCGCGGGTTTGGTTGTTCAAAGTTGCTAATTTCATGTTTTGGGTCTCAAAAATAATCTTCAGTTGTCTTGATTCATCCCATCAACCAATCCAGAGGACTGGTCATGGGCTGGGTCTGTCAATGTCGATGGTCTCACTTGGGTTCTTTCCAGGAATTGACGTAATCAGGCCATTCCACTTGCTCAGCCGCATCACAAACTTCCAGCGGATCACGGGTATCGATCATCACCGCCACTTCTTCGGTCATGGCATTTTTTTGTTCAAAGGCATGGTTCATGGCTTTGGGGTGGGGCCCATGGGTAAAACCGGTGGGGTGTAAAGTGATCATGCCGGGATGGATGTTGTCGCGGGAAAAGAAATTACCGGCATGGTAAAACAACACCTCATCGTAATCATCATTGTTGTGATAAAACGGCACCTTCAAGGCTTCCGGGTCGGTTTCAAACAAGCGCGGCACAAAGGTACAAACCACAAAGCGGTTGCCCAAGAATGTGGTGTGGGCCGATGGCGGCACATGGAAGCGGTGGCTCATGACCGGTGAAATGTCCCGCCAATTCAAGGCCACGGGCATCAAATCACCTTGCCAACCCATGGCGTCCAAGGGGTTGAATGGGTAATTGATGGTGGACACTTTTTGCAGGCGTTTGACCAAAACCGTCCAGGCTTCCTCACTGTACTGAGCCTGGAATGCCGCATCGATATCTGGGGTGCGGTAGACGGCGGCATCGACGATGGCATTGGGACCCAACAAGCCTTTGTCAGGCAACTGGTAATGGCCGTTGGTCGATTCCACCAGCAGGATTTGACACGGGTTGGTCAACTCCAAGCGCCACATGGTGCCTTTGGGCAACATCAGGTAATCACCTTCTTTGATGGTCATGTGGCCAAAATCGCAAAACAGCTCAGCCGTACCCTGGTGGAAGAACAGCAAGTCATCACCGTCGGCATTGCGCACCAGTTTGCGCATGCTTTGTTCAAGCTTCAACAGGCGAATTTTGACGCTGTTGTTTTGCATCAACACATGGGCATCCCAGGGTGTTTCCTGTCCCGAACCAAACAGGTTGGTGTCAAACGCCCGTGGGCGGTTGTCCCCATCAAAATCAGTCCAGCCGGTGTGTTTATGGCTGTGATAAAAATGGGTCACTGGACCAAAGAAACCTTCTTTACCCATTTCCCGTTCGTAACTGTCTTGCGGCAAACCCAGGTGGGCTTGTTTGGCCACCCGACCTTGCTTCTTATAAAAATTAAACCATTTGCCGTTCATGCGAACCTCACTCCTTATAAATACCCACGGCGCTGTTGTTCCAGCTCAATGGAATCAAACAAAGCCTGGAAGTTGCCTTCACCAAAGCCGTCATTGCCTTTGCGTTGAATGATTTCAAAGAAAATCGGCCCGATGTTGGTGTTGGTGAAAATTTGCAGCAGAATTTGTTTCTTGGTGGCTTCATCGGCATCAATCAAAATGTGGTTCTTTTGCATGCGGACCACATCTTCTTCATGCTCAGGCACCCGCCGATCAATGATGCTGTAATAGGTTTCTGGGGTGACCAAAAACTCCACCCCGGCAGCGCGCATCGATTCCACCGACTCATAAATGTTTTCGGTGTATAAAGCAATGTGTTGGATCCCCTCTCCATGGTATTCATCCAAATATTCATTGATTTGCGACTTGGGATCTTCTGATTCATTCAAAGGGATTTTCACCGAACCATTGGGGCTGGTCATGGCTTTGGACACCAAACCGGTTTTCTGCCCCTTGATGTCAAAGTAACGAATTTCTGAGAAATCAAACAATTCTTCATAATAACGGCTCCACTTTTCCATGTTGCCAAAATACACATTGTGGGTCAGGTGGTCGATGAAGGTCAGGCCAAAACCGGTGGGGTGTTGGTTCATGCCAACGATGTCATCGAAGTCGGCTTCCAGCATGGCGGCGTAGCTGGTTTTGTCCAGCACATACAAGGCGGCATCACCAATGCCTTTGATGGCCGGGAAGTTCAGACCGTTGGTCACTTCAATTTGTTCTGAACCGCCTTTCAGGCTGTGCGCCAAGGCCACCTCTTTGTCATCGAACACAATGGAAAAACCACTGGCACAAGGCCCGTGGGCAGCAGCAAAATCGGCCGCAAAGCCGCTGTCACATTCATTGATGTAAAAGTCGGTTTGCCCTTGTCGGTACAAGGTGATGGGTTTGCTTTTGTGTCGTTTGATGGCGGTGAAACCCATTTGGCGGAATAACTGATGTAATGGCGCGGCGTCCTGGGCCGCGTATTCAATGAATCCAAAACCGTTGATGGTTGCTGTCATGTGTGGTCCCCAATGGTGAATGATAAAAGGCCATTTTACCGCGATTTAGTTTCATTTGAAACCACTTTTGGTTTCAAATGAAACAAAAAATGGTTACACTGTGGAAATGAACCTCAATGAATTCTTACCCTATCAATTGTCGGTCCTCAGCCTGAAAGTGTCCAAAGGCATTGCCGAACATTACCAAGACCAGTTCGGCATCAACATTTCAGAATGGCGGGTGTTGGTCATCTTGTACAAAAACCCAGACATCACCGCCAAGAAAATCGCCCAATTGTCAGAAATGGACAAAGTGCGCATCAGCCGCACATTGAAGTCATTGTTGGAAAAAGACTATGTCCAACAGCGGCCCCACCCCTTGGATGCCCGGGCCAAGAACTTTGAATTGAATGGTCGCGGCAAATATTTGATGCGGGCGGTGATCCCCGATGCCCTGCGCTATGAAGAAGAATTGCTCAGCCAACTGAGCGCCGAAGAGCGCGATCAACTGTCGCATTTGATAGGCAAATTCAATCGGATTTTGGGTTAGATCAATAAATATTTTTTTCTTTTAAAGCTGAAATAAACTCTTCAAAATCCGAAACGCTTACATTGGTTATGGTTTCTGTTAATGAGATACTCACAGAGATGTTTTCATCGATCGGTAAATCATCTAATTTTTCTGCAAGATCGCTTGCAAAATCTTTTAGAAATATCAACACAGATTCATAACTACCAAAATTTTCAGAGTACCACTTTTCATATTTATCTGTCCCAATACTGTTTTCTTCTTTATGAGCAACAAGCTTACTTCTCATGATACTTATTTTACTATAATCATCCTTCAAGTCTTCAAGAGTAGTAAATGGATTGTTTTTCAATTCTTTATTTAAGATTGTCCAAGCATCAAACAAAGACAATAAAGTATTTTCAACTACATGCCTCATTGATAATGGAATTAAAAATCTCAATACAGGGTTATTGGTATCATGAGGATAGCTGGATTCAATGTTAATAACATTTTTGACCATTGTTGGAAGTACAAACTCAGCCCAAAATCCAAACGCTTCAAGCTTAGCAATTCTTTGCTTTGATTTTTCTTTCTGATTCATACTAAAAATATATGGGGTCAATGATGTAATTTAAACTGAATTGGATTTAATTACTTAATTTGACTAATCTACGGAATGAATCCAATCGTTTATTAAAAGCCGTCATCCTCGGGCTTGACCCGGGGATCCATTTCTGATGCACTCAAATGACCTCATGGAATAAATCGAGCCCTTCAGGGTTGAACTTATCAATCAATTCGACCTGCTTCTGCTGATTCCAATCTTGCAGTAGTTTTTCCCTTTTAATGGATTCATACATATTGCTGTGTTGCTCATAATAGACCAACTTGTGGGTTTTGCATTTTGATGTGAACCCTTCGAATGCAGCTGTGCGATGTCGTTGGACTCATTTTACTAAGTCGCTGGTAACACCTGTGTCAAGAGTGCCTTGAGTTCAGTTTGATAGGATCTAAACAGTGCATTGCTTCAACATGCCTGTTCAAATATTCAGTGGATCCCCGGGTCAAGCCCGAAGATGACGGATACCAATTGAAATTAAATGTAAGTAAGTAGATTTTGATTGATTTGCGGGGTTCGGTCCAATCAATGATTCTGAATGGAGAGTAATTAAGTTTGATGTGATTCAGCCTTCAGGTCTTGGCTTCCAACTCATCCCAGCGGGCGTAAGCAGCCTGCAGGTCCTGTTCCATTTGGGCCAATTCAGTGGTGACTTGTTTGATGGTGGCGGCATCCTGGCTGTAAAAATCCGGCTCGCAGACTTGGTTTGACAAGGTGGTGATGGCGGATTCCAAGGCATCGATTTTTTCGGGCAGTTGTTCCAATTCATATTTTTCATTGAAACTGAGCTTTTTGTCCGAGATTTTTTTGGGCTTTTCAGTGGCCACCGTTTTTTTCTCTGGTTTGGCTTCAACCGGCGTTTTGCGTTGGCGCAGGTAGTCTTCATACCCGCCGACATATTCATTGACTTGGTACTGCCCATCCACTGGGTTTTCAAACACGATGGTCTGGGTGCAGACGTGGTCGATGAAGTCCCGGTCATGGCTGATCAGGATCAGAGTGCCTTGAAACTCGAACAACAGGTCTTGAATCAAGTCCAAGGTTTCCATGTCCAGATCATTGGTTGGCTCATCCATCACAATGACGTTGGCGGGTCGCGCAAACAATCGGGCCAACAACAATCGGGAGCGTTCACCGCCTGACAACACGCTGGCCGGACCCCGAATTTTCTCGGCACTGAACAAAAAGTCTTGTAAATAGGAAATCACATGGCGGGACTTGCCATTGATTTCGACGAAGTCGGTGCCCAATTGCAGGTTGTTTTGTACCGTGTCTTCATCGTTGATGGCTTGTTTCAATTGATCAAAATAAGCCACTTCCAAACCGGTTCCCAATTTCACCGAACCGCTGTCTGGTTCCAACTCACCCAACAGCAAACGCACCAAAGTGGTCTTGCCCACCCCGTTGGGTCCTATGATGCCGACTTTGTCACCGCGCATGATTTTGCAGGTCAGGCCCTGGACGATGGTTTGGTCACCGTATTGAAATCCCAGGTTGTGGGTGACGATGACTTTTTTACCGCTGGCTTCGGCCACATTGATGCTGGCCTGAGTGGTGCCCGATTGTTGCCGCCGATTTTTGCGCTCCTCGCGCAAGGCCACCAGATCCCTGACCCGACTTTCACTGCGGGTGCGGCGGGCTTTGATGCCTTGACGCACCCAAATTTCTTCTTGGCTGAGCTTTTTGTCCAAGCGCTGCCATTCTTTGACCTCAGCCGCCAGCCGGGCTTCACGGCGCTCCAAATATTTGTCATAGCCACAAACGTATTGGTGAATGTGCCCGCGGTCCAGTTCGATGATGCCATTGGCGATGTGCCGCAGAAAGGCCCGGTCATGGGTCACAAACACCACCGCACAATGCAACCGCGCCACCAGGTCCTGTAACCACAGGATGCTTTCGATGTCCAAATGGTTGGTGGGCTCATCCAACAACAACACATCGGGTTGTTGCACCAGGGCCGCCGCCAGATTGATGCGGCGCCGAACCCCGCCTGACAATGACCTGATCACCGCATCGGGCTCCAGCTTCAAGCGCGAGGTCACCACTTCGATTTGTTGCAACAAATCCCAACCGTGGTGCTCATCGATCACTTGTTGGTGCCGAGCCAATTGTTGGGGGTCGGTGGTTGACTCATATTGTTCCAGGGCATGACCCACCTGGCCCAAAGCATGCAACAAAAACTGACGCACCGTTGATTCGGATTCATCGGCGGCCGATTGTTTCATCATCGCCACTTTGATGCCGTCTTGTTTGATCACTTGACCGTCATCCACTGGGATTTCGCCGGCCATGATCTTCAACAAAGTGGATTTTCCTTCACCATTGCGCCCGATCAAAGCCAGCTTTTCACCTTTGTTGATGGTCAGGTTGACTGCATCCAACACCGGCTTGGCACCAAAATCAATGGAGACACGATCAAAATGAATCAGGGACATGAGATAAATAGGCTGACAAAGGCCCACATTGTAATCAGAACACCGCCAAGCTCAAGTGATTGCCGGGCTTTTTGTGTGGTTCGATGAATTCATTGACCAAATTTGACACTTTTTAAGATGTACGTAAAATGACATTTTTATACCACCGAATTCTTTTGATGGCCGTCACAGTTTTGCCATCAAGTATTGCCTAAATTTGCTGCAAAGGGTCAATAACAGGCATAAAATGAATTTCGATGAACAACGCCTTGCACAGTTGAAAACAGTTCCTAAGCTCAATTTGAACATACCGGACCACACCATCCTTGACAAGATTGGCGAGGGCGGCATGTCGGCGGTTTATTTGGGCCGTCAAATTTCTCTGCAGCGCAAGGTGGCGATCAAAGTGTTGAAAAAATTGGTCATGGACGACAAAAATCTGGCCGAGCGCTTTGTCGATGAAGCCAAAACAGTGGCTTCGCTGGACCACCCCCACATCATCAGCATTTATGAGGCCAAGAAACTGCCCTCGGGCTTGGCCTATTTCACCATGCCCTACCTCACCCACGGTGATTTTGGTGAAATCATTTGTACCAGCTCTGATCATCTGATTGAGCTGCTGTGCCAAATTTGTGATGGCCTGTCGCATGCCCACCAACACGGCATCATCCACCGGGATTTGAAACCTGACAACATTTTGTTTGATCAGTTTGGCCGCATCAAGATCGCCGATTTCGGCATCGCGATCTCGAAAAACACCAAACGCAAAACCAAAGAGACGCAATTGTTGGGCAGTGCCCATTTCATGAGCCCGGAACAAATTCAATCCAAAGAAATTGACCGACACAGCGACATCTACAGTTTGGGTTGCATCATATATGAGAAATTGACCGGCGATCATGTGTTCCAGGCCAACAACGATTTTTCCATCTTGATGTCGCACATCAACAAGCCCATCCCAGAACTGCCTGCGGCCCTGGCAGAATGGCAACCGATCATTGACAATTGTCTGGCCAAAGACCCCAACGAACGGTATGACACGGTTGAAGAACTGAAAGATGCGTTGTTGGCGATCAAGTATGGTAAACACCGGCAACCAGCGGAAACCCCGACGGCCACCCAACCCGGGCACAAAAAGCCTTACCTTTGGGGTGCCCTGGCCGGCTTGGTGTTGGTGGCCATGGCGGCCCTGTTTTTCACCCGCCACAGTGACGATGAACCGGTGGCTGCAAGCACCGAGGTGGTGGCCAGTGAAACCCAAGCCGAAGTGCCAGAGCCGGTGGTGGAAGCCACGCCATCCAAACCATTGGAATTGTCGGTCGGCGTGGTCACCGTGGCCGATGAAGCCGCCGAAGAAAAGGTCGATTTAACCGGCAATCTGGACAACGAAACCATCAACCAAATGTCGGTGGAAGTGACCCTCAATGAAGCCCAAGAATTGTTACAACGGTATCGCTTAACCAAACCCAAAGGGGACAATGCCGCTGACAAGTTTTATCAAGTGCTGTTGGAACAACCGAACAATGAAGCCGCCCGCAATGGCTTGCATCAAGTGGGCCGCTACTATTTCAATTTGATCGACCGCAAACTGGAAGAACAGGCCTTTGATGAGGCCCTGACGCACCTGGAATCCTTTGTTGAATACCTGGATGCCTACCAAATCAACAGTGCCCAGTTTGACAGCTCCATCAGCAACATCCTCAGCACCACCCAAGGCTTGGTCAACCAAGCCGTGACCCTGCGCCGCAACAACCCACTGGCTGAGCGCTATTTAAACATGTCAGCGGTATTGAAACCTGATTATGCTTTTGTCACCGATTTACAAAACTCTTACAACAACATCCCCCAGACCGGCGATGTATACGATGATCAGTTGGGCCATCGGTTCATTTTCTTTGCGGTGCCCAACGGCTCCACCTTGACTGATTTCTTACTCGGTGAGCACGAGGTGACTGTGGGCCAATTCGCCCAATTTGCTGGCGACGGCATGACCGATGACAAGTGTCACCATTTTGACAAGAAAGTGTTTTTCAAAAAAACCTGGGAAAAGCCACCATTTGAGCAAAGCAACTCCCACCCAGTGGTCTGCGTGACCGCGGCCCATGCCGAGGCCTATGCCAACTGGCTGTCGGACCAGACTGGGCACCGTTATCGCTTGCCCACCAACCAAGAATACCAACTGCTCAACCGCCAATTGACCACCCAACTTGATTGCCAGGTCGGTAATTTGGCGGGGCAAGAAATCGCTGGTGAAAGCAAAGCCACGGACAACCCACTGGCTTGTGAATCGGGTGCGGTGTTCACCACCGCCGTGAAAAGCCATCGAGCCCAAACCGGGGTCCATGATTTTGTCGGTAATGTCAGTGAGTGGGCCACCACCTGTGGCACCGCCAGTGCCTGTGCCATGGGCACTTCCTGGCGTTCAGGGGCCGGCACCACCAACAACACCCCGGTGGCGGCGCGTCCCGATGAAACCCATTCGCACATCGGCTTCCGCCTGGTCAGGGAATTGTGATCAAAGCGCCCCTGAGGCCTGCCAAACTCCTGTTACAAGCAGTTCACAAATCATGGCCAGCCTAGGTCCACACGGGGTGTCTGCACCAAATGATCGGTTTGCCAGATTTTTTGCATGGTTTTGGCATCGATGTTGCCGCCTGACAACACCACCATGATTTTTTGACTGGGTTTGCTGGGCCGCCCGCGCAACCACTGACAGACCCCATCCATGACCATGGCCGAAGTTGGCTCCACGTGCAGTTTCAACAAATGCTGTAACCACTGGGTCCAGTAGGCCATCGGGCTTTCTTCCACCGCAAAGAAACCATCCAATTGTTGGATGTGGGCAAAGGTTTTTTCCCCGACCGACAAAGTCATGGCCCCATCGGCCAAGGTTTTGGGGGCATCGTCCAAGTGCTGTATTTGACCACTCAGATAGGACCGCATGGCATCGTCCCCGGCTTTCGGTTCCACCGCGAACACTTGGGCCCGGGCTTGGGCATGGCGGGTGGCCACCAAGGTGCCAGAAATCAACCCACCGCCGCCACAGGGGGCAAAAACCGCATCCAGTGGTTGGTCGATTTGTTGCAAGGCTTCATACATGGCGGTGCCCTGCCCGGCGATCACCGACCAATCATTGAAGGGGGGTATCCAGTGCACCCCATCGGCTTGGGCCGCATCGGCCACCGCTTGATCGACGGCCTGGCGGGTGCTCAATGCAACCACTTCGGCCCCATAATCACGGATTGCCTGGGCCTTGACCTGTGATGCAAAGGTCGGCATATAAACCGCCGCAGGAAGGCCAAACAAACTGGCCGCCCAGGCCACCGCCTGACCGTGGTTACCTGATGAATTGGCCACCACTTGGCGGATGTTGGGCTGTTGCTCGCGCAGCACTTGCACCGCATTACAGCCGCCACGGGCTTTAAAAGCACCGACTTTCTGCAAGCACTCCACTTTGAAATGGATTTCATGTCCCAACCAATGGTTCAATCGGCTGGAGGTCACCACAGGGGTGTGGTTGATGTGGGGCAAAATGCGCTGGTGGGCGGCTTGGATGTCTTGGATGGTGATCATGATTTTTGATAGATGAGCATTTGGTTGTTGGCGGGCAGGTCCAAATCGTGCAGCAATTGAATGCCATGCGGTGTCAGCAAGTCTGTGAGCCATTCGATGTCACGGATGCCACTGTCCGGATCCCGTTCTTTGAGCCATTGATCGAATTCGGCATTGGATGCGGTGGTGAATTGGCCACCGTATTTGAATGGCCCATAGATGAACAGCCGGTTGCCCGCCTCCAGGTTATGCCCCAGATCAAGACACAAATTGGCAATCAATGCCGCACTGATGATGTGTAAGGTGTTGGCTGTGAACACCACGTCGAGCGACACCATGGGCCACGGATCCTGGCCAATGGTGTACTGCACCGGTGGTATGATGGCGGCATCGGGCACTTCGTCCAGCCACTGTTGAATGCCCGCATGGTTGGCGGCCACATCAGATGTCTGCCAGGTCAATTGTGGTAACTGAGGCGCCATGAACACGGCGTGTTGTCCGGTGCCGCTGCCCACCTCAAACAACCGCCGGTCACCAGGTCGCAGGTGCTGCCGCAAGGACTCCAGAATCACCGCTTGGTTGCGTTCACAAGCGGGGGCAAAAGGTTTGTCAGTGGTCATGGCTCGGTTCAACATTCATGGTTTCAGCGACACCAACAGGATGTCAGATTCGGCGCGATCGGTGCGGGTCAACAAAATTTGAGTCTCAGCGCGATTCACACTCAATGAAGTGCCCACCGAATACGGCCGATGGTCGGTGATCTTGCGGCGGGTGCCGGTGCGCAAATCCAGGTGCCACAAACCCGCATCTTCGCCACCCTGGTCATGGTACACCGAATGGTTGACGGTGGTCCACAGATTCAAAGCCTGTCGCGAAAAATCAGCCAATAACAAAGACTCTTGTTGGGACACTGGATCATACAAGTACAAACCATCGGCATCGCTTTTGCTGTACAGCAATTGTCCGTCAGTGGTCACCATGAAGCGACTGACTGCCAACGGCGGCAACACCGACACCTGTCCTGTTTGCCAATGCAAGATGCGGTTGTGCACCGCCGCCGATTTGGCCAAAGCAAAATACGCACCCTGGTGAAATTGGGTGTCCATGTGACCCATGCCAAAATCGATGGTGTCGGTGCGCGAAGATGCCAAATCCAAAAGTAAGCTGCTGTAACCACTGGCATCATTGCGGGTCATGATGATTTGGTTGTCCGGCCCATGCCAATGCGGCCGGGTCAGTTTGGTCTCGGCCAAGGCAAACACTTGCTGTTCGGTCCCGGTATCCAGGTCATAGGACCAAATGGCACTTTGGTCTGAGCGGTTGCTGGAAAACAAAAAACGCCGGCCATTGGGCCCGAAGTTGGGATAATTGTCGTATTTGGTGGAATGCACCAAACGTTGCAGTTCACCGCTGGGGATGTCATACATCCAAATGTTCGCTTCATAACTGACTGTTTGATAAGTCATCAGCGCCCGGACCGCATCGAATGAGGGGTGTTGGGCGCCATAAGCCCCCAACAACTGTGGTTGGCGGTCGTGGATGTTGAGCACCCACAATTGGCGGCTGCCACTCAAATCCGAATCGAACACCACATGCTCATCATCGTACCAACTGTGGCTGATGGTGTAATGTTCGCCGCTGGTCAGCGGTTCAGCCTCACCGGTGGCTGAATTCTGCAACCACAAGTTGCGCACCGATTGGTTGCCACGGGAAAAGCTCAGCCACCGGCCATCGGGACTGAAGGCCGGTGACCAATCGGCCAAATCACTGCTGGGCGGTTGCGTCAATTCAATGACGCCGCCCCGATCAAAAGACCACTGCTGGATGCCAATCAAGCCAGCCGCATTCGGTGCTGAAAAGGCCAACAAACGCTGCGCTGCTTGCCAGGCCAAAGAGCGGGATTCACCGCTGTAGGCACAAGGCGCCAAGTCGGTGAAAGTGGCGCTGGCCATGTCATAAGCCTTCAAAAAACAACGGGTTTGATCACGGGCCGTCATGAACACCTGTCCGGTGGCGGGCGCATAGTAAGGCGATGCCAGGCGGTGCCTGGCCAGTTCGATGAGGTGTTGTTCATTGGCATCGGTCAATGACTGAATCACCACCACGCTGTCATTCGGTCGTTGTCGCACATAGGTCAGCCATTGACCATCGGCACTGAGGGTGCTTTGTTGTTCCATGCCGGGCAATGCCGTCACCCGACTGGCACCCGCCACCGCTTGCTGCAAGGTCTCGGCGACCGACTGGTGTGACGACCATGACCACACCAGACCCAGTAACAGCAACACCCCAAGCATCAGCAGGGCACCAACCGCTTGTCGTTGTCGGCGGTGGCGCAATGGTTGGGGTTGCAGCGCCAGTTGGTAGCCTTTTTTGGGGATGGTTTTGATGTATTTCGCTTGACTGGCTGAATCACCCAGCAATTTGCGCAATTCTGCGATGGTGCGGGACAAGGCGTCCTCATTGACCCATTTGTTGGTCCACACTTGGTCCAAAAATTGTTCGCGGGTCACCACTTTGGGCGCTTGCTTGACCAACAAGTTCAGCACCGCATTCAACTGGGTGGGCAAGCGCTGAATGGTGCGGCCTTGACGCAACTCCCCATTGTCTGGCCGGTATTGCCAATCGCCAAGCAACCAGGTCACAGCGGTGGGTGAACGGGTGGCAGATGGGTCGGCAATGTGGCGATCAGATGCGGTCATGAAGGGACAATAGGAGGTTTTCCGAAGGTTTTTGGGCTCACTGAATGGGTAAATTAACTGGCTTTCAACAACCTGAGATGAACATGAAACAGATATTGCTAATTGGCCTCATTATAACCACCCATTTTGCCCCGGCACAAGAAATGGGTAACCCCAATTGTGACTCCTTGTTGCTGGTCAGCAGCTGGAGTCGAGACAACGTCAAAATTTACGATGGTTGCGACGGCAGCTACGTGCGGGACTTGGCCGACACCGGGGTGTTGGACGGCCCGCAAGCCATGTTTGAGGACAGCAACGGTGATCTGGTGGTGGTCAGTGAATCCAATCATAAACTGGTTAAATTTGACCGCAACACCTTGTCCACCGCCACCACAGTGATTGCACCAGGGCTCATCGACAACCCCATTGCTGTGGTCAAAAAAACCGCTGACGAGATCTTTTTGGGCAGCTATTCGAGCAACACCATTTTGGAGATCAACACCAGTTCTTGGCAGGTGGGCAACACCTTGTTACCGGCTGGCAATAACAAAATCCAAGGCATCGACATCGGCATGGCCCTAAGCAACGATGGATTCTTGTATGTCCCTGGCTATGATTCTGACAGCATTCTGCGGGTCAACACCGCCAATGGCAGCACCACTCAATTCGTCAATTCAGGCCAGCACAACCTGGACCGACCCCGTTCCATTTTGTTGCTCAGCAACCAAATCCTGGTCACCGCCTGGGGCAACCAAGCAATCATGAGTTTTGGTTTGAATGGTCAATTTCAAGGCGAAGTGGTGTCGGGCTTTCCGGGGGCTGCCGGCCTGATCCAAGACGGACCTGAGCACATCCTGGTCACCAGTGACACCTTGAGCACCGTGCGCCGCTATCGTTTGAGTGACTTCAGTTTCGAAACCGTGGTGCCCAGCAGAAGTGGTGGCTTGGCCGGTGCCACTTTTGTTTATCGCTTAACCAAGGTGCGCAGCCAAACACCGATCACTGGCATGCGCCAAGCCTGGATGTCCGGGGTGGGCACCATTGATGGCAACCAGTTGTTGGTGTCAGAATTCACCACCACCGGTGGCCAATTTGGGGCCAATTTGGATCCCGAAGCCATCGACACCGTGTATTGGGGGGAGGTGCTGTTCACCTTCGACAGTTGCCACACCGCCACCATGAGTTACGCCTCTGACCTGACGGTCAATGAAGTACCATTTGGCACCGGCAGTTATGCCATTGAACGCTTGGCACAAAACCCAGCCGGGGCCGCTTGTGACGAATCCAGTTTTGCCCAAGTCACCGATGCCAGTTACATGACTGGGGTGTATTATGGTGGCCCCTCACGCAGTGGCGAAGGGTTCACCATCGACTACCTCAACCCCCAACAAGCGGTGGTGACTTGGTTCACTTACCTGCCAGCGGACTGCTCAGCCTGTTGAGCGCGTGCGCAACAAAACCGCACACAAAACACTGATGGCCAACCCAACCGGCAAAATTTCCAACAAGGTGATGAAGGCACGAAAATAAAAGCGCTCATACAGCGCGCCAAAGTCCGCCATTTGCTGTTGGGTTGCGGCCAGTTCTGCGGCCGAGGCGCCGGCACTTTGCAAGTCGGCCAAGTACGCTTGTTGATAGGCCTCCATGAAGTTTTGGCCGGCTTGCTGATAATAAACTTCCCAACCGATCACATACGCCGCGGCGGTGATCAAGGTGATCAACAAACCCACCATGAAGGCCGCTTTGAAGCCGATGACACCACCCAAATTGTGGTCTCGGTGCTGTTTGACCGCCACAAAAATCACCGACAAGCCGACGATCATGATCAGGTATCCCAACCATTCGGCTTGGCTGTGAGCGGCATCCGGGCCGGCGGTCCACAACACCGCAGCAGACACCCCAACCACCACCAAGCTGGCCAACAGGCCATGAATCAAGACAATTTTTTTCATCTGTTTCTCCTCGTTAATAGGGCCTCAATCATAGTCTTCGCGCTGAATTTGTCTTCACCCGATTAGGTGATTTTGACCTGTTGCCCATATTTGGGGTCACTTTTCGATGATGTTGAGGGCTTTGAGTTTGTTGATCGCTTGCAGGCGGTTGTTCACTTCCAGCTTGCTGAACCCATTTTTCAAATGGGTTTTGACTGTATTGATCGAGACAAACAATTCATCGGCAATGGCTTGGTTGGACAAGCCAGCAGCCAATTTCTGTAACACCGCCAATTCACGTTCCGACAATTGCAATGATTGGATGGCCTGGTGATTGACCTGGAACGGATCTTGGGTCGTTTTTTTCGGCCACAAATGGCCACTCAGCCACAATCCCAATGCGGTGAAAAACACCGCTATGAACAACCCATACAGTTGCCAACTGATGTCTTGCAACAGCCATTTGTATTCAAGCGTTTTCAACACCAACAACAAAACGGCCAAACCCAAGCCATAGATGATCGCAGTCTTGGTCATGCCACGGCACTCGGTTCATCGGGCTTGACCCGGCTTTGTGCCAAGCGCATGGTAACCACCGCAGAGAGAACCAATGCCGCACCCAACCACAACACCCAATTGGCACTGAACACCGTCAGCGGACCACCCACGGTGGCAATGATCACATTGGTGATGCAAAACGTACTGGTTTGCAAACCCATCACTTTGCCCTGCCCCAAATGACCGAATTGGTGAGACAAATAACTGGGTACCATGCCGTTGGTCATGGCGATGGTGCCGCCAATCACCGCAAACAGCACAAACGTCGCCGTCAAACCCAATAAGGGTTGAATCGTCAACAAAGCAGACAACACCAGCCCACCGACCAGCATGGCTTTGATTTCACCCCAGCGGGACTGTACTTTGGCCACCCACAGGCTGCTGACCAAAATCATCACCAGGGTTAAACTGACCGTGGCCATGGCGATCATTGGGCCATCGGCCTGATGGCGGTCAACAAACCACACCGGATAAAAGTCATAAAAGGCATTCAGCCCCATGGAGTACAGAAAATAGAACCAAAAAATGGGCCGGATCTCCGTGTGTTTCAACAAGGTCAGTGAATTGTTGGCTTTGATGGCTTGCCAAAAGGGCACGGCGTCTGTGGCTGGCTCATCCGCTTGAATCAACCACGCCACCAAGCTGGCTGACAGCAGCATGCCCAAACCCGCCAAGAGAAACACCTCGGCCACCCCATAGACCATCAAAAACCCACCAAACACCGGGCCCAGCAACCAACCGGTATAGGTGGCGGCATACACCATGGACAAGGCCTTGGTGCGATCGATGTGTGGATGCAGTTCGGCGGCGATGGCGCGGGCGATTGAAATGTTGCCCTCACAGACCCCGGTCAAAAATCGCGCCAATACGAAAAACACAAAGGATTCCTGATAGACGGCCCAGGCCGTCAAGCCATAGCCGACCACCGAACCGGCCAAGGTGATCAACAACACCCGTTTGCGACCAAAGCCGTCGGACAAAGCGCCGATGTAGATGCTGCCCAACAGCAACCCCAACGGATAGATGGCCAGGCATATGCCCAGCAAAATTTTTGGATGAAAACCCATGAAATGGGTCAGGTCATTGGCTGGATAGTCAATGAAATAAGGCGCCAACACCGGATAGGGCAAGGCGATGCCCAGGGTCCCCAACAGACCGACCAGCATCACTGTGACCAGCACCAATTGGGGATTTTGCTTCATCTCACACGGCCTCAGCCCTGCCAGGCCCTTCAGCCACCGTCAGCCGGCAGACCTTGTTCCAGAATCAGCAGTTGTTGATACTCGACGTAAGCCGGATCCGCTGTTTGCCACAAGGCTTTGGCCTGTTCAATGGCGGCCATGGCCGCGGCCTCATCACCCATGGCCAGAAGGACTTGGGCTTTGAGCACCATGCTTTGCCCAAATAAGGGGTTGCGGTGCAAGATGTCTGCCAAGATCGACAAGGCTTCTTCATGCTGCTCTGCCGCGTGCAGGGTTTTGGCTTTCTGGAATTTCAGCTCATCCAAAATATACAAGGAATTCAAATGCAAGAATGACTGTTGAGATTCGTTGATGGCTTGGTCATGCAATTGGATGGCGGCAGCAAACTCGCCGACATGGCGCTGATCCACAGCCCGGGCTGACAACACAAACTGATCATAAACGGTGGTCTGAAATTCCTGTAAAAATTGTTGGAAGCGGGCCAAGGCATCTTGGGCTTTTTGCTGTTCACCCATCAATTCAAACACATTGCGTTCCATGATCAACAAAAACCCATCAAACGGCGGCTTGGTGTTGTCGCGCATGGTGGCCAGGCGTTCCAGGGCTTGCTCTGTTTCATTGAGGTTGGCCCAGTAGGACACTTCTTTGCCACCAAACATCAAGGTTTGCTGCAAGGGAGGCATGAATGAAGCCGCAGCCGTGCGCATTTCATCCAACACTTCCATGGCCGCTCGCAACTGGCCAGTCAAATACAACACCAATTCTTTTTGGGTCAGGATTTTAACCCGGTCTTGATCGGTTTCGGCTTTGCGCAACAGGGCATCCAGGGCCGCCAAGCTGCGATCAAACTGGCCACGCATGGCCATGATGTTGGCCAAGCCCAATTCGGCATCAATGTCATTGAAACTCATCAAACTGGCTTCGTCGTATTTTTCATAAGCCGCGTCAATGTCACCGAATTGCAAATACACTTCGGCCATTTGCAACAAGGGATCGGCTTTGTCATTTTCCAGTTCTTGATATTTTTCCAACACCTTCAAGGCCTTTTCTTTTTCGCCTTTCAAGCGGTAAATCTTGGCTTGACTGACCAAGGCCCCGGAGCCCGCTTCTTGCAATTCATTGAGGCGTTCAAACACCGCCAAGGCATCATCCAAGCGATTGCCCATGAAGATGTAATTGCTACCCAAAATACCCAAGGCATCGGCACTGTCAGGATAGATTTTCACCCAATTTTCCAACACCCGGATGGCCTTGGCTTGTTCGCCATTGACGGCGTAGTAGTTGGCTTTTACCTTGAACACCGATTCCTGATACAACTTGTATTCCAGCTTCAAAGCATCTTCTGAAGCCTGTTTGGCTGATTCAAAATCACCGATGGCGCGGTAAAAATCAATCAGTAACACATAGGCCTCAGCCAAACTTTCATCACTTGCCAAAGCGGTTTTCAGGGCTTCAATGCCCACTGTGAAATCGTTGTCAAATTTCACCGCATTCAAAGCGTTCACCACCTGTTCGATGGCATGGGCGTCTTTGGACACGTGGTCTCTGATGGACAGGTCGGGGATCAAGGACGGTTTGATGTTGGCTTGTTTGAGGATGATGGTGCCGATTTGCTCGGCCACGTCATCCAGGGCAAGCAACCAGTCATCATAAGCCGCGGTGATGGTGGTGACCAAGGCGCCGGTGACCACGTCATACAAAGACACTTCAAAAGACAGTTTCGACCCATCATGATTGATTTCTCCTTTGATCATCCACTGTGAATTGCGGTCATCGGCAATGCTCAAGTCCAATGACAGCGGTTCGCCCACCGCGTCTTCATAACCTTGCTTTCTGACTTGTGACAAAATCGATGCCGAATCATAGGGGGTTTGGATGCTGATGATGGGGCTGCGCAACAGGTCTTGAGAAACCAGCCACATGGCGCCATAACTGAGCCAATCCCATTGTTCATCGCCGGTGTTGTTTTCCCAAAAGAAGCCAGTGACTTTTTGGTTCAAGCCGCTTTTGGCCACCTCGAACTCTTTGACCTCACCAGTTTGGGCATCCACCACACTCAAGATTTCGGTGGCACTCACTTCGGGCTTGATGAACGACGCCACCGCAAACCAGGCGATGGCGATGTTGAACGGGATGAAAAACAGTTGTTTTTGGGTCCATTTGTCTTTGCCAGGCCGGCCATGGCCCCAGGCCAACAAGCCGACCAAGGGGATGAAGGCAATCATGATCACAAAGATGTAGGATGACGTTTGTTCTGGGACGGCAAACCGTTCACTCATCCACTCGCCAATTTCCACCGCCAACCACACAGCAGCCACATACATGCCCAGGATTTGTGGCACCCGGCGCTCGATGAGTTCGGCGACTAAACTCTTTTTGTGGGTCATTTTGTCATCATCCAAATTGGTTCAAATGCATTATACTATGACACACTCACCGATAGAAAGCATGCACATGACTGAAAGCAAAATCGTGGATTTGGAAACCCGCATGGCCTTTTTGGAAGACACCGTGGACGCCTTGAACAAGCAAGTCTATCAGCAGGCCAAGCAACTCAGCGAATTCCAACAAGCCATGCACAATTTAACCCGGCACATGAAGCAAGTGCAAAGCGACATCGAGGAATTCAAACCCGACAACGAAATCCCCCCGCATTATTGAATGCCCAGCGAGAAGACCGCCCGCAACTCGCCCAATCTCTTATGGCGCGTCAACATCAGTCAACATCAGTCAACATCAGGCAAAGCAGCCAGCTTTAAGACAACAGCCCTAGTCATGGCAGCAACACCGGTTGTGGCCGCGGCCTGCTGCTCAGACCGCAGGTTTCAATCCAGGCTAAAATCTGGTTCGGGCATCTTGACGTCGATCGGATAAGGGTTGATCTTGTTTTCCAAGGCTTGGAAAAACACCGTGTCCATGTTGTCGGTGGTGGACAGCTCAAACTGAAATCCCGTGTACTGTGCTGTTCCAGCCACTTGAAACACACTGTTCTCAAGTTCTCCACCGGCGTGCAATTGCTTCACCCACTGCATGTCTTCAAAGCGCATGCTGTCATAGTAGATCTCACCTTCCACTTCGGCATAAATGATCAATTCATCAGCGGTCATCAGCACCCCTCCGGTGCGCAGTGAAAACAGGCCATGGGTGTTGAAGTACTCAATTTCGGTGTCCGCCTCAACCAAGTACATGTCCTGCAATGCCTGACGCTCCTTTGCCGTGATTTCATGTTTGGCTTTGACGTGTTCGGCCGGAATCAACTTAAAATGAGACAAGGCCCCCAAGCCCAGCACCCACACCGCGATCAGCGCCACCGGCGTGAACACCACCCACATCCAACGTTTGGTCGGTTGGTGCTCTGGGTTCACTTGACGCATCAAGGCATGGTAATCAAAGGTGCCTTTGATGCCCCGACCCAAGAAAAACAAAAACAACAGACCGATGGCCACGGCCCAGATCGAAGCGGTTTCCAAGAACACCAGGACTTGATTCAACAGCACAAACACAAACATCACCACCGCCGCTGCCCTGGAAAATCGGCTCATGTCCCAAATCAACATAAATATGATCAGCAAGAGCGCCACCGTCCAACCATCAAAATGGGCAATGAGTGGTGCATGATTGACATCCGACAAGTAGCTGACCAAGACCCGGCCCAAATTAGGGCCTGTTAACACCAACTGCAAGGCGACTGCTGGATCGTATTTTTCAGCCATCAAGGCATCAGTCGTGAAGTGTGGTCACTCCACATGAACGAATGAATAACGCTGAGGGATGGAAAATACGACCCAGCCCCATGGGTTCAGACAGCAAAGGCCACACCCTGCGTTGCTCATCGCTCGATTGGAATGACCAAACCACGCGATTCGCGCCTTGATTGTGACCTTTGCAGCCTGAACAGTGGTCTTTCAGTTGGTGTTAACAGGCCCAAATACCAAACAGCACCATGCCCATGATGACGCCCGCCCGGGTGTTGTTGATGGCCAATTCTTTGGCGTATTTTTGATGATCTTCCATGATGATGCTCCAACTGCAGATGACTGCCCATTGTAGCCGAGTGGGCCAGCCATCACAATGGATTGACGCGTTGCCCCTCACCCTCCAGACAAAGTCTTTCGCATCGGCCCGCCATGACATACAATGTGGGTTCTGCTTAAGGATACCGGCACATGGAAAATACTGACCCCAAACTGATCATCTTGTTGTTGCTGGTGATTGCCGGCTATTTCATTTTACAAGCCCTCAACCCCCACAAAAAATACAGCACCCAAGCATTTTGGGAAACGGCCACAGTGGCCGATGTGGCAGACATCCCTGAGGACGCCTTGCAACCGGGTAATGGCAATGGACCGGTGTTGATGTGGGCCGCGACCACCACCCAGGACCCCGCCATCATTGACGCCTTGTTGGCCCGGGGGGTTGACATCAATGAGGTCGATGGGGACTTTTTGGGCACCCCGTTGTCAGGTGCGGCCAGTCACAACAACAACACCGATGTGATCGATGCGTTGGTGGCCAACGGCGCAGACCTGCATGCCAGATTGTTACATGACAACAGCATCTTACAGGCTGCGGCCATGTACAATGAAAATCCGGGCATTGTCACGCATTTGATTCAACTGGGTGCCGATGTGCACCACCGCAATGTGTATGGCCAAGATGTGTTGGATGTGGCCATCGATCATGACAATCAAGTGGCAGTGACTGAATTGCGCCAGTGGTTCCCCAACGCCAATTAAGCAGCCGCCAGCGCGGCACATTTGGCGGCCAATGCGGCCGGAGTGATCAAGCCCTGAATCAAGTAAAACAACACCGCCACACAGACCATGAATGCCAGACCCAGACAAGCCAGCACAGACAAGTACAATTTGGCCCGTTGTTGAGCGGCCTGCCCGGTGATGATTCTTTGTGGTTTCCAGACCTTTTGTCCAGGCAGTGGAAATTGCTCAGATTGCCGCACTTTTTGCCAGTACAACCAATTGAACACCACAGCCCCGATAAATACCGCCAACAGCAACAATAACATCACGGCAATGAACCAATGCCAATGGCTCAACCCCCAGGTTTGCTCACACAACAGGTTCTTTTTGTTCAATGCCCGCAACAGCAATTGCAGCCCAATCATCAGTGGCACCAACCACAGACCATGCTTGGCCATGTGGGCCCTTTTTTCCTTGGCTGTGAATTCTGGTGCCCAAGCTTGGTTGGGATCGCCTTGGGTCTTTGGATTAAACCATTTTTCTTTGGGCGTTTTGATGGCCACCACGATGGCTGCGGTGAGTGCAGCTGCGGCCACTGCCCAAGACAAGATCGATTCAACGTTCACGCCGTCTCCTCAAACAATCAACATGGCATCGCCGTAGCTGAAGAAGCGGTATTTTTGGTTCACAGCGTGTTGATAGGCATGCAATATGGCTTCCCGACCAGCCAAGGCCGACACCAACATCACCAGGGTGGATTCAGGCAAATGGAAATTGGTGATCAAGGCATCCACACATTGGAACTCATAGCCTGGATAAATGAAAATTTGGGTGTCACCGGTATAGGGCTCAATCTGACCACTGGCCGCAGCGGTTTCAAGGCTTCTGACGGCGGTGGTGCCGACGGCCACCACCCGCTGGCCATTGGCTTGGGTGGTGCGCACCAAATCACACACCGCCTGATCCACGGTCAGCCACTCTTTGTGCATTTGATGCTCAGTCAAATCATCCACTTTGACCGGTTGAAAAGTGCCCGCGCCGACGTGCAAGGTGACGAATGCCAGTTTGACACCTTTGGCTTTGATTTGGGCCAACAAGTCCTCATCAAAGTGCAACCCCGCGGTGGGTGCTGCCACCGCTCCGGCTTGTTGTTCATCGGCATAAACCGTTTGATAACGGCGGCTGTCTTGCGCATTGGCTTGGCGACTGATGTAGGGCGGTAATGGCATGTGACCACAGCGATCCATGAGCTCAGACAAAGTCAAATCACCGATGGTTTCCACCAGATAGAACATGCCTTGCTTGGCACTGACCAGCAACTGCGGTTCGCCATCGAATTCAATGGGCGTTCCCAACCTGACTGATTTGTTGGCTTTGAGCAAGACTTTGGCCTGCTGGGGGTTGAGCAGACGTTCAATGAACACTTCGATTTGCCCACCGGTCGGTTTGTTGGCAAACAGGCGGGCTGGGATGACTTTGGTGTTGTTGAAGACCAATAAATCACCTGGATTCAATTCCTCCAGGATGTCGGTAAACCGTCGGTCGGTGACCTGACCTGTGGTCTTGTCGAGTTTCAATAACCGGGAGGCACTGCGTTCAGCCAGCGGCTGCTGGGCAATCAACTCGGTGGGCAATTCAAAATCAAAATCCGCTTTTTGCATGTCTCACTCCTGCGCTGAGAACTCACTGTCGTTTGACGGGAAAATCCAGGTGTTGCACGTGCTCGGTGCCAGCCGCATCGGCGTAAATCAAACAAATTCGCACCTCATCGCCAATTGCAAAGGACCGCTTGGGCATCATCAACATGAGGTGCAAACCACCGGGTTCCATGGTGATGCTGGCTTGGGGTGCCAGCGGCAATGATTTTTGCTCGCGCATCTTGAACACACCATCGACTTCCACGGTGCGGTGAATTTCGGCCGTGCCAAAATCCGGCGCATAAACCCCGACCAAACTCAGCTCGGCATCGGTTTGGTTGTCCAGAGTCACATAGGCCGCCATCATCTTGACCCCTGGCGGTGCTGCCCGCAGCCACAGGTCATCGGCTGCTGGGAATTCGATGGCTTGAGCCCAGCCAGCGGTGAGCAAAGCCCACAAAACAATCAGCTTATTCATAAGGATTTTGCCAGTTGGGCCAATTCATTGGCATGTTGTGTGGCCACTTGTGGGTCTTTGGCTTCGACCATGACCCGCAACTTGGGTTCGGTGCCCGATGGTCGTATCAACACCCGACCAGCATCACCCAGTTGTTCATCCACCTGTTGTGCCTGCCGGGTCAGTTCGCCGTTTTCGGCCAAGACTTTGGGTTGCTCAGTCTGGACGTTGATCATCACTTGTGGGTACAACGCCATTTCGGCCGCCAATTCTTTCAAAGTGGCGCCCCGTTCCATGATCACTTCCAACACCATCAAGGCACTGATGATGCCATCACCGGTTCCCGCCAAATTCAAATTCAATATGTGTCCCGATGATTCACCCCCCAAGATCCAATCACGGGCGGTCAATTCCTGGTGCACATAACGGTCACCCACATCGGCTCGCACGAAAGGAATGCCCAATTGTTTCAACCCGGCCTCCATGCCCTGGTTAGACATCAAAGTGCCCACCACCCCGCCGTTGAGCTGTCCTTGTTCATGCAGGTGTTTGGCCACCAAGAAAATCAATTGATCACCGTTCACTTCATTGCCGGTGTGGTCCACCATCACCACTCGGTCACCGTCACCATCCAGGGCAATGCCCAGGTCGGCTTTGGTCTCCAGCACTTTTTCACTGAGCACCGAAACTTCGGTGGAACCACAGTCGCGGTTGATGTTGAAGCCATCGGGTTGGTTGCCGATTACGGTGATGTCAGCGCCCAATTCAGCAAACACTTGAGGGGCAATGTGGTAGCTGGCACCGTTGGCACAATCCAACACGATCTTCTTGCCAGCCAACAATTGGCGGTTGGCCGCACGTTTGCAAAATTCAATGTAGCGCCCAGCCACGTCTTCCAGGCGTTTGGCTTTACCCAGACTGGCTGAATCCACCATCTGCATCGGTTGGTCCAACAAGGCTTCAATGGCCAACTCTTGTTCGTCATTGAGTTTTTGGCCCTGTTCATTGAAAAACTTGATGCCGTTGTCAAAATAAGGGTTGTGTGATGCACTGATCACAATGCCGGCACTGGCGTGCAAGGTTTTTGTCAACCAAGCCACCGCGGGGGTGGGCATCGGCCCAAACAGGATGATGTTGACCCCGGCTGAGGACAAACCGGCTTCCAGGGCCGATTCCAACATGTAACCAGAGACCCGCGTGTCTTTACCGATCACGATGGTTTTGTTGGGCATGGCTTGACCCAGGACTTTGCCGGCGGCATAGCCCAAGCGCAGGGCAAACTCCGCGGTCATCACCGAGCCACCGACTTTGCCACGAATGCCGTCGGTGCCAAAATATTGTTTACTCATCTGTCATTGCTCCCGCTGTCAGCCCACCACCAATCAAGGCCTCGCTGGTTTTCAGCACATCCACGGTGGCGGCCACATCATGCACCCGAAAATAATCGGCCCCTTGCAAATAGGCAAACTGCGCCACCGCCAATGAACCGGCCAGTCGTTGATCCACCGGTCGTCCCAGCAGTTCACCAAACATCGACTTTCTGGACACCCCCAACAACAGCGGAAAACCCATCTGTTTGAAGGT
This sequence comes from Marinicella meishanensis, assembly GCF_019931145.1. GTDB lineage: Bacteria > Pseudomonadota > Gammaproteobacteria > Xanthomonadales > Marinicellaceae > Marinicella > Marinicella meishanensis. The sequence continues at coordinate 181,404 of NZ_JAIOUV010000003.1, read as the reverse complement.
CGCCGTGTTTTGGATCAATTGTATGTTATGCGCCAAAGTTTTGCCAAAACCGATGCCCGGATCAAGAATGATGGCATCGGCATCCATACCATGGGCCAGACAGTCTTCCACCCGTTGCTCAAAAAAATCCAACACCTGCTGCACCACATCGTCATAGGCCGGATCATCTTGCATGGTTTGTGGGGATCCTTGTTTGTGCATCAAACACACCTTGACATCGTGTTTGACCGCCACTTCAATGGCGCCATCGGCCTGCAGGGCATTGACGTCATTGATCATGGAAGCGCCGGCCATGACGGCCGCCTCCATCACCTCAGGCTTGCTGCTGTCAATGGAAATGTTGAGATTCGGATGGCGCTGTTTGATGGCCTGGATGACCGGAATAACGCGCTGCATTTCTGCCTCGGTGGTCACCGGCTGGGCCCCGGGTCGGGTCGATTCACCACCCACATCAACCCAGTCCACGTCGGCTTGGACCATGGCGTCCACTTGCTGCATGGCGGCGTCCAGGTCAATGAATTTGCCGCCGTCTGAAAATGAATCGGGGGTCACATTCAGGACCCCCATCACTTGATAGTCTTTCATGAAAGCGAATCAGACTTGTTCAGCTGGTCCGCCGATGGATGAATCACTGGCATCCTTTTTTTCACCTTTGCTGCCATCATCGGCATCGTCATCCGGCAGGTCAATGTCCCAGCCTTCTGGTGGCGTGGGCTCCTGGCCGGCCATGATCTCTTTGATCTGCTTGGCATCAATGGTTTCATATTTCATCAAAGCATCGGCCATCAAATGCAGGATGTCCAGGTGCTCTTTCAGAATCTTCTCTGCTTTGTTGTAGTTGCGATCAATGATCTCGCGGATTTCTTTGTCGATCATCTCAGCCGTGGTGTCAGACATGTTCTTGTGTTGCGTCACTTGACGACCCAAGAACACTTCACCTTCGTCTTCTGAGTAGGACAAGGGACCCATTTCAGACAAACCCCACTTGGTCACCATGTTTTTGGCGATTTCAGTGGCCCGTTCGATGTCATTTGATGCACCGGTGGTCACGGCATCTGGACCGCCGATGATTTCTTCGGCAATGCGACCACCGTACAAACTGGCAATCTGGCTTTCCAACGCCGTTTTGCTGTAAGAATACTTGTCTTCTTCGGGCAAAAACATGGTCACACCCAAAGCCCGTCCACGCGGAATAATGGTCACTTTGTAGACCGGATCGTGTTCCGGCACTTTCAGACCAACAATTGCATGTCCGGCTTCATGGTAAGCGGTGTTGCGCTTTTCTTCTTCTTTCATCACCATGGATTTGCGCTCGGCGCCCATCATGATTTTGTCGCGGGCTTTGTCGAACAACTCCATGCTGATTTCGGTTTTATTTTCACGGGCTGCAAACAGCGCGGCTTCGTTGACCAAATTGGCCAAATCGGCACCGGAGAAACCCGGGGTTCCGCGGGCAATCAAAGACGGTACCACATCATCAGCCAAGGGCACTTTTTTCATGTGCACTTTCAGAATGGCTTCGCGACCCAAAATATCAGGCAATGGTACCACCACCTGGCGATCAAAACGACCTGGACGCAACAAAGCGGGGTCCAACACGTCGGGGCGGTTGGTGGCGGCGATGACAATAACACCTTCATTGCCTTCGAAACCATCCATCTCCACCAGCAACTGGTTCAGGGTTTGTTCGCGTTCATCATGACCGCCACCCAATCCAGCACCACGTTGGCGACCGACGGCATCAATTTCATCAATGAAGATGATGCACGGTGAATTCTTTTTCGCTTGTTCGAACATGTCACGAACCCGAGAGGCACCGACACCGACAAACATTTCCACAAAATCAGAACCGGAAATGGTGAAAAACGGCACTTTGGCCTCACCGGCAATGGCCCGGGCCAGCAGTGTTTTGCCGGTACCGGGTGAGCCGACCATCAGAATCCCACGGGGGATGTGACCGCCAAGCTTTTGGAATTTGGTGGGGTCCCGCAAGAAATCCACCACTTCGGTCACCTCTTCCTTGGCCTCTTCGGCCCCGGCCATGTCAGCAAAGGTGACTTTGTTTTGATCTTCGGTCATCAATTTGGCTTTGGAGCGGCCAAAACTCATGGCCCCACCTTTACCACCACCGCCTTGCATTTGGCGCATGATCAAGAACCACAAACCAATGAACAACAAAATCGGGAAGATGGTTTCAAAGATGCGCCATCCCCAACCCTGTGAAGGGGGTTCTTTGACCGAATATTTCACATTGTTCAAAATCAGGTCGTCTTCCAAGTTGGGATCGTTGCCGCCTTGGACCAAGATTTTTTCATTGTTTTTGGTCAATGCCGTGATCTTTCGGTGCACCAAACCTTCCTGGTCAATCTCGACTTCTTCAATCTGGCCGCTTTGCACCATGTTGATGAATTCAGAGTAGACGATTTGGCCTTGTTTTTGTGGCTGTTGCACCATGCTGCTGAACACACTCATCAGCACCATCAGCACCACCACCCACAATAAAATGTTTTTCGCTATGTTATTCAAAATCAGTCTCTGCTGGCAATGATGTGGGTTACTTGTAACCGGTGGCCACCGCAAAGACTTCCCTGGATCTGGGGCGCGACGACTTGGGTTTGTATATCACTGCTTTGTTAAACAATTGGCGCAGGTTTTGCATGTGTTGATCAAAACCTTCACCCTGAAACAGTTTGACAACATGGGCACCGCCAGGTTGCAATGCCTGTTGACAAAATTCCAATGCCATTTCAGCCAGCAGCATGCTGCGCGGCTGATCCATGGCACTCATGCCACTTAAGTTGGGGGCCATATCCGATAATACAAGGTCTATTTTGCGGTTTCCCAACAGCCTCAGCAGCTGTTCATAAACTGCATCTTCGGTGAAATCCCCTTGGATGAATTCAACCCCTTCTATGGGTTCAATCGGCAACAAATCCAAGCCGATGACCAACTCAGTTTTGGGCGCTTTGGCTTTGACCACCTGACACCAGCCACCCGGTGCCGCGCCCAGGTCAACCACCGCCTGCAAGCCATTGAACAGCTTGAATTTTTCGGCGATCTCGATCAGCTTGTAGGCCGATCTGGCGCGAAAACCCGACTCTTGTGACTGTTTGACGAATTGGTCATCAAAATGTTCTTTGAGCCATTGATTGGAACTTTTGCTTCTGCTCATATTGATTCACGAAGTCATGCCATGTACACGGTAAAATGATAAAATGCGAGTTTACTACAAAAGTGTATCACTGAATGTCAAACAAAGCTGCAAATAAATCCACCAAGCCGGCGCTGAGCAAGTCAGCCATCAAATTCCTCCGTGGTGTTGCCCACCACACCAAACCGGTGCTGACCATTGCCGACAAAGGCATCACCGAAAACATCCTCAACGAGCTGGAAATTTGCTTGAATCAGCACGAATTGATCAAAGTCAAAATACGGGCCGATCGCGAAGCACGCGTGACCATCAGTGAGGCACTGATCAAAGCCAGTCAGGCTGAAAAAGTACAAAGCATTGGCCAAGTCCTGACCCTGTATCGAGCCAACCCCAAAAAACCTGTCTTCGAACTGCCCAAATAAACCATGGATTTGTCAGAAAATCGGTTGCAACACCCCAATTTGATCACTTCGGCCCAAGCCCATCAATGCATCATCAACGCCCAGGTTCACCAACAAAGCTTGATCATTCCCAGCCACCAGGCCATCAAGCCAGTGGCGGTGACTGCGGTGACAGACTTGACCGAGTCTTTGATGGCTGAATTGTGTGATTACCAACCGGAAGTGGTGCTGTTGGCCACCGGTGCCGACATCGTGTTTCCTGCCACCGACATCTTACAGCCGCTGGTGCAACAAAACATTGGTTTGGAGGTGTTGCACAACCAAGCCGCCGCGCGCACGTTCAATGTGTTGTTGTCTGAAAGCCGACAAGCGGTTTGTTTGATGCTGATTGAAGGCGAGCGCTGACACCTTTTTTGCCCCAGACACAAAAAAGCCCTCACGATGGAGGGCTTTTACAGAATTCAGTCAATCAGCGGTTTATCTTTGACGTGCTTTCAATTTTGGATTTGATTTACAAATCACAAAAACCTTACCACGGCGGCGAACCACTTTGCAGTCTCGTGAACGAGTCTTGGCTGATTTCAAAGATGATAAAACTTTCATAATTTACCGCTGGTCTTAAAAAGATTGGAAATTATACCCATCTGCCAACAAACTGCAAACCCTTTTTGCGTTAATTCTCGGGTATTTGCCAGGCCAGCACCGGATGTTCAAGCGACTGGCTGGCCATACAGTTGTTCGGCCCGCTGATACAACACCCAGGAAGTGAAGATGTATTTGTCATTGGATTCAGGCATGTTGCCCCGGTGGGTGTGGGTGAAGCCAGCTGGGGCGATGACCAGACTGCCCTGTTTCGGCTTGGTCACCACCTGTTGGTGATAAAACTCGGTTTCACCGCCTTGCTCAACGTCATTCAAATAAAACATCCACAACAGTTTGCGGTGTAAGGCATCGTTGGCTTGGTCGTTGGGATGGGGATAAATTTCTGAGTGGTAATAGAAGTAACCACCTTGTTTCTGGTCGTATTTTTGGATGTTGATTGATCCCAAGCGAAACACCGTTTGGATCAACTTGGCCAATGAATCGTCATTCAACTTGGGAATGTCCACATAAGAAATCTGCTCCACCCCATCAGGGGTTTGCACCTGCAAAGCGATCGAACCCACCAAAGCAAAGGGGTACTTGCGGATGTATTGGATCAGGCCTTGCAGCACCACCTGTTGCAAATGTTGAATTTCAGCTTGCCAATCGGCGGATTGGGTGATGGTGATGTCGGAACTGTGCTTTTTGATGGGATCAACACCATGGCCGGTGCGTCCCTTGTGTTGTTCTTTGCTTTGCTCAAACTTGTGGATGCATTGCTGACAGAATTCAGCACTCAATGCGCCGTCATAAATTTCGATGAATTGACTCAAACCCGATACCTGATACGATTAAACCAGCAGCATTATGGAAAATGTTGGGCTGGGTTTCAAGCGATTATTCGGTTGCTTAAGAGGCGATGGCTTGGTTTTTGCCCAAATTTTTGGCTTGGTACAGCGAACGGTCAGCCCGTTTGACGGCATCCATGAGGCTTTCATCAGCGGCCTTTTCACACACCCCCATGCTGATGGTCACGCGGTGTTTGCTCATGCCTTTGGGCAATTCAATTTGGGCCACGTTTAAGCGCAACCTCTCGGCAAATGCCAGCGCCTGCTGCAATTCACTGCCCAACAAACCGATGGCAAACTCTTCACCGCCCCAACGTCCGATCACTTGCTGTTCACCCATCATGCCCAACAAATGGCAGCCCAGTTCAGCAAGAAAATCATCACCGGCCAAATGGCCGAAGGTGTCATTGAATTCTTTGAAGTCATCCAGGTCGGCAATGATGATGGACATGGCCTGCCCTTCGGCGTCGGCTTGCATCATCATGGCTTCGAACTTTTTCAACAGCCCGCGGCGGTTGTACAGCCCCGTGAGTTCATCGGTGAATGCCTGGTTTTCCAACTTTTTGTTTAAGTTGCCGTGTTCGACGATCCATTTGTTGATGCCAACAAACAGCAAAATAAAGCCAGTGAACATGGTGGCCTTTTCTGCCACGGCGGTATACATTTCGCCATGCAAGTAAAACTGATCCAAGCCATCCACATACATGGAGATGAACAACAACAGGAAACCGGCATTCAAAAATTGATAAAACGATTTGCCTTTGAGGCTTTCGATCACCAGGAACATGACCAGGGCCATGATGGCGAAAGAGAATTCGAAAACCACATTGAATACACGGATGTCATCAACCGGTTCAAGGTAAGCGATGTCGTAGATCACAAAGCCGGCCAAAGCCAATATCACGACAATGATTTTACTGAGCAAGGGCATATTGAACGCAAGCAACTCCACACAAGGGCTGAACAGGTCCGTGATTTCTGCAAAATCACCCACAGGTACAGCCATACACACGATTTAATTCTAACCTGATTCACCAAAGCCGTGCTTGACTTATTGCATGAAATCCAGGGTTTTTGACATTTTTTTACAAGTTTTTGCTTGTTTCGTGGCCAAAAAACAGGGGCAATGGCCGAATTTGACAAATTCAAGACAAAAAAAAGGCGTCATGTGTATGACGCCTGAAGTATTTCGCTGAGGAAGAGGGAGGAAAACCTCAGCTATTTGTCGCATGTGAAGATCACATGCTTGAAATCTTGCGATTTCGGGGAACAATGAAAATTGTTAACTATAATTCTACCGATGCAACATGAATATAATGTGAATCTGAAGTTCAAATTCTGCATATCAATGCTGGCAGATACGGTGTTTGATGCGGATTTCAAAAAAAAGTTCAAATAATTTTGATTTATTCAAATATTTTTTAAACAACCGTTCGAATCAAACTCAGGACGCCATTTTACAGTCGTTATGCATTTTGACAAGCTAATTGTTTTTGTCATTCGGATAAATTATACTAATGCGAATCATGGCGACCCAATACAAAAACATCCCTTCACTGCGCTCCATCAAAGCCTTCGAAGCGTCAGCCCGCCTGTTGAGCTTCACCAAAGCCGCCGAAGAATTGCACGTCACCCAGGCTGCCATCAGCCATCAAATCAAAAATCTGGAAAACATGACCGGGGTGAAATTATTTGATCGATACAACCGCTCACTGAAACTGACTTTTGATGGCCGTTTGTATTACATTTCTTTGCGCAGTGCCTTGGAAAGCATCGAAAAGGCCACGCGACAGTTAAAAAACAAAGACACCTCTGGAACCTTGAACATTTCGGTGTTGCCCTCCTTCGCCAGCAAGTGGCTGTCGAAAAGAATCTGGAAATTCCAACAGCAACACCATGAATTGGATGTGCGCATCTCTGCTTTTGAGTGGCTAACCGATTTCAATAAAGACGATTGCGACATCGCCATTCGGTATTCTGCTGACCCCAACTACCCCGGACTGAAGGCTGAGTTGTTGATGGAAGAAGAGGTGTTTCCGGTGTGTTCCAAAAAACTGCATGATTCGTATGCCGGTAAGTTACTACCCGAAACCCTGTTGCAGGCCAACCTGTATCATGAAGATTTCACCACCGAGGATTGGCACGATTGGTTCACTGCCGTGGGCATGTCACCCATACCCAAGTTAAGGGGCACCCGTTTCAGTCACATGGCCATGATGCTTGAAGCGGTGGAAAACCACCAAGGCTTTGCCTTGGGGCGCACCCCGTTGGTGCAGGATGACATCAAACGGGGGTTATTGGTGGCGCCATTTGACGTCAAGCTCAAGAGCAAGATGTCCTATTACTTGGTGTATCCTGAGGCCACCGAACACGATCAAAAACTACAAATCATTCGCCAATGGCTGTTTGCCGAGGCCGAACAGTTCAAGCAAGGCTGAACACCGCAGGCATCAAGCCCAATCGTCGGTCTCACCAAACAAGTGCTTGGCCATGTCGTTGATCAATTCATCCAGACCAGATTTGTTGATCGAAGAAATCAGGTAGTATTTACCTTCCCAGCCCATGGCTTGGGCATATTCAGCAGCCAATTCTGCGGCTTCTTCGGGGGTGGTCAAATCGGCTTTGGTGAACACCAACCAGCGGTCCTTTTCATGCAGATGCTCAGAGAAACGACCCAGTTCTTTGGTCAACTGTTGGAATTGCAGCACCGGATCTGACAGCCCTTCATATGCCGGCAATTCAACCATGTGCAACAACAAGCCGGTGCGCTGCAAGTGCTTGAGGAATTGAATGCCCAGGCCAGCCCCTTCGGCCGCGCCCTCGATGATGCCTGGAATGTCCGCCACCACAAAACTGGTGTCGGCACTGACTGGCACCACACCCAAGGCCGGGTACAAAGTGGTGAAAGGATAATCGGCAATTTTGGGCTTGGCTTTTGAGATGGCATTGACAAAGGTCGATTTACCGGCATTGGGGAAGCCCAACAAACCGACATCGGCCAGCACTTTCAATTCCAATTTGAGTTCGCGCAACTGGCCGGCCTCACCTGAAGTGAATTGTCTGGGAGCGCGGTTGACCGAGCTTTTGAAGTGCATGTTACCCAGTCCGCCTTTGCCCCCTTGGGCCACCACCAACTGCTGTTCATGGTTGGTGATGTCGCCGATTTTTTGATCGGTTTCCAAGTCGTAGACCTCAGTCCCCGTGGGCACTTTGATGATCAGGTCATCGCCCCCTTTGCCATACATCTGACGGCCTTTGCCCGATTCGCCATTGGCCGCTTCAAACCGCTTTTTGTGGCGAAAATCGACCAGGGTATTCAAGCCTTGATCACCTTGCAAAATGACACTGCCGCCATGCCCGCCGTCACCCCCATCGGGACCACCATAAGCGATGAATTTTTCCCGCCGAAAGCTGGCCGAACCGCTGCCGCCATTGCCGGCTTTAACGGTGATTTTGACTTCATCTACGAATTTCATGGCATTGATTGTATCTGATCAGGACAAAAAAAGCCCACCTCGGGGGTGGGCTTTTGCTACGAATCTGACCACAGATTCAAATGTGGGCTGGTTTAACCTTGGGTTTCGACCGAAACGTATTGACGGGTGTTTTTGCCTTTCTTGGCAAACTTAACCACACCGTCTTTCAGGGCGAACAAAGTGTGGTCTTTACCCATGCCAACGTTGTCGCCGGCATGAAATTTGGTACCCCGTTGGCGCACTAAAATGTTACCAGCAATGGCAGCTTGACCACCGTACATTTTGACACCCAGGTACTTAGGATTCGAATCGCGACCGTTATTGGTACTACCTGCTGCTTTCTTATGAGCCATGACGTTTTACCTCTTATCCAATTTTAGTGATTTTCAATTCAGTGTAATTTTGACGATGACCCATTTGTTTCATGTGGTGCTTACGTCTCTTGAATTTGATGATTCTTACTTTTTTGTGGCGGCCATTTGACAACACTTCAGCAGAAACCGATTTGCCTTCCAGCAAGGGTTTGCCGATTTCAATGTTTTCACCATCGGACAGCATCAAAACTTGGTCCAGCTTGATTTTATCACCCGCTTCAACCTGCAACGACTCCACTTTAATGACGTCGCCTTCTTTGATTCTGTATTGTTTGCCACCTGTAGCTACAACTGCGTGCATGAAACTACTCCAATTCGGTTGTTCTTTAAAAGAGCGGGGATTTTACTGAAATAAGCCAGGCCGGTCAACTGATATTTGCACAGAATTTAAGCAGACGGCCAGATCTGGGCTAAGCAGGCGCAGAAAGGGCCTTGAGGGCTCACCGATTGGGGTTATTCATGATCACCAAAACCAGGATGATCAAGCCCACCAATAAGGTCAGCCACCACAAATTATTCTTCAAAAAGCCAAATTTAGAACTGGCTTTTTCGGTCGGCCCGGTCACTTTGCTGGCATCCAACATGGCCTCACTGAGTTGCACATTGCGTGGGTGTGAGGGACTGAACTTGGAAAATCCCGAGGTGCCAGGCAGTTCGATTTTGTATTTATACACCTCATTGGAAATCACGTCACCGTTGCTGAGGTTGGCTTGGGCGATTTGCAGACCATTCAAAAAAGTGGTTTGTTTGTTGTCGACAAAGTGCAGTTCATTGTTGTGCCGAAACACATGCCAACCATCTTGATGGTGGTAATCATCGATGATGAATCGTCCCATGGAGTCGGCTGCAAAACTGCGGATGCCATAGACCGAAGATTCATTGGTGGTGTCGCTGATGGTGATGTTGGTGTGGTTGATCGATGAATCTTTGGGGATGTACTCATCATCCAACAAGCGAAAACGCAAGTCATCAACCAACAACACATCACCGGTGTCCAGCATGCATTGTTCATGCACCCATTCGTTGTTGACTTTCACCCGATCATTGAAGATTTGTAGCACACAGCCATATGGTTGCTGGGTGATGGCGAAATGGCGGCCCCAGATTTTCGGGTGATTGATTTGGATGTCACAATCAAAATCATTACCCACCAGCAACGTTTTGCTCTCTGGAAATGAGAAAGATTTTTTTGTGTTTTCAATAACTAAATACATCTAAATAAGCCATTTTGTCAAAAGATTTTAGCTGCATTGTGGCGCAGATTTCAATCTTAATTCTTAAATAGTTGAGGCCTGTCACAGTTCCAGCCAGAGACATTGAATTAACATGTGTCGTTCTGACGCCTGAACACAGCTGTTCACAGGCGGTGAACTGGGCGCCACTGTCACCACCCCATTGGGCGGCAGATCAGGGGCTTGAGAAAAGTGCCAGAAGATTCCTGTACATTCCTTTATAATGTCACCAATCGAGCCAATGGAGCATCAAGCTGTGATCACAAAACCAGTCACTTACTGGGCCTTGAGCCTGGCGTTGCTGATGACATGTTTGTTGCTGCCAGCCCCCGCCACCAACCGGCACGATAAGCAGACGGCCTTGGATTTGAAATCACACCTGGATGTGGAACCCCGCTTTTTTTATTACCGCGACAACCGCTTTCATGCCCGGGTTTTGGGGACTTTGCGGATTGACATTGAACCCGATAAGTTGCCGGCGCACTTGAGCCATTATCATGTCCTTGAATTCAAGGGATTGGATTTGGGCTTGGATGTCCGCTTCAGCCTCAATTGGTCAGTCAATGGCGTCCCTCACCGGGTACCCATTAACCAAACCAGTCACTCACTCACCCCATTTGATTTTCAAACCAGCGAAGCCACCGCCATCACCGATTTGCATTTGTTGCTGGAGGCCAACCATGAATTGGGCAACGTGAGCCGCTTTGAACGCGCCGTGACTTTTCAGTCCATTGCTTTCACCCAAGCCAACATCGGCAACCAATGGGCCATCAATCGCAGTGAATGGATGGACCTGACTGCGGTGAAATTCAGCTCAATCAACGGCTACACGGCCAGCCAAGACCCCCACCTCAAAGGCTTGATCCAGCGATTGGGTCTGTGGCTGTTGCTCAGCGCCCTGTTGTTAACCGGGCTGAAACTGCGACCCCATCACCTGTTGTATACCCTGCTCATTGGCTGGTTGTTACCAACCGGCATTTACCTCAACAACCATTGGCGACAACACCAGCAATTGGCCCAGGCCTTCAGTGAAGACCCGGTCAACTTGAATCAATTGGACCAGGAAGCACGCCAGCTGGCCCAAGCCATCAAGCGCCAGTTGCCCTTACACCCCAACCCATCGGCACAGCCTCAAAAGCTGATCTTGGTGGGTCCCAAAGATTTTTTCCACCTCAGGTTGATGCGTCACCTGTTTGACCACAACGTTGCGTTGGACTCCGGGTTTTCACGCATGTTGGCCCAAACCGATGACCGCCATGTGTTTGTTTTGAGCCGCCAGGCATGGCGATTCTGCGAACAACCTGAACAACATGAATGGCTCAAGGGTCAGGTCACCGTGTTGCACCTGGATCGCCATTATTGTTTGATGAGGAAAGTGTGATGGCCTGGCTCGCTGCTGCATACATGGCTTACTTCTTGCTGCTGGGTGGGGGCGCCCGCTGTGCGTTTCATTGGATCCGGGGCAGCCACAGCCCCATTGGTCAGGCGACTGATTTCATGCCCCACGCCTTCTTTCAAGGGGTGTTTCTGCACGTGGTCATGCTCAACCTGTGGCAATGGACCGGCTGGGGACTCACTGGCTTGTGGTGGTGCTTGGGCGTGGTGTTACTCGCAACCATGGTCTGTGTTTTGCGGCAGTGGCTGGTGCAGCGGCCACTGTCCTTGAAATGGCGTCCTGAGCCCAGCCAAGGGCTGGTCTTGTTGCTGATGCTGCTGGCTTCCTGGTTGCTGTGGCGCAATGGCAGCTGGCTGCCCAACCTGGCCTGGGACTCATGGATCGTCTGGGAAGGCAAAGCCCAACAATGGATCAACCATGGCTTGGCGGCCGACATTGTCAGCTGGGAGGCCTGGTTGGCTCAAGACCAGGCGTTTTTCAACCCCTCTGCCAGTTATCCAGACGGTTTGTCCTTGTTGTATTTCCTGCCGATGGCATTGAGCCACGATTCTTTTGCGGTGATGCATGTGGTGTTGCTGTTTGCCTTTGCCATGATGACCTGGTTGGTGGTCAATCGCCTGCGCAAAATGGGCGCTGCCACACCCTGGTTGCTGTTGGCGGCGGGGGTGTTGTACACCACCCCATTGATGGGTAATCATTTGATGATCCATGGCTATGCCGACCTTTGGCTGGGCCTGTATGTGTTGTTGATCATGGTCAGCTTGATTGACTATTTTGATGCCAAAGCATCGTCGCAAAACCAGCCCACAGGCTTGGGCCTGACGGTGTTGGCCTATGTGGCCATGTTGCCTTTGCTGAAATTGGAAGGCTGGGTTTGGTTGATGGTGTTTGTGTTGGCTTATGGTTGGTGCCGCATGGCGCCAGGCCGTCATCGCTGGCTGCTGCTGTTGGGCGTGGGTTCAGTGCTGGGTGTGATTTTGCTTGCTGGCGGTTTGCAGTGGGCCAGTCCTTGGGGTGATCTGGCATTCACCCCAGATCGCATTGCATTGTTTCACCTGTTTGATTTTCCCATCGGGTGGGTGGACATCACCGATGCCTTGCTCACCGGTTTGTTGTGGCAAAACAATTGGGGGCTGATTTGGTTGGGCCTGCCCTGGTTGTTGTTGAGTCCGCTCAGGTCAGCACCCGACCCCACCACCCGGGTACCGCAGGTGTTTTTGATCATGGCATTGGCGGCGTTCCTGTTTTTGTTCTATTTCACCCCGGCCAGCCAATGGGCCCTGGACATGACCGCGATCAATCGCATCGTCCTGCAACTCACACCGTGTTATGTGTTTTTGTTGTTTGGTTTGTTTGCCCAATGGTCGACCGCCGCGACAAACCAATCCACAGCGGCACAAAAAAGCCCTGCATGAAGCAGGGCTTGGTGGTTCAGTGGCTGAGCAGACTCATTGAATCAAAGATCCGCCTTGTTTGAAGTCCACATCCACCGGGATACCGGCTTGGTTGATGCGCTTCAATGAAGCGGCCAATTGTTCATTGATTTGGCCTTTTTCTTGGAACCACTGTTGCACGCCTGGATAATCACCCAATCCTTGGTGGGTCAGGATCTTCTCTGACAAGGAAGCCACCGCTGCCGACATTTTTTCCGGATCCACCGAATAGTGTCCGGTGGCGGGGTCAAAACTGAAGGCCCCTTGGTCGGCGAAATAATTAAACCGCAGCACGTTGGCCACACCATGGGCTGAGGTTGAGCCAAAGCGCACTGAGCGGAAAATCCCGGCCATGAATGTGGTGTAATAATCCATCATTTCACCGGCCTCCAATTCGCCCATTTTATGCAACTTCTCCACCATGTACAGGCCCAGAATGTCGGCTTTGCCTTCTTCCATAGGAGAGGCCAATTCTTTCAATGCCGTTCTGACGGTGCCCTGGTCATTGATGGTGTTTTTCACCCCCAGACCATGGGCCACTTCATGAAACATGGTGTTGGCAAAAAAGGCGTTGAAAGTGATGTGGTGGCGTTGTTCCGGGCTCACCACTTGTGCCGCAATCGGCACCAGAATCTTTTCAAACTTGGCCTGCATCACATTCTTCAATTGTAAACGCCGGGTGCCTTTTTCCAATTGCACGGTTTCATCGTTGGGTAAATTGATGGCAATGGTTTTGCTGCCCGCGTTGGAATGACCGGCATAGTAAATCGCGTCATAGGCATTCAAATCCGAATCGGTGCCGGGTGTCTCTGATTTGAAGCGGTCCGCCACCGGCAATTCGGCTTGTAACTGGGGCAAGAAGGCCGCGTACTTGGCCAGCCTTTCACTCCAAGACAAATCTTTGATCAGCACATAGGCCTCATAGGCGGCTTTGTAACCAAACAGTTGGTCCTCATAGGTTTCAATCGGCCCGATGACCACGTCGATGGCATTGTTTTTCATGTCCATCCAGGCCAAGTCTGAGGCTTTGAATTGATCGGTGATCAAGGCCTCTGCGCGCAGCAACAAGTAGTCTTGAAAGCCTGGGTCTTCGGCCAGACGCGCGGCTTGGCGCAGCAAGTCAGCAGCTTTGGCCAAGGCCGCTTGATGGGCTTTGTGGTATGGCACCGCCATCAATTGGCCTTCGGCATCGCGCTTAACATAGGTATACAAACCCTTCATGGACGCTGTGCCATTGACCTCAAAATCGGCTTTGTCCAGATCCGCCGGATAAAAATTGGCCCCGGTGAATTTCTCGGCATACCCCGGCAAAAACGGTTGATCACCGGCCAAGCGATCCCAAGGTCCGTAATTGATGGCAGCAAACTGCCTCAAATTGGGGTCTTCAATACCGGCCAAAAATGGTTCTTTGGGTCCATAGCTTTGTAACCAAAACAACTCATCCATGATTTCTGCGGCCGCGATCAAAAACGGCAGCAGGTCTTTTTGGTTTTGCGTGAGGTGCGACAAATCACTGGTCAATTCAAATTCAGCGTATTTCTTCAGCAACGGGTGCTCGGCTGCGGTGTCAACGACTACGCTCACTGGTGCTGCTGGCTCTGCAGGTGCCAACTCGGCTTGGTCAGTCGCGCCATCGGGCTCTGACTGACAGGCTGCCAGCAGGCAACACCAGCCAAGCAGGCCCAGCAATTGAATGCGTTTGTTCATGGTGATCTCCGGTTGATGATGGTTAGGTAATGTTCAGCCATGCGCTGGGCAATGGCCGGCATGGCGAAATCGAATTGTTGGGGTCTGGCGGCAATCGCAGCATGGTTGGCTTGAATTGCTTGCACTTGCCGCACAAAATCGGCTGGATCATTGTTGTTGAACACGAAACCCTTGTTGTATTGTTCGGCCAACCAACGCATGCCCGAGCCAACGGTGTCTGGGACCAAGATGATTTTGTTGTGGTACATCGCTTCCAACAACACCACCCCGAACGACTCAGCCCGGTCATTGGAGGCCAGGCAAAACAGCTCACAGCTGGCATACAGCGCATGGATGCGTTGCCAGCTTTGGGCACCGGCCAGTTGCACTCGATCGACCACCTGATGACGTTCGATGGCCAATTCGAGCGAAGCACGCAGGCCGCCATCGCCAACGATTTGCAGTTGACAGTCAGGCAGATCGGCCATGGCGGCAATCAACATGGCTTGGTTTTTATAAAATGTCAGGCGCCCCAAGTGCAGGATTCTGAAGCCCTTGGCAACCCAGCTGTGCTCGGCCCATTGCGCACTGGCCTGTGTTTCATCGCCATCCCGCTGCTCCAATTCATTGGTGCGCAAGCCCAACGGCAACACATGGGTTTTGTTGGCATGCCGTTGTAACACGGGTGAATGATCGGCATAGGCTTGGGTGGAAACCAAAATCCGCGATACCCGCTTGAGCAAGCGGGTTTCCAATGGGCGAATCAGTCGATACAGCAGGCGCATCAAACCACCACTGTGATCAGTCACCATGTCGGAGTGCCAACTGACCACCCAGGGAATGTCCCGGGCGGAACGGTTCAACAACAAGACAAACAAACTGGGGTTGGGCAAATGCAGGTGAATCAAATCCACTGGTTGGGTGTTGATGAAATGCTTCAACCAGCGATTCAGCCCCCGCATCAAGGGAGTGAACAAGATGGGCCGCCAGGACCGCAACCGCACCACCTGGACACCCGCTTCTTCGGTCGCTGCGGTGCCTGAACTGAACCGACCCCAGTCGTGGTTGTGTACCAACACCGAGACCTGGTGGCCTTGTTGGACTTGTTCGCGGGCCAGATCACACAGGTAAGTCTCCATGCCACCGCGATACGGTGGATAGAACTTGCCGATGTGCAGGATATTCATTGAATGCCTGGTCAGTGCCGGTCTTTGGTTTGATCCAGGGCTGCTTCCAAAATCGCCATTTTTTGTGTCAAACGCCTGATTTTACGTTCTTTGCGGGTCAGGGCCATGTCCATGGTCAACATCCGAATCAGGATCATGCTGATGGCCAACACCAACAACAAGGTGGGCGGATAGGTGATGCCAACCTGAGCCGCGACCCAGTCGACGATGTTGGGAAAGATGGACAGCACAATGGCCGAAACCGCCACCAGCAGCCACCAGGTGGCGTATGGTCCATGCATTTTGCCTTTGCGCACCAAATATAAGATGCTGATGGACAAGATGGCGCCGATGATGAGGATGGTGATGTTGGTCATTTTGTTGGTCTGGTTCCCATGTTTGCGATACATAAAGTGGTGGTTTGAATCATGTACTTCAAAACCACCATCCAGGAACTGAACACCCTGGACTTGCCGTCATTGCGGTCCAGCATTTTAACAGGAACTTCATTGATTTTTAATCCCGCTCCCAAAAGTATCAACAAAACCCCCACATCTTGGTAATCCAGCATGCTCGCCTGGCGCGAAGAGAGCACCTGAATGGCTGACTTGTCATACAGGCGAAACCCTGAAGTCAAATCTTCAATTTTGATGTGGGTCAACAGTTTGAAATATTTCCAAGCCAATTTTTTCAAGCGGCTCAATCGCGACGGAAAGGTGCCGATGATGACATTGGCATCGGTGGTTTGCCGTTGTTGGATCAGCGCCGCCACCTCATGGGGTAAATGTTGACCGTCGGCATCCATGGTGATGACTTGGTCATAGTCCTTTTTCACGGCATAACGGATGCCGGTTTGGGTCGCCCCCCAAGCACCCAATTGAATGGGCAGGGTCAAACACACCAAACCATGTGCTTTGACCACCTCAGCAGTGGCATCGGTGCTGGCATCATTCACCACCACCACATCGTGACTGACCTCGGCATTGAGGATGGGCAACAGATTCCGCAAATTTTGTTCTTCATTGAATGCCGGAATCACAATAAGTGTCTTCATGAACGACGACTTGATTTAAAATAAAGCACACTTTATATATCAACTGTCCACCGGAGTGGTGGTTTTTTTCATTTTTTTCACGCGCATCAGGCCGGCACCATGGAACCCAACAAAACCCTCATTGTTCACGACTTGTTTCACATCATGGGTGGTGGCGAACGCCTGGTTCATACCTTGGCAGCTGGCTTGGGTGCCGACCTGCTGACTGGGCACATTGGACCGGACTCCTTTGATCTGAGTGATTTACCTGGTGAGGTCAAAAACTTGCGGGCCCTCAGTCGCATCCATGGCATCAAAACCTGGCATTTGGCCCGCGCTTTTCGACGCCACCCAGCCATTGAGTTGCCCTATGCCGCGGTGATCTACAGTGGTGTGGCCAGCCCTTTGGCGGTGCACCGTTACCCACAGGCCAAGTCGATTTTTTACTGTCACACCCCGCCCCGCTTCGTGTATGACAAACAAGCCCATTACATGGCCAGCATGAACCCCTTGAAACAATGGGCTTTTCGCCGCCTGATCCAATGGTTTCAACCCCAATATGAAGCCGCGGTGGCCAACATGGACGTGGTGTTGACCAATTCCCATTACGTGCAACAACGGATCAAAGACAGCATCCAGCAGGAGGCCCAGGTGGTTTACCCACCCTGTGACACCGGGCGCTTCACTTGGCAGGGACAAAGCGACTATTATTTGTCCTTGGCCCGTCATGACGAATTGAAACGGGTGGACCAGGTCATTCAGGCGTTCAACCGCATGCCCCACAAAAAACTGGTGGTGGCCTCAGGCGGCGAACAAACCAAACAGCTGCAACACTTGGCCCAAGGCAACCCCAACATCCGTTTCACCGGCTGGCTCAGTGACGCCCAACTGCGCGAACTGATGGGTCAATGCATCGCCACCATATACATTCCCACAGATGAGGATTTTGGCATGTCGCCGGTGGAATCCATGTCGGCTGGCAAACCGGTGATTTGTTCAGACCATGGCGGCCTGTTGGAATCGGTGCACGATCAGGAAACCGGGATTTATGTGGCCGACGAAGACTTGGTTGGGCAGCTGATCGAAGCCGTGGGGCAACTGGACGCCCCCCGAGCCGCCCGCATGCGCAGCGCCTGTGAAGCCCGTGCTCAGGGCTTTGATACCCGCATTTTCCTGCAAAAAATCAAAGAATTTCTGTGATCCTGCGACCCTTTGGACCTAAACTCAGTCTTCAGGGTATACAGCAAGCAACATTGAAACTTTGAGCTATTTCAACCAAACCATTGACGACATCACCAAAGCCCAGGTCCTCAAGGGCCGACAATCGGCTTGTCGCCAAGTGTATGACACGTTTTCTACCCCGGTCTATAACCTGGCCTTTCGCATGTTGCAAAACCGGGATGATGCCCAGGATGCCATGCAAAACGCATTCATCACCGCGTTTCAGAAAATCACCCAATGGTCAGGCAAAGTGGCGTTTGGATTTTGGTTGCGGCGCATCGTCATCAACCACTGTCTGGATCTGATCAAAAAGAACCACCACCAATGGGAGCACAAGCTGCCGGATGCCGAAGCCATCAATGAACAACTGACCTATGATTACCAACACGACTTGGGTTTGTTGTTGGGCCAGCTGCCACCGTTGTCACGCTCGGTGCTGTGGTTGTATGAAGTGGAGGGCATGACCCACCAGGAAATTGCCGAGCTGTATCAAATGTCCACCAGTTTTTCCAAATCACAATTGGCCCGCAGCAAACAGCTGCTGACCAAATGGTTACAAAATCAGGAGCCACACAATGAACAACGCCTCTGACGAACGCATCGGTCAAACCCTGCGGGCCGAACCCCAATTGTTGCCACCCCGCGATGGCTTTGACGCCATCATGGACCGGGTGCACCAACACCAAAGACAACGCAGCTTCCGCTTGCCAGCCATGGCCGCTGCGGTGCTGGCAGCGGTGTTGCTGTGGCAATGGCCCAGCAACCCAAATAACAATCAGGATCAGGCCCTGGCGGCCTTGACCCACAAAATCGCCATGATCGAAGACGTGGTCCGCAATGAAGTGATCAATCATTCAGAGCCGGGCTCGCCGATCTTGGAAAAAATGGTTTCCATGGAAAATTGGTTGGATCAGTTGGATCAGAACATCGCGCAAACCAACAACCCCAGCCATAAACTCGAGTTACTGCATGCCAAGCTCGAAATTCTGGACGATCTGGTGGCATTACAGAAAAAGTATCGGCCACCAGCACGCCAATCCGTAATTTAAACAACTCAATTATTTAAGGTGAAATGATGAAATTAAAAACCGCAATTCTGGCCAGTTTGATGGCCACCAGTCCCTTGGCCGGGGCCGCCACCACAGAAGGCGTCGACGTCAATGTTGAAGTCAAAAAAGGCAACGGCACGGTGGTCGTGGTCAAAGAAGTCAACGGCCAAAGCCAAACCTTTGAAGACACTTTTGTGGTCGGCCCCGACACCGACATCGATGCCGAAATTGCCGCCATTTTGGCAGCCCATGGAGTGGCCGATGATGGTGACAAACAAATCCACAAAGAAGTCATTCGCCTGGGCGATGGCAGCCACAACAAGATGGTGTGGGTGCAAAAAAGTGGTGACATCGACATGAACTTGGCCAATGGCCAAGCCACCGTGGTTTTGAAAAAGGACCACAATGGCAATGTCGAGACCATTGAACGCACTTTTGACGTCACCGACGGCACCGACATCAATGTCTTGGTCGATGAATTGATGGCTGAGCACGGCATTGAGGCAGGTGATGCCGAAGTGCACCGCAAAGTGATTAAGCTGGATCGCAATGTGGCGAAAATTGCCGATGACAAACCCCGTTTTGGTTTCATGGCCTCGGTCAAAGACAATGGTTGGGAAATCATGTCGGTGGTGCCTGACAGTGGCGCCGCTGAAGCCGGCATCCAAAAAGGCGATGTGGTGGTTAACATCGATGGTCAAAGCACTGCCAAAAGTGGTTTGGGCTTAACCGAATTCATCGCCATGGACCACCAAGCCGGCGACGTCAGTGTGATTGAAGTGCTGCGTGATGGTCAAACCATCACCATGGATGTGACAGCAAAGGTGCTGGATTCTCCAGACATTATCATGGAATTGAGCGGTGATAAGAACTGGTTCTCTTCTTCAGGGCAGGACTTTAAATTTGGTACCGGCGATCTGGACAGCCTGTTTGAAGGGTTGCATGTGGATGTGGCGCACTTGGATCAAATGGTCGAAGGCTTGGGGGATCACGACATTCGGGTGGTGACCACCGGTGATCATGATGCCTACTTCTTCTCCGGCAGCAAGATGAACCAATGGCTGGGCAGCAAACACCATTTTTCCACCGTCACCGAATCTTTGGGCAAATACTTCGGTACCAGCCAAGGGGTGTTGGTGTTGGAAGTGGATCAGGACAACAAGCTGGGCTTACAAGACGGTGATGTGATCCTTTCAATCAATGGCCAGGATGTGAAATCACCCAAAGATGTGGTTAAAATCATGTCTCAATTCAAAGCCGATGAATCCTTCGAAATTGAGATCATCCGCGAAAAAGAAACCCTGTATCTGGAATCCTAAAACCACCGGACCTTGGCTTATTTCACGAAACAAGCCAAGGTCCCTATTGCCTTCTGCTGATTTCTTTTATAGAATACGCATCCTTGGAAACATAGCCTGTTCAGGCCTGGTTTTCCAGCAACCCAAGCCACTTGTGGACGCGTAGCTCAGCGGGAGAGCACTTCGTTGACATCGAAGGGGTCACTGGTTCAATCCCAGTCGTGTCCACCACCACCCAAGCTTAACCACCCACCTGATCACCACTTAGGTCAGCACACCAGTCCTGTCTGATGTACCAAAAAGTCCCATCTGTGCGGTGGCGCCTTGAAACCCCTGCCAAAATAAGAAAATCGAGGCCAAATATGCTATGTTGATTGCAGAGTGTATTAAAGCGTGTGATGAAAACCCAACTGAAGTCAGAATATTTTCTGCAGCAGATCTATCAAATTCGCCAAATGGCCTTGTATTTCGGTTTGCTCTGTTTGTTTGTCTTTGTCTATTTGGATTATCAACGGTTCAGTGACAACAACGAATTGTTGCAAGAAATCCTGTGGCATCGGTTGATTTTTCAATTGATCCCCATCATGGCATTGATTGCGTTGGCCTTCTGGCAACGCAGCAAAAACCGACCTAAGCATTTGATATATGTTGGCATGACGACCGGCATTGTGCTGATTGGCATTGGCCATGCAGAAATTCTGGTCACGGCCTATGAGCATGCCCGCTATTTTCCCAAAGTGGGTCTGGTGATCATTTTGTACTATGCCGGCATCATCCTGGTCCAACCATTATTGTATTCGGTGATCGCTTCGGTGTTGATCGTGGGCTTTGCCAACCACGCCTACAGCTCGGCTGGTTTGCCCGCCGATGAGGTGTTGTCCATTACGGTTTTTTATGGGGCCTTTGCCGCTTGTTGTTTGGTCATGAATGTGGTTTGTAGCCGCATTTTGGCCAACAACCTTAAATTGATCAAAGAAATTGACATCCAAGCCAACACCGACAATTTAACCAAACTGTGCAACCGGCGGTACTTTTTCGACCAGGCAGCACACACCCAAAAAGTCGCTTATCGAGATGAAAAACCCATGGCCATCATCTTGGTTGACTTGGATCATTTTAAGCAGATCAACGACAGCATGGGCCATGACCGGGGCGATCAGGTCTTGATACAAGTGGCCCATGTGTTGGACTCATTCAGCAATCGCCCGTTGGATGTGGCTGCCCGTTTGGGTGGCGATGAATTCGTGTTGTTGCTGTATGACACCAGCGAAACATACATTCACGAAGTCTGTCAGAAAATCATCGAGCAGGTTGAGCTGATCGCTGACCAAATAGCCAGCCGCAATCCGCAGGTCAATTTGGGGGTGTCCATGGGGGTGGCCAGCAGTCAGGCCCAGGCAGGACTGGACAGCAAAACTTTGATTAAAATCGCCGATCTGGCCATGTACGAAGTCAAAAAGAACGGCAAAAACGGCTACCAGATTGCGTCACAATCCCAATTCATGGATGTGGGCACCGACAGCGACCAGTGGTCCATGGCCTGATCACTGAACTGTCGATCAGCATCCAAGCCCAGGCCGATTTTACACCGACATGTCGTAGGCTTCTTTGAGCCAAGCCACCACCTCATCATCCACATCCGCCACTTCAAACAGCTGCACGCGGTGGGTGCACATGGTGCCAAAGGGACCGGAATCTTCCAAGCGGCCAGCGGTGGGTTTGCCTTTCAGTTTCAAACCCAAATCAATGCGGCTCTTGGTGGCTGGCTTGACCAAGGCAAACTGGTGCTTGCGGATGAAGCTGACAGCCGCCTTCTTGGGGGTTTGGGTGACGTCGTCACCAAAGGCCATGAGCTGTTTGGCCAACACGTCAAAGATCGGTCTGAGGTTTTCTTTGCCTTCGTATTGGCCCTGCAACAAGTCCTCATCGGGCTGCGATGCGGCATCCGAGGCCCGGGCTTTGTGGGCGACAAAATTGGCATAACCATAGGTGAAGCCATGTTCGGTTTTGAGCAAGTCGATGATGGCCTTGTGCGGGTCGATGCCCGATGAGCGCACCACTTGAATCCAATGGGACAAGTCTTTGCCGGTGGTTTTCAGAATGCCTGCTTCCATGGGGTAATCCTCACATCAATGGTTGAATGATAAAACTTGAGTAGACGACATCATAGGCCATTGGGCCAAACAATGATTGTATAAAATTAACCCCGATCCAATGGAAAAAAATTGCCGGCATCGTGTTGCCAATCTTGGCCAATGAAGGCCTGGGGATTGAAGCCAGAGAAGTGCTTGAATTCTTTGATGAAATGCGATTGATCGGCATAGCCACACAGGTGTGAGACATCAGACCATTGAATGCTTTGTTGGTTTTGGATGGTGGCCAAGAGGTCATTGAAACGCAACATGCGATGAAATGATTTCGGCGTCAGGCCCACATACTGCTTGAACTGTTCGATCAAATGCTTCTGCGAATGCGGGTATTGTTCGATCACTTGGGCGTGGTGTGCTATCGGTTCGGCCTGCATCGCCTGAATCACTTGTGACAGTTTATCGGGCACCGCCAAGTCGGGTTGTACGCGCCCGATTAACCAATTGGCCACGAGGGTCATTTTGTCCTCGGCAGTGGACAAGGACAGCAAGTTCTCGCGCAAATCCAACACCGCCGCACCAAACACTTCCTGGGCCGGAAAAACCCGGTCGGTGAATTGAGCCATCGCTTGATGAAAAAGAGGCCGGGCGCCATCGACTTTGAATTGCACCACCAACATTTCGGATTGGTGGTGGGCCGAGATGGTCAGGTGGTTGTTTTGTTGACCGGAGATCCAGGCCTTGGTGAAGGTGCCATTGGGCTGCAAATCTTCAGGGTGGTAGGTGTGCCGGGTGAAACCATCCAATTCAAACAACAAAAACACGTGGCCGGTTGGAACCACCCGCTCAATCGCGTGGTCCGGTACGAACTCGGCATAATGAAAAATCGATTCAATGAACGGTGCCAGCAGGGCGGGCAACGGGTGAACACTGAACTTCATGCCTGGCTGCAGTCTGAGTGTGGCCTTTCGTCCAAACAACAACGGCCCATTGAGCGGGCCGTTGTTGATTCATTGTGCCGGGCTGTGATCATTCAAAACTGGTTTCAAAGATCAGATCCAAACAATCCACCGCCACGGCCACATCAGCCACCGAACCACCGTTCAAGGTGTAGGTGAAATCATCGGTGGTGTCACCGTTGTTGCAGTAGGCGGCATCTGGGGTGTACAAGACGTTGGCACCATCCACGCCAATGACCACAGTGCCATTGGCGGGTTGGGTCACGGCTTCAATGATCATGTCACCGCCATCTGGATCGGTGTCATTGGCCAACACATCCAACACATTATCAACGGTGTCTTTGTCAACCAGCATGATGTCGGTAACCGCCGTGGGATCAATCGCCAGGCCCCAGTCACCCACCGGGTAAAAAGTTGGGCCACCGGTTTTACACAGCATGCCTTGACCGGCGCGGTCCATCACTGCGGTGCGGTACCAGAACACCACATTTTCACCAGCCAAGTCTTCTCCATTCACCAAATTTTCATGATTCATAGAACAATTTCCCAGGTTATTGGAACCCGGCGTGTCCGAATATTCAGGCAAAGTGCCATTGATCAGTTTATATTGGGTGGCCATCACATCGGTCATGTGAAAGTTGCGGCCACTGGGGTTGACTGTCAAGGCAAATTCATCGACAAAGCCCAGCTGTTGATCGCCTTCGGTTTCGGGCACCACGCGGTAACCACGGCCAGTGACGCTGTCTTGCACGGTCCAGGACAAGCCGGTGCGGGGCACGGGCGTGCCGCCGGAATCATCGTGGCGTAAGTCAAAAAACTCGACTGTTTGCAACACCGACGAAGCACCGTCATTGATGTAAATTTCATCGTTGTCGGGACCGTCGATGTCAAAATTCACCCGCCAATAGCCTGTGTGCCAGTGGTTGATGTTGTTCGAGTTACCGGTGCTGTTGCCGTAGCCAAAGCGCGGCTGGATGCGGCCATCGGCATGGAAGATGTATTTCGACGAATACTTATACCAGGCGGCCGAATGGTTGGTGACCAACACCAGGCGGTCGTCGTATTTTTCCACCTGCACCCCGGTGATGCAGTCGCCGGAACTGCCGATGGTACCGGGGCCATTGGGGTCATTGAATGGACAATCACTGACCACCGCATTGGGTTCGGTCGAGGCATCACAGGTGGTGATCGCCGGGCGGGAGGGGTTTTCTACCTGGTCGGCTTGCAAAAAAGTGGCGTTGGTGTCTTTCCAATCGCGGTAGCAGGTGGAGGTTTCGTAGGAGGCAAACAACATCGGTACGTGGATGCGTTCCAAGGCCAAAAATCCATTGAAGTAAATTTTCCTCACTTCCAGGCTTGAGCCTTGGGCAGCCGAACTGTCCGACGCCCGCAAGTAACACATTTCCCAAATGGGGTCTGCGGTCGGCCAGCCGACGTAATTTTCGCCCGGTTGATCACACACCGGCGAACCGGCATGCACCAGACTGGCGCCTAACACCAGCGCCATCATGATTATTTTTTTCATTGTTATTCCTCTTTTTTGTTGTACAAACCGTCGAAATCAGGATAGGGGACGCTCTGATCCGACAGCTTCACGATGGCATGTGCCACCAATGCTTTGCTTTCAGTATGGGCAAACACGTGCACACACCGTTGACCTTGGTAACAAGACTGACCGGGCTCGTCATCGGCGTAGCCAAAGCCACCGAACAATTTGATCGGTTCTTGTTCTTGCTGCAGCACCTTGATGATGTCAGGGTGTTGCTTGAAAATTTCAAATGACCGCATGATTTCTTCTCTGGAAGCCATGCCACCACCATCCGGGTGTTTCACTTCACTGACCAAAGCCATGTCGGTGGTGTAGGTTCGTAAATAGCCGGTTTTCTCAACATAATTGAAGGACAACTGGTAGATGAATGACTTTTGACCTTCGTCAGATTGTACTGTGTCCTGCCACTGGCTGGTGGTGATTTCAACCCAGTTGCCGGCGTCATCTTGGGTGATCTTGATGGCTGGGGCGGACAAGTCTTGTTCATAAATGGTGTCATATTTGATGGCGTGGGCCGTGCCCATCACCAGCACACCAATCAGCATGAGGTGTTTCATGGGCTGCCTCCAAATTGTTGAATATCGATCACCATATCAACCGGGGCTGATTGGCCATGGTTTTGCCACAATTGTTTGGCAAAGGCCCCGCGTGATTGGTTCTGCGGTCCCACCGTCCAACTGCGGTCACACATGACATTTTCTGAAGGGATGCTGTTGGCAGTGGCTTCGGCATCCAGAAAATCAATGTATTCCTTGCTGGCGGTTTGGTATTTCAAAGTGGCGGTCACGGTCACCGGGAATTGCGCGCCGGTGACTGGAATGGTGTAGCGCGTGACGTCATAGTTCACCAAGTAATCGCTGTTTTGGGGGGCATTGGGATACGTGATGCCCACCGGTGCCAAGGTGATGTCGTTGCCACCCCGGAAGCCCAATGGGGGGATGCGGTTGTCTTTGTAAATGCAGTCATTGAGCACGAAGTGGAACATTTTGTTGTTGCTTTCATCCTCCACCTCACAGGTGCCGCTTTTTTCGTCCCATTGACCTTGTAAGGATTCATAAACCTTGATTTGTGGATCCTCGGTCAACACCGCAGTGACTGGGTCATAAGCCCCCGATTCGAACAAATCAGTGGCCCCATCATCGGTGGCCAGCAGATTGATCCACATGCGGCGTCCCTCAGGATAGCCAGTGGGCAGTTTGTGGCCGGTTAAGTTGGTCACCTTCACATCCACCACCAGATTGGTGCCATCATTGGACACCAGTTCCACATCAACCGCAGCACTGTGCAGCTGCAGCATGTTCTCGGCGTATGTGGTGGTCAAGTCCAGCAGTTCTTTGATGCCTTGGTCGACCATTTCCAACTGATCACCATACACCGCTTTGATCACCTGGGGCACCCAGGTATTGCCACCAGCGAATTGGTGGGTGCGCAAATTGTTTTCGCGGTCACCCGGGGCATTAAAGACACAAGCCCGCGCGGCCATGTTGTCGGTCTGCGGCATGTGACAACTTTGACAGGTTTCACCTTTCAGCAACACAGGAATCTGACCGTAATCTGCCAGTTCCAGGGGATCGCGAAAAATCAAATCGGCATACAGCGATTGCTGCCACTCGGTGTAGGTGCGTTCAATCGGCATGGGCTGGGCGGTCTCGGTACCGTTGTGCCAAAACAATTGGGCATATCTCAAGGTGCCGTTGTCATCCACTTCAGGCGAAGAGACGTCATGGCAACTGCCACAGAATTCGGCCGATTGAATGAAATCCGAATAAGCCCAGTCATGCGGTGGTTCACCAACGGCCCCTCCGACGGGGTAATCATAGGGTCCTTTGCGGCATGGACCGAAGCCGCCGGCACAGGCTTCATCATCCAGCCAAACGTTGCCATTTTCGATGATTTGGGCTTCGCCATTGGGTCCATGTTGATCCATGCGATGACAAAAATGACAAGTCACACCGGTGTAGTCATTGCCTTCGGTGTTGCGGGCCACGTGATCGCCCTGTAATTCACATCCATTGGCCCCATCCAACCACGGATCGCCCTGATTCACCGGCTTCACCACATGGCCTTTGAACCACCCTTGGGGGGTGTGACATTTCAGACAAAAATCGCCAACCCCGGGGATGTCGTTGTTGGCCACATCCAGGGCTGCCCAAAACAAGGGATCGCGGGTGGCCTGGGCTTTCATGGATCCCGCCCAGGTGGTGTAAGGCATGAAGTGTTTGTCGTTGTCGTAATTGGGATCGCCATAATAACCGGCATGACAACTGTGGCATTTGGCACCACCTTCCAAAGCAAAGGTCAATCCCGGCTGTGAACCATGGGGCGTGAAATCAATGGGATTACCGGCCAGCACAGGCTGACACAGGAACAACAGGGACAACAGCAGAAATGAGCGGATCATAGGGGCCTTATGTGTGATCGGTCAAAAAACCCAATGATTATAGGCACTCTTGGGAGAAATTCCTACTGCCGTAAGACAAAAAATCACAAATGTCCGCAAATTTCATACAAGCGTCTCAATTTTTGACCATCGGCTGCGGGCCCATTTGTGCCTAACATGGAACCAGTGAACCATCGCAGTCACTGGATGGTCACTTTTTATCAATCAATAAAGAAGGAGTAACATCATGAAAATTATTAAAGGCCTGATTTTGGCCAGTTTGTTTATGGCGCAATCATTGTGGGCAGCGGTTAACATCAACACCGCTGATGCCGAAAAAATCGCCGCTGAGTTGAAAGGCATTGGTTTGTCCAAGGCCACCGCCATTGTCGAATACCGCGAGGCCAACGGTCCGTTCAAAACCATTGAACAGTTGACCGAGGTCAAAGGCATTGGCCTGAAAACGGTTGAACAAAACCGTCAGGAGATTCAGCTGAACTGAATGGGCATGGCCCCTCAAGGCCTCAACACCGGCCCGATCGCATCAAGTCGATGCGGTTGGGTCTTCGGTGGGTTCTGAACTCTTCAGGTACTTGATGGTGACTTCCCTGGATTTGCGGTTTTGCAGCTGGTTTTTGATTTGTTCTTCAGTCAGCAAGTTCTCTGCCGAATCGGACAGGTGCTCAAACACCTCTTGATAACTGTGGGTCAGGTTATCAATCAAATCCGCGGTTTTGGCAAAATGCGCTTCCACGTCCTGTTGGTATTGGTGCAGTTGTTGCTCGACGGCTTTGACCGATTGGTTCGGGCTTTTTTTGCGCAGGGACACGTACATGAACACCCCGCCAATCACCAATCCAACCAAGCCTGCCAGCACCAAATTAATCAATTCTCCCATGTTTCACCTCATTTCATTTCCTGTACCAGCACCCATGGTGCCACCGTCACGGCCATGAACTCTGTGCGTTCATCGACCCATTTCTGCGCCTGTTCATCCTGTGCCCGATTGACCAAACCCATGTCCAACCACTGTTGCAATTGTTGGGCATTGTCCTCATGCAAGGCCACCGCCACCGTCACCAAATCCAGCGACCGATCAACCACAATCATCACCCCTCGGGCAAAAAATTTCTGCAACTCCTGAAAACTGATGGGCGCCATCTCTTGTTGCAACTGCTCGGTCACAGTCAATTCGCTGTTGGCTGGGTCTTGGCTGGTTTCTGCATTCATCAATCAGTCCTCTATCGGCATCAGGGTGGCTGGGCTCAGAACTCCGGCATCTCTCGCCACGGTTGGCGGTTGACGTAAGTTTGTAGGCGTTTGATGGCCCCAAAGCACAAGTCGTCATCGGCCTGGCTGAACGCTTCGGTGTAGGCATCAACCGCTTGTTTGAATTTGTTTTCATCGGCATCAAATTCAATCCCACAAAAATCTTCCACCACCCAAGACTGCACCTCAATGGCTTCATTGAAGTCAGCGATTTCTGCCAACACCGCCGCCTTGGTGTCCAAATAGGCCCAGGGAATGGGCTCCATGTTGCCGTACAGGCTTTGTAAATCGGCGTAAATTTTCCAGGCTTTTTGGCCATTTCGGCAAGTCTTATCAGGCAAGGTCGACAGCATCCAAGCGTGGTCATTGTAGGCTGCCCTGACACCCCGCAATTGGGCTTCACGCAACAACTCATAGGCTTTGTCACAATCAAAGGCCTGGCCGTCAATTTGATAAATGTGGTAAATCGACAAGCGATAGAAGGCTTCTCCATGGCCCGCTTCAGCGGCTTTGCTGAACCATTGTTTGGCATCCGGATAGGCTTGTTCCTGATAAAACAATTTGCCGATCTCAAACATGCCGTGCACATAGCCCAATTCTGCCGACTTGAGGAACCATTGTTTGGCTTCCTGTAAATTGCGCTCGATGCCCATGGTGCCATCGGCAAAAGCCGAACCAATGAAAAACGCACTTTCGGCATGACCCGCCGCCACCTGTTCCAACAAAGCCTGTGGGATCTCTGCTGTGGTTTCGTTGTGGGCAGCACCGGCCTCAGCGGTTTCTTGCGACGCTTGGGTCACCGCGGTGCACATCATCATGATCAGCCACATCATTCGAGCCATTGTAAGAAACAGTCTCCTCGCTGTTGGTAGTCTTGGAATGCATCAAAGCTCGGGGCTCCGGGCGACAACAACACGCAGTCACCAGGCTCAGCCGCTTGTTGGGCCGCCGCCACCGCACTTTTCAGCGCTGCTGTATACATACATTGTGATTGTATCCCCTTCTTCAAGATCAACCGATGAATTTTTTCACCATTTTGCCCGCTGCAAATGATCATTTTGGGCGGCCGCTTGGCCACCTCTTCGATCCACCAATGCCAATCCACCCCGCGGTCATACCCACCCACCAACAATATCGTGCGACTGGGGTTCACCGTAGACAACGCGGCATGGGTGGCATGTGGGGTCGAAGAGATGCTGTCGTTGATGTAGGTCACCCCATCCTTTTCCGCCACGGTTTGCAATCGATGGGGCAAGGGTTCGAACCGCTTGATGGCATTGATCACAGGCTTCATGTCGGCACCCAGCGCCCGCATCACCGCACACACCGCCGCCGCATTTTGCAAGTTGTGGCGTCCTTTCAGCTGCCAACCATAAGTCGACAACAAGGCCTGGTCCTGCCACATCAAGACCTCATTCAATTCGTAAAACCCATGGACTTGTTCAAACCATATGAGCTCGCCAGACAAGGGTTGTTGGGACAACAAGCTGGCGGTGTTGCGGTCTTTGGCATTGAGCACCACCCGGTTCGCTGCTTGCAACAAGCGCCATTTGTCCCAGTGGTATTGGGTTTCACTGCCGTGCCAATCCAAATGTTCGCTGTACAGATTCAGCAACACCGCCACATCGGCCTGGATGGCGCCATCTTGGGCTTGGTAACTGGAGGTTTCCAGCACCACAAAGTCCTGGACATCCAAACAACGCAACAAGGGCACCCCAAAATTGCCGGCCAACACCACCCGATGGCCCAAGGCTTGCAGCACCGCTGTCAACATGGCACTGGCGGTGCTTTTGCCTTTGGTGCCGGTGATGGCGATCACCTGCCCAGACCGTTCGTTGCTGAACCACAAAGCGGCACTGCTGATGATCTGGGCCCGGGTGTTTTGCACCGCCGCTTGATACGGGCTGATGCCCGGCGATTTGACCACCACATCAAAACCATCCAACAATTCGTTGCTCACCGCCTCGGTGTGAAACACCACCTGCGGGTCCTGCCGATCATCCACTTCGGCAGGACGACACAACACATGCACCGTCAACTCGGGGCACCGCAAACGCAAATAGTCCACCACCGCCCGGCCATCCACGCCCTGGCCCCACACCGCCACGCGGGCTTGTTGCAGGGTTTCAAGCAACATGGCCAATGACCTGTTGAAATTGGCGTTTGTCGGGAATCATGTGGTCCGTCGCAGGCTGCATCAATGCGGTCTGCTGTGCGGCCGGCATCGCGGGCAACACCGACTGCCAATGTACGATCCTGGGGTGGGCTTGCCAAGCGGGTTGTTGGCTCAACAGTTCGATGGCCAGGCGACACTCGGCGGCCTCGCCGACGCATTCGAAGGGTTTGTTGCCCTGTAAACCCAACAAAGCGTCAAACAGGGGGTACAAACTGACGTCATCCAATAAGTTTTTGTGAAAGATGGTGAACAACTGTGGTGGGCTGACAAATGGGGCCAAGCACAAAAACACAAAGGCGCATTTGGGGCATTGACCACACCAATGGTGGGTTTTGTTTTGCGAGCCAGCCAAATGAAAATTGCGGTTGCAGCTGGAAAACACCGGAAAATACGCCGGGTACTGGGCAAACTTTTTGATGATGGCCAGTTCACTGAATGGCCTGAGCAAGGAAAAACAATGCAAATCAGGCGCCACGTGGTGCTTGATGATGTGTTGCCATTGCCGTTCGTAGACCAGCGATTTGGAATACTGGTGATTGACCCAGCGCCCATCGGTGGTTTGAAAATTGCCCACATCGGCGGAGCGCTCATTGGCAAACACCACGCTGTCACAGTCGGTCAACAGGGCCGCCACCACCCCGATGCAGGCATTGATGGCGGTGACCGGGACGTGCCCATTAAAAGCACCGGCCGTGTTGACCTGGGTCAGTTTGGCATCCACCCGTCGGCCAATGGCCAACAACGGCAAATCGGTGTGATGGGCCACCTCGGCGATGAACGCCGATTGCCCCACTTGCAAAGCGGTGGCAGGTTCACCCAGATGTTTCAGCGATTCGATGGTCACCAACGAGTCCTTGCCACCACCGATGGCCACCAAAGTTTTGGCCGCCAATGCCAACGGCGGTTGGGTAACTGGCGCTCGAGCCTCACCGCTGATGTGAATGTGATCCAGCCAAGGCAGATCATTGGCCACGGCCAATTCGGCCAAACCGGCTTGCCAGGTGTCGGTCAGCCAACGGGCTTGATCTTCATCGGGCCGGCGGCCCTGGAAGCGAATGTCCTGAGCCAAGGTGGTTTTGTAATAACTCACGCCGGCCATCCAAAACAGGCAATCAATGGCGACGGTCAGGGCACCGCCCAGTTGCTCGATGCGCGAGTCTGGGACCACCGGAAAGTCCAACTGCTCGGTGAAATCCCCCCACTCAGGGGTGTGGTAGTGCAGCAACAATTGTCCAGATGCCGGGTTTAATTGCCAGTCTTTGAAGGTGAACGATGCACCAAATTGTGCTGCCACATGCTGTCCCATCAATCACCCGCTATGGTCATTTCCTCAAGCAACCAGGAACCGGTTTGAATTTTGGAACGCCGATCCACATCATCACCCACCGCCAACAGTTGGCGATACATGTCCTTCAGGTTGGCCGCAATGGTCAGCTCACTGACCGGGTATTGTACGGTCCCCCGCTCCACCCAAAAGCCTGCAGCGCCACGGGAATAATCGCCGGTCACCGCATTCACACCTTGTCCCATCAATGAGGTTACCCACAAGCCGGTGTCCATTTGTTTGAGCAGTTGTTCAGGTGTCGCGGTGGGGGCCTCAATTTGTAAGTTATGGGCGCCACCGGCGTTGCCCGTGGTTTGTAAGCCCAGGCGCCTGGCCGAATACACCGACAACAAAAAGCCCGCCAGCACACCCGAATCAATGAGGTGTCGTTGTTGGGTTTGCACCCCGTTGCTGTCAAAATTGCGACTGGCAAATCCAGCCGGTAAAAACGGGTCTTCATACAAACTGAACCACTCAGGAAACACCGCTTGATGCAAATCATCTTTCAAGAAGCTGGCTTCCTGATACAAGGCACTGCCGCTGATCGCACTCAAGGCATGGCCCAACAGCGATTTGGCACAGGACGGATCGAACAACACCGGTGCTTTGGTGGATTTGACCTTACGCGATCCCAAGCGAGACAAGGTGCGTTCAGCGGCCACCTCACCCAGTTGTGACATCGGCATCAATTGCTGGGCATCACGCACCGCATCCCACCAGTATTCACGCTCCATCACCCCATCTTGTGCGGCGATGGCGACCACACTGGCTGAGGCATTGGTGCCGCTTTTTTCACCCATGAATCCCGCACTGTTGGCATACAGGCTGTGACCCGAGCCCAACTGCAAATTGGCTTCATCTACACTGATCTCAATACCGGCCTGGCGCGCGTGATCAACCGCTCCTTGGTTCGCTTCCAAGGCCATTCCCACCAAGTCATCGGCCGCCAAAGTGGTAGGGTGGTTGGTCTGTAAGTCCTTGAAATCACGACAAAACAACTCGGCATCTGCCAAACCTGCGGCCGGATCGGCCTCGGTCAGGGAGGCAATGGCCAAGGCTTTTTCGATGGTCAGGGCGATGCTGTCGGCATCGACCACTGCGGTTGATGCAGAGCCTTTGGCTTGGTATTTATAAGCGGTGACCACCACCGATTTATCGTGGTTGTTTTCAATGGTGTCGACCTCTCCATTGCGGCAACTGACGGAAACACCAGCGCCTTCGGAATAAACCACTTCCGCGGCGGTGGCACCTTGTTGTTTGAGTTGGTCAAGAATTTGTTCTGCGAGTGTTTGTGACATGGGTTTGTTGTGCCTTGACGGGGTTGTTCTGAAGGCTGACAGTTTACAGGAAATGGCCGCCTTTAGAAACCAGCAAACCACACCGCCAGAGCCAGAATGCCGCAGGCCACAGGAAATCGTCTACAAGCGTCACGCGTTTTGGTATGATGTGGGCTTTGTTGCCACCACCTCAGACATGACCAAAGACCACCTTTCAGACCAGGCTGACAGCGAAGCCGTCATCAGCAAAACCAAGCGCAAACAAATGGTGCATGAGCTGAAGGACCTGGCCAAGGCCATTTGCGAGATGCCGCCGAAAAAAGTGGCCCAATTGGACTTACCTGAGGTGTTTTTGCAGGCCATGGCCGAAGCCAAGCGCATCACCAGCCACATTGCCAGAAAACGGCATTTTCAATATATGGGTAAATTGTTGCTCAAAGCCGACCCCATCAAAATCCAAGAGACCTTGGCCCAACTGGAACAAAGTGAAGGGCATTATCAGGTGCGTGATGCCGTGATCAACGCCTGGATTGAACTGTTTGCCGAGCATGAAAAAGCCTTGTTTGACCACCTGTACACCGACCATGGGCATGATGTGATCAATGCCTTGCGTCAGACTTTGAGAAACCATCGGCGCAAACCCGAACTAGCCGAGTTGCGCAAGAAACTATTCCAAGCCCTCAGAAAACTGGATCAACAACAGGAATTACCCAACCCGCAGACCCTGATTTGAGTCAGTATCACAGACTCAATCAGCCGAATCTGAAATCTTCAAGCCCACCCCAGGAATGGTGTGCAGCAGTTGTTGGTCAAACGGTTTGTCGATGGTTTTGCGCAAAATATACAGGTGACTGCGCAACACATCTGAGTCCGGAATCAAATCGCCCCACAGCTGTTGAGCCAATTGATCTTTGGTCACCACCTCGGGAGACTTTTTCATCAGAATTTTAAGGATCTGCAAGCCGGTTGGCGACACTTTGAGTTTTTGTTTGTCTCGGGTCACTTCCATGGTGCCCAAATCAAACACCAGGTCCCCCACTTTCATGGCCTTGCTGTCAAATTCACCGCGGTGGCGGCGGATCATGGCTTGTAAACGGGCAATCAACTCATCGGGATTGAATGGTTTGGCCAGGTAGTCATCAGCACCGGTGTCAAAACCTTTGATTTTGTCGCCAATTTGATCACGCGCGGTGAGCATGATGATCGGCACATCGGATTTGGCTTCTTTGCGGATTTTGTCGCAAATTTCAAAACCGTCAATACCCGGCAGCATGACGTCCAGCACAATGGCGTCATAGGGGTTGGTCACTGCCAAATGCAGGCCGGTGATGCCATCGGCGGCAAAGTCGATGGTGAATCCGGCCAGTTCCAGATGATCGGCTATGGTCTGTGCCAGCGCCGTGTGGTCTTCGACCAGGAGTATGTTGGTGCTTCTGTTTGTCATGTTGTTGCCTTTTGGGTTGATGCCAATATGTCCACTTCGGGCAAAGTCAGGATGGCCCGGGTCCAATGCCCTTCTTCACTTTCAAAGGCGATGTCCCATTGACATTGCCTGCAAATCATATCAACAATGGACAGGCCCAGTCCAAAACCTTTTTCTTCGCCGTGTTCATCGGCGCGGTAAAAAGGTTCCATGATGCGGGCCAGTTCGGCCGCACTCATGCCTTTGCCGTTGTCTTCGATGATGATCTGAGGACCATCAATTTGGACCGTGATCGAGGCCGGGTCCTGTGAGTATATACAGGCGTTGCGAACCAAATTACCGATCACTATGCTGAACAACTGTTCTGGCAGGTAGGCCTGAATCAGATGTTTGGGTTGCCAGTTGAGTTGTATTTCACGCGGGTCAAACAATCGAATGGTGTCAGCCACCGTGCTTTTCAAGAGGTCGTTGATCATCACCGGTTCTTCGCTGATGGCAATCACTTCGTCGCGTGACAACATCAACAATGCCTCGATCAAGGCCTGCATGTCTTCAATCATGGGCTGCATGCGGTTGACCAATTGTTGTCCCTTCTCGGTCAACTCCTGCCGCTTCAACAAAGACATGGAGCCACGCAACACCGTCAGCGGGGTGCGCAATTCATGCGAGGCATAGCGGGAAAAATTACGCTCGCGGTTGATCAACTCGGTGATGCGGGCAGAAAAATCTTCAAAAGCGTCAATCAATGTGTTGACGTCATGGTTGCCCACGACTTTGATGTCATCGAATTGCAAATCATGCAGTCCAGCGCGTGACACATTGGTGCTTTCTAAGCGGTTGACCAACTGCAACACCGGTGAAAAGGCACGCTTGGAAAACACATAAGAAATGAAGGCCGGCAAATAAACAATCAACAGCACGATGATCAACGGCGTGATGCCGAAATACAAAGCCAGTTTCGATACCTGTGCCTCTTCAAAGATCAAATACAGTTTGGCACCTTGTTGTTCGGTGACATAGGCAATGGGATTTTTGTCATTCAATTCAATGCGCTGGTATTGCTCAGTGATGCCTTGCAAGGCTTCAGGCACCATGGAATAATCATCGTCATACACCAAATAACCAGTCAAGTTCATGGTTTTGGGCAAAGGGAACTCCACATATTTCTCTTTGTGGGCCCAAAAGAATTCTGCCTCGCCAATCAAAGCCTCTTTGATCAACACGTCTTCGACCACTTTGGCCGCGCCGATGACGCCACCGACAGTGGCGATGCTGATGAATATGATTTGAAAGACAAAGACCTTGTTCAGGCGGCTGATCACACTGCCTTTGGCAGGCTTGGGTGATCGAACTTTACTGATCTGCAGGGTCATGCTTGTTTGCTGAACAGATAATGGGCCACCAGCCATTGGTTGCCGCCGTCATGACCGAACAATTCGGCGCAAGACATGAAAAAGATGCGCCAGCGTTGAAACCACAGCTTGGCATCTTCACCATAGACTTTTTCCATCACCGGCATGATTTGGGCCTTGTTTTGGTCCATGTTTTGCAGCCAGTGGTTGGCGGTTTTTTCATAATGCACACCAGAATTAAGCCATCTGCGTTCTATTTTAAGCTGTTGTTGGAAATGATAAAAGGTGTCAACCGCGGGCATTTGACCGCCACTGAAAAAATACTTGGCCATCCAGTTGTCATCACCCTCGGCGATGAACGGATACATCAAATAGCGGTGGGCGAATACATGCACGAACATTTTGCCATCGTCTTTGAGCCAACTGGCGATGTTGTTGAACAGGTTTTGGTAATTGCGCACATGTTCAAACATTTCAATCGAAATGACGCGATCGAATTGTTGGTGCAGTTCCAGCTCGTTGATGTCACAAGTGATGATGTTGACGTTGTTCAAGCCCCGGGCCTGGGCTTGGGCCATGATGTGACGCCGCTGTGAGTTGGAGTTGGACACCCCAGTGATTTTGGATCCGGGGAATTGTTCGGCCAAATACAAGGTGATGGAGCCCCAGCCGCAACCCAACTCAAGAATTTCTTGGCCATCGATGAATTGGCCCCGTTCCACGTACAAGGCCAACATGTTTTCTTCGGCTTGATCCAGCGATTCATTGCCGTGGTAATAACAAGCGGAGTACTTTTTGCGGGCACCCAAGGCATAACGGTAAAATTCGGCGTCCACTTCATAATGCTGTTCATTGGCCTTGTCGGTGTCAATGGCCAAGGCCGACTGCTTGATTTCAGTCAAAAACTCATGGTATTTTTGGTCACTGGCTTCGACGTCATCGGCGTGCTCCTCGCGCAGCCTTTGTTTGAGCAATTTACGGATCCCGGCACGCACCACAAAATCGGGTAAATGACCTCGTTCGATCCATTGAATCAGGGTTTTAATCATGGTTTGTTCTCCAGGGTATGAATGGGCTGGTTTGTTTCATGTAGCTGCGGTAGGCATCACCCCGTTTTTCCAAGGCCCGCTGTTCTGAATAAGGGATGCCGGTCAGCTTCAACAAAAACAACAGCATGATGGCCACCACCAATAAGGACCACTCAAAATATGGGTTGCCCCACAACAAAATGGGATAGACAAACCAGTGTAACCATTCAAAAAAGTAATTGGGGTGCCGCGAATAACGCCACAACCCCACATTGCACACTTCACTGGAATCGTGGTTGCGCTTAAAGCGCAGCAATTGTTTATCGGCCACCGTCACCCCCAGCAAGGCCAGCAAACCAATGACCGCGGCTGTGACCACTTTGACGGCATTCAATTCGGCGGCCACCAAGACCCAATAAGCAGTCAGTGAAAACAACACCGACAAGCCGGCTTGGAACATGAAAAAGGCCAAGAACTTGGCTTGGGTGCCTTGTGACCAATGGGCCCTGAGGTGTTGATAGCGGCTGTCTTCATGTGCCACGTCATAACGGTCTATCAGGTGCAACAACAAACGGCTGTACCAGATCACTGGGAACACGAACACCAGGATCATGTTCCAATCAGGAGACGGCACCGTGAACAAGTAGATCACCGCACATACAATGATGCCCAGGGTCCAGGCAATGTCCACCGAGTCGGCATTGCTGGTTTGCCGTTGGCGCAGCCAGGCCAGCAATTGCAACAGCACACAAGCCCCAGCGGCCCACACAATGGGGTGATCAAGCCACGGCATTGTCACGAGCCTCTTTGGCCTGGGTGAACCACACCAAAACCGCAAAATACAACAACCAGGTCAAACCGACAAAAGTCATGGCGTGCCAGAAGTCGTTGATCACCACGGCGCCCAATTTGGCCGCCGAATAGTAGCTCAAAGGAGCGCCGATCAGCATGAAGGTGCCGCCAATCAGAGGGTTTTGCAACAGCCATTGCAGCCCAACCCGCGCGGTGGCCGCAAAGCCCACCCACAAGAACAGGATCCACATCGGTGGCAAGAATGAAAATTGGTGCAGGGTCATTGGGTAAGTCAGGGTGCCTTGGTGGGCCAGAAAACCATCAAACAACAAGCCGCAAAGCACACTGAAAGCCATGATTTTAAGATCCAGTTTGCTGATGCCCTGATAAATAAACAGCACTGTCAACAGCAGCAACAACATCACAGCAGAAGGCCACAGCATGCCATTGGCTACCCCCAAAATGGTGGCAAACCACAGCATGTTCAGCAACATGACGTTCAGCAAAACCATCACTGAACTGCCAGCAGGGCAGGCCTGCGGTTGTTGGCTTTGGCAAACAACAGGTGCACGTCACTGATCGCCCGTTCGATGAAGCCGCCTTCGCAATAACAGAAATAAAAGCGCCACATGCGTTGGAAATCCAGCCCGTAACCGGCCCGTTCAATCGCTTCAATGTTGTCATTGAATTTGGCATGCCAGTCACGCAGGGTGTGGGCATAACTTTCACCAAAATCTTCCAAGTTAACCAACTTCATGGTGGTGCTGTTGGCATTGGCCGCGGCAATGGCGCCCACCGAAGGGATGAAGCTGCCTGGGAAAATGTATTTTTTGATGAAATCGACCGATTTCAAAGCCATTTCATAGCGGTGGTCTTCGATGGTGATGGCTTGGATCAAGGCCATGCCTTCTGGCTTAAGTAACTCATCGCATTTGCGCAAGTAGGTGGGCAGGTAGTGATGGCCGACCGCTTCAATCATTTCGATCGAGACCAATTTGTCATAAGTGCCGGTCAGCAAGCGATAGTCTTGCTTTAGCAGGGTGATCTGCGACTCCAGACCCTTTTCACGAATCAAGGCCTGGGCGTAATCATGCTGTTCTTCAGAAATGGTGGTG
Source organism: Marinicella meishanensis (assembly GCF_019931145.1). GTDB lineage: Bacteria > Pseudomonadota > Gammaproteobacteria > Xanthomonadales > Marinicellaceae > Marinicella > Marinicella meishanensis. The sequence goes on along the minus strand of NZ_JAIOUV010000003.1, from coordinate 142,327 downwards.
GTGGTGATACGACATCCGTAATTTTCTGCCGCATAAATGGCGAAACCGCCCCACCCGGTACCGATTTCAATCACGTGATCATCGGCTTGTAAGTCCAGTTTCTCACAGATGGTTTTCAGCTTACGCTCACTGGCCTCTTCCAAAGTGTCTGTGGGTGTTTGATAAATCGCTGATGAATACATCATGCGGGAATCCAAGAATTCTTTGAACAAATCGTTACCCAAATCATAATGGCCGGCGATGTTCTTTTTGCTGCCCTTGAGCGTGTTTTTGTTGAAAAAGTGTCCGACTTTCAACAGCGCATTTTTGAAGCGGGCGCTGCCCCCTTCCAGGTCATCCAGCAAATCGCGGTTGCGCACGAAGATGCGGATCAAAGCGGTCAAATCATCACAATCCCAGTCCCCGGCAATGTATGATTCAGCCGCCCCAATGCTGCCTTGGAATGCCACTTCGTTGTAAAAACGGTCGTTGTATAACCGCAGCTCAGCCCGCAAATCGGCATTCGGATCGCCATATTCAACACTGCCCTGCTGATCGGATATGGTCAAACAAGCTTGTTGGATGCGATCCAATTGCCGCAACACTTGTTTTTTGATGAACCGATTGATCACACCGGGTTTGGATTCGGTCTTGCGGACGAGTGTTTCAGTGCTGTTCATGGGGTTCATCTCCGGTTGTGTTGTTGCTTGTCTTGGCCAGATTTCATGGCTGGCTTGTGGTTATCAGGGTGGTCATAAAACGGGGTTTTTTTGAACCACAATTTGGCAGCCTGCCAATAAATTCCCAGCGACATCTTCCAGGGCTGGAACCACTTCATGAGCGGCTGGCTGTTGATGTTATTCTCCATGAGGGGTGTGATTTTCGTGTCTAAAACAACGTTCATCACATTCACGTCATTTTTATCCACCGCCATGGTGATGCCGATCCGCTCTGGACTGACTGTAAAGCGCCACCGGTAATGCATGTCCATGGCCATGAATGGTGAAATGTGGAATTGTTTGGCAAAACAGAACTCGTGGGTTTCACTCAAGGCATCGTGCGGCCGGCAATCGTGCCAATACAGGTGTTTTTCACCCCACGGGGTGTTGGTGATTTCGGAGACAATGTGGGTCAACCGCTGTTGTTCATAACAGAAATAAAAATTCACCGAATTGAAACCATAGCCCAAAAATCGTGGGTGGGTGAACAGCCACACCTGCCCATTGAATGCGGCACCAGTTTTCTGCGCCAGGAATTGTTGTAATTTTTCTTTGATGGGGCGTGACTCAGGGTTGATGTAATCGCGGTCATGTAGACTGAACAAGGCCCAACGGTTGTGACGCCATAACCTGGACTTCGTCATCCATTCAGACAATTGATCCAAATCAAACAAGCACCAACACATGTGGTACTTGAAACGGTGCCGGCGGGGTGTTTTGCGGTTGTGTATCACGTGGCCATGGGCGAATCCAGGGCGCATGCGGCTCAATTCAGCGATCATTTGTTCACTCATGTTCACGCTGACTGCCTCAACATTTGACTCACCTCAACCCCACTTCTGGCGCCGTCTTCATGAAAGCCCCAACCCAGATAGGCACCACAATAGTGGGTGTTGTTTTGGCCTTGCAAGGCTTGAATTTGTTGTTGCGACTGCAAGGTTTGGCGGGTGTAAATCGGGTGGTGATAGGTTTTGGTCAGCAACAATTGATCCGGATCAATGTATTCGTTTTGGTTCAATGAGACGATCACTGGCGTGTCACAAGGTAAGGACTGCAACAAATTCATGTAGTAATTCACGGTGCAGACCGGATTGTTGGCGGCGTGTTTGTTGACACTCCAGCTGGCCCAGGCCTGGCGGTTGCGTGGCAACAAACTGGCATCGGTGTGCAAGGCCATCTGGTTTTCCACATAAGGAATGCCAGCCAACGCCGATTGTTCGGCGGCGGTGGGGTCTTGCAACAGGCGCAAGGTGGTGTCGGTGTGGGTGGCGAACACCACCTGATCAAACACTTCAGTGCCCTGCTCAGTGGTGACCAACACTTGATTCGTCTCCCGTTTGACGCCCAAAACCGGGGTATGCAAGCGCACCTCACCGGTCATGTGATCGGCCATGGCTTGGACATAAGCCTGGGAGCCATGTTTGATGGTGCGCCATTCAGGCCGGTTATTGAGCTGCAACATTTGGTGGTTTTTCATGAACTGCAGCATGAACACCAAGGGATAATCATGCACCGTGGCGAAATCGCCCGACCACAAGGCACTGACCATGGGAATGATGTGTTCTTCGATGAAATAGTCACTGTAGCCATTGTCTTGCAAGTACGCCATGATGCCGACGTCGGTCCCTGAAGCCATGATGGCTTCTGCGGCCCCATAAAATCGTTTGATGTCCAACAACATGCGATAAAACTTGGGCTTGAACAAATTGGCTTTCTGACAAAACAAACTGCGCAGGTTGGTGGCGTTGTATTCCAAACCAGTGACCCTGTTGGACACCGCAAAACTCATGTCAGAGGGGATGGATTCCACCCCATATTTTTCCAACATGGCATTGAAATGCCGATACACGTCTTCATTGAACACAATGAACCCGGTGTCCACTTGAATGGTCTGGCCGTCGACCTCGATGGCATGGGTGTTGGCATGTCCACCGAGGTAATCGGCCGCTTCAAACAGCGTGTATTGGGCCCAATCATTGAGTTGGTCTGCCACCATCAGACCACTGATTCCCGCACCGATGATGGCCACTTTCATGGTTTGTGCCTGATCAGTTTTTTGTTCAACAATTCTTGATTGGGGTATTTCAAATCCCAAATCAAGCCAACCTTGTCCATCAGGTATAAGGCATAATAACTGACATCAATTTGCCACCACTTAAATCCTTGCTTGACCGATCCAGGGCAACAGTGGTGGTTGTTGTGCCAACCTTCACCCAGGGTCAAAATGGCCAACCAGAAATTGTTTTTGCTGTCGTCCTTGGTGGCGTATTCGCGGGAACCAAAAACATGGGCCAAAGAATTGATGCAATAAGTGATGTGTGACAACAACACCGTGGAGATGAAGTAGCCCCAAATGACCATTTGCCAGCCGGAGGTGCCCAATTGGGGCTGCCACGTTTGTAAGGCCGCGCCCAAAGCAAACAACAAGAAAGCGTAAATGATGGGAAACAAGATATCAAACCGATCGATGAATTTGAGTTCCGGATACTGCTCCAAATCGCGCACGTATTCGGACTTGGTGGCGAAGTTTTTCTTCATCAAAAACCACTTCAAATGACTGTGCCAAAACCCATCCTTGGGTGAATGGGTGTCGGCGTTTGAGTCGGCGTGGATGTGGTGATGGCGGTGGTGGGCGGCCCACCAAATGGGCCCACGTTGGGTGGCTGTGGCCCCCAAAGCGGCAAACAGGGCCTGCATCCAACGTGAAGTTTTGAATGACTTGTGCGAAAAATAGCGGTGGTAAAAAGCGGTGATGGCAAACATGCGCAATCCATAGGACAACACGCATACCAGCACAGCCACCCACGAAACCCCAACCACCATGACGAACAAACAAGCCAGGTGGATGGCGATGAAAGGAATGATTCGAGTGAGGTCAATGGCATCGGGATTGGTCAGTTGCTCAACCTGACTTTGGGTGTTGTCGAACCATTTGGTGATCGTTTTTTTCATGGGTCTTGTGGTTAACAGATGGGCCCATGATAGAAAGGGGTCGGTGAAGAAACTGTGAACCCTTGACCCTGACATTTTGGTTCACAATTTATCCACATGGCCACTGCTAACATGCGGCCTTAATTGATAAACACAGAGGTCCCATGAGATCCTTGATTGCAGTCATCTTGCTGTTGTGTGTCATGTATGCTTGCAGTCGTGCGCCTGAACTCAAACCCAACCGCACGGTCGATCAGTATCTGTCACACCTGGCCAACACCCCGGCCACCACCGAACAAGATGTGGAATACATTTTTGGCACCATCTTCACCGATTTTAAACAGGGTGCCACCGAGCAAAACATCCGCGCCGTTTATGCCGATGACATTTATTTCAATGACACCTTTAAAATCATCCACAACATCGATGATCTGGTGCATTACATGTCCGAATCAGCCAACAATGTGGAAAGCACCACCGTCGAAATCCTCGATGTGATTCATGCCAACCATGACTATTTTGTGCGTTGGGTGATGGACATCAGGGTCACCATCCAAGGCCGGGACGTGCATTCCCGTTCGATTGGCATGACCCAATTGCGTTTCAATGAAGCCGGTCAGGTGGTGTTTCACCAAGACTTTTGGGACTCATCCGAGGCGTTCTATGAACATTTGCCTTTTCTGGGTCGATTTGTTAAAAAAGTCAAAACCATGCTGTGAGTTGTGCCATGAATGATTTTTCCTCCATCCCCACCTGGGCTTTGATCTGTGGCTTGTTGTTGACCACCACCGGTCATGCGGCCAAATATTTACCGGGTCAAATTGAACACAACGACAGCGTCTATGAGCAGTGCAACAGTTTCACCTTGCGCTATGGTTTGGTCATCAAAGTGGCTGAAATTGGTTGGTACGCACCCAGTTGCGCTGAGTCCCCACCGATTTTGCAAGCCAGCAATAAAATCGTGCGATTTCACTACTTCAAAAACGTCAAAGCCGATTTTTTCAAACAGAGTGCGGCCGAATACTTTTTGAAAAATCTGCCTTCAGAGGCAGAAAAGCAACAATTGACCGCGGTGCTGAATGAATTCAACAGCGGCTACACCGACATTGCAGACGGCGAATATTTTGATTTGGTCCATTCCGCCGGCGACCAACTCAAATTATTCAAAAACGACCAGTTGCTGGCGGTGGCCAACAATGCACCATTCAGCCAACAATATTTCAACATTTGGTTTGGTCAGGAGCCGGTGATTGATCGCTTGAAATCGGCGTTCAGTGATTGCTCACAAAGCCGCATGACTTGTTGATCGATCAAACTTCGTGAACCACCCGGTTGCGGCCCAGGTCCTTGGCCCGATACATGCGCTGATCGGCCTGTCGCAACAAGCCTTCGATGGTTTCTGCCGGATCGCGGGTCAGGGCCACACCACTACTGACGGTGATGGATTCAAAACCCATCTGCGCCACGGTAATGTCGGCAGTGGCTTGGCGCACTGTTTCGGCCAAACCGATGGCGTCAGCCAGGTCATCGGTGACCATGAACACCACAAATTCTTCACCACCGATGCGAAAGATGGGAGCGTCAGCACCCGCCATGTTGCGCAACACCGCCGCAAAGCGCCGCAACACCTCATCGCCCACCGCATGCCCATGGCGGTCATTGATCTGTTTGAAATGATCCAAGTCAAACAACACCAGACTCAGCGCCAGGTGATCATCCATCGCAGCAGACAAATGTTCTTCAAACGACCGCTTCAACAAGGTGCGGTTGTACAAGCCTGTGAGGTGGTCATAGACGGCCTGCTTTCTGAGTTTGTCTTTGCTTTTTTGGTTGGTCAATTCGTAGGTATGGGACAAGATCCAAAACAATAAAGCGCTGAAAAACACATTGGCATAGGCCACCTGTTCATTGATGATGGGTTGTCCATGAAAACGTTGGTAATACAACCCAAAAGAGACCGAATAAAACAAGGCGGTGAGGATGAAGCCGCTTTTCACTCCCAGTAACAAGTAAGAAACCATGGGGATGACCAGGGCCCAAACAAATACGGTGGGGGATGATTTCTCCAGTGAAAATGCAAACATCATGACCGAAAAAAACATCAAAATGAACAGCAAGGCCACGACCCGGGCATTGGCCACCTGTTTGAGCCGGAGCAACAACACCAACAGCACCAGCGAGATCATGGCCACCAACAGCTCGGTCACAGCCAGGGCCACCTGCCCCCGTTGGTAATTCACCACAGCGAACACCACCGCGGCTACCACGGTGATCAACAAAAACACCAGCAAAACAGTCTTTTTGTGTTTATCCAAAGCTCGGGTCAAAACACACTCCTCACAACACCTGTTTCATGATATCGGAAATGCGGCACAATTGCCATTGACCTGTGAATGGATTGCCAGCAACACACCCAATTCCAAGACTGGGTTGAGCTGCTGGGTTTAAAGACTGGGTTTACAGGCTGTTGCGCAAGCCCAGTTCATACGGATAAGGTGACAAGTACTTTTGGTTCAGCAGGTATTCGATTTGGTAGATTTCGACATAGTGCTTGAGCATGGTGATCGGCACAATCAAGTGTATCTTTTGCTCTTTGTAGCGCTCAATCAACTTGATGATGGACATTTTAACTTCACTGGGCAGCTTGGATTTCAAAAAACCCAGCATGTGCAACAGCACATTCACGTGGTTGTTGATCTTGGCCACATGGGTCAAACAGGCGGTGAATAAGCCAAAATATTCAGCCATCACTTCGTCCATGGGCCGAACCCCGGCTTCGGCCACCAGTTGGCCCAGTTGGCGGTAGTGAACTTCGGAATGGGCTTGCAACAAAAACTTGTAGCGGGTGTGGAAAGCCACCAGGTTTTTGGGCTGTGGATCAGCCGCCACGTTTTGTTGCCAATCGTGGTTGGCAAACACCCGAATGATGAAGTTTTCACGCAAGCGAATGTCGTTCAAGCGGCCAGCCTCTTCCATCGGCAACAAGGGCCGATGTTGTTGCAACTGGTGGGCAAAGGCACCCATCGCTGGGTTGGTTTCGGGCATGCCATTTTCATTGTAAACTTTGACCCGGAACACCCCACAACTGGGCGACTTTTGCATGAATATGTAACCACACAAGTCGGTCAATTCCGGGGCCTTTTGATCGGCCAAAGCCCGCAGTTGGTCGGTGTAATCGCGGCTGTGGTCGGTGACATTCTTGACCCGGATCTGGCCTTTCTCATTGACCAAACGAATTGGCTCGCGGGGGATGCCCATGCCTATTTCCACTTCTGGACAAATGGGCACGAATTCGAACCATTCAGCCAGCACTTGACTGCAGAACGGTGAATTCTTGTGAGAGCCGTTGAAGCGCACGGCTTGCCCCAACAAACAGGCACTGATGCCAACTTTGATTTTTTTCATCGCGGGTTCCAAAGCCCAAAATGTCATGGTAGGGCTGGCGCTGTCAATTTGGTGTCAAGAATTGCGCCAATGTGCCTATTTTTTACGGAATTTGCGGTTTTTCTTCGGTTGGCGACGGCGGCGCTGTTCGCTGGGCTTGTGAGCTGACTTGGCGGACTGGCCGGCAGACTGAAATTCGACCATACTTTGCATGCCACTGCGGCGGCCACAGATCATGGCCCGTCGCAGGATGGCCAGGATCTCAGGTGGCATGTCGGCAGGCAAGTCAACGGTGGTCACTTGCTCATGGATGTCAATTTGACCGACATAAACCCGGTCCAATTCGGCTTCGTTGCAAATCATACCCACCACTTGACTGGGGGTGACACCATGAGAACGACCCACGGCCAACACAAACCGTTCCATGGGTATGTCAGGAAACTCATGCAAAGGCTCGGGCTGGCTGGCCAAATGGCCATGGGCGGCCTTGATTCGGGCATGAGTGGCGGCTTGTTGTGGTGCTGCGGACTCGGTCAACAACATGCCCTGATCCCCATGCAACAGATGGGCCATGGCTGCGGCCAATTCGCTGGGGCTGTGCGCTGTTTCCTCTTCGATGGCTGCCATCACGGCTTGATACGCTGACAAGTCTTGGCTTGCCAGGGTTTCCAGCAGTTGCTCTTTGAAGCGTTGCTGGCGGCTTTCATTGATGTCAGCAATGCTGGGAATGGTCATGCGTTCAATCGGCTGATTGGTGGCTTTTTCGATCATTTTTAACATCCGCTGTTCCCGCTTGGTGATGAACAAAATGGCTTCACCAGAACGGCCAGCTCGCCCTGTTCGCCCAATGCGATGGACGTAGGATTCGGTGTCATAAGGCACGTCATAATTGATCACATGGCTGATGCGATCCACATCCAATCCACGGGCCACCACATCGGTACCTATCAAAATGTCGGTGGCACCAGATTTGAGTTTGGACACCAAACGTTCGCGTTGTTTTTGCACCATGTCGCCATTCAAGGCTTCGGCGGCAAACCCCCTGGCTTGGAGTTTTTCGGCCACTTCCTCGGTGGCCATTTTGGTGCGCACAAAGACCAACACCCCGGCATACTTTTCCACCTCCAACAAGCGGCTCAAAGCTTCCAGCTTGGGCATGCCGCTGACCAGCCAAAACCGTTGTCTGATGTTTTTCGCGGTGGTTGTTTTGGCTTTGATCTTGATGTCAACCGGTTGCTGCAAATGGTTCACCGCTACCTGCTTGATGGCTTTGGGCATGGTCGCAGAAAACAAGGCAATTTGTCGCCCATCTGGGGTGTGACTCAAAATCCAATTGACATCATCAATGAAGCCCATGCGCAACATCTCATCGGCCTCATCCAACACCAACATGTCCAATTGATCCAGTTGCAAAGTTTTGCGGCGCATGTGGTCCATCACGCGCCCTGGGGTTCCAACCACCACTTGCACCCCGCGTTTCAACTTTTTCAATTGGCCGTCATAGCTTTGTCCACCATACACCGCCAACACACTGAACCCGGCCGTGTGTCGGGCATAGGCTTGGAACGCTTCGGCCACCTGAATCGCCAGCTCACGGGTGGGGGTCAACACCAACACCTGCACCGCTGATTTCTTGGGCTTCAAGCGGGAAATGATGGGCAAGGCAAAAGCCGCGGTTTTACCGGTGCCGGTTTGGGCTTGGCCCAGCACATCCTGGCCGGCCAAAATAGGTGGAATGCAAGCCTGTTGAATCGGCGAGGGCTGTTCGTATCCATTGTCTTGCACTGCTTGCAAGACGGCATCAGACAAACCCAGTTGGGTGAAGTCCAGAGGGGGGTGGTTGGCAGACATGAGGGCCTTTGGGGCTGTAGAAGGCTGCGAATTATACCACGGACTTGGCTAGTGTTTGGCTGGCTTTCAAACCAACCCAGATGTGATTCAAGCCGATTTGGGCGCAGCGGTGTTGACCAAACTCAGGTCATGTCCGCTCCATTGCAGCACCCGGGGATCCATGACGTGATACCACAAGGCCGGCACATAGGCCAACAGAAACATCCCCATGTAGCCAGTGGGCAATTGCGGCGCTTCTTCAAAATGCCGCAAACTTTGGTAATGCCTGGCTGGGTTGGCGTGGTGATCGGAATGCCGTTGCAAATGGAACAACACCAAATTGGAAATCAAATGATTGGAGTTCCAAGAATGTTTGGGTTGGCACTTTTCATAGCGTCCATTGGCGTCCCGTTGACGCAACAAGCCATAGTGTTCGATGTAGTTGGCACTGGTCAATTGCCACCACACGATGGGCGCATGCAACAACAAGATCAACAAAGCCCCCCATCCCAACCAAGCCGTCATCAAGGCGTAGATGCCGAAGGTCAGGTAATATGAATGCAAGATTTGGTTGTCCCAGGCATACCAGGGCAGGCCTTTTCTGGCCAGTCGCTCGGTTTCAATGCGCCAAGCCCGACGCAGTCCACCCGGATATTCGCGTCGCACGAATTGATAGATGCTCTCACCCATGCGGGCGCTGGCGCTGTCCTCAGGGGTGGCCACTGCGCGATGATGACCGGCATTGTGTTCGATGTTGAAATGACCATAGGCGCCACTGGCCAGGGCCAATTTGGCCAGATTGCGATCCACGCGGGATTTTTTATGGCCCAATTCATGACCCAAATTGACTGCCAGTCCGCCAAACACCCCCAAAATCAATAGCTGAATCAATTGCCAGCCCAGTGCCAAGGGCGTGTTGAGCATGAAATGGACGGTGTATGCCAGCACCCCAAAATGCAATGGCAACATCAAATACAAGACCCAATCATAATAAGCCGATTGTTCCAATTCGACCACCTGCTTTGCATTGGGGTTGGAATCATCGGTGGAAAATATGGTGTCCAACAACGGGATGAACAGATAGATAAAAATCAATGGTACCAACAACATCCATGGGGTATTGGTTATTTGAAACAAGGCAATCCCTGCCACCCCAACCAATGGCATCAGGGTCGAAAAGATCCATAAATATTTTTTGGGTTTTGCGTTTTGCAGAGGCATGGCCATCACTGATTTTTGCTTGGAATGGGGTCATCATAACAACTGACTGACCGATCGGTCAACTAGAATTTTACATTGTCTGGCCATTTCGATTAAAATGATAAACAGGCAATTTCCAGTGACACATCTGGTACCAACCATCCACCATGCGCTAAGATAATGGTGACTGACTTGAAATATCAATTTGTATGCCAATATAAGCTGCGAGATAAAACGAACCTGAAACATGTCGGACAAACAAAACAAACACGAATTGGGCGCCGGTCTGCTGGAGCAGACGGAACAAGAATTCAAAGAACCCAGTATGTACAAAGTGATGCTGTTGAATGATGACTACACACCCATGGATTTTGTCATCGAAGTATTGCAAAAGTTCTTTGATATGGACGAACAAAAAGCCACCCAAATCATGCTGCATGTGCACACACGTGGACAAGGCTTGTGTGGCATCTACACCCATGAAGTGGCGGAAACCAAAACCGCTCTGGTCAATGAGTATGCCAGGGAATACGAACATCCTTTGTTGTGCGTCGCGGAGGTGGTTTGATGTTGGATGTTCATTTAGATCAAAGCATCAACAAAATTTACAAGCTGGCGCGCAAACGCCGCCATGAACTGTTGACCATGGAACATTTGATGTTGGCTTTGATCAACAACAAACACGCCAGTCAGGTGCTGAGCATGGTCGGCGCCGACAAGCAACTGTTGCAACAAGAACTGGAGGTGTTGATCGGTCAACACGTGAAAATACTGCCGGCTGACTCCGAGCTGGAAACCCAACCCACCCTGGCCTTCAGGCGGGTCATCCAACGGGCCATCTATTCGGCCCAATCAGCCGAATTGAAAACCGTAACCGGAGACCGGGTGTTGGTGGCAATGTTCGATGAAATGGATTCCCATGTGGTGTACTTGTTGAACAAACAAGGCATCACCCGCTTTGATGTGGTGCGCAGCATTGCCCACGGTGACAGCGAAGTGACCGAAGACCGGCTCAAACCAGACACCATTGAACAAACCGACGAGGCCATCGCAGAGACCGAGAAAAAAGACGCTGGCAAAGAATTCCTGGTCGACCTCAACGCCAAAGCCGAGGTCGGTGAAATCGATCCCCTGATCGGCCGCACCGAGGAATTACAACGGATGATCCAAATCCTCATGCGTCGTTCCAAAAACAACCCCTTATTGGTCGGTGAACCCGGGGTGGGTAAAACCGCCATAGCCGAAGGTCTGGCCCTGCATGTGGTCAACCAACAAGTCCCGGCCGTGATGCAAGATGCGCACGTGTTCGCCTTGGATTTGGGTGGCTTGTTGGCCGGCACCAAATACCGCGGGGATTTTGAAAAACGGCTCAAAGCCGTGATAAAATACATCGAAGGCATCGATCATGCCATCATGTTCATTGATGAGATTCACACCATCATCGGCGCTGGCGCCGTATCCGGTGGCTCTCTGGATGCGTCCAATTTGCTCAAGCCGGCCTTGAGCAAAGGCTCGCTGCGCTGCATCGGCGCCACCACCCAGGACGAAGTGCGCAATGTGTTTGATCGCGACCGGGCTTTGTCCAGACGGTTTCAAAAAATCACCGTTACCGAACCCACCCAAGATGAGGCCATTGAGATCATCAAAGGCCTGCAAACTCATTTTGAAGGGTTCCATGGGGTCACCTACGAAGAATCAGCGGTCACTTCAGCCGTCAAATTATCGGCCAAGCACATCAGCGACAAATTTTTACCTGACAAAGCCATCGATGCCATTGATGAAGCCGGGTCCTGGCAACGCATTCAGGGCTTACAAAACGAACCCATCAATGCCTCTGACATCAAACGGGTGGTGGCATCCATCGCCAAAATTCCGGTGGATGACCTGAATCAGGAAGACGGTCAACGTCTGCAATCCATTGAACGCAATTTACAGCATGTGATCTTTGGTCAAGATGAAGCCATCGACATTTTGGCCACGGCCATCAAAATGGCCCGTGCCGGCTTGAACCGCGACAACCGCACCGTGGCGAACTTGATTTTTGCCGGACCCACTGGTGTGGGCAAAACCGAAGTGGTGAAACAACTGTCGCACCACTTGGGATTGAAGTTAATCCGCTTTGACATGTCCGAATACATGGAGCCGCACACCGTGGCCAAAATGATCGGCGCACCGCCCGGTTATGTGGGCCATGACCAAGGGGGCTTGTTGACCGACAAAGTTCACCAAACCCCGCACAGCATTGTGCTGTTGGATGAGATTGAAAAAGCCCACCCGGACGTCCTCAACGTGTTACTGCAGGTTATGGACAACGGCAAATTAACCGATTCCAATGGGCGGGAAACCGATTTCCGCAATGTGTTGTTGGTGATGACCACCAACGCCGGCGCCACGGCCTTCAGTCAAAACAGCTTTGGCTTTTTGGAACAGGACCACAGCTCTGATGCCATGATCGAATTGAACCGGGCATTCACCCCTGAGTTTCGCAATCGACTGGATGCCATCGTGCCATTCAAAGCCTTGGAAAAAGCCCACATCGAAAAAATTGTGGACAAAATCATCATCGAGTTGGAGCAACAGTTGAAAGAACCTGGCATCACTTTCAACATCACCCAAGCGGCCCGAGAGTGGTTGGTGGGCAAAGGATACAACCCAGAAATGGGTGCCAGACCCATGCAACGCGCGATTGATCAACACGTCAAGAAACCGTTGGTTGATGAAATATTATTTGGTCAGCTGAAACAAGGCGGTTTGGTGAAAATCAATGTCATCAACGATGCACTGAACTTCGAAATCATCCCCAGCACCTTGATGCTGTCAGCGGTTGAGGAAAGCCCCACTGCCCATTGATGGTGGCCGGGGCAACCGCTGTAGGAAGGGTTATTTACTGCGAAAGGTGATGCGCCCTTTACTCAAATCGTAAGGGGTCAATTCCACCGTGACCGTGTCACCGGTCAGAATTCTGATGTAGTGTTTGCGCATGCGACCGGAAATGTGAGCCGTCACGATGTGACCGTTTTCCAACTCAACCCGGAACATGGTATTGGGTAAGGTATCAATCACTTTACCTTCCAATTCAATTACGTCTTCTTTCGCCATAAATGTTGTTGCATAAAAAAACGCGTATTCTATCAGATATACGCGTTCTTTGCATAAAAGTTCAAGCCCCTTATTCAGGGCATATTCAGTTATTCGAAGGCCGTCGCAAATATCAAATCCGAGAAACTTGGCACAATCACTTGGCTGCTGAATTCGTTGCCACCATTTTCCAGCCCGGTCAATACCACATCGCCCAACACAGGAGGCAAATCAGTGGTGAATGAAAATGCATACAAGGTGCCCCAGTCAATTTCATTGCCTGCAGGGGCTTGCAGCATCAACTGACCGTTGGCTGCGGACACCGTCCAGTCATTCACCAGGTCCTCATCAACATCCGAAAACACCCAGTTTGAATATTGACCAACATCCGGAAAGGGGATGGTGATGGTTTGTATCTGGGGATCATAATCGTGGTTTTCGATCATGTAATTGTAACGGTAAGAACCCACGCCCTTTTCCTCCACTTTCACAGCAACCGTCAAATGCCCTTCACCATTTTGGTGCAATCTTTGGGAAGCCGTGCCTGCAGGCAAATCAACGGTGTTGGGAGACACGTATTGATCACTGGCTGGACCACTGATGAAAGGGGTCAAGGCCGTCACCAACCAGGCGTTGCCGTTGGGTGCGATGCTGTATTGCTTGTGGCCCATGCTGTTGTGGATGTTGATGTCATCACGTATCAGATACCAGGCTGACAGGTAATACTCAGCCTGGGGGTGATTCAAATCCGCTTCGGCGGCCACCAATCGGTTTTGTCCCAAACCATTGGAGGTGGTGTCCTGTACCCCGTCACCATTCTGATCAAAGAAAGAACCGGTGCTTTCCCACAGACCGGTGTATGCTTCGATGTTGTCGCGCGGACCCAAGTGACTGGGGGCATTGTTGTTGCTGATGCTGTATTTGTCTTGACAGGTGGGAAACAAGACTTGGCCACCCGCACAAGGACACACGGTGTTGACCGTAAAGAAGGCGTGTTTCACTCCTGACATGCCAATTTGCTCAAAGCGACCATCGATTTCGCGGTACAAATTCCAAATCAGATAAGGGTGTTGATCATTGTTGTAGGGGTCAAAATCACCGGTGAATTTGCGGTACCAGGCCACATCAGCCGTGCCCACACTTTCTAACGTGGCCGAAGGGGTGATGATGATGTGATCATCGCCCACATCATCCAAATAAGCCGCCTCCTGCATGTCAATCAGTGCCACATCGACATCCGGGTTCCCCGGTGGCCAATTGTCACCCGCAGAGCAGCCCCCAAGGGCGGCTTTGGGCCGGTAATCAGCAGGGATTGAGATCATCACCTCCATGTTGGCTTGTCCGATCACATGATGGGCCAATTCGGGCAAACTGATGTGTTTGGCCAACCAAGGGCTGATGCGCCAGTCCATGTTTTCCATGAACAGATGGGTCCTGCCAGCAGCAAAGCCGGCGTGGATGTGATCCAGGGTGAACACCACCTGTCCTTCAGAGTTGTACAGGTCCAAGGTGGTCAAATCACCGGATTTCAGCGGTTGGGAGGTGGGTTTGGCTTGCAAGTCTTTGAATTCGATGCGGCGTCCATCGGCCAAAATCCAAGCGAAATCGGTCGCCAAATGCAATTGTCCGCCGGTGACCGCTTTCAGTCCACCATAAGGCGCGTACAACTGCAACCCACCCAAGGGTTTGATGCGCGATATGTGGGCATTTTGCTCCCAGTCAAGTTGGCGGTCAACGATCGAATCTTCAACCGTGATGCCGTACTTTTCCAACAGTGGGTAAAAAGTGTGAAGACGCAATTGGCCACCATCAGCATTCAATTGACTGGAGTCATCCATTTCAAAAGCCAACAAATTCTGAGACAGCACCATCATCAACATCAAGCAGATGGCTCTCATGCAGTAAGCTCCAAAATATTCGAAATATCAGTTTATCACAATGTCATCAAGTCGGCGTGACCAATTGCCAGTTTATGACCGACTTCTCATTTTGTTGTAAGTAGGCATTGCATTGGGAAAAATGTCGACAACCCAAAAAACCACGATGGGCTGACAACGGTGACGGATGCGGTGCCCGCAACACCAAATGTTGGCGGCCATCGATGTGCTGTCCTTTCTTTTGCGCATACGAGCCCCACAACATGAACACCACGTGTTGGGCGTGCTGGTTGATGACTTCTATGATGCGGTCGGTGAACGTTTCCCAACCACGGCCTTGGTGGCTGCCTGCCCGGGCCTGTTCCACACTGAGCACACTGTTCAACAACAACACCCCTTGACGGGCCCAAGCCGTCAGGTCGCCGATGGCATTGCGGATACCCAAGTCGGCTTCAATTTCTTTGAAAATGTTGAGCAATGATGGGGGAGGCTTGATCCCCGGTGGGACCGAAAACGACAAGCCATGGGCCTGCCCTGGACCATGGTAAGGATCCTGCCCGAGAATCACCACTTTAACTTGATCCAAAGGGGTGGTGTTCAGGGCGTTGAACATCAATTGACCAGGGGGATATATGATTTTCTTGTGATGTTTTTCCTGCTGCAAAAAGGCCTTCAGTTGCTGCATGTAGGGCTGCTCAAACTCAGCGCCCAAGTGGGCCAGCCAACTGTCATCAAGCTGCACAGGCATCGGCCATCAAGCGTTTTTTTCGCGGTGGAATTGGGTGAAGCGGATTTGAAATTTGATTTTTTTCACCAAGGCCTCCTGATTCACTGGCTTGCCAATCAGGTCATTGGCACCCAAGTTGAGGATTTGCTTTTGGTTCTCGGTGTTTTCATCACCGGTCATGATCACAAAGGGCATTTCGATCTTATCCAAGCCCAAATCGTTGCGCACATAGTCCAGGATGTCCAAGGCCGTTTCGTTGTTCTTCAGATAGTAATCGGTCAACACCAGTTCGAATTTGTCATAGGCATCTTCCCGGGTTGGGATGATTTCCTTGGCATCGGTGACGTTGATGGTGTGGGTGATTTCCAGATTGTGGTTCTGCAACAACTTTTTGGTGGCGTGGGCCACCACTGCAGAATCTTCGATGTACAGGATTTTGCCGTTGATTTGATCATCCGGACGCAACAAGCCCCGCAAGAATATCTCCAGACCTTTCTGGCCCGCGGCTTTGTCGATGTAATCGGTTACATCGGTGGTTAATAAGCGGTCTTTGAGTCGGGCATCGACATCCCCTGAAACGATGATGACCGGTAAATAGTGGTGGTTCTCACGCACATATTGGCAGATTTTGGTGCCGTCATCATCCGGTAACCGCAGCGCTGAAATGATCAAATCCACCCGGTTGTTTTGTAGCTTATCGAGGGCTTGTGCCACCGTATCAACCGCAAACACATCGGTGTAAGGCCGGATTTTTTTGACCAGTTTTTCTGTCATGGTTCTGGCTAACTTGGAAGAGTCGGCGATCAGAACTTTCTGCGATTCACTCATGCGATCATTGTACACCAAGTGTGCTGCGACTTAGCGGCGATTGTTGATTTTTGTGGCGGTCATCAAAAAATCAGGGACCTATAAATTCCTGATGTGATTGGATGCACTGATGCGCGAGCCGGCCCAGGCAATGAATGTCACAATCAGTACAAACCACAGCATTTCCGGCCCATTGGGTGTGCGCAATTCGATGCGGTGCCCGAATGAAGCCGACAAGTCTTCAATCGGCGTTTGTAACCACCACAAGGTGAGGTTTAACATGGCCATCGACAACAAGGCGGCCGCCAGGCCATAGTATATGCCACCGTACAAAAATCGGCGACGGATTTGACCGGCGGTGGCACCCAACAATTTTTTCAAGCCGATTTCTTCTTTGTGTGCCGACACTTCACCACCGATCGAATGACTGAGGAACACAAACACGATGATCAAAAACACCGCGATGCTGGCTTGCATCAAATAGTACAGAGCCTGGGTCAATGACTTCAACTGATTGAACCAATCGGCATCAAAACTCACGTAATCCACATCCGGGTGCAGTTGCAGTTTTTGTGCCAATGTTTGGATTTGATCGCTGGTGGCATTGGGATGGGGCTTAAGCAACATTTGATCGGGTAACTCATGGCTTTTGATGACATCGATGATCTGATTCAATTGCGGGTCGGCATTGAGGTTGGCTTTGATGGTGTCGTTGTCCACCACCGTCACTTCGGCAATCAGATTGCGTTCATCCAGGTCATGTTGCAACGCGGTCACCTGATTGGCATCCAAGCCTTTTTTCAGAAACAAAGCGACACTGCCCTGCCCTTGCCAGCGGGCTTCAACTTCGGTGAAGTTTTGCCACATGGTCCACATCACCAATGGCAAATAGAAACAAATGCCCAAAGTGATGACCGTGAACAAACTCGACAGCGGTGATTGAAAGGGCATGTTGATGCCTTCGCGCATGGCCCGCAGGTGACCGCGATACCACCGCTTGAAGCCGCTGGGCGTTTGTTGCAAAGGCTGGTTCATGTTTTGGGCCGGTAGTCGTCGATCAGTTGCCCTGAATCCAACACCAACACCCGTTTGCGCAAGCGTTTGATCAAAATCAAATCATGCGAGGCAATGACCACGGTGGTGCCGGCTTCGTTGATCTTCATGAACAACTCCATCAGTTCCAACGACAAATCGGGATCCAAGTTACCGGTTGGCTCATCCGCCAGCAGGATGTCTGGTTTGCTGACAATGGCCCGGGCAATACCGACCCGTTGTTGCTGCCCACTGGACAGTTGGCTGGGTAAGAAGGCCAATTTGTCACCCAAGCCCACTTGCTGCAGGATGACCCGGGCTTGTTTGCGACTTTCCTGCTGTCCATAGCCACGAATCCATAAAGACAAAGCCACATTGTCGAGGATGTTGCGGTTGGCCAACAAACGGTGGTCCTGAAAGATCATACCCAGTCCCTGACGGTATTGTGGTAATTGATGCTCTTTGAGTTGTCGCAGTTGAAAGCCATTGACCGTGGCTTGCCCATAGCTGAGGTCCTCAATCTTCATGATCAATTTCAAGATTGAGGTTTTACCGGCACCAGAATGACCAGTCAGGAACAGCATTTCACCGGCTTCCACCCCAAAGCTGACATCCGACAAGGCTTTGTTGTGCTTGCCATAGGATTTGCTGACGCGGTTGAAATCGATGATCATGCTGTGCCCCAAGCCCTCATTGAATAGCGGTGTTGATTTGGAAAATCGGCAACAACATGGCCAACACAATGAACAAAACCATCAAACCAACAAACAAAATCGCCAAGGGTTGGATGGCGCCAATCAAGGTTTTGATTTTGTTTTCCACATCACGTTCTTGGACCAAGGCCGAACGCACCAACATTTCACTGAGTTGACCGCTTTGTTCGCCGGAATTGACCAGTTTGATGCTCAAAGGCGGAAACTGACCGGTGTTGTGCATGGCTTTGGACAAGGAACTGCCTTCCCTGACGGCGGTGGCGGTTTGTTCACAGGCTTGTTTCATGACGGCGTTGTTGACCACCTGTTTGGCCAGCGACAATGACGGCACAATCGGCACCGCACTTTGGGTCAAAATACCCAAGGTGCGGGTGAAACGCGCGGCTTGACCAACCCGGATCAAGCGCCCTACTCCCGGTAATTTCAGCAACAAGCGATGCCAGGACTGCTGAAACGGCGGGTAGCGCCGCAACAACAAAAAGGCCACCAACAGCACCCCAAAAAACAGCAACATGTACCAACCGTAGGCACTGAGAAATTCACTGAGTCCGATCAACATTTGGGTGGCCACAGGCAACTGCACCTGACTGCTTTCGAACACCTGAATCACTTTGGGCACGATGTAAACCATGAGGCCAGCCACCACCAAAATGGCCGTGGCCATCAGCACCATCGGATAGATCAAGGCCGAAGTGGACTGCTTGCCCATTTCATCACGGGTTTCCAAATAGGACGCCAGTTGCATCAATACCGCCTCCAACTGACCGGCTTGTTCGCCGGCTTCAATGCTGGTGGCCACCAATTCATCAAAGGCCCGGGGGAAAGTGCGCATGGCCGCAGCCAGAGACTGCCCTTCCAGCACTTTGGCATGGATGCTGGATAGGATGCGCTCACTGTGCCTGCTTTCACTTTGTTCAATCAGGGTTTTGAGGGCGTCATCGATGGGCAAACCAGCCTGCACCAAAGTCGCCAATTGTCGAATCAACAACGGCAATTCGTTTTTTTTCAAGGTCAGGCGCTGGGTCTTGATCCCGGTTTCCTGGCGGACGGTGGTCTCGATCACCTGTTTGATTTGCACCGGGGTCAATTGTTGGTTGCGCAACAACTGCCTGGCTTGTTTTTCATTGTCGGCTTGAATGATGCCTTTTTTTTGCTTGCCGGTGGCATCCAGTGAAATGTATTCAAAAGCTTCCATGCGCCTTACCCACTGTGAATCACGCGCAAAATTTCATCCACCGTGGTCTTGCCTGACAACAGTTTTTCCCGGGCATCGTCTTCGATGCTGGGATGGCTGCGGTGGGCGTACTCGGCCAATGCACTTTCGGCTTGATTTTGGTGAATCATGGATTTCAATTGGTGATCCATGGTGATCACTTCAAACACCCCCAACCGGCCTGAGTAGGCTTGGTTGACAGGTAACTGTTCATCCGCTTGGTAAACCCCTGTGGCGTCAACCGGTAAGCCCAATGCCTGCTGGGTTTGTGCATCCAATGGGTGTGGTAAACGGGTTTGTGGATTGAGTTTTTTCACCAGGCGTTGGGCTATCACCGCTTTGACCGAAGAGGCCAGCAGAAACGGTGGCACCCCCATGTCAATCAAGCGGGTGATGGCCCCAACCGCGGTGTTGGTGTGTAATGTCGAGAACACCAAGTGACCGGTTAAACTGGCCTGGATGGCGATTTCGGCGGTTTCCAAATCACGGATCTCACCAATCATGATGACGTCCGGGTCTTGCCGCAAAATGGCCCGCAAGCCACGGGCAAAGGACATGTCGACTTTGCTGTTGACTTGGGTCTGACTGATGCCTTCCAGGTGGTATTCAATTGGGTCCTCGATGGTCATGATGTTGCGCGAACGCTCATTGATGGCCTCGATGGCGGCGTACAAGGTGGTGGTTTTACCCGAACCGGTGGGGCCGGTCACCAAGATGATGCCATGGGGCAGTTGCACCAACTGTTGCATCATCGCCAGGTGGCGGTCATTCATGCCCAATTGCTTGAGGCTTAACTGACCGGCTTGTTTGTCCAACAACCGCATCACAATGCGCTCACCAAATGCCCCAGGAATGGTCGACACCCGCACGTCAATGGGGTGGGCTGCAATCTTCAGGGAAATGCGGCCATCCTGTGGCAAACGCTTCTCGGCGATGTCCAACTTGGACATGATTTTAATCCTGGAAGCAATCAGCTGTGCCAATGAGCGATCCGGGGTCAGCACCTCCTGCAATTCCCCATCGATGCGGTAACGGATGGACAAGTGATATTCACCCGGTTCGATGTGGATGTCTGAGGCATTGACTTTCACGGCATCGGCCAACAGGGCATTGATCAATCGAATGATCGGCGCATCGTCGTTGCTTTCCAACAGGTCTTCTGGTTCGGCCAGCACTTCGGCAATGCTCGACAGGCCACTGTCTGTGTGATCCAAATCCGCCACCACATCATCGGTCATCGATTGCTGGTGGTGGTAAATTTTTTGGATCACCTGTTGGTAATCTTGTGGGGCAAAGAATTGAATCTTGACCGGCCGATGACTCAGGCGTTGGAGTTCAGCAATGGCGGCCGGTGATGCATTCTTCGACACCGCCAGGGTCACGGTGCCATCGGGTTGTTGCTGCAGAATCGTGGCCCCACGATTCTTGGCAAAGCTGTAAGATGGCAACTTGACTGTGGATTGCTCTGCCATTGACTTCAGGGCCGGTTGTTGTCGGTTTCTTCCAATTCGGGTAACACCGGCGATCCGCGGCGGAATTTTTCCGGCGTCACTTCTTCAAGTTGTTGTTCGCGAATTTCATTGTAGCGCTGCTGACTGATGGCTTCTTGTTGCAGATCGTCGCGCAGAATCTGCGGGTGGATAAAAATCATCAAATTGCGCTTCATGCGGGTGCGCTTTTTGGTTCTGAACAAATTTTTGATCAATGGGATGTCGCCCAGTACGGGTACCTTCTTGATGGTTTCTTGCACCGAATCATCGATCAAGCCACCGAGCACCAAAATGGAGTTGTCAGGAATCATCACCGATGTCGACAGCGTGCGTTTCTTGGTGATCAAATCCACCGCACTGACGGCCGTGGCATCGATGCTGGAGATCTCTTGCGCGATGTCAACCACAATCTGTCCCCCTTCATTGATGTGCGGAGTGACGGTCAACGACAAGCCCACATCTTCGCGCTGAATGGTGGTGAATGGGTTGGGCGAACCGGATGAGTCAGAACTGCCGGTGGCAGAAAACTGACCGGTCACAAACGGCACTTCCTGACCCACTGACAAGGAGGCTTCTTGGTGATTCAAGGTCACCACCGACGGGGTCGATAAAATGTTGTTGTTGCCACTGGTGCCAATGGCTTTGAGCAGGCCACCAAATTTGAGAATTTGTTCACCGTCGTTGCCTGTGCCGAAGTTCAAATAGCCCAAATTCAGACCACCGGCCAACAAACTGCCAAACACATCGACCGGATCATCACCGGTGAGGTTGGGCAAGGTGTTGCCAGTAAATGAACCACCGACCAAACCATCGTCACTGTCCCCACCAATTGGCGCAAACCAATCTACCCCCAACTCTTTGGAGTTGTCCACCGAAACTTCGGCAATGATCGCTTCAATCAGCACCTGTTGGCGCCGAATGTCCAACATGTTCACAGCCTGTTGGATGTTGCGGTAGATGGCCGGTGGTGCGTTGATCACCAAACTGTTGGTTTCGCTGTGGGCCTGGATGCTGACATTTTGCTCGGCATTTTCACCTTGGCCCCGTTTGGCCAGGGTTTCCAAAATGGGCACCAAATTATCGGCCGATGCATATTTCAAGTACACCACCTGAGCCTGGGTGTTGGTGTCCAAGGGCACATCCAGCCGCGAAATGATGCTCATGATTTTGCCCTTCAGCGATGGATTGGCGTTGACGATCACCGCATTGGTGCGGGTGTCTGGGACAATTTTGGATTGCGGCCCCAAGGCGTTGGTAGAATCCAACAACTGGGTCAGGGTGTCGGCCACGTCTTGGGCGTTGGCATACTCCAAAGGAATCAAATCAATCGACGCATCTGACTTGCGGTCGATGTTCACGATCAGTTGCTCCATCTTGTCGACGTTGGCGGCTTTGTCTGACACAATCAGCAGATTCGAGTCTTTGTTGCTGATCAATTTGGCCTTGCTGTTCATCGACTTCAGCATCTGCAGTACCTCTTCCACCGGGATGTGTTTGATGCGGAAAATTTTGGTCATCAACTGATCTGGGTGGTCACTGGTCAAACCCGCCAAGGGGTTGCTTTTGGCAATCGGAATGATCTTGATGGTGTCCCCCTGGGTTTCGGTG
This sequence comes from Marinicella meishanensis, assembly GCF_019931145.1. GTDB lineage: Bacteria > Pseudomonadota > Gammaproteobacteria > Xanthomonadales > Marinicellaceae > Marinicella > Marinicella meishanensis. The sequence continues at coordinate 119,739 of NZ_JAIOUV010000003.1, read as the reverse complement.
GTGAAGCCATTGACGCTGAGAATCGACAAGAACAAATCATAAATTTTGTCTTCAGGCACGGGTTGACCAGAGATGACGGTGATTTTGCCGGTTACTTCTGGGTCAATCACAAAATTCTTGCCAGTAATGTCACTGATGGTTTCAACCAGCAAGCGAATTTCGGTGTCCTGCAAGTTCAGTGTGTGCATGTGGTCTTCGGCCCACACGGGTCGGTACAGACCCAGCAGTCCCAAGCAGACAATTATGAGTGGCGTTTTATTCATTGTTGAAGTTCTGATAAGTTGAGGTTGAGGTTCATTCGGCGACCATTTCGCATCACCGTGACACTGACTTCTTCACTGCTTTCCAATTGTTTTTGCAGGGTCAGGATGTTTTGATAAGAGATGTCCACTCCGTTGACCGCGACGATTTGGTCATTGGCGCGCAAGCCTTGTTTGAGCAAGGCATTGCCACCAGACAGTTGCGACACCCGCAAACCAGCGATTTGGCCTTGTCCATCGCGAATCACCGACACTTGGCTGGCCATTTGCGCAATTTTGTTGGGGTCATACTTTTGTTGATTCAGCATCTCTTGCCAATTGGATGATTGGTTGATGTGATTGCTGATGCGCTGCGAGGCCACTGTGCTGTTGTTGATGGGCGACTTCACTTGGGTCGGATTGGTGTCGATTGAGGTGCGGCCTTTGCTCAGGGACAAGGTTTCTTTGCGGTTGCCGCTGCGTTTGAGCACCACATGGTCGGTATGGATGGCCTCCAATTCGGCCATGCCAAACACGTCATCCCCCACTTGAAACTTTTTTTCTTCACCTTGGCTACGGATGTAAGCACGACCTTGTTGTGGGTCATCACTGGCAAACAAACCCGTCACAATCAGATTCAAGGAGGTTTCACCGGACAACAAGGCCATCGGTAACTCACTTTCGGTGGAAGACCCAAATAAATGGTAACTGGATGGCAGGGGTCGCGGTGTGAGGCTGGGCAGGTTGGTGGGCGGCGCAGTCACCGCTTGGATGTCTTGGTCGCGGTGCTTGGGAAACAACATGAACTGCAACCACAGAGCCAAAATTGATGCCACCAGCAGCCAGGTTATGATTGGTTTTAGTTGTTTGTTGTAGCTGTTCAAAGAACCTCTGACTGGTTGGGTGACTGATGAGCAGACGTGTCAGGGCCGGCCCGTGTTTTGGGTCATTTTATGATGTGGTGAGTCACAATGCAATAACTCACCGGATGATCTTGGAACCCCTGGCCCGGGGATTCCAAGATGGCTGGATGGTTGGCCTCAGAGACTGCCGTTAAAACTCGCCCTCGGCGATGTCCATCAGCGATTCAGCACCGGTCAGAATGGTGGCTTTCAAGGCCTGACAACGGGGCAATATCTTGTGGAAATAGAACACTGCTGTTTTCAATTTACCGCGATAAAAATCGGCGCCCAAGTTGCCTTTGTTTTGCTCGGCGGCGGCATACATGCGGGCCCAAAAGTAACCCAGAATCACATAGCCTGACAACATCAAGTAATCCACCGAAGCGGCCCCAACTTCATCGGGGTTTTGCATGGCGCGCTGCACAATTTCGCCGGTCACTTCATGCCACATGTCCAGGTAGGACTGCAGTTGATCATTCAAGGGGGTGTCGGTTTGGTTGATGAAATCCTGAATGATGTCAGCGATTTCGCCCAACTGCCCTTTTTGCATTTGCAACATTTTGCGACCGGTCAAGTCCAAGGCCTGGATGCCTGTGGTGCCTTCATACAAGGTAAAAATTTTGGCGTCCCGGTGCCATTGTTCCTGACCGTGCTCGCGGATGTAACCATGACCGCCATAGACTTGAATCCCGTGGTTGGTGGCTTCCATGGCCACTTCGGTCAAAAAGGCTTTGATGATGGGGGTCAAGAATGCCAGCAGTTGCTCGGCTTGTTGCACCGCCTCAGGATCTTGACTGTGTTTGATCACCTCAATTTTTTGACCCACGAAATAGGCCATCGCGCGGTTGCCTTCGGCGAAGGCTTTTTGGGTCAACAACATGCGTCTGACATCGGCATGAACGATGATAGGATCAGCCGGTTTGTTGGGCATTTTAGGCCCAGTGGCTGAACGCATTTGTAACCGGTCTTTGGCATAGGCCAAGGCATTTTCATAAGACGCTTGGGTCGCTGACAAGCCTTGAATGCCGGTGTTCAAGCGGGCCCCATTCATCATGGTGAACATGATTTTCAAGCCATCGTTACCGGCTCCGATCAAGTAGCCTTTGGCTTGATCAAAATTCATCACACAGGTGGCTGAACCGTTCAAACCCATTTTGTGTTCAATGCTGGCAGCCGCCAGGCTGTTGCGTTCACCCACGGCACCTTCCGCATTCGGCATGAATTTGGGCACCAAGAACAAAGAAATGCCTTTGGTGCCTTTGGGTGCATCTGGTAAACGCGCCAACACCAAATGGATGATGTTGTCGGCCAGGTCATGTTCACCCGAGGTGATGAAGATTTTGGTGCCAGTGATTTCATACATGTCATCGCCAATGGGTTTGGCGGCGGTGTTGACCAAGCCCAAGTCGGTGCCACAATGCGGTTCGGTCAAACACATGGTGCCGGTCCACTCGCCGGTGGTCAACTGCGGCAAATATTGCTGTTTCAAGGCGTCTGGCGCAAAATGCTCGATCAACTCACGGGCTCCATGGGTCAAGCCTGGGTAATTCGACCAACCAGGACAATAATAGGTGTTCAACTCGCCCAGGATCAGTTGCAACCAGTAACTCAGGCCCTGACCACCGTATTCTGGGTCACCATCCAATGAGGCCCATCCCGCTTCACAATAGGCTTGGTACAAAGCCTTGAATCCATCCGGGGTGGTCACGGTATCGCCTGCATGGCGACAAGCCTGTTCATCGGCTTGGCGGTTCAGGGGACCGGCATTTTCATGCAAGAATTTTGACGCTTCATCAACAATGGTCATGAAGGTTTCGACGTCGATGTCTTCGTGCACTCCCAGTTTTTGGTAGTGACCGGTCAAATCGAGGACTTCGTCGGCGATGAATTGTATGTCTTTAACAGGAGCGGGTAAATTGGCCATAATTCAAACGTTTGTTTTAATGAGGATAAGCATTTTACCACCGCTTCTGTGAGAATCAAATATCGGGTCAACAAAATTTTTCAGTCTTGTTTGACACCGGTTTACCCGGCCGCAGTTCTGCCGCAGCAAGTGACCTGGGGCGGGCCTCACTGGATGATGCGCTGGTAATATTTGAGCATGGCTTGGCGCATGGTCGAATCTGGTATGGGGCCTTGCATGGCTTGCATGTTTTCTTGCATGTGTTGGACCTGGCTGGTGGCTGGAATGGCACAGGTCACCGCCGGATGTGAAATGACAAATTTCAAAAAGAACTGGGCCCAGGTGTGGCAGCCCAAGTCTTTGGACCAATCGGGCAGCGCTCGGCCTCGCACGCGGGCGAACAGACCACCGGTTTGAAACGGTCGATTGATGATCACCGCCACCCCCAAATCGTCTGCCAAGGGCAACAGCTCTTGCTCGGCTTCGCGGTCATGCATGTTGTAAGTGAATTGCACAAAATCCACCGGGTATTGTTGCAGCATGGATACCAATTCACGATGTCGCCGCCCGTGTGAGGTGGTGATGCCGGTGTATTGAATGCGCCCTTCGGCTTGCCACTGTTGCAAGGTCGGCAGATGGGCCTGCCAGTCGAGCATGTTGTGGATTTGCATCAACGCCATAGACTCCAAGCCCCACAGATTCAACGATTCCTGCATCTGTACCTGCCCCATGGCTTGACCCCGGGTCCACACCTTGGTGGCGGCAAACAATGAATCAGCACCGGCCACCTGCGGCAACACCGCCCCCAACAATTTCTGGGCAAAGCCATACATGGGCGAAGAATCAATCAAGCGACCACCGCCGGCGAAGAACGCCTGCAAGATCTGCTGGTAGCGGGTCAGTTCGGTGTGTGCAGGGTTGTGATCAAAGGTGATCCAGGTGCCCATACCAATCGCAGGTATGGCAGCGCCGGTCTTGGGAATGGTTTTGAGCAAGCCAGGTGACGGTTGGTTGTTGGCGGACAACAGTGGTGTGTTGATGGCCAATCCCAACGCAGCCAGCCGCTGTAACACCGTCCTGCGATTTAACATGATGAAACCCGTAATTGAAGTTCCTATCAATAGACTGGATCAATCTGGAAAGGTTCCCTGGCCTGGGTATTATCAGGTCGAGAGCAGCTGCCTGCAGCCGCTCCCGTGGTACACATCAATGCTTCATTGCTCGTACTGATTCAACTCTTTGTTGAGTTTGAACACCTCAGCCTCAAACCCGGCCAAGTCATATTGGCTTTGTAAGGCACGCAACTCCTTGTTGTAACTGTTGATCTTGTAACCATAATACAGCTCTTTGATTTCGGCCGTGAAGTCCGGATAAAAGATTTTGAAGGTGTCCGGACCCAACAACGGACAGGACGTGCAGTAAGGCGGAATATCTATTTCCAACCAGGCCCGCAAATCCACATCTGGGGCGGGGCTGGTTCTGGGACCACAAGGCAGCGACCGGTCTTCAAGCACAATAACCCCTGGATGCGCAGCCAAATAATCGTCGATGAGGCGCTGTCTGTTTTCTTCACAGGCCTCTTGAGTTTCTCCAGCTGGACGTGCCGTGGTGCGGTCAGAAAACGAAACCAAGGCGGCATAGCCGGTGGTGAACGACTGGGCGGCCGCGCTGCCCAGACCCATCCCCAGGATAAATAAAAATACCCATAATTTTTTCATTGCTTTACTCCTTAATGATTAATAAATTCACACTGTTCTGTGGCAGTGTCATGTCATAAGTCGTAAATCCAGTCCAATTCCTGACATCAGGCAGAAATTTCATGCCCACTGGCCCCATTTATGCCAACCAATTCCCACATTTGAAGATCGGCTGTGATGTCGGCCTGAATTGGCTTGACTGTTCAGGCAACCGTGTATTATGGGCATAAAAAAGCCCCACAAAGCGGGGCTCATAGAGATCAGTTGAGGGCAGGACTAGAATGGAATTTCGTCATCGAAATCATCAAAATTCGGGGCTGGGTTGTTGTTCTGTTGGGGTTTGTTGGCTTTGGGGGCCGAAGGCATCGACTGCCCGCCGCCAAAGCCACCTGATCCTGAGTCACCGCGGCCACCAAGCATTTGCATCTCATTGGCCAGAATTTCGGTGGTGTAGCGGTCTTGACCGTTTTGGTCTTGCCATTTGTTGGTTCTGAGTTTGCCTTCAATGTAAACCTGGCTGCCCTTCTTCAGGTATTCACCGGCAATCTCAGCCAAGCGGCTGAAAAACACCACACGATGCCATTCCGTCTTTTCTTGGCGGTTGCCTTCTTTGTCTTTCCAGCTTTCGGTGGTGGCCACGGAAATGGTGGTCACCGCCGCACCTGCCGGGGTGTAACGGACTTCTGGGTCGTTACCCAAATTGCCAACCAGAATGACTTTGTTGATTCCTCTTGCCATGATGTGAGTCCAAAAAAATGAAAGGTCAATTATAGGGTGCCCCCTGCCGTGATTCAAGTTGAGGTTCTGGATTCTTGGGGTCATTTTTGCCCCCAGTGGTCCGAATATTTTGACCGGCCCATAAGAATTCATGGGCAGCCCTGCAGCGTTGTGAACTTGATAATGGGGGTCATTTGGAGCCAATCCCATGAATGCCCATCAAAACCACGGATTCACCTTGATTGAATTGATCATCGCCTTGAGCATGCTGGCGATCCTGTCGGCCTATGCCATCCCCAATTACCGAACCTTTCAACTCAACCAAAGCATGACCCACGAGATCAATCGCTTGGTGGCCACCATCAACCACGCCAGGAACCAAAGCATCATTGCGCAGCAGTCGGTGGTATTGTGTGCCACGGCCAGTGAATTGGGATGCGACGGCAACAGCCAATGGCATGCCGGCTGGATGGCTTTTGTGGATCACAACCAAAACCGGGTGTTTGATGGCAGCGATCGTTTGTTGTTACAAGAACACGGCATGGCTGACTCTTTGCGGGCACAAGCTTCGGTGTACCGACCTTACATACGTTTCGATCGCACCGGGTTTGCCCCAGGCGCCAACCAGACCATTCGTTTTTGTGATCAACGGGGTGCAGAATACGGCAAAGCGGTGATCATCAGCAATGTGGGACGGCCACGACTGGCGAGGCAAATAACCAGCTGTGATTGAATGGATTGGTCATTCCAATCGATCGGTGAGCAACGCAGGGTATGGCCTTTGCAGGCTGAACAGTGGTCTTTCAGTTGGTGTTGACAGACCCTAGTTGGTGGTGAAGCTTTCGCCACAACCACACGAACCGGTGGCGTTGGGATTTCTGTAGACAAAGATTTGATTGATGCCTTGGCGTTCGTAATCGATCACCGTGCCATCCACCTTGTCCAAAGCGTCTTGGGGTACAATTAATGTCACGCCTTTGTCTTCCATGGTCATTTCATCGGCTTTGACTTCGTGGGCCAGCTCGACCTCGTAACCCCAACCGGAACAACCCATTTTCTTCACCGACACCCGAAAACCCATGGCCTTCTCATCCAAAGACAAAAAATGCAAGATGCGGTCAGCGGCTTGTTGGGTGAGTTGTAAGGACATGATAAATGGCTCAATTGACTTGCTGACAATATGCGGTAAATGCAGCGATTTTTCAAGGCATTCTTTAACGGGATTGTGGACCAACAAGGCTGAGACCTTTGGTTGGGTCCTGGGTCTTTGGCAAAAAGAACTGAAAATGCACTGATTAAGGCGGGAAACGCAGTCCAATGCGCCGTCAGTTTTCAAACGCCAAGCAGGGAATTTTAAGGCTTTTAGACATGATCCACGAAACCAACCTCGAGACCTTTGGTTGGTTTCTGGGTCTTTGGCAAAAAGATCTGAAAACGGACTGATTAAGGCGGGAAACGCAGTCCAATGCGCCGTCAGTTTTCAAACGCCAAGCAGGGAATTTTAAGGCTTTTTGACATGATCCACGAAACCAACCTCGAGACCTTTGGTTGGTTTCTGGGTCTTTGGCAAAAAGATCTGAAAACGGACTGATTAAGGCGGGAAACGCAGTCCAATGCGCCGTCAGTTTTCAAACGCCAAGCAGGGAATTTTAAGGCTTTTTGACATGATCCACGAAACCAACCTCGAGACCTTTGGTTGGTTTCTGGGTCTTTGGCAAAAAGATCTGAAAACGGACTGATTAAGGCGGGAAACGCAGTCCAATGCGCCGTCATTGGCAAGTTTTCCAACGCCAAGCAGGTCGTTTTGAGGCTTTTTGACATGATCCACGAAACCAACCAAAGGTCTCACAAAGCCTCAAATAAAAACAGCAACCTTCCTTGGCTGCTGCTGGGGGACGAGGTACAAACTCGTGATTGAAAATGAAGCGGTATTAAGCGGCTTTCTTTTCAATTTTTTTGATTTCTTTGATCAAAGTATCAACACGCTTGGTCAAACCTTTCAGGTCTTCTGCAGTTGGGATGTCCAACTTGTTCAAAGCGCTTTCAACTTTGCCTTCAAAAACAGACTCAATTTTGCTGAATTGCTTGCTGGCCAAAGTTTTGATGTTGTTCAATTTACCTTCGGTTTTCTTGGTCAACTCATCAACAGATTTTTTGGATTTCTTTTCCAAAGACTGACCTTCTTTCAGCAAGTTGCCATACAGCTTGTTGGCTTCTTTTGAAACGTTACCGTAAACTTTGGCAGCTTCTTTCTGGGCAATTGAAACAACACCCAAACCAGCCAATACGGCATTTTTTACTGATTCTTTTACTTGTTTAGTATTCATTCGTGACACCTCATTAAGTTGTGTTTTATTGTTGATGTGGGTATAGTAATCAGCGCTTGTAGAGTAAACACACTAAACCCCCATTTTTTTTCAATTATTTTTTTGGAAGCCGAAAACCTCATGAATATCAGTGACTGGGAAGCAACCGATCCTCAATTCATTCAAGACCTGACCGATGCTGATTTGTTGTCACGCTGGTCAGACCTGCACGCCGCTGACTTGGCTCCTGCGCCCAGTGGTGATTTGTTGGCCGCTTGGCTGCTGTTCCACAATGGCCACTTCGCCGCCGCCGCCGCAGCGGCCCAAGAACTGGGTGATGCCGGAATACCGGTACTGATCCGTTCGGTGGTGGCCTACACCGACTACCTTTGTGAAGATGAAGCCCAGTGCACCGATTTATTGGAACAAGCCTATTTACTAGGAGAGGCTGCAGACAGTAATGACCACAATGTGCAGTTCACCACCGCGCTGGCCATGGGCCGTTATTCTCAGTCGATTTCCATCACCAAAGCCCTGTCCAAAGGACTGGGTGGCAAAGTGAAGCATTTGTTGACAACGGTGCTTGAGGCCCAGCCTGATCACGCCGAGGCCCACCTGGCCATGGCCATGTACCACGCAGAAATCATCGATAAAGTCGGCGCCACTTTGGGCGGCCTGACCTATGGTGCCAAACCCAAAATTGCTTACCAACACATGGAACAGGCCTTGGAGCTGGTGCCCAATGCCATCAATTTGATCGAAGCGGGTAATGCCATGTTGCTGCTGAAAGGGGAAGACAAAGGGATGGATGAAGCCACCGAATATTACACCCAAGCGGCAGCGGTCGAGCCGTTGGATGCCTTACAAAGCATGGATGTGGATTTTGCCGTTTCGCAGCTCTGATCCCCGAACAACACCACCCAACAAAAAACTGGCACCCAACAAAAAACCGGCCAAGCAACCACCTTGCTTGGCCGGTTTTTTATGCGTCTATTTAATGCGGTTCAGAATGTCAGATCAGGCCAGTAAACCCGCTGGCAACATCGACTCGGCTTGGTCTTTGGCTGAAGTGAAGGTCACAATTTCATACGCCGATTCATCGGCCAACAAAGCGCGGGCCAATTCATTGTTTAAGGCGTGACCTGATTTGTGCCCATGGTAGGCACCGATGATCGGGTGACCGAGTTGGTAAATGTCGCCAATGGCATCCAACAGTTTGTGGCGCACGAATTCAGCTTCATAGCGCAAACCGTCATTGTTCAACACCCGGTAGTCATCCAACACAATGGCGTTGTCCATGCTGCCACCCAATCCCAGGTTGTTGTTGCGCAACATTTCAATGTCACGCATGAAGCCAAACGTTCTGGCCCGTGAGATTTCTTTGATGAACGATTGGCTGTTCAGATCAATTTCGGCTTGGTTGCAGTGGTCTTCAAAGGCCGGGTGATCAAAGTCGATCTCAAATGAGAATTGGGAGCCTGAGTGTGGTTTTAAAGTGGCGAATTTATCATCCACTTCAATTTTGATGGCTTTTTTGATTTTGATGAATTTTCTGGGGGCGTCTTGTTCTTGAATGCCCGCCGATTGAATCAGAAACACAAACGGCCCGGCAGAGCCATCCATCACCGGCACTTCTGAGGCGCTCAAATCCACATAGCAGTTGTCGATGTTCATGCCGGCAAAGGCCGCCATCAAGTGCTCAACAGTGCCCACCTTGATGCCGTTTTTCACCAATGTGGTGGACATGCTGGTTTCGCCCACTTGCGTGGCCATGGCTTGGATCGCCACTGGACGTTTGTAATCAACCCGACGAAACACGATGCCAGTGTCGACTGGCGCGGGTCGTAAAGTGATGAAAACTTTTTGTCCAGAATGGATTCCCACACCCGTCGCGCGGACGGTGTTTTTCAAAGTCTTTTGTGCAATCATAGGCGAATGGTACTGATTGTGATGATCAATTTTTGTGAATTGTATCACACTGTCCAGTTCATTCAACGGCTTTTGTGGTATTTTTACAACGCCTGTGACTTTTCTGCCACAGCCCAATTGGCGCCACAAAGGGGGCCGGCCACTGGAGGTTTGGTGACCGGCCAAGTTGACGTTTTTAACTGACAACCTCGGTGGGAATCGGGCTGCCTTATGGTTATTATGGGTTCACAGCCTGCGTCCTCAGTTTCAATCCAGTTGATTTCTCAGGAAGGTTGGGATGTCCAGGTAGTCATCCTGTTCCGCTTCGGTTTTGTTGTCACGCAACTGGTCAATCACCGCCTGACCACCGCTGCTGTTGGCGGTGTTGGGCTCATCTCGGGTGGCCCGAATCGGTTGTTCAATCCGGTTGTTGGTGGCATTGCGCACAATTTCCACCGATTTGAATTGCTTTTGCTTCACCGCTTTGTTCAAGCCGGTGGCCACCACCGTGACGCGGATTTCATCTTTCATGTCCATGTCAATCGACGTGCCGACCACCACGGTGGCTTCATCCGAAGCGTATTCCTTGATCAAGTCGCCAATTTCTTCGTATTCGCCAATGGTCATGTCCATGCCTGCGGTGATGTTGACCAACACGCCGTTCGCACCGTGCATGTCGATGTCTTCCAACAACGGTGAGTTCATCGCCAATTCGGTGGCGGTGGCAGCACGGTCATCGCCTTTACCAACCCCTGAGCCCATCATGGCCATGCCCATTTCAGACATCACGGTTTTGACGTCAGCAAAATCGACGTTGACCAAACCAGGACAGGTGATCAATTCAGCAATCCCTTGCACCGCACCTTGCAGCACGTCATTGGCTGCTTTGAAGGCATTCAATAAGGTCACATCGCGACCAAAGTGCGTCAACAACTTGGCATTGGGGATGGTGATCAATGAATCCACGTGTTGTTCCAAATCTTGGATGCCCTTGTTGGCCACATCCATGCGTCGTTTGCCTTCAAACGGAAATGGCTTGGTCACCACAGCCACCGTCAAAATCCCCATTTCTTTGGCAATCGCGGCAATTACGGGTGCCGCGCCGGTGCCCGTGCCACCACCCATTCCGGCGGTGATGAACACCATGTCGGTGTTGGCCAGACATTCTTTCAAGCGCTCGGAGTCTTCCAAAGCCGCTTGTCTGCCGACTTCGGGATTGGCGCCCGCACCCAGGCCCTTGGTCACGTTCTGCCCGATGCGCACCACATTGCGGCAGTTGGTTTTTTCCAAAGCCTGCATGTCGGTGTTGGCACAAATAAACTCCACACCTTCGATGTCTGCATCGACCATTTGTTGTACGGTGTTGCCACCGCCCCCGCCAACGCCGATCACTTTGATGACCGCGCCAGTGTCTTCTGTTTCCATTAATTCAAACATGTTATATACCTCCGAACTTTATTTTTAATCGCAATGATGATGTTTGATTGGTCTTCATGACGTCCTCAATAATCACCCAAAAACCACTTTTTAAACCGATGCAACCAGCCCTCTGATTCCATCACTGAATCGGCAACAAAATCGGTGTTACTGCCGTATTGCAACAACCCAACACCAGTGGCATGCACTGGGTTGTTGACCACTTCTCTGAGTCCGGCCACATCGACCGGGACCCCCAGCCTGACGGGCACATGAAAGATTTCTTCGGCCAATTCAACGGCCCCTTCCATCCTTGATGCACCGCCGGTGAGCACGATGCCGGCAGCGATCAAGTCAATGTATCCGCTGCGCTGCAAATCGGCCTGCACCAGGCTGAACAATTCTTCGTATCTGGGTTCCACCACTTCGGCCAGGGTCTGTCGGGCCAAGCGCCGAGGCTGGCGATCACCGACACTGGGTACTGAAATGGTTTCTTCCGCCGATGCCAACTGACGCAAGGCACAGGCGTATTTCAATTTGATGTCTTCGGCATGCTGGGTCGGCGTGCGCATTGACACCGCAATGTCATTGGTCACCTGATCGCCGGCGATGGGAATCGCTGACACATGTCGAATGGCGCCTTGGGTGAACACCGCAATGTCGGTGGTGCCCGCCCCAATGTCGACCATGCACACCCCCAATTCTTTTTCGTCTTCGGTCAACACCGCGGTTGATGAAGCCAATTGTTCAACGATCATTTGGTCGACCGACAAGCCACAACGGGCCACACATTTGGTGATGTTTTGCGCCGCACTTTCAGAGCCGGTGATCAAATGCACCCGCGCTTCCAGGCGCACCCCGGACATGCCAATGGGGTGGCGGATGCCGTCTTGGCCATCAATCACATATTCTTGTGGCAACACATGCAACACTTTTTGGTCATTGGGAATGGGCACGGCTTTGGCCGCATCCAGCACTTTTTCCACATCAGTCTTACTGACCTCTTTGTCTTTGATGGCGACGATGCCATCGGAGTTGATTGAGCGGATGTGGCTGCCAGCGATGCCAACGTACACCGATTGAATTTCACAACCGGCCATCAACTCAGCCTCTTCAATGGCCCGCTTGATCGATTGCACGGTGGATTCGATGTCCACCACCACCCCCCGTTTTAAGCCACGGGAAGGCGATGAACCGATGCCCACGACCTCAATCGAACCATCCGGATGCAACTCACCGACGATGGCCACCACTTTGGATGTCCCGATGTCCAGTCCCACTTGCAGTTTTGTTTCATGCTTCTTGGCCATTTTCATCCCATCTCTTGGACCGCAAATTCAACTTTTTGCGCGGTCTGTTCGTCTCCGATGCGCCACTTCACCACATATCCATTGCTGTAACGCAAATCCACTTTTTCCGGCAACCGCTCGGCGGTTGCCAACAATTGATCCCAGGTTTCTGCCAGCCGCAAGACCCGGGCTTCGTGCTTTTCTGAACCCAACAGCACTTCCAAGCCATTGCGCAGAATCAAGCGCCAGTCACCGCGCTCATTGACCCGGGCTTCACTGATTTCATAACCCACCGGTTTCAACAACTGGTTGAACCGTTTGAAATGTTGCAAGGTGGTTTCCGAATCTTCACTGATGCCGTAAATCCGTGGTAAGGCTTTCAAATGATCCACCGCGTCCACTTTGAACACCTCACCCGATTGATTCAACAAATCTTCGCCATTCCAAATGGCCACGGCCTGGTGCTCTTTGATGGTGATTTTCAAAGTGTCTGGCCATTGTTTCACCACATGAGCATAGCGCACCCAAGACATCGATTCGATGTTGGCTTTCACCTGTTCGGCATCCAATCGGAAAAACGACCGCTCTGGGGTTTTGGCCACCATCAAACGCAATTGCTCCGGGGTGATGCGCTGGTATTCAGCGGCCACTTCCAATTGGCTGATGCGCCACCGGTCAGACTGGATCAAACCACTCATCATGGCCACCACCAACAGCAACACCAACAAGCCAAAGATCATCGCCAATTGCATGGTTTTACTCATCCTGACCTCCATTGTCAGCGGTGGCTAAAATCGCCGCCACCAATTGCGTGAAATCCCAACCATGCACCGCTGCGGCCTTGGGCAACAAACTGGTGCTGGTCATGCCGGGGGTGGTGTTGGCTTCCAAGAACCACCGCCGACCCTGGGCGTCCACAATGAAATCGATGCGACACCAGCCATTGATGTTCAAGACCCGGTATATGGTTTGTGCATCGGCTTGCAAGGCTTGCTGCCAATCGGCGGCAAAATTGGCCGGGCAATGGTATTGGGTGGCCTGGCTTTGGTATTTCGCTTGGTAGTCATACAACTCATTGGCCGGTTCGATGCTGACCACCGGCAACACCACTTCGCCAACCAGGCCCACGGTGCATTCCTGGCCGTCAATGTAATCTTCCACCAACACCTGATCAGTGACGGCAAAGGCTGCGGACACCGCCTGCTGGAGTTGCTTCGCGTCATCGACTTTGTACAAGCCCACACTGGATCCTTCGGTGGCTGGTTTCACAATCCACGGGCCTTCACCATTCACCGCCAATTCTTCCATCCGGTGCAACAGTTGGCTGTTGGGGGTCAGGATGCCAGCGGCAGCGACCAAGGTTTTGGCCAGATCTTTATGCCAGGACACACAGGCGCCAGCGAAATCACCGCAAGTCGAACGGTAGCCTTCCAACGCCAACCAAGCGGCCAGTTGACCGTCTTCGCCTTCGGCACCGTGCCAAATATTGAACACCACATCCACAGCAGCCGGACCCAGTTGTCTCAACTCATGCAACTCTCGCACCACCGTGACGCGATGACCCAGTTGCAACAAGGCTTGCTCCACCGCTGCCCCAGAATTCAACGACACTTCTTTTTCGGCGCTGTGCCCACCCATCAACAATGCCACGTGCAACTCAGTCATCATCACCTCCGTTGACAGTCACCATGGATTGGATCAGGGCGCCGATGTTGCCAGCACCAGCCAGCAACACCACATCACCGTCTTCAACCACATGGGCCAAAGCCTCGGGGATGGTGTTGACATCTTGCACGAACACCGGATCGAGCTTGCCCCGGTGGCGGATGCTGCGACACAAGTCATTGGCGGTGGCCCCGGAGATCACGGCTTCACCGGCTGGATACACTTCACTGAGCAGCAACAAATCAACGCCATTAAGCACATCGGCAAAGTCATCAAACAAATCCCGTGTGCGGCTGTAACGATGGGGTTGAAACACCAGCACCAATCGGTTGTTCGACCAGCCATCCCGCACCGCCTTGATGGCCGCTGCCAGTTCGGTTGGGTGGTGGGCATAATCGTCGATCAGGGTCACTGCATGACCATTGATCTCGGTCTCAGGATAAATATTGAAGCGGCGGCCCACGCCATTGAATTCGGCCAAGGCTTTTTTCATGTCAGGCAAGGCCACGTCCAACTCCAGGCCGATGGCAATCGCCGCCAAAGCATTCAAGACATTGTGCTCACCGGGCAAGTTCAGCATCACTTGCTGGAGCACCACTTGTTGGTTGATCAAGACATCGAATTCAACGCGTTGTTGATTTTGTTGTAAGTTAACGGCCTGTATCTGCGCCCGGTCGGTCAGGCCATAGGTGATTTGGTGGCGTGAAATGGACTTGGCCAATTCATACACATGGTCATCATCAACACACATCACCGTCACCCCGTAAAACGGCACGCGGTGTAAGAACGTGGCAAACGACTGTTTCAAATGATCCAGGTCATTGTCAAAGGTTTCCATGTGGTCTTCGTCGATGTTGGTGACCACCGCCATCACCGGCTGCAACAATTGGAACGAACCGTCAGACTCATCGGCTTCAGCCACCAGATACTCACTGGTGCCCAAGCCAGCGTTGGTACCCGCCGAGGTCAACAAGCCACCTATCACAAAGGTCGGATCCAAGCCCGCTTCGGTGAGGATGCTGGCCACCAAACTGGTGGTGGTGGTTTTACCGTGCGTACCAGCCACCGCAATGCCCACTTTGAAGCGCATCAATTCAGCCAGCATTTCAGCCCGGGTCAACACCGGGATTTGCGCCGCTCGGGCGGCTTTCAATTCTGGGTTTTCGGCTTTGATGGCCGATGAATAGACCACCACATCAGCCATTTCCACATGGGCCGCGTCATGACCCAGCATCACTTGAATGTCCATGTTCAGTAATCTTTGTACCACCTTACTGGCTTGGATGTCGGAACCGCTGACTTTGAAGTCCAGGTTGTGCAGCACCTCAGCAATGCCGGACATGCCAGAACCACCCACACCAATCAAGTGAATGCGGCGCATGCGGCTGGCGAATTTGTGTTCAGGATTCAAATAACTCATGCGCTGACCACCTCCTCACACAAACTGGCAATGTGGGCCGAGACGTGGGTTTTTTTGATGGCCTGCAAAGCCTGCTGCATTTGTTGGCGCAGCACCGGATCAATCAATTGCTCAAACAGGGCCACAAATTCAGTCTGTGCAGCCCGTTCCTGCCACATCAGTGCCGCGCCTTTGTTGACCAAACTCAAAGCATTATGAGTTTGGTGGTCATCGACCGCATGCGGATAAGGCACAAACAAGGTGGGAATCCCCACCGTTGAAATCTCAGCTATGGTCAAAGCGCCGGCCCGACAGATACACACGTCAGCCCATTGGTAGGCGCCCGCCATGTTTTGAATGAATTCCTGGATGTCCACTTCCAATGACAGGTCGCCATAAGCAGCTTTGGTGGCCCGCAATTTGTCTTTGCCGCATTGGTGTTTGATCTTGATGGTGCCGTCCTCAATCCAGGTTGACAGGCTTTTGGGAATCAATTGGTTCAAGCTTTGGGCCCCCAAAGAACCACCCAAGACCAACACATTGATGGGGCTGGTGCGGTTGAATTGTTTGTTGATGTTTTCAATGCTGTCGCGCACCGGATTACCCACCCACTGGGCTTCATGCTGTTGTTTCAAATCAAATCCGGTGAGGACCTTTTGCGCCCATTTGGCCAGGTTTTTGTTGGTCAAACCAAACACGCTGTTTTGTTCGTGCACAATCAGCTTGGTGTCACACAAGCGGGTGGCAAAGCCGCCTGGAGCGGCCACATAACCGCCCATGCTGATGGCCGCGTGGATGTGGTTTTGTTGGAAAAATCGCCGGGCCTGCCAAATCCCTTTGAGCAGGCGGAATGGCATGGTCACCATGCCCACCAGGCCCTTGCCTCGCAGGGGTTTGATCGGCAATAAGGTCAATTTGATGCCATGTTGTTTCACAATGCGCTCTTCCATGCCACCCACGGCGCCCAACCAAAAAATTTGATGGCCTTTCTTTTGCAATGACTTGGCCACTGCAATGCCTGGAAAGATGTGTCCACCGGTTCCGCCGGCCATGATCGCGAAATTCATGCGCTGGCCTCCTTATGCACCGCCCTGAAATGCACTTTCCGGTTTTCATATGAAATCCGAAACACCACACTCATGGCAATGATGTTCATCATGATGGCACTGCCACCTGAAGAAATGAATGGCAAGGTCAAACCTTTGGTGGGCAACATACCCAGATTGACCCCCATGCTCAAAAACGCTTGCAGGGCCATCCACACCGCAATACCGGTGCACATGAAGCCGGCAAAATCATTGCCTTGATCAAACGCATTTCTGGCCACTTTAAAAATCCTGAAAATCAACAACACAAACAAGGCGATCATCACCATCACCCCGATGAAACCCAATTCTTCGGCATACACCGCAAAAATGAAATCGGTGTGCGCTTCGGGCAAATAAAACAACTTCTGGATGCTCGAACCGATGCCGACCCCAGTAATTTCACCGCGGCCGACGGCAATCAAGGCCTGCACCAATTGGAACCCTGCATTGAATGGGTCTTGCCATGGATCCACAAAATTAACCAACCGCTTGACCCGGTAAGGTTCGGCCCAGGCGATCACCATCATGGCCGAACCGGCCAACAGGCTGATGACACTCAAATCCCGATAGCGGGCACCGGCGATGTAAACCATGATCAGGGTGATGATCAGCAACAACACCGCCGAACCAAAATCCGGTTGTACCAACAACAAACCAGCGATCAACACCACCATCACCAATGGCTTCAGCACACCCAGCATGGAATGTTGAATGCTTTTTTTGTGTTTCACCACATAGGTGGCCAGTGACATGATCAAGGCCAGTTTGATGGCTTCCACCACTTGGAAGCGGGAAATGCCCAAATTGATCCAGCGCCTGGCACCATTGACCTCAACCCCAATGCCCGGAATCAACACCAGCATCAAAGCCAACACCCCGAGTATCAAAGCTGGGCGACTCAAGCGATTCATCCAGGGCGAAGGGATGTTCATCACCATGGCCCCGAACACCACGCCCAGTCCGATGAAGATCAGGTGGCGTTTGAAATAATAAAACGGATCGTTAACGGCATTTTCTGCCACCGCGATCGAAGCCGAAGCGACCATCACCGCACCAATGGTCAACAATGCCAAAAAGGCCACAGCCAACAAACCGTCGACCCCGACGTTGTACCAGCTGGAAACCAATTTTTTGTTGTTCGCTGCTGCCATGATTTATCTGATCTTCAAAGTGGCCAAACCAATCAACACCAAGATGATGGAAATGATCCAGAAACGCACGATGACTTTGGGCTCGGCCCAACCTTTTAATTCAAAATGATGGTGGATGGGGGCCATGCGGAAAATGCGTTTACCGGTCAACTTGAATGACGCCACTTGCAACATCACCGACACGGTTTCCAGCACAAAAATGCCACCCATAATAAAAAACACAAACTCCTGGCGGGTGATGAAGGCCACCAAACCCAATGCCGCACCCAGGGCCAAAGCCCCGACATCGCCCATGAACACCTGCGCGGGATAGGTGTTGAACCACAAAAAGCCCAAGCCCGATCCGGCCATGGCGGCACAAAAGATGGTCAATTCGCCGGTACCAGGAATAAACGGCAACAACAAGTAATCTGAAATCACCGCGTTACCCGAAACGTAGGCGAACACGCCCAAAGCCGAGGCCACCAACACCGTCGGCATGATGGCCAAACCATCCAAACCATCGGTCAGGTTGACGGCGTTACTGGACCCCACAATCACAAAATAGCCCAAGGGGATGGCCAACAAGCCCAATGACCAGTTGTAATCGCTGATCAACGGCAGCACCAGTTGCTGGTGGATGCTGCTGTGCCCATACTCATATAAATACAACACCGCCAACAAACCGACCAAGGACTGCATGCTGTATTTCCATTTGGCCGACAAGCCGGCCGAATTTTTCAGGTGAATTTTTTTGTAGTCATCGACCCAACCAATCAAACCAAAACCAAACAACACGAACAGGGCCAACCACACGTATTGGTTGCTCAAGTCGCCCCACAACAGGGTGGACATGATGATGATCGACAAGATCATGGCGCCGCCCATGGTGGGGGTGCCTTGTTTGCTCAGGTGGGTTTCCGGACCCAAATCCCTGATGGGTTGCCCAATCTGCTTGATTTGTAAGGTGCGGATGAACCAAGGGCCCAAAAACAAAGACAACAACAGGGCCGTCAATGCCCCCATGATGGCCCGGAAGGTCAAGTAATTGAACAGGTTCAAGCCAGAAAACTGCTCACTGAATTGTTGTGCCAGCCAATAAATCATGCGTGTGCTCCTTGACTCAAAACCGGGATCACCCGCTCCAGGCGCATGCTTCTGGAGCCTTTGATCAGGACCGTTCCCGCTGTGGGTCTGTGTTGTTGTAAATGCGCCATCAGCTCATCCACGGCCGCAAAAGACTGGCATTGACATGTCCCGTCATGGCCGGTCTTTGTGGTGGCGTCCTGACAAACTTGGGTGGCATATTCGCCCACCGCCAGCACCTGATTGATGCCTTGTTGGCAGGCATAAGAACCCACTTGTTGGTGCATCTGTGCGGCATATTCACCCAATTCAGCCATGTCGCCCAAAATCAACACCGTCGGACCGGACTGGGTTTTGAGCACGTCAATGGCGGCATTGACCGCTGCGGGATTGGCGTTGTAGCTGTCATCAATGATGGTCAGGGCATTGGCACTTGGGATGATTTGCAGGCGCCCAGCTTCGGGTTCGAACTCCAGCAAACCTTGGGCAATCTCAGCGAAGCTGACCTGTAAGGACAACGCAATGGCCACCACCGCAGTGGCATTGAGGTAATTGTGGAAGCCCAACACCGGCAAATCCAAATCAAAGGATTCGCCCCTTCGGGTCACCACTTGGTATCGTCCGGCATGCTCGAGCAAACGGAAGTCGGCCTGTTCGTGCTCACCAAAAGTCATCACTTTGCCTTGGACCCTGGCTTTGAATTGTTCGGCATAGGGTGAATCGGCATTGATCACCGCCAGCCCATCGCGGTCCAGCGCCTCGTAGATTTCACCTTTGCCCTGAGCGATGTTATCAACACTGCCAAAACGGCCCACATGGGCGTTGCCCACGTTGGTGACCAGGGCCACATGAGGCCGGATGATGCGGGTTAAGAAGGCAATGTCACCGACTTTCGCCGCGCCCATTTCAATCACCGCCACCTCATCTTCGGCAGCGATCGACAACAACGACAAGGGCACGCCGATTTCGTTGTTGTAATTGCCACTGGTGGCGTGACAACGGTATTTCTGACGCAACACCGACAGCAGCATGTTTTTCACCGTGGTTTTGCCGTTGGAGCCAGTGACGCCAATGACTTTGACGCCGGTTTGCTTGACCCAGGCGGTGGCGATGGCTTGCAGAGCCACCAAAGTGTCTTTCACAATCAACTGAGGCACATCCACTTCCACGGCATGGGCCACCATCACCGCTGCGGCGCCTTGTTGCACCGCGACTTGACAAAAGTCCTCGCCGTTGAAAAATTCGCCTCGTAAAGCCACAAACAATTTGCCTTGGCAGTCGCCCCTGGAGTCGGTGGTGACGCCTTGAATGCGGGCTTCTTTGCCGACCATACTGCCGCCCACAATGGCGGCTAATTGATGCACATTCATCTGAATCATACCGCCACCTGCATCAGTTGTTTGATCACTTGCATGTCATTGAAAGGAATCAACTTGCCATTGATCTCTTGGGTGGATTCATGACCTTTGCCAGCCAACAACACGATGTCACCGGCTTCACTTTGGTCAATCGCATGGGCAATGGCTTGTTGGCGGTTGCTGATCACGTGGGGTTTGGTTTTCATACCAAACTCAATGTCCGCGATGATTTGGGCAGACGATTCAAACCGGGGGTTGTCATCGGTCAACACCACTTTATCGGCCCATTGTTCGGCAATGGCCCCCATCATGGCGCGTTTGCCTTTGTCGCGGTTACCGCCACAGCCAAACACACACCACAATTGTCCTTGGGTGTGGGCCCGCAACGCTTTGAGCACTTGCTCCAATGCATCCGGGGTGTGGGCATAATCAACCACCAGGGTCGAGCCGTTGCTTGGGTTGTCAATGCGGTTCATGCGCCCAGGTACGGGTTGTAAAGCCGCCACCACCGGCACCAAAGCTGCCAAGTCATGGCCTTGGTGGTGCAAGGTGGCAATCACCGCCAGCACATTTTGCACGTTAAACTCACCCAACAATTCGGTGGTGAACTGGACGCTTTGTCCGCCATGTTGCAAAGCAAAAGCCAATCCCGCCGGTTCCAAATGGATGTCGGTGGCTTGGTAATCCAAGCCATTTTGACCCAAACCATAACTTCGGGTGTTGGCCGTGGCCAAATCCTGTTGCAACCAGCCAAGGCCCACCTCGTCATCGGCATTGATGATGCTGACCTCCGGTGCAAAATCAGTGAACAATTTGCGCTTGGCAGCGGCATAGGCTTTCATGGTTTTGTGGTAGTCCAGGTGGTCACGGCTCAAGTTGGTGAACAAGGCGGCCGCCACTTGGGTGCCACTGAATCGGTCCTGGGTCAAGGCATGCGAGGACACTTCGACACACACCTGCTGACAACCCCGTTGTCGCATCTGCGCCAGTTGTTGCTGTATCGCCAAAGCCGATGGGGTGGTGTTGGGCAACGCCTGTAATTGATCCATGTCACCGGCACCCAAGGTACCCAAATAACCGGTTTTTTGACCCAGTTGCTCCAAAGCATGCATCAACAACCAAGCGGTTGAGGTTTTGCCATTGGTACCGGTCACCGCAATAACCTGTAAATGCGCACTGGGGTGGTCATAAAAGGCACAGGCCAACGGTCCCAGCTGGGCGCTCAAATCAGGCACTTCGATCACCGGAATGCCCAACGGCTTTTGGCGGCCCACTTGGGCGGCACGATCTGCCTTGACTGGTTCGGTCAAGACCGCAATGGCGCCGGCCCGTTCGGCTTGGTAGGCATAATCCATGCCGTGCACTTTGAAGCCCGACAAGGCCATGAACACATCACCGGCTTGCACTGCGCGGCTGTCCAAACACAGGTCATGAATCGTTTGTTCGGAATCACAGCCCTCTGGCATGGGAACCTGGAGTTCGGCCAACAACCAGCCCATGGTTTTATTCATTGACATGGGCAGCTCCGGTTGTGTTTTCAGCCCCAGTGACGTCGGCCAGGGTGCGGTTCAATTGATCGGCCGGCACATTCAATAAACGCAGGCCGGTTTTCATGATTTCTGCAAACACCGGTGCTGCCACCAGTCCGCCATAGTATTCTTCCCCTTTGGGGTCATTGATGCTGACAGCCACCACCAGCCGGGGTGATTCCACCGGCGAAAATCCCGCAAAGGAAGACATGTATTTGTCTGAATAGCCGCCTTTTTCAGCGATCCTGGCGGTCCCGGTTTTACCGGCCACGCTGTAATTGGGGATGAAGGCCTTGTGTCCTTCGGTGTCATTCACCACATGCGACAACATGTCGGTCAATTGCGCGGCAATCATCGGATCAATGATGGCTTTGTCTTCGTTGATGTTGCCTTTGATGAAAGTGGGCGCGCGGTAACGCCCTTGGTTGGCAAACACCGAATAGGCCGAGGCCAATTGCAAGGTGGTGACCGATAAGTTATAGCCCCGCGACAAAGCGGCATGGTCGGCTGTGCGCCAACGGTCATGGTGCGGCAAGTAACCAGCGGACTCACCCATGAAACCACTGCCGGAGGATTGACCGAAACCAAAGCGGTGGTACACATCCCACAAATGCTCTTTGCCCAAATCCAAGACCAGTTTGGCCACCCCGATGTTGCTGGATTTGACCAAAATATCGACCAGGCTCAATTCGCCGTAATCTTTGAAGTCATGGATCACAAAACCGTCCACCTCATATTCACCGGGTGAGGTGTTGACCACCGATTGGGGGGTGTATTCAGCACTTTCCAAGGCCGCCACCACGGCAAAGGGCTTCATCACCGAACCGGGCTCATAGATGTCCGTCACTGACCGGTTGCGCAAACCTTCGTTGTTTTCTTTGTTGCCATTGGGGTTGAAGGAGGGTTGGTTGACCATGGCCAGGATTTCGCCGGTCTTGACATCCAGAACCACCGCAGAACCGGACACTGCCTGGTGTTTGTACACCGCCTTTTTCAGGGCCAAATAGGCCGCGTATTGCAACCTGCGATCGATGCTTAAATGCAGGTCTTTACCGGGTTTGGCCGCTTCCAGCTCATCCACATCAATGTCAGCCACCACCTGTCCCAACAGGTCTTTGACCACGGTTTTCTTGCCTGAAGTGCCGGTCAACCAATTGTCATAGGTGCGTTCCAAGCCTTCTTGTCCCACGTCTTCCACATCGGTGAAGCCAACCACATTGGCCAAGATTTCACCGGCCGGATAAAACCGTTTGAATTCGGTTCTGAATTCCACGCCTTTCATATTCAATGCCTTTACTGAGTCAGCAAGCATCGGCGTGATGCGCCGTTTGATGAACAAAAACTGGCGGTCTTTTCTGGACGTGATGACTTGTTTCAGTTCATCGGCATCCAAATCCAATACTTCGGCCAATTGTTCCACCTTGCTGAATTGATCCAACAGCTGTCCAGGCACAATACCGACCGATACCATGGCCGTGCTCAAAGCCAAAGGCTCGCCATTGCGGTCGTAGATGGTGCCACGTGACACCGGAATCTCCACTTCCCTTACATGCCGCTTTTCGCCTTGGCTTTGGTAGAACTCAGCGCCCCTGATTTGGATCGAAAATGCGCGGACTGCCACCACCACAAAACAACACAGCAGAAAAGCCATAACAATGGCAATCCTGAGGCTGATATTGACTTGTTTGTGTTGTGATTGTCTCATCGCACTATGACCAAAACCTGTTCATCTTCTGGCAATTTCATGTTCAACTGTTCCCGGGCCACCTGCTCAATGCGGTTGTTGGACACCAGGGTCGATTTTTCAATTTGTAGCCGCGCATACTCGGCATTCAATTCCAATTTTTCTTTCTCAATGCTTTGGGTCTGGGCAAACAGTTTTCTGGTTTCGTTTTGTTTGTACACATAACTGACCAACACCCCGATCAACACGCAAGCCAACAGCACCGTTATGCCACTTTGCATGTTCATAATTTCTCCGCCACCCGCATGATCGCGCTGCGGGCCCGCACATTGTCATCATGGTCCACGGCCTTGACCGGTTTACCCACCAATTTCATGGTCGGCTGTTTCGCCGTCTCAGGCACCACCGGCAAGCGTCGATCCACTTTTTCAGGTCGCGACAAGCCACGCATGAAGCGCTTCACCAAGCGATCCTCCAGTGAGTGAAAACTGATCACCACCAAACGGCCGCCAGCATTCAACAAGCGCCATGCCACCGGCAACACCCGCTCCACCTGGCCCAACTCATCATTGATGAAGATGCGGATGGCCTGGAACACCCGGGTGGCGGGGTGTTTTTTCTCGCGGCGATTGATTTGACTGACCACGTCGACCAAATCAAAGGTGGTCAGCAATGGCTTGTCTTGTCTGACCTCCACAATTTTGCGGGCGATGCGCCCGGCATTTTTCTCTTCTGCATAGCGCCAAAACACACGCTTCATGTCATCGGCACTGGCGCTGTTCACCCAGTCGGCAGCGGTCATGCCTTGGGCGTTGTTCATGCGCATGTCCAACGGCCCATCTTGCTGAAAGCTGAAGCCGCGCTCGGCTTGGTCCAGTTGTGGCGAAGACACCCCAAAATCAAACAAAATTCCATCAAAGGTCAGACCCGCTTCCTCCATTTGCCTCAACACCTGCTCAAAACCTCCAGCATGAATCGACAAGCGCTGATCGTTTTGTTGCATGGCCTCGGCCACGGCAATGGCTTCAGGATCACAGTCCACCACCGACAAACGCCCGTGGGCGCCCAGCTGAGACAAGATCAATTGGCTGTGGCCACCGCGACCAAAGGTGGCATCCAGGTAGTGACCGTCGGCATTCACGGTCAGGGCTTCTACTGCTTCGCTGAGTAGAACCGTTTGGTGCAATGATTGGCTCATCACAACACCAATGACTTCATCGCATCAGACACCTCACCATTCATGGCCGGTACCTGATGTCTGGTCTTCTGCAGCGCGTCCTCATTCCAAATTTCAAACTTACTGCCCAACCCCAGCATCACCACACGCTTCTCCATCGAAGCCACTTGTCGCAAGGTGATGGGCAACAAAATTCTTGAGCCCTTGTCAGGCACCACGTGGTACGCACTTCCCACCAGTCGTCGCTGCAGCGCCCGATGCATGGGATCAAAGGTTGACAGCGACATCACTGAGTCACGCACCTTCTCCCACTCTTGTTCGGGGTACAGCCACAAAGAGTCGTTTTCATAGGCGTTGTAGGTCAACACAAGTCGGTTTTCGCAGACGTCAAGAATCGGCTGACGATACATCGAGGGTATTGCCAGGCGACCTTTGACATCCAAATTGAGGGCGACTTCACCGTAAAACACTACTAAATCCCACAAATTTACTACTTAACTCCACATTTATGCACTTTATGACTAAAAAAGTCTTAAGTCAAGCTCCAAATCGGAAAATGTGAACAGAATCAATGACTTACAAGATATTTTACATTAAGAAAACTCTGTAAGTTGTTGATTTATATGAATTGGTTAATGATTAACCAATGCGGCAGCCTGCTGAATCAATGGGTTTGATGGGGCCCAAAACAGGCCGATTCGTGGCTCAGTGGGAAATGGTGGGCCAGTGGTGGGTCAGTGGTGGGAAATGCGTCGTTGATCACCCGGGCCACAGGCGTTGCGCCCATCCAATGTGGTATTTCAGTGATGGCCTCAGTGATGGCCTATATATGGTATGTTGAAGACTTGCCATGATCCATTGACCAACCAACCCAAAAGGCAAACCGCTGGCAGTCTACCGGGCTTCAAAGTTTCGGTCTTGTTGCCAAGAATGGGGCTTGCTCAATGCCGTGGCCCGATTCATGCTTGGATCATTTGGCAGGCGCATCGGCCCATGCTGACATGGCCTGTGCAACCAGCCAGTCAGCATGAACTTTTCATTCAGCCATTAAATCGAATCGATGATTTGATTCAAGGTGGTGCTGGGGCGCATGGCGGCTTCGGCCATGGCATCGTTGGGCTCATAGTAGCCACCGATGTCCACTGGCTGGCCCTGTGCATCCAACAACTCTTGCAAGATGGCCGCTTCATTGGTTTGCAACTGCTCAAACACGGCGGTGAAGCGGGTCTTCAAAGCCGCATCGTCGTCTTGTCTGGACAGGGCTTTGGCCCAGTACTTGGTCAAGTAGTATTGCGAACCGCGGTTGTCCAACTCATTGACTTTTCTGGATGGCGCTTTGTTGTGCATCAGGTAACGCCCATTGGCGTCATCCAAGGCTGCGGCCAACACTTTGGCTCGGGGGTTGTTGGTTTTGTCGGCCAGGTCTTCCAGCGACACCGCCAAGGCCAAAAACTCACCCAACGAATCCCAGCGCAGGTGCCCTTCTTCAACAAACTGCTGCACGTGTTTGGGCGCCGAACCACCGGCCCCGGTTTCGAACAATCCACCACCGGCCAACAACGGCACGATGGACAACATCTTGGCACTGGTGCCCAATTCCAGAATGGGAAACAAGTCGGTCAGGTAATCACGCAAGACATTGCCGGTCACCGAAATGGTGTCCAGCCCAGCAGTCACCCGTTCACAGGTGTAACGCATGGCTTGACGTGGATTCATGACTTTAATTTCCAGCCCATCGGTGTCGTGATCTTGCAGATACAGGTTGACTTTTTCGATCAGGTTGCGGTCATGGGCGCGGTTCTCGTCCAGCCAGAAAATGGCGGCCGAACCGGTGTTGCGGGCGCGGGTCACGGCCAGCTTGACCCAATCTTGGATCGGCAAGTCTTTGGTTTGACAGGCGCGCCAAATGTCGCCGGCTTCTACCTCATGTTGCATCAGGATTTCACCGGCGGCGTTGACCACCCGCATCATGCCTGCAGATGACACCTCAAAAGTTTTGTCATGTGAACCATACTCCTCAGCCTTTTGCGCCATCAGGCCGACATTACACACATTGCCCATGGTCACCACATCAAAGGCGCCGTTTTCCTGACAGTATTCAATGATCTCTTGATAAATACCGGCATAACTGCGATCAGGAATGACCGCCAAGGTGTCCTGCAATTGGCCATCGGCATTCCACATTTTGGCTGAAGATTTGATGGCGGCGGGCATTGAGGCGTCGATGATGACGTTGTTGGGTACATGCAAATTGGTGATGCCTTTGTCCGAATCGACCATCGCCAAAGCCGGCTGCTTGGCATAACAAGCTTCGATGTCGGCTTTGATTTCGGCTTGTTTGGCCGCCGGCAAAGCCTGGATTTTGTTGTAGACACTGCCGATGCCGTTGTTCACTTCGACCCCGATGTCATCGAACAAAGCGCCGTGTTTTTTGAAGACGTCTTCGTAATACACTTCGACCGCGTGACCGAACATGATCGGATCAGACACCTTCATCATGGTCGCCTTCAGGTGCAAAGACAACAACAAATCAGCATTCTTGGCCGACTTGATGGCTTTGGCAAAGAACTGCCGCAGGGCCTTTTTGTTCATGCACGAAGAATCAATCACCTCTTTGGCCTGCAGTTGAATGCCTGACTTCAACACCGAAACGGTACCGTCTTCGGCCACGTGCTCGATGCGCACTTCACCGGCCGCCGGCATCACATAAGACTGCTCACTGCCATAAAAATCATGCCCGTCCATGTGCGCCACCCGGGTTTTGGAGTCCTGGGAGATGGCCCCCAAGCGGTGGGGATTTTCTTTGGCGTAGGCTTTCACCGCGGCGGCCACCCGGCGATCGGAGTTGCCTTCACGCAACACCGGATTCACCGCACTGCCCAGCACGGTGGCGTACTTGGCTTGAATCGCCTGCTCGGCGTCATTTTTCGGCTCTTCTGGGTAATCCGGCAAATTATAACCGCCTGTTTGCAATTCTTTGATCGCGGCATTCAATTGTGGGATGGACGCAGAAATGTTGGGCAACTTGATGATGTTGGCCTCGGGGGTTTTGGCCAATTCACCCAATTGGCTCAAAGCGTCTTCTTGTTGTTGTGCCGTTGTCATGCGCTCAGGAAATTGAGCCACGATGCGACTGGCCAATGAAATGTCTTTGGTTTCTACCGCCACACCGGCTTGGCCGGCAAATTTTTGTACGATGGGTAAAAATGAATAGGTGGCCAAAGCCGGGGCTTCATCGGTGATGGTGTAAATGATGGTGTGATTTGTCATGTCCGCTCCAAAAAGGTTGTTGTGGCCCATGATCTTCCGGATCTGGGTGCCACATTTTTCGGGGCGCATTATAACAAAACGGTGTCGTGATTACATGACCTGAAGCGAATCAATTGAGGCCTGACAAAGTCCCTCTGAGATCATCTGATTCAGACAGCGTTAACAGGCCCAGTCATTCAAAACCATCGATAAAAATCAAGTCATCCTGGGATTTGATCCTGACGTTGTAACCACTGGCGAATTGACCGAGGACTTCGACGATGAAGCCGTCGATGGGATCGACAAAGGTTTCGCCGGTTTTCCACATCACCCCTTCGGTATCGGCGTAATTGGCTGGCGGGTTGTCGGCATCGACCACCCAAGGCGGTTCACTGCGGGCATGGTCCACGTGATGGATGATCACTGCGGTGCCAGGCAGGTTGCTCTCATAATTGCCCTCTTCTTTTCTGGCCTCCACCACATAATGGGTGCCATCGGACAAGGGGATGCGGGCAAAGCGATAACCATTTCCGACCACCGGGCTGGAAGAGTTGACCAATAAGAACACGTCATTGGATGATGCATCAGCGATGTAACCCACCCCATCATTGACCCAACCCAGGTTGTGTTTGAACTCCATGTTGACGTGTTTGCCCAGCCGTCCATAGACCGGATCATTCACTGAATAACCAGTGGCCGAGCTCATCACATCCCAGGGGCTGTCATAGGGACTGCCATCACCATCGGAGTTGTTGGCATGGGGCAAACCAAAACCATGACCCATTTCATGCGCAATCACCCCTTCACTGCGAAAAGCCCAAGGCGGGTTCCAAGTGGTGCGCCACACTTTGGTAACACCGTCCAAAGTGGCAAAGCGACCACCACCCCAGGCACAACAATCCAAGCTTTCATTGAACATCATGTTGATGCCAACGAATTCATTGCCATTGGCGCCAGTGGCGAAATTCACCACCGGATCGGCCACCCCGGTGCAGTCTTCAAATAATGTGCTTAGGTCGGCATCGGTGCCGCTGCCAGGGTCTGGCACATAAGCCGTGTGGCTCAGGGGCAAATCCAACCAATCAATGGCCAATGAACCCACCACGTTGATGTTGTTGTATGAAACCTCACGCCAGTAATGGTCCAAACCGGCCGGTTGGTTGGCATACATACCCTGGAAAAAGGCCAGGTTTTCAGGCTCATCGGCCACGTCATTGAATTTGCATAAGATTGACACCCATGGCTGGGCCCCGAACACACCGCCACCCGCGCGCTCACCTTCGAGCAATTCAATGGCTTGGACGCGGTTGTCTTGTCCATTGAACAGCGGCTCATGTTGCAACAACACCGCCACCCGCTTGCCCAGCCAATGGCTGATTGGCATGCGCGAGGCAAACGCCCCACTGACCCGCAATGGCACCAACTGATCTGCCGTTTGTAAGTGGTAACGCACATGGGCTGCTGCTTGGGGCGAATGCGGATCGCCGACTTCATGTAACAACACACCTTCCAGTCGTTTGCCGTGGGCCGTCATGGCCAGCAACACCAACAACAGGCCAAACAGTTTTTTCATGGGTAATTCAATCATGCTCAATCTCTCTTTCATCAATGGCAAGATTAAACATTCTACCGAGCCCAAGCACAAGAGGGAACTGTTTTTCAAGCGCGGCGTGTCAGGACATTTCAATTTTGTGAACTGACAACAAATGGTTCAAGGTTTGTTGCCAAAACTGACGCAATTGTTCACCTTGGGTCGACCATTTCAGCGCCGCATCGAGGTAGGCCGACTTGGCATGTTCCAATTGGATGGCATGCACCCCTTGTTCGGGTTGGCCATAATGGCGGGTGATGTGACCGCCCTTGAAGCGGCCATTGTTGACCACACTGAAATCACTTTGCGCCTGCAACCGTTGCATCAACGCTTGCTCCAGCGCGGGCGCACAGCTCTGACCGCTGTTGGTGCCAACATTGATGGCCGGCAGTTGCCCGGTAAAAAACCGCGGTACGGTGTCATCAATGCTGTGGGCATCGATCAACAAACAGAAGCCATGGCGGACTTTGGCTTGCTCGATCAGTGCCTGCAGTTGTTGGTGATACGGTCGCCAAAAAGCCTCAATGCGGCGCTTGATTTCGGCCGCATCCGGTTCATGACCAGGCAAGTAAATGGCTTGCCAATCGAAGGTGGTGGTCGGGCACAATTCGGTTTCGGCTTGGTCGGCATACAAGGCCGCGCCATCATCAGGGCGGTTCAGGTCAATCACATGTCTGGAATACAATGCTTTGATTTTGGAACCCACAGGCGGGGCAAAATTGAACACCTGATCGATCAACAAATCCCGGTCTGATGAACCCATCACCGACGGGTTCATCTGGCGTTTGATGTCATCCGGGATCAAAGCGCCATCATGCGGCACACTGATCACCAGCGGTGAGTCAACCTGGTTCAGCTCAAAGACGGGCATACGGCTGGCAGGTACGCATTCAACAGGCCAGAAATGACCAGTTGTTGCATGTGGTTGATGTCGGGTGACAACAAGCGGTCCTCACTTAGGAATGGCACATCGGCACGGACTTTTTCATACACCGCATACAAGGCGTCGGACGTTTTCAGGTCTTCATGAAAGTCAATGCTTTGACAGGCAGCCATCATTTCAATGCCGATGACTGCGGCCGAATTTTCGGTCAGATCGGTCAGCTTGCGCGCGGCAAAAGTCGCCATACTGACGTGGTCTTCCTGGTTGGCCGAAGTTGGGATGGTGTCAACACTGGCCGGATGCGCCAGGGTTTTGTTCTCCGAGGCCAAGGCCGCTGCCGTCACATGGGCAATCATGAAACCGGAGTTGACGCCTGAATCGGGCACCAAAAACGCCGGCAAACGACTCAAAGTCGGGTCGATCAACATCGCCAGGCGGCGTTCGGACATGTTGGCCATGTCGGTGATGCCAATGCCCAGAAAATCGGCCACCAAAGCCACCGGTTCGGCATGGAAATTACCACCCGACAGCACCTCACCCTCATCGGCAAACACCAAGGGGTTGTCGGTGGCAGCATTGGCTTCGATCAATAATTTATCGGCCGCGTAATGGATGGTGTCCAGCACCGCCCCCATCACCTGCGGTTGACATCGCAAACAATACGGGTCCTGGACCCGATCACAATCTTCGTGCGACACCACAATCTGGCTGCCTTTGAGCAAGCCGCGGATGGTTCTTGCCACCTGCACCTGACCCACTTGACGGCGGGCCTGATGGATGCGTTCATCAAAGGGTGCCAATGACCCTTTGGCGGCATCGATGGACAGGGCGCCCGCCAGCAATGCTGCGTTGAAACAGTTCTCGGCCAAAAACAGGCCTTTGAGCGCCAATGCGGTGGACACCTGGGTGCCATTGAGCAAGGCCAGGCCTTCTTTGGGCCCCAGTTTGATCGGTTGCAAACCGGCGGCTTGCAAGGCTGCCATGGCGTCCATGGTTTGTCCTTGGTAAGTGACCTGACCCAAGCCGATCATGGTCGAAGTCAAATGCGCCAACGGCGCCAGGTCTCCCGAGGCCCCCACCGACCCTTTTTCCGGGATCACCGGGTAAATCTCGTGGTTGATCATGTCGATCAACAATTGCAAGGTGTTGGGATGGATGCCCGACACGCCTTGGGCCAGACTCATGGCTTTGAGGGCCATGATCAGGCGGGTGGTGTCGGGGTCGATCGGATCACCCACACCCACGGCGTGGGAAATCACCAAGTTGCGTTGCAAGGTATCCAGCTCTTCTTTGGCAATTTGCACGTTGGCCAACAGGCCAAAACCGGTGTTGACCCCGTAAACGGTCTGGTCCGAAGCCGCCACCTGCTCGATGGTGTGGCGTGATTTGATGACCCCTTGCAACATGTGGTCATCAACCGACAATTGGCTTGGCTGTTGCCAAATCTGGCGCAAATCGGGCAAGGTAAATCCTTGGATGGTGATGCAGAAATTCATTGGTTTATCCCCTCACTGTGATGGCAACATCGGTAAATTCAAACCCTGCTCTCGGGCACAATCTTGGGCGATCTCATAGCCGGCATCGGCATGCCGCATCACCCCAGTGGCTGGGTCATTCCACAACACCCGCTCGATGCGCTGGGCGGCGGCATCGGTGCCGTCACAACAGATCACCACGCCAGAATGCTGTGAATAACCCATGCCCACACCGCCGCCGTGGTGCAAAGACACCCAGGTGGCGCCGCCGGCCACGTTCAACATGGCATTCAGCAGCGGCCAATCAGACACCGCATCCGAGCCATCGGCCATGCTTTCGGTTTCGCGGTTGGGTGAAGCCACCGAACCGGAATCCAAGTGATCGCGACCGATCACCACCGGCGCTTTGAGTTCACCGGACTTGACCATTTCATTGAAAGCCAAGCCCAAGCGATGACGCTGACCCAGGCCCACCCAACAAATTCGGGCCGGCAATCCTTGGAATTGGATGCGCTCGCGGGCCATGTCCAACCAATTGTGCAGGTGTGGATCATCCGGGATCAATGCCTTCACTTTGGCATCGGTTTTGTAAATGTCTTCGGGGTCACCAGACAAGGCGGCCCAGCGAAATGGCCCCACCCCACGGCAAAACAAGGGCCTGACATAGGCCGGCACAAAGCCAGGAAAATCAAAGGCATTGCCCACCCCTTCATTGAAAGCTTCCTGCCGGATGTTGTTGCCATAGTCGACCGTCGGAATGCCCTGGGCATGGAACGCCAGCATGGCCTGTACCTGCACCGCCATCGAAGCCCGGGCGGCCTTGGCCACGGCTGATGGATCGGTTTTGGCCGTTTGACGCCATTGTTCCACAGTCCAACCTTGGGGCAGATACCCGTTGACCGGATCATGGGCCGAGGTTTGGTCGGTGACCAGATCGGGCCGAATGCCCTGCTGCTGCATGGCGGTGAACACATCGGCGGCATTGCCCAACAAGCCAATCGAAGTCGGTTTACCCGCCGCCAATGATTCACGCAACAAGCGCATGGCCTCATCGATGCTGTGCGCTTTGCAATCCACATAGCCGGTTTTCAAACGAAAATCGATGCGCGTCTCATCACACTCCACCGCAATCATGGAATAACCAGCCATGGTGGCGGCCAAGGGCTGGGCGCCACCCATGCCGCCCAAGCCACCAGTCAAAATCCATTTACCCTGGGTGTCACCACCAAAGTGTTGACGTCCGGCCTCAACAAAGGTTTCATAGGTGCCCTGCACAATGCCTTGTGAACCAATGTAAATCCAGGAACCGGCGGTCATCTGACCGTACATCATCAAACCCTTTTGATCCAGTTCGTTGAAATGTTCCCAGTTGGCCCAATGGGGCACCAAATTCGAATTGGCGATCAACACCCGCGGCGCATCGGCATGGGTTTTGAACACCCCCACCGGCTTACCCGACTGCACCAACAAAGTTTCGTCTTCATGCAATTGTTTCAGGCTGTCGACGATGGCATCAAAACAAGCCCAGTTGCGGGCCGCTTTGCCGATGCCACCATACACCACCAAATCTTCAGGCCGTTCGGCCACGTCTGGGTCCAGGTTGTTCATCAGCATCCGCAAGGGGGCTTCGGTCAGCCAGGATTTGGCTTGCAAGGTGGTGCCGGTGGGGGCTTTGATGACCCGGGCAGCTGGTTGATCTTTGGGCGTCATGATGATGGGTTCCTCTGCAGTTGTTTGACCGCACCTGTGGTGCGGCCAAGTTTACTTTGAAAACGGCTGTACAGGTCTTGTTTTTTCAAACCGGCGATGGCCGCGGTCAACACCGCGTACAAATCGGCTTGGATTTCAGCCGACAACTCGGCATAGACCTGGGTCAAAGAATGGTCATTCAACATTTGTGCTTGGTCCTGCCCCAAAGCCGTCAAGCGGTACCAGAATCGGCGCTTGTCATGGGGATCTTGTTGGCGGGTAATCAGGCCCAATTGGGTCAAGCGCGGCAATTTTTGTTTGACCAATTGATGGGATTGTTGCAGCAATTTGGCCAGTTCGGTCAAAGATGCTTGCTCGCTTTGGCGCAAAGCATGGATGATGGAGACCGACTTCACCGGCACCACAATGCCCAAGGACTCATAGATCGGCTTGATTTGCTCACTGATCAGGTTACCCAGGTCTTCGGCTTGTTTACCGATGAAAGATCGGGTGAATGTGTGGTCTGGTTGTTGGTTCATTTCCAGCTATTTAGGTAATGTATTGCGCAATATATTGCATTATTATCTACAGGGTTTGCCTGGCTGTCAACTCAAAGAGAATATAAAAACACTTATTGATATGATAATGATTATCATTTATATTTAGAGCCCAGTGAACCTACGGACCCCTTACGCATGAATTGGCAACTGCAATATGAACCCAACCACCAACACTGTGGTGAAGCCTGTTTGACCCTGACTCAGCACAACCGTTGTGAACCCTTGCGCCGCTGGTTTGGCCCAATGGCCACCCAGCTGGCCCGTTGGCTGCGTGCCAGCCACAGCAAAATCAGCGGCCAACACCCCACCACCATCAACAAAAGCCTGGCTCAACAGCTGTTGATGCAGGCCAGTTTTCACCACCAAGCCTGTTTGCACCGGTACCACGTGACCCAGGATTTACCTGCTCAGTCTCCGGCCATGTGTGATGTGCTGCTGTACTTGCGCATGTCGCGTCTGCATCCATGCCAAGACACCATGGAAACCCTGCTCAACACCCAAATGCCCCATTGCCAGGATCTGGAAGACATTTTACAGCGGCTGGTCCAAGCAGAATTGATCCAATGCATCAACAGTGGCTCACAGCGCTTTTACGACAAAAACCCCTACCCACATGACCACATATTGGACACCCAAACAGACCGGCTGTTTGATTACACGGGGCCCGAAGACCTGTCGGCCACGCGCATCTTGATTCAGCCGCATGCGGCCCGTTATTGGATACATTGAAGCAACCACCATCGCAGTCAACTTGCGATTGTTTCATTTAGATGATAATCTAAATATTTTTGCCTGAACCATGCATCGACTACATTTCATTTTGGGACTTTGGCTGTTGCTCTGCTGTTCCGACACATCGCGGGCTGAAGACACAGGCCTTGAAAAAGCTGACCATGAAAACGCCAGCCAATGGGTGCAAACCACCGTCAATGGCTACCTGATTAAAGCCCATTATCTACCCGCCAAGCAGCCAGACCTGCCCAGCCCGGCGGTGTTGTTGGTAGCCGGTTCTGGTGCCACCGACCACAACGGCAACAACCTGGCCATGGGCTTACACAACAACAGCTACCAGATGTTGGCTGCCGCCTTGCAGCAGGCAGGTTATGCCGTCTTGCGCCCCGACAAGCGGGGGGTGGGTCAATCCCGCGCAACCGATCATGATCCGGCCGCAGTCCGGTTTGATCATCACGTCAAAGATGTGGTGGCATGGATTCAATTCTTACGCCAACACCACACCGACATCACCGTCATCGGCCACAGCCTGGGCGGGCTGATGGCAATGCAAGCGATGCGTCAGGAACCGGTCAATCGATTGGTGGCATTGGCCAGCGTGGCCGACTCAGCCCATGCCACGGTCAAGCGACAGATGCAAAACCAACCGGAATTTGTGCGCCAGGCCGCTTTGCCTTTGCTCGACCGCTTGGCCCAAGGTGAAACCATCCCTGGCAGTGAAGTACCGGTGTTCTTACACCCCCTGCTGGGTCCTGACACCCAAGGTTATCTGCAATCTTTCATGCAACTGGAACCCCGCTCAGCGCTGCAAGACTTGTACATCCCCACCCTGGTGCTGGTGGGTGATCACGACATCCAAATTGCGGTGCCGGAGACCCAACAGATGGCCGCTGGCTTACCCCATGTGCGCCTGCAAGTCATTGCTGGCATGAACCACGTGCTGAAAGCGGCACCAGCGGAACGAATGGCCAACATGGCCACCTACGCCGAACCCGAGCGCCCCTTACATGCCGATTTGATGCCAGCGCTGCTGGCATTTTTGCCGACCGTTCATGACAACCATGCGCCGAGCCCACCAAGCCCTTGATTGAATCCATGACCGCTTGAGAAAGGGGTGGTCACAGATCGGTGAACTTCGGTAGAATAGGGTCACTCCAACAACAACGGCCGCATGAAATTCGAATCGACTGACCGACAAATACGCAGCTTTGTCCTCAGAAAAGGCAAAATGACCACCGGTCAACGCAAAGCGGTGGAGGCTTTGATGCCGATCTACGCCTTTGACCCCACCACCACCATCGACTTCAAGGCTTTGTTTGGTAACGACCACCCAGTGTGGCTGGACATCGGTTTTGGCAACGGTGAATCCATCATCCATGCCGCACAACAGTACCCCGATGTGAATTTTCTCGGCATCGAAGTTCATTTGCCCGGTGTGGGCCATTTGTTGATGGCCATTGAGCAATTCGGCCTGAATAATGTGCGCATCATCCGCAATGACGCAGTGGACATGCTGAATCTTTACATGGCAGACCAGACATTGGCCGCCATCCACATCTATTTTCCAGATCCCTGGCACAAGAAGCGCCACCACAAGCGACGTTTGCTCAATCAAGAATTTCTCGATTTGATCCAACCCAAACTGGTCACCGGCGGGCGCTTACACTACGCCTCAGATTGGGAGCCCTATGCCTTGGAAGTGCAGGAATTGGTGGCCGAAAATGCTTGGCTGCAAAACCAAGAACCCAACAACGCGTTTGCCGCACGGCCAGCATGGCGACCGGTCACCAAGTTTGAGCGCCGAGGTCAAAATCTGGACCATGGCAGCTACGATTTGATCCTGCATAAGCGCTGATGGAAACGCTGCCATTGACCAATGAAATGCTCATGGTGTTTGCCATTTTGGCCTACACCGTGTTGATGTTTGTGACCGAAGTGATTAGGATTGATGTGGCGGCTTTGTTGATCCTGGTGATGTTGGGCTTGTCTGGTTTGGTGCCGGACACCCATTTGTTTGACGGCTTTGCCTCCAATGCGGTGATCGCCATCATCGCGGTGATGATATTGGGTGCTGGCTTGGACCGCACGGGGGTGATGAGCGCGGTGGCCAACCTGATCCTGCGGATTGGCGGCAAAACCGAAAAAACCGTGATGCCCATCGTGTCCATGACCGTCGGCACCATCTCGGGTTTCATGCAAAATGTTGGGGCCACCGCGTTGTTCTTGCCGGTGATGAGCAAAATCTCCAGCGCCGCCAACTTGCCCATCTCGCGCTTGTTGATGCCGATGGGCTTTTGTGCCATTTTGGGAGGCACCGTGACCATGGTGGGTTCCTCGCCATTGATCCTGTTGAATGACTTGATTGACACCTCCAACCGCTCTTTGCCTCCCGGCGCCGACACCATGCCCAAGTTCAGCTTGTTTGCCACCACCCCGATTGGTTTGGCCTTGTTGGTCAGTGGGGTGGCTTACTTTTTGCTGATTGGCCGTTTTCTGTTGCCCAAAGCCAAGGCCATTTCATATGCCCACAATCACAAGTCAGACAGCTACTTCCGTGACAACTACGGCATCGATAAAACCATCACCGAAATGATCGTCAATCGCGACAGCCCATTGGTGGGCAAAATGATTCAGGAGTTGGAATTCGACCCGCATGTGCCGAACATTGTGGCCATGTTCACCGAAGGCGAATCGATGCTGTCACCACCAAGGAACAAATTCATATGGAATGGTGCGGTGTTGGGCGTGATGGGTTCCAAACAACAGATCCAAGATTTTGCCGAAGAATTCAACCTCACCATCCTGCCCAAACTGAAACAATTCAAATTGGATTTCAACCCCGCCATCTCCGGCACTTCAGAAGCGGTGGTGGTGCCCGGCTCACGTTATTTGGGTGTGAAGCTGTCCGAGTTTCACTTCCGCAAAGAATTCGCCATCACCATTCTGGCGGTGTCTCGCAACAACCGCATATACACCGGTGAGGACATGTATGACCTGGAGCTACAATTGGGAGACACCTTCATCATCCATGGCCGCTGGACAGACCAAATGGGCCTGGGCAAGTCCCGCAATGTGGCCTTGGTCAGTGATGTGCCCAACGAGCCGCAAAGGCCGCAGAAAATCCCTTTTGCCTTGCTGTTTTTCGCTGTCAGCATCTGCTTGGTGATCTTCACCGATTTGAAATTATCCCTGTCGCTGTTGACCGGCGCCATTGGCATGATCATTTTTGGGGTGCTCAACATGGACGAAGCCTACCGGGCGGTGAGCTGGAAGACGGTGTTCTTGTTGGCCTGTTTGATCCCCTTGGGCTATGCCATGGAACACACCGGCGCGGCGGCTTGGATTGCCCAACAAGCGATCAACACCTTGGGCTCTCAACCCCAATTGATCTACCAATTGGCCATCGCCACCCTGGCCACATTGTTTTCATTGGTGATGTCCAATGTCGGTGCCACGGTGTTGCTGGTCCCCTTGGCCATCAACATCGCCCTGGAAACGGGTGGCAATCCGGTGGTGTATGCTTTGATCGTGGCCATTTCCACTTCCAATGCCTTCTTGTTGCCCACCCACCAAGTGTCGGCTTTGGTGATGGGACCTGGCGGCTACAGCGTCAAAGATTTCTTGAAAGTGGGCAGTGTCATGACTTTGATTTTTTGGGCCGTCTCACTGTCCATGATCAACTGGCTTTTTTGATCTGACAAGCCTGTTCAATTTTCAGTTTGAACAACTCACTGAGTAATTGTTTACTTTTCAAGTCAATGCCTTTTTTACAATAATTGCACTGAGCCAATTGGTTGATGATTAACCAGGGCCTATTAACACTAACTGAAAGACCACTGTTCAGGCTGCAAAGGTCACAATCAAGGCGCGAATCGCGTGGTTTGGTCATTCCAATTGAGCGATGAGCAACGCAGGGTGTGGCATTTGCAGTCTGAACCCATTGGGCTGGGTCGTATTTTTCATCCCTCAGCGTTATTCACTCGTTCATGTGGAGTGACCACACCTCACGACTGATGCCTTGATGGCTGAAAAATACGATCCAGCAGTCGCCTTTCAGTTAGTGTTAATAGGCCCTAGAATTCTTGCATCACTTTTTGCAGTTCAACCTGATTGATGTATACACCCTTTGTTGTGTATGTGTTTGAGGCTCCATGGTAAAAAATGGCCCCTCACAGCGATACCGCAATATTCTGATCGGTCGGTAAGAAAAAATAGACGAATGGAACATCATTTGCTGGCAGCGAATGCCTGCTGCCACATCGATCATGGTATAATTGGCCGGTTTAGACCTTGGGCATAAATATGATCAAACTGGTGTTGTTGCGACACGGCGAAAGCGAATGGAATCTGGCCAACCGGTTCACCGGCTGGAAAGACGTGGATTTGACCGAAACGGGTGTGGCTCAAGCCAACAAAGCCGGTCAATTGTTGTTGGATGCTGGGTTTGAATTTGATCAAGCATACACTTCGGTGTTGAAGCGGGCGATCAAAACTTACAACATCGCGGCCGACGTCATGGACCAGTCCTGGCTGCCAGTGAAACGCAGCTGGCGCTTGAATGAACGGCATTATGGTGCCTTGCAGGGCTTGAATAAAGCCGAAACCGCCGCCAAATATGGCGATGAGCAGGTCCACATTTGGCGCCGCAGCTATGCCACTCCGCCGCCCAAGTTGGCTTGGGATGATGAACGAAATGTGGCCGGTGACCGCCGCTACCAAGGCCTGACCAAAGAACAAATCCCATTGGGCGAGTGCCTCAAAGACACCGTTGCCCGGGTGTTGCCTTATTGGCATGAACACATTGTGCCGGACCTACAAGCCGGTAAACGCCTGATCATCGCCGCCCACGGCAATTCATTGCGTTCTTTGGTGCA
This sequence comes from Marinicella meishanensis, assembly GCF_019931145.1. Taxonomy (GTDB): domain Bacteria; phylum Pseudomonadota; class Gammaproteobacteria; order Xanthomonadales; family Marinicellaceae; genus Marinicella; species Marinicella meishanensis. The sequence goes on along the minus strand of NZ_JAIOUV010000003.1, from coordinate 80,193 downwards.
ATACTTGGATGACGTCTCCGAAGACGACATCCTGAAACTGAACATCCCCACTGGCGTGCCATTGGTCTATGAGCTGGATGACGACCTCAAACCAATCACCAGTTACTACTTGGGTGACCAGGATGAATTGAACGCCGCCATGGAGGCGGTGGCCAAACAGGGGCAAGCACAACACTGAGAACACATGTCTAACGAGTCAAACACAAGCACCAACTACCCCTTGCTGGATCAAATCAACATCCCCGCCGACTTGCGCCAGTTACCCAAGTCTGATTTGAAACAAGCAGCCGATGAATTGCGCGCCTACCTGATTGAACAGGTGGCCCAGTGCGGTGGCCACTTTGGCTCAGGACTCGGCACAGTGGAGCTGACTGTGGCCCTGCACTATGTGTTCAACACACCGCATGACCGCATCGTCTGGGATGTGGGCCATCAGGCTTATCCACATAAAATCCTCACCGGTCGCAAAACCCGTTTGAACACCATCAAACGCAAAGGTGGCCTGGCACCCTTCCCCAAGCGTTGTGAAAGCGAATACGACACTTTCGGCGTGGGGCACTCCTCCACCTCCATTGGCGCCGCCCTGGGCATGTCCCTGGGCAGCCAACTGACCGGTAGCGATCGTGAAGTGGTGGCGGTGATTGGCGACGGCGCCATGACCGCCGGCATGGCCTATGAAGCCTTGAACCATGGCGGTGAATTGGACACCAACATGTTGGTGGTGCTGAACGAAAATGAAATGTCCATCTCACCGAATGTCGGCGCCCTGACCCGCATGCTGATCAAAATTGTCAGCGGCCGCACCTACAACCGCATGCGCGAAAAATCCAAACGCATCATGCGCCGGGGATCATGGTTGTGGAAGTTCATCTCACGCTGGGAGGAACACACCAAAGGCATGTTCGTACCCAACACCTTGTTTGAAGAATTGGGATTCCACCACCTGGGCCCGATTGACGGCCATGATGTGGGCCAATTGGTGGAAAAGCTGGAAATCGCCAAAGACATCAAGGGACCGAAACTGCTGCACATCATCACCAAAAAAGGCAAAGGGTATAAACCCGCTGAAGCAGACCCGATCAAATACCATGCGGTGGGCCAGTTCGACCCCAAAGCCGGCATGCAAAGCAAAGCCAAACCCAGCAAACCGACCTACACCGAAGTGTTTGGCCAATGGCTGTGTGACCTGGCTCGCATAGACAAAAATCTGGTGGCCATCACCCCGGCGATGCGCGAAGGTTCTGGTTTGGTCGAGTATTCGAAGCTGTTCCCCAAACGTTATTTTGATGTCGGCATTGCCGAACAACACGCGGTCACTTTGGCTGCCGGCATGGCCTGTGAAGGGGCCAAACCGGTGGTGGCCATTTATTCCACTTTCTTGCAGCGGGCCTATGACCAATTGATCCATGATGTGGCGATCCAAAATCTGGATGTGCTGTTTGCCATTGACCGCGGTGGTGTGGTGGGCCCTGATGGCGCCACCCATGCCGGCAACATGGATCTGAGTTTTTTGCGCTGTGTACCCAACATGACCATCATGGCCCCAGCCAATGAGAACGAATGCCGTCAAATGCTGTACACCGGTTACCTGCACCGCGGCCCTGCGGCCGTGCGTTACCCACGTGGCAAAGGCCCTGGTGCCGCCATCGTGCCGAAAATGACTGAATTGAACCTGGGTGAAGCCGACCGCGTGCGCAAAGGCAGCAAACAGGTGGCCATCTTGTCTTTTGGTGCGTTGTTGGAAGCCGCCATGGCGGTGGCCGAAAAACTGGATGCCACTGTGGTCAACATGCGCTTCATCAAGCCCATCGACCGTGCCATGATCGAGAAAGTGGCCCGCACCCACGAGCACCTGATCACCTTGGAAGACAACGTCATTCAAGGCGGCGCCGGTAGCCACGTCAACGAAGTGTTGCAACAGTTAAAAATCGACACCCCGGTGTTGAACTTGGGCTTACCCGATGTGTTTCAGGATCACGGCACCCGTGAGGAGCTGTTGGCCGAGGCCGGCTTGGATGTCAAATCAATGCTGCAGCAAATCAACGACTTCACCCGCCGAGGGCCCAACAAACAAGTCTATTCGGTGTAACGGCTCAGCCCGTTTCCTTGCCACGAGACAAGATGTATTGCGTCATTTCGTGGTCAGGGTAGTGCCATTTGAGGTAGTTTTTGTAACTGGCGGTTTTCTTGCCAGCCCCTTTTTCTTCCAGGTAATTGATGATCGCCACCAGGGCGTCAATGAATTCGGGTAATTCACATTCCTTGCGGATCATGTTGTTGATGATGTAGACCGCATTGTTTTCAAAGCCATTGGCGGCAAACACCACCGACAAACGCACCAGGGTTTCGTCATCCAGTTGAATGCGCCCCTGGGTGGTGGTCATGTACTTGACGAAATCACTGTGAATTTTCTCGCCCGAGACATCAAATTGCATCTGCAAATTGAAATAGTCTTTGGCGGCTTGGTGATGGTAGTCATCAAAGGGAATGTATTTGCCATACTCAAATCGCAATCGGGCCAAATCCAGGCTGTTGGGGTATTTTTTGAAGGTATTGGCCAAAATTTTCATGGCCTTTTTGTAATTACCTTTCTGTATGTATTTTTCAGCTCGGGCGACTGGATTTAATCGATTTCCAAACACTGTCCATCATTTGCTATATTTTGTTCACGCCATAGCATAGCAAAAAAGCACTTCAATTCATATCATTTGATGGGCCGCCATGGAAAATGTTTGGCGCGCATTGACCACAAAATGATCCAGCACTTTGACATCAATCAATGCCAGGGTTTGTCGCAAGCGTTGGGTCAGTTCAATGTCAGCGGTTGATGGCTTGAGATCACCCGAGGGGTGGTTGTGGGCAAAGATCACCGCTGCGGCATTGAGTTTCAAACAATGCTGGGCCACCGTGCGCGGATACACCTGAGCCGAATTGATGCTGCCATTGAACAGGTATTCAAATTTCAATAAATGGTTTTTGCTGTTCAAAAACAAGGCGGCAAAGCGTTCATATTGGCAACATTCAAAATTGGCTTTGAGGAATTGATCCACGGCGCCTGGATTGGCAAAGCTGGTGTCTGAAGCGAATTGTTCATTGATGGCGCGTTTGACCAATTCATGGGCCGCCTGCAGTTGCGCATATTTGGCCAAACCCAAGCCATGAATGGCCTCGAATTGGCCCAAGGTGGCAGCCAGTACCTGGCTGACACCGCCAAAATGCCGCAGCAGGTCAGCCGCCAGTTCAGTGACCGTTTTCCCACGCACCCCAATGCGCAAAAAAATCGCCAACAACTCCTCATCGCTGAGGGCCTGGGCACCGAGGGTCACCAACTTTTCCCGGGGTTTGAGGGCATGGGACATGTTCTGCTCCATCATGGATGTGACAAAAAATGTTGATGTTAAGCGCAGGTCTCTGATTTTGCAGTCAATTGATTCTGACTGGGTGGTAGGAATTCATAACATTGGAGATTTTTGTCACAGTGGTTTACAATCACTTTTTAATTCAATTTCACCCTTTGATGAAGTCAATTGATTTGAAAATTTTGGATCAGGCGTTTGTCGATGAATTCGGCACCCCAGACTATGGCACCAGTGGTTCTGCCGGCTTGGATTTACGGGCTTGTGTGACTGAAGACATGACCATTGCCGCCGGTCAAACCGAATTAATCCCCACTGGACTGGCCATTCACATCGCCGATCCGGGATTGGCAGCCGTCATTTTGCCCCGCTCTGGTATGGGTCACAAACACGGCATCGTGTTGGGCAATTTGGTGGGGCTGATTGACTCTGATTACCAAGGTCAATTGTATGTCTCTTGTTGGAATCGATCTGGCCAAGACTTTGTGCTGAGTCGAGGGGCTCGTTTGGCTCAGTTGGTGTTTGTGCCGGTGGTCCAAGTGGCGTTCAACCCAGTGACATCATTTGATCATTCACACCGCGGAGAAGGCGGCTTTGGGCACACAGGAGTCAGTTAATGGATTTAAACAAATTAGTTGCTTCATTCAAGCAAAAAAAGAACCCGTCGGCCAAGGCTGACAAGTCGACTTCTGAAGACGAAGCGCAACAAGAAGACAGCAAAAAAAAGAAAAAACCACTGATAGACTTTGGTGATGAATACCTGTGGACCAGTTGTTATGCCTTGGCAGTGATTGCCAGTTTGTTGTTTGGTTATCTGTTAAAAGACAATATTTTTGAGCGCCGTGCCTTGTCTCACTTGGAGAGCCAAAGTGAACGACTGGCCACTCAGATAGAACAAGCCACCAACAACATCAGGGACCGCGCTGGTGCCATCATCGCGCACAACCCCGATGCCGATGACATCGTTGGTTTGATCGAAGCCAACACCGAGGACACCCTGCGGGTGGTCAAAATCACCGAACCGGTGGATCAGATCGAACCCACCACTGAATTCCCAGGGATCAACTTTGCCACCCTGGACATGATCAAACAAACCAGTGAAACCCAACAAGAACCACAGCCTGAAATTCACTTATACGGTCAACGCAACCAGTACCTGAATTTTGTTTACATCCAAAAGCCCAATGACACCTATGTGGTGGTCAGCTATCCGGTTGAATTGATCATCAAACCGCAAAGGCTGGAATTTGATCGCAGTGAATTGGCCTTAGTGCAGAAATCAGGCGCATACAGCAGTGTGGTGTTACAAAAATGGGGCCAGGTCGATCCCAATGCCGCCCGCAACAACCAAGAAATCCCGATCCCCAATTCACCCTTTTATGTGACTTATGCGGTGGAAAAAAATTACAGTGGCTTGTTTAATTTGTCGTTCACTGGCAGTGCCATCGCGCTGTTGTGCTCCCTGGCCCTGGCCTATCTGACCTACCTCAAGCGCAAAGAAGCTTTGGTCATCATCAACCAGAAAAAAGCCGCCGCCAAAGAAGAAAAAGTTTATGTGCATACCCCCAGCGTCAAAAAATCCAGCGGCACCGCTCAATTGGATGACAAAAACACTGAATCAGGCGGTGACGCAGCGGCTGCATTGGAAGACATGCCATTGCCAGACAAGTCCATCTTCAAAGCCTATGACATTCGGGGTATTGTCGACAAGACCCTAACGGTCAGTGCCGTGGAACAAATCGGTCATGCCATTGGTTCAGAGAACCTCAACCGCGGTCGCAAGAGCATCGTGGTGGCCAGAGACGGTCGCTTGTCCGGCCCTGCCCTGTTGGAAGCTTTGATCAAAGGCATTGCCCGCAGTGGCTGTGATGTGATCAACATTGGCGCGGTTCCCACCGGGGTGCTGTATTTTTCAACCCATCACCTGGAAACTGGTTCTGGGGTGATGTTGACTGGCAGTCACAACCCGGCCGATTACAACGGCCTGAAGATCATGCTGGACGGTGAAACCTTGGCCGGCAAGTTGATCAGCAACCTGTATGACATGATCGCCAACAAAGACCTGTTACATGGGCAAGGTTCAGTCCAAGAACTGGACATCGCCGATGATTATGTGGATTACATCAGTTCCGAAATACAATTGGAAAATGAACCCACTGTGGTGGTTGACTGCGGCAACGGCATCCCTGGAGAACTGGGGCCTGAGGTATTGGAAGAAATTGGTTGTGAAGTGATTCCTCTGCATTGCGAAGTGGATGGCAGCTTCCCCAATCACCACCCCGATCCCAGCGTGCCGGAAAACCTGCAAGACCTGATTGCCACCTTGAAATCGGTGGATGCCGACATCGGCATCGCTTTTGATGGTGACGGCGATCGTTTGGGGGTGGTCACCAAAGCCGGCGAAATCATCAACCCCGATCGCCTGTTGATGTTGTTTGCCAAAGACGTGTTGTCCAGACAGCCTGGTTCAAGCATCATTTTTGATGTCAAATGCACCGGTCACTTGCCCAAGTCCATTGTCAAACATGGCGGCATGCCCATCATGTGGAAAACCGGTCATTCTTTCATGAAGGCCAAACTCAAAGAAACCAACGCCGCCTTGGCGGGTGAAATGAGTGGCCACTTTTTCTTCAACGAACGTTGGTTCGGCTTTGATGACGGCATTTATGCAGCGGCCCGCTTGTTGGAAATTCTCGATCAGGAAGATGGCACCCCAGAAGAGGTGTTTGACACCTTGCCCAACAGCGTCAACACCCCAGAATTGAAAGTTCACATGCAAGAGGGTGAACATTACCTGTTCATGGATAAGTTCATTGAAAAGGCTTCATTCCCAGACGCCAAAATCACCACCATTGATGGCATCCGGGCTGACTTTGCCGGTGGTTGGGGTCTGGTCAGATGTTCCAACACCACACCGTGCTTGGTGATTCGTTTTGATGCCGATGATGAGGACACGCTGCATCAAATCCAAGAAGAGTTCAGGAGCCAATTGTTGGCGGTCAGTGATTCTCTGGAATTGCCGTTCTGATCAGCCACGCGTTGTGCCTTGCCTCCATTGACGGTGATGAACGCCAGGCAGCACCCAGTTGGTTCATCACCAAACGAATTTCACTTGACTGACCTGCCTTGACAAGCGCGTCATCATGGCATGGACTTCTGCCGTGTTCAGGTAGTGGATGTTGATGTCTTGCGTCACCGGATTGGAACCGGCCGTATCCACCGATAAGCGGGCCATGCCATTGCGCCGGTCAAACGGTGTTTGGCGGGCTGACAGATTCTGAATTTTGCCCACTTTGACCACCCCCATGGTGTGGAAGAAAACGCCCTGTCGCCAAGCGATCACCTGATCATTGATGGCATAGGCTGCGTGTTTGATGAAGGCTTTGGCATACCAGAAATTCAGTGGCAGCAACAACAGCGGCAACAGACCCCAACCGTGGTAAACGTAGACCAGTGGCGCACACAGCAACAACACAAAGAAGGTCAAGCGCTTGAACACCCGTTTCCAGGCCCTGGCGGCCACCGGCTGCCAATCCATACCTTGCCAATCCACTTCTGGTTGCACCCGAGACAACAGTTGTGGCCACTGTTTGGCCGCGATCAACGGTGCAATCCAGCGCATGGTGAGGCCACTTTGTTCGGTCACCCCGCCAGCGGTTTCCATTTTGATGCTGACCCGCTTGAAATAACGGTGCAAGGGTGAATGGCGGATTTTGATTAATTGGATCCGTTTCAACGGGATGTTGGCATTGAGTTTGGTCAACAAGCCCATCTCGGCATGCAGGTTGTCATCCACGCGGTTGATCTGAAACCGGTACAGCTTCAAAAAAGCCAAAGCAATCGACGACAGCCAGATGGACACCAGCATCAACACCGCAAAGCCCAGTCCATAGATCAACCATTGAGACCAGCCCCACGACTCGACGTGCAAATCACCAATGAACTTCTGCATGAAACCGATGAACTGACTCCGATAGTAATCGTTTTGAGACAGAATTGATCCAACGATGCCGATCGGCACCAGGGCCTGGTGCGAGATGAAACCATACTTGGACACCTCCTGGTGACTCATGCGAAACATCGCTGGGTCATCGGTGGCTGATGCGGCGCTGGCATCAGCTGCGGCGCTGTCCTCCGCGTCATCCTGGACCCCAATGGTGTGCCCGGTTCGGCGTTTGATGGTGTCCTGGATGTGTTTGACCTGGTCGTTACTGATGACCCGAATCACCGCCTCAGGCTTGACCCCAGAGGCCGATTCGATTTGCAAGGTGGCCACATTAAACAATTTGTGCAGCAAGTTGCGTTCCACATTGAGGTTCTGAATGCGTTCATAGGGCACCTGGCGCAATGACTTGAACAAAATGCCTTGTTTGACCACCAAGCGGTCGGCTTCCAACCAATAGTGATAAAACCAAAACTGCACGATGGTGATCACCGAGGCCAAAGCGGCGATGCCGATGAGGAACAGGTCTTGGCGGTCACCACTGGTGCCGACGATGCCGATCAATAACGGAAAGACCATTTTCTTCACCGCTTCGATGAACAGAAACAGTGGGGAAACCGGACTCAGTCGATATCCTGCGGTATTCAACTCCATGGGCTCAGACCGTGTCTTCGTTTTGGTTGGAGTTGATCAACTCTTGCCGCAAGGCCACCGCATCATCATGTAATAAGCCGGGCAAAGTCACCGAGGCATTGCTGGTACCGGCGGTGTGCACCACCAGTTTACTCAAATCATAACGCCGTTCAATCGGCCCGGTGGTGATGTCGATGTGCTGCACCCGGTTGCGGGGGATCATGGCATGCTGCTGCCAGAAAACCCCTTTCTTGATGCCCAATCCCACTGTTTTCAGGGCATATCGGTATCTTTTGTACCAATGTTTCCAGTACCAAAAAAACAAGCCCAACAACAAACCATAAAACGACACATAGCAGGCCAACACCCAATACCATGGAATGCCTGAAACCGCAGTGACCAAAATCGCCGGGCCGGTGGCAACCAGTAACAAGGTGATGGCGGTGCTGATGCGCACCACCTTCAAATAAGCCGGTTGCAAGGGTTTTTCTTCAAATGTTTGCATGAGTGACTCCGTTCTGATTGAAATCACAGGTGGGTCGTCATGACCCACCTGTGTTTGTTTGGCCGTTATTTATTGTCTGACATGTGCATCAGAGGCAGTGGTTGCGCTGAATCACTGTCGATGAAATAGATCTTGGATGCCGGATCTTTGGAGATCGCTTTCAAAGCCTCCAAAGCTTGCAACTTGACGTAATTGGGGTTGTTGCCAATGGCGGTGTTGATCTTCTCAATTTCATAGGCTTGGGCATCGGCCAATAAGCGGCGTTTTTCCGCCTCTTCTTCTGCCGCTTGACGCTGGGCTTCGGCAGCGGCAATGAGTTGCTGCTGTTCGGTTTTGTAGCGCTCCAATTCGGCTTTTTGTTTTTCCACTTCTTGTTCCCGTTCTTTTTTGGCTTCGATGGCTTTGGTGATGAAAGGTGGCAAGGAAATGTCCCTGATCAGTACCGCAGAAACGTTGATCCCTTTGGGAGCCAGGTACTCTGACAAGCCAGCCGTGAGACCCAACTGCAATTGTTCCTGAGTTTCCTCCAAGAAAAAGTCTTCGGCACGCTTGATGGTTTTACCTTGCTCCCTCAGTAATGACCGCAACTTAGGCACCAATTGCACTTCGATCATGCTGTCAATGTTACCGGTATCTTTCAGGATGTTGTTGGCCATTTCTCCATTCAGACGATATTGGACGGACACATCAATTTTGGTTTGTAACTGATCCTGAGAAGGTACATGGGCGGTTTCCTTGTGGGTTTTCTCACGCACATCAAATTCATGAAACTTCAATAATGGGTTAACTGGGATGTTCAAGCCCTCACTGTATGTTTTGGCTTGGACTTCTCCAAACAAAGTGGCGACGGCGACGTGACCGGCCGGCACACTGACCCAGAAACGGGACCCGACCAACAACAAGATCACGATCACGATCAAGGGAATGAATTTGGCAAAAGATATTCTTTGGCTCATACGCTGCTCTCCTAAAATTAACGTAAATCATTGTAGCAAGTCTGACAGAAATTGTCTCATGCCTGAAGTCATTCCAGTCAATTCATGACGATGGCTGCTGTGAATTGACAACTCAAGTAAAAAAGCCGCCTTTGGTCTGAATTGTGTGGCAAATCCATTACAGAAAAATATAATCATTACCCAGAAAATCCTTTTCAATTCAAAAAGAGTGTGTGTATGAAAAAATTATGGGTACTGGGCCTGCTGCTGCTGGCCGGAACGGCTGCGGCCATCAAAGGCAAAGACGGCGATTTCACCGTTGTGGCCAGCCAACAAGTCAATTACTTCACCGGTTTGACCGCGGTCAACACCGTTGGCGGCGTCACTTTGACCGTCAGCAACATCAATGACCTGACCGATGTCGCCGGCATCTATGCCACCCCGACATTGACCCCCGGTGATCTGATTATGTTGTACCAGGCGCAAGGGGCCTCTTTTGCTGACAGCGGCAACAATAGCACCTACGGTGCTTTCAACTTGGGCAACGCCGGACGTTATGAATTGTACGAAGTGATTTCAGTCACTGGCAACGATGTGGTGGTGGCTGAAAATGGCAACTTGTGTACCGGTAACAGCCTGATTTACAGTTACAACCTGGGACAGACACAAGTCATTCGTGTGCCCCAATTTGATAACCTGACCGTCAATGCCGGTGGCAGCATCACCACCACCGCTTGGAACGGATCGCGTGGCGGTGTGGTCGCCATAGATGTCAACACCAATTTGACCGTCAACGGCACCATCACCGCAGCGGCGGCTGGCTTCCGTGGTGGTGTGGTTGATAACGTCACCACCGGCGCGGGCACCGATGTGACTTTGTACCGCGGCGCATCCAATGCCAATGGCGCAGAAAAAGGCGAAAGTGTGTTGGGTTTTGCGGCGGTGTACGATGCCAACAATGGTCGCTATGGCCGTGGCGCACCGGCCAATGGCGGTGGTGGCGGTAACGCCCACAACGGCGGTGGTGGCGGTGGCGCCAATGGCAACAACGGCGTCGCCTGGACTGGCCAAGGTAACCCGGACAATGGTCCGGCTGGTTGGAGCACAGCTTGGGACATCGATGGCACCATCACCTCTGCCAGCACCTCATCTGGTGGTGGCCGCGGTGGCTACACCTATGGTTCCAGCAACCAAGACGCCCTCACTTTGCCACCTGGCAGTGGTGCATGGGGCGGTAACCTGCGACGTGAGCGCGGTGGCTTGGGTGGACGACCCGTGCCGTTTGACGATGTTGGACGCTTGTTCTTTGGCGGCGGCGGTGGGGCCGGTGACGGCAACAATGGCCGAGCCGGGGCTGGTGGCCGCGGCGGCGGTTTGGTCTATTTGATCACCACCAACTTGTCGGGTACCGGAACCATCAACGTCAATGGCCAAGACGGCTTTGACACCGCCAACAACGGCGGTAACAACGACGCCCCAGGTGGCGGTGGGGCCGGTGGCACCATCGTGGTTTCTGCCAGCAGCACCGCAGCCGGGGTTAACCTCACGGCCAACGGCGGTGTGGGTGGCGATCAATTACCGATCGGCAATGAAAATGAAGGCCCAGGTGGCGGCGGTGGCGGTGGCGTCATCTCAGTCAGTGGCGGCACCGGCACGCCGGTGGCCAACGGTGGGGCCAATGGCATCAGTCAATCCACAGCCGTGACCGAATTCATGGCCAATGGTGCCACCATTGGTGCTGCTGGACAACCCAATGAAGTGACCTCACCGGTGGTCGATTTGCCGGTGTGTCGGGCCATCAACTCTTTGAGCACCACCAAGGCGTTGACCAACAATGCCGATGAAGACGGCTCTGGCACCGTGACCGAAGGCGATACCCTGACCTTCACCATCACCGTGACCAACACCGGCGATTTTCCGCTGAACAACATGACGGCCTCAGACCCGCAACTGACACCCAACAGCAACAACTGCGGCACGGTGGCACCTGCCGGCACCTGTGTGCTGATCGGTACCTACGAGGTCACGCTGGCCGATGTGATGGCTGGCAATTTCACCAACACCGGCAGCGGCACTTCGGATGAAACCGGCCCGGTGGATGATGTGGTCATGACCCCGGTGTTTGGCTCACCGGCTTTGACCACCAACAAACAATTGACCAACAACGCCGATGAAGACGGCTCCGGCACCGTGACCGAGGGCGACACGCTGACCTTCACCATCACCGTGACCAACACCGGCAACATCCCCTTGAACAACATGACCGCCTCAGATCCTCAATTGATACCCAACAGCATCAACTGTGGCACCGTGGCACCAGCCGGCACCTGTGTGCTGGTCGGCACCTACGTGGTCACGTTGGCCGATGTGATGGCTGGCAATTTTACCAACACCGGCAGCGGCAACTCGGACGAAACCGGCCCGGTGGATGATGTGGTTGTCACCCCTGTGGTGGGCTCACCGGCTTTAACCACCGACAAACAATTGACCAACAACGCCGATGAAGATGGTTCGGGTACCGTGACCGAAGGCGACACGCTGACCTTCACCATCACCGTGACCAACACCGGCAACATCCCCTTGAACAACCTGACGGCCTCAGATCCCCAGTTGACACCCAACAGCAACAACTGCGGCACGGTGGCACCTGCTGGCACCTGTGTGCTGGTCGGTACCTATGTGGTCACCAACGCCGACGTGTTGGCTGGGAATTTCACCAACACTGGCAGCGGTAACTCAGACGAAACAGGCCCCGTAGATGACGTGGTGGTGACCCCAGTCTTGCCATCTCCGGCGCTGACTGTGGCCAAAGCCTTGACCAACAACGCCGATGAAGACGGTTCGGGCACCATCACCGAAAATGACACCCTGACCTTCACCATCACCACCACCAACACCGGTAACATCCCGTTGAACAACGTGTCCACCTCTGACCCCATGATCACGCCGAACACCATCAACTGCGGTACTGTGCCAGTTGGTGGCACTTGCGTGTTGGTTGGGACTTATGCGGTCACCGCGGCCGACATCACCAACGGTTCGATCTCGAACACAGGTACCGGCGATTCTGATGAGACCCCACCCGTGACCGACACCCTGATCACGCCGACCGTCGGTTCGCCTGATTTGACCGTGGTCAAAGCCTTGACCAACAACGCCGATGAAGACGGTTCAGGCACCGTGACCGAGGGCGACACCCTGACCTTCACCGTGACCTCAACCAACAGTGGTAACATTCCGTTGAACAACATGACCACCTCAGATCCGATGATTTCCCCCAACACCATCAACTGTGGCACCGTGCCACCGGCTGGCACTTGTGTGTTGGTCGGCACCTATGTGGTCACCGCAGCCGATGTCACCAATGGCAGCATCACCAACACCGGTACCGGCGATTCAGATGAGACGCCACCGGCCAATGACGTCTTGGTGACGCCGGTGGTGGGCTCTCCGGCCTTGATTGTCAGCAAAGCCCTGACCGGCAATGCCGATGAAGACGGATCGAGCACCATCACTGAGAATGACACCCTGACCTTCACCATTACCACCACCAACACCGGTAACATCCCGTTGAACAATGTGTCCACCTCTGACCCCATGATCACCCCCAACACCATCAATTGTGGCACCGTTGCCGTCGGCGGCACCTGTGTGTTAGTCGGCACCTATGTGGTCACCGCAGCCGACATCCTCAACGGATCGATCAACAACACCGGCACCGGCAACTCCAATGAAACCGGACCTGAAACCGACACCTTGGTGACTCCGGTGGTGGGCAATCCCGGTTTGGACGTGGTCAAAACTTTGACCAACAATGCCGATGAAGATGGTTCTGGCACCATCAGTTTGAACGACACCCTGACTTACACCGTGGTGGCCACCAACACCGGTAACATCACGTTGAATAATGTCACGGTGACCGACACCCTGATCACCCCGAACAACACCACCTGTGTCACTTTGGCTCCGGCGGCCACTTGCTCCTTAACCGGAACCTATGTGGTGCAACAAGCGGATGTCAATGCCGGTCAGATCAGCAACACCGGTACGGCAGATTCTGATGAAACCCCACCAGTTCAAGACACGATCAACACACCGCTGTCGACCAATCCGGCCCTGAGCATCGACAAATCGCTGACCAGCAATGCCGATGAAGACGGTTCGGGCACGGTGACCATCAATGACACGCTGACTTTCACCATCGTGGCCACCAACGTCGGTAACGTCACCTTGAACAATGTGGTGGTGACTGACAACATGATCACCCCCAACAACACCAGTTGTGCGGTGCTGCTGGTGGGCGGCACCTGTACCTTGGTCGGGACTTTTGTGGTACAACAGTCTGATGTCGACAATGGCCAAGTGGTCAACGTGGCCCAAGCGGTGTCGGATGAAACCATCACCGACCCTGAAATTGACACCGAAACGGTGGACACCGAAGGGCCGATTTCATCGGCCATCCGGGTCCCCACCTTGAGTCAATGGATGTTGTTGTTGATGGCCCTGTTGATGCTGGCTGTGGCGGCATACCGCCAACAGCTGCGTCGTTGATCTGAGCCACTGAGCACAAAAAAGCCTGGTCAGATTGTCCAGGCTTTTTTTTGAACTGCTTGCTGCGCTTATTTTGGGTCGGTCAAACCAAAGCCAAAATCATGTTCGGTCTGGGCAGCCAATGCCACCACCACGACCCAGGCGGCCACATTTTGTGCCAGGGCCGCTGGATCCACTTTATCCAAGGTGTCATTGGCGGTGTGGTGGTAGTCAAAATAGTCGGTGCCATCTTGCTTGAGGCTGAACACCGCCATACCGGCGGCCCGCAATGGGATCAAATCCGGTGCTGAGCTGCTTTGGTTGTTGGCATATTCAATGCCCAAAGGCTTGAGCAATGGCATCATTTGTTCAATGATCGGCAACGCACTTTCAGCAACCCGGGTGCCCAAGGCGTAAATGCGGCCGGCACCAAAGTCAGATTCGCCACCCAAGATGTGCTGTTGCATTTCAGCTTGGTGGGCGGCGTGATAGGCCTTGGCCCCAGACAAGCCGTATTCTTCATTGGCCCACAACACCACCCGAATGGTTTTGCGCAAAGGGCCCAAATGTTGTTTGATCAATTTGGCCGCTGCCATGGTGATGCCACAACCCGACGCATCGTCGATCGCACCGGTGCCCAAATCCCAGGAATCCAGATGACAGCCAATGACGATGTACTGGTCTGCTTGGTCGGTGCCCAGCATGTCACCAATCACATTGTGTGAGGTGTATTGGCCCCCAAACTCGGAACCCAATCGGTATTTGATGGTGACTGGCTGGCCGCGTTTGAGCATATTGACCAATAAATCGGCATCGGGATTGGACAAAGCAGCCGCCGGCACGGTTGGGACCTCGTGCTCATGTTTCATGGCGCCCGTATGCGGTAAACGGTCACTGTCGGTACCAATGGATCGAATCAAAGTCCCGATACCACCTTTGGCAGCGGTGACTTGGGCAGCGGTCCCTCTGGCACCCACGGCCTGACCATAGCCTGACCCATCTTTATGACGTGACATGCGGTTGCTGATGAAGGTGATTTTGCCTTTGACTTGATCGGGGTCAGCCGCTTCCAAATCTGCCAGGCTGGCAAAATGCACCACTTCGCCAGTGACTCCAGCTGGGGGTGTCGGCATGGATTTACCCAACGCCGTGATCACCAATGGTTGTGGATATGGGGCTAAAATTTCTGCGGTTTCCTCACCACGGACCCATCGTTGGAACGAGGCAGGCTCCAAAGTGACCCGGTCAAAGCCCAGGGCATTGAATTTGGCCTCACCCCAAGCCACCGCTTTGGCGTCAGCCGGACTGCCCGCCAAACGGGGGCCCACTTCGGTGGTCAATGACTCCGTCAGCTCATAGGCCAACCCATCGGTCAAAGCGTGATCACGCAATGCGCTCACTTGTTGCAAAAATGCTGGGGCAAACAACGCCCCATCTGCTTCATGACTGTGTGCCGAACCAACGGTGACCAACATCATCGCCAACAAAATACCTGGTTTCATGGACTGCCCTCTTAACTACAATGCCCAGGATTGTAACAAAACAGCCCCGTGGCATGTATGCTTTGGGGCACAAAAAAAGCCGAATCCAAGGACCCGGCTTTTTGCTTGCTTGTGATGATGCTTATTCAGCGACCATTTTTTTCGCATCTCCGGCTTTGATGATGGAGAAGCTGTCGGCACTGACGTACTTATTGAACGCCATGTTGACCTGCAAGATGGTCAGGTCTTGGATCGCCTCTTCATATTTTTTGTTCCATTGTTGGGTGCGATCCAAATCAATGAAACCGGCCAGTTCTCGGGCCAATCGGTCATCTTTGGCGCGGTCAATGCGGTTGTTTTGCAACACCCCATTGCGGGCATCATCCAGTTCCTGTTGGGTGAAACCTTCATCCAGAACTTTTTGCAATTCCTCTTTGAAACCGATTTCAACCCGCTCCAGGTTTTCTGGTGCACAGATCGCATAAGCCCCAAAAGTGGCCAACTCATCGAAAGACGATGCGTTGAAGAATGAACCGGCGCCATAACTCAAACCATCTTGTTGACGCAAGCGGTTGGCCAGACGGCTGCTGATGAAACCACCACCAAACATTTGGTTGGCCATCACCAAGGCCGGATAATCCGGATGGTCATCACCAATGGGCAATCTCATCATGGCCCCAAAGGCGGCGCCTGATTTGTCGGGGGTGTCGACAAATTTATTGATTGAATCCACCGCTGAATAGGCCGCGGGTACCCGCTGATACTCGACGTCACTGCTCCAACCATTGAGCACCTTTTTGACGCTGTCAGAGACCGCATTGACGTCGAAGTCGCCCACCACACTCACATCGGCATTTTGACCGCCATAAAAGCGTTTATGGAAGGCTTTGACTTGGTCAGCAGTGGTGGCTTTGATGGCCTCAATTTCATCATCGATGTCCATTTGGTAGCGGGGATGACCTGGCTCATAAGGGTCCAGGTGTTGCCCCAACTGGCGGAACACTTGGGTGGTGGGTTGTTGTTTTTGTTGCTCCAATGAAACCACCAACTCCTGTTTCAACACCTCCAGCTCTTCGGCATCGAATGCCGGTTTTTTCAACACCTCGTCCAGCACATTGATCACGGCAGGCAGGTTTTCATGGGTGGTGCGTACGCTGATGCTGGCACCGCGGGCACTGCCCGAAACGCCGACATTGGCTTTCAACTCATCGAATTTGGCTTTCAACTCGGTGCGGCTGTGGTTTTCGGTACCACGGTCCAACATGTTGGCGGCCAAACGACCCACCACCGATTGGTTAAACAGGGCTTCCTCATTACCCAAATCCAGGCGAATGTTCATCACCACCGAGTCGCCACGGGTTTCTTTGCGCACATGCACCATTTTGGCTTCATTGTCTAAGTCCACATAAGCAGTGCGGGCGTCGATGTTATCAAAGGAAGGGTCAAAATCTTCCCCTTGGGCCACCATTTCACGGCCTTCGTAGCCTTCGACTTTGGCTTTGATTTCGGCCAATGTATAGCGTTTGATGGAGTCGGCGCGATCAAAGTCATTTTCTGGAATGAACAAGCCCAGGGTGCGGTTGTCATTGACCAGATACTCTTCGGCGGCGGCTTGTACCTGTTCGGTGGTGACGGCTTCGGTGCGGTCGCGGTTGAGGAACATCAAACGCCAGTCACCCATACCAACCCACTCGCTCAAAGCCAGTGCAATGCGCTCTGAAGAATTGAAAGACAACTCAAATTGTTTGATCAAGTTGGCTTTGGCCTGTTTGACCTCGTCTTCGGTAATGGGGCTGTCTTTGACCCCTTCCAGCGTCGCCAACATGGCCATTTTGGCCGCGTCGATGTCTTTGTCTTTGGCCACTTGCATCATGAAATTGGCCACCCCGGGCTCTGCCCACTGAAAGTTAAAACCAAATGAGTTGGCGGCCAATTCTTTTTTCACCACGTTCTCATGCAGTCGACCACTGGTGGGGTGGGCCATGATTTGTGACAGCACATTCAAGGCTGGGTAGTTTTCATCGGATCCAGCCGGTGCTTTGTACATGGTGGCCACCACTTGCACATCACCCGCCCGTCTGACGGTGACCATGCGCTCGCCATCCTGGATGGGTTCTTCGGTGTACAGCTCACGCAACACCCGCTTGGGCTTGGGAATCGGGGCAAAATGTTTTTTGATCAAACCCAAGGTTTTGGCTTCATCAATTTTACCGGCCACAATCAAAGTGGCGTTGTCGGGTTGGTAATATTTTTTATAAAACGCTTGCAGGTTACTGATGTCGACGTTTTCTAAATCAGAGCGGGCACCAATGGTGCTCTTGCCGTAGTTGTGCCAGTCCATGGCCACTGAGCCCATGCGCTGTAACAACACGCGTATCGGGTTGTTGTCGCCGTTTTCCAATTCATTTCTGACCACCGTCATTTCAGAGTCCAAATCTTCTTTGGCGATGAAGGAATTGATCATGCGATCGGCTTCCAACTCCAAGGCCCATTCCAAATTGTCATCAGAAGCGGCAAAGGTTTCAAAGTAGTTGGTGCGGTCGGTCCAGGTGGTGCCATTGGGTTCGGCGCCGCGATCGGTCAACTCTTTGGTGATGTTGGGGTGTTTGGGGGTGCCTTTGAACACCAAATGTTCCAACAAGTGGGCCATGCCTGTTTCACCGTAGTTTTCGTGTTTTGAGCCCACGTGGTAGGTGATGTTAACGGTTTGGGTTTCTTGTGACTGATCTGGGAACAACAAGACTTGTAAGCCATTGTCCAATCGGTATTCGGTGATGCCCTCGACCGATGTCACTTTCTCAATGCCTTTGGGTAACTTGGCAAAAGCCTGGCCCATGGCCAACAGTGACAACAACAGCAGCCACTTACTGGATGATTTAATCAACATAATACTCCTCTCAATGATGTTTCAATGGATCAAGACCGTTGCCAACCATTGACCTGAAGTAAGGGTCTCAAGCGATGGTGTGGGTGATCAGCCTTGACTGATGGCATGTTTTCCAGTCAGTTCTCCTGTCTGGCTCCGTGATCATGCTACTCACAGAGACATGCGAAACGCGTGAAAATTCCACACGGCCCGATCAGCTGGCTCACTTTAACGCATATTCAGGTCACAAACACCTGACTAAAGTCATGGCTTGGCAGTTCAGGGCCTGTGGTCATTCAGTTGGTTTTAACAGACCCCGCGACTGTGATATGCTGACTGGCTCACAAAACCGAGTAACCGATATGCGAATTTTGTTGATGATGATGGCACTCATGACCGGATTTGCGGTGTGGGCCGCCGATGCCCTGCCGCCATTACCACCTGAATATGACGAGGCATTGGCCACTGAATTGGGCGCCGATGACTATGGCATGAAAATGTATGTGATGGCGTTATTGAAAGCCGGGCCCAAGCGGCCAGACGACCCGGAACAAGCCCGCCAATTGCAGGCCGCCCACATGGCCAACATCAAACGCTTGGCCGAGGCCGGCCAATTGGTGCTGGCAGGCCCCTACGGTGACAATGACAGTGGGCTGAAAGGCATTTATGTGTTTGCGGTGGGCACCGTTGAGGAAGCCAAAGCGCTGACCGAAACCGATCCTGCGATCCAAGCTGGCAGTTTGGTGATGGAGTTGATTCCTTGGTATGGCTCAGCCGCCTTGATGCAGGTCAATGTACTCAGCAAAAAACTGGCCAGAAAATCTTTCTGAATGGATCACTGACGAGCTTGGGGGTGTTTGAGCAACAGCCAAAACATCATCAAAAAGGCCAAGAAAACGCCGATGCTGGCGATGCCCAATACCGGCCCGATCACGTGACCTGGGAATATTTGTCCATATAGCATGAATAAGCCAGCCGTCAAAACCAAGGCAGACAGCACATGCAACACCATTTGAATTTTCGCCAGGCGGGTGATCAAATCACCCAACCACAAACGGTGACACAAGGCATACACAAAGCTCATCAAAAAACCCACCAACAGCAAATGGGCATGGGCCACCAGTTGTGCATGGTTTTGGCTGATGCCCATGTAAATACCCAGCACCAAGCCGAAGGTGGCGAAGCCAAAGGACAGCAGTAATAAATAACGACTCATGATTCCCCCCTGAAATCAGATGGCCCTTAATTGGGCAGGTACAACACCTCACCCACCATCAATTTGTTGGTGGTTTTGTTGTTGATGGATTTGATCGCGGCCAAAGTCACACCGTGTTTGCTGGCTATGTCGGTCAGCGTGTCACCAGATTGAACGATGTGTTTTTTGCCCTTGGCTTGGGCGGCAATCCAGGTATTGGGTGGCGGGCTTTGGTAAAAGTAATTGCGGATGCCCTCAGCGATTTGCCGGGTCAACTTATCGACGTGTTTGGGATCTTTCAATTTCTTTTCATCACCGGGGTTGCTGATGTAACCCGTTTCCACCAACATGGAAGGGACATCGGGCGATTTCAACACCAAAAAATTGGCCTGGCCAAAACCCTGGCCATGTAACTTGACCACACTTTTCATCGAGGCATGGACTGACTTCGCTGCTTTGTGCGACTCTTCTAAGGCGGCGTTTTGTGACAAGTCATATAAGACTTTGGACAACATGTCTTGCTTGTCCTCGATCACCACCCCACCAATTTGGTCGGATTTGTTTTCGGATTCAGCCAACCACTTGGCCGCTTCTGAAGAAGCCCCACGTTGTGACAGGATGTAGACACTGGCTCCATTGACTTTGCGGCTGTGAAAGGCATCGGCGTGGATCGAAACAAACAAATCAGCGCCGTGATCCCGGGCTTTTTCAAAGCGTTTGCGGTGTTTGATGTAATAATCACCGGTGCGTATGATCAAGGCTTTCATGCCAGGTTTGGCATCGATTTTCTTGGCCAATTCCTTGGCGATATTCAGCACCACATTTTTTTCATAGGTACCAGCGGCCCCGATGGCACCGGGGTCTTCACCCCCGTGACCGGCATCAATGGCCACGATCACATCGCGGTTGGGTTGGGTCACAGTTTCTACGGTTTTGGCTTGCGGTTTGACGTCGCGGTTCAGATCCACCACCAGCCGATGACCGTATTTACCCGCGGGTTTTAACAGAAAACTTTTGGATTTCAGAGAATCATGTAAGTCCAACACAATGCGCACTTTGTCGTTTTCTGAGTTGAACCGGACTTTTTTGATGTCTTTGTTGTTCTTGATGGTCAAACTGGAAGTCAGCTTGGCGTCATTCAAATCAATCACCACACGCGGTGGGTTTTGCAATTCAAATAATTTGTAGTCGGCATCGCCACTGAGGTCAAACACCGCCCGGGTGTGCTCAGGACCGGTCCACACACGCATGCCTTCGATGTTGGTGGCCGATACCGTGCCACTGAACAGCAAAAATAACAATGTGAAGACGGTTTTTTTCATGATATGACGCATACAATTGGCTGCAATTTTATGTATCTGCACGATCAATATCAAGTATTATGACACAAAATCAACAAGATAGGCTACTATTTTGATGTTAATGTTAAAGTTCTGTTAGCGCCAGTCATGGTCAGTTCCAGCACCCAGTCTGGTGGTTGCAGCACACCCCGGCCTTTGTCAGGCCACTCCACCAACAAAATGTGGCGCCCATCAACCAAATCCTCCAAACCCAAAAAATACAATTCTTCCGGATCACTCAACCGATACAAATCCATGTGCACAAAAGCCAGATCGGTTGTGACATAGGTTTCATACAAGGTGTAAGTGGGGCTTTTCACCGGATCGGTCACACCGGCCGCTTTGAGCAACATTTGTGTGAAAGTGGTTTTGCCTGCGCCCAGGTCGCCCCGCAAAAAAACCAAATCACCGGCTTGGACCATACCGGCAAAACGCTTGGCAAAACGCTGCAGATCAGACAGGTCGGTGATGTCAATGGTTTCCTTCATGGCAGCACCCGATGCAATTCAGCCAATAAGTCTGAGGCCGTCAGACACAAGCCCTGCGCCGAACGCTCTCCAGCCAAAGCATGCCAGGTCACCGCCAAGCAGGCCGCTGGTGCCGGCGCATGCCCTTGCGCCAGCAAGCCCGCCACCAAGCCACCAAGCACATCGCCGGATCCGGCCGTGGCGAGGTTGGCATTGCCAAATGGACAACACCAAGTGGTCTGCCCATCGCAGATCAAACTGCCTGAGCCTTTGAGCACCGCCACGCATTGGTAGCGCTCGGCCAAGGCCTGAACCGCTTGCCAGCGATCGGCTTGCACTTCAGCCACGGTTGAGCCCAACAACACCGCCGCTTCTTTCGGATGCGGGGTGATCACCGCCAAATGCTCTGGCACCCGGGCCGCCGCTGCCAATAAGGTCAAACCATCGGCATCGACCACCAATGGCACCTCACTGCGGGTGACCATCTGATACACCTGCTTGGACCATTGGGATAAGCCCAAACCCATGCCCAGCAACAGCACCTGCGGTGGTTTGCGTTCCAGCAAAGACCAAAACGCACCTTCACCGTCGGTGCCGTCAAATGCCTGCGACATCAACTCTGGTGTCTGCAAGGGGATCCAGTTGGCATGCTCGGGATCGGTGACCACGGTGCACAAGCCAGCACCGGATCGCAGCACCGCCTGCCCAGCCAACAACACCGCACCAAGCATGCCGGCTTGACCGCCGGCCACCAGCACATGGCCAAAATGGCCTTTGTGGCTGTTCGCTGGCCGGCGCTGGACCACTTGTTGCAACACATGTGCTGGCAACAATTCAGCGCTGACCGGCACGCTCGACAAGGCGGCAGGCGCGACCGCCAAATCGGCGAAATGGATGGTGCCACAGCAAGCTTTGCCATCCAGGGTATACAAGCCGGTGTTGCGGGCCAAAATCGACACCGTGTGATCGGCTTGCACCGCCACCCCTTCGATCTGTCCGGTGGTGCCGTTCAAGCCACTGGGGATGTCCACCGCCAACACCGGTTGGCTTTGTTGATTGATCCAGTTGATGACTGCTTGATAGGCCCCGCGCACCGCTTGATTCAGCCCGGTGCCAAACACCGCATCCACCAACACGTCATGGGGGAAATTCACGCCCTTTTGGAAGGCTTCAAAGGTGATGTGCTCACCCTGGTAATGTTCAGCCGCCAAGCGGGCATCACCAGCCAATTCAGCCGGGGGTCGCATGGCCACCAATAACACCGCCTGACCTTGCTGCCGGGCCATTTCCGCGATCACCCAGCCATCACCGCCGTTGTTGCCTGGACCGGTGAACACCAACAACCGTTTGCAGGTGGTCAGATGGGCATACACCGCCGCTGCGGCCCGCTGCATCAACTCAAAGGAGTTGACTCCGAGCGCCTGGGCCGCCAGTTGGTCGATGGTTTGGGTTTTGTCGTTGCTGTACAAAGGGGTCATGCTGGGTTGGTCCTGGTGGTTTATAATGGTGCCATTCCGGCACCATTTTACCAGTGAACCCAAGCAAACAAAACATGGTCAGCAAAACATGGATTATCAAACCCTGAAATCAGACATCCAGTCTTGGGCCTTGGCTTTGGGATTCCAACAAATGGGGGTGTCGGACATCGACCTGTCAGCCGCCGGCGAACACCTCAATCACTGGCTGGAACAGCAATACCATGGCGCCATGGACTACATGCACCGCCATGGCAGCAAACGCTACCAGCCAGATCAGCTGGTGCCGGGTACTGTGAGCATCATCTCGGTGCGCCTCGACTACATGGACACCGGACTCACACCGTACCAACAACTCACCGAACAACCCCACAAAGCGGCCATTTCGCGCTATGCCCTGGGCCGCGATTACCACAAGGTGCTGCGGGCAAAATTGAAAAAGCTGACCGAACAAATCAGCGAGGCCATCGGCCCCTTTGGTCACCGCGTGTTCACCGACTCGGCACCGGTGATGGAAAAAGCCATCGCCGAAAAAGCCGGCTTGGGTTGGATCGGCAAACACAGCAACTTGCTGAACAAAAACACCGGCTCCTACTTTTTCTTGGGTGAAATTTACACCGACTTGCCCCTACCCCCGGACCCAGCGGCCACTTTCCACTGTGGCTCTTGCACCCAGTGCTTGCAAGACTGCCCCACCGAAGCCATCGTCGCCCCGTTTCAGGTCGATGCCCGCCGCTGCATTTCCTACCTGACCATAGAAAACCAAGGGCCCATTCCCGAGGAATTCAGGAAAGCCATGGGGAACCGCATCTACGGCTGTGATGATTGTCAGGTGGTCTGCCCCTGGAACAAGTTCACCCAAGACACCCAAGTGGCCGACTTTGCCCCCCGCCATGGAATGGATGACATTGAATTGTTGGCCCTGTTTCAATGGACCGAACGCGAATTCCTCAGTAACACCGAAGGCTCCCCCATCCGCCGCATTGGCTATGACGCCTGGCAACGCAACATCGCCGTGGCCTTGGGCAACGCCGAGCCTGATGCAGCCACCATTCAGGCTTTGCAAGCCAAGTTACTCACGGCTTCACCCATGGTCAAAGAACACATTGAGTGGGCGCTGGCAGAGTTAGGGAGTCATGACAGTCGGTGATGATTCTACAAACAGGAAAATCGTCATTCTGAGCGAAACGCAGTGCTGTCGAAGAATCTCATCATGGACAGTTGATTTCAAACTTGAGATCTGCCCTACATACACGAGATTGACCCGCCAGCTCAGCCGCCTCGCAATGATCTTCAGTTAACTGGATTAACCGAACTTCACTCCAACATTTCCACCAACCCCTTGGCATCAATCGGACCCATGTGTTTTTTGTGGCGCATGCCCTCAGGGTTGTAAACTATGGTGGTGGGCAGACCGAGGCCGCCTTCTTCGGCGAAGGCCGGTGGGTTGTAGACATCGATGGTCAACAAGGGATAATTCACATTGAAGTCAGCCGCGAAGTTTTTCAACTTCTCGACTTCAGCGTCTTCATAAGCAATGCCCAACACCTGGACATTGTCATGCTCGGCTTGGAATTGCACCAGTTCGGGCATTTCATCGCGACAAGGGGCGCACCAGGTGGCCCAGTAGTTCAACACCAACCATTGACCGCGGTAATCTTCGGCCTTGACGTCTTCACCATCGAGGTTTGTCAAGGTGAAGGACAAGGGGCCATTGATGCCGTCATTGGCCACGGCATCGGCCGTGGAGTCAGCCGTGGTATCAGCTTCAGAGTCAGCCGCAGGTGGCTTGGTGCCCACCGGTTCAGCGGTGGTGTTGGCATGGGGTGCTGCGGCAGGGGCCTCGGCGGCCGGTTCGGAACAACCGAACAGCAGGGTGGTGAGCATGACAATGATTAAAGTGTGGGTCAATGGTTTCATGTTGGTGTCTTTCATGTGATTGAATGGTCGGCAATGATTTGTTCCAAAGTTTCGTTCAACAGGCCCTCGGCCGGTTGCCAATATCGATCCAGCAAGGGTTGGTAATGGGCCAAGTGTTGGCTCGCTTGGACCGGTATTTTAAACCCTCCGGTGCCATAAAGTTGTCGAAATGTGACGGTTTGTGTGTCGTGTTGCAGCAGGTAATCGCCCTGGTGGTCGACGGTGATGTATTGGTGCGTTTGTAGCCAGGCCATTTGCGCGCTCAGCTCATCATCAGGCACAAAAGAATAGCGGTCACTGATGGCTTGATGGCTGACGGTTTGACCTTGCTGGCTGGCCTGCTTCAATTGACTCAGCACATCCAGCACCAACAACAACCGTTGGTCGGTTTGGTATTGCTGTACCCTGAGCCGCCACCGCGATGTCTCCAAAGTGGCGGTGATGGTGCCTCCCAGTAAGATGATGTTCCAAGATAAAAACATCCAAATCAAAAACAAGGGCACGGTGGCCAGGGCGCCGTAGACTTGTTGGTAACTGGGAATCGAGGAAACATACAGTTTGAAGCCCTGCTTGGCCAACTCAAAACAGATCGCGGCGAACAAGGCGCCGATCATCGCGTGCTTCCATTTGATCTTGCGGTTGGGTACCACCAAATAAATCAAGAAAAAAGCCACCGCGGCTGACAGCACCGGTAAGAATTCCACCAACAACCCTTTGACGCTGGCCAAGGCGGCGTATTCAAACACCAAGGATGACAAGGCCATGCCACCACCCACCAACAACGGCCCCATGGTCAGCACCGCCCAATACATCATTAGCTTGCGGGTGAAGCGGGTGGTCGAACGGGTGTCAAAAATCCGGTTCAAAGCTTTTTCCATGGTGTGCATCATCAACAACGATGTGATGAACACCGCCAGGAACATGGTCACAGTTAAACCCCGGGCCTTCTCAACAAAGCCCAGCAGGTAACTTTGCACCACCTCACCGGTGGTTGGTACGAAGTTTTGAAAGATGAAATCTTGCAGTTGTTGGGACGCCTCTTCAAACAGCGGCATGGCAGAAAAAACCGTGATCAACACCGACATGAATGGCACCAGCGACAACAAAGCGGTGTAGGCCAGAGAGCTGGCGGCTTGCGAAGTTTCGTCATCGCGATAACGCCGGGCCACTTCGGTGGCAAAGTTCTTGAAATTCAGGCCAAATTTGGTCACTCGGTTCATGCCGCTATTGTCTTTCATCTCCCACCAAGTTACAAGTTGAGAGAAAAATGCTGTGAGTCTATGGAATTCATTGTGGTACAGAAACGTTCAATTGTGTTCGCCAGGCAATTGTGCTATATTAATTGTGTGTGTTAGCTGGGGGGCTTGAGAACACATCACCTAATGACCTTCAGTGTGTGTTTCAAAGACCTTTCAGTGTAAGTAACGTGACTGCAAAGGTATTGCCATGAAAAAAAATCGAACCACCCTCACCTTGGTAACCGCCACGCTGCTGCTCAGCGCCTGTGGCGAAAGCCACCCCGAACTCACCCACTTCAAAGCCTTTGACGAACGCTTCACCACGGTGCTGGACACCGAAGACCCGGAACAACTGAAAGAAATCGCGGCCATGTTTTACAACCGACAAGACGTCGATGATGTGCAGGCCGATTTGAGTTTCGATTACCTGTTTGATTTGACCCTGGTATCGGGCACTCAAGAACGTTGGCGCTGTACCCGAAATGGTTATTGCCAGCAACGGGTACAAGGTGCCGAGCCGCTGCGAGACATTTATTACGTGGAACGCTACAAAGAATTGTTCGAATTGTCTAATTTGAACTGATTGTTTGCCAGCGCAGCTTGACTGCGCCAAATCAAGGGCGCTCACTTGGGCCCGTTAACACGCCCTAGATGGCTTCGATCAAGGCCAACACCAACTCGGTCGACTTGCGCCCAGCTTGTTCAATGAATTGGGTGAAATTCTCTGGTGCCGCCGCACCGGCCACATCAGACAGATTCCTGATCAATAAAAAATCCAAGCCATGCAAGTGGCACACCTGGGCCACGGCAGCGGCTTCCATTTCACACGCCAACACCTGATCGAAGCGGTGTTGGATGGTGCTCACTTGGTCGCCGTGATAAATGAATGATTCGCCGGTGGCAATGGTCCCCACATGGTGGTTTTCGTGCAAGGCATCGGCCACCTGGACCAACAAAGCCAACCAGCGCTCAGGCACAGGATAATACACCGGCAACTCGGGCAATTCACCAAAGGCAAATCCAATGGGACTGATGTCAATGTCATGGTGGCAGACCCGATCAGCAAACACAAAGTCACCGACCTGAGCACCCGGTCTGATGCCACCGGCTGAACCGGTGTTGATCACCAAATCGGGGGCAAACTCTCGGGCCAACCATTCGGCCGCCAGAGTGGCGTTGACTTTACCAATGCCAGACTCCAATAAACACACGGCATGGCCGGCCCATTGACCGTGACAAATTTTGATGTTCAAGTATTGGCTGTGTTGTGTCGCGGTCAATTGCGTCCGCAGGAACTCGCATTCGGGGTGCATGGCCCCGATGATGCCAATGCGGCTCATGCTTGATCTGACAGTAAGCGTTTCAAACCGTCACCAGGGTCGGCATGCCGCATCAAGGACTCACCAATCAAAAACGCCCCGATGTCATGCCCTTGCAGGAACTGCACATCGACCGAGGTGTGGATGCCGCTTTCACTGATCACGGTGTGGGGGAAATTGGCTGTTTGCCCGATGATCTGCCGCAAGCGGGCACTGGTTTCCAAACTGGTGTCGAAAGTCTTGAGGTTGCGGTTGTTGATGCCCAACAAACGGCATTGGGTTTGCATGGCCCGTTGCAATTCAGCCTCGTCATGCACCTCCATCAACACATCCATGCCCAACTCCAATGCCAGCTGATACAGTTCGTGCAAGGTGTCATCATCCAAACAAGCCACAATCAGCAGCACACAATCGGCCCCCATCGCCCGTGACTGGTGAATCTGCCAGGGGTCAATCATGAAATCTTTGCGCAGGATCGGTAACGACACCGCTTGTTTGACCGCCCGCAAATAATCATCGTGGCCCTGGAAGTACTGTTCATCGGTCAACACCGATAAACATGCGGCACCACCCCGCTGATATGATCGGGCGATGGCCACCGGATCAAAGTCGGCACGAATCACGCCCTTGGAAGGCGAGGCCTTTTTGGCTTCGGCAATGACCGCCATTTGACCCGATTGCAAGCGGCTTTCCAGGGCCTGTGCAAAACCGCGCGGGGGTTCTTGCTGGGCGATCAAGGCGGCCAAATCAGCCAAAGTTTGTTGTTGTTTGCCGGCGGCCACTTCCTCTCGTTTGGTGGCCACGATGCGATCCAACACATTGCCTTTGGCGGCGGACTGGGCGGCACTCATGCGTCACCTGCCTGCAGCGATTGGGTATGCACGGCCAGCGCTTGCAGCAAGTCCCATGCGGTGCCCGATTGTATGATGGCTTGGGCTTGGGTCACCCCGCCGGCCATGTCATCGGCCTTGCCTGCCACGTAAATGGCGGCCCCGGCATTCAGCGCCAGGATGTCGGCAGCCGGCCCCGATTGGCCGGTCAAAGCCTGTTGGATCAAAGCCAAACTTTGGTCGGCATCGGCCACCACCAAGTCATCAATGGCTTGCTGTTGGATGCCAAAATCTTCGGGTTGAATGGTGTATTCGTTGACTTCGCCTGCTTTGAGTTCGGCCACATGGGTGGGTGCGGCCAATGATATTTCATCCATGCCGTCATCTGAATGCAACACCATGACGTGTTTCGAGCCCAACTCTTTGAGCACTTCGGCGGCGGTGCGCACCCATTGCTTGGCAAAGATGCCCATCACCTGAAACGGTGTATCGGCGGGGTTGGTCAAGGGTCCCAATAAATTGAACATGGTGCGCACGGCCAACTCTTTGCGCGGCCCCACCGCATGTTTGGTGGCACCGTGGTGAGCCGGCGCGAACAAAAAGCCAATGTTGAAGCGGTCGATACAAGCGGCCACTTGCTCGGGCGTCAGGTTCAAGTTCATGCCCGCCGCTTCCAACACATCGGCCGAGCCCGTCGACGAAGAGACCGAGCGGTTGCCGTGCTTGGCCACCCGACAGCCAGCCGCGGCGGCAATGAACGCCACCGCGGTGGACACATTGAAAATCCCCACCCCATCACCACCGGTGCCACAGGTGTCAATCAAGTGTTCTGGACTGACCTCAACTTTCAGTGCCCGTTCGCGCATCACCGTGGCCGCTTCAGTGATCAACCGCACCGATTCACCATTGAGCTTCAGGGCCATCAACAAACCACCGATTTGGGCTGGGGTGGCGGCACCATCCATGATTTGATTCATCACAGCGGTCATTTGACCGGTGCGCAATGGTTTTCTCTCACCCAGTAAGTCCAGGGCAGTTTGAATCGGTGTTTTGAACATGGTCAGTCCTCGGTTGGGTCAGCGGGTTTGGGTCAAAAAGTTTTGCAGCATCTGATGGCCGTGTTCGGTCAAAATACTTTCGGGATGAAATTGCACCCCGGAAATGGCGTATTCTTTGTGCCTGAAACCCATGATTTCATCGAATTGGCCATCGGGCGTCTCGGTCCAGGCGGTGATCTCCAGACAATCAGGCAAGCTGTCGCGGTCTACCACCAAAGAATGGTAGCGGGTGGCATTGAACGGGGCAGCCAAGCCACTGAATACGTCGTTGCTGTGGTGGTGCACCGCCGATATTTTTCCGTGCATAATGGTTTTGGCCGCGATCACTTGGCCACCGAACACCTGGCCAATCGATTGGTGCCCCAAACACACCCCCAACAACGGGATGTTGCCAGCACAGGCTTCGATCAATTCCATGGAGATGCCGGCTTTGTCCGGATTCCTTGGACCCGGTGAAATCACCACGTGATCGGGTTTCAAGGCCAGGGCTTCGGCCACTGTGATCTCGTCATTGCGGTAAACCTGAACCTCGCAATTCAACTCACCAAAGTATTGCACCAGGTTGTAGGTAAACGAATCGTAGTTATCAAGCATCAACAACATCTGTTGCATCCGGTCAAAAAGGGCATTGTAACGAAAAAAACCAGGGGGTGAAACGAAAAAACGGCCTCAATGAGGCCGTTTTTTTCAAGCTTTCGCTGTGTGCGAACCAGATCAAAAATCAATCGTGGCCCGAACGTAGCCAAATTGACCTTCGCCATCATAGGTGGATGGGTCATAGCCATTCAGAGAACAACTGAAACAGGTGGGTGGGCGTTTGTCGGTGACGTTGTTGATGCCAGCCTCCAATTGCACCCGATTCCACTCAGGGAAGATCACTTGCAGATCATGATAGGTGGTGCTGCCCAAACGGTTCAAACGGTTGGCCGGATCTGAACACAGACCCAACTCAGCCAAGCCATTGGGTGAGCCGTCCAAGAAGTCACTACAGGCTTCTTGCAAGCCACCGACGTGACGGGTGCCCCAGATGAATTTCCAGTCCCGCACATTGAACGTGGTGTACAGGTTGGAATTCCAGTTGGGAATGCCCGAGTCATTGGTTTCTATGCCATCCAAATCACGGGGGGCAAAACCAGATGGGGTGTCAGCCGGGTTCAGCTCGTCGAATTGATTGACGAATGAGTTGTTCCAGGTGGCTTGCACAAAACCCCAGTCAAACTGCGGCGATGTCCAAGTCATGTTGACATCCACACCGTTGGTTTCGATGCCACCGATGTTGGTCAGCTGCGTGCTGAAGTTTTGGATGTTACCGAAGCTGTCACGGTTGAATGAAGAACACAACACATAGCTCGGATCCTGTGCACAGCGGTTCAAGATGAATTGCGCATCCACCGCTTGAATCGCACCTTCCACTTCGATGTCGTAATAAGTCACCTCAAAGTCCAGGCTGGAAGACCAGCTGGTGTCATCGGCCCACTCTGGCGAGTAAACCACACCCAAAGTCAGGGTTTCGGCTTCTTCTGGTGACAGGTTTGGGTTACCCCCGGTCACGGTGGAGATCTGCGGATTGGCTTGTTGGTATCCGGCCGGGATGCCGGCACAGCCTGGCAAAGCCGGGATCACACCGTTGGCATCGGAGTTACAAGGGTCGTTCAACTGCGCATCAAATCGCGCTTGGGTGCCGAACAACTCACCGATCGATGGTGCCCGCAAACCTTCGGCGAAGGTGCCACGGAACATCAGGTTTTCAGTCGGCATGTACTTGAAGCCCACTTTACCGGTGGTGTCAGAACCCGAAGTGCTGTAATCGGAGCTGCGGAATGCCACTGAGAAGTCCAACAATTCGGCACCCGGACGATCGGCCAACACCGGAATCAAGAATTCAGCATACAATTCATCGACGCTGAACTCACCAGCGGTTGGGCTGGCAGGAACGCCATTACTTTCACCGGCCACCACGATGGGATCGGGTTGGAAGAAACCCGACTTCTTGCGGTACTCATAACCGACGGCCACCGACAAGGGACCGGCAGGCAATTCAACCAAGTCACCAGAAATGTTGGCGGTGAAATCGGTCAATTCTTGCTCGGAGCTGTCTTGTTGGATGAATGAGATGTAGTTCAACATTTCAGGCGTGATGGAACCACCGCCACTGCCTTGACCACCGAACAGGTTCAATGGCACACAGCCTGGGGTGTTTTCACACTCGCTCAAAGGTCCCAACGCCGTGGCGATGCGGGCGATGTTCAAGGCCCCCGTTTTGCGTTGTGACGCTTGGTTCTTACCATACAAACCATTCACATCCCAATACCAGGTGCGATCAGCCGCATTGAATGAACCTTCCAAACCGGTGGAGAAGTAGAACGTGTCGACGTCTTGATTGAAGATCCGTGGGCCGGCTTCCAATGGTCGGCGACCGATGAAACCAAAGCCGTCTTCAAACAAGTTGATGCCGAATGGGTTGTAGGGGTTGGTGGCGTCAATGATGATGTTGTCAGCAATCGCACCGGCACCGGCAAATGGACCAATGAAGATCGGCTCTGGCGCCGCCTGGTTGGTTGATTTGCGGTTGTTGTACACCCCTTTGATGTGCCAAGAGATGTTGTCGGTCAATTCCACATCCACCTTACCAAATATGTTGGACCGCTTGGATGGGGTCACATAATAATTGAATTGGGCGTAGTTGAAACGATCATCATCGGTGAATGGATGGAAATCATCACCGCTGCATGGCGAGTTGGCATCATAAAACGGCATGCCAGTCACACCATCATTGATGGTGCAGTTGATTTGGTTGCCCAAGGCATCGGTCAACAAAAACCGGCCTTGGGGTGTACCCGAACTGCCGCGCGTAACGCCAGTAAAGGGTTTGGGTACCGCTGACAACACCCGGTCGGCGGCCGACACTTCTTGTTGGTCGGTGTAGCCAACATTGAAGATCATGTCAATTTTGTCGGTTTGCGTGCCAAAGGTCAGATCAAAGCTGCCGGTTTCTCCGTCACCTTCATCAAACGCCCCGGCATACAACCGGGCCTGCCCGCCTTGCATGGCGTCTTTGGTGATGATGTTCACCACGCCAGCAATGGCGTCGGCACCGTAAATGGATGAGGCGCCGTCTTTCAAAATGTCAATGCGCTCAATGATGCCCACCGGAATGGTGTTCATGTCCACCGCATTACTGACCCCAGAGGCTGAACTGCCGGCCACCCAGCGCAAGCCATCCACCAACACCAGCACCCGGCTGCTGTCCAAATGGCGCATGTCAACCCGGGTTGAACCAGCGCCAATACCGCCACCATTGGATGGAAAACCGAAGTTACCACTGGAGTTGAAACGGGTGTTGATGGCTGAACCGGATTGAGTCAACTGTTGCAGGATGTCACCCACAGAAGTCAAACCGGAACGGTCGATGTCCTCACGGGTGATGGTTTGGGTGGGCTCGATGCCCTCGATTTGTGATTGGCGAATGCGTGAACCGGTGACTTGTACCTTGCCCAATTCCTCAACGGAATCGTCAGCTTGGGCCAGCACCATGGATGGTGCCAAGGCCGTTGATAATCCGATACACAGAGCAGACGCAAGCTTGGTGCGCTTGAATTGATTTTTCATTTTAAACCCTCTGAGTTGCTTGATTGATTGATTTATTTTTGTTTATTCACCCACATTCATTTGACCAACGCCAAGCCTGCACAACAGGCAGTGAGCGCAACAAATATAGGTGATAGCGACCATGATTACAATGCATAAATGGACTAATTTAATGCACGAAAGCTTTCAGACGTAAACAGCTTGAGGCGCCATCCCTTTCACCCGCCAGACAGCACGGGTTCACAAACCGCGGGTGGCTTGCTCCACGGCGCGGAACACCGCTTTGGATTTGTTCATGATTTCCTGCCATTCATTATCTGCGGTGCTGTCAGCCACAATGCCGGCACCGGCCTGCACATGCAGCTCTTGGTCTTTGATCACCGCGGTGCGGATGGCGATGGCCATGTCCATATCGCCATGCCAGCCCCAATAACCCACGGCACCGGCATACACATTGCGTTTGACTTTTTCCAACTCGGCGATCACTTCCATGGCCCGCACTTTGGCCGCACCGGACAAGGTGCCGGCGGGAAACACCGCTTTGATGATGTCGGCGTTGGATTTCCCGGCTTGTAACTGACCGCGAATCTCCGACACGATGTGCATCACATGGGAGTAATGCTCGATGATCATCTTGTCTTGCAGCACCACCGAACCGATCTGGGCGATGCGACCAACGTCATTGCGACCCAGGTCAATCAACATCAAATGTTCGGCAATTTCCTTGGGATCATTCAACAAGTCCTGTTCCAGGGCGCGGTCTTCTGCCGGGGTTATGCCCCGCGGCCGGGTGCCGGCAATCGGACGCAGGGTCACTTCATCGCCCATGCGGCGCACCAGTACTTCGGGCGAAGATCCGACCACTTGGTAGCCACCGAAATCCATGAAATACATGTATGGGCTGGGGTTGGAGGCCCGCAAAGCCCGATACACATCCAGTGGGCGGGCATTGAATTGGGTGGAAATCCGTTGTGACAACACCACTTGCATGATGTCACCAGATTCAATGTAGGCTTTGCAGCGATCAATGGCAACATCGAATTCTTCACGGGTGAAACCGGTTTTAAAATCAGTGGTGTTGATGCTGTTGGGGTTGATCATTTCGGCATAACCGGTGGTACCCGAACGCAGGCGGTGGGTCAGGTCCTGTAAACGCTTACTGCCTTTTTCATAAGCCAGATCCTCACTGGGGTCCACATGCACGATCAACCAGACCTTGCCAGCCAGGTTGTCAAACACCGCGATGTCTTCGGCCAACATCATGTGAATGTCAGGGATGTGCAAACGGTCTTCGGGTGCCAGGCCTTTGAGCTTGGCTTCGATTTGTTCGATGATTTCGTAACCGAAATACCCAACCAGACCGCCATTGAAGGCTGGCAATTCGTCGATTTCGGGCACTTGATAGCGGGCCTTGATCACTTCCACTTGTTGCAGCACATCATCGACTTCGTACTCATCCACCAAGGTGTCATAAGCATACTCACGAAAGCGCCGGCCATGCACCTCAAAGCGGAAGTTGGCTGACAAACCAATGATTGAATAGCGCCCCCATTGTGCCCCGCCTTCCACCGATTCCAAGAGGAACGTGTGTTTGCCATTGGCCAGCTTCAGCCAGGCACTCAAAGGGGTGTCCAAATCCGCTGACACGCAGCGATACAAGGGAATGCGGTTGTGGCCTTGTGCGGCCAATTGCTGGAACTGTTCTTGTTTCATGCTGACTGGGTGGGTGTTTTATCTGCTTACCGGAGGCGCTATCATACCGCGTGCGACAGCCGCTGCAAACCCCCAGCAGGCAGGCAAACGTCGATCAGTCAGAATAATCGTAGTCCCCACCCTTTTCCAGTGCCCGTTGGTAAGCCGGACGGGCCTGAAAAGCCTGCACAAAGCGCACGATGTGCGGATGGGATTGCTCGTTCAAAATGCCCCGCGCCACGCTGGCCTCCAGCGGGAATGACATTTGGATGTCGGCCCCGGTGATGGCCTCGCCGGCAAAATAAGCATGCTGGGCCAAGTGGTCTTCCACATATTGGAAATGTTTCTTGATGTTGGGTGTGACAAATCCATCCATCACTTTGTTGGCAATGGCTTTGGCAATCGGTTTTACAAAAAACGGCATGGGGCTGGTTTTGACCTTATCAAACACCAGTTTCAACAACAAGGGTGACATCAAGGAGCCTTCGGCATAATGCAACCAGTACATATAGGGGCGGTATTTTTTGCTGTTGCGGCGCGGCACCCATTGCCCATCGCCATAAGCATGTCCCAAATGGTCAATGATCGCCCCCGACTCGGCCAACACCGCATCGCCATCGGTGACCACTGGAGATTTTCCCAGTGGGTGGATTTTATTCAGCGACTCCGGGGCCAGCTGGGTGTCGGCATCGCGTTGATAAAATTCAATTTCATACGGCACCCCCAGTTCTTCCAACAACCACAAAATGCGTTGCGAACGGGAGTTATTCAGGTGGTGGACAGTGATCATGATGGTCTTCGACAATGAAAACCAACATCTTAGCATTGTCAGGCTGTTGACTGCCGTGAATCAGGGGGTGGGTCAACCTTTGATTTCGGCATCACCCACATTGTAAAAGGACTGGATGGATTGAATCAGCCCGTCTTGCAATTGGTACCACTCACACACCACCATTTGCAGTCCGGTGCTGTGGTTGTTTTGTTCGAATTGCACACACACGCAATCACCTTGTTGTAACTGCACCAATACCGTGAATGTGTTGTCCAAAAAATCAGCCTGGTTTTTGCCCACGATCGACAGGTACCTGGCTTTGTCTGCGATGGTACCAAAGGGGCTGGTGTGCTGAAAATCATCGGCAATCGGCAACTCATCCAGTCGGCCGTTTTGCCAACAGGCCAGCCAACGCCTGACCTGTGGGTTGATGTCGTCATCTGCCATCATCCGCGCAACACCTCCAATTCAAATTTTTCGATCCGCAAACAGCCCACCAATTCTCGATATAATTGCCGCTCCACGGGCATGATGCCATCACCAAAATAGTCGTGCACTTCCACCCGCACATGGTGCTTGCCCTTAAAAAAACCAACCAGACCCATGGCTTTTGCGCCATCTCTGACGCATTGTTCGGCCGCTTTGAAATCACCCACCACCAGGCGTGGATACGAATACGATTGACTGGCTTTGAAGGTACGAGACTGCTTGGCGGTGCTGATGACCACTTGATTGCGTTCAATCTTGACTTTCACTTGCATGGCTCATGAACCCGATTCGATGAAATCATTGTGTCATTTTGTGGGGCCGGACTCAATTGGTATTTGCGGTGTTGCCACCAAGACCATTGTTGATGACACGCCGGCGGTTGCCATGATCTGCAGAAAGAATGTCTATTTCATTAGACTTCTATGTATAATAAATATGCGAAGTGGGTTGCGCATAACGTGCATCCCATGTTTTCGAAAAAACAAATAAGAGGGGAAATCATGAACCAAGTTCAAACCACCGCCTGTGCAGGCACCACAACATCCAATCCAATACATCCATCACACCTGATGCACACCACCAAAAGACCGCCCGGTAGACGCCGGCTCATGGGCTGCTGGTGGCCCATGGTCCTGATGCTGTGGGTCTCAGCTGGCTTTGCCGACCAATCGCCCACCGGCATTGACCAAGCCATGTACTTCAAAAGCCACGTCCGTGATGCGGCCAATTGTCAGGACGCCTTGCAAGTCAGCCGCAAAAAAATGCATTTCGAAGGCATCCAAAACCCGGCCATGGCCTGTCCGGACGCCTTTGCCTGGACCCAATTCATGAACGCAGTGACCGCAGAATTTTGGCAAAACTGGGCCACCGACCAACAGATTTGGGTGGCCAAACCGAAAGCCTATTGTGCCGATGCCAAAGACAGTGACTGCTGCGAACTGAACCCCAAAACCGGCAAAACCAACTACCGCGGTAACGCCAGCGGTGGCAACAGCCACTGCCCTTTGTATCCGGAATCCATGGGTGGCATTCAACTCACGGTGTTTGCCGACGAGCATGAATTGTCGCCGCACATTGCCAGCCAGGCCAGGCATCTGGATGACGACGTTTCGCGCATTGCCAGAGACACCGAGGCAGAAATCGTCTACCATAACCTACCGTTTTTTAATTACAGCGTCACCCAAGACCTGTACCACACCAACGGCCTGATCGACCTGTATAAGCGTGAACAATTTCAAGCCCAACAACAAGCCCCCCAACGGCCCAGTGGTCAAGGAGTCAGCTATCCGCAAAGCGCGATCATGTTCAAAGTGGATTTCATTTCCGAGGAAGTGATGACAATCCTGGGATACATTTCAGACCACGACAATGACCCAAGCACCCCGCCCAACAATGCCGAGCACCCTTACATCACCATGATGATCAAAAACCCAGAAAGCGGTGAATTGAAAACCCATTA
Source organism: Marinicella meishanensis (assembly GCF_019931145.1). Classification (GTDB taxonomy): domain Bacteria; phylum Pseudomonadota; class Gammaproteobacteria; order Xanthomonadales; family Marinicellaceae; genus Marinicella; species Marinicella meishanensis. The sequence continues at coordinate 43,102 of NZ_JAIOUV010000003.1, read as the reverse complement.
CTTGGTGGCGGTCACCGGCGCTTCCAAAGCCCTGCCCAACTGGCACTGGTATGCTTTCGAACACGTCGACAACATTGGGCGTTGTGATTACATCGGTTGTAACGACAGTTACGGCTTTCAATATTCGGTTGAGGTCAACATGCCTGATGGCAGCCAACAAGCCGTCATGAGCCATTACATTCCACCGAAACAAACCACCATCGAACTGGGCGACAACCTGTTTGTGCGCAATGAAAAATACCCATCAGCTGACATGACCGAACAGTTGGCCGATTTGTTCAAAGCCATGGGGGTGGGCCAAGGTCCGGTGACCCACGTCACCGAGCAAAACCCCATGCCCAAAGTCAACAGTGCGGCCTGGCAGAGCTACCGCCTGAAAGGCACCCAGACCACTTTTTATAACAACGACGGCACCCCGGTGCACATGGGCGCCTCGGTCACCGAAGGGGGATTTGTCAACACCGCATCGTGCATGAGCTGTCACGTGCAAGCCGGCGCCAATGCCCAAGGGCCCAATGGCAACACCGTCGGCGGCACCATGAACCTGTCACTGGATGGGATCAACAAAGTCACCAACGGTGCCCCGGAAGCCGCCGTGTTTTTCCAACCCGGCACCGTCACCCTCAACACCGCCCGCACCGATTTCGTGTGGGGCGTGTTGAATGCCAGTCCCTTATCAGACGATTGATACAGCTTGGGTGCACCATGAAAACTGGGGCCGATTGGCCCCAGTTTTTTTTGGTGAAGAGGCAGCTTGGTTTCGACTCAAAACGAACCCTTTTTGCGGCTTATTTCTGACTGATGAAGAACAACAATTCAGCGCGTTTTTCATGTCGGTTTAACCAGTCTCTGAAAGCCGCGGCTTTTTCGATGTCGGCCGCGCCCACCAGTTGTTGGTAACGGGCTTTCAGCCGTTGTTCGCTGTGTTCATGGCTGATCCGTTGTTGCCAGGTTTCGGTGAAGATTTGTGGCAGCTGATCGGTCAATTGCAAAGCTTGCAACAAGGCCCATTCGCCCCCATCCAACCAGGCCTCATCACAATGGTCACACAAGTCCAAGCGGTTTTCCTGGTCACTTTGGATGCGATATTTAGGACCTGTTAGCACCCACTGAAAGGCGACTGCTGGATCGTATTGATCAGCCATCAAGGCATCAGTCGTGATGTGTGGTCATTCCACATGAACGAGTGAATAACGCAGAGGGGTGATCAATACGACCCAGCCCCATGGGTTCAGCCTACAAAGGCCACACCCTGCGTTGCTCATCGCTCGATTGGAATGACCAAATCACGCTTTTCGCGCCTTGATTGTGACCTTTGTAACCTGAACAGTGGTCATTAAGTGGGTGTTAACAGGCCCTTGTCATCAGGCCATTGCACTTGGGGCAACTCAATGCCCGGCGGCTGTCGTGTTCGACCTGGCAGGTCAGTGAACTGGATTCAGCGCTGTGGCCATCAGGGGTCAATCGTTCCACCCAATCCCGATAGGACAACAAAGGCAACAGGGCGCCGCCGCAATCGGCGCAACCCAAAGCCGGTAAGCCTTGGTCCAAACGGGTGGCTTGTAATCTGGAGTAGTGGCAGCTGGGACATTGCATGATTTTCCTCCTGAAAATGTAGAAACATCCATCATAGCAAAGCCGCAGCAACCAATCATGTGCCTGAGGTCAGTATCGCATGCTGTGGGCTTGGGGTTTGGGCCTGGTCTACTGCAACAACAAGCGCACGAAGCGGATGAAGAATGCCAGGATGATGAACACAGGGCAGACCATGAGGGTGAGGGCCAACAGTTGGGCCCATTGGTTTTTGGTGTGGGTGAAGACCCAATAGCCGGCCAACACCAAGGTTAAGCCAAACACCACGGCGCCCAATGGTGTGAGCACCACCATACTGAGGATTGTCACCAACACGCCAACCAAAAATCCGGCCAGGACCATGAGGATCGGTTTATTGAATTTCGTGTTCGACATGGGGTTAATTTAGCACAGTGAACGGTGGCAGGACAGTTTGGTGGGTGTGATTGGTTCTGTCTATCCTGGGTGTTTTGTTGCCTGATTAGAAAATGGGTCTCCGGATCAAGCCCGAGGACGACGGCCGGTGTAGATCGTCAGTGAACAAGGGGGGCAAGCGGGCATTCTGTGTTGAATGACTGAATTGAGACCACGCAGCTTTCAGGTTCACTTCGTCAAGCTCAGTGACCTTGGTATTTCATAACCCCGGCCCCCTTCCGCCCACATAGATATGGGTGTGCCGCGATAGCAGGACGCGGTAACGACTGGCAGCGCTGAGGATGACTCATGTGGTCATCTCGACCAAACACAGTGAGTGAAGAGATCTCGGTCAGATTGCGAACTCCCTCACCATCACGAAAATGGGTTGGCCTTATTTACGGAACAGGTAGAATTTGGCCAGGCGGGGCAGATTGGAGCCGTCTTTGTCGTCAGGGTGGCGGCACTGATCCATGATCCACTGGATGAAAAAGGGTCCGATGACAAAGACATAGGCGGCACTCAACACCAAGCCCCACGGCATGCCCAGTTCAAATACCCCGTTGATCAACCACAGAATCAAAGCCGATACCCCCAGGCCAATGATCAAGCCCAGCAAGGCGCGGCGGAATCTGCGCCAGGTGTAAGGTTTCTTGGGTGTTTTCTTAAACGGTGCTATCATGCTTTCTTGGAGCTGCCACTGAGCTCATTATACCTTTTTTCACAGACTCAAACCTTGGCCAAGAGTTGGGCTTGTTTTTGCCAGCGTTGGATCAGTTGCTCACAGGCTTGGGGGTTGCAGGCCAGCAAGTCAGCAGCCATGCCTTTGGCTTGTTGAAACAAGGCGGCGTCTTGTTCGGGATTGGAAAAGCGGAATTCCATGCTGCCTTTTTGGCGGGTGCCCAGAATTTCACCTGGGCCGCGCAGTTTCAGGTCTTGTTGGGCGATTTGGAAACCGTCGTTGGTCTCGCGCATGGTGCTCAGGCGCACTTGGGCGTTTTCACTCAAGGGGGCCTGGTACATCAGCACACAGTGGCTTTGGCGGTTGCCCCGCCCCACCCGGCCCCGCAATTGGTGCAATTGCGACAAACCCAAGCGTTCGGCGTTGTCGATCACCATCAAGCTGGCATTGGGCACATCCACCCCCACCTCAATCACCGTGGTGGCCACCAACAATTGGATCTGATTGGCTTTGAAGCGGTCCATCACCGCTTGTTTTTCATCGCCCTTCAAGCGCCCATGAATCAAACCCACTTGCAAGTCAGGAAACCATTCTTGCAGTTCTGCAAAAGTGTCTTGCGCGGCTTTGGCCCGCAGGTGTTCAGACTCTTCGATCAAGGTGCAGACCCAATAAGCCTGCTCACCACCGGCACAGGCCTGTTTGATGCGTTCGGCCAGTTGTGGCATTTTTTGGTTGTCCAACAACAGGGTGTTGATGGTTTTGCGGTTGGGTGGTAATTCATCGATCACCGACACATCCAAATTGGCATAGGCGATTTGAGCCAAGGTGCGTGGGATCGGGGTGGCGGTCATGATCAGGTTGTGCGGCATCAACTGCTCGGTGTTGTCCTCACTGGCCTGGCCTTTTTGTTTCAACAACAAACGCTGGTGGACCCCAAAGCGGTGTTGCTCATCAATGATCACCAGCGCCAAATCACGGTACTGCACATCGGCTTGAAACAAGGCATGGGTGCCAATGATCACTTCAGCGGTGCCGGCTATCGCGGCCAACACCTCGGCACGGGCCTGACCTTTGACCTTGCCAGCCAAAAACACCACTTCGCGGTCCGGAAAGTATTCGCTTAAGGTCAGCAGGTGTTGCTCGGCCAGGATTTCAGTCGGGGCCATCATCACCGCTTGTTTGCCGTGGACCAGGGCGGCTTGCATGGCCAAGGCCGCCACCACGGTTTTGCCACTGCCCACATCCCCTTGCACCAAACGTTGCATGGGGTGATTCAAAGCCATGTCCTGATGGATTTCTTGCACCACCCGCTGCTGCGCCCCAGTCAATTCGAAAGGCAACAACGACATCACACCTTGGGCTTGGCCCGGCGCCATGATCAAACGCGGGGCATTGAGCTGTTGGATCGCGGTGCGGGCTTGGTGCATGGCCAAAAAATGTGCCAATATTTCCTCCAACTTGAGGCGCTGTTGGGCCGGGTGGGTGTGGTTGATCAGTTGCAGCACATCGGCGTCGGGCGGCGGGCTGTGCACAAACTGCAGGGCCTCAACCAAAGTCGGCATGGCCTGGGCCGCCAACCAGTCTGCCGGCAACAATTCATCCAATTCAAACGCCCCATCTTGCAACATCTGGATGGCCTGCGCCGCGGCTTTTTGTAACAGCTTTTGTGAAATGCCCTCTGATTTGGGGTAAATCGGGGTCAGGCTTTTGGCCAGGGCCGGTTGCTTGGCACCCAAACTGAATTCCGGGTGGATGATTTCCATGCCATACATGCCATCGCGCACCTCGCCATAGGCCCGGATGCGCAAGCCGGCGCGCATCTTGATTTTCTGCGAATAGTAAAAATTGAAAAACTTCAACTGCATGCAGGCACTGCCGTCATCGATTTCACAAACCAATATCGGCCGACGGCCTTGGGTCACATAGGATTTGACGATTTCACCTTCGACTTGGGCATAGCGAAAACCAACCAGCTCATCGATTGGCGTGAGGCGGGTTTTGTCCTCGTAGCGCAAAGGCAAATGGAACAGCAAATCGATGACCTCAGACAGGCCCAAGGCCAGCAATTTTTCTGCCGTGGTTTGGCCGATGCCTTTGAGATCAGTCAGCTCCATGCCACCTGGTTGCGCCGTGACCTCAGTTCACCGCGATGATGGCATCGATTTCGATCAATGAATCCTTCGGCAAGCGGGCCACTTGCACCGCCGCACGGGCTGGATACGGTTCCGCGATGTGTTCACCCATGATGCGATTCAAGGCCGCGAAATTCTCCAGGTCTTGTAGAAACACATTCAATTTAATGGCATTTTGCAACTGGGTGCCAGCGGCTGTGGCCAACGCCGCCAGGTTTTTGAACACCTGATGGGCCTGGGCCTCAAAATCTGGGGGCAACATCTCACCGGTGGCTGGATCGATGGGGATTTGACCCGAGGTGTACAGGGTGTTGCCGTGCACAATGGCTTGTGAATAGGTGCCAATGGCAGCTGGGGCTTGGTCGGTATTAATGATTTTTTTCATGATAAACTCGATTGACGTTGACGACTTCTCGGTGGCCTTCCAACTGATCCATCAATTGTTTGGCGTGGGCTTTGTTTTCTACTTCAACGGTGAACAGCAGTTGTGAAAAACCGGTGTCTTTGTCTTTTTGGTCGATGGTGACGATGTTGATGTCTTCACTGGCAATCAGCGATGCCAGGTTGGCCAGCACGCCGGTGCGGTTGACCACATCCACTTCCAAAGAGGTTTTGAAATTGCCGGAAGTGTTGACACTCCAGCTGCAGAACACCTTGCGCTCGGGGGCACTTTTCAAGGTTTCCTGCAGGTTGATGCAGCCACTGCGGTGGATCACCACCCCTTTGCTGGGACTGAGGTAGCCGGTGATCTCATCACCCGGTAAGGGCATGCAACAATTCGGGTAATTTACGATGGAGCCTTCGGTGCCATCAATGGTCAACGACTCCTTGGGTTGGTAATCTTTGTCCAGGCGACGTTGTTTCATCAGCGGCATCAGTTTGCGTGCCGCAATCGAAGGCAACAACTGCCCAAAGGCGAAGGCTTTGAGCAACTCATCCATGGACTTCAATTGGTAATGCTTGAGCACCCGCTTGATCGCACGGGGGTCCAGTTTTTCAAAGGAGTACCCATAAGTGTCCAGGGCCCGATCCAGCATGCGGTGGCCCAAGATCAAGGCGTCTTCGTCCTTGATGTCTTTCAACTCTTTGCGAATCGCGGTGCGCGCTTTGCTGGTCACCACCACCCGCAGCCAATCGGCCGTCACAGTCAAGCCTTTGGCGGTTTTGATGGACACTGAGTCGCCGGTGTCCAATTGTTGTGACAGTGTGGCTGGGTTGCCATTGACCACGGCGCTTTCGGCATGCGCCCCGACTGAGGTGTGGATGGCAAAGGCAAAATCCAACACCGTGGATTTGAGTGGCAATTGCACGATGTCACCTTTGGGCGTGAACACGTAAATTTCATCGGTTCCCAGATCGGCTTTGAGGTTTTCATAAAACTCCAAAGAACTGCCAGAGTCTTTTTGTAGCTTCAACAGCGAATTCAACCAGCTGCGGGCTTTGGTCAGCGATTGCGTCGGCTGAGCCCCTTTGTGCTTGTACAGCCAATGGGCCGCCACCCCGGCTTCGGACAATTGATCCATTTCTTCGGTGCGGATCTGCACTTCCAAGCGCATACCAAAAGGCCCGGTGACCACCGAGTGCAGTGACTGGTAGCCATTTTGCTTGGGCACCGCAATGTAGTCTTTGAAACCGTTCTCATTGGGTGGATACAAATTATGGATCACACCCAGGGCCAGGTAGCATTGATGCAGCTCTTTGACCACAATGCGCACCCCAAACAGGTCGTGGATCTGGTCGATGTCAACTTGTTTGGACTTGATCTTTTTGTAGGTGCTGTAAGGTGATTTTTGGCGCCCAGTGACTTCCGCATGCATGGCCGATTCCAACAGCGCTTTTTCGATGTTCTTTCGGATGCGCTCCACCGCTTTTTTGCGGTTTCCCGCAATTTTCTTCGAGGCATCGCTGATGGCGCGGTATTGGTTCGGGTGCAAGGCCCGAAACGCATGGTCTTCCAACTCATGCTGAATTGACTTCAGACCAATGCGCTCGGCAATCGGGGCATACACATCCAAAGTTTCCCGAGAAATGCGCCGTTGACCTGAGGCACTCATGGCACCAATGGTGCGCATGTTATGCAACCGGTCCGACAATTTGATGATGATCACCCGAATGTCATCGGCCATGGCAAACAACATTTTCACAAAAGTTTCGGCCTGGGCTTCCTTCAGGTTTCTGAATTTCAGCTTATCCAGTTTGGTCACTGCCTCCACCAGGTTGGCCACGTCACTGTTGAAGTGTTCGGCAATGTCCTGGAACGTGATGTCGGTGTCTTCAATGGTGTCGTGTAACACCCCGGCAATCAAGGTGTCAAGGTCAACCCGCAATTCGGCCAGCACCGTGGATACGGTGATGGGGTGGGTGATGTATGGCTCGCCAGACTTGCGGATTTGTTTTTCGTGGGCGTACGCACCGAAATGCACGGCTTCTCGGAGCTTGGCTTTTTCATCGGCGTTGAGGTAGGGGTTGGTGGTTTCTTTGAGCTTTTTAAACGCGGCTTGGACCGCTTTGTGGCTCATGGTTTTGGATGTGAATGACAACTCAGTCACATCCAGAACCTCACATTTAAGGGATCAGAACAAACCTTACTCGTTGTCTTCATTGTCTTGAGTTTCAGCGGCTGCATTCCAAGCCTCCAACTCACGGGCACGCTTGGCTTCCAATTCCAGTTCGGCCAACACTTCGTCATTGATTTTTTCTTCGGCAATTTCGCGCAAGGCCAAAACAGTGGGTTTGTCGTTTTCTTCTTCAACCATTGGCTCTTGGCCATTGGCGATCAGGCGCGCACGCTTGGCGGCCATCAAGACCAAATCAAAACGATTGGGTACTTTTTCTAAGCAGTCTTCTACAGTCACTCGTGCCATAACACTCTCGTCAAAATTGAGCTAATCGCGCATTGTAATCAAATTGATGCCGAATAGCAAAGTTTATTGGACCCAAATTGACCGTCTCAAGCCCCTGTTGCGTGATTCGCTCAGCGGCGGCCAATGCCCCGATCAGCGGCAATTTCTTGTTGCCGTTCGCGGTCGGTGATCAAGGGTTCATATGAAGCAATCAAGGCGTTGATTTCAGCCGACTGGTAATAATCCAGGCCGTCGTCTTTTTTCAGGTTGCGCAAAATTCTGACCGCACGGTAATTGCGCCCCATGTGGTGTTCTTTGCGGGCCATGGCTTCTCCGGCTTGAATCGGTTTCAAGGCATTCAAATAAGCAATTGATAACAACTCATAATAATGCGGGTTCTCCGGCTGAGACAGCACCAGTTTACGGATGTTCTTGATCGCTTCATCCACCCAGGCCAATTCTTTGGATTGCAGCATCACCTGGGCGGTGGTTTCCAACACCACATCGTTGTCTGGGTACCAACGCAACACGTCATCAATCAAGGCTTTGGCCCGGGTGCGATCCATCTGCGCCATGACCTCCACTTTCAACAAATCGACCAGGTGTTTGGCTTTGGGCGTGGCTTGGATCTCTTGCAACCAAGCCCAAGCTTGGGCGAAATCATTGTCCAGATAATGCAACAACGCCAAGCCATACATCAGCGCATTGGGGTCGCTTTGACCTTGTTTTAAGGCACCGGTGAAATAAGCTTCCAAATCGGTGTATTCATCCACTGTCAGCACCCGCACACGTTGCTTCACATAGTCATAGATTTCAGACTCATAAACCGGCCTGGGCGTGAAGGCATTCAAGCGGTTGCGGGCTTCGGTCACGCGGTTGATCGACAACGGGTGGGTGCGCAGATATTCTGGCAATTGATAGCGCGGGTCCACGCGGTTTTTTTGCATCAATTTGGCAAAAAAGGTGGCCATGCCCTCTGGGTTCAAGCCGGATGCATGCAGGGTGTTGATGCCCACCCGGTCGGCTTCGTATTCATGATAACGGGTGAAGTTAATCGCCAGTTGTTGCTGGATGGCCGACATACTGGCGGCGATGGCCACCGGTGCATCACCGCTGTTGGTTGATTGGGCCGCGGCGATGGCCGCCAACATCCCCAACAACACCGGCACGGTGGCTTTTTGTTGCTTGGCCAACATCCGCGAGATGTGTCGTTGATTGACGTGGGCAATCTCGTGGGCCAGTACCCCGGCCAGTTCACTTTCACTGTCGGTTTGCAACAGCAGACCACTGTAAACCACGATCAAGCCGCCTGGATAAGCCGAGGCATTGATGACATTGGCTGGCACCAGAAAAAAATCAAACGGTTGATCCGGCTTGTTGGAATTCGCTGCCAACCGGTAGCCCAGGTGATAAATGTATGAGGCCACGATGGGGTCGGTCATGACGAAGTTGTATTGATACATTTGTTGTTTGATGTTTTGTCGGTACCGCTGTTCATCATCAGCAGACAACACCTTATCGGCAGGATTACCCAAATCAGGCAATTTGAACTGGGCAGTTGCTGAGGTGATCACCAGCAACAACAGCAACAACAACATTTGCGGGTTTTTCTTCATCTTCATAGTGTATGCTTTGGACCATTAAAAGCGTGTTTAATTCAGCCACAAATCAGGTTTATGGGTCTTTGCTGGCGTTTCAAGAGAACCGCCACCGTTCTTTTTATCTGACGCAACAATTTTAACAGATCCCCAACAACGAAAAGGCATCAATTCACGGCCCCAGACTCACCGTGTTGCCACCATCAATTGGCCGCCTCACGGTCGCTGGTTTTTTGGCGCCAAGGGGTTACAATAAAGCCATGAAATTCTGTTTGTTGATCAATGCCGCCAAGCAGTGGCCCACCACCTTACAACAGGCTTTGCCGTTGGCCCGAGCCATGGCTGCTGAGGGCCATGCCGTGAACGCGGTGTTTTTGTATGGCGAAGCGGTGAAGTTAATTGAACACCCAAAACTGCTGAAGGCCTGGCAACAATGGCAACAACACAGCGGGGCCCGTCTGTTGTTGTGCAGCACCCAACTGCAGCATTGGCACATCGAGGTTGACTCCAAACCACCCGGTTTTGAAGTGGTGGGTCTGGCCGCCTTGACCCAAGCCATGGAACAAGCCGACCGCACCGTTGAGCTGGCCTGATGCAGACTTTGTTTTTGTTACACGAACACCTGGATGCCGATGGCTTGCAACAACAGCACCTGCTGTGCTTGGCCATGCTCAACTTTGATCATGATGTGCAGGTGGTTATGACCGCCCCCGTGTTGCAAAAACTGATGGCTTCTGACACCCTCAATCAGTCGTGGCGGGCTTTGAATTTGTATGGCGTGGATGAGTTTTTGTTGCTCAATGCCGAGCCACCTGTGGCATGTTCATGGCCAGTTCGCACCATTGATCACGCCGAATTGGAGCGACTGAAATCGACCGCAGGATTTGTGTCATGAAAACCTTACACCTGTGTCATTGGCATGACAAATCGCACTTTCAACAACACTGTCAATGGATTGGCACAGCAGACGCCTTGGTGGTTTACGGCCAGCTCAACGCCCTTGAAATCGAATTCATTCGCACCCACATGGGGGCCATTGAACGTCCCTGGTACCGGGTCATGGGCAGCGCCTTGTCAGATGCCGATGACCACCACCAAGGACCTGAGTTGATCAGTCCACAGCAATGGGTTGAACTGATCAGTGAACACCACAACACCTGGGCCTGGAAATGAAATCCCTGAACACCGATCAACACGGTCACCTACAAAACCGCCAAGACTGGAATCAGCAAGTGGCGCAACAACTGGCTGACACCGACCACATCATCCTAACCGATGACCATTGGGCGCTGATTCGTGCGGTGCAAGACCTGTTTGATGAGACTGGCGACACCCCGCCGATGCGCTTGTTGATCAAAGTGCTGCGTCAGCGGCTTGATCCGGCCATCGATTCGCGCCACCTGTATCGCCTGTACCCAGACGGACCGGTGCGTTTGGCCAGCAAACACGCCGGCTTACCCAAACCCAAACACTGCATGTGACCCCATGACCATGAACAAAATACTCATTTACAGCACCTTGATCTGCCCTTACTGCAACGCCGCGAAAAATTTACTGCAAAGCAAAGGCCTGGCCTTCGAAGAAATTCGGGTGGATCAGGACCGCCAACAGCGGCTGGTGATGATGGAAAGATCGGGCCGCACCAGCGTGCCGCAAATATTCATCGGCGATCAGCACGTGGGCGGATTTGATGATTTGTACGCGCTGGAGCAAGCCGGCCAATTGGATCAAATGTTGCGTTCCTGAAAGCCGCGCTTACGGCGCCTGTTCGGTTTCTGGGGTGACGATGGTTTTGGGCCAAGACTCGATGATGGCATTGACCAAGGTGGCCAACGGAATGGCAAAAAACACCCCCCAAAAGCCCCACACCCCACCAAAGAACAACACCGCGACGATGATCGCCACCGGGTGTAAATTATTGACCTCCGAAAACAACCAAGGCACCAACACATTGCCATCCAGCATCTGGATCACCCCATACGAGATCATCACATAAGCAAAAGGGCCGGTCCAACCAAACTGGAAGAAGGCCACCAAAGCGATGGGGATGGTCACTGCCACGGCGCCAATGAACGGCACCAACACCGAAAAACCGGTCAATGTCGCCAGCAAGATGGCGTATTCCAGATCCAGGAACACAAACACAATGTAACTGGTCAAGCCGACCAACAGGATTTCAAAGGCTTTGCCGCGCACGTAATTGCCGATTTGCACATCCACTTGATGCCATACGGATAATGTGAGTTTGGAGTCCTTGGGAATGAACTGCCGAAACCAAGTGACGATGATGGTTTTGTCTTTCAACAAAAAGAACACCAAAATGGGCATCACCACCAAAAAAACCGCAATAGAAAAAGCACTGAAGACCGAAGACACGGTTTTACCCAATAACGTTTGGCCCATGGCGGTCATCTCATTGGTGACGCTGGCGATCACCGACTGCATCTGCTCTTCTTTCACCAATGTGGGGTATTTTTCTGGCATGGTGCGCAAAAAGTCAAGGCCGGTTGAAATGTAAGCCGGTAAAGCCTGAACCAGTTGCGTGACCTGGGTGGTGAGCTTAGGCACCAACCAAATCAACAACACAAACATCACCGCGATGAACACCAAGAACACCAAACCAACCGCAAGGATGCGTGGAATCTTGAGTTTTTCCAAGCGCACAATCACGCTTTCCAACAAATAGGCCACCACGATGCTGGTTAAAAACGGTGCCAGGGCGCGGCCAAAGTAAATCACAAACACAAACCCCAGGATCAAAACCGAGATCAGGATGACGATTTGTGGGTCAGAGAAGTTGCGTTTGAACCAACTGGAAATGACATTCATGGGGCGTTTTGCGTTGTTGTGGGGATGGTCATTGGACTGATTGCATTCAGTCCCTACACATCAGAATGTGAACAACCAAGACAACACCGCTTCGGTGTGTTTGCCTCTCAATTCACTGCTGACACTGCCAAAATCAGTGCGGCCAAAGTTCAGGGGCTTCGGCGCATAACTGGCATACAGATCCAATTCGCCGCCAAACAATGGGGTGTTCAACCCGACCCGCACACTGTAAGGGGCTGAAATGGCTTTCAAAATGGTGGTCAGATCGGCGTCGGTGGCCGGCGGTTGTTGGCGACCTGAGTACTCGACGTTGAAGACGGCGCCGCTGTCAAAGCGATGGGCCATGTTCACAGCAAAGACCGTTTGGTCGTCCCACTGAAAATCCGGACTTTCCAAGTCATTCAAGAACGTCAGGAAAATGTCAGGATACGAGCGACTGATGAAGGCATTGATGTCGCTGTAATAATTGTGGGTGGCCTTGAAGGTGATGGTGTTGCGATCGGTCAAATCAAACCCAACCGCGACATTGATCTGTTCTGGAATATCAAAGTCCGCCGGATCGGCTTGCACACCCAACAAGCGACTGAAGCCATCCATGTCAATTTTGGATTGGTATTGGGTGTCCACATGAAAGCGGCTGAAAAAGTCTTGCGACCAACCCAGGTTCAAACCCAAGCCATTGCTGGTTTCGGTGTAACTGACTGAATACAAGTCCAATTGATCAAAGCCATTAATTTCAGAAGCGAGGAAATTGATGTCAGAATAGTTTTGTTGGGCAAACACCACGGCAAAACTCAATTCAGAATCATCGCTGTAACGATAAGCCACACCTGGGGCGAAGATGCTGCGGCTGAAAGATTCGTTGTCAACCAGCAACAGCTGATCAAACTGGAACGGTGAATCCTGAAAATTGACCGGCTGTAAGATCGACTGATCGTAATCAAAGGTGAAGAAATAGGACTTGCCACTGGTCAATTGGCTGATTTCATTGAAGCGCTTGGCGTTGAAATACAACTTGGCCCCTTGCAAACTCATGGCGTCGGCAAAATGATCGGCTTGAGACAATTGCAAGTTGGAGTAAAAGTTGGGATAGATGCGCTCAGCAATGCTGTTGCGCCAGTGACCCAATTCCATGGTGCTGTTTAGGCGGGAAGCGGGCGTGTGCTGGGCAGAAATCGCAGCCACACCAAACAATGACAAATCCGACGCTGAATGGGCGGTTCCAATCAGGGCCGGGATCATCATCAAGATTAAAATGAATTGATTGACTTTTTTAACCATTGATTCAATTGTTGGCTTCACCGGCAATTTTTGCAAAAATACAACAGAAAGTCAATTTTTCAACACGCAAAAGCCGCAAAAAAGCGGCTTTTTTGGGGCTCATGTTGCAAAAAGACAACAATGGCCAACACATCCCCGGATTCTTTGCTCAACCGAACCAACGGCTCGACACCGCAACACCGCCTCACAACCGGGCAATCACGGCATCGGTGAACTCGGCGGTGTGGGCGGTGCCGCCCAGGTCGCCAGTCAAGCGGTCTTTGGCCAACAACGTGGCTTTGATGGCCTGACGTATGCGACCAGCCGCCTCGACGTGACCCAAATGCTCGACCATCATGGCCGCGGCCAAGATCAACGCCGTGGGATTGGCTATTTTTTTGCCGGCGATGTCCGGCGCTGAGCCATGTACCGCTTCAAACATGGCCACTTCCTGGCCAATGTTGGCACCGGGCGCCATGCCCAAGCCACCAACCAAACCGGCACACAAATCTGAAATGATGTCACCGAACAAGTTGGTGGTGACAATCACATCAAATTGCGCCGGGTTCATCACCAATTGCATGCAGGTGTTGTCCACAATCAAGGTGTTGAATTCGATGTCGGGATATTCCTTGGCCACTTCTTGTGCCACTTCCAGGAACAAACCACTGGTGGTTTTCATGATGTTGGCTTTGTGTACGGCCGTGACTTTCTTGCGACCGGCTTTGCGGGCGATGTCAAAAGCATAACGAACGATGTTCTCCGAAGCCTCACGGGTCACCACAATTTTTGATTCGGCCACGGTGCGGGCTTCATTGATGGTCTGTCCGTCACTGAGGTAGGCGCCCTCGGTGTTTTCCCGGATGGTCAGGATGTCAATGTCGGCGTAACGGGCCTGGGTACCTTCAAAAGTGATCACCGGCCGCACGTTGGCATACAGGTTGAAATGGCGCCGCAAAGCCACGTTGATGGAACTGAATCCTTTGCCCACCGGTGTGGTCAAAGGTCCTTTCAAACATATGTGGTTGGCGGCAATGGCATCCAAGGTGTCTGCCGGTAACAACTCGTCATATTGTTCCAAGGCGGCCAGACCAGCGGCTTTGAATTCATACTCAAAATCCAGATGCAAGTGATCCAACACGCGCAATGTGGCGTCCATGATTTCGGGTCCGATGCCATCCCCTTTGATGACGGTGATTTTTTGACTCATTGACTGATCCTTTGTTTTCGTTTTTGAACTGTTTTTGTGGGCGTTAATTATAGCTCAAATCGCGTTACATTTCTTTGACTGCAGTCAAAACTTCAGCCACATGGCCTGGCACTTTCACTTTGCGCCATTCAGCCACCACGGTGCCTTGTGCATCCAACACAAAAGTGCTGCGTTCGATGCCCATGAAGGTTTTGCCATACATTTTCTTCTCTTTGATGACCTCAAACGCTGCACACAAGACACCATCCACATCGGCCACCAATTCAAAGGGCATGTCGAATTTGTGTTTGAAGTTTTGTTGTTTCTTTAACGAGTCTTGCGACACCCCCAACACCTGGCAACCAGCGGCCTGAAACGCCGCATATTCGGCACTGAAATCCTGGCTCTCAGTGGTACATCCTGGGGTGTTGGCGCGGGGGTAAAAATACACCACCAGGGTTTGTGCAACGCAATCACTCAAGGATTGTTCTGAGCCGTCAGTGAGGGGGACAGATTGGGTCCAGATTTTATTCGATATTTTAACCATTGTTTAATACACCTGATTTAAAAAAAGCATATAATTATGCGCTTTTGTAAAGCAGATACAAGTCTCAATGGGGCAAATTCAAGCCAAAGATTTGACCGGCAGCATGGTGGCCCTGGTCACACCGATGCACGCCGACGGTCGCATCAACCTGGAACAATGGACTCAGCTGATTCAATGGCACATCAGCTGTGGCACCCAGGTGCTGGTGGTGGCTGGCACCACCGGTGAATCGGCTTTGTTGTCTGCGGCTGAAATCAGCCAATTGATCCAACAAGCGGCGCAACTGTGCCACGGCACCAACACCTGGGTCATGGCCGGCACCGGCGCCATTGATCCGGCCAAAGTGTCCGCCGCCAATCGGCAAGCACAAGCCGACGGCGCCCAAGCGGTGCTGGTGGTCACCCCTTATTATTTGACCCTGACACAGCGCAGTTTGATGCACCATTTCAAACAGATCGCCGACGAGTCACCCCTGCCGGTGGTGTTGTACAATGTGCCCAGTAGAACTGGGAATGACTTGCAGGCCGCCACCACGGCCACTTTGGCCACCCACCCCAACATCATTGGCATCAAGGAAGCCAAAGCCGACATGCAACGGGTGGAGAAACTGGCCAAAATCAAAAATTTCGCGGTGCTGTCAGGTGATGACGGCACCTTTGTACAAGCCATGGCGCATGGTGCCGATGGCGTGATCAGTGTCGCCGCCAATGCCCGCCCCAAAGCGATCAAGCAAATGTGTGATCTGATGCAATTGGGCCAAGTGGCCGAAGCCGAGTTGAAAAATGCCGAGATGGAACCATTTTACCAATGGCTGTTTCATGAACCCAACCCATGTCCAGTCAAAGCCATCATGCACGAGGCCGGCTTGATGGATGACGGCATCCGTGCCCCTTTACTGCTGACCCATGTCAGCAAAAGCGACCTCAACAAATACCTCAACCCCATCCGCAAGGAGTTTAGTTCTTTATGAAAACAATGTTCAAATCCATTCTGATGCTGGCACTGTGTGGCCTGTTGGTCAACTGCAAGCGCATGGTTAAGGAAGAGCCTTACCTGGCTGCCGAAAGCACCCCAGCCCTGAATCCTGTGGAAGGACAAGATCTGCCCCGCACCAACAACAATTTGGACATCCCGGCAGTGGCGTCCACCGGTGACGGCGCGACCCCTGATACCAAACCCCCTGAGATGGCTTTTGCCAGACGCCGCAGTGACGATGAAAATGTGGTGATCATAGAATCAGGCGGCATGCCCACCATTGAAATATTCAATGACCAGGATGCCTGGGATTTGATGGTCGGTGATCATGGTTACAATTGGCTGTTGCTGGACGAAGACCCCGACAACTGCCAGGCCACCTTTCGGTTCTATGACCCGATCACCGATGAAGTGGAAAAACAAGGGTTTTTCAAAAAACTGTTCAGCCTCAACAGCAGCTACATTGACCGCTCTGGCGAATACGTATTGACCTGTCTGAAGTTGCCACAGAAGCAACAAATTTGGTTGCAGACCATCGACTTTGAAGCCCCCTCCTCATACGTCATTGATGACTTGTTTACACACATCTTTGAAGCCGCCACCAAGGACTGATGGTCTGGTTATAAAGCGGATAAAAAAAGGCGCCAACAGGCGCCTTTTTTCTTGTTCATTATTTTTGGACCATTAATCTTCCCCGCGGTCCAATAAATGCGTCTTGTCTTTGACTTGGGCCCAATCATCGGCATCTTCAGGGTGGTCCTTCATCTCGGTGATGACCGGCCACACGGCGGACAACTCCTTGTTCAATTCAATGAAAGACTCTTGCCCGGCCGGCAAATCATCTTCCGGATAAATGGCTTCAATGGGACATTCGGGTTCACACAAAGTACAGTCGATGCACTCTTCTGGGTCGATCACCAGAAAATTCGGTCCTTCATGAAAACAATCCACTGGACAGACCTCCACACAGTCGGTGTATTTGCACTTGATGCAGGCCTCAGTCACCACAAAAGTCATTCAACAGCTCCTCGATTTGATATAATGCGCAATTATACAACAAGCCAATAAAACGCAGTCAACAATCTTGCTAGACCATAACCTCATCACATACCATCAATTCGAACACCGGTTGCCCAATGGCGAAATCAGTAACGCCAGCAAAAAAATCATCAACAAGTTGGTCGAGCATGGCTTCGAAGCCTACTTGGTCGGCGGTGCCGTGCGTGATTTGTTGTTGGGCCTGCACCCCAAAGATTTTGACATTGCCACCGATGCCACACCCGAAGACATCAAAGCCATTTTCAAAGGCAAATGCCGTTTGATTGGCCGCCGATTTCGCCTGGCCCACGTGTACATGGGCAACAGCATCTATGAGGTGGCCACATTCCGCGGCACCGAACCCGGTGACCGGGTGATGAAAAAAGGTCAGATCATCCGCGACAATGTGTTTGGCACGGTGGATCAGGACGCCATCCGTCGTGACTTCAGTTGCAACGCCTTGTATTACGACATCAACGAACAAACCATCCTGGATTTCACCGCCGGGGTGCATGACCTGAAAAAAGGCGAACTTCGGCTGATTGGCAACCCCAACAAACGGTTCGTTGAAGACCCGGTGCGCATGCTGCGGGCCGTGCGGTTTCATGCCAAATTGGGTTTGACCTTGACCGAAGAGATGAAACAGGACATCATCAACAACCGGGAAAACCTGCGCCAAGTGCCCACCGCCCGATTGTTTGATGAGGCCATCAAAATGTTCCATTGCGGCAACATGGAAATCGCCTATGACTGTTTGGTTGAGTTGAAACTGTTTGAGATTTTGTTCCCGATGCCGGCCAAAATTGCCCGCTCCGATGAACAATGGGACCTGTTTTTGCGCCTGGCCTTCCGCAACACCGACCACCGTTTGAAAAATGGTCAATCCGTGACCCCGGTGTTCCTCAGTGCCTGTGTCATGTGGCTGGAGTTCATTCCGCTGTATGACCAATTATTGAACAATGGCAAAAACCCACATGACGCCCTGCATGAAGCCACAAGTTTGGTGATGGCCAATCAACGCCACCACTTGATGGTGCCCAAGGCCATTCAAAACGGCATCCGCCAAATGTGGATGTTGCAGCTGCGATTCAAGAAAATGTATGGCAAAGGGGTTTACAGCACCCTGCACCACCCCCGTTTCCGCGCGGCTTACGACTTTTTGTTGTTGCGCAGTGAAGTGCAAGAGCGCTTGTCTCGCAAAGCCGAATTTTGGACCAACATCCAAAGCCTGTCACCAGAAGGCATCAAAAGCCTCATTTTTGGCAAAAAAGTCAAACGCAAAAAAATCGACCATGCCTTGTAAGGCGGCGCAGGCCACCTGGCCTGGCACCGATATTTATCTGGGTCTGGGCAGCAACTTGAACAACCCCGTCAAACAACTCAACCGGGCCATCAAGTGGTTGCAACGCCTGCCTCAATCAAAGGTGTTGCGAAGTGCCCAATGGTATCAAAGTCCAGCCTGGGGCGTGACCGCACAAAACGATTTCATCAACACCGCCTTGCACCTCAAATCCCAACTCACACCCAGTGCCTTGCTGCAACACATCAAAGTGATCGAATACCGCCTGATGCAGCGACAACCCAACGCCCGCTGGCATGCCAGAAACATCGACATTGACCTGTTACTGGTTGGTCGTCAACGACATCACTCCAAGCATTTGTGTGTGCCCCACCCGTTGATCGCTGAACGTTGTTTTGTCACCACACCGCTGTTGGAACTCAAACCCCAATTGCCGGTCAAATTACAGCGAGACATGCTGAGGCTGTTGGCCAGCACAAATTGCCACATGACATTGAGTCGCCTGCCTGCAGCTCAGCGCAGAAGTGGCTTAAAAGGCACCCATTTGCCCTGAAAAATGTTGTTTTTTTGCAACAAAAACGCCTTCCATGTCATTTTTGTTGTTTTTTTTAAACAAAAAGCCAAATTGGTGTTGCTTTTAAGCCAATCTTGGTTTAATATTGTTACCAGTTTTAGAGTAAATCATTCGAAACTCCAAGACAAGCAGGGCACAAAAGTAAAATATCGTATTTAACCCATCCAATTTGGATGGGTTTTTTTTTGGCCCCAATGACCCACGGACGGGTCGGACACGCATCGGCGACCACTGCCATCATGGCTTTATCTCATGGCACCCTTGAGCTACAATAACCCGTTTGACAAAACAGGCCCTTGCCTCATGCAGAACAACCCACTGTGGGACCGTCTCACCGAATTGGCCAGTCAGGATGCCATCAAAGACCTGGCCAGCTTGTGGCAAAAACCCAATCGACACCAGGCTTTGGTGTTTGAGCACGACAACATCTACTTGGATCTGTCGAAAAATTGGCTGGACGAGGAGGCCCTGGCGGCCCTGTGTGACCTGGCCAGCCACGCCAATCTGCAAGCGGCCATTGAACAGCTGTTCAATGGCGATGTGGTCAACACCACCGATCAATTGCCCGCCACCCACACCACCCTCAGGGATCCTGATCACCCCAATTACCAAGACAACATTCAGTCCATCTTCGGATTGGCTGATCGGGTTTTGGCTGGCGACATCAAAACCGGTTTTGGACAACCGGTCAAACAATTGGTCAACATCGGCATTGGTGGTTCTTACCTCGGCCCCCGGCTGGTGGTGGAGGCCTTGACTGAATTACAAAGCGAAAGCCGCATCCCCATTTTCTTCGCCGCCAGTGTGGACGACTCTTTGCTCAACCAACTGTTCAATTCCATCGACATTGAGCATTGTTTGTTTTGCATCAGTTCCAAAAGTTTTTCCACCGTGGAAACTTTGATGAATGCCAGGGCCATCCATGCCAAACTGAAAAACATCCCGAGTTATGCGCCCAATGATCAGCAAAGTTCATTGATGGCCATCACCGCCAACCAACAACGGGCGCTGGAGGCCGGCATCCCACCCCACATGATTTTGCTTTTTGATGAGTCCATTGGCGGGCGTTTCTCGTTGTGGTCAGCCATCGGCTTCCCCATTGTACTGGCCGCTGGCAAACAAAAATTCCTCGACTTATTGGCCGGGGCCCACGCCATGGATTTGCATTACCGGCAACAAGAATTTGCCCACAACATCCCGGTGCTGATGGCCCTGATGTCGATCTGGTACCGCAATTTCATCGGTTTGTCTGCATACAGCTGCTTGCCCTATGATGCCCGCTTGCGCAGCCTGCCCAAATGGTTGCAACAATTGATGATGGAAAGTGCTGGCAAAATGCACAACGTCAACGGGGATGTGATCAACTACCCCACCACACCTTGGGTGTTTGGCGATCATGGTCAATTGTCACAACACGCCTTCTTCCAGGCCTTTCATCAAGGCATTGATGCCCTGCCCCTGGATTTCATCGGGGTGCTGGAACACAAATCCCCAAGCCAAGACTTTTTGTTGTTCAATTTAATCGCCCAAGGGGCGGCACTGATGCAAGGCAAGGAAGAAGATCACAGCATGAAAGGTTGCCCAGGCAACAAACCAAGCACCACATTGTTGCTGAAAAACCTGTCGGCCCGTTCCGTGGGGCAGTTGCTGGCCATGTATGAACACATGATCTACACCCAAGCCGTGATTTGGAACATCAATTGCTTTGATCAACCGGGGGTGGAACTGGGCAAATCAATTGCTCGCGACATCCAGCAACATGTGGAAAATAACACCTTGAATGAGATGGCTTTAGACCCATCTACATTGGCACTGATCAAAAAAGTGATGGAATGACCACCATGAGCCCAAACAACCCACAAAATGATGCCGTGACCGGCCAAGCGATCGGCAAATCGATTGACCTCAATGCCAATAAAGGTCGTGCCGAATTTCGCTTCCCCATGGCGCCGTTTACCGAACAATACCAAACTTGGCTCAACGCAGAACTGGGTCAACAATCGTGGCTGTTGAAGCAACGCATTCGCCAACACCAGGTCCGCGAGGGCATTCAGCCGCTGAAGGGCGTGAAAAACATCATTGCGGTGGCTTCAGGCAAAGGCGGGGTGGGCAAATCCACCATGAGTGTGATGTTGGCCAAAAGCTTGCAACAACTGGGCGCCACGGTGGGCATTCTCGATGCCGACATCTATGGTCCCAGCATTCCCAAAATGCTGGGGGTCAGCCAAAAACCCGAGTCACCCGACCAAAAGTCTTTTTTGCCGGTGTCTGCCGATGGCTTACAAACCATGTCATTGGGTTACATCCTGGGCGAGAAGGATCCGGCCATTTGGCGCGGAGCCATGGTCACCAAAGCCTTGATGCAAATGATTCAAGACACCCGCTGGCATGGTTTGGATTATTTGATCATGGACCTGCCACCAGGCACCGGAGACATCCAATTGACCATGATCCAAAAGATCCCAGTCACCGCAGCGGTGCTGGTTACCACGCCGCAAGACATTGCCTTATTGGACGCCCAAAAGGCCCTGGCCATGTTCCAAAAAGTGGAAATCCCGGTGCTGGGCGTGATTGAAAACATGAGCACCTATGTCTGCGATAACTGCGGCCATGAAGCGCACATCTTTGGCCAGCATGGCGGTGCTCAAATGGCAGCAGAGTTCGAAGTGCCCTTATTGGGTCAAATGCCCTTAAACATCGACCTCAGGGTGCAGATGGACGCGGGTCAGCCCGCAGCGGTTTGGCAAACGGCCCACCCCTTGAACGAACAGGCCTTGATGATGGGCCTGCGCACCGCCCAAAACCTGGCTCAATGCCCCATCAAGTTCAGCCTCACCGACAGCCTCAAATTACATAAAAAATAATTCACCGGAGCACCGACCACACATGAGCATCAAATCAGACAAATGGATTCGCCGCATGGCCCAAGAACACGACATGATCAGCCCATTCACTGCCGATCAGGTCAGAACCACCGCCAGAAACAACAAAATCATCTCTTACGGCACCTCCAGTTATGGTTACGATGTGCGATGTTCTGATGAGTTCAAAATCTTTCACAACATCAACAGCGCGGTGGTGGACCCCAAGAAATTTGATCGCAAAAGCTTTGTCGATGTGAAAGCCGACGTCTGCATCATTCCACCCAACTCATTTTGTTTGGCCCGCACCGTCGAATACTTAAAGATACCCCGCAATGTGCTGACCGTGTGTTTGGGCAAATCGACTTATGCCCGCTGTGGCATCATCGTTAATGTGACCCCATTGGAACCCGAATGGGAAGGTCATGTGACCCTGGAATTTTCCAACACCACCCCTTTGCCAGCTAAGATTTATGCCAATGAAGGGGTGGCGCAGTTTTTGTTCTTTGAATCCGATGAGGTGTGTGACGTGTCTTACAAAGACCGTGGCGGCAAGTATCAAGGACAGGTGGGTGTGACCTTGCCCAAAGCATGATGCGCATCCAATTCATCGGCAGCGGCTGGTTGGCCGAACCGGCCGCCAGGCATTGCCAAGACTTGGGTCACCCAGTAAAGGTCACCACCACCGATGCCACCAAAGCACAAGCTTTACAAGAGACCGGGCTGCCGGCCCTGGTTTATCGGTTGGGGGATGAGTTGGACCCATCCTCAGAATTGTTGGCGGCGGATGTTTTGGTCATCGCCATCACCAGCAAAGACGTGGCCGCATTTGCCCGCTTGCTGCAACAACTGGACTCGGCCCCACACCAGCCGCACCTGATTTTCACCAGCTCCACTTCGGTTTATACCAACAATGGTCAGATTCATGATGAAAGCAGTGAGGCTTTGCATGATGACAGTCCTTTGAGGGTGATTGAACAGTTGGTGATGGAATCTTCGCGACACACGATTTTGCGGTTGGCCGGTTTGGTGGGGCCCGGCCGGCATCCAGGTCGATTCTTCCAGTCAGGCCGAACTTTGAAAAATCCCCAGGCGCGGGTCAACTTGGTGCATTTGGATGACTGCATCGGGGTGTTGCAGGCCATCATCGAGCAGCACGCATGGCCACAAATCTTCAACGTCTGTGCCGACACCCACCCGCGCAAATTGGATTTTTACCAGGCCATGGCGGATCAGTTACAGGTGCCGCCACCAACCTTCACCACCGCCAAGGGTGGCAGTGATAAAGTCATCGACAACCAGCGAATCAAAGCACAACTCAATTATCAATTGCGCCATCCAGATGTGATGGCAATGAACTTTTAGCAAGCCCAAAAAAACCCAAGCACCGACGGTGTTGGGTTTGATTCCAGGCGATCCAATGATCAGCCATTGTCTTCGGCATCGTCGGCCGGCTGCGCGCCGCCGATGTTGAACAACAACAGGCCCAAACCTATTTCGATGTAAGAAGAATACTTCCACAACAGATCAGGCAGGGTCACTCCCAGGCGGCCCCACAGGTCGAAGCCCGAGTAACTGCCGATCAGATCCACAGCGCCAAATACGATTAATAAGATTCCAAAGATTTTCAATGCTTTCATAGCGTTCCTTTCCTTTTTAGATTGAGTGATTGATGAAGCCGCCGTTGGGCTCCGATAGTTTGCAGACGCGGTCAAGCCACCATCCACTGCCAATCATTATAGGGAAATTCAAGGGACATGCCAGTGTTGTTTGAGCTCATTCAAGCAACAGGGCTTGAATTTGCGCTTCCAGCTGTTGCACCAGTTGCTCATAATGGGCGCCGGTACCAGGGCCAGCAAACCCCGAATGGATGTTGACCACCCGGTGATCACGGTCCAGGAAGAGGCTGGTCGGATAGGCCACGATTTGATCCACAAAACCCAAGATTTGAGCCGCTTCGGCTTTGTCATTTTGGCCCGCCCTGAGCAAGGGGTAGTCTATGCCGTGGCGTTGTCGAAAGGCCGCAATTTGTTGGAAGTCACGGACCGGATCATCGGTGTATTCAAAAGCCAAGCCCACGATTTCCAGGCCTTGATCGCGGTATTGCTGATAAAACCCAGCCAACACCGGTGCTTCGTCATTGCAATTTGGGCACCAAGTGCCAAAGATGTTGATGATCACCGCTTTGTTGGCAAAACGTGGGTCAGACAACCGCACCAATTGGCCGGTTTCGTCCGGAAAGGCAAATTGGATTTCATCGGTGGTCAGTTTGACCGCCTGCCACGCATCAGGCAACACGTCATGGGCCTGGTCATTGCGGTGCGCCGTCCAGGTGGCGTGGTATGTGTCCCGGGACCAAAAATCGCCGGTCAATTGATTCCCTTCGAGGTGTGCTTCAAACAAAAACGCATGGGCGCCATCAAAGGCCGACAAACGCAACACCCCGGCTTGGACCTGACCGGCCAGGTAGCGGTAATCGCCGGTCGGTGTGAGGAAGGTGCCATTGACCTTGGTGCCGCTCTGCTGAAACTCACCCACCGCCACCGAGGGGCCATCTTCATCGACAAATTCAACTTGCCACACCCCACCCACATCACTGGCGTCCAGCTTTGAATGGTCAGCCCGGAAGCGGTATGGGTAGCCTTTGGTGGCGGTGAATGGCAAGCGAGAAATGTGCTCATCCGCAGCGGTTTTTGACCACTCACCATGCATTGACTGACCCGTTGCATCCACCGTGGCTTTGAGCCTGGCGTCATACCAACTGAATTGAATTTCGACTTGCGAGCCTGTCACCAACACCGCTGAGGTGTCGACCTGTTCAGGCCCATTGAGGATTTTGGCTTGGTAACCATCGGCCGTCTGTGCCAGTTGGATGCCAAACGGCAATTCGCCACCCGGCGAGTCCAGCACCCCACGCCACAAACCCGACAATCTGGGCTCGGCTGGTGCAAGCTGTTCTGTGGCTGCAGACTCGGCGGATACTGCACTGGAATCACTGGCCGCATCGCTGTGGTCGCTGCTGCTGCATGACCACAAAATGGCGATCAGCATCAATGGGAGGATGTTTTTCATACCTTGAAGACCCCAAATGGGGCAAAAACTGACATTATAGGTGATTTTTTTTTGCCGCCAAGGGTTACAACTGGCACAATGAAGGGGTGTGAATGACCCGATGTGTGACCCAAAACGACCATGAACCCTCGCCCCTCCATGAACCGCCTGCTTACTCTGGGCAAACTGTTGGCTTTAACCTGGGCTTTGTTGTTGCTCAGTGCCTGCCAGCATGAGCGGTATTTGATTGTGGTGATCAACGAGGCCGATCAGCCCATTGATGACGTGACTTTGTGGTTGGGAGACTTGTCTTTTGAGTATTTGCGGGTGCCGGCCAACAGCCGGGAAACCGGCATTTATCAGCAACACCGCTTAACCGATGAAATCAGGATTACTTGGTTGGATCACCAAGGCCAAGACCAACAACAACGCTTCGACACCTTTGAGTTCATTCCCCGAAACTACGATCATGGCCGGGTGCACTTGACCCACCAAAACGGCCGCTTCACCCTGTCATTTGACAACCAACCATTCTGAAACGCCGCCCACCACCAGCGCCTGCTTTGATCAGTCAGTCACCCCAGAACCGCCGACTCACTTGAGGTGCGTCCACAAGTGGGTGTAAGCCAAGGCCAAGCGTTCGGCCAATTGTTCATTGGTGCTCGAGCCCCCGTGGCCACCTTCGGTGTTTTCGTAATACCAAATCGGGTACCCATATGACATCATTTTGGCCGCCATTTTTCTGGCATGGCCCGGATGCACCCGGTCGTCGCGGGTCGAGGTGTAGAAAAACGTCGCGGGGTACTCAGTCTCGTGTTTGAGGTTTTGGTAAGGGCTGTAGGTTTTGATGAAGGCCCATTGTTCGGGTTTATCGGGGTTGCCGTATTCACCCATCCAACTGGCACCGGCCAACAACTTGTTGTAGCGCTTCATGTCCAACAAAGGCACGCCACAAATCACCGCACCATACAAATCCGGACGTCGGGTCATGGTGGCACCGACCAACAGGCCGCCGTTGGAGCGTCCTTCAATGCCCAAGTGTTCTGGCGAGGTGATGCGGCGCTTGATCAAGTCCTCAGCCACCGCTTCAAAGTCCTCATACGACTTGTTGCGGTTTTCCAACAGCGCGGCTTTGTGCCATTTGGGTCCATAAGCCCCGCCGCCACGGATGTTGGCAGAAACAAACACCCCGCCACGATCCAACCACAGCTTGCCGTAGGCCCCTTCCAGCGCTTCATAAGAACCCGAATAAGACGGCGTCAGTGAGTTGCGGAAGCCACCATAGGAAAAGATGTGGGTGGGATTTTTGCCATTGAATTCGGTGTCTTTATGCATCACGATGAAGTAAGGCACAAAGGTGCCGTCGGCCGAACGCGCGAAAAACTGTTCCACTTGGTAGGGTGATGGGTCAAAGCTTTGGGCCTGCGATTTCACGGCTTTGGGCTTGAGGCTTTTGCCATCCACATGATACAGGGTTGGGGGCGTGATGAACGATTCATACTCGGCAAAGAAACTGCCGCTTTCATCATCCACCGCGGTGATGCCAATGGCCCCATTGTCGGGGAAGGCAATTTGTTCCACATCCCAACCGTCATCATCCGGGCGGTACACATAGACACCACCGACCACGTCGGTCAAAAACGTCACAATGATGCTGTCATCGGCGGTGGCAATGCCCTCGATGTTTTCATTCGGCCGTGGGTTCAAGAACACCGACCAGTCATCGGCTTCGACCAGGCTTTTGCGGCCGGTCAACACATCCGGATTGATGATCAGCACCATGCCTTCTGACAAAAACTGGCCTTGGTACTCCCAGTCCTCTTTCAAGGACACAATCACATCTCCCTGAAAGAAGCCATTGACCACAGCTGAAGCCGGCAAATCCAGTGGCAAAGCCGTTCCGTCCACCCATTGATAATACTGCTGCGACCAAAACGAGGTGCTGTCGATCAAAAAGTCTTTGGCCTCTTTGCCCTCGCCAGTGCGGAAAGCGAAAATGCCGACGGATTTTTTTGGCACGGTCATCAGCTCTTTGGCCTCAGCCAAAGGCGTGCCTCGGCGCCACAATTTGATGGTTCGGGGATAGCCTGAGTCGGTCATCGAATCTTGACCAAAGTCGGTGCCGACAAAAATGTGATCGGCATCCTGCCAACTCAAACGCACTTTGGAAACCGGCAGGCGAAAGCCATCTTCGATGAACTGCTTGCGCTCCATATCAAATTCAAAGACTTCCACGGCATCACCACCACCGGGGGACAATGAAACCAGGCAGCGGCGGTTTTTCGGGGCGTGGCAATTCATGCCTTTGAACACCCAGTTGCCGCTGTGCTGTTCGTTGTAGGCATCCATGTCCAACACCGTTTGCCACTTGGGCTCGTCGTTGTTGTTGAAGTCCTTGAGTTTGGCGCGGCGGTACAAACCACGTGGGTTGTCGGCGTCTTTCCAGTAGTTATAAACCCACTCGCCGCGTTGACTCACAGAAGGAATGCGGGATTGGTTGTTCAAGGTGGACAAGGCTTGGTCATACAACTCTTGATAAATGGGCTTGGCCTTGTACTCATCGGCGGTGTTTTGGTTCTGCTCATGCACCCAGGCCATGGATTTTTCTGCATCCACATCCTCCAACCAAATAAACGGGTCTTCCATGGTGTCTTTGGCATTGGCCCCAACAGCCATCAACAACATCATCAAAGTCAGGTTTCGCATGATCACACTCGCATAAAAAAGAGCAATGATATTAGCAGTTTCTGGCCCAGTTTACAGCCCAAGCCCGGTAAAAACCGAGCGATCGTGACTTTTGTCACAGGCCCATCAAAGCCAGCAACGGCTCAGCGGGTGGCAAATGTTTGAAAGATCATCGCATCGGCTCCTGTCTGTTGTGTCATGAACCCCAAAAACCTGACCTCTACTGCCCCCAATAACAACCTGGCTTTGTCGTGGATGTTGTTGGGTGGTTTGTTGCTTGTCTGGCCCATTGGCGCCCTGGCCATTGAATTCATCAGCCCCGAGTCACAGACCACGCTGGTGGAACTGTACACCTCTGAGGGTTGCAGCTCATGCCCGCCTGCCGATCATTTTGTCAGCCAGTTCAAACAAACCGAAGGGCTGTGGCAGACTTATTTGCCGCTGTCATTCCATGTGGATTATTGGGACTGGCTGGGCTGGCGCGACCGCTTTGCTTCTGCGGACTTTTCAGAGAGGCAACGAATGCACCACAGACAAGGCGCGTTGAGTTCCATTTACACCCCAGGTTTTGTGATCAACGGCGCTGAGTGGACGGGTTTTTTTAATACCATCCGCAGTTTGCCCCAAAGCGAGGCCAAACCTGGCCGCCTGCGTCTGACCGCACAAAAACAACAGGTTTTGGTGACTTTTCAAGGCAGCACAGACAGCCCTTTGACTTATCACCTTGCGGTGTTGGGCATGGGCTTGAGTACCGCGGTGCAAGCCGGTGAAAACAGCGGCCACACCTTAGAGCATGATTTTGTGGTGCTGCATCACCAACAGACCATTGGGCCAGGACCGGCCCAATTCCTGTTGCCTTTGATCACCCAGCACGACCCCGAACAATTTGCCCTGGTGGCTTGGGTCAGCGCGACCGATTCCCTGCGCCCAATTCAGGCCGTTGGCGGTCCACTGCCACCAGGCACCCTCAATCGGCTGTGACCGGTTCAGCTGGGGCCCGGGTGCCTTGAATTCGGTACACTTCGGTCCACACCGCCGGTGCCGTTTCATATTCCAGCTTCCAGGAAAACCGCTCTGGCTGGATGTCATAAAAAGTGATGCGTGAATTCTGCCCATTGAATTCACCCGTCATGATAATGGATTCAGCGGTTTCGGTGGCCATGAAAGTGTCCACCTGCTGACCTTTGACCGAAGCCCACGCCATTTCCCAGCGATTCTCGGCGGGATTGAAAATGCGGATGTTGGTGCCAAACTGACGACCACTGGCAGGTGCTGGCTGGCGCAAGGGCGGTGATATCCAGTCATCCTGCACCGCATGGCCGTTGAGGATGGGATAAAAATGCCAATCGGCTCCTGGCCCGGCTTGCCATTGGCCATCGGTCCCCAGCGAGCTGTCCTGGATCTGCCATTCACCCAACAAGGCTTTCATCAAACTGGCTTCCATTTGGGCTGACAGGGTGGGCTCTTTGGCCCAGGCGGCACCCACGGCACACAACAAAAAGGCCGCCAAGAGACGTATTTTGCCATTCACTTCATTCATGGTTTTCCTCCTCGCTTGTGGCTTTGGGAAAATAATAGCCATTGAACCACGGATACCAGGTGGCACCGCCATCAATGGATTCTTCAAAAAACTGCTGCACCACGCCGCCATCTAAGGGCGTCCAAGTACCCCGAAAGTCACGCAATTGGGGCTGTTGTTGGGTCGATGCATAGTGAATCTTGCCCACCAATTGCATCGCCTGGCGCCCACCTTCTGCAGCAACCATGCCACCGGCATAATCAATCACCACACCGCTGCTGACCCAGCGTTGAACCCACTGGCCTTGGATGCCATCATAATAATTCATGCTGGTGCCGCTGGAACCACTGGCCCCTTGCCAGTGTTCCATGATCAAACAGCCTTGTTCGGACAGGGTGATGGCGTTGTGTCCATACAACGGGCCGGACTTGTCCAAGTTACCATACACTTCCCACTGCCCCAACCAAAAGTCAAACTGCCGATAAATGGCTTGGTGCATGCAGGGCCGCAGGTTTTGATCGGCCTGTTCGATCACCGCTTGAAAATTCGCCTCACTGGCCAGGTCCTGCCACATGGGGTTGGTTTGCAACTCTTCAACGTTGCTGTAACCAGCGGCAATCATTTGTTCCAATGTCGGCCACAAACGTTCCTCATCATTCAACAACTTCAATGCCTGGGCTTTTTGATACAGCACCAGTGAGGGGTGGACCACAGTGGCTTTGGCCAACTGGGCATTGGCGGCCAAGGCCGCTTCACCTTGGCCTGTTTGCAGGTGGGCATGAGCCAGGCGGTACCAGGCAATTTCCGCTTGATTGACGGGTAAATCGGGCTCCGCTTTGAGCCATTGTTGGTGGACTTCGATCGATTCAGCCCATTGCCCTGCTTGGTGCAATTGGGCCGCTTTGGCAGCCAGTTGGTCATCGGCCATCACCGCCGCAGTGAACGCAGTTAAACACAGCCCCCAAAACAACAAAACGGGTTTGGACATCACCACCTCACGACAATTGAAAACCCTGATTATGCGGCTCGGGATGCCCCGGCGCTATCAAAAAATTGCTTATTGAATCAATGCTGCTTCAGTACCGACTGAACTGCGCGCGGTATTGGGTGGGGGTCAAATCAAACACCTGGCGACACGAGGCGGTCATGTGGGCGTGGCTCGAGAAGCCAAAATCAAAGGCCAAATCCACCAAGTCCGAAGAATCCTGGCGCAATGACAACAACAAATTCCGCAACCGTTGTTGTTTGCGGTATTGGTTGAGGCCCTGGCCATGGATGCGTTTGAACAGCCGGGACAAATGGTAAGGTGAGGTGTGGTGCAGCCGGGCCAATTGCTTGAGGCTGATTGATTGACTCAAATCGGCCTGCAAGGTGACTTTGACTTGTTCGACCAATTGTTTGTGTCGGGGCTTGATCGGGCCCTCGCTGACGCCACCAGCAGCGGGATCCAACAAGGCCGTGAACAAGGCCAACACCCCTTCTTCCAAGGCCATGGGATCGGTCGGTGCATTGCCTGTGAGTTGTTGTAACAGCTGCAAATGTTGCAAGAACACCGCCGGTGGACACGGCATGTTTTCGAGCTTGAATCCGCCATCGTCGCGGCCCAGCATTTCTGCCAGCACCGCGTCTTTGACTTTGAACCAATGGCAGTGATCGCCTTGTTGGTCAATCAGGAAGCGGTGGTAAGTTTGGTCACGGTTATAAAAATTGACCAGGGTGGGATCGGCCACAAAAGGCTCTGAACCCTCGTGTTGAATCCAAATGCTGTGCTTGGGAAAGACAATGATGGGGGCGTCCACATGGCCGGGTTCGGTAAAAGTGGGGTCATCGGGTTGCACGGAAAACACCCCGATTTCGATCAACTCACTTTGGTAGAGCACCTGTTCTTGCATGCCCCCATTGTAGGGCAACGCCGGCCTCGACACATGTCAACAAAGTCATGCTTTGTGGGTCAAAAGATGGATTCTCCGGTCACAGTGGTGAACTGCTCCAAGAACCGCAGGCCGCGGTATGAATTGCCTTTCTCATTCAAGCGAGGACTCCACACTGCCAAGGAAAAATGATTGGGCAGAACCGCCACGATGCCGCCACCCACCCCACTTTTACCCGGCAAGCCCACTTTATAGGCAAAATCACCGGCTTCGTCATAGAAACCACAAGTGAGCATGATGGCATTGAGGCGTTTGGCTTGGCTGCGATTGAGCAATTGCACGCCACCGTCCAGGGTTTGTCCGTGGTTGGCAAAAAACATGAAACTGCGGGCCAGTTGCTCACAGTTCACCGCCACCGAACAGCTGTCCAAATACAAATCCAACACTGCCTCCACGTCGTTGTGGATGTTGCCCAAGGACTTGAGGAAATTGACCAAGGCCAAGTTGCGATGGCCTTCGGCTTTCTCGGAAGCTGCCACCACCGGATCGAAATCAATGGTGTCGTCACCCGAAGCCGAACGCAGCAAAGCCAACAAGGCCGCCCTGGGATCCTCATAGGTGTCCATCAACACGTCACACACCACCAAGGCCCCGGCATTGGAAAAGGGGTTTCTGGGAATGCCGTCGTCGTGTTCCAACGTCCCCATGGCATTGAATGGGGTGCCGGACGGCTCGACCCCAACCCGTTGCCACAGCCGGCCACCCAGCTTGGTGTAGGCCAGGCTCAACAGCAGCACCTTGACGATACTTTGAATGGAAAATGGGGTCTGCCAATCTCCGGTGTGGTAATTGTTGCCATCTACAGTGTGCAAAAACACCCCAAATTGTTCACTGTCGATGTTGGCCAATTCAGGGATGTAGTCGGCCACTTCACCGTAATTTTTGTGCAGCAACAATTCTTGGTGAATTTGTTCAATGATGCGTTGGTAATCGGGCCGTGAATCAGACATGGTCACATGGTAACCAAAACGCGCACAGAATCCAACTGCGGTTGGGTTTGGTTGAGCGCCGTGGTGGCTTGTTGCAGGCTGCCTTGCAGGTATTCGATTTCTTCATCTCGCACCTGTCCATGGTGCGCCGCCAAATCCCGCAAGCGTTCAATCTCTGCATTTAAACTCACCCGCATCGATCGTTCAGCCACCTGCTTGATGGCCGGCATCGCTTGGGTCATCATTTGATCGGCTTGCGCCAACAGGTTTTTGATGGTGCCCAATTTGGCTTTCAACACCTCCACGGCGACATTCATCGGGGCTGAGTTTTTGAACTGATTGATCCGATTTTCGGTCAATTTGTCGCCCACATCGACACCCATTTCCGCCAACAAGTAGCGCTGATTGATGGGCGGCAGGTAACGGCTCAATTGCATTTGGCTGCGCCCGGTGGCCTGAATCACATAGCGGCATTCCAAAAACATTTGACCGGCATTCAAGCCGGAGTTTTGCAGCACGGCAAAGGCGGTGTTGCCTTGCTCTTGGCTCAAAATCAAATCCAACACTTCGGTCACCATCGGGTGCTCCCAAGTGAGGTAATGAAAGGTTTCATTGGCCAGGGCAATGTCGCGATCAAAAGTGATGGTCATGCCATCATCCAGCAAGCCCGGGAAATAACCGTGCATTTCATCGGTGGGACGGATGATTTCGCTGCCACTGCGATGTTCTTCATGGTGCACCCCAAACAAATCAAACACGCGGTGCATGAATGACTCCAGGGCCTCACCTTGGGCCAGCTCGGTGGCTTGTTTCAACAACCCTGCGGCCACCGCTGGTCGGCATGAGTTGTATTCCAACAAGCGGTCTCGTCCCTGGTGCATGGTGGCCAACAACCCTTCACTGAGCTGGCGGCTATGCGCAATCAGGCGATCCAAATCCGCTGCTGTTTGTGGCTGAGACAAGGTCTCGTGCATGGTGCTGTACACCTGATGGGCCGCTGGATTGGGTTGAGTGAACAAGTCCAGCCCCTCGTGGTACCAGCGTTGCCACTGGGCCTGCAGCGTGTCTTTTAAATAGGGCACATGGATTTGAATGGTTTCGGTTTGACCGATGCGATCCAAGCGGCCGATGCGCTGCTCCAACAAGTCCGGGTGATCCGGTAAATCGAACATCAACAAGTGATGAGCGAACTGGAAATTACGCCCCTCACTGCCAATCTCAGAACACAACAGCACTTGGGCCCCGTTGTCCATGTCGGCAAACCAGGCCGCCGCTTGGTCCCGTTCGATCAAGCTCATGCCCTCATGAAACAGCGCCACATGCAGGCCATGCTGTTCCCTGAAATGCCGTTCCAGTTGCAGCACAGTGCGGGCATGGTGGGCAATGACCAGTACCTTGGCTGGCCGCAAACTTTTGATTTGACTCACCAGCCAAGCCACCCGTGGGTCCCAGGTCAGCCACTCAAAATCTGCTGCATCTGCCCCGGTGGTCTCTGGGGTCAAAGTTGTTAAGGCGGCGGCTGACTCCGTGTATTTCGGAGGTACATCCAAAGCCGTGAAATGGGCATGTCTGGCAGGAAAACCAGCCACCGACTGCCGGGTGTTGCGGAACAGCACCCGGCCGGTGCCGTGTTGGTCCAACAGTTGGTTGATCACCGCCTGCCGTTGTTCGGGGTGCGCCTCAAGCCCTTGAATTTGTTGCAATAAGTCGGCATCGATGTGTGGCGCCAAGGCTGCGGTCAAAGCCGCCAGATTCATCGGCTCATCGTTGGTTTCAGCCAAGATCAACTGTTCGATGACATCGGCCACCTGTTCAAAAGTGGCTTCCTGTGCTATGAAGGTTTCGTAATCATGAAACCGGTCTGGATCCAATAAGCGCAAGCGGGCAAAGTGGCTTTTGCGGCCCAACTGCTCTGGGGTGGCGGTCAACAACAACACACCGGGGATGTGTTGGGTCAAAGACTCGACCATTTGATAGGCTTGCACCGCTTCGGGCACCGCAGTTTCGTCGGCGTCTGCGCCCTCATTCCAGACCAAATGATGCGCTTCATCCACCACCAACAAATCCCAACCAGCGGCTTGTAATTGTTCGGCCCGCAGTGGGTTTGCCAGCAGCATGGACAAGGGACACAACACCAGTTGTGCGGCTTCAAATGGGTTGCTCAAACCACTGGACGTTTCGATTTGTTGACACTTCTCTTCATCAAACACACTGACCGACAAGTTGAAGCGCCGCAACAATTCCACCATCCATTGGTGGGTCAGGCTTTCCGGCACAATGATGACGGCCCGCTGGGCCCGGTTGGTCAGCAATTGTTGGTGCAAGATCAAACAGGCTTCGATGGTCTTACCCAAGCCCACTTCGTCGGCCAACAACACCCTGGGGGCATGGCGCTTACCCACCGTGTGGGCAATGTATATTTGGTGTGGCAACAAAGCCGTGCGGCAACCGGTTAAGCCATATAAACTGGACTGCCACAACCGCTGTTGGTGGGCCCAAGCCATTTGCCTGACGTCGTACCATTTTTGTTTGTCGATTTGGGCATTGAGCAAACGGTCGGCCGGGCGGTCCAGGGAAATGTGGTCGGCGATCTCGGTTTCGGGGATGACGTCTTCCTCACCATTGGCTTTCTCCCCAAAATAGATGTTCAGGCCATTCAGGTTTTTCACTTCTTTGACCGTCAACACCCAACCGTCTTTGTGCTGCAAGGGGTCATCCACTTGTGCCACGTAACGACTCAATGGCGCCGAATCTTTGGCGTAGATGCGCTCTTCACCGACGGCGTCAAACGCCACTTTCACCATGCGGTGGTTGTCGCTCACCACCCGACCCAAACCCAGTTGCAGGTCGGCGTTGTTGATGTATCGTTGTCCGGTGATGAAAGCCATGAAATTCGCGGTTGCCAAAGGTTGGCTATTTTAACGAATTTTCACTATACTGGTGGACTTTCCTGACAGTTTCCCGATGACACCCCTGCCCATGTCGCAGCCATCCAACGACCACTGTGAACGCACCCTTACTGATCATATTTAACCCCCAAGCTGGCAGCGGTCGGGCGCAACAGTTTTTGCCCTTGATTGAGTCGCATTTGGCTGCACATGGGGTGGCGGTGAAGATCATACACACCGACCATGCCGGTCATGCCCAGGAGCTGGTGACACAGGCCGATTTGACCCCATTTTCGGGGATCATTGCGGCCGGTGGCGACGGTACCCTGTTTGAGGTGGTCAATGGCATGATGGCCCACCCGGGACATGAGCGCCCGCCATTGGGCGTGATCCCAGTCGGCACCGGCAATGCCTTCTCACGGGAGCTGGGGCTGCAACCCACCGACTGGCAACCGGGGATTGATCTGATCCGCCAGCAACGGACCCAAGCCATCGATGTCGGCCATGCCCACATGGCTGACCAACAATACCATTTCCTCAACATCATCGGCATGGGCTTTGTGGTCGATGCCGGACGCAACACCCTGAAAATCAAAAAACTGGGACAATCGGCTTACACCCTGGCGACTTTATGGGAAACGGCCAAACTGAAAAAACACCGGGTCAAACTGACCCTGCTTGATGCCCACAACCAAACGCTTGAGCTGGATGATGATGTGGTGTTTGTCGAGGTGGCCAACAGCCGCTACACCGGCACCTCATTCTTGATCGCACCAGCAGCCCAGATTGACGATGGCTTATTGGATGTGATCATCTTGAAAAAAATTTCCCGCTTCAAGATCCTGCGCTTGTTCCCCACCATTTACTCCGGCAAGCATGTTAATTACCGGGAAGTCGAAACCCATCAGGTCAAACGCATCACCATCCACACCGAACAGCCCATGCCATTGATGCCCGACGGCGAATTCATAGGCCACACCCCAGTGTCCATCGATTGTCTGCCTGGGGCTTTGCGATTATTCTGTTGATGCAGCGGCGGCCCGCCGTTGTTGTTCAAACTGCTCGATCAGCTCATGATTGGGTTCCAGCGCACCACCCGGTGTGATCAATTGACTCAAAGGGGCCAAATCCAGTAAATATGCTTTCAAATCTTGCAACGATTCTTCCTCGATCGACTGCAAGCCTTCGTGCAAGCGCAACAGGTATTCATCGCTTTTGGAGTGGTGACCAAATTGCCGGTGGTAATTGGCCCCCAGATACAAATACACCACCATCAGCTCAGGTCGCACACCGGCTACCAGCTCGCTATCAATTTGTGCCAACGCCTGCTGCCGGTAGGCATCGGCTTGCTCATATAAACCCGCCTCTTGGTGGTAACGGGCAAAAACCCGCAGCAGCTTGTTGCGGAATTCATCGTTCAAATCCCGCACCGCATACAGGCCTTCCAGGTACTGAATTTTCGACAACAAATCATCGGGATTGAATGTGTTGTCTTTGATGTATTGGATGATCTGGGGCTTTTCTGCCGCGCCAACTTCCTCAAAGGCAGGCATGAAGCCCATGTACCCGGATTGCTCACAGTACCAAATGTTGTTGGGATCGGTGTAAGGCCAAAAGACAAAATCAAAGCGTGAGGGGTAACGATAAATATAACCGCCATAACTGGCCGGTTTATTGACCTGACATTCGGCACCAGCCAGCAATGGATCAGGCACGGCTCCCGGGCGCCAGGTGATGGCTTGCGCCCAATGGCTGAGCAACAACAGCACCATGGTCATGAGTTTTCTCATCACATTCTCCTTGTTTGATGTGGATTGGACTGTCCGGTGAGTCATTGGTTGCAGCCATTTTCATTGCGCTGTCAACCCCATGCTCAGTGGCGCGTTGTAACTGATAACAACGACAAATACGACAACAACCATAAAAACTACAGGAGCCTCACATGAAAACGATGATTTTACTGACTGGCCTGGCGGCCTTGACCTTCACCACCGGTTGCCATGCGCACAAAGCAGACCACAATACTGACCGTGTTGTGGTGGTGAAAAAGCCCCACCAAACCAAGGTGATTTTGGTGGACAACGACCACCGCCGCAAAAACTACACCATTGTGCGGGTGAAACCGGCCAAAAACCGCGTGTGTAAAAAACACCGCCAGCACTGGCATTGCATCTGAATGCACTGACTGCTCACTGCCTGCATTCACTTTTTCCCCAAGCTTAACCGCGGCAACAAACCCCGTTGTTGTCCGCGGCCTTTTTTTGAGTGTTACAAATGAACCACCAAGCCTTGGGCGGCTGGCAGTTGTCCATTGGCCACCGCTTTGAATGGCTCGGTCAAGCCCGCCAAGCCATCCACTGCGATCACTTCAAGCCACCGGCTGGTGGCCTCCGCGGCCTCACGCAGGAATGTCCCT
Source organism: Marinicella meishanensis (assembly GCF_019931145.1). Taxonomy (GTDB): domain Bacteria; phylum Pseudomonadota; class Gammaproteobacteria; order Xanthomonadales; family Marinicellaceae; genus Marinicella; species Marinicella meishanensis. Next base: position 5,869 of record NZ_JAIOUV010000003.1, on the reverse strand, counting down.
GAACGTTGGTTGAAGACTTCTGGGCCCCAAGTTTCGATGCATTGTTGGATGTAGGCAGGGGCAAAAAACACTTCGCTGCGGTCGCGGATATAGGCCTGGCCCATGTCATTCTGCGACCAATGGGTCAAACCCACATGCCAGGTGTTAATCATGTGCTTTCCAAGCCGCGCATGCAATTCATTCAACACCGCACCGTTGCCAGAAAAATCGACAATCACCGCCGTTTTATCGGCTTCAATTTGCGCCAGCTCTTCATAGCTCAGGACCTGGGCATAACACCCCAATGAAGCCACAAAGGCTTGGTTGGCCGCCGAGGTCAAACCCACCACAGCCGGGGCTTGATCTTGGGTGGCCAAAGCCTGGGCCAGACCCAACGCGGTTTTGCTGGAAGCACTGGTCAAAATGATTTGTTGGACCCCAAACCAGTCCTGCCCGGTCAGGGCTTCGGCCAAACAAAACGAGGTGATGTGCAGTGGAAACAGCAACATGTGCAAAGCCTCTTGCTGCTGATTGGCCGGCTCTTGTTTCGGCACCCGTTGGTAGCGGTTGTAGCCAGCTGGTAAGGACTGGCGATGGGCACTGCCATCAAGCAAACCATGGCGGTTGATTTGGGTTGGCTGCAACACCCAGCGACTGGCTGGTGGCCAATAGCCAAACAGGCGCTCACCAACCGGTAAATCACGGTGTGCCGAAGTCTGCACAGTGGCATAGCCCCACACCGGAATCAGGCCCCAGCGATCATTGGCATTGTCTGACGCCGGAAAAAACTGCCAGTACTTGAACTGATCTCCCAGCGCCCAATAGGTGATGTTGTTGGCCGAGAATCCGAATGACTCGATCTGCATTTCAACTTGGCCAGGCGCCAATTCAATGGTTTCTGAGGATTTCAGCAAACGGCTTTGGTTCAGGTCATTTTTCAGGACTTGGAACTGGATCATGGCTGAGGTCATGGCTGGACTCTTACTCAGTGATTGTTGTTAACCGACGGGTGCCAGCACTTGTTCCAGGTATTGGTCTAATTCATCAGACAATTCTGTTTTTCTGGGCTGGTCAGCAAAACTGGCATCGATGGCGTTGTAGGTCATGCGAATGAGGTCGTCATCGGTGATGCCACAATGGCGTTGGACCGCCACCATATTTTCCTGCAGGAACGCACCGAAATGGGCCGGATCATCGGAATTGATGGTCACATTGAGGCCCAAGTCCAACATCTGTTTGATCACGTGTTGGTTCATGTGTTCGAACACATGCAAGCTGACATTGGAACAGGGACATACGGTCAAGGGGATTTGGGTTTGTTGTAGAAACTGCACCAATTTGGGGTCATCCAAAGCCCGAATGCCGTGGTCGATGCGACTGACGCCGGCATCGTGGATCGCCGACCAAATGTATGTAGCCGGCCCTTCTTCGCCGGCATGGGCCACCACTGGCAAGCCAGCGGCGTGCACCTGATCAAAAATGGCTTTGAATTGGCTGGCAGGATAACCCACCTCAATGGCCGCCAGACCGATGCCCAACAACCGCTCGGCATGCTGCTGATAAAAGTGCCAATCTTCGGCGGCTTTGTCCACCCCCAGATGGCGGATGAAAGTGCCCAGCATGCCCCCAGAAATGCCGTGCCTGTCACGCGCCTCGGCAAACCCGGCTTCGATGCCATCCAGCACCATTTCCGGCGGTAAGCCGCGCTCCACATAGGTGCGGATGTCACAAAACACCTCGGCATGCCGGATGTTTTGTGCCGCACACCGGTCCAAGTAGGATTGGGTCAACACATAAAAATCTTCAGCACTTTGGATCACTTCGGTGCCTTGCAGATACAAATTGATGAATGCGGTCAAATCTTTGAACTGATAAGCCGCCTCCACCTCTTCCAGTGTTTGGTAAGGCAGCTTGATGTGGTTTTTCTCGGCCAATTGCAGCATCAAATCAGGCATCATGGCGCCTTCGATGTGCATGTGTAATTCAACTTTGGGTAATTTTTCGATGAATTCAGACATCGTTGTGCAAAAGTAAATCTGGCATCTTACCATTTAATCAGCCATTACAGTTGGCACATTGTTCAGCGAACACGTAAAATAAGCCCTTCTTTGAGCAATCTTTGCCTGGTATGAATACAGACTATTTGGACTTTGAACAACCACTGGCTGAGCTGGAAGCCAAGATCAATGAATTGCAAAATGTCAGCGACGACAATGCAATGAACATTGATGAAGAAATTCAACGGTTAAAAAGCAAGTTGAAGTCCAAAACCGAGAGCATTTTCTCCAATTTGTCTGACTGGCAAATCTCTCAATTGGCCAGGCACCCCAAACGGCCTTACACCCTGGATTATGTGGACATGATGTTCACGGATTTTCAAGAACTGCATGGTGACCGGGCCTTCGCCGACGATGCCGCGATTGTGGGTGGACCGGCCAAACTCGACGGCCAATCGGTGATGGTCATTGGCCATCAGAAAGGCCGCAACACCAAGTCCAAAATCAAACGCAACTTTGGCATGCCGCGACCCGAGGGTTACCGCAAGGCCTTGCGCCTGATGCGTTTGGCCGAGCAATTCAACATGCCCATCGTGACCTTCATCGACACCCCAGGGGCTTACCCGGGAATCGGTGCCGAAGAACGGGGGCAATCCGAGGCCATTGCCAAAAATCTGGAAGTCATGTCGCACCTGAAAGTGCCGATCATTTGTACTGTGATTGGTGAAGGCGGCTCTGGTGGCGCCTTGGCCATTGGTGTGGGCGATGTGATTCTGATGTTGCAATACAGCACCTATTCGGTGATCTCTCCCGAAGGCTGTGCTTCGATCTTGTGGCGCAGTGCCGACAAGGCACAGGATGCGGCTGAAGCCTTGAGCATCACCTCAGAAAAACTCAAGCAACAGGGCCTGATTGATCAAGTCATCCAAGAGCCCCTGGGCAGCGCTTACCGCGACACCGAGTTTGTGGCCAGCCAACTAAAAGCTGTGATCAGTCAGGAGTTGCAGCGGTTACAACAGTTGGATGATGCAGAGCTGCTCAAGCAGCGATACCAAAAATTGATGTCTTATGGTGCCTTCAGCGAAGCCTAAGCCGCTGATTGACGAGACCAGTCTTCCTGCTGCAAATCACTATTACCTGGCCTTCAGTGGCGGCCTGGACTCCACGGTCCTGCTGCATCACCTGACGCAACAGCACGCACTGCAAGGCAAACTGTCTGCCATCCACATCAATCACCAGCTGCACCCCGAGGCCGATCAATGGGCCCATCATTGTGCCCAGATTTGCGAGGCGCTCGAGATCCCCTTGATCACTGCCACAGTCAGTGCTGCCAACGACAGCGAAAACGCCGCCAGAACCGCCAGATACGCCGCCTTTGCTGAAATCCTGACTGCCCAGGATTGTCTGGTAACGGCCCACCACTTGAACGATCAATTGGAAACGGTGTTGTTCCGTTTGTTGCGTGGCACCGGCCTGTACGGCCTCACCGCGATGCAAACGGTCAGCCGCATGGACCACTACGCCGTGTACCGACCTTTACTGAACACCAGTCAAGAGCAACTGAACCGCTACGCCCATAGTCAGCAACTCAAATGGGTCTCTGATCCAAGCAATGATGACCACCGCTACAGCCGCAATCACCTGCGTCATCGGGTGCTGCCCGCCTTGCTGGATTACCATCCGGACAGCCTGAATAATTTGGCCCAAACGCGGCTCAATTTGCAACACAGCCTGGATTTATTAACCACCCTGTTGGGCAACGACAACCCGCTGCCAATCGCCCCGTTCACACAACCGGCGTTGTTGGCCAGCGCCTTGTACCATTGGTTGCATGGCATGCAATTAGCCGCCCCTCAACATGGCCAATTGCGACAATTCAGTGAGGACTGTTTGCAGGCTGCCCCTGACGCGAAACCAGAGCTGGCTGGACCCGATTACCAATTGGTCCTGTGGCAACAACAAGTCCATGCGTTGCGACCGCTCGAGACCAATTCTGCTGCACAATGGCAACCCACCTTGCAAGCCGGATCAGCATGGACGGTCCCTTCAGGACAAGGCCGCTTGTTGCTGCAAGCCGAACAAGGAGTTCAACTCGAGGTGGACATTCGCTTCCAACAACGCGGAGAACGCTTGTTGTTGCCGGGTCACAAACACCACAAAAAACTAAAAAAACTGTTCCAGGAACACGCTGTACCACCTTGGATCCGATCGGTCATGCCCATGTTGTACATCAACGGTGAATTGATGGCCTGTGGTGATCAATTCCTCAGCCAACGATTCGTTGATTGGTTGTCGGCACATCAAGCACAATATCATTGGCGATCCCCCCACTTTCTTATGTAAAATAAGCCCATGAGTCAAACACAAACCTTTGAAAAAAATCTGGAACAGTTGTCCACCATCATTGAAAAAATGGAGCAAGATGATGTGGGGCTGGAGGAATCATTGAAGTTGTACGAACAAGGCATTCAACTGACCAGAAAATGCCAAAAAATCATCGATGAAGCCGAACAGAAAATCCAGCAATTGATGGAACAGAACAATTGATCTCCCAAGCAATCCTGCAACAGCGCATCAATCAATTCCTTACTGAGCAGCTGAATCGGTGTCAGCCGCATGATTCCAGGCTGAAACAAGCCATGGCCTATTCCCTGTTGTCAGATGGCAAGCGCATGCGCCCTTTGTTGGTCTATGCCACAGCCAACAGTTTACAATTGGAGCTGGCAGTGGCCGATCACTTGGCAGCGGCCTTGGAGATGATTCATGCCTATTCATTGATTCATGATGACTTACCGGCCATGGATAACGACGATTTGCGTCGTGGCCAAGCCACCAATCACATCGCATTTGATGAAGCCACCGCCATCCTGGCCGGTGATGCCTTGCAGTCTCTGGCCTTTGCCAGCTTAGCCGCAGCGCCAGCGGAGCCCATTGTGGTGGTCAAATGGGTTCGTGAACTGGCCCAAGCCAGTGGTTTGGCCGGCATGGCCGGCGGCCAAAGTTTGGATTTGATTTCTGAGCAGCAGACAGTTGATTTGAGCCAACTGCAGCAAATTCACAACGCCAAAACCGGAGCCTTGCTGCGGGCTTGTGTGGCCATGCCGGTGCTCGGTCATCCGACTTTACCGCAGGACCAACAACAACATTTTCTGCGCTTTGCCGAACACCTGGGATTGGCCTTTCAAGTGGTGGATGATGTGCTGGATGTGACCCAAGACACCGCCACGCTCGGTAAACCCGCCCACTCAGACACCAAAAATAACAAATCCACTTATCCCAGCCTGCTCGGCACCGCAGGAGCCCAACAAAAGGCCAATGAGTTGATCGAAGCGGCCTTCGATGCCCTGGATCAACTGCCACAAGACACCGACGAACTGCGCGATCTGGCACATACCATCCTGCACCGCAAACACTGATTGCACAACCAAGCTGTGGGATTTAATGATGGGCCACCGATTACGCTGGCTGAGCCTGTCGAAGCCTCGGCATAGATAGATAATCAATCAATGGGATACACACCCCGTCAAGCTCGGTGAGCTTGAGATTTTTTGAATGTGATGGTGTACCCACCAATCAAGCTGGCTGAGCCCTTCGAAGCCACATCAAGGCTGAATACCAATCAGTCAAATACACACACCTCGACAAGCTCGGTGTTCTTGAGACTTTTTGAATATGTTGATGTGCCCACCAATCAAGCCGGCTGAGCCCGTCGAAGCCACATCAAGACTGGACAATCAACCAGCGAAGTAAACACACCTCGACAAGCTCGGTGTTCTTGAGATTTATTGAATATGTTGATGTACCCACCAATCAAGCCGGCTGAGCCCGTCGAAGCCACATCAAGGCTTAAGAATCAATCACCATAACAGACACACCTAACAGGCTCGGTGGCC
>NZ_JAIOUV010000002.1 GCF_019931145.1 Marinicella meishanensis | reverse complement strand
CTCAGTGAGCTTAATGTATTAATTGATCACACAGATTGTATTGGAGCATCGACTTCAGTCGATGACATGGCCAGGCTTCGCCGCAGCCATCAGGTGCTGGCAAGTTTGTTTGAATGAATAAGAAACGCAAGGCTTTGTTTTAGTGGACTTCAGTTCAACCCCATGCCGACTGAAGTCGGCGCTCCAGGTGGTTGGTATTGATCAATCAGCACCACAGCTTGGACATCGAATGATCACAGCAATCCACCATCACCAAGTGCTTGGGATTAAAAAGAGGGGTTATGTTGAGGGAGTCGGGGGTATGGCCTGTGGTTTCAGGCGGGTCAAAAGGGGCGCTCGAACGTTTTTCTGTGTTTACATAAGCAGTCGGAACGGTGATTTCTTGGGGAAGTGGTTCATCAAGAAATGCATCTGATCGGAGATGATGTTTTTGTTTTGCAGAAAAATGTATTCGGCGTAATTCGGGGCGAATGGAATCGCCAGCAAACGCATGTTGGCCTGCAGCGGGGTGCGGTCGGCCTTGTGGTTGTTGCAGCGTTTGCAAGAAGTCACGACATTGGTCCAGACGTCTTTGCCGCCTTGCGAAACCGGTGTGACGTGATCACGTGACAGCAGGTGGCGGTGGAAAACCTGACCACAATACAGGCACAAATTCTGATCGCGCTTGAACAAAGTTTGGTTGTTCAGCGGCGGTACGTATTGGGCGAGTTGTTTGTGGATGTGGTTGTTGTAACCTTTGGTGCCGATGATGGCAGGGATGTCGTAGTAGCTTTGTTTGCCAGAAAGGGCATTGATGCCGCCGTGAAGGCGGGTGAGGGTGGCGCCGAATTCATACTGCACCATGTCTAATGCCATTAACTTGGCCACTTGTTCACAATTCAGCCATTCTAATGGCATACCCGATGCATCAGTTCTGAGGGTTTGATGCGACCCGAGGTGGTGACGTTTAATCAACTTTCTCCTGTGAGGGTTTATACAATTACAAACCAAGGCAAAAAAAATTGCAAGAATTTATGATCGCTGTCACACAAAAATAACCACCATTTCACAGAAATTTAATGAAACGCTGACTGGTCGCCATTGACCAATGTCTTAAGAATCAATGGCCTGATGACTCATAAGCCACACAGACAAAAACCAGCAGACTGTGTAAAATGGCTCCATTTTGAGGTCGCTGAAATGAAAATTTTGTACATGCTGTGGTTGCTGGTTTTTGCTGGTTTTGGCCAAGCTGTGGTGATGCGCCATGATGTGCCACCGGAATCGTATGCATTGAAAACGGCACCGGATTTTTTGATCGACATGCCGCATGAAGGATCGGCCGTGTTGATTGACCCGCAATGGCTGCTCAGTGCCGGTCATGTGGTGTATGACGACAGCTACGTCGGTCAAGCCATCTTTGTGCACGGTGTGGAACACACCATGGCACAAGTCATTTTTCACCCCAACTACAAAAAAATGCCGGATCAACCTTTCACCGGCGATGCCCAACCATTGATGGATTTTTTGTATGGGCGTTCAGATTTGGTGCTGATCAAATTAACTGAACCAGTCACCCATGCCGAGCCGATCAAACGATACCGTGGCGACGATGAGCTTGGCAAGATCACCACCACCTATGGTAAAGGGGCCACCGGAACCGGGATCACAGGTGAAAAGACATACACCAAAATGCATCGGCCATTGAACCATTTCAACAACCGCATTGACCAGGTGTTACCCAATCATTTGCTGTTTCGATTCGATCGGCCTGAGCAGGCCTTACCGCTGGAGGGTACAGTGGGATCGGGAGACAGTGGAGGTCCGACCGTCATCATGGTTGAAGGTGAGCCGCAATTGATTGGCATCCAATGTTTTCGCGATTTCAAAGGAGACCTGGCAGACTTCAAGGGTGGGGTCTATGACAGCACCGCGGTGTTGTGTCGGGTGTCCAGTCACAACCCATGGATTGATGCGGTCATCGGTCAGGGCCCTAAAGCCCAGTAGTCATTCAGGCCAAGAAGCCAGATTTGGGTTATGATGATGGACTGAGCCACAACACAGACCATCGATTATGGGGGTATTCAACGAAATCAGCTTCGTCAGGGACGAGATCAAAGACCTGCCGGGGATCAAGCGCAAACCTCCCGGCGGCATTGGCAGTTTCACCAGCCGCATTGGCCATGCCTTGTCCTTGGGCTTCAAAGAAAAAGAAATTTTCGTTTTTGGCCTGTTGCAGTGGGCGGCCATTGGCCTCGGCTATTTGTTGTGGGTACAAATGCTGGATTGGATCCCCGAATCGGTGTGGCGCAGTGCGGCTGAGTCTGACAGCGGCTCGATCGCTGATTTGGTGTTGTGGCTGTGGTCCTTTGTTTGTGTCGGCGTGGTGGCCTATCCGATTGGTATCTTGTCCGGTTGCATGGGTGCCGCGCATTTTTTGCACCGCCAAGGGCAGCCTTCATCCATCGCCGCCTGCTTACAAATGGTGATGCCACAAAGCTGGCCTTTGTGGTCATTTCACTGGATCGATGGTTGGATCACGGTCAAACGCATTTTGGATCGCTTGCCGAAAAAGGACGACAAAAGAACCACCGCACAAAAAGCAGCGGCCGAAGCTTTGTACTACGCCTGGAAACTCGGCACCGCTGGGGTGTTGCCCAACTTGGTGACCGGCCACGGTTTGATCCGCTCCGGGAAAAACTCGGTGCTGTTTGTGAAAGACAACTTCAAAGAAGTGGCCAAACTGCGCACCGGCTATTCGGCCTTGTGTTGGGTGGTGGGCATCCTGGCTTACATCGGCACCCTATTCTTGTTCATGAGCGTTGACATCGTGCCCGAAGGCGGTGAAATCTACGGTCACGTCTACACCTTTTACCTGTGGGCCGCGGTGCCGATCCTGGTCGCCACCGCGGTGATCATGTTGTTGTTGCGCCCCATCTACATCCTGGCCTTGTGTGAACTGTATTCAGAATACGTCGATCGGGAGGAGATCCCAGTGGACCTGCCAGACAACCCAGCCAAAGGCACCAGCGCCCTGGTGGCTTTTGCTTGCCTGTGCCTGATCCTCGGGGTGGTTTATCTGTTCCGCCAGGAGCTGGGCATCAGCGACATGCTGGCCACGCCTTATGGGGAATGATTGAATGGCCATCTGTAGATGGTATATCATGAATCGGATGCACCCAGCCAACCAAAATGGAGTACACGAACATGGAACCCGCTGACAAACATTTCTTGAGCCACGGCAGTGAATGGCCAGAACACGAAGATTACCTGATTGGCGACCAAGCCGGTTTACAACGTTTGCAACAAGCCATCAGCCAGGCACTGGATCATGGCGAGTCGGAACTCGACGTGGGGGATTTTGTTGGTGTGCGACTCGTTGAATCGGTGTTCTTCGAACGCGAAACGCCACACTCCATCGCAGATTCGGTGGTTTTTTGGACTGTGATTGCGGTGATTCTCGGCATTTTCTTGGTCGGATTGGTCAGCCTCATTGCTTGGTTTTTTTGATGGGTGCTTGTTTTGTATAAAACCCATTTCAAAGACGACTTCCGTTTCTGTTGGGCTTTTGCCGATGAGTTTGTCGTGATCTGTCCCCGCTGTGCGGGTAAAGCACGGGTGTTGACCAGGCAAAAGGCCAATGAACCCAAACAAACCTTTCAGCTGGTGTGCCCAGATTGTGGTTTGAGCCAAAGCAAAACAGCCGGCCCGGCTTGGCACTGTCATGCCGACCGCGACTGGGTGTTCGGACTGCCCTTGTATTACACCATCACCACATCACAAGGCCAATTGTGTGCTTTTAATGAGGCCCATTTGCAGTACATCGAAGATTTTGTCTCGGCCAAAAACCGCCTGCGCCGCCGGGATCAACACGGCTGGGCCAACCAAAGCCAAATCAGTCGCTTGCCTAAATGGGTCAAGCTGGCGAAGAACCGGGCGTTGATTTTGGCGAAGATCAGGAAGCTCAAAAGAATCGTGTAAATGGGTGGGTTACATGTATGACTTTACCCACCAGATCGATTTACCGGCGAAGAGCCTGCCCCTCGTGAAAACAGGGGCCGGTACTCAGCGTCTTTTAAGGTCTGGTAAGTGTGTCATGAAGTGGCAATGACTCGGCACCACCCCAAAGACCCTGGATCCCGGATCGGGGTCCGGGATGACGATGTTTGGTTGTTTGTGGTTCTTCAGGGCGTGTTGTGCTGAGCCGCTACCCCACCAACATGCCCGCCATGGTGGCGGAGAACAGGGAAGCGAGGGTGCCGCCGATCAGGGCTTTGATGCCGAAGCTGGACAGCACTTTGCGTTGACCGGGGGCCAGTGAGCCGATGCCGCCGACTTGGATGCCGATGGAGGCGAAGTTGGCGAAGCCGCAGAGCATGTAAGTGGCCATCAGGATGGACTTGTCGTACATCAGGTGGAATTCATTGGCGGTGTTTTTCATGTTGGCCAGGCTTTCATAGCCGACGAATTCACTGGCGATGATTTTCACGCCCAGCAGTTGGCCGAGCAGGGTGATGTCCTCCACCGCCACGCCGATCAACCACATCAAGGGGGCGAATAAATAACCCAACAAGAACTGCAAGGTCAAACCGTCATAGCGGGTGTTGTTGGCGATGATTTCATTCAGGCCGACCCATCCACCGAGCGCTTGCAGGCCGTAGTTGATCATGGCCAAGAAGGCGAAGAACACCAACAGCATGGCACCCACATTCAAGGCCAGTTTCAGGCCTTCGGTGGTGCCGTTGGTCAGGGCATCAAGCACATTGGAGCCGACTGAATCATGGCTGATTTCGATGTTGGAATTGATTTCCTCGGTCTGTGGGTAAAGCATTTTCGCCACCACAATGGCGCCAGGTGCGGCCATCACCGACGCTGCCAACAGGTGTTTGGCATAGAACTGACGCATGACTTCGTCCTCACCACCCAGGAAGCCGACATAGGCTGCCAACACCCCGCCAGCCACGGTGGCCATGCCGCCGACCATCACCAACAGGATTTCTGATTTGTTCATCGCTTCGAGGTATTTTTTGATCATCAGCGGCGATTCGGTCTGACCCAGGAAGATGTTGCCGGCCACCGACAAACTTTCGGCGCCCGAGATTTTCATGGCTTTGGTCAGCAGCCAAGCCAGGCCTTTGACGATTTTTTGGATGATGCCCAAGTAAAACAGCACTGAGGTCAGGGCCGAGAAGAACACGATGGTGGGCAGGATCATCACCGCAAAGTTGACCAGCGGAGATTCGATCTCGCCGCTGCCAAAGGAGCGGAACAGGAAGTTGGTGCCTTCCTTGGTGAAGTCCATGATCAGGATAAAGAATTTGCCGACCGCATCGAAAATGGCGCCGACGAAGGGCACATATAACACCCCAATGGCCAGAATCAATTGCATGCCGAGGCCAATTCCCACCACTTTCCAGCTGATGGCTTTGCGGTTGGCACTGAAGGCATAGGCGATGGCAACCAAGGTGAGCATGCCAATGGCACCGCGCATCAATGATTCCAGGGAAAATCCTGCGGATGGAATGATGTCCATGTGTGACCCTCTTTATTCTTATATAACCCGTCGATTATAAAGGAATGTGAAAATCAAGTCATTCACTGTTTCGGCTTGGCTGATGCCCCATGGTTTTTGGTTGGGTGAAGTCGCAGTCCAAAAAAACCGACAAGCCGCCGGCGGTCCGGCATGATCCCTGGAGCGTCGACTTCAGTCGACGACATGGCCAGGCGCTGCGCCGCAGCCATCGGGTGCTGGCATGCAACTTGGTCAGTGAATCAATGCACTGTCATAATGAGTTTCAATGGGCTTCATACCAAACCCAACGCCGACTGAAGTCGGCGTTCCAAGGATGTCATTTCTTTAAAAAAGGTGGCGAAGCCTATCCAATGAATCAGGACACTTCGACAGGCTCAGTGGGCTTGGTAGTTAAGCCAAATTGACAGAATTTTGGAGCGTCGACTTCAGTCGACGACATGGCGAGGCGTTGAGCCGCAGCCATCAGGTGCTGATATGCGGCTAGTTCAGTCAATTAACGCATTATAATGCCGAGTTTCAGTGGGCATCAGTCCATGCTTTTATACGGGTGGTGGCATTCACAGCCACTACAATGCGTGATGACTTAATTGACGCTGTGCGTGTTGGCTCCGCCAACTGGATGTACCTGTTGGCATCCCTGCCAACAGCCCTTTGGGTGCTGCGCGTGGTAAAACGGCTTTCCTGCCGTTTGATTCGGATCGGGGTCCGGGATCCAGTTGTTTTGGAATGCCGACTGAAGTCGGCGCTCCAGGGTGTTGTTTTTTTAGTTGGCGGAACACTTCGACTGGCTCAGTGAGCTTAAGGTTTGATTAATTGTTGCACCCGATCGCCACCTTGCCAATACACCAGATCGGCCACTTCGGTGGTGTTCCACAGCACCAGTTCGGCGGCTTTTCCGACTTCGATGGAGCCTTTGTCATGGTCGATGCCGAGGGCTTTGGCGGCGTTGATGGTGACGCCGCGGATGGCCTCTTCGACGGTCAGGCCGAACAGGGTGCAGGCCATGTGCAGGCACTGCAGCAGGTCGGTGGTGGGGGCGGTGCCGGGGTTGCAATCGGTGGCGATGGCCAGATCCACGCCGTGTTTTCTGAAGGCTTCGATTGGTGGTTTGCGGGTTTCGTTCAGCGCATAGAAGGCATAGGGCAACAAGGTGGCCACGGTGTCGTTGGTGGCCATTTTTTTGATGCTGGCGGTTGAGGTGTATTCGACGTGGTCGGCGGACAAACCGCAGTAGTCGGCGACCAAGCCGGCGCCTCCCAAGTCGCTGAGTTGGTCGGCGTGTAATTTCACCGGCAAGCCCCAACGCGCGGCGGCGGCAAACACCTGGTCCGTTTGTGCATAAGAGAAACCAATGCCTTCACAAAACGCATCGACCGCATCGGCCAAGTGGTTTTTCGCCACATGCGGGATCAATTCGGTGCAAATCAAATCGATGTAGCCATCGGCGTCATCGGCAAATTCTGTCGGCAGGGCATGGGCGGCCAGCAAGGTGGTCTTGACGTCCACCCCGGCTTGTTTGCCGGCGGCTTTGGCGGCGGCCAGCATCTTCAGTTCGTTGTCCACATCCAGCCCATAACCGGATTTGATTTCCACCGTCATCACACCTTGGGCTTGCAGCTGTTGCAAACGCTGGACGGTGCCGGCCACCAACTCATCCAGGCTGGCCGCGCGGGTGGCTTGGACGGTGGACAAGATGCCACCACCGGCTTGAGCGATGGCTTCGTAGCTGACACCGGCCAGGCGTTGGGCGAATTCATGGGCCCGAGAACCGGCAAACACCAAATGGGTGTGGCAATCGATCAGTCCCGGGGTCAACACCTGCCCCTGGGCATCGATGGTTTGTGTGCTGGTATATTCATGGGACTCATGGGCTGCCCCCACCCAAACGATGCGGCCCTGATCGCAGGCCACCGTGCCATGGTCGATCAGGCCGCAAGGCTGGCCGTTGTCGGCGCAAGTGATCAGCCGGGCCTGGTGGATCAGTAAATCGCAGTTTTTTTTCATTGTGTTCGCTGGCCGATTGGCCTACAGTTCAGTTTTCTTCATTATCCAAAAATGGGTGCTGGATGAACAGTTATTTTTTTCAAGCCGCCTTGCTGCCCGATGGCTGGCATCAGCGGGTGCGGGCGGTGGTGTCCGAGGGTCGCTTCATCGAAGTGGTGGCCGAGACCGAACCGCAAGCCGGTGATCAACACCTGGGCGTGGTGATCCCGGCCATGCCCAACGGCCATTCGCATGTGTTTCAACGGGCCATGGCCGGCCTGGCTGAACACCGCAGCACCGATGCCGCAGCGGGTCAGGACAGTTTTTGGACCTGGCGCGAGCGGATGTATCAACTGGCCAATGAGCTGGATCATGACGGTTTGTATCAAGTGGCCAAAGCCTGTTATCAGGAGATGCGTGAGACCGGTTACGCCGCGGTTTGTGAGTTCCATTACCTGCACCGCCGGTTGGATGATCCCAGCGATTACCACAGCCATTCGCTGGCCTTGTTGCAAGCGGCGGCTGAGGTGGGACTGCCGATCACTTTGTTACCGGTGTTGTATGCTTTTGCTGGAGTCGGTGACCAACCATTGAACCCGCTGCAACAACGCTTTGGTTTGTCGGTTGAAGAATACTTGGATTTGCACCACCGGATCAAACCACAGTTGCAAGCCGAACAACACTTGGGCATTTGCTTTCATTCGATCCGGGCGGTCAATCAACAGCAAATGAAGGCGGTCATCGAGGCCTTGCCCAACGACACACCGATCCACATCCACATTGCCGAACAGCAGGCCGAGGTCGAGCAATCTTTGGCCCATTACGGACAGCGACCGGTGGCTTGGTTGCTGGACCAGTTTGCGGTGGATCGGCGTTGGAATTTGGTGCATGCCACCCACCTGGATGCGGCTGAGGTCGAACACATCGCCGACAGCGGCGCGGTGGCGGTGCTGTGTCCTTTGACCGAAGCCAACTTGGGTGATGGCATCTTCCCGATGCCGGCATTCAAACAACTAAAGGGTCTGTGGGCCATTGGTTCGGACAGCCACGTGGAAATCCAGCCACAGCAAGAACTGAAAATGCTCGAATACAGCCAACGCCTGCTGCAGCAACAACGCAACGTGTGCTGCAGTGAAGCCCAGCCCCATGTCGGCACCTGGCAATGGCTGCAGGCGGTGCAAGGGGGCAACCAGGCCTGTGGTTTCGCCGCGGCAGGCATCCGTGTCGGCGCCTTGTCAGGGGTGGTGGCGCTGTTGGGCCATGAGCCCGCACGCCGTGCCGAGCAGTTATTGGACGCGTGGATTTTCTCTGATCGGGTGTCGATCAAGAGTCACCGCTTGTGAACAAACAGGGCCGTTGACAGTCTCAACATGTCCTCAACGGCCCCGTGATAGAATGCCAAACCATGTCCACAAATAAGCGTCAATCAAACAACATCGTGTTGGTCGGTCCCATGGGAGCCGGCAAAACCACAGTGGGCAAACAGATGGCCCATTTTCTGGGCAAAACCTTTGTCGATGTGGACCATGAATTGGAAAGCCGCACTGGGGTGTCGATCAATTTGATTTTTGAAATTGAAAAAGAAGCCGGCTTCCGGGCCCGCGAAACGGCCATGCTGGCGGAATTGTTGAGCCGGGAAAATTGCGTGATTGCCACCGGCGGCGGCATCGTGGTAACACCGGAAAACCGACAAATTTTGCAAGACACCGACGCTTTGGTGGTCTACTTAAAGACTGAAGTGAAACACCAGTTGAAGCGTTTGAAGCGGGACAAACAGCGGCCGTTGTTGCAAGGCACCGGCCGACGCGAGCGCTTGTTGAACCTGGCCCGCATCCGCAACCCCTGGTATGAACAAGTCAGCGACGTGTCTTTTGCCAGTGGCCGTACCAGTTCGTACGGCATGGCCAAAAAGATCGTGCAATACCTGAAATCACCGGAAGACCGCAAAATACAAAAAAAACGATGAAACCATTGACCATTAACTTGCCTGGGGGCAGTTACCCGATTTTGCTTGAAGCCAACTGCTTTGCCCTGGATGAGATCAAACCGCTGTGGCAACAGCGCAAGGTGATGATCGTCACCAACCAAGTGGTGGCCCCCTTGTATTTGGCAGAGGTCAAACGCCAATTCGGTGACCAGCCGGTGTTCAGCTGCATCCTGCCCGATGGCGAAGACCACAAAACTGTGGCCAGTTGGCAACTCATTTTGGATGCCTTGGCCGAACACCAATTCAACCGCAGTGATTTATTGGTGTCACTGGGCGGCGGGGTGATCTGCGACATGACCGGCTTTGCCGCTGCCAGCTGGATGCGCGGCATTGACTTCATCCAAATCCCCACCACCCTGTTGTCCCAAATCGATGCGTCGGTGGGGGGCAAGACCGGCATCAACCACCCCCACGGCAAGAACCTGATCGGGGCTTTTCACCAACCCCGGGCGGTGGTGATCAATGCCAGTACCTTGAACACCTTGCCGACCCGGGAATTCAATGCCGGTATTGGTGAAGCGATTAAATACGGCGGCATCAACCAGGCCGACTTTTTTTATTGGCTGG
This sequence comes from Marinicella meishanensis, assembly GCF_019931145.1. GTDB lineage: Bacteria > Pseudomonadota > Gammaproteobacteria > Xanthomonadales > Marinicellaceae > Marinicella > Marinicella meishanensis. Next base: position 510,261 of record NZ_JAIOUV010000002.1, on the reverse strand, counting down.
CGGCGCAAGCCGCAGCGATCAAAGCCTTGGAGCCCGACACCCTGATGTCGTTGATCACGCAATGCTGTCAATTCAAAGCCGACATCGTGGAACAAGACGAAAAAGAGCAGGGTGTGCGGGCCTTGTTGAACCTGGGCCACACCTTTGGCCATGCCATTGAAACCGCCACCGAATACAGTTATTTACACGGTGAAGCGGTGGCTTTGGGCCTGGTCATGGCGGCCGAAATGTCGGCGCAGCAGGGGTATGCCGGGCCTGAAATACGAAAAATGCTGGAAAACTTGTTGCAAGCCTTTGATTTGCCGATTATGCTGGATTCACCCATCAGCGCAGACGACTTATTGAATTTAATGAAATCCGATAAAAAAGTGGTCAATGATCAGCACCGTTTGATCCTCATGCGAGGCTTGGGTGACGCTTTCATTGCCGATGGCCTCACCGATGCCGACATCCTACAAACCCTCAACACCTGTCTCCAGCCTGGAGGTTCGGTTTGATGCGTTGGCCCAAAACCTGGCTGATCAGCGCTTGGCTGGGCTGTTTGTGGTTGCCACTGGCGGTGGCCCAGAACGGTGAAGATGCGGATGAAGAGCAGCCACCACCGGAGACTGAAATCGTCTGTTTTGCGGCCAAAAAACAATGGGTTTGTGCGCCGGCCGATGACAAGGACAAAGCGCACCAAAAGGCCATGAAATTGGCCGAGCAACCCGATCAAGTTGAATCATTCAATGACGGCCAGGTGGAAATCCAAACCATGCCGAGCGGGCAAAATTTTGCGCAACAGGTACAAGAGGTTGATCCCAACTCCTTGCAAGCCCAGATTCAAGACTTCATTCCCCGCGAAACGGCGGTCAATGAACAGCCAGCTGCCGCCAATGAGGCTGCTCGGGCCAGCGACCAAACAGCCGAGCCAAGCAACCCTCTGGCCCAAGCCGATGCGCCAGCCGGCGAACCGGTGATGGCGGACCCTGAATCCACCGTGACCATGGCCCAAGCCGATTCCGAACCGCCAGTCAATCGCGATGATTTGATGGATCAGCCAGCTGAGCCGGTGACCCGGCCGAGCAATCCCAGCCGCCAAAATACCAGCAATGATGGGTCTGCGGTGGCCAATGATTTTCGGGCCTGGCAACGCAATCACCCCGAACAGTGGGCGTTCCAAGTGGTGGGCACCTCCAACCGCCACCACATCGATGATTTCGTGCGCACCTCGGGCATCCAAGCCATGCCCCATGCGGTGGTCCGCACCGAAGTCAATGGCGCCGATTGGTGGGTGGTGTTGGTCGGTTTGTTTGACAGCCGTGAACAAGCCTTGAGTCAACGCCACACCTTGCCCGATGCCCTGGCTGGCAATGCCTGGGTGCGACAAATCCAAACCATCGTGGGTCAAGCCGACTGATTGCTTGCAATAAAAACCGATCACCCAGGTCTCCTTGATCATCTGATTGTTGGAGCCCACTTTTGAAATCTTGCCTATTTGCCTTGCTCACGGTTTTGTCTGGACCGACTTGGTCAGCAGAAAACACCGCTTGGTCATTGGCCGATGCCAGCGGAAAAGTACACCACTTCCCCACAGATGCGATGGCCAATCAACAGGTCACGGTGTTGTTTTTTTGGGCCACTTGGTGCCCATACTGTCAAGAACTGATGCCCCACATCCAAAGCGCCCTGCATCAGTACGAATCCCCGCTGAATTTAAAGGTATTGGCATTGAACGTGCATGAAGATGCCGACCCCCAGGCCTATCTCAACAGCAAAGGCCACACCTTCACATTGATGCCTGAGGCTGAACAAGTGGCGGACTTGTATCAAATGCATGGCACCCCTGGGGTGTTGATCTTTGATGCCAAAGGCCAGTTGGTGTTCGATTTGCGAAATGTACAGGCCGATCACCTGGTCAGAAAAAACGCCGGTCATGGGGCCAAAAGCATGCGCAAAGCCCCTTATTGGGCGGCACTTATCAGGCAGGCATTGCAGCAACTGGTCGATGGCGCCTAAAATGGGTGCATGATGAACCGTTTCTCAACCGACCAATGCAGCTTGTTGGTGATCGATGTGCAAGGCCGCCTGGCCGAGTTGATGCACCACAAACAGCGGCTGTTTAAGCACTTGTCTACCCTGATCCAAGCCGCTGAGCTGTTGGATATTCCGATTCATTGGTTTGAACAATACCCCCAGGGACTGGGCCCCACCAAGCCCGAGATCAAGGACCTGTTGGGTGCCGCTTTCTACCATGAAAAAATCACCTTCAGTGCTTGTGGGGTGCCTGAATTCATGTGCCAGCTGCGGGCCAGCGGCCGCCGCCAGGTCATCGTCAGTGGCATCGAAGCGCATGTCTGCGTCTACCAAACGGTGTTGGATTTGTTGGCCCAGGGCTTTGCGGTCAAAGTCAACCAACAGGCCGTGGCCTCCCGCGCCAAGGACAACAAAAAACTCGGGCTGCACAACATGCAGTTGGCCGGCGCCGAGCTGACCAGCACCGAAATGATCTTGTTTGAGCTGATGCAAAGTGCCGAGCATCCACGCTTTCGCGAGATTTCTGCCTTGCTTAAATAAGCTGGGTGACCGACCGAATGTTGCTGCAGCCCAGATCAATTTCGTTATAATGATGGGCTGATTCATTACCCATAAACCAACATGCAACTCAATCAGGATTTCATGATATTGCACCGCAAGGGTCAATCCATGGTGTCGCAAATTTCCGGCGTCGCAGCGCCCTTGGTGATCCATGAGCCGGATGTGTTGTTGTTGTCTTATTTTTTGCGCGATGGCCAGTTCGAGCAGGCCGCCGAACAATTCATTGCCCATCCGTGGGTCCAAACCTGGATCCCCCACATCCAAACCGCCGGGGTGAGCCAACGCCTGGCCCAGTTTGAACAAGCCGGCTTGTTCCAAACCGCGCAGGCGCCGAATGACGCATTGGGCTTGTTACCACTGGCTTGGCACGATGAAGATGAGCCCGTGGCTTTGCCCAGCAACTTGAGCCTCAGCAGCCACGCCGCCATTTCGCTGCACGGTGAGGGCTTTTTCGCCTGTTCCAAACAAGACGGCTTACCGCGCTTGCTGCCCACCGCGTGGGTCATCTTGATGTTGGCTTTTGGTGAGGGTCAACCGGTGGCAGAGGTGCTGCAAGACAAGGCCTTTTTGTTGGAGGAAGACCCTGAGGCTGTGCTCAAAACGCTGTACCACCATGGTTTTTTGATTGCCCAAAAACATGTGGCCAAACAACTGCAAGCCGAGGCCACACAATATGCCGAAGTCAAACCCGGCAGCGACTTCGTGTCTTGGGAGCAACTGACCCCGGATGACCGCATTCCGGTGTACTTCGTGCCGCACATGGAAAACCATTTTCCTTTGGCCCTGGGCATCATTTACAGTGCCCTGGCGGAACACAAAGGCGGTGAGTTATTGGACAAGTTTCAACTCATCCCGATCACCTTTTTACACCCCAGTGATTTGATCAACGGGCCTTACCGCAAGTTCAAAACCGGCGTGTGGTTGTTTTCCAATTACATGTGGTCGATGGATGTGAACTTGCAAGTCAGCCACGCCATCAAGAACCACGACCGACGCAATTTGACCATCCACGGTGGTCCCAGCACGCCTGAATACAAGCAGGCCAGTGCCGACTTCATGGCCGCCAACCCCTCGGTCGACATTTCGGTGCATGGCGAAGGCGAAGTGGCGATCACCGAACTGTTTGAACAGTTGGTGCAAACCGCCGAAGGGGAAGTGACCTACCAACAAGACGCCCTGGCCGAAGTGGCCGGCATCACCTTCCGTGACAAACGCCTGGGTGGTTTGATCCGCACCCCCAAACGCACCCGCATGGCGGCCCCCGATGCGGTGCCTTCACCGTATCTGAGTGGTTTGTTTGATGGTTATCAGGGGCGGGTGGAAGCGGCCATCATTGAATCGAACCGCGGTTGTCCCTTTGGTTGTACCTTTTGTGATTGGGGATCGGCGACCAACCAAAAAGTGCGCAAGTTTGATTTGGACCGGGTCAAACAAGAAATCGATTGGATCGGCCGCCACAAAGTGCGGGTGATCTGGATCGCCGATGCCAACTTTGGGTTGTACGACCGCGACATTGAACTGTCGCAATTCATCGTCGACACCAAAGCCAAATATGGCTACCCGCAGGAAGTGGTGGTCAACTACACCAAAAATTCAACCTGGCGCTTGGTCGAGATCATCAAGGTGTTCACTGCTGGCGGCATCATTTCGCAAGGCATCATTTCAATCCAGACCACCGATGAAAAGACTTTGGAAGTGATCAACCGCAAGAACATCAAAACCGAAAAGTACGATGAGTTGACCAAGGTGTTTTATGATTTGAAGTTGCCTTTGTCCACCGACCTGATGATTGGCTTGCCTGGCATCACCGTGGCGGCCTTCAACAACGATTTGCAGCGTTACATCGACATGGACGTGTCGGTCAAAGCCTACCCCACGCAGTTGTTACCCAACAGCCCGATGGCCGATCCCGAGTACATTGAAAAATACCAGATCAAGGTGGATGAACAGGATTTTGTGATTTCATCTTACAGTTTCACCGAGCAAGACCTGCATTGGATGAAAGCGATGTACCAAATTTACACCATGGCCGATGGCTATTCTTTGTTGCGCTATGTGATTCGCTTTTTGCAATGGGAACATGGCATCCGTGCCATTGATTTCCTGCAAGACCTGCTGCGTTTTGTGCAGCAACACCCCCAACGCCACCAACAAATCACATGGGCGGTGCGGTTTTTCAATCAGGACAAGTGCATGCCCGGTGGCTGGACGCTGTTTTATCAACAAGTGGCCCATTACCTGGAACATGAGTTGGGCATCGCCACGGATTCAGCCTTGGAGACCATCCTCAAGGTCAACCAGTTGTGCATGCCGGATGACACCTTAAGTTACCCCTTGCAGGTCAGTTTGCCACATGATTTTTCGGCTTATTTTACCGCGCGATCCAGTGAGGCGAGGCACAAAGACACGCCCCTGAGCCATTACCCACCGGCCCAGTTCCACGTGTCCGACCCCAACAGCATGGTCAGCATCGATCTGGACTACCTGCAATACGATTCACACCAGTATTTTTGGGAGCTGCATTCGGCCGTGGCACGGCCAAAATCGGTCTCTGAGTTCGCCGAATCCTGACTTCCGGCACTGCCTTTGGGCGTTCAATTTTGGTATTTTGATTGTTATCCGGTACATGAGGTACGGGCACAACGGTAAAGACAATGATTGAAGCGTTCATCGGTATATTGATTTTAATGGTCCTGACCAAAGTCCTGTTTTGGGTTTTGGTGGTGCTGTTCAGCCCGATCATTTTGGTGGTGGGGATTGTGCTGTCGATTGCTTTGGGCGCGGCCTTGATTGTCGGCGGAGCCTTCTTGTTGCTGTTCAAGATTTTGTTGCTGCCCCTGTTGTTGCTGTTGTTGCTGCCATTCTGCTGGGTTTCATAAGCCAACCCTTGGATCCAGATACCAGGATCACCATGCTGTGGCGGGGTAAAAAGAGACATCCTTGTCTCAGTGGCTGTCCTTATCACCGTCCTTGATGGTCGCACCTCCTGTCTTCAGTCCATGAAGTACAGATCCTTCTGTGCCCAAATCCAGTCATCTTCCATGACTGATTTTCCAACTAGGGTTGATCGATGGTGAACTCGATGGTTTGTGTCACTTGGTAGGGAACGGCCTGACCATCGACCACTTTGGGGTGAAACCGCCACTTCATGACGCTTCTTTTGGCTGCATCATTGAATACCCGTGCTGGTTTGGCTTGTAACACCTCGACGCTTGAAGCCATGCCAAACTCATTGACACTGATCAATAACTTGACCCAGCCTTCAGTTTTGTTGATCAGTGCTTCTCGTGGATACATGGGTGCCATTGAAGTTTGCACGCCACCTGATGAAAAATCAGTGCCTGTAATGCCAGTTCCCACGCCGTTGAACTTGAACCCTGCCAACAAATTGAAGTCGCTGGCCGAAGTGTTGGGCAGTGGCAGGTCAATGCTTGTGGTGTCACCCGTGTCGGGTTGCATCAGTGGCATGGCCGGCGCCTGAGCGGTGGTTTGTTGCTCGGGCTCTTCAGGTCGATCCCGTGGCGTGGTTTTCACCTCCTCGTATTCGTTGACCCAAGAGAATTTGAAATCCAGGTCGCTGCTGGCAGCCGGTTTTTTGGCTTGGCTCAACAATCCCTTCATGCCAATGAACAGGGCGGCGGTGATGCCCAATCCCAGTAATCCTGCTAAAGAAAATCGAATCATTTTTTCCATGGCGCTGCTCCTTACTATTTATTGTTATTGTGTGAAGTATGACTTTTGGCACAGATGAAAGGTTCAACAAAAAATCGGTCCAATCCATGGCCACAGGCTCACTTTTGTGCCTAAGTGATTGAAATAAAATGTTAAAAAAATGAAGAAAATTTTTAACATGGGGCTGTCAAAAAGCACCGCCAACGCCGGCATGCAGATTTGATACAATCATCACCATCAATCACCCAAGCCCTGGAAACGCCGTTGTGTCTGCCATCATATTGTTCAACAAACCTTACCAAGTGCTGTGCCAATTCACCGACTCAGAAGGCCGGGCCCACCTGGGTGACCACATCCAACAGCCGGGATTTTATGCCGCAGGTCGGTTGGATTATGATTCGGAAGGCTTGCTGTTGTTGACCGATGACGGCCCCACCCAGCACCGCATCAGCAGTGGTCAAGTTCACAAGACCTATGTGGTGCAGGTCGAAGGTCTGGCCCAAGCCAAACACCTGCAACGGCTGCGCCAAGGGGTCCGGGTCAAAGACTATGTGGCCCAGGCCCTGGACATCGAGGTGTTGGGCAAAAAGCCGGCCTGGTTGTGGCCGCGCCAGCCACCGATCAGACAGCGCAAAAACCAACCAACCAGCTGGCTGCAGCTGACCATCAACCAAGGCAAAAACCGTCAAGTCAGGCGCATGTGTGCTGCGGCTGGGCTGCCGGTGTTGCGTTTGTTGCGCACCCAAATCGGTGATTTCAAACTGGGTGATTTGGCCCCCGGTGAGCTGACTTGGCACGAATTGACATGAAAAAAATCAAATTCGGCGTAACATTCTGGACCATGGTCCGTTTTACAGGCATCAAACAACGAAACGAGGTTTAAATGAAATACATCTTATTGATCTTATTGGCCGCCGCTGTCACCGTACAGGCCGGTGTGTTTGGCAGCGAGAAAGTGGCTGCTGGCACCAACTCACCCGAAAAAGACTATGATTCGGTCAATGGCAGCATCACCGTCGGTGCCAAAGCCCATGTTGACAACTTGGACACCGTCAATGGGTCGATCAAAGTGGCCGATCAGGCCATCGTGGGTAAAGTCGAAACTGTCAATGGCAGCATCAAGTTCCAAGACGGTGTGACCGCCGACCACGCCGAAACCGTGAATGGATCGATCACTTTGGGTGACGGTTGCATGATCAAAGGCCATGCCGAAACCGTCAATGGTTCGATTGCAGCTGGCTCGGGTTGTGTGATCGAAGGCCGCTTGGAAACCGTCAACGGCAAAATCACCGCAATTGGTTCAGAGGTGGATGGCAACATCGAAACCGTTAATGGCAACATCAAGTTAGACGGCGGCACGGTGGTCGATGGCGATGTGATCATTGAAAAATCCACCGGCTGGTTCAACAGCAACAAAAAAGTCCCCGAAGTTCACATCGGTGAAAACGTGGTGGTCAAAGGCGATTTGATTTTCAAGAAAAAAGTCAAATTGTACATTGCCGACAGTGCCCAAGTGGGTGAAATCATCGGTGATGACATCATTGATATGTGACCAGACTCAACTCACTGGAGTCGCTCTCATCCAAGGCTTGCCACAACCGGGCAAGCCTTTTTTTTGCCACCGGGTGTCGGTATTCTGGGGCCAGATCCTGCAAGGGTTTGAGCACGTATTTGCGGGTCAAAATTTCAGCCCGCGGCAGTTGAATGGATCCTTCATTCAGGCACCAGTCATCACACAACAACAGGTCAATGTCCAAGGTGCGGTTGGAATAGCGGGGGCGACTGCGATCGCGACCGTGCCGGTCCTCCAGCCACTGCAACCAGGGTTTCAGTTTTTGTGGGGTGAATGCGGTTTCAATTTGCACCGCCAGGTTGTGAAAATCAGCCCCGGCAAAGCCATAAGATGGCGATTGGTAAATCGGCGAAATCCGCAAACGGGCAAAAGCACAACGCAGGTGCTGCAAACACGATTCGATGTTGGCTTGGCGGTCGATGTTGCTGCCAATGCCGAGAAAGATGCGGTGTTTGGGGGTCATGAAAAAACCGACCCCAGGCTCGGCCACGGCTGCTTTTGGGTGGCGACCAAAACCATGTAAATCACCGCCAGGGTAGCCAGCACATAGCCCAGCCATTGGGCCCAGCCACGGCGTTTCATGGCCACGGTACCCAGGCCAATGTAAGCCAGCAAAGCCAGCAGTTTGGCCCCCAACCAGGGCACTTGCCAGGGCACCAAGGCAATCATCACTGCCAAGGTGACGCCGCTGAGCAGCAGCAGGGTGTCAATCGCGTGGGGCATCATCCGCAAGATCTTCGGCATCGGTCGCTGACTGACATGAAAGCGCCAGTAGCGATACTGGAACAAGAGCAGGCTGATGATCACCATCCACAGGTGAAAATGCTTTACAATGTTGTACATAACAATTAATGATCAAACAAACAGGGGTGTCGACAGCTCAAGAGACGCCGTTGAGGGTATTGTATCAGCAAAACCACCGTTTCCATCACCACCAAAAAAGAGAGGGCCTGACCATGAAATACTTATCCACCACATTGCTGTTGTTGTTCACTTTGACCGGTGTGGCACAAACCACCCGCGTGCTGATCGTCGGAGACAGCTGGGCGTCACAACAATGGGACGATGGGGTGCATGATGCGGTGTTTGCCGTCAATGGCTACCCCCAATACATCAGCTATGGCGACAATGTGGCGATCAGCGGATCCACCGCGGCCGAATGGGTGGCCCCCAGTGAATTGCAAAAAATCACCGATGCCTTGAATGCCAACCCGGACATTGACACGGTGCAACTGACCTTGGGTGGCAATGACTTTTTGGACCAATGGAACACGGCACTGACCCCCACCGAGGTGCAAGACATTCAGAATCAAATCATTGCCGATTTACAATTGATCGTCAATCACATCCTGGCCCATGACATCCGCATCGACGTGGTTTTGAGTTTTTATGATTACCCCAACTTTGTCGACACCCTGACTGGCCCCTTCCACGAGTTCTGTGAAGACCTGCACAACAGTTTGGGGGCGCCCACTGCATTGGAAATCAACACCATGGGGGCTTCCTTTGAACAGGCATTTGCTTCGGTGGCCACCAACAACCCGCGGGTGTCTCATGTCAGTCATTTTGGCTTGATGCAAAACCTTTATGGTTTTCCTGATGACAACATCCCGCCGGGCACCATCCAACCCCCTGGCGACATTTCCCTGCCCAGTCCGGTGGAGTCCATGCGTTTGAATTTGGGGTTCATTGTGGATTGTTTTCACCTGCGCCCAGAAGGTTATGACGTGTTGGTGCAAAACACTTATGAGCAGTATTTTCAATACCGCTTCGACACCATCCTCAAATCATCCTTTGAGTAATAAACACACGGCCTGTACCGCCACCCCTTCTTCCCGACCGGTGAAACCCAGGCGTTCGGTGGTGGTGGCTTTGATGCCCACTTGATCGACTTCCAGGTCCATGATCTGGGCCAGACGTTGTTGGATGGCCGCCACGTGTGGCCCGATTTTGGGCCGTTCGGCGATGATGGTGCAGTCGATGTTGCCCACTTGCCAGCCGCGTTGTTCAATCAACTGTTGGCAGTGACGCAAGAACACCGTGCTGTCGCAATCCTGCCATTGGGGATCGGACGGTGGGAAATGTTGGCCAATGTCACCCAAGGCACCAGCCCCAAGCAAGGCATCGCAAATGGCGTGGATCAGCACATCGCCGTCGGAATGGGCGATGAAGCCATGGTCATGGGGGATGCGGACGTTACCCAAAGTGATGTGTGAGCCAGGACCAAAAGCGTGGACGTCAAAACCGGTGCCAATGCGCATCAAAGCCTCCCTTGGGTGGTGAGAATGTGTTGAGCCAACAGCAAATCGTCGTATTGGGTGATTTTGATGTTGGTGTTTTTGCCGACCACCATCAGCGGCGCTTTGCCTTGGGCCTCCAAAGCCGATGATTCATCGGTGATGCTGTCGGCTTCGAACACGGTCAAGGCTTTGAGCAAGTCAGCGCCATTGAACAATTGTGGGGTCAGCGCGGCATACAAGTGGCGGCGATCGACGGTGTGGTCAACGGTGTGGCCATCGCAGGAGTGTTTGATGGTGTCGATCACCGGTTTGACCAGCAAGCCCCCTTGGCCTTGGGCCAGGCAGGTGGCCACCAGGTCGTTGATTTCTGCGGCGGTGACGCAGGGTCTGGCGGCGTCATGCACCAACACCCAATCCTGGGCCCAATTGGGGTGCTGTAGTTGGATGGCGCGGATGCCGTTGCGCACCGAATCATGACGTTGGCTGCCTCCTGGGGTGGTTTGGATGGGGTGTGGCGAGGCCACCGGTGGCAAGTCTTGCCAGTGGCGGTCGGCCGGGTGTAACACCACGGTGATGCCGACGAATTCAGCGGCGTCGGTGGCAACCGCATCGAAGGCTTGGATGCTGTGCGCCAGGACACTTTGTTGACCAATCATTTCATATTGTTTGGGCAAGGCAACGAAAGAACTGTCCGGTTGGCTGTGGCGAAAGCGGGCCCCGGTGCCAGCGGCCACAATGATGATGTGTATGCGCTCAGTTGTCATCGTCGTCGGAGGGGCTGATCACTTGGATGAAGGTTTCGTCTTCCTTGATCATGCCCAATTCAGCACGCGCCCGTTCTTCAATGGCATCCAGCCCGGTTTTCAAACTTTTGACTTCGGCTTCCAGCAGTTCGTTGCGGCGCTTGAGGGTTTCGATTTCGGCTTGCTGTTGTTCCAGTAACAGCAACTTTTCCTTCATTTCTTTGCGGCCACCATCACCAAACTGCTGTTGAAACAATGCCCACAGAATCAGAATTGCCAAAAGGATGTTAAGCCACTTCAAAGGACCGGTCTCTCATTTCTCTCACAGCGCATTGTATCACCATGCCTGCCCACAATACATCCATGGCGGTGTGGCATTTAACCGATGACCCAAACCTCCCAACAGCCAAAATGACCGTTCACGCAATATCTGACCACCGGTGAAGTCAGTTTGATAAAATAATCCAGGAGCAAGGGGCCAGCAACCCCGACTGATTTGAAGCACACATGGGAACAGAACAAAATGATTAAAGTTGAGGCATTGACCAAGAAATACGGGGACTTCACCGCCGCAGAGGACATCAACTTCGAGGTGCATGCCGGTGAGATATTCGGCTTGTTGGGGCCCAATGGCGCCGGCAAATCCACCACCATCAATTGCATTTCGGGATTGATGGTGCCCAGCGAAGGCGAAGTCTACATCAACCAACACGCGGTGACCGGCGATGCGATCCAAGCCAAAGCCTCACTGGGGCTGGTGCCGCAGGACTTGGCCTTGTATGAAGACCTCAATGGCGCGGAAAACCTCAATTTTTGGGCCCAGGCCTATGGTTTGAGCGGCCAATTCATGCAACAGCGCATCGATGAGGTGTTGCAACAAGTGGGCTTGGCGGCCCGGGCCAAGGATCGGGTCAGCACCTATTCTGGCGGTATGAAGCGGCGCTTGAATTTTGCTTGTGGCATCCTGCACCAACCCAAAGCCTTGTTGTTGGATGAGCCCACGGTTGGGGTCGATCCGCAATCGCGGGAACACCTGCTGGGTGCGGTGGAACAACTCAAAGCCCAGGGCACGGCGGTGCTGTACACCACCCATTACATGGAAGAGGCTGAACGCTTGTGTGATCGCATTGGCATCATTGATCACGGCAAGATCATCGCCGTGGGCTCGGTCGATGAACTGCGCTCGCAGATGGGTGAAAAAGACCTGATCACCTTGCAAGGTGATTTCAGTGGGGTTGAGCCAGACTGGTTGGCCGCTCATGTGGCCGGCTTCGAGTTGATTGAATGGCAGCCACAAACGGTGCGTTTCATGGCCGAACAGGCGGCCGAACAATTGTCAGCCATCCTCGGCCGTTTCGCCACCGGCACCGTCAAACAGACCGCTGTGCAACAGGCCAATCTGGAAAGTTTATTCATCAAACTGACTGGCCGTGAGTTGAGGGATTGATCATGAGTTCTCAGCGCATGCCCATCACCGTCGCCGGCCTCCGCCTCAAACGCCTGGTGCGTGAAAAATGGGGGCTGATCTCCTGGTTGGCCATCCCCACCATCATCGTGTTTTTGATGAGTTTGATCGCCGGCACTGGCAGTGGCAAACTGACTGGTAAGCTGTTGATCACCGACCACGATGAATCGGCCGTTTCTCAATTGCTGGCGGGCAGTTTCAACCAAGGACCCTTGGCTGAGATTTTCACCGCCAAGCAGGTCACCGAAGACGAAGGACGGCAGTTGATGGATGCTGGAGAGGCCAGTGCCTGGATCACCATCGATGCGGGCTTTGGTGAAGCTTTCATGAACAACCAACCCGGCCAATTGCGCTTGGTCAAAAATCCAGCGCAGTCGATCTTGCCGCAAATGGTCGAAACGTCGATGCAATTGCTGGTTGATGCGGCGACTTACATCCAAATCCTGTTTGCCGAAGAGTTGGCGGTGCTCAAGCCGATGTTAGAAACCCAAAAATTTGATGACGCCAATCTGGTGGCCCTGACTTTGGGCATCAAACAACAGCTGGAGCGGCTGGAATCGACCTTGTTTCCACCGCAGTTGAAGCTGATCGAAAAGCAAGTGGCCGAAGTGGAGGAGACATCGACCAACATCACTTTTGGTTTGTTGATGTTTCCCGGTGCGATCATCATGGCCCTGATTTTTTCGGCCAATTCACTGGCCGTGTTGATTTGGGATGACGCCGGCAATGGCGTGATACCGCGGCTGGCGGCCACGCCCAAAGCCTTACAAGCTTACAGCACCGGCCAATTTCTCGGCGCCGCTGCCGTGTTCACTTTTTTGACCACGGTGTTGGCAACCCTGGGCGGGTTGTATTTTGCCCTGCCGTGGTGGCAAATCCCGGCCATCATCGTGTGGTTGGTGTTTGCCGGTTTGGTGCTGTATGCGATGTTTGTGTTCATCGCCTTGTTGATGCCCACCGGCAAAGTGGCCAACATCACCATCAGCGCCACCACCTTTCCCTTGTTGATGTTGGGCGGCAGCTTCTTCCCGATGGAGAGCATGCCTCCTTGGTTGGCCGGCATCGGGCAGTTTTTACCCAATGGCTTTTTGCTTAAGGGTTTGAAAGATTGGCTGTTGCGCCAGGAACCGATGATGGAGGCCTTGTGGTTACCGGCCGTGTTGGGCCTGGTCATGTTGGCCGCATTTTGGTTGTTGAGTCGGGTGCTGGTTCGCCAACTGATTCACAAAGTATAAGGAGGCAGAGATGAAACAGATTTGGTTGATCGCCCACAAAGATTTTCTTTACACCATCAAAGACAAAACCGTGTTGGTGTGGCTGTTCATCATGCCTTTGGTGTTTTTCGCCTTCATCGGCACCACCACCCAAGGCTTCAGTGGCGGCTCCGGCAACCAGAGCACCTTGGGGGTGTGGTACGAAGGCCCGGCCGATGATCCGGTGTTTGCCCAGCTGCAGCATCGCCTGGAAGCGGAAGATTACCTGCTGCGGGTGTTCAGTCCAGAGCAACCCCTGTACAACGAAAAATGGACCTTTGAAGACTACTCTCGGCAGTTGTGGGTACCGGCTGAGCTACAAGAACCGATGGCCGCCGGTGAGCCCATTGAGATTAATTACCGCATTGACAATGATGGCATGGGCGGTGATTACCACGTGTTCAAAGTCAACAAAGCGGTGTACCAAACCTTGGGCGATTTGTTGATCCTGAAAAAAACCGCGCCGCAAGACTGGCAACAACTGGACTTCACCCAGGCCAATGAACAGCCCCGGCACATCAAGCTGTTGATCGACAGTGCCGGTGAACAACAAAACATCCCCACCGGCTTCAAGCAAGCGGTGCCCGGCATCCTGGTCATGTTCATCATGATGATCGCTTTGACCAGTGGCGCCATGGCCTTATACCTGGAACGCAAAACCGGGGTACTCAAACGCCTGTCAGCGGCACCGATCACCCCGCGGCAATTGATTTTGGGTAAATGGTTGGGCAAATGGATCTTGGCCGCTTGTCAATTGGTTTACGGCATGATCATGGGTGCCTTGTTGTTCAGCATCCATTGGGGCGAGCATTGGCTGATGATTTTCATCATGCTCATGGCTTGGGCTGCGGCCTGTGCCGGGTTTGCCATTTTTATGGGCTCGGTGGCCAAGAACGAAGGCCAGATCAATGGCATCCCGGTGATCGTGTCCATGTTGTTGGCTGCTTTGGGCGGATGCTGGTGGCCCATCGAAGTGGCCCCAGCCTGGATGCAACAACTGGCCCTGTTCCTGCCCACCGGTTGGGTGATGGACGCCTTGCATGAGTTGATGTATTTTGGCGGCACCCTGGCCGATGTCATGTTCCATCAGTTTGCCTTGTATGGTTTGGCCATCCTGGGCCTGGTGTTGGCGTTCACAAAATTTAACCATGAAGTGAAATGAACCGTTTGTGATTTGCGGTATACTTGGGTGGTTTTAACATTCAGGTGAGTCTCAGATGCGTTGGAAAGGCCAAAGAAAGAGCAGTCGAATAGACGACCGCCGAGGTAAAGGCGGGGTGGTTCGTGGTGGCGCCAAATTGTCCGGGGGCATGATCGTCATTGCCTTGATTTTCGCTTTCATCACCGGCCAAAACCCCTTGGCCATGTTGGGGAATTTGATGCAACAAGGGGGTGGCAGCAGCCAGCAACAGGTGCAGATCCCCAAACAGCCGTCAGCCGCTGAACAAGAAAACGCCGAATTTGCCTCGGTCATTTTGGCCTCCACCGAGGACATGTGGACCCAACTGTTTCGTGCCGCTGGCCAACAATACCAAGCCCCTGAAATGGTGCTGTTTGATGGCCAGGTGCAATCGCGTTGTGGCATCAACTCCGAAGCGGTCGGGCCGTTTTATTGTCCGGCTGACAACAAGGTCTATTTGTCACTGGGGTTCTTTCGGCAGCTGGAGCGGATGGGGGCGCCGGGAGATTTCGCCCGCGCTTACGTGATTGGTCATGAAGTGGGTCATCACATTCAGAACATCACCGGCACCGCCCGCCAAGTGCGGCAATGGCAAAGCCAAGCCAAATCAAAAACCGAAGTGAATCAATTGTCGGTGATGATGGAGCTGCAGGCCGATTGTTTGGCCGGGGTCTGGGCCCACCACGCCAACAAAAAACAAAACATGCTGGAACCCGGTGACATCGAAGAAGGCCTGAGGGCCGCCGCTTCCATCGGTGATGACACCATCCAATCGCGGGCCGGCCGACAAGTGGATGTCGAGTCGTTCACCCACGGTTCCTCAGAACAACGGGTCAAGTGGTTGACCCGCGGTTTACAAACGGGCCAGGCCGATTCCTGTGACACTTTCTCAGAAGGGGTTTAACCCCGACCGATGACGCAAAAAAAAGGCCACCGCAATGGTGGCCTTTTTCGTGGCTGATGGCCGCGATTATTTTTTCACTTTCTTGAACTTCAACGTCCAACGGTCGGTGTTACCGGAGACGGTTTTGCGACCCACTTCATAGCGCAATTCATCATCGGCGCGGTAGTGCAAAGTGGAGTAGTCCACCAGTTCAAAACCGGCGGCCTGGATTTCCAAGATGGCTTTGACCGGATCAAAGCGGCGGCGGTTTTCGTCATTATCGCCTTCCATGTGGCGGCGGGTGTGGTCCACCACGCCATAAATGCCGCCCATTTTCAGGGCATCCCAGGCCGCTTCGTTCATCGCTTGGCGACCGTCTTCAGCAAAGTTGTGGTAGTTTCTGAAGGTCAATACCATGTCGGCTTTTTTGACCCCCAAATCGGCGTTTTCCAGGGAGTAAAAACGGGCCCCGTCTTTGCGGTAAATATTGGAGGCTTCGGCGCCAATTTTGACCGCTGACAAGGCATCGTTGTCACCGATCATGGAACCGACTCGACCGGTGCCCAAGGCCACGGTCAATTCACCTTTTTCTTGCAACACCGGTGCCAGAATTTTGGTGTACCAGCCGCCACCAGGCAACAACTCAACCACTTTCATGTCATGAGAAAAACCCAAAAACTCCAAGGTCTCAACCGGTTTGCGGTTGCGATCGCGGTCTTTTTCGGCGTCGGTTCTGAGGTCAGATTCCATCGCCATTTTGATCAGATCGGCGGTGGATTTTTCATGGTCATCGGCTTGGGCAGTGAATGCCAAACCCACGATCAAAGCGGCGGTAAATAGTTTTTTCATGGTGTCTCCCTAATTCAAAAGTTAACCCTGGATCATAACAGCCCAGTGTGGAATCTCTGTGAAAGTGTGCGGACTTGTTCGGAGTTTTTCAGTCCTGGTTGGCGTCCAGCGTATCGGGCCCTTCACCGGCGGTTTTTTCGTATTGACCAGGGCCGGTCTTGCGGTATTGGGTGAAGCCCTGCTTGGCGATGTTCTTCTCAGACAATGTGGTGTTTGATGAAGCGGTGAGTTCTGCTTGTAAATTCACTGCTTTGATGACTTTTTTGATGGCATGACCACAGTGCGGACAATGGGTCAACTTTGGATCGGCCAGTTTCTGCAACACATCAAAACCACCCAAGCAATAGGTGCAATGGCGGTCAGGGTGTTGGTTTTCGTAGGTGTAAACGGGCATGGCTCAATCATTGTGGGCAAAAAAACACCCATTCATGTCGCCATAAATGGGTGTGATTTGCGCTGAATGCAAGTGCAATCAGTGAATTCCTTTCATGCCTTTCTTCAGGATGGGGGTAATGATCAGCATGAACACACCGGCACCGATACCGAGCCACATCAGGAAATCGAACAGTTCGGTGTATTTGGCCACTTGTTCGGTCATGGTTAAGGTTTCCTCGGCATCACCATCAAAAGCGGCAAATTTCGACAACCGGGTGGCCAGGGTCTCCGACAAGGCGGTGGCAAGGAACCAGGTACCCATGGAGAAACCGACGATTTTGCTCGGAGCCAGCTTGGTCACTGCCGATAAGCCAACCGGAGACAAAGCCAACTCACCTGTGGTGTGCAGCAAATACGCCAACACCAACCAAATCATGGCCACTTTGCCAGAGGCTTCAGGCATGCTGGCACCCAATACCAAGGCGCCAAAACCCAAGCCGGCCTGGATCAAACCCAAACCAAACTTGGCTGGTGTCGATGGTTCCAGGTTGCGTTTGGATAACCACACCCAGAGCCAAGCAAAAACCGGAGCCAACAAGATGATGAAGCCGGCATTCAATGAGCCGAATTGTGAGGCTTTGAATTCAATGCCAAAGGCGGTTCTTTCCATCACCCGATCAGCAAATAAGGTCATGCTGGCACCGGCTTGTTCAAACAAGGCCCAGAACACAATGGTGGACGCAATCAAAACGATCAACACCAATATCCGGCTGCGCTCGACTGGGGTGGATTTCATGAAAGCATAAAACATCATGAAGCCAGCAGCCAAAGCCAACAACACCCATTGGCCTGAGTGGACCCAAGCTTCTCTTTGTACCACAAACCAGATCAGGGCCAGAGACATCAAGGACACCAAGTAAATGGTCCATTCCACATTCAAGGGTCCCAGCACTTTTTTCTTGAGCTTCTCTGGGTCATCGGGGTCGGCATGACCATACAAAAACTTTTGGCCTTTGAGGAAGAAAATCAAACCAAACAACATGCCAATACCAGCGGCACCAAAACCATAACCCCAACCGTAGGTTTCTCCCAACCAACCACACAACAAGGTGGCGGTGAAGGAACCGATGTTGATGCCCATATAAAAGATGGTGAATCCAGAGTCACGCCGTGGGTCTTCGGCTGAATACAGTTTGCCCACTATGGTGGAGATGTTGGGCTTCAGAAAACCCACCCCCAAAATGATGAAGGCCAAAGCCAAATAGAATACATTCAGGGCCGCCAAGTCTTGGGTGACCACGCCATCCACAATGGCCGCTTGTTCACCTTCAACGGCCATCAACAAGTGTCCTATGACCAGCAAGATGCCGCCAAACAACACGGCTTTTCTGGGTCCCAAGTAGCGATCGGCGAGCATGCCACCAATCACCGGAATGGCATAAACCATACCGGCATAAGCGCCCAGCACGTCCAGGCCTTCGGCATCAGTGAATAGATGGTATTTGGTTAAGTACAACACCAACAAAAACTTCATGCCATAAAATGAGAACCGTTCCCACAGTTCGGTAAAGAAGCACACATAGAGACCTTTGGGATGACCCCACATCTCATTTCTGGCTTCCTGAGTAAACACTTCAGTATTCATAAATCTTCCTCTTATTGATGATCAGTCAGTTCTTCGTTGAGTGGTAAAACGTGAACCGGGCACAGATGGTTTTTGGTTCAAGGGTGTTGTTTGCCAACGGTAATTTTGGCAACTTGCACACGCTCCCTACGACCAAAGCAGTAGATGATAACACAAAAAATCTGAATCGGGACTGACTGGTTTAATGGGAATTTAACAAGCCGTCGGCTGCTTGAATGGTGGGTGTCAAATGGTTCATGAGACCCAGGTGGGTATTTTTACGTTGTTTATTTTGGGTTAAAGCTGCTAGAATTTTGGCATCCATTATCAGGGGTGTTGATGTCTACCACAGAAAATCAAAAACGACTGGCCAATAAAACCATCTTCTTGACCGGCGCATGCGGTGCGTTGGGTTCGGCCCTGGCGCTGCGCTTGACGCAACAGGGGGCCAATTTGATCATCAGCGACAAAAATCCCCGGGCTTTGGACCGCTTGTGTGATGAGCTGGTCAAACGGGACCTCAAGGAGCCGGTGATTTATCCAATGAACCTGATAGGTGCCACCCCCAATGACTACATGCAATTGAGCAAAGTCATCAAAGACAACTTCGTGGTGTTGGATGGCTTGGTCCACACCGCGGCAGAATTTGGCAGTCTCACGCCGTTCCTGCTGTATGAAGCGTCGCGTTGGTTGAAGGAAATGCAGGTCAATGTCAATTCACCGATCTTTTTGACCCAAGCCCTGTTGCCATTGATATTGAAAAGCAAGGGCTCGGTGATTTTCACCTCAGACAACCTGGAAACCTTGGGCAAAGCCTATTGGGGTCAATATGGGGTGGGCAAAGCGGCGATCGAACAGTTCGCCAACATCCTGGCCCAGGAATGTGAAAACCAAGGGGTCAATGTGTTGACCATCACCCCACCACCGATGCACACACCGCTGCGGGCCAAAGCCTGGCCGGCGGAAAATCCAGACCGTTTGGCCAAACCTTTGGATGTGGCCGATTTATATGTGGATGCGTTGGCGCCAGTGGATGCCGTGTCTTAAACCGTCGCGACTGATTTTTCATCCGCGCAAAAAAAAGCCCTGAGGGTCAGGGCTTAATACACTAAGTCGCTCAATCCTATTACAATCCTATTCAGCTTCTTTGAGTTTCTATCTTATAACTTTTATCCCCTATTCGCGCTGGAAAATCTGTGAAGCACTTATCATTTGAGCACATTGCTGGGCCATTTTTGGCTGAGTTTTTCGCTTGAGTATACCATTGTCGGGCCAAACGGGCTTGGCTGGCGTCATCCACCCGGTAATTCGGTCAGGGCTTTGCCTTGCAGTTAGTCGATGGTTTTTGTATCATTCAGTCTTCAATCTTTGGAACGTCACCCAAACCCGTGTCAGCGCTTGAACTCAGAATCATCATCTTCCTCATTGGCCTGGTTGTGCTGGGGTTGATCTATTATTTTGGCACCCGCAAACCGAGCCACACCCGGCCTGACATCGATGCCGATGAGTTGTTCCAAATCGAGCCGGAAATCAAAGCCGAAGAACCCTTGCCGGACGTTGCTGAGACCGGCACCATGACCGCTGACCGCCGCATCGTGACCTTGTTTTTACACGCCAAAGACGGCCTGCAATTCGATTGGCATCAGATCAAGGATTCCGCGGCCAAAGCCGGCTTGGAGTACGGTGAGGACCATTTGTTTTACCGTTATCGCCGGGTGGGTTCTCAGAAGAAGGCCTTGTTTTTGGTGGCCAACATGCTCAAACCCGGGGTGTTTGATCCGGATTTGCGCACCACCGGCTTGGTCTTCATCATGACCTTGCCCGGTGAAATGAATGCTTTGGACTTGTGGGACACCATGTTTCCGGTGGCCAAACGCATGGCTGAGTTGTTGGACGGGTCATTGACCGATGAAAACCACAGTGCCTTTTCCCGCCAACGCATCGCCTCGATGCGGGAAGAAATGCGGACTTTTGAAAGCGCTCAGGCATGACTCAAGCCGCCTCCCGCGAAGACTATTTGGAGTTGATCCGCCATTTGAATGAACTGGCCTACCAGTATTACGTGCTGGATGAACCGCTGGTGGCCGATGCCGAATACGATCAACTCTATCAACAACTGTTGGCCCTGGAAGGCGAGCACCCGGATTGGGTCAGCAGCGACTCGCCCACCCAGCGGGTGGCCGATCAGCCGCTGGATAAATTCCATCCAGTGCAGCACGCCATGCCGATGTTGTCTTTGGGCAACGTCTTCAGTGACGAGGAACTGCAGGATTTCGTGGAACGGGTGAGCAACCGCTTGGGCAAAGCCGGTATGGATCCCGGCACCATCGACTTTTCTGCCGAGCCCAAATTGGACGGTCTGGCCGTCAGCATCCGCTATGAACAAGGCCAATTGGTGCAAGCCGCCACGCGCGGTGATGGCACCACCGGCGAAGACATCACCGCCAACATCAAAACCATCCAATCCATCCCCCTGAGCCTGCGCGGCGAGGCCGTGCCTGCGGTGTTTGAAGTCAGGGGTGAGGTGGTGATGCCACGCGATGGCTTCAAACAATACAACCAATGGGCGGCAGAACACGAAGAAAAGGTGTTTGCCAATCCACGGAATGCCGCGGCCGGATCCTTGCGTCAGCTGGATCCCAAAAAAACCGCACAACGGCCGTTGGCGTTTTATGCCTATTCGGTGGGCGTGGTCGAGCCGCCGCATGAGCAAACCAGCCACAGTGAGGTGTTGCGCTGGATCCAAAGCCTGGGTTTGCCGGTCAATCATTTGAATCAAGTGGTCCAGGGGGCGGCTGGCTGTGCGGCCTTTTATCAACACATCGGTCAGCAGCGGGAAGCCTTGAATTTTGACATCGATGGGGTGGTCTATAAGGTCAACGATTTGGCCTGGCAGGAAGCTTTGGGCTTTGTCACCAAAGCCCCACGCTGGGCCACCGCCCATAAATTCCCGGCTGAGGAAGCCACCACTGTGGTCGAAAACATCGACGTGCAAGTGGGCCGCACCGGCAGCATCACCCCGGTGGCCCGGTTACAGCCGGTGACCGTTGGTGGCGTCACCGTTACCAATGCCACCTTGCACAACGAAGATGAAATCAGGCGCAAAGACGTGCGGGTCGGTGACACCGTGTTTGTGCGTCGCGCCGGCGACGTGATTCCGGAAGTGGTTAAAGTGGTGTTGGCCAAACGGCCAGTGGACACCCAAGCCTTTGCCATGCCCAGCCATTGCCCGGTTTGTGACACGCCATTGCTGCGGATCGAAGGGGAAGCGGTGTGGCGGTGTCCAGCCGGCCTGACCTGTGATGCCCAGCGCAAAGAGTCGATCAAACATTTCGCTTCGCGCAAAGCCATGGACATCGAAGGGTTGGGGGATAAATTGGTGGAACAGTTGGTTGATGCCGGACTGATCAACACCCCGGCCGATTTGTTTCAGCTGCGACTGTCACAGGTCTCGGGTTTGGAGCGCATGGCAGAAAAATCGGCGACCAATTTGTTGGCCGGCATCGAAGCCTCGAAAGACACCACCCTGCCACGCTTTGTGTTTGCCTTGGGCATCCGTGAAGTGGGCGAGGCCACGGCCCTGACCTTGGCCACCCACTTACAAACCCTGCCAGCCATCATGGCGGCCGACACCGACGCTTTGTTGGCCTTGCCCGACATCGGTGAGGTGGTGGCGCAAAAAATCCGCCAGTACTTTGACAATGAGGACAACCAAGCGGTGATCCAAGCCTTGGTTGACGCCGGCATCCATTGGCCAGCCATTGAAGTGCCGAATGAATCCTCACAACCACTGCAAGACCAGACCGTGGTGCTGACCGGTTCTTTGTCACGGATGACCCGGGCCGAAGCCAAACAAAAACTGCAGGCGTTGGGCGCCAAAGTCACTGGTTCGGTGTCGGCCAAAACCACCTTGTTGGTGGCCGGCGAAAAGGCCGGCTCCAAACTGACCAAGGCCCAACAATTGGGTGTGCGGGTGGTGGACGAAGACTGGTTGCTGCAGCAATGAGTCAGTGGGCTGCATGGCCCGTTGCGCATTCAGTCATATCCCAGTCAGTCAAAGCGCAGTCAGTCAAAGCCATTGGCAAACAAGGTATCCACGTACACCGCGTTGTCACACAAAACGTCCGCCGTCTCGCTGCTCAAATAGAGGTTGTTGTGGCTGGTGTTGAAGCTGAAGCGCTGTAAACCGATGAATTGCAAATTGGTGGCCGCCGCCCAATCCAAAGTGTCCAAAGGTGGCTGACCATTGGCTTGCAGGCATTCGGTCATGTCGCTGTTGAAGTGGATGATTTGGTTGGCAAAGTCGATCATCACATCACCATTGAGTTGATAGGCGTGACCATCCAAAACGGGCGTCAAGTTCATGGTCTGTGGCGCTTCCTGGGCGTTGGCCAAGGCTGCCCACAGCAGGCCGCAAGCCCATGTGGCACCCTGGGTCAGGGGCTGGCATGTTTTCATGTTGGGTTCTCATTTCAGGTTGTTCCGGCTCATGGTAACAAGCCAAACATTCAGAAATCAGCAAGAAAACGTTAGGGTCTTGTTGGGGCTTCAGAACCCGGTGCCCAAGCGCAGGTAGAAGCGGGCTTCGCCGTCATGGCTGTAGCCGGTGCCCAAAAACATCACGGTGTCTTGCACGTCGAATGAAATCCCGGCAGACATGCCATAGATCATCTCGTCGATTTTGATGTTGCGCTGCCAGACATTGCCCCAGTGGGTTTTGAAGGCCAGGTCGGGCACCCCGATGATGGGCAGGTCTATGGAGCTCAAGGGCGTGTACCAGCCCAATTCCAGCAGAAAGGCATTCAAACCCAACAAAGAATGGGTCGGGTAGCCGGCAAAATCATCGATGCCACCATAGGCTTTGAAAAACTCTTCTTCGTCGACCAGGTCGGTGAAGTCGAATTTGACCCGCACATGGGCGGCCGATTTGTCAAACATGGGGAAGCGGCGGTAGCCGTCAAAGCTGAGGTATTGCACCCGATCAAACAGCCCCAATTCGGTTTTGATGTCATAGCCATGTCTGGCGCCAACGGCCTTTTCCAGGGTGTCGTAACCGTAATTCACTTTCAGGCCCACGGTGCGGTTGATGGCGGTGTCAAAATCAACGTCATTGATCACCGGCACCACGCTTTCGTCTTTGTACCAAATGCCGGCGCGCAGTTCGCTGTTGATGTTGGGGTTGTAGCCAAGGTTCAGACCAAAACCAAACTTTTTGATGTCGTATTCACCGGTGGCGTCGATGCCCTGATAAAAACGCCGGGTGTCTTTGATGGTGTCGATGTTAGCGGTAGCAAAAAAGCGGTTGTCAAAATCCAGTGGTTGGTACAGTTCGGATTGCCAAGCCAGCACCGAACCGATGCTCAAGTCATTGACCCAACGCCCGCCTTTGCGGTTGATGTTGTACCGGTGGTGGCGCACCAACAATGAGATGCGGGTGTTGGAATCGAAATCATCCTGTACCTTCAAGCCGAATTTCAAGTAATCAGGCCCCCAGCGTTTTTCCTGCACTTTGAAGACGATGCCACGACCGCTTTCGGCATTTTCATCGACGTGGTAGGTCATCACCTGGATGTCTTCTTCTTCAGCCACCGTCTGGTCGACGAATTCTTGCACCAACTGGGCTTTGAATTCCTGGCCGATCAACCTGGCAGCATGCGACATCAGGCGTTCGGTTGAGGTGCGCTTGTTGCCGGTGAATTCAACAAAGCGAATGCGGCTGGGGATTTCGCGTGGCAGGAAATTGCGGCTTTCCAGGTGGGTCACATACGCTTTGGGACTCAGGCTCAAAGGCGCCAATTCCACCGATTTTTGGTAGGTGGTCAAATAGCCGTCATTGATCATGTCGGCCGCCCGATCAAACATCGAGGCATCGATGCCCTCCAGTGGCGGCTGGATCACGATGTCGGCCAGTTTTAAGGACGCTTTGGTGTTTTGCACCAAGGCCACATCAATGCTTTGGTATGTGACAGCCAACACCGATGATTGTTCATCGACCCGGGCCAATGGTGAGGAGATGTTCACCGCGATGACGATGTCGGCCCCCATGGCTTTGACCACGTCCACTGGCAAATTGTTCAGCATGCCCCCATCAACCAACATGCGGTCGTGGTGTTTGACCGGGCCGAACACCAGTGGCACCGCCATGGATGCGCGCATGGCCATGGCCAAATCGCCGTGGTCGATGACATAGGGCTCGCCTTCATTGAGATCGGTGGTTACGGCCCGAAAAGGGATCGGGAATTGATCAAAGTCCTGTTCATTGAAGGAACCCACCAGGCGTTGTAATTCAAGCATCACTTTGTGGTCGCCGACCAAGCCAGTGCCTGATTTTGCCCCTTCGCGGGAGATGCCAATTTCCAAATCGGCAAAATAGTCTTTCTCTTCTTGTTTTTGGCGGTAGTCTTTCAGTTGTCGTTTGGCCGAGGGGTTCAAGGCGTCATCCCAGTCGACTGAGCGGATGGCCCATTCCAAATCTTCCGGGCTCATGCCGGTGGCATACAAACCACCCACAATGCTGCCCATCGAGGTACCGGCAATGTAATCAATGGGGATGTTTTTTTCTTCCAGCGCTTTGAGCACCCCGACATGGGCCATGCCACGGGCACCGCCACCGGACAAGGCCAAACCAACCTTGGGCCGTTCTCTGGCCTCTGCCCAGGCCGCTGACAGCAGCATCAGGCACCAGCCGATGGTGCGAATGTTCATTGACTTAAACATGATTCGATTGGATCGATCTGACCGATCTGTACAAGAATTCCCATTTGAATTTTAACCAAACTCGAGCCACAAAACCATCCCGATCTCATTGAAATGTGAACCATTTCTTTAATTTGATTGTTGCCAGTCAGCGGTGCCATGAATCGGTTGACAACCCAATCAAGGGTTGTCTTCCTGGTTGGGTCTGGGCTCAATGGTCATGGTTTTTTCGAAGGAACCTTCGTCGTTGTAACCTTTGACCGTGACCAGTTCGCCCACGGTGTAAGAGAACAGGGCTTGGCGGTATTGGTCGAAAGAGTTGATCACCCGGTTTCCCAAGTGGGTGACCACATCCTTGGACTTGATGCCGGCTTGTTCGGCCGCGCTGTTGGGCAACACATTGGAAACCATGATGCCAATGGCTGGTTTGGGGATGCCGTAGACCGCGTGGCCATAAGGATTGATGAATTGGATCCCCAGCCAGCCGCGCAGCACTTGGCCATGCTGGATCAATTGGTTGATGACTTGCACGGCGGTGTTGGAAGGGGTGGCAAAGTTAATGCCCTCTGCCCCATATTGGCCATAGCTGGCGGTGCTGATGCCGACCACTTGACCCAGGGGATTGATCAGGGGGCCGCCGGAATTACCTTGGTTGATGGCGGCATCGGTTTGGATGAAATTTTCCAACTGTTTTTCGGTGCTCAAGGGGTTTTCGGTCAAGCCTTGGCGGCCGGTGGCACTGACGATGCCCAATGAAGCACTTTGATTCAAGCCGAAGGGGTTGCCCACAGCCAGTACCACATCGCCGGTGTTGACCCGATCGCTGTCGGCAAATTCAGCCGCGGTGACATTGGCGGCGTTGATCTTGATCACCGCCAAGTCGGTCAAAGGATCCTGGCCCACGAAACTGGCATCAAAAGTTTGGTTGTCCCACAGGTAAACCACCACCCGGGTGGCGTCATCAATCACGTGTTTGTTGGTGACGATGTGTCCTTGGTCGGTGACGATCACGCCAGAACCCAAATAACTGCGGGTCAAATAGGGTGCGCGGGGTGATATGCCCGGCGAGTTGGCGGGCACCCGTTGGTTGCTTTGGGTGTAGATGCTGACCACCGAGGGGGAAATTTTATTCACCGCCGGAGCATATGAGAACAGCAGTTGGGGTTGTTCGACCGGTGGATCCTCAGCGAAAAACTTGTCACTGATCATCAGGTACAGAAAGCCGGCCGCCAGGCCTATGGTGACGTATTTGAGGATGAATAGCAGGTATGACTTCATGAATTGGCTTGGCTTGGTTCGTGTTAAGGGCTTGTGGCATGTCTTTACAGCGGCTGGCGCGGCCCATGACCCAACCGCGTTGCCTGTGTGCCATTGTAACCAATCGTGACCTGGCTTGCAGTGGTCAATGGTCACAATCAGTGGCCCAAGTTGGCGCATCCAGGCAGCCACGATCACGGCTTGTGTGACCGTTGAGTTTGGACCCAAAGGGCGGCTGAAAATTCCGATTAAATGACTGCTTGGCTATGAAAAAACATTAAAATCTTGTAAAATTGCGCGGATTTATAATTTGATACACCTTGTGTGCGATTTTTGCCCACAAGATTTGATTCATTAGGGGTTAATTCAATGACTGAAGATGTCAACAAAAGTCGTCGCACTTTGTTGCTCAGTACGGGCGCTGTGGGCGTCGTTGGTGCTGGGTTCGCGGCCGTTCCTTTCCTCAAATCTTGGCTGCCATCAGAGCGTGCCAAAGCCGCCGGTGGCCCGGTTAAGACCGACATTTCCAAAGTGGAACCCGGTCAAATGTTGAATGTTTTGTGGCGTGGACAGCCGGTGTTTTTGGTCAACCGCACCGAGCGACAAACCGCTGTGTTGGAATCATTGAATGACCAATTGAAAGATCCCAATTCAGAATCCAGCATGCAACCCGACTACATTGAGGACATCTACCGCGCCAGAAAGAAAAACTTTTTGGTGGTGGTGGGTATTTGTACGCACTTGGGTTGTTCGCCAAAATACTATCCAGATTTGGTGCCGCAATCATTCGATGAGAATTGGAAAGGCGGTTTCTTCTGCCCCTGTCACAATTCTCGTTTTGACATTTCAGGTCGGGTTTTCGCTGGCTCACCAGCCAGTCGCAACCTCGACATTCCGCCATACACTTTCTTAGATGAAAACACCATCGAGATCGGCACCGATGGGGAGCAAGCATAATGGGAAAAATAGCAAGTTCAAGCAGTAAATCTGCATCCGGCTTCATGGGCTGGTTGAATGACCGTTTACCGGTCACGCAATTCTACAAAGACCATTTGTCAGAATACTACGCACCGAAAAATTTTAACTTTTGGTATTTCTTTGGATCTTTGGCCTTGTTGGTGTTGGTCAACCAAATCCTCACCGGGATTTGGCTTACCATGCATTACAAACCCGATGCCGAAAAAGCCTTTGGCATGGTTGAATACATCATGCGCGATGTGCCCTGGGGCTGGTTGATCCGTTACCTGCACACCACCGGTGCTTCGGCTTTCTTCATTGTGGTTTACTTCCACATGTTCCGTGGCTTGTTGTATGGCTCATACAAAAAACCGCGTGAGTTGGTCTGGGTCTTCGGCATGGTGATTTACCTGGCCTTGATGGCCGAAGCCTTTCTGGGCTATGTGTTGCCTTGGGGTAACATGTCTTACTGGGGTGCCAAAGTGATCACCCAATTGTTTGGTGCGGTGCCGTTTGTCGGTGACGCGCTGGTTGAATGGGTGCGCGGTGACTACTTGATTTCAGACGCCACTTTGAACCGTTTCTTTGCGCTGCATGTGGTGGCCTTGCCATTGGCCATTGTGGCCTTGGTGGTGTTGCACATCGCGGCCTTGCACACCGTCGGTTCTAACAACCCTGAAGGCATCGACATCAAAAAACACAAAGACGAAAACGGCAAGCCGTTGGACGGCATTCCGTTCCACCCTTACTACACCGTCAAAGACATCTTTGGTGTGGGCATGTTCTTATTGGTGTTCCTGTTCATCGTGTTCGTTAAACCGGACATGGGTGGTCTGTTCCTGGAACACGACAACTACGTACCCGCTGATCCAGCAGTGACCCCACTGCACATCAAGCCGGTGTGGTATTTCACCCCGTTTTATGCCATGTTGCGGGCCGTGCCTGACATGCAAATGGGGGCCTTGATCATGTTGTTGGCCATCGTGGTCTTGTTCTTCCTGCCTTGGTTGGATCGGTCACCAGTCAAATCCATTCGTTACCGCCGCTGGCCGTTCAAATTGATGTTGGGCCTGTTCACCATCACATTTGTGGTCTTGGGTTGGCTGGGAATGCAAGCCGGTAGTGTCACCTTGACGCGCATTGCCCAAGTGCTGACGGGCTTTTATTTCTTCTATTTCATTTGGCTGTATTTCTACAGTCGCAATGAAAAATACCACGAAGTTCCAGAGAGAATAGGGGATCACTGATGAAAAATATGATTGTAATGACCTTGGGTTTGTTGCTGTTTTCTGGTTTCGCATCAGCGGCCGGTGATGCCTACATTGGTGAGCACGTGCAAACCAACATCCGCTCCACCGACTCTCTGCGCAAAGGGGCCAAAACCTACATGAACTACTGCATGGGGTGTCACTCCATGGAATGGCAACGCTACAACCGCGTGGCCGAGGATTTGGGTTTGACCGAAGATGAAATGATGAATGGCTTGGTGCTGACCGATGCCAAATTCACCGACAAAATGACCATTGCCATGGCTGCCGAAGATGCCGAAACCTGGTTTGGTAAGGCGCCACCGGATTTGACGGTGATTGCCAAGGCCCGCGGTTTGGACTGGTTGTACAACTTCTTGATCAACTATTACGTGGATCCCAGTCGACCCACCGGTTGGAACAACCTGACTTTTGAAAATGCCTCCATGCCACACATCTTGTGGGAATTCCAAGGCATTCGCCAAGCCAACTTTGATGTCCACACCGATGCCGAAGGCAATGAAACCAAAACCTTCAACAGTTTTGAGCAGCTTGAGCCTGGCACCATGACCGAGCAGGAATACAAAGCGATGGTCACTGACTTGGTCAATTTCCTGGACTACTCTTCGGAGCCAGCACAATTGATTCGCATGTCATTGGCGCCATGGGTGCTGTTGTTTGTGGTGGTCTTCACCTTCCTGGCGTATTTGTTAAAAGTGAACTATTTCAGGGACATACACTGAAGGGACTCGATTGAACGCCTTAACAAAAAGGTCAAAATTTGATAACATGAAGGGTTTTTGCGGATGGGTTCTGCAAAAACCCTTTTTAACATGATAAATAAGGAGAATGCCAGGTGTCAATTATTGAACGTGGACGATCAGTTATAACCATTTATTCAGAAACTGAAGCTTTTGACTCCCACCGGATTCGGTTCCTGTTGGCCACCAAAAGCATCAACTGCAAAATCATTTCTGTGGACCGCAGCGACCCGCCTGAGGACTTGTTGGCCAACAACCCCACGCTGGAAGTACCGACTTTGGTGGATCGTGACATGCACCTGTATGGGGTCAATGTGATCACCGAATATTTGGATGAACGCTACCCACATCCGCCGTTGATGCCACCTGATCCGATGACCCGTGCGCGTTTGCGTTTCACGGTTTATCGCCTGGAAAATGGTTGGTTCCAATACGTCAACAAAATTGAATCGGCCGTGGGCAAAGCCAAAGAAGCGGCGGTGGCTGATTTAACAGCCGAGTTGGTGGCGGCGGAATCGTTGTTCAGCCAAAATCCTTATTTCATGAATGCCGACATGACCTTGGTGGACACCAATTTGGTGCCCTTCTTGTGGCGTTTGGAGCACTATGGTTTGGATTGGGAAGCCCTGCCCAAAGCCTTGCGTAACTATGCCCACCGCATGTTCCAAAGCAAAGCCTTCAAGAAATCCATCACCGAGTCAGAACGCGAGTACCGCTTTGATTTTTGATCCTGACATGACCTCGGTCAAACCCTATTTCATCCAGGCCTTGCATCAGTGGATCAGCGACAATGGCTTGACCCCACTGGCCGTGGTGGATGCGTCATATCCAGGCATTCGGGTGCCAGATGGGGTGGTGGAAGACGGCAAAATCGTGTTGAACGTCTCCCATGACGCCACTAGCCATTTGCAAATGGATGAAGAATTGCTCACTTTCAATGCCCGTTTTTCCGGGGTGTCTCATGCCATCATCATTCCAATGGAAGCGGTGTCAGCGGTATACGCCCGCGAAAATGGCAAAGGCATGATGTTTGATGTCGAAAGTGACGCGGTTGAAGAAGGTGCGAATACTGATGAGGCCGAAAAGCCCAAAAGCGGTCGTCCCAATTTGAAACTGGTCGATTAACCATGCAAGCCAACGAAGCCACACAAACCGCCACCGAAGCCGCCCCAGCAGCGGCACCGGTCAGTGATGTGACCCAAATCATCAACAACTTGTCGGCCTATTTACCCGACTCGTGGCAACCTTATTGGGAACAAATCCAGTCGATTCCCTTGTTGGCCTTCGTCGTGGTCGTGGTGTTGGGCTATGTGGTGGCCAAGATTGGGGTGGCGATTTTCAGCAAAAGCCTCACCCAAATCACCAAACGCACCAAAAGCGACGTTGATGACCAGTTGATCGAAACCCTGCGGCGGCCGTTTTTCCTCACCATATTCTTTTTCTTCTTGGGCATGGCGGTGAAAACCGTGGGTTTGTCGCCCGCTTTGGAAAGCAACCTGATTCGGGTGCTGGCCAGCATCCTGGTGTTCAGCTGGATGATGCGTGGCTTCAAAGTCCTGCACCTGTTGTTGAAGTCTTTGTCCAGTTTGAAAGACAAATTTGAACTCATTCAACCGAAAACCATTCCCTTGTTCGAGCTGATCGGCAAGATTCTGTTGATTGGTTTGGGTTCGTACATCTTGTTGGTGATTTGGGGCATCAACCCCACCGCTTGGTTGGCCTCGGCAGGGGTCATCGGCATCGCGGTTGGTTTTGCCGCCAAAGACACTTTGGCCAATTTATTTTCCGGTTTCTTCATCATCGCTGACACCCCATATAAGGTGGGCGACTTCGTCAATCTGGATTCCGGCGAGCGCGGCATGGTGACCCATGTCGGCATGCGTTCCACCCGTTTGTTGACCCGCGATGACATTGAAATCACCATCCCTAACAACGTCATCGGCAACGCCAAGATCATCAATGAAAGTTCGGGTCGCTGGGAAAAAAGCCGGATCCGCATCCAAGTCGGTGCGGCTTATGGTTCGGATGTGAAACAGGTGTGTGAAGTGCTTGAGAAAGTGGCCAAAGCACATCCCGATGTGGTGAAAAACCCGGCTGCACGGGTGCGCATGCGGGCTTTTGGGGCGTCCTCTTTGGATTTCGAATTGTTGGCCTGGATCCCCACACCGGTGTTGCGTGGTCGCATCAAACATGAATTGCACATGCAAGTGTATGAAGCATTCAACCAAGCCGGCATTGAGATTCCCTACACCAAACAAGACCTGTACATTAAGGAGTTTCCTGGCAAAGCATCTTCAGGTCTGGCAGACGCTGGCCAAGCGGCCTCCGAATGATTGCTGAGCAGTGCCCACAGACATTGATCAACTGAAGGAGCAACTGCCGGGTCACGTCATGACCCAAGACCTGCATCGCCTGCAAACCCGCCTGCAACGCTGTCAAAACCAGCCCAAACAGCTGGCCCAGGTGTTGGCCGACATCAGTGACTCTCAACAGCGTTGTGCCGCACGCAAAGCGCAGCTGCCGACAGTCGAATTGGTGGCCGAATTGCCCATCAGTCAACAGGCACAAAAAATCCAAAGCACCATCAGTGAACACCAGGTCACCATCATCGCCGGTGAGACCGGCTCGGGCAAAACCACGCAAATACCCAAAATTTGTTTGCAAGCCGGCTTGGGCGTCACCGGCCAAATCGCTTGCACCCAACCGCGACGGATTGCCGCCAAGTCGGTGGCACAGCGGGTGGCCGATGAGTTGTCGGTGCCGTTGGGCACCGCGGTCGGTTACCAAGTCCGGTTCGACGAACAATTCAGCCAGGATGGTTTCATTCGGTTCATGACCGATGGCATTTTGTTGCAACACACCTTGCGCGATAAATTCCTCAATGAATTCGACACCATCATCATTGATGAGGCCCATGAGCGCAGCCTGAACATCGACTTTTTGTTGGGCATCCTCAAACAGTTGCTGCCACAGCGCCCTGAGCTGAAAGTGGTCATCACCTCGGCCACCATTGACACCGAAAAGTTCGCCGCCCACTTCGATGACGCACCGATCATCAACGTCAGCGGTCGCACCTATCCAGTCACCACCCACTACCGGCCACTGGAAGAGCACAACCTGGAGTTGAACCAAGGCATCATCCGGGCCATCGATGAAATCTATGCCCAAGGTCCAGAGGGTGATGTGTTGGTGTTTTTGCCCGGTGAGCGTGAAATCAATGAAGCGGCCGAAGTGCTGCAGAAGAAACACCTGCCGAACACCGAGGTGTTGAAACTGTATGCTCGGCTCACGGCTGCGGATCAGATGCGCATATTCAAACCGGGTGACAAACGCCGCATCATCGTTTCCACCAATGTGGCCGAAACCTCGTTAACGGTGCCGCGCATTCATTATGTGATTGACTCAGGTCTGGCCCGCATCAGCCGCTATTCTGCGCGCAGCAAAATCCAAGGCTTACAGATTGAACCGATCGCGCAGGACAGTGCCAACCAACGCATGGGTCGCTGTGGTCGCATCGCCGATGGCCATTGTTATCGGCTGTATGCAGAGCAGGATTTCGAAGCCCGACCGGAGCACACCGATGCCGAAATCCTGCGCACGTCCTTGGCCTCGGTGATCTTGCAAACCCATGTATTGCGCTTGGGCCATTTGACCGCTTTCCCATTCATTGATCCACCGGATTACAAGATGATCAGTGATGGCTACCAACTGTTGATCGAATTGGAAGCCCTGGACGAGGGACAGCAACTGACCCCCACCGGCCGGCTGATGGCCCACTTGCCGATTGATGTGCAGTTGGGTCGCATATTGATCAAAGCCAATGGTTTGGGTTGTTTGAAAGACCTGTTGATCATCGTTTCGGGTTTGTCCATTCAAGACCCCCGGGAACGGCCCTTGGAATGGGCCCAGGCCGCCGATCAAAAACACCAACGCTACAACCACGAGAAATCGGATTTCATGGCCTTGTTGAAACTGTGGAAACACTTGGATCAACAACGCAAAAAACTGAAAAACAAAGGGTTCAAACAATGGTGTCGGGATCATTTCATCTCAATCAAACGTTACATGGAATGGAAAGACGTCAACCGCCAGTTGACGGCTTTGGTCAAACGCCAAAAAATGGTGGTCAGCGAGCAACCCGCGAATTACGAACAGATCCACAAAGCCCTGTTGGCCGGTTTCATCTCGCACGTTGGCATGCACCAGTCTGACCGGGATTATTTGGGCACGCGCAACAAAAAGTTCATGATCTTTCCCGGCTCCGGGCTGTATGGGGCCAGCCCCAAATGGCTGTTGGCCGGGCAAATTGTTCACACCTCGCAGGTCTTTGCCCGCATGGTGGCTTCCTTGGAGGTGGCGTGGATCCATGACGTTGGCCGACACCTGATCAAGAAGTCTTATTACGACCCTTTTTGGTCGAAGAAACACGGCACGGTGATGGGTTATCAACGCAGCGTGATGTTGGGTTTGGTGTTAAGGGAAAAACAACAAATCCACTATGGCCCACATGATGCCAAGACCGCCCGACACCTGTTCATTTCACAAGCCTTGGTGGAACAGCACATGCACACGCGCATGGCCTTTTTCCACCACAACGCCAAGTTGATGGCCGCCATCCAGGCCGAAGAGGACCGCTCCCGCAAGAAGGATTTGTTGATCGATCCGGGCACCTTGTATGACCTGTATGATGCGGTGATTCCGGCCGGCATTTATTCGGAAGTGCAGCTGCGCAAATGGGTGGCCAAAAATGGTGATCAGGGGCTTAAATTCAGCGATCAAGACCTGTACCTGCGGGCGGTGCCCAAAGACCGCGCCGAGCAGTTTCCTGAAACGTTGACCATCCGCAATTTGACCTTGCCGTTGACCTATGAATTCCAACCAGGCAGTGAGACCGACGGGGTCACCGCACACATTGAGTTGCCATGGCTCAATGCCCTGAATGCCAATGACTTCGAGTATTTGGTCCCGGGCTTGTTGCCGGAAAAGCTGGAAATGTTGATCAAAGGCCTGTCCAAAAGCATCCGTCGCGGCTTGTTCCCGATCAAAGAATACGCCGAAATCCTCAGTGATTCACTGGATCATGCATTGCCATTTTATTCCCAGGTGGTGCAATGGGTGTTCCGCAAAAATGGCCTGCAAACCCAAGTTGAAGATTGGCAAACCACCGAACTGGATGACCATTTGAAGTTTCGCTTCGTGGTCTATGATAACAACAGGAAAGTCCTCCAAAGCGGTCGGGATTTCAATGCCTTAATCGAGGCATTGAGCCGCCAAGCCAACCGCAGTTTTCAACAAACTGCATCGAAGCAGAAAAAAGTCGATGGTGCCAAAGATTGGGTGTTTGGTGATTTGGCCCAAGAGATCCAGTTGGACAACGGCATTTTGGCTTACCAGGCCATTGTCGATCAAGGCGATCAGGTGGGGTTGCGCTTGTTTGAAAATGCCCACCAGGCGGCGTTGAAACACCGCCAAGGCATCAAGCGGCTGCTGGCGATCAAATACCCCAAAATCATCAAAAACGCCCTGCGGGTGCAACTGAACCTGAAAGCCGAAATGGCCTGGAATGCCTTGGACAGCGGCCAACGTTTGATCGATGAGTTGCTTGACGCCTTGTTGGAAAAACACATCACGGCCGCTGACTGGATTGGCAATCAGGCCCAATTCGATCAACTGGCTGACCACCTCAACCGACATTTGTATCAAGACACCCATGCCTGGGCCGAGTTGTTGTCACCGGTGATGCAACAATGGCATGCCACCTGGCAGGCGGTGGAAGACCACAGCGACCGCTTGACCGAAGCCAGTTACCACGACATGCAGTATCAATTGGATTATTTGGTCTATGCCGACTTCGTGCACCATGTGCGCATGAGCGACCTGGAAAACTACCCACGTTATTTCAAAGCCCTGTCCATGCGCTTGGACGCGGCCATGCATTCACCCCCGAAAGAAGCCGAAAAACTCAAAGAGCTGAGCCAGGTGAGCAAACCCTTCTATGACTATTGTGACCAAATTGATGAATTCACCGAGGCCCACCAAGACTTTCTGATGTTGTTGGAAGAATTGCGCGTCTCCTTGTTTGCCCAGAGCCTCGGCACCCAACAAAAAGTCTCAGTCAAACGACTCAAGCAAGCCTTCAAGGCTTTGTGATCGCAAAATAAGTGGTATTGGAATTTTCAGACCAGGCTGTGGGCTTCGACAGGCTCAGCCACCTTTGGTGTTGAACCCTGGGTTGGTAAAAGATTGGTTTGCTTGCTTCGCACATCGATTGGGTATCGCATGCCAAAGAACTCAAAAAACTGTTTTCAACGCCGCCATCAATTGGTTTACATCCTGCATGGTGTTGTAATGCGCCAGACTGATGCGGACCACGCCTTGTTTGGGTCTCAACCCCAAATTGTTGATCAATTCGACGGCATAAAAATCGCCGAAGCGGATGCCGATGTGGTGGCGGTCGACTTGTTGCACAATCGCTGCGGATGACAGCGTGTCATGGACCAACGACAAGGTGGCCACCCGCCGCTTGGGATCGGCGGTGGGCAGGCCAATGATGCGAATGGCGGGCACCGTGTTGAGATAATCCAGCAAGCGTTGCAGCAACTGGGCTTCGTGTTCAGCAATCCATTGGTGGGCCTGGATCAAGTTGGCGCGGTTGATCTCGGCAGCCGCTGGTCCTGCACCCAAGTCACACAAGTATTGCACCACCCCACCCATGGCGCAGCACAGTTCGTAATTGACGTTGCCGGGCTGGAATTTATACGGCAGCGATTGGATGAAATCGTGGTTGTGGCCAGGCAAGGCTTGCAGCAGGTGTCGCTTGCCGTACAGCACCGCCTGGTGAGGCCCAAAGGTCTTGTAGGTGCTGAAATAATAATAGTCCACATCCCAGGCCGCCACATCAAGCAAGCGATGGGGGGCATGGGCCACGCCATCGACACAGACTTGGGCGCCGTGTTCATGCACCAGTTGGGTCCATTCGGCCACTGGGTGAATGCTGCCCAAAATGTTGGACACGTGGGTGAAACACACCAAACGGGTGCGCTCAGTGAGCAAGGGCAACAAATCTTCGCTGTGCAAAGTCATGTCATCTGGGCGGATCTGCCAGGTTTTGATGACGATGCCTTGTTGTTGCAGGGCCAACCAGGCCGAGCGGTTGGTTTCATGATCGACATCAGTGATGACCACCTCGTCGCCAGGCTGCCAGGTTTGGCTCAGGCATTGGCTCAATATCCGCACCAATGCGGTGCTGCTGGGTCCCAACACCACC
Source organism: Marinicella meishanensis (assembly GCF_019931145.1). Taxonomy (GTDB): domain Bacteria; phylum Pseudomonadota; class Gammaproteobacteria; order Xanthomonadales; family Marinicellaceae; genus Marinicella; species Marinicella meishanensis. The sequence continues at coordinate 473,642 of NZ_JAIOUV010000002.1, read as the reverse complement.
TCATCGGCATGGGCGGCATTGAGGTAGGTTTGGATGGCGGCGGTGGCGCTTTGGACCTTGTCGGCGGCACGCACCGAAGTGGCGTAACTGGCCCCCAATTGCACATCACTGTGGATCAAAAAATCGCTGATGGCATCCAGCGCATGGCGCACCGTTTGCGAGCCACCGGCGTTGTCCATGAACACCATGTTGGGTGTTGTTTGAAACACCGGAAATTGTTGTCTGACCCATGCCATGTCCATGATTAAGCCCAGCAAAGAAAGGGCCCATTCTAACGGAGCCGTGCGGTGCCCGCAATTGGGTCGGGTCAAACTGGCTGCCAACCCGTAAGCAAGTCCTTCGCTGGTCTACGGAATGGCCGATTTGAATGAGCGTCCAATGGGCAATTGCACCCCGGTCTTCAAGGTCAGATATTGACTGTTGCGTTCGCGGACAAAAGTCATGTTGATCAGGTGTCGGCGGTGGATTTGAATGAAGCCGTGTGACTGCAATCGCTGGGCCATGGCTGACAGGGTACTGCGGGTGGTGTATGTCCGATCAGCGCTGTGCAGCTGCAGGTAATTGCCATCGCTGCTGCAATGGCTGATGTCGCGGATGCTCAGTTCGGAGGTTTGGTTGCGGTGGTCCTGACAGCTCAGGGTCATGGATTGTTTGGCGCCCAGCATTTTCAGGGCCATAACCACGGCCAAGATTTTTAAATTGGCTGGGAAGTAGCAAAACAACAAAGTGGAACCCAAGTTGGGCACATCGTTGAACACCCAAGCTTGGTATGTGGTGCTCACTGCCAAGCCCAAGAACATCCACAGCAACAAGTTCTGCACCAAGTGGGAAGTGACCCGTTGTCCGCTGTGCCATGGCGGTGTGTGGTGCAAAATCAATGGCATCAACAACAACCAAATGGCCCAGGCTTTGAGGCTGCCGATCAGGGTCTCCAACAGCAGCACGTCACGACTCAGATAGAGGCGGTCGTAAGCAAAATAATACAGCGTGGTGAACAGCACCAAACCCATCCACAACAGGGCTTGGTTCGAAGGGCGGTCAATATGGGCTCGGGTCATGGTGATGGCTCAGTGTGCATGCCGGTCATTATATCGCCTGCGTGGTGGTCCGACATCTGGCATCGGTCATGTCATTGGTCACGGATGCGGTGTCGTTGGTCACAAGGGGCGATCAACAGGGGTGAATCCCCGTATGCTGGTGGTTTTTTATGGAGTCATTACATGCACAAACCGTTCATTGTTTCATCCACCTTTGCACTGACCTTGTTGATCACCTTGTTGTTGGCCATGTCATTGGCCCAGCCGTTGTGGGCGCAGCCACCCAAGCCCAATCAGGCCGACGATGCAGCCCAACTGAAACACCTCAAACTGACCTTGTGGCCACAAGCCTACCGCAGCCAGGATGCCGAGTTGTTGGCGCAAATATTGCACCCCCAATTTCAAATGATTGACGCAGGCGGCCAAACCACCACCCGGCAACAAGAACTGCAATACGTTAAGGACAACCCCTGGACGGCGGTAAATTTTCAGTACCACATTGAACGTTTGGAGGTGTTCGCTGGCCACACCGCCGTGGTCAGTGGTCGCGGCGAAACCGACACCTACCAATACCATTCCAGCAATGTGCTGATCAAACAAGACGGCCGTTGGCAAGCCATCGCCTCGCATGTGTCGGGGTTTCAACGCAAAGCAGCAGCCACTGAAGCGCTGGACTGATTCATGACAGACTGACCTATGGGCCATGCCGATGATGACCAGACTGGGTATCATGTTGTCTGAACCCAATTAAGATAACGACATGAAGATCACAGCTGTATGGATCATGGGGATGGCCCTGGTGGCCTGTCACCAAGCACCCGTCATCAAACGCACCCATGTGGCACCGCATGAGGCACCCATTGGTTACACCCAGGTGGTGCAATATGGTGATCGCTTGTATCTGTCTGGGGTGGCGGTGCCGGGTCCCGACATGGCACAAGCGGTGGACCGGGCCTACAGCCACATCCAAAAAATTTTGCAAGACCATGGCTCTGACATGGGTCATGTGGTGAAAGAATTGCTGTTCACCACCGACATGGCCGCGATGAAAGCGCAAATCGAAACCCGACGCCAATTCTACCCAGAGGGGCAGTACCCCGCGTCCAGTTGGATCGAGGTCAAGGGCTTGTTTTTGCCGGAACTGATTTTGGAAGTGGAGGTTGAAGCGGTGATTCCAGCGCAGTGATATACTCACACCCTGTTTGACATTTCGAGGATTCAGCTGACCACGCCATGAAAACCAAAACTTTGATCATCCTGTTCATCACCCACGCAGTGGTGGGGGCTGTCGGCTTTGCCGCTGGCATTTATGTGCTGCCCATCCTGATTGCACCGGAGGCGCCAAGTGCCAGCCAAGTTGAATCCATGGCAGCCGGGGCACAATACACCGCTGAATTCCGCCAAGACCTGGCCGACAGTGATTTTTTGCACCAGGGTGAAGGGACGGTCACAGTCGGTGATACAGCGATTACCTTCATGGGACACATTTCACCTGGTCCGGATTACCAATTGTATTTGTCGCCGCAATTTGTCGAAACCGAAGCCGAGTTCAAACGCCTGAAAAACACCATGGTGCGGGTGGGTCCGGTGCGGACTTTTGATAATTTTGTGGTGCCGCTCGATGGCTCAGTGGACATTGATCAACACAACACGGTGATCATTTGGTGTGAGTCTTTTAACGAGTTCATCACCGCGGCGCAGTATCGATGAATAGACCCCTCAACCACCAGGCGGCTGGTGCCACCTGGTGGTGTTCACAGCTTATTTAAGCCGACACAGTTGCAAATCCCTGATGGCTGCTTGCAGCTCTTGGATGGCATTGGCGATGGCTGTTTGGTTGCCTTGTCCGTTGGTCACGTTCAACCGATACTCTGCCGCTTGAACCCGTGCCTGGGCACCGCCGCAATTGGCGGCATCTGCCAGTTGTGGGGTTGACAGACTGCAAGCCATGATCAATGTAAACCATATTTTTTCATTTGTATTCTCCTGTTTAAGTTTATATTCGGTTCTTGCTTGAAACGCTGGCCATGTTAGGTGCTTGGCCCGTGGCAAAGTGTTGAAAACAGGATGGATCATGCCAAAGACAGGCCATGTGCAATTGTGAGATCGATAAGATGTTGATTTCACACGATTTCTGCTACACTGATGGGGTGATAAATTCAAATCAAATCAGACCCCGAAGCGGCCTGACTGCCGTCCGATGGCTGTTGTGGCTGTTGCTTGGCTTGGGTTTGGCAACGGCCCAGGCGCAAACCAACCTCAATTTCCTGAACAACGAAGCCGAGCAAAATCCCTACCAGGCACCGGCCATCAACCGGCTGCCAACCAATTGGTGGCAAAATGCCCTGGCTGCAGCGCCAGCCGAGCAACCCCATGCCGAGCTACAACGGTGGAGCGATGAGTTGCTGGCTTTGGCGGCCGATGAGGCTGCTGGCCTGGGGACGGAAGCCAAACAAGCCATCCGCCAATTCGCCACCAACATCCGCGAGCTGGGTCAACAAAATGAAATCAACCAAACCCATGCCCCGCTGACTTTTGCAGTCAACACCTCTTATGGCCTGAATGCGGTGCTGGACCAGCAGCAAAGGCTGCGGTTGAAACGTCAGACCTTGGAGGAAGAACGGTCGGCCATCAGCCAGATCAACAACGACATCAGCCAACAACGTCAATTCATTGATCAGTTGATCATTGCCTATCAAGCCCTGGAACCGGATCAGCCCGAGCGCATGAATCTCGGTTACCAATGGCTCGAAGCCCGCTCCTGGATGGCCATTTATGAAGCCCAAATCAAACAATTTGAAGAGCAGCTCAAGCACACCCAAGAACAGATTGATGCCTTGAGCTCGCATGTGCTGGTGATGCAAGAGAAATTGCAGCCTGAGGTGGCCGACCTGGAAGGTTTGCGGCGCCAAATCGAGATCAACCAACAAGCCCTCAAACAAGCCCAACAAGACGCTTTGCAATCGGGCCTGGAAGTGGCCAAAACCCCGGACACCCTGAACAGCACACTGATTGACTACAACAAGTTGGTATTGACCGAGAGTTTGATGGCCGAAAAACGTTTGGAGTTGGCCATTGCCCGGGACCAATCACACATCCAATGGATGGCCAACAGCAGCACCGATTCGGTGTCTTTGGACCGCCCCATGGCTGAACAAATCGCTGCCAATGAGTTGTTGTTGGCAGAAACCGGCCGACGCCTTGGTCATGGCGCAACTTGGCCCAGGATGCCTTGCTGGATTCGGTGGCGGTGAAAAGTGCCGACACCGCCGACAACCAGGTCAAACGCACCGAGTTGGCCCAACAGGTGTTGCTGAAGCTGGACGCACTGGATTGGCAGGTGGAAAAAGTGGCCTTCATCAATGGTCTGATCAGTGATCAATTGGTTGCCACCGAAGGCGGTTTTGAGCGTTTTTGGCATGGTGTGAAAGGGGTTTTTCCAGTGTTTCCAGTGGCTTTGATGCGGTGGTCAACAAACCGCTGTTCCGCATCAACGAGACCCCGGTGACTTTGTTGCCCTTGTTGCGTTTGATCATCATTGTGTTGGTGGGTTACCTGGTGTCCAAATTGGTCAGGGTGATCATCAAACGCATGGAGTCGCGCCGTGACCAGGACAAATCGCCGGTGTTTTTCATGCTCGACAAATTGATTCACTATGTGATCATTTTTGTTGCCACCCTGGCGGGTTTCACCACTTTGGGTATCGATTTCACCAACCTGACTTTGATTGCCGGTGCTTTGTCGGTGGGCATTGGCTTTGGTTTACAAAACATCGTGGCCAATTTCGTGTCTGGTTTGACCATCATGTTTGAGCGCACCTTAAAAGTGGGTGATTACATAGAAATCGAAGACGGCATCACCGGCACGGTGCGAGAAATCAACGCCCGCAGCACCCGCATCAACACCAATGACAACATCGATGTGGTGATCCCCAATTCAGACTTGGTGACCAACCAAATCATCAACTGGACTTTGCGCGATTCCATCAAGCGGGTGAAAATCCCCTTCGGTGTGGCCTACGGCACCGACAAAGACCTGGTCAAACAAGCGGCCATTGAAGCGGCCGAAAAAGTGCCGTATACCCTGACCAACATGAAAGGCAAAGAACCCGAAGTGTGGATGACCGGTTTTGGTGACAATTCGCTGGATTTCATCTTGTTGGTGTGGGTTTCCAAATATGGCGTGCGGCGCCCCAATCGGATCAAAGCGGCGTTCTTGTGGGAATTGGACACCGCCTTCAGAGACCATGGCATTGAGATTCCATTCCCACAACGGGTGTTGCATCAGGCCAAAGAATCGCCGCCAACTCAGGACCTCATCCGTCTCGATGATTGAGTCCAAGGCTGTGCTAAAATCAATGAACCTGTGACTGTTTGACCGCTGATCGTGAACACCGAATCCACCTCCACTTTGTTGCTCAAAATCAAATCCGGTGATGAAGCTGCCCGGGAGCGATTGTTCAACACCTATCTACCCATCATCAGCCGTTGGGCCCATGGCCGCTTACCGGCTTATGCCCGGGACTTGTCAGAAACGGCCGACATGGTGCAAGCCTCATTACTCAAAGCGCTGGAACATGTGGACGATTTTGAGGCGGTCAGGGAGGGGGCCTTTTTGGCCTACCTCAGACAAATCCTGTTGAATCACATCCGCATGGAAATCAGGCGGGTCAGCCGGCGACAAAAACACGGGCACGCCGATCCCGAGGCCGAAGTGGTGGATATGGAGGCGTCAGTGATGCAGCAAGTAATCGGTGATGAAGCTTTACAAAGCTATGAAAAAGGCTTGATGGAGCTGAAACCACAAGCCCGAGAGGCGGTGATTTTGCGCTTGGAGTTTGGCTATTCATTTGCCGAAATTGCCAGTGCGGTGGACATGAATTCAGCCAATGCAGCGCGCATGATGGTGTCGCGTTCACTGGCGCAAGTGGCGAGGCACATGCCATGAGTGATCAAACTGAAGTGCTGCAACAGCTGGCAGACTCGCTGGCCGATGATCTCGTCATTGACTGGGCCTTGGCCGATTCCTTGGCTGAAGAAGACGAAAAAACCATCCGCAACTTGGGGGTGCTGGGTCAAATTGCGCAGTTACAAGGTCAGGCCACTCAATTCACCCAAACCGAGCCCAGCGCCGATCCCGATGCCTTTCGCTGGGGCCACCTCAAGGTACAAGACCGATTGGGTGATGGGGTTTATGGTGAGGTGTTCCGAGCCCATGATGAGGTGTTGGAACGGCAAGTGGCGTTGAAGCTGCTCAAAACCGAAGTCAAATCGGCGGTGGAGTCCATGCGCTTTATTGACGAGGCCAGGCGCATGGCGCGGGTGCGTCATCCCCATGTGTTGGCCATCCATGGCGCCGATGTGAATGACGGTCGGGCCGGATTTTGGGCCGACTTGATCGAAGGGCAAACCCTGGATCAGCCAACAGACGAGGCGCTCTCTGCCGCTGAATTGTTGGCCATAAGTGATGATTTATCGGCTGGCTTGGCGGCCATTCACCGCGCTGGGATCGTGCACGGTGACATCAAACCGGCCAACATCATCAAAGACGACCGGGGTGGCTACCTGATCATGGATTTTGGGGCCGGAGGTCGCATGGACGCAGCCGGCCAGACCGGACCGGCTTGGCAAGGCACGCCATTGTTGATGGCTCCTGAATTGATCTTACAACAACAATCTGGACCGGCTGCTGATGTGTATGCTTTGGGGGCCACTTTATTCAAAATGGCCACCGGTCAATACCCGGTGGTGGGCGAAACCCTGGCGGCCATCCAACAAGCCCACCAGCAACAACAGCGACAACAACTGCGTCCGTTGCGACCCGATCTGGAACCAGCCTGGGTGCAATTGATCGAAGCCATGCTGCAGCCAGAAGCGTCCCTGCGACCCACCGCGCAGCAAATTCAACGCAGTCTGCGGCACATTGAGCAGCTGCCTCAGCAGCGCAAAAACCGGCGCGCCGTGCTGGCCATCATCGGGGTGTTGGTGCTGGGTTTGTTGCTTTCAGGCTGGGGCTTTTACCGCGCCGAACAACAAAAACAAGCCGCCATCACCGCCAAAAATCAGGCCGAGGCGATCAGTGGCTTCTTGCAAGACATGTTGCACGCCAGTGCTGAATTGGGTTTGGGGCGGGATGTCACTGTGGCTGACATGCTGGACATCGCAGGCCCAGAGGTGGCCGAAAAATTTGCCGATCAACCGCCAGTGGCAGCGGCCTTGTTTGATGCCCTGGCCAATTCTTACAATGCACTGCGTGACACCGAGCAAAGCCTGGATCATGCCAACAGCGCCCTGGTGCACAAGCAAAGTTACTTGCCAGCGGATGACCCAGAAATATTCAGAACCCTATTGGAAATCATCCAAAGCCATCAGTTGGCCGGTCGACATGAAGCCAGCTTGGCTTTGATTGACAAGTTTTTGGCAGCGGCGGAGCCGGCCTTGGGTGATGCGCATCGTTATGTGCAGCTGGCCAGAAAACATCAGATCAATAACCTGTTTTCTCTGTCCAAGTACCAACAGGCGAATGACTTGATCAACACCCATTTTGCCACGGTACCCGATCCCAAAACCGCGGTGAATAACTTCGGCTATGAAATTTTGCAGCTCAAAGCCAATGCCTTGTATGTGTTGGGCCAGTTTGAGGCGGCCAAAGCCGCGGCAGAACGTGGTCTGCAATGGCTGGCAGAGTATCCCAAAAGTGGCCCGATGAATGAAGCCAGTGGTCGCACGGTGCTGGCCCTGGTGTTGATCGAAATGGGCGATGCCGATGCCGGTGTCAAGGAATTGCAACAGGTGTTGGCGATCACCGAACGGGTGTATGGCACCGACAACCAAGAATACCTGGAAACCTTGATTAACCTGTCAGCGGGTCAAAAAGCCCAAAAAAAACTGGATGATGCCTTGGCCACCAATCAACAAGCTTATCAATTGGCGCAGCAAATTTATGGTGAGGAAGTCAACCTGACACGCATTGCCATCACCGGTAATTTGGCCAACATGTTGGTGGAGCAAGGCGATGTGTCCAGAGGAGAACAATACATGCGAGAGGCATTACAAATGTCCACCAGCCAATACACCCGGGCGCATGTTGAAACATTGAAATTGGAATACAACTTGGCCGAGTTGTTGAACAACCAAGGCCAACATGCCACCGCCGCCCCGATGGCCGCTGCCACCCATGCGAAAAAAGCCGAGGTGTTGGGTGCGACGCATCCATACACTTGGCTGAGTATGGACAACTGGGCCATTGGCCTGGCTGGCCTGGGGCAATTTGAGGCGGCCTTGCCCAAACACCGCCAAGTGGTCAGGGGTTTGTCCGCTGCCATCGGTGAGGCCCATCCTTATACGTGGTTGGTGATGCGGCATGAAGTGGAGTCTTTGCTGGCGGCGGAACAAGTGACACAAGCCGCCAACCGCTTACAAGCCATGATCACCGTGCAACAGCAAAACTTGCCTGAGGGCCACCCTGATCTGGCGGCCAACCAGGCTTGGCTCAATCAGCTGCAGTCGCAGTAATCAATCGAAATCACTTTTAAAGATCAATTCATCCCAATCGGATTCCACCGCCCCGATGTCCACTTGGTTGTTGTGAATGCGGGTGATGATGCCGCGGTCAAAATCCTCCGAACCATGGTCCCAATTGTTGATGAAAGCCGACGCATTGGGAATGGGATCACCCATCGACAGGCCGGCATCAATCAGTGGTGAGCCGGGTTCCGGGGTGAAGTTCAACAAAAAGGGTGACAGCGCCGGTGGCACAGAGCGGTTACGGCCACTGGCCTCGATCAAGCCACCGCCATTTTCATAGTTGTTGTGGAACAAATGGGTCAAGCCGCCCGAAAAGGTGACATAAAAGTCATTCGAACTCTGATACCAAAACAAATTATTGGCCAGCAGCGCCTCCGGGGTATCGCCATTGTCCCAGTTGAGGTTCAACAGCAAGCCACTGACGTTGGTGGCAGCGGTGCTGGGGTCGTCGGAACTGTTGTTGATCAGGGTGTTGTTGATGAAATAAACCCCTGGCGCATTGGCGGACATGGCAATATTGGCCACCCCATCGCCGCTGTCGGTGTTGTTGAACATGAAGACGCTGTTGCGCACAGTCAGCTGACCGGTGCCGAGGTAATACAAGCCCGCGCCATTGACCCCGTCATTGCCCAAAAACAGCACCTGATCGATCAGTACTTCGCTGGCATTGGGGTTGCCTTGGTTCAAAATCCGCAAGCCGGCCGATTCATTCACGGCGGTGGTGCGGCCATTGCTGATGGTCAGGTTTTCCACCACCAAATTGGCCTCATCGCCACCGGTGATTTGTAAGTACAGCACCGCAGCGCTGTCATCGCCGTCCAAAGTGGTGTCATAAGGGGTGCCACTTTGGATCATGCAATCGAATTGATTGAACGGTTCCCAGCCGCCGGAAATGACCAAGTCGTGGGGCTCCAAATTGAGCCATCGGAAGGGCTCGTTGTTGACAATCAAATAATCCCCGTTGCGGATGCGGATGACGTCGTCTTGTCCGTTGTTGTTGGCTTCGCTCAGGGCATCAACCAACTCTGCCGAGTCATTGACACAAAAGCTGGCTGCCTGCATCAAGGGTGGCCACAGCAGTGCCACCAAAATCAATGAATTTCTCATGGGCCCTCCAATTGGGTAGTCTTGTTGCTGTCAATGCCAATGGGGCCAAAAACCACACAAAAAACCTGCAAAAGTTTTCTGGCAGTCACGGGCTTGTCCATGAAACCGCTTGAATTGGGCGTCGCTATTGGGTATAACCTTGGCATCATTTTTAATAGAGGAAGACCATGACAGAAACCACCAAACCGGGGGCGGTGGCCCGCTTTTTGAATGCCGTTGAGCGGGTGGGCAATAAACTGCCTGATCCGGCCATCATCTTTTTATTCGCCTTGTTGCTGATTTGGGTGCTGTCTTGGGCCCTGTCGGGGGTTGATTTCAGTGCCGTTGATCCACGAACTTCGGCACCCATCATCATCAACAACCTGTTGACCGGTGATGCCCTGGCCAATTTCCTCTCAACCATGGTCACCACCTTCACGGGATTTGCCCCCTTGGGTGTGGTGCTGGTGGCCATGATGGGGGTCGGGGTGGCCGAGCATTCCGGCTACATCAACACCGCCATCAAGCTGATGCTGCGCCGCACACCCAAAGCTTTGTTGACCCCGACCATCATCTTGGTGGCCATCGTCAGTCACACCGCCACCGACGCCGGTTATGTGTTGGTGATTCCTTTGGCCGGGGTGATTTACTACGCCATGGGCCGCCATCCTTTGGCCGGCATCGCGGCGGCATTCGCTGGGGTCAGTGGTGGTTTCAGTGCCAATTTTGTGCCCTCAGGCATCGACCCATTGTTGCAAAGTTTCACCCAAAGTGCGGCGCAAATCATCCAGCCTGACATGGCGGTGAATCCATTGAACAATTGGTTCTTCACCTCGGTGTCCAGTTTGTTCATCATCCTGGTGGGTTGGTACATCACCGACAAAATCATTGAGCCGCGGTTAAAAAGCACAAAACTCGATGGCGACACCGAAGACTTGCCCAAGTTGGATGAAATTTCAAGCACCGAAAGAAAATCTTTCTACATCGCTTCGATCGTCATGTTGATCGGCATTGCGCTGTTGATTTGGGCCGCTTGGTCTGAAGATTCGCCGCTGCGCTATGAGGGTAAATTGGCGGTGTTCCAGGCACCGTTGATGCAGTCCATTGTGCCGCTGATTTTCTTGTTATTCTGGATACCGGGTGCGGTGTATGGTTTTGTTTCCGGCACCTTCAAAACCACCAAAGACATGATTGACGCCATGACCAAGGCGATGGAAGGCATGTCCTATTATTTGGTGATGGTGTTTTTCTGTGCCTTGTTTGTGGCGGCATTTGGCCAATCCAATTTGGGTGCACTGATGGCCATTGAAGGGGCGGAACTGCTCAAAGCCCTGGCCTTACCGGCTGGTGTGACCATCGTTGGCATTGTCATGCTCACCGCCTTTGTGAATTTGTTTGTCGGTTCGGCCTCGGGCAAGTGGGCCTTGTTGGCGCCAATCTTTGTCCCGATGTTGATGCAATTGGGTATTTCCCCGGATTTGACCCAAGCGGCTTATCGGGTCGGTGATTCCAGTTCCAACATCATCACCCCGCTGATGCCTTACTTCCCCTTGGTGGTGGTCTACTGCCAGAAGTATGTGAAGGACACTGGGGTGGGCACTTTGATTGCCTTGATGATCCCATTCTCCATTGCCTTTTTGATCGGCTGGACTTTGTTCCTGTTGGCCTATTGGGGCCTGGGTTTCCCCTTGGGCTTGCAAGCCAGCTACGTGTATCCGGCTGGATAACACCCAACATCAGCTGGTTGTTCTTAAGTCCAAAAAAGCCCCTGAAAAAGGGGCTTTTTTGTGGGCTTCTGGCGCAGACCCTTTGGTCGGATCAATTGGCTGACCACATGCCATAATTGATCACAGGATTGCCATGACTGGACCGGATTTGTGCGGCATCATGGGGGCCATTGATTCAAACGCGGAGGGGTAAGACCTTGGGTATCAAAGCAGGCTTGCATGAATTTTGGTGGTTCGGTCTGAAACAGGCATATGCTTGTTTGTTCGGTGGGTTCTTGTTGGGGGTGATGATCCTCACCAGTTGGTGGTATCCCTTGGCGTCCCTGCACCGCTATGATTTCATTTTTTTGGCCGCCATCGCTTTTCAGTTGCTGTTGTTGATCAGCCGCCTGGAAACCCCACGGGAAGCCCTGGTGATTGTGGTGTTTCATGTGGTGGCAACGGTGATGGAGTTGTTCAAAACGTCGGATGCCATCGGTTCCTGGTCTTACCCGGAAGCCTATGTTTTTGGCTTGGGCAATGTGCCCTTATTCACCGGTTTCATGTACAGCGCGGTGGGCAGTTACATGGCCCGTGCCTGGCGCATTTTTGATTTCAGATTCAGCCATTATCCACCCATCTGGAAGACGGTGGTGTTGGTGGTGGCCATCTACTTGAATTTTTTCACCCACCATTATATCTGGGACTTTCGGTGGCTGTTGTTGGGCCTGACACTGTGGTTGTTCCGCCGCACCAGCATCCACTTCAAGGTGTTGCACACCCACCGCCACATGCCGCTGTTGTTGGGCTGGTTTTTGGTGGCGTTGTTCATTTGGCTGGCCGAGAACATCGGCACCTTCACCCAGGTTTGGGTCTACCCCCACCAATCCCAGGGTTGGGCTTTGGTGCCGTGGTCGAAGTTGATCGCTTGGTATTTGCTGATGTTGTTGAGTTTTGTGTTGGTTTCCTTGATCAAACGGCGGCTGGCTTGAATTTACCCAAATCGGTCACAATCCAGGCAGTCTTGTCGTGTTACATTGAAGTTTTCTCAATGATTGATGACCCACATGAAAAAATTCGCAGTGATCATGGCGTGGTGTTGGTTGGTACCTTCGGCTTGGGCCATTCATGTCGATGGCTTTGAACCATCGGATTTGCCGGAAATAACCGCCGGCAGCGGCCAGCCGGCTGACCGACACACCCCCAGACCTTTGGGCTCCACCACAGCCGCCCAAGGATATTACGAATATTTACCGCCTGGATACACCACCGCAGCGGCTGAATACCCTTTGTTGTTGTTCATTCATGGTTTGGGCGAAAACGGCAATGGCGACTCGGAGTTGTCGCGGGTGTTGGCCAATGGGCCGCCGCGCTTGATCAACAACAACAGCTGGGATGAAAGCCGGCCGTTTGTGGTGTTGTCACCACAGCGAGGTGGTGGCGGTTGTACCAGCAGCACACAAATTCGTGACTTCATTGATTTTGCCTTGTTGAATTACCACATCAACCCAGAACGGGTCTACCTGACCGGCTTGAGTTGCGGTGCGATTGGCAGTTGGAATTACTTGCGCAACCACACCAACACCCAAATTGCCGCCATGGTGCCCATCGCAGGCGACGGCCGTGGTGCCTGGAACAACACCGGCTGTGACTTGGGCTTGGTGCCGATCTGGGCCTTCCATGGTGATGCCGATGGCACCGTGGGGGTGGCTGGTACCACCGTGCCCATCAACAACATCCTGTCCTGCACGCAACCGCCTCCAGCCGATGTCAGCATGGTGATCTACCCGGGTGTGGGGCACAATTCATGGCGTCGCACCTATGATTTGTCGGCCGGTCATGACATATACGATTGGTTGTTGAACTTCCGCAATGCCGAAGCTTTGGCGGTGCCTTGATTGACTTACAGCAGGGTGCACTTTAGAATGATTCTTTGTTCTTGATTGTTGGGGTGGCACGATGAAAAGGGGTGTTTTTTGTCTGATGTGGGTGCTGGCATGGCCAAGTCATGCCGCAGTTTATGCGATCGAATCGGGCCAGTTCACCGAAGTGTATGGTGAATACACCACTTTAGACAATGTCAATGGAGTGGTGGTGACCAACATCGCCATCCCACAAAATGCAGGGCTGGTTGACGTTTCTGGAGACTTGGAGTCGTACAGTTTTTCCGATGGCGTGCAACAATTGGATGAAACCAACTCAGTGGTGTTGGCCATGAGTTTGGGGGTCAACAGCAACAACGATGTGGTGCTCAGCGCCATCACCGTGTGGAAAACCCCAGTCACCAACGTCAATGGTGGTTTGGTTGAGGGCATGGATGTATACAACGATGGGTTGTTTGCCCAATATTTTGGTTTCAAAGATGGTTCCTGTATCGATAATTCAGGTCCAAGCGGCACCTGCACATCCTCCTCCAGTACCCAATCCAATTCTGGCATTTATGTGTACTTTGACCAAATCTTTTTCAGTGGCTTTGATTTCTGATTGCTGACGACAGCAAATTAACCACACAGCCAAAATTGAGTCAAGTTATTGTGTGTAAAAATGGATAATTATTAATTCCATTTGTCACAAAACTGCAACCGATTGGGTCGACAATGAGGCATTTCAATTTCCGACATGCCCATGTATTCAATCAAGCGGTACCTCTTTGAAATACTGATCGTTTTGTCCAGCTTGGCCGGGGCGGTGATTTTCTATCAAAAATTCGGCGCTGAACACAGCCCGGTTGAATCTGAGACGGCCGTTGCGGCAGCCGTTGAGGCCCCGGCATCGGCGTCAATGCAGCCTGCCACTGGTGCTTTTTCACCACCCCCTGATTTGTTGTCAGCGCCCGCTGAGGTGATTTTGCGCATGGATGGATCCAACACCATTGGTGACAAGTTGGCGCCTGCCGTGGCGGCGGCCTATTTGAAGCAGTTGGGGGCCGATGTCACCATCAACAAGCCGTTGCCGACTGCCAACGAAGTGCAGGTGATCGGTTTTCTGCCAGCCACCAACCAGGTGGTGGCCATTGCCATCAAGGCCCACGGATCAAGCACAGGGTTTCGCTCAATGCTGCAGCAAGAGACCGACATTGCGATGTCATCTCGGCCGATCAAAGAGTCCGAAAACTTGCAATTATTGATCCCCCATGGGGACATGACCCGTCCCGAAAGTGAGCACGTCATTGCTTTGGATGGCTTGGCCATCATCGTCCATCCTGACAACCCCTTGCGCCACCTCACCGTGGCGCAACTGGCCCAAATATTTGCCGGTGAAATCACCCACTGGTCACAGTTGGGTGGTGCAGACCGCGCGATCAAGTTGTATGCCCGAGATGATCAATCAGGGACATATGACACCTTCAATTCCTTGGTACTGAAAAAATCGGGCAAACAGCTGGCCCCAGCCAAGCGGTTTGAGTCCAATGAACAGTTGGCCCGCTCGGTGGCAGCGGATGCCTGGGGCATTGGTTTCACTGGCTTGGCTTATGCCCGTACCGACATGATCCTGAAAATCTCAGCCGATGATGGCATCGCCGCCATTGAGCCGAAACAATTTTCCATCAGTTCGGAAGACTATGCCTTGAGTCGTCGCCTGTTTTTGTATGCCAACACCGAACGATCCAGCAACCCGCATGTGTCTGGTTTGATTGACTTTGCCTTATCGATCAATGGTCAGCATTTGGTGGAACAGGTCAGTTTCATCCCACAAAAAGTGACCGCTTCCTTGCCCGTGGTAAACGCAGATTTTCCGGTGCCTTACCAGCGGGTGGCCTTGCATGGCGAACGCCTGTCGGTGACTTTTCGAATGCGCTCAGATCGCGCCGAAATTGACAACAAGTCGGCCCAGGACATTGAGCACTTGGTCAACTATTTGCAGCAAACACCGCACCAAAAAGTCACCCTCATCGGCTTCTCGGCCGGTGAATCACAAGACGAGGATGCCGATAAGAATCGGGCTTTTATCCGCAGCAAGTTGTTGGCATTTGAACTCAAACAACGCGGCATCAAAAATGTTGAAATCATTGCCTTGGGTAATGCTTTGCCGATCGACAGCAATGACAGCGAATGGGGCCGTTATCGCAACAACCGCACCGAAATTTGGGTCACCAAAAGCCAAAGCAACTCTTAAAAAGGAATCCAGGTGGACCCCGTGGGCCGCACCTGGATCAATCCTTAGAGGTTCAAGTGGTTTGTTCGGGGTCGTCCTTATTGATGAACAGGACACCGGTGATCAAGGCATGAATCACCGCCGCCAAAAACATCAATCCCAGCAAAGAGCCCAAGCCACGCCAGGTCAAGCTGCTCAATGAGCTGTTCTTTTCCAATTGACTCAGCTTGCCAGACAAGGCCGGATTGGATTTGGCATAAGCCACGGGGATGGTTGCTTGGTCGACATATTTTTCGGCACTCTTTTCACTGGCGGTGAATGATTTTTCGAACGTTTGACCATTGGCTTCGTAAGAATAAGTGAATTCATACTCGGCCTTGACCCGCCCTTTGCGACCTTCTTCGATGTTGAAATCAGTCAACATCAAGTCGGCATCAACGATCGCTGCATCATTCATGATGGTGGTGGCTTCTCGGTAGTTGTTCACCATGGTGTAGGCAAAAAAGCCCACGGTGCCCAAAAACCCGATCAAGCACAGGTATTTGCTGATCACTGAGATGAATTGATGGGTGCGGTCTTGCACTTTGATTTTTAACATGTTGCGCCTCCTATGTTGGCTTAATGGGTGGTTGAAGAAAGCAGGGTGCTGTGCACCGACAATATTTTGATTTGACCATTGATCAGGCCGAACACCGTGGTGCCCTCTGAAACGTCAGTCACTCGGGTGCCCATCATGTCCATAGTCACTGTGCTTTTGGAAACCAGGGTGACTTGGTTGTTTTGTCGGTCCACAGTCACCGACAACACCTCGTCGTCGACTTGGATGTCGTCGGTCATTCGCATCGACATTTGGGCCAGCATTTTGAATTCGGACAATTTGACCTGCACCGGCTTATTGTCTACACCGGGTTCAAAATCGAGGTAGATGAGGGTGCTTTCATGCAGGTATTTTTCATAAACCGAAAAATCTTTTTCGCGCATGCCGGTAACAAAAGAGTCATTGATGGCGATGACTTGTTGTTTGGTGATTTGGGTGGCCTGACTGGCATTGACGTGAGAAATCATCAAGCCAAAAACCAAGCCAATCACTGGGTATTGTTTTTTCATGGGTGTTCCTATGGGTTGTCATAAATCAGATCAATCAAACAGACCCCCTGGGCTGTTCTTAGGCGGGAATTATAGGGTGGCGGTGGTGGCTTGTCGTGCCGGGGTTGTCCAGTGGGATCAGGACCGCACTTGACAAGATGTCAAGAGGCCAACTGCAGCAACTCTTGGTGTAACAAAGTCTCGGCTTCGCTGACACTGTGTTGGGCGGCAAACAGGGGTACGGCAAAGCGGTAATGATCATCGTGTTTGATGAGGATGTGGGCCAGTCGCAAGCGGTGTAAAGCCGCCTTCAGGGATTCTGGACCCACGGTGCATTGGGCTGATTCAAGGTGCTGCAACACCCGGGCCAAATCAATCTGGCCATGGATGAAGGTCAGGTAAACCACGCAACGGTCGATGGCACAGGCTTGCGGATCACGAGACAAATTGGACCAACCTTGTAAGGCGTCATACACCGGTTGACTGTGCAGTGCTTGTTGGATCAGCTGGTGATCAATGACCTGGGGGTGGTTGCTCAGTTGGTCGACCAGGCATTCGCCCACCAAATTGATCAAATTGGCTCGGTTGCCGGTCTGCATGGACACCTCATCCAGCAGGCCCTGATGGGCGAAGCGCTGCTTCAATAAATGCAGCGGCTGGCGCAGCAGGGCCCGGGCAGAATTCGGATCCAAAGGCCCCACGGTCACCAGCTGGGCAAAGTTTTTGATGGGAGATTGGTAATCCAACACCGCACTGGCATACAAGTCCCAAAACCCGGCCAAGACAAACTGGCCCAGGCCTTGTTCGGCACAGGTGCGGATTTCGGCCAACAAGGCGTCACCCTGTTCGGCTTGCGTCGCGATGAAGCGATCGGCTTCATCCAACAGCACCACCAGTTGCTGCTGAGGGTGGAGCTGCTTGAACTGGGTCAACAAATCGGTCAATCCCTGATGCTCATTGATGCCCAGGTGGTGGACCAGGCGAGGCACCAAACGGTCATCCGATAAGGAAATGTAGCAGCATCGGTGGTGGTCAGATTGGGCCAACTGCCGGGCATAGGCTTTGAGGATGCTGGTTTTCCCCAGTTGCCGTCCACCGGCCAACAAAAAGCAGGACCGGGGGTTGTTTTGCAGCTGCGAAAGGATGGTTTTGCGGCCATAGAAATGACTGTTTTTGAGCACCCCGCCGCGGCCTTGAAAAGGGGACAATCGGTTGATGGGCAGGTTTTCGACCAACACATCCAACAGGCAGGTTGCGGCGAGTTTGGGGACCAGCAGTTGGGTCATTTGCTGACCAGAGGGAATCACTTTCAGCGCTTTGATGCGCGACCTGTTCACTTGTAAATGGTTGTTGTATGCGGCATCTTCGGCCCAGATCATCACCGGCAGCTGGGTTTCTTTCAACTGTTGCAGTTGGCGATTGATGCGGGTGATGGCAGTGCCTTTTGGTGGCACATACCAATACAGGGCGTCGACGTTCAGTGGGGTGTCCGGGTCCAGCTTCAAGAGCCAGGTTGAAGGGCTGGCTTTGGCTTGCAGGCGGGCGCCCCAAGCACGACACAAGTACAGCACTTTGGGCCGGTCTGTCAGGCCCTTGAAGCGCACCAGGGTTTGCCAAGTCTTGGCATGCATGTCGTTGGCCTGAAGCACCTGTTGTTTCAATCCCGATAATTGGGTCAGGAGGCCAAGATGGCGCAAGTCTTTGAGGTGTTGGCCGGCCAAGGAAAACTCCCGTCCTCGCAACCGGCGGATAGATGGGTGATAAAACACCCAAGCAATGAGGATGCCAACCACCGCAATGAATGCCACCGCCTGAAAGGTGGACTCATTCGGTGGGTTGTTTTGGGTGATGTAGGCATTATATTGACCGCCACACTCAATCGGCTTGAAGTCTTCGGGCAGTGTGGTTTCAAGTGGATCACAATGCCAGCCCAAGTGCCTTTTGAACACCACTTGGTGGCCCCGCAAAGCTTCGGTCAATACCTGATCGCTGATGGTGGCTGTGATTTGGTTTTCAACCGACAGATCAAGGGACAAATGGCCTGAAGTTTTGAACATGTCTGACATGTCTGCAAATGATGTGGGCCAGCGGTTATTCGAGTTTTGCCATTGGTTGATCAGTTTGGCAAAGCCCTTGACTTCAAACATGATGGCCTCAATTTCCATGTCGCTTTGGTTGTAATACAAGCGGCCACTGGACGCAAAAAAGTGCATGATGTAGGGCAGCGTCAGCACACTGAGTACCACGAACAACACGATGCGTTTGATGGACGTGTCCGGATTCAAAGGCCGTGCTCAGCCAACAGTTTGAGGCCCAATTGGCGGATCGTTTCGGATTGCCAAACCAATTGTAAATCGGCGTCTTTTCTGATCAGGTTCAGCCAGAACAGCTGGCGCAACACCGGGTCCTGGATGTGTGGGCGGTAAGGCCCCAGTTGGGTCTGGTTCAGGTGTTCTTGCAAGCGGCTCAAATGGGCCTGTTGCATCACTTGATTGAAATCACAGTACAGCAAGTCGCTGTGGATCACCCTGGCTTCCATGGCGACCTCATCGTTGTTTGCTTGCAACAAGGTGGAAGCCAGGGCCGGGTGGTTGCCCACCAACTGGTGGATGCGTTGCAGCCGGGATGCTGACTGGCTGGTAGATGATGGGTCCTCAGTCTGCGACTGCAGCCAGGCGTCCAACTTGAACTCCAACAAATGGGCGGTGGCGATGTTCAATAATGACAACTCACCTTGGGCATACTTCAATGCGGACAACTGCGCCCCACCACACAAAATCACTTGCATCCGATCTGGGTGCATTTCCGTCAAGTTGCGCAGGATGCCAGCCAACAGGTCGCGGCAGCTGTCGTTGCTTTGTTCAAAGCGGGTGATGACCAGGGTGACCGCTTGGGCTTGTAACAAATCATTCATGGCAAACTCGAAACTGAGTTCGTCCTGCACCCCAGGCAGGTTCATTTGTTTGCCCAAGAAGGTGAAAAAGTCGGTGACCGATATGCGTTTGGAGTAGGGCAATTGCACCGCCAACAGGTGGCGGTCCGGGTGTCGTTGCCGGGTGGCGTTGATCACCAATTGTTGTTGGGGTGGCTGGTCCATATGGGCTTGCGACAACAGCATCAAGATGGCATACGGCCTGGCTTGTTCCAACAGTTGAAACAGGTGTTCATGTTCCACCGGAGCCACCTGGCCATGCCAGGCGAATTCATGGTCAAAGCCCACGGCTGCCAACAACTGATTGCATTCGGCTTCACTCAAGCGCAGATAATGCGAACAGGCCACCACCTTATCGCGGTGCTTCTTGCTGGGTTTGGAATGACCCCGGCGCCAGTTGTTGACCGCTTCGCGACTCATGCCAATTTCCGTGGCCACGGCCGAAGCGCTGGCGCGAATGCGCCGCATGTGTTGATCCAGCAGCTCGGGAAAATCAGCGGGCATCATCGGCGGGCACTGTATCCAGGTTGAGGAAGTCCAGAATCGCCGCCGCCACGGCCTTGGCTTGACCCATGTGCAGGTGGTGATCGCCTGGCAACTGGTCAAAGCGCTCGGGGTTCAGGGCTTTGAGCCGTGCTTCGAACATGGGGTATTGCAAGGCATATGAACGGGGTTCGGCGATGAGCAACTGGGTGGGCACCGTTGTGGCCCCCAGGAATTCTTGAATTTGGGCCTCACTCATGCGGAAAAAGCTGCGCAACCGCAAGCGCTTGTCGGTGCGCCAATGCAGCCCTTGTTGGCCAGATTGCAAGCCCCGTTCCACCAGCGGTCGAATGATTTCGGTGGCCATCGGGGTGGCTTCCTGGCGGGCTTGGATGGCTTGTTCGACATCGGTATAATGGCGTTTGTGTTCCAAGCTGTGGCGGCGCCATAATTTGAGGGCTTCACGCAGTGATTCAGCGGCTTTGCCGGGTTGGTGTGGGGGCACTGGCCCCAAGTTCTCCAGCAACACCATTTGTTTGATGTGTTCCGGGAAGGCTGCGGCATACATCACCGCGATTGCTGCGCCCATGGAGTGGCACAGCAAGGTGATGGGGCGGGGCAATTGGTCCAGCACCGCCTGCACATCCATCACATAATCAATGAAGCCATAATTGTGTCCCGGGGCCCGGTGATCGGAATGGCCGTGTCCAGGAAAATCAATCGCGGTGAGCTCCAGATCATGGGCTGCCAACAACGGGGCCAGGTGCCAAAAGCTGGCGGCATTGTCCAGCCAGCCATGCAAGGCCAACACCGGATGGCGGTTGCCGTGTCCCCATTGCAGGCCACGGATGGTGCCGTAGCGGCTTTCGAATGCAACGGCTTTGGGGGTGAGGATTTGGCTCATCGGATCATCACCATTCAATCAAGGTCAACACAATCAATGAGGCCAACACCAAGCGATACACCATGAACCACACGAAATCGATGCGTTCGATGTATTTCATGAACCAGTGGATGCAGGCCCAGGCCAAGGCAAAACTCAAGCCAGTCACCGTCACCACGCCGAGTAAATCATAGGCCTGGGGGGCTTGCCAGATCTTCAGCGCGCCATAGGCACTGACCATCAATATCGCCGGAATGGCCAACAAAAAGGAAAAACGGGCTGCTTGGGTTTTGCTCAATCCCAGCCACATGCCAGCGGTCATGGTGACACCCGAGCGGGAGGCACCCGGTATCAAAGACAGGCATTGGGCCAGGCCGATCACGGCGGCTTTTTTGAGGTCCAGGCTGTGTTGCTGGGCGCGGTGCTGGCTGAGCCACAACAACACCCCAAACACGGCTGATCCAGCGGCAATGATCCACACCTGGCGCATGTTGTCCTCGATCCAAGAGGCCAACAGCAGTCCGGTCAAAGCCAGCGGGATGGTGGCCAGCACCAACTGCTGGAACAGCGGCCAATCACGCCCGGACAACAGGTTCTGCAGCTCCCGGCGGTAATGCCACATTACTGCCAGCAAGGTGCCAAAATGAGCGGCGATGTCCATCACCAGCCCTTGGTCTTGCCAGTTGGCAAAGTGGGACGCCAGAATCAGGTGCGCGGAGGATGAAATGGGTAAAAATTCGGTGAGCCCCTGAACCAGGGACAGCACCACCCATTGCAACACATCCAGCAGCATGGCTCAGTGGCTTGAATTGAGTTGTTGTTGGTAGTGTTTCCAGTGCATGTGTGGGAACATCAACCGATCCAATGGGGTCACATCAGCGGTTTTGAATGGCTTGGCCCCAGGCCCAAAAATCCGTTGCATGTGCTCCACGGCCGTGGGGTCTTTGGCTTGCCAGGCATCGATGTCCACCAAGGCCACATTGGGGTTCATGGCAATCATTTGATTGACCACTTTGGCAAAATCGGTGTAGTGCACCTGGTGGCTGCCAAACACCTGACTGTGTAAGCGCAAATCGGCAATGTTGCGGCTCAACACCAACACATGTGCTTGCGGGAAGACGCGTTTGATGATGGCGGCATTCAGGGGTGAAAAAGGCAAGAAATCGACCACCATTTCGGGGTCATCTTTCAATGCCAGGTTCAGTTGTTTGGTGTATTTTTTGCGCCACAGATGCAGTTGTCCTTCGTTCAATTCTTGCAACATCGGAATCGTCCACGCTTGGGCAAACACATCGGTCCTGCTTTGGCTGGTGAAGCGGTCTATCAGCGGGGTGATGTCATTGTCCATCAGCCAATTCATGAAATCATGGTGGCCGGTGGCGGGGTCGGTGAAGACGAAGCGAAATACTGAATTGGCCTCGGTCGTGGGCCAGTTCTGCACGGCTTTTTCTTCTTCAGGACTGAGCATTTGAATGGTTGGGGCCGGGTTGTGCTCCAGCTCAGCAAAGTGATCCCAAGCGGCCTCATAAGCGCCTTGCTCATCCAAGAGCATGCCGGCGTACAGGTGCATCAATTGATTGAATGAAGGGGTTTGTTGTGCGGCATCGACTGAGTCAATCAAAGCCAATGCCTGGTCCATTTGGCCCAACTGTGACAGCGCATTCAGTTTCAGTTTGAGTGCCGAGTTGTGATCGGCCCGCTGGGCCAGGATGGTGTCCAACTGTTGGATGCAAGCCGGGTGGTCACCGGCTGCATAGTGGCATTCGGCTTGCAGCAATTGGGCTTGGGTGTGGTGTTGGTCGTCTGCGGCCACTTTTTGATAGGTCTTGATGGCGCTGGGGTAATTGCCATTGACTTGGTGAATTTGACCCAGCATCAACCAGGCTTTGCTGTTGTTGCCCCGTTTGAGCACCTCATCGAGGATCGCTTGGGCTGAATTGGGTTGGCGGTTACCGACCAGAGCCTGGGCCAAGGTCAGCAGCCAGTTCGGGTAGGCCAAGCCGGATTGACACACCGGTGTCAGGTAGCGGATCGCTTCTTGAAAGTTTTGGGTCTGGGTGTACCACATGCCCATGGCGGCCATCAATTCCGGGATTCTGACTTGTTGGTTGATCAATTCGGCCAACAGCTCGCCGGCTTGTTCGGGATCGCTGCGCAACAGGCTGATGCTGAGACAGGCTTTGGCCACGTGGTTGTTGGGGTCGTCTTCCAGCAGTTTCTTGAAATACAATTCGGCAAAGCCGTCAGCCCCTTGTTCCAAGCGCAACATGCCCATGTGCAGTTTCACATTGGGTTCTGCGGGGTACTGCAATTCGGCTTGTTGTAACAGGCTTTCGGCGCCATCCAAGTCGCCTTCAATCATCAGCAAACGGGCCATTTTGGTGATGGCTGGGATGCCATCGGTATGCACTTTCAAGGCCAATTCATATTGGCTTTTGGCTTTTTTCGGCTCATTTTTGATGGCGTGGATGTCACCCACTGCCAGGTAGGAGAAAAACAGATTGGGGTTTTCCTTGATCGACCGTTTGAAGGCCTTCAGGGCATCATCCAAGCGGCCATTGGCCATCAACATTTGGCCTTTGAACTGTTGGTAACGGTCTGAATTTGGCACCAGCTTGACCGCTTCACTGACGTGGTTCAAGGCCTGTTCCAGGTCTTGCGTGCGGCTCAAGGCGTGCGCCAAACCAAAGTGGGCTTCGTCGTTGTTCGGTTCTTGTTTCAGTAAATCCTGATAGCCGTTGATGGCGTCTTGGTATTGGCCATCCTGATGTAATTTTTTGATCTCTTCTATTTGGCTCATGATTGTGTCTCTTCAATGATGTGGTCTTCAATCCACGACCGCATACCCAGGCCCAGAATGAAACCACAATGCCCGCCGTGGGCTGTGGTCAACAGCTTGATCTGTGGCAGGCGGTCAATTGTACTAAAATCCTCGAAAGGAATCACGGGATCATCCCAGGCGGTGATGACGTGGGTGGGATGGGTGATGGCATCGATCACCTCAGGGGTGATGGAATAGCCATTGAAATAATCGTCGGTGCTGGTGTATTCGGTGTGCGCGACGATCAGCATTTGGGTCAGTCGTTCCAGGTTGTTTTCGGCCTGCCAGTGATCGTTGTCAAAGATGTGCGGGAACAAATCGTGCTTGATGTGCAAGGACCGCTTCCATTTGCGCAGAAAATATTTGTTGTACAACTTGGAGGCATGGATGGCTTGCATGCTGTGTTTGGGGATGATCGGAGGCGAGACCGCATACACATGCCGAAAATCCAGCCCCGCGTCTTGCGCCCGAGCGGCCACCCGCAAGGCGAAATTACCACCCAAGGAAAACCCACACAAAATGAATTGTTTGCCTTTGAATTGGGTTTGGATGTCTTGCATCGCATGCACCACTTCCTCGATGCGACAAGAATGGAACAGGTCCTCATTCATGTGGTGCGAATCACCGTGGTCACGCAGGTTGAGGCGGTAGATGTCCATCCCCTGCCGATACAAAGAATCGGCCAACAACTGGATGTAGGTGGATTGCGAACTGCCTTCCCAGCCGTGCAACAAGATGGCCATGGTGTCGGCCGATTGTGGCTGTGGGGTGTGGAAGCCCAACAGCTTGGCATGGGGGTTGTGCAGCACCTGTTCGATTTGTTGTTCCACCACTGGATTGCTTTTACGCAACCGCCACAAACGGATTTTGGAACTGGCCAGGATGGATTGGAGGTGTTTGTTCTTAGGCCTGATTGGGGGCTGACATATAACCATTTTTCAACAACTCCTGTTCGATGTACGTCCTGGATTGTAAGGTCACCGCGCGGGCGCCGGCCTCAAAGTCAGTGACCAATTCGCCACAATGAATTTCGACCACTGAGTTGGGCAAACTCAAGATTCGCCAGACATGGGTCAAAAAGAACTCATCATTCAAAAACGCCACTTGATCATTGCGGCTGCCGTCCTGATTGAGGAACTTGATGGCCACCGGCAAGATCGGGGTTTCGGTCTGTACTGCGGCGTGGATCAACTGGCGGTGGAAGGTGCGCAGGTAACTGCCGTCGGTCACCGTGCCCTCTGGAAAGATGGCCACCGAGCGACCCGCATTCAGCCGCTGTTTGATTTGGTTCAACACCCCACGGCGGGACTCGGCATTGCCTCGCTTGAGGAACAAGGTGTCGCCCACCATGGTGACCCAGCCAATGATGGGCCAGTATTTGATTTCGCTTTTGGCCACAAAACCCGCCAACATCAAAGAATGGATGATGGGAATGTCCAGCCAGGACACGTGATTGGCCACCAACAACACCGGTGAGGCGGGTTTTTGGCCATGCACATACACTTTCAAACCACAGATGAAACACATCAAGCGTGACCAGTAAACCAGAATGAATTCATTGGTGTCGTGGTTGCGGAACAGCTTGGCCAACAAGATGCCAAAAATCACAAACGGCAAGACAAACACCAGGGCCAAGACAAAGGCCAGGATGCGCACAGTGAATCGCAGGATGTGGATGACGGTGTTCAAATCAGGTTACGGGAATTCAATAAGCCGGACATTATAAGAGAAATCATGAATTTTTGCATGCACAAGCCGCCTTTGGGCGTTGAATTTGGGCCCTGATTGTCCATGCACAGCCGGTGTCATTCCTTTATACTACAGCGCATGAAAATGCATATCTTAGGCATCTGTGGCACCTTCATGGGCGGCATCGCGGCCATTGCCCGGCAGTTGGGCCATGCGGTGGGTGGTTCGGATCAAAACGTGTACCCACCGATGAGCGAGCAATTGGCCCAATTGGGCATCGACATCCACCCAGGTTATGATGCGGCACCCTTGCAGGATCCTGAGTTGGATGAGGTGATTGTGGGCAATGTCATGACCCGCGGCATGCCGGCCGTCGAACACCTGTTGGCGCACGACACGAGGTATGTCTCCGGGCCACAATGGTTGGGCGAGCAGGTGTTGCGCAACAAGCGGGTGTTTGCGGTGGCCGGTACCCACGGCAAGACCACCACCGCTTCGATGCTGGCTTGGATTCTGGCTGATCAGGGCGTTGATCCGGGTTTCCTGATCGGCGGCGTGTGTCACCATTTCAAACAATCGGCGCGGGTCACCCCCAGTGAAGCCTTTGTGATCGAAGCGGATGAATACGATTCGGCCTTTTTCGACAAACGCTCCAAGTTCGTGCACTACCACAGCGATGTGGTGATCTTGAACAACCTGGAATACGACCACGCCGACATTTTCAAAGACCTCGAGGCGATCCAAACCCAATTCCATCACCTGGTGCGCACCATCCCCGCCACTGGCCAAATTGTGGTCAATGGCGATGATGACAACCTGGCACAAGTCTTGGCCATGGGATGTTGGACCCCGGTGGTCAGTTTTGGCCTGGATCAGCGTTCCGATTATTGGATTCAGTCCGATCCTCAAGAGCCGCGGACTTTCAGGGTGCATCACGCCAGTGGTGAACTGGCCCAAATCCAATGGTCCAT
This sequence comes from Marinicella meishanensis, assembly GCF_019931145.1. Lineage (GTDB taxonomy): Bacteria > Pseudomonadota > Gammaproteobacteria > Xanthomonadales > Marinicellaceae > Marinicella > Marinicella meishanensis. Next base: position 447,327 of record NZ_JAIOUV010000002.1, on the reverse strand, counting down.
CACCGGCCGCCACAACCAACTCAATGGCCTGGCCGCCATGCTCGCGGCCCGACAAGCCGGGGTGTCGTTGACCGATTCGGCCCAGTCCCTGTCACGCTTTCAAAACGTCAAACGCCGCATGGAGCTGATTGGCGAAGCCCAGGGCATTCACCTTTACGATGATTTTGCCCACCACCCCACGGCCATCGAAACCACCCTTGAGGGCCTCAAAGCGGTCAGCTCAGGGCGCACCATCGCCGTGCTCGAACCCCGCAGCAATTCGATGCGCGCAGGCGTCCACGCCCAAGCCTTGCCTGAGGCCTTGTCTGGATGTGACCAGGCCTATGTGATGATCTATCCGGAAATGGATTGGGATGCCGCCATCAAGGCCGAATTGTCGGCCCAGTGCACCGTGTTGTCTTCGGTCGATGACTTGCTGCAGCGCCTGCCCCAAGAGCTGCAAGCCGGCGACCAGGTGGTGTTCATGAGCAACGGCAGCTTTGCCGACGCACCGCGAAGGTTGTTGGCATTGTTGAATTCATGATGCAGCTGACATGTTTCGCCACAGATCATGCATTGGAAATTGACCAATTGGATATGGATCATGTGGTCAATCACCCTGTTGTGCATTCAATTGCAATCAATGCCCCGAGTGAATGGGCATTGTTACAGCAGGTTTTTTCACTGCAAGTGATTGCGACCTCGCAGCGAAATGTCGAATTCGAAACAGTCATGAAGTTGCAAAAAGCGGCCAGTTCCAAGCAACCAAGCTTTGATCAACTTTATCAACAATGGCTTGAGTTGAGTCAGCGGGAAAACACCATGGATGAGTATGGGCAGTTGTTGTTTTTGGGAGAAAGTTCGTTCTCACAAGCGAAACACATTTACGTGATTGAAGCGTGATGTGTGGAACTTCCAAGTCATTCAACCTTCGCCGGTATGACAGGTCGTTTGGTTTTGTTTGAGTTTATCGTCTGGAAAAATTGAAGGCCGTCCACGTTTGCTGATTGTGTGGTTATGAGGATGACTTTAATCAACCATAATCCCATCAGTGGTGGAATAACTATGACTGAACCGCCATCAAGATGTCGACTGAAGTCGACACTCCTTAAGTAAAAACCCACCCCTGGAGCGTCGACTTCAGTCGACGTTTTTTGTTGGCTTGTCAGACTGGCATGACGACTCAGATTGAGCGCAACTGGGAAAGGGTTTGCAACATCATCGACTAAGACCCTGTCAGCAGATTGAGATCAAGCAATGTGATTTTGAACCTGGCTGTCATTTTCTGCTAACATAATTGGGATTTTTCACAAGGGTTGAGGGGCCCGGGGTGTGTTGATGATTGCATTGAATCCATTTCGTTTGCTGGGCTTGGGCGTGCCGTCCAAGTCAAAATGCCTGTGGGCCAATCGTTGAGTTAAGAGCCCGCATGAGCCGACCTGGATACTGTCAAGTTGCTGAGCTGCCACCGCCTTATCTGGATCAATTCACCGCTGGGGGCAACAGCCAGTTCTCCGGTCAATTCTTGCCTGCCCAAGCCCCCAACAACGCCCGTTTGCTGGCTGTGTTGTTTGGCTTGATGTATTTCTTACCGGTGGTTTATCTGTTGTGGTCGGGCCTTTTGGCCTGGTACAGCCGGGCCCCGTGGTTGAGCCGCGTGGTCGATGATTTGTCGGGCAGTTGGGGCAAGCAGTTGGTGGCTTTGCTGTTGGGGGCGGTGATGGTGGCGGGCTTGGCGTGGATGTTGCGCATGGCTTGGTTGGCCTGGTGTCGCTTTCACACCTGGCAGGCCATCCAACACAGCACCGCAGGGCAGCAAGGGGCCCACGGTTTGTTGCTGAATGCCGATCATTTGGTGTTTCGGCACGGTGATTATTTTGATGACCACACCGTTGGCTGGCTGCCCAAAGTCGCCATCCACAAAGTCGAGATCACCACCGTGCGCCAGTGGTTTCCCAAACGCAGTTTCCACATTCCGGTGGTGCGCATTTTGTACCACGATGGCGAGCAAATCAAAGCCATGATCCTCAAAGAGCGTTTTGGCCTGTCGGCCCAAGCCATGGGTGCCATGATTGAACGGTGGTTGGCCACTGACCAAAACCAACAACCAAACGTCGACTGAAGTCGACGCTCCTGGGTGCGGTCTGGTTTGTTGTCGCGTCGACTGCAGTCGACAGAACCAGACCCATGCCTGATTTTGGTCATTGGCAAGTGCCGCATGGCTCAATGACCTTTGCCCTTGCGGTATTCGTATTCTTGCAGTTTGTCGTTCCAGAACAAATCGTAGATGTCCCATTTTTGGCCGGGTGAGCGTTCTTCTTCGAGTTTTTGCGCGATGATCACCCGCTCGCCGTCGGTGCGGATGGTGATCATGCCATATTTGGCGACGTTGGAGTCGCGCAGTTGTTCCATGTCTTGTTGGATTTCATCTTTTTTGGCCTGGGTGGTGGCGGCATCCTTTTTGGCTTCCATGTCTTTGAGTTTCTGATAGAACTTGATTGGGTAGGAGAATTCCACCGAGCTGCGGGCCAATTCGGTGGAGAAGATCAATGGGCGGTGACCGCGGCTGGCTTTGCCGAAGGCCCCCAAGGCATCGGGGCGGGGGTGTGAATGGGATTCTTCATCACCGCTGGAAATCACCGTGGCAATGGGGTTGATGGCTTGCAAGAATGAGTCCAACACATCGCTGGCGCCGTGGTGACAGGCTTTGGCGATGTCGGCTTGGAACACGCCGCGGGTTTTGCTGATGATCAGGTCCAGCAGTTTGCGGTGTTCATCCAGCCGCTGTTCCATGGCTTTGCGTTCATCGATGGTCAGGTTTTGGCTGATCAGGTCTTCGCGGATGTCGCGGATTTCATCTTCCAAATCACTCATTTTGGTCTGGATGCCTGAATAGTACTGAGCGATGTAGTCCTGTGATTTGGCGTTCAAGTCGCCACCGAGCAGCACCTTGAGTTTGCCGTAGCGCAGTTTGAAGATCACCGAGTGGCCGTTCTTGGTTTCCCCCTCATTGCCGAGTTTGATCAGACAGTCTTTGGTTTGGCCATTGAATTCGATGTCTTCGGTGATGGGTCCCAGCACCTCCATCTGTAAATCGTTGTTTTGGTTGTAAGCGGCGAAAAATTTTTGCGACTGATCGACAAATTTGAATTGCACCTGGGGGTTGTTGTCGCGTGCCGCCCGCAAGGTCGACAGGTAAAATTTTTGTGAGTTGGGGTGGGCGTCCAACACCTCGATCATGTCCTGGTGGGTGCGCACCGTGTCCCACAGGTGGTAGACCTTTTGCCGCGGGGTGGGTGGCACCTTGCGACCCAAATCATAGAGGAAGCTGCTCTGGCTGGCGCCCCCCAACGGGCGCTCAACGATGCCGTTGTGGCTGATGGTCTTGAAGTTCAACTTGGGGTGTTTGAACAGGTTGATGAAGCCATAGTAGTGATCCAAGTCGGGGTGGGTCATCACCGCATGCTCAATGTCAAAAGGCGGTTTGCCGTCGTCACGACAGCGCAGGTTGTAACGCCAGGTGATGAAGCGATACATGTTGTCGCCCCCTTGGCCGGTGAAGCCTTCACCCTCGCCGGCATCAATCAAAATCACCTCGTCATCCGGGGTCACGATGTGGCAGCCATCGCCCTGGCCAATGTCAATGAAGTTGATTTCCAAGAGGCGCTGTTCGCTGAACCAGTCGGTTTTCAACCAGCCCTCATCGCCGCGGCATTTGACCTTGGCCCAGTCACCATCGGTGGTCCCCAAATAGCGCAGGTAATCACCCAGCAACAGGTGGTTGGCGGCGTTTTTGCTGGTTTTTTCCAGCGGCTGCATGCGCAGCACCACGTCGCGTTGGTTGATGAAATAGGCTTTGTTGGTGTCCAAACTCATGATGATCCCCAATGGTGCGGTTGATATGAAGATAGCACCCTGGTGGCAGACTGGCAATCCTTTTGCCATGAAATTTGTGTGTCAATGAACAAGCCACGAAGATGACCACAAAAAAGCCCGGTCAGGGCCGGGCTTTTGCGGACTTGCGGGGCGCCGATCAGAAGTTGGGCTTGTCTTCGGTTTGTTCGAAGCGTTTCACCGAATCAATGATTTCTTGTTTGGCTTCTTCAACCCCGCCCCAGCCTTCGATTTTGACCCACTTGCCTTGTTCCAGGTCTTTGTAGTGCTCGAAGAAATGGGCGATCTTGTCCAAGGTTTCGGCATTCACATCACGCACGTCGGCAACGTGGCGATACAAGCCGCTGACTTTGGACACGGGCACGGCGATGATTTTGGCGTCTTCACCGCTTTCGTCGGTCATTTTCAAAACGCCCACTGGACGGCATTTGATCACCGAGCCAGGCAGCAGGGGTACCGGCATGATCACACACACATCAACCGGGTCACCATCACCACATAAGGTGTGGGGCACAAAACCGTAATTGCATGGGTAGCGGAACGCGGTGTTCAGCACACGATCGACCAGGATCATGCCTGAATCTTTGTCCACTTCGTATTTGATGGCTTCGCCGTTGCGTGGAATTTCGATCAATACATTGATGTCATGGGGGACGTCATTACCGACTGGGATGTGCTTGAGAGACATGGGATATCCTGTGCTTGTGTTCAAAAGCCGCGTATTATAACGATCTGAGCGCCAAAGTACACGGTTTTGCAGCGGAAATTGAGGGTCCAGGGCTGAATTGGGTCCAAGCTCGGTGTGGGCTGGGCCAATGGCTCGATTTCTGCCCCAAATCTCGGCCCAAATGGTAAAATACAGCTTGGTCCTGCTGGCTGGTCCGCTGCCAACTGATTGGGCCACCAGAATGTCCGATTTGACTTGAATCTGGTCAGTCAGACACCATATTAAAGACACCCTTTTAAAGACCACCATGACCCACCTGGAGCGTTCACATGTTTGAACTGTTTGATGCGGTACTGGCCGCGCGCTTGCAATTTGCCTTCACCATTGCTTTTCACATCATTTTTCCGGCCATTTCGATTGGCTTGGCCTGGTATTTGATGGTGTTGCAGGGTTTGTGGCTGAAGACCGGGCGGGACATTTACCGCCGGGTGTGGCGCTATTGGATCAAGGTGTTTGCCGTGGTGTTTGGGATGGGGGTGGTTTCCGGCATCGTCATGAGTTATCAAATCGGCACCAACTGGAGTGAATTTTCTGACAAGACTGGCCCCATTCTGGGACCACTGATGGGTTATGAGGTGCTCACGGCATTCTTCCTGGAAGCCGGTTTCTTGGGTGTGATGCTGTTTGGCGCCGATCGGGTGGGTCGCAAGTTGCATTTCTTCGCCACCATCATGGTGGCGGTGGGTACCATGATTTCGGGTTTTTGGATCCTGTCGGTCAATTCCTGGATGCAAACCCCGGCCGGTTATGCCATCAATGAGGTGGGGCAGTTCATTGCGGTGGACTGGTGGCAGGTGGTGTTCAACCCTTCATTCCCCTACCGTTTCGCGCACATGATGTTGGCGGCCTTTTTGACCACGGCCTTTTTGGTTGGTGGGGTGGCGGCCTGGCATTTACTCAAAGACCGCAGCAACTCGGCGGCCAAACTGATGTTCTCCATGGCCATGTGGATGGCCCTGATCGTGTCACCGATCCAAATCGTGGCCGGTGATTTGCATGGCTTGAACACCCTGGAACACCAGCCCATGAAAATTGCCGCCATGGAAGGGCATTTCGAGGGGCAACAGGGGGCGCCATTGATCTTGTTTGGCTGGCCAGATGTGGAACGAGAAACGGTGCATGCCAAAGTGGCCGTTCCCAAGTTGGCCAGCTTGATCCTGACCCATGACCCCGAAGGCTATGTGCCGGGTCTGAATGACTTTCCCAAGGCCGATTGGCCCAATGTGCCCTTGGTGTTTTGGTCGTTCCGCATCATGGTGGCGATCGGGTTGGCCATGGCCCTGGTGGGCTTGTGGTCGGCTTGGGCCCGCATCCGTGGCCGCTTGTTCACGGCGTCTTGGCTGCACCGGGTGGCCATATTGATGGCGCCCAGTGGCACCCTGGCCATCTTGGCGGGCTGGATCACCACCGAAGTGGGCCGCCAGCCGTATACGGTGTATGGCTTGTTGCGGACCATTGATTCGGCCTCACCGCTGGATGCCCCCGCGGTGAACGCCTCGCTGCTGGCCTTCGTGGTGGTTTATTTCGTGGTCTTTGGCGCCGGCATCTTTTATCTGTTCAAACTGTTCCAACGCACACCCAGCCTGAATGAACGCGACATCAAACTGGGACAGCCGCGCAAAGCGGCTGGCATCACCCCGATACAGGGTTTGCATCAGGAGGGTCATTGAGATGGATTATGTGTTGATTTGGGCCGGGTTGATGGCCTTTGCGGTGTTTGCCTATGTGGTGCTTGATGGTTTTGATTTGGGCATCGGTTTGTTGTTTCCATTCCTGCGCTCAGAGTCTGATAAAGCCACGGCCATGAATTCGATTGCGCCCTTTTGGGATGGCAATGAAACCTGGTTGGTACTCGGTGGTGGCGGTTTATATGCCACGTTTCCGTTGGCCTTTGCCATCATCATGCCGGCCTTGTATGCCCCTTTGATTTTGATGCTGCTGGCGCTGATTTTCCGTGGTGTCGCTTTCGAATTCAGGTGGCGAACTGCTACCGCGGCCGGCAGGCGGCGTTGGGATTTGGGGTTCATTGTTGGCTCCGTGGTGGCGGCATTCACCCAAGGCATTGCCCTGGGCGCGCTGGTGCAAGGGGTGCATGTGGTTGATCGGGCTTATGCTGGCGGTTGGTGGGACTGGTTGACCCCCTTCAGTGTGCTGACCGGGGTGGCGGTGGTCGTTGGCTATGCGCTGCTGGGTGCCTGTTGGTTGATTTACAAGACCGAAGATGATTTGCAGCGGTTTTGTCGCCGCCTGGCTTTTGGTTTGGCTTGGGCTTTGGGGGCCATGATCCTGGCCGTCAGCGTGTGGATGTTGTTCATTCAGGACCCTTACATGAAACGCTGGTTCACTTACCCCAATTTCTGGTATTTGTCACCGGTGCCGGTGTTGGCGGTGGTGGTTGGCTTGGCCTTGTTGAAAGCCATCCGCAACGGTGGTGAATTGTCGCCGTTTTTGTTGACCATCGCTTGGTTTGGCTTGAGCTATTTTGGTTTGTGCATCAGTTTCTACCCGCAGATTGTGCCCCCGGACATTAACTTGTGGCAGGCCGCTTCACCGGTTGGCAGTTTGCAATTCCTGTTGGTTGGTGCGGCCATCTTGATTCCGATCATTCTGGCGTACACCGCTTATTCTTATTGGGTGTTTCGCGGCAAAGTGAACCCCGATGAGAATTATCATTGAGGTGGATGAGATGAAGTTGAGCAAGAAACAACGACAAGCGTTGTGGTTTGTGACTTTGTGGGCCGCTGGCGTGCTGGTGTTGTTGTCGATCAGTGGCTTGATTCGATGGGTTTTGTGACCCAGAATGGGTCAATTGTTAAAATTTCGTTATTTTTCAGAAGATTGAAACATCTGGTTACAATTTTTCCAAATTAGCCGGGTTTTCGACTTTTCATCGATTTTTCGCATTCCTATAATGAAAATCCTCATTTAAATTGGATTTAAGAAACATGAAAAAAATACTCTTGTTGGCCATGGGTCTGGGTGCTGCCAATGTCGCAGCAGCCGATGATTTCAAAGGCTGTTATTTGGGTGTGTCAGCCAGTATGGCAGACAGTGACTACCAATGGAGAACGGTGTTCATTGATGGGGCTGCCAGAGATGAAGTGGCCGGTTCCGAAAGTGCTGATGACACCGCGTTTGGGGTCCAAATCGGCTGTGACTTTTATGAGACGGATGAATGGGTATTGGGGGCCAAATTGACTGCCAACGACAACGATTTGTCGGCCAGTCATGTGTACATCAATGGCACCGGCCCGGACAATGTGGTATCTTACCAAACCGATGAAATTTATGCTTTGGTTGGCCGCGTCGGCTACAAAGCCTGGGACAATGGCCTGATCTATGGCAACGTCGGTTATGTGCAATCTGACAACTTCTATCGAGACAACGATCCGTCACCGCCGGTGATCGATTTTCAACGCCGCAGCGACCGCAATGGCTTGTTGGTGGGCTTGGGTGTTGAACTCCTGCTGTCCGAACACTTCAGCATTTTCGCTGAATACAACCACACCGATTATGATGAAAAAGAGGTGTTGTTGGATGACACCGTCAATTTCGGCACCTTTGATTACCGGGCAGAAATCGATCAAGATTTGGGCCAATTCAATCTGGGTGTGAACTGGCGCTTTTAAGCCACACCCGAAACCCACGGGGCCTGGACCCACCAGGCCCTGGTCTAAAGCTTCAACGGTTGCGGTCAAAACCGCGAAAACTGATGGCTTCGGCCAAGTGGTTTTGTCGCACCTGCTCACAGCCATCCAAATCAGCGATGGTGCGGGCCACCTTGATGATGCGGTGGTAAGCCCGCGCCGACAGGTGCAGCCGGTCCACCACCTGCGACAGGAAGTCCAACAAGTCATCGGACAAGGGGATGTGTCGTTCGATCTCTTCACCGGTTAATTGGGCATTGCTCTTGCCGGCATTGCGTTGCATTTGTCGCAAACGACAGCGAACCACTTGTTGTTTGATTTGTGCACTGTTGACCCCGTCGTGGTTTTTGGCGCGCAACACCTGGTGCGGAATCCGCGGCACTTCCACCTGCAAATCGATGCGGTCCAGCAGTGGGCCTGAAATGCGGTTGCGGTAATTTTGTATTTGCGCCACGGAGCATTGGCAATTGCGGTCTGGATCGCCAAAATAACCACAGGGGCAGGGGTTGAGGCTGGCCAGCAATTGAAAACGGGCTGGAAACTCGGCCGTGCGGGCGGCCCGGGCAATCACAATGCGGCCCGATTCCATCGGTTCCCGCAACACTTCCAGCACGTGGCGGGAAAATTCCGGCAGTTCATCCAAAAACAACACCCCATTTTGGGCCAGGGAAATTTCGCCGGGGGTGGGGTTGGTGCCGCCACCGACCAGTGCCGGGGCCGAAGCGGTGTGGTGTGGCGCCCGAAAGGGTGGTTGGCTCCAACAGGCTGGATCGAAACCCATGGCACTGATCGAGGCCACCGAGGCGGTTTCCAAGGCTTCTTGTTCGGTCAAATCTGGCAGGATGCCTGGCAAGCGTGAGGCCAACATGGTCTTGCCGGTACCCGGTGGTCCATAAAACAACAGATTATGCTGGCCGGCAGCGGCAATGGTCAGGGCGCGTTTGGCTTGAACTTGTCCCTTGACGTCCCGCAAGTCCGGGCAGGGTTTGGTTTTCACCTGCTGGCACACCGTTGCCCGGGGCAACTCGTCCATGGCATCCAACCAAGCACACACTTCCAGCAGGTTACTGGCCAACAAACAATCACAGGATTGCACCAAGGCGGCTTCGGTGCCGTTGTCCACCGGACAAATCAAATGGCGACCGGTGGCAGCCACCGCACTGACCACCGGCAACACCCCACGCACAGGCCTGAGTGCACCACCCAGGGCCAGTTCGCCGATCAATTCGACATCACGAAGCAAATCCAGTCGCACTTGGCCGGAGGCGGCCAACACCCCCACCGCGATGGGCAGATCATAGCGACCGCCTTGTTTGGGGATGTCCGCCGGTGACAGGTTGATGGTGATGCGGCGCTGGGGAAAGTCATAGCCAGAATTGATGATCGCCGCCCGCACCCGATCCTTGGCTTCTTTCACCGCGGTTTCTGGCAAACCCACCATGTGTAGTTTGGGCAAGCCCCGAGACAGGTGCACCTCCACCCTGACTGGTGGGGCTTGCACCCCAAATTCTGCCCGTGATCGCACCACCGCCAATTGGGTCATGTTGTTTCCTGTCAAATGCTGGTCAGTTTACGGTTGGCGTTGGCCCAGCGACAGTGGGCAATTTCTGAAGCGAAGGTCAGACAATGTCGACAGGCTGTCAGGGCGTGCACTCTGGCAGTTGCTTGAAATCCCATTGGTCGGCATACAGGCCATAAAACTGGTTGCGCTCATGGCAGACCAGGTGGGTTTCATCTTTACCGGGTTCAAAACCGATGTGGTAAGCAAAAACTTGGATGCCGGCGTCATTCAGTTGGCGCAACAGCCGGGGTTCGTTGTGCACCCATGTTCGTGAGGATGCAACGAATTGGATGCCACGCGCTTGCAACTGACCGGTGGGGTCGCCCGGCATGCGGAACAACAGATCGCCATTGAGGATCACCGCCAGCATGTTTTGTTGTTGGGCGGCGCTCACCGCCGACCAAGAAAACAACTCCATCATCAAACGCGATGGGTCGATGAATTGAGGCACAAAAGCCGCTGGTTCGTTGACTTTGTCGGTAACCAAAATGGCGTCTTCGTGTTGGCCAAACCAGGCATTGATGGCGGCCATGTCCATGGGGGTGAAGCGCTGCCAAATGAGGTGGTCCAAAAAGGCCTCGTGGGTCGGTGGCAAGGTGCCGGAAAATCCGGTCTGGCGTTGCCATTGTGGCCAATCATGCACCGCCACAAAGTGGCCGTCACTGGTTTGCCTGATGTCCAGCTCAAAACGGCGAAACCCTTGTGCATAACTGTGGTTCAAGGCTTCCAAGGAATTGGTGTATTTGCGCCCTTCGATGGCGCCACCGGCATGGGCAATGAAGCGCCCTTGATCGGTGGCATACGCATGCAACGGGACCCGCCGTTGTTGTTGCTCTGCCAGCCATTGCGCATGGCGCTCAGTGGCTTGTGCCGTGAATGCCTGCAGTTCTGCCACGCTGAACTGATGGGTGGTGGCATCTGCGGTTACCGCTGTGCCCAAGCGGTCGCTGAGGGTGACCTTTTTGAGGCGCCCCCGGTCCACTTCGATCAGCGCATAGCGGTGACCCAACTGATGGTCAATGTGGTCATTCACATAGGCTTCATTGAGGGTGATCAAACCGGACTCCAAGGCCACCCATTGCTGATTGAAAATCACTTGATAGACCTCGGTGGGCTGCAAACCCCGTTCGGTCATGTTCAATTGGTGGTCGCTGCCTTGCACCGTTAGGTTGCGATTGGCCAAGGCCACCTTGAAGCCAGCGCTGAAATCAAGGCGTTGCAGGGCCGTGTTGTTCAAGGCAGCCACGGCGACTTGGTGGTCACTGAGGAATGTGTCGCTGCTGCCAGGGGGCAGAAAGTCATTGAGGAAACGGGCATTGGTGTCGATTTCGGCGCCCTGCAAAATCAAGCGCGGTAAATCGGTCTGGTGGATGGTGTCTTGGGGTGTTGGCTGGAAGCGGTGAGCCGCTGCTGAGCTGATGGCATACAAGCCCCGTGTGGCCTGTTGTAAGGTGTTGATGATGGGTCCGCCATTGCCCATCATGAGGTGGTCTGGCACGATGAACACCACCGTGTCTTGCAGCACCCCGGTGGCTTCCAGGTGTTGGATGAATTGGCCCAACAAATGATCGCTGGCGGAGACATTGAAGGCCAAAGGGTGGTCTTGTGCCGCCACTTGGCCCACCATTCGTGGGTCCAGGATGCCGTTGGGAAAGTGGGTGTTGATGGTGGACAAAAACAGCGCATATGGCTGGCCCTGTTGGCGCAGCCGGGCCAACTGCAGTTTGGCTTCAGCAAACAAATCAAGGTCATGCAATCCAGGTTCGGCTTTGGGGTAGCGACCCAGGGCGTTGCGTTCGGACACCACCGTCAGGCCGAAAGTCTCGAGCATTTGATCCATGCCGGCAAATTCCGGCTTACCCAATAAATAAGTGGTTTGGTAACCAGCGGCTTGCAACACCCCGGCCAAAGTGGTCAAGCCGAAACCTTGGCTGCCTTGAAACAAATCGTTGTTGTTGAAATGATCTTGGTTGAACAAAGCGGGCAAGCCGGTGAACAAGGTGTACATCGAAGCCGCGGTCCAGTCGCTGCCTTTCAAAGGTGGCATGTGCTGAAAATAAGTCCAGTCTTGGCGCAATTGGCTGAGGTGCGGGGTCAGCTCATGCAATGGCGCTTGCAAAAACCCTTGTTCAATGGATTCCAGCGAGATCACCAGGATGTTTTTGCCTGGGCTGGCAGTCACTTGGTGGGGTTTGGGGTAGGCGTCTGGCGGGATGCCCAGTTGTTGCAAACCGGCGTCAATCGATGCCGCATTGGCGCCGGCAATTTGCAGGCTTTGCCACAGAGGTTGGACCATGCCCGGCGGGTAAGCCACGGCCAACAGGCAGAGCCCCGCGACCAGCCCTTGAGCGCGGCTGGGCCGCCGTTGGCGCAACCACGATGACACCAACATCAGCAGCCCTGCCAATGCCAGCCAAGTCAACAAGAACAAGCCCATTTCGAGTTTGAATTGGAAGGCAAATTGGTTGATGTCGGTCCAATTCAGGTGTTTCAGAGCCCGGTCATCCAACCACTGCCCGGTCAAGTACCAGGCGCCCAATTGGGTGGTGGCCAACAACGCCGCCACCACGGCGGCCGAGCGCCTGAGCCAACGTGGTGCCAGCCAAGAGCCAAGCCAGGCCAACAGCAGCAATAAGGCCAAAAACAGGGCTGATTTGATCATGGGGCAGTGAGGTCCATCACAGAAATGCGGTCCATTGTAACAACTGCCGCCAAGCAACGGCAACACCGGCAACCACCCAGACCCATTACCAGCAGCACCGGCATTTAGGAGATTCACTGGCACTCAGGTCAGCGGTTTGACTTTTTATTCACTGGGCTTTGTGTTAAGTTAATTTTCGGTTAAGAAGCAAATGTGTGTATGAAAAATAAAATCTGTTGGGCCCTGTTGGGCGTGGTGGTGACGTTCATGGCCCATGCGGGCAGTCGCCAATTGGGCACCGGAGCGGTGATGCAAGTGGAAGGGTCGTCGGGCAGCGGCATCGTCACCTGGGCCACCATTGCCGGTTACGGTGAAGATGATGAGACCGATGTCACCGCAGCCTATACCTATTTGGATACCGATGATTACCGGTTCAATATGGTGGGGGCCGCCATTGGTTGGCACAACCGGGTGGAAGTTTCTTTTGCCAAGCAAGAATTGGATTTGGTGACCTTGGGGCCAGCCTTGGGTTTACCGGGTGCCTCTTTGAAACAAGACATCATTGGCGCCAAAGTGCGCTTGGCCGGTAACTTGGTTTACAGCAAGATGCCACAAATTTCTTTTGGTATTCAACACAAGAAAAACCAGTCCTTCTTGATTCCTTCGGTGGCCGGGGCCACTGATGACAGCAGTGTCGACTATTACCTCAGTGCCACCAAATTGTTTTTGGGAAAACCTTGGGGTTACAACGGTTTTGCCACCGTGACCCTGCGTTCGACCGAAGCCAATGAGCTGGGCTTGTTGGGCTTTGGTGGGGATGTCGGTGACCGACACCTCACTGCTGAGGCCTCTTTTGGCTTGTTTTTGAACAAGAGTTGGGCGGTGGGTTTTGACTTCAGACAAAAACGTTCCAACTTGAGTTTTGCCAGCGAAGACCATTGGCGTGACCTGTTTGTGGCCTGGGTGCCCAACCGACACGTGTCGGTGGTGGCGGCTTATGCCGATCTTGGCACCATCGCCACATTACCTGATCAAAAAGGTTTGTATTTGTCCATTAACGGGAGCTTTTAATCATGAAAATCACTGCCTTCATCCTCGGCCTGTTGTTGATGGGCTCATGCCAAACGGTCAAAGCCGAAACCCTGTATGAGCAACTGGGTGGCCAAGCCGCCATTGAATTGATCACCGAAAAGCTGTTGGACCGCATCCTGCACAATCCCAAGATTGAATTCCTCTTCGAAGAAACCGATCGCGAGGATTTGCACCTAAAAATTGTTGATCAAATTTGCCAGGAAACCGGCGGCCCCTGTGTCTATGAGGGCTTGGACATGGTCGAAGCCCACAGCGGCATGGAAATCAAATATTCAGAGTTTGACATCTTTGTGGAAGATTTCATCCTGGCCATGGAAGACGCCGAAATACCCTTCCGTTTACAAAACAAGGTATTGGCCATTTTTGCGCCCATGCGCGAGGACGTCACTTACGAGTGAGTCCTCGGCCGGCTCGGTTCGCATCAATCGAACTGGATGGTTTTTAGTTGGCTGAGCACCGCTTGGACCGATTGGGGTCGGTCTTTCGGTGACTTGGCCAAACAGCCTTGAATCAAGGTCTCCAAGGCTTTGGGCGCATCGGCCCATTGGTAGGAAATCGGCAAGGGTTCTTCGTTGACGTGTTGCATCATCAAATCCTCATCCGATTGGGCGTAAAACGGCCTTTGTCCGATGAACATCTCCATCAACAGGATACCCAAGGCATAAATGTCAGAGCGCTCATCTGAGCCCTTACCCATGGCTTGTTCCGGCGCCATGTAAGCCGCGGTGCCACCCACCAAAGAATTGGAGCGGTTGCCACTGATGATGTTGTCAATGGAGGCGATGCCGAAATCCATCAGTTTGATGGAGGCATCCAATTCGACAATGATGTTGGCTGGTTTCAGGTCTTTGTGTACCACCCCTGCCTCATGCGCTGCAATCAAGCCTTCACAGATGTGCATGGCCGCGTGCTTGGCCGCAATGGGACGCAATTTTTTGGCGAATTTGAGGATCTGATCCAAGGTGTAGCCTTGCACGAACTCCATGGAAATGTAGACATTGCTGGCCAATTGGCCAAAGTCATGGATGCGGACCACATTGGGGTGGCTGATGCGCCGGGCCACTTTGATCTCTTCTTTCAATTGGTTGATTTCCTGGTCATCGGCCTGGCTGGCTTTCAACAGTTTCAGTGCCACCACTTCTTCCAATTCCTGATCAAAGGCCTGGAACACCGCGCCCATGCCGCCCACACCGATGTTTTTGATGATTTTGAACCGGCCATTGATGACTTTGCCCGGTTCAATCAGCACCTTGTCTGGATTCTCGGCTTGGTCGACCACATGCTGTGATTTCTTCGACAACTCAATCATGTGGGTGGCCAAAGAATCTCGGCCCCTGAGGTTTTGCACCAACTGGTTGATGGAACCACTCAAATCAGACAAGTCACTGCCCACCTTGTTGGGGAATTGGGCGGCGTAGTTGCCATAAGACACCTGGCGGGTGGCGGCCGAGATGCGGGCCAATGGGGCAAATGACCGGTTGACCAAATAACTGGCGATGAAAAATGCCACCACAATCATGGCCACACCGACCAACAACAAAGAATTGCGGGTGGTCAGGAAGGGGGCCATGGTTTGGTCCACTGACACCCCGTTGAGTAAATAAAAGGACTGGTCATTCAACTCGGCCAACAAATCAACCCGGTTGGCCATGTTCAAATCATTCAGTGACAGGTTGAACTGTTGGTCAGCGGCGACGTTGATGGCGTTGTTGGGGTCATTGATTTTGTTCAGCAAAGTGGCATTCAGGTCCAAATCCAAGGTGCTGGCCACGGCTTTGAGCTGGTCATCCTGGGCGGACAAGATCACCACTTCGGTACCGGTCAAGCGGGCAATGTCGGCGGTCAATTGGTTGTTCACCAACAAGCCGGTGATCAAAAACCCAATCAAATTGCGCCCTCGGGCGAGGGGCACCACCGCGGCTTGGTAAATTTGATCATTGTCTGACCAATAGCCACTGATGGGGATCAATTCATTCAAACCGCGTTGCATCAACTCGACCCCGGTCAAATCCCGGGGGGCTGACATGGCTTGGTCAGAACGGGCAATCTGTTGGCCGTCAGCCGAAGCGATGATGGCCACATCGAAGCCAAATTGTTGTTTGCGTTCCAACAGCAAATCGGCGATGGAGGCGATGTCGGCTTCGGCCCCGTTTTCCAAATCAAAAATGGTTTGCGCGACATAAGCCGTGAACGCCGGATCGGAGGCCACCACCAGGGACACCAACTCCAATTGGCGCAATTTTTGTTCGTTGAATTCTTGTTGAATCAATTGGCTGCTGGTCAGCTTCTTGCTGATCGAGTCTTCGGCGATTTGGTTGCCAAAATACAAGGTGATGAAAATCGAACTCAACACCGTGAGGACGATCATGATCGCGGTGATCAGGGTCAGCTGGGTGCTCAGTTTGATGCCGGATTTCTGTGCCATGTTACTCAGTCTCGCGTTGGTCGGTAAGATTTGCCGAATTTGTTGGTGTGTTTCGGTACTTTGGGTCGGGTGATGTCAATGGTTTGGTTCAAACCGGTGGTGGCCGCTGAGGCCGTGAGGTCCAGGGATTGTATGGCGCCCCTGGGGTGCCAAAATTTCAAGGTGCCATTGAGGTTGGGCAAACCCGACAGCTCAAAGCGACCGGCGTCGTCCACTTGCGTGAAATGGGGCGTGTCCAACACCAAGATGTCGGCTTGCATCGAATGGTGCACATTGCAATGCACATAGATGATGCCGGGATTGTCAAACGTGACTGATTTGGTGGTGCCGGCTGAGTACAGCCCCAAATCAAACTCGGCCTGTGGCGACACCGAAAACACATTGTGCAAAATGCGGTCCAAGTTGGGAAACTCCACTTGGCTACCGGCCGTCACCGCCAACACATCGGGTGAAAAGCGTTTGTTTTGGGTGGAAATCACAGCCGGGGTCGGGGTCAATGCTTGGCTGCTCTTGACCGCCGGTTCAAAATACACCACGGTGTTGCTGACGATGGCATCTTGCCGCTTCAGTTGGCTTTGGTCCAATTGCACCTGACCTTTCAGGCTCAAGCCCGGCTCAGGTTCGGGTTCTGGTTTGGGTTCAGGTTTGGGCTCGGGTTTGGGCTCAGGTTTGGGCTCGGGTTTGGCCTCAGGTTTGGGCTCGGGTTTGGGCTCAGGTTTGGGCTCGGGTTTGGGCTCAGGTTTGGGCTCAGGTTTGGGTTCGGGTTTGGGTTTGGGTTTGGTCTCTGGCCGGGTTTCGGTTTCCGGCTGTGGTGTGGGATCAGTGGGTTTGGTGGGTTTGGGTGCACAACCACTGATCAGCAACACACTCAAACCAAGCCACAAAATAGGACGCAAAATTTTCATTGGATTTCCTGGAATCAAAACGCTTTACATTGTTGATTTTCTTTCAACATTATAATGTGAAAATCAAACAGCCGTGGTGCAGAATGAGAAGCAGGTCTCATTATGTGATATTTTGTACTCACTGAAACAGCCCGCTGGCCGCACAAAGTCACCGTTTGCGGCGCAAATTGATGTGGCTGGTGGTGTGCTTGGGGTGGGTTTGGCGCAACAGCCAAGGCACCGTGGGCGCCTGCACAAACAAAGTGAACAACACCACACCAAAGGCCATCGACTGGATGGTCCACCAGGCCTCCAGTTCCACCGGCAATGACAATGCCAGGGCCACAGTCACGGCCCCACGGGTGCCACCCCAAAACAGTATTTTCTTGCTGGCATCATCCACAGGGTGTCGACTGCCCAGGGTGAGCAAGGGCAGCAGTCCAAAAATGGCAATGCCGCGGGTCACCAACACCGCACCGATGGCAATCACCATGGCCAACCAGCGCTCCTCGAACATGCTGAAGGTGATGGTCACACCCAACAAAATAAAGATCATGGCATTGGCAAAAAAGCTGATCACCTCCCACCAGTAATGAATGAAAGTGCGGTCTTCGGCTTCGATGAATTTTTCATGGGCTTGGTTCATGATCAGACCAGCGGCCAACACCGCCATCAGGCCGGAGACCGACAAATAGTCCTCAGCGATTAAAAATGAGCCATAGGCCACTGACACCAACAACACATTCTCCAAAATGCGGGTGACGATCAAATAACTCAAAAACGCCCCCAATAAGCCACACAGCACGCCCCACAACAGGCCGCCAAAAAACATCTTCAAGAAATCAATCACCTGGGCCATGGCATCCAGCGAGGAGCCCTCTTGGGCCGCGGTTTGGGCCGACATGGCCAGCCCCAGCAAGGTGGTGAACAGCACCACAGCGATGGCATCATTGAACAGGCTTTCGCCTTCGATCAGGGTGGTGATGTCAGCCGGTGCCTGGATGCGTTTGAGGTGGCTGACCACGGCCATGGGGTCGGTGGCCACCAAGATGGCCCCAGCCACCAGCGCCGAATAAATCGGAAAGCCGCTGCTGTGACCGATCCCCCAATAAATCAGCAAGGCCGCCAAACCGGCTGAGATCAGCATGATCGGCATGGCCAACATGAGGATGGGCCACAAATTGCGCCACAAAGTGCTTTGGTGGATGCGATAGGCCGATTCAAAAATGATGATCGGTAAAAACACATAAAACACCAAGGTGTTGAAATTATGAAAGCGGATGCCGGTGTCATAGCCCAACCACACCACCCATTCCGAGCCCAAAAAGCCCACCA
Organism: Marinicella meishanensis; assembly: GCF_019931145.1. GTDB lineage: Bacteria > Pseudomonadota > Gammaproteobacteria > Xanthomonadales > Marinicellaceae > Marinicella > Marinicella meishanensis. The sequence goes on along the minus strand of NZ_JAIOUV010000002.1, from coordinate 429,142 downwards.
CAATCAAAAACGCCACAAAGGGCAAGCGAAACAAGCGGGCCAAGGGTTCAGCCAACAAACTGGCTATGATCATGATGACCAGCGAAAACACCACATTTTGGATCAACATGCCGTCAGCCATCAGTCCTCCTCACTGCAAGTGACACAGCGGGTTAAGGTGGGATCAAAGCGCAAGCGTTCCAAGGCAATGGCCTGGTCACACACGAAGCACAGGCCATACAGCCCCTGTGCCAGTCGCCTCAGGGCGCCATCGACTTGTTGCAGTTTTCGCAACCGGTGTCGCTCGGCCTCTTGCGCCATTTGTTGGCCCTGCATGACATCCATGCGGGACAAACGGCCGACGCGGTTATGATCCAATTCGACCGTGTCCAAGGCCGCTTGGTTGTGGTCATGGCGCGCTTCCAACTCCGCTTTCAAGGCCAGTAAGCGATGTTTGAATTCATGTTCCTGCGCGTCATTCATGGGCCAAGTGACGCAGTAAAACTTGAAACGCGGCACTGTCTGGGTGGATCCAGTCGAAATGACCGGCACCCGATACCAGCTCGCTCTTGACCCCATGTAACTGTGCTTGCAGCACCGGAACAATGCGATCGGCATCGCCTTGCAACAACAGCGTGACTGCTGGCAAGTTGCGGTACAACACATTGGCTTGGTGATAGGCCTCGGGCTGTTCATGGGGCAAGCCGCCCATGAACTGGGTGGTCGCTTGCTGGCAGCTGTTGTCGCCCAAAGCATAGCGGCTGATGTCGGTGATGGCGGCCAAGCCGATGACCTGTTTGATTGGCAGTTGGGGCAGGTCAGCCGCGGCCAACAAGGCCAGGTGCCCACCGGCTGAATGGCCCATCAGCACCAAGGAGTCGGGGTCGATGCCATGCGGTTTTAAGGCGTGCAAATTGGACAAGGCCAGTTTGACATCGGCCAAGGAGCCTGGCCAACCACCCCCTGGGTCACCGCTGCGGCGGTATTCCAGTGACCACACCGGGTGGCCTTGGGCCGTCAAAGCGGTGGCCATGGCAAAGGTGTGATCAACGCCGAAAGCATTCAACCAACAGCCGCCATGGACGATCACCACCAAGGGTTTGTTGCTGCTTTGATCCACTTGCCACAACCAGCCAAACTGCAAAGGGTGTGGTCCGTAACTGACTTGGGCATCGGCTTGGCGGTGGAACCATGCGGTGACTGACTGAAAACTGACCTGAGTCAATTTTTCATGGGCCAATTTTTCATGGCTCAATTTTTCAGTGGCCTGAGCCGGTAGCCACAGTCCACAAATCAGCAACAAACAAAAGACAAATTTCATGATGACGCCCCGATAAACCGTCAATCACTATAGCAAACAATCTGGGTGTTGGCCAATGCACCGCCGCTTGCCAGCGGTGCCTGGACCAACCAATTCTGGTTGCCCGATCAGGGTTGGGCGGTGATCACCGGATCAGCCAGCGGTAAATCACGCATGAAGAGCAGCATGTTCTTGATCACCAAGGGTGAAGATTTGAACAGGTTGTGTCCGGCATTGACCACCTGGATGGTTTGGCGTTGGCGCAGGCCGGCAGTGGCCTCCAACTGGCTCTCGATGTAAGTGCGTCCGTCGAGGGTGCCCGAGATGACCAAGGTGGGCACGTCGCTGTGCGGTAAGCGGCGAAAATCATCGCCCAGATCCAGCCCATGTTTGATGGCCAAGTCGGTGAAATGGTAACTGAAGTTCAGGTAAGTCCCCAACAGCGCCGATTGAGCCTGTTGGGCCACGGTTTTGAAGCGGTCGGTGCCGATACCCGAGGCCAGGTCCATGGCAGTGCTCATGGCCGAGAAGCCGATGGCTTCGGTGGGGTCCATGTGTTGTTGTACGATGCTCTTGAGCGGTGTCGTGATGCCGGCTTGCACGGCAAAATACAGTTGCAGCATTTGTTGTGCACGGGCCGGGTCGGCAATCATGGCGGCGGCCATTTGACGCATGTCACGGGACTGCAGGTGGTAGCGTACGGTTTGCCCTGATTCATTTTGCCACTCAAACACCACTGGTTCTTGATCCAGCTTGGCATGGACTTCTTGCATCATGGCTTGGATGTCAAAAGCCTGGGTTTGTTGTTGGTTGAGGTACTGTTGTAAACGGTCGAAATAGGCATCTGTGCGGGCCGGCAGTTTGATGGTCTGGGCCAAGCCTTCGACACTGGCGATCATCACTTTGTGCAACATTTCGGGGCGGTATTTGATCGCCGCCAAGGCCAAATGACTGCCGTATGAAATCCCCCATAAACTGATTTTTTCAGCCCCCAGGTGTTGTCGCAGTGACGCCAAGTCATGCACGCTTTCCAGCGTGTTGTACGCCTTCAAATCCACCCCTTGTTGTTGCCAAAAAGCCAGGCAGTCTGTCATGGCAGCTTGGTTGAGGGCGATGTATTGTTGATCGTTGATGGGCTGTTCTTGAGGGACGTGCTGTGACGATTGGCAGCGGGGCAAGTCATTGGATTGACCGGTGCCACGTTGGTCCAAGGCGATCACATCGGCCACTTCGCGCAAGGCCATGAACAGCGCATAGCGGCGGTGTTTGGCGGTGGCGATGCCCGAACCTCCTGGACCACCAGCCAAATACACAATCGGTGGCCCGGGGTTGTCACTGGTGCTGGGAAATCGCACATAGTGCAGCTTGAGTGTTCTGCTGTGGTTCTTTTGGCGGTTTTCCGTGACTTCAAAGTACCCTTGATAGGCAGCGACAGTTTGTCCCGGACTGTCGCGGTCGGCAGAGGCAAATTCAATGGCTTGTTCGTTGGTTAATGGACGACCTTGTCCGTGGGAGATGGCCATCAGGGTGAGCAGTGAGATCCAAAATTTCATGGTATTTTTTCGTGTAGAATGTCACCACCATAGCAGCGCCAAGCCCCCTTTTGAGCGGTGTTTCGGTCAACGGTCAGGAAATTTCGGTCAACGGGCTTGGTTCCTTTTTTGAAAAGACTTAGGATGGGCTTATGGGTACCCGTACTGTTCATCAAATGTGTTTCCTGCTGACTGGTTGGTTGACAACCGGGATGGCTTTGGCAGCCCCCCTGAATGACACGGGGATGGTGCGTGCCTGCCTGGTGGATGGGCAGCAGGTGGTGGCTGAAGAGATGCCTGATTTTTCAGCGGATCCTTGCTATGATCAGGCCTTGGCTCGGCTGGACCCACAACATCAACTGTTGTGGGTGGCCATCGATGTGACCCTGGATCCACAGACCTTAGCCAGCCAGGCGCCATTGGGTGTGTTCATTTCCGGTAAGGCCAGTGCCCAGGTGTGGCTGAATGGTCAGTTTTTGGGCCGCAACGGCGAGCCAGCCATGACGGCAGAAGCCGAGCAGCCTGGTCTGATTGATGCGGTGATTCATCTGCCCAGCGATCGCCTGCAACCGACCAACAACCAATTACAGCTGTTGCTGTCTGCCCACCATGGGTGGCTCACTTTGGCCCACCCCATTCATGGCATCACCATCAGTCCATACCGTCCACCCACCGATGGCATCCTGCGCCATTACTGGCCTTCTCTATTGCCATTTGGGGTGTTGGTTTTGGGCTTCTTTTATTTGACCTTGGTGACCTGGCTAAAACGTTTACCCCAACAGGTTTGGCTGTTGCCGCTGATGGCCTTGATGGCGGCGGCGCAATTGTTCATTGAGGTGTATCGGGGCTTGTCAGCCTACCCATATCATTGGCAGGATGTGCGCTTGTTGCTGATTTTGGCCTGCTCTTTGGCCTTTGGTTGGAGTTTGTTGGCCTATGTGCTTAAGGGTTTGCCCCTGACCAGGCGGTGGCTGCATGGGGCCTTGAGTGCGGCTGTGGTGTTGCTGGTCATTGCTGCGGTGCCCGGTTTTGACAGCAAAAGTGTGTTGGCCATCTTGTTATCGGTGTTGCTGGCCATGGCTTATTTGCTCTGGGCCCGGTTCAGCCAAGGCCGACGGTTGGGCTGGTTGTCGCTGCTGTTGGTGTTGTTTGTGGTGGTGATATTCTTGAACGCCTACAGTTTCATCGACACGGTTTACTATTATTTTGTGGCTGGGCTGATTTTCATGCTGATGGCGCAGCAAGCCAAACAAGCCAGCCAGGACCAACAACTGCAGTTGAAATACCAGGCCAGAGCCCAACAATTGCAACAGATCATCGAACAAAAAACGCTGCAGGACAGCACCGAAAAAATCGAAATTCGCAGCGCCGGTAAAACCGAGTGGTTGCGGGTCAAGGACTTGGCCTACTGCAAAGGGGCTGGTGATTATGTGGAATTGGTTGACACCCAAGGCTCGGTCAAGTTGTTCCATGGCAGCTTGACCGAATTGTCATTGCGTCTGCCCACCACTTTTTTGAAAACCCACCGCTCATACCTGGTCAATACCACCTTGATCAGTGCTTTGGAACGCAGTCCGTCTGGGGCGGGTCAACTGTGCTTGACGCAAGGGGCCAAAGTGCCGGTCAGCAAGCGCATCATGCCCCAAGTTCGCGAGCAGCTCAGCTGAATCCGAGCCTCTGGCCAGGGCTCCAATCCGTGCGAATGTTCACAAAATAAATCAGGCTGATTGATGAATTATTCCGGCCATTAATGTACAAAATATATTGACAAAATGCCTCCTCGGTGCAAATATGAAAAGGGGAAAAGGGCGGATCACAAACATCAAAATTCAACGACATCCAACCTTTGTACCGGGGTAATGTGAATCACGGCGGTCGCTGGTCAAACGACCATGGCGGCACCTCTTTGGTGATTGACATTGCATTCAGCAATCAGCCAGGGGGAGTTCAGGTGTGTTAAATACCTGTGTCAAAACTGATTCTTACCACCCACATGATCACCATGTCTATTCGGCATGTCTTCTCGGCGACTGCTCACGCAAAAAATCTGTACACAAACAGTTTTTTCTCATCAATTTTTCGGAGCCGACATCATGCAAACATCCAGACACCTCAGCAGTAAGCAACTGATCACTTTGATTCTTGGTCTTTTATTGGGCCTATCAGCCAGCGCCGAGCCGGGGCCCAAGCACAAGAAAACCCAAGGCATGGGCTTTCCTGATTTTTATTGGATGGTGGACCCTGCCACATACAACCAAAAATACGCCAAGTACCTGCCCAACACGCAAACGCCCAACCCCAATTATTTACCCATTTTCAGGCTGAAAACCAATTACGCCACCGAGGTGCCACCGAAAAAGAACTGGCCCAAGTTCATGAAAATTGATTTTCAAAAGGAACCACTGAAGTACTTGGAAGCGGCGCGGGATTATTCTTTTGAGGGCAACATCCCGGCCTTTGGTGGCGGTCCAATTGCCTGGGATCCCCATGGCAACAAAATCCGTGAGTGGGTGCATCTGCCTTGGTTGCACATGCCGCAAGATTTCCCACCCAATGGCGGCACCGAAGGGTTTCGCGGTTTGATCACCGAAATCAATGCCGTGCCGTATCAGTTTGCCGCCGAACAAACCAATGAACACACCATCTACGCCATCACTTTGGTCAATGAGTATGCCAGTTATTCCCTCGGTCGGATGTGGAATGATCCCAACAACCCAGATCCCAGTGCCATGGACAAACGCTATGGTGGCGGCTTCATCCCTGGTTCGGTGTTCGCCAAGTTGTTGTTGACCGATGCCCCGGTGACCGAAGTGCCTCAATTACAAAATCCGATGCAATGGCAAGCCTATATCCAGGAAAGTTTTGGTTCGTCCACCCGCAAAGTGGGCGCGGTGAATTTGTTGCAAATGGACATCGCCGTGCGCGATCCCCGCTCGGATGATTTCACCGGTTGGGTGTTTGGCACGCTGGTTTACAACGGCGCGGTGAACAGCAAAAAAAGCCAATTCATGAATTTGGTGCCCTTGGGCCTGCAGTGGGGCAATGACCCGGACATCAAAGACAACAAGGTCAACCCATTTCCACCCAAACCGGTGAAAGACATCGTCAATCCAGACCTGAAAGAAACCGTGATTTTTGTCGATCAGCCCTTGCCGCCACAACACCTGGGGTGGAATTCCCGGTTGTGTGGACCGGCGGATTTGAGCACGGTGTCTTGCATGGGCTGTCACATGGCGGCCCAATACCCACCGGTGCGCACCATGTTTCCACCGACGGCCAACACGGCTGACCGACCTGCCGGTGGTCAATTGCCGCCTTTGGGTGGCGGTGGTGAGATTTGGATGGAATGGTTCCAAAACACCCAATGCGGGGTGTCGATGAACCCCGAGGTGTCTTATTCCACCGATTTTTCCTTCCAAGTGGCCATTGGTTTGGAAAACTTTTATACCAACCAAGCTCAGCAATTGGGTGGCCAGTGGTCCACTGAATACTTGCTGGATAAAGCCGACATTGCCCGTGGTGGCATGAGTGGCACACAGCAGTGAATGTCCAGCCAGCTGGGTGAGCCATTGCCCAGCTGGTTGATCCGAACACCACCGACCAAACACGAGGTAATCCATGAGCGGAAATCAACAGACCCAGGTCATCATCGACAGCGACATCGACATCGACGATTGGATGGCCATGCTTTATTTACTCAACCACCCAGACATTGAGGTGCTGGGCATCACGGTGGTTGGCACCGGTGCCGCCCATTTAAAACCCGGGGTGCACAATGCCTTGAACTTGGTGCAGTTGGCCGGCCAGCCAGAATTGCCCGTGGCCATTGGGTTGGAGCAACCGATGGCCTATGACCACCAATTTCCGCCCAGCATCCGCCAACCGGTCGACGATTTGTTTGGCATCAAAATTCCTGACAACCCGAACCCACCGGTGCCCGATGCCTTGGACTTTTTGCGCCAACAGCTGACCAGCAGCGATGCGCCTCTGACCATCTTGGCCATTGGTCCGATGACCAACCTGGGGACTTTGTTGCAACAATCACCTGAATTGGCTGAGCGCATCAAGCGCATCGTGGTGATGGGTGGCACCATCGATGCCCCAGGCAATGTCAATGCAGCCGACCCCAAGATCAAAAATTATGTTGCTGAGTGGAACATCTATTGTGATCCGGTGGCCGCCGACATCGTCTTCAAATCGGGCGTGCCCATGACCCTGGTGCCCTTGGATGCGACCCAGCATGCGCCGATCACACCCGATTTTTACACCCGCCTGCTGCAACACCACAACAGCGCCTCAGCAGATTTTGTGTACCAGGCCCTGACCGCCGACTATCCGTTCATTGCATCGGGTGATTTTGATTTTTGGGACCCCATGGCGGCGGCCATTCTGACCGACCCAGAACTGGGTGTCTATCGGGAGGTCAGCTTGTCGGTGGTGACCGCTGATAATGACCGCTCCGGCCAACTGTTGATCGATGAGTCGGCTCATCCGGTGACCGCCTGTTTCGATGTCAATGCTGCCGCCTTTGAAGACCTGTTCCTCAACACCTTGAATGGGGTGATGACCCCCAAAGACCAAATCACCTTCATTTTAGATGGCCAGTGGGTGACCTTGACCGATGTCTCGCCGCAGCTGCGCTTGATTGACTATTTGCACCGACAAGAAGTCGACAAGGCCGGCACCAAACTGGTCTGTGGCCAAGGTGGCTGTGGCGCCTGTACGGTGATGCTCACCAGCTATGACCAGGGCCAGGGCAAAGTGGTCAACAAAGCGATCAATGCCTGCCTGCGTCCCTTGGCCGGATTGGATGGGGCCATGGTCACCACCACCCAAGGCATTGGCAATGTCAAAGACGGCATCGATGAAGTGCAATACCAATTGGCCGCCAACAACGGCTCTCAATGTGGTTACTGTTCGCCCGGGTTCACCATGAACATGTTCACCCTCAGGCAAAACCATGAACACCTGACCCAACAACAAATCGAAGACAACTTCGATGGCAACATCTGTCGCTGCACCGGCTATCGGCCGATATTGGCAGCCTTCAAGCAGTTTGCTGATGACTATGAACCACCCAAGCCGGCACCCGAGATCAAAATCGACCCCAATTTTAAGCCCAGTCGCATCAAACCATTTGAAAAAATTTTTCCGCCCAGCGACTTTCTGGCATACATGATGAAGCCGCAGCCATTGTTGATCAGCCAAGCCGGTTACACCTATGAGCGGCCAGTGACATTGCAGGCTTTGTACCAAACCAAAGCGCTGCATGGACCGATTGGTCCCAATTTCCGTTTGTTGTGCGGCAACACCTCGGTGGGCATCTATGAAACCCAGCCGATTTATGGCGAAACCGCGCTGAACCCCACTTATCTGGTGGACATCGCCGCCATCAAGGAACTGCAGCATGTGGTGGTTCAAGACGACGGCTTGCTGTTGGGTGGGGCCATCACCATCACCCGCATGATTGAGGTCATCCAACAAACCATCAAAACCGCCTCCCAAGATCAAACCGCAGGTCTCAAAGCCCTGTATGACCACCTGTTGGTGGTGGCCAACACCCAAGTGCGCAACGAAGCAACTTTGGCCGGCAATGTGTTCATTGGCACCAATTTGGGTTTCTTGTCAGATGTGGTGTTGATGCTGGGCACCTTGGGCGCCACGGTGACGGTGTCCTCGCCCGCGGGTCAGCAGACCCATGCGGTGTTGGATTTGCCCACCGAAGACCAATTGCCGCCGGGGGCGATTTATGAATCTTTCTTCATCCCATTCACCGCACCGAATACCTGTGTCAACAGCTACAAAATCCGCCGCCGCAATGAGGACTGTCATGCCTTGGTCAATGCCGGATTTTTGGTCCAGTTCGACCAGCAAAACTTGGTCAGTGATTGCCGCATTGTGTACAACGGCATCCACGCCGATTACGCGCTGGAAGCCACCACCTATGGCATACCATTCCAGCCAATCACGGTGCCCAAAACCCGACAATCATTGCTGGGCAAACCCTGGAATGAAGCCACCATCAGTAACGCCATGACCACTTTGGCCACCGAATTGGCCGCCTATGAGCCGCCGGTGGGACCGGCCGGGCCGTATGAAATTGGCCAAGTCTCATTTGCTTATCGGGCTTCACTGGCCGAGAACCTGTTTTACAAAATGGCCGTGTCGGTGGCCAACCAAATCGAGCCCGAGGCGGTCAATCCGCGCATCAAGTCGGCCGGAACAACGTACCAACGGCCGGTTTCCACTGGGCAACAGCAATACAATTCTTATCCCGAAGAGCTGCCGGTATCGGCCCCCTTCATCAAACTTTCGGCGTTTCTACAAACCACCGGTGAAGCCCGTTACACGCATGACATGGTGCGGCCACCGGACACCTTGGAAGCGGCTTTTGTTTACAGCCTGGTGGCCTTTGGTCAGTTTTATTACCAATTGCCGGTGACCACCGCCCATGGGGTCAAAGGACAGCGGGTTTCGGTGGCAGAATTGATCGCCTTTTTGCAGGATTGGCACCCTGATTTCATCGCTTATGTGCAATACGATGACCTGCCCGATCCGAGCAAAAACTGGGTGGGGCTGGGCGGCGATGACCCCATTTTTGTGCCGAGCATGGACCAAACCGTGCCGGCCGGCATTGAACCCAATGACTTTTTCCATCCGGACCACGTCACCTGCATCGGTGCGCCGATTGGCTTGATCGTTTGTCAGGATCAGTTGGCGGCCAAAGAACTGGCCGATTTCGTGCGCCAACAATGCATCCATTTTGAGGCCAAGCCTTGGCGTGATTTTGATCAGGCATTGGCAGAACAACACCACTTTCCACAAACCCCAGCTACCGATCCGGGCTTGACCCACATCCCCGAGATCACCCGGCCGGGAGGCAATGAGTCTTGGTTGGCGGCACCGGCAGAAGTGCCGTTCACCGAGGGTGGCAAAACCTACCCGGTTGTTACGGGTCGTGGGCGCACCGGCTACCAAAATCATTTTTACCTGGAAACCATGAACACGGTGGCCATACCCGGTGAAAATCGCAGCATCACCATCCACACCGCCAGCCAGGTGATCGCCGACAATCAATACACCGCCGCAGGCGTGCTGGGCATTCCAGCGGCCAATGTGCAGGTCAAACTCACCCGATTGGGAGGCGGCTTTGGCGGTCGCCAAACCCGCTCAAGGTTCAATTCCACGGCTTGTGCGGTGGCGGCCTGGGTGCTCAACAAACCAGTGCGCTTGGCCTTGGATCGCAACACCAACTTCATCACCTGTGGTGAGCGCCATGCCTACCAAGGGGATTACTCGGTGGCCTATGACCAAGATGGCACCTTGAAAGGTTTTGCCATTGATTACCAGTCAGATGGCGGCAACACCTATGACGTGTCCTTTCCCATCATGGACATGTCACTGCAATCCAATGACAACGCCTACAACATCGGCACCTATCGCGTGTCGGGCAACATCTGTCAGACCAATAAGGCCAGCAACACCGCCTTTCGCACCTTTGGTTTGGTCCAGGCGGTTAATTTGACCGAACAAGCCATTGAGCATGTGGCCTATGAATTGGGCACCACGCCGGAAGCCATCCGCGAGAAAAATCTGTACAAAGACGGCATCGAGGCATGGACCGGCTTCACCATCACCGAACAAACCCTGGGTACTTTGGCGCGCTTGCAAGTGGCTGATGCGGCCTTGGCCGGTTTGCGGCCGTTGTTGAACCAACATTTTGTGGACGAAGCGGCTTTTGCCAAGGCCGTGGCAGCGCATGACCCCACCGGCACCTTTGCCAATCTGGATGACATGATCTCGTTAAAGCAATACAGCACCACTTCATATGACTTCACGCCCTATATGGAAGGCTTGAAGTATTGCAAACTGCCGGAATTGTGGCAGCAACTGAAACAAGATGCCGAGTTTGAACAACGCCAACAAGCCATCCAACGGTTCAACCAGGAGAACCAATACCGCAAACGCGGCATTTCCATGATGCCGTTGAAATATGGGGTTTCCTATTCCGGTCCCCGCGGCACCCTGGATCAAGGCGGGGCCTATGTGGTGGCGTATTCCAGCGACGGTTCGGTGCTGGTGGCACATGGCGGGGTGGAAATGGGGCAAGGCATCCAAACCAAAATGGCACAGATTGCCGCCGAAACCCTGGACATCCCCATTGAGCTGATCAAAATGTCCGACACCGACACCCAGGTGGTCAGTGACGCCAGTGCCACCGCGGCGTCAACTGGGTCGGATTTGAACGGCGGTGCTGTGGCCCTGGCCTGTAAAAAGCTGCGAAAGCGGTTGGAAAAGTTCTGCGAAAACCTGGAACAATACACGGTCTATTTTTCCAAGTTCGATGACAGCAAAATGGATGAAGACATGGTCATGCAGGTGGAAACGGTGACCAAAAATTGGCGCGAGCATTGGTCCGATGTGTGGCCGCTGATTTGTTCTTTGGCCTATGTCAATCGGGTGGGCTTGGCCGCCGAAGCGCGTTACAAAGCACCCAATTATTCTGGGGTCGACATCAACCACTCCATCGGCAACACCTTTTTCTATTACACCTATGCGGTGGCTGCCAGTGAAGTGGAAATCGACGTCTTGACCGGCGACTTCACGGTGTTGCGCAGTGACATCCTGTTTGACATCGGCAAAAGCCTCAATCCACTGATCGACATCGGCCAAATCGAAGGTGGCTTCGTGCAGGGCATCGGATATGTGACGATGGAAGAGATGACTTACCAGGGGCGTCAAGAAGCCCCCAGGGCCGGTTATCCAGCAGGGGCCATCACCTCCACCAACACCTGGGAGTACAAACCCCCGGGCACCAAATCCATCCCGTTGGACTTGAGGGTCAAAATTTATGACAACAGCGGTTGTTCCTTGGCACGCAAAGGGCCCAAACTGGACGCCGCTGCGGTGAAGTCATCCAAAGGCATCGGTGAACCACCCTTGGTACTGGCCAACACGGTGTTCTTCGCCATCAAACAAGCCATCCAGTCTTTTTATGAGGACCAAGGCCATGAACAGTGGGTGCAGATGGATGCCCCCGCCACGGTGGCCAACATCCAGTCAACCTGTCGGTTGGCCATCAAAGATTTGAAATTAACCAAAAAATAAAGGGGAGCAAACCATGAGTTACAAAGACAAAAGAGCCCAACACCATTCAGCAGCTGGTCGGTATCCGGACATCCCAGACCTGCCTGATTTGCCGGCCATAGACTGGGGCCTGATCGGACACCAAGCGCCTCAGTTATTGGACACCCCGCCAGAGAAAATGCCGGAGGCCGATGTGGTGGTCATCACCTGGGCGGCGGCCGAATGGGCGGCCATGCAACACGTGTTCATCCAAAGCGACCAGGCCATGCCCTACAGTGATTCCACCCATGGGGGTTGGTCGGGATGGCAAAAATATGATTTGGACATGCCGCCAGAAAAGGGTTCTGAAGATTGGGATTACTGGGGCTATTACCGCTTGGTTGAGATCAATGGCAAAAAAGTGCTGTTGTTCAAGTCCAACACCCACTTGGACTGGCCCGGAGAAAAATACCTGGCGGACCTGATCTACCGCATCAACCGCTATGTCAAACCCCAATTGATCCTGTCAATTGGCACCGCCGGTGGCTGCCGCCTGGGTGACCACATCGGGGCGGTCAATGTGGTCAATGCCGGCACCATGTATGACAGCGAACAGCCAGCCAAAGATTGGCCCACCTACCGCAGCCAATACAGCCCCGCTTGGGACATCATCAATGGCAGTGATTTCAATCGATTGTTGTTTACCATCCCGGCCACCACCGCCAATTTGACCTTGCTCAAAGACCAATTCAACGCCAAGTATGGCACCGATTATGCCCTGGCTGAGTTGAACGTTGATGACCTGGATCTGCCCGTAGGCTTGCCGGTGTTGAGCAACTTGACCACCAGCAACACCTCACTGTTGACCGCCGCCACTTTTGTGGTGGGTACCACTTCGGGCGAATACGCCGATTACGCGGTCATTGAGATGGACGATGCGGTCATTGGTCGTGTGTGTGAAGCCGAAGGGGTGGCTTTTGGCTTCGTGCGCAACGTGTCCGATCCGGCCCAAAATGCCGCCTTGCCAACCGAAACCCAAGAAAGTTGGGGCAGTGCGGTGTATGACGTGTTTGGCTTTTACACCAGCTACAACGGGGCCTTGGTGACTTGGGCCTTGTTGGCGGCGATGGATTGATGGGAGGGCCAACGATGGAAAAAATACTGTTCAACCACGATGCCGCGATTGATGAATTCATGGCCGCTGTGTTGTTGACCACCATGGCCGACAAAACCTTCCTCGGCTCGGTGATCATGAATGCCGACTGCATCGATCGCTATGCCATGCAAGCGCAATACAAAATTCAACAATACATTGGCCAAAGTCAATACCCTTTGACCCTCAGTGGCGCCCGGCAGTGGAACCCCTTTCCCTGGGTGTACCGCGAAGACTGCATCAAAGAAGGGCAAATCGAGGTGCTCAGTGACCTGCCGGACAACCCCCAGTGGCCACCGTTTCCCGACGGCGATGCCTTCATGACCGAGGTGTTGCAACAGGCCTTGGCTGCCGGCGAAACCATCACCTTGTTGGTCAACTGTCCGATGACCACCTTGCACAATGTGTTGCAGGCCAAGCCCGATTTGGCAGGAGCCATCGAGCGCTTGATCTGGATGGGAGGGGCCATTGATGTGCCGGGCAATTTGGACCCCAACACCATCCCGCCACAAATGGCCAACAAGCGGGCGGAATGGAATGCCTTTTGTGATCCGTTTGCGGTGGACTGGGTGTTCAACAACACCACCTTTCCGATCTACATGTTTCCATTGGATGTCACCGATCAGGCGGCCATCACCGATGAATTCATGACCCAGTTGAAAATTCAGGCCCCGGAATTTGCTTATTCCAAGCTGGCCTACCAAAGCTATGAATTGGTGGCTGCTGAATCGTTTTATGACATGTGGGATGTGGTGACCACCTGTTTCATCCCGCACCCGGAATTTTTTGCCACACCTGAGGTCATGAACCTGTCGATCGTCACCGACGGTTTCATGCAAGGCACCATCGAAACAACGGCCGGTGGGCGGCCGGTCAATGTGCTGTTGAACCTGGTCCAAAAACAGGCCTTTTATCAATTCGTGTTGCAACAATTCAGGCGCTGAAACCAGCCATGCGGCGAGCCCGAACTTAGCCTGAATTTGGTGGGGCAGATGCGTTGATTGTAACTCTGAGGCTATAATGGGCCGATGACAGATTGGCTGCAACAAAAAACCGCGTTGATGCTGCCCGGTGGTGGTGCCCGTGGGGCTTATCAAGTGGGCGTGATGCAAGCCATTTTGGACATCATGCCCGAGGCCTTTCATTTTCCCATCATCAATGGCACCTCGGCCGGCGCCATCAATGCCGTGGTGATGGCCACCCACGCCAAGAACCAACGCCATGGGGTGGCCCGCTTGCATCATTTTTGGACCACCATCCACTGCCCCGATGTGTACCGCACGGATGGGCGGCAGATCTTCAAAACCATGGCCAAAGTGCTGGGTTCGGTGCTGTTTGGTCGTTTTGGGATGAAGCCACCCGATTCCTTGCTGGACAACACCCCCTTGGCGCAATTGCTCAAACGCGAATTGCGCTTGCACCAAATCCAACCGGCCATTGATGAGGGCGTGCTGGAAGGCTTGTCGATCACCGCCTCGTCTTATGACACGGCCGTGGCCAAGTGTTTTTTTCAAGCGAGCGCCGCCGCCATCCCATGGCACCGCACGCGCCGCGTGGGTCTCAGGGAAGACATCACGGTGGATCACATCATGGCCTCCACCGCATTGCCATTTTTGTTTCCGGCGCAGCTGATTGGCAATGAATATTACGGCGACGGTGGCTTGCGCATGACCGCGCCCCTGTCACCGGCCATCCACCTCGGTGCCGACCGCATCTTGGTCATCGGCACCCGCGATGAAAGTCCGATTGAAGTGCCCCAGGAGCCTGGACCCTATCCCAGCATGGGTGAGTTGGGTGGTTACATGTTGGACACCATTTTCATGGACACCCTGATGGCCGATCTGTCGCGTTTGCACCGCATCAACCGCACCTTGCAGTTGATCCCAGAAGACCGCCGGCATGAAACCGGCTTGAAACCGCTGCAAACCCTGATCATCAAACCCAGTGTCGACGTCCGGCACCTCACGGCCGCCCATGCCAACAGCATCCCCGGACCGGTCAAGACTTTATTGAAAATGATTGGCGGCTGGGGTAAGGATTGGCGCATGCCGTCGTATCTGTTGTTCGAACCCAGTTACACCCAAGCCCTGATCGAATTAGGGCACCAAGACGCCATGCACCAAGCCAGTGAAATTCAGGCGTTTTTGACGAACAACGATGTGTGATTGGTGGCGCCATCAAGCCCCGTGGACATGGTTGACCCTCGCCGGATTGGTGGCTTTGACAGCGATTGATTTATGGCGCAAACATGGGCCTGAAGTGGATTCAGTGATTGTGGGTGTGGCGCCCAATTTTGTGGCGGTTGTGGTGCTGAGTTTTGGTGCAATGATGGCTCGATGGCCGCACAAACAATTGCACACAACTCAGCGCCACCGACGAGTCAATCGGTATTTCCAACGCACCTTATCCGTGGTTTTACTTGGACTGACTGGTTGGGAGTTCATGCAGTTGATTGGTCAATTGACTTTTGATTGGTTGGACATACTGGCTACCGGCATTGGCGGCCTGTTTGTGATTTGGCTTTTCCACCTAAGTGTGAGGAAGTTCTGGCTTCAACCACCTGAGTAATTAGTCAGGCAAGGGAATGTATTCATCTTCGTCACCCGGCACTTTGGCAAAGCGTTGCTGGCGCCAATCGGCTTTGGCTTGTTCGATGCGTTCGGCGCGGCTGGACACGAAATTCCAATCGATGAAGCGGGGTCCCAGTTGTTCGCCACCGATCACCGCGATGCGGGTGTCATCGGCGGTGGCGGTGATCGCCACATCACCCGGGGACAAGACCGCCATGTGGTAGGTATCCAGCGTTTGACCCAGCACCGACAGTTGTCCAGATGCCACATACAAACCCCGTTCATCGGCGCTTGGCAGCATCAATGTCTGCCCTGGTGCAAGGGCCGCCTCGATGTAAAGGGTGTTGGCGAAGGTCTTGACCGGAGAGTGCAAACCATAAGCGGCACCCATCATCACCCGCACCGGTACCCCATCGATGGTGGTGCCAGGAATCTCGTTTTTGTCATAATGGTGAAACGCCGGTTCGGTTTCTTCATCGGCCTCTGGCAAAGCCAGCCACAGCTGCAAGCCATGCAGGCGGTGGTCTTGGTTGCGGATCACCTCGCGTTCGCGTTCGGAATGCACGATGCCAGAGCCGGCCACCATCAAATTGATGTCACCGGGTTCAATGGTGGCCAGCGAGCCCAGAGAATCGCGGTGCAAGATTTCACCTTCGAACAAATAAGTCACGGTGGCCAAGTTGATGTGGGGGTGGGGCCGCACATCAATGCCTTGACCGGCCGGAAAATCGGCTGGACCCATGTGATCGAAAAAAATCCACGGGCCGATCATTTTTTGCCCCACCACCGGCAACACCCGGCGCACTGAAAAGCCGCCCAGGTCTTTTTGGCGGGGTTCAATCAGGCGTTCAATTTGGGCTTGGCTGGTGTTCAAGGTCATGATCAAAGGTCTGCTGTTGGTGGATGAAAAATCATACCATCATTGCCGGATTGATGGCGTAAAAAACAATATTCACCCACTTGGGTGATGCCAGATCGGCTCGGAAGCGGTAGGATAAAGGCCTACATCATCACCATCAGGAGTAAACAATGACTGATACACCCAACCTGCCTTTGGGGGCGTTCTCCGTCAGTTTGGCGGTCAAAGACATCGAAGCCTCGAAAAATTTCTATGCCCAGTTGGGCTTTGAAGTGATCGGCGGTGACCAATCCCAGAATTGGTTGATCCTGCGCAATGGCGACCACACCCTGGGCTTGTTTCAAGGCATGTTCGACGGCAACATCCTCACCTTCAATCCCGGCTGGGATGCCAAATGCAACAACGTCGATGAATACACCGACGTGCGCGAAATTCACGCCCATCTGGTGGCCGCTGGGGTCGATATCAAAGACTCAAACATCGACGAACCCACCGGCCCAGGCCACATTTCCTTGGTCGATCCCGATGGCAATGCCATTTTGATTGATCAGCACCGCTGACCAAGGATCCAAGAGTCGATCATGGCTTGTGAATCAAGACATGATCGGCGCCTGTGTGGCATAATCAAGGTTGATCTTTCAACCAAGGAGCGACCATGGAATCCAGAGACTATTTAGAAATGAGCTTTCGCTCGATTGAGTGTTTCAGCAATGACGGCAAATTGGATGCCGAAGAATTGGGCAGAATTCTGGCCATTGCCGAGCGCGATGGCGAGATCGACCACAATGAAATCCGGGTGTTGCGCAACATCATCTCCCGACTGACCCCCGAGGAGCTGGATGCCGACATGCAAGCCATGCTGAAAAAGGTTCACGACAAGATCAATGCATCATGATGCATTGATTGGTCACCGGCTTGGCTGTCACACAAACACAGTGCTGATCTGAGCGCCGCCTGGTCAAGTTCCGACCAGCCAACTAGGCTGCTTATGGGCTCTGTATCATGACCCCCGTGATTCTGCTTTCGTTGTTGTGGTGGTTGATCTCATCCAGCTCAAAAACGGCCGCATAGTTCCTGATTTCATCACCGGGTGTACCCACCACGTCAAACTCCATGGTGCAGAACACCACTTCGCCGGGCGCCAGGGTTGGAATGGTCACATCGCGGTAATGCCAGCCCGCATACACATTGAATTCTGACATGCCACAATTGTCCACGGCGATTTGTATGGAATTGAAATAACCGTCAAGGAATCGCACGTTGGTGGCTGTGCCAGGGCCTAAGTTTTGCACCACCAGCTGAAAGGTGATGCGTTGACCAGGTACGATGGGATCAGGGGTGGTCAAGCGTTTGCTGACGGACAAATCAACATTGGCATTGGGGAACAAGTCCACACTGCCCAAATACCGACCTTCTTCGGCGGCCGCCAAGATGTCGACTTGGGCATGGTTGCTGAAGATGGCGCGGTTGGTGGTGTCGAAATTGTTGGCAAAAATCAAATCGGGTAAATTGATGTGGGCGGTGATGTCGCTCAAGCCAGGGGTGCCAGCAGGCAAATTGGTGTCCTCCACCCAATTCTGGCCATCATAGCGCCACACCACGCCGTCATTGCCACCCATGCCATTGGCTTTAAAGCCAGTGGCCAAGATGTTGTTGGCATTCGTGCCGCTTAGCCAAGTGAGGGTTTGGTCCCCCGGAACGTTGACATTCATGTTGGACCACTCAGCACCATCAAAATACCAAAATTCATCACCACCTCGGATGGCAAACAATTCTGTTGGCTCGATGGAGCCGGGCAGGCAAGCCAAAGGTGGGACCCAAATGGCATTCAAGAACAACGGCACCGCTTCTTCATGCAAGGGTAAATTGTTGGATTGGTCTTGCAGCAAATTGTTGACGTGTTCGATGTTGCCACTGGCCATCAGCAGTTTGATGTCGTTGCTTTCGCCACAAGCCGTTAACATGGGCTGAGAATAGGCCCGACAAAAGGGTTGCGTGGGTTCGTTGGGCAGGTAGGGGCAAATCACATTGAATTGGCCCAAGGACTCATACAGCACCACGTCTTCTTCGGGTGAGATCCACGTGCCGGTGTAAATGGTGTCGCTGCTGCCGGTGAACAGCTGATCCCATTGCACCCCATCCCACAGCAGCACCACATCTTCACCGGCAGCCACCGCAAAACTCGAAGAGGTGGCATACACGTCATACAATTCTTCGGTGGTGCCTGAGGGCATCACGGTGCCAGAATCACCGTTGTTGAAATGCACGATGTTGCCGTTTTCCCCCACCGCGATGGCGAAATGGCCATTGGGTGAGGTGATGCCATTGAACGTTGCGGCGCTGGGTGTTTGCACCAAGTTCCAGCTGGAGCCAGCCCAGGCCAGGGTCAAAGTCAGGGTCAGGATGATGAAGAGGTGGATCTTGTTCATGGCGGTCTCTCAATGTGGCGTTTAACCATACATGCGTAAAACCGCCGCACAATGCGCCAATTAATTGTGGCGGCAGGCTAGGGCCTGTTGGTGTTAACAGGCCCTGGTCCAGTCAGACCCGGCGGAAAGTCAAATTGATGCGGTGCTCACCCAACTCAGGATGCGGCAGGCTCCGCTGGGTCTTGACCCCGTGGTAAATCAGGCGGGCACTGCGGCCCCAGACCATAACATCGCCATCATACAACTCAACCTCCAAAGGCCGTTGGCTGCGAGACTTGCCATAGACCTGGAAACGGGCGCTCATGCCCAAGGACACCGAGACGATGGGTTGGCTCAAGTCCGGTTCGTTTTTGTCCTGGTGGGCGGTCAACTCTTGGCCCATGCGGTAATGGTTGATCAGGCAAGCATTGGGCTGAAATGGGTGAAATTGAGCCAGCGCCGCGGCGCGCTGCGCCAGTTCGATGAAAGCCTGAGGCATGGCTGGCCAAGGCCGGTTTGAAGTGGGGTCGGTGCCAACATAGCGGTAGCCTTGGGCATCACTGATCCAACCCACGTCGCCGCAGTTGGTCATGGAGATGTGCAAGCGCTTGCCACCGGGGGTGTGCATGAAGCGAAAAGGCGCCTGCTCGGTGATCGCCTTGATGAGTGGCAGCAACGTCGGGCTGTCGGCATAATCACGCAGCAGATACACGTCAGGATGGATTTCCTCGATGGCTGCGGTGATGTCGGTGAACAGGTCTTTCATGGGTCAAATTTCAGGCCAGGATGTCATTATAGGCGATGTGCTAAACTGCTTGGGTAATTCAATTGCCCATGGGTTAACATGTCAGCAAGTCAAGACGCCAACGAAAACCAAACCGGAGCCCCCAGCAAACGCTCGGGTGAACGCCTGAACTTCATCATTGCGGTGTGTGCCATTTTGATTTCTGCCGCTTCCTTTTACGCCACCTACCTGCAAGCGGATGCCGCCAACAAACAGGTCAAAGCCATGACCATGCCCTTGATCCAGTACGGCCATGGCAATGTTTTGAATGACGATGAGCCGGTGGTCAATTTTTCCTTGAAAAATGCCGGCGTGGGGCCCGCCTTGATCAAATCCATGTCATTCCAATACGAAGGCCAGGCCTTCGACAACCTGTTTGCGGTGTTGAACCACTGCTGCCGAACCGAAGTGGAGGCCTTTTTGGCTGCCAGCCGCGCACCCGATCAAGACATTCCCCAGTTCATCACCTCACCGGTGTTGAACACCATCATCCCGGGTCAGGACACCCTGATGTTCATGCGCTTGAAGTGGCATGAACAAAACCAGCCTTTGTGGGACAAAATCAATGATCTGCGGTTTCAAGTGCAGTTCACAGCCTGTTATTGTTCGTTGTTGGATGAGTGTTACCAAACCGATGAACAAGCCGCGATCAAACCCGTCGCCCAATGCCGGTAACGGCCTGGACCAGCTGCCATCGGGCCAATGGTCAGATGGGTGGGGTGGTTTTTTTGACCGGCCGCTGCAACCTTTTTCCATTGGTGCCGTATAGCCCGGTATGAAGCCTTTGAAACCAAACCATTTGAACCATGCCAGCCTTGCAAACCCAAGCAACTGATGCCACAGTCGTGGACCTGGAAGAACGCAGCTGGTTGGCCGCCCACCGGCGTGGCGATCCGCAGGCGTTTGCCAAACTGATGCAGGCTTACCGCAAACCGTTGTATTCTTTTTTGGTGCGACAAGGTCTGGAACCACAGCTGTGCGATGACTTGTTCCAAGAAATTTTCTTGAAAATCCACAAGTCGGCCCATCAGTACCAAGCCAGCCGGCCCTTGAGCCCGTGGATTTTCACCATTGCGGTCAACACCTTGCGGGACCACCAGCGAAAAAAGTCGGTGCCGCTGGCCGCCGTGACCTTGGTTGAGGACGTGGTGGATGTGCAGCCCACACCCGAGCGGTCGGCCGACCTGGCCGCCACCATGGATTGGTTGCACCAGGCCATGGGTGACTTGCCCCAGGCACAGGCTGAAGCCTTGAATTTGTCCTTGGTCAAAGGCTTGAAAATCAAAGAAATTGGCGCCGTTTTGGGCCTGCCGGTGAACACCATCAAATCCCACTTGCGGCGCGCCAAACAAACCCTGTTGTCGGCCTTCCAAAGCCGACAGCAGAGCCACCGGGCCACCCACAGCCCCAGCGGCCAAAAAACCAGCGGCCAGAACCGCAGCGGAGAAACCCATGAAACATTGTGAACACATCAAAGCCCAGCTGCTTGATTTGGATGTGTTGAATCCCATCCAGGAGCAACAGCTGGCTGACCACCTGGCCCAGTGCCCGGATTGTGCGGCCTACCTGGCCGACCTGCAAGCCATGCAAGGGCAGTTGGCGCAACTGGCAGAACACGATGTCAGTGACGCCGTGTTTGCCGACACCTTGGCCGCGGTGCAACAAGCCGCCCAAACAACCCCAGCCAAGCCCCGCCGCCTCAACCCCCAATGGGCCACTGGCCTGGCCGCCTGCTTTGTGTTGGTGGCGGTGGTCGGCCTGATCTACAACAACGAGCTGGATCGATTCCAAGGCGACTTCAGTGAGGTGCCGGTGGCGACGACAGACGAAGCCGAATTGGCCGCTGAACCAGCAGCCCCGCTCAAGCGCAAGGAAACGGTGTGGATTGACCCCAAGGCGCCGGAGGAAGATGCGATTGATGTGGCGTTTGTGGATGCCAAGGATTTGGGGCTGGAGCCGCAAGCACACATGCGGCAACGCAATTTGAGCCTGAGTCAACCCACCAGTGAAACACCTGCGGTCAGTGACACCTTGCAACAAATCGAGCCACCCAAATTGGAACTGGAGTTGGCAGGGAATTTTGCCAACACGGACCTACCCGCCGCAGAGCCGGCGCCGATGCCGGATGTGTTGCGGGAAGAAGTCAGAACCTTTGGCCAAGCCCAAAAGGGCAGCCATCCGATGCCGTCTGCTGCCTTACCGGCTCGCGATGCCACGTCTTTGATGGCCGAGAAGAAAAACCAAAACGAAATGGGTCAGGTTGCGGGTGGTCAGCGGGCCGATGAACAAGCGGCGGTGGCACAAAACGAACCCCAACCTTCCTTGGATCAAGTATTGGATCAGGTCACAGCAGAAGCTGAGCAGAAGGGATACAGCGGAGCGCGAGAAGCCCAATTCAGATCTCACCCCCAACCTGCCAGCCCGAGGCTTGATGGCCTGCTTGAGGCACCACCCGGTCGCCAACAAACCAGTGGTGAGGACCGTTATGCAGCCAGCGACCGCCGCTTGAACAAAGCCGTGGCGGCCCCCAAACCCAGCCAACAACCACCGGTCCTTGAATCCGGGGCCAAGCAAGAACGGGCCAAGCGGGATCGGGATGCCGCTCCGGTCACCAGCGATCAAGACGCCGCCAACGCCGCTGACCACGAAGGGACCATCACCGTTACGGGCTCCCGCATCAAACGCTCGGCAGTGGCGGAAGCTGAGGTCTTTGAGGAAGCCCCGGTTGTGGACCAAGATGTGGTCCTAGATGCAGCGCCTGTTGTGGTCCCTGATGTGGCCGAAGATGTGGCCCTTGATGATGCCACCGAAGAGGTCATTGCCGATTTTGGCGGCGATGTCGACAAGAGCGCAGCGCCCACACCGGCCCAGCGGTATTTCCAACAATCGAACCAGACCACCGGTTTGTCCTTCCAGCAGGCCACCGGCTATTGGGCCAACACCTATGTGCCGGGCGATGCGCACATGCGTTGGTTGCAGGCCCGCTTACAACAAGCCGGCACGGCTGAGTTGCCAGCGGTGCGACAAAACCACCAACCCTTTGACCCACCCCACAACGCCGCCTTGGCCTTGTTTCTGGCCAGTGACCGCAGTGCCTTGCACAGCGATGCGGCGACCCGCCTGCGGTTGCAAGTGGGGTTGCAAGCCGGTGCCCAACAAGGCGGTCACCGTTCGGCCTTGAATTTGGCACTGGTGTTGGACCTGAGTGACCGGTCAGCACCCGCCGAAGTGAAGGCCGAGACCCAGGCCTTGTTGGCCGCGTTGTTGAGCCACAAACAGGTGTCGGATCAGGTTTCGGTGTTCGTCACCGGTCCAGGTGGCGGCCAAGTGATCCAGGCCCAAGACTTCAAACACGGCCCCATCCAAGTGGCCCTGGCGCAGCTGTTTGTTCCCCAAAAAGACGCCGCTGCGGTGTCCTTGGAGCAGGGTTTGGCCGCCGCTTATGACTGGCTGCAAACCGAAGATGACCCGAGTGCGGTGCTGGGTTCCAGTGCCGTGTGGTTGGTGTCCACCGAAGACCGCAGCCAGTTGGCGCAGCGCTTGGCCCCTGAAGTGCACCAACAAGCCACCAACGGCATCACCTTCAGCACCGTGGCCCTGGGTGATGATGCCCAACGCAACTGGATGCAGACTTTGGCTTTGCAAGGCCAAGGCCACAGTTGGGTGATGGTCGGTGCCCAGGATGCCAGCCGGGTGGTCAATGACGGCTTGTTGGCGGCGGCCAAGGCCGTGGCCCGGGCTTTGCGCTTACAAATTCGCCTGGCCGAGGGGGTGCAGTTGTTGGATGTCTTGGGTTCATACCCGCTGAATCAGCAACAAAGTGCCCAAGTGCGGGCGGCCGAACAAAGCCTGGATCAACGCCTGGCGCGCAATTTGAGCATCGCGGCCGACCGCGGCGAAGATGAAGATGGCATCCAAATGGTGATCCCGTCGTTTTATGCCGGTGACACCCACGTCTTGTTGTTGGATGTGTTGGTGCCGGCCGGTGGTAACCAGGCCCAGGCCATTGCCGAAGTGAACCTGAAGTACAAGGATTTGATCCACCTGCGCAATGCCCGCAGCAGTCAGTCACTGGAGTTGTCTACGGGGCGGCAGCAATGGACCCCTTTGACCTTGAATGTGTTGAAAAACAGCCTGGCCCGACAAGTGGCCGACCAATTGGCAGCGGCCGCCGAACAAGTGCGCAGCGGCCAAACCACCCAGGCGCTGCAGTCAATGCATGACCTGTTGTCGCTGTTGCAATCGATGCGTGATGAAGTCCCGGCCTTGAAAGACGATGCCGAATTGCACCAGGATGAACAGCTGATTCTATATTACCTGCAACAACTCAATGGCCAATCGGCGATTGATCCCGGGCGCCAACAATGGCTGGCCGATGCCATGCAATTCAACAGCTGGCGGCGCCTGTTGACCCATGGCCCATGACGCCTTGACCATGAAGCCATGACCATGAAGCCTTAAGCACGACCTGAGCCACCGGCTCAGCCGATTTCCCAACCACTGATCAACCCTTTGCTGTGACAGAGACTGGGTGCCCCTGCGCCCAAAACATGAGGAGAATACCATGAAAATCATCACCATCATTTGTTTGCTGTTGACCGGCCTGGTACAAGCCAGAACGGTGTTGCCAGCCACCGACGAGTCACCCGCTGCCGTTCCCACCCAAGGTGCTGGCGGTGATGTGCGGGTGCCGTTGTCGGACTACATCCGCTTGATCGAAGCAGCCCAACAACCCGAAGACCTCGCCCCGGCGGATTACGCCATAGGTCAAGCCAGTGCCACGGTGGTGTTGAGTGAACAAGACGACCACACCACGGCGCAGATTCAGCTCAGCACCACCATTGAGGTGTTTGCCGATCAATGGACCTTGATCCCGGTGTTGCCTTATGGTGCGGCCATCAACTCGGTGCTGATCGATGGCCAGTCCATCCAATTGGTGCAAAAAGCCGAATGGATGTCCTGGAGCACCCAACAAGCCGGCACATACCGCTTGGTGTTGAATTACCGCATTGATGCGCAGCGCTCGGCCCAAGGTTATGTGTTGCCGGTGCCGATCCCACGCGCTACTTCCACCGAATTGACCGTGCAGGCCAATGGCCAGCAATTGGACATGGCGGTGATCCCATCTTCGGCCCAAAGCCAACAGCATCAGAACAACGTCCACACCCTGCGGGCTGACATTCCCACCACTTCGGCCCTGTTGATCACCTGGCGCGAGCCCAGCAAACAACCATTGGTGGTGTCGCGGGCCCAATACAGCGGTGAATTGCAGGATCAGGCCGTGACTTTTCAGGCGCAATACCAGTTGGAGCTGTTCACCGCCGAGGCCATTGCCTGGCCGATCATGCCGGATGCGGTGATCCTCAGCGATGTGCTGCTGGATCAGCAACCGGCCACGGTGTTCACCGAAGGCGGTTGGTTGAAGGTGATGTTGCAAGGCCGCGGTCAACACCAATTGCAAGTCAATTTCCAAACCCCGGTGGTGCAACAGCAAGGCCCGCCGGCGGTGCATTTCCCGATTCCGGCGGTGCCGATTTCGGCGTTCACGCTGAAGTTGCCGGGTAAAAAAGACATCACCTTTTCGCCGCCCAGTCAAGTCTTGACCAAGACCGATGAGGCGTTCACCACCGGCCAGGCACACATCCCCCTGTCCGATGCCGTCAGCATTTCATGGATCGATGCCATACCCAAAGACATCCGCGATGAACTGCGGGCCAATGCCAATATTTACCACGCCATTTCGGCCGAAGAGGGGGTGCTGTATGGTCGTGGCTTGATCGATTATGAGATCACCCAAGGGGAGACTTCATTGTTGACCTTTCAATTGCCCATCGCGGCGCAAGTCAACCGCATCACCGCCACCACCGCCGGCATTTCTGATTGGTTGGAAACGGCGGATGAGACCACCCGCATCATCCAGGTGTACCTGGACCGCAAGGTGTCTGGAGCCTTTCAATTGCAAGTCGAGTATGAGCAGTTGCTGGGCCCGCAGTCCACGGACACAGCGGCCATCAGTGTGCCGATCATCCGCGCCGAGCAGATGCATCGCCAGCGGGGCATTGTGGCCTTGTTGGCGGGTCAGGAATTGACCCTGGAACCGGTCAAAGAACAAGGGGTCTCGCGGGTCGGCGAAAACCAATTGCCGGCTTTTTTCCGCAATCCCCTGACCCAAACCATTGCCCACACCTTCAAGTACACCAGTGCCGAGCCGTTGTTGACGGTCAAAACCATGGCGCCGATTCGCCAGCAAGGCAAATACGACGCCCAGGTCGACACCCTGGTGTCTTTGGGTGAGGTGACCATGCGCGGCAGTGCCGGGATTCAAATTGACGTCAAGTCAGGCAGTGTGCTGGACCTCAATCTGGCTTTACCCGCCGGGGTCAATGTGCTGAATGTGACCGGCCCTTCCTTGCGCCAGCACCAGGTCAAAGCCGCCCAAGACGGCCAATTGATTGCCGTCGAGTTTACCCAGGAAATGTCGGGACAATTCCAACTGGAGGTCAACTATGAATACATCCTCAGCGACAGCCAGTCTGAATTGGCCGTGCCCACCATCCAGGTCACCGGCGCCGAAGTGCAGCATGGTCGCATCGCTGTGGAGGCCTTGACCGCGATCGAAATTCAGGCCGCTGGACAAACCCAGCTGTCGACCTTGGAGATCAATGAATTGCCCCAGCAGTTGGTGTTAAAAACCACCAACCCAATCCTTTTGGCCTTCAAATACGTCAATGCCGATGCCGCGCACCAATTGACCTTGCAGATGACCCGCCACCAAGAGTTGGCCACCCAGGTGGCGGCCATAGAAACCGCCGATTACCAAACCTTGATCACCGATGATGGTTTGGCGGTGACCACCGCCCGCTTCGATGTGCGCAACAGCCGCATGCAGTTTTTGCGCTTGAGCCTGCCCGCCCAGGCCGAAGTGTGGTCGGTGTTTGTCGATGGACAAGCCGAGAAACCCGCCAATGCCCAGGACCAGACCGCCGAGCGTCAGGACATCCTGATCAAGATGCTCAACTCAGCCAGTGGTTTTCCCGTGGAAGTGGTGTATGCCGTGCCCATGGCCAAGATGGGGTTGTTTGGCACCTTGCAGGCACAATTGCCGATCCCCGATATGGTGGTAACCCACAGTTTCTGGGACGTGTATTTGCCGCAAGGACCGAATTACCAAGCGGTGGACAGCAACATGCAAGTGGTCAGTGAACGGCGCCGGGTCAATCCAGTTGAACAAGGCCTCAAAACAAGCACCCTTGATCGCCAGGGCTCTTTGCAAGTGGGCAAACCCTTGCGCATGTCGGTGCCTCAACAAGGCATTTTATATCGCTTTGAAAAATTGTACGCCAACCAGTCGGACACCCCCGCAGGATTCGAAATTCGCTATGCTTCATCCAGCGGTGATCACATTGGCTTGTTGATCAGCCTGGTCAGTGTGGTGCTCATCTGGTTGGTGATCTTTGCCATCAAAGCCACCACCGTCAGTGCGCGGGTGCTGATTCCGGTGCTGGTCATGGGACTGGCTGGGCTGTTGTTGTCCTTTGGTTATTTGAAATCAGATCCTTTCTGGCCGCTGAGCATCGCCATTGCTGGCGGGGTGGTGTTCTTATTACTGCTGTGGCTGCCCAAGTTCAGCCGCCGCCAAGCAGGCTGACAAACAGTGAACCCCTACCACCACCCATGGCTTCAAACCATGGGTGGTGTGCCATGTGTATTCCGGATAAAGGCTCAAGCCTCACTCAAAATCATCGGCAAAAATCAGGTCGTTGATGTCGGCGAAGGCAGCGGTGCAATCATTTTCAGTGACCGGTGGGATGGGTGCAAAACGGATGAAGTCAAAATCGGCCCGCACGCCGTTGCTGCCATTGGACCAGGTGCCACCCATCAAACCCACTTGAATGGTGTTGGGCATGGCTGGGTGATTGAAATGCATGGGTGTGGCACCACCGGGTCCGGGTGGTGAAATTTCGGGGGTGACCGAACTTGAATTGTGCCAAGTGGTGGTGGGGGTGCCATCGACATTGAACTGGTTGTAGTAAGTTTCCTGGCGCCAGCCACCGACGGCATCGGCCCAGTAATAAAAATAAAAGTCAGCGCCCACCCGACAAGCCAGCAGGTATTCTTCCATGCCGATTTGTTCGGTCAAAAATAAATTGGAAGTTGAGCCCACGGTTTTTTTCATTTCTCGGGCAAAAGTCACGCCGTCCTCGCCTTGGCCACCCATGTTATACATCATCCAGTTTTCATCGTTGTTGTGGGTGCCACTGGCATCGCGGATGATGAAACCGCCGGCATTGAAACCGGTGTCCGGTGGCAGGTCAATGTCCGCCGTTTGAGAGACCCGCAAATTGATGACCACAGCAAAATTACCGGTGACATCTTGATACACCAATGGGCCATATTCGTCTTCAAACCAGGCGTTCATGGTGAACACTTCAGGGATCACCGTCAACAGGCCGCCATCGATGTCGATGGTGGTGGCGCGTTCATCCATGCTGCCAGCACCCAGCACCGACCAAGCGCTGGTGTTGTTGTTCAACAAATCCACCTGGCCCGTGAATTCATCATCAAACGGTCCGCCGGCCACAGCCGTATGGGCGGTGAACCACAACAGACTGGCGGTGGTCCATGACATGCGATCAAATGGTTTCATGGTTGTGCTTACGGTTATGCAATATGATGAATGTAGCAGAACGGTCTTGGGACTGCGATGATTCTGCCTGATTATTGGCTGATGATTGGCTGATTGAGGCGTGGTTCACATAATTTCAGCATGGCAAGCGGCGGTTTGTGATTGTGTTCTCTTTTGTGTCAGTGTGATCAACCTACAATGGGAGATCACCTTTACTGGCTTGAATCACATGCACACACGACGACTCACTTGGCTCATGGCCTGCTTGTTGGGCGCCGCCTGGATCGAAGCCCGGGCCCAAATTGACTACGACATCGTCTATGTCCGACAAGCCCGATTCGGGGACATGGTCAACACCACTTGGCCAGAAATTTTTCATCCAGCGCGGCTGGACCCGGGGGCCGATTTGATGCTGTTACACCCCGATGGCAGTGAAGAGGTGTTGGTCGATTGTGAGGTCTGTGGGGTCACTGATCCGATGGTGTCATTCGATGCCAATTGGGTCTATTACAGTTTGTTTCATGACTTGAGCGCCGGCAGCCTGAACACCCAGCGTGGCGATTTGCCCCACCAAGGCGCCGACATTTTTCGCATCAACTTACACAGCCGGGTGATCGAACAATTGACCTTCGGTGAGTTCACCCCCAACACCGGTGCCGGCAACTGGGACGAGGGCAACCCACTGAATCCCAGCAACGAATACAACCGCTTGGGTTATGGCATCCTGAATCTGGGGCCGATGCCACTGCCCGGTGGCCAACTGGCGTTCACCAGCAACCGCAATGGCTTGGTACCGACCAAAGGCTTCACCAACCCCACCATGCAGTTGTATGTGATGGATGTCGATGGCAACAACGTCGAGGCCATCGCGCCGATGACCATCGGCAGTGCCCTGCACCCGACGGTGCTCAATGACGGGCGTTTGATGTTCTCCAGTTATGAACCCCAGGGCATCCGCGACCGCCGTTTGTGGGGCATCTGGAGCATCGAGCCGGATGGTCGCCAGTGGGAACCCATGGTCAGCGCCATGACCTCGCCCAATGCCTTTCACTTCATGACCCAAAATTCGGCCGGCGACGCCATCGTGGAGCAGTATTACAACCTCAACAACAACGGTTTTGGTGCCTTGTTTAAGCTGCCTTTGACGGTGCCCCAAGGGACCGCCAAATTTGGCAGCCCGTTTCCTGCTTTGAATCCCAGTATTGAGCAGACCGTCAGTCAAAGCATCGGTTTGCAACCGTTCCAAATGTCTTTCACCCCTTGGGGTTATGAAGCCGTTACCCCGATGACCCATCCGGGCGACAGTGCCGCCCCCATCGGCGACAACAACGTCGATCGGGTCGGTAAATTCACCCACCCTTCGGCGGCGCCGAACAACGACTTGTTGGTGGTGTGGACCCCGGGCCCGGCCAATGACCTGAACCGACCCACCACCATCCCTTATTACGACGGTGGTTTGTATCTGATCAACAACACCGAGCAGGTGTGGCAACCCGGTGATTTGGTGTTGATCAAAAATGACCCGGATTACAACGAAGCCTGGCCGCGGGCGGTGGTGCCCTGGTCGGCCATCCATGGTCAGGCCGAACCAAACCAACGGCCTTGGCTGCCCAACGATGGGTCGGTACACACCGCACTGCC
The DNA here is from genome assembly GCF_019931145.1 of Marinicella meishanensis. Lineage (GTDB taxonomy): Bacteria > Pseudomonadota > Gammaproteobacteria > Xanthomonadales > Marinicellaceae > Marinicella > Marinicella meishanensis. The sequence continues at coordinate 399,224 of NZ_JAIOUV010000002.1, read as the reverse complement.
GGCGGGCACACCCCATGGTTTGGTCGGCACCAGCAGCCTGTACAAGCGCGACACCTTCCCGGGTCGTGGGGACGCTGATTTTGATGGCTTGGACCCATTCAACACCTCGGAAAATCGGGCCAGCAGCAACTGGAGTTGGCAGGGTGCCGATGCCGGTAAATACGCCGACAGCGACATCTGGGCGATTCGTTTGTTGGCCATGGAGCCCAACACCGATCGGCGCTATGGACCCAATGCCGCGCACCACGGCACCGCCACCGATTATTACAACCACGCCAATGAGCGCTTGCGCATCATGGGCGAAATTCCGGTGCGCAAGTTCACCACCGGCGGCGCCCCGATTTTGGATCAAGAAGGCAACCCGGACACCAGTTTTTTGGTCAAAATTCCAGCCGATACCCCATTCACCTTCCAAACCATCGACCGCCAAGGCATGGTCTTGAACATGTCACAAACCTGGCACCAGGTCAGACCCGGTGAAATGCGGGCCGATTGTGGCGGTTGTCACGCCCACAGTCAGCAGCCTTTGGATTTTGCCACCACCGCCGCCAATGCCCCGGATTACAGCATCACCGATTTGTCTGTGGCCACGCCCATGGTGACCTTGTCCGAAGGTGGGGTGAATGGAGTAGACACCGTGGCTGCGTCGGTGGTCGATGTGGAATTTTTTCAAGACATCAGGCCGTTGTTACAAACCCACTGTGTCAGTTGTCACAACGGCAGCCAGATGGCCGGTCAGTTGAATTTGGCTGACTTGAGTCTGGTTGACGACCTGCCCGGTGATTACCGCCGCCTGGCCCGAGATGAAGTGGCCGAGTACGGTCACCCACCGGTCATCACCAACGGCATTTGGCGACAAACCAATGCCAGCCGCTACTTGCGCAAGTTCCAAAGTCGCCGCTCCTTGTTGACTTGGGTGTTGTTCGGTGAGCGTTTGGATGGTTGGACCAATGCCGACCACCCCACCGAAACGGTGCCTGGTGATGCCAACACCTTACCGGCCGGGGCCAATCCCAACGAAGCCGATTTGGACTATGTGCCCAGCGCCGCCCACCCAGCCGGTGGCATGACCGCCTTGACCATGGCCGAAAAAATGACCGTGGCCCGCTGGATCGACTTGGGCGCACCGATTGACCTGTCGGTGATCCGTGGCAATCCGGGTATGGGTTGGTTTTTGGATGATTTGAAACCCACCTTGACCATCAGTGCGCCACGACCCAATGTCAACCCCGGTCCGGTGCAGTTGTTGCGTCTCGGCCTGGCCGATGGCCACTCCGGCATTGACCTCAGCACCCTGTCGATCCAGGCCAACTTTGTGGTCAACGGGCGTCCAGCCATGAGCGAACTCAGCGACCTGGCAGTCACCAGCGGTGATGGCATCCATACCATCACCCTGGATGCGCCTTTGCCGGTGAACCAAATGGAACGACACCTGTTGGCTGAGGTGGCCGATCACCAAGGCAACATCACCCGGGTCGACCGCCGCTTTTACACCGACTCACTGGATTTGATTTTTGCCGACGCTTTTGAATGATCCAATGGTGAGATCAACAGTTGAGACAACATCCGAGACAACACCTGAGACAACACACGAGGCCATACATTTAGATACATTTTCTTAACCCTGATTTAATGGATTCCAAGAGACAATTGGACACTTGTCTTTCACAGAATCAAAGAACTAGGGAGAGGAAAATGAAACAGGTTTTGTTAACGGGTATTGTGTTATTGATGATGGTGATGGGAACCCGTGCCAACACCATCAACCCAATTTTGATCGATCAAGCAGGGGTCCATTTTCAGGCTGTGGCGGTGTTGGATGATCGCTTATTGTATGAAAAAACATTCGAGCCCACCTCTGGGATCGATGCCACCACTGAGTTGTGGGCTTTTGATCCTGACACCAACCAGCACCGGAATTTGATGACCTTGAGTACCCGGTTTGGCCAGAGGCTTCGAAATTATCGGGTGTATCAAGGGGCGGTTTACTTCAACGGCGACATTGACGGTTCCCAGGGTTCTGGTGTTTGGCGCACCGACCTCACGGCTGGTGGCACCGTCGAACTTCCAGGCGCACCTGGCTCCATAGGTTTGGTGATCAGCAATGACCTGCTGTTCACCAAACAGCCGGTGAACAGCAGTGATTCGCATGATTACCGGTTGGCGCGGGTCACCAGCGATGGGGTGGCTCAGTTTGACTTGTCGGTTACGGCTTATCTCGATGGGCTCCATGTGTGTGCCTTTGGTCCACAGCATGTGGTGGTCTTGACCACCAAACCAGACGATGTCACAGTGATCAGCCGTTACTTCAATGGTGAGGTGGTGGAACTAACGGGTCTGGTCCCTGAGCGTTTTAATTTGGAGGTCAAATCCATGTTTCTGGTGGACCACCAGTGCTTCATTGCCGTGAAGCAACGGAACAGTTCTCAGTTGCCAGAAATTTTGCGGGTGAATGTGGATGGTGGGATTCAAAGATATCAGGACGATCCAGACATCGCTGCTTATCGCACCCAAGAGTTTTTGACCATCAATGGCCGTGTTTTTGGGGCCGGTTTGGCTGGTTTTTACCGTTTGGATCCCACCTTCCAAACGATCGATTTGGCCACTGAATTGACTGACGATTATTGGGGGCGCAGCAGTTTCACCGGTGCCCAAGTTTTCCAAGACCACATTGTGGTGCTGGAAACAATCACAGCCGATCCGCCACCACGGTTTTTGTCCTTTTTTGATGCCAACTTGCAACGGGTAGAATCGAGTGTGCTGATTGGTAACGACCGTTACTTTCGCCCCGTGCAAGTGTATCCAACGGCCACCAACAGCTTGTTGAAATTGGACAAAGATTACCAAGGACTGGTGCAGGATTTGCTGGTGGTACCAACAGCCATCAATGCAGCAGGCACCCTCAAATACCGCGAAATCAGGATCGATCAGGTGGTGGCCGATCCAGGTTCTCAAGTGGCCTATCTGAACACCACCAACAACATCACCCAAGTCAAAGGCATCCATGCCATTGAGCAACAACCAACGATGGGTGACCAGGCCAATGGTCCTTGGGTTGACCTCAGTCGCGAGCGGCAAGGCTTGGTCATCACCAAAGGGCAACGCGCCGATGGTTCGGCATACCTGTTCGTCACCATTTATACCTTCCGCAACGGGCAACCATTGTGGCTGGCAGGATCGGCCAACATAGAAAACAACCAGCAGACCATCACCATGGCCATCAGCGAGTACCGTGGCATTGATTTGTTTGAACAAGGCAACACACCCGAGCAACAAGCGTTTGGCTCTTTGACCATGGGTTTCACCGGCTGTGATGCCATGCTGGCTGTGATTGATTATGGTGATGATACCGTGGCGCTGAACTTGACGCGGATTGATGACGTCACTTTTGTGGATCGTTGTATTGATTGATGGTGTTCAGTGAGTTGTCACTGCTGAGCACATTCCGTTGGTTGCCGGCATCGGCTTGTGCTATGCTCGTCATTTTTCAAACAGACTCATTCAGGAGCTACCATGGGTGCCTTGGTCAAACAACAAATTGAACACAACATCGCCTGGATCATGATGGATGATGGCAAAAACAACGTCATCTCACCCACCATGATTGACCAGTTGAACGCGGCCCTGGACCAAGCCGAACAAGCCGGGGCGGTGGTGGTGCTCACCGGTCGTCAAGAGGTCTTCAGCGCGGGCTTTGATTTGCAGGTGTTCAAAGCCGGCAATCCCAAAGAAACCCTGCGCATGCTGATGGGCGGCTTCAAATTGTCCAAACGCTTGTTGTCCTTTCCCACCCCGGTGATCATTGCCTGCAATGGCCATGCCATCGCCATGGGGGCCTTTCTGTTGTTGTCAGGTGATTACCGCATCGGTGTGGCAGGGGATTTCAAGGTGGTGGCCAATGAAGTGCAAATCGGTCTGACCATGCCGTATTCCGCAGTCGAAATTTGTCGCCAACGACTGCACCGCTCGCACTGTGAACGGGCCATCAATTTGTCGGAGTTATACCACCCACAAAGCGCCATTGCCGCTGGTTTCATGGACCAGGTGGTGGCGCCTGAAGAATTGAACACCACCGCTGGCCAATGGGCGCAACATTTCAATGAATTGGACCTGACGGCCCACACCGCCAGCAAGTTGCGCAGCCGCAAACCCATCCTCAAAGCCCTCGGTCGCGCCATCCACAAAGACCGCTTTGACTTCATCCGCCAAGGCTTGGTGCGGGCCATGGGTAAAAAGAAAAAGTGAGGGCCATCAGTTTTTTTTGACCGGCACCAAGTAATCTTCAAAAATCAATTCCAACTCGGCGCGGCTCAGTCGCCGGTAAAACAGGTCGATGCCGATCACCAGTGAATACAGGGTCAAGCTGTGTTTTTGCACCGCTTGTGGGTCTGGGTAAATGTCTTTCAGCAAACGCACCAAGTAAGCATAACGTTGCTCATAAACCGAGGTGACGAAGGCTTTGACCTCGTCATCTTGTTGGGCCCAGGCGTTGATTTCAAACTCCAGCCGGTTGCCATCCAAGGCCCCTTGGATGATTTGTTGGCCCAATAAGGACAGTTTTTCCCGGCTGCTGTGGCCGCTTTCGGCCTGATCAATGAAGCCTTGGGTAAAGCGCTGTTTCCAATAGCCCAAAACCTGCATTTCGTAGTCCCGTTTGGATTGGAACCAATGGTAGAAGCTGCCTTTGGTGACTTTCAGCTGCTGACACAGATCGTTGATTTTCAAGGCGCGCCAACCGATTTGGTCCAAGGTTTGGATGCCGATTTTGAGCCATGCCAGTTGGCTGTTGTTGTCATTGCTCATGGTTGATGGATCCGTTGGGGTGGTGTTTCATGTGGTTGTTTTCATCTTCATAGTCATTCATATGGCGCAAAATAGCTTGCAGCATACCTTGAGGTATGTTACATTGTTCTCCAACATACCGCAAGGTATGTTTTGTTGAATTCATTCGGAGAAACCCATGCAAGTCGACCAACAATTGTTCCAAACCAAAATCAAACCCCTGTTTGCCGGTGCCGTGTTTTGCTCGGTGGCCACGGTCAATGCCGCCGGTAAGCCGCACGTCACCCCGATCGGCAGTGTGGTGCTGACTGATCCCCAGCGGGGTTGGTTTTTTCAAAAGTTCACCAAGAACATCCCGGCCAATGCCGAGCATTGTGAGTTCGCCACCATCATGGCGGTCAATGACGGCAAGTGGTTTTGGTTGAAGTCTTTGCTCAAAGGCCGATTCAAGGCGCCACCGGCCATGCGCCTGAATGTGAAATTGGGCCCATTGCGTGAGGCCACTGAAGCCGAGGCCTATCGCTTCCAGCGGCGGGTCCGGGTGTTCAGACACACCCGTGGGCATGCCATGATGTGGCAGGACATGGCCCGCATCCGTGACTTCGAAATCCTTGACTACCAACCGGTTTACATCGGCCAGATGACCGGCCAACAATTCAAGTGAGGTGAGTATGGAACTGACGCAGATATTGATCATTACCGGCTGTCTGATCCTTGGTTTGTTGGGTCTGATTCACCTGATCTATACCCTGGCCACAAATAAATTCCACGCCCGTGACCCTGCCGTCACCGCTGCCATGCAGCAATCCGCTCCGATCATCACCGGCCAGACCACGGTGTGGCGGGCCTGGGTGGGTTTTAATGTCAGTCACTCGGTGGGGGTGTTGCTGTTGCCCTTGGTCTATGTGCCCTTGGCGCTCAATCACATGACCTTACTGGCAAACAGCGCTTGGTTCGCTGGTTTACCGGTGGTGCTGGCCGCTGCCTATGCCATGATGGCCAAACAATATTGGTTCAAGGTGCCGTTGTGGGGTTCGCTGTTGGCCTTATTGTGCTTTCTGGCTGCTTGGTTGCTGTTGACATGGCATTGAAGTTACTGCAACAGGCCAAACAAAACCAGGGTAACCAGCGCCAAATTAGCCAGCAGCCCGCCGACAAAGCACAGGGTTCTGGCGCCGCCAGCCACTTTGCCCAAGCCACTGTAATAAACCACCCAAAACAACAGGCGGAAAGCCACATGGGTCAAGGCCAGGCCATTGACCCAGGTGGGGTTGGTGCCCAGCAACAGGGCCAACATCAGGGTGAAGCCAAAAGGTCCGAGGCTTTCCACTGAATTCAAGTGGGTGCGCAGAACCCGAAAGCTCAACAGCGAATGATCGCCTTGTAAGGGCATGCCGGGGGCTTGCTCTTGTTTGAGGAAAGCCAGAGGTGCGGTCAGGAATGATTGGGCCATCACCACCAGGCACAACAGGGCAAAAGCCAGCAAGGCCCAGTCATAAGCAGCCAACCAGGGCATCAAAGTGCTCGATTCATGCATCTCATCACCTCCTGTTATGCCATCGGCATGTCCATGGCTTCGGCCACCTCAATGGTGCCGCCAATGGACAAATGCGGGCAGGGTTTAACCATGGCCAATGCCGCCTCGAAATCAGCGGCTTGCAGAATGCTGATGCCGGCCACGGGATCATCGCTTTCGGTGTCATGCACCCCGGTGGTCGAAACGGTTTTCGAAGCCATGACCGGTAGGCCCGGATCCAGCATGGCTGTGCCCAGACCATGGACCCAGGCCATCCAGTCTTGCATGTGTTGTGAGCCGTCATCGGGTTGCACCGCGCCGCGGTAAACCAATACAAATTTTTTCATGGTGAAGTCCTCTTGCTTGAATGATGCCCCCATTTTGCCTAAAAACAAAATATGTTAAAGAACATATTAAACATTATTGGTAGACTGGGCTTTCTCCAACTGGGACATGCCGATGCCCTACAGCAAAAACCACAAAGCCGCCGTCAAGCAGAAGATCACCGAAACCGCCCGCATTTTGTTCAACCGATTTGGCTATGAAAAAGTCACCATCGATCAAGTGATGGCGATGGCCGGTCTGACTCGCGGCGGTTTTTACAACCATTTCAGCAGCAAAGAGGCTTTGTTCAAAGCCGCGGTCGACGGTTTTTTGATGGGACGCGGCGCCCAATGGCGTGAAGCAGCGGGGATTGACCCAGAACAGCTGGACGCGGCGGCGGCCCGACAAATGATTGACAGCTATTTGTCACAAGCCCACCTGGGTGACATCGAGGGCCAATGCCCGATGATTGCCTTGCCCTCGGATGTGGCGCGGGCCAGCACGGAAGTGCAACAGGCTTATCAGCGGTTGCTTGAGGCCATGGTATTTTTGTTTGAGCACTCCTTGTCACAACAAACCAAAACGCCTGAGGCCGCCGCCAACAGGCAACAAGCCCTGGCTTTGGCGGCCTTGTGCGTGGGTGGCATGGTCTTGGCCCGCACCTTACCGGATTCTGCTCTGGCTGAGGAGGTGCAACAGGCCGCGCATTTGATGGCCACGACCATGACCCAGTGAGCGGCCCCTGTGCACAGTGGCCAGGCACCAAGCATGGCTCACAGAAAATCAACGGGATTCTCCATCTTTCGGTAAGAACTTTGCGGTGACCTGAGCCTACATTGGGTGAACACCATTCGGCTCCAGCAGGCCATGGTGCAGGGTGCTGGCAACAGCACAAGATATGAACCCATGCAGGAGAATCTCATGAATCAGAAATCAATCAAAACCCCCACTTTGACAGTCCTTTTGTGGTTGCTTTGTGGTCCCACGGCCCAGGCCCAGGTGGCCACTTGTGACGCCTTGAATCTATATGGCAATGCGGTGCGAGAAGGTTTGTGCAAAGGCCTCAGTCCGGGCAACCAAAACCTGTGGGTGTGTGATTTAACCGGCGGTTCGCCAGACATCCACACCACCTTCAATGCGGTGACCAATTTGCACGTGACGGTTCGCCACAACCCGGCACCACCCAATTGTCAGGGTCAAAGTCAGTTGACCGGGCTTTGGCCCGCGGGTTTGGCCATCATGGCCGGACAACCGGGCATGGTCTGCCAGGTCAACATCCAAAATTACGTGAACCGCTTGAATGCGGTGGCCCAAGCCGCCCCAATGCTGGGGCAAACCTTGTGTCGCTCGTCGTTCTTGCGGGCCCAAGCGGCCGGCAAGTTGTCTCCCACCAACACCGCACAGTACCTGGCCAATTGTGCGGCCAATGCCTGTCCATAAGCTACAGGCATCACCACCAGCCCTGTCGTTGCCAGGGCTGGTGGTGGCTTGGTGTTGGGCAGCGCCTTCAGATGTCCGGATCCGGGTCGTTCAAGACCTGTGGGTCACAATTGATGATGGCTTCTGGGTTATTGATGTCTTGGACCAACACCGAGACATTGATCAGTTGTCGTTCCAGGCTGTTGGTTTCGATTTGTAAGCTGCGATTGCCCGTGCCAAACACCGGTGGGTTGAAGGTGCGGTGGTTGTCACTGCTGAGCAGGGCCACCATTTTAAAATCATCACTGGTGCTTTTGGTGAAGGTGATGTTGATCGGGGTTTTGTTGTGCTTGATCAAGACGGTTTTGGGGGAAAAGGCATAAAAGTATTGGCCTTCGCAGGTGTTGCCGCCAAATTCGACTTTGGCCACAGTGAGATTGATGTTCATAACAGTTCCTCGGTTCTCAAATAATCAGGATTTTTAAAGGGCGATTGGCTCAAGAACAACAGGTGTTCTGGAGCCGGAGTTTGTTGCAACAACTCGGCGATGCGAATTTGTAAGGCCATGGCCTTGTGGTGGTTGTCCTCGTCCCAGGCAGTCAAGGTTTGTTGCATTTGTCGCAAGGCGGTTTCATTGATGGGCTGATTGGCGGCCAGCAGCAAATCGCTGTGTACCAACTGTCGCTTGACCCGTTCGATGATGGCTTTGGCCGATGGCTTGGAACCCACTGCGGCGGCATCGGACTGCGGGATGTTTTCATACAGGTTCAAAGCCGCTTTGTGTTGTCCCAGGGACTTGAGGATCAAGCTGGCTTGGGCTTGTAAGCGGTACCATTGTTGTTGGGCGTTGGTTTTGGCTTTGACCGATTCGGGGTATTGGTTGAAATAGAGCAGGCCTTGATTGACATACAGCTGCGCCATGTCTAAATCGCCTTGATGGCGGTGAATTTTACTCAACAAGGTGGTGATGTTGATGTGGGTTTTGTGCCATGATTGGTTGTTGGGGTCATGCGCCAGCAATTGCCCAAAAGCGGCATGGGATTGTTCGGCGTATTGTTGTGCCAACAACAGTTCACCCAGGTCATAATGACTCAATCCCAAGCGATACCAAGCCAAAGCCAAGCGGTGTATCCATTGGTGGTTGTGGGGTTCTTGATTGACCAACTGTTGGGCCAAGTGGGTGGATTCAAAATATTTTTCCCGTGCTGCATGCAGTTGGCTGTTGCTGGCCAGCACACTGGCTTGCCAGCTGATGGTGTCAGACAAATCGGCCAGGTATTGGCTGTTGTCGGGGTGGTTGTCAACCAATTGTTGCTTGATCGCGGCCGAAGCCATGATGTGGTCATGGGCTGATTGCCATTGATGCATTTTCAATTTGAGGCTGCCCATGTTGTTCAAGGCATAGGAGTGTTCCAATTGCCATTGCTTGTTTTCCGGTTCCATTTCGTTCAGCAATTGGGCATGCTGCAGGTAATTTTGCCAATGAATTTCGGTGGCTGGCCAGTCTTGTTGAAGGTATTGCAAATACCCCAACCAGTAGTGGGTTTGGCTTTGTTGAAATAACAAGGCCGTGTCGTTTTTGGACTCAGCCAATGGCGCGGATAAATCTTGGGCTTGGACCAGCAATTCCCGGGCGGCTTCATGGTGGCCTTGGTTGAGGTACACCTCGGCCAATGTGTTCAGGGCATTGAGGTGGTTGACCGATTGTGTTGGCTGCTCACCGGTGCGGTCTTGGTGATACCGGATCACTTCAGTGCTGACCATTTCCAACAATTCCAGTTGGCCGATGGGCTGCAGTTTTTCTTTCAAATCTTGCATCATGAACAGATTCAAAGCTTCTGCCCGTTGCTGACTGATCCGCAAATCGGCATTGATGATGCGGTTGTTAAACCACAACAGGGTCACCACCATCAACAAAGCCATGAAGCCAAAAGTGGCCAATTGTTTGAAGCGTTGTTTGCTTTGTTCCTGTTGTTGGGACAGATGCAAAAATTCCGCTTGTTTGGGGCTCAAGTTTTGCTGACTGGCTTGCGTCAGCAGGAAGGGGTTTTTCAACAAATAAGCGGGTTTTTGTTGGTTGTTTTGCCACACCGTGGCCTGCCTTTGAATTTCGGATTGCACCCCCAGGGCCAAGCGACTTTGTTGCAACCATTGATCAAAGGTGGGGCATTCCTTGAGCAATGAATGATGCACCAGTTTGATGTGGGTGTGGCCGTCAATGGTCTCGGTGCTGAGTAAATCGGCTTCGATCAAGCGCTGGATGATTGATTGCGCCGTTTGTTGGATGCGCTGTGAGTTCAAGGTGGCCAAGTGGGGTTGGCCTTCGGTGTCGATGGTGACCAAAGCGGAAAAACAATGTTTGAATGCGGCCACTTCAGCAGCCGAACTGGCGGCCAACACCGATTCGGCTTTGTTGGCCAAGAAGCCAGCCAATTGACCCATCATTTGATAGGCATCAAACGTCAATTCATGGTGATCATTCAACTGCAAACACAAGTCACGCATGGCTTGGGACAAGATCGGCAGCGCGTTGCTGAGTTGGCTGGCATCGCGGGCAATCACGGTTGACAGTGACTCAAATCGTTTTCGGTCAAACTCAAACCCCCAGCCTGCTGCGGCCACCGGTTGTTGGATGATGGTTTTGATCTCGTCGGTGTTGGGCGGCATCACATCCACCTGGCAAGCACCGAGTTTGAGTTGTTGAAAGGCGTTCGAAAGCATGAATTGGGCGTAGTGCTCATGGCCCAGCACCAGGATGATGAAACAGTGCCCGCTGTCCTTCAATTGGGTGATCAAGGCCAGCATGGCAGCGGCTTGATCGTCTAATTGGGCGTCCAACAAGACTTCCAGTTGGTCGAGGATGATGACGCTTTTGGGGGCGTGGGATTGGCTGTCTGTCCAGGTTGCCAAAGAGTCGGCGCCGGTGTGCTGCAGCCAGGCGCTGGTGAAATCCTTGACCACATCAGTCACCGATGCTTGGATGGCGTGGTAAAACGGTGCGGCCAAGGCTTGTTTGAAAGGGGTTTTGGGCTGTTGCAAGAAGGGCAAAATTTGGGACCGCAGCAAAGAGGTTTTGCCCACTTTTTGCGCCCCCATGATAAACATCACTGGGCAGTCATCCATGTCCACCTGGTTGATCATGTGTTTGATGGCTGAAGTGATTTGATCGCGACCGAAAAAAATGCTGCGGTGGGAGGCGGTATAGGGTTTGGAGCCCAGGTAGGGTGGTCCCTGTTGCCAGGTGGGACTGGGCTGTTGGCGTGGTCCTTGCCAATCCTGGATCTGGCCGATGATGGCATACCCTTTCTTGGGGATGGTTTTGATGTATTGGGGTTGGCGCGCATCATCTTTCAGGGCTTTGCGCAATTGGGCCACACATTTATGAATGGGGTTGTCACTGATGAACTGATTGGGCCAGCATTGGCTGATCAGCGCGTCATTGCTGACCACTTCAGGCGCGGCTTGACACAAACAAACCAAAACTTCCATCAACTTGGGTTCCAACGGGGTGGTGTGTTTGCCTTGCAACAATTGGTTTTGACTGGGGATCACCAGCCAGTCACCCAAGAAGAATCTTTTTTGCGAAAGCCAGGTAGACAAAATCCGATAAATAATTAAAGATTAAACGTACATTTTATCTCTAAATCAATGTATAGCGGATTTTTTTTGCGGCAGGACATTTCTTGAACAGGGTGATATTGTGCGGCATCAGAATGGCCTGATCCGGGCATGGGGTTGGGATTCATGGCGGTGTTTTTCAGCCACTGCTGCGAGTCGAGGACTGGATGCTTGATTGTTTGGTTGCGTTGAGTCGGTAACCGCCATCACTGGGTCATGTTGGCATACAAGGGTTAGATTGTTGGGTGACCAAGCGCCACCCGCAAGCAGGCTTGGTTACCCATCCCCCAAGCACCCATCGGGTGCCTTGGGGTTGTCAATAAGGGGCAATCAGCCGCATTTGGAAGAGCCGCAGCTCTTGCAGGTGAGGCAGCCTTCTTGGTAAATCAATTCGGTGGATTGGCAATTTTCGCAGGTGCCTTTTTCCACTTTGGTGCCGTCTTTGATGTATTTTTTCAAGGCGCGGGTGACGCCATTTTTCCAGGTGTTGATCGACTCTGAGTCCAACTGCAGGCTGTTGATCAACTCCACCACTTTTTCAATCGGCATGCCATGACGCAAGGTGCTGGAGATCAACTTGGCGTAGTTCCAGAACTCTGGATTGAATTTGTGTGACAAGCCTTCGATGGTGGTTTTGTAACCGCGTTTGTTGGTGAATTGAAAATCGTAACGCGAGGTGCCGTCATCCAAGAAACTCTTGATGATCAAACCAGTGTGCACCGAGCGGGGCAAGAAAATGCCGTCCTCGTCATCGGCCAAACCGGTGAAGATCTCATAGGGTTTGCCATTGATGGTGCCAACAAAAGCAATCCACTTTTCTTTGTTGTTGTGGAACCGCACCACCTCGGCATCCAGCACTTCAGGCCGTTTGGTAGGAAAATCATTCAGTTCTTCGGTTTTTTCCTCATTCGACACCAACACGCCAGAACGGGAACCGTCGCGATACACCGTGACACCTTTACAGCCGACTTTCCAAGCTTCCATGTACAGCTTACCGACCAAGGCTTCACTGACATCTTCGGGCAGGTTGATGGTCACTGAGATGCTGTGATCCACCCATTTTTGCACCGCGCCTTGCATGCGCACTTTACTCAGCCAATCAACGTCATTGGAGGTGGCTTTGTGGTACGGCGATTTTTTGATCAAGGCATTGATTTCTTTTTGTGAGTAGTTGTGTTCGGTGTCATGGCCATTGGCTTGCATCCATTGTTTGAAACGGTGGTGGAACACGGTGTACTCTTCCCAGGAATCGCCGACTTCATCAACGAAATCGACCCGCACATTTTTGTCATTGGGGTTCACCTTGCGGCGGCGTTTGTAGACCGGTAAAAACACCGGCTCAATGCCTGAGGTGGTTTGGGTCATTAAACTGGTGGTGCCGGTTGGGGCGATGGTCAACAAGGCGATGTTGCGCCGGCCATGTTGTTGCATGTCGGCATACAGCCCGGCATCGGCGGCTTTGAGGCGTTGAATGAAGGGGTTGTCTTGTTCACGTTCGGCATCGTAAATGGCGAAGGCACCACGCTGTTGGGCCAGTTTGACCGAAGCGCGGTAAGTTTCCAAAGCAATGGATTTGTGGATCTCTTCAGAAAAGTCATTGCCCATTTGACTGCCATAGCGGATACCCAATGCAGCCAACATGTCGCCTTCGGCGGTGATGCCAATGCCGGTGCGGCGACCTTCCTGGGCTTTTTTGCGGATGCTCAGCCACAGGTTTTTTTCAATGCTTTTGACTTCTTCGCTTTCAGGATCGGCATCAATCTTGGCCAGAATTTGATCGATTTTTTCCAGCTCCAAGTCAATGATGTCATCCATCAAACGTTGGGCCATGGCCACGTGTTCCTTGAACAATTCATGGTTGAAAGCCGCGTTTTGGGTGAACGGCTGGTCCACATATGAGAACAGGTTGATGGCCAACAAGCGACAGGAATCATAAGGACACAAGGGGATTTCACCACAGGGGTTGGTCGACACCGTTTGGTAACCCAAGTCGGCATAACAATCGGGCACCGATTCGCGGGTGATGGTGTCCCAAAACAGGATGCCGGGTTCGGCCGATTGCCAGGCGTTGTGGATGATTTTTTTCCACAATTTCTTGGCATTGATGGTTTGACTGAATTGGGGTTGGTCGCTGAACACCGGATATTTTTGCGTGTATTCGGCGTTGTCGTTGACCGCTTGCATGAAACCATCATCGATGCGCACCGAGACATTGGCGCCGGTGACTTTGCCTTGCTCCATTTTGGCGTCAATGAAATTTTCCGCATCTGGGTGGTTGATCGAGACCGACAGCATCAGCGCCCCACGGCGGCCGTCCTGGGCCACTTCGCGGGTGGAATTGGAATACCGTTCCATGAAAGGCACGATGCCGGTGGAGGTCAAGGCGGAATTTTTCACCGCTGATCCATGGGGGCGCACATGAGACAAGTCGTGGCCCACGCCACCACGGCGTTTCATCAATTGCACCTGTTCCTGATCGATCTTCATGATGCCGCCATATGAGTCGGAAGAGCCGTCGTTGCCGATCACGAAACAGTTGGACAGTGAAGCAATTTGGTGGGGGTTGCCTATGCCGGTCATGGGGCCACCTTGCGGCACCAGGTATTTGAAGTTGGCGATCAACGCAAACACATCGGCCTGCGACAGGGGATTGGGGTATTTCTTTTCTACCCGGGCAATTTCTGCCGCCAACCGTTGGTGCATGTCATCCGGGGTGCTTTCATAAATGTTGCCAGCAGAGTCCTTCAGGGCGTATTTGTTGACCCACACCCTGGCCGCCAGGTCGTCGCCTTTGAAATAGGCCAAGGCACTTTGGTAGGCTTCTTCCTGAGTAAAAGTTCGTTCTGTGGTTCTCAATTGTTTGGCTTGCATGTTTTGGGTCCCCTTTTAAACAATGGCAGTGATAAAAAATAAATGTAACGGCAATGTAATTGAAACGCCTTATTCACAAAATAAATCATTTTATAAATGGACAGAAACAATTATTTATCTCATTGATTTCAAAGGTTATTGTCACATGATCTACAAGTTTGCGTGCTGATGTAATTCTTATTTATCAATGATTTAGCGAATAAACATGCGAATTTGGTTGCTGTTTTTTCTGGGTAGAAAATATAGCACTTTTTCCGGTGTGAATCTAATCTTTTGGGAATCTTTTTGAAAAAATAAAATAAATAATGATAAAAAATAAATATTCTGTGGCTAAAGAGTCCTGTGAAGTTTTCAAGCCAGGGTCGCGAATGCCAACAAAGTGGGGTTTTTGTTTTGTCTCAGTGGTGGCATGATCAAAACTTCTTGACAAGTGGCATTGAGTCCCCGCACCGCCGGCCCACAGATCGTGTCACAACAGCACCGGTTCCCCTGATTTTGTGGACAGCCACTGTGGCCTGTTCGGCAGTCAACGAATTTGGGTTGAGCTTGGCAACCTGGGGCCAAACCAAGATACGCATTGGCCGAGGATGCGTCCAAGGCTGGTTCACATACTGCAAAGAAGTGGTACAAAGATTACTTGAATCGGCACCCCAAGACCAAGGCCTGCCTGGAGCAGGCCTTCAGAGGATTTGAAGGTCAGCGGCCCTCACAGGGTATTGGCTGAAAGCAACCACTCAGGTCGAATGGGAGTGAATGTGGTGCAGGCTTGGGCCAAAGCATTGGCTGTGAGTTCTGGAACCCCAATGACTTCGGTTTGGATCTGATGCTTGTTCATGATGTGCTCTAACAACATGGCAAAATCACCATCGCCAGATAACAGCAACATCAAATCAAGGTCTTGTGCCGATTCCATGATGTCGATGGCGATGCCCACATCCCAGTCACATTTGGCTGATCCATCACTGCGCTGAATGAAAGGTTTCAACTTGACGTCAAAGCCAATGTGGCTCAAGGACCGTTGAAATCTCTTTTGCTGGATATCTTGGCTGTTGATGGCATAGGCATGGGCCACCTTGACCTCGCCCAATTGTTGGAGGTGGTCCCAAAATGACCGGTAGTTAAATGACCGGCCATAAGCATCCCGGGTGGTGTAGTAGATGTTTTGGACATCGACAAAAACCCCCAGTTTCTTCATCGGTTGCCGTTGGCTGTGCGGCGCCGGCCATTGTTTGGCTCGCTTGGGCCATTATTGGGACGTTTGCCTTGATGCTTTTTGATGCGGCCTTGGCCTGTTAAGCTGCCAGAATTTTTTCCTTTGTAGCCACCAGCACCGTTGGGTTTTCTGCGTCGTCTTGCAGCATTTTTTGAGCTGGGTTGGTCATCTTGAACTTGAGGCCAGGTGGTGCCATTGGTTTTGTCTTGTCCTAGTTTGGCACGTTGACTGCGCTCACGGGCTGCTTGGTTTTCTGCCTCTGAACGGTTGGCCCATTTTTCTTTGACCGCGGCTTTGACAAAGGGTCTGGTTTTGGGTTTTTTGGGCTTTTTCTTGTTGCGCTCCTCGGTGTCCAATTGGGCTTGAAAACGGCGTCGGTCTTTTTGCAACTGTTGTTGCTTGGATTTGGCCTGATGGGCGTGATTTTTGGGCCTTTTCGGTTTGTTGGCATAATTTCCCCGTTGGGCTTGTTTTGATTCAGGCACCTCATGACTGGGTTCATAGTCATCCACAAACTCCCTTTTTAAAGGGTGTCCCAACAGTTTTTCAATGTCGAACAATTGCACAAATTCATCGGCGCTGACCAATGATACGGCTTCACCTTCTGCGCCTGCGCGACCGGTTCTGCCGATGCGATGCACGTAATCTTCAGGCACATTGGGCAAGTCAAAATTCACCACATGAGGCAACAGATCGATGTCGATGCCACGGGCGGCGATGTCTGTGGCCACCAGCACCCGCACCTTACCTTGTTTGAATTCTGCCAAAGCCCGGGTCCGAGCCCCTTGGCTTTTGTTGCCATGGATCGCCAAAGACGTGACCCCAAATTTGTTCAGGTAATCAGACAATTTATTTGAGCCATGTTTGGTGCGGCAAAAAACCAGCACTTGTTGCCACTGACCGTCGGCAATCAAATGCAACAGCAATTCCTTTTTGCGTTTTTTGTCCACCGGGTGCATTTTTTGCGCCACTTTCTCGGCGGTGGTTTGTTTGGGGGCCACGGCAATCTCAATCGGGTGGTGGGTGATGCTTTTTGCCAATTGTTTGATCTCATGGGAGAAGGTCGCAGAGAACATCAGGTTTTGCCGTTTTTTCGGCAACAATTGCATGATGCGCTTGATGTCATGGATAAACCCCATGTCCAACATGCGATCGGCCTCATCCAACACCAGGATTTCCAGGTCGTCAAAGCGCACGGCATTTTGTTGGTACAAGTCCAACAAGCGGCCTGGGGTGGCCACCAACACATCCACGCCACGACGCAGCTTCTGCATTTGGGGGCTGATTTTGACCCCGCCGAAGACCACGGCTGAGCGCAATTGCAGGTGTTGGCCATAGGTTTGCACACTGGCTTCGACCTGAGCGGCCAACTCACGGGTTGGGGTCAGGATCAAAGCCCGGGCGGCATTGAAGCGGGCGCCGTGGCCACGGCTGAGCAATTCCAAAATCGGTAGGGTGAAGCCGGCGGTCTTGCCGGTGCCGGTTTGGGCAGCGGCCATCACATCTTGGCCTGACAACACGGCAGGTATGGCTTGAGCCTGAATCGGTGATGGGGTGTCATAGCCTTGTTCGGCCACGGCTTGTTGGATGGGCTTGGATAAGCCTAGTTCAGTAAATTTCATGATTTCTCTGGTGGTCAGCCAGGAACAACCGAGACTGCAGCAACTGCTGGTTGCTGGGTTCAATGGCTGGGCCTGAATGCACGTTGGGTGTTGTGCAACAAATATCAGAACAAACGGGTATCAGAAAAATCGATGGGTCAATGCTGTTTTGCGCACGCGGTGGACCATGGGTCCAATCTCATCCGCTGCTTTGGCGGGATGCGTACTTTAACCGATGTGAAGTCGATAAACCAATCAATTCGACATTATTTTTGCCGTATTTTGCTTTCAGGAATCAAAATTGTCCGCAAATATGATGTCGTCAAACACCTCGCCACAGACCGGTCCAGAGACTTTGACCTGGATGTCGTCAAGGTGCCAGCCGTCTTCGGTGACAAAGCCATCGGTTTCCAGGCGGAAGCGAAATCGCATGTTTAGCGTGCCTGCCGGTAAAGTCATTGGGTGGGTGACCCTTTGCCAGTTGGCTTGGTTGTCACAACGGCTGATGGTTTGCCAGCTGCCACCGTTGTATTGCACCTCAAAATAGCCAAAATCAAATGTGGCTTCGGTGTCACACCAGCTTTGGTAGCTGATGGCCACCGAGTCGGCATCGGCCACATCCAACAGCGGAGAGGTCAAAGCCACATTGCGGTTGTTGGCATAATCGCCACCCGGGCTGTCGGTCCAGGCATGGGTGGGGCTGACACTGCGATCGGTGCTGATGGCCCATGGCGACTGGGCCTGCCAACCGATGTTGCCGCTTTCCACGTCGTCATTGAGTAAATCACAAAAGGGTTGTAACCAGATGTCTTCCTGGTTGTCGCTGCCGGCCGTGAGGTTCAAACTGCTCAAGGTGAATGGGGCAAATTCGGCGGCACTCACCTGTAAATCGGCAGTGCCTGGTTGCACGTATTGGACGTAGCCGCCATTGACTGCGGACAAGGCTTGCGATTGGTTGATGGACAGCAAGGCCCCGGACACGGGGACGCCGGTCAAGGCATTGCGCACGGTGCCGGTCAAGCGGGCCACGTTTTGGGGTTCCACCACGTCGATGAAGCGGGCAAAAGTGGCCCCGGGTTGGGAACCGTCATGGGCTTGTACATAGAGCAAGTTTTGTCCTGGGTTCAAGCCGTTGGTGGTGACTTGGCCGCTGAAGGCCTCGCGGCTGCTGTTGAACTGGCCGTCGGTGGGGGACAGGGCTTGGCCACCGGTGGCTTGGATCGGTAATTCATTGACATAGGCGGTGACCGCTTGCACCGAGCCCACGGCTTGGCTGCCATTGGACTGGTTGTAGCGGTCATCATC
Organism: Marinicella meishanensis; assembly: GCF_019931145.1. GTDB lineage: Bacteria > Pseudomonadota > Gammaproteobacteria > Xanthomonadales > Marinicellaceae > Marinicella > Marinicella meishanensis. Next base: position 380,575 of record NZ_JAIOUV010000002.1, on the reverse strand, counting down.
GGCCACCCCAGTGACCTGGGCGGTGGTGTCGCCCACCACCACGTTGGGGATCACCAACAAGTCTTCGATGTCCGGACCCAACGGTTGGATGTATGGGGCTTGGGTGACCCGGGCCAGATACAACAAAGCATCGAGGTTGTCCGGATAAATTTGGTTTTCAAAGGTGTCGCAGTCTTGGAAAAACGAGGTGCCCAACTCAAATGCCAGTGACGCCACGCCCAGTTCACCGTAGGCGGCATCGATGGAACCACCACCGGTGATCACCAAATCGTTGACTGGCTGAGGGCGGTAACCGTTGAAAAATGCGGTGCGTTTACCCAGGGCTTGAAACTGGTTGTCATTGGCTGAGTTGCTTGAGGTGTAGCCCCACGGCCACAACACCAATTGACTGAAACTGTGGATGTCGATGAACAGACCCGGGGTGTCGGCAGGGGCTGGGTCATTGGCTCCATTGCCGCGGTTGTCATCAAAGATGGTGCGGATGTAATCCATTTGCGCCATGATTTCTGGTTCACTCTCGCCGCTGGGGCCAATGAAGGTCTCACTGCAGGCTGAATTGGAGCCGCCAATGCCCCATTCAAACGGGTAATTGCGGTTCAAATCCACCCCCCGGCTGTCGCTGTTTGGGCAGTGGTTGTTGTTGGTGTTTTTGCGCCATAAAATACCAGTTTGGGCTTGTTTGCGGCCATCGGGGTTGGTGATCAGAGACAAATGAATTTCATGGTGATCGAGGATCCAGGTGACATCCGGATCGGTGCCGTATTGGGCCAACAGGTGCTCAGCAAATCGGGTGTTGAGCTCGGCGGTGGTGTATTCCCGGGCGTGGATGGCTGAGGCAGCAAACATGATCGGCTTGTCGCCAGGGATGCTTTGGTTGGTCAACACCAACACCCTGAGGTCCTCACCTTGGGCACCGTTTTGCACCTTTTCCCAACTGTCGCCGATGTCGGCAATGGCCGCCAGGTTGGGGTGGTTGGCCACCATTTGGTCCATCCGCTGAAACGTTTCAGCGACCGTGCCGTAGCAAGCAAAGCCGGGTATGCCGCTGCCGGCTTTGTTTGTGCTGGACAAGCGCTTGCGGTCTGCAGCCAGTTGTTGCATCAGCGGTTGATCCAAGCGCATGGTGAGGTTCAATGTCAACAGCCGTTGGAAGGTGGCTTCGTTGGCCACTTGCACCACCGCAAATTGTTGGGTTCGATTGATCGACCACAAATCAGCGTGGTCGGCGATGAACTGCAGTTGCTCAGGTGCCACGTCATAAGCCCGCACGACGATTGGGTAGGGGTGTGGGTGGTCAATACCCAGCACCGGTGATTCTATGGCATGGGAGTTTTGGCTGAGACACAAACTCAGCCAGGCGGCACAAATCAACATTGGTTTCATGGTGGGGTCCTCTTTGGGGTCAGGATTGCAAGCGGTCCAATTCTTGTTCCAGCGCCTCGAGTTTGGCGCGGGTTTTGGCCAACACCGCTTTTTGCACTTCAAATTCTTCGCGGGTCACCAAATCGGCTTTTTGCAGGCTGGCGGTGAGGATGGCGCGCATGTTTTGGCTGAATTCCTGACGCATGGTTTTGAGGTCTTCGGGGATGTATTGTTCGACTTTATTGACTATGTCTTCAACAACTTCGGCTTTGATCATGGGTGTGCCTGTGATTTTTTGCACCATTTTAGCATCTTTATGGACTCAACAAAAATCCAGGCCAACAAAACCAGTATAATAGCGCCCATGAAAAACCCATTTAATATCCCTGATCCCGAATTTGCCGATCAGGTCAAACAATACGACAACCCCATTCCCAGTCGCACCGCCCTGATCCAATTCTTGGAAAATGAAAAAAAACTGCTCAACTTAGAAAGCATGGCGGTGAAGATTGGCATCCAAAATGACGCACAACTTGAAGGGCTGCGGATTCGCCTGCGTTCCATGGTGCGCGATGGCCAACTGTTGGTCAACCGCCGCGGTGGTTATGGTGTGCGGACCAAGTTGGAGTTGATCCAGGGGCGGGTCAGCGCCCACAGCGATGGTTTTGGCTTCTTGATTTCAGATGAGCTGGACGATGACGCTTTCATCACCCCCAAACAAATGCGCACGGTGATGGATGGTGACGTGGTGCTGGCCGATGTGCAGTCATCGCACAAAGGCAAACAAGATGCCTTCATCGTCGAGGTGTTGCACCGGGCGCATGCCACGGTGGCCGGTCGCTTGATCGATGAAGAAGGCCTGGCTTATGTCAAAGCCGATAATGCCCGCATCAGCGACATCATGGTGCCGCGCGAAGCCATGGGCAGCGCCAAACACAATGACTATGTGACCGTCAGCATCAAGAAATACCCGGACAAACACCGACCGGCCTTTGGTGCAGTGATCGCCATCCTCGGACAACAACTGAACCATGAGCTGTCGATGCAACTGACCATTGTCAGTGAAGGCTTGCCCCACGAATGGCCAGACACGGTGGAACAGTTCCGCAACCAAATCCCGACCGAGGTGGATGAAGCCCATTTGGGGCCCCACAAAGACATCCGGCACCTGCCGTTGGTGACCATCGATGGCGCCGATGCGCGTGATTTTGATGACGCGGTTTACGCCGAACCCACCGCCAGTGGCTATAAATTGTTGGTGGCCATTGCCGACGTGTCGACTTATGTCAGACCCGATTACCCCCTGGACCGGGAAGCCTATCGCCGCGGCACTTCGGTGTACTTTCCTGGGCGGGTGATTCCGATGTTGCCCTTGGAGTTGTCCAATGGCATCTGTTCTTTGAACCCCAATGTGGATCGCCTGAGCATGGTCTGCGAGATGCACATCAATGGTGCCGGTGAGATCCAATCCTATGAGTTCTACCGCGGTTTGATGCATTCCCATGCCCGCATCACCTATGACGAGGCTTGGGCCTACTTGGACCGGGGAGAAAACCCCAAAGCTTGGCCACAAGCGGTGACCGACTCACTGGATCATCAATACCACCTGTTCCAAATTTTCCAGCATGAAAAACGGGCCCGAGGCGGCATTGAGTTCAATTCCACCGATGTGTTCATCCACATTGGCGAGGACGGCATGGTGGATGACATCCAACCGTATACCCGCAACGACGCCCACAAACTGATTGAAAATTTCATGATTTCAGCCAATGTGTGCGCCGCCAAATTCATTGAGAAGCACCGCGTGCCGGCCTCCTACCGTTGTCACAACCCACCACCGGAGAGCAAAATCAAAGACCTGGTGGCCTTTTTACAAGGGCTGGGTGTGCGGCCCAATTTCCGCGATGCCCCATCGCCACGCGACTTGGCCAAATTGCTGGACCAGATTCAGCACCGAGAAGACAAAAACTTGATTGAGCAAGTGGTGCTGCGGTCGCAGTCACTGGCCACCTATGAGGCCGAAAATGCCGGCCATTTTGGCCTGGCTTTGACGCATTACGCCCATTTCACTTCACCGATCAGGCGGTATCCGGATTTGATGGTGCATCGGGCGATTGATCACATCTTGTATCATCGCGGCGAAAAATACCCATACAGCCCAGAGCGGGCGGCGGAGATCAACCAACAATGTTCCATGACCGAGCGCCGGGCAGAAACCGCTTCGCGCGAAGTGGATGCCCGCTTGAAATGTCTGTTCATGCAACAATTCATCGGTGAAGAAATGCCGGGTGTGGTCTCTGGGGTGACCCGCTTTGGCTTGTTTGTGCAATTGGAACAGTACCAGGTGGATGGCTTGATTCATGTCACCTCCTTACCCAATGACTATTACCATTATGATGGCATCAAGCACCAGCTCACCGGTGAACGTGGCGGCAACCGCTTTCGCTTGACCGACCACCTGATGGTGAAAATCGCGGCGGTGGATCTGGATGAGCGCCGCATTGACTTTGAATATGTGGGCAAAATCAATGCCAAAGGTGAATTGAAACGGGCCCGACAAGAACCTGAATCGGCCCGCCATTCGAACCAGAGCGATGGCAAAAAAAGCCGCCACAAGGACCGCAACAAAGACCGCAAGAAGGATCGCAAAAAGGATCGCCATAAAGGCCGCAAAAAAGGTCGCTGATGAGTGCTGAAACCGGGCGCTTGATTTTTGGCATCCACGCCACCGAACTGGCCCTCAAAGCCGGTGAGGTACAAGAAGTCTGGATCCAACAAGACAGCCGCAACCAGCGCTTGTTGCGCCTGCGACAGCAGCTCGAACAAAGCGGGGTAACGTGTCATGCCGTCACCACCAAGGAGTTGGATCGCCTCTGTGCCGAGCGCCACCAAGGGGTGGTGGCCCGCATCCAAAACCTGACGTTAAAAACCGAAAAACAACTCAAAGCCCGCTTGGCAGAATGGCAAGATCCGTTGTTGTTGGTGCTGGATTGCATCGAGGATCCACGCAACCTCGGTGCCTGTTTGCGCAGCGCCGATGCTGCTGGCGTTACCGCCGTGGTGTTCAGCAAAGACAAAGCGGCGTCGATCACTGCCGTGACCCACAAAACCGCGGCCGGCGCGGTGGAACACCTGGAAATTTTCCAAGTCACCAACCTGGTGCGGGCCATCGAAGCGATCAAAGCCGCCGGTGTTTGGGTCTATGGCACCGCGCTGGAGGCCGACAGCCGCAACCTGTACCGCAGCGATCTGACTGGCCCAGTGGCCATTGTCATGGGCAATGAAGGCAAAGGCCTGCGGCATTTGGTCAAACAATCCTGTGATCACTTGATCCACATCCCCATGCAAGGTGAGGTGCAAAGCCTGAATGTGGCGGTGGCCACGGGCGTCACCTTGTTTGAAGTGCTCAGACAGCGTCGTTGGCAGGCCAAAGACCCGTAAACCGACTGCATTGATCCTGGGTTCAAGGCAAAACAGTGAATCACCTAACACAACCCCTTCTGCCATTGCAGTAAAATGGGGTCCTGTATCAATGGAATAACCTGAGGTATTTATGAGAACAATTGGCCTTTTTGTGATGGTGCTGTGGGGAGCGGTGAGTCAGGCAGATGTGTTTGCCTATGATTTTGAGGAAGCCGAAGGTTTTGTGGCGGGCATGTCATTGCAGCAAAATCAATGGACTCTGTTTGATGAAGACGACGAACAACCGGCGGTGTCAGACGAGATGCCTTCCTCTGGCGCTTTACATGGCAGCATCAAAAAAGACCTGACCATTCCTTTTGGTGCTTTTTCTGGGGTGCTCAGCCCCAATTTCGGGGTGCAACCTTCTGATCGACAACCCACTGCATCGATGGATTTGTCCATCAGTGATTTGGACGGTGCAGCCTATGACGTCATTGGTCAATCGGTGTCTCAGAACTTGATCACCTGGCGGGTTCGATTCACCAACAGCGGTGACATCCAAGTATACGATTCACCCGGTGGCAGCAATGGCTTTGTCGACACCGATGCGGATTATCCGGTGGGCAGTTACTTCAACTTGCGCGTCACGGCTGACACCATCAACAATCAACTGACTTATTATGTGGATGACACTTTAATATACACCGCCGCAGCCGGGGTGGCATTTGGCCAATCCTTGGAACAAATTGTGTTTGTTTGTAACAATGCCCAAGCCGCACCCAATGAGTCGTTTTTGTTTGACAACCTGATCATCAACACCCTGGGGCCCGATTTGATTTTCAAGACCGGTTTTGAACAGCCCAAGTGAAGCAACTTCCAGTCTCCCGGCTTGAGGCAAGTCCTCAGCCTTGATATCATGGTTGTCACCACATTCACGAGTGCAGCCATGAAAAAAAAACTGAATCACACACAAAAACAACGCAGAACCTTGCTCAAGGGTGGCTTATTGGGCGGTGCCTGGGGGCTGTTTGCGGGTCCCGCTGGAGCCGCTCAGGCAGCCACGCCACCTGAAATTGAAGGCCCGTTTTACCCCCTCACACCCCAAGCCGATCAAGACTTCGATCTGACCCAAATCGAGGGCCATGAAGCCAGCGCGCTGGGTGAGGTGGTGACCATTCAAGGCCAGGTGTTGGACACCGAAGGAGAAGCCATCAGTGGCGCCACCGTGGACATCTGGCAGGCCAATGCCGCCGGCCGCTATCGCCACCCACATGACAGCAATCCGGCCCCATTGGATCCCAATTTTCAGGGTTGGGCCATTGTCCAAAGTGGAGGCGATGGCGGCTTCAAGTTCAAAACCGTTGTGCCCGGCCCCTACCCTGTATCCAAAGATTGGACCCGGCCCCCACACATCCACTTCAAAGTCAGCAAGGGAGGTTATGAAGAAGTGGTCACCCAGATGTATTTTCCCGATCAGCGCTTGAATGCGGTGGATCGGCTGCTGCAAAGCAAATCACCGGCCGAGCAAGCCATGATGGTGGCCAGGAAGGCAGGCAGTGAAGGCGGGCTGCGCTATGACATCGTGCTGAAAAAAATCTGAATTCCAGTGGTGATGGCAGCCTGAGTCAAAGGCTCAATGTGAATTTGACCTCGCCGTTGATGAATTCATTGGTGGGTTGCCAGCCCAGGTGTTGGTAAAAAACCGCAGGCCCTGGGTTGTGGATCGGCCGTGGTCAATAAGCACAGGGTGTCATGCCCTTGGGCTAACAGCCAAGTCTGAAACCGTTGCATCAATTGTTTGGCCACCGCATGACCTGCGTGATCTGGCAGCAGCGCCAGCACCAACATTATCACCGGTGGTTTTTTGACCCATACAAAAACCCACGATGTCATCCCGATACACCGCCACCCAGCCACGAACATCAGCGGCCAATTGTTGCGCCATCGTCGGCGGCGTGATGCCATAAGCGGCCTTGGACCATGCTGATGCGATTCTCTCGGGTGTCGGTCCTGACGGCAAACACCGCCGGTATGTCGATAATTTGCATGGGTCTGCAGGTGTGGGGCGGGTTCATGGTGTGGTGTCTTGCAGAAAGTTTGGATCATAGCATGCCGCATTGCGCCCTTTTGAGGTGGCTCAAGTCCACCTCACAGCACCGGCCAGGTGTTATTTATTTTGGGGGGACTGACCTGGGGTGCTGCGAGGCAAAACATGGGGTCTCATTAAGCCAGAGACCAGAGGCTTTTGATGTTGGGAAATCGGGGTGCCGTAATTTCATACAACAGTCCAAACAGCCAACCACTGAGGGCAAAGCCCAACACTTGAATCAGGGTTAAGGACAACAAGGACTCAGCCAAAAACGGGTAATGGCTGTGGTCGATCTGCCACATCACGTTGAACAACACCATCAAGGTGAACAAGAAACCGGTCATCAAGCCAAAGCGGAAACCGTCTTGTAAGGCGGATTTGGGGTTGATGTAGGCGAAGGCCGCTGTCCCCAGCACCAATCCCTCCAGGGTCCAGACCAACAGGTAATTGAAGTTGATCAGGTCGGTGCTGATGAACCAACTGAAGCCGGCATAGGTGATGAAGCCGGGCTGGGTTGACATCATGATCTCCACCAAGAAGGAAACCATAATGAATGACAAAGTGGTGAAGGTGAGGTAGGGTTTCATGGTGATTCTCTATAACTTGCAATTTGAAAGTAATTCCCAGTTTACTGATAAACTTGCAAAATGCAAGCTATTTGTTTAGAATTTCACCCATGACACAAAATAAAACCTACAAAATGACCGTTTGTCCCATGACCTATGTGTTGGAAATATTGGGTGACAAGTGGAGTTTCCTGATCATCAGAGACATGCTGTTTCGCGGCTGTTGTCGTTACAAACATTTCATAGAGAGTGAAGAAGGGGTGGCCACCAACATTTTGGCCAACCGCCTGAAAAGCCTGACCAACCATGGCTTGATCACCCAATGCAAAGACCCACAAAACGGCCGACAAAAACTGTACCACCTGACCGACAAAGGTTTGGATTTGATCCCGTCCATCTTGCAATTGGTGAAATGGAGTGGACACCATGATCCCAATTCGATCTTGTCAGAAAAAATCATGCATTACCTGGATGATCGCTTTGATGAAGCGGTGGCCATTGTGCGTCAACAATATTTAGAGGCCTGCCAACAAGACGCACCAGTGACCGATTGTCACCGCTTTGGGTGATGGCGCCCATTCATTAGAATTTCATTAATATTCAGTGTGTTAGCGGTTAAGTGTCGGTGCAATGACACAAACTGTGACGCCGATCAAGCTTTCTGGCAGAAGCCCTGTGATACGGTGAACGTCCTTTTAATAAGCCAAGTATCTGGGAGCTTAATATGAAGAAAATAATGATCATTGTGTTGTTGATGTTGGCCGCTGTCGGTCAGGCCATGGACGCCGATCAATTGAAAGAAGCGGCCGTTAAAGCCTGCGAAACACAAATGGAAGCGGTGCCCGCTGAAATGCGCGAAAAAAGCAAAAAAGTGTGCTTGTGTAATGTCAAAAAAACCGACTACCAAGCTGTGATCGATGCGCAACAATCGGGCGATATGGAGAAAATCCAAGCCGATGCGATCAAAAACGCCGAAGCCTGTGCGGCCGAAGCGATGTGAACAAAACGAAATTTTAGTCACATTAAAAAGGGGTCTGATAAGGCCTCTTTTTTTTGGGTGTGGTAAATCAATTCACTGAATTGTGATGCCAGTCACGGGGATTTGGTTGTTGATATGAAGATATTCCAACTTATGTGATGGGGCTAACAATCTTTAAAAACCAAATTTGTAATATTAATTGCATTTTCTAAATTTGGTTTAAGCCATGAAAAAATTATTTGTTTTGTTGTGTTTAAGTCTGCTCAGTCATTCTTCTCAGGCCATCCTCATTACAGGCTCTTTTACCGGCGCTTGGTATGATGATGAAAATGCCGGTCACGGCTATTTATTGCAAATTCTCGAACAAGATGGTAACGACATTGCCATGGTTTTTTGGTTCACATATGACGCACAAGGTAATCAGACCTGGCTCAATGGTCTGGGGGAAGTGGAAGGTGAATCTGTGACCATGGAATTGTTGGAACACACGGGTGGTGAAATGAGTGCTGGTGTCATCAACACCACTGGTATCTCAGCCGAAGCCTGGGGTACCTTGACCCTGACCTTTCAAAACTGTAACAAGGGCACCGCCACTTATGCCGCTTATGATGCCACCATTGGGTCGGGCTCACACACCATAAAACGATTAAGCCGCACCATCGGGTCTCATTGCAGTGGCGGTATTTCGGATAACCGCCCCCCAACCGACCCGGCAATGGATGCCCAGTATGAATTCACCAACACCGGAGCCGATGACGATGCATCGGGTCGGGTCAAGCTGGAAATCAATTCACAGTTCACCAAATTAAAAGTTTGGTACAAAGATTTACCTGCAGGAACTTATGAATTGTTGGTTAACGGTGATCCTGTGGCCATGTTGCAGGCCCGTGGTAACGGTAACAACCATCAGTTTTTCAGCAGCCCTGTGTTGGCGGGGTGGCTGTTGCTTGATTTTGCAGTCGAGGGCAAAACCTTAGACATTGCCCAAGGCGGCACCGTGTATTTAACGGTGACCTTGCCTTAGGCTTGAGCCAGGTATCAACCCCAAAGTGGTGGGCGCATGCCACACCCCTTTTTTATGGTAAATGCCGCAACACCTGATCGGTGAAACCTGTGGTCCCGACCGGCTGACCGCCCGCAGCCATCAGGTCGGGAGTGCGATGTCCTTGGTCCAGTGTGGCCTCAATGGCTTGCTCAATGGCAGCGGCGGCCGCCGGTCGGTCCAATGAGTGGCGCAGCAGCATGGCCAATGACAACATCTGGGCCATGGGATTGGCCACGTCTTTGCCGGTCAGTTCCGGGGCTGAGCCCCCGGCCGGTTCATACAAACCGAAACCGGTGGCGTTGAAACTGGCCGAGGGCATCATACCCAGGGAACCGGGCAACGCGCTGGCCGCGTCAGACAAGATGTCACCAAACAAATTGCTGGTGGCAATCACCGAAAACTGCGCCGGGTTGAGGATCAACTGCATGGCGCAATTGTCCACCAACATGTGCTGCAATTGTACAGTTGGGTAGTCTGTGGCCACTGCGGTGAACACCTGCCGCCACAGGCGTGAGGTGTCCAGCACATTGGCTTTGTCCACCGAACACAACTGACCCCCGCGGGCAGCGGCCGTTTGGAACGCCTGATGGGCCATTTGGGTGATTTGATGTTCGGTGTAAGTGGCGACATCTTCGGCGATCATGCAGCCATTTTCTTTGAATGTTCGTTTTTTGCCAAAATACACATCGCCCAACAATTCACGCAATATCAGCACCTCGCCACAGGCTTCGAGGCGTTCGTTTTTCAGTGGGGACAGCGCCCGCAAGGCCGGAAATATGCGGGCCGGTCGGTGGTTGATGAACACCCCCAGGTGCTGGCGCAAAGCCAAGATCGAATTCACCTCACAGCCCCGCCATTGGGGCAGGTGTGCCTGTTCTATGGGGCCGCCAACAGAACCAAACAACACCGCGTCACTGTCATCAATCAGATCCCGGGTGGCGGCTGGAAAATGGGCCTGATGCTTGACATAGGCCGCCCCACCAATCAAGCCCATGATGGGCTCAACATCGGGGGCCACCGCTGCCAATAAACGCAGGGTTTGTTGCATGACTTCGGGGCCAATGCCATCGCCTGGTAATACGGCGATGCGTGGCCGACTCATGCCGACCCCCTGGGCATGCGCACAAAGTACTGACGCCGTTGCTGTTGGGCATGAAACCGTTGAATCGCCGCCTGCTGCGCCAACAAATGATCCAATTCATCAATCCCGGCAGTCAACACGTGCTGAAAAAACGGGTTGATGGCAAAGCTCATGACGGCATCACCTGCCGCAATGGTGCATCGCAGCAAATCAATCTCGATGGCTTGGGCCGGTGGCAGCTGGGCCAGGCGTTGACAGTCAGCGGCCGACAGGGTGATCAAAGGCAGGTGGTTTTTCTGGGCGTTGTTGCTGAAAATGTCGGCAAAAGAAGGGGCAATCACTGCTTCAATGCCCATTTCTTGGATGGCCCAAACCGCATGTTCTCGCGAGGAACCACAACCAAAATTGGCCCCAGCGAGCAGCACCTTGGCCCCTTGGTAGGCCGGTTGGTTAAGCACGAAATCTGGATCGGCTTGGCGCAGGCGGGCAAAGGCATGTTGGCCGTAACCCGATTTCGACGTTTGGGTCAGGTACTGGGCCGGAATGATGATGTCGGTGTCGATGTCATCCAACAGCATGGGCACACTGCGACCGCGAACGGTTTTTATGGCTGATTTCATGAAGCCTCCTGTTGAGCCATGGGGCTAATTGGGTGGGTGATGTATCCGGCCAAGGCGCTGTGGGCCACCGTGGCCGGCGAGGCCAAGTGGGTGATGCTACCGGTGCCTTGGCGGCCAATGAAGTTGCGGTTGGTGGTGCTGATGCAGCGGGCCCCAACTGGTACCCGGTCATCATTCATGCCCAGGCACATGGAGCATCCCGGCTGGCGGAACTCGGCGCCGGCCTGTTGAAAGATGCGATCCAGGCCTTCGTCTATGGCTTGTTGGCGCACCGCTTCTGAGCCTGGCACCACATACATGGTGACCCGGGGATCGATGACCCGATGTCGCAAAATGTCGGCCACCACCCTGAGGTCTTCAATGCGGCCGTTGGTGCAGGAGCCCACAAAAGCCCAATCAATCGGTACCCCTTGAACCGCTTGCTCGACGGTCATGCCGACATAGTTCAGGGCATCTGCTTGGTCTCTGGCGGCATGGGGTATGGATTGATTGATGGGAATGGCTTGTTCCGGATTGGTGCCCCAACTGACCATGGGTGCCAATTGACCAATGTCCAGGGTGACACTGCGGTCATACCGGCATCCTGGGTCACTGACCAGCGTTTGCCAATGCTTGACCGCGGCGTCCCATTCGGCTCCTTGCGGGGCATGGGGGCGGCCTTGCAAGTATTCAAAAGTGGTCTGGTCGGGCGCCACCAGACCTGCCACGGCGCCACATTCGATGCTCATGTTGCACAAGGTCATGCGTTGTTCCATGGACAAGTCCCGCACCGCCTGGCCGGTGTATTCAAGCACCAATCCAGTGCCCCCATCGACGCCAATTTGGGCGATCAAGTGCATGATCATGTCTTTGGCGTACACCCCTTGGGGCAGTTGGCCATTGAATTGCACCTGCATCACGCGCGGTGGGTTCATCAACAAGGCGCCAGTGGCCATGACATGGGCCAAAGTGGAGGTGCCAATGCCAAAAGCCAAGGCGCCAAAGGCACCATGGGTGGCGGTGTGAGAATCACCACAAACCAAAGTCATGCCCGGTTGGGTCAAGCCCAATTCCGGCCCGATGACATGGACAATGCCTTGCTTTTGGCTGCCCACATCACACAAAGCAATGCCGTGTTGTTGGCAATTCTCTCGCAAGGCCGTCATTTGTTTGAGGGCCTGGGGGTCATGCACCTGATGGCGGTCTTCGCGGGTCGGGATGCTGTGATCGATGGTGGCCAAAAAACGCTTGGGGTCATGCACCGGCAGGCCCCGTCGATCCAATTCGGCAAAGGCTTGCGCTGATGTGACTTCATGCAACAAGGCAAAATCGATGGCCAACACATCCGGAAACCCCGCTTGCCGCTGGACCACATGCTGTTGCCATATTTTTTCTACGATGTTGTGGCTCATGTCAGTCCCTCAAGCCCACGGCGACATGGGTTTCTGGTTCAGGCTGATGCCGGTAATGACGCGCGGTCAACAGCTGGTTGTAGGCGTCGACCAAAGCCAGTAAGGCAGCGGTTTCGATGTCATGGTCCTGGCCTTTGCCTTGGTGGTATTCGCCTTCGGCTGCCACCGTGATGGTGGCATGGGCCGGGGCATCACGCCCAGGCATTTTGGATTCGCTGCGGTAGGATTGGATTTCACAGGAGCCAAAGCGTTGGCCCAGGTATTCATGCAGGGCCGTGGTGGCGGTGTCGCTGTCTTGACAGATGAAGTTGATGTCCTCCGCTTGTCCAAAGACGGTGGCTTGCATGGCAAAGTGTTTTTTGTTGCCGGTGCGTTCAAAACCAATTTGAGTCACTTTGATCGGCTGCCGGTAGGCTTTGTAGGCGGCCATGAACTCTTCGTCGGTCAGGCCTTTGCGTCGGTCTTTGTGGTGGTCTTTGATGAATTGCATGATGGCCTGGCGCTCATGGTCTTCACACACATAACCGTGTTTGTGGATGATTGATTGGGCGTGGTTGCTGCCACTCAAAGGACCAAACAAAAAGCTCACTTGCTGCCCCACTTCGCTGGGATTGAATGGCTGATAAATGTGGGCGTCTTTCAGGATCGCGTTGGTGTGGCCGCCGGATGAATGTTTGGCCGCATTGTCGCCACCAATGGGCCAATGCGGTTGGCGTGGCAGCATGTGTTGGGCGACAAAATCAGAAATGCGGCGGATGTGTTTGGCGCGGCAGCCGGTGCCATAGGCCTGACCCGGCTGACTGTGCCCAAAGGCATTCAAATACATGATGCACTGCTCCAAAGCGACGTTCCCGGCCCGCTCCCCGATGCCGTTGAAACAACCTTCGATTTGCGTGGCAGGGCCATGGAACACCGCGTGCATGCTGTTTTGCAAAGCCAACCCAAAATCGTTGTGACAATGCACCGACCAAGTGATGTCGCGGTCTGGAAACCGCTCACGCATGATGGCGGCGTGTTGGTTCATGTGGTTAACAAAGTAATCATCACCCTGCAAATAGCACGCCCGGCCAATGGTGTCGGGACAATTGATGGTGTTGGCTCCCGCGGCTATCGCGGTGCTGATCAAGTCGGTGGTGAAGTCGAAATGGGTGCCCATTTGTGAATAGGCCTCAGGGCTGAACTCAACGTCCATGCCAGCAGTCACCGCCAGTTGGATCAGGCGTTCGACATCATGCAAGATGCGTTCTTTGTCGTTGGCATAGCTGCCCAGTGAAGCGGCCATCAATTCCGGAGCCACCGGCATGTACAGGTGAACGATGCCCCGTTTGGTTTTGGCCAAGGGCGCCAAGGCTTCAATGGTTTGGACCACTTGGGCTTCGCGCAATTGACTCAAGGCCGCCACTTTCGGGCTGCGGTTTTGCTGGGCATACATCCGCGCGATCTGGCTGACAATGGCGTGGTCTTGCTCACTGGCCGCTGGGAAGCCAGCCTCCAACACATCCACCTTGATCAAACTGGCCAATTGGGCGTATTCAATGTTTTCACTGTGACTCATGCCGGCGCCGGGGCACTGCTGGCCATCACGCAAAGTGGTGTCAAAAATTTTGATGTGTTTTTTGTTTGTTTGCTTCTGGTTACTCATGGTGTTCTCATGCCAAGGTCATGACAAAACAAGCACGCTGCATCAAGCAGTCACACTTCGAATGCTCGCCTTGGGCTTTGTTGATTGTTGGTTTTTTGGGTTGTTCTGCGGAGCAGAACAGGCCTAGTGGTGAACTTCGAAGATCAGAGAATGATCAGAATAATGAGGCCGAGGAGGAGGTGGGTGGGGAGGGTGGTAACGGGAAACACGGAATGGCGGCCGGTGGCTCCCGGCGAATGGCTGGTGTGAGAATCGGGTCGATGCATGACGCTGCTCCTGGTTTGGTTGCTAATAATATGATCGGTTGGCAGCTGTATTTGGATGGCCAAATAACAACGCCTTTTTTTAAGCTAGCACAGTCCAATGGCTTTTGAAAAGTTTTTTTGCTAGATCATTTTGTTCTATGGGCTGGCAACGGCCGCCGTTTAAGTTCGGTTCAAAGCACGGGATTTTTTGGGGTCGAATGTGACCGTTGGATGACCGCCAGGTTTTTTTTGATTTTTTTTGGGTGCCAAATTGACGGCAGAATGTCTCCTGCCAGGTGGTGGCTATGTCATTGATTAAGCAGCATAAAATCATATTCATTCTGAATGCGTTTGGGGGCCGGCAGGTTGGCACCTCGATCAATAACTTTTCGGCATAAGGGTTGACAAGCCTTTTTTTTTGCGGAAACATACGCCGAAACAGCGCGGTGTTTGTCACCGCTGAATAGTACCAATTTGAACTGAGCAAAGACTGAAAAATCCAAACATGAACTGCATTGCCAACATCATCAACATCAACGTCGTCGTGGTCATTCTCGTGATTATCGGCCCACGTGTGTGGTGAGTTCGGCAAACAATTGGTCAATCCAAAAAAAGCCCTTCTCACCAAGAAGGGCTTTTTTTTTACCTGCGGATTTTCAGTCAGTGTGAAACGGGAAAAAACAACCAGCAAAAAAAGAGTGAAGCCATGTATTACGACGACAACACAGTGACCTACCTCGATGGCCAATGGCCCTTGGCCAAAGCCAGCATGGGCGGTTTGTATCAACAATCCTTCCACTACGGCAATGCGGTGTTTGAGGGGATTCGCGCCTACGCCACCGATCAGGGACCAAAGATCTTGCGCGCCCAAGAACATTATGAACGGCTGTTGTATTCAGCCCAAACCATGCACCTGGAAGTGGGCCTGTCGGTCGCTGAACTGATCGACTTGAGTTATGAATTGCTGGCCAGAAATGGTTTGCAAGATGCCTACATCAGGCCCTTGGTTTACCCCACCGAACGCCTGGGTCTGCAAGCCGAAAGCCGCAGCCATGTGTTCCTGTGTGCCTGGGATTGGAGCCAGTATTTTGCCGCCGGTGAGCTGCGCATGAAAGTGTCGCCTTATTGCCGTCCGGATCCCAACTCGTGCCATGTGGATGCCAAAGTGTCCGGCCATTACGTCAATTCGATCTTGGCCATGAAAGAAGCGCAGGTGGCGGGCTACGATGATGCCTTGTTGCTGGATCAAAAGGGCTTTGTGGCCGAAGCCAGTGGGGCCAACTTCTTCCTGCAACAAGACGGCGTGCTGTACACCCCGCCTGAGGGCAACATCCTGCCTGGCATCACCCGTTCGGTGGTGATGGAATTGGCCGCGGCCAATGGCATTCGGGTGGTGCAAAAACATTTCACCCCGGATGCCATCCGCGGCGCCGAAGGGGCTTTTCTGACCGGTACAGCGGTGGAAGTCCAAGCCATTGGCACGGTCAATGACGAGCCTTTCAGCCGGCCATGGGCGGAAACGCATGGGGCATTGTTGCAACGGCAATTCAAACAGCTGGTGCGCGAAGAGAAAATCAATTTCAAAAAAACCAAGGCGGCCTGATACCAGCATGAAACCCATGAATCCATATTCCCGAGCGGTGACCCAGGATGACTCGCAGCCAGCGGCCAAAGCCATGTTGCACGCCATCGGTTTGAGCGCTGAACAATTGAAGCAACCGTTTGTGGGCATCGCTTCCACCGGTTATGACGGCAACCCCTGCAACATGCACTTGAATGATTTGGCCGGCCACATCAAGCAAGCGGTTAATCAATACCCCATGAACGGATTGATTTTTAACACCATCGGCATTTCTGATGGCATCGCCATGGGCACCAATGGCATGCATTATTCCTTGCCTTCGCGGGATCTGATCGCCGATTCGATGGAAACGGTGGTCGCCGGTATGCATTACGATGCACTGGTGACGGTGGTCGGTTGTGACAAAAACATGCCGGGTGCGATGATGGCCATGCTGCGCCTGAACCGGCCCGCGCTGTTGGTCTATGGCGGTACCATTGCCGCCGGCTGCCATGCCGGACGCAAGCTGGATGTGGTCTCAGCCTTCGAAGCCTGGGGCCAGAAAGTCACCGGTCAAATCGATGAACCCGAATACCAGCAAGTGATCCAAAAAGCCTGTCCCGGGGCCGGTGCCTGCGGTGGCATGTACACCGCCAACACCATGGCTTCGGCCATTGAAGCGATGGGCATGAGCTTGCCGCATTCGTCCTCCAACCCCGCGATCAGCCAAGACAAATTGGACGAAATGAGCCAGGTGGCCCAGGCCATGCAGCGCTTGCTTGAACTGGATTTGAAACCCAGGGACATCGTCACCAAAGCCGCTTTGACCAACGCCTTCAAATTGGTCACGGTGCTGGGTGGATCAACCAATGCGGTGTTGCACTTTTTGGCCATTGCCGATGCCGCCGGCATCGATTTCACTTTGGATGATTTCCAAGCCATTTCTGAACAGACGCCTTATTTGGCTGACCTGAAACCCAGTGGCCGCTATCTGATGGAAGACTTGCATCGGGTGGGCGGGGTACCGGCGGTGCTGCGCTACATGCTGGACCAGGGCTGGTTGGATGGTGACTGCATGACGGTCACCGGTCAAACCCTGGCGACCAACCTCGAAAGGGTCAAGCCACTGGACGCCAGCCAGGATGTGTTGCGCATGCGCCAGCAGCCGATCAAAAGCACCGGCCACATCCAAATCCTCAAGGGCAACCTGGCACCCGAGGGGGCGGTGGCCAAAATCACCGGCAAAGAAGGTGAGTACTTCCATGGTCCGGCGGTGACTTTTGACAGCGAACAGGCCTTGAACCAAGGCATTGCCGCCGGCCGGGTCAAAGCCGGAGATGTGGTGGTGATCCGTTATGTCGGACCCAAAGGTGGCCCGGGCATGCCAGAAATGCTGAAGCCCACGGCGGCGATCATCGGTGCCGGTTTGGGTGACTCGGTGGCTTTGATCACCGATGGCCGGTTTTCTGGTGGCACCCACGGTTTTGTGGTGGGGCACGTGACCCCTGAAGCCCAGGTGGGTGGTCAGCTGGCCTTGGTGGCTGATGGTGATTTGATCACCATTGATGCCCAAAACAAGCAATTGACTTTGCACGTCGAAGCGCATGAACTGGCCCAACGACGGGCCGCTTGGCAGGCACCCAAATCGGCCCACCAGCGCGGTGCCTTGGGCAAGTATGCCCGGGTGGTGTCCTCTGCTTCGACCGGCTGTTTGACCGATTTGCCGCCAGCCGAGGGCAGCGACGCCGGAGAGTCAGCGGCCACAGCCAAGCCAGACAAACGCATTGAATTGAATTTGATTGCTGAAGATGTGGCGGCCAATTTCAGCCAACAGCCATTGGCCAGCAAAGGAGCCCCGTCATGAAATCCGTGGGCTTGAGCGCCGATCACACAGCGGTCGATGTTGCTCAGCCGGTCAGTAACAGCCAACAAGTGACCGGATCGGAAGCCATCATCATGAGTTTATTGGCCGAAGGGGTGCGGCGGGTGTTCGGCTATCCGGGTGGCGCCATCATGCCCACCTACGATGCCATGATGGATCATGAGGACCGGCTGCAGCACGTGTTGATGCGCCATGAACAAGGCGCGGTGCATGCGGCCCAAGGCCATGCCCGGGCCACCGGCGAAGTGGGTGTTTGCATCGCCACATCGGGTCCTGGGGCCACCAACCTGATCACCGGCATCGCCGATGCCTATCTGGATTCGACCCCGTTGGTGTGCATCACCGGGCAGGTGTTTGCCCACCTGTTGGGCAGCGATGCCTTTCAGGAAATCGACATCCTGGACATTTCCATGCCGGTGACCAAGTGGAATTACAAAGTGACCGAAGCGGGGGAGATTCCCACCGCCCTGGCCAAGGCTTTTTACCTGGCCCGCAGCGGCCGACCGGGACCGGTGTTGATCGACATCACCAAGAATGCCCAGGTCGATACCTTGGATTTTGTTTACCAAAGCTGTGACCAGGTCAGCAGTTATGAGCCCAATCCGACCCCCAGTCAGCAGGCCCTGCTCCAAGCGGCCAGTTTGATCAATGCCGCCAAACGGCCCTTGGTGTTGTTTGGACAAGGGGTGATCTTGGGTCGAGCAGAAGCCGAATTCAAAGCTTTCGCTGAGCGCATTGGCGCACCTTTGGCGGCCACCGTCCTCGGGCTGTCGGCTTTGCCCACTGACCACCCCCAGTATGTCGGCATGTTGGGCATGCATGGCAACTACGCGCCGAACACCCTGACCAACGAATGCGATGTGCTGATCGCCATTGGCATGCGTTTTGATGATCGGGTGACCAGCAATCTGGCGCATTACGCCAAACAAGCCCAAGTGGTGCATTTCGAGATTGATCCCAGTGAAATCAACAAGAATGTGCGGGCCGATGTGGCGGTGTTGGGTGATGTGAAACAAACCTTGGCGGCGGTGATGAAACGCTTGGATCACCGGCGCCATGACCGGTGGTTGCAGCGCTTTGCCGCCCTGCACCGCACCGAACAGCGGTTGATCATTGATGCCGATTTGCAGCCGGCCACCGCCGCCATCAACATGGCCGAAGTGATCCAATGCCTCAACCAACAAGACCCCGATGCCATCATCGTTACCGACGTTGGCCAACACCAAATGGTGGCCTGTCGCTACCGCCAATTCACACACAGCCGCGGCCTCATCACTTCCGGTGGTTTAGGCACCATGGGCTTTTGTTTGCCGGCGGCCATTGGCGCCCAGTTTGCCTGTCCGGAACAGACCGTGGTGGGCATCGTCGGTGATGGTGGGGTGCAAATGACCATCCAAGAGCTTGGGGTGATGATGCAACACCAATTGCCGGTCAAAGTGATCATCCTCAACAACCAATTTTTGGGCATGGTCCGGCAGTGGCAGGAACTGTATTTTGACCGCCGATATGCCGCCACCGAGCTGCACAATCCCGATTTTGGCATCCTGGCCGATGGTTATGGCATCGCCAATCAATGCGTCAGCGAGCGCCAAGCATTACCCGGCGCCATCCAAACCATGCTGCAGCACCCCGGTGCTTATGTGCTGGAGGTCCGCGTGGCACAACAAGACAACGTATTTCCGATCATCACCCCGGGGGCCTCGGTGGCCGACATGTGCCTTGGGGTCGAAGCAGCCGTCGAAGCAGACGCCGAGCAATCCACCAACGAAGGAGTCAAAGACCATGACCACAATCCATGACTTTGCGATTTATTCCAGCAACCAAACCGGCATCCTCAACCGCATCACTGCGGTGTTTTCCCGGATCAACCTCAACATCGATGCCTTGTCGGTGTGTGAATCGGCTGAGCCGGGTGTGTTCAGACACAGCGTGCAAGTCCGCTGCGACCACCCCACCGCGAACCGTTTGGCGCAACAACTGGGGCGGCAAATAGAAGTGATTCGCGCCGAGTTTCGCACTGCTGCAGATTCGATCCAGCAAGAGGTGGCGCTGTACAAGATTGCCTCCTCATCAATGCTGGAACAGGCCGTGACCGAACAGGTGATTCACCGCCACCATGCCCGGGTGCTGAGCATGAACAGCGATTACACGGTGATTGAAAAAACCGGCAGTCGGGCCGAAAGCCAAGCCTTGTACGAGGACCTGGCGGTGGTGGGTGTGATGGAGTTCGTGCGTTCTGGCCCCGTCAGCATCGGCAAACCCAACGCCACACAGGGCCACCCAGCGCTGGCCACCACAGCCGACATGTCATTTCACAAACAACACGCCACCTGTGAGGTCGAGCAATGACCCACTTGGCACAATTAAATCAACACTACAGGAGAACCACATGGCTCAATTGAATTTTGGCGGCACTTGGGAAGAAGTCGTGACCCGCGACGAATACCCTTTGACCCAAGCCCAATCCTTTTTACATAACAAAACCATTGCGGTGCTCGGCTATGGGGTGCAAGGGCCCGGTCAGGCTTTGAACCTGCGTGACAACGGCTTTCAAGTCATCGTCGGTCAACGCCAAGGTTCGGCCTCCTGGGACAAGGCCCTGGCTGATGGCTGGGTGGAAGGTGAGAACTTGTTCGACCTGGCCAGCGCCACCCAGCGGGCGGATGTGGTCATGTACCTGCTGTCCGATGCTGGCCAAATCGCCGCCTGGCCCACCGTCAAAGCGAACCTTAATGCCGGAGACACCTTGTATTTTTCCCACGGCTTTGGGGTCACCTTCAATGAACAAACCGGCATCGTGCCACCGGCCGATGTCGATGTGGTGTTGGTGGCGCCCAAGGGTTCAGGCCGCTCTTTGCGCACCTTGTTTCAGCAAGGCAAAGGCTTGAATTCCAGCTACGCCATCTTCCAGGACGTCACCGGCCAGGCCCGTGAAACCGCCAAAGCCCTGGGCATCGGCGTCGGTTCGGGGTATTTGTTTGAAACCGATTTCAAAAAAGAGGTGTACTCGGACCTCACCGGCGAACGGGGCATCTTGATGGGGGCCATCGCCGGTTTGTTCGAGGCCCAATACAACGTGCTGCGCAAACACGGCCATTCACCCTCGGAGGCTTTCAATGAAACGGTCGAGGAGCTGACCCAAAGTTTGATGCCCTTGGTGGCGGACAACGGCATGGATT
Organism: Marinicella meishanensis; assembly: GCF_019931145.1. Taxonomy (GTDB): domain Bacteria; phylum Pseudomonadota; class Gammaproteobacteria; order Xanthomonadales; family Marinicellaceae; genus Marinicella; species Marinicella meishanensis. Next base: position 359,531 of record NZ_JAIOUV010000002.1, on the reverse strand, counting down.
GGATGTATGCCAACACCTCCACCACCGCCCAACGCGGAGCCTTGGATTGGCGCCACAAGTTTCGCGAAGCCAACACCCCGTTGTTTGAAGAACTGTATGACAGCGTGGCCAGTGGTGAAGAGGCCCGGGTGGTGATCGCCGCCAACCAAAAAGTGGATTACCGGGAAAAGCTCAACCAGGAATTGGCAGAACTGCGTGAATCCGAGTTGTGGCAAACCGGGCAACAGGTCCGCAAACTGCGTCCAGAAAACGCCTGAGGTTTGTCGATGAGTGCCACCGCCCAACACTTTGCCACGCCGTTGGCCATTGACGTGGCCGCGGCCCAGCGACGCCTCAAGGGGGTGGTCAACCAAACCCCCTTGTTGCCCAATGTGACTTACAGTGAGCTGCTGCAAGCCGAGGTGTGGCTCAAGCGCGAGGACCTGCAGACGGTTCGCTCGTATAAAATCCGCGGCGCCCACAACAAAATGGCGGCACTGTTGGAACAGCAGCCCGGGCTGCAACACGTGGTCTGCGCCAGCGCCGGCAACCACGCCCAAGGGGTGGCGCACAGTTGCCAGCGTTTGGGCATCAAAGCATCGATCTACATGCCGGTCACCACCCCACAACAAAAGATCGAACAGGTCAAAATGTTCGGCGGCGGACAGGTCGAGTTGGTGCTGGTGGGCGACACTTTTGACCAAGCCCAACAAGAGGCCCTGGCCTGCAGTGAACAGCATGGCCACCCGTTCATTCACCCGTTTGATGATCCCGACATCATCGCCGGACAGGCCACCATTGCGCAGGAGATTTTGGCCCAAACGACGGCCCCCATTGATTACCTGTTGGTGCCAATTGGTGGCGGGGGCTTGGCCTCCGGTTTGCTCACGGTGTTCAAGCAACAGTCGCCGCAGACCCGCGTCATTGGGGTGGAACCAGCCGGTGCGGCGTCAATGACCGCCGCATTGCAATGCGGGCATACCACGCGACTGGCGCACATTGATCGATTTGTTGATGGCGCGGCGGTGCAAGAAGTGGGGCAATTGACCTTCCAGTTGTGTCGCGATGGTTTGGATGAGGTGATTCAAGTGCCCGATGGCTTGATCTGCCAAACCATATTGAACCTATATAATAAGGACGCCATTGTGGTGGAACCGGCGGGTGCCTTGGCCTTGGCTGGCCTACACAGCCTGGGACCAAAACTGCTAGGCAAACGGGTGGTTTGCCTGCTCAGTGGCAGCAACAACGACATCACCCGCATCGAAGAAATCCGCGAGCGTGCCTTGCTGTGGGGTGGGCAGAAACATTATTTTCTGGTGCGCTTTCCGCAACGCGCTGGGGCACTGAAGGAATTTGTTGCCGAGGTGTTGGGTCCGGCCGATGACATCACCTATTTCCAATACCAAAAGAAACACAACCGCGAACACGGTCCGGCGGTGGTCGGCATTGAACTGCAAAACCGCGCCGATTTCGACCCCTTGTTACAGCGCATGAAAGCCGGCGGCTTCTTCAACGACTACCTCAACGACCAACCCGAATTGTTTTCGATGTTGTTGTGAATAAAAAAACAACCGAAAACTTGATTTCGTCATCCACGGGTTTGTCTGACATGGATGTCAGTCCTAACATCGAGACGGGATCTGAGATCGTGACCCGGGGATCCATACAGAAAAGCTCAATATATCAATGAATTCCCGCAACCAAATACTGTCGTTAGAAGTTAAAAATTTGATTCATTGATTTTGTTGAATGTGGCGACACCTGATTCTCCAATACAATCAACTTCTACCTCATCTCCATCAGCAAATTTAACTTCGTAACTGGGGGCATTATCTACATAGGCCCAACCCAGCTTTTGACCACATTTGTTGAGGCTGCGGTTACATCCAACGTCGATGACATGGCTTCCTCGCCTTAAATAAACAATAGGGGTCGCTTCAAATTTTGGTTGTTGTAAAGATTGGACGATCAATCCTGTTGACTGAATGCGCCAAAAATCCACGGCTGATTCACCAGAATCACAAAGAGCTGCTTTGAGTGAAGCGGCATTCTTCATGGTTGGAGTTTGGCTGATTCTTGCTGCACATGAACTTAACAAGAAAAAGAATATTAAAATAAGAAATACCTTCATTAACAAAACAAATGAATCATGAGTTTGATAAAAGCATTATCTCACTTGCTGGTTATTCTTTGTTGCCTATTTTTGTTCATGTCCTATTGGGTCATCAAATTGACCGTCTTTTCGTCGCATGAAATGACCATTCAGTCTGACCGTGCTTGAACCAAATTGAGTCATGTTTTATAACCACAGATGTTCACTTCTCACAATTCGCATGTGCGCATGAAATGGTTGCTTGTTCCAGCTGTCTTGTTGATCAACTCGGCATTTGCCCAAGTTGAAACTGATTACACTCAATACAAGTTGTTAGCCGATGATGGGGCTGGTAAAGATTTTTTTGGTTTCGATGTGGCCATCGATGGCAACACGGCATTGGTTGGTGCGTTCAAAGCGGATCATCCATCTGGGGCTGCAGATGTCGGAGCGGCTTATGTTTATGCCCGAACCCAACAAGGATGGCAACCACAAGCCAAGCTGATGACCGCTGATGGTTTGGCCGGTGATTCTTTTGGGGGCCGGGTGGCTTTGTCTGGTCATGTGGCGGCCATAGGGGCCATTGGCCACGGTGCGGTGGGACCAGATGCCGGTGCGGTGTATGTGTTCAACCGTGCCGGTTCCAGCTGGAAGCAACAAGCCAAACTATTGGCCACTGATGGTGCAGCCGGGGATGCTTTTGGTCAAAGCCTGGCCATTGCTGGTGACACCTTGGTTATTGGTGCACCCCATGATGACGTGCATGGCGAAAGTTCTGGATCTGTTTATCTGTTCAATCGAGTGGCTGGCAGCTGGCAACAACACATGAAATTAACTGCTCCTGATGGCGCGGCTGGGGATGTCTTCGGCATCAGCTTGGATCTGGATGGTGACACGCTGTTGATTGGCGCCGATTTGCATGATGCACAAGCCATGGATGCCGGAGCGGCCTATGTTTTTGTGCGTGATGTTGACACATGGCGGTTGCAGGACAAGCTCATGGCTGATGATGGTGGTCAAACAGACCTGTTCGGGGTGCGGGTGGCCTTGTCTGGCGACACGGCCTTGATCTCCGCGCGCCGCGATGACGATGAACGCATGGGCGTGGATGCCGGTTCCGCTTATGTCTTTGTGCGCCAAGGCGACCAATGGCAGCAACAAGCCAAACTCACGGCGCCTGACGGTGCCGCCGATGATCGCTTTGGGCAGGCGGTGGCCATCGAAGGAGACCAAGCCGTGATCAGCGCCATGCATCAGGACGACCTGGGAGCCAATTCGGGTGCTGTCTATGTCTATGTCCATCAGCAGGGTGTTTGGCAATTTCAATCCAAGCACACAGCCAGTGATGGCGCGGCCGGTGATTTGTTTGGTTGGGCGGTGTCGATGTCTGGCCAAGGCTGGTTGGTCGGCGCCACCCGGCATGACCAAGCAGGCCAAGAGTCGGGTGCTGCATACTTGTTTGAAACAGTCACCCAATGACCAACCCCATGCCACCTGCGCCGGTGGCTTCGGCGTGCCCAAATTTGAACCCAGTCACAAAAACCCCTCGCGATCAGTTCAGTTTGGGTTAAATGCGGCCTGATACCATGAGCGGCACATTAATTATAACCATTTGGGAGAACACACATGCTGGGAATCATCATTGCACTGTTCGGTGGCGTCGCCGCTGCCGCCTCATTGATCGTCAACTTCAAACCAGACAGCAAAAACCTGATCGACAAGCTGACGCCGTACCAAGGCATCATTGGGTTGGTCTTGCTCGGTTGGGGGGTATACAGCTTGATCCAACTGATTCGGGTTTTGCTGCACGGCTATTTTGATCTGATGTCAGTGCTGACGGTGGCGCTGATGTTGGTGGTGGGATTTTTGTTGAGTTTTGGCTTGTTGAGCCAATTTGTTTTTTCAAAGTCGCCAGCGGCTTTGGAAAAAGGCGAAGCCCTGCGCGCCAAACTGTCTGGCTTTCAAGGTATATTGGGCCTGGTGTTGATCGGCCTGAGCATTTGGGCTTTGATCCGCATCCTTTGATGTGAAAGACCATCGATTCATTTAATCACAATTACTTTTCGGAGAGAACACATGAAAAATTCAATCAAACTGATCGCTTTAATGGCCACTGTGCCGGTGATGCCTGCCTGGTCCATGAGTGCTGAAGATTTGAAAGAGCAGGCCTTGAAAGCCTGTGAAACGTCCATGGAGCAAGTGCCTGAGGCACACCGCAAACTGGCCCTGGAGACGTGTCAATGCACCGTCAAGAAAACCGATTATGCGGCGGTTCTGGCCGGCAAGACCGAGCAGGTCCAGGCCGACGCCATCAAAAATGCACAAGCATGTGCCGAAGAAGCCGGCGTGATGTAAAACAGACCGGTATCGATAAACAGGAATTCAATCAGGAACCAACTGCAGAGGCCAAGGATGGCCTCAATACCCATCCCCTCAATCCATTCATTTAAGAATATGTCATTCCTGCTCAGGCAGGAATCCCCATGCGGCGCTGAATTGCCAAGATTCCCGATCGGGGTCGAGAATGACGGCTGGGGGCAGGGCACGTCATTCCTGCGCAGGCAGGAATCCGCATGTGGCGCTGAATTGCCAAGATTCCTGATCGGGGTCGGGAATGACGGTTGGGGGCAGGGCACGTCATACCTGCGCAGGCAGGAATCCCCATGTGGCGCTGAATTGCCAAGATTCCCGATCGGGGTCAGGAATGACGGCTGGGGGCAGGGCACGTCATACCTGCGCAGGCAGGAATCCACATGTGGCGCTGAATTGCCAAGATTCCCGATCGGGGTCGAGAATGACGGCTGGGGGCAGGGCACGTCATTCCTGCGCAGGCAGGAAACCCCATGCGGCGCTGAATTGCCAAGATTCCCGATCGGGGTCGGGAATGACGGCTGGTGGCAGGGCACGTCATTCCTGCGCAGGCAGGAATCCGCATGTGGCGCTGATCAGATTTGATTTCGTGCTCCTGCACTCAACCCTACGGGTCGCTTCGCGTGGTTGAAATGCTGTCCATGCATTTCAATCCGATCGGGGTCGAGAATGACGGCTGGGGACAGGGCACGTCATTCCTGCGCAGGCAGGAATCCGCATGTGGCGCTGAATTGCCAAGATTCCCGATCGGGGTCGAGAATGACGGCTGGGGGCAGGGCACGTCATTCCTGCGCAGGCAGGAATCCCCATGCGGCGCTGAATTGCCAAGATTCCCGATTGGGGTCGGGAATGACGATGAATACTTTTTGCGTTCATGTCACGAAAATCAGTCACCCAACTTATGACGTCATGATCCGGCTTGACCGGATCATCCAGGCAGCACTTAATGTGTTTTTCAAAGATTCTCGAGCTGGGGAGACATCACACACCTGGATTGATTTCGTGCCCCTGCACTCAACCCTTCTTGGCCGATATTGCTCCATGCTTGCTCGGCACACCCACATCCCTGTAGGCGCTGCTTCGCGTGGTTGAAAAGCAGTCCATGCATTTCAATCTGCGGTCCAGCCGCAGGATGACGTCAAAAAATTGAATGTGTTTTTAAGTCAGGGTGTATTGAGTGGCTATGATCACACGAGAATCGATGAATGTTTCAGGGCTGTATATGGCCAATTTCCCATCTTCAGAGACAACCAGAAACGAGTGATCTAACGACTCGGCATAATCACCCAAGTCGTTGATTGATTCACCGAAAGTCTGTGGTGGCTGAAAGAGATGGCCTTTTAATGGTTACAGGCCATCGGGCAAAGAGTGGATTATTTTGGCAGGGTCCCAACACCCCTCAAGATCATGGTAAATGGCTTGTAAAAATTTGGCCTGGGATTTGGGTTTTTGCGCAAATCCGATCAGGCGATGTTTTTTTAACTAAAGTTTGCGACAGGAAATGAATCAAAGCTTCGGTTGCATTCATGATGCTTCGCCTTCAATACTCCCCAGTCATCTTGGCCAGGATTTTGCGGGCTTCTTTGAGTTGCTTCATCAGCAGGGGGATTTTTTTGCGGTCACCGCCGAAGGACGCGGCCGACAATTCCAGTTCCATGTTGTAAATGGTTTGCTGCAGCATCTTGATGTTGGGGTCTTCAGACAAGGCCATGGGTCGCTAATATTGGGTGCCGGTTGCAATCAAGTGCGCTATGGTACCGCAATTGGCCCGAAAAATCCGCAACTATGTGTGCCGATTCGGCGGCCCTGGCCGCACCATGAGCATGCGGCGCTGCCAGGGCTGCGATTAGGCCGTTATTTTTTCATCGCATCCAAGCGTTGTTTCATGCGCTCAGGTGGCAAGTAGCCAGGGATCAAGGTGCCATCGGCGAACACCACCGAAGGGGTGCCGACCTGGTGAACCCCGGCGCCGATACCGAGGTTGAATTGTGATTCGATGGGGTTGGGGCACATCAACACCGGCAGCTCTTGACCGCTTTTGGCGGCAGTCATGGCCGCTTGTTGGTCATCGGCACACCACACATTCACCGCTTTTTGGTGTGAAGGTGAGTGCAAGCCACCGCGGGGGAAAAACAAATAGGACACCCCGATGCCCAGTTCATTGTACGCCGCCACTTCCGAGTGCAGCTTGCGGCAATAGCCACAATCAATGTCCGTAAACACGGTGATGTGATCGGTCATTTCCTGGGGCAAAAAGTCGATGCTGCTGTGGTCTTTTTTGAACGAATCCATCAATTCTTTGCGCAGGCTGCGTTGGGTCATTTCGGTCAGGTTTTGTTTGCTCTTCAGGTGCATCATTTGACCGTCCAACAGGTGTTCGCCATCGGCGGTGAGGTAGATCACTTGTTGGTTGGGTCCGGACTGAATCACCACTTCTTTGAGGCCATCAACCGCGCTGTCCTCGATGCTTTTGATGGTCATGTTTTGTTGGGTTAATTGTTGAATCAGTGGTTGGTACTGTGGCAGTGTACGCCAATTTTCGGGTGCCTCTGATGGGGCGGCTTGGCCGTTGAATGACCAGGACAGGCTGATGACAGCCAGCCAGCCAAAGCGGGTCTTGTGTTGCATGATGTGCTCCTCTTTTGCGGTTGTTTTATCAATGCCAGCTGGGTGCTGGGGTTGTCATTTCTGACCGCAGCTTTGGGGTGGGGTTCCATTCGATTGTGCGGAACCTGGCCCAGGGCTGTGGGCAGGCGGTTGTAAAAACGCAGACTTTGGGGGAAAATGACTGGTTTTTGTCGCCCATATATAAGGAGAAGACTTTGACCACCACCGAAACCCCCAATCCGTCACCGCAGCAAAATCCCGAACAATCCAGTGGCTGGTTTGCCCGTTTCTTGGCCACCGTGGAATGGTTGGGTAATTTATTGCCGCATCCGATCACCTTGTTTGCCCTGTTCTGTGTGTTCATTGTGCTGTTCAGTGGCTTCGCCGAATGGATCGGTATGAGCGTGCCCGACCCCCGACCCGAGGGCTCATCGAAACGTGAGTTGGATGGTCTGATCGAGGTCAATTCCCTGATGTCGGCCGAGGGTTTGCGCTGGATTGTGCAGAACCTGGTGACCAACTTCACCGGCTTCACGCCACTGGGCACGGTGTTGGTGGCCTTGCTTGGGGTGTCAGTGGCTGAACACTCTGGCATGCTGTCGGCCTTGATGCGGTCCTTGGTGATCGGTGCTTCCAAGCGCATGGTGACGGTGATGATTGTGTTCGCCGGGGTGGTGTCCAACACCGCTTCCGAGTTGGGTTATGTGGTGTTGATTCCGATGGCGGCCCTGATCTTTCATTCCCTTGGCCGGCACCCGTTGGCCGGTCTGGCCGCAGCTTTTGCCGGAGTTTCGGCGGGTTACAGCGCCAATCTGTTGATCGGCACTGTGGACCCTTTGTTGTCAGGCATCACCCAAGAGGCGGCACAAATGCTCGATCCAACTTATTTGGTCGGGGCCGAAGTCAACTGGTATTTCATGATGGCCAGTACCTTTTTGATCGTCCTCATGGGCGCTTTTGTGACCGAAAAAATCGTGGAGCCTCGATTGGGGCCTTACAACCCCAAAGAAGCCAGCATTGAACTGGGGCAGCAAACGGTGGATGAAGTCACCGCGGCCGAGAAGAAAGGCCTGCGCATGGCCGGACTGACCTTTTTGATCATCTGTGGTATCCTGGCGCTGACGGTGGTGCCAGAATGGGGCGTGTTGCGCCACCCAGAGACCGGTGCGGTGAAGAATTCACCGTTCCTCAAAGGCATCGTGGTGTACATCTTCATCACCTTTGCCATCCCCGGTTTTGTTTACGGTAAATTCGCTGGCACCATGAAAAATGACCGCGACGTGATCGATGCCATGAGCAAAGGCATGAGCAGCATGGGCATGTACATCGTGCTGGTGTTTTTTGCATCGCAGTTTGTGGCCTTCTTCAAGTGGACCAACCTGGGCACGGTGATGGCGGTCAAAGGGGCGGCCATGCTGCAAATGCTGGGCCTGGATGGGCCGATGATTTTTGTCTTCTTCATCATGGTCTGTGGCATGGTGAACCTGTCCTTAGGCAGTGCTTCGGCCCAGTGGGCGGTGACGGCCCCGATCTTTGTGCCGATGCTGATGTTGATTGGTTATGCCCCTGAAACCATCCAGGCGGCGTACCGGATTGGTGATTCGGTGACCAATGTCATCACCCCGATGATGAGTTATTTTGGCTTGATCTTGGCGGTGGCAACTCAATACAAGAAGAACCTGGGTATCGGTACATTGATCGCTACGATGCTGCCTTACAGCATGATCTTTTTTGTCGGCTGGACCCTGTTGTTCTATTTGTGGGTGTTCGTTATGGGCTTCCCGGTCGGCCCCGGCGCGGCGACTTATTACAACCCCTGATTGCGGAGCTTTACGAACGGCGGCGGGTGATGCGCAAACCCACGGTTTGGGCATCCTCGACCGCCTGCGGTTTGCGCAAGGTCAATTGCACTTGGTCGATGGGGTAATGGGCCAACAGGCGTTGGCAAATGTGTTCGGCCAGGGTCTCAATCAATTCACAACGGCTGTGGCTGACCCACGTTTGGATGTCGGCACACACGGCAAAATAGTCCAGCGCATCGGCGATGTCATCACTGGCAGCCGCGCGGGCACAATCGGTGTTCAAGTCCAAGTCGAAATACAGCGGTTGGGGGTGGCGTTTTTCCCAATCATGAATGCCGATGACGGCATCGGCGCGCAATTGTCTGATGAGGATTTGATCAGCCATCTTCGGCGGTTGGAGTACGAACGGGGTGATTCAGTTCACGATTCTGGGCAGGCCACTGACCAGCAACCAACGCTTGTTTTCGTCATCGTATTCCCACACCTGTCGATCGATCACCACTTTCTCGCGTTTGGTGTGGAGGTTGTAAAACTTGATCTGGACGTCTTGGATGATTTGGTTCTCGGTCTCACCCGGCAAGATGGGTGAGGACACATAAGAACTCACGCCGAATTGTTTCAGGCGTTCGATGTCGGTATTGGAAGGTTTGTTGGCCGGTTCCATGTCTGGACTGAAGAAGGTCATGGCGGTGTTGAAATCGGCCCAGCGCATCACTTTGGCGTATTGATAGAGGGTGTGGTCCAAGGATTGTTTCTTGCTCATGCGGCCGCCACAAGCGGTCAACAGCACGCCAATTAAAATGATGATGGTGATCTTTTTCATGCGGTTTTCCCAACGGGTTGCGATCCAAGTGGTCATGAGTATGACACAACAAACATTAAAAAAGAATTAATTTTTCAGGCGAGGTCTCATTGCTTGAGGATCACATAACGTCCCTGCATTTGGCTGCAGGGGACGCCGGCTTGATTCAATGATTGGATGTGAACATTGATTTTTTGTGGCCGATTTTTGGTTTGTAATTGTTGACACAATGCGGTCCAGTCGATGGGTTTTTCCAAGCGGGCCTGCAGTCGCAGGTCATCGCTTTGGGCTAGTTGCCAATCGATTTGCGTGCGGTGAATCACCACGTCGTTATGCAGCCCTTGTTGTTCCAGGTTGAACTTGATCAGGGACCAACCACAAATGGTCATCAAGGCGGCGCTTGAGCCCCCGAACACCGTGCCCTTGTCGTTGATGTTGGGCGTCAATGGGGCGCTGGCCGACAACGATTCGGCATTGATGTTTTGCAGCCGCCATTGCATGTGCGGCACCAGCGGTATGTGTTGATCAATGAAGGCTTGAAACGTGCGCAATGCGCCGGTTGGCTGGTCCATGGTGGGTGTGGGGCAATAAAGGTTGGTTTTATTTGACCGGGTTTCTCAGTTTCGATGGCAACAGGATGTCAAACAATCCACCCATGCGAGATTCTTTTTTGGCCGACTTGTTGGTGACTTCACTGTCCTCTTCGGGCGTGGGCTCTTCTTCTTCGGTCGGGGTTTGGGGGCTGGTTTTGGCCGCATCGATGGCCGCTATTTCCTGGCGGCTTTGTTGCAACCGCAAACGCGCTTCGGCCAAGGTCAATGAGCCAGGCTTGTGATCTTCTTCTTCAATCACCGGGGCCTTGAATTTGGGTTTCAGCAAATCAGCTTGGCAGGACACATCACCGGCTTTGGCCATGCCAAATGCCAACAACAGAAGGGTGATGAAGAGGCCCACTTTCATATAAAATCCAAAATGACTGCTTAAACAGTTTGAATTTTTCTATAAAATGCTTGATAAATCAACCAAAACGACGAGAAATTGATGCAAAACCTGAAATTAGTTTGCACATGAATACACAAAACCACCCCAAATCCACGCCTTGGTTGTCAGATTTTTCTGATCCCGTGCGCATTTTCACCGTCATTGTGGTGGCCGAAATGATGGTGTTGGTGTATTCACTGAGCTTCCTCAGTTTTGATTTTTCCTACCTCAATCGATTGGCGGTGTTGAGTTTGTTGGCGCAGTTGATCGCCATCAGTGTGATCCTGCTGTTGACCCTGATGCGGCCGTTTTTCAATCGCCTGCCGGTGTTGCTCGGCTTGATGCTGTTGTTGTTGCTGACGGTGTTGTTGGCGGCCACATACACGGTGCTGTTGGGGTGGATTGATCAGGCTTTGATGTTTGACCTGATCTCTGACAACCGATTGACGGCCTTGAAAATCAGTGTCGCCACGGGCATGACCTTGCTGGCCTTGTTGCGGTATTTCTTTGTGCAAGACCAATGGAGTCGCCAAATCGAAGCCTTGGCCCAGGCGCAAATGAATGCCTTACAAGCCCGCATCAAGCCCCATTTTTTGTACAATTCACTCAATTCAATCGCATCTTTGATTCCGTTGGATCAGGCAGCGGCTGAACAAGCGGTGTTGAATTTGTCGGGCCTGTTTCGCAAAGCCTTCACCCACACCGAACAAAGCCAAACCCCTTTGCATCAGGAACTGGAATGGATCAACCAGTATTTGGCCATCGAAAAGTTGCGGCTGATGGATCGTTTAGACCACCGCCTGACGGTGGATGAGGGCTTGGAATATGAGATGGTGCCGTTGTTGTCAATCCAGCCCTTGGTGGAGAACGCCGTGATTCATGGCATTGCCCACCTGACCGAGGGGGGCACCATAGACATCCAGGTCAGGCGCACCGAGCAGGGGTTCAAGGTTCAGGTCACCAACCCCTATCGCCCGGGATCTGTCCAATCGGGCTCCCAAACCGGTTTGGACAACATCCGCCAACGGTTGGCCTTGACCTATGGCAACCAAGTGAACATGCAAGTGGACGCCGGTGAGCTGTTCACTGCCAGCTGGGAAGTGAACACATGAAAATATTGATCGTTGATGATGAACCATTGGCCCGCATGCGCTTGAAGTCGATGTTGAAACAACTGGCGTTTGAACAAGTGCTGGAGGCCAACCATGGGGCCGAAGGGGTGGCCATGGTCAGCAAGCACCTGCCCGATTTGGTGTTCTTGGACATTGAAATGCCCGAAATGAGTGGCACCAAAGCCGCCGCTTTGATCAAACAACAGCACCCCAGCATCCCCATCATTTTTTCCACCGCCCACGATGAATTTGCTTTGCAAGCTTTTGATTTGTCGGCCGTCGATTACTTGATGAAGCCTTTGTCTTTGGAGCGGCTGAAACAGGCCATGGAAAAAGTGGGATTGGATTGCAGTCATGATAAAATACGGGTCAAGCGTGGCAATGACGTGATTATGGTCAGTGTCAATGACATCGTTTGTTTGATGGCCGAAGATAAATACGTCACGGCCCACTTGAGCGATCAAACGCTGTTGCTGGATCAGAGCCTGGCGGAAATCGAAAACAGCCACCCGGTGTTTTTGCGGGTGCACCGCAATGCTTTGATCAACACCCAATACCTCAAAGGCATCCACCTCAGTCCCGGCCAATCACCCCAGGCCATGCTGGAAAATGTCACCATCCAGCCGGTGATCAGCAGGCGGCAATTGCCCGCGGTGAAAAAATTATTGAAGGAATTATGAACAAAACCATCACCATCGCCACCCGGGAGTCAGCCTTGGCCCTGTGGCAGAGCCGCTTTGTGGCCGAACTCATAGAAACCCAGACCGACCATGTGACCCAGTTGTTGCCGATGACCACCGAAGGGGACCAGCGCTTGGAAGTGTCGTTGAATAAAATTGGCGGCAAGGGTTTGTTTTTGAAAGAGTTGGAACAAGCCATGCTGGCAGGACAAGCCGACATCGCGGTGCATTCAATGAAGGACGTGCCGGCCGATTTGCCGTCAGAGTTTCAGATTTGTGCGGTGTTTGAGCGGGCCGATGAAAGCGACGCCTGGGTGTCCAACCAATTCCCTCAACTGGCCGACCTGCCAGCCGGGGCGGTGGTGGGCACATCCAGCCTCCGGCGCCAAGCCCAGTTGCTCTCACTGCGACCCGATTTAAAGGTGGAGCCCTTGCGTGGCAACGTCAACACCCGCCTGCAAAAGCTGGATGATGGGCACTACGATGCCATCATTTTGGCGTCTGCTGGTTTGTTGCGTTTGGGCTTTGATGAACGCATCAAAAGTCGCCTGACCGCACCCCAGTGGTTGCCGGCTGTGGCCCAAGGTGCGGTGGGTGTGGAATGCCGTGCTGACCGCCCAGACCTGGCCGCATTGTTGGCGCCGCTGAGTGATCAACGCACTTGGCAATGTGTGCGTGCAGAGCGGGCCTTGAATCAACGCCTGGGTGGTTCTTGTTCAGTGGCCATCGGCGCGTTGGCCATGCAATTGGCCGATGATTCGCTGGTGCTGCGGGCTGGCGTGTTCGCCCCCGATGGCAGCCGCCACATCACCGCCCGCCAACAAGGCTACGACCCGGAAAAACTGGGTGCTGTGGTGGCCGAAGATTTGCAGGCCCAAGGCGCGGCCGCGATCCTGGCCATGGCTGGTTGATCAATGACCACCGTCATCATCACCCGGCCCCAGCCGGTGGTCGCCCAAGCCGCCGCCGTGTACCAAGCCGCCGGCCTGCAAGCGGTGCAGGCCCCGTGCTTCGACGTGGTGACCAACCCATCTGTGCGGGCCGAGTGGTTGCGCTTGCCGGCCGATGTGTGGGTGATCCTCAGTGTGCATGCCATGACCCATGCCCTGCAACTGGCACCCGACTGGCAACCACCTGCAGCCACACGGGTCATCGCAGTGGGGCCGGCGGTGGTCCAGGCTTGGCAACAACGGTTCTCTCACCCCATTGACTGCCACCCAGCGATGAACTCTGAAGGGGTGATCGAATTGTTGCAAGCGGCTCAACCGCAGTCGGTGAAAATCCTCACCACTTTGGGTGGCCGGGAAGCCATTCGCCAACATTGCATGGCCGATGCCATCAGCTACCACCAAGTCAACACCTATTTATTGGCTCCATTGCCGGTGGAGGCAGCGCTCAGGCCTGCCTTTGATGACCCCTCAAATGCCCCGGTGCTGACCGCCACCAGTGTGGGTATTTTGCAGCAGTTGCAGGCGAGTCTGTCCGAATCCTTGTGGGCGATGGTGTTGACTTGGCCGTTGGTGGTGGGTTCCAAACGCATCGCTCAGGCGGCCGAACAGATGGGATTCAGTGTCATCAAGCAGGCTGCCAGTCCGCGTGATGCCCACATGTGTCAGGCGGTGTTGGCTGCCAAAGAGTCTCTAAATCGCATTGCTGTTTGTGATGAATGCCAAAGTGAATTTTATGAACAATCATCCAAGATGACTCTGTTATGCCCTGAATGTGCGCATTGGCTGTATGGTCATGAAAATTGTGATCACAATTTCGCCAAAGGAAGATGCAAAAAGTGTTATTGGGATGGGTCAGAAACAGATCAAATTTCTTCTATAAAAAAAGGTTAAGACGATTTCATTGAGCTTATGCCAGTTGGTCTGGTTTAGGAATTAATCTCAATTCCAATCACAGCAATCATCAGCGTTTTTTAAATTGGATTTCAGGGTTAAGCCCGAGGATGACGAAGGAATTTTGATTGGAATGTTGGGTTTAGGGTTCAGAACACGAAATCGGCGGGTGTGGCGCGTTGCCAGCTGGCGTGGGTGATGATGTATTGGTCGTCAATTTTGTTGAAAGTGACCACGAATTTGGCCATGTCGCCACGAAAGGACGGCAGTTCATCCAAACTGATGTCGGTGCCGGCCATGGCCGCCACCACTTCCACTTCGGCTTGTTGATCACCGTCATTCTGCCAGTCGATGCGTTTGACCATTTGATGCACGTGCACGGTTTTGTTTTTCATTAAGCGAATGCGCAAAAAGCGTTCGGCGTCTTTTTTGTTCCAGCCGCGTTCGGACACTTTGAAATCATCACTGACCTGGCTGAAAAATTCATCCACGCCTTTTTTTTCAATCGCCGCCTCCAGGTTTTGTAGGGTGGTCATCAATTGGGTTTTTTTGTCCATGGGTGGCTCACCGGAACAAGCGGCCAACAGCAGCAACAGGGGGGTGAACAAAGTGATGGATCGGATCAATGACATGGGTGGGGTGCTCAAAAAACAGATTCTCAAAAGTCACCAGTCATTGTATCATTGTTCTTGAGGGTTCAAGGTGGTTGGGCAGAAATTTGTCAGCACAAGCGCTTTGTCGGGGTCGATTACTTGCCAACTGCATGTTGGGTGCCGCCAGCGCGGTGCCTGAACATCTGGAATGGCACAACCAAATAGAGGAGCGTATCATGAAACAACGAATCTTGTTGGACTTGGCTTTGGCTTGCACCAGTGCCACTGGCTGGGCCCAAATGGAGCCGCAGAGTGAGGCTGACAGCAAAATCCAAACGGCGAACCCAAGCCTGGCAGCCGCCACCGAAGAACCCGCTGAATTACCCACCATCAAGGTGCCTGAACAGCCATCGGCACCAGAAACCTTGGCCCAATTGACCCAACCAGCGCCGGATGCCACCAGTGTCAAAGTGATTGTGCAAAAAAAGCAGACCATTGAGGAATACCGCCAGCGCGGTGAGTTGGTGCTGGTCAAAGTGATCCCCAATGACGGGGTGCCGTATTACATCGATCCATTGGAGCGTGACAAAGAAAACGCTTCTGGCAAGGACCTGCTCAATTCCGGGGTCAAGCCGGTGCGCTGGGTGTTGAAGGAGTTTTGATACCATGACGGTCAGACAGCAATTCATGGTGGCCGTGGTGGTGGTTCCAGCCCTGGTGGGCTGGTGGGCCTGGCATTGGCCACCGGCTTGGTGGGCCTTTGTGGTGATCGGACCCTTGGCCGCCTTGGGCTTGTATGACATGCTGCAACGCAAACGCTCGATTTTGCGCTTGTATCCGGTGTTGGGTCATTTTCGCTACACTTTGGAGTCATTTCGGGTGGAAATCCAACAATATTTCATTGAGTCTGATTTGAACGGCACCCCGGTGCCACGAGAATTCAGGTCGCTGGTTTACCAACGGGCCAAAGGGGAAAAGGACACCCGCCCGTTTGGCACCATCATGGACGTCAACCAAGACGGTTATGAATGGATCAACCACACGGTGGCACCGGTGCATGTCGAACGGTCAGATTTGCAGGTGACTTTCGGCGGTCCGGCCTGTGAACAACCCCATGTGGGTTCGCCATTGAACATTTCCGCCATGAGTTATGGTTCCTTGAGCAAGAACGCCATCGAGGCCTTGAACCTGGGGGCCAAGCGGGATGGATTTGCACACAACACCGGGGAAGGGGGCATCAGTCCCTATCACATCAAACACGGCGGTGATTTGATTTTTCAATTTGGCACGGGTTATTTCGGCTGCCGCAATGCCCAAGGGGGCTTTGATCCCCAGTTGTTCCAACAAAAAGCCGCTTTGGACCAGGTCAAGATGATTGAAATCAAACTGTCCCAAGGTGCCAAACCCGGTCATGGGGGGATTTTGCCGGCGGTGAAACTGACCGCTGAAATTGCCGAGATTCGACACGTACCGATGGGCCAGGACGTGCTCTCGCCGGCGCACCACACCGCCTTTGATTCGCCCACCGGCTTGTTGCAATTCGTGCAACAGCTGCGGGAGTTGTCTGGCGGTAAACCAATCGGTTTTAAACTCTGTATCGGTCGCCGCAGTGAATTCTTGGCCATTTGTAAGGCCATGTTGACCACCGGCATCCAGCCGGACTTCATCACCATCGACGGCAGTGAAGGCGGCACCGGCGCCGCGCCCATCGAATTCACCAATTCGGTCGGCACCCCATTGAAAGACGCTTTGATCATCGTCAACAATGCCTTGATTGGCACCGGTTTGCGCGATGACATCAAAATCATCGCCGCCGGCAAAATCATTTCGGCCTTCCATTTGATCAAGGCCCTGGCGTTGGGCGCCGATGCGGTCAATTCAGCCCGGGGCATGATGTTTGCTTTGGGTTGCATCCAGTCACGGGCTTGTAACACCGACCACTGTCCCACCGGCATCGCCACCCAGGATCCAGCGCGGGTGGTGGCTTTGGATGTGGAGAACAAAGCCAATCGGGTGGCCCGCTACCACCAACAAATGATGAAAAATCTGGCCGAATTGTTGGGTGCCGCCGGGCTGAAATCCTTGTCGCAGCTGACCCCGGCGCACATCATGCACCGCTATCAGGGCACGGTGGTGAAGTCTTATGAACAAATGTTTCCCACCCTGGCACCAGGGGTGTTGCTGAATGATGAGACGCGCCCGACCGCCTGGGCAGCCGACTGGCAAGCCGCGGATGCCACACATTGGTGAGGTGCAATTCTCTGAAGGATCAGCTATCATGATCCATTCTTCATTCTGCACAAGCACATGACACTCACCAAAAAGATCATCATTGCCATGGTGGCTGGGGCATTGTTGGGCCTCATCCTCAACCTCACCGATCTGAATGCACAACAAGCCGTTGATGTGTATGTGGTCAATGGCCTGTTTCATGTCATCGGCCAACTGTTCATCCAAGCGTTGAAGATGCTGGTGGTGCCGTTGGTTTTTGTGTCCTTATTCTGCGGCACCACGGCGCTGCGGGAACCGGCCATGTTGGGTTCCATCGGTGGTCGCACCCTGGCTTTTTACTTACTGACCACCGCCATTGCCTTGGGCATTGCCCTGACTTTTGCCTTGTTGATCGGGGTGGGCTCAGGTGCCGACATTTCCACCAACCCAGGCTATGTGGCCAAAGAGGGCAAGACCTTCATTGAGGTGCTGCTGAGCCTGATTGACAACCCCATCAATGCCATGGCTGAGGGCAACTTGTTGGCGGTCATTGTGTTTGCCATTTTGTTGGGATTGAGTGCCACCTTGGCCGGTAAAGCCGGCGAGCAGGTCATTGATTTCTTCAAAGCCTTCAATGAAGTGATCATGAAACTGGTGATGCTGATCATGCACTTCGCCCCGTATGCGGTGTTTGCCATCTTGGCCAAAGTGTTTGCCGAGTTGGGCGTGGATGCGATCAAAACTTTATCCGGCTATTTCTTCACTGTGTTGGGCTTGTTGATCTTCCATGCCCTGGTGGTGTATCCCTTGTTGTTGAAGTTGTTGTCGGGTTTGAGCCCTTTGACTTTCTTGAAAAAAATGGAAGGCGCCGTGTCGTTTGCCTTTGGTACTTCCAGTTCCAACGCCACCATTCCAGTGACCTTGCGCACCGCCACCGAACGGCTCGGTGTGGACCGTTCGGTCGCCTCGTTCACCATTCCATTTGGCGCCACCATCAACATGGATGGCACCGCCATCATGCAAGGGGTGGCCACTGTGTTCATTGCCAATGCCTATGGCGTGGACCTGTCCACCACCCAAATCATGATGGTGGTGTTGATGGCCACCTTGGCCTCAATTGGTTCGGCCGGGGTGCCCAGCGCCGGTCTGGTGATGCTGCAAGGGGTGTTGTTACAAGCCGGCTTGCCGATTGAAGGCATCGGCTTGATTTTGGGCATCGACCGCTTGCTGGACATGACCCGCACCGCCGTCAACATCACCGGTGATGCCACCGTCACCTGCATTGTGGCCAAATCACAGGGTAAGATGGATCAAAACACCTATAATGATCCGGCAGCCGGCGTAATTCGCGAGTGATTAAGTTTACTAATTAGTTCGCAACAGGGATTAAGTCCACATCTGAGTTGATTTCTCAACCAAGTCCTCGATTTGGGTTGTGACATATGATTGAATACAATTCTTATGGATTGAATGACGGTCACCTTGAGTTCAATTTTTCATCCAGTTCTTAGACCACAAAAATCATGTGAGAATAAAAGCAAATCTTAAGTTAGCTACAGATATATGTTGAACTCGCCGTTCAGTTCTTCGATCATCGAATTGTCCTGTTTAACGAAATCAACGATCACATTATTGCGTTGAGAAATGTTAACAATGCTTTTCAAAATTCTATCATACTGGTTAAGCGGTTCCCCCTTTACGTAGCATTGAGTGGTCAAGACAAGTCTTCCTTTGAGATTAACGGCAACATGAATGTGTGGGGCACGCATTGGGTAAGGAACGGGTTTAATGGTTCTGAATCTATATCTGCCATCTGATGCAGTTGTGAATTTTCCATATCCCTGAAAGTTTCGATCACGATTCATTCTATTTGCAGATTGAGTATGCAAATAAGCTCCATTGCTGTCAACTTGCCATATCTCTATAACAGCGTTTTTTACTGGCCTTAACTTTTGATCGTAAACTGTCCCATGTAAATTGATGACATCGCCTATCGCGGGGGTAATGTTTTCATTCACAACAATGAGATCATTGTCTTTATCCAACGGTAAAATATCTGGATAAAATGGACCTTGAGTTTGCTGAGCTGTTTTATACAGTTTTTCTGCCAGAGTTAAGTTACAAACAGCAAGAGAGCCACCAATCAAAACCGATCGAGTAAAAAATTTTCTTCTGTTAATTATTTTCATATAAACAAATGATTGACAATGAATCAATACATTAACTGAGTGAAATTAGATTCAGCTTTCGAAAATAATAAGAATTCATTAAGAACTTGTGCAAATAATGAAATTCCGGTTTTGGTCAGATATAGTTGAACTTCAACTCACAGAATACAATTAAAATACAAATTCACATTACCATTGTCAGATTAATATGCGGTTGATTTTAATTAATATTTGATTGATTAGATTTATGCCATATCAACAGATCATGAAGAAGTTCTTAGTCAAAGATTGGGTTGTTGATCCCAATAAAAATCAGATATCAAAGGAAGATGTTGTCGTGCAATTAGAACCCAGGGTTATGAGACTTCTGGTTTTGTTTGCTGAAAATTCAAACCAGGTCATATCGAAGGATTTGATTGTAACAGCGGTATGGGATAATAAGTTTTCAACCGATAACTCTGTCACGATGTTGGTAAGCACTTTGAGGAAACTTTTGGGTGATGATGCCAAAAAATGCAGTTACATAAAAACTTATCCCAAAAAGGGTTATCAATTGGTTGCTGAAGTTTCAGAATTACCCGTCGGGTCAACCAAATCTGTTGTTGGAAAAACTTTCAGGTATTTAACCAAACCAATGATTTCAGCTTTGGTGGTTTTGATGTCAGTGACTTCATTAATCATATTTTTCGGAAGTATGATAAAAGCAGAAACTGAATTCACTCACAGTATTTATGTTCAAGAACCTAAGAATTTGACGGGTAATGAGAACAATGCGTTTTTGGCCTATTCAATTTCAGATCGACTGATAACAAAGTTATCCAAGTCGAACAGCAATGTTCATTTGTTAAGCCAAAAACTCGATGAAAAGAACAAAATCAAATCCAATACACTAATCGTCGAAGGGTCACTTCTGAAATATGGTCAGGGTTTTGAGAGGACCGTAAGAATCACTCAGAACGGTTCCACGCTATGGGCAGGAACATATACTTTTTTTGAAGATCAGTTTCAAACTGGACAAAACAAAGTTATTTCTGATATTTTCAAAATAACAAATCCCGAATATGCAGTTGAAGCAAAACTTAAGAACGTGGTTCCTGAAATGGCGTATCAACTGTACTTAAAAGGTCGTTATTATCAAAGCTTGGGCGGAAAAGAAAACAGCATAATGGCATTCAGTTACTATCATGACGCCATTGAAGAATACCCAGAATTTTCTGAAGCTTATGCTGGCATTGCAGATGTTTATTCTTATAAGAAAGGGTATTACGTTGAATTGACGCCTGCAGAATCAAGAACATATGCCCAGGAAGCTCTGGGAAAGGCATTACAAATAGATCCTGATAATATACAAGCCAGGATATCCTTGGTCATACTAAACTTTTACCAGTTAAAGGACCTGGAAAAAGCGTATGAAATGGCCAAAAGTTTACTGAATAGAATACCGAACTCTTCAGAAATTCTACACATCACTGCCATGATTGAGACTGCTCTGGGGTACCCAGAAAGAGCCATTAAAAACATCGATTTTGCTCTCAAGCTCAGCCCCCTCTCTCCAAAATTAATGTGGGATAGGGCTTGGATATACTTTGTTTCTGGATACTCTTCAAAAGCACATCAGATTGCCAAAGAAGCAAAACGGTTTCACCCAAGAACAGACTCTTTTAAATATGCCACGATCCTTTTATCAAATCATGATTCTGAGGGGGCTTATCGACTGTATAAGGATATTTTCATTGAGCTGGAGGAAGTACTCAAGCTTTCAGAAAGCCAGCCATACGAGAAGTTTAAAACTGTGACCGATTTTCAGCATGGTCTTGAATTGGCCCTGGAGATTATTTCCTCATCAACAGTTGACATGAATAATGGATACTGGCCTATTCATAAGGCACTACTTTATGCGTATTTTGGTAACTATGAAGAATCAAATCGCAACTTACAATTGGCTGCTGAATATGAAAACAACAACTTGATTTGGTTGAAAAACATACAATTGTTGAATAATCGGAACAGTTTATCCATTGCCAGTGACTAGATCAGAGCCCGGTTCAAAAATGTCTTTATCACACAAATGAAATGTCTTTACTGAATGGCATTGATCTGAGCCTGATACCACACGCTTTGTCAATGGCGTTTGCAAGTGCTGGAGCAGCTGAGGAATAAGCAATTTCTCCCACGCCTTCTGGTTGGTTTCCGTTTGGAATGATGATTACTTTGATGTCATCAGGAATGAGGTGATGGTTGATGACCTTGTAATCATGAAAGTTACTCTGTAGGATCGCATCATTATCGATTGTAATTTCCTGAAACATCGCTGCACTTAACGCATCAATGGTTCCACCAATAATTTGAGATTCAATGCCTCTTGGATGAATTGGTAGACCACAGTCTACAGCAATGCTTATCTTTTTAATCTTAATCGAATTGTTGATGTACTCCACTTCAATTTTGTGGGCACAGTAACTGCCAAACGTGAAATGAGTGGCGTAACCCACTCCCGTATGATTGCTTTTACTTGGGGAATTATTCAAGGCTTGAAGACATTTCGCCAATCTTTTTGGCTCAAATAATTCAGAACCAAAACTGCTGTAAGGGAAGGATTTATTTGTGTTCAAAAGGTCATGTAAAAATGAAAAATGGTCCTTTCCCAATAAACCTGCTAGCTCTGCTATAAAGCTTTGAACAACAAAAGCGTTGCTGTTATGTCCAGGTGCCCTCAGAGACCCTCTTGGCACTTTGGAATCCACCGAATGGTATTCCAATTGGTAGTTAGGAATGATGTTTGCCGGGAAGTCATCAGGATAAAATTCAGATTTCCAGTAGTCTTCAATTTTTATATTTTTCCGCCTGTAAAATTTACTGGTTGAGGCCATGGAATGCTTCCAAGCAATAATTTGATTGTTTTGTATTCCAGCTTGGATTTCATGCAAACTTGATGGGCGGTAAAAGTCATGTTTGATGTCATCTTCTCTTGACCACTGTAGTAAGACAGGACGCCTGATTTTTTTTGAAATCATGACGGCCTCTAATACGAAGTCGCTGGTTAACTTTCTTCCGAAACTACCTCCGAGAACAGGCAAATTGATGGATACGTCAATGATATCTATGCCTAAAAAAGTCGAAATGTCATGGGCCACTTGTCTTGGTCTTTGAACCGGTGCTGTGACATGAACACTGTGATCTTGAACAAAGGCATAACATGAGGGTGGTTCCATTGGTATGTGAGCTATTAATGGGACTTCATACCTTAATTTAATCTTTTTCTCTGATTGAGCGAATGATTGGTTGAAGTTGCCATCATTTCTGACAAGAAGTCCTTGACCGGCAAGTTGCTGCTCCATACTTTGCTTGATCGAAAGAGAGGATTCAATTTTGTTTGAGTGATGTTCCCACTCTGTCTTCAGGGCATCTTTGCCTTTGATGGCTGCCCAAGTGGAATTGGCAACCACTGCAACGCCATCATTGATTATAGTGAATGGTTCTGGGCTTTTGCGTGATATCAGTTCAAACACATGTGATACACCGTTTATGGCCATGGCTTTTTCACCGTCAAAATTCTTCAGCTTTCCATCAAAGTATGGACACCTCAAGATGGCCGCAAACTTCATATTGGGGTGGCGTATATCTGCGCAATAGATTTTTTTGCCATAGACAATGTTTGGGGTATTGAGACTGGGTAAATCCTTTCCTAGAATGGTGAATTTTTTGCTTGGACTCAATTGTGGACTTTTGAAATCTGATGGCTCAACTGAGCTGTTCAGTTTTACAATGTCGTAATAAGATAATTGATTGTTTGAAGGCAAATGTTTAACTACCCCAGATTGAACTGAACAATCCTTCACATCAGCGTTGAGAATTTTTGCGGCGCTGCTAACAAGAAAGTTTCTGGCTTGTGCGCCGACTTCCCTCATGTATTCCCAATTTCTTCGAGTAGTGGCGCTTCCACTGGACAACTGAGGACCATACTTCCACAAAATTTGCTCATAAGCTTTTTTCAGCCCCAATGGCATTCTGGTATATTCGATGGATTGCCAATCGACTTCAAGTTCCTCTGCTATGCACATGATCATACACGTTGTGATGTCTTGTCCCATTTCAGGTTGGTTGCAACCAACCAAGACCCTTCCATCACACATTATTTGAACAAAATCTGAAATCTGTTTGATGTTATTGTTTTCTTTGGCGGCCACACCAGCTGGGAATTGAGCGTAAAAAACCATACCACCGGTTATTGCTGCTCCAGCCAAAAAAAATTCTCTTCTATTCATCGCTGAGACCTGCAATGACCTTTGACACTTTGATGATGGCATCATGAATAAATGGATAAGTGCCACAGCGACAAATGTTATTCAACCGGTTCTTAACTTCGCTCAGAGAGGGATTTGAGACATCATTCAAAAGATGATATGCAGATATGAGTTGCCCAGACTGGCAATAACCGCATTGTGGCACATTTTCAGAAACCCACGCATCAGCAATCAGTAAAAATTGCTTGGTATGCATGATGCCCTCTAATGTGATGATTTTTCTGTTGTGAAGTATTTTCAATGGGGTAATACAGCTTCTGACAACTTTTCCATCAAGGATTACTGAACAAGTACCACACAGTCCTTTGCCACAGCCAAATCTGGTGGCTGTCAAACTCATCTCATCTCTTAAGTACCAGAGTAATGGTGTGTTTTCATCGCCATCAAAATGAAGGGTCTTGTGGTTGATGAATAATTTTATGGTCAAATTTGCTTTCCTTTCTGAACCAAGTCAAATTTAATCCAGGGCAAGAATAAATTCTTTAAGAAAAAGAAATCAATTCTTAAGTTTTTACATGAAATCGATTACCTGATTGGTTTTGGTTCATTCTATCTAACTTTTCATTCAAAACTTGGTAGAAAACAGAGCAAGGTAATAAAAATTTATAACTTGTTATGGTTTTCATAAAGTTATTGGATTGTGAGGATGGATAAATAACAGTCACTTTTAACAATCTGATTAGCCATGCCTTTACTTTTTTTGATTCTTTTGCTCACACCGTTCACAACAAATTCCATTGATATTCCATTTGATTCTGAGCCCAATATTTCGATTGATGGCTTTATTGACGAAACATCATGGGATCAGGCGCTGATCATAGAAAATTTTACCACCGTCGCACCCGATAACAATGAACCTGCAAAGTACATGTCAAAATTTTATTTGATTTCAAATCAACGAGGATTGTACGTTGCTGCTGAAAACCATCAGCCAAATGATTCAATTGTTGCCAGATTCAGTGCCAGAGATCAGGGTGAGTTGGGAGATCACATCACCATAAACCTAGACACTTCAGGAGAAGGTAAATATGGTTACTACTTCACTATTTTTTCTGGCGGCTCTATTAATGATGGTACTTTGTTGCCTGAAAAGGAAAGGTTGCCACAGTGGGATGCGCCGATTGATTTTCAAACTGCATTAGGCAACGGTGTATGGACTGCGGAAACTTTCATTCCATGGGCAGTCATGCAAATCCCTTCTTCAAAAGTTAACAATCAAATCGGAATCAGTTTAGAAAGACAAATTGCGCATGCTGGAGAAAAAGTTGGTTTTCCCCATATTGGAGAAAACAGCCAATTGTTTTTATCCGCGTTTGAGAAAGTTGGGGTGGTGATCAATCACCCAGAAGACAATGTGTATTTTTATCCCTATGTGTCTTATAGCAAAGACACTGTTCGTAATGTCAATGCTGAAAATGTGGGTACGGATGTTTATTGGCAATTCAATGACAGCAACCAATTCTCAGCAACAATTAATCCTGACTTTGGACAAATAGAAAATGATGAAATCATTGTCAACTTCACTGATAACGCGATCTTCTTTCCTGAGAAACGTCCATTTTTTTTGGAGAACCAAGACATTTTCAGAATCCAGGGCCCCAACTTATTGTACACAAGAAGAATCGGTGACAGCACCACAGCTCCATTGGTCAGCGGCGCAGAAGCGGACCGCAATTTAATTCAAACTGATATTTTGTCTGCCATTAAACTGGTTGGCCAATGGAATGACATGAGGTATGGAGTGTTTGCTGCACTTGAAGATGATGTTTCATTCAAGTATTCAGATGGGCAATCAGCGAAAGTTGATGGTGGAAAATTCTATGCGTTGAGAAGTAATTACGAAAAAGTAACTCCAGATGGAACTCAATGGGCCATAGGAGGTTTGATGACATATGTTAATCAAGAGACCGAAGCAAGCGTTTTGGCACTAGATAACAGGTATGTCTCAGGCAATGGAAAACTTCTGTTTGACAGCAGTTTGATTACCAGTGAAGTCGGTGCTGTGCATGGTTTCGGATCACAAGCAAGGTTGACATACAGACAAAATGAAAGGTTCCTTCATCGACTCAGGTTTAGGTACTACTCCGATGATTTTAATATAAATGACATGGGGTTTTTAGGAAGGAATGACTTGATTGAGCACTATTACCGGTTCACATTTTTTTCAACCAATTCGAGGTTTTGGCAGCAGCTTGAAAATGACTTCAGGTGGTTTTATCAAAGAAACACTCAGGGAGAAGAGCTCAATAACAACCCATTCATTGTTGGTTCAGTTGTCATGAATTCATTAAACAGGTTCAGCTGGACTATCGGAGTGGATCGGGATAACTTCGAAGACAGGAGGTCAAGAGGAAATGGCTCATTCAAAAAAAATAACACGCCAATCATTAGATTTGGTTGGGGTTCAGATAACTCCAAATCATTCGTTCAAGAACATTTCTTGGAATACAACCCAGAATTCGTTGGTGGCAGAGAGTGGGAGTGGGGCGGTGAATTCAAATGGTCACCAAACGACTCATTAACCAATGAAATTGAGATGACTTATGCGCACAGGACGAATGCGATCATTCATGTGGACGCCAATCGCATGGATGGATACGACATGGAAGAATCAAGTATTACGTTAAGGTCTAATTGGTTGATTGCACCAAAACACGAAGTCAGGTTTGGTCTGCAATGGTTAGGCATCATTGCAATGGATTCGGCCTCATACCGAATCCAAAACAGAACACTGGTCAAAACTCAAGAAACGCTTGATAATGATTTTTCAATTTCAAGGGTAAATTTTCAGATCAGATATAAGTATGAGTTTGCCCCATTGTCAGATTTGTTTTTGGTTTTTGGTAGGGCTGGTTTTGTTGATGATGCCCTAGAAAACGACAGAACGAACCCTTACGACATGCTGTCTGATGCGTTCAATTCAAAGACGTCTAATGCATTCTCTGCAAAAATCAGATTCAGATTTTAATCATCGAGTTGAGCATCGTTATTTAATTGACAATTTTCTGGAAATTCACATCTGGCATTGGTTCTTAATGTAAGAAGTTGGCGACATACCAAACCACCTTCTGAAGGCTCTGGTAAAACTGCTTTGTTCAGCAAATCCAAGTGAGAAAGCAATTTCACACATTGACATATTTTTGTTCTTAATATACCTCAATGATAAATTTTTTCTCAGGGATTCAAGATAAGCTGAATAGGTAAGATCATAATTCTTGAGTTTTTTTTGGATTTGATCTTGATTGACTTTGAGGCGTTTCGAAAGGTCTTCCAGATTTGGCTCTCCATACTTTAATTGGTTGATAACGATTAAATCCAATTGCTTAAAGAAAGCATCTTTTGCATGTATTTTGTTAGAGTCTTCACTCACTTTATTTTTTAAAACATTGTGAGACAGTGGTTCATATTCGATGTTGGGCAACTCCAATAAGTTCTTATCAATAACAATTGATGATTCACTGGCATTAAAATTGACTTTACATTGAAAATAATTTTGGTAAGTCTCCTTAAAACCATTGTTGGGAAATCGAAAGTTGATCACGATGGGTGAATATTCATTGCCTATTATTTGTCTTCCAAAAGCAATCCAAGAAGTTATGCTTTTTTCATTGATTATTTGGCTGTATGAGGAGTTGGAATCCCGGTATATGATTTCAACGTGGTTTTTCCCAGTAATGATTTCAGAATCAGCATAAGTTCCAATGACATTGTTGAACCTGAGGTGCAGATTCATAGCTTCATAGAGATTCTTTGCAGTAATCATTGCAAAACCCAAAACACCAAGGAATCTGGGCTTTATAGATTTTCCTATGTTAAACCCCAATAAATCTTCATTGAGTATTTCAGCCGCGTCGTGGTACAAATCTCGATAAGTATTGATTGGAATTCTGGTGTTCACATCTTCAATGACTTGTAAAGATGTGCTGTGTTTGATGAGAAAATCATCGACATCAACTTGGTGTTTGTAGAGATATTGAATCAATGCATTCAAAAAAATCACAGATATGGTTTTACCATCATTGGACATGATCGATCCTCACAGCAATTTTTAATCTCACTGAAATAATTGCATGGATAAGCAAACTTTTTACTCAGTGATGAATTAATGATTTATCTTACCACCGATTAGAATGGTTGCCAGTTTAGTAATTGTGCTGTTGAAGACTTAATAAGTTGTATCAT
The DNA here is from genome assembly GCF_019931145.1 of Marinicella meishanensis. GTDB lineage: Bacteria > Pseudomonadota > Gammaproteobacteria > Xanthomonadales > Marinicellaceae > Marinicella > Marinicella meishanensis. The sequence continues at coordinate 331,807 of NZ_JAIOUV010000002.1, read as the reverse complement.
CACTTTAATATTCACTATATAGATGCATTTTTTGGAGAGCGAACATATAACAATTAATAAAACATATCATTAAATGTGTTAAGTGATGATACAAACCTGGTTCTTGGGCACCGTTCAGAGCACACGCTTAATAAACAGTGTCCAGTTTCATTAACCCATTATCATCAGAATGTCTGGGTGTATCGGAAATAGGTGATACGACCATATCCATCATACAGGTTGAAGTCGTAATCACGTGAACCTACAGCTCCTCTTCCTACTGGCGGCAATTTCTCGCCAGCGTTACGAACCCCTACAGTGAAACGACCATCCCAAGGAGCGTGGTAATTCAACTGCACATCGTGGGTTGTCCAAGAGGGTGCAGATGAGTCCACTGCGTCTGGATCTTGATCGCCAATGTAGTTGATGTTGTAGGCCAGTGACCAATCACCGTAAGAGTACTGATTAGAAAGAACCGCACGTTGCTCAGGTAACCCCGGGGTTTTTACCAGTTCAGGTCCACCGTCAACAGAATAATCCAGAATGTGAGACAACTGGAATTGAGTGGTCATGTTGCCACCCAACAACTCGTAGTTGAAGCGAGCATTCAAGTCCAAACCAGAAGTTTCCACTTCACCGTCGTTTCCGAATCCAGTGAAACACTGGACAATTGATCCGTTAGGTGACCGTTGGCAAAATAAACCTGGGGGGTTGGGTAAACCGTTGACTTCATTATTAATGACTGTTTGTGCAGAAAACTGTCGAATGCGATTGGTGATTTCAATGTTGTAGTAATCCAACGTGAAGTTGAACCAATCAACTGGCTCGTAAGCCAAGCCGACAGACCACTGGTCTGAATCTTCTGGTTGCAACAAGGAGTTGGCTTGTTGGAAGTCGTTGATCTGAAGTGTGCATCCAGGATCTTGTCCTTGCCCAATACAAGATTGTGGATCACGAACATTGGTTGATGAAAAGGTGGTTTGTTGAGTCAAAATGTCCAGAGTCGGTGCACGGAAACCTTGGCCATACGAAGCACGCAGGGTCAGGTTGTCCAGTGGCTGATAACGCACAGACAGTTTAGGAGCAAAGTTGTCACCAAAGTCTGAATAGTCATCGTAACGACCGGCCAAGTTCACTTCCAAGTTGTCCATGAATGGGAACAAAGCCTCGAAGAAAACAGCAGTCACGTCACGGTCACCAGCAGCCGAGTTACCGGCAGAACCACCCACTTGTCCAGCCTCAGATTGAGGATCGTACAAGTCAGCGTATTTCTCTTGTCTGTGCTCAGCACCGATATAAATCGAAGCTGGGCCACCGTCCATGTCAAACATGTCGAAGGCAACCGAACCAAACAGCTCGTCTTGATCGTACTTGGAATCACGGAAAATGGTGATTCTCATTTGGTTCAACACGTTTGACGGGTTGGCATAAGGATTGGCCAAGTCATAAGCACCTGATTCAATCAAAGCGGCTGCCGCAGAACGCAATAAGTAATTTTTTCCAACCGTAGAAGTTCTGTTGTCGGTGTGACGCAAGCCAAACTCAACTTCAGCGTTGCCAATTTGTCCGGTGGTTCCAACCAGAAAGTCCAGAACTTGATTCGTTGAAATGCTGTCTCTGTTGCCCAAGGCATCAAAACGGTGCCACCAGTTAACCGCCTGTGGATCCAATCCCAAAGAAGGATCGTACAACGGGCTGTTGGGGTTGGTTGGGTTGTTAGGACTGTTGGCAGTCAATGGCGTAGAGAAGAATGAAGAATCAGGAACCGGCGCATAACGACCGAAAGATTCTGCTTGAGAGAAAGTGGTGTTGGCCCACAATTCCCAATTGTCATTGATTTCATGCGAAGCCTTGGCATAGAAAGACTTGTTTTCTGCTGAAGCCTCATCGGCTGATACCAAAGTGAAGTCATAGGCACATCGTGTGCCATTGGGTGAGTTTGAGTTTGAGATTGTGAAATACCCTGTGCCAGGGAAATCACAACCAGTGATGAATGAAGCCCAGTCAAAGTTATCAAAACCTTCGGTGATGGTGGTGAAGCTGTTACCGTAAATCGAAGCACCTGGTATTCTCCAGGGTAAATCCCTTTGAAAAATGATCTCACGGTCGTTCCATGAAACACCAGCCAGCAAGCTGGAACGGTCAGATGAAGCACCGAAGACGATCGAACCTTCTTCACGCTCACCGCCGTTGGCAGGAATCGAAACTTCTGCAGCACCCAACATGATTTCAGCGCCTTGGTAGTCATCACGGGTGATCACGTTGATCACACCACCAATCGCGTCAGAACCGTAGATCGCTGATGCACCATCAGTCAAAACCTCGATACGCTCAATCGCACCCATAGGCAAGGTGCTCAAGTTTTGTGATGAACCGGTTGAAGGTGAAACAGGCAGACGTCGGTTGTCGATCAGTACCAAAGTACGGCCAGCACCCAAAGCACGCAGTGACACAGTTGAGTCACCTTGTGCAGAACTACCCGATCTAGGCCTGAAAGAACCGGCACTGTTGAAAGTCAGGTTACGGATGAAGTCGGCGGCGTTTGATTCACCACTCAACTCGATTTGTTCACGTGTGATGACTGTAATTGGCAGTGCACCCTCGACGTCAGAGCGTTTAATGCGTGATCCTGTTACAGTGATTTTACCTTGGTCTTCTACTGACTCGTCATCACTGTCTTGCGCAAGAGCGGCGGTTCCGAACGCAGAAGAAGCGATAAAACCCGTAAATAATGCCTTTCGCACAGCATCAGCAATGGGATTGCGTTTCATATTCATTGAATTGTTCTCCAAATTTAATCTCATTAATAAGTAACAGTGCATCAATCAAGGTACACTCAGTAAATGAATGTTCATTGTTTGACAAACAAAATTTTCGGGCATCTGAATGTCAAAAAAATTATGTATTTAATAGATATTTAACAATTTGATAAATGCACGATGAAAATCATATAGAAACTTGTGCTGGGGTTTTGAATTAAATGCTGTGAATGGTCGAAATAGATTTGTAAACGGTCAAAGCTTGTGATCTACGCTTTGTTTTTTTGCATAATTTAATCCGATGCTGTGAGGTGAACCTTGTGAAAACTAACACATCAACATGATGTTAATGGTTGAAATAGGGTGGTGAACGGTTCAAGCGATTGTATTAAATCAAGTAGAATGGATTCTAATTTTCTTTAATATCATTACATGAGAAAAGTGATTGCAGCAAAAGCCTTGGTTTTTGCACTTACATTTTTTCCATTGTCATTGGCATATGCATTATTGATGTATGCCAGTTATAAAAATTGGACTGGATTAAAACTGACTTTTGTCGAGTCTTTGCAGTACTCGTCGATTGTGGTTGGTATTTCAACACTCTTGGGGTTGTTGATATTCCTGAGGGTGTGCTCTGTCAAACAGAACAATCAAAATATAGTGGCTCTTATTTTGAAAGAACTGTTCGTTATTTTGGTTTTTGTTATTTTGTGGCTTCTGCTGACAGAGGCGATTTTGCTGAATTATTGGTTTGATGAAGGCTTGAAAGTAGGTTGGGTTTGGAGCGTAGTTTCTGAGTTTATAAATAACACGGGTCGATTGCACAGTGGTTTGTTCCTTTTTGCTACTTACACTGGATTATCTTATGCGATGTTTTATTTTTCAGAACACAAAGCAGCCTTAAAAAAAGAGAAGCTGGCTACTGAACTTGCAAACAAAATGAAAATGAAGGCCATGATGAACTACATGCAACCGCATTTTTTCTTCAATTGTATCAGTTCAATCAGCGAGTTAATCCACATCAGTCCACGTAAGGCAGATGAGGCATTGAATAAATTAAGTGACATACTGAGATACTTAATCGACACCAAAAAACAGTCGCACAGTTTAGAGTCAGAACTGGAACTGACTCATAATTATGTCGATTTACAAAAACTCAGGCATGGGTCAAGGTTTCAATATTCAGCGGAAGTAGATGAAAAATTTCTGTCGGTACAGATACCTGTATTGACGATTCAATTGCTGGTGGAAAATTCTTTTCATCATGCCTTCAATCGCTTTGAAATTTCTGAAAAAATTGAAATCAAAGTGAATGTCAATTGTGTGAATAATGTGCTCAATATCATTGTCTGTGACAGTGGTTCAGAGAATACAGATGATGCCGAATCAGGTCATGGCATTCATTTATTAAAATCGAGATTACATTCCGTTTTTAATCAAATGAAATTTTCACATGGGTTTACTCGAAAAACTTTATTGGGTAAGCCTGGCTATCAATCTCATCTCGCAATATTGATATGATTGAAAATAAAATAAAAGCCATTGTTGTTGAGGATGAGGTGTTGTCGAGAAGGCGGATTGTTCGGTTGTTAAAAAATAATCATCGTATCTGTATACTCGGCGAGTTTGAATATGCTGAGCAAATTATCAATGAATCAGCACTTCAACAAGCTGACTTATTGATCTTAGATATCAATCTTCCTGGCATTAATGGCATCGAATTTGCTGAAGTTATCCGTAAAAATCAGGCTGTTGTGTTCACCACTGCGTACTCCAGATATGCAGTAGATGCATTCGATGTCAATGCCATTGATTACTTGGTAAAGCCAATTTCTCAGCTTAGGTTGAATCAAGCAATCTGCAAGGCGGCTGAATGGCTTAAATACATTAACCTGAAATCAATTAAGCCTGAATTCACTTATTTAAACATTAAGAATGGTGGAAATGTTTATAAAGTTGAATTTTCAGAAATATTGTGTGTTCGGTCAGATAATAACCACGTAACCATCATGACCACAGCCAGGGAATACATATTGAAGAACAGTTTAATCAACTTGGCAAAGAAATTAAATCAAACAGAGTTTGTCAGGTGCCACAGAACTTGTATTGTCAATATCAATAAAATAAAAAAGATCATCCCTTCAGGTTCAACCAAATGCGCGATTCTGGAAGGTGGTTTGAACATTCCAATCTCAAGAAACTTCTTCAAGGAATATAAAAACAAACTGGTAAATTATTTAAGATAGTGGTTCTTACCTTTTTCCATTTCAAAAGTCAAATCAGGCCAATTGTGTCGTTTTGCTTTTTATTGTCAAATCCTCTGGTTCCTGGTCACTAAACACCTGAGCGGTTTCTTCAGTATTTGTGTTAATTCAACAGACCTTGATGAGTATAACTTTGGCCTGTTTTGTCTTTTCGGGGTATGAATTCACATCCTGTGGTCAAGAAGCCGTCTGAATGTTTTTCTAAAATTGTTCTTTTTTAGGAAAATTTGACATGAAAAGTTTCAAAAACTCAATGGTCACTCTCATCATGTTTGCCCAAGTTTTCTTTGTCGCGTATGCGAACAATGAGAATGGACAAATTACCCTGGCAAATGTCCAGTATTTAGACACAACTTCCATGAAGTTCAGGCATGTAAAATTTTTAAATTTAGACAGTGGAATTATTCACAGCATGGGGGAAAAAAGGCTACATGGTAGTGAATTGTTAGACCTGAGTGGAAAATTTTTAACTCCAGGATTAATCGACACTCATGTACATTTGTTGATGTCGGAATCAGACACAAAGCGCGTGCCAGAGGCTTTGAATGATGTGTTACTTGATGGAGTGACATCTGTCAGAGATATGGCTGGAAACAATCAATTAATTAGTGACATCCAAGCCGAGGGTCCTGATATTTATCAAAGCTTTTTAGTGGCTGGAAAGTCTTTTTTTACTGACCCAAGAGTCAAGTTCGCTTCAATGCCATACCAGCCAGGTGAAGCCCCTTGGCAATACCAGGTTGGCAGTGATTTTAACCACAAAGATTTTGAACTAAAATTAAAGAACAGTCATACCCATGGCATAAAACTGTACGCCAATATTGCTCCTCTTCACATCAAAAAAATCACAGAAGTTGCCAGAAATCACCAAATTCCTATCTATTCTCATGCAACTGTTTTTCCAAGCAAACCCTCTGATTTAGTGAATGCCGGAGTTGAGACTTTGGTACATGCGGCTTTGTTACCTTGGGAAGGTTCACGCAAAGTCAAAGAACAATACCACTCAAGGCCCCGGTTTCCAAACGAGCATGTAGATCCCAGGGCACCTCAGTTTGAGGAGTTATTTGCTGACATGGCTCAAAAGGGTATTTTTCTCGAGCCTACCATCAGTTTATTTCACAGTGAAAATAACAGCCAACCAACCAGAATTACCCAATGGGTTTGTGAATCATTGAGATTGGCTGAAGAAAAAAAAGTGCCTTTAGTGATAGGAACAGACAACATGATTAATCACGATCAAAGAACATCAAATATTCACAAAGAGATGAGTGTATTGGTGAATACATGTGGTCTCAATGCAACAACGGTTTTACGCGGTGCAACATTGAATGGGGCAATCAGCCTTGGCTTAGAAAATTCTTTGGGAAAAATCAGCGTGGGTTACAAAGCCGACATGGTTGTGTTTGATGAGAATCCACTTAAGGATATCAGCCAAACGAAATCAATACATGTGGTAATAAAGGAAGGAAGGATCCTGAAATTATCAGACAGCAAAATTTAATAAATAGTTAATCAAAACTTAAAGCCAGACATGAATTCAATCAATAAAAATACAATTTTTTGGAGAAACCCATGAAGTTTAATGTCGGGATCGTCACCAGCAAAATGAAGCAAACCAAGCATTTCTATTCAGAGGTATTGAATTTTGAAGTTGCTTATGAAAATGAATTCTATCTCTTAATGAAACTCAAAGACTCAACTGACTTGATTAGTTTCTTATTACCAAACCACCCAACTCAAAATGAAATATTTCAAAGTCCATTCAATGGTCATGGCATTTACCTGACTTTTGAAGTTGATGATGTGGATGAACTTTATTCAAAAATCAGTAATAAGGGGGTTGCCATTGCGGTTGAACTGAGAGACGAACCTTGGGGCGACAGGCATTTTGCAGTCCAGGACCCAAATGGTGTAAGCATTGATTTTGTTCACTATCAGAAACCAGATTGATCACTTGTTGTGCAATAAACAATTATTGATTGAGGAGATGAGTCGTGTTCTTAAAAAAAACAGGTGTGGTTCTGTTGTTGTTAATTCCACTGAGTTCTTGTACAAAGACCTTGCGAATGGAGTTTAATGAAGGAGAAATGATTTCCCTGATCAGTGCTGTTGAGAAAGAAAACAGCTTTCAAATGAAGCAAGCGTATTTCATGGGTATATTTCCCATATTGGTGAAGCATGACATTCAGCAAATGGGCACACTAAGAGTGGTTGAAAACTTAACATCAGAACATGACACCATTGGTTTTGATGTACTCAAAATTCCAAATACGGGAGTCAAACAATCTATCAATGTGGACAGGATTGATGATTGGCTGCATCTGCGCAGAATGAGGCCGACTATATGGAATGAGTTGCGCATTGCAGATTATGAAGCTTCTGAAGACATAATGCTTGAGCTAAATTCTGAAAAATTATATCAAGTTGAAGCGTTTTGGATAAACCAAGACTTTAAGCAAGACTTCCTCAATTTTGCTGAGGAGTCATATGAAACTAACAGTCCAGTGAGTCAAGTGCTTGTATTGGGCAAGCCCAACTTATATGAAACCCTTGGAACTGAGCGAGCACCAGATTATTGGGTGATCAATGAATGGGAAGACAGAGCACCAATAGACGAATGGGTCAAAACAAAAACCAATATGATTGCGGTTTCAAAATACAATTCATGGATCATTGGCATATAAATCAACATACAAACGCCATGCGTTGCCCTTGATTTCAGTAGATTCTTATTTTTGATGAATGACAGATTAAATAAGCTGATACATTAAAAAGTTATTGACAATCATTCTCATTAGCGTTATTCTTTCGCTGTATTGATTCATTCCATTCATTATGTACGTTTGCATTTGTCACGGTGTGACTGAAAAAGACATCCAACAAGCGGTCAAACAAGGGGCCGACAGCATCGACGCCTTGCGCGCAAAAACCGGCGCCACTTCCGGCTGCGGATCTTGTTTGGATGTGGCTTTGGATGTGCTGGATGCCAACCGCAGCCCGACCTTGCCTGATTTTCTGCAAATCATTCCTCAGCGCGAATCCATACCCGCCTGATCCATCCCAAACGCCTTATTTTCAAGGCTTTTGACAGCCCTTAAATAATTTCATTATTGTTTTGCATTTGTCTGCATTTGCGGATTTAATAGCGACTTTACTGGTCGATCAAAGCCAGCCAAAAATTCGCTTGGGGATTGGTCAGTCCTGACTTGTTATTGTTCACTGTTCGCCGTGCTCGGCAGGGGTGGGTTATGGGTATTTTGGGTTTGTTCATCGTCATTTATGTGGTGGTTTCCATTTTGATTGGCTTGGCGGCAGCCCGCAAAGTCAACAATTCCTCTGATTTCATATTGGCCGGTCGTTCTTTACCGATTTACATCACCATCGCCACCGTGTTTGCCACTTGGTTTGGCTCCGAAGCGGTGCTGGGCATTCCCGCCACTTTCATCGAAGAAGGCATGGCTGGTATCGTCGCTGATCCGTTTGGCGCCAGTTTCTGTTTGGTTTTCGTGGGTGTGTTTTTTGCCGCCCGTTTGTACCGCATGAAGTTGATGACCATCGGTGATTTTTACCGCCAGCGTTACAGCCGCTTGGTGGAAGTTTTGGTGTCGGTGGCGGTGTGCATCTCTTACCTGGGTTGGGTGGCGGCCCAAATCGTCGCTTTGGGTTTGACCATCCACCTGGTGACCTATGGTGCGGTGGGTTTCGAATTGGGTATGTTCATTGGTCTGTCGGTGGTGTTGATTTACACCGTGTTTGGTGGCATGTGGTCGGTGGCGATCATGGACTTCATCCAAATGATGGCGGTGTTGGCTGGCATGTTGGTGGTGGCCTGGTTGGTCTCCGGTCGTTTGGATGGCGGGGTGATGACGGTGGTTGAGCATGCCAACGCCGCGGGTAAGTTTGAATTTTGGCCCGACTGGAACGCCGGCGCCATCCTGGGTTTCATCGGCGCCTTTGTGACCCTGGCCCTGGGCTCAATTCCACAACAAGATGTGTTTCAACGGGTGATGGCGGCCAAGAATGAACAGGTGGCGGTACGCGGCACCATACTCGGTGGGCTGTTTTACCTGTTGTTCAGTTTCGTGCCAATTTTCATCGTCTATGGGGCCACCCTGTTGGAGCCTTCGTTGGCCACCACCCACCTGGCTGAGGGCGGTGACCCACAACGGATCCTGCCTGAGTTCATCTTACAATCGGTGCCAATTTGGGTGCAGGTGATGTTCTTCGGCGCCTTATTATCGGCCATCATGTCCACCGCTTCAGGCACCTTGTTGGCCCCTTCGGCCATCTTTGCCAAAAACATCCTGAGGCATTGGTTGAATTTGAATGACCAGCAACTGTTGGTGGCCTTGCGCCTGACGGTGTTGGGTTTTGGCTTGTTGGTGTTCTGTTATGCCTATTTGAGCACCGCGGTGGGCTTGAGCATTTTTGAGATGGTGGAAAATGCCTATTTGATCACCCTGGTGGGGGCCTTTGTGCCCCTGGCCTTTGGGGTGTATTGGCAACGGGCCAACAACACCGGCGCGCTGTTGTCGATCGCCATGGGCGTCATCAGTTGGGCGGCGCTGGAAATCGTCAACATCAAGCTGGCAGAACAGGGTGATGCCTTGTTGGTGCCGCCGCAATTGGCTGGCTTGCTGATGGCCATTTTGGGCATGCTGATCGGCAGTTCCATCAAGCGCTTCAAGAACAGCGACATTGCCTTAAAACGACCGACATCATGATGACTGACCCCATCAGGCAGACAGCGATCAATTGTCGGTCAATAAGCGATGCATTTGCATGCCCAATCGCTCCACCGGGGCCATGAATTCGTTGGCCAGAATCACCACCGACAAATCGTCTGTTGGGTAGTGACCCATCACACAGGTGCTGCCGGTCCAACTGCCGTTGTGACCGAACCATTGGCCCCGTTGATCAGACTCAAGCAACAGCCCCAATCCATAATCGAAGGGGGTGCCATCATCCAGGCATTGCTGTTGGGTCATCTGTTTGAAGGTTTGTTGCTGTACCAGCCGGCCACCGATCAAGGCTTGAAACCAAGCAGCAGCGGCGGGTGCTGACAACCCAATCCCACCATCGCCCAAAACCTCAACCCAGATGTGATCAGAGGGCACCAACTCGGCAAACCCACTGCCGGCCAACACCCAGCCATCATGTTGCGGTAAAAACTCAGCATCAATGCCAAGCGGTTGAAATTGATGATGTTGCAAGTGGTCGGTGTAGCTGTCTTGGGTGACCTGTTCAATGATTTGCGCCAACAACACATAGTTGCTGTTGCTGTAATGGTGTGCAACACCAGGAACCGCTTCAATCAAGGCGTTCATCAGGGTTTGCTGGATGCCGGTTTGGGTCAAGGCTGCCGGTTCGGTGTACATCCCGGCTTGGAGGTAGTCCTCGATGCCGCTGGTGTGGCGCATGCAATCGATCACCTGAATGGGTCGGTGCTCGGGGTTGCTGGGAATATCAAACCACTGACTGATGGGGTCTGCCAAGCGCAACCGCCCTTGTTCCACCAATTGCATGATGGCGGTGGCGGTGAACATTTTGCTGCAGCTGGCCAGATCAATGCGATCAGTCAACCGCAATGGGCTGGGTTGGGGGCCATGGCTCATGCCCACGGCTGATTCAAACAACAGTTGGCCGCGTTGGTGGACCACTGCGGCACAACCTGGGCCATCAGGCCAAAAGTAGTGCCGCAGCAATTCGTTCAATTGGGTCTTGGCGTGATCATCCATGGCCGGCTTGGTGTTTTTATTTTCGGTGTTCGATCACCACGTCGGTGTAGATGCCGCCACGGACGTTAAACTTCATGGTGATTTTCATCCATTTGGGATCAACCGCTGCGATCAAATCATCGAGGATTTCATTGGTCACGGCTTCGTGGAAGGCGCCGCGTTCACGGAAGGTCCACATGTACAATTTCAAGGCTTTGAGCTCCACACACAGCTCATCTGGCTGGTATTCCAGCTTGATGGTGGCAAAGTCAGGTTGGCCGGTTTTGGGACACAGACAGGTGAATTCAGGAATGTCGATAATGATGGTATAATCCCGTTCCTGATTGGGGTTAACAAATGTTTCGAGGTCTTTGGTGGGATGTGTGGACATGTTATTCTCTGGTTGGTGGGCCTCAAGTGTGCTGAGGCTCGGTTCTTTCAAGGGCGGAACAATACCCAAAAAAGGAAGATTTATCAAGCAAATTACACAATAAGATGAAACTATCAAAGATAAAAATAGCCGGCTTCAAATCGTTTGTGGATCCGACCGAAGTTTTGTTGCCCAGCAATTTGATCGGTGTGGTGGGTCCCAATGGCTGTGGCAAATCCAACATCATCGATGCGGTGCGATGGGTGATGGGAGAAACCTCAGCCAAGATGCTGCGTGGGGCGTCGATGACCGATGTGATTTTTTCCGGTTCATCGACCCGCAAACCGGTGGGCATGGCCACGGTGGAATTGATCTTTGATAACTCCGATGGACAGCTCAAAGGCGAGTATGCCCAATACAATGAGGTGTCGGTCAAACGACAGGTCAGCCGGGATGGCCAATCCAGTTATTTCCTCAACGGCAGCAAATGCCGCAAAAAAGACATCGTGGACTTGTTTTTGGGCACCGGCCTGGGGCCACGCAGCTATTCCATCATTGAACAGGGCATGATTTCCAACATCGTGGAATCCAAGCCCGAAGACCTCAGGGGTTACATCGAAGAGGCCGCAGGGGTTTCCAAATACCGCGAACGGCGGCGAGAAACCGAGCGTCGCATCAAGCGCACCAAGGAAAACCTGGAACGCTTGGATGACCTGCGCACCGAAGTGGGCAAACACATTCAACATTTGCAACGCCAGGCAAAAAATGCCGAACGTTACACCCAGCTGAAAGACCAGTTCAAGTTGATCAAAGCCGAAGTACTGGCCTTGCGCTGGCAGCAGTGGCACACCCAAGCGGAATTGGGCCAAGGGCAGGTGGCCAAACTGAATACCCAAGTGGAACAGGCCAAAGCGGGGCAAACCGATGGCGAAAAACGCATCGAAGAGCACCGGGTGGTGCACCAAACTTTGTCCGATGAAAACAACCAGCTGCAAGAACAGTTGTATCAAATCAACGCCGAAATCGGCAAAATCGAACAAGCCATCGCCCATTCCAAGTCCTTGTCCGAACGGCACCAGAAAGACCTGCAGCAAACCGAAGACAACCTGAAAACAGCGCAAGACCGCCTGTCCCAGGATGAGCAACAACTGCAAGAACACAAGGCCTTGTTCGAGACCGGTAAGCCACAAGAAGAGGCCCTGGCCATGCAGTTGGAAGAGGCGCAAAGCCTGAATGAAAGCAGTGAAGCGGCGCAAGACGAATGGCGCACCGCCTGGGAAACCAACAACCAGTACATCGCCGAACACGCGCGCACCATTGATGTGGAAAAAACCCGCATTGCGTCACTGGAATCACACATGATGCGTCAGTCCGAGCGGCTCAAAGCGGTGGCCCCTGGCGACAACAATGAGCTGGTCAGCAAGTTGCAGTCAGAAGCCGAGGCTTTGCAACAACAATTGGACACCCAGCAAGCCAAACACGACACCAGCGAACAGTTGCTGGCTGAGCAAAAAGAACAGGTGGGCACCGTGGCTGAACAAACCCAGCAAGTGCGCCAACAAATCGATGAACGGCAACAACGTTTGCACCAACACAAAGGCCGTCGGGGGTCTTTGTTGGCCTTACAACAAGCCGCCCAAGCCGAAGACAATGAACAACTGCAGCAGTGGTTGGCTCAGAACGGTGACATCCAAGCCAAGCGCTTGGCCGAACAACTGGAAGTGGAAGCCGGTTGGGAAGTGGCGGTGGAAACCGTGCTCAAAGACCGCTTACAAGCCTGGGTCACCAGCAACCCAGACCTGCCTGCGGTGATGACAGATTGGTCGTTTGGCGCTTTGAATTTGGTGCACGATGCCCGCGGACAAGTGGCGGCCCTAGCCGGCACCTTGGCCGAATGCGTGAAGGCACCGGATGCGGTGTTGGCCTGGTTCAACCAAGTGCGCATTTGTAACGATTTGACAGCGGCGCAAGCCATGGTAGATCAACTGGCGGCGGGCGAGTCGGTGGTGACCCAACAAGGGGAGTGGCTGGGCCGCCATTGGCTGCACATCAATCGCGGCGAACAAGCCGAAGGCTTCTTGTTGCGGCAAAAAGAGCTGAAGTCTTTGCACCAGGAAATCGACGCCGATGAAGCCCAATTGGCCGAGCTGCAAGACACACTGCAACAACTCAAAGCCGATCGGGTCACGGCCGAAACCGGGGTCGATCAGTTGCAGTTGGATGTCAACATGTCGCACCGCAAGCTGTCGGAATTGAACGGCTTGATCATGAACAAACAACAGTTGATCGAACGGGAGCTGCAGCAGGACCAACTAAAAGCCGCCGAAACCGAACAAATCCAACAGCAATTGGCCGAAGACGAGGCGCAAGTCAAACAATCTCGGGCCACCTTGGAAGCGGCCATCAATGAACTGGCCAAGTACGAGCAAAGCAAAATCGAGTTGTTGGATCAACAACAAACCCTGCAGCAAACCTACCACCAAACCAAAGCCCAGTTGAATGACATCTCCAACCAGTACTACCAGCACAAGATGGGCTTGTCGGCCACCAGCAACAAAATCGAATCATTGCAACAAAACATCCAGCGCACCCAGGAAAGCCTGCAATCCTTGGTCAGCCGCAAAGACCACTTGCTGCAGCAGCTCAGTGCCGATATGGACCCGGTGGCCGGGCAAAAGCAAGCCCTGGATGGATTGATCACCCAGCGGGTGGCGGTGGAGAAACAACGCGATGCCATGCGCGAGCAGGTGGTGGCGGCACAAAGCCAACTGGATGAATTGGAGCGCCTGCGTCATCAACACCAACAGCAAATCGACGAAGCGCGCAATGCACTGGAAGCGGCCAAATTGGAGTTCCAATCCAATGAACTGAGGGCCAATGGCTTTGCCGAACAATTGCAAGACTTGGGGCACGACGCCGCAGAGTTGTTGACCACCGTGGGTGAAATCACCCCGGCTTCCTTGCCCCAATTGATCGAGCGCAAGGAGTCACAAACCGAGGGCTTACACCGCAGCATCCTGCGTCTGGAGCCGGTGAATTTGGCCGCCATCGAAGAATTTGAAGAAGAGTCCAAACGCAAACAATATTTGGACGAGCAAAATGACGATTTGGAACAAGCGCTGGCCACTTTGGAACAAGCCATTGCGCGCATCGACAAAGACACCCGCACCCTGTTCAAAGAAACTTTTGAAGCGGTCAACACCAACATCAAACAACTGTTCCCCCGCCTGTTTGGTGGTGGTCATGCCTACTTGGAATTGACCGGCAATGACTTGCTGACCACCGGGGTGTCGATCATGGCCCGACCACCGGGCAAACGGGTATCCAGCATCCAGTTGTTATCAGGTGGTGAAAAGGCGTTGACTGCGGTGTCACTGGTGTTCGCCATCTTCAACCTCAACCCAGCCCCATTCTGTATGTTGGACGAGGTGGATGCACCCTTGGATGATGCCAATGTTGGGCGTTTCTCGCAGATGGTGGCGGAGATGTCTGAGAAAGTTCAGTTCCTGTTTGTCTCGCACAACAAAGTCACCATGGAAATTGCGCACCAGTTGATGGGCGTGACCATGCGCGAGCCGGGCGTGTCCCGACTGGTCAGTGTGGATTTGGCCGAAGCGGCCCAAATGGCCAATGAATGATCGGCAGTGGGTGAATTGACATGCGCCGCTGTGTGGTCTGTCAAGTCCACACCCCCGACAGCTTGTGTGTCGGCTGTCAGACGCTGATCCAAGCCCCAGCCAACCCCTGTGTCAGTTGCGCCAAACCCATGCCCCAAGCCGACAGCTTGTGCGGTGAGTGCCGCAGCGATCCCCCCGCCTTCAGCCGCACCTTGTGTGCCACACTCTACCAAGCACCGGTCAGCACTTGGGTGCAACAACTGAAGTTTGGCGAGCGTTTGGATCGCGCCCGGGTGATGGCCGAATGCCTGATGCCGTTGGTACAAGGGTTGGATCCAACCGTGCCCTTGGTGCCGCTGCCGCTGCACCGTCGCCGGTTGCTGTCACGCGGTTTCAACCAAGCCCAAGAAATCGCCCGCTTGCTGGCCAAGGCCCAAGCCAGGCCGCTGCTGGATCGGCACCTGCAGCGGGTCAAAAACACCGCCATGCAAGCCGAACTGAGTGAGCGTCAAAGGGCAGCCAATGTGCGCGCCGCGTTCACCGTGGTTAAACCCATCACAGCGACCACCGTGTTGCTGCTGGATGATGTGATGACCACCGGACAAACCATGCGGGCCGCCGCCCAATGCCTGAAACAGGCCGGGGTGGCCAAGGTCATCGCGGTGGTGTTTGCCCGTTCGGGCGCCGCCCATTGATCAATATTCCCAATAGGCCGGGATCAACAAAATAAACAGGGTGAACAGCTCCAAGCGGCCAAAAATCATGGCCACCGACAACACCGACTTGGCGCCATCAGAGACGTTGGCATAGTTGGCGCCGGCGTCGCCCAAAGCCGGACCCAAATTGGTCAAGCAGGCCAAAGACGCGGAGAAGGCGGTGGTGATGTTTTCGCCAAAACCGGCCAGCAACAGAGTGAACACACACCACAAAAACAAGAATTGCACGAAAAAGGCCGAGACCGAATCCAGCACCCGGTAGTTGACGGTTTTGCCGTTGATTTTGACCAGGTATTTACCGTGTGGGTGGATCAGTCGGTGCAGTTCACGCATGCTCATCTTGAACAACAGGATCATGCGGATGACTTTGAAACCGCCACCGGTGGAACCGGCGCAGGCGCCGATGGTGCTGAACAATATCAACAGCAAGGGCAAGGCCCCGGGCCACAAATGAAATGATTCGGTGGTGAAGCCGGTGGTGGTGCCGACCGACACCGCCTGAAAGGTGCCTTGGCGGATCGACTCATACAAGGAGCCGGAGGTGCCTGAAACGTACAGTTGGAAAGAAGTGATGGCCGAAGCGGCGGCCAAAAATCCCAAAAAAACTTTGACTTCGGTGTCCACCAAATAAGTGCGGATGGAGGCGGTTTTCCAGGCCAGAAAGTGCGAGGCAAAATTGATCCCGGCGATGATCATGAAGATCACCGCGATCAATTCAATCAGCGAATTGTTGAAATGCCCCAGTGATTCATCGTAGGTCGAAAAGCCGCCGATGGAAATGGTGGTGAAGGCATGGCAAATGGCATCAAACACATTCATGCCGGCCATGAAATAGCTCAAGGCGCACATCACCGTGATGCCCAAATAAATAAACCACAAGGCTTTGGCGGTTTCGGTGATGCGGGGGGTCAGTTTTTGGTCCTTCATGGGGCCAGGGGTTTCGGCCCGAAAGATCTGCATGCCACCAATGCGCAACATCGGCAACACCGCCACGGCCAGTACGATGATGCCCATGCCGCCAAACCATTGCAGCTGCTGGCGGTAGTATTTCACCGAATGCGGCAAGTCATCGATGTTAGTGAGGATGGTGGCACCGGTGGTGGTTAATCCAGAGATCGATTCAAAGATGGCATCGGTCACCGACAGGTTCATGTGATCGGACAAAAACAAGGGCAAGGCCCCGGCCAGCCCGACGATCCACCAAGAAGCACCGACCACCAAAAAGCCACTGCGGATTTTTAGCTCGGCATCGATTTTGCGGTACATGAAAAAGGGAATCGCACCCAACAAGGCCAAAGTGGCAAAACCTTCCAGGAAAGGCCAGATGTCACCATCCTGATAGATGAAGCCAACCAGTGCAGGCGGCAGCATCATGAAACTGGAAACCAGGAGCAGCAGGCCGATGATTTTGGCGATCAGTCTGGGGTTCATGGCATCACAAGAAAGAAGCGTCGACTTCGAACAAACGCTTCAAGTCATTGATGTTGCGTTTGTCGGTAACAAACATGATCAGGTGGTCCTTGCTTTCGATCACCACATTGCGGTGGGCCATCATCACCTGATCCTGGCGGATGATGCCGCCGATGTTGCAGCCTGGCGGCAAATTGATTTCTTTGATCATTTTGCCGACCACTTTGGATGAGGTGCTGTCGCCGGTGACTTCCACTTCAATGGCTTCGGCGTCACCCGAACGCAAGGAATGAACCCGGGCGGTGTAATCACCACGGACGTGGGCCAGGATGCCACCCATGGTGATGTGCTGGGGTGAGATGGCGATGTCGATGGTGTCTTTTTCAATCAACTGCGCGTAGTTTTGTTTGTTGATCAAGGTCAGGACTTTTTTGGCCCCCATTTTCTTGGCCATCAAGGCCGACAACAAATTGGCTTGATCGTCATTGGTCAAGGCACAGAAGATGTCGGTGTGGTTGATGTTTTCCTCATTCAACAACTCCTCAGAGGTGCAATCGCCGCGGATCACCAAGGCTTTGGTCAACTCTTCGGCAATGAAGCGGGACCGGGCTTTGTTGTATTCAATGATCTTGACCGAATGCTGACGTTCCAAAGATTTGGCCAGATTAAAGCCGATGTTACCGCCGCCGGCGAGGATGATTTTGTAGCTGGTTTTGTCACTCTTGTGCCAGGCTTCCATGATCTTGGTGATGTGCTTGCGAGCGGCCAACAAAAACACCAGGTCGCCGGCTTTGAGCACCGCATCACCGCTGGGAAACACCGATTTGTTGTTGCGGAAGATGGCGGCAATGCGGGCATCGACCCCTTCGGGCAGCAAATGATCGAACTCCCGCAGCTGCTGGTCGGTCAGCGGTCCTTTTTGTTTCACTTTGATGGTCACCAGTTGCGCCTGACCTTGGGCAAAATCCATCACCTGCAGCGCTCCGGGGTATTCGATCAAACCCTGGATGTGTCGGGTCACCAACTGCTCGGGTGAAATGTGAAAATCAATCGGCACGTGTTCGTGCTCGAACATCTCTGGGTGCGAAGCATACTCCGCTTCACGGATGCGGGCAATTTTGGTGGGGGTGTTGAATATGCTGTAGCACACCTGACAAGCCACCATGTTCACCTCATCTGAATTGGTCAGTGCCACCACCATGTCGGCGTCATTGGCCCCGGCCCGGATCAACACCGATGGGTGCGATGCATGGCCGTGCACGGTGCGGATGTCGAATTTGTTTTGCATGTCACTCAAACGCTCGGAGTCGGTATCGACCACCGTTACGTCATTGTTTTCATGCGACAGGTGCTCAGCGATGGATGCGCCCACTTGACCGGCCCCGAGGATGATGATTTTCATGACTGGTCCGCGTTTTTCGGGTTGATGTTCAAGGCCCGCAACTTGCGGTACAAGTTGGTGCGTTCCATGCCAGATATTTTCGCCAGATCACCGACTTTGCCGTCGACTTTGCGCAAATGGTACAGCAGATAATCCCGCTCGAATTCCTCGCGGGCTTCGCGCAATTCCAAATCATAGCGGGTGCTGGGCGATGAATTGCTTTGGGCTTGTTGGGTTTGTTTCAGCAGTTCGAACACTTCGTCCAACTGAATTTCGGCCTCGCCGGGTTGCAGTTGCAGTTGTCGCACCAGGTTTTTCAGCTCCCTGAGGTTGCCGGGCCAGGCGTAGTTGCGTAAGTGGTTTTGCGCCGCGAAGGACATTTTGCGATACGGGGTTTGTTCCTGGTCTGGCAGGAAGTTGATGTAAAAGTTGAGCAGTTCAGGCACGTCCTCAGCGCGTTCGTTCAGCGAGCACACCGGTACCGCGAATTCGGCCACGAATTCATACAGCTCGCGATCGAATTCGTCATTAGCCACCATCACTTTGAGGTCTTGCTGGGTGGTTGATAACAACTGCACCGCGTTGTTTTGATTCGGCATTTGCCATTGTTTGACGTGCACCAATAACTTGTTTTGCAAGGACGGGGTCAAACAATCGATGTTGGTCAGGATGATGGAGCCCGCTGGGTGTTTCTGCGACAGGTGCTGATGGTGTGACTCCAACAGGTCATTGATGTTGCTGTCGGTCAAAGTCAAGCTGTCGATGATGATGGCGGCTTGGGGGTCATGGTGGCGGTGGTGGTGGAGCAGCAAAGCCAGGGTCAGCTTGCCGGTGCCACTGTCTCCGACGAACACCGTGTTGGTGCTGGTTTTGCTGAGCTTTTCAATGCAGGAGCGCAGTTCTTGGGCTGCCGGCGAGTTACCAATCGGCTCGAGCATTTGCCACTCGTGTTTTTGTTCGGGTTGGGCCTGTTCGCTGGGGGCGTGGGCCAGGGTTTGTTCAATGGTTTGCAGCAGCTTGGCCAAGGAAATCGGTTTTTCGACAAAATCACGGGCGCCCATTTTGGTTGCTTCGATGGCGGTTTCGATGGTGCCATGGCCCGACATCATCACCACCGAAAAGGGCATGTTGGCATTGCGGTTCCAAGACTTCAGCAAGCTGATGCCGTCAATGTCAGGCATCCAAATGTCCAACAACACCAGATCGGGGGCCAAGTCCTCCAATTGTTTGTTGGCGTCTTGACCGCCTTCAGCGGTGGACACCTGATATCCTTCATCGGTGAGGATCTCCGATATCAAATTGCGGATGTCTGGTTCATCATCAACGATGAGTATGTGTGATTGACTCATGGCTTGGTTCCTGGTTGTGGTGACAGTGTCGTGATGTTGTTGTGGGCTTTCAATGCTTTGATTTTACACGATTGTTTCTGTTCAACTTCTTCAATCTTCAAAACATTGTGCAGCGGGATGTGCAGGGTTTTGACACCTTCAAATTCCGTTTTTAAACGTTCCTCAACCGGGTCAATGACCACCTGGGTGTTCACTTCGAACAGCAAGTCCGACAGCGTGATGAAGCCCAACATGTCCTGGCTGCTGACGGATTGGGCATACAACTCGTAAACATCGGCATTGGTGATGTAGTTGATGCGGTACAAACTCTTGGTTTTCATGTCCGGTGATGAGGGCCTTGGGTGATCTTATTTTACAAACCAAGCCAACAAAAAACCAGTTGTAAAGCCCATGATGTGACTGATCCAGGCGATGTCATAAGACGGATTGGGCTGAAATTGCAGAATGATCTGGATGATCAGCCACAGAATGATGACCACCGCAATTGGCATCGACGTTTTTTGTAAATACAAGCCGATGGGCAGGATGAAGTTGATTTTTTTTTGTGGAAACAGCACCAGCCACAGGCCGATTAAGCCCGACACCGCGCCGCTGGCGCCAAGCAATAAGTTGTCTTGTTCTTGCAAAAAGTAGCAGGCAAATAAGTTGCCCACCACCCCTGACAACAAAAACACCGCGAGGAATTTTTGCCAGCCAATGACCCGCTCAATGGCAAAGGCCAACAACAAAAACACCGAATTGTTGATCACCCAATGCAGGATGTTGCCGTGTAAAAACAACGCCGTGATCAAGCGCACCGTTTCGATCGGTTGTTGTTGGATGACCTGCCAGTAGGCTGCGGTGTTGATCGCATACTGGTTCAGCAGATGATCCCGGTAAGGGCTCATTTCGGACAACACCAAAAACAGCAAAAACAGCAACAACAAGACCAACGAAACGTAGGGAAAATGGCTGGGCTTGAGGTTGGAAAAGTTGATCACTTGGGCACAAGAAAGCGGATGTTTTCAAATTTCAACACCACCCCTTCTTTGACGATTTCATCCACCGTCACCAACTCCTCAATGACATCACCGGTCAAAAATTTCACCCCATTCAAGATCACCATGCGTTTGTCTGGATCGGGATCAAAAATGTGGATGTTGAGTTTAATCGGCGGGATGTTTTTGCGAATCGCAAAATCGATCTGATGGATTAACAAATAATCTTGTTGCAATTGGGGTTGTAACATCATGCGGTCATCGGCCGCCGGTTCTTCGGTGGGTGTCTCAGGGGCCGTTTCGGTTTCGCTGCTGTTGCGGTTTTCCACCACGGTGATGGTGTCTTCTGCCACCGGTTCGCTGGGTACCGCTGGTGGTCGCTCTGCAGCCGGCTCCGGATTGGATTGCGTGGCTTGCTCTGCGGTTGTTGTTGGGGTGTCGTTGCGGCTTTTCTCGGCCGCGCTTTGGGCTTTGACTTCAGCCGCTTTGGGTGGCGTTAAACGGGTCGTTGGTGGGGTTGCCGGTTTGGCTGTGGGCCCGGGTCTGGCAGCGGGTGGTTCGGTTGGCTCGTTTGTTTGGGTCGCTGCCGCCGGTTGCTCTGGTGTCGAGCCCAGCCAGCTTTGGGCTTGGGCCATCACGGCATGGTGCCAACCTTGTTGCCATGCCAACAGGCCGCCGACGACCAGCAACAACAGCAGCACCAACAACCAAAAGCCGCGGCGGCTTTGGGGTGGTGACTCTTGACTGAAGTTGATGGTGTTGGCCGCTGACTCTTGCTGAGATGAGCGGTTTTGCGCAGATTTTTTCAATGCATCAATGATGGAAGACATGTCTTACTCAACTAATTTGGGTCCGTGATAGGCGTGCAATGACAGCGCCATTTGGGTTTCTTTGCCAATGATGCCATCAGCCACCAAACCATTGCGTTGTTGGAATTCGGTGACCCAATCGGTCAACCCATCGGCTTGGATGCTGGGGTCATTGTCAATCACTTGTGCCACATTCAATGCCCAATCCTGGGTGGCAGCGCCGATTGTATCATTAATCAGTTCAACTGCCATTGGCCAGAGGATGAAATAACTGCCCAACCAGCGTTGATTGATGGCTTGTGCTGTCACCCAACGATCACCGGCAGCGGTGCCGACCAACCATTGTCCATTGCGCTGGGCTTTGAGCAAGGCCAGCTGATCATTGTCCAACAACAACAGCACGGGCACATTTTGTTGGCTGATTTGATTCAGGTTGCCCTGACGGCGCAAACAACCCATGCCAATCAGGCTGATGTCCGGGCAACGGGTTTGGTTCCAGATGACCCCATTATCGGCATCCCACAGGGCCAATAATTGCTGCCAGCTGATGGCCGCACTGGGCCATTCCAGTGGCGCTTCGGTGGGCACCACCCAGGGTGACTCGATCGGCACATCAATGGTTGGGTCATCAACCACCGCATTCGGCCACAGCCACCAAACCAGGGCCAACACCGCAATCAGGGCCATGGGCCACAGTTTGTGCCAGTCATTGACCTGGTCGGGATAAATTTCCCGGATGGCTTGTTTCACATGCTTGCTGCCGACCCGGTCGTCTTCGGCCGCGAAGGCCACCACCAAGGCCCGATCACACAGCACATTGATCAGTCTGGGAATGCCTTGGGTTTGCTGAAAAATCCGTTCGATGGCGCGGCTGGAAAACAAGTTATCGGCGCCACTGGAAACCGCCACCCGGTGGCGGATGTAACGGCGGGTTTCGGCCGCCGACAGTGGTTGTAAATGAAAGCGGGAAGTGATGCGTTGGGCCAGTTGGCGCAAATCTTTGCGTTGCATCAGTTGTTTCAATTCTGGTTGGCCAATGAGGATGATTTGCAGCAGCTTTTGTTGATCGGTTTCCAAATTGGTCAACAAACGCAATTGTTCCAAGGTGTCACGTGGGATGTTTTGCGCTTCGTCGATGATCACCACGGTGTTTTTGCCTTCAGACCACCACTGCAACAGCTGTTGATTGAGTTTTTCCACCATGGCATTGAGTTTACCCTTGATGCCACGGGTAGAAAGCTTGAATTCTTTGAAGATGTTTTCCAGCAATTCCACCGGGGTGATGTTGGGGTTGAGGATCAAGGCCGCTTGGGTGTCGGCCGGTAGTTTTTGTAGGAACAAGCGACTGATGGTGGTTTTGCCGGTACCCACTTCGCCCGTCAGTTGCACAAAACCAGCACCGCCACCGCGGGTGACGCCATAAACCAAATGGGCCAATGATTCCTGGTGTTTTTCGCTCAAGTAAACAAATTCAGGATCTGGGGTGATCGAGAACGGTGCTTGTTGCAAGTTGAAATATTCCAAATACATGGCTGCTGTGGCAAGTGGTCAACAAAAAGGTTCAATTGTAATGCCCTTTGCCCGGGGATACAAAGTCAGCAGGCCAGCAAACAAATTTATTCTCGCTAGTTCGGTTGGATCCGGGTTATTTGTCGGTGGTGGTGCTTTCCTCAGCGCCGAACCGGGCGAAAGGCAATTGTTTCACCACATGATTGCCGACTGTTGGGACCGATTGACTGTGGTGATCAACAAGGTCCTCGGCAGCGGTCTATCACGGCCCCAACCCTGCTTGGCCAAATCGAATTCGAGTCAAATTGTAATCAAGCTTGCGCGCGACCGCGTGATCAGTTGTCGCACTGGTCGATCAAAGTGGCCGCCGTTCTGGAGGCCAGAAACAGTCGGTCAGAGAGGCCATCAGAGCGTGTTTTCAACAAGCCCATCAGGCCTTCGCTGAAAAATTTCTCACATTCGGGCAGGCGCTCAATGGCTGATTGCAGTGGTTCATAGACCGTGCCAATCAAACCGTCCAAACGCTCCAACAAGGCCAGGGTGTCGGCCCCACAGTCATCGCCGTCTTTGAGGTCTTTCTCGATCTCAGACAGCGTTTCTTCCAGGTAGTTGGCCGCACGCCAAGCGCGGGCAATGGGTTGTCGCACCGCTTGGTCACAGCTCATGTAACCGGGTTTCCAGTCAAGGGCCAGGGCGGCATGGGGCAGCTGACATGCCAGCAGCCAAAAAAACATGAAATGTCGCATCATTCACCTCCTCTGCGGGTTGCGCCTGTCGCCAAAAATCATCGACAGCACCCCCATGATTCACCGCCACAAGCGAAGAAACAAGGGTTGGGTGGTGATTTTATTGCAGCGTTGGAAAATGTATGATGTGGTTCACGTTTTATGTGCTGATGTGAACCATTGTCACATCAGGCACCACTTGATCAGGGCATCACTCGTCGTCCGACAGCTCCAACAAGTCGGCGTTGCCGCCCACCGCAGATATGTTGTTGGTGATGGTTTTTTCGGTGAGGAATTGACGCAGATAGCCCGGCCCGCCGGCTTTGGGGCCGGTGCCGGACAAGCCCATGCCACCGAAGGGATTCACCCCAACGACCGCACCGGTCATGTTGCGGTTGATGTAGCAGTTGCCGGCCTGGATGCGTGACATCACGTATTCAATGGTGTCATCGATGCGTGAATGGACGCCGGCGGTCAGGCCATAACCGGTGCCATTGATGGCATCAATCACTTGGTCCAATTCGCTGGCGCGGTAGCGGATCACGTGCAAGAAGGGGCCGAAAATTTCTTGTTCGAGCAAATCCAGTGAGTCGATCTCGACCGCTTGGGGGGCAAAGAAGTGACCATTCAGTGGGGGTGTGGGCAAAGACTTGATGGGTTTGGCCTGTTGCTGCATGCGGGCCTGGTGGTTTTGCAGCACCTGCAGGGCACGGGCATCGATCACCGGGCCCAAGTCGGTGGCGAACAGCTGTGGTTTGCCCACACTCAACTCGTCCATCGCCCCTTGCAACATGTGGATGACTTTATCAGCCACATCGTCCTGGATGAACAACACCCGCAGGGCCGAACAGCGTTGACCGGCACTGAAAAAGGCGGAATTGATGACGTCCTTGACCAATTGTTCGGGCAGGCAAGAAGAGTCGGCAATCATGCAGTTTTGGCCGCCGGTTTCGGCGATCAATGTGGCAATCGCAGCGCCTTGGCGGCTGGCCAAGTTTTGGTTGATGATCTGCGCGGTTTGGGTGGAACCGGTGAACACCACCCCAGCGATGTCATTGCTTTGACACAAGGGGGTGCCGATGGCGCTGCCGGGTCCCAGCAACAGTTGAAACACGTCGGTGGGGATGCCGGCTTGGTGAATCAGTTGGGCAGTGAAATGGCCAATCAAGCTGGTTTGTTCGGCCGGCTTGGCAATCACACAGTTGCCGGTGACCAAGGCCGCCACAATTTGTCCGGTGAAGATGGCCAGCGGAAAATTCCATGGGCTGATGCAAACAAACACGCCTTTGCCCTGATGGTACAGATAGTTGCTTTCGCCGGTGGGGCCAGGCATCTTTTCGCCACTGACACACAAGCGGGTGGCCTCAGCAGCATAGTAGCGACAAAAATCCACCGCTTCGCGCAATTCCGCGATGCAATCGCCCAGGGTTTTACCGGCTTCGTTTTGCAGCAGGTAGAGCAATTCCGTTTGGTGTTGTTCCAACAGGTCAGCCAGTTTCAACAAAGCATTGGCTTTGGTCGCCACTGCGGTGTCGCGCCAGGCCGGGAAGGCCTTGCGGGCTTGGCTGATGGCGCGCTTAATGTCGTCGCTCTGCGCGCGGTTGTAGGTACCCACCTGCACCTCCAAATTGGCCGGTGCATACACTTCCACCAACTCGCCTGCGGCCTCGCTGCCAGGCACCAAGGAGGTGGCGTGGTGTTTGTGGCTGGCTTCGGCTTGAATCGCTGCCAACAGCGTGTCCACGGTTTGCATGTCACCCAAATTCACCCCGGCTGAATTGACCCGATCGGCGCCAAAAATGTCGCGCGGCAACGGCAACATCGGGTGCAAATGCGATTTGTGCTTGCGGGTTTTTTCAATCGGGTCTTGGGTGATGTCATCGATGTCCAGGTTCAAATCGGTGAGGCGGTTAACGAATGAGGTGTTGGCGCCATTTTCCAGCAAACGCCGCACCAAATAGGGCAGCAAGTCCTCGTGCGAACCCACCGGCGCGTAAATGCGACAGGGTCGGTCCAAGCCATCGGGGCTGATGGTTTGGGCATGCAGGGCCTGGCCCATGCCATGCAGGCGTTGAAATTCATAGCCGCCGGCATCACCCGCCATGACTTTGACCGCGGCCACGGTGTTGGCGTTGTGGGTGGCAAATTGCGGGTAAAAGCGTGAGCGGTTGTGCAACAAAAAGCGGGCACAAGCCAAATAGGACACATCGGTGTTGACCTTGCGGGTGAACACCGGATAATGACTCAACCCCTGTTCCTGGGCCCGTTTCACTTCGGTGTCCCAATAGGCGCCTTTGACCAAACGGATGGGGATCAGGCGGTGGTGTTGATCGTACAAATCAGCCAGCCACTCCAGCACTTTCAAAGCCCGTTTTTGGTAGGCCTGGACCACCAGTCCAAAGCCTTGGTAATCTTCCAGTTGGGCATAAACGGCGGCAAAAACCTGCAAGGAAATTTCCAAGCGATCGGCTTCTTCGGCATCGATGGTGAGCGCCACATTGAGGGCCTTGGCTTGGTTGGCAATTTCCAACACCCGGGGCACCAGCTCGGTGATCACCCGCGACACATTGGCCACCTCGTAACGTGGATGCAGGGCTGACAATTTGATGGAAATGCTCGAGGCGTCGTTGATGTGGCGTTTGCGGTTGGCCGCGGCAATGCGGTCGATGGATGACAAATAAGCCTGAAAATAGCGGTCGGCATCGGCTTGGGTCAAGGCGGCTTCGCCCAGCATGTCATAGGAGTAGCGGTAGTCTCTGAACCCTTTTTTGCCGGATCGTTTGATCGCTTCGTTGATGTTGCGGCCCATGACAAATTGTTTGCCCATCACCTGCATGGCTCGGTGGATGCCTTTGCGGATCACCGGTTCGCCGGTTTTGTTGATGAATTTGTCCAGCGCTTTTTTCATGCCGCTTTTGCTTTCATCGATGTCAATGATTTTACCGGTCAGCATCAAGCCCCAGGTGGAGGCATTGACGAACAAGGAATCACTTTTACCCAAATGGGATTTCCAGTCGGCCTCGAGAATTTTGTCTTTGATCAACTTGTCGGCGGTGACTTTGTCCGGGATGCGCAACAAGGCTTCGGCCAGACACATCAATAAGATGCCTTCTTTGGATGACAGGTCGTATTCCTTCATGAACGCATCGACCCCATCCATGTCATCGATTTGGGCCCGCACGTTTTGGACCAATTCAGTGGCCAGTTGTTTGATTTCCTGGCGTTTGGTGGCACCGGGATTGGCGGCATCCAACAGTTGGTTGACCAGGGTTTCTTCATCCATCAAGTAATGATCGGAAAAGGGCAGGGCTTGCTGTGTCATGAGGGGTTCCGGCAAAGTGTTTGAAAGCGAGCGTGAATTATAATGAATGCACTGAACCCAGCGCAACACAATCAGTCGCTGCTGAACCGTTGTATAATGAATGGTCAGTCAGAGTTGTAACCCTCCATGCGGGCAAAGTTGGAATCCACAGCCACCTTGTTGGGCTGCCACAGAAATATTCCCTCTGCCACATCTGTCAGAAATTCCAATGCGGTAGGTGATGAAAGGTTCAGCGGCTTGAATTGGGCCTGCCAGGGTCAGGCCAGTCAGCATCAATAATGTGTGTTTTTTCATGGTTTCATCCTCTTCGTATTAACAATTCGGACACCTGATTGGCAGGTGTTTAAGTAGGAAGATGATTGAGTCGGGCCAATCAACACATTTTTTTTCAATTTTTTTGTGGGGCGTCACAGCGACCGCAAAACGGCCCGCCAAAACAGGCCAGTGAAGCACTGTCAGCTAACAAAAAAATAACACAAGTTGCAGATATTTTTGATGTCGCGTGGTAGAATTGCCGCGTTTGACCTGTGCGACATTTGGTCGCAGCCACAGTGGCCGGTTTGACCGGTTGGTTTTTGAGGGTTGATGATTGATTGGGGCAGCGCCTCAGTCGGCCTTTGTTGGGTGCAATGTGTGTGGCATTCCCCCGGCAAACATCATTGCCACACGAGCCAGGTCTTGGTTTTCAAAAATTCTTTAGGGTAATAATTTATGAAAAAAGCACAGATTAAATTCATGATGCTGATTGCGGGTTTGTTGGCAACGTCCATGGCCGCAGCTGAATATGGATTGAATTTAAGAAAGGGTGTCACCGAATTCAGTGAGGCCGCCTATGGGATGCACATGTTCACCTTGTGGATTTGTATTGTGATTGGGGTGGTGGTGTTTGGCGCCATGATCGTGTCGATCTTCGCCCACCGCAAATCCAAAGGCGCTCAAGCCGAACAATTCACCCACAGCACCAAGGCTGAAGTGATTTGGACCATCATCCCCATTTTGATTTTGGTGGTGATTGCGATACCAGCGACCCGTGCTTTGATCACCATGGAGAACCCCACCGATGATGCCGGCAAACGCATGCAGTTTGACCTGACGATCAAAGTGACCGGTTACCAATGGAAGTGGAAATACGATTACATGGAAGAGGGCATCAGTTTTTTGAGCACCCTGGCCAAAGACAGCAACCTGGCCCGCCAAAAGGGCTCAGGAATTGATCCGGCCACCGTTGAGAATTACCTGTTGGATGTCGACAACCCATTGGTCATCCCAGCCAACACCAACATCCGCTTCTTGCTCACCGCCGATGACGTGATCCACGCCTGGTGGGTGCCTGATTTTGGTTGGAAGCGAGACGCCATACCCGGTTTCATCAATGAAGCCTGGACCAATGTCAAAACCCCAGGCACTTACCGCGGTCAATGTGCCGAGTTGTGTGGTAAAGACCATGGCTTCATGCCCATTGTGGTCGAGGTGTTGAGTCAGGAAGATTACGCTGCTTGGTTGGCCGAACAAAAAGGCACCCAAGCCGTGGAAGCTGAAATGGTTGACAAAGAATGGACCCAAGCTGAGCTGATGGCCCAGGGCGAAGAGGTGTACAACACCCAATGTGCCACCTGTCACCAAGCCGACGGCACCGGCATGGAGCCGGCTTTCCCTGCCCTGGCTGGCAGTGAATTGGTCAATGGCGATCCAGCAGCCCAAATTGATTTGGTGCTCAATGGCAAGCCCGGCACCGCAATGCAGGCATTCGGTAATTTGTTGTCAGAAAGTGACATCGCCGCTGCCATCACTTACACCCGCAATTCTTTTGGCAACACCGCTGCTGACGCCGTTCAGCCAGCCACTGTCAAAAGCATGAAACAATAATTGAGAGGATTGAAGATGAGTCACGATATCACACACGATGAAATAGCTCACGATCACCACGATCATGATCACAAGCCCAAAGGGTTTGTGAAGCGTTGGTTGATGACCACCAATCACAAAGACATCGGTACCTTGTATTTGATCTTTGCCTTTGCCATGTTCATCTTTGGTGGCGCCATGGCGATGGTCATTCGACTGGAACTGTTCCAACCTGGCCTGCAATTCGTGGAGCCAGATTTCTTCAACCAAATGACCACCATGCATGCATTGATCATGGTGTTTGGTGCGGTGATGCCAGCCTTTGTGGGCTTGGCCAACTGGATGATCCCAATGATGATTGGGGCCCCTGACATGGCCTTGCCACGGATGAACAACTGGTCATTCTGGATTTTGCCATTCGCTTTCGCCATTTTGTCATCGACCTTATTCATGGATGGCGGGGCGCCAGCCGGTGGTTGGACCATGTACCCACCCTTGGTGTTGCAAGGTGGACACAACGTCGCTTATTTGGTGTTTGCCGTGCATTTGATGGGGATTTCCTCGATCATGGGTGCGATCAATGTGATCGCCACCATCATGAACATGCGCGCGCCCAACGTCGGCTACTTGAACATGCCCTTGTTCGTTTGGACTTGGTTGATCACCGCCTTCTTGTTGATCGCCGTGATGCCTGTGTTGGCCGGTGCGGTGACCATGTTGTTGACCGATCGCTACTTTGACACCAGTTTCTTCAACGCCGCCGGCGGTGGTGATCCGGTGTTGTTCCAGCACATTTTCTGGTTCTTCGGTCACCCCGAAGTGTACATCATGATCTTGCCGGCCTTTGGTGTGATTTCTGAAATCATTCCCACCTTTGCCCGCAAGCCGTTGTTTGGTTACGTGTCGATGGTTTACGCCACCGCGGCCATTGCATTCTTGTCCTTCATTGTGTGGGCGCACCACATGTTTTCAGTCGGGATGCCCTTGGGCGCTGAATTGTATTTCATGTACGCCACCATGATGATTGCGGTGCCCACTGGGGTGAAGGTGTTTAACTGGGTGGCGACGATGTGGAAAGGGTCGATGACCTTTGAAACACCGATGCTGTTCTCATTGGCCTTCGTGATCTTGTTCACCATCGGTGGTTTCTCCGGGGTGATGATGGCCTTGGCGCCAGTGGATCTGCAGTACCACGACACCTACTTCATTGTGGCGCATTTCCATTATGTGTTGGTGACCGGTGCGGTGTTTGCGATCATCGCCGGGGCTTATTACTGGTTGCCCAAATGGTCGGGTCACATGTACAACGAACGCTTGGGTAAAATCCACTTCTGGTGGTCGACCATTTCTGTCAACGTGTTGTTCTTCCCACAACACTTCTTGGGCTTGGCCGGTATGCCCAGACGGATTCCGGATTATTCCACGCAGTTTGCTGAATTCAACATGTGGTCTTCGATCGGTGGTTTTGCCTTCGGTTTGGCCCAGGTCTTCTTCATCTACATCGTGTGGAAAACCGTGCGCGGTGGTGAAAAAGCGACGGCTGAAGTGTGGGAAGGCGCCAAAGGTCTGGAATGGACCGTGCCTTCACCGGCGCCGTATCACACGTTCGAAGATTTCGGACCGGTTGATTTGGACAAAATGGCTCACGGTAAAACCCACTGAAGCCAGGCACAGCGATGAATTCAGAAGAACAACGCCTCCAGCAACAACGCAAAGCCGCCAGAAAAACCGCCGTGGTGTTGGCGCTGGTGGCGGTGGGTTTCTTTGCTTGGGCGGTGTATAAGGTGGCGACCCATGCAGCGTGAACTGGGTACCAGAAAGGTGGTCCGAACCAGCCTCGTGGTGGTGGTGGCCATGGTGGGTTTTGTGGGATTGATGATTCCCCTGTATGACATCATCTGTGACATCACCGGCCTGAACGGCAAGACCGGGGTGGTGGCCACCGAAGACGTCACCAACCAAACGGCTGACCACACCATCACGGTGCAATTCGATGGCACCGTCAACAGCGACTTGCCTTGGGCCTTCAAACCCAAACAGTTTTCCATGGAAGTGATTCCAGGTAAATTGTATGCCACAGAATACATCGCGCAAAATGTGGCTGATGTGGCGGTCACTGGCCAAGCCGTACCCAGTGTGGCGCCGGGCCAAGCATCATTGTATTTCAGCAAAACCGAGTGCTTTTGTTTCACCGAACAACTGTTGCAACCGGGTGAAGAGAAGAACATGCCAGTGACCTTCATCGTCAGTTCCGATATTCCCAAAGACATTGAAGTGCTGACTTTGTCATACACCTTCTTTAATAAAAATAAAATGACCGCTGAACAAGCGGCCAACAACACAAATCACGACAACATTTAACATTTAGGGGCTTATTAACATGTCAGAAGCGAGTAAAGATCAATATTACGTTCCACATTTGGCCAAGTGGCCGATTGTGGGTTCGATTGGTTTGACGGTCACCGTGTTGGGTGCCATCAACCTGTTGAACAGTGAAAACCCTGGCACGCCATGGGTCATGTACCTGGGCCTGGCCATCATCATTTGGATGATGTTTGGTTGGTTTGGTGAAGTGGTCAAAGAAAGTGAAGAGCGTTTGTACAACACCCAAGTGGACACCTCATTCCGCATGGGCATGATCTGGTTCATCTTTTCAGAGGTGATGTTTTTCGCCTGTTTCTTTGGGGCTTTGTTTTATGCGCGAAACTTCTCGGTGCCCTGGTTGGGTGGCGAAGGCACCGGCTTGGCCACCAATGAAGTGTTGTACCCCGGATATGAAGGGGTGTGGCCGACCAACGGTCCTTTGGACTTGGGTGGCCAATTCACCCTGATTGATCCTTACCACCTGCCTTTGGTCAACACCTTGTTGTTGTTGGCCAGTTCGGTGACCATCACCATCGCTCACCATGCCTTGCGGGCCAACAACCGCAAGCAAACCGTGATTTGGTTGATCGCCACGGTGCTGTTGGGTGCCATCTTCATCTTCTATCAAGCCGAAGAGTATGTGATTGCTTATCAGGAATACAACTTGAAGTTGAGTTCCGGTATTTATGGTTCGACCTTCTTCATGTTGACCGGCTTCCACGGCATGCACGTGACCCTGGGAGCGATCATGATCTCGGTGATCACGGTGCGCGTGTGGCGTGGCCACTTCCGCCCCGAAAGTCACTTTGGTTTTGAGGCCGTGGCTTGGTATTGGCACTTTGTGGACGTGGTCTGGCTGGGTCTGTTCATCTTTGTGTACATCATTTGATCCAGAGTCGCCCATAGATTGTGTAGAAAACCCATCGCTTTGATGGGTTTTTTACAGCAAATCCATTAAAATACGGCTTCTGATTGTCACAGCCCTGCCCATGAAGTACCTGATCATTGTCATTTTGTTGTTCATCTTATTCAGCCTCGGTTCGGCCATGTTTTATTTGGTCAAAGGCAAGGGTCAAAGTCAAAACACGGTGCGTTTTTTGACCGTCCGCGTGGCTTTGAGTGTGCTGCTGTTTTTGTTCATCATCCTGGCGGCCTACATGGGCTGGATCGAGCCCCACCAACCCAATTTCTTGAACCGACCCTGAGAACCTGACATGAGGCGGCGTTTTCCCTGGCTGTTCACGGCATTGTGGTTGATGATCTTCTGCCTGATGGTGTGGGCTGGTTTTTGGCAATTGGGCCGGGCCGAAGAAAAGCGCGTGATCAATGAACGCCTGGCCGACAAACAGTGGTTGAGGCCACAAACCGATGCAGAATGGCAACGCCTGCAACCGTTCAATCGCATTGAAACCTGGGGTGAATACCACCCCACGCACCTGCTGTTGGCCAACCAGATCATTGACGGCCAGGTGGGGTATTTTGTGTTCACCGCGATGCAAACCCAATCGCAACAATGGTTGTTGGTCAACCGCGGTTGGCAGCCTGAAGCCGCCCTTGATTTGGACATTGAGTCAGGGCCGCAATTGGTGCGTGGTTTGATCGGTGATTGGCCACGGCCAGGTGTGCAACTGGGTGAACAAACCATCCAGCATCAGGCGCAACAAACCGTCACCTATTTGCCCCAGGCGCCAACGGTGAACCTGATCAAACAACGACACTGTGCCAATCAATCAGACACAAAGTGTGAGGTCTTGCCGCAGGTGTTGAAACTGGATCCTGCCATGGATCATGGTTTTGTGCGGGCCTGGCAATTACCCCGCATGACGGTGGCCAAGCACCAAGCCTATGCCGCCCAATGGTTCACCATGGCGGTGGTGTTGTGCCTGGTGTATGGCCTATTCATCCGCAAACAAATGACAAGAAAACAAGATGCAAGCTAAAACCAAAAATCGATTGACCATCATCTTCACAGCGGTGCTGTTTATGGCGCCTGTGGTGGTGGCTTATATGCTCAGTTCGGGTTTGATTGAATACCAACCTGACAGCACCAAGAACCATGGTCATTTTGTTTCACCACTGGTGAAATTGGCCGATCACACCGATGCCCCTTGGGCCCAAGCATTGGCAGGCCATTGGACCTTGATCCGCCGCACCCCAGAGGCTTGTGGTGCCCAGTGCCCGGCCTTGGAAACAGATCTACACAAATACCGATTGAGCCTGGGTCATCGCCTGGAAAAAATGCAATTGATGCTGATGGCCGATGATTTTTTGTCTGACTTGCCAGATGCCTATCCCCACATCCAAAAAGTGTCTTTGGCCGGTGAAGAAGCCCTGGTCCAAGTGATGGATGAATTGTCGCAAGTGTCCTTGCAAAATGGGCATGGCTTGTATGTGGTGGCTCCCGAAGGCTACTTGATGATGGCCTTTACCCCAGAAAACACTTCCAGTGAAATCATCAAAGATTTATCCTTGTTGGTGAAAAGAAAAGGCGATTGATATGAAATACAGACATTTGGCGTGGTTTGCGGTCGGTTTGACCTTGTGTGTGATTGTGTTGGGCGGCTATGTGCGCTTGTCCGATGCCGGGCTGGGTTGTCCCGATTGGCCGGGTTGTTATGGTCACATCACCTGGCCCAATGAAGCCGATGAAATTGCCCAGGCCAATGCCACCCACGAGCGGGTGGTTGAGATTGCCAAAGCCTGGAAAGAAATGGTCCACCGATACTTGGCCACCATCTTGGGCGTGATCGCCATCGTGTTGTTTGTCTGGGCCTTCAGACAACGCCACATGGCCTCATACAGTTTGCCTTTGGTGGTGTTGCTGGCGATCATTTTCCAGGGCATGCTGGGGATGTGGACCGTGACCTGGAAACTGCACCCGGTGGTGGTGATGGCCCACTTACTGGGTGGCTTAACGGTGATGTCCTTGATGGTGTGGCTGGCGGCCTCCCGCACCCCTTCATTGACCCCCTACCGCTATGCCGGCCATGTGAAACAATGGATGGTGGTGGTTGGGACCGTGTTGTTGATGCTGCAAATTGCCCTGGGTGGCTGGACCAGTGCCAATTATGCCGCTTTGGCTTGTGTTGGCTTTCCCCAATGTAATGGCATGTGGTGGCCGCCGATGGATTTTGCCCAAGCCATGGATTTGTATAAACAAATTGGGCCAGACTATGAGTTTGGGGTCAAAGATGGCCCGGCCCGCATGGCCATTCAGATGATGCACCGCATCGGTGCGGTGGTGGTGACGGGCTACTTTGCCTGGTTGATTTTCAAGCTGACCCGGAATCGTGAGCTGTTGCCCATGGGCATCAGTTTGTTGGTGTTGCTCGCGTTGCAAATCACCTTGGGCATCATCAATGTGACCTATTCATTGCCTTTGGTGGTGGCCACCTTGCACAATGGCGTGGCGGCCTTGTTGCTGGCCAACATGGTCATTTTGTTGTATAAAACCAGAAATTCGACGGCCTGAGCGACACCCATGAGTCAACTGAAACAATACTTGGAATTGACCAAACCCAAAGTGGTGTTGTTGATTTTGTTCACCGCCTTGGTCGGTATGCTGTTGTCCATGCGCAACTTTCCCACCTCGGAATGGATCTTGGTGTGGTGGGGCATGGTGGGCATCGGCCTGTCCTCAGGCGCGGCGGCAGCGATCAACCATTGGGCCGACCAAAAAGCCGATGCCATCATGCTCCGTACCCAACACCGGCCATTGCCCAGCGGCGAACTCAGTGCCGCCAAGGTGTTGATATTTGCGGGTTTGTTGACCGTGTTGGGCATGTCGGTGCTGGTGTACTTTGTCAATGTGTTGACCGCTGTGTTGACCTTCTTGTCATTGATTGGTTATGCCTTCATTTATACTTTTTTTCTGAAGCGGGCCACGCCGCAAAACATCGTGATTGGTGGGGCCGCCGGTGCCACCCCACCGGTGTTGGGTTGGTCCACCATGACCGGGCATGTGACTGCTGACTCGTTGATCTTGTTTGGCATCATCTTTGCCTGGACACCGCCGCATTTTTGGGCCTTGGCGATTTACCGCAAGGAGGATTACGCCAAAGCAGACATCCCCATGTTGCCGGTCACCCATGGGGTCAAATTCACCCAGCTGCACATCATTTTATACACCATCATTTTGATCCTGGTCACGGTGTTTCCGTTCCTCACCGGCATGAGTGGTCTGATTTATTTGATCGGCGCGCTGTTGCTGGGTGGTAAATTCCTGTGGATGACACTGCAATTGAAAAAAACCCAATCGCCCTTATTGGCCTGGCAAACGTTTAAATACTCCATTTGGTATTTGATGCTGTTGTTTGCCTTCTTGCTGGTGGATCATTACGTGCACTGGGGTGATGTGATGCCACGACTGTTTGTGGAACCGGTGATTTGATCGAACTGATAGATTCACACATTCATTTGGATGATCCGCGATTTGATCTGGACCGCGAGGAACTGGTCAAGCTGGCCC
Source organism: Marinicella meishanensis (assembly GCF_019931145.1). GTDB lineage: Bacteria > Pseudomonadota > Gammaproteobacteria > Xanthomonadales > Marinicellaceae > Marinicella > Marinicella meishanensis. Next base: position 296,226 of record NZ_JAIOUV010000002.1, on the reverse strand, counting down.
ACATTTCAGGCGTGCAACGCTTTGTGGTACCTGCGGTCAGTCGCCAACGATTTGCCGCCGTTGAACAATTGGCCAACAGCCACCCAGCCATTGTGCACACTTTGGGCTTACACCCTTATTACATTGATCAACACAGTGGTGCTGACCTGGAACAGTTGGCCGCCGCCATCCCCGTAAGCCAAGCCGTGGGCATCGGCGAGTGTGGCCTGGATCATTTCCTCAAAAACCTGGATAAAAAGAAACAACGCCTGGTGTTTGAAGCCCAGGTGGTGTTGGCCAAACACTTCAATTTGCCATTGATTTTGCACGTGCGCGGCGCGGTGGCCGAGGTGTTCGACGTGTTGCGTCAACACGATTATTTTCAGGCCGTGATGCACAGTTTTAATGGCTCGATCGAACAAGCCAAGCAGATCACCGATTGTGGGGTGTTGCTGGGATTTGGGCCGGCGGTGTGCAATCCCAAAGCCAGCAAACTCCAAGCTTTGGTGCGCGCGGTGGACCCCCAGCACATGCTGTTGGAAACCGATGCCCCGGATCAACCGTTTTATGACCGCCATGGCAAACGCAATTTGCCGATTGATTTGCTGCGGGTGAACCAAGACATCGCCGCCATCAAAGACATCGATCCAATGCAGTTGGCCACGCAGACCAGCGACAATGCGCGGAGGCTTTTTGGCTTATGAAAGACCGTTTTGGTGGCATTGAACGCTTATTTGGAGTCACCCAGCTGGCGCAGTTGCAGCAGGCCCATGTGGCCATTGTTGGTTTGGGCGGTGTCGGTTGTTGGGCGGCCGAAATGCTGGCCCGCAGCGGGGTGGGGCACTTGACCCTGATTGATGCCGATGAATTGTGCGTGACCAACATCAACCGCCAAATCCATGCTTTGGACAGCACCGTGGGACAGAGCAAAGTGCAGACCATGGCCCGGCGGATTGCCGACATCAACCCTGCGTGCCAGGTGACGGCCCACGAAGCTTTTTTCATGGCCAGCAATGCCGATGAGCTGTTGCTCACGTTTGATTACCTGATCGATGCCATTGACTCGGTCAAACACAAGGTCTTGTTGTTGACCGGATGCCGACAACGCGGCATCCCGGTGGTCACCTGTGGCGGTGCCGGCGGCAAAACCGACCCCAGCCGCATCCTGACTGGGGATCTGGCGCAAAGCAGCGGCGATCGCTTGTTGAAAAAAGTGCGCTATGAATTGCGCAAACACCACGGTTTAAAACAACGCAAAAAATTCAACATCCAAGCGGTTTATTCCGACCAAAACATGGTCCTGCCGTTCTGCGAAACCGACGATCCCACCTCCCTCAAACTCGATTGCGATTCCGGCTACGGCACCAGCCCAATGGTGATCAGTTCATTCGGCATCCGCGCCGCCGATGTGGTGCTCAAGGAACTGATCCAATGATCAAAGGTCCAATCTCCTATCCACCATGGAGAATTGGCAATGGATTCAGCAAACAAAGTAATCACGTCCATATTCCTGTTGCTGGGCTTACAGGCTGCGGAAGCACAACCGTGGCGGTCATACCTCTGTACCGCGGATTCACGAACCAGTTTGGCCATTCAACAGGTTGATGACAACTGGAACCCAATTCCATTTGATTGTGAGCACATCGCCATCCTGATTGAAGGGGAGGCATTCAAACGCGAATTCAAACCCGGACAATACATACATTGCCCCAAAAATCTTTTTGCTCACATCAGCAATGAAAAAATCTTGAGTCAACCCATTTCGCTGTTGTCAAAAAATCCAGGAATTTATCAAGTCACAGTCGAACGATTCGATGAAGTCAGCACATTCACGGATGTGGTGGTTGAGTTAGACGAGACGGGTTGCCATGCCGTTGGCCCCACGTTGGAGGTCCATTTCGACATGAGCAAAACCCAATAATAAAACGGCCACTGGACAGTTGCCTGCCAAGTGGCCGTTCCACACCCTGATATGTTCGGTTGTTTAGGGGATGCGTAAAACTTGTCCGGGGTAAATTTTGTCCGGATCTTTCAGCATCGGTTTATTGGCCTCAAAAATTTTGGGGTATTCCATGGCATTGCCATAAAATTCTTTGGCGATTTTGCCCAAGGTGTCGCCGGGCTGAACCGTGTAGGTTTTGGATTCCCATGCGGCTTCACCGGCTTTGCCTTCTTCGGCCGCAGCCACTTCGGCCTCGGCCTGTTCCGCGGCTGCGGCATCGGCTGGCGGGGCACCCAGAATCAAGTTGTCTTGCACCCGGCTGACCCCAGCAATGTTGCCAGCGGTCAACACCGATTTTTCTTTTTGTTCTTGGTTCGGCACATAACCGGACAAGGTCACCACACCACCGGCAAACTTGGATTTCATGTGGCTGATGTCCACGCCACTGTTTTCGATGTGTTTGATGATGGGCAGGGTGACGTCGGCCTCTTTTTCGTCTTTGCCGAACACTTTGCTGCCGGCGTCGGCCAGAAAATCAAAAAATCCCATGTAACTACCTCTCTAAAGATGATGAAGACAAACAGAATAGCAAGCAATGAATCAAGCGTCAAATGGTGGCAGGTGGTTTTAACAATCTGTGACATCAACAAAGATTGTCACTTCTGAAAAAATCAGTCGTCAATCCATGACAAAACTTTTGAAAATGAAGATTTTTTTGGCAAAATGTGCGTCGGTTCAACATTTTCCACCGCATTGGTGGATAATTGTTGCCAATACATGTTAATCAGAGAGTGGGGTATTATGAAGAAAATATTGTGTGTGGGTTTGTTTGCCGTTTCCGGCGCACAAGCCGGTGGTGTGCAGTGTGTTCCCGATGTCAGCACGGCATTCACGGACACCGACAACCAAGCCTTCAGCATCAGTTACAACGCCTTGGGCAACAACGTCCTGTATCGACAATGCACCAACATGTCAAACCAAACTTTTGTCAACACTTTGAACACCTGCAGTGTGTTGGCCAATCCCATCGATGGATTGGGGCTGAACCCCATTGATCGGTTTCTGTATGGTTTGATGCCCACCGATGCCATGGGCATCGGCACCCATTTGGAGCTGACTTTTCCTTTTCCGGCGCCGGGTCAACCCGGTGACATGATGGTGGCCGACCCAGTGGATGTCTACCGCATCGGCAATGACGGCGGCTACCAAAGGATTGGTTCTGTCCAACCCCCGGCCGAAGATGTGGTGTTGCCTCCCGACAACGAACAGGTGATTCCCATCGTCCACTCTGCGGCGTCTTTTGACCCGACTGGCAACCTGTACCTGTTGGGTTATAAAACCAACTACGAGTCCAGCGCCGATGTGATGGCCGGTACCGGTGAGGTGCTGTATCAAGTGCCCCGCATCATGATCGGTCAGGTCACCAGTGCTGCATTGACCGCCGCTGCCGGAGGTGACATCCCGGCGGTTTGGGCCGAAGCCGACACCACCACCGACGCCACTTGTGCGGCGGTGATGAACCAGTTCCGAGACCGCACCAACACCTTTTCCCAATGCGTGGTCGCCGACTTCATTGCCAACGGCAATGCCGATCAGGCAGTGACCGATTGTTTGGCCAGCACCGGCATGATGGATTACGGCATCAATGATTTTGCGGTCAGCCCCGTGAATGGTAACTATTATGCCTTGGATACCATGAGTTTTGACACCACCGATGTGTTGATTGAAGTGGATTCAAACACCATGCAAGCCAGCTGTACCAACTTTCCGGATCCAGGCAGCAACACCGGGGTGTTGACCAGTTTGATGTTCAGTGCACAAAACAAACTGGTGGCCATTTTTGCCAATGAAAACACCGGTCGTTGGATCAATGTCTCCAATGGGGTGATCACCACCTTACCGGATGCCATTGACCCTTATGCCTTTGGTGATGGCAGCAGTTTGCCGTTCGCTGTCCCTCGAGGACCCGACGGTGTCACGGTTCCATTTCGTATTTTTGCGACCGGGTTTGAAAATGATCTGATCTTTGCCACCGGCTTTGAGGGCACAGCGGTGCCACCCACTTGCCCGGCATTCTGATGTCTCACAGATGACGCAGCCAAGCCGGTCCGACAGGGCCGGCTTTTTTTGTGGGCTGTGGTTTGCCCGTTTTGGTCATAACTTGCCACAACTGATCATTTATCCAACAGCGCCAGGGCTTTTTGCTGGGTTTTAATGGCATCCAAGTCAAATCAATGGAGTCAAGCCATGAAAGCCAACAAGCACAAATCCATTCGCTGGGAATTGGAACAACTGGCCCAAAAGAAGTCGCCCCAAAACCCCGCCAAACCGAATGCGGTCAAACAACAGCGTGAGAAGATGCATCAAAAACTGGGGCTGAATTGGAAAGACGTGGTGATTTTTTCCATGTTCATGTTTTTCACTTCCTTGTATCAATTGAATGCCCATGCCCAAAGCCACTCCCCGGCGGCGGTGGACTTCGATGACATTGCCAGTGGCATGATGATGTCGTTCAATAAAACCACCGGTGAATACCACAACCTGCGATTGGTGGCGACTGATTACGATGTCGATGTGTTTGGCTTGTTGGCCACCATCAAGCTGAAACAATCATTTTACAACGACCGCGATGATTGGATCACCGAGGCGGTTTATGCCTTCCCGATGGCCGATCAATCGGCCGTTTATCGCATGCGAATGACCGTCGGAGAGCGTGTCATCGAAGGTGAAATCCATGAGAAAAAGCAGGCCGAGCAGATTTACCAACAAGCCAAATCAGAGGGATTGACTGCCACCATGGTCAAACAATACCGACCCAACATTTTCACCTCCGACATCGCCAACATCGGACCGCAAGAGTTGATCAGTGTGGAAATCACTTTCCAGTTGAGTTTGGCATATCAACAACAAGCCTTTGAGTTGCGTTTGCCCATGGCGATCAAGCCGCGTTACATTCCACCGGGCATGGATCCTGAGTTACCGGCCACGACCGGCGTGATGGATGCGGGTCAACGCCGCATCAACGTGCGCTTGGATGCCGGGTTTGAGTTGGATGAGTTGCGCTCCTTGCATCACAATGTGGCCATCAGCCAAGAATTTGATGCGCATTGGATCCGCTTGCGCGACGAACAGCTGTATGATGCCAATGATTTTGTCTTGCGCTGGTACCCACGTCAGGGACAGTCGCCCAAAGCGGCTTATTTTTCTGAACAAAAAGGCGGCTATGAGTATTCATTGTTGATGGTGATGCCACCGAATGTGGCGGAAAAATCGGCCCAGCCCCGCAACCTGACTTACATCATGGACACCTCCGGTTCGATGCATGGGGTGGCATTGGAACAATCCAAGGACGCGTTGTTATTCGCCCTGTCTGAATTGGATGACCAGACATATTTCAATGTGATTGATTTCGATTCCTCCGCCAAAGCCTTGTTCCCGGCATCGCGCCCTGGCACCCCGGACAACATCCAATTGGCCTTGAATTTTGTCGATGGTTTCAGTTCCGATGGGGGCACCAACATGGCACCGGCCCTGCAGATCGCCATGCAGCGAGAGAACATCAAATCCGGTTATTTGAACCAAATCATTTTCATGACCGACGGTTCGGTGGGCAATGAAGCGCAGATTTTTGACCAAATCGCGCAAGACATCGGCCAGGCCCGGTTGTTCACCATTGCCATTGGCCCGGCACCCAATAACTATTTCATGAGCAAGGCCGCCATGTTCGGCCGCGGCACCTACACCCACATCGCCGGTCTGAACCAAGTCAATGACGTCATGAGCCATTTGTTTGAGCAGCTGTCCCGACCGGCTTTGACCGACTTGGCGGTGACCTGGAACACGCCGGATGTGGTGCAAAGTCCCAGTGTGATTCCTGATTTGTACATGGACCAACCACTGGTCATCACCAGCAAAACCCCCCTGAACAAAGCCATGGGCGCGCCTTCCTTCGTGGTCAGCGGTTTCAGTCAAACCGGGGGACAAAGCAAAACCTGGTCAGAACAACTGCAACTGAGGGACGATGACCGCACCACCGGCATCGCCCGCTTGTGGGCCCGCAACCAAGTCGAAGAAATGACCGATGATTTGATGTTGGGTGGTGATTATGAGGTGCTCAAAGAGCAGATCATTGCACTGGCCTTGAACCACCGTTTGATCACCGAGTTCACCGCCATGGTGGCGGTCGACCGCAACCCCGATGCCAGTCGCCAGGCGCAGGCCAAAGCTGCCCAGCAAGTGCCCTATCCGCAAGGGTCTTTGGGCTGGCGCTGGGGTTTGCTGCTGGGCTTGCTGCTGCTGGGTGCCGGCATGACCCTCAACCGCCGTGCCGGTTTTTTGAACGCTGAATGATGGAGTCGATGATGGCCTTGTCTGATCCTCGTGGTTTTACCTTTCAATCCAAATCAAGTGCTTCCATCAGGGTCCATCGCAAACCCAAGAAGCACCTTTGGATCAAGGTCGTCATCGCTGCATTGTTGACCGTGGGCAGCTGGCAGGTGGGTTCCTCCGTCTACCTGCTGGCCAAAGCCCATTTGGCTCAGTACCTGATCGCCGAGGCCTGGGAGGCCACCCGGCAAGACGGTGAGCCCCACCAACCATGGAGTTGGGCCGACACCCATCCGGTGGCCAAGCTGACATTCCCCGCTTTGAACGAAACCACCTATGTGTTGGAAGGAGCCAACGGTCGCAACATGGCCTTTGGCCCGGCCCGCACCCTCACCTCGGGCATGCCGGGTCAGGCCCGCAGTACGGTGATCAGTGCCCACAATGATTCCCACTTTGACTTCCTCGGTCAGGTCAAACTGGATGACCTGATTGACATCGAAACCACCGCCGGCACCTTCCGCTATCGGGTGCATGACCTGCGGGTGGTGGACGCCAACCAACAGCAGGTGGGCATCAACACCGAAGATGAATTGATCCTCACCACCTGTTATCCCTTCAACAGCCTGCAAACCGGCGGTTCATTGCGCTATCAAGTCACGGCCCAGCGCTGGTGAACAAGGCCGGCAATGAATCACCCCAGTGGTGTGAGCTGGTTTTACAGTTGGTGCTTGAACCTCCGGCCTTGGTTCCTTTAATATCTAACTGATTACACCGATCGGAGACGGTATGAACGATTACATCGATGGTTTTGCCTTGCCCATTCCCAAGGCACACCTCAAAGCCTACCAAAGTGTGGCCAGTGCCATTGCGGCCATTTGGGTCAAACACGGCGCGCTGGATTATCGAGAGTTTGTTGGTGATGACTTGCAGCTGGCAGGCACCCGGTCTTTTCTTGACGCTGTGGCAGTCGAGGAAGATGAAGTGGTGGTGTTTGGTTGGGTTCGATTCGCCTGCAAAGCCGACCGCGATGCCGCCAATGAGCGGGTCGCGGCGGACCCTGAAGTGGCCAAGTTGATGGCCGCATCCAACAGCGGCTTTGATCCATCGCGCATGGCCTATGGCGGTTTTGTGCCCTTGGTTTCGCACCATGAATGATCAATCGGCGAAGACCGCCCAAACCCAATCCGTGCAAATCAGGCCAGCCACCGATGCCGATTGGCCTGGCATCTGGTCCTTTTTTCATGCCATTGTGGCGGCGGGTGAAACCTATGGTTTTGACCGTGACCTGACCTCTGAGCAAGGCCGTCGGCTGTGGATGGATACACCCCGAGCGACCTTTGTGGTGACCCTAGCGGACACCATCTTGGGCACATACTTCATCAAGTCCAACCAAGCGGGTCCAGGCAGCCATGTGTGTAATTGTGGATATATGGTGTCAGCCCAAGCCCGGGGGCAGGGTTTGGCCACCCTGTTGTGTGAACATTCGAAACAGACGGCCATCGAGCTGGGCTATTTGGCCATGCAATTCAATTTCGTTGCCACCAGCAACGAAGGCGCCGTGCGATTGTGGCACAAACTGGGGTTTGAGACGGTGGGTCGCTTGCCCCGTGCTTTTGAGCACCCCGCCCAGGGTTTGGTGGATGCCTTGGTCATGTACCAGTGGTTGGGCCCAGCCAGCCGTTGATGGCATTCCGGCAGGGACACCCCAGCGCATTTTTCTCGGCCGGCCAGTATGATTCGTCATATAATCATTGACATGTTCTCAACCTCCCCACTTTCAACGTCAGCATTGGTGTGCATCAGTTGTCTGGCGATGAGTCCATTGAGCGCGACTTGGCCCAAGCCGACCAAGCCTTGTATCAGGCCAAACACCAGGGCCGCAATCAGGTGGTTTGGCACACCACATGAAGGCAACAAACAGGAGTCACACCATGAATGAATCCCCTCATCGGGCGCAGCGGGTGCTGTTGCTGCAACGGTTATTGATCAGCGGTTTGATCGCGGCCCATGGTTGGGCCCGTTGGTTGCACGATGCCGTGGCACCCTTTGGGGCCTGGTTGGATGGTTTGGGTTGGCCCTTTGGGTTGGCCATCGCCTGGGGCATCACCGCCGTAGAAATCCTTGGCACACCGTTGTTGGCGGCCGGCTTTTTGACCTTTTACTGGTGTTTGCTGTATGCGGGCATTTACCTGATGGGCATCATTTTGGTGCATGCCCCGGTGGGTTGGTTCGTGGTCGGATTGGGCCGCAATGGCATGGAATACAGCGTGTTGCTGATCGTTTGTTTGTTGGGCTTGGCCTACCAGCATGCCCCCAGGAAATCGCATTAAGTTGTGATGAATCAGACAACATTTTGAAACATGTTTATGGAAACATCTGTTTCTGAGGTCGTAGAAAGCTTTAAAGATTTTTTACTTGTTAAGTACCCTGACCATTATAAAAAAATCGAAAATCGACTTAAAGACGATGAATTGTCAGCAAAAACCGAAGCATTGATTTTTTCGTATTTAAGATTTCACTTCAATGAAGTGATTGTCGGTGAAGATATATCTAATGGAGGCGTTGATTTCATTGTAGATGCAAACGAGATTAAATTTTTTTGCAGAAGTAACTTCTTTAAATCATTCTGCCATAAACTGCCAAACTGGCATAGATGAAACGCTTGAAAATTCACCTCATTGGTTCAGACAAATTACCAATGTATTAAGGACCAAAGCTTCAGATAAGGCAAAGCAGCTTTCAGGTCATCACGGTCCTCGGATCTTATTTATTGTGTCTGATCACATTTCTAATCCATTTGTTTTCGGTTCATATGCGGCTAAAGAATTTTTGATTGGCGGATCGAAATACTCAGTGCCTTTCATTGACACATCTGGAAATGTGAAGCTCAAAGCGAGTCTTGAAAATTCTGCTTTCTTCAAAGAAAAGATGGGAGAGGTAAAAGCATGTAGGAAGAGCATTTCTGCAATTATTCTAGCTGATCTAACTGGCACTGACATGAGGTTTGTGGGGTTGTTGCATCCAGAGCCTGTGTATAAATTAAATTATTTGCTTTTTAGCTCAATACCATTCATAAGAGTATCGAATTGGCCTGTTCAAAGTAATACCATCGAGTTGGAGTGGGTTGTGGGCTCACATTCGCCGTCAATTTTTGAGCATGTAAAAGTGAAGCTAACTGATGAGGAGTTGAAAAAGCTTTGAATTCAAAGTTGGATTACCCGGTCAAGCCGGGTAATGACGTGATTTTTTTAGAAAACCACTTTTGCGTTGTGTGAAGACAACAAGTAACCAATTGATAATCGGTGTCAGGCATGAACCCAGGTGCATTGTTGGACCGCTTTTGATGATATTTGCCAACACCATCAAGCAGGAAAGCCAGTGGATTTTTTCTTGGATACTGGCGGTACTTTAGCTTGTCGTTCGATATTTCGAATATCCAATATATTGGATACAGCCTCCCCATTTTTTTTGATTCTCTATAGTTTTTCTTTCGGTTGATTTAACTTTTTTTTAATTAATACGTGTTTGAACATTGACAAATACTAAATCTTTAGTACTATGTTTAATGTACTTACGAAAGATATAGTACGATAATAACTAAAACATTGGAGATTGAGCATGAAAAAAACCAAACTGTCTGAAGACATCGCCCGATTATTGAAGGGGGTTGGGTTCAGTGTGTTGCTGGCCAGCCAAGTGCAGGCCCAACAAGCCAACAGTGACAATGACACCGAAGATGACGTGGCTGAGCAAGGCACCATCAAGGTCGTTGGTTCACGCATCCGCACCACCGATTTGGAGGGGGTGTCACCGGTGACAGTGATCGGACGTGATGAATTGGAATTGTCAGGCCACAACACCATCCAGGACTTTGTCCGCACTTTGACCATTTCTTCGGCCAACATCGGCGATGACAACAACAACTCATTTGCCAATGGCACCAGCAGCCTGAACTTGCGTGGTCTGGGTTTGAATGCCACTTTGGTGTTGATCAACGGTCGTCGGGTGGCGGGTTATGGCCAAGCGCAAAACATCACCTCGTCATTCGTTGATTTGAATTCCATTCCAATGGCCGCCATCGAGCGCATTGAATTGTTGAAAGACGGGGCGTCGGCCATTTATGGTGCCGACGCGGTGGCTGGGGTGATGAACATTGTGCTGCGTAAGGATTACGAGGGCACCGAATTAACCATGGGGTACCAAACCGACGTTGAGGGCGACACCCCACAAACCAGCTTCAACACCATTTTTGGTGGTGGCAATGACCGCACCCACTTCACCACCACCTTCAACTACCTGGATCGCGAAGCTTTGTTCTACAGAGATCGAGACTTTTCCGCCACCGCCGATCAACGGGCGCGGGGCGGGGTGGACCAACGGTCCTTGTTTGGATCACCACCGACTTTGATTTCATTTGACAACTTCACGGTCAATGCGGCCGATAACTGCACCTCCGTGATCAACGCCTTGGGTGGCACCGCTTGTTCATTCAACTACAACGATTTCATCAACTTCTTTCCGGACAGTGAGCGCTTTGCCACCTCCCTGTTCTTGACCCATGAAATCAGCCCCACCATGGAGCTGTATGTCGATGCGGCGTACAACAACAACCGCAGTGTCAACATCGCGGCACCGGCACCGTGGACCAGTGTCTACAATGTGGCTGGATCCAGCACCGTGAGCATATTGACGCCAGAGCAGCAGGCCACCCGAGCCCAGTTGCCGTTTTCCAACCTGTTGATTTACTTCCCTGCGGAAAACCCGTACAACACCTCAGGCGAAGACCTGGGGCTGTTGTACCGGCCGGTTGATTTTGGCCCAAGAACCGGTGAAATCAACTCGCAAGGTTACCGCTTCAATGCCGGTCTGCAAGGTTTCATTGGTTCATCTTCCTGGGATTATGACATCGGCGTGGGCTACACCCGCAGCAATGTGTTGGTGGAAAACCGCAACGCCATCAACGGCGTCGCCCTGCAACAATTGTTCTTGGGCTTGAATGACCCCAGTGGCAGTGGCGAAGTGTTGTATTACAACCCCTTCGCCCCCAATGAACAACGCATCCTCGACATTGCCAAAGTGACTTTTGAAAACCGCAACGTCAGCTGGGAAAAAAGCACGGTGGCCAATTTTTCAGGACCGTTGTGGGAATTGCCAGCCGGTGATTTGAATTTGGCTGTGGGTGTTGAATTTCGTGAGCAGTATTTTGCCAATGAATCCGACCCTTTGCGCAATTCAGGTGGCTTGGTCGGCACCGGTCGGGCCAACGACACCTTTGGTGAGCGCGATGTGACTTCGCTGTATGCCGAAGCGGTGATTCCACTGCATGAAACGGTGGAAATGCAAATCGCTGCCCGTTACGAGGACTACTCTGATTTTGGTACCACCACCAAACCCAAGGTCGGCATCAAATGGCGACCACTGCCAGAATTGGTGGTGCGGGCTTCCTACGGCGAATCGTTCCGCGCCCCTTCATTGCCTGAACTGTTCGGCGGCGTGGTCTCCAGCTTCCCATCATTGATCGATCCGGTGCGTTGCCCTGACCCCACGGGCGCCGTTCCGGGGCAAAATGGCAACGCGACTGACTTGACCCCGGCTGATTGCGGCAACGGTCAAACCCGGGTCGACAATGCCGGAAATCCGTTGTTGCAACCCGAGGAGTCGGAGTCTTACAACATCGGTGTGGTCTGGGAGCCTGAGTTTTTTGAGAACTTTGTGGTGTCGTTTGATTACTTCAACTTTGACCACGAGAACATCATCGTGCAACTGCCTTTGAACACCATTCTGGCCTTGAATGACCCCAATCAAGTGGTGCGTCCAGGTGGTCCAGGCACCCCCATCGCTCGGGTCAACCGTTCGTTCAACAATGGGGCCTTTCAAACAGTCAACGGCTTTGATTTGACCATGGCCTATCACATGAACTTGGGCAACGGTCGCTTGGGTTTCAAAAACACCGCGACCTATTACGATCAGTTTGATTTCGCGCCGATTGTGCTCGATGCCAACAACAACCCCACCACGGGGGCACCGATTGATGGCACCGGCAATGTGATTTTGGGAGACTTCCCCCAATTGCGCAACAACTTCTCGGTCAACTATGCGTGGGGTGCCCACACCATCCAAGCCACCGCCAATTACCGCAGCGGTTTGCGCACCAGCCAAGTCAACAGTTTGACGGGCACCGCCGATACGCCATCGCACACCACGTTTGATGTGGCCTATACGATGTTCATTGGTGAGGACAAAAAGTTGCAACTGGGATGCATCAACTGCACCGACAAGGATCCGGTGTTTGATCCCAACACCAATGAAGAAGCGGGTTACTTCAAGAGTACCGATGACCCCAGAGGCGCGGTGGTGTACGCCCGATACACCCAGACCTTCTGATGAACTGAAGCATGGGCCGCAAGGACGACTCCGGCCCATCAGTGCCCTCCAAATAAAATTGCATCTATATCGAGGGAATGGGTGTGATTCAACACCCCCAAAAAGGCCAGTGACGGCCTTTTTTGGTGTCTGGGGGAGCGGTGATGCAGCGACCGGTTGGTGACACTGGCTCAGTGGATGTGTTGGTGGTTGCAATGGGGCAAGGCCTTATTGTGTGCAGGCTCTGTAGAGGCCTGTTTCAGGTCCAAGCTCAGCAACAAAGACTGCAGGTGGTCTTGCGACCAAAAGCGGCCCCGGGCCATCACCCCCGAAGGGGTTTTGAGGGTTTCTAAGGAGTCCAAGGGATTGGCCTCAGTCAAGATGAAATCAGCCCGGTGGCCCGTTTCAATGGTACCAAATGGTGTCTCGTTTGGCAGGGTTTGCTGGATGAATTGACCGGCGTTGCGGGTGCTGATGGCCAACACCTCGGGCACTGGGATGCCCGCTTCATGTAACAAGCGCAATTCTTCATGCACCCCATAGCCAGCCATCACCCCTGGAAAACCAGTGGCATCGGTGCCGCTGAGCAGCGGCACCCCGGCCTCGAACAGCACCCAGGTCATGCGCATGTAAAAGGCCATCAAATCCTGTAAATCTTCCTGGTCGCCGTTTTGAATGAAGGGTTGATTGAAGTAATTGCGCCAAATGTTTTTCACCGCTTGGGGGGTGAATTGATGCCCTTCTCGGGTGATCAGTGCTTGGTAGGCTTCGGTTTCATTGCCTGAAATGTTGACATAGGACTCAAACACTGCCAAGGTCGGTGACATGTATGTGCCATGTTCCAGAAAGATCTCAGCCACTTCAGGCAAGCGGCTGTCATCGCGTTGAAAATTCAAATGGGTGACGTGTGGTTCTTGGATGTGAACCGCCAATTTTTGCCCTTGAAACAGGGAACGAAACATGGCTTGGGTTTGTGGAATGTGGCCTATGACCGGCAATGACAGGCGTTCACTTTCCAGAAAGAACTGGGTGATGGTGGGGCCGGTCAGTTGCCAATAAAACTTGATGAAGTCGTATGCTTCCAGGTCCAACCGTTCGGCATAGGCAGTGGCCTCAGCCGGCGAAGACACCGTCAAACTGGGGTTGCTGTTGTCCGCCACGCCATAGGCCACTTGGCCGGCATACAGTGTGGGCCCAATCAATTCCCCTTGTTCGAAGCGCTCCCCCAATTGGGGCACGTCAATGGCAAAGTCATTGCCGGTGTTCAACGCGGTGGTGACGCCGTTGGCAATCAACAACAAGCCGGCTTGTTCAGCCGCCTGGAGGCCGCCGGTGTTGATGTGTAAATGCATTTCGGACAGGCCGGGGGCCAAGTACAGGCCCCGACCTTCGATCTGGGTGCCGGTGAAGCGACTGGCAAAAGAGGGGTCTTGATTGATGTCGATGATTTGGCCTTGTTCAAACACCACGTTTTGATGTTCGAGCACCGGCAGACCAGTGGTCATGGGCACCAGCTTGACATCGACCACGGCGGTGCTTTGCTCAGCCCCGAGTTGAGCGGGCAATGGATTCATGCCGGGTTCGGGTTCACTCAATGGAATCAGGGGGGCGTCGGTTCGCTGCCAAACCTGCGCCTCACTTTGGTAGTGGCGCAACTCGATTTGGTTGAGGCCGACCCGCTGGTTGTGTTGCAAATTCAATTGCAGGGTTACATGGCCAATGGGGGTGAATGACAAAGCAACCGGCGGGCAGGTGCGGCAATACCCGATGACGTGATTCATGTCCAAGGTGCTTTGGCCATTGCGGCTGGCACCACTGCCCAAAGCCCACAAAGGCGACCCATCGAGGCCGTAATAGTAAACCAAGGCAGCCACGGTGCGTTCGGGTCCGGTGCCTTGGTAATCCAATGAATATCCCCAACCAGAATCTTCGCTGCCACTGAAGTATTGGCCGGTGAAGTCAACTTGTCTGACATCACTTTGCGCCAAAGTGCTGACCAAACACCAACTGCCTTGCTGTGCGCCTAGCTGCCAATTGAAGGTGGCGTGGTGCGCCGCATCCACACCCTCACAAGCCGGGTCAGGTTGGTCAAAAGTCAATGTAAATTCGCCGACTTGCCCCACTCGCTGAGTGGGCTCTGCGGCCCCATGTTCATAACGGTATTCATCCAGTCCACCGACCAGGATCTCGGCATTGGCTTGCCAACTGGCCACCCCCAAGTACCAGATCGGTTGTTGTTGATCATCGTAGGTGTAAAACAACACCACGTAGTTCGGTCCGGCCTTTTGTAAATCGATGCCATGGCCGTTGTGTTTGGGCGGCACCCACAACCCGGTGGCAGGTATCCGCGCGACCGAGTGGAGGCTGATCAAGCAACCCATTATCCACACCACATACCGCAAGGTTTTCATTGTATAAATCCGTGACAAGTCCCAGCATCCTACTAAAGAAAGTTGAGGTTGGGCAGGAATAATCGATGATTCTGCCCATAAAATGACGCTGCCGCGGGCTTTTGGCTTGTTTCTGGGTGATCTCAAGGTAAAATAACGGGTTGATTTTGATTTTTTGATCTGACCATGAAATACGACACCGTTTTTGATGTGATTGTGGTGGGTGGCGGCCATGCCGGTACCGAGGCGGCGTTGGCGGCTGCGCGGGTGGGGGCCAAAACCCTGCTGTTGACCCACAACATCGAAACCATCGGCCAAATGTCTTGCAACCCAGCCATCGGCGGCATCGGTAAAGGCCATCTGGTCAAAGAGATTGACGCTTTGGGCGGGGTCATGGCCACCGCCACCGATCATGCCGGCATCCAATGGCGCACCTTGAATTCACGCAAAGGCGCGGCAGTCCGGGCCACCCGGGCACAATGCGATCGCAACCTGTATCGGGCCCACATCAGATCCGTGGTGGAAAATCAGCCAAACCTGCACATCTTCCAACAAGGGGTGGAAGACCTGATCATTGAGCACGACCAAGTCAAAGGCTGTGTCACGCAAATGGGCTTGGTGTTCATGGCCAAGACTGTGGTGCTGACGGTGGGCACTTTCTTGGCCGGTAAAATCCACATCGGCCTGTCAAATTTTGCGGGTGGCCGCGCCGGTGATCCGCCGGCCACGGTGTTGGCGCAAAAACTGCGGGCCCTGCCGTTCGAAGTGGACCGCTTAAAAACTGGAACCCCACCACGCATCGATGGCAAAACCGTCGATTTTTCGGTGATGGAAGAACAGCCCGGTGACAGTCCCAGACCGGTGTTTTCTTACCTGGGCTCCTTGGACCAACATCCCGAGCAAGTCAGTTGTTACATCACCCACACCAACACACAGACCCATGATCATATCCGTGCTGGTTTGGACCGTTCACCGATGTATTCGGGTGAAATTGAAGGTCGTGGTCCGCGCTATTGTCCCTCCATTGAGGACAAAATCATGCGCTTTGCCGACAAGGACTCACACCAGATTTTCGTTGAACCCGAGGGCTTGGGCACCCATGAGTTATACCCCAATGGCATTTCGACCTCGTTGCCGTTTGATGTGCAATTGCAGTTGGTGCGCTCCATCAAAGGCTTTGAAAACGCCCACATCACCCGCCCGGGTTATGCCATTGAATACGACTTCTTTGATCCGCGTGGCTTGCAGGCGTCATTGGAAACCAAATACGTCGAAAACCTGTATTTCGCTGGTCAAATCAATGGCACCACCGGCTATGAAGAGGCTGGTGCCCAAGGCTTGATCGCGGGCATGAATGCGGCTTTGAAAGTGGCGGGCAAACCGGCCTGGACCCCGGCCCGCAATGAAGCGTACATGGGGGTGTTGATTGATGACTTGATCACCCAAGGCACCAACGAGCCCTACCGCATGTTCACCTCGCGGGCTGAATACCGCTTGATGCTGCGTGAAGACAACGCCGATTTCCGCCTGACCGAAAAAGGCCGCGAATTGGGCTTGGTCGATGACCGGCGCTGGGCGGCATTCAGTGAGAAGAAACAGCATGTTGAAGGCTCCCTGGAGCACCTCAAGTCGCTGTGGCTGGGTCCCAACAATGCCTTGGGCAAAAAATTCATCACCCAAACCGGCATTGACTTGAGCAAAGAAACCAGCGCCTATGATTTGTTGCGCCGGCCTGAAGTCAACATCAGCATGTTGCTGGAGCTGGATGAAATCAGCCTGCCTTCACGGGCTGAGAAGGTGCTGGAACAGGTCGAAATCCAAACCCAATACGCCGGTTACCTGGATCGCCAACAACAAGAGATCGACAAAGCCAAAGCGCATGAGCACAAAGCCTTACCGGCCGACTTCGACTACGGCCAAATCAAAGGATTGAGTGGCGAGTTGACCGAAAAACTCAACCGCATCAAACCGGCCACCATCGGCCAAGCCAGCCGCATCCAGGGCATGACCCCTGCCGCGGTGTCCTTGCTGTTGGTGTATTTGAAAAAGGCGGGTTGATCTTCAACACCGATACAACCCCAGCCACCGTCATCCCCGGGTCAAGCCCGAGGATGACGGCTTTTGGGATAGGTTTTACCGATATATCCAAATCCCTTTCCAACCCAGGATTCTTCTTGAATAGAAGATCCCCGGGTCGCCTACATGGATGGCGGTGTGTCGTGTGAGCAGGATGCGGAAACGACCAAACCCAAGGATGACGAAGGGGTGGCTGTGTTGATTCATTGTTGATTGTTATTGGCGTTTACCATGTGTCCGTTAAGATGAGGGAAAAACCATGATCATAATTTTGAGCTTTTTGTTGTTGTCAGCCAACGGTGTTGAATCGGTCTGGCAACAAGAAGTGTTGATGGACAATGAGCGGGTGTTGATGGTGCGCAACACCTTCCCGCCAGGCACCGAATCAGGGCCGCATCAACATGCCTATCCGGTCCGCACGGTTTATGTGGTTGCGGGCGGTGAGTTGTTGTTGCAGCCGCTGAACTCGGAGCAACCGGAACGCACCATCATCATCGAAACGGGCAGTGCCTTGATGCTGCCGGCGCAAGCGCACAACATCAAAAATGTCGGTCAATCCACCGTGGTTTTGATCGAAACCGAGTTGAAGTGACCCTTTGCTGGATCGTATTTTCCACCCCTCAGCGTTATTCACTCGTTCATGTGGAGTGACCACACCTCACGACTGATGCCTTGATGGGTGAAAAATACGATCCTGCCGTCGCCTTTCATTGGGTGTTAAGGCCGGGGCCTGTTAACACCCACTGAAAGACCACTGTTCTGCCTCATCAGCCAAAGCGTTGCAACAAAACCGCAAAAGCCCGCTCACAGCCACCCAAATACCCCGAGCCAAATAAATTCAAGTGGTTCAATTGGTGGTAGAGGTTATAAATGATTTTCTTCACCGGGTAGGCGGCTGACAACGGTCGCGCCGATTCATAGCCGCGGTAAAACACGGCGGGAAAGCCGCCGAACAGCTGGGTCATGGCCAAATCGGCTTCAGCGTCACCGCAGTACACCGCCGGATCAATCAGCCACACACCGGTGGCGTCAAACAACACATTGCCTGACCACAAATCACCATGCAACAAACTGGGGTGGTCAAGGTGCTGGTTGAGCCATTGGGTCAACGGTCGTTTGATTCGATCCAGCAGCTGCTGCCAGGTGCGGCGTTGCTGAACATCGCGCAGCAGCGTCAGTTGAAAGCCCAGGCGGTGCTGGCAAAAGAATTGACCCCAGTCATCGCTCCAGCCATTGCGTTGGGGGTTCAGCCCAATGAAATTGTCCTGGAGCCAGCCGAGTTGTGCTTGAGGGATTTGGTGCAGCTGGGCCAGGGCTTGGCCGAAGGCGGTCCATTGGTGTGCGGAACCAGCCCTGTGATCAATGCGTTGCAGTTTCAGGCTGTGGTCGTTGACGGCATGGACCTGTGGAATTTGGATGGGGATCTGATGCTCGGTCAGCACTTGTCTGATTGCTTCAAGGCCAGCGGCTTCCTGGCACAAGGCTTCGGGGTGGCTGCTGTGATTGCTTTTGTGGAAAGTCATGCCATTTGACTGCTGAAGAATTCTGCAATCAGGTCATCCTTCACATGATTTATGCTGGTCATTCTGGTATAACTGTTGGCCTTTGAAATCATCATTCCTCATGAAACCCATTTGTTTGTTGCTCACACTCATTATGACTTTCCAAACCGATCTTAGCAATGCCGAAACCCTGACCTTGGAACGCATCTTTGCCAGCCCGGATTTGTCTGGCCCCAGCTTGCGGGCTTTGAAAATGTCGCCCGATGGCTCGCGGGTGACTTATCTGCAAGGCAAGGCCGACAACAAAGACCAATATGACCTGTGGGAATACCACATTGCCGATCAAGCCAAACGATTGCTGGTGGATTCAAATGATTTGCTGGACGGGGAAGAGGTGCTGTCAGACGAGGAAAAAGCCCGTCGCGAACGACAACGCCTGGCCAATGTGTCGGGCATCATTGATTACGCGTGGTCCGAAGCCGGGGATGCCTTGTTGTTTCCTCTGAATGGCGATTTGTATGTCTATCAGTTGGCCAGCAAAAAGACCCAACAACTGACGGCCTCGGCGGCGTTCGAGACCGATGCCAAATTCTCACCCAAAGCCCAATACGTGTCATTCATTCGAGATCAAGACGTGTTCGTGGTCAACACCGAAACCGGTGAGGAAAAACAGCTAACCACCGATGGTGCAGGCCTGATCAAAAATGGCATGGCCGAATTTGTGGCGCAGGAAGAAATGGACCGCGACACCGGTTATTGGTGGTCACCGGATGAGCGGTACATTGCTTATCTGCAAGTGGACGAGTCACCCGTGGCAGTGACCAAGCGCTATGAGATCAATGCCGATGACATCGAAGTGATTGAACAGCGATACCCTTATACCGGCGAGGCCAACGTCACCATCAAACTGGGCATCGTTGACCTGGCAAATGGCCAAACCCAATGGGTGGATCTGGGCGAGGAACAAGACATTTACATCGCCCGGGTCGGGTGGCTGCCTGACAGCCAACGGCTCAGTTACCAATGGCAAAGCCGCAACCAACAAACCTTACAACTGCGGTTTGCTGACCTGAAAGGCCAAAGCCAAACGGTGGTCACCGAAAGCAGTGATACCTGGATCAACTTACACCATGATTTGAAATTCCTGCCAGACGGTCATTTCATTTGGGCCTCTGAACGCAATGGCTTCAAACACCTGTATCTGTATGCCAATGACGGCACCCTGATCCGCCAGCTCACCGATGGTGAGTGGGTGGTGGACGCCGTCGAGGGCGTCGATGAAGCGGCCAGTTGGGTGTATTTCACCGGCAGCTTGACATCGCCTTTGGAACGCCATTTGTATCGGGTCAATTACACCCAGCCGGGTGAGCCTGAGAAAATCACCCAGCGCGAAGGGTTCCATGACATCACCATGGATGCCAGCGCCAGCCATTACATCGATCAATGGTCAGACCGCAACCACCCACCACAAACGTCCTTGCACCAGGCTGCTGGGTCTCGCGTGGTGTGGCTGAATGAAAACAAAGTGGTTGAGGGGCACCCCTATTACCCTTATGTGGATAATCATCTGGACAATGAGTTCGGCACCCTCAAGGCCGCCGATGGGCACACCTTGCATTACCGCATGATCAAACCCAAGGATTTTGATCCCCAACAACAATACCCAGTGTTCCAATACGTCTATGGGGGTCCGCATGTGCAATACGTGACCAAATCCTGGGGTCGGTGGATTGAACAATACATGGCCCAGCAGGGTTTTGTGGTGTTCGTGATTGACAACCGCGGCAGTGACCGCCGCGGCATGAAGTTCGAATCGGCCTTGTATCAACAAATGGGCACGGTGGAATTGGCCGATCAACTGGTGGGCACGAACTTTGTCAAATCTTTGCCGTTTGTGGCAGCCGACAAAGTGGGCATTTTTGGTTGGAGTTACGGTGGTTTCATGACCCTCAAGGCCTTGACCAACGCCCCGGATGATTACGCACTGGGTGTCTCGGTGGCACCGGTGACCGACTTTGCCTTGTATGACACGCATTACACCGAACGGTACATGTCCACCCCACAACTGAACCCGGATGGTTACCGCCAAACAGCGACATTTGAGCATGCCAAAAACATCCGCAAACCGCTGTTGTTGATTCATGGCATGGCCGATGACAACGTGTTGTTCTTGAATTCGACCAAAATGATTAAAGTGTTGCAGGATGAGGGGATTTTGTTTGACACCATGATCTATCCGGGTGGCAAACACGGCATCAGTGGCGCCAAACCACAATTCCACGTGTACAGCACCATCGCCGACTATTTCATCAAACACCTCAAACCCAAGTCACCGGAGGCCCCATGAGAGATTACCTGAATTTTTATTTGAATGGCCAATGGGTGGTGCCCGAAAACCGCGAACGATTGGCGGTGATCAACCCTGCCACCGAACAAGTGGCCGGACAAATCTCCCTGGGCACGTCGGCCGATGTCGATGCCGCGGTACAAGCGGCCCAGGCGGCATTCGTTGATTTCGCTCAAACCACCCGAGACCAGCGCCTGGAGCTGTTGCAAGCGGTGGCCAGCGAATACAAAAAGCGCTCGGATGACATCGCCGCGGCCATCACCGAAGAAATGGGTGCGCCAGCCTGGCTCAGTGGTTCCAACCAAGCGGCTGCCGGCTACCTGCACTTCAAATCGGCCATTGATGTGTTGCGTGATTATGCATTCGAATACCAGCAAGACACCGCCTGGATCCGCGAAGAACCGATCGGGGTGTGTGGTTTCATCACGCCCTGGAATTGGCCGGTGAACCAAATAGGGTGCAAGTTGGCCCCTGCCTTGGCCACCGGTTGTACCGTGGTGTGGAAACCCTCTGAAGTGGCGCCATTCTCGGCCTACTTGTTGATGGAAGTGTTGCACCAAGCGGGCGTGCCGCAAGGGGTGGTGAACATGGTCAATGGGGATGGCCCCACGGTGGGCGCCGCCATTTCAGCCCATCCCGATATTCAAATGGTGTCGTTCACCGGCTCGACCCGGGCCGGCATCGCCGTGGCCCAGGACGCCGCACCCTCGATCAAGCGGGTGACCCAGGAATTGGGTGGCAAATCGGCCAACATCATTTTGGACGATCTGTCAGCGGAGGCCTTTGGCAAAGCGGTGGCCGGAGGCAGCAAAACCATGTGCGTCAACTCCGGACAAAACTGCAATGCCCCATCGCGAATGTTGGTGCCCCAAGCCCGCTTGGCCGAAGCCGAAGCGGTGGTCAAAATGACCTTGGAAAACATCACCGTGGGCAACCCGACAGACCGCAACAGCTTTTGTGGACCGGTGGTTTCCCAGGTGCAATGGGACCGCATTCAACACCTGATTCAACAAGGCATCGATGAAGGGGCCCAGTTGTTGGTGGGTGGCCCCGGCAAACCGGCCGGCCTGGACACCGGGTTTTACGTCAAACCCACCGCCTTCACCCAGGTTCGCAATGACATGGCCATTGCGCAACAGGAAATCTTTGGCCCGGTGCTGTGTTTGATTCCATATGAATCTGAACAGCAGGCGATCGAATTGGCCAACGCCAATGATTACGGCCTGTCCGGTTATGTGTCCGGGGCCGATCCCGAACGGGTCAAACAGGTGGCTCAGCAACTGCGGGCCGGCATGATTCACCTCAACGGGGCGCAAATGGATCGCACCGCGCCATTTGGTGGCTATAAACACTCAGGCAATGGCCGTGAACGTGGGCCGCAGGGCTTCGCCGAATTTTTGGAAACCAAGGCCGTTTTGGGGGCCCACTGACAGGAACACTCATGAAGTTATCTCAAGTCATCCTCAGCAACATGCCAAACGGCCGCAGCCCATTGAGCTGGGTGGTGTTCATATTGATCTTGTTGGTGATGATCCCGATTTTGATTGTGTTGGTCATTTTGTTGCCTTTGGTGCTGATCTTCAACCTGATCAAAATGCGCTTTTTCCCCAGCAAAACGCCGAAGACTTTTGTCACGCCATTTGGTTTTGCCCAATATTCGCAAGCCAACCAAAGTGTGGTCAATTACCCCTGGCATGACGTCGACCAAGTGGAGGTCTGGAATGAAGCCGGCAAAACCTTTGGGGTGTTGATCATGAAAAGCGGTGAACCGGTCAAATTACCTGGCGTCTCGATCGAGCAACTCAAGGCTTTGTGTGCGCAACACGGCATCGCTTTCCACGAAACCGTGGTGGTGGTGCAAGAGGTGGAATAACGATGGTTGGCTGCGGTGTTGCTGGTTCATGGCATAATGGCAGGCTCGATGCCATCACCAAGACCTGGAGTCCAAGCCCATGAACCGATCCAAGCAAACCATCAAAATTCCTGCTGGAGAACAAGCACAAATTTTCAGTCGCAGCTTCAGCAGCGTACCCATGACTTATGTGTTTCAAGCCGAGTCGGTCATTGGTGGGGAGCCCCAAGGACAGGTCGAAACCCGCATCCGCCGCAGCATCGGCCAAGGTGCCACCAAAACCAAAGATTTGCAACGCCACAACGAAGTGAAAGCCAGTTTTTGGGACACCTTTGTAGAAATTCATGTGGTGGCCAATGAGGACGTGCTGGTCTCACTGCCCAAGCGTCGATTCAAAGCACTGCGTTGGCCGGTGATGTTGGCCTTACTCGTGGTGCTGGCCGCCAGTGCCGTGATCATGATCCAAACCTGGCAGTGATCCGGGGCCTTGGGCCAGTTAACACCCACTGGGCTGGGTCGTGTTTTCCATCCCTCGGCGTTATTCAGTTGTTCATGTGGAGTGACCACAGGTCACGACAGATGCCTTGATGGCTGAAAAATACGATCCAGCCGCCGCCATTCAGTGGGTGTTAACAGGCCCTGACAAAAATCACCTTGTTTTTTCTTAAAACTCTGCCTATACTTTCTGTACAAGGCTGTATTTAGACGGCCAAATAACAACAATCAAGCAACAAGAGGGTTTATGAAAAAGCATCCATTGATTGGCGCCATCGCGGCGCTGACTGCATTCCACTGCGCACCCATGGCGCTGGCACAAACCGACGACCAGGTCGAAGACCTGGGCAACATCGTCTCGGTCGGGACCCGCGTGGCGGGCCGCACCATCACCGAGACCGCGGCGCCGGTGGACATCATCACCAGTGAAGAGATCACCAACAGCGGGGCCACTGAAGTGGGCAAGATTCTGCAATTGTTGGCACCATCTTTCAACTTTTCATCCACCACCATCAGTGATGGCACCGACATCATCAGACCCGCCACCTTGCGTGGCTTGGGCCCCGATCAAGTGCTGGTCCTGGTCAACGGCAAACGCCGCCATCAACAAGCTTTGGTCAATGTGCAACAAACCATTGCCCGGGGTTCAGCCGGCACCGACATCAATGCCATTCCAGTGTCTGCCATTGATCGCATTGAAATTCTGCGCGATGGTGCGGCGGCCCAATACGGTTCGGATGCCATCTCCGGGGTGATCAACATCATCCTCAAAAATCGCGCCGAGGGCACCCAACTGACCGTACAAGCCGGACAGCATTACGAAGGGGATGGAGAAGTGCTGATGACCGGCATCAACACCGGTTTTGGTTTGGGTGATGACGGCTTTTTGAACCTGTCTTTGGAATACCGCGACCGCGGTGAAACCAACCGTGCCGGGGTCGATTCCTTGCGGGTGGATCCGCCACGGGTGACCCAACGCATCGGTGATGCCGATTCCGAAAACTTGTCTTTTTGGTTCAACGCTGAAGTGCCCTTTGGTGAGTCGGAATTTTATTTCTTCGGGGGTGGTTCTGATCGTGAGGGCAATTCCTCGGGCTTTTTCCGTTCGGCTGGAGATGACCGCACGTCACCGGATTTGTATCCCAATGGCTTTTTACCGACTTTGATCACCACCGTCAATGACCGTTCCTTGAATGCCGGTTTCAGGGGTGATTTCAATGACCGTTGGCGCTGGGATTTGAATGCCGGATTGGGTCACAGCCGCTTCACCTTCCGCACCGCCAATTCGTGGAACGTCAGTTTTGGTCCCGGTTCACCCACCGGTGCCCAAGACGGCACCTTGAAATACGACCAACGCACCTTGAACTTCGACCTCCAAGGTCGTTACGATTCATCGTGGGACTCGCCCATTTATGCTTCTTATGGTTTGGAATACCGCGATGAAAATTACCAAATCGTGCGGGGCGACTTGGTGTCTTATGCCTACGGCCCCAACAACGACCCCAGCATCATCATCCTCAACCAAAATGGCGGCATCGCCGCAGCCGGTATCCAGGGTTTCCCCGGCTTCACGCCAGCAACCGAAGTGGACGATGGCCGTGATTCGATCGGTGTGTATGCCGATTTTGAGAGTAACCTGACCGATGATTTCATGTTGGGTTTGGCGGTGCGGGCTGAAGACTATTCAGATTTTGGCTCCAGCTTCACCGGTAAGATTTCTGGCTTGTTGAATGTCACCGATGCCTTTGCCATCCGCGGCACCGTGTCCACCGGTTTTCGGGCGCCCAGTGTGCAGCAAGCCTTCTATTCACAGGTATCGACCAATTTGAACGCCGCCGGGGTGCTGACTGAAACCATCACCGCCCGCCAAGGCAGTGAAGTGGCTCTGGCCTTCGGGGTGCCCGATTTGCAAGAGGAAACGTCGGTGAATGCCAGTTTGGGTTTTGTTTATGAAATGAACGATCGCTTCACCTTGACGGCGGATTTGTACCGCATCGACATCGATGATCGCATCGTGTTCTCCACCAGCATCAACCCAGAGCCCGACAGTGAAAATTGCACCGATGCATCGGTGTGTCCCATTGCGGTGTTGCTCAGGCCATTGAATGTGGGCCAAGCCCAATTCTTCACCAATGCCATTGACACCGAAACGGTGGGCTTGGACATCGTGGGCACCTTCAACACCGAATTTGACAACGGTTCCTTGCTCAGTGTGGTCGGTGCTTTGCACTTCAATGACACCGATGTGACCACCGTGCGATCGGCTTCAGATGTGTTGTCACCCGAACAGATCTTTGATGAAACCCAGCGGGTGTTGATTGAAGAAGGTCAACCCGGTGAACATGCTTTACTCAGTTTCACCCACGATCACAACCAGTGGTCAACCAACCTGCGTTTTAATTACTTTGGCAGCGTGTCGGGTCAGGGTTTCACCGGCATCAAGCAAAAGTGGAGCGGCAAATGGTTGACCGATTTGTCGGTCAGTTATGCGTTCACCGACCAAGTCAAACTGACCGTGGGCGGCACCAACATCTTTGATGAGTACCCGGACAAATGGGATGAAGTGGATGGCTTTCCATTCCCCCAACTGGGTTTTGTCTACGGCTGGGAAACCTTGCCATTCGGCATCAATGGTGGGTTTTACTTCGCCAAGCTGAACGTCGACTTCTGATATACTGCAGCCTGATCCCTGGTCCTGGCCAGGGGTCTAGGCCCGCTTAAACCGGGCTTTGAGCCTGCCATCCAGGCGCCGCTCCGCCTGCCAAAGTCCATGTTATACTGCATGGGTTGCAACCAAGCTGTCTGCCATGAATCCTGCCGACAATGACGTGATCCAGACCCTGCGCACGGCCCACCAAAACCAAACGCAGCTGAACCTGATGGCCGATCAAAAAGCCAACATCCTGATCGGTACCCTGGCTTTGATGTTCACTGTGGTGTTGACCCGCATCCTCAGCCAGGCGCAGTTGGATCCGGCTTTGCTGAAAATCATGTTGGTGTTCATGTTGCTGGAGTTGGTGCCCATGGTGTTGACCGTGATGGTGTTGATTCCCAAAAACATCACCGGCAAGCAAAACACCCCGATCGAAGAAATCAAGAATCCACTGTTTTTTGGTTTTTTTACCCGCCACAGCCAAGCCAGCTATCAACAATACTTGCAACAACAGCTGGTGGACAACGAGGCTGCCCGCACCCTGTTGATCAATGACATTTATCAAATTGGCCAAATCCTGCGCCGCAAATATAGACTGTTGCGCTGGGCCTATTTGTTCGCTTTGTTGGGCATTTTGGTGGCCGTGGTGCTGTGGTTGATCACCCTACTTTGAGTTCGGGATGATGAGTTACTTGAATTCATACTTGAACGCCTTGTTGGCCCTGACCTTGGAAGCGGCGCCCTGGTTGTTGTTGGGCTTGTTGATTGGTGGCTTGTTCAAGTCATTGATGCCGCAAGCCTTGCTGCAGCGCCATTTGACCCAACCGGGTTTGGGAGCCATTTTCAAAGCCGCTTTGTTGGGGGTGCCCTTGCCCCTGTGTTCCTGCGGGGTGATTCCAGCCGCCTTGGGTTTGCGCCAGGCAGGGGCATCGAAACCGGCCACCACTTCATTTCTGGTTTCAACCCCCGAAACGGGGGTGGATTCGATCAGCATCACCTATGCCATGATGGGCCCGGTGATGGCCGTCATCAGGCCGTTGGCGGCGTTGTTTTCTGCCATGGTCACCGGTTTGTTGGTGTATTTTTTTGCGCCGGAATCACCCCCTAAGATGACCGCGTCCGGCTCCGCTTGTTGTGGCAGCCAAAGCCAAGAGCCTGCGCCGGTGACCGCACCTGGCTGGTTCAAACAGGCCTTGGATGGGGTGGTTTATGCCTTGACCGATTTGTACCAAAGCATCTTGTTTTGGTTGGTCATTGGCTTGCTGTTCGCCGCGGGGGTGCAAGCCTTTGTGCCGGCCAATTGGCTGTTGCAGTGGGGTGACAGCTGGTTGGCGATGCTGGTGATGCTGTTGGTGGGCATTCCCATGTATGTTTGTGCCACCGGGTCCACCCCCATTGCAGCTGGGTTTTTGCTGGCCGGCATTTCACCCGGCGCGGTGTTGATTTACTTGTTGGCTGGGCCAGCCACCAACATGGCCACCTTGGGGGTGGTGCAACAACAAATGGGTCAGCGCACCATGTGGCTGTATTTGTTGGGCATCATCAGCAGTGCCTTGTTGTTGGGGGTGCTGGTCAACAGCATGACCGAGCACATCAATTTCACCATGGGTCACCCCATGCACCACGAGATGGTGCCGGTGGTGTTGCAATGGTGCAGTGCCCTGGTGTTGTTGCTGTTGGCCCTGTGGCCCTGGCTGCCGGGTAAAAAACCACCGGCATCAGATGATGCCTGTTGTGGCTGAAGCGCCACTTAAGCAAAAAGGAGATCACATGAAAACAAACAGATCCATCTGGCCTTGGCTGTGGTTGTTGGTGAGCGGCTGGTTGGCCGGTTGCCAACCCCACAAACCGGCCCCTGCAGGGGTGGTCGAGGAAGCCGCACGGCGGGTATTGACCACCCACCTGAACGCCGTCTCAAACAAAGACTTGGACACTTTGGCCGCCACCCTGTCAACCGCAGGCGGCATGCAGTTGATACTGCCTGGGCAAGAAATCATCCATGGAGTCGATGGCTTTATGGCCTTTCATGAAAATTGGTTTGCCCAGCCCAACTGGACCTTTGAAACTGAAATTTTGCAACTGACGGTGGGCACTGAGTTGGCCTATGCGGTGGTGCAAATCATTTACCGCGAACCCGAACGCGATGGCCAGCCTTATTTCAACCGCATGATCGTCAGTTATGACCTGCAGCGTTTGGCCGGGCAGTGGTATGTGGTCAAAGACCACGCCAGTTCGGTGAAAAAATCCACCGATTGAGGCGCCCAGAGGGGTTGGCCATGGTTTTTGTGTGATTGCAGGTGGTTTCAGTCTGGCGTCGGCCGACATTATCAGTTAGCATGTGGGCATGAAAACATTGGCTTACCCGGAGGCAATTGGCGCATGAATTTATTTGGCCGAATTCAAATCACTGTCTGGTTCTTGCTGTTGGCTGACAGCGGCTGGACTCAAGCAACGGCTGCCGACCCCACCACGCCGGCTGCGTTGATTGAACAATGCCAGGCTCAAGAAGACAATGATCCGACCGCTGCCATGGACCTGGCACAGCAGGTCATGTCCATGATTCAAGCCGAAACCCAACCCATCCAATATGGCCAGGCATTGGGCTGCCTGGGTTGGGCCCAAGCCAGTTCTGATCTGACCGAGGCCGCCAGGGCCAGTGCTTATGCTTTGGAAAACCTGGCTTTGAACTTGCCCGATTCCTTACAAGGGGTGAAACTGCAGCGACGGGCCGGCAGTGTTTTTCACCGCATCGGTGACCGCATCAGTGCCGCTGAAAATTATGATGCGGCAATGGTCGAGGCCAGTCGCTTGTCCTTGGTCGAAGAACAAATTCCGTTGTTGGTCAACTTGGGCGTGTTGAATTCAGAAATGCGTGAGCATGAACAAGCCATCGAGACCTATTATGAAGCACTGAATTTGATGGAAACCCATGAGGACTTTCGCTATCAACCGCCGGTGCTGTTCAACCTGGCAGCCACCTTGAATGGCCAGCAGCGCTTCACCGAAGCCTTGAAACTGTTCCAACAAGTGGCGGCGATGATCAATGAACATTGGCCGAAAAGCCGGGTGGCACAAGTGTATTCAGGCTTGGCCGCTTCGTACACCGGCCTGGATCAACTGACCGAGGCCCTGGATTATGCCGAGCAATCCATGGCCATTTATCAAGAAACCGGCAGTTTCAATGTCGACTATCACAACGTGATGAGCACGGTGGCCTCAATCCTGTCGATGCAAGGTGAGCAACTAGCGGCCTTGGACCATGCCGACCGAGTCAAAGCCTATTTCACCGATCCGGCCAACAAACAAGCCGTAACTGGCAGCACCAATCCGGTCCACAACCTGGCCAGCACCTATGCCCGATTGGGGCATCAAGAAACAGCGATCGAGATGTATCGCTTGGCCATTGAGATTGATCGTGAGGTGCAAGAAAATTTCAATCAACAAATCATGGCACAAATGCAGGTGCGGCTGGATGATTCACAAAACCGCCAAGAATTGGCCGCCTTGAAGAGCCAACGGGTCAATGACCAGATCCAGATCCAGGCCGCTGAGCACAACCGCAAAATCATGTTGGTCATCGCCTCGGCTTTGGCGCTGATGTTGTTGGTGTTTTTGTGGTGGCAACAATTGACCAAGAAGAAGCTGACCCAAATGGCCATGACCGACAGTTTGACCCAAGTGGGCAATCGCCGGGCCATCCGGGACTGGGTCTTGACGCGCAAGCCGTCGGTCCAGGGACAGCGCTTGTTGTGGTTGGTTGATTTGGATGACTTCAGAACCATCAATGATGAACACAACCACGATTACGGTGATTTTGTGCTGCAACAAGTGGCCGCTGCGTTACAACAACTGACCAACGCCCAACGCTTTTTGGGGCGATGGGGCGGTGAAGAGTTCATGTTGATCACCGATGACATCACGGCTGCAGAAAAAGACGATTTTTCCACCGAATTGTTACGGGTGATCGCCAACACCCCCACCCACCTCAATGGGGCAGAAGTGAAATTGAGTGCCGCCGTGGGACTCAGCCGGGTTGGGGGGCAATCACCTTCGGCCTGGAACATGGCCATGTATCAAGCCGATAAAGCCTTGGCCACCGCCAAACACCGGGGCAGCAACTGCGTGGTCATGGCCACCGGCAACTGAATTCCACCAACGCCATGCCAAAGCAACCACACATCGGCCTGGGTGAGCTGATCACCTTATTGGCCATGATGACCTCTTTGGGCGCCCTGACGATTGATCTGCAATTGCCGGCGATGCCGTTGATTGCTGAATACTACGGCTTACAGGTGGCCAACCACCAACAATGGATCATCACCGCTTACATGCTGGGTTTCGCCGCGGCCCAGTTGTTTTATGGTCCGGTGTCTGACAGCATTGGCCGCAAGCCGGTGTTGATGTTTGGTGTGGGCTTGTATGTGTTGGCTTCGATTTTGTGTTTGTTTGCCGACAATTACACACTGTTTCTGTTGGCCCGGGCCTTACAAGGCGCGGGGGCGGCGGCTGCCAGAATCATGGTCAACGCCATCACCCGGGACCACTTTGCGGGCAACGAAATGGCGCGGGTGACGTCACTGGTGATGATGATGTTCATCATGGTGCCGGTGTTTGCCCCGACCCTGGGCAGCTTGTTGCTGTTGGTGGGGCCCTGGCAGTGGATTTTGTATGCTTATTTGTTGTTTGGTTGCTTGATTGTGTTGTGGTCGGGTTTTCGCTTGCCTGAGTCACTGCCCGCTGAACGGCGCAAGCCATTGAAAATGGCGACCCATTGGGCGGCCTTCGTGCGGGTCATTAAACAACCCTTGTCCATGACATTTGCTGTCATCAGTGGCATCATTTTCAGTGGGTTCATGGCCTATTTGAACAGTGCCCAACAACTGTTTGATCAAGTCTATGGCGTGGCTGAGTATTTCCCCATGATCTTTGGTGGCATTGCCTTGTTTTTTGGCTTGGCGGCCTATGCCAATGCCAAAGTGGTGATGCATTTTGGCGCGTTCCGAGTCACCCAAGTGGCATTGACCCTGATGCTGATTTGCAACACCTTGGGGCTGATTTTGTGTTGGCTGTATGCCGGCATTCCCCCGCTGTGGGTGTTGATGTTGTTGTTGGGCAGCATCAACATCAGCATTGGTTTGGCTTATGGCAATTTGATTGCCATTGCCATGTGGCCCTTGGGTGACGATGCGGGCATGGGGGCTTCAGTCATCGGGGTGGTGTCGGCCTTGATTGCCGCGTCGTTGGGCATTGGCATCTCCTTGCAACTGTCGGCCACGGTGATGCCGGTGATGATTGGTTTTTTCAGCACCTCGTTGTTGGCGTTCATCATGTTGCAACTCAGCCGCCGACATGTGCCCAAGGCAGCCAGTGAATGAGCCTATCGGCCTTGGAGCATGGCTTTGAGCATGGATTTTTTGCTCATGGTCAACATCTTGGTGGCTTCTTCAACAGCCACCGGATAGCACAAGTAGTAGCCTTGAAAACCATCCACTTGTAGGTGTTCCAGTTGTTGAAATTGGGCTTGGTTTTCAATCCCTTCAACCACCACTTTTTTCTGCAGCTGATGGCACAACGGGATCAAGGCCTTGAGGATTTCCTGGTTGATGTTGTGGTTCTGAGAATCACCCACAAAAGAGCGGTCAAACTTGATCACATCAGACGGGAAGGTGCGCAGGTAGTTGAGTGAAGAATACCCCGTGCCAAAATCATCGATGGCGATGTTCAATCCCAACTGACGCAATTCATTCAGCGTGTTGGTGCCACTTTCGAGGTTGTGCATCACCGTGTTTTCGGTGATTTCAGCGGTGATGTGGCCGGTGGTGACCTGATGCTTCAAAGAGCATTGTTTGATGTGCTCAACAATGCCGCCGTGCTGAATGGTGTCGGCCGACAGGTTGACCGTGACTTTCGCCGCATCGGGATTGATCTTGCGCCATTTTTTGACCTGCTTGATGGCTTCTTCTGTGACCCAATAATCCAACTCCACCATCAGACCCAGTTGCTGCACCAGGGACAAAAAGGCTGCCGGTTGCAACAAGCCTTGGGTCGGGTGTTGCCAGCGGATCAAGGCTTCAAAACAGATGATGCTGCTTTTGTTCAGCCAAATGGGTTGGTAATGCAAAATGAACTGCTTGTTTTTCAAGGCGGTGCGCAACTCATTTTCAAAAGACAGGTCGGTTTTGTCCGGCAAAGTCATGTTCTTGCGGTAACTCAAACTTTGTTTGCCACCCAAGAATTTGGCCGATTGCAAAGCTTGGTTGGCCTGATTGTAAGCCACCTCGAAATCCTGCTCGGCGGTGAATGAAACCGCACCGGAACTGACTTCCAAATGGTAGGTTTTGCCGGCCAGTTTGAACGGTCGTGACAATTGCTTCCGAAGGTTATTGACTTTGTTGGTTTGGTTGTTGCCAGAGCCGCTGATCAACAACACAAAGACATCACCATACATGCGCCCGTAGAAGGGTTGGCCGGTGCACAGCATCTCAATGCGCTTGCCCAGGGCAATGAGCAATTGATCACCTTTTTTGAAGCCTTCGCCGACATTGAAGCGAGACATTTTATCCACCCCGAACAAAGCCAGGGTCATGGTGTCCTTGGGCTCAGCCACTTGGGTCCATTGTTGCAGGTATTGGTTCAACGCGGCTTGGTTGGGCAAGCCGGTCAAGCCATCGGATAAATTCAGGTGTTGTAACTGCTCCACCACTTTTTGGCTGCGGTTGCGTTCCACTTCCAGCAACCACACGATCAAGCCGATACCGATCATGGGGTACAGAATCAATTCAAACAAACCATGGTATGGCACCAGATAACCCAGCAGCTCACTGCCTCCCATGAATTGTCTTTCGAAAGTTAACCACCCCAAAAAGGACATTTCAAAGCCATAGATGAAAAAGCCAATGGTCACCAGTTTTTTACCGATGATGGGGTTGGGATCATTGCGCAAGATGTAAATGGCGGTGCCCAAGCAGGCCAGGCCAGCGGTGAAATAACGCAATCCAATGCGGGTGATGTAGCGCAAACCGGCGCCATCAGGGTCCCAGTTTTTAAACAGGGTCACGGTCAGGGCGATCACCATGCAGATCACCCATATGCGCCACATGGTGCGCTTTTTGATGTCGGTGTCTTTGACCAAGGAAGTGGTACCAATCACCAGGAAGGCAATCTGTAAATAGCCGGCAGTGGTGAACAAAAACAAATTGAGCATGCGCCATGGTGAGGTGGGGGACATTCCCAGTTGTACCGAGGCCAAACCCAAAAATGAGCCGGAGAGAAACACCGCCAAGCCATAAAAACTGTAGGCCCAGTAAAACAGGTATTTGCGCTGGTAGATGCGGGCGTAGTAATGCAACAACCAGCCAATCAGCAATGCGCTTATGGACTGCACCAATAAAGTGGCGAAAAAAGTCACATTCACATCAATTCTCGGAAAGTCAGATCACTTACTTTAAGCGGTCAACTCACCTGCTGTCAACCTGGCTTTTGGTACGGGTGCAGAGATCAATCATCCATTCACCTTGGCATGCATTCAGGAATTCATCAAGTCAATGTCAGCCGGACAGTCGACATCGAAGGCCGCTGCTTCACAGGCCAGGCTGATCAAAGGGAAAGCCTTGTTTTGCAACAACTTTTGGGCCCCTTGTTGGCCCTGATTTTGCTGCAAGGCGGTAAAATGCGGACGTTGAAACACCGCCGGCACACCGGGTGCATCGGCATACGCCGTGGCCACCATGTAACCCGGATGGGCCTGGGCTTGCCGCAACAACGACCGATAGTGGCTGGCGGGGATCTTCGGCTGGTCGCACAAGGCCACCAGCAAGGCATCGGCGCCGCTTTGAGCGGTCAATAAACCACACTGCAAAGAACTGCCCAAGCCCTCAGACCACCGCTCATTGATGATCACTTGAGCCTGTTGTAACTCGCCTTGCAGCCGTTGGTGGTTGTGGCCCAGCACCACAAACAACTGATCCACCAAGGGCGCCAGCAGGTGTTCGACATGTCGCAACAAACTGCGGCCCTGGAACGGGAGCAGTTGCTTGCTTTGTCCCAGCCGTTGGGATTGGCCGGCGGCCAGGATCAAGCCATGGGTTGTCATGAATGGACCAAATCATGTTGCAGCTGGGCCACGATCGACACCGCAATGGTTTCTGGCATGTGCCCACCGATGTCCAGCCCCACCGGCGCATGCAGGCGGCCTTGGGTTTGCGCTGGCTTAAGCTGGGCCAGCGACAGCACCTTGTCGCGCCTTTGCTGTGGGCCCAACAAACCGATCCAGTTGACATCTTGGACCGTGAAATGACTCAGGTAGCGGGCATCGTGAGACAAGTTGTGGGTCATGATGAGCACCGCAGAATCGGCTTGTTGCGGTCTGCTGCCCAAATCATTCAACGACACCTGGGTGGTGGTGACATCGGCCAATTCAGCGGCCGCCAGGCGGGCGGGTCGGTGATCCAACACTTCGATGTGCCAATGCAACAGGCGCAACATGGCGACCAATGGATACACGTCTATGCCGGCCCCACAAATGACGATGTGTGGTGGTGGGCGAAAGGTCAACACCGTGGGGTCATTGGCTGCCAATGACAGTTGGCCCGGATGTGACTCCAGTCGTTGTTCACCCTGTTGCAGCACATAGGCGCCAATCGGACAGTCTGCCTGGCTCCCATCATTGATCTTCAATTGGCTGGTTTGTGCTTGCCCGGGCAATGGGTTCAAGGCCGCCAATGGCAGGTAGTCTCCATGCAGCCATTGCAACACCAAGGTCAGGGTGCCGTCACAGCCGGCCCCCAAACCAAAAATCGAATCATCACTCATGTCATAGGTCAAGGTGCGGCTTTGTTGGTCAGCAAAGACTTGTTCAGCATGGTCTGCGACATCGGCTTCCAAACAGCCGCCACTGATCAAACCATGGGTGCGGCCATTGGCTTCGATCAATAACATGGCACCGGGGCGTTTGTAACTGGAGCCACTGGCTGAGACCAAAGTGGCCAACACCAAAGGCTCACCTTGTTTCCGGAGGGCGTCGAATGTGGGCCATAAGGGGGCGATTTGTTCCAGCATGGTTTAACGAATCAAGGTGGTTGTTGGGGCAGCAAGCATCGGGTCTCGGGTCGGCATCATGGTCATCAGAACATTATAAACGGACCCGTCTGAAAGTGGCACTCATTCTGCAGGAACTCCGGCTCGTTGGTTGTCATGGGCGGGCGTATGGGTGCGCTTCTTGCTTGATCAAGCGGTAATAGCTGTTCAGGCCACTGATGCCTGCGGTTTGCGCGGCTTGCAGGTCGATGTATCCCTCGGGGCTGAGCCACCGTTCGTCCAGTTCTATCAATTCAACCGCACCGATGACCAAGCGGGTTTGATTCAATTCAATGGGAATTTGCTGGGCCAATTTGAGGCCGATTTTGATGCCAGCTTCGGCCACAAAAGGGGCTGGAAAATCAGCCAAATAGGATTCGGTGAAACCACACAAAGCAAACTCCGATTGACCTTTGGGGTATTTGGCCGAGGTTTGGTGGGCTTGGGCTGCTAGGGCCTGTTAACACCCACTGAAAGGCGACTGCTGGATCGTATTTTTCAGCCATCAAGGCATCAGTCGTGAGGTGTGGTCACTCCACATGAACGAGTGAATAACGCTGAGGGATGAAAAATACGACCCAGCCCCATGGGTTCAGACAGCAAAGGCCACACCCTGCGTTGCTCATCGCTCGATTGGAATGACCAAACCACGCTTTTCGCGCCTTGATTGTGACCTTTGCAGCCTGAACAGTGGTCTTTCAGTGGGTGTTAACAGCCCCTGTGGTTGGGCACGTGGTTGATGGTGTAGTACCCTGTGGCTTCAATGTTTTCCAGGGTGTTTCTGGGCACCTCACCGGTGGGTCGGGTAATGAAACCCAACAACGCCGGGTTGCTGCCCAAATGCACAACCGAACTGAAGATGGCCAGGTTGCTGCCGTGCTTGGGGCTGTTGGAGCCGATTAAATTCGCTGGCTTGATGCCGGTGATGGCGTTGATGAAGTTGAGGCGTTTGATGCGATCCATTTGTTGGATCTGGTCGGCATTGATCAGCATGGGGATGGGGCGGTTTTAAACAAATCCCCATGCTATCTAGTTAGCCTTCGCTGCGGCGTCAATGCCCAATCAAATCAGTCTGGCTTGTCCGCCTCACGACCCACAATCAAGTCGATCTGACGGGTGGCGATGTTGTGGTAGCCGCTGCGGGCTTGATGGTAGATCTGCCGCGCCAGTTGGTGGGTCGCGGTTTGTGCCATCATCGCTTCATACAGGGGTTTGATCAGTTTCACCCGTCCGATGTGGGTCAAATATTCAATCAAGCGTGGATAGGCTTGTTGGTATTGGTTGCGGATGCAGATCAGCAGCCAATCGTGAGCGATTTCACTGTTCTGACGTTGGGTGAAGGCAAAGGTCTGATCCAGGTTCTGCAGCTGTGCCGGCGACAATTCTGCCGGCAAGGCACGCAGAAAATGCAGCCATTCTTGGGTGCTCCAGGCTTGCGTTTCAATGTCATTGGCTGACAATTCACCCGCCAGCCAAGCTGCAACGGTGCGGTCGATTTGCGTGAACTTGTTGGTCATCGGCGGGGTGAAATAGTCCGGTATCCCGGGTGCATAAATCCAGTCTTTAATCTGCGTCATGTTGACCTGGTCGGCATGTGGTGTCAGCAGGTTGGTTTGCAAATATGCCAAAAAGTCCGCGGTTTGAATGCTTTGAAAAGCAAACTGATCAAAATATCCATTCAAAAACCGATCAAACACCTCGCGGCCCACTTGTTGCTCCAGCCACTCCAAGAAAAACCGGCCTTTGTCATAAGTCACGGCGGTGAAATGATCATCGGGATCGGCAAAGGGCGCCTGGCTGACCAGTTTCTGTTGTTCGTCATCCATGGTTTGCATTGCCCGCAACAGCGCCTGATAGGACAAAGCCCCTTCCATTTGCATGCGGTCGGTGCCATGCACCGCTTCTGTGATGCGTGATTCCAGGTAGGTGGTGAAGCCTTCATTCAACCAGGCATCATGCCACACGGCATTGGTGACCAAGTTGCCGGACCAGGAATGGGCCAGCTCGTGGGCAATCAAGGAATCCAGCGAGCGGTCACCGGCAATGATGGTGGGGGTGATGTGTGACAGTTTGGGATTTTCCATGCCGCCAAAAGGAAAGCTCGGCGGCAACACCAACAAGTCATATTGCCCCCAGCGATAGGGCCCGTACAAAGCTTCGGTGGCGGTGATCATGTCTTCGGTGGCGGCGAATTCATGGGCGGCGGCTGCCAAGACTTCCTGTTCGGCATAAACGGTGACGTGTTCACTGATCTTTTGGAAGGTCAAATCGCCCACTGCGATGGCAATCAAATAACCAGGAATGGCTTGTTCCATGGTGAATTGATGCACCCCGTCGACACTGTTTTGGTCGTTGTTGTCGGCACTGAGCACCGCACGCAGGGCCGGATCGGTGCGGATGGTCGCGGCATAGGTCAGCCGCACAGCGGGGGTGTCTTGCAAGGGAATCCAACTTCTTGCATGGATTGCCTGGGATTGCGAGAACATGAATGGGTGTTGTTTGCCGCTGGTTTGATCTGGATTCAACCATTGCAGACCAGAAGCCTGCGGCATGCTTTCATAGACGACTTTGATCGGGGCCTGATCAACCGGAAGGTCGATGATCAATTCGGTGCCCAAACCGGTGATGCTTTGTCCTTTGCGCCACGACAGCTTGCGTTGCTTGCTGTGATTGACGGCTTCAACGCGTTTGATTTTCAAATCGCGGGTGTCCAACACCAAATGCCGACTGTCCGGGTCCACCACATCATAATGAATGATGGCATGACCTTCGAGGATTTGTTCTTCGAAGTTAACCGCCAGGTCCAATTCCAAATGCCGACTTTTCACCTGATGGGTGTTGGCAAAAGAGTGGGGGTCAGGCTTCACAGTGGTGGTGACTGGCTTGGTTTGAGCCGGTTCGGATGGGGTGGTTTGGGGTGGTTTGGCACAGCCGGTTAGCAGCGCACAACACAGGATCAAAATTCTCATGGCATGGGTATCAAGTGAAAACGATATATTACCTGATCGCTCATGAAATACAAGCCAAGACCGGTGCGGTGTGGTGGTTCAAAGCGTCGATGATGATGGCGGAGCGGACGGGACTCGAACCCGCGACCCCCGGCGTGACAGGCCGGTATTCTAACCAACTGAACTACCGCTCCGCAGGGGTGGTTCAGCACAGAAATTGTGCGAGCGCGCATTCTATTACAAAAAAAAATATTTGGGAAGGACTTTGTGATCAATTTAAGCCGCGCGCGGCTGTGCAGAATCCGCTTTCGGTGGTAGAATAGGCGCCCAATTTATCGGGGGTGTTTCGAGACCTCCTGCGACTGGACATGCCAGCCTGGCTGATCAAGCCGGATCGAGGTGTGACTCGCATAATCTGCCTGGTTGGGTCATGGCACAAGGCATGGCTGGCCAAGGTGACTACTTTGGAACTACCGACCGCTTCGTGCTGGAGATGTGATGACAGAAGAAAACAGACCGTTACCAACTGAATTTTTTGCCGATTGGAAAGAACGAGAAGCCCTGGCCGAGGGCATGATCCCTTTGATTGGTCGCTTGTATCGCCGCCGCAATGTGTCCTTGTATATGTATGGTAAACGCATGATCAACCAATCGGTGACTGACCTGATGAAGGCCCACCGCTTTGTCCGCCAGGTGGAAGCCAGTGAGTTGAGTGAATACGAAACGTTCCCTTTCATCAAAGCCATCGCTGAATTGCCTTTGGGTCCTGCCCACATCGACGTGGGTAAGATGGTTTACCGCTATTTCAAAACCAACAGCTATGAAGACATTGGTCAAGCCGATGTGGACGCCTATGTGAAACAGGAATTGGCGCACTTGATCGATTCGGATGCCAAGCCATTGGAAGAGTCACAAGACGTGGTGCTGTATGGTTTCGGTCGCATTGGCCGCTTGGTGGCGCGCTTGTTGGTCGACAAAACCGGTGGTGGCGACGTGTTGGTATTGAAAGCCATTGTGGTGCGCAAAAGCAATGCCGACAATGACCTGGAGAAGCGTGCGGCTCTGTTGCGTAAGGATTCGGTACACGGCAAGTTCAACGGCACCATCCGGGTGTTGCATGAGCAAAATAAATTGGTCATCAACGGCAATGAAGTGCAAATCATTTACGCCAATTCACCGGCCGACATTGACTACACCGAGTACGGCATCAACAACGCCTTGATCGTAGATAACACCGGGGTGTGGAAAGATGAAGCCGGGCTGCGCGGTCACCTGCGTCCAGGTGCGGCCAAAGTGTTGTTAACGGCACCAGCCAAAGGTGACATCCCCAACATCGTGTATGGCATCAACCACCACTTGATCACCCCGGACCAAGACGTGATTTGTGCTGCATCGTGTACCACCAATGCCATTGTGCCGGTGCTCAAGTGTTTGAATGATGAATACGGTGTCAAGAATGGTCACATAGAAACCGTGCATGCTTACACCAACGATCAAAACTTGATTGATAACTACCACAACAAAGACCGCCGCGGACGCAGTGCCGCCTTGAACATGGTGTTGACCTCCACCGGTGCCGCCAAAGCCGTGGCCAAAGTGCTGCCGGAGTTGGCCGGTAAATTAACCGGCAACGCGATACGCGTGCCCACGCCGAATGTGTCGATGGCAATTTTGAACATCCAACTGGGTCAACGCACCACTTTGGATGAGTTGAATGAGTTCCTGCGTCGCAAATCTTTGCATTCACGCTTGCAACAACAAATTGGCTACACCATTTCCACTGAAGCGGTGTCGACCGATTTTGTGGGTTCCAGACAGGCTTGTGTGATTGATTCCAAAGCCACCATCGTGGAAGGCAACAGCGTGGTGTTGTACTGCTGGTATGACAACGAATTTGGTTATTCTTGCCAAGTGGTGCGGTGTTTGGAGCAGTTGGCCGGTGTGCAGTGGCCGACTTACCCCAATCAGTAAGCGCCGTTCAGTGCATTCATTCAACAAGGCAGCCGCGCGCTGCCTTGTTGCGTTGTGAGGTGACGTAAATTGGCAATTGGGCGAATGCGGCCTGGGCTGAGCGATCGGTTGCAGCCAGCCAGATGTCGGTGCTGGGGTGGCGGATTTAATGATTGTTGACACTTGGGTGCTTGCTTCTGCGGTTGCTTTGGTCTATTTTGTAATGCTCTTTTACAATACAGGAATTCGTTATGTCAGGAATTTTCGATCTCATCAAAGACAGCTTGGGTCAACAAGCCATTGAACAGGTCAGTCGGCAGGTGGGCGGTAATCAGGACGCCACCCAACGGGCGGTGGCCGCTGCCATCCCCATGCTGTTGTCGGCGTTGCAAAAAAACAGCCAGTCACAGGCCGGTGCCGAGTCCTTGTCCCGGGCCTTGGAACGTGACCACCAGGGCGGCATCTTGGATCATGTGGGTGCATTGCTGGGCCAG
This sequence comes from Marinicella meishanensis, assembly GCF_019931145.1. Lineage (GTDB taxonomy): Bacteria > Pseudomonadota > Gammaproteobacteria > Xanthomonadales > Marinicellaceae > Marinicella > Marinicella meishanensis. The sequence continues at coordinate 255,834 of NZ_JAIOUV010000002.1, read as the reverse complement.
TCCAGCCATCAATCTGCGGGTGAAAAGATCCTGGGCCACGTATTGGGCCAACGGCAAAACAATGTGGCCAATCAACTGGGCAAAGCCACTGGCTTGAGCGGCGGCGATGTGGGGAAAATTTTGGCCAATTTGGCACCGGTGGTTTTGGGTGCAGTGGGCAAAGCCAAACAACAAAACAACCTGGGTGTGTCTGGTTTGCAAGACCTGTTGCGACAAGAGCGCCAAGCCGTGCAACAACGCCAGCCCAACCTGGGGTTTTTGGAGCGTGCCTTGGACAGTGATGGTGACGGTGATGTTGACTTGTCCGATGTGCTGAAACAAGGTTCGGGCTTACTCAGCGGATTTTTCAAGCGCTGAATCCACAAATCCATCTCATCCAAGGTTAACAACCCGACGTCCTGTCGGGTTGTGATAATTCTTGCAAATATCTGTACTATCTTGTAATTTATTTATCATGTGTTGTGTGTACGTATGTGGTCTGGACTTGCGCATCACGCCTCCAAGCCGTCGGGCTTGAATCAGTTTGCCAGACCGCATCAAAAAAAGCTGGGACCATGAATAAAAACAAAATATTAAGCGAATGCATTGTTATTTTTGATAAGCACTTACAGGTGAACCTGAAGGCGGCCATGAGCCTGACCTTGAAAAAACTGTTCAACTTGGCCGAGAATGCCACTTCGAATCAAGCAGAGCAGGAGTTGTTCAATCAGTATCGGCAGTTGAAATCTGGGGCCAAACAATTTTCGCAATTGATGCGCACCAAAATCAAATCCATGCCTGAATTCATTTCAGCAGAAGTCAACAAATCCGACAAAAAAATGTCCCTGTCCCTGGTGGAAGACGAAGAGCTGTCCATCTCCTTGTCGCTGACACAAATGGACTCCACCTTGGAAGTGGTGAGTCACGGTGAATTGTACACCTTGGAAAAGCGCATGAATGTGATCTATGGCAATGAACAGATCGACAAAACCAACATGCCGTTTTCACCCGCATCTATCGTTTGGCTGTTCAGCCATGCCTTCAAATCCATTGAGTTTGCAGTGCAGGTTAAAACCATGATCATTGAATTGATCACCAAAGAATTCAGCAGCAACATCAACCAGGCTTACCACGAAATCAATCAGGTGTTCATTGATGCCGGGATCTTACCCAACATTCAGCCTGAAGTGGCCAAACCGAAACGTGCCGCTGGGAGGCGCTCAGCTGGTGATCACCCCGAATCTGAACAAGCCGCTGCTGAGCAAGCCGCTGCCGCAGACATGGGAGCCCACGGTGGCGCTCCAAGCAGTGGGCCCATGGGCGGCGGTCCAATGGGTGCCTCAGGTCAGCCCGGTGGTGGTTATCTCGGTGGCAGCCACCCGGGCGGTCAAGCCGGATCACCGGGCATCGCCGCTGGTGATTACCAACCCCCGACCCGGCAGTTTGATCCACAAACCAAACAGTTGGTGGAAAACATCTTTGACTTGTTGTCGCCGGCCCGCGGTTCGGCAGTCAAGCAACCTGTCAGTGACGGCAGTGGCCAGAGCATTGCCGACACCGATTTTGACCAGGCATTGGCCCAGATCGCCCAAGAATCCGGGGTAGTTGCGACCAGCAAGAACATCAACAACTTGAAAGAGATGTTGGCTGACCAGGTCAAAAACAACACCGGCAATTACTACCCTGAGCTGTCGCCCAAACAACACAAAACCCTTGATCTGATGGGCATGGTGTATGATGAAATCGAGAATGACGAGACCATCGATTCGCACATCCGCTCATCGTTCAATGCCATCAATGTGCCCTTGTTGCGCATGGCAGTCAATGACGAAAACTTTTTTGCCGATGCCGCTCACCCAGCCAGAAAATTCATGGAACTGTTGGTTGAATCCTCGCAAAAGTGGCACGGCACCAATGTCATCAAGCAGATCCACCAATACAGCGATTCAGCGGCCAAATCATTCGATGGTTCGACCGCATCCTTTGTCGACGCCCTTAAAGACCTGACACAGTATTTGGAAGTCACTGAGAATCGGGCACAAAAAGCCGAACAAAAGTGGATCAGTGCTGCCCAAGGCAAGGAAAAGATGGAAGTCACCAAAGCCGAGGTGGAAAAACACTTGGATCAAATTCTGGACGGCTGTGATGTGAAGTTCATCAGGGACATCATTCAGCATGTCTGGAAAGACTCGTTGACGCTGACCCTGTTACGCGAAGGCAAGGATTCAGAACAGTGGCAGAAGAAAACCCAGTCGGCACAGATCATCTCACAAATAGGCAACAAAAAAGAATTCATGAATCTCAGCGGCCCCGATAAATTGGCCGCCATGCATCACCTGGATCAGACCATGGATGAACTGGGATTCTCCAAGCGAGACCGCATTTCCACCAAAGACAACATCCATACCTGCCTGGGCTGGCAAGAAAAAGAAAAAGAGTCACCCGAGGAAGCCAAGCCGCCGACTTTGAAAAAAGTGTTGTCCATTGATGAGGCCGTCAAAAGCCAGGAAGTGGAAACGGCCAACAAGAAAATTGAAGAAATCAGGGAGTTGAATGACGAAGAAAAACTGATCATGGAGAAGGTCATCAACATGCCATATGGCTCCTTGTTTGATTTCATCATCAACCAACAAAAAGAAACCTTGCGGCGCAAGCTCAGCTGGGTCAGCACCATGAGTGAAACGGTGCTGTTTGTGGATTTGGTGGGGCGCCATCCACACAAAATGAAATTGCCCCGATTGGCCATCGACATGGTGCGCAAAAACATCATCAAGGTGGACATACCCGAAGGGGGCTATTTCAGAAAAGCACTGAATAAAATCATGAACCGATTGAAGAAAATGGCGGCCTGACCGCACAGGAAATGATCATGTTTGAGAAAAGAGAGAATACCCGCGTGAATCCCCCTGAGGGATCATTGGCTGTCAATCAATTGAGTCAAGACCGCATCGGTCGCTTGATTGACATTTCTGCCAGTGGATTTTTGCTGGCCGGTCGCGTGGGCATGAACCCGGGGATGATCTTTCAATTGGAGCTGGTGCTGACCGGCGACCCTGAAGTATATATCAAGGTCGGCGCGGAATGCATATGGTCAGACTTACAAACCAGTGGTTTGACATTCGGTGGTTTTCAAATCATCGATATTTCAGATGCCGATCAAACCACCTTGAATGAATTCATTGAACAGTTAGCAGTGCATTAACACTTTCGATGTCGGCCTGTTCCAGGATGCCGGCGGCGCGTTTCAGGCGCAAAATATTCAACAAATAATCATGTTTGGCTCGCGAGTAATCACGTTGGGCTTGATACAAAGTCCGTTGTGAATTCAGCACCTCAACGATGTTGCGGGTGCCCACTTCAAAACCAGCCGCAGTGGCTTGTTCAGCACTTTTGGCCGAAACCACCGCCAGTTGTCGGGCTTGGACCGAACTCCAGCCGGCTTCCACGTTGTGATAAGCATTGCGGGTGCTGCGCACGGTGGAGAAGGTGGTGCGGTCGTAGTTTTCCATCGCCGCGCGGTAACGCAGTTTGGCTTGGCGGGTCAATGACGAGGTGCGGCCACCAGAGAAGATGGGCACGCTCACATTCAACGAAATGGATGAAGAAGTGGCGCTGCTGTCTGGGGTGACCCGATCCACCAAGTTGCCATTCTCGTCAAAATCCTGGAAGGACCTACCGGCGGCGTTTGATTTGCCGCGACTGGCCGACAAACCCACCGTGGGGTAATGGCCGGCTTGTTGCACTTGCATGGTTTTCTCCGCCAAGTCGGCATCGATTTTGGCGACCACCAATTCGGGGTTGTTGTTCAGTGCCAAATCTTCCCAGTATTTGATGTCATCGTTGGCCAAGGTTTGTTGGTTGAATTCATCGGGCAAAGAGTTCAGGCTGGGGTAATAGTTCAAGGTGATTTCATACAATGCCTCTTTGGTGTCATCCAACAGGTTTTTGGCGCTGATGACACTGGCCCGGGCGCCGTCGTATTGGGCGCGGGCTTCATGCACATCGGTGATCGCAGCCAAACCCACTTCATAGCGTTGTTCGGCTTGCTCCAGCTGGCGTTGGATGGCTTTTTCTTCGGCCTCGGCGAATTTGACCGCATCGATGTTGGTCAACACGTCGAAATAGCTTTCGGACACCCGCACCAGAAAATCCTGCACCGCGGCATCGTAATTGGCATGGCCTTTGGCGATTTCCAGATCGGCTTGTTGCAGGCCAATCACGTTGGTGTGGTTGTAAATGCTTTGGTTGAGGCTGAGGTTCCAGCCATCACTTTCAGACTTGGGTGGGTCATTGACTTGGCCGCCATCGAACTCAGTTCTGGAATTGGATTCGGATTTGGACCATGAGCCATCCACCTGCGGCAGGAAATTGGCCCAGGCTTGTTTCTTATTTTCCAAGGTGGCTTCTTGATTGAATTTAGCGGCACTGAGTTGTGGGTCCTCTTGTAAGGCCACTTGCAGGATGTCAACCAAATCTTCGGCTTGTGCGGTACCCGTCATCAAGGCGCCGATTAATACAATTTTCTTCATAGGATTGTCAGAGTTTGAATGTGTGTTGTTCGTTGGGCTGTTCCAGTTTGGCAACAACCGTGTCAAAATGCGATGAATATTGGTCAGGGGCTGTGTAAACCCGGGCTTCCATGATGGGGTCTTGACCGACCACCACGAAAATTTGACCGCCTTTTTTGATCCAGTCAAAGACCTGTGGCGGCAAAGCGTCGACCGAACCGGTGAGCACCACCCGGTCGTATTTTTGCACCGGCTGGAAAGTATAAAAGTCTTCGGTTTCACAGGTGACGTTGTCAATGTGGTTTTCTTTCAGTTTTTGTTTGGCTGCGGTGGTGAAGTCCTCGTGCACATCGATGCTGTGGACGTGGCTGACCAGTTGGCTGATCAGGGCGGTGACATAAGCACTGCCGGTGCCAATTTCCAACACCAGCTGGTCGGCCTGTAAATCGATGGCTTGCAGCATGCGGCCCTCAATCACTGGCTTCATCATGCTTTGGTCGTGGCCAATGGGCAACGCCAGATCAGCAAATGCCAACTTGCGCTGTGGCACCTGCACAAATTCTTCCCTTTGGATGTGCAACATGGCGTGCAAAATGTCTTTGTTGATGACATCCCAAGAGCGGACCTGTTGGGTGACCATGTTCTGTCTTGCTGTGTCAAAATTCATGTATTGATTCGCCTTTTTTGTTATGATGTGGCTGTCTGATCCCTGTGCGCTCGGTCGCAGTGCTGTGTCATATTACTTTACTGATTATCAGTGCCATATCATGGGTTAAAAGTCACATTTTATGATACTTTCACCAATGAACGAAGCCAATTTAATAAAGTTACAAACAAAACAACTGGTCCAGGGAATGGCGCAGTTGGGCTTGTCAACCGACCAGGCAACGGTGATCATGGACTACTTGCTGATGTTGCGCAAATGGAACCAGGCCTACAACCTCACAGCGATTGACGATTTGGCGCAGATGGTCACCCACCATGCCTTGGATGCTTTGGCCGTGGTGCCGCATTATCAGGGTGATCGCATCATCGATGTGGGCACCGGAGCCGGCATCCCTGGGTTTATTTTGGCCATCATGTACCCCGATAAGGCATTGGTGTTGTTGGATGCGGTGGGCAAAAAAGCCCGTTTCATGCGCCAAGTGAAGCGCGAATTGGGATTGTCAAATGTCACGGTGGTCCACGAGCGGGTGGAAAATTATTTTCCTGATAAAAAATTTGATGTGGTAACATCACGGGCTTTTTCGGCAACCAATCAATTTTTGGCCATGACGGCCCATTTGGGCCACAACCAGACCCGGTTTTTGGCCATGAAAGGACCCAAACCTGAACCATTGGCAGCCGATGGTGGGTTCCATCAGACCCAGGTGTGGGACATACAGGTGCCGTTTCTGGCTGAAGCACGCAAACTGTATGAGTTCTGCAAACAATGAAGCACACAAGCAATGGGCAGTGACATGAGTCAATACAAACACAAAATCATCGCCGTGGCCAACCAAAAGGGTGGGGTCGGCAAGACCACCACCACCGTTAACTTGGCGGTGGGCCTGTCGCAACTGGGCAAGCAAGTCTTATTGATTGATTTGGACCCACAAGGCAATGCCACCATGGCCTGTGGTGCCGATTCGCGGGCCTTGAATCTATCCGCCTGTGAATTGTTGATGGATGAATGTCAGGCCGCCGACGCCATCATGAGTTTTCCAGCCTTGGATTTGATCGGGGCCAACACCGACTTGACTGCGGCTGAACTGCAGTTGATGGAATACGAAGAGCCACAAACCATACTGCAACAACAATTACAGCCGGTGGTGGCCAATTATGATTTTGTGTTGATTGATTGTCCGCCATCCTTGAGTATCTTGACCGTCAATGCCCTGGCAGCCGCCCACAGTGTGCTGATCCCGATGCAATGCGAGTACTATGCCTTGGAAGGTTTGACCTCTTTGATGGACACCATTGAGCGGGTTCGGCAAAGTGTCAATCCCAAACTCGAAATTGAAGGCTTGTTGCGCACCATGTTTGATGGCCGCAACAACCTGGCCAATGACGTGGCCGCCCAAATCAGCGAACATTTTGGCTCCAAAGTGTTCATGACGGTGGTGCCACGCAATGTGAAAGTGGCCGAGGCTCCCAGTTATGGGCAATCTGCCATTGAGTATGACCACTTGTCTCGCGGGGCGGTGGCCTACAAGGGCTTGGCCAGTGAACTGTTGAGGAGGAACCATGCCTAAAAAATTGACCAAGAAGAAAGCGAGCAAAAAACCGGCCCGCAAAAGCGGCTTGGGACGGGGTTTGGATGCCTTGTTGGGCAGTCGCACCGAAGCCAAAAGCAGTCCAGAAACCACCAGTGAGCTGCAAACCCTACAAACCGATCAACTGCAGCCGGGCCAATACCAACCTCGCAGCATCATGGATCAAGGCAAATTGCAAGAATTGGCCGACTCGATTGAGGCCCAGGGCATCGTGCAACCAATCGTGGTCAGGCACATAGCCGGAAACCGCTATGAAATCATCGCCGGTGAACGGCGCTGGCGTGCGGCGCAACTGGCCCAATTGACCGAAGTGCCGGTGTTGGTCAAACAAGTGGATGACCAACAAACCATCGCCATGGCCTTGATTGAGAACATCCAGCGTGAAGACCTCAATCCCTTGGAAGAAGCCTTGGCCTTGCAACGGCTGATCGAGGAATTCACCATCACCCATGCCCAAGCGGCGGAAGCGGTTGGGCGTTCACGGGTGGCGGTGAGCAATCTATTGCGGTTGTTGGAGCTGACCCCCAAAGTCAAAGACATGCTCAATGATGGTCTGTTGGAAATGGGTCATGCCCGCTGTTTGTTGGCCTTGGATGAGGCGCAACAATGGCCGGCAGCACAGCAAATCAGCAGCAAAAAGATGTCGGTCAGGCAAGCCGAAGCCTTGGTCAAATCTTTGAAAAATCCGGCGGTCAAAGCCGCACCGAAAGCGGTCGCAAAGTCAGCAGACATCAAACACCTGGAACAGAAATTGTCCGAACAACTGTGTGCCAAAGTTGACATCCATCACAGCCCCAAAGGCAACGGCAAATTGGTCATTCATTACCACGGCTCAGATGAGTTGGACGGCATCTTGAATCGGATCAAGTGAACGCAACCAAAAAAGCCTTGATTTTACTGGATCTTGATCGCTTTTGCTTGATTTTCAGGGCTTGAAAGGTTAAGGTTTGCCACCAATTTTTCTGTAAGATAAAGTTGACATGACCACAACAAACCAAGCCTTGGCCGATTGGGTCAAACAAGTGGCTGAATTGACTCAACCCGACCACATTCATTGGTGTGATGGCACGGCTGCCGAAGAACAACAATTCAATGACATGCTGTTGGCCGACGGCACCTACAAAAAACTCAACGAACAAACCCACCCCAATTGCTTTTTACACCTGTCCGACCCACAAGACGTGGCCCGGGTGGAGCATTTGACCTTCATTTGTACCGAAAACGAAATTGATGCCGGCCCCAACAACCACTGGATGGCGCCGGCTACAGCCCACGCCAAAATGGACGATTTGTTCCAAGGCTGCATGCAAGGGCGCACCATGTATGTGATTCCTTACTGCATGGGCCCGATCGATTCACCGATTTCTCGTTGTGGGGTGGAAATCACCGACAGTGCCTATGTGGTGCAAAACATGCGTTTGATGACCCGCATGGGTCAAGCGGCCTTGGCCCGCATTGAGCGGGAAGGCGGCTTTGTCAAAGGCCTGCATTCAACCGGTGAGTTGGACCCCAACCGCCGATTCATCATGCATTTCCCCGAAGAGTTGAGCATCAAAAGCTATGGCTCGGGTTATGGTGGCAATGCCTTGTTGGGCAAAAAATGTCATGCCTTGCGGATTGCTTCCTACCAAGCCAAAACCGAAGGCTGGTTGGCTGAGCACATGCTGATTTTGGGCATCAAAACCCCAGCCGGCAAACAACATTATGTGGCCGCGGCGTTCCCGTCGGCTTGTGGTAAAACCAATCTGGCGATGTTGATCCCACCGGCAGGTTACGTCAAAGATGGCTGGGAAATCAGCACCGTGGGTGATGACATTTGTTGGATGCGCCCAGGTGAGGACGGTCGCTTGTGGGCGATCAACCCCGAAGCCGGTTTCTTTGGTGTGGCCCCAGGCACCGCCGAAGACACCAACCCCAATGCCCTGAAAATGCTGTACCAAGACACCATTTTCACCAATGTGGCCGAAACCGAAGACGGCCAACCTTGGTGGGAAGGCTTGGATGACCGCACCCCGAAAACCGATTGGCAAGGTCGCCCATTCGATCCGGCCAATGGCCCGGCGGCGCACCCCAATTCACGCTTCACCGTTTCGGCCAAGCGCTGTCCCAGTTATTCGCCAGAATCTGAATCAGCCAGCGGTGTGCCGATTGATGCCATCGTATTTGGAGGTCGACGGGCCAGCTTGGTGCCGTTGGTGACCGAAGCCCGCGATTGGGAACATGGCGTGTTGATGGGCGCCACCGTGGCTTCTGAAACCACCGCTGCAGCCACCGGGGCTGTGGGCGTGGTGCGCCGAGATCCGATGGCCATGAAACCCTTCTGTGGTTATCACTTTGGTGATTACTGGGGTCACTGGTTGGGCATGCAAGAAAAAGCCGATCATTTGCCCAAGGTATTCACCGTGAATTGGTTCCGCAAAGACGCCGATGGTCGCTTCATGTGGCCAGGCTTTGGTGAGAACATGCGGGTGTTGGAGTGGATCATTGCCCGCTGCCAAGACCAAGTGGGTGCGCAAGAGACGGCCATTGGTCATTTGCCGCAAGTGGCTGACCTGAACACCGATGACCTGGACATGGACTTGGGTGTGCTGGACCAACTGCTGACGGTGGATGCCGCCGGTTGGCAAAAAGAAGCTGAATCGGTGACAGAATTCCTCGCCGAATTCGGAGATCGGGTGCCGCAAGCCCTGTATGACCAGCTGCAGACCCTGCAAGCCAAATTGGCTTGACTTCATAGTCAGCATCAGCAAAACCGCCGAAGGCCTTGATTGTTCAAGGCCTTTTTTTTGACCGCAAAATGGGGCCCGAAACGCATTGAAACAAGCGTTTGATAAATGTGACAAATTCAACCATTCTGTCACATTCGGGTGCTAGAATGATGCATCGCAAAGCGTTGCGACCACAGACCCCAACCCCTTCTACAGCTGCCATGACCGCTCTTGGTCTAGGTTGTTTGATGCGTGACTGGGCGTCTGCACGAATTAAAATTGAGGTATAGACAAAAAGCATATGAAATTGAAGACAATGATTAGTGCTGCGTTGATGGCAACGGGCATGGCAGGATCGGCACAAGCGGTTGATATCCTGGTGGAAAGTTTTGAAACCGATGGTAATGTCGGTACTGGAGATGGGCGCTACACCGCATCACAGCCTTTTAACGACGGCACCAGTGACCACTGGAACCGCACCGATGGTTCTGACATATCCAATGTGACGGCTGCTTACAGTGGCTTTGATGGCAGCTTCTTTTGGGCGGCTGAAGATGTCAACGACAATGGCGGCAATGGTTTGACTCCCCAAACCTTGGAATTCATTGACATCGACATCAGTGGTTATGAGAACTTGGCCTTCACTGGGTTGTTCGGTGCTGGAAATGCATTGGGTCCTGGAGCCAGCAACTATGATGCTGCTGACTTTGTGCGGGTGGAATACCGCATCGACGGAGCAGGCGCCGATCCTTACACTACAGGTGTTTGTTTTGGGTATTTCAATGCCAACAACGATGATTTTAACGAGCCATTTGGCTTGGACGCCGACTGCGACGGTGAAGCCGATGTTCCCTTGACCCAAGTGGTGCCTGCCATGGCTTCCTATGGGTTCAGTATTCCCGGAACCGGCAGCACTTTGGATTTATTGATCTCGGTCAGTGTAGATGCTGGCAGCGAGGAATTCGCCTTTGATGATCTGACTCTTACCGGTGACCTCACCGGCGTGGACAACGCCCCGGAAGTGACCTCAACCACCCCTGTCGATGCGGCGGTGGATGTGGCACGCACCAGCAATGTGTTGATCAACTTCAGTGAGGCTGTCGACATCGCTGCCAATGCGGTCAACATCGATTGCACCAGCAGTGGCATGCAAAACTTCCCGGCATCTTTAACCAGCAACGTCACCAACCTGGACATCGATGCGGCCGATTTTGACAACGCCGAAACCTGTACGGTGACGGTGGATGATGCCAGTGTCACCGACTTGGACGGCACCATCGATCCGATGGCGGCTGACTACGTGTTCAGTTTCACGGTGATTGATGATCTGGCACCCACGGTGACTTCGACCGATCCGGCCGATGGTTCGGTCGGTTTTGTCAATTCAAATGACTTGGTGATCAATTTTTCCGAAGCAATCGATGCCACAGCCAGTGCCATTACCTTGCTGTGTTCTGACTCAGGTGCGGTCACGTTCACCGGACTGCCGGTCAACGACCAAACGGTGGTGACGATCAACCCAGACAGCGATTTGGTGGACAGTGAAACTTGTGATTTGACCGTGGTGGCAGCTGAAGTCACCGACAACGACGGCACGCCAGATAACATGGCGGCCAACGTCAACGTGTCTTTCACCGTGGGTTTCCCGGTAGTGGAAATTTATGAGATTCAAGGGGCTGGTTTGGTTTCTCCTTTTGATGGTCAGCGGGTGACCACCTTGGACAACATCGTCACTGCGGTGGACACCAACGGATTTTACATGCAAACCCCGGACAACCGCGACGATGCCGATGCGCAGACTTCCAATGGCATCTTTGTCTTCACCGGTTCTCCGGTTCCGGTGTTGGTGGGTGATCAGGTGGACCTGACTGGTGATGTCATTGAATTTTTTGAACTTACTGAATTCACCAACCCAGGCACCTATGTGCTGAACATCGACAGTTCAGGCAACCCATTGCCAACTGCCATTGTGTTGGATGACAGTTTCCCTTCAGGTGATCCCACGGTGTTCCCGTGTGTGGCTGAAGCCTTGGCCTATGAGTGTTTTGAAGGCATGCATTTTGACATGCCCCAAGGCTATGTCAGTGCCGCCTCGGTGGCTTTCTTTGGCGCCAACCGCGATGACCAATGGGTGCGTGCCGGCAGCGCCCGCGCCTTCCGTGAGCCTGGCATTGAATTCCCTGGCTTACCCGGTTTGCCGGTGTTTGATGGCAACCCCGAGTTGCTGGAAATGGACGTGGATGCCTTGGGCTTGGATTTGGCCGCCAACAGCTACCCTGCGGGTTCTGAAATTGCTGTGACTGGAGTTTTTGGTTTTGACTTTGGCGAATATGAGATTTGGCCCTCCAGCGTCACGGTGTTGACCGAAAACGTGATCCCGGCAGCGGTGCGTGATGCGGTGACCGATGAAGTGACCATTGCTTCGGCCAATTTGTTCCGCTTGTTCAACGACGTCGATGACCCGGGTCCAGAGGACGATGGCCAAGTCGAAGACCCGGCCGTCTATGCCGCCCGCTTGCAAAAATTGGGTAACTATTTTGTCAATGACATGAAGTCGCCTGTGATCATCGGTTTGCAAGAAATTGAAAACACCGATGTGCTGAATGATTTGATCACCGCCATCACCACCGCCGGCGGGCCCGCTTACACCGCGGCCCTGGTGGAAGGCAATGACCAAGGCGGCATTGATGTGGCCTACCTGTATCAAACCGCTTTGTTGAGCAACGTCACCATCACCCAGTTGGGTGCGGCTGAAATCAACAGCTTTGATGGTTCCTTGTTGCATGACCGACCGCCCTTGCGTTTGGAGGGCGATGTGGCCTTGAGTCAGGATTCGTTGTCCTTGAATGTGTTGGTGGTACACCTGCGCTCACGCGGCGGCATCGATGATCCAACCGATGGTGAGCGGGTGCGCAGCAAGCGCTTGCAGCAAGCCAATTCGGTGGCTGTCATGATCAATGACATCATCACCGAAGACCCCGACAAATCCTTGTATGTGATTGGTGATTTCAATGCCTTTGAATTCACCGACGGCTATGTGGATGTGGTGGGTCAAATCACCGGTGAAGCGGTCGAAGACGACAACCTGGTGTGGGAAGCGCCGTTGTTTGCCGCCGATCCACTGACCCAAGCGGTGCAAACCCTGACTGCTGATCAGCAATATTCCTTTGTGTTCCGCGGTTCGGCGCAGGTGTTGGACAACGCGATCATGAATGACGTGGGCTTGATGAATTTGGTTGAAATGCAATACGTGCGTGGACAGGCTGACGCCAACCTCAACAACGAAGACGACGACAGCACCTCGTTGCGTTCAACCGACCACGACGGTTTTGTGTTGTTTGTGTACTTTGATACTGATCTGATATTCAAAAACAGCTTCGAATGACCGCATAAGCGCCCATCGAAACGACAACAGCCCACTTTTGTGGGCTGTTTTTTTTGAGGAGTATATTTCACAACACCACTGGTCGGCTCATCAGCCAGGCATGTTCTTTGACTTTGACGCCATCGGCGGTGGTGTAACGGTAGTAATTCTTGCGTTGGCCGATGTTTTTGAAAGCAAATTTCTCATACAACTTGATCGCGGCCTGATTGCTTTCACGCACCTCCAGCCACATCTGCTTGGCGTGGTTGATGCGGCTGATCAACAACAGGTGTGTCAGCATTTGTGAGGCCAAGGATTGCCGCTGAAATGCGGGGTTGACCCCGAGGTTGAGTAAGTTGGATTCTTCATAACCCATCATCATGAAGGCATAACAGGCCACTTGCTCAGGGGCACAGGCCAACACCCCTTTGTGACATTGGTAGCCTGCTGCCAGGCAATCGGCCATCAGTTTCTGCGTCCAGGGATTGGGGTAGATGCGTTGTTCAATGGCCATGACTGCATCCAAATCGGTGGTTTCGATGCGGCTGAATGTCAGGGTGGTGTCTGATGGTGTTTTCAAGGTTTGTTTCAAGGTCATGTTGCAGGCGGCCGTCAATTCGCTGCATTGTACATTGTTAAGAGCATGGTTTATCATACCATTGAAACCTGGGTGGCAGACAATGCACCCCAAGACGATCAATTCCCAATCAAACAGGACGCCCCATGGTTGAATCCGTACCCAATGAAGCCACCGAAAAAGACATCTCCGCGCTGAATGATGCCTTGAATGATGAGCGCATGCAGGCGGTTTCGCGGATCATCAACGGCATACCAGGGGCCGAAGTGGCCTTGTTTTTGGAATCCTTGCCGGTGGAAAAAAGGCAAGCCGTGTGGGAGCTGGTGGAAGACAATGCCCAAGGCGAGGTGTTGGTGTCGCTGCATGATGAGGTCAGGGACAACCTGATTGAAAGCATGGACACCGAGCGTCTGGTGGAGGCGACCCGGGATCTGGATCTGGATGACATGGCCGACATCATCGTCGACCTGCCTGAAGAGGTGTCCAACCAGTTGATCTTGTCGATGGACAAGTCATCGCGGGAGCTGCTGAACCGGGTGCTGTCGTATGACGAGGATTCGGCCGGTGGTTTGATGAACCCGGATGTGGTGACGGTGCGCACCGATGTCACAGTGGAGGTGGTCAAACGGTATTTTCAGTTTCGCGGTGATTTACCCACCCCGGTGGGCGACCTGTTCGCGGTTGGCCGCAAAGGTCATTATAAAGGCCGCGTGCCGTTGGCTGCCTTGTTGACCTGTGACCCCAAAACCCCAATCAAAGACATCATTGATGAAGACGCGCCGGCCATTTTAGACAAAACCCCGGCCAGTGAAGTGGCCCAAGATTTCGAGCACAATGATTGGATTTCAGCGCCGGTGGTGGATGAAAAGAACATCCTGATTGGCCGCATCACCATTGATGACGTGGTTGACGTGATGCGCGAAGAAGCCGAACGTTCGGTGATGCGCATGGCGGGTTTGAACGAGGAAAGTGACATGTTCGCCCCCATCATGGTGTCCTCCAAACGGCGGGCCATTTGGTTGGGAATCAACTTACTGACGGTGCTGTTGGCGGCCTATGCCATCGGTTTTTTTGAAGCCACCTTACAACAAGTCACGGCCTTGGCGATTTTGATGCCGGTGGTGGCCTCCATGGGCGGCATTGCCGGCTCGCAGACCTTGACCCTGATGATCCGTGGTATGGCCACCGGTCAGGTGGGCAGTGGCAACATCAGGGACTTGCTGTCCCGCGAATTCATGATTGGGGTGATCAACAGTTTGGTTTGGGCCATGGTCTTGGCCGGCTTGACCGCCTTGTGGTTCAAGAATTGGGATTTGAGTTTGGTCATGGCCATGGCTTTGGGCGTCAACCTGGTTGCCGGGGCCTTGGCAGGGGTGGTGATTCCCGTGATCTTGCGGCGCATGAGCATCGATCCGGCGATTGCCGGTGGGGTGGTGCTGACCACGGTCACTGATTTGGTGGGTTACGTGTCATTCCTGGCTTTCGGTACCTGGCTGTTGTTGTCCTGAAACAAGCCACCGTCGAATCAGCTGAACACCACTTTTTCGCGCACGTAACTGGGACTGACTTGGTTGATGTGGGTGGCCTGCTCTTGGAAGGAGTCTTGGGCCATGCGCAACAAAGTGCTGGCATCCGGCAAGGCCTCAGGCAACACCAGCGCTTGGTTGGGTCGGGACAGCATGCTTTTGAAAGCACTGCCGGCACAGACCTCATGACCGGCGGTGATGACCGCTTCGGGTGCCGACAAGGCATCCTCGCTGAGGCGTTTTAAGCGATCCCCCTCAAGCACAAAACTGGCCCAATAAATCTCACCCATGCGCGCGTCATTGGCGATCAACAGGCGGCCGCCATCCAGTGCTTGTTCATGCACCACCAGGTGGGCCATGTTGGCCAGGGTGGAAATGGGCAACACCGGTACCTCCAGCGCCAGTGCCAGACCTTGCACGATGGACATGGCGATGCGCACGCCGGTGAAAGCGCCTGGGCCTTGGCCAAACACGATGCCATCAATCTGGCTTTTGCACAGTGCCGCATCTGCCAACAACTCATCCAGGTGTCCCAACACCAATTCGGCATGTTGTTGGGGCGCCACTTGGGTGCGGTGGGTGATTTGTTGCTGGTGGAGCAGGGCCACGGAACAATTTTCGGTGGCGGTTTCGATGGCAATCAGGTTCATGGCTTGTGTGCCGGTTTAACGGTGTTAGAATGATCGTTTTATTATAATTGAATGCCATGAAATTTGTGATGATTCTGGGTTTGTTGTGGTGGCCAACGGCTTGGGCTGAAGATTACTTTTTAAGCCTCAAAGGTGAGCCGGTGCAGGGGGCGCTGATCATCGCCCAAACCAATCCAGGTGCCACTGTGGAAATAGATGGCTCGGCCACGGCGGTGACCGATGACGGTTACTTCATGTTTGGTTTTGGTCGCTTCGATGAAGCCAGCAAAACGGTGCAAATCGTGCATCAGGGCCACAGCTACTCGACCACTGTGCCGGTGCAAACCCGCTCTTTTCCCACCGAACGCATCGACGGCTTGCCCCCATCGAAAGTCAATCCACCGGCTGAGACTTTGGCCCGAATTGGTCGCGAGCAGGCCCAAGTCAAAGCCGCCCGGGCGGTGTGGTCAGAGCAGCGTCATTTTCTGGAATCCTTCATTTGGCCCTCGACCGGTCGGGTCAGTGGGGTCTATGGTTCACGCCGCATCCTCAATGGTGAGCCGAAACGACCGCACTATGGCATGGACATTGCCAACCTCACCGGCACTCCGGTGGTGGCCCCAGCCGGTGGCGTGGTGACCATGGCCGTCGAGGATCATTACTACACCGGTGGCACCATCATCCTTGATCATGGTTATGGCTTGAACAGCACCTACCTGCACCTGTCACAGGTCAATGTCCATGAAGGTCAAATCCTGGAACAAGGGCAAAAAATTGGTGAGATTGGGGCCACTGGCCGGGCCACCGGACCGCATTTAGACTGGCGCATCAACATCGGCACCGGTTTGCGTTTGGATCCGCAGTTGATCATTCCGGCTGCGCCCGCAGAGTGATTGCCGTCAACCGCTGAAGCCAGCTTCAGAATTTTAAACCCATGGCAAAGACCAAACAAATTGGCTTTTTCCGCCGACTCAGGCGCTGGCTGATCAGGTTGACACTGCTGTGGTTGGTGGTGACCCTGATGGGGGTGTTGTCGCTGCGCTGGTTCAATCCCCCCACCACGGCATTCATGTTGCAACGCGCTTATGGTGATGCTCACCCAGCAACGGAGTTGCGCCATCAATGGCGTGACTTGGCGGCCATTAACCCAGCTTTGGCCATGTCGGTGATTGCCGCAGAAGATCAAAAGTTTGCCGATCATTGGGGCTTTGATGTGGCGGCCATTCAGCAGGTGTTGGAAGACCGCCAAGCGGGCAAAAGTATGCGTGGTGCCAGTACCATCAGCCAACAGTTGTCAAAAAATTTATTCCTGTGGCCCGGACGCAGTTGGCTGCGCAAGGGCTTGGAAGTCTATTTCACCGCAGCCATCGAATCCCTGCTGCCCAAACGGCGGATATTGGAGTTGTATTTGAATCTGGTGGAATTTGGTGATGGCATTTATGGCGCCGAAGCCGCCGCGCAATCCATCTTTGGTGTTTCAGCGACCGCGCTCACTGCGCAACAATCGGCTTTGCTGGCCGCCCGCTTGCCGGCACCGAAAACCTACGCGATCAACCCACCCTCTGCATACATGCAACAGCGGGCACGCTGGATCCAACAACAAATCAAACAACTGGGCAGTGAAGCCTACCTGGACCAGTTGTAGCGCTCACTGGATGTCACCTGCGACCGGTCACGCACCAGCACCTCTTGCGCTTGTACCTAAGGCTTCTCAACACATCCCAATTGATTCAATACAAATAACACTCCATGCCACTGCGGTAAAGGCGGTCATAGACACCAATGGTGCCCAATGCCGACAACACCTCACCTTCCACTTCGGTATTGTGTTCGGTGTCACCCGGGTAGCTGGCAAAACCGCCATCATTGTCTTGCATGGTCAGCAAATAGGCTTTGGCAGCGGCAATGGCCGGTGAATAAATTGGCATCGGCATCCGTTCATTGGCGGCAATCAAGGCCAGAGTCGCATAAGCGGTCGACTGGGTGTCTTGGTCGCTTGCATCGGGTGCAGCCAAATTGGAGTGCCAGTAAAACGAACCATTGGGGTTTTGTAAACTGACCAGATAGTCAGCCAGGTCTGCCAGGTTGTCAATGCCATTGACCCCATCATGCAGGGGCGCGTTGATCGCTGGAAAATTCAGCCGATTGATCCTGGCCAAGCCCAACAACCCGCCGGCAACGCCGATGACATCGCTGTAAACGTTGTCAGGATCGGTCCGGTCCAAAGTGCCCAAGCCGGCCCAAATGGCTTGTTCAAACGAGCCGGACTGGATGGGGCGACAATGTCTCTGAGCAATCAGCACCAAACTGGAAAATTCCCACGGCCTGAGGTTAACCCAAGTCCCGGTACGGGCCGTTTCAACCGCCGCAATCCAACCGGCGGTGTCCCAATCGGCGTCACTGTAGGTCCCGGCTTCCAAGGCCGCAAAAAACTCCATTTCAGTGAAGTCATGGTATGTGTCATCACCGGTATCGCGGCTCAAATGCCACATTTGATAGGCTGTGAAGGCGCCAAATCGGGCCTCGGCATTGCCGTACTGGTGGGTCAAATCATAATCTCCAGCGGCCGTCATCACCCCCAAATAACCCAAATTACTGTCCATGAGGTAGGCTTGGCGCACCCCGTCGATGATGGGTGGGGTGATGTTGTTATAGGTGTTGTCGCAGTCATTGTGTGGCCAGCCAAAACCACCATTGGGACACTGTTGAGCCGCAATGTGGATGGCGCCGGCTTCGATGGCCTGCTGGCTGGTGCGGGTGTGGTGCCCGTTGGCTGGTTCATTGGCCACATCGACTGCAACCACATACGAGCCTTGAGTGGTCACGATGGGATGAATCTTTTGTTTTGCTTGAACCATGAAACAGCACAGGCTCAACACGGTCATTGTCACAGTTTTCATCGTTTTCCCCGGTGGTGTCTGTCAATTAATGTAACTTCATCATACCGGCTGTCACCGCTTGACCACAACCGATTGGACTGAAATGTCGCCAAAGCGCAGAAAAACAGCCCATTTTGGGGCAATTGGGCCCAAGCCGGTGGGCTTGGCAGCCTCTGGCCAAGCCAAGTGCCCAAGATCGTCAGTGTCATTCCCTGCAAAAACGCCCCAATTGCTTGCAAGCTCACACCAGTCACTGCATGGCCTTGGAGGGTCGCTGCAATGGGGTCCCTATGTCCCAGGCTATTTGCTATCTTGTTGGTTCTTAACAGTTTTGAGGTAAACAATGGCAGCAATGAAACGATGGGCACTGTACCTGGTTATGGTCTGTGGGGTGGGACTGGCGCAAGAAGATGATTGGGTGGTTACCACATTTTCTGAAGCCCGTGCCAATGGTGATATTTTTGTGGCCGACAATGGTGATGTGTTCATCAACGACTTTGGCATCCCCTCAGCGGGCAATGGCACCACCATGGTGAAAATCACCCCAGACGGGCAGGCATCGGTGTTTGCCTCCGGCCTGAGTTTTGCCCCATCAGGCATCGTCATGGATGCCAGTGGTGACCTCTACGCCGCGACCTTCAATGGGGGTGATGTGTACCGCATCAGTGCCAATGGCAGCCCAACCGTGGTCAACAGTGGTTTGGCCGGCCCGGTGGGACTGGCGGTGGATGACAACAACAACCTGTATGTGGCCGAATGCTCCGCCAACCGCATCAGCCGCTTGGTCGGTGGCAGTGCCCAAACCGTGGGCTTCATCCAAGGCGGTTGTGCCAATGGTTTGGTTTGGGGGCATGATCAAGCCCTGTATGTGTTGGCTTGGCAAACGGGCAACATTTTCCGCATGGATTTGTCGGGTAATGTGTCTTTGTTTGCGACCATCCCGGGCGGTGGTGGGCATTTGGAGTTGTCAGGTGATCACTACTACGTGTTGGGGCGCACCGCGCACAAAGTCTATCGGGTCGATTTCGCTGGCAACGTCACCACCTATGCCGGCACCGGCATCGATGGTCAAGGCGATGGGCCCTTGTTGGAAGCCACTTTTTCCAGACCCAATGGCATTGGCGTGCACCGACCGACGGGTGAATTGTATGTCACCGGCACCTCTTTACAGACTTTTGTGCCGATCCCAATCCGCAAAATTGCCCCGGACACCAGCGTCCCCAGCAATGACTTTCTGATCAATGCCGGATTGGCAGGATCCTGGGTGGATCCGGCCGCCAGTGCCCAGGGGGTGGTGCTGGATATCATCCTGACCGATGGTCAGCCAGATGCGGTGTTGTTTTGGTTCACTCATAACGATCAAGCGGCCGATCCAGACACCGAACTGGATGGTTTTGGTTCCAGACAAAACCGCTGGTTCACGGCCTCCGGTTCGGCCAACGGTGCGGTGTTGGAGATGCCGATCTTCAGGTCATCTGGTGGCCAGTTCAACCTCGATGTGCCGGTGACCACCGAAGCGGTGGGTAGCTTGCGGTTGGAGTTTTTCAGCTGTTTCGAGGCCCGATTGGATTATGAATTTGATGCCCCAGGGGCGCCATCCGGTGGCATGGACTTGCAACGCATCACGCCGGATATTTGGTGTGAGTCGCTGTTGGCCGAATGAATATGGCCAGATCATGACATTGGCCTGGCCGGTGGCGCTGCCACCGGTCAGCCTTGTTCCACCGCAAAGAATTCTTTGATCGCTTTGATCTTACTTTGGGCCACCGCGATTTCATCGCCTGACTTGAGGGTGATCAGTCCCGAACCTTTGGTTTGATAAGCCTCCACCCCATCCATGTTGACTATGGCACTGCGGTGCACCCGCAGGAAATTGGGCGGTAACATGGCTTCCAGCGACTTTAGGGTGGCACGCATGGAATACACCATGTCTTGCTCTTGACAATGGATGTTGACGCAGTAATCATCGGCCTCGATCCAATCAATGTCTTCGATGGAAACGATTTTATAGGTGTTGCCCACTTTGATTTTCAGCACCGAAGTGTTTTGGTCTTGTGCGGCCTTGTGCTGGTAGTACATGTTCAGGTCTTTTTGCGTTAATTCACTGAGTTTCAGCACCTGCACCGTCAATTGGTTGTTCTTGCTGTGTAAATAAAACACCATGGACAAAAAAGTGTAGCCAAACACATAGGTGGGCACTTTTTGGAAGGTGTAAAAGGTGAAATATTCAGCCCAAATGCGGTGTGCAGTAAAGGCATCTCCAACGATGGCAATTTCAACCACTGACATACTGAGTATGACCGCGAACAACAACACAAAGATCAAACCAATGGTCTTTAAAATGTCTGTGACATGCAGTTCATCCAAGTCTGCCAGTTTTTTGATGTGCCACCACAAAGGGATGGCAAACAGCAAAAACAACAGCCACTTGCGAATTTGTGAGGTGAACAAATCGAGAAAGGTGGCGGTGAGGCTGATTTCGTACAGGCGCACGTAAAACAATTGCTGGGCGGCTTCAAACACCATCATTGAGGCACAGGTGATGGCCGCAAAAACGATGATGAAGGTGTTACTGGGGTGGCGTTTGATGGTTTGCATGATCAAAGATTATGTTCGATTGTGAATGGCTTGTCCATGGGTGATTCAGTCGTTGCTGAGGGTGATGCTTGGGCTGGTTGCAGCACCTTGGTGATTGACGCCGGCCAAAGTGGCCACCGTACCCACCGCCGTTTTCACCACCTGGGTCATGAAGGCGGTGTCCAGGGTCGCCAGGCGATCGGTGCTTTGGTGGTAATGCGGCGTGCGGAAATTGGCCCCATCGGTCAAAAACAAGGCGTCGACCCCCAAATCCCAGAATGGGGCGTGGTCACTGCGGCGAAAATTGAAATCACCGTCATCGGTGACGGCAGTGATTTTCAATTCGGGCACGTGGGTGGCACCGACTTGCATGAAGGTGTCACTGAGGGTGTTGGCAAAGTGGCTCTTGATGTTGTAAATGGAGGTGTCGGCATTGGGAAAATTCACGCATTCAGCCTGACCCCGACAGGTGTAACCGATCATCTCAAAATTGAGCAAACCCCGGATGTCCTCATTCGGGTCTTTGTTGTTGGCATAGAAACGGGCGCCGAGCAAGCCCAGTTCTTCTTGGTCAAAGCCAATGAATTTGAGGTGGGCTTGGCTGTTGAATTGCGACAACACCCGCAGCGCCTCCAACATGCCCGCAGTGCCGGTGGCGTTGTCATCGGCCCCTGGGGTGCCGCCCACAGTGTCGTAATGGCCGTCGATGATGTACACCGCATTGGTGTCCGTTTGCGCCGGTAAGGTGCCGATCAAATTGATGCCAGTGGCTCCAATCTGATTGAACGGTTGTTCGGTCATCACAATGGGCCCGGTGGCCATTTGTTGGCGGATGTAATTGCGTGCTGTGGCCAAGCCTTGGGGGCCAAATTGGTGGTGTCGCACGCCTTCCAGGGCGGCGATGTCGGCCATCAGGCGCTGCTCGCTGACCGCATCAACGATGGCTTGGAGGGTGCTGTATTGGCGGTCATCTGCCACCACTTTGATTTGAACCTCAGCCAACCCCAACGCTTGAAAGCCCAAGTCTTGGGTGTGGTGCCACACCACGGACTTGCGCTCTCCGGTCAGCACGGGATAGCTGACATGACCGCTGAGGTGGGCCGCTGGAATCTCATAAACCTGGTTGTTGGGGCCCAGGGCTTGGAATGACAGGTCCAGGAAATCTTGCTCGGCATCGGCCAGATCAAATTCGATGCGAACACCGCCTTCACCTTCGGTGACGAGGACATTGGTCACCGAAGGTGGGTAATTCAATTGACTCAGCTGGGGTGGGCTGTTCTCCACGTAATCGGCACAGGACACATCGGGGGTCACCCGGTTCAACGGGATGGTGTCACTGAGGTTGAATTCGTCCAGTTGAAAGGTCAGCTCAGCGCTGGTGCAACTGGTGAAGGACAGGGTGCCCAGGCCCACTTGAACATTGTTGACGGCGGTGGCGGTATTGAACAAGCCGTTGTCGGTGCGAAAAATGGACAGTTCAGCCACCGAATCCTGATACACGCCTTGTAAGGTCAGCCAGTAAGGGGCGTGGGGGTCCGCGCCATCGGGCACATAAGTGAACCAGCCCGCAAACAACACCTGGCCTTCAGGAATCACATCGATGAACAGGCCTTGCCCCGGCACCGCGTTGTTGTGCCAAGTGCCGGCCAAACCAGGATTGATGGGGATGTTGGCTTGGCTGATGCCTGTCAACAGCAGCCCGATGAGGGTGAGTTTTTTCATGATTTGATCAGGTGTTTGATGCAAACACCTTAAGCCACAAACCCAAGCCAGTCATGCTTGCTGCAGTCAATGGGCGTCTTCATGCAGCCAAATTCATAAAAAGATTGGGTCGGATTCAGTTTTGCTGTTTGACCAATTGCAACCAATCTGATCGCTGCAATGATTTGAAATCATACAGCTCAGGGTCTGCCAGGTGCGAGGGCACCACATGGCTCATGGCTTTGGCGATGTTGTCGACCCGACCTGGGTTGATTTGGTCCCATTGTTGCAGCATGAGTTTGATCGCCTGGCGTTGCAGGTTTTCTTGGGAGCCACAGAGGTTGCAGGGGATGATCGGGTAGGCTTTGTATTCGGCGTATTGAATCAAGTCGCGTTCGCGGATGTAAGCCATGGGACGAATCACCACATGCTGGCCATCGTCACTGCGCAATTTGGGCGGCATGGCTTTGAGTTTGGCGCCAAAGAACAGGTTCAAAAACAAAGTTTCCACGCTGTCATCCTGATGGTGACCCAAGGCAATCTTGTTGCAGTTCAATTCGTCGGCCACGCGGTACAAAATGCCGCGCCGCAAACGCGAGCACAAGCCGCAGGTGGTTTTGCCTTCAGGGATGATCTCTTTGACGATCGAGTAGGTGTCTTCTTCGATGATGTGGAAGGGCACCCCCAATTCGGTCAAATAGTTCGGCAACACATGCGCGGGAATGCCCGGTTGCTTTTGGTCCAAATTGACCGCGATCATTTCGAAGGAGAAAGGGGCTTTGCGCTGGATCAACTGCAGCAGTGACAACATGGCATAGGAATCTTTGCCACCGGACAAACAGACCATGATGCGATCGCCGGCTTCCAGCAGACCAAAATCCCCCGAGGCTTTGGCCATTTGGCGCCTGAGTTTATGTTCCAGCTGGATCATGGGGCCGTGGTCGTGATGCATATTGATGATAAATGGGGAAAAGTGTTGAATGATGCGGTAGAATTTTATCTCAGTCAAACAATATTTCAAAATCGGCATGACATTGAGTCAAAGTGAAATCGTACAACGGATGTCCGAATTACAAAACGAACACCGTGAACTGGATGAAATCATCAAGGTGCTGATCAACTCCGGGGAAGTCGATGAGTTGAAGATCAAACGCTTAAAAAAACGCAAGTTGCTGATCAAAGACATGCTGATCTGTTATGAAAATATGTTGATTCCAGACATTGACGCCTGACGGTTTGTCCCCACATCTTGACCTATACACACAGCGATAACACCATGAAGTCACTCAAGCACAACGCGGTTATTTGGTTCAGCAGCTGCCTGTTGATGGCGCTCTTGCCAGCAGCCCAAGCCTACCAAACCCCAGACCAAACCCCCGAATTCATTCAGTTTGTTGATGAACCTGGCAACAAAGCTTTACAGGTGTCCATTGTGCGTTACCAACCACGCACCGGCGGTGAGCAAACCGTTGATTTGGTTGGTGCCGTGCATGTTGGTGACCAGCGCTACTACCAGGAATTGAATGACTTGTTCAAACAATATGACGTGGTGTTGTATGAATTGGTGGCCCCCGAAGGCACCGTGATTCCCAAAGGCGGGGTGGCCACCACTGGCACCTTGTCCAAGATTCAAGTCGGTTTGAAAGACCTGTTGGGCTTGTCTTACCAGATGGAAGAAGTCGATTACACCAGCCAACATTTTGTGCATGCCGATTTCACCCCCGAAGAATTCCAAAAAAGCATGGATGACAAAGGCGAATCGATTTTCAGCATGATGTTCAACATGTGGCGGGCCAGTTTGTCCCAACAACTCAGTGGTCAATCCACCGCCAGTGATCTGGAGCTGTTGATGGCCCTGGTTTCCTCCGACCGGCAAAACGCTTTGAAAACAGTGATGGCCAAAGAATTGGCCAATTCCACTGACCTGATGCAAGCCCTGGAGGGTTCAGAAGGGTCGACCATTGTCGCCGAACGCAACAAAAAAGCGCTGCAAGTGCTGCAACGAGAAATGGCGAAAAACGCCCAGTCTTTCGCCATCTTTTATGGGGCCGCCCATTTGTCCGATTTTCACCAGCGCTTGGTCAGCGACTTTGACATGGTGCCGGTCTCTACCCGTTGGGTTGATGCCTGGCAATTAAAATGATGGATCAAAAGCCGCTGGCAAAGATCGGATCGTAATCCAAATCATAGATCGGCGGTAAGTCGCTGCCATTGATCAGGCCCAATGGGGTGTAATCGGTGTAGTCCGGGAAGATGTAACCCAGGAACCGATTTTGTTGGCGTTTGATCAACACCTCACTGACCACATCGCGGTAATCCACCGTCACATCGACGTCACCACCCTCGAACAATTGGTTGGGGGCCAAGCCGGGGAATTGGCCATAGAAGCCACCATTGACCTCATCCCCAATCACAAACATCGGGTTGCCATAGCCATGGTCGGTGCTGTTGTCACTGTTTTGGTAGGCCCGACGACCGAATTCGGTGTGCACCACGATGGTGAAACGGCCATTGTGGGTGGCGGTCAAATCCTGGTACAGGGCATACAAGCCAGCGGATAAATTGGCCGTCAAATCGGCAAATTGACCCTGGGTGCCGGTGCCTTGACCCACGTGGGTGTCCCAGCCGCCGGTGGGCACATAGGCCACTTCCAGGTTGACGTCGTTCTTGTACAACTGCGCCACGGTGCGCAATTGATCGCCCAAAAAGCTTTCTGGATACACCGCGCCATTGCCGGGCACATAGTTGTCCCAATCGATGGCTTGGATGATGGCCGACGCATTCAGGGTTTGGTGGGCCACCAGTTGTTCCAAGGTGGTGGGGTTGGCGCTGAGTTGGGTCAGGATGTTTTGCATCGACTCTTCCCAGGCCCAATGCCCGTCGGACAAGGCGAATTCCTGGGGGTTGGCCATGACCAGCGCCGTGGGGTCACCCAACACCGCGTCGGTGTTGTTGTAAGAAGGCACGATGGAAGGCATCACCGCATCATCCGGGGTGTGCAATGACGAGTTGAAATAGCGGGTTAACCAGCCGGTGTCCAGGCCGGAGATGCCTTGGGTGCCCAGTTCCATGTATTTGGTGGCTTCAAAATGAGAGCGGTTGGCCTCCAACAGGCCCGTGGCATGGATGATGGCCATCTTGTCTTGGTTGAATAAGGTGGCCAAACCACTGGCTGAAGGGTGCATGCCGAAGGCCGTTTGACCATTCAGGGCCAAGGACATGGAATTGGGAATGTGTAAATTGGGACGCAACACATCGCGGTATTGGATGTAGTCAGGGCCAGACCTCGGAGGCACCATGTTCAAGCCATCCATGCCGCCATTGAGGAACACATAGACCAACAAGTCGCGGCCACCGCCATTGGAGCCGCCACGCAATAAGGTGTTGGCAAAACCCAGTTGTAAGCCACCCATGCCGGCCACGCTGATCAGGCCGCTGCCTTTGAGGAAATTTCTTCGATTCACTTTTTTCATGGTCTGCTCCTTATCGGTAACTGAATTCTGCGGTCAGAAAAATGGTGGACACCACCGCAAACAACCGTTCGCTGTTGTAGCCTGGCCAGTCATTGCTGTAGATGTCAATCGGCGCATTCAAGTCACCCACGACCGGGTTGGTGTTGTCATCGTATGACATGAACTCGGCCAGCTTGCTTTGCACGCCCGGATCGGGTGGAAAGCCACAAGCCCGTTCATACCAGAAATTCACCAGGTTGTTGGCGGTGCGGTCACTGGCATTGGGGATGCCGTTGGCGGTGATGTTCAGGATGTTGTTGAACGGCACATCACCGTTGTTGCCATCGCGAAAGCGGCTGGTCCATTGGATGAATTTCCAGGTTGACATGTTGCTGGAGGCGCCCAGCCAATGGGCTTTGACATCGGGGTAGCCGTTGGGCGAAGTCCAACCAAAGGGCGGTTGGCCAGAGTCCTGAAAACCCCAGTGGTGCCAGCTGGCATATTCATTGGTGGGGTCGAAACTGAAGTTGTATTCAATCTGGCGCAAGGCGGCCATGGTGCGTTCAAAGGGCCGTTTGATTTTTTCGCCCCAGGTGTTCAAAAACTCAGTCGATTTGAGCAACACTTCCATGGCGATTTTGATTTGATCGCTGGCTTGCCAATTTTGCTGCAGGGCATCGGCCACTTGGCTCACCACCCCAGCCGGCGGTTCATCGGCGATGAAACGGCGACACAATTTGGTGGCCAGGAACTCGGCAGTGGCGGGGTGCTCGGCCAACATGTCAAGGATGTCATTGACGTCTTTTTCCGGGTCATTGGAATCATAAAAGAAGTCCACTCCCATGACCCGTTTCACACCTTGGTCATGCCAGTCAGAGCGGAACATGAACAAGCCAGTGGGGGCCAGGTTGAGGTTGATCGGTGGTGGGTCATACAGGTATTGGTAGTCTTGCCAGGAGGCGCCGGAGAAAGACCACCCGGTCAAAGCCCGGGACAACTCCAGCACATCGGCTTCGACGTAGCCGGTGCGTCGACCTTGGCCATCAACCGGCACATCATCCCAAGGCATGTGGCCAAAATAATTTTTGGCGCTGATGGTGTGCAGTTCCAGCAGTTCTCGGGCATAGTTTTCATTCGGGGCCGATTGTTCATTGACGCCATTACCAAGGTAAGACAACATGGCATTGGAGCGGGTCACCTCGTATAACATGTCGCGAAAATTACCCAAGGCATTGGGTCGGATGACGTCGCGGTCATAGTGCACAAACATCGGTTGGATGTTGTCCCCTTCGATGTACACATTGAAGTGGTTGTGCCAAAAGTCGGCCATCATTTCAAACAGCTGTCGGTTGCTGTTGATGCCGCGGATGAAGGCGGCATAAATTGTTTCGCGACCTGGGCGGATGTGCACGTCCCAGGGAATGTCTTCACCACCGGGGATGTGAACGTGTTCCTGGAAGAATTGTTGTTGGGTTTTGTTCAAGGTGGAAAATCCTTGGTTCAGCATCAGGTCCACCGCGCTGTCGTCAATGGTGGCTGGGTCCAGTTGCTCATCAATGTAAGCCAAAATTCGGTCCATCTCGGTGGCGCCTGGCAGGCTGTTGATGTGGTCAATGTCTGCGGCCCTGGGGCCAAAGGCCATTTTGCTCAGCACCCGGTGGGTGAGGTTGGGCGTGGCGATGCTGCCATCCAAGTCCCCCGGTTTGATTGACAAACTGGGCGTAGACTTGGTGGTCAATGTGCTTGATTTGGTGGCTTTGACGGGTGATTCAGATTTGGGCGCCTTGTTCAAGGCGGCGGATTTGTGGTACTTTTTGGCGAATATATTCATGTGGCCCCTGCAATTTTTTAGCTGCTACCAATTTAGGTCTTGTGCTGCCGTGGTTGTGAGAAACAGTTCACACAACCAACCAAAAGCGCTTGTCAAAGCCTGTCTATTAGCACAAATTTAACTTTTCAACCGGCATTTTGCTTACAATTGAGCGGGCATGAACACCACCCAACAAAACACGTCACCTTTGGCCAAAAACCGCTTACTGGCGCCCACATTGCTGGGCCTGCTGTTGGCCACCGCCGCGCCGTTGTTGGCCCGCACACATGTGGTGACGGTGCAAGACAACTCATTCAGTCCGGCCAACATCGTGATTGAGGCCGGCGATACGGTGCGTTGGATCAACCAAGGCCCCGGCGCGCACAACGTCTACGCCGTGGGGAAATTCCGTTGTGCCAATGGCTGCGATGCCGAGGGTGGTGACGGCAATGCCGCGGCCAACAATTGGGTCGCTGAAGTGACTTTTCGGGTGCCCGAAACCGTGGCCTATGAATGCCAACCCCATGTCCAGTTCGGCATGGTGGGGACCGTGGTGGTGCAAACGCCGAGCAGCGGGACCACGCATGAAATCAATGCCCAGCCGGACAACAGCTTTGTGCCTGATGATTTGACGGTTTTGGCCGGTGATGTGGTGTTGTTACAAAATCAGGGTGGTGAGCACAATTTCAGAACCCTGGATGATTCGCTGGTCTGCGCCGACGGCTGTGAAGGTGATGGCCAATTGGTTGACACCGATCCCACCGGTTTTCAATGGGAAAACTATGTGCGTTTCTATGAGCCGGGTGAGTACCCATACCATTGCGCCAATCCAGCCCACACCAGCCAAACCGGCATCCTCAGGGTCCTCAGTGACGTGTTGTTCGCCAGCGATTTCGAGTGACCCAGACGCCACATTGGTGGTTTCTTCACTGGGCTTTGGGTAAAATAACAAGCCCCACAAAACCAAGCAACACCCATGACTCGATTCACCGGAACTGACCAATACGTAGCCACCGATGACCTGCAGTTGGCGGTCAATGCCGCCATGACCCTGGAACGCCCTTTGCTGATCAAAGGGGAACCGGGCACCGGCAAAACCATGCTGGCCGAAGAAGTGGCCGCGGCCATGGGTAAAAAACTGATCAGTTGGCACATCAAATCCACCACCAAAGCGCAACAGGGCTTGTATGAATACGACGCGGTCTCGCGCTTACGTGATTCACAATTGGGTGATGCCAAGGTGCATGACATCAAAAACTACATCAAACAAGGTAAACTCTGGGAAGCCTTCACCGCCAATGAGCAAGTGGTGTTGTTGATCGATGAAATTGACAAAGCCGACATTGAGTTTCCCAATGACTTGTTGGTGGAGTTGGATAAAATGGAATTCTCGGTGTATGAAACCGGTGAAACCGTGCGGGCCAAACAGCGGCCCTTGATCATCATCACCAGCAACAACGAAAAAGAACTCCCTGATGCGTTTTTGCGTCGCTGCTTTTTCCATTACATCACCTTTCCCGACAAAGCCACCATGCAAGCGATCATCAAGGTGCACCACCCGGATTTGAAAAAAAGCATGCTCAATGCCGCCCTGGAGGTGTTTTTCGAAGTGCGCGAAGTGCCGGGTTTGAAGAAAAAACCCTCGACCTCTGAATTGATCGATTGGATCAAATTGTTGGTGGCCGATGACATTCCTTTGGATGCCCTGCAAAACAAAAGCATCAAAGAAGCCATACCGCCCTTGTATGGGGCTTTGCTGAAAAACGAGCAGGATGTGGAAATGCTGCAAAAACTGGCTTTCATGATGCGCCGTCATGGTTGATGGTGGCGTGTTGGCATGCTGATCGATTTTTTTTACACCCTGAAAAAAGCCCACTTGCCGGTCACAGTCAAGGAGCTGTTGGTGCTGCTGGAAGCGCTGGAAAAGCAAGTGGTGTTTGGCTCCATCGATGGATTTTACCAATTGGCCCGCATGACCATGGTCAAAGACGAAAAGCACTACGACCGCTTTGATGTGGCCTTTGGTCACTATTTCCATGACCTGGAAATGATCGAAGACTTTGATTCGTTTCTGATTCCGCATGACTGGTTGAAGCCGGATTGGATCAAGCACCTGAGCGATGAAGAAAAGGCCCAGATCGAGGCCCTGGGTGGCTTTGAAAAGCTGATGGAAACCTTGAAAAAGCGCCTCGAAGAACAACAAAAGAAACACCAAGGCGGCAACAAGTGGATCGGCACCGGCGGCACGTCGCCTTTTGGTCATGGCGGTTACAACCCAGAGGGCATCCGCATTGGCGGCGAAGGGCGCCACAACCGGGCCACCAAAGTGTGGGAAAAGAGGGCATTCAAGAACCTCGATGGTGGGGCGGAAATGAACACCCGCGCCATGAAAATGGCCTTGCGCAAGCTGCGCAAATTCGCCCGCACCGGGGCCGCCGACGAATTGGATTTGCCCGGCACCATCAAGTCCACCGCCGACAACGCTGGCTTGCTGGATTTGAAAATGCGCCCAGAACGGCACAATGCAGTCAAATTGTTGGTGTTCTTTGATGTCGGTGGTTCGATGGATTACCACGTGCAGCGCTGTGAAGAACTGTTCTCGGCGGTGCGGGCTGAATTCAAGCACCTGGAGTATTTCTATTTTCACAACTGCATTTACGAAAAACTCTGGCAGGACAATGACCGCCGTTGGCAGGAAAACATCAGCACCTGGGACGTGTTGCATACCTATCCGCATGATTACCACGTGATGATCGTTGGCGATGCGGCCATGTCGCCGTATGAGATCACCGAACCGTTCGGCAGTGTGGAACACATGAATGAAGAGTCTGGGGTCACCTGGATGCGACGGCTGACCGCCCAATGGTCCAAGCTGGTGTGGCTCAATCCGGTTCCCGAGGAATATTGGTCTTACACCCACTCCACCCAGATGTTGCACAAGTTGGTCAATCAACAGATGTTCCCTTTGACCTTGAACGGCTTGCAGGATGCCATCGATGCCTTGGCCAAATGATGGCTTGGAGTCAACAAACCCTGGGTTATAATCATGCCCTCATTAACAACGCTTACCAGCCATGAATGACGCCCCTGCGATCGCCTTGAATGTCGCCATCCTCACCGTCAGTGACACCCGCACCCTGGAAACCGACACTTCGGGCATGACTTTGCAGCAAGGGGCTGAGGTGGCCGGGCATGTGGTGGTGGCGCGAGAATTGATTCCTGACGATTTGTTTCATATCCGGGCGGTGGTGTCGGGCTGGATTCATCAGGCCGACATCGATGTGGTGTTGGTCACCGGCGGCACCGGTTTCGCTGCCCGTGACGTGACCCCCGATGCCATAGCGCCCTTGTTGGTGCAACACATCCCAGGTTTTGGTGAGTTGTTTCGCCAACTGTCCCACGCCGAGGTGGGCTCATCGACGGTGCAATCCAGGGCCCTGGCCGGGATCGCCAACTGCACCTTCATCGCCGGTATACCGGGCTCCACCGGGGCCTGCCGCACCGCTTGGGATCAAATCTTGAAGGCGCAATTGGACAACCGCCACAAGCCCTGTAATTTCGTGGCCCAGCTGCGCGATGCCTGAGCGCAGCATTTGACCCGACAGCCCATCACTGCCGAGCTTTGAGCAAGGCCCGAATTTCTTTCAGTTCAATTTGAATTTGATCCAGCTGGGTCAGTTTGTTTTCGCTGTTTTCCAACAGGCGTTCGCGTTCATGGGCGGCGTTTTCTTTTTCCAAGACATTGACCACGATGCCAATGACCATGTTCAAGAAGGCAAAGGCGGTGAAGAAAATGAACGACAGGTAAAAGGCCCAACTCAAGGGGTAGGTGCCCATGGTTTCATACATCACGTCGGTCCAATCTTCAAAGGTCATCACCCGGAACAAAGTCAACATGCTGGTGGCGATGTCGCCCCACAACACCGGGTTGATTTCGTTGAAGAAGAAACTGCCGACCGCGCCGTAAATGTAAAAAATGATGAACAACAACAGCATCACATAGGACAGTTGTGGCATGGCTTTGATCAGGGAGTTAATCAGCACCCGCAGTTCGGGCACGATGGAGACCATCCGCAACACCCTAAACACCCGCACCAAGCGACCCACCAGGGCCATTTCTGAGTCTTCGATAGGGATCAAGCTGACCACCACAATCAAGGTGTCGAAGACATTCCAGCCACTTTTGAAGAAATTGCGCTTGTCATCGCTGGCGATGAAACGGATGGTGATTTCGACCAAGAAAAACAGGGTGATACCGATGTCGGCATAGGTCAAAAAGATCACAAAAGGTCGCGGTAAATGATAGGTTTTGGCGCCAATCAACAAGGCCGATAAAATGATGACTGAGACCACAGTCCACTCGAAAATTTTATTTTCGTGTATGCGTTTGAGGGTGTCTTGCATGCCGTTTGCTCGTGAAGTTATCCACCCCCCTTTATAAGGTTTATTGTGGTGAAGTCAACGACAGAAACAAAAAAAGCCAACCTGAGTGGTTGGCTTTGCTGGCTGCTGCTGTGGCGCGAATCAGTGTTCGTGCCCGTGCTCGCCGTGTTGATGGTCATGAGACAAACCTTTATACAGTTGTTTGGTCATGCGCTCGGTGGTGATGAAACCCCAATTCCAGTCATCGTGGTACTTGGCCAGGGGATTGGCAGCCAGCACTTCGGCCTCAGTCTTGCCATCAGCGATGTGTTGGGCAATGATGTTCTTCGCATCAACCAACATGTCCACGGCTGCCTGCAATTCGGCTTTGTTGGACAAGGGGCCATGGCCTGGGATGATTTTGGTCTGGTCATTGGCCATGCTGATCATGGTCATTTGGGCATGGATGAAACCATCAACCGATCCCCCTGAGTCCAAATCAATGAAGGGAAACATGCCATTGAAAAAGGTGTCGCCGGCGTGGATCACGTTGGCTTCCGGGAAATGGATCAAGGCATCACCGTCGGTGTGGGCTTTGGGTACATGGATGGCGACGGCGGGTTGGCCATTGAAATGGAAGGTCATTTGTTGGGCAAAAGTCAGTACCGGCAGGGCCGATTTGGGGGCTTCGACCATGCCATCAGGACCTTGCACACCTTTGCTCACCATGTGTTCGCGCAAGTTGTCATGGGCCACGATGTGGGTGCCACCGTCGGCCATGGCCGAATTGTTGCCAATGTGGTCACCGTGCACGTGGGTGTTGATCAAAAAGTCCACTGGCTGATCGGTGATGCTGGCAATGGCCTGGTTCAGGATGTCCAGGAATGGCGGCATGGAATCATCGATCAACACCACGCCATCTTCGCCGACCAACAAACCCAGGTTGCCGCCGGTGAAACCGCCTTGGCCAGCCAACATGTGTATGCCAGGGCCGACTTCAGTGGCTTTGAATGTGATTTTGGGTTCGTCTTTGGCACTGGCCAAGCTGGTGGTCAAGGTCAGGGCGAGCATGGCCCCAAAGGTGTGAATTTTTTTCATGGGTGATTCCTCTGTTGTTGGTTTGAGAGACTATAATCATCATATGTCTTAATTCCGAGAAGTGCAATATGATCATCCGAAAAGCTGACATTCAAGACCTGCCCCAACTCAGCCAGTTGTTTGATGGCTATCGGCGGTTTTACCAACAGCCCGGTGATTTGCCCGGGGCCGAGGCCTTCATCAGGGAACGGCTGACGCAACAGGAATCGGTGGTCCTGGTGGCCGAAGACCAGGACCAGTTGCTGGGCTTCACCCAATTGTTTCCGAGCTTCTCTTCGGTCAGCATGCAACGCCTGTGGATTTTGAACGACCTGTTCGTGGCCGAACCCGCACGCGGTGCCGGGGTGGCCGCAGCCTTGATGAACCACGCCAAGGAGTTGGCCGCTGACACCAAGGGCATCATCCTGGAAACCGACTGGGACAACGTCAAAGCCCAAAAACTATACGACAAACTGGGCTACCAAAAACAAGACAGCACCTACCACTATTTTTTGCCCATTGGGGGGGCTGGGTAACCGTTCTGATCTTGAGAGCTCGATTGACTATTTGAGTGGGAACCCGTCAGCCGCTTTTACCGATGCGGTGAATTGAGTGACCCCGATTGCCGAGCCAGGACCAATCATAAAATCGATTGGAGTACCGATTTGGACCACGGTGTTGATGGTGAACCCTTGACCCCCGTCATCCGCAGAGGCTTCATGAATCACATGGTCGCCAGCCATGATCAAAAATTTAATATCGCCACCCCAGTTTTCGCCCCAGGGCATGGTCTTGCCTGCGTGGCCGCTGATGCCGATTTGCCCCTTAACGGTGCTGACCCACCTGCGAACCACCCAGTGATTTGCCTTGGCATATGAGCCAAGATCCATGGTGCCATGGGGGTGTCCGCCTGCGGCCCACAAGGAAGTGTAATATCGACCGTCCTCAAGGAACCATAACTGGCCCGTTGAAAAGTCAGTGTGCTGGCTCAGCCCGTTGATCGGATCAGCTCCAAAATGGCTGAATAAGCGAAAATCGTCCTGTGGATCGTAGCTGCCATCAACATCCAGGCTTTGATCCCAATAACCATAATACCAGCCATTCTGACCCTGCGTTCCGGAGAAATCCCTGACTGAATCGGTGATGGTGTTTGGCGAAGTGAAAGGCATCGTTGCTGCAATGTAAGGGCTGGCAAGCAAGGCCAATTTGAGTGTGTTTTTCATGTGAACAATCCTGAAATGTGCTCAACCAGCCATAAACATCAACATCAATAGCAGCAGACCTGTGCAAAAAGACATCAATACTTGATTGGATTTGAACCTACGTAATATAAACCATGGCAAAACAATGCCCAGCAGCGACATGACAGTGAATATGAGGCTCGATCTGGCATAAGCCTCGGCCGATCTGTACTTGGCACCACCATGTGCCACCATAGGCTCAGAACCAAAATGATATGACTCAATCGTGTTTGGGTCTGACACGATGGCAATGGACCAGTATTCACTGAAACTCAAAGCAAAAACCAAGCTGAAAAAGATCACCATGGGGAAGATGAGGACATGTTTTTTTAAATCAGACATGTGACTTGCTTTGGCTGTTGATGGGGTGATTTTGCAAGTGTTTCCCATCACGGTTTTGACACCTGATTCATCCGTTTTGTTTCATGTATGTTCCAGTCGGTTGATGGTTTTGAGTTGAATTGATCATACTGGATTTTTTACTGCCTAGAGGGTATTAATTATTACGCCAATCCTGTTGGTGATCCATGAAGCCAAAAAAGCAGGATAGCCTCCATCAGTTGTGCGGCTCAATCAAAGCTGATTGAGCCAACCAACGTCGACTGAAGTCGACGCTCCAAGGGGCTTAAGGAGCATCGACTTCAGTCAATGACATGGAGGATTTCAATCCGGCATCCCCAGCTGCTGACTTGGCCATCAATTTCTAATTCAACTCATGACATTGATCAGAGCTGGCTGAAGAAAGCCGGTTGTGGTGAAGTTGTTGCTGACCTGAATGCACATACCAACGTCGACTGAAGTCGACGCTCCAGGGAGCTGATGGAGCATCGACTTCAGTCGATGACATGTCGGTCTGCAGTCCGGCATCAGCAGCCGCAGGAAATGGACTTGTGATCCAAAGCAGTTTATTGAACAGTGCTGCGCTGATTGAAGCAAGCTGACGGTGTTAACATGATTACTGATCTGAACCTGCAAACCCACGTCGACTGAAGTCGACGCTCCTGGGGATGTGTTGTGCAGGCTTGGGCTTCGACAGGCTCAGCCAGCTTTAATTTTTTAAGCTCACTGCGTTTTGCTCTGTTCTTCAAATTGATCTAACAGCCAATCATTTGAAGGTCGGTCCACTGTGCTGATCTTACTGGTTAAGCTTGACGATGTGTCCGTTCAATTTTGTTCAATCATTCAAGCTCACTGAGCCTGTCGAAGTGTCCAATCAAGTCAGTTGGATTCACAACGACTTGAACAATTGCTGTACGTGCTCGAAGGGGCCGGTGATTTCGTAGGTGATGCCCAGGTTGCCGTTGCGGGAAGGACCGCGCTGCGAGTTGAAATACATGCGGCTGCCGTCATCGGTGAAGGCCACGCCGGTGATTTCGGACTTGCGTTGGTTCTCGATTTGCAACAAGGGCGTGGCTTGGCCGGTTTCATTGAGCAACACGATTTGCATGTCGCCGCCGTCTTCACAGACATATAAAATGCCGTTGTTGTCGACGGTGATGTTGTCCACGCCAGAGAGCACCGGGTTCTTTGAGGTTTGGCGGTCGTAGATCACGCGAATTTTTTGCTGGGCCAAATCCACCGCCCAAATGCGGTCATCGCCTTTGGTGGAAAAATACACAAAGCCGGCGAAGTACCACAAACCCTCGCCGCCATTGAACACCGTGGAGTGGGGCACTTGGTGACGGGTTTCTTGTTCCGGTTTCACTGGATTGGGCCGGGGCACGTTGTGCCAAATCAATTTGGCGTCACCGGCGAACACATCGCCTTGCACTTCGGCCACTTGCAGTTGACCGCCTTCGTAACTGGGGTATTGGGGTAACACGGTGCGGTAAAAGCGGCCGTCTTTTTCGTCTTCGGTGAGGTAAATGGCACGGCCCACTGGGTCCACGGCACAGGCTTCATGCTCAAAAGACCCCAAGCAATTGATCGGTTGGGCCAGGTTGTTGCCATAGGGGTCGCATTCCCACACCCGGCCATAGGGCACTTCTTCGGCGGACAACCAAGTGTGCCATGGGGTTTTGCCACCGGCGCAGTTGTACAGGGTGTGATCGAGGATGCGGTAGGCATCAATGACTTCGCCCTGGGCATTGAATTTCAAGGCACCAACACCACCGGTTTTGCTTTCTTCATTGCAGGCGTAGATCCAACCGCCGCGGTTGTCGCGGTTGTGGTCTTGGAACACCGCACCGCCATCGGGGCGCTCGTGCCAGCGGTATTCGGAATGGGGACTGGGGGCGACGCCTTCCACCGCCACGATTCTTGATTTGAAGCCATAAGGCAAACGCACGCCATTGGCATCGGCGGGCATCAAGTGCATGGTGGCTGGACTGGTCTTGGCCGCTGACAAACCCGGGAAAGCCAGGGTCAGGGCTGAAATTTTTAAGGCATGGCCAACAAATTCTCGGCGATTGGGCATGGGTCTGTGCGGTGGTTAAAGGGGTGGGTTATTGTACCGCTGAATTGTAAATAGCAGATGAAAAAAAGCCCTAAATGAAATTTTGCAGGATGGCATCACTCATCAAGAAGCCGGTTTCGGTCAACTGCAGTTGCGTTTCATCCATCACATACCAGTCTGCGGGGACCTGCTGTTCAAAGGCGTCTCGCAAGGACTGGCTGTCCAGACCGGTGACGGCATGGTATTTTTCCCAGGTGAACGGGGCTTTGAGGCGCAGGTGATTCAACAAAAACTCAAACGGCAGGTTGCTGGCATCCAAAAAGCGTTGTTCAACGATCCGTTTGGGGTGGCCCACTTGCTGTTGGTAGGTGGCTGGGTGTTTTTGTTTGGCTTGGCGGCGGATCTGGCCGCTGTGGCCCAGGGTGATTTTGCTGTGGGCGCCGGCCCCGATGCCGAGGTAATCGCCAAATTGCCAGTAATTGAGGTTGTGCTCGCACTGGCGATCGGCTTGGGCATAGGCGGACACCTCGTATTGTTCAAAGCCATGGGCGGCGAGGATTTCGCGGCCTTGTAAATACATGTCGTGTTGCAAATCCACATCGGGCAGGCCCTCGGGTGTTTTCACCGCGAACAAGGTGTTGGGCTCGATGGTCAACTGGTAATAAGACACGTGGGTGGGCGCCCAATCCAACAAGCGCAACAAGTCTTCTTTGGCGGCCTGCAAGGATTGCCCAGGCAAGCCAAACATCAGGTCTAAATTGAAGTTGTCAAATCCGGCTTGTCGGGCCAGTTGCACCGCCTGTTGGGCTTGTTGGCGGTCATGGATGCGCCCCAGTTTCTTTAATTGTTGGTCATCCAATGACTGGATGCCAAATGACAAGCGGTTGATTCCGGCCTCCAAGTAGCCACCGAATTGATCAAACTCCTGGCTGCCGGGGTTCACTTCCATGGTCACTTCG
Organism: Marinicella meishanensis; assembly: GCF_019931145.1. Taxonomy (GTDB): domain Bacteria; phylum Pseudomonadota; class Gammaproteobacteria; order Xanthomonadales; family Marinicellaceae; genus Marinicella; species Marinicella meishanensis. The sequence continues at coordinate 217,835 of NZ_JAIOUV010000002.1, read as the reverse complement.
GCATCAGGGCGCAAGGGCAGCACCGCCCGGACGTGTTGCAACAGTGACTGCATGGCCTCGGCGGAAAACAAACTGGGCGTACCGCCACCCATGAAAATGGTGTTCACCGGTCGGCCCCAGACGTCGGCCACATCCTGTTCCAGGTCATGTTGCAAGGCCGCCAGATAGGCGGCTTCATCCAGGGATTGTTTCAAGGCATGGGAATTGAAATCGCAATACGGGCATTTGCGCACACACCAGGGGAAATGGATGTAGAGGCTGAGTTTGGGTGGGATCAACATGACCGCCCCTGATCGGCATTGGGCCGGCAACAAACCATCAGGCGAAGCCGTCTTTGAGTTGGGCGGTCAGCAATTCAATGGCACGGGCGCGGTGCGACAGGCTGCGTTTGATCTCAGGGGCCAATTCGGCCGCGGTGCAGCCGTGGGTCGGCACATAAAACACCGGGTCATAGCCAAAGCCGCCATCACCGGCCGCTTGGGTGCTGATTTCACCCGGCCACAGGCCTTTGGCAATCATGGGATCGGGGTCTTGATGGTGGCGCATGAACACCAGGCAACAATAAAAATGCGCGCGGCGGGTTTTCAAGGCGGCCATTTGTTGCAACAACTTCTGCACGTTGTCGGCATCACTGGCCCCTGCGCCGGCATAGCGGGCCGAATAAACCCCGGGTTCGCCTTGCAAAGCCGGTACAATCAGGCCGGAATCATCGGCCAAGGCCGGCAAACCACTGAGCCGGCTGGCATGGCGGGCTTTGATGATGGCGTTTTCGACAAAGGTGGTGCCGGTTTCCGCCACTTCGTATTCGGCTGTTTTGGGTTGTGGCACCAGGTCAATGGGCAAGGCATCGAAGGCCGCCTCAAATTCGCGCAACTTACCGACATTGCCACTGGCCAGCATGACGCGTTGGCGGGTTTGGCTCATGCTTTGGCCAGGGCTTGTTGTTGGGCGCTCAGCAACTGCTGGATGCCACTTTCAGCCAGATCCAACAGTTGATCCATTTCTTCCCGACGGAAGGCATGGCCTTCAGCGGTGCCTTGTACTTCGATGAAATGCCCACCGTCATTCATCACCACGTTCATGTCGGTTTCGGCATTGGAATCTTCTGGGTAGTCGAGATCCAGCACCGGCTGGTTGTTGTAGATGCCCACCGACACTGCGGCCACCGCACCATGGATCGGGTTTTTTTTCAGTTCACCGGTTTGCAGCAGGTGATTGACCGCATCACACATGGCCACATAGGCGCCGGTGATTGAGGCCGTGCGGGTGCCGCCATCGGCTTGAATGACGTCACAATCCAGGGTGATGACCCGCTCGCCCAAGGCGTGCAGATCCACCACCGCGCGCAACGAACGGGCGATCAGGCGTTGGATCTCCAGGGTGCGACCGCCTTGTTTGCCATGGGCGGCTTCCCGGCCCATGCGAGAGTGGGTGGAGCGTGGCAGCATGCCATATTCGGCGGTGACCCAACCTTGGCCTTTGCCCCGCAGCCAACCCGGAATGCGGTCTTCCACACTGGCGGTGCACAACACCTGGGTGTTGCCACAACTGATCATCACCGAACCTTCGGCGTGCATGGTGAAATGGCGTTGGATGCTGACGTCGCGCAGCTGGTCATTGGCTCGTTGTGAAGGTCTCATGGATGTGGTTTGTGATCAAAGCCGCCATTTTAACATTGACCGGGGTCATGAATCCGTTCAGCCCACGAAAAAACCGCCGCAAAGCTGAATCAACTCCGGGCTGATTTTGTGATGTTGCGCCGATATTCTCATGTTTGCTGTGACAGTTCATGCAAATTACAAATGGGTTTGCTAAAATCATTACTTTCTTTTCATTAGAGGGTACGTCATGTCTTCAATCATGCCATGGATTTTTCTGATCACATTGATCGTTTTGGGTCTGATCGCCGCCGCACAAAAAATTGGCGAGTTGATTCCAGCCAGCAAAGGTTTGACCGACACCTTGAAACAGTCTGAGGGCTGGATCGGTCTGGTGGGTATTTTTCTGGCCTTGTATTGGTTGATCTTTGTGGTGCTGCGTTACATCGGCATCATGCTGCAACACGCGCTGTTGAGTTGGATCATTTCGGTGCTGGGTGTGTTGGTGATGTTGGGCCTGGGTCTGGTGTTTGCCAAACCGCAATTACAAGAATGGACCAAATCCAACGAAGCCATCACCGGCTTTTTGAACAAAGCCTGGGGTTTTTTGGAACCCAAAAGAGAGGTTTTGGGCATGGTGGCTTTGATCCTGGCCTTGGTCTTTTTGGGCAAAACCATTTGATCCTGATCCAGAAATCAGCACAAAAACCCGCCACAGTGCGGGTTTTTTTGTGGCCCCAGTTTTAACAACTACCGAAGATTGCCCATCGCGGTGTGGGTCTGGTAGGATGGAGGCTCTGCAACAAGGAGTTATGCTTATGAAATCACTGACATTGATGTTTTTATGCTTGTTCACCCATGGAGCTGTGATGGCTTGCGCCAACAGAATTCCCTTGCGAGATTTGTCTGGCTTGCGGGCTGACATCAGGGCTGTGGAGGAAAAATTCATCATGCAAATCAACCAAGCGGTGGATTGGATTTTTCAGGGAGAGTCAGTCAAGGCCATCAAGTTGTTACAAGCCATTGAACAAGAACGCCCAGGCCGCTATGAAACCGCCACCAACCTCGGCGCCGCGTATGAGTTGAATGGGCAGCTCGCCGAAGCGCTGCACTGGATCAGGCGCGGCATCGAACTCAACCCTGAGGCCCACGACGGCACCGAATGGCTGCACTACGAAATCCTCCACGCCAAGGACCAAGTGGCCGCCAATGCCAATTGGTTACAGACCCATTCGGTCATTGATCCGGCGACCCAAGATTTGGACAAGACCATCAAAGCCTTGCAGTATCAATTGGCCGAGCGCAGCCAATTGGTCAAACCACCGAATGACATTGTGGCCGATTTGTATTACCTGTTGGGTTTGTTGCAGCACCGCAATGACAACGCCTTTTTGCGCGATGAAGCCTTCAAAAATTAATTGCGTTATGGGGCCTTGCGGCGCGATGCGATTGCCGCTGAGCGGCGTCAGCACCTGATCCAACTGGAACCGATCCTCGAACTCTGAACGAAAAAAAACCGCCGGCTGGCGGTTTTTTATGGGTCAGTCAAAGGCCGTCAGGACCAGGTTTCAATCACCTGCTTGAAGTGCGTCAAAAAGTCATTGCACTGGTGGGCATCCAAGGCCCGGTGATCAATGGTCAGAGACACGTAACACATCGGCTTGATGACCATCATGTCCTGGCCGTTGTGGGTTTCCACCACCACCCGTTTTTCCATCTTGCCCAAACCCAGAATCGCGGTTTGTGGTTGGTTGATGATGATGGGGGTGGCCACCAATGAGCCGGACACGCCGTGGTTGGAAATGGTGAAAGTGCCGCCTTGCACGTCTTTGGGGCTGAGGCGGTTGTCGCGGGCCTTGGCGGTCAGTTCGGTCAATTGCGCCGCAATCTGTTGTAAATTGAGGTTTTGACACTGTTGAATCACCGGCACGATCAAGCCGTCATCGCCCAACGCGGTGCCAAAGCCCAGATTGACGTGGCGGAATACTTCCAAACCGTGCTCATGAAACTGGCTGTTGACTTGCGGTTGGTGTCGAATGGCCTGCACCGCAGCGGCGACAAAATAAGCGGTGAAGGTCAGTTTGACCCCGGCATCGGCCATGGCTTGTTTGTGCTGTTGGCGGTGCTTGATGATGGCGGTCATGTCCAGCTCAAACACCGAAGTCACGTGGGGTGCGGTTTGCACACTGTGTTGCATGTGCTCAGCGATGCTTTGACGCATCGGGGTGTGGGGGATCAACTCACTGCCTGGATCGGTCTGTGGCACCACGTCAGCTTGGCTTGGCGAGGGGGACAAAGCCACGTCTCCAGCCGCCAAATGGGCTTTGACATCACGGCTGGTGATGCGGTTGTTGCGGCCGGTGCCAGCGATTTGGCTGAGGTCGAGTTGGTGGATTTGGCGTAAACGCCGAACTGCTGGGCTTATGAAGGTAGAAGGAGGATCGGGTAACCCAGCAGTCGGGTTTTTACGAGGTAAAGGGTTGGTGCCTAAATTTGGAGTTTCTTCTGCCTGTTTTTCTCGTTCATTTGCAGGCTTTGACACACCGGTTTCCAGGATAGTTCCCAGTATTTTATTTTCTTCGGCCGGTTCGCCCTCCAGCACCCATTTTTCTTGCAGGATGCCGCTGACTGGTGCCACCACTTCCATCATCACTTTGTCGGTTTCCAACTCAATGATTGGTTCGTCTTGGGTCACCGCATCACCGGTGCGTTTCAACCACTGGGCGACGGTGGCTTTGGTGCCTTCGGTTTGGTCCGGGCTCAGTTTGATTTCGACCAACTGTTTTTTTTGCTCACTCATACTTGATCCAGCTCCAGCATGCGCTCTGCGATGCTTTCGGGGTTGGGCAGGGCGTGTTCCATCAAGCGCGGATCGTGGGGGTTGCCGATGTCGGCGGTGGCCAGTCGTTCAATTGGCGCGTCCAGATAAAAGAACGCTTCTTTGGCCAACACCGCGGCAATTTCGGCGCCAAAGCCAGCCGACAGGTTGTCTTCATGCACGATCAAACAACGGCCGGTGCGTTTGACCGACTCCAGCACCATGTCCTTATCCCAGGGGCGCAAGGTGCGCAAGTCAATCAGCTCGGCATCGATGCCGGTGTTTTCGATGGCGGTTTGACACATGTGCACCATGCCGCCCCAGCTGACCACCGTCAGGCGCTCACCACTGAGGATTTTGTTGGCTTGACCAAAGGGGATGATGTATTGGTCGCCGGGATAAGGGCGGCGGGCCCAAATGTGGTCCAACATCTTGCGGTGTTCAAAAAAGATGCTGGGGTTGTTGTTGCGCAAAGCATATCGCAGCAGCCCCACGGCGTCTTCGGCATTGGAAGGCATGGCCACTTGCCAGCCAATGGCGTGCACCCATTTGACCTCGGCGCATTGGGAATGCCAGGGATCGCCGCAACCAAAATAACCACCGGCCATGCGCACCACCATCGGGGCGGCAAAGCGGTTGTTGGTGCGCCAGCGCATGGAGCCGGTTTCATTCAGTTGTTCTTCGGCCGGGTCGGCGTATTTGCGGAATTGAATTTCGGGCACCGGCAACAAACCGGCCAACGACAAACCAATGGACCGACCGATGATGCCTTCTTCGGACAAGCTGGTGTCAAACACCTGGGCTTCGCCGTGTTTCTCTTGCAAGCCCAAAGTCACCGCATGGACCCCGCCTTTGGCCCCGACGTCTTCGCCAAAGACCAGCATTTTTTTGTTGTGGGTCAATTCATAATCCAAGGTTTTGCGGATGGCGGTCACCATGTTGATGCGCCCGGGTTCTGCGGCCACCGTGGTGGATGAGGGGGGGAATTCAGGGTGATCCAAATGAATGCCGCCTTGTTGTTGCAAAATGGGCTGGCCATCGGCATCGGTCTCAGCAAAGGCATGGCGCTCGACCCCGGCGGGGTCGGCAAAGTCTTGTTGGTCGACGGCCTGGTAGGCGGTTTGGGTGATGTCTTGGGCCTCTTGTTCCAAGGCTTGCCAGCTGGCCTGATCCATCAATCCCTCACTGAACAGGAATTTTTTCAGCTTGGGCAATGGGTCATGCTGTTGTTCAAAGGCGATGCGTTCATCGGACTTGTAACTTTGCGTGTCTTGGGCCGAATGGCCGTTCAAGCGCGGCACCGTCAGGCGCAACAACACCGGCTTGCGCTGTTGGCGGATGTGTTCATGGGCTTCGGCCATCAAGGCCGCGGCTTCTTGCGGCTGGGTGCCGTCCCCGGACAGCAGTTTGATGCCTTTGAAAGAGGCCAGGTTCTTAACAATGTTGCCTCCCGGCGTTTGAAAGTGGGATGGTACCGAAATGCCGTAGCCATTGTCTTCAATGTAAAACAACATCGGCAGTTCCAAGGTGGTGGCCAGCGTCAAAGCCGACCAAAAGCCGTTGGTGGCCACCGAACCGTCACCGCCCAACACCAAGCCCATGGCGTCGTCCCAGGCGGCGTTTTTCAGGGTTTGGCTGTGGTATTCAATGGCCTGGGCCCAACCGGCCACCGGAGTGTATTGAGCGCCGACACCGCCAGACATGGGCAACACACAAGCGCCATCGTGCTTGGGTTCGTTGAACACCACACCGATGTCGCGGCCATTGGAGAAGCCCCCTTGCTTCATCATGGTCGCTTGGAGAAATTGTTCCACCGGAATGCCCAGCGACAACAGCAAGGGCCGTGAACGGTAATAACCAGAAACCGCGTCTTTTTTGCGGTTGAGGATTTGTCCCAGCATGATTTGGGCCAAGTCATGACCGCGGGCAGAAAACTGATACAGAACTTTCTTTTGTTTGACCAAGTCAAATTCTTCCAAATCATCCAAGGCCCTGGAGATCAACAGGTACTTGGCCACCAAGGGCCAATCGAACAAAGCGCCGAGGTCATCGTGCTCGGTGTTGGCGTCTGCCTTTTTGAATAATTGCATGCGGATCTCAGAATTGGGGGACAACCATTATCTTCGAAAAGGCGGGGAATGTGTTTTCGATATTTTCATTAAACCAGCCTGAGAAGAAAAGATATTTCTTGAAATACAGCTAACAAGCATTTAAATTGTTCAATATGGACAATTATGACAGAAAGATTTTACAGGCCTTGCAGTTGGATGGGCGCATCACCAACAAACAACTGGCCGAGCAGGTTTCCTTGTCTCAGGCCCCTTGCTGGCGACGGGTGGATGCCTTGGAAAAGAGCGGTTTGATCACCGGTTACACAGCGATTGTGGATCAGCAAAAACTGGGCCTGAACCTGACGGCCTTTGCCCAGATCTCCTTGGACAACCACCATCCAGAAACGGTTGAACAGTTCGATCAAGGCATTCAGCAATGGCCAGAAATCCTCGAATGTCATGCCACCAGTGGTGAATACGATTACCTGTTAAAAATCGTCACCCAAGACATGAATTCTTATAACCAACTGATTTACGAAAAAATCCTGCGCCTGCCATCTATTCGTTCAATCAACACCAGTTTTTCAATGCAGCAGAAAAAACGCACTTCTCAACTGCCCATTCACGAATAAGCCGACCAGTTCGCTGAATTGTGTATTGTTGAGGTATTGTGGTATATTTTATGCATGGGAAAAGTGGTTGTATATGCGAAACTGACTTCGAGGAAGTTGCACTTTTGAAATACACCTGTGTCTGGTCACCCTTGACTTAAAACATGCATCTGCTACAAGTTAAGATCTGGTCCCAAGGCAGCGTTTTGCTGTTGGAGATGGGTGAAGGTTCAATCTGTTTAAGGGTTTTTGCATGAAAAAATACAACACTGTATTCTCCGCTTTATTGGCTGTCATTGTTTGGGTTTCATTCGGCCCTATTAACACCGCAATGGCTGCAGACCGTTTGATCATGACTGGTGAAAATAATTCGACCAATGTCGATGTGGTTGATGCCAGTAATTTGACTTTCACAGTGGTTGATTCGATGACCGCCACTTCAGACTTTGGAGACATAAAAGGTATCTTTGGTATGTCATTACATCCGATCACGCAGGAGATGTACGTGGTGTATCAGCCCAATCCTGGTGGGGCCAGTGGCCGGCGCCTGGGCATCATGGATCAAACCACTGCTGCCATCACCGACATAGGCAACTGCGGTAACATCATTGACATCGCTTTTGCATCTGATGGCAACCTGTATGGAACCACCGGGACCCAGTCCACTAACTATTCATTTGTCTTCATTGACACTGCGACAGCATTCCAGACTCTTATTTTTGACCACGCCATACAAACCTATGGTGGTGGCATGGCCTTCAACCCCCACACCGGTGAAATTTACTACCAAAATAACAACGGCACATCATTCATTGATCCAGGTACTTTTGTAGAAACCCTTGGTTCGCCAGTGGGCTCTCCTGGTGAAACCCAAGCCATGATTATCCTCACACCGACCTTGGGTTGGATGGCTTTTTTTGGTACCTTATACTCGTTCAATCCAGTCACCGAGGTCTTCAGTAACACCGGCACCACAATCAACGCCTACCATGCCATGGCATTTCAGGCCACGCCCATGGTGGGAGGTATGGTATCTGGCCTGGAGCTGGGCAATGCCCTGGTGTTACAAAACAATGGGGGAGATGATTTGCTGGTCAATTCAGATGGTGCTTTTGTCTTCAGCGAAGCACTTAATGTGGGTGATGATTACGAGGTGTCCGTGCTGACCCAAACCGGTGACCCAACCCAGCCATGCATGGTGAGTCAGGGCCAGGGCACAGCCAATAATCAGGACATCACCAATGTGCTGGTGAGCTGTGAACCCAGTGATTTGATTTTCCGTAACGGCTTTGACTGAATCCTCGCTTCACAGAGGTCCAACGGTCGGAAACTTGACCTCACCGTTGCGGTGCTGTAACAGGAAGGGCACTGAGACCAAGCGCAGGTTGTCATTGACCTGCACCGCGAAATGCAGGTGCGGGCCACTGGTGAAACCGGTGTTGCCTGACAAGGCGATTTGATGCCCGGTGTCAATGCGTTGTCCGGGCGCCACCCGCACCGACTCCAGTTGCAGGTGGGCGTAGACCCCCATGGAACCGTCGTCATGCAAAATGCGGATGTAGTTGCCGCGTTGTATTTGGCTGGCATCGGTGCCGCCGTCATAGAAGTCATCGGCAATGTCCATCACCACACCACCCCGCGCGGCCAACACCGGCGTGCCCTCGGGCATCACGATGTCGATGGCATGGCGGTTTTGTTCGCCTTGGTGGGTGAACTCACCAAAAAAGGCCTGGCTGATGAAGTGCTGTTGATCGGCCTGAAAGGGGCGTTGGTAGACATGACCGTCTTGGTGCTTGGCATTGGGGTCACCCATCACCGAAGTGTAGCTGAATTGAAATGACCAGGCTTGGTATTGATCCTGGCCGGTGACGGTGGTCAACAACTCATCGCTGTTACCGGGTATCACAAAGGTGGCCGGCAGGGGTGGATCGGCCACCGCGTTTTCTTGCAGGGTGAATTCCATGCGCACGGCCACCGGACCGTGGTAAGGATTCACGCCGTAGTAGGCCGGGGCTTTTTCCGGACCGCGGTTGATGATTTTGACTTCGTATTGGGTGTCCTCTGGCCTGACTTGCCAACTTTCGTACGCCACATCGGCGGCGGGTGGTTGGTCAGAATAATGGATGATGCCATCTTCATCGACGTGTTTATAATACTTTTTGGCCTCGGTATTGAGACCAAAAAACAAGCCAAAAATCAAGGTGATGCGGGGTAAAAGTGTTAGCTGCATCACAAAAATTTAGCAAAATCAGCCGCTTTTGGCAAGGTTGGAATTTTTTCCTTGTCTGCTTCAAATGTTTGTCATATTATGTACTTAATGTGTGCGTTATGGCGGTGAAGCTGGGCTTCACTGATTGATGATTCAATAAAAATATGAGGCACCCATACCATGTTAGATGATTCCATTGCCAAGCAGTCCATCAACAGCATCCGCAGCAAAAAGCTGCACCTCAACCCCAACACCGAATTGACCGAACGCATCAAACTGCTGCAACGTGAAATGGTCAAACTGTCATTCCAAAAGAATCGCAAGGACGACATCAATCTGATTGTGGGCGAAATCAATCGCCTGCGACAACTGGCCAAAAACGCCTGAGCACACGCTGAGCCGCACCGCTCATCCATAAGAGTCGGTCATGGCTGGAGGGGGAGCCAGTCATGACCGGCTTTTGTGCCTGTATCACGGTAAGGCGCGCCAACACCCGTATGCAAGCGATTGCTCAAACCAAGGAAATAACAGAAAAGTAAATGGTGCCCAGGAGAGGACTTGAACCTCCACGGGGTTGCCCCCACCAGCACCTGAAGCTGGCGTGTCTACCAATTTCACCACCTGGGCCCAATGATTGCATGAAACAATCGTCAGAGGCGGGTATTCTACTTGATTGTTTGGCAGAAAAAAAGCCTTAAAAGCACAGTTTGTGCCATACCGCCTCAGGGGCTTTCATGCGGCCACAAAGCCATCATCGCCGCGATCATGCGGCGTGCCGGTTCCAGCCAGACCGACAGGATGTCTGCCGGGTAGTGTGCCGACAAATCAAGCTGTGCTTCGTGTTCCAGAATCAACCAGTCCAACAAAGGATGGCCTTGGCCGGCGAATTCCCAGTCAATGATGGTGGTGTTGGGGTGGTGGCCCAATAAATTCCCGGGGTTCAGATCGGAGTGATACAGCGTGTTGTTGGCCCGCCAAAAACCCAAAAAGTCCAATTTCTCAATGGTATCCAACAACACCAGAGCGGTTTGTTCTGGGGTGTTTTTCAGGTGTTTTAAATACAGCCGCAGGCGGTGATCCAGGCGGCTGGGCAGATATTCATAAGGCACTTGGTGCACCTGTTGCAGTTGGGTTTTGAGTGGGTTGAGGTGCTTGGGCGATTGCAGATCGGCTTGGGTCCAAGCGGGTTGATCGATGTATTCGGTGATCAAATATCCGGCCGCCGGGTCATTGTCAATCACCGTAGGGCCGATGCCCATGTCGGCCACTTGTTGCAGGATTTTCTTTTCTTGCTGGCGATCGATGCCCAAGGCGGCGCGGTTGATCCGCAACAGCCACACCCCGGCATCGGTGGTGACTTTGAAGATGTGGTTGCTGGAGCCGGATTGGATCGGTTGCCACTGACGCAGGCCGGCCCGTTGGATGGCCGGGATCTGTTGAATGCGTTTATGCCACTGATCGCTGGTTGACATAATGGCGGTTCCAATTGACGTAGCCGATGATGGTGAGGATCACGTACAAAGCAAACAAAGCCGCGGTCAAATACAAATCTTTGCTGGCAAACAAGTACACCGACAACACATTGATCACCAACCAATAGTGCCAGTTTTCCAACACCTTGTGGGCCACCATAACCGTGGCCAACACCGCAAAGCAGGTGGTGAAGGCATCCAGATAAGGCATGGCCGCCCCCCATTGACTGGTGGTATAACCGAGGATGGGCACGGCCATGGCGGTGCCGGCGATCAGGGCCAGGTGTTTGCGCAGTGGCCAACGCACGATTTCGCGGGGTTGCTGTTGTTGGCCTTGACGCCATTGGTACCAGCCGTAAACCGCCATCAGCAAATAATATACATTCAACAAAGATTCAGACAGCAGCGACACGCGGTGGAACAGGTATATGTAAATGGCGGTGCTGATGAAGGCAAACAGCCAGCACCAGATGTTTTCCTTGATGGCCAGTACCAAATACATGATGGCCGCCAGCACGGCCACCGCTTCGAAGTTGGATTGGGCCTGCCAGGCGGTCAGGATTTGGCTCCAGATTTCATGCATCGGGTGACAAATCTCCGTTCAATACTTTCAACATGAAGGCCGCTTTGGGGGTGTCGCGGTGGGCCCGTTGCATTTCGTCATGCAGGATGTCGAACACCCGGGAATAGTCACCAAACACCTGAGTGCTCATGGTGTTGCCGATGACTTGCAATTCTTCGTAGGCTTGTAAGCGCTCAATGAAGGCTTTGATGGGCGGGATGAAATCGGTGGCCAAAGGGTACATCGATATTTCAATGGAAACTTGCATGCATGACTCCTCAAAATTCAAAACGGGCGGTCACCCCAAAATGCCGCGGGTCGCCCAGGTGTTGATACAGTTTATCAGCATAATCGGGTGGTTCCAAACCGAAGAAGAAGCCACGCACGGCATAAGTTTCATCCAGCACGTTGCGGCCCCAGGCGAAGACTGACCAGGTGTTGGCCTGGTAGCCCACTTTGAGGTTCAGGATTTCGCGGCTGTCGGCGCGTTGGTCGTGCGAGTCAGAGAAGTAAAAACCATCGGCGCCATTGAGGTCAGCCCGGGCAAACCAACCGCTGTCACCGGCATAGCTGAGGCCCAGGTTAAAGGTGTAATCCGGGGCATGGGCCTGGGCACGGCCTGTGAAATCATCGTCCACCGTGACGTAATCAGAAAATGAGGCATCGAGCAAACCCAGCGAGCCATGCCAGGCCCAGTTGCGGTTGATTTGGTGATGCCAGTCGACTTCCAGGCCTTGGTTTTTGCCTGCGGCGGCATTGCCGGTGAAGAACACGAAGGTCAGGGGGTCGGTGGGGTCCTCTTGCACCGAGGTGCTGACTTGCATGTCTTGGCGTTTGGAATAAAAAGCGCTGAGGTTGAGGCTCAAGCGGTGCTCCAGCAGCAAGGCCTTCATCCCCACTTCCACATTCAACAAGTATTCAGGATCGTAGGCCCGGCGGCTGGCTGGCAGTGACGGACTCAAGTTGAAGCCGCCGGCTTTGTAACCGCGAGACACCGTGGCATACAAATTTTGTCGGTCATTGAGTTGGTGGTTGATGGAAATTTGGCCGCCAACCATGTCTTCATTGGGCGCCAGGTCCAGGCCGCCATTGTCTTGGTAATCGGCTTCGCGGGTTTCATAGCGCAAACCAGTGGTCAACACCGTTTGCGCGGTCAACTGGGTATCGAGTTGGGCAAATAGGGCCACAGTATCGGCTTCGAATTGGCTGTCGAAATCGCGGTACACCTCGCCATTGAAAAAGTCATCAATCACATTGTCCTCAGACCAACGGGCCCAGTACAAACCGGTCAACCAAGCGGTGGAACCGTTGAAAATTTCGGCACCGGGTTGGGAAACCAAGCGGAATTCTTGGGTCCAATGGCGGCGTTCGCGGTCGTTGTTGGAAGTGAAATCATAGGGTGCAAACTCGCCCCAGTAGGCGTCGTTGCCCCAATCACCATCGAAGAAATACTGGATGTCGGCATCGGTGTAACTGCTGATGCCGATGACGTCAAAGCCGCGGTCGGTGGTCACCGTGTTGCGCCAGCTGAAACCGACCGAGCGTTGGTCGTCAATGCCCAGGTCATCGGCGTGGGTGGTGAAGGTGTTCTCTGGGTTCCATTTGTCGAAACCGTTGTTGATGTCGACCAGCAGCAGGGTCAGGTCTGACTGCCAGTTGGCGGTGGCGGTGATGTGCAGCTTGCCGCGCAGCATGAATTCGTCCAACCGGTCGGTGTCATCGCGGTTGTAAAAATCATTGCGGCGAAAGCCGTCGCTGTTGTATTGGTGCAAGGCGAAGCGATAGGCGGCCCGTTCGGAATCCCCCACCGCGCCAGTGGCACTGAAGCCAGCCCCCCAAGTGCCGTGATCACCCACCGTGGTTTCCAGCTGATAGGCTTCGGCGAAACTGGGGTCCTGGCTGCGCACATAAATCAATCCCGCCAGGGCATTGGCGCCATAGCGGGTGCCTTGGGGACCGCGCAACACCTCGATTTGGGCCAAATCAAACAAGGTGGCAGCACCGCCAATGCCGGTGAAATCGATGTCATCGATGATGAAACCCACCGATGGGTTGGGTGCCCCTTCGTATTGCGAGCGTTCACCGATGCCGCGAATTTGAAAATATCGCGGGCGGCTGGTGGAGCCGGCCCAGTTGAGGTTGGGAACCAGGCCCATCACGTCCTGGAAGTGCTGGGTGCCGGCTTGTTGCAGGGTGGCATCGTCCAGCACCGTGACCGAAGTGGCCACCTCACGCACGGTGGTGTCGGCGCGCCAGTCAGCGGTGACGGTCAAATCATCCAATTGAGTGGGTTCGTCAGGATATGTGCTTTGGCCCCAGGCGGTGGTGGCGATGCCAGCCAGACTCAGCAGCAGGGCGGTGGATTTCAGTGGTGTTTTCATCAAGGATCTCTTATCAAAAGGTTTAATCAGAGACCCGGTTGGGGCGTGTCGAATTGAGTTTCCATTCCTACGCCGGCATTAACCGGATCAGGTTCTAAGGGTTTGTCAAAGACATCTCAGGCCCGCTTGGCCACCCCTTGGATGGCGGGCATTGTAGCAAATATGGGTGGTATGTGGAACCACAGCGTGGTGATTTTGAACTTTTCGTTGGACCAAAATTCTAAGCAACATGAAGAAATTGATATGGATATTAACCTTAATCTTATATGCAGAGACAGATGCTTTGGCAGTTTTGAGAACGCAAGTAAAGTTCCCAGAAAACATGCATCAAAAGTCAATTGATTTGGCACAATTAGTCGAGACATTTTCCCCTTATTTAAGAAATCTACCCAACAACTTCCATCATGACTGTTCAAACATTGATCAGGGGTTGGTATTCAGGTATGGGGCATCAACTGTCTACTCCAGGACCTTGTTTTGGTGGGATTTATATGAACATCCGTTGGAAGGCAAACGCTGCATCAAATATCACAGTAAAGGATCCAAATTCTTAACTCCAGTGGAAGCGCAAGTTTTGTATCACGTCAGTCGCTACAACTCTTGGCATGAACTGCCGTGGATGGCCCAAATCAAATTACGTTTTGATCTTTTTCAAAATTATTTTTGCAACATGGCAAGATTTCATCGCGCATCAGAAGTCAAAGAACACGTGATCGAATTCAATCTATGCTTTCAAGAGCGAACGGTCAGGGGCATGATGTTTGGTTCAAAAGCAGTCATTGAATTATGATTCTGTTATTTCAATATACAACCCCCTTTTGATTTGACACAACGAGCACTTCTCCCTTTTGGCATTCAACTTAAACTGGTCATGGATGGCATTAATTTGTAGAATGCACAGTGCACTCACCATCTGATCATTCATGCAAATTTTCAACGACATTCGCTTCGACAACCTCAAAGGGGACCTGTTTGGCGGTTTGACCGCGGCCATTGTGTCATTGCCTTTGGCCCTGGCTTTCGGTGTGGCCTCGGGGGCTGGGCCGGTGGCTGGCTTGTATGGGGCGGTGTTTGTCGGTTTGTTTGCGGCTTTGTTTGGCGGTACGCCGACGTTGATTTCAGAACCCACTGGGCCGATGACCGTGGTGATGACCGCGGTGTTGACCTCTTTGATTGCCAACAACCCCGATCAAGGGTTGGCCATGGCCTTCACCGTGGTGATGATTGCGGGCCTGTTTCAGATCACCCTGGGGGCTTTGAAACTGGGCAAATACATCACTCTGATGCCTTACAGCGTGGTGTCGGGGTTCATGTCAGGCATCGGGGTGATTTTGATCCTGCTACAACTGGCTCCGTTTTTGGGCCAAGCCACACCGCCTGGTGGGGTCAGTGCCACTTTGTTTGCCTTGCCGGATTTGTGGGCCAACATCCAGCCGGCTGAAACCATCCTGGGGGTGATCACCCTGGTGGTGTTGTTTTTGGTGCCCAAACGTTGGGCCCATTTCATGCCACCGCCGTTGTTGGCATTGATCATTGGCACCGTGATTTCATTGTG
Organism: Marinicella meishanensis; assembly: GCF_019931145.1. GTDB lineage: Bacteria > Pseudomonadota > Gammaproteobacteria > Xanthomonadales > Marinicellaceae > Marinicella > Marinicella meishanensis. The sequence goes on along the minus strand of NZ_JAIOUV010000002.1, from coordinate 202,578 downwards.
GTTTTTTGCCGATGTGGACATCCGCCGCATCGGCGTGATCCCCTTGGGCTTGCCGGAACTGGTGGTGCCCACCTTCACCGCCGAGCAAATCACTTCCATGATCCTCGATGGCATCGTCTTGGGCACCTTGGGTTGCATCGATGCCTTATTGACCGCGGTGATCTCTGACAGTTTGACCCGCCAGGAACACAAGTCCGACAAGGAGTTGGTCGGTCAAGGCGTGGGCAATCTGGTGTCTGGCTTGTTCGGTGGTTTGCCGGGCGCTGGGGCCACCATGGGCACGGTGGTCAACATCCAGACCGGGGCCCGCTCGGCTTTGTCCGGGGTGTTTCGGGCGCTGGTGTTGTTGGTGGTGATCATGGGCGCGGCGAAACTGACCGAAAGCATTCCGTTGGCGGTGTTGGCGGGGATTGCCATGAAAGTCGGGGTCAACATCCTGGATTGGAGTTTTGTGAAACGCGCGCACCGGGTCAACTGGCAGGCCGCCGGCATCATGTACGGGGTGATGTTGTTGACCATTTTTGTCGACTTGATTGTGGCGGTCGGCATTGGCGTGTTCATTGCCAACATCATCACCATCGAACAACTCAGTCGCTTGCAGTCGCAGAACGTCAAATCCATCACCGACTCAGATGACCGCATTTCGCTGAACGCCGAGGAAAAGGCCCTGCTCAAAGCGGCCAAGGACCAGGTGTTGTTGATGTACTTGAGTGGACCGATGATTTTTGGTGTGTCCAAGGCCATTGCCCGCGAACACCGGGCGATCAGCAAATACCCCTGTGTGTTGCTGGACCTCAGCGATGTGCCGCACATGGACACCACGGTGTCTTTGGCGATTGAGAACGTGATCAAGGAAGCGGTTGAACTGGAGCGTCAGGTGTACATGGTGAAGCCGGGTAAGCAGGCGTTTGAAACCCTGGAAAAATTGGGCGTGTTTGAAATGATGCCGTTGGCGCATGTGCACCAGGATCGACAAGGGGCGCTGCAAATGGCCTTGCAACACCTGTCACCGTCAAGCGCCAACGATTCGGCGTGATGGCCAACGTGCAGGCGCCTCAAAACCATGTATAACACCTCCACGCCACAACACCGTTGGGTGGTGCTGGCCCTGTGGGCTTTGTCAGTGCTGCCTTGGTTTTGGTCGACCACCCATTTGGACATCGCCCGCGACCTGGTGCATGCCAATGCCATCGCCCAAGGTCAATTCATTGGCCGCGGTCCGATCATCGGTGGCTTGTTTTATTTGGCCCCTTATTGGTTTTATGCGGTTGCCTTACCGTTGATTTTTGGCCTGGGTTGGCTGGCAGGCCTGTTGTGGATTGCGGTGTTGGCCGGTCTGAAATTTCCTTTGGCTTACCATTACTTCAACCGCCAGGGCAACCCCCGGGCTGGCTTGATCGCTTGCTGTTTGTTGTTTTGGCTGGGTTGGGTGCAGCACCAGTGGTTGGTCCCCACCCACACCGTGATGGCGCCGGCTGCGGCGTTGGCGTTGTTGCTCGTCTTTACGCATTTGGCCGAACAAATGACGCGATGGAAAATGACCTTGGCCGGGGCCTTCTTCGGTCTGTGTTTTCATGCCCATCCGACCATCTTGCCGATGGGCGTGTTGGTGTTTTGGTCCTTGCATCAACACAATTTGTCCTGGGGGCCGTACCTGCAACGGCTGCTGGGCTTTGCCCTGGCGGCTTTGCTGGTGGTGACACCGATCTTGTTTTTGTCCCAATCCGGTGAAGTGACCTACACCCCCAGCACCTTCATGGCCTACCTCAGCGGCTTAGAGGTGTGGCAGTTGCTGCAAAAAGTGCCGTTGGTGTTCCAAGAGATATTCTGGGGTGAATTTGGCTACCTCACCAAAGTCAATCCGACCGCTGATGTTTGGGTGTTTGATGCACTGCGGTGGTTGTTGGTGTTGGCCATCTTGCTGCTGGGTTACATGGTGCTGCGGCACGGCACGGTGGTGTGGCAACGACAAAAACACCTGCTGCTGACTTGGTTGGTGATGGTGGCCTTTGTCTTTGTGATCCGCGAGCAAGTCACCTTCTACATGATCTGGGCCGCGTCCACGGTGTTGGTGGTGTTGTTGGCCTCGGTGTTGAGCCAGGCCCGCTTCAAGCCAACGGTGTGCTTTATCATGGGTTTCAGCGTGTTGCATTGGCTGTTGTTGGCCTTGTTGTTGGTGCACCACCAGCACCAGGGCAGCACCCATTTTGACTTCGCCCGCATGTATGGGTTCTCGCAGGACAACCGCAGCGCCACGCCGGTGTACATGATTTCAGCGGGGGATCGCGATGCCATCGCCCGGTTGAATTGTGCGGCTGATCAGCCGGTGATTCACGGGGCTTTGTTGAATAATTTGGTGTTCGATTACCAAGGCGGTGAACGGTTGCATTGTCCCGCACAAAAACCGCGCTTGGCCGGTACCCAAGGCAGTCGGCACCTGACCTTCTTACCGGTGGCCATGGCCACAACTTTGGGCTTGACAGCCGGCACCCGCATCGGTGGCATTCAATACCAACCCAGCCAGCCGCTGTACCCACCCGAACCGATTGCCATCGGCACCGATTTTCAGACCTATCTGCCGCGCAATGACTGGCTTGACCAGAGCAGTGAACACAGCCTGGCGGTGTCCCTGACTTGTCAGCAGCTGTTGGTGGTGCACCACGCCTTTCATTTTTTGGCACCGATGCCGGAGGTGGTGGTGCAGCAAGATCAAATTGCTGTTGCGCCACTGGCCTTCAATGCCAATACCCGGGTCTATGGCTGTGAGTCCGAGGCTGCCAACCCTTTTGAGCTGGTGGTCACCCTGCGCGGTCGCGGCGTGCCGAACATGGATGTGACGGTGCTGGATCGGCCTTAAGCCGGGGTTTGTTGTTGGCCCCTGCGGGCCCATTTTTGCCAGCCGGCTTTGGCCAGTTTCATCAACGGTTGTTCGATGATCCGGTAGTGCAGCACGCTGTACAGCAGGATCAACGACAGCATCACCACAAAGGCCAGTTCTTGCCAGGGCAGGGTGCCGGTCAGCCAGCCAATGAAGCCCAGTTCTTTGGCCATGAATATCAACGGAATGTGGGCCAAGTAAATGCTGTAAGAAGCCCCGCCCAGCCATTTTGACAGGCGTGGGGTCAGTTGGGTGCCGCGGTGTTCCAGCTCCACCATGCAGGCCACCAGCAACACCGACACCACCCCAAACACCAACACCCGTTGCGGTAAAAAATAACCTTGGGTCAAGGAGCCGGTGGGCATGATGTGGGTTTTTTGATACCACAGACCCAAGACAAACCAAACCAGGGCCAGCAACAAACCGGTTTTGACCCAGGGGATGCGGCGCTGTTGAAAATACATGCCAATCAAACAGCCACTGAGGAACTCCAGACAAAAGGGCGAAGTCATGAAGGTCAGGTAAAAAGGGATGTAGGGAAAATTGTCGATGGCATAGATGTCATGAGCCCAAATGTGGTAGCCCTGAATCAAGACCAACATGCCCATCAACAGCCCAATGGTCGGTTTCAACCAAGCCCTGGGCAGCAGCAACAAAGCCGCAAACCACAGGTAGAAATACAGCTCATAAGTCAACGTCCAGGCTATCGGCAGCAACAATTTGTGGATGCCAATTTGGGTCAAGAAGAAGGAGCCGGTCAAATCCACACTGTCCAGCCGCGCTGGCGCCAACCAGAAGACCAGGCCCAGGATCAACAAGAAATAAGGCCAGTAGCCGAAATAAATGCGGGTCGCCCGGTTGTAAATGAAGTGCCCGGTGGTCGGTGGCTGGGCTTTGCTTTGGGTCGAGATCCAGATCACATAGCCACTGATCACAAAGAACACATCGACCCCGGCATAAGCAAACTCGGAGAACCAAGCAAACAATTCAGGCCATTGCCATTGTTGTCGGTTGAAGTGCGGGATCAGGTGAAACACCGCCACCAAAGTGGCCGCCATGGCACGCAAAAATTGGATGTTGATGTACTGCTGCACGGGGCTCAAGTTCTGCTCGAAAGGGGCAGTTTACTACCAATGGCGGTGGATTGATAGACAGCCGTCATGGGGTGGTGTCCCTGACGGCCAACAATTGGGCGGTGATGCTGATGGCGATTTCCGCCGGCACGTCATCGCCCAGGGGCAAACCGATGGGACAATGAATCCGCTCAATCCATTCGGGTCGAATGCCGCGTTGGCGCAGGTCTTTTTTCAAGATGGCGGCTTTGGAGTCACTGCCAATCACGCCGATGTAGGGTGGGCAGTGGTGGTGCATGGCCTGGGCCAGGATTTCGGCATCTTCACAATGGCCTTGGGTGACGGCGATGAGGTAGGCTTCTGGCGGCAGCTCGGCCACCAACTCGGCGGTGACGCGTTGGTTGATTTTGACCAAAGCCGGGGAGTCAGGCAGGCGGTCCAACCAGTCGCGGCGGGCATCGATGCAGTGCACCCGACACGGCAGGGTCAACAACAAGGGAATCAAGGCTTGGGCCACATGCCCGGCACCAAACACCACGATGTGCCAGTGGTCGTGGACCACGCATTCAAAAAACAACTGCACCACACCGCCGCAGGACATGCCGATGTCCTGCTGTAAATTCAAGGTCAGGGTGTCGGTGCATTTGTTGCCGCCATCTTGCAACATGCGCTGGGCGTGTTGAATGGCAAAGCGTTCCAATTTACCGCCGCCGATGGTGCCTTCCAGGGGGCTGTCCTGGCAGTCCGCGGTGACCAGCATTTTGGCCCCCGGTTCCTGTGGCGCGCTGCCTTGCATGTTGATCACCACCACCGAGACGAAGTCGATGCGTTGTTCTATCAGCGATTGCACATGGCGGTGGTGCAGCAGATGGCGGCTCATGGCTGGTCGGTCAAGCCCCCAGACAGCAGGGAGAGGATGGCTTCGTGGGTGGCTGGAATGGCCAGTTTGGAGGTGTCGGACCAGCCAGCTTCGCGCAAGGCGTCTTTGATCGCGCACCACACACTCAAGCCCAACAGCAGGGGCGGCTCACCCACCGCTTTGCTGCCGCGGATGTTCATTTCGTTGCGGTGGTTTTCGATGAAATCAATGTTGAATTCACGCGGCATGTCATGGATGCTGGGAATTTTATAGGTGGTCGGTGAATGCGACAACAGTTGACCGTTGGCGTCATAATACAGCTGTTCGCTGGTGACCCAGCCCATGCCCTGGACAAAGCCGCCGGCGGTTTGGCCATGGTCAATGCCGTCACAGATTAAGCGACCCAAATCCATCAAAATGTCGCTGCGCAACACCTTGACCTCCCCGGTGAACAGGTCGAGGCTGACTTCCGAAGCCGCCACCCCATTGGTGAAATATAAGAACGGCCGACCTTGCCCGGTGGCAGGGTCAAAATGAATGTCCGGGGTGCGGTAATGGCCATAATCGCTGAGGCTGATGCGATTCAAATACGCCACCTTGACCACTTCTTTGAAGGGCATGGTTTGGTCGGGTTCCAGCGGGTTGATCAATAAGCCGTCCCTGAATTCAACTGCTGAGGTGTCGATGCCCGGTTGGATGCTCAACTCTTGGCTGGGACTGGGCACGAAGCCATGCCACAGTTGCAGCGCGATGTTGGCCAGACGTCTGGTGATCTTCTGGCAGGCGATGTGCGCCGCCGAACCGTTGATGTCACTGCCACTGGAGGCGGCCGTGGCTGAGGTGTTGGCGTTCTTTTCGGTGGAGGTTGGCATCATCCTCACATCATGGGGATCAATCCCCAGCGCCTCGCTGACGATTTGGCGGATTTTGCTGTTCACCCCTTGGCCCATTTCGGTAGCGCCGGTGGACACTTGCACGGTGCCATCCAGGTGCACATTGACCAGGGCGTTGCCTTGATTCAAAAACCGCGTGGTGAAGGAGATGCCAAACTTCACGGCGGTCAAGGCCAGGCCTTTGACGAGGTGTCGGGAGGTCTGGTTAAACTGCTGTAACTCGGTGCGGCGTTGGCGGTATGCCGACGATGCCACCAATTGATCAAACAATTCAGGCAACACATTGTGGGCCACGGTTTGGCCATAGGGGGTGGTGCTGTGTTCGCCGCGGTAACAATTGGCCAGCCGCACATCCAAGGCATCCAGCTGCAAATGGGCGGCGATTTCTTCCATGATGTGCTCAATCACCGCCGCCCCTTGCGGGCCACCAAAGCCCCGAAAGGCGGTGTGCGGGTGGGTGTGGGTGCGGCCGATGGTGCCAGTGATCAGGGCATGTGGCAGGTCATAGGCGTTGTCGACGTGGAACATGGCCCGCTGCAAAATGGCCGGGGTCAGGTCCAGATAGGCGCCGCCATCGGTGAAAAAATCGACTTGCAGGGCCTGGATGCGTCCGGCCTCATCGAAGGCCACCCGGTAGTCACTGGCAAAGGGGTGGCGTTTGCCGGTGGCGATCATGTCATCGTCTTTGTTCAACACCAAGCGGGCCGGACGGCCGGTCTGTTGGGTCACCAAGGCGGCCAGGGTGGCATAGTGAGCCGATTGTGATTCTTTGCCGCCGAAACCACCGCCCATGCGTTTCACGGTGGCCACCACCTGGTGTTGTTGCAAACCCAAGGCGTGGGCCACCACATGTTGCACTTCGGTGGGGTGTTGGGCCGACACATGCACGTGTAAGCAGCCATTTTCCTCTGGATAAACGATGGCTGCTTGTGACTCCAGGTAAAACTGTTCCTGGCCACCGTTGATGAATTCACCTTGCAGTTGGTGTGGGGCCAGTGGCCACTGGGCATCGACCTGGCCTTTGTTGAGGCGGTAAGTTTGACCCATCAGGTGTTGCTGTTGCTTGGCGGCGTGGATGTCCAGCACCGCCGGTGCCGGTTTGATCTCCATGACAATCAAGGCTTGGGCCGCTTTGGCCGCTGGCATCGACTCTGCGGCAATCACCAGGATCGGTTCACCGACGTAATTGACCTCGTCAGCGGCCAACAATGGCTGGTCTTGCACGATGGAGCCCCAGCGGTTGTGCGCCAGATCGCGGTGGCTGTAAATGCCGTGTACGCCGTCTACTTGGCTGGCTGCAGCCACATCAATTTGGGTGATGTGGCCATGGGCCACGGTTGAGTAAACCACCAGCACCTGCAGTTCGCCGGCTTGACGGGGGCGGTCATCAATGAATTCAGAGGTGCCGGTGACGTGGCCAAGGGCCGAATCATGCGGTGGGTCTTTAAACGCCATGCTTCGCCTCCGGGGTTGGGGCCCTGGCATCACCCAGTTCCAACATGAATTTGCGCCACAAGTTACTGACCAACTGAGAGCGAAATGCGGCACTGCCCCGCACATCCGACAAAGGTTTGACCTGGGCGGCCAATTGTTGGCCCAATGCTTGTTGGCTGTCGTCGCTGGTCAGTTCGGTGACCGAGCGGCCGATCAACAGTTGTTCAAATTCTGGCAACCGCAAGGCGGTGGCGGCCACCCCGCCCAGGGCGATGGCGGCGTGTTCGACCCGCTGTTCGGCATCCAAGGTCAGCAGCATGGCGGTGGAGACACAACTGATGTCCAAATCACGGCGTTGTGACACTTTATACAAGCGCAAAAAGCCCTCAGCGGGACGGTGGGGGATGTCGATGTGGGTGATCAATTCGTCTTCTTGGCGATTGAACTGCTTGTAGCCCTGGTAATAGTCATTGAGTTTGACCTGACGGGATTGGGTTGGACCTTGGAGGGTCAGCGTCGCATCCAGGGCCAACAACCAAGGCAGGTTGTCGCCGATGGGTGAGCCGTTGGCCACGTTGCCCACCAAGGTGGCATTGTTCTTGATCTGTGGTGAGGCAAAAATGTGCATGAACTGGGCCCACTCCGGCTGGACTTCAGCCAAGGCCTCTTCCAGGGCATGCAAGGTCACCCGCGCGCCAACCCGGGTGTGTTGGTCATTGATGTCGATGCGGTGCATGGCCGGGATCAAATTCAAACTGATGGCCCGTTGTTCAGACCAATGGCCTTTGTTGTGTTGCACCCCCAAATCGGTGGCGGCGGCGAACACCTGTCCGCCGTCGCTTAAGGCGGCTGCGGCAGCGGTCGCCGTGGTGGGGCTGACAAAGCGGTGCGGCGCCTGCTCGAGGTGCACCGCTTGGGTGGTGTGTTGCAACAGGTCTTGATGCACGCTGGCCGGGTGGTAATGGTCTTTGATCGACAGGCAAGCCTGGGTGTCGGTTTGGCCCATGGCCTGAATGATTGACAGGTAACCGGTGCAGCGACAGAGGTTGCCGGTGAGGTAATTTTTCGCTTGTTGGGTGCTGATCTGACAGCCCGGCCCGCGGTGTTCAATCATGCCAGCGGCGGCCATCACAAAGCCCGGGGTACAAAAACCGCATTGGGTGGCCTGGGCTTTGATCATGGCGCTTTGCACCGGGTGTAAGTCACCCTCGCTGGGCAGGCCCTCAATGGTGATGATGTGGCAGCAGTCCAAGCCGTGCATGAACTGAATGCATGCATTGATCACCCGGTACTCAACGGCATCGGCTTTGGTCTCGGGTTTGACGGCCCCGACCAGCACACTGCAAGCGCCACAATCGCCTTCGGCACAGACCACTTTGGTGCCAGTCAGGTGGCGTTCATACCGCAGGTAATCGGACAAGGTCATGAACACCTCGGCCCCCCGCAACTCACGGCGTTGGCCGTTGAGGTAGATCAGGATGTGATCACGCGATGCGGTCATGTCATGCCAGCCCCAATCATGCTTTCATCTGGGCGGTGCGGTTTTGCACGATCTTGAGGAATGATTTGCCGCGCAGTTCAGCCAGGGTCAAACCGGTTTGTTCGATCTCTTGTTCGCTGATGGCGCCACAATTCAAGGCCCGCAGAAAATAATTCAACAAACCTTGGCCGGTGGCGGCATCGTCGAACACATCGCCGACCAAGGTGGCTTGGGCGGCCTTGTCGATGAAATTCTTCAATCGCACCGAGGCAGCTTCCAGGCTGGAGAGGAAGAAGGCGTAATTGGCGGCATAGCGGATCGGAATTTGTCCGGGATGCAAATCCCAACCCTGGTAATAGGCCATGTTCAAAGAGCGGGTGATGTGGGCGAAGCTCAAGCGCCAGGCTTCTTGCACCGTGGCCGCATCGCCAATCGGCATGATGCTGGTGGCGCCATCGGACAACCACACCCCGGTGCCGGCAAAAGCCAGTTTCATCATTTGTAGGGCGAAATCACAACTGGGGTGATCCATGGTCTGTAAGGCCGCGGTGATGTCAAAACTGGCGGTGTAATCATAGGTGCCAAAATGCGCCCCGCGACATCGGCCAGCGGTTGCCTGGTGAATTAACGGCAGGTGACACACGCCGTCTTGTGACAGCAGCGCTTGGGTGTTTTCCACCATGATTTCAATCGTGGTGCTGCCGGCGGCCAGCCCCAGCCGCTCTTCCAGGTGGTCCAACAACCGCACCAAGGCCGTGACTTGCTCCGGAATCAGCACTTTGGGCAGGGTCACCACGAAATTTTCGGGCAGTTGGTCGCCGTGGTGGTGTACCAGGGTGCTGAGAAACAGGTCCAAGGTGCGGGCACTGCGCCCGCGCAGTTCTTCGTTGAACGGTTTGATGCGAATGCCCATGAAAGGAGCAGCACTGCCTTGTTGGTAAGCCAGGGCCAATTGTTCCGCCGCATAGACGGCGGTGGCGTCTTCCTCGGCATCCGGGCGGTTGCCATAACCGTCTTCAAAATCGATGCGAAAATCTTCCACCGCGCGCTTTTGCAGGCGTTCGGTCACCCGTTGATGGATTTGTTGCCACAAAGCCGGATCACCGCCAGGCTGCAACACCGCGGCCAAATGCCCGCCATCGGGCGCATGTTGCTGCCAAAACTGCAGGGCCAACTGGCCGATTTTTTGGGTCGATCCCGCTTTGAACAACTGCGCGCCGCCGTACAAGGTGTGAATCGGCTGCAAGGCTTCGCGGTCGCCGGGATAGGCTTGCTGGTAACGCCGGTTGGCGACCGACAAATCGGCAAAAATCTGCTGTAACTGTTGCGGGTCTGTGCTGGTCGACATCAACTGCCTCGGTAGGTTGAAAAACTGAATGGGCTGAGCAACAACGGCACGTGGTAATGCGCTTGTGCATCGGTGACCCGAAATGGGATGCTGACCACAGGGAAAAATCCCTGGCCCTGGTGGTAGTCGTCCACCGCAAAGGTGATGATGAATTCACCGGCTTGCATGGCCGTTGAAAAATGGTCCTCTGACCAATCCATGATGCGGCCGTCTACATCGGTGGTGCCTTGGGCAATCAACACCGGGCCTTGGGCGGATTGTCGTTCCAGTCTGACCGCGATGCCAGCGGCGGGTTGGCCCAGGGCGGTGTCCAATACGTGTGTGGTGATGGGGCTCATGCTTTGCCTCGTTTTATGGTGATTTCATTATAACGATGATTCAGGGCCGGATGCCAGACCCAGCATTTTATCCAGCCGCAAATGGGTGATTTTGTTTTGTTCGGCGGCCGCTGTGGCCAATTCTGTGGCCGCATCATTGGGCAAGCGTTGCTGCAACAAAGCCAGCATTTCGGCGGCGCTTTTGCCGGTGGCACAAACGATGAATATGTGGCCAAACTTGGCCAGGTAATCGTGGTTGCCTTGTTGTAAGGCCAATAAAGTGGCTTCATCTGCTTGTTGGCTGCCGCTTTGTTCTTGCCCAGCCCATGCCGCGGTGTCGGCAAACCGTTCGCGCAGCGCCGCCAAATCGCCGATCATCGGGTGGTGGCTGAAGGCTTCGCGGTAATCGGGCTCGCCCATAGCCGACCAAATTTCATCACTGCTTTGGTGCACGGCGGCGACGCTGGCAAAGGGGTGTGCAGCCACCATCGCTGCCACCCAGCGACTGGCACCACAACACCGCTCTAAGGCGGTGGCCAAGGCGGCCCCATGCATTTGGTTGAAGGCCGCCAGACTCATGGCTTGGTGCCTCGGTGGATGCGGCCATTGAGCCGCAGTCTGGACACCCCACCATCTGGATAGATGTTGAAACGCACGTGGCTGATGGGATCGTGGTGCAACAGGGTTTGGTCGAAATAATGTTGTTGGTGGGCCGTCAATTGACTGGCGGATAACAACGGCCGCCAAGCCATATCGGTCAAGGCCACGTCACTGGCGCCTGGGGCATGAATGGATTCCAATGCACAGCGGTCTGGGTAATTGCCTTTGAAATGGTGGGTGTCGACTTCGATTTGCTCGATCACCCCAGGGTGGCCCAATTGCAGGATGGCCCAATCATGACCCGGCCCCCGCCGCCGCTTGGTCTCCCAGCCATCGCCCATGTTGATGCCCCGACCCGGCATGATGAGGTTGTCCTTGGCGCCAAAAAACATGTCGTTACAACACAGCACCCGGCCGCCGTTTTCCACCGCCACCAAATCAATGATTTGATCGTCGGCCAGCGCTGTCCAATCCGGTTTTACCTCGCCATACACTTTCAGGCGGGCCACCCCACCATCGGGGTAAATGTGCAGTTTCAAATGGGTCCATTCGGCCTCGCTGTCGATGGCATAGGGGTTGTGTGAGCCGGGTTCCAGGGGGGATTTGGGCAGGATCTCGGCCCAATCCTCGGCACTGGGCTCGGTCTCGACACAGGCCGCTTCCAATGAGGCGTGGGGTGGGTGGTTACCCAAAAAATGGTTGGTGTCGATGTCCACGCCGTGGATCACCCCGCGCAAACCCAATTTCAAGGTACACCAATCATGGCCGGGTTCACGCTTGCGGCGGCTTTCCCAGCCATCCATCCACTTGCCCCGATCGGTGTATTTGCCCTCAATGAACACCCCCCGACCGGGTTTGATCAGGTTTTCTTTTTCCGCGAAAAAGTCGTCACTGCAAGCCAACACCAGGCCGCCCACGCGCTCGGCGGCCAAGTCAATTAAATGCTCAAATGGTTTCATAGCAAGGCCACCCCCTTGGGTTGTTGGGTAAAATGCTGGTTGTCGCTGGCTTGGTAAATCAATTGACCGCGCAACCAGGTTTGGTGCACCTGACCTTGAACGGTCACTTGTTCATAGGCCGAAGGCTTGTGTTTGTGATAGGTGTTGTTGGCGTCGATGGTTTGTTGTGCCTGGGGATCCCAGACCACCAAATCGGCATCAAAACCCGGGGCGATTCGACCTTTGCGGTGTTGCAAAGAGACCAGTTTGGCGGGGTTTTCACACATCCATTTGGCCAACACATCCAGGCCCAGTCCCCGTTGTTGCAGGGCGGTCCAGATCAAGCTCAAGCCGAACTGCAAAGATGAGATGCCACCCCAGGCTTCCCACAGGTTGTGCGATTCCAACAACTTGAGGTTGGGGGTGCAGGGCGAATGATCAGACACAATGAAATCAATCACCCCTTGTTCCAGACCCTGCCACAGCCGGTCCTGATTGGCTTGGTTGCGGATTGGGGGACAACACTTGAAACGGGCATCGCCATCCGGGATGTGTTCAGCGGCCAGGGTCAAGTAATGTGGGCAGGTTTCACAAGTGATGGGGGTGCCAGCGGCTTTGGCCGCAGCGATCAAGTCAATGGCTGCGGCCGATGACAAATGCACCACATGCACCGCACAGCGGTGCTTGTTGGACAATTCAATGAGGGCGGCAATGGCGTCCAATTCCCAGGCATCCGGGCGGGACTGTAAAAACGCCTGATAACTGGCCAAATCGGCCGGAGTTTCGCTGTGGCTGTTGCTCGGCGGCAGTTCGGCATGCACCAACAAGGTGGCGCCACCCGCCGCCAGAATCGGCATGGCCTCATCCAAAGTGGCCATGTCACTGGCCGGAAATTCAGCCACCCCAGAATCAATCATGAAGGCTTTGAAACTGTTGATGCCGGCATCGATCATGGCCGGTAAGTGTGGGGCGTTGCCTGGAATCACACCCCCATGAAAGCCCACATCAACCCACAACTGGTCCGCCAGACAGGCCATTTTGGCTTGTAAACTGTCCATGTCGGTGGTCACCGGGATGCAGTTCAGTGGCATGTCAATCACCGTGGTGATGCCACCGGCAGCAGCGGCTTGGGTGGCGGTGTTGAAGCCTTCCCAATCGGTGCGCCCAGGCTCATTGATGTGCACATGTGAATCAACCAAGCCAGCCATTACCAGCCACTCGCCACAGTCATGGTGGGCATATCCAGCAGGCACATCGCCCCATGGATTCACGGCCTGAATGCGCCCTTGTTCGAGCAACAAGGTGGCTGCCTGGGTGCGACCATCGATCAATACCTGTTTGGATGACAAAGCGATCATGGTTTTGGAGTGGCGTTTGATTGGGCCGCCTGACTGGCCAGCCATTGACCCAATTGGGCCCGTTCGGTGTCGGTCATTTGGGTCAGGTTACCCAGCGGCATGATGCGGCTGTTGATCACTTGGGCTTTGATCAACAACTGGTTGTTCAGCACTTGTTCCACCGATTCCAACACCAGATTTTTGGGGGGCGTGGTGAACAACTCACTGCTGGGGTTGACCGCATGGCAATTGCTGCAGTGGGTGTGGATGATGTGCATGGCTTGCGCATCACTGATGGGGGTGGACTGCGAGCCGGTTGAGGTGGTTGCAGGCGCGGTGATGGCCGCCGGTTTGGTGTAGATCACCAGGGCCACCATGAGCAGCAAGGCGGTTGGTAACAGCCAATAATTGCTTCGACCCTGGCCTTTGAGGTTGAACCAATGCCTGACCAACACACCCACCACCATCAAAACGCCCAGGATCAACCAACTGTGGTGGTGGCCAAAGGTGCTGGGAAAGTGGTGACTGATCATGATGAACAACACCGGCAAGGTCAGGTAGTTGTTGTGAATGGAACGGCGCAGCGCATTTTTACCCAGTTGGGGGTTCACCGCCTGACCATCAACCGCGGCTTGGACCATGGCCTTTTGCGCGGGGATGATGACAAAAAACACATTGGCCACCATCAGGGTGCCGAGCATGGCGCCGACATGGATGTAGGCCGCCCGGGCACTGAGCCATTGGGTCAGCGCATAAGTCAGGGCCAACACCAGCACCAGGCCCAACAAGGCAAACCACCGTTGATGGCGCACCAGCGGGGATCGGCACAAACCGTCATAAACCAGCCAACCCAGGGCCAAGGTGCCCAAACCCAACAGCACCGCTTTGCTGGATGTCAGCGCCGCGACACTGGGGTCGATCATGTACACCTGGGCATTGTAATAGTACATAATCACCAGCAAGGCCATGCCTGACAGCCAAGTGAAATAGGCTTCCCACTTGAACCAATGCAAATCATCTGGCACTTGTTGTGGCGCCACCTGGTATTTTTCCAGGTAGTAAAAACCACCGCCGTGGATGGCCCACAGGTTGCCAGCCAATTCCTCCCGCACGTTGACGGTGCGGTTCAGGTTGTTTTCCAAAAAAATAAAATAAAAAGACGCGCCAATCCAAGCGATGCCGGTGATGATGTGGATCCACCGGACCGATAAATTCAACCATTCTGTGATGTGTGCTTCCAAACGATGACATTCCAAGCCAATAAGGATCATTCATTATAATGGAGGCTGTGGGTTTTTGTATACAACGACTCGGCCGCCCGCTGGCTCAGGCCTTGCCGCCATACCAGACCTTAAGTTTTCATTAAAATGGGCAGTCATCAGCCGTTTTCGTGGTGATTTTTGGCGAATGATGCATCCAAACGGGGGCGGCCCATGCTCTAATGAACAATGAGAATTTAATGGCAGTGTTGTCAACCGACCAGGAGAGGTCGGCGTTGTTGTTGCCAACAGATGGAGAAAGGTATGCGAAAAATTGTGTTGTTAATCGCCTTGTTTGGGTCATGGCAGGTCCTGGCCATAGACGCCCACCCAGGCTTGAATGGTCCCTGGCACCAAGCCGACCGTTCGGGTCAAGGCTTGGTGATCCACGTCATTCCAGACAGCAACCAGGTGTTCTTGGCCTGGTTCACTTATCAACCCAGTGGCGGTGAACAGATGTGGCTCACCGCGCACGGTGCCTTGGGCAGTGACACCATCGAGTTGACCATTTATCAAGCCACCGATGGCCAGCTCAACAACCCCGATCAGCTGCCCACCAACAACCCCTGGGGCACGGGCCAATTAACCTTCAATGATTGTTTGTCGGCTGACTTCAGTTACAGCGGACCTAATGGCCTGTCCGGCACCATGGATCTGACCCGCGTCACCGCGCCCATCAACTGCAGTGAGGTGTGACATGCGCTGCCTGACCTTTTGTGCTGGTCTGTTGTTGTCGCTGGCCCTGGCGGCTGAACAACATGTGATCACGGTGCATGCCAACCGCTTTGAACCGGCGGTGGTGAACGTCCAATCCGGCGACACCGTGCAATGGCAAGTGACTGCCGGCACGCACCAAATCAGTACCTTGGACAATGCCCAGCAAGTGTCCATCACCAGCCCGTTTTTGTCCCCGGGTGATCAATACACCGCCACCATCACCGGCAGTGGCGGTGAGGTGTATTACGCCAGCTCCCTCGACCCCAACATGCAAGGGGCCTTGGTGGTGGCAGCCCCCAGCAATCCGTTTGTGATTGACCAACGCATCAATGCCGGTTACCACAACCCAGCCACATCGGGCCAAGGCCTGTTGTTTGAGTACGTGCCGGACAGTGGCGTTTTGATTGCCTATTGGTTCACCTTCAACCAAGCCGGTGATGCGCAACAGTGGTTCATCGCCACCGGCCCGGTCAATGGCCACCAAGCCACCTTGACGGTGTTGGAACCCCAAGGCGGCCAGTTCAACACCGCCAGTGCCATTGAACAACCCCAATGGGGTGAACTGACGGTGGTGTTTGACAGTTGTTACCGGGGTCGGGCTTATTACAATGCCGCCGGCGAACAACACTCAGGGGAATTTCCGTTTGAACGCCTGTATCTGGCGGCACCTTGTGAACAGGAGGCCACACCATGAACGTCCTCACCCTGCAAAGCAGTCCCATGACAGCCAACACCTTGAAAGCCAATCAAGCTCAAATCCAAGCCATTACCCGGCTGCTGGTCGACAGCGGCATGGGCCAGTTACCGGCCATGGCCGCGGACAAGTCAGCGGCCGATGGCAAAACCCTGGCTGCGGCCCCAATGGATCAACAACCGGATTTGCTGGCCCACTTTTTGAACCGCAGCTCCTATGGCTACAGTGCCGAAGAATTGGACTTGGCAAGGGATTTGGGTTTGGCCGAATATCTGGAGTACCAATTGGCTTGGGAAGCCTTTGACATCGGCGTGATTGAGAATTTACTGCACCAGGTGTTTGATTCACTGTCCATGGATTACGCCGAAGTGATCCATCGGGCCCGTTCCGACAACCAATTCAACCCGGCCTTTGAGATCGTGGCGGCGACCTTGATTCGGGCGGCTTATCAGCCCAATCAGTTGTATGAAATGATGGTGGAGTTTTGGTCCAACCATTTCAACGTCAACTTGTTTGATGGGGCCATTCAGGTGTTCAAGGGCATCGATGACCGCGACAACATCCGGCCCCACGCGCTGGGGCGCTTTCGGGACTTGTTGCATGCCAATGCCAAAAGTCCGGTGATGTTGTTGTACCTGGACGGGTTTTCCAACACCGCTGATGGGCCCAATGAAAACTACGCCCGGGAATTGATGGAGTTACACACTTTGGGCGTCAATGGAGGCTACACCGAAGACGATGTCAAAGAAGTGGCCCGTTGTTTCACCGGTTGGACCATCACCGAACAAGCCGATGGGTTGTTCTTTTTCTTTGCGCCCAATCACGACACCGGGGCCAAGACCGTGTTGGGTCAAACCATCCCAGCCGGCGGCGGCATCGAAGACGGTGAACAGGTGTTGGATTTGTTGGCCAGTCACCCATCGACCGCAGCGTTCATCGCCAAAAAACTGTGCCAACGCTTCATCAGTGATGAGCCACCGCAAGCGGCGGTGGATGCGGTGGCCACCACTTTCACGCAAACCGACGGTGACATCAAAGACTGTTTGCGCACCTTGTTTTTGAGTGATGAATTCGCCGCCTCCAGCGGCCAGAAGTTCAAACGACCCGTTGAGTATGTGTTGTCTTTGGTGCGCACCTTCACCCCGGTCAGCAACAACCGGGCGTTTGAGTTCATTTACCGCCAAACGCGCAACATGAAACAGACCCCATTTGCCTACCCAGCCCCCACCGGCTACAGCGACCAAGCCGCCTCGTGGCTCAACACCAATGCCTTGTTGGATCGTTGGAACTTGGCCTTTGCCGTGGCCTTCGGTGATTTGGATCTGGGCCGCAATGTGGATGGCGACAATGAACCCAGCGCGGTGGCCGCTGATTTTTTGCCGATACCCGTGTTGACCATGTTGGGATCAGCCCGCAGCGCGGCAGCCATCACCGACCGCATGATTGAACAGGTGCTGCACCACAACATCGGCCAAAATGACCGCGATGCTTTGATCCAATTGGCGGCCGGTGGGCAGCCCAGCACCGTGCCTTTGCCGCTGGATCAAGCCTTGGCCAGTGCCCGGGCAGTGTTGGCGGCCTTGTTGGCGTCGCGCCATTTTCAACAACGATGAGCACCGGTGAATCACCCATGAACAGGAGTCTGGCATGAAACGAAGAACATTTTTGAAAGCATCAGGTCTGGCCGCCGTGCCCTTGATCACCCCCCGCTTGGTGTTTGGCCAAACGGGTCAGACCGGCAGCGCCGATGTGTTGGTTTGTGTCTACCAACGGGGTGGGGCCGATGGGCTGAATATGGTGGTGCCCCATGGTGAGTCGGCCTATTACCAAAACCGGCCCAACATCGCCGTCCCGCAACCCGGCCAAACGGGTGGCGCCATCGATCTGGATGGGTTTTTTGGCTTGAATCCGAATTTGTCACCGCTGAAATCCTTGTATGACGCCGGTGATTTGGCGGTGGTGCATGCCACCGGTTCGCCGGACCCATCGCGCTCACATTTTGAAGCCCAGGATTTCATGGAATATGGCACCCCAGGGGTCAACACCACCACCGATGGCTGGCTCAATCGTTACCTGGCCACCTTGTCAGGACCGGCCTCCACCTTCCAAGGCGTCGGCTTTGGGCAAGTGCAATTGGCTTTGCAAGGGGCTTATCCGGTGGTGGGCATGAACTCGATCGAAGGCTACAACCTCAACACCCACCCCGAAGACGAAGACCCATTGCGTGCGGCCATTGCCGGATTGTTCAACCAAGCGGCGCCGATGGACGTGGCCGCCAGTGGCATCCTGGCCTCGGTCGACGAATTGAAAGCCGCCGATCCAGGCAGCATCGCCGTGGACCATGGCGCTGAATATCCAGCCTCGCCATTTGGCACCGACATGCAACAGGTGGCGCAATTGATCAAATCAGGCATCGGCCTGCAAGTGGCCTGCGTCGATGTCGGCGGCTGGGACCACCACGACCAATTGGAGGCGGCCATGACGCCCTTGGCCAGTGATTTTGCCGCCACTTTGGCCGCTTTCTACCAAGACCTGGGTGACCGCATGGCCTCGGTCACGGTGGTGACCATGACCGAATTCGGTCGCCGGGTCAAAGAAAATGCGTCATTGGGTACCGACCATGGTCATGGCTCGGTGATGTTCGCCCTCGGCGGTGGGGTCAATGGCGGTCAGGTCATCACCCAATGGCCGGGCTTGTCCAGTGGTGATCTGAATCAAGGGGATTTGGCCATCACCACCGACTACCGCACGGTGTTGTCTGATGCCCTGATCAATCGCCTGGGCGCCGCTGATTTGCAATCGGTATTCCCAGACTTCGTGGGCCCATCGGGTGCCGGGGTGTTCCAATCGATCTGACTGGCGGGTTTACAGCGCCGCTGATTGTCGTTAACATGGGCCCACACCCAGAGCCCGTATGAACCCCATGAAAACCGCTGATCTGGTCGACGACCACAATGACGACGTTGAGTTTTGTCACCTGCCCTTCTTGAAATTTGGCCGCGTCAAAGCCTTCCACGGACCGATTCAAACGGTCCAGTCATTCGAAGACAACGTGCTGCTCAAAGCCGAATTGAGCCAACCCGGTAATGGTCGGGTGCTGGTGGTGGATGGCGGCGGTTCCACCCGCCTGGCGATCCTCGGCGACATCATCGCCGGCATCCTGCAGGACAACGACTGGGCCGGCATCATCATCAACGGCGCGATCCGGGACAGTGCCGAAGTCGATGAAATGGATGTGGCGGTCTATTGCCTGGGCACCTCACCCAAGAAAAGCGCCAAATCAGGCGCCGGCTCGGTGGGCATCCCGATTCAGTTTGGCGGGGTCAAATTCAATCCTGGCGATTGGGTCTACGCCGATGCCGATGGGGTGTTGGTGGCGGATAAAAAGTTGTCCCTTGGTGATCCTGACTGAATTCAAAACAATCCGTCAAAACGTGTCACCCCAGCTTGGTGGTGGACTGAAAATCTAAAAAAATCTGCGCCAATTTGATCATTTTGCGCTGCTTGATAAAAACCCGTATTTGATCAGAAATTGTTGTGTTAGAATCTTTTCGTATTTAATTCAATATTTCCCGGGGGACACATGACTGATTCGAAAAATTTCAGATTAAACCGCTTGTACATGGGCCTGTTGGTTGGCTTGTGTGGAGGCAGTGCGCAGGCAGCCACGTTTGCTGTGGATACGGTGGTGGATACGCCAGACATCAATCCAGGTGATGGCATAGCCGCCGATGGTGCGGGCAGAACTTCATTGCGCTCAGCGATTGAAGAAGCGGTGGCGTTGGGCGGCAGCCACATCATCAATTTTGATTCGGCCTTGGTGGCCAATGGTGACCTGACCATCACCCTGTCATTGTTTGACACGGGACTGGATGGTGGAGAGTTGGGTGCCACGGCATTCATCATTGGCAACAACACCGACATCACGATCAATGGTCCAACTGGAGACAATGGGGTCACCGTTGAACGAACGGCCACTTCCAACAATCGATTCAGACTGTTTCATGTGCAGCCAGGTTCCAGTCTGGATGTCAGCAACTTGGCTTTTGGCAACGGTGCTGCGGTGGGTGGCAATACAGGCAGCCGCACAGCCGGTGCTGGTGGTGGTGCTGGTTTGGGTGGTGGCATCCTCAATCAAGGCACTGTGGTTTTGGATGGGGTGACGATGTTTGGACACAGTGCCACCGGTGGTGCCGGTGGCAATGGTGGTGCGGCCAGTGACGGCGGAGCCGGTGGTGGTGGTGCCGGTGGCTCAGGTGGTCAATCGTCCAGCAACACCGGTGGTGTTGGTGGCGGACCCAATGGCGGCGGTGTCAACGGTGGTGCCGGTGGTGATGGCGGCGGCGGCGGTGGTGGCCGAGGCCGTTCAGGTGCTGGCAGCGGCAGCGGTCAAGCCGGCGGTGCTGGCGGATTGTTTGGCGGCGCTGGTGGTGGCGGCGGTTCTCTGTGTACCGGCGGTGGCTCTGGCGTATGTACCGGTGGTAACGGTGGCTTGGGTGGCTTTGGTGGCGGTGGTGGTGGCGGTGGCAGTGTGGTCTCCTTCAACTACACCCGCAATGTCGGTATCGGTGGTGGCGGCGGTTTCGGTGGTGGTGCCGGTACCAACGGACGGGCCGATCGCAATTCTTTTCAACCCAGCGGTGATGGCGGTGGTGGGGCCGGTTTTGGCGGTGCCATCTTTAATTACGGTGGGGATTTATCGGTCAGAAATTCAACCATCTCTGGCAGCACCGCAACCGGTGGTGGCAGTGGTGGTTTGACCCCTTATGGTGGACCCGGTGGTCCGGTGGCTGATGGCGGCGGTGGCGATGGCTTCGGTGCAGCCATTTTCAGCATGAACAATGGGGCGACCGATGCGTCAGTGAGCTTGCGCCATGTGACCATTGCCGACAGTTCGGTGGCTGGTGGGGTCAGCAACCTCACTCCAGGAACTGGGCAAGGAGCGGTGTATGTGTTGGGTAACGGTGGCAACTCTGTGGCCAGCATCAACAACACCATTGTGGCCAATACCACCGGCGGTAATGACGTTCAAGTCAACACCATAGGCGGCGGCACTGCCACTGCCAATGGTCAAGGCAACTTGATTGAATCGCATGCCGGTTTTACCGGCACAATTGATGTCAGCAGCGATCCCAACTTGGCAGGATTGGCCGATAATCGAGGCCCCACCCCAACCCATGCCTTGAACGACAGCAGTCCGGCCATCGATGCCGGCAATCCAGCAGAAATTGGTGGCTTGTCCACCGATCAACGGGGTGGAATTTTTGATCGGATTGCCGATGGTGATCTGAACGGCTCATTGGTGGTTGACATCGGGGCCTATGAGTTGATTCAAATTGATTATGCCGATGCCCCGGACTTCATTCCTGGCACCGGTGATGCCGAAGTGTTGTTACAAAATGGCAATGATGATTTCAGAATCAGTGCGGCTGGGACCAACGGCGACACGGCCCGTGCTGCCAACAACTCAAGGGTGGCTTACAATGCCACCAACAATGAATATTTGATCGTTTGGGTGGCAGATAACGACGCCACAGACAACGAATTCGAAGTGTGGGGTCGGCGTGTGGATGGTGACACCAGACAATTGATCGGTGGTCAATTCCGCATCAGTGCCATGGATGCGGATGGCAACAGAGATGCCTTTGCCCCAGATGTGGCGTGGTCCTCAGTGACCAATCAATACATGGTGGTCTGGCAAGGTGACAACATCGCTGGACTGGACAACAAATTTGAAATTTATGCCCGATTTGTTTCCAACTCCGGTGCTTTATTGGGCAGCCAAATTCGAGTCAGTACCATGGGTACAGATGCGGATACCGGTTCTCGAGCAGCCAATCCCGAAGTCGATTACAGCACCACCAGCAACGAGTTTTTGGTGGTATGGGCTGGCGATGTGAACACCGGTGATGATGGTTTGTTGGACAATGAAAACGAAATTTTTGGGCAAAGATTTGATGCCGACACCTTCAGTCCGCTGGGAGGTCGCATGCAAATCAGCCGCATGGGTGGTGCCAACGGTGCCAGCATCAATTACCGGGCGGACGATCCCCAATTGACTTGGAATGCGGCCACTGATGAGTATTTCGTGGTGTGGAATTCTGACGACAACGCCAATGGCACGGTTGACAATGAATTCGAAGTGTTCGGTCGCCGGGTGGCCGGTGGTGGCGGACCTTTGGGAGCCACGCAAACCCGTTTGACCACTTTGGGTGGGGTGGGCAGCATCTTATCACGCACCTCGAATCCAGCCGTGGCCTACAACCCCGATGACAACCAATTCATGGTGGTGTTCAGGGGTGATGATGAATTGGTCAGTGATGGAGAAAATGAAATTTTTGGCCAACGTGTGACGGCCAGCACTGGCGCGCCCAATGGCAGTTATTTCCTGATCAGTGACGTGGGATTACCTGGTTCCACCAGCTTTGCAGGATTCACCCCAGGCGTGGCTTATAACCCAATCACCGCCAATTACACTGTGGTGTTTCATGGTGATGAAGCGGCGGACAATGAGAATGAAATTTGGGCCAGAAGGGTGGATGCTGCCGGTGCGGCAATTGATACCAATGAAGTCAGATTAACCCAAGTCGGCCCCGATGGGGCGACCAACTTTGGGGTGTTCAATGCCGACCTTGCTTACAATGGTGCCAACAGTGACATGCTGGTGGTGTTCCATGGCGATGACAACACGCCACCCTTGGTTGACGGTGAAACCGAAGTGTTCGGCCAAATCGTAACCGATACGTTGTTGGTTGACTACCAAACACGGGGCGCCGATGATGGACCGGCACACATCAGGGTGGCTGGCATGGCCATCGGGGCCTTGACCGACAATGATCCGAATGGTTTGCCTTCAGTGGATGCCGACGGTGACGACCTGAACAATCTGGATGACGAAGACGGCATTGCCGGGGTCATTGAATTCACCGCCACCGCGCCGGTGGTCACAGTGAATGTGACCAACACATCTGGCGCCGCAGCCACTTTATACGGTTGGATCGATTATGACGGTGATGGGGTGTTTGACAATGCCACAGAGCGGGCCATGACCGCGGTGGCTGATGGCACCAATGCCGGCGATGTGGATTTGACATTCCCAGTGCCTCCAGTAGGGGCAGCTCCTTTGACCGTGGCGCGCTTGCGTTTGAGTTCGGATGCAGCTGCAGCCAATGCCACGGGACTGGCAACCGGCGGCGAAGTGGAAGACCACTTGGCGATCAACAACATTGACACCACACCAGATGGCTTTTCCTTCACCGATGTCATTGATGTGCCTGTCAGCACTGCACAAACGTCCAATCTCATTGATGTCACGGGGATCAATTCACCGACCCCCATTGCGGTTACCGGCGGCAGTTATTCGATCAATGGTGGACCTTTTGTGACTGGAGCAGACATGGTGGTCGATGGTGATCAGGTGGCTGTCCAACACACCTCATCAGCATCTTTCAGCGACACCGTGGATACGGAGCTGACCATTGGTGGGGTGAGTGACACCTTTTCCTCGACCACCGAAGCCGAAGACACGGTGCCAGAGGTCTTTGCTTTCACCGATCAAGTGGATGTGCCACTGAATGATGTGCGCACCTCAGACACCATCACGGTCATGGGAATCAATTCCACGGCGGCGATCACCGTCACGGGTGGCAGTTATTCGATCAATGGCGGGGCATTTGTCAGTACCCCAGGCACCGTGGTGGATGGTGATGAGGTGCGGGTGCAGCACACGTCTTCGTCCTCTTTCAGTGATTCGGTGGATACTGAACTGACCATTGGCGGCGTCAGCGACACGTTCACATCGACCACTGTGGTCGAAGACACGGTGCCAGAAGTCTTTGCTTTCACCGATCAAGTGGATGTGCCACTGAATGATTTGCGCACCTCAGACACCATCACGGTCATGGGAATCAATTCCACGGCGGCGATCACCGTCACGGGTGGCAGTTATTCGATCAATGGCGGGGCATTTGTCAGTACCCCAGGCACCGTGGTGGATGGTGATGAGGTGCGGGTGCAGCACACGTCTTCATCCTCTTTCAACGACACGGTGGACACCGAGTTAACCATCGGTGGGGTCAGCGACACCTTCTCCTCAACCACCTTTGCAGAAGACACCACGCCGGCCAGTTTCACCTTTGTGGACCAATTCGGCGTGCCATTAAGCAGTGAACAGACTTCCAACATGATCACCGTAAATGACATCAACTTACCGACGCCCATTGCGGTAACCGGTGGCAGCTATTCGATCAATGGTGGGCCATTTGTCACCACCCCCGGAACGGTTGAAGCTGGCAACGTGGTGGCCGTGCGTCACACCGCTTCGGCTGATTATGAAACCACGGTGGATACTGAGCTGACCATCGGTGATGTGTCTGACACCTTCTCGTCCACAACCGAGTCTGACTTGATCTTTGAAGACGGTTTTGAAGGCATCAACTGAAGCCCGAATGAGGTGATTATCCAGCCCCCGCGTTAAGCAAGCGGGGGCTGGCTGTCAGCCAGTTGGGGTGCTTGGTTTATGATGCTCCAGTGAATTGGTTCAGTTGTTCAGCGGGTAAGGTGAACCCATTTCTTGTGGTGTCCTCATCGGGCTCCAAAATCTCAGGCCAGAGCACGTTTGGCAGCCATTGCACATCAAATATTTCATCTATCCCATCAGCAAACTTGAGCCACCCAATCAGTTGACCCGAGACCAAATCAACGGCCCAAATGCCACACTCAGGTTTTTGTTCTTGGGCCAAAATGGGTAAGCCACTGAACCATGCCGCTTCACGAACCCGAGAACCACCAATAAAGGCGTAGCGATCAACCATGGCCAATCCCCGCGCAAAGCCAGGAATCTCAGTCACCGTTTCTCGTGCTCCTGTGCTCAGGTCCACTTGGCACAATCGACCCAGGCCAGAGTCCAATACCCACAGCGCGTTGCCGTGCCACCTGGGTGAGTGTGGCATGCACAAGCCGTGGGTGACCGTTTCTTGGCTGGCGACATCCAACACCACGCCGCCGTTGAGCTTGTTGTCCCGCCAACCACTGGGTTGGTCGCTGACTCCCAGGGCGGTGACCCATGAGGGTCGACCATCTCGCATGGCCAGACCGTTCAAATGACAAGCATCTTCAGCGCTCAGATTGTTGATGAATTTTGGGTGCCATTGGGGCACGAAACTGTGCTCATCATCGAGGGTCGATAAACATGAAAACCGGGTGTTCACCCACCACAAATCATGCCCAGACCAAGCCAATTCATGCACCCTGACATCACCAGTGATGTGCTGTTTTGTGGGGCGGTAAACCACATCACATGGTGCTCCCACAACAGCTTGTAAGTCAGGTTGTGAGCGAAACAGCCAAATGGCATTTTGTACACCCAAAGCCAATTGCTGGCCATCACAAGCCAAGCCCATGGGACCATGAAAATCTTTGAAATGGGTATTCATGTCAGTGCCATTGGCCCGCAACAGCACCACGCGATTGCTGGCATAAGTGGTGACTGCGAGGGAACCATTCAAATGAGCCAACAAGGCAGGAAAGCTTTCAGTGTATTGACTGGAAAAGCCGGCTTGGTTGGTGTTGTCCTGAGCCTTATTTTGGCCGTCGGCGTCTGATGATGTTGGATTAAGATCGGCGTCGCCAAGGGCCGGGTCTATCAGCCAATGTCGAATCCACTCATCGACTCCAGAGCCTCGAAGTTGATAATGGGCCAGAGATTTGACTGCCTGTTGCAGTCTCTTTTGCAGTTGAATGTAGGCAGGCTGTCCACTGGAATGGGCGGCATGTTCAGCCCAAACCGCCGCCCAATCGCGCATGATGGGCTGCAGCACACCCGCAACAGTTTTCACTGCTGTCGGGTCATGTTCGGTGGCCATGATCTCCAAAAATTGGTGGTGTATTGCTTGCTGTTCTGCCGGGCTCATCACCGGAGGTCGGTTGTGTTGTTCAAACACCATCCGTTTGGAACCCGCTTTCAAATCTTCAAGAGTGGTGGTGCATTGGGTGGTGTGCACATCTTGTGACATCAATTGATGGATGTGGTCACTGCCGACGGTATCCATCACCAGATGAATCCGAACCCCGCCTTGGGGGTTGGTCACGCGGTGTTGTTCGGTGGTGTCAAACACCCAGGCTTCACCCGCTGCCATGTTCACCGACGCACCGCCGCATTCAAAGCACACCAAATCATTGGTGATGATGGGCACGTGAATGCGCAGTCGATGAATCCAATAATAATCCAGGTCGGTGTGTTTGGGGACCGCAGCGTCACCCTCAATGCGCATCAATCGGGTGCGACCAATTGGGGCATTAAATGACGCCATCACGGCACTCAAATAGGGTAATTGAGCCAACCACTGGGTGGCTTGCATGGGCCCGTGGGTCCAATCATTATCAGAGCCATTCTGGGTCACCAACAAGACCGCAGAATTGCCCTCAAACCCTTGCGGATGCGGCCGCCAAGATGTCGGTGGTAAGGCGTCGATTTCGGCTTGTAATGCCTGCTGATCAAACTGCACAGGCAATTGGATGAATGGTTTGGTGAGTCGCACGGTGTTCACTCCAGAAGTCTGAAGAACATTCTATGCAATGATGGTCAAAGATTTCAAACCTTGATTGGGTAAAAGCTCATGGGTGTTTGGACATGACAGGGTGATCCGTTGGGTCTGGCAAGCCGCGGGCAGGAAATCAGACTGCAAGAATTACCAGGGACAGCTAACAGCAAAGGAATTGGCCAAAATTTCAGTTTAAATTCAAAGATCAGACCAGGCAAGTGCTTGGTCTGATCGGCCCATCGGGCATGATCTGTAGTTCATTATTTGTTTTTCTTTGGAGTTCATAAGCATATGAAATTAAATGTGATTTTGGCCTCGTCAGGTTTCGGTCAGAAAACATGATTTTTCTGTAAGGTATCCATGGATTGAAAAAAATATGCTGGGTACATGTCATCCGAGGCCAGGGTTGTGAAATCCGCTGAGGCCGGCATCATCCTTTGAGGGTGGTGACTGATTTCGGTTTGCTTGTTGGATGATGTCAGGGGTTGGAAAGCATTGATGTGCTCAATTCTTTTTACCCGCATATTTTTCATACTCTATTAGGAGCAAATCTTATGTCTGCAAATTACGATCAATTGATTTCAGAGTTGAATGATTCGATCAACTCTCAAGTGAAGCAAGTTTATTCAAAATTGGCTGGGGTCACCTCGCTGAAAAGCTATAACCAGGATGGGCAAGGTGATTTTCCGTATTGGCTCACCACGGGCCCGCAAAACAGTTTCAATGACTTGACCTATAACTGGATCGACCAAGTGGTGAAATACCTTGAAAACCACGATGCCTATGCCAACACGTCAAACACCATGGTTGGTCAGTTGGCCACGGTGGTATATCCCAAGCTGTCCTATGCGTTGAATGCGTCAGACAACCAAAAATTGACCAACACCCAAACAGCCACGGTCGCAGAAGGGAACAATTTGGTGGCCCAATACACGCAAAATGTCGGTCCCATCCCAGCCACCGAAACCAGTAACCTGAATTACGTCACCGGTCAGATTCTGACTTGGGGTAAAAAAGGGGAGCAGTTAACACTCGAAGATTTGAAGAACAGTTTTGATTTGAGTAACGAGCTGCCCAACATGCCGGCTGGCGGTTCTGCCGTGCTGCCGGCATTGACCAAATGGCTGAATGCGGCTTCCAGCACCTTGTCATTACAAAACGCCGTGTCATTTGGTAATGCGTACATCAATTACCTGAAAAGCGCGGTGAAATCTCCCAACAAGGCCACTGGCATCAGCACCCTGGATCCAACCAACCCATCAGCCACTCCCGTGGTTAAACCCAGATGGACGGTGAACGAAAACTCCAATGCCCTGTTGAATTCATTGCAAAACAAGAACAAGAAAGTCACCTTGTCAATTGCGGCCAGCGAATCCAACAGCACCACCACCAAACTGAGCATCAATGGTTCGGCCGGTGCCGAGTTTGGTCTGGATTGGTTGACATTTGGGGTCGGTGGTTCGGCGTCTTACAACGTCTACACCGCCAATTCCAGTGAAGCTTCTGCCACCGTCGAAATCTCCTATCCCGGGGTCTCCACCGTGACGGTCAAACCGATGCCAGCGCAGTTGGCCGGTTCTGGTGCTGAAGGCTGGATGGATCAAACGGTCCTGACCCAAGCCAGGGCCAATGGCAACCAATTGCCCCCACCGCAATCGGGTTATGTGTTTTCGCCGGCTTTACCTGGAGCCATGGATTTGAGCGCTGATGGTAACTTTGGTTACTTGAACACCATTGTGATTTCTGATCAACCCACCATCAAAATCACCTACCAAGGTGGTGATTCGAGTGTCTATGAAAGCATTTTCAAACAACAGTCCAGTTGGTCGGTAAAATTATTCGGTCTGTTCACGATTGCCAAGGGTTCACAAAGCTACTACAAAGCCAAAGTGGAGCAAGCAGCCAGCGGCAGTGGTTTCACCGTAACCATCGAACCAGACGGCGATCAATTCACCGTTCCTGACTCGCAAAAACGCGCCAATGTCCTGGCGGCCGCCGCCACTTGGCCTGGCGATGCCTGAGCATTGATGGGTCTGAGCAATGGCCTGGTCTGATTTTGACCGGGCTGTTGTGCTTTTTTCATCGGCTGATACCAAGGCCAACTTCGGGGGAAGGGGCCTGGTTCAGCCACACCAACACCGCCCGTCACATGACTGGTGCCTGTTAACACCATCTGAAACACCACTGTGCAGGCTACAAAGGTCACAATCAAGGCGCGAATCGCGTGGTTTGGTTATTCCAGTCGAGCGTTGAGCAACGCAGGGTGTGGTCTTTGCAGGCTGAACCCAAAGGGCTGGGTCTTATTTTCCACCCCTCAGCGTTATTCACTCGTTCACGTGGTGTGACCACACCTCACGACTGATGCCTTGATGGCTGAAAAATATGATCCAGCAGTCGCCTTTCAGATGGTGTTAACAGGCCCTGGCCATGCATATTCAGGTAACACTTTGGGAAATGGGTCAGTCCGGTGGACCGATGGGTTTCAGCTCACATGTCAATTCTAAAGCTATTTTGGACTGGCAGCTATTTTTATAGAGATAGATTGTACGGAATGTAATATCTACTATTTTCAGGCATTACCTATATGAATTGAAGAAAAAATTATTGGAAATGACAGCTCTATTGAATGAGTAATTTCTATGAATTTCCATATTCTTCACTGGCCAAATATTCAGTTCACTTTTTATCGTATCCGTTTTCATTTATATGAGTGAGCTATGTTTGAACAACGGCATATCAAATCAAAAGAAGAATGGCTTAATAATTCAGTTGTAAAAATTTACACGATTTCAGCAACAGAGAGTGAAGTTCGAAAAGATCTTTTTTCAAATCAATTAAACCGAATTATTTCAAAGACACCTATAGATTGGAGTACAACAGCTTCTTTTGCCATTTTCCATGAAGGAGCTACATATCTATATTTAATTTTCTGTAGGTGGGGCAATGATAATGAACTGTTCACACAAGTGCATGTTCAGGAAAAGGGCGAATGGGCAACGGATCCTAACCGGTATTCTTTCTGCGTTTATGATTTGGAAGTCATATGGTTAGAGAGAAATATATTCATTAAGACCATGCTCATGAAAAATCAAGACATCGGTTTGTACCGCAAAACAAGACACGCTACTTAAACACTTATTCACCCTATTGGATGTTTAATCTTCCGGAGCGATGAGTTTTTTACCGGAAATCGGATCAATCAAAACAGGACGTTCATCTTTTTGCTGAAACATTAAGTAGGCTCCAATCAATAGAGCGGTTAATACAAGAGTAAACAATAAAATTTTTCGATTTTTGAAGATCGACAAAGGTGGAAATTCATTAACTGCTTTTATCTCTATGGGTTGTGCCAGTAATTGGTATTCTCTGTCACCAAGAGATTTTATCAATTCAGCTTGCCCCATTTCTTCAATCAAAGCTTTGCTGAGTAGAGAATATCGTTTATTGATTGTTTCGGAGCTGACCACTTTGCCTTTCCAAACTTCGTTTTCCAGTGTGTCAGCACGAACAGCTTTCGGGTAATGTTTGACCAGGGTCAGAAAAAATTTCAGGTTTAATCCTTTCAGCTCTGTATCCAGGTGCTTGTGTTTAACCACTTTTAATGTGGTGTCAATTTCTATGTCTTTGATGTTGTACTTCATTTATTTGACCGTCGCGTTCTCAATCTTCTTACTTCTTCTTGATTCTTCACTGGCCTGAATCAGTGTTGATCATCAACAATGCCAGTTCTTTATCAATTGAGTTTAAGAGATATGCAAATTAACCCATTTCGCAGCATTGCCTTGTGCTTTCTGTTGATCGCTCTCATATTAACCCTCGAAGTGAGAGGGGCTGAACATAATAAATTATCTACCCAACTTTCTCAAATTGCAGATGAGCTTTTTATGCCGTTAGTAGATGATGGACCAGGATTTGCAATCGGAGTCTTTCATCAAGGCCGTATCCTGTTCAAAGCTTCATATGGGTACAAGAATCTTGAGGAACAAAGTGAGTTTAAACCTGATGACCTTTTTTACATTGCATCAATTTCTAAACAATTTACAGCAGGTATTGTTTTTCAATTGGTTAATGAGGGTCGCGTTCAACTCAGTGACAGGATCACAAAATATGTGCCAAATCTACCTCAAGCCTATGAGTCCATCACAATCAGCCAGTTGCTTTATCATACATCAGGTGTCAGAGAATACACTTCATTGATGTTGTTCAGGGGCGATGACTCCAGACTGCAAAACAGAATGAGTGGCCAACATGCCCTGCAATTAATCAGTCAGCAAAATACCTTGGATTTCGAACCAGGCAGTCAATTTCGATATTCAAGTTCAGGCTATGTGTTATTGGCCAGGATGATAGAAACCATAGAAAACCAATCATTCAGATCCGTTGTTGAAAAACGGATTTTTGGCCCACTGAGAATGGAAGAGTCACACGTCGATGATGATCATGGTGATGTGATTGAGAACAGGGTGATTTCATATCAACCTGGCGGTGAGTCATCCTCTTCTTGGAGGAGGTGGTTAAAACATTTTGATGTGGTTGGTGACGGAGGTGTGTTTACCACCATCAGTGATATGGCCAAATGGGATGCTGAATTGAGAGACCCTCAGCATTTTGGTGAGCAATGGAAAAACCAAATGTATCAAAAGGGAAGCTTGATTGATGGAACAGAGGTCAATTATGCGGGCGCCATTCAATACACCACAATCAATAAGCAGTTGGTTCAGTGGCATGGCGGAGGAATGGGTGGTTATGTATCAGACTTCTTTAGGGTTCCTGACCTCGACATATCTGTGGTGGTATTTGCCAACAGGAATGATGACAAAGCTTTTCAAGGTTGGCACTTTATCAGACAAGTCATACCATTGTTTACACAGACAACGCCCGTTGAGGTCACAGAAGAACTCCCTAAAGATGAAAATGAACTGAACTTCACTTATGTCCAGGCTGATGATTATCCCGGCATTCAGGGTGCTTACTTCTTAAGAGAAAAAAACAACAGGCAATACTTACGTAAACGAGAAAACGGTCA
This sequence comes from Marinicella meishanensis, assembly GCF_019931145.1. Lineage (GTDB taxonomy): Bacteria > Pseudomonadota > Gammaproteobacteria > Xanthomonadales > Marinicellaceae > Marinicella > Marinicella meishanensis. Next base: position 171,184 of record NZ_JAIOUV010000002.1, on the reverse strand, counting down.
ATTGGCATTACATGACGGTTCTGATCAATTTATGGCTGATCTCATCAAGGTGAATCATCATAAATGGTTGGCTTCACCAGGAGATCAAATCATCACAATAAGCAAAGTCAATGGTCGCTATGAATTCAATTTCAAAGCAGATAATGAATCATACACGGCGTATCAATATGATGATTCGCTGCCACAAAGCAGTGAGGACTTGAACCATTTAATTGGGCGTTATTGCAGTAAAGAGCTTGAAAGCTGGATAGAAATATCACAACAAGATGGTCGAATTTTCTATCGCCATGACAAGGGGCTACCCACAGAAATTTATCCATCTCCAAAAGATTCAAGGATCAATTGGAACAGTCGCTCCATTGTTTGGGTGGGTTATGGAATGTTTGAATTTGACTGGAGCACTGATCAGCCTTCTGAGCAGTTAACTGTGGGTGACTTCAGAGTCAGTGGTGTCCAATTTAATCGGTGTGAACCATGAAATTAATTATTAAGTTCTTGATCATCAGCTTGTTCAGTGAATATAGCAAATCCTGTCCTGTTGAATTTGAACAACAGATATTCGATACCTATCAGTCATTGAATTTACCTGGAATCAGTGTTGTGGTTCTGAAAAATAATCTTTTGTGGTGTGATGTTTCTCATGGTTATGCCAACTTAGAACGCAAAGAGCTGATGACCAGTGATCATGTGTTTTGGGTCGCCTCAGTGACCAAACCAATGACGGCTTATATGATGCTGCTTTCACAAGTTGATTTACACAAGTTGCTTTCTTCATTTGTTCATCAATTACCAAAGGGCTTTCGCGACGACATTACCCTATATCACCTTTTGACACAAACTTCAGAAGGAGAGCGGCCAGGCCAATATTTTCACTATGGCAATCGGTTCAACGAGTTAGTCTCGGTTTGGGGTGGTGTTGAGCCATTTGGAGATGCTTTGCAGTCAAAGCTGTTTGCTGCATTAGGGGTGGAAGCTTACACAAGATTGAAAGATGTTCCAGAAGATAAGCGAGTGACCCCCTATACATGGGATAAAGGAATCGGTCGAAACAAGGAACAACCAGATGCTTTATGGAAACAAGCATATCCGGCAACCAATGTCATGATTTCGATGATGCAATTGGCACATTTAGGTCAGCACATGAATACCTGTACTGGCCTGGACCAGGAGCAATGTCAGCGCCTACATGAGTCGGTGGTGTTGAATGATGGTCATTCATCACCATATGGGTTGGGTCAGTTTGTAGATCACATTTCAGATCTTGATGTGTACTGGCAATATGGATTTGGACTGGCAGAATCAGCATTGTTGGTTAGGGTGCCAGAGGAGGGGTTGAGCATTGCCATCGCTTCAAATTCTCAAGCATTATCAGATGCCTCAATATCTGGTTCTGGAAATCTATTCAGAAGACAACTGGGGCCATTCATTGTTAACAGCCTGATCAAAGGTGTAGAAGTTGAGCGCTTCAAAACAGAAGTCAGAGTGAATGAATACATTAGGCAACAACGAATGGGTGATAGTTTAAAACAAGGTGTATCAGAAAAAGAGTTGCTGATGTTTTTTTTAGCCTTCGATCATACCACTGTCGACCTTCCCATAATCTGGTTACTGACTCAGCAAAAGTCATGTCTTCTGGATGAGTTGGCTAACGATTTTCTTGTCATTTGGTATAAACAAAACAGCGTGAATCCGACAGCGATAGAACTGTCTGCGGAAATCAGTAACAGAAGGTGTCAAAAATGAAGAAGAGATTGATTTTTTTGATTTTGGTTTCAATGATTAACACGGAGTGTTGTCAGGCAGAGGTGAGCGCAGAGTTTTCCATAACATGGATGGAAAAAGATGAAATTGAAAAGGCTGAGTATTCCAATGGTGTCAGGTCAGACAGTCAATTTCAAGTCGGATCAATTGCGAAATTAATGTGTACTGTGGCTATTTTCGAATTGTTTGAAAGAGAAGAGAGTATCACATTGGAATCAAGTTTGTCTCAACTGCTCCCTCACATTGTCACTCCAGCTTTTGATGTGGTGAAGCTAAAGCATGTCTTGCAAAATACCTCCGGACTCAGCGATGAATTGGTTATTCAAAGTAAAAAGAACGCAGAGCTTCAAAACATGTCACTGAGCTCGAGTGAAGCGGCTGGGAGATTTCTGAATGAAGATCTATTATTTGCTCCAGGCACTCGTTTTGATTACAACTTAACCAATTGGGTATTGGTACAAGCGATCTTAGAGCATCAATTTAAGGATAATATTACGAGCATCCTCGAGAATACATTGTTCAAGCCAGCAAAACTGAAAGAGACTACAGTTTTTTCAGGTCTGGTTGACCATCAAAATTATATTTCCCCGATGGGTTCTACCAGGCCTATCCCAGACTTCGTGACTTGCGCTGGAGGCGTCATATCTTCATCTAGAGATTTATTACGGTTCAGTCAGTTCATAGTCAAGAACTATCCCCATGTTTTATTTAACTCGGAAACAATTGAGCAAGGTTCAAACCTTTATGCATATGGAGGCAGGGCCAAAATTCTGACAACAAATGAATGGCATCAAATATTAATCAGTTGGCAATCAGGTTCTAATGGTTCATTTCGTGCATTTGTTGGGTATGAACCCAATACAGGTTCTGGAATTTCTGTTTTGACCAATGATGGTGATGACGCATTAATCGAAGAAGTGAGGTCAACTTGGGTGAATCGACTGTTAATGAATAGGTTTGAAGCAAATTAATATTGCTTAATTCTGTAATGATTCTCGTGAAGTTGGCGAGTATCATCAAGATGCGGACAAAACATCTTGAAAAAACTATTCTTGATTGCGACATTGAGAGAGATCGGATCAGCTGATAACCAGTGATCGTTAAATGGTATGCCAATTTGCCATCTGAATTAACGAAGTTACACATCATGCTGTTAGTTCTAATGTTTGGTAAGGCCTGAGAATTGTAGACACTTTTTTATGGTAAAAATAGTAACTTAATCATTTGAGGTGAATCAATGGTCGGTAGTGTCAAAAATCTTTCGCACATTTTTCTCACGGTGGTCTCAAGCAGTGAGTTGATTGTCAATTTTCAGTTGTTGTAATTTCTCCATACACAAGTATTTTCTGGTGCCCCACTTAGTCCCTGCAATGTGCCTGAGCCTGGCTGCTGTGAGCATCAATGCTGAGTGACCATCAGGGAACGCGCCCACCACGCGCGTACGTCGTCTGATTTCCTTCATGATTCTCTCCAACGGGTTGTTGGTCCTGATTCTGATCCAATGACTCGGTGGAAACTGGTAATAGGTCAATGTCTCATCAATCTTTTGTTCAAGTAGATCAGCAGCAGTTGTCAGCTTCATAGTCCTTAAATCTTCGATCACACTGATCGCTTTTTGCCAGGCAGCTTCAGCAGATTCTGATGCATATATAGCTTTGAGCATCCTGGCCACTTGCTTCACCTTGGAGGATGGTACTTTACTGGCCACATTGCGATGGAAATGGACCATACAACGCTGCCAGGCGGCTTCAGGATAGTATTCTGCCGCTGATTCATACAAGCCCAAACAGGCATCAGATATGATCAGTTTAACGCCCTTCAGGCCACGCTGCTTCAAATGAGATAGGAAACCACCCCAACCACTTTTATCCTCTTTGTGGCCTTCACTAACGCCCAGGATTTGGCGGAAACCTGATTCATGCACACCAATGGCCACCAACACCGATACATTTTTGATTTCCCCAGCCCATGACCGCTTAAGAACGATGCCATCTAGGTAAACATACGGAAAATCACCTTCTATTGGTTGGTTGCGCCATCGTTCAAGCTTCTTATAAATCTTTTTGTTCAGGTTACTGACTGTGCCAGATGAAACACGCGTTCCCCACAGGGCCTCAGTGATGTCCTCAACACGCCTCACTGATACACCAGCCAAATACATCTCAATCAACGATTCTTCTATCGAACTCTCCCGGCGACGATAGCGCTCTATGATGGCCGTCTCAAAAGTTTGTTTGCGCAGTTTAGGCATCTTGATGTTCACTGCACCCGCGCGGGTGTGAAGCTTGCGTTCATAGTGGCCTGCTCGGGTGTCTGTGCGCCTGGCGCTCCTTTCATAGCGCCCGGCGCCACACAGCTGATCAGCCTCGGCATCCAGCATTGAATTGAGGGTTTCTTCCACCGTACCTCGAACCAGCTCACCCAGGTGATCTTGGATCCGAGTTTCATCAATGCTAACCACATTGTTCAGTTTTTTGGTATCATCTTTCATCGTGTGGTTCTCCTATAGGTTTTTGATTAATTCTTCAAAATCAATCTTACAACCTGAGAACCACCGCTTCTCAAATGTGCGAAAAATATTTTACGTTATTAAGAACAAGCTGTTCGGTTGGTTTTACAAACCGAACATGAGCATCATTCCAGATGGGCCACCATCAAATCAATCGCAGCCAAAATCGGCTGTATACCAGAGACCTTGAGAAGCTGGGTTGATCGACTTGAAATCGACCAAGGTGACAAGCCTAGTACAACCACAACTCAAACCATGAAATAAACCACCCATCAAACCAACCGACCAAGTTAGATGCGCATGATGAACAACAGGTAACCCGACCTGACTTTAAACTGTTCTGGGGCAAAGCCATCAAGGCCGAGTGCCTGATAAGAAAGTCAGGTTCGGATCTCATCGAGGCCGGAGGCATCAAAGCCCTCACCAACAGGCCGGATATATGTCCGAAACCAGTGTTGATCTGCCCAATGACTCAATTGGTTGATGGAACTAACATGAATTAACCAAACACAAAAAAAACGCACAAATTACCTTGAATCAAATGGGGCGTTCATATATGTCCCAGAGTATTGCTACGTGGTGACGTTTCGCTGATATACACAGGCAAAGAGATATTGGTGATATTTAACCAAAATGAATGTTGGTTATTTCATTTCATTCTATTTAGAATGCCTAATATTTCATTCGTTATTTCATATAAGTTTTGGCGTTTTTGGTTTGTTGTAATGACAATGGTGATGCGGTCTTGTTTAAATCTTCGAACCAGAGATTCATAATTTGACATTGAGCCATGGTGTGAATGTTCAATTAACTTGTCGTTTTCCCATTCGGTATAACCAAGTGCTGATTGAATGTTTGCCCTTCTCATGGCTGTTTCTGAGAGTGTTTTGAGGGACTGTTTATTGATGACTTTAAAGTCGCCCAGTTCCTCAAACCATTTCGCCAAATCATTTGTTGTGGAACTCATTAAGAAAGTATCTACTGATATACTGTTGTCATCTTCTTTAAAATCGCCATCGAAAGGTATTGCCATCAATAGTTTATCTTCGTATGGAATTTGTTTTTTTAACAGGGTGTTGTGCATTCTATGAGGCCGAAAAATATTGGCTTGTAGATACTCTCTGAAATCAGTCTTAGTTATGTTTTCAACAATTTTGATCAGTAAAACAGGATTCATATTTGAATATAGGTAATCCGAACCTGGCTCAAACTCGAGGTTTTTAACAGCTTTAATTTCCTCAATAACATCGTTGTCATTCATGGTTATACCCCTGCTGAAGTATGAATCCCAGTCAAACGTTGGTAAACCGCTGGAGTATTTCAGAAGATTATCAATGGTTATTTTTTCTGACCAATCTGGTAAATCAGTAATATACTTTGAGATATTATCCTCTAATTTTAGGTGCCCTTTTTCAAAGAGCTGCATGATTAAAACCGCTGGAAATTCTTTATAAATTGAACCGATATTGAATCGATGATTTTTAGTCAGCATTGTGCTTTTAGAGCCGTCTACATAACCGAAGGAATTTTCATAAATTATTTTTCCGTCTTTAATTACCAATACATTTCCGTTGATTTCTCCATGGTGGTGAAGTGCGTTCAGGTAAGTGTCAATATTGTCATGTTTCGCACACCCAACAAATGAAATAATTAGGATTTGGGGCAATATTTTCTTCATAAATTCAGTCATCGTTATTAAGTTAATTAATTTTTAATTTTGCCAAAGCGAACCAATGTCAATTAAACGGCTTTGGCCGACACCAGTCTCAATTTCTAATAGCCTATTTTTTTCAACCTCGTTTAAGCCATAAAAATGTCGATTTTTTTCAAATATGCCAGACTCGTTTTCTTGCTGAATTTCTTGACTGAATGGTGCAATACTGACCCAAATAGGGATTAAGAAGGAACGGTGGTGTTGTAACCGATGATGTAAGTCCATTCAACCCGCCAAATCCGTTCATCGCCTGAAAAGTAGGTTAGTTTGAGCTGTTCAGCGGTCATCAGTGTCAATTCTAAAGTTATTTTGGACTAGCTGCCATTTCTACAGAGATTGTACGTCGTCAAATCATTTTGGACCAGTAGTCAGTTAATTTAAGAGACAGATTGGTTCACTTTGTTTAAGTTATCATGGTGTAATTGTCGCCTCAAGGCGATGGTGTTTTGTTTGATCAGTTTTCTTTGTTTCAATACCTCCTGACCTCTGCCGTAATAGACATCAGCCGGTGTTAAATTATCCAGGGATTCATGATACCGTTCATGGTTGTAATACTGCACAAATCGCTGCATTTGGTTTTTCAGTTCGCTGGGCAAATAATAATGATCAAGCAGTATCTGGTTTTCATAGATCGGTGCCAGCGTTCGATTTTACCCTGGGTTTGTGGGTGATAGGGTCTGCCACGGGTGTGGCTCATGCCTTGGTCTTTGAGGTAATCAGCCAGTTGTCCAGATATGTAACATGGACCATTGTCGCTGAGCAATCGAGGCTTGTGGTCCACATGAACTTGATCTAGCCTGTGAAGGCCAAAGCATCGTCCAGTGTATCGGTCACATCAGATGCAGCCATGGTGGTACACAATCGCCAGGCAACGATGAACCTGGAGTAATCATCCAGAATGGTAGACAGGTAATACCAGCCCCAGCCAATGATTTTGAAGTACGTAAAGTCAGTCTGCCACAGTTCATTAACCCGGGCACTGGGTTGGTCAAATTTGTCACCTGCCTGCATCAGGATGTAAGCAGGGGATGTGATCAGGTCGTAAGACTTCAAAAGCCTGTACATGCTTGATTCTGATACATAATAGCTCATGGTTTCGGTGTACTTGACCGCCAGTTCTCTGGGAGAAAGGTCGGTTTCATCCAGGGCCATCTGGACCATGGCTTGTTGGTGTTCCTCGCTGATTTTGTTCCATACATGGCCCGGTTTAGCGGGCTTGTCAGACAAGCCCGCTAAACCATCTTTCTCATAACGCTCAAGCCAGCCATAGAACGTGGACCGATTGATGGACAGTCGCTTCAATGTTTGGCGAACAGAAAGATCAGAATCCTGGACCAATTGGATCAACTCATACTTCTCAGACGCTGAGTATCTCACGTATCGTCTCCACAATCGCCAATCAAGCTTTTTTTAAGCAGGCGATTTTCCAGCACACTTTCAGCCAGGGCTTCTTTCAATGATTGGGCCTCACAGCGAAGGGCTTTGACTTCCCCGGTGTTGGCTTCACGCACCGTGTCACCAGCCAAGCGCTTCTTGCCTGCTTCAAGGAAGTCTTTGGACCAACGGTAATAAAAGTTGGAATTGATGCCTTCACGGCGGCACAAGGCCGCAACGCTTGTCTCGCCACGCAAGCCTTCGATCACAATGCGGATTTTGTCTTCTGCTGAATAATGTTTGCGGGTACGACGACGGATGTCTCTTACTGTTTTTTCTGCTTTACTTTTTGTCATTGTTTGCTCCTGTTTCTAGAGTTTACAATGAACCGAAAGTGTCTCTTAGTTAATTAGCCCATTTGGTCCACATGATGCTGACGGGATACAATGTGCATCATCAACCACTATGTCAAATGTATCTTTTACACCTACATTTGAATTTATAAGAACTCCATTCTTCCATAGTGAACCGATGTCAATCAGAGCAGACTGGCCAACCCCAACCTCTATTTCCTTAAGAGCATCTTTTTCAACCAGGTTGGCCCTGTAGAATTGTTTGATATTTTCCTGAATTCCGGACTCATATAGTTGTTGAGCTTCTTTGGTCAGGGGAGCAATTGCAGCAACAAAAACTGATTCTGAAGGGACAGCCAGGTTGTATCTAATGTCATAAACCCACTCAACCCTCCATATTCGACCATCATCTGGGAAATAGGAGAGTTTGAGCAGCTCGGCGCTCATCAGTCCAAGATAACGTTGTACAGTACAGGATAGCGTTGTACAGTACAAATTAGCATTGTTCAGTCCAAATGATCATTGGAATTGACACTCACACACCCGCTTCGTGTGCTTGCACGTCGGCGTGGTAGCTGGAGCGCACCAGGGGGCCGGCGGCGATGTGTTTGAAGCCCAGGGTGTAGCCATATTCTTCAATCGCTTTGAACTCATCCGGAGTCCAGTAATTCAGCACCGGGTGGTGGCCCTGGGTGGGTTGCAGGTATTGGCCGATGGTGATCATTTCGACGTCATGGTCGGCCAGGTGTTGCAGGGTTTCTTGCACCTGTTCAAAGGTTTCTCCCAGGCCCACCATGATGCCTGATTTGGTGGGGATGTCAGGGTGTTGGGCTTTGAATTTTTTGAGCAAATCCAGCGACCATTGGTAATCGGCGCCCGGCCGCACCGCTTTGTACAGCGCGTAGGCGGTTTCCAGGTTGTGGTTGAACACATCCGGTGGGCTTTGCGCGAGGATCTCCAAGGCCTTGTCCATGCGGCCTTTACCGCGGAAATCAGGGGTCAGAATTTCGATCTGGATGCCGGGGTTTTTTTCCCGCACGGCGCTGATGCAATCGACGAAATGTTGTGCACCACCGTCTTTCAAATCATCGCGATCCACCGAAGTGATGACCACGTATTTCAAGCCCATGTCGGCAATGGTTTGGGCCAGGTTTTCGGCTTCGTTGGGATCCGGTGGCAAGGGGCGGCCATGGGCCACATCACAAAACGAACAACGGCGGGTACACACTTCGCCCAAGATCATGAAGGTGGCGGTGCCTTTGCCAAAACATTCGTGGATGTTGGGACAAGACGCTTCTTCACAGACCGTGACCAAGGAGCTGCTGCGCAACTTGCTTTTCAATTTTTGCACGGCGTTGCCGGTGGGGATGCGCACCCGAATCCAATCGGGTTTGCGCAAACGCGGGGCATCGGTGTCAAAAGTGGCCCGATTGCGCCCGGTTTTGTTGGCCCCCAATTCTTTGGCGCCAGCCACTTTGGAGCCGGCGTTGTTGGGGGTTTCGATGTGCAATGGAATCTTGTTGGTCATGGTCGTTGGACGCCTCAAGCGGCGTCTTGTGTGTTTGCGGTGAAGTTCAATTGTTGGCAAAAAGCCGCAATCAACTGCTGTTCGACGGTGTTGATATCGACCTGCTGTGCCAAGTCCGCCAATTGTATGACTTCCAAGCCGGAAAAGCCACAAGGATTGATCCTTTGGAACGGTTCCAGGTCCATGTCGATGTTGAAGGCCAGGCCATGGAACGAGCAGGCTTTGCGGATGCGCAAGCCCAAGGAGGCGATTTTGGCGCCATCGACATAAACCCCGGGGGCGTTGTCTTTGCGCGCCGCTTGCACACCGTACAGCGCCACGGTGTCGATGATGGCTTGTTCAATGCCATGCACCAGTGATTTGACCCCGATGCCATGGCGCCGCAGGTTGATCAATGGGTAGGCCACGATTTGTCCGGGGCCATGGTAAGTCACTTGGCCACCGCGATCGACTTGGATCACCGGGATGTCCCCGGCGGCCAACACATGTTCGGCTTTGCCAGCCAGGCCTTGGGTGAACACCGGTGGGTGTTCCACCAGCCACAGTTCATCCGCGGTGTTGGCATCCCGTTCATCGGTGAATTGTTGCATGGCCCGCCACACCGGTTCGTAGGCTTGACGCCCCAGGTGTTTGACAATGATGGGCTGGGTCACAACGTCCACAGCACATCCTCATGTTTTCTGATGTCGGTGTAGATGCTGATCAGGTGGTCTTTGGATTGGGCGTAGACCAGCACCGTGACGGATTTGTATTTTCCGGTGGAGCTGGTTTTGCAGTGCACCGAATTGCTGGAAACCTCCGGCGCGTGTTCACGCACCGTCGCCACAATCTCTTCAACAAATTCTTCGGTGTTGGGGCCCATTGCTTTGACTGGGTATTCACAGGGAAACTCAAAGCCTTTGCCTTCCAATTCGTCCAAATTTTGCATCAGTCGTCGTCTCCAAAAGATTTGAACCACAAGCCGATACCATCCATGCTGCGCGACCACCAACCAGCTTGTTCGGCGGTTTTCAAGGCCACCAATGGTCGGTTGATCAGCGCTTCTCCATTGAGGGTGACGTTCAATGTGCCCAATTGTGTGCCCTGTTGAATGGGGGCGGTGAGGATGCCAGGGATGTCGGCATTGGCGGACAATTGGCCGTAACTGCCCTTGGGAATGGTGATGTACAAATCTTCGGCCAGGCCCAAGGGGATGTCCTCGTCTTCACCCTTCCAGATTTCCTGGGTCACCCGTTGTTCGCCAGCGCGGTACAACTTGTGGGTTTCAAAAAAGCGGAAACCGTAATTGATCAACTTTTGGGTTTCATCGGCCCGCGCTTTTTCGGACTCGGTGCCCATGATCACGTTGATCAGGCGCATGCCGTTGCGCATGGCGGAGGTGGCCAAACAATACCCAGCGGCTTCGGTGTGGCCAGTTTTGAAGCCATCAACAGTGGGGTCCCGATACAGCAAGGTGTTGCGGTTGTGTTGTTTGATCTTGTTGAAAGTGAATTCTTTTTCCGAGTAGTAATGATACAGGTCCGGAAAGTCGGTGATCAGGGCCCGACCCAACTGCGCCACGTCACGGGCCGTGACCATATGGCCTTCGGCCGGTAAGCCGGTGGCGTTCTTGAACTGGGAGTCGTTCATGCCCAGGCGTTTGGCGTGTTGATTCATCATGTTGGCAAACACCTCTTCGCTGCCGGCGATGTGTTCGGCCAGGGCCACACAGGCGTCGTTGCCGGACTGAATGATCATGCCGCGGATCAGGTCTTCCACCTGCACCTGTTTGTCCACTTCGATGAACATCTTGGAGCCGCCGGTGCGCCAGGCTTTTTCACTGACGGTGATCATGTCTGTCAACGCCAAATTGCCAGACTTGATTTCAGAAAACACCACATAAGCGGTCATCATTTTGGTGATGCTGGCCGGTTCCACTGGCAAGTCTGGATTGTCTGCAGCCAAAATGCGGCCGCTGTGAAAGTCCATCAACAGGTAACTGGAGGCATTGACCTGAGGTGGCTGGGGGGTGGTGTTGGTTTGGGCCATGGCTTGGCCGCTGAACAGCAGCGCACACAGCAACAACATGTAAATCTGGGGTGTGGTTTTTTTATGCATGGGTTTCACTCGGTAATCACTTTGGCATCGGGGATGCCGTTGGTCGTAATTTTGTTGATCAATTGATTGACCGTGGATTCAGACTGTATGGGTCCAATCCTGACCCGATGCAGGGCACCGGACTGGGTTGATAATATGGTGACAAAGGTTTCAATTCCAAGTAGTTCGCTGGCTTTTTTTGCCAGGTTATAGGCGGCGTTTTTGTCTGAAAAAGCGCCCAATTGCAAATAGGTCAAACCTTGCTTGATGGGGTTGGTCTTGAGGTCTTTGGGTGACTTGACCACCTGGATGTGGACATCGGCGATGCCGTCATTGACGAAATCCAGGGCCTTGGCTGCGGCATAAGACAGGTCGATGATGCGGTCGCCGACAAACGGCCCGCGGTCATTGACCCGCACCACCACCTTGCGGTTGTTTTTCAAATTGGTGACTTCAACATAACTGGGCAGGGGCAAGGTTTTGTGGGCGGCGGTCAACTTATACATGTCAAACACCTCTTGGTTGGAGGTTGGTTTGCCATGGAATTTTTTGCCATACCATGAGGCTTTGCCGGTGGCCGAATAACCCTCTGGGCTGTTGTTCACCTGATAGACCTTGCCATGCACCCGGTAGGGGCTGTGGTTGCCGTATTTGCTCAGGGGTTCAGATTTGGGCACCCATGGCTTGATTTTGTTGACGTCGATGTCTTTGTAACGGTCTTTGCCGCCACAGGCGCTCAGCAGCAGGCTCAAGATCAAGGCCATCCCAATGGGTGTCTTCATTGGCTCAACTCCGCGGCCAATTCGGTGCCGTCTCGCATGGCCTTGATGGCTTGAGACAACTGGTACACCGCATTCACATACATGTGTGAATGGTTGTACCTGGAAATCACATAAAAGTTATGGAATCCTTGCCAATAGGCTTGGCTGCCATCGGCCAAGTCCAATTGCAAGACGGTGAATTTTTGCTTGGTTTGGTGGTCTTCCAAATGCGGTTTCAATTGGTTGTACTTGATGTTCAAGTTGGGTTGTTCGATGGCTTTGAGAACCGCGCCACCAGGCTGCCATTTGTGCTTTTCTAAGTAGTTGGCCACACTGGCGATGGCGTCTTGGGGGTTGTTCAGCAAGTCAATTTTGGCATCGGCTTCAAAGTCAACCGCATAATGGCGGTAGCTGGATGGCATGAACTGGCCATAGCCCATGGCCCCGGCATAGGAGCCTTTGGCTGCCAGTGGATCCACGTGGTTTTCCTGGGCCAGCAACAAAAAGTGCTTGAGTTCACTGGTGAAAAATTTGGACCGTTTGGGGTAGTCAAAGGCCAAAGTGTACAAAGCGTCCAACACTTTGTGGTTGCCTTTGATGCGGCCGTAAAAGGTTTCCACCCCGATGATGGCCACAATGATTTCAGGTGGCACCCCAGTGGCGGCAGATACCTGATCCAGCACGGCTTGGTGTTGTTGCCAAAATGCCACCCCTTCGCGGGTGCGTTTGTCGGTCATGAAAATTTTGCGGTATTCATGCCATTGCAGGGTTTTTTCGGCCGGTCGGTTCATCGCATCGATGATGCCTTGTTGGTGGTTGGCTTGGGCCAGAATGCCACGCACCCATTGGGGGTCGAGGCTGTGTTCTGCAGCGGTGTTGCGGATGAAGTCATCCACTTGTTTCAGGTCTACAGCGGCTTGGCTGGGGGTGGCTGTCAACACAGCCAGGCAAAGGGTCAAACAAAAGGAAGCGGTCGTTTTCATTGTTGAATCAATTTTTTATGTGAGTGAACGGAAGTTATGATACCAAATGAGGCCAGCAAAGTAAGCACCGAAGTGCCGCCGTAACTGACCAGCGGCAGGGGCACACCCACCACCGGTAACACACCTGATATCATGCCGGCATTGATGGTGATGTAGACAAAGAAAATCAGTGTTAGTGCCCCACAAAGCAGTCGATTGTAGGTGTTTTTGGCCTGTTGGGCGATGTAGAAACAACGCATGATGATCAAAAAGTACAACAGGAACAAGGCCAGCACCCCGATGAAGCCAAATTCTTCTGACAACACCGAGAGGATGAAGTCGGTGGAATGCTCGGGCAAAAAGTCCAATTGGGTTTGGCTGCCGGCGGTCCAACCCTTGCCCCAGAAGCCGCCGGAACCAATGGCAATTTTGGACTGGATGATGTTCCAGCCATGGTTCAGCGGGTCGGCCTCGGGATTGAGGAACATCAACACCCGCTGTTTTTGGTAGTCATGCAAAAACTGCCACAACACCGGCAAGGACAAGGCGGTCAACAGCCCGGCGCCGAAAATGAATTTCCAGGAAATGCCTGCCAGAAAAATCACAAACAAGCCGCTGGCGGCGACCAGAATGGAGGTGCCCAAGTCGGGTTGTTTGTAGATCAGGCCAGTACACAAACCAATCACCATGGCGGCGGCGAACAGGTGTTTGAACCGGGGAGGCAGGGCGGCATGGCGAAAAATCCAAGCCACCATCATGGGCAAAGAAATTTTGCACAGCTCTGATGGTTGGATGCTGATGCCCAGATCCAACCAGCGTTGCGCCCCTTTGATGGTGACACCAAAGAAAAACACCGCCACCAGCAAGAACACGGTACCGGCATACACCAAGGGGGTGAACTGTTCAAACCGTTCGGGTCTGATTTGGGTGATGAAATACAAGCCAAACAAGCCCAGGGCAATGCGCACTGCCTGGCGTTCCACCAACACCTGACCGCCGGCACTGTACAACACCACCAGGCCATAAGCCAACACCATCAACAACAAAGTCAACAACAAGGGGTCAGGCATGTGGGTGAAAAATCGCCGCCTCATGAGGTCCCTTCCTGGCGGTTTTTTTGCATGAACGCATCAATGATTTGGCGGGCAATCGGGGCGGCAGCGCGGGTGCCACTGGCGCCATGCTCGGCCACCACCACCACCGCGATTTGGGGGTTTTCCGCCGGCGCGAAAGCGATGAACAGGGCATGATTGCGCAGGTGCTTGGGCAATTCTTCGTCCTTTTTGTAGATGTCTTCTTCGCTTTTACCGAACACCTGTGAGGTGCCGCTTTTGCCGGCAATCAGGTAGTCCTCTGAGCGGATCGAACGGGCGGTGCCATTGATGGCATTGACCACATTCGTCATGCCTTGATGCACGGTGTCCCAGTGGGCGTCACTGATGGCAAATGGCAGGGTGTTTGAAGTCACCTCATGTTGCACCAAATGTAAGGGGGTGATTTGGCCTTTGGAAGCCAAAACCGAAACGGCTTGTGCCATTTGCACCGGGGTGATCACAAAATAACCTTGGCCAATGCCGGTGATCACGGTTTCGCCGGGAAACCAGATCATGTCGCGATTGGCGCGTTTCCAGGCCCGCGATGGCAAAATGCCGCGCTTTTCTCCGGCGATGTCGATGCCGGTGAGGTGGCCAAACTTAAATGGGGCCAAAAAGTCGTGAATTTTGTCGATGCCCAAGCGGTAAGCCAAATCATAAAAAAACACATTGACCGATTCGGCCAATGATTCAACCACATCCACTTGTCCGTGGCCGCCTTGTTTCCAGTCATGATAGCGCCGCTCTTGTTTGGGCAGTTGGTAATAGCCATTGGAAACCATGGTGGTTTGTGGGGTGATCAAGCGGTGGTACAGGCCGGCCAAGGCGATGTAGGGCTTGATGGTCGAGCCCGGTTCATAGCCGCCCTTGATGCTGCGATCGAACAGGGGTTTGTCGGCTGAGTTGGCCAACAAGTTAAAATTGCTTTGGCTGATGCCGTTGATGAATTGGTTGGTGTCGTATCCCGGCTTGGAGACCATGGCCAGTATCTCACCGCTTTGTGGGTTGACTGCGATGGCCGCCCCGGTTTCTTCACCAAAGGCTTGGTAAGCCGCCAATTGCAGCGACAAATCGATGGTCAAAGTCAGGTTTTGTCCATTGCTCGGTGGCGTATGGATGGTTTGTGACAGTTGTTTGCCCTGGGCGTTGATTTCAGTCACCAGGCTGCCTGGGGTCCCGTGCAGGGTGTGTTCGTAATACTTTTCGATGCCTGATTTTCCGAAATAATCGTCCGCTGCATAGACTTCGGGGTCTTGTCTGTTGTATTCGGCTTGGCTGATGCGGCCGACATAGCCCAGCAGATGAGAAAACTCAATGGGGTACAGGTATTTGCGATTCAAATACGGTTCCATCTTGAACCCAGGATAACGGTGTTGCTGCACGGCAAACTGGGCCACTTCCACCTCAGACAACTTGGCTTTGATCACCAGTGGTTTGAACACCGGATTGAATTTCAATTGCTCTTCCAGCTGCGCTACTTGCTCATCATCCACACCGATGATGGAGCGCATGCTTTGCAGCTTGGTCATCAAGTCTTTGGTTTTTTCCGGGGTCACCACCAACCGATAGGTGGTGATGTTTTCGGCCAGCAATGACCCATTGCGATCGAAAATCAAGCCGCGGGTTGGCCTGATGCGGCTGTATTTGATGCGGTTTTGTTCGGCTTGTAGGGTGTAAGCATCATGCTTGATCACTTGCAGGTAAAAATAGCGGCTCAGCAACAACAAAAAGATCAAGGTCACCAGCCCCACCGCCACCACGATTCGTTCGGTGAAAATGCGCCGCTCTTTGAAAGGCTGCTTGAGTTCTCGACCCATCATCTCAACTGGTGCGCAAGGAGGTTTGGCAACGGTCCATCAAGTATTTCAGCCAGGGCCAGATCACCGCGGCGGTGAGCAGTGGTAACAAGTCCAACAACTCGGGTTGGTAGCGAAACGAGATCCAGTCAATGGCGGCCCGAATCACGATGTCATTGAACAGCCACACCAACACCATGATCAACAATTGCCAAAACGAAGTCATGCGCAATTGTTTGGCCGATTTGGTGACCAAAAAAGACAAGGCCACCAGTGACATGCCGTGTTTGCCCAACAAACTGCCCATCAGCACGTCCAACAACAAGCCATAGGCAAACGCCACATACATCACCCGGCTGTCGTCGGTGTATAAGGACCAATAAGCGATCAACAAGGCCAGCCAATGGGGCTGCCAAATGGTCAGCTGGCTGGGCCAGGGTAACAAGGTCAACAGCAAGGCGCACAACAGCGACAAATGCATCAGCAGGGTGGTTTGTTGTGGGTTTTTATTCATCGACCAATGCTTCGTCCTCATTGGGCCAAATCAAAAACACTTCGGTCAAGCGGTCCAACTGGGCATAGGGGGTGGCGGTGGCGTTGATGAAGGTGCGGTCGGCACTGACTGAAATGGCGTTGATTGCAGCCAACTGCAGCCCCCGGGGGAAGCGGTTGCCAAAACCTGAGGTGACCAATACATCGCCGCTTCTGATGTCGGCACTGGTGGGGATTTCAGACAGTAAAACCTCTGAGCCATTGCCATAGGCCAAGGTGCGCATGCCGGTGCGCAAGATTTCGATGGGGATGGCGTGGGAGCGATCGGTGATCAAAATCACATGGGCATAATGCTGGCCCAACACATCAACTTGGCCAATGACCCCGTCGAGGTTGAGCACCGCTTGGCCTTCAAACAGACCATCGGCACTGCCTTGGTCAATCACCACATGCTGGGATTTTTGGGTTTGGTTGATGTTGGAGACAAACGCCACACTGGTGGTCAGCGGTGAGGTTTGGGTGGCCTTGAGCATGTCACGCAGGCGATCATTTTCAGCCACCAACGAAATGTTTTGTTGGGCTTTGAGGCGGGCATCCAACAACTGTTCTTTGAGCTCGTTGTTTTCCTGGATCAACTGCGCTTGGCGGGAAATGGCCAATTGTGCCACCTGATACAAGTCTTGTGGCCATTCCACCAATTTCAGCAAGGGCACCGCGGCCAATGACAAGGTGTTGCGGATGGGTTGGGCCAGCTGGTTGTTCTTATCTGAAATCATCAGCACGATGCAAATGAATTCCAGCATCAGAAATTTAAACAGGGGAGATTGGGTCAGTCTCTGATTGCTTTTCAGGTTGTCCATGGACCGCTTTCAAACCATTTCAACTCACCGGAACGGGGCGAAGAAATCAGACCCTTCCTGATCAATGATCTCCAAAGCTTTACCACCACCCCTGGCAACACAGGTCAGCGGGTCTTCGGCAACGAACACCGGCAGTCCCGTTTCTTCCATCAGCAACTTGTCCAAGTCTTTCAACAGCGCCCCACCACCGGTCAATACGATGCCTTGTTCAGCCACGTCGGCACACAACTCAGGCGGGGTTTGTTCCAAGGCGGTCTTCACCGCCGCGACGATGCCAGACAAAGGTTCATGCAGTGCTTCCAGCGCTTCGTTGTTGGTCATGGTGAATTTCCTTGGCACGCCTTCGGCCAGGTTGCGACCGGAGACTTCCAAAGAAATTTCTTCGGCCGCTGGATAAGCGCAGCCGATTTCATGCTTGATCCGTTCAGCGGTGGATTCACCAATCAAGGTGCCATAACTGCGACGCACATATGAAATTATGGAGTCATCAAATTTGTCACCACCGATTTTCACCGAGGCCGAATAAACGATGCCATTCAGCGACAACACCGCCACTTCAGAGGTGCCACCACCGATGTCCAAGACCATGGAGCCGCGGGCTTCATGGATCGGAATGCCGGCACCAATGGCAGCGGCCATCGGCTCTTCAATCAAAAACACTTCCGCCGCGCCAGCGCCAGAAGCCGACTCTTCAATGGCCCGTCGTTCCACTTGGGTGGAACCGCAAGGCACACAAATCAACACCCGACAGGACGGCTTCAACCAGCGATTGGAATGCACTTTGCGGATGAAGTGTTGCAGCATGGCCGAGGTCATGTCGAAATCAGCAATCACCCCGTCTTTCAGCGGCCGGATGGTTTGGATGTTGCCCGGCGTTCTGCCCAACATCATTTTGGCATCGGCACCGACCGAGGCGATGTTGATTTGTCGCCCTTGGTTTTGATCCATCCGCACCGCAACCACCGATGGCTCATTCAAGACGATGCCATGATCGCGCATGTAGATGAGGGTGTTGGCTGTTCCCAGATCAATGGACAAGTCATTGGAGAACAGGCTTCTGAATTTTTTTAACATGTGATTTTTGAGGTATCTTGTGGTTGGTCATTCATCGTGACATCGCCAATGGGCGAGGTCGTTATTAAGCTGATCATCGAACCCAGCCATGTTAGAGGATGGGACATTAACATCATGTTAAATGGTCTTAACATTTGATTGCTCAATGGGGTCTAGGGTGTCGTGATCTGGCCTTTGGGCCAATCTGCGGATTATATATGAATCAGCAAGCCGAAGGAAGCACTGTGGCCACTTGCTTGACCGCCTGATTTTCTCGGTCTGATCAACGGGGCCAGAGTCAGCTGCTCCTCAGGAGCCGAAAAGCCCAACTGGAAACGGTCTGGATCGTTGCAATGTGATGATGAGCCACTTAAAATGGCCCCACGCTGTCTTGTGTGCACGGCGAGGGCCGCCCTTACCAGCAACGGCGGGTGGGCCTGGAACCGAGGGCACACATGATTCTCCACATTGTTAATGATGATGGCTGGCCCCACAATGACCAAGGGCTGGTCATGTTGAGCACTTGAACATGTCAATCAATCGCACAGAATTGGAAGAAATTGCTGCCTTGGCGCAGCTGAACATACCGGACCAGCAGGTTGGCCACATCACCGAATCGTTGAACCAGTTGATGGCCATGATCGAGCACATCAATGACGCCAACACCGAAGCGGTGGCGCCCATGGCCCACCCCAATGATGCCTGGCAGTTGGTGCGTGCCGATGAAGTCACTGACACCTCACACAAAGCCGCACTGCTGGCGTTGGCAGCCCATGCCGATGATGACCACTATCTGGTGCCCAAGGTGATCGAATGATTGGCTTATCCATCCGGCAGATGGCCGGCATGCTGGCCGCCAAAGAGTGCAGCATCCAAGAATTGTGCGGGGTTTACTGGGACCGCTGCCAAGCATTCAATGAAACCACCGGGGCTTTGATCACCACCTTGACAGAATTCAATCCCAAGGAATTGTTACAAGCCCAAGCCTTACTGGATCAAGGACAGCAGCCATTGGCCGGCATTCCTTTGGTCCACAAAGACCTGTTTTGTACCCATGGCATCAAAACCACTTGTGCCTCCAACATGTTGGCCGATTTCGTGCCACCTTATGATGCCACTGTGGTCAGTCGGCTGCAACAGGCCGGCATGGTCACTTTGGGCAAAGCCAACATGGATGAGTTTGCCATGGGCTCTTCCAATGAGCATTCGGCCTTCGGACCCGTGGCCAATCCCTGGGATGAACAACGGGTCCCTGGAGGTTCCTCAGGCGGATCAGCCGCGGCGGTGGCGGCTCGCATGGTGCCGGTGGCCACCGGTACCGACACCGGTGGTTCGATTCGTCAACCAGCCGCCTTGTGTGGCATCACCGGCATCAAGCCCAGTTATGGTCGGGTTTCGCGCCACGGCATGATCGCGTTTGCTTCTTCCCTGGATCAGGCCGGGGTGATGGCCGCCAGTGCCGATGATTGTGGTTTGGTGTTGTCGGCCATGTCTGGTCACGACGCCCTGGATTCCACTTCAGCGCAACAGCCACCCTGGCAGTGGCAAAAACCCGACTCGCCTGACATGCGCGGCTTGAAAGTGGGGGTGGTCAGGGACTGGATTGATGGCCTGGCTGATGACGGCATCAAACAATTGACCTGGGCAGCCATCGAACAGTGTCAAGCCCAAGGGGCCGAACTGCTTGACGTGAGCTTGCCCCATGCCGATTTGGCGGTGTCGGCCTATTACATTTTGGCACCGGCGGAGTGCTCTTCCAACTTGTCCCGCTTTGATGGGGTGCGATTTGGGCACCAAACCGCCCAGGCCAGTAACCTGCAAGAGTTGTACTGTCGCAGCCGTTCCGAGGGGTTTGGTGAAGAGGTGCAAAAGCGCATCATGGTGGGGGCTTGGGCCTTGTCTTCTGGATACTATGACGCCTATTACCTGAAAGCCCAAAAAGTCCGCCGCTTGATCAGCGATGATTTCAAAGCGGCTTTTGAGCAAGTGGACCTGATTGCCGGTCCCGTCTCACCAGAGGTGGCGTTCAAGCACGGGGAAAAATCCACCGGGGTGAGCATGTACCAAGCCGATCAGTTCACCATCCCGGCGTCATTGGCTGGCTTGCCTTGTTTGTCCATGCCGATTGGCCACACCCAAGGGTTGCCCGTGGGCTTGCAATTGATCGGTCGCTATTTCGATGAGCAAACCATCCTGGCGGTGGCTGATCAGTACCAGCAACAAACCAACCACCACCAACAAACACCGGAGGCCTTCGCATGAGTCAACAATGGGAAATGGTCATCGGCCTGGAAATTCATGTGCGGTTGGATACCGACAGCAAATTGTTTTCAGGAATGAAGGCCAGCTATGGCGCATCCCCCAACAGCCAGGTCAGTTTTCTGGATGCCGGTTTGCCCGGCACCTTGCCGGTCATCAATCAAAAAGCTTTGGACTATGCCATCCGCTTTGGCTTGTCTGTGGATGCCGACATACCACCGTTCACGGTGTTCGCCCGCAAAAATTATTTCTACCCAGATTTACCCAAAGGCTATCAAATCAGCCAAATGGATGACCCGATTGTGGGGCCTGGGCAGGTGGTGATTGAAACCGAAGCGGGGGCAAAGACCATCGAGATCACCCGCGCGCATCTGGAAGAGGACGCCGGTAAATCGATCCACGACAAATACGACCAATATTCAGCGATCGATTTGAACCGCGCCGGCACGCCCCTGATTGAGGTGGTTTCAGAGCCACAAATGTCGAATGCCAAAGAGGCCGTGGCTTACATGCGAGAAATTTACACCCGCGTGACCCACTTGGGCATTTGTGACGGCAATTTGCAAGAAGGCTCGTTCCGCTGTGATGCCAACGTGTCGGTGCGACCGGTGGGCCAACAAACATTGGGCACGCGCACCGAAATCAAAAACTTGAATTCTTTCCGCTTCATCGAAAAAGCCATCAATCACGAGGCCAAACGACAAATCAAGATCCTGGAGGCCGGTGGCCAGATCACCCAAGAAACCCGCTTATACGATGCCGAGCAGGATCAAACGCGGTCCATGCGCAGCAAAGAAAATGCCAATGATTACCGCTATTTTCCCGATCCCGATCAGCTGCCAATTCAAATCACCCCGGAGATGATTGCCGCCCAACGGGCGTTGTTGCCTGAATTTCCAGCGGCCAAAATCGAACGCTATGTGGGTGAACTGGGCTTGAAGCCAGATGATGCGGCGATCATCGCCCATGACCTGAGGATGGCTGAATTTTTTGAACAAAGCAACCAACACAGCCAAGCAGCGGCCGATTTGAATGCCAAATTTTTGTTGGGTGAATTCAGTGCCTTGCTCAATGCGCAAGGGGTGGCTTTGGCTGCCAGTCAGATTGATGCCACAGCCTATGCCGGTTTGTTGGATCAAATGGCCAATGGCAGCGTCTCGCGCAAGGTGGCCAAAGGGGTGTTGGATGACATGTGGGACACGGGCCAAGCGGCTGCAGACATCATCAAAGAACAGGGCTTGGGTCAAATATCAGACGCGTCGGCTTTGACCGAGTTGGTCCAGCAAGTGATTGCCGACAACCCCGATCAAGTGTCCAGCTACCGCGGCGGTAATGACAAGATGTTCAATTACTTTGTCGGCCAAATCATGAAACAAACCAAGGGCCAGGCCAATCCTGTCCAAACCAAACAATTGTTAGAGGAATATTTAAAATGAGTAGAGCGTTAATCTGTGGGTCACTGGCCTTCGATAACATCATGGTATTTGAAGATGAATTTGCCAACCACATATTGGCCGATCAAATCCACAAGCTGAACATTTCGTTCATGGTGCCCACTTTGAGCCGGGTGTTTGGCGGAGTGGCCGGCAACATCGCTTACAACCTGAAAATGATTGGTGGCAATCCGGTGCCCATGGGGGTGGTTGGTGGTGACTTTGACATCTATGCGCAACGGCTTCGCTCGCTGGGCATCTCGTTGGAGGCAATCAAAGTCAAAGATGAATTCTTCACCCCACAGGCCTACATCACCACCGACATGAAAAACAATCAGATCACGGCCTTCCATCCTGGGGCCATGAACTGTTCACACGAAAACCACGTCAAGGATTACGACGACATTGACATCGGCATCGTCGGCCCAGATGGCCGCGATGGCATGATTCAACACGCCAATGAGTTTTGTGATTCGGGCATTCCTTTTATTTTTGATCCAGGTCAGGCCATGCCTTTGTTTGATGGCGATGACCTCAAACAATTCATCGAACAAGCCACCTGGATGGCGGTCAATGACTACGAGTACGAGCTGGTGCACGACCGCACCGGCATGGATGCCAGAGCAATCGCACAGCATTTGGATGCCTTGATTGTCACCCGCGGCGAAAAGGGCTCAGAAATATATGCCGACGGCACCATGTACCACATTCCAGTGGTGGATGCCGAAAAAGTGGTGGATCCCACCGGTTGCGGCGATGCTTATCGGGCTGGTTTGTTGTATGGTTTGACCCAGGGTTTGGACTACCAAACCACCGGTCGCATCGCCTCGCTCTTAGGCAGCATCAAAATCGCCACCGCCGGCACCCAAAACCATTACATTTCGAAGCAAAACTTTCGGGCCAAGTTCTTGGCGGAGTTTGGTTACGCCTTTTGATGCGGTTTTTGATCGTCATTGATTGGGCCAACGGTCAAGCCGTTGGTCTCTTTGGCATCACAAAGCCCGCAGTTGTTCGCTGGTGCTGCCGGCCGCGGTCAGTGTGTGAATGTCGCCCAAATGGTATTGGTTCTTGCCTTTTTGCTTGGCTTGATACAAGGCTTTGTCGGCCAAATCCAACAACTGTTTGATGTTCAATGGATCGCCGGGTTGGTGATGGGCCACACCGATGGAGGCTGTCAGGGTGAATGAGTGATCTGAATGCTCATCGGGTTTGATTTGCGCCATGGCGTCCAACACAATTTGGCAAATGGTGTGAACGTGGTCCAAATCGGTGTTGTTCAACAGCATCACAAATTCATCCCCACCCAAGCGGGCTGCCAGATCCATCGGGCGACGGCCTTGGGCTTTGAGCACTTTACCGACTTTGATCAGGACCGAGTCACCGACTTTGTGACCCAATTGGTCGTTGATGTGCTTGAAGTGATCCAAGTCAATCAGCAGCACCGACAGGTTGGTTTGATCGCGCATGGCCTGTTTATACAGCAATTGTGATTGTTGATAAAAGAACCGCCGGTTGAACAGTTTGGTCAAATAATCTGAGTTGGCTTGTTGCTCTATCAACTGCAACAGTTTGTTGTTGGCTTTGAGCACCTCATTGAACACGTAATTCATGAAAATACAACAGCTGGACAAGATCACATAGAAAAATGTCAGGGAGGTGATCTCTGTGGATGGTGTGCCCAGTTTTTGATAGGTCAGGATGGCTGCCAAAATGATGGTGGCTGAGGCGATGATGGAGTGTTTGATGGGTGAAGCCAGTAACAAGCCCGCATACAACAAAATGATGGTCAAGCCGATGCGCGGATAAATGTTGGCGTTGGCGGCCCCAATTTCAATGATCTTGGTGTGACCAATGCCCACGCAGATGATGGCCACCAAACTCATCAAGTCGAATACTTGGCTGCTCACCCCCCAACGTTTTTTGTGGTGGAAGACCAGCAGCAGTAACAAAATGGGCAGGCCCATGAATAAGCTTCGCACCAACAAGGTTTGTTGCAGCGATTGCCCAGAGTATCGGTAACAATCAACGGCAATGAACAAAGTCAAATAAATGGCCGCCAAGGTTAACGCCCATTTTTGAATTTCCCGAATTTGACGGGCATGGTGTTTGAAACCAAATCCGCTTTTTAACATAAGACACACACTCTACACTGTTGACATCATAGCACAGGAAGGGTGGTGCCTGCATCAGACCCTCATCAGCCCCCAAGCCTGAAGGGATGCGCCGCCCATGTCAGGGCGGCCAATTGACCCCAATGCGGGACTGCTGTCAAATCAGAACGAGGTTTCCGAATAAAAGATGGTGCACTCGGTGTCACCACCGTTTTGGCAGTAGGGGGCCTCATTGTAGGGATCGGGGGTGGTGACGTAATTGATGTAATACGTCTTGGTCGGATCCATGATGCAATACAAGACTGGATTGTCCGCCGGGTTGGTGGAAAAGAACATGTTGGAGAAGTTGTTCACCGTCCTTTTACACACCGCATTGTCGGTGAAGTCGCCCGGGCATTCACTGACAGTGATGGTGGCACTTTCGATCAGGTTGTAATTGGTGGGGGCTTGTTCAAAGACGATGCGGCGGCGAAAATTGGTTTGGTCCAGAAAAAACCCTGAAATGGCGGCGAATTCATTGTTGCTGAGGGTCAATTCAACGGTTGAGTTGGTCGACTGGCCAAAATCAAAGCCTTCGTTGATTTGGCGATAGGTGTTGGCCACTGCCGTCAAACCCGGTGGGAATACCACATCTGAACAATTGCTGTTTTGCTCATCCACCAGGATGTTAATGACCAAGCTGTGTTCCAGGGCACCGGCGCTGCAACTCAACACAAAACTGGTGTCAGCGGCCAGGAACGGCACCTCAATTTCATAGGTCCCATCGGCCGAGGGTTTGATGCCAAGCCAAGCATCGATGCCGCCACTGCCACTGCAAAAAGTGGCGCCTGACACCGTGTAGGAAATGGTGAAAGGGTTCAGTTTGGGTACGGTGCATTCAGAGCCGCCACAAGGGCCAACGAAGGCCGTGATCAAGCCCAGTGCCGGAGAAGTGTTCAAGGTGTAAGTGGCGTTGTTGGGATTGGCTTTGAGGACCTTGCCCTCATTCAATTCATAAGCCAGGTTGGCCGCCTGGGCCGAACCCACCATCAGCATCAATAAGGCAACGGTCTTCATTGGAACCCCCATTTAAAAATCAAGTTGAGCGGCTGGGTGAATGGCGTGCCCAAGTTGCACACAATGTCGCCATTGGTGCTGACAAACACAAAGTAAGTCACCTGATCTTTGACATAAATTTCAGGGTGGTTGCCGTCACTGATTTGAATTTGGGTGCCATTCAGCTGCAGTTGCGGGGCGGCGGTGTTGATGGGGTTGCCGGAAACGGTGCTGCAATTGCCCAATGGCACGGCCCCGGTGATCAGCCATTGATCGCTGTACAGGTTCATTTCAAAAGACTGCGGCAAGGTGTACTGATATCCGTCGATGACCAATTGGTGGTTGTTGGCATTGCAACCACCGCCGTTGATGATTTGGATGTTGTCGGTGATGCCATTGTTGATGGCTTGAAACCGAAAGCGGCAATCAAAATGTTTGTATTCGATGGGAAAGATCAACTCACTGCTGCGTTCAATCAAGTCATTGTTGAGCACATCAAATTGCCATTGACTCATGGCCATGAAGGGACAGGTTAACAGCAGCCACATCCAGCTCAGGGTGTGGCGGTGCCGTGGCACTGAAGTGGCACGGGCTGAGGTGGCAGGGTGGGTCTTGCCAGGGGTTTTGGTGTTGGCATTGAATTGGGCCATGGTCTCTCTCATTTCAGCGGTTGGCGGCATCATGTATGACACCAACTGGGTTTTCGTGGTTTCATTATAGGGGGGCTTGGATAAAGATTTTATTAAGTGGTTCATGTTTTACCGCGCTGATGGCAGGTTGAGTTGGTCAAATCCGGGCGACAAATCCGTTATGGATGCGGCGGCCTTGGGCTTAAATTGCTTGCCCAAATTTCATTTTTTTGAAACAATAGAGCCAGTTTAAAAATTTAATGTCATCATGATTGATCAAGATGGTTTCAGGCCCAATGTGGGCATCATCTTGCTCGACAATGAAGGTCAGGTATTTTGGGCCAAGCGAACCAGAGGCAATGGTTGGCAATTTCCACAAGGCGGGATTAACAAGCATGAAACCGCGGAAGAGGCCATGTTCAGGGAATTGTATGAAGAAGTGGGGTTGAAACCCCACCATGTGGATGTGTTGGGCTCAACGCCCGGCTGGTTGAAGTATCAGTTGCCCAAGAAATTCCACAAACGCGATTCTGACCCGTCATTTGTGGGGCAAAAGCAAGTGTATTACTTGTTGAGGCTGTTGGAAGACGAATCCAAAGTGGACTTCAACAAGACCGCCAATCCCGAGTTTGAAGATTTTCGTTGGGTCAATTTCTGGTACCCGGCAGAAAACGTCATACACTTCAAAAAAGGGGTTTACAAAAGGGCTCTGAAACACCTCGAATTCCTGGCCAAAGCATGAGTGTAGCGGTCATTATCACCGACCGCAACACCGATCAATTGTGCCGTCATCTGCGGCAATGTTTACCCGATATTCTCATCCAACAATGGCCTGACATCGAAGACCCAGACAGTGTCCGGTTGGCGGTGCTGTGGCAGCATCCTGCGGGCATCACCCAACATTTTCCCCAGCTTGAAGCGGTGGTTTCCATGGGGGCAGGCATGGACCACATTGAGGCCGATGCCGCCATCCCCGAGGCGGTGAACAAATGGCGGGTGGTGACCCCCGTGTTGCAACAAAACATGGCCCAATATGTGTTGCAACATGTGTTGGCAGAGCAGCGCCATGCCAAAGCTTATCTACAGCAGCAACAAGCCGAAGATTGGCGGGTGTTGGAAAGCAACGAGCCGATGCCGGTGGTTGGTTTTTTGGGCTTGGGACAATTGGGCGGGTTTGTGGCTGATCGTTGCCTTGACCTGGGCTTTCGCACCCTGGCTTGGACCGCCAGCCAACAGCATCCCCAACACCCTTGCCACCATGGCCCTGAGGGTTTGCAAACGGTTTGTGCCAACTGCCGCTACCTGGTGATTCTGTTGCCCTTGAATGAACACACCCGACATGTGATCAACGAGCAATCTTTGGCCTGGTGCCAGCCCGAGACCACCCTGATCAACGTCGGTCGCGGGGGACATGTGGATGAGTTGGCCTTGCTGCGGGCCTTGGACGCCGGGCGCCTCAAGCGGGCGGTGCTGGACGTGTTTGCCGAAGAACCTTTGCCAGCTGGCCACCCCTTTTGGCAACACCCCCGAGTCACCTTGACCCCACACAGCTCTTCGCGCTCAGATGTGGCCCAAACCGCGACAGAAATTGCCGCCCTCTATCAGCGCCTGGTGGCAGTTTGACGCTTTATTCTGGCAGTCAAAGATTGTCTGAGTGGCCGTTTTTGGGGGATAATGAAATCATGTGTGAGCCATGCAATCAATTGAAAGTTACCTTGTTGGTGCTGCTCTTTTGGGTCCTGCCAGTCCGTGCTGACTTGGATTTCAACACCGTTTGTTTTCAGCCGGGCATGAATGTGCCGATCCTGGAATGCAATGCCTTGGTCAACTTTTACAACATCACCGACGGCGATAACTGGGTCAATAACAGCAACTGGGGACAGGCCGATGTCAACAGTTGGTTTGGGGTTTCGGCCTTTGGTGCCGGCACCTTAAATGTCTGGTTTTTGGAACTCAGCAACAACAATCTGGTTGGCCTCATCCCGTCTACCATCAGCGACCTCACCGCCTTGAGAACCCTGAATTTGAGCGACAATCAACTGTTCGGACCCATGCCAACAAGCTTGGGTTCATTGTCCAATTTGCAGTGGTTGTTGTTGGGTAACAATGACTTGAGCGGTGATGTGCCCAGTCAATTGTCCAGCCTCCATGACTTACAAATATTGCAATTACAAAACAACCAATTGACTGGATCGGTGATGACCGCCGTACAAAATTTGGGCTCATTGACTGATTTGTGGCTGGATCACAACAGTTTCAACGAAGCCTTGCCCGCCGATGTGAGCGGCCTGGCTGCTTTGGAATATTTTTCTGCCCATGAGGTTGGTTTCTTAGGCCCTTTGCCAGCCAACCTGACCACTTTGAGTCAATTGGAGTTCTTGTTTCTGCCGGGCAATGAGTTGACCGGTAAGATCCCTGCATGCATTGGCCAGATGTCGGCTTTGAGACAATTGGATTTGAGCCACAATCGGCTGTATGGCAATTTACCTGAGTCCTTGGGCTGGTTGTCTGATTTTGATTTTTTGAGCCTCAATGACAACCAACTGCGTGGTTTCATTCCTGACTCGTGGTCGCAAATGACCCTGATCGTGGGTCTGTATTTGAACAACAACCGCTTGACTGGCCTGGTGCCAGAAGGTTTTGGCAACATGACCCAAATCAATGAGTTCTACCTCAATGGCAACGACCTGTCTGACCCGGTGATTCCTCCGGCCATAGCGGGCTGGTATCAACAAATCCCCTTTCGGGAGATTGTGCCACAAGGCTTCAGCGACGATGTGTTTTATGCCGATTTCGATGGCAGCTGTCTGCCCTGATGGGTGTGGTATCAATCCGCCGTGTTCGGCGGAAATTGCAACAACAATTCACCGATGGGTTGGGCCGGTGTCCATTGGTTGCTGTGGTTTTTCCACAAAATTTGACCGCTGCCGGTGTGGACCCAAAAGGCACTGGCATGTCGGCGGTATCCCAGGTCCAGGTGCATCGACGCATAATCAGACTGGCTGGCCACCGCCCCACTGAGGATGAGGGTGCCCAGTTGTTTGATCGCCCCGGTGGCCGACAAATCCACATGCAGGTACAAAATGCCGGTATTGGGTGGTAAGTCAATGTCGCTGAAGTGATATCCCATTTGCATGCCCCGATGTGAATTGGGGTCCGATGCATGGTGGCGCTTGGGTGCCAGGTATTTGATCATCAGTCGCATCACGTCGCGGTGTTGGTCGATGTGATCGTCGGGAATTTGGTCACTGGCCATGATGAAAGGCGCGTACAACAGCTCAGGTTGTAACGTCTCCTGAATGTAATGTTCCACTGCGAAACCTTCATCAACCAACAAGCCACTGGTCAACAAGTATCCAGAAGCTGCTGGATAACCGGCCTTTTGCAGGGACATGTCCACCGCCGCCAACAAGCGGTTCAACATGTCTTCATGATAATAACTGTCAAAATCCCAATAGCGACCCAAGTCATCGCGCAGATTCAAATAATCAATCACCACCATGGTGTGTTCAATTGGGTGGTTTTCGGGTTGGTCATGTTGGTACAGGGTGGTGCCTTTGGGTTGGCAGCCCGTCAGTACCAGCCACATCAACGACCAGCAGATTGTCAGCAATCGAGTGTGTTTCATGACCATGAACTGTATCAGTTTTGAACGAAAAGTACAGATCAAATCAAGCGGCAAAGCCGGTGATTGTGGAATTTGACTCCTTGTTCACAAAACCAAGCGGTCACCATTCAGCTGGCAGACAGTCAAGAGTCAACACCAGCCATCAGGGTGCTTCGTGCTTGTGTACTGCACCTTCTTTCATCACAAAGTGTACCGCCAACAAGGCCTCAATGTCAGCCAATGGGGAATCTTTGGTGGCAATGATGTCAGCCAGTTTGCCAACCTCTATGGAGCCCAGTTGGTCTTGCATGTTAATCAAAGCCGCCGCATGCAAGGTGGCACTGAGCAGGATTTGGTCATGCGGCATGCCGGCCTGACTCATCAGTACGGCCTCTTGGGCGTTGGTGCCATGCGGTGAAATGCCGCTGTCGGTGCCAAAGGCGATGTTGACCCCAGCCTCATAGGATTTGATGAAGTTGCCTTGCATGTCTTGACCCACTTTGATCGCTTTGGCGGCCACCGCTGGCGGCAGGATGTCGGTGTTTTTGGCCAACTTTGAAACCGTGTCTCCGGCCAACAAAGTCGGCACCAAGTAAGCGCCGGTTTTTTTGAACCATTTGATCGCTTCGGGGCCGGTGTAGGTGCCGTGTTCGATGCTGTGGACCCCGGCTTGCAAGGCGGCGATGATGCCGTCTTCCTGGTGGGCATGGGATGCCACTTTCTTGCCCATGCGCTTGGCCGCCAACACCACTTCTTTGAGTTCGTCCATTTCCATTTGTTGGCCGGTGCCGGTGGCGCGGTCGGTCATCACCCCACCGGTGGAGGTGATTTTGATCAGGTCAGCACCGTATTTGATCGCATCACGCGCGGCCCGACGACAGTCATACGGTCCGTCACAAATGGAACGGTCGGTGTAAAACTCCATCAACTCAGGCTTCATGCCACTGACATCGGCATGCCCACCGGTGATGCCCACACCACCCGCCGCAATGACTCGAGGCCCGGCCACCCAACCGCGATTCACCGCATCGCGATAGGCGTACATGTATTGTGAGTTGGATCCCACATCCCGCACTGTGGTGAAACCGGCCATCAAAGTTTTGGTGCCATGGTGCACGGTGCGCATGCCGACCAATTGATTGGACATCTTCAAGGCATCGCGGTCATTATTCGGCCCCAACTCGCCTTGCAGGTGCACGTGCATATCCATCAGCCCAGGCATCACAAACGAGTCACGCAAGTCGATCACTAGGCTGCCATCACCCACTTCAGGTTGTAAAAAACCAGCGGTTACCGCGGTGATTTTGCCATCCACCACGGTGATGGTTTGATCTTTCAGTGTTTTTTCTCCTGGCACTGCCAATAATTCACCGGCATGAATGAGCGTGGTGGCAGCTAAAGCGTTTTGCAGCATCAACAATAAACTGGTAAGTAACAGTAACTTTATGGACATGAATCAAACCTCTTGGAATGCGGATTGATTATCATAACAAAATGGGGAAAGTCCGACTGAATTATTGCACCGATTTATTCAAAGCCGTTTTGATAGATCAAATCGCCACGTCCATAAACTATATAATTAACACTGGTGCCAGCCACACCTTGGTAATTGGCTGTCATCAAGTCATCAACTCCATCGGCATTGATGTCCCCAGCATTGCTGAGGTTGACCGGTATCGTATAATCAAAAGACCCATCGATGCTTTTAATTTTGAAGCCATTGTTTCCATCAAGAGTTTCTGGATCAAAATTCACAGCGAATCCACTTGGATCAGCAAAAATAACATAACTGGTAATTATTGATTCATTTGATCCTGTGAATTGATAGCTGCTTAGTAACAAGTCGCCGAATCCGTCATGATTAATATCACCAGCTGGACTTTGGTGAAAACCCAACCTTTCGAATTCTCGAGAACCCTTGATCACAAATCCATTGGTACCATCTATGCTGTTTAAATCAAATTCTGTTGGAATGGTTTGTGTCGATCCATATACCACATATGTGACACCAGCTTTAGATTCAATCTCGCTGGCCTGTGGATAAGAGATGATCAGATCGTCAATACCATCTGCATTCATGTCAATTGCATCGCTGGAAATTCGCCAGTCTAATCGATCAGTGCTGCCGATATCATTGATTCCGATGATGCTAAACCCGTTAAGCCCGTCAATGCTGTTTAAGTCAAAAACGCCAGCAGTGTTTTGATCGTTGCCATAGATGACGTATGTGGTTCCAAAAGTGTTGGTTAAAAAATTGTATGGTTCTTTGCCACTGATAATCAGGTCTGAAAGACCGTCATTATTGATGTCTCCTGCACTGACATATTCACCCAAATTATCATCAACCAACTTACCGTGGACAGCAAAGCCATTGGTACCATTCAATGATGCTAGATTTAAGATTGCAGGAAATCCAGTGTCGTTACCGAATAACATGTAAACGGATCCAGAATTGAATCCATTGATGTCAGTATCAGGGGTCGTGACCATAATTTCACCGATGCCATCGCCGTTGAAATCATCAATTAATTTGACGGCAAAACCTGCACGATCAGTAAAAGATATGCCTCGAATGACAAACCCATTGGTGCCATTCAATGCGCTTACATCTACTTCAGCAGGAAAATTGCCATCACGCCCAAAAATCACATAACTGCTGCCGACAAAATTGTTACCATCAAATGCACATTCAAACGCACTGACAATCATGTCATCAATACCATCATTATTGACATCGATTCCTCCTGATACAGAATTGCCAAAACATTCACCCGGGTTGTTGCCATACATGATGAACCCATTGTTTCCGTTGATGTCAGATAAACTATAGTTGGTGGGAAAGCCGGATTGACTGCCATAAACCACATAAGCTGCACCGGCATTTGTAAAAGAAACATCAGAGCCTGATGCTCCTATGATCAAATCATCGATGCCGTCATTGTTGATGTCACCAGCAGACTTCCCTTTGGCAAAATCATAAGCTTGTTCCCCATTAATGATGAAGCCATTTTCACCATTGATGTGTGATAAGTCGACAACTTGGTTAAACTGTGCACAGACCAGTCTTGTGTTTATAATCAGAAATAAGTATATAAGTGAGTGATTCTTTTTCATTGTATTGCCTGGTTGGTTTTTACATTTAATCGCAAAATAATTTGCCTCACATAATAAATATCGAAACTGAACCCAAAACCTTGTCAAAATTAATCATTATTTATCGAATTCTGTAGTTTGAGTAACTCTTTCCGCCACTTACCTTGTAACTGACTGTCACATTCTGGGCATTGATACTGCTCGTTTTTCCGGTCAAGGAGCATAGTCGACCTGATAACTCTACTTGGTGTTTATTGACCTGGTCATTAGAGTTGGTGGCAGCCAAACAAAACTCTAAATGTCCGACGGAATGATTGCACCGGTTTATTCAAAGCCGTTTTGATAGATCAAATCACCTTTACCATAAATGACATAGCCGTTATTGATACCATTGGTTACCAAATCGCCGATACCATCATGGTTGATGTCACCTGCAGAAGACACGTTGGATAATAGATCCGAGGCTGTTCCATCAAAACTTTCGATGGCAAAACCATTGTTGCCATCAACAACGGAGGGATCATAGATCGCTGGGAAGCCGGCACTGTTTCCAAACACCACAAATGCAGTAATGAATGGATCCCAAATATTCGGTGAAACCCTTCTCCTTGAAATCAAAGTGATGTCATCAACACCATCATTGTTGATGTCCTTAACAGAATTGGCAGCAAGCCCCAGATAATCAAATTCAAAAAGCCCAAACATTTTAAAGCCATTGGTGCCATTGATGCCATTCAAATCAAATGCTGCAGGAAATGGTTGTTGGCTGCCATAGATGACATAAACCGCCCCTGCATAATCAACCATGTCATGTCTGGCAGTTGGGTACGTAATGAGCATGTCAGCCATGCCGTCGCCATTGATGTCACCTGCATCTGATGTGTTGATAATGTTAAGGATTGTTGTATTGGGAAAGGTAACATCCACAGAGCTGATCGAAAATCCATTGGATCCATCCAGTGTCGATAAGTCAAAAATGCTTGAAAAACCAGTTGTGCTGCCAAAGACCACATAGGCTTGACCATGCACCTCAGAAAAGTCATTGATTCTGTCTGAAGACAACAACAGATCAGACAATCCGTCATGGTTGATGTCTGCTGCACTGAAATTTTCGCCCAGAAAATCGAAGTTTTCTTCGCCAAAAATGGTGAATCCATTGTTCCCATTGAGGGTGCCCAGATTCAACTGTGATGGAAAGACCTGATTGCTGCCAAATACCACATGCACTGCACCGGTATCAAACTCAGACACATCAGCTTCGGCACCGGGTGTCCCGATAACGAGGTCATCAATTTGATCGTTATTGAAGTCTGCCATGATCTTTATTTCTACACCACTGTTGTCATGAGTATTGACTCCGGTCAGCACAAATCCATTGGTACCGTCCAATGCTGACAGGTTGACAATGTCAGGAAAATTTTGAGATTGACCAAACACCACATAAGCGGCACCTGCAAATGTATTTGTAAGGGATGCCGAGGGTGCGCCAATGATCAAATCATCAATGCCATCGTTGTTGATGTCGCCTTTGCCGTTGACTGTGAAAGCGTTTCCGCCGTTCGGGAGGTCAAAATTGATGGCAAAACCATTGTTACCATTGATGTCATTGAGTTCAAATGGACTGAGAAAACCCGCAGCTGATCCATACAAAACAAAACTGCCTGAGACATTTTGTCCATTGATGATGGCATCACCGCGTGTGATGATCAAATCATCGATGCCATCGTTGTTGACATCGCCAATACCGGTGACTCGGTTACCGATCGAATCACCGGAATTGCTGATAACCAGGCCTTGCTGGCTGTTCATCTCAGATAATTTAATCAGTGAAGGGAATTGCGCCCAACCAGCTTGATTCAGAAGCATAAAGAACAAAGCCATACAAGTTTTGAATGTTGGTGTTTTCATGTTAAGTCGTTAATCAATTGTGTTTGCTTAATCGATGTATCTGGATCTCGACTCAAAACTGGTCAAAAGAATTAAATTTTATCGGGTTAATTCCAGTAATTCATTGCGCCAAGTTTGAAATAAATCAAAGTTACATTGAGGGAATTCAAACTCAAGTTCAGCAGTGGTGATTGACCAAGGCATGGTCTGCTTGTTTATTTTGTATACATTGGATTGCCCCTGTTGATTGGATAGGGTGGTGGCACCGCAACAATAATCAACATTGATCCAGTCATTTTCACAGGCTTGGGAGTGGTAACCGATTTGTTTCACATTGTCACTGATGTCATGGTAATCAAAACTTTTGTGGATCACAGAAAATCCATCATACAGTTGGGTGCCAACTGCGGTCATGTTGTAAGGCCGAAATTCATCTTCATAGCGAAAAGTTTTTCCAGTGCCATCAGGGTTGGTCACAGCAACGAGGTTGTAATGCAGGTCATATTCAAACTGCCAAATGCGACCTTTCTCATCACTGATGAAGTCAACCACCATGGTTTTGTCATGTTGATAATGAAAGTTGATGGCATGGCCTGTATCAGCGAGGATGGATTTTATCCTCTTGTCATTTTGATAGCGGCCCACTGATTTATCAACTTCTGGGTATATGTGTTCCCATTCGATGGTCAGGTACTGATTGGATGTTGCTGTGCCAAGCAGCTCACCAAACCATCCATAATGTTCCTGCTCATTTTGTTGGTTGATTAAAGTCCACTGGTCATTTTGTTTTGTGATTTCGATGTCATAGCCTTTGGAATTGGTCCATTGGCTTTCAATTTTTTCAAAAGCAATGGCCTCACCATCGGGCCTGTCAGCCGTGATTAAATGAAAATCATCTCTGCTGGCATATCGGCGGACAGTTAATTGTCTTATGTAGCTGTGAGTCCAACCTTTTCCAACTTGATTCAATGGTATTAAGCCTCGGGTCTGTTGGGCACTTTTGGTGTTGTAATACAACACAAATTTGATCGGATTGTCCAATAAATCCAATTCATAGGCATAAAACATATTGCCATTGACGGCATTGATCATTTCATTAACCACTGTGGCCTGATTGCCATTATTTTTGGTGTCTGCATGACGCTCAACTGCAAAGCTATCCGCAATGTATTCAGCCCTTTTTTGTTCCAGTAACAAGTCATCTCGTTGCTGAACAATGGTGGCCAGTTGCGACTCGATGGCCTGGTTTTTGTTGATCAAGGTGTTGAAATAGAGCCAGGCAAAAAACAAAAATGCAGCCACAATTGACAGGTCTATCTTATGTCGTTGGATGTATTTTTGACTGCGGTACAAGGCACCGATTTTTCTGGCTGAGATTGGCGCCTTTTTTTGATACAGATGGAGGTCGTGGGTCAAGTCATCTACACTGCCGTAACGGTCATCGGGATCAAACGCCAATGCCTTTAAAGTGATGGCGTCTAAGTCGGCATTCACTTTGATTTTGGTGTGTGAGGCTGTTTTTGCCTTGCTGGGTGGGTCGATGATTTGATCTTGTAGCAGTTGATGAATCTCCAGTGGTTTTAATCCGTCCAGTGAATAAGGCAGTGTGCCACTTAACAGTTGATACAAGACCATGCCCAGTGAATACACGTCTGAAGTGACGTCGATGGGTTGGCCCAACAGTTGTTCAGGGCTGGCATAACCAGGGGTTAAGGCGCGCAACAAGGTTTGGGTGTGTTGGTTGTTTTGTTGCAAAATTTTGGCAATGCCAAAATCCAGTAATTTCACTTGCCCTTGTTTGGTCACCAAAATATTGTCTGGCTTGAGGTCTTGATGAATGATCAAGTTGCGGTGGGCATGTTTGACCGCTTCACACAGTTGCAGAAACAAATCCAGTTTGGAACGCAAATCTCTGGTTTCACTGAATGCTGTGATAGACAGTCCTTCAATGTACTCCATCACCACATAAGGTCTGCCATCAGGCAAAATGTCTGAATCTATGAATTGACTGATGTTGGGGTGACTCATTCGGGACAATATTTCACTTTCCCGTAAGAAGCGTCGTTGCGCAGCCGGATCTGTTAGTTGCAATATTTTCAAAGCCACCAAATGCTCAATGTGGTCTACATTGCGCTTGGCCAGGAACACTTGTCCCATACCGCCATGTCCTAAAGACTTGATGAGTATGTAGCGGTCATCAGGGAAAAACACCGCGCTTTTGATCACCGTGTCTGAGGCTTCTTGCACAACTTGTTCCGTGGCTTGCATGGATTCATGTTCAGTCTTAAGCATGCGAATGATTTGATCGAACATGGCCTGATCAGCACAATGTGCTTGTAGGAAATTCATGACTTGCGCTTCCGGTAACTCTGCTGCCTGATGAAACAGGCTTTTCAGTTGCTTATAGCGGTTCGAATCCATGTTGGTACTGTCCTCGTTACTCCATTGGCTTTAATTTTTAACATCGGCCAAACGGTCTTGCAACCATGTTTTGGCAAATCGCCATTCTCTGGATACATGACTGATGCTGCGGTTCAAGGTTTGTGCAGTTTCTTCGAGGTTCAAGCCGGCAAAAAATCGCAATTCGATGATTTTAACTGCCATCGGGTCAACTTTGTCTAAGGCCGTCAGTTGTTGATGCAAATGAAGAAAGTCCACGTCCAAGGTTGGGTCCTCATGGGGATGATCTGACCAGGTGATTTGTTTTAAATCGCCACCTCTTTTCAAAGTTGATTGCCTTGCTAAATAGTCGATCAAAATAAAGCGCACCATCCTGGCGGAAAGCGACAACAGATGTTGTTTGTTTTTGATGATCAGTTGTTTGCTCTGCTTCATTTCGAGGTACATCTCATTGACCAGTAAAGTTGTGTTCATGGCTTTAATGTTTAACTTGCGATGTTCTTTTTGCGTGATCCGACGCAATAGGGGGTATAGCAATTGAAACAAAGGTTGCTCAACCTCTTGATCGCCTGCTGTCCATTTTTGAATCATTGCGTTGATGTGTGTTGTGTCTGTTTGTTCCATGCTGGTTGTTCTGTTCTCCTTGTGCCAACGAAGGTGTTGTTATTGTGAACCACACAAGCCATTAATCCAAACTAAATCGGTCTTTGTGTTGGTGATTAATGAGTAACTGGTGATAATATCGATTTCCCATACAGTCTGAACAGGAGCCTTATCGTGTCGAATCAGTTAAAAGTAGGGTTGATACAAATCGCACCGGTCTGGTTGGACCGGGCAAAAACCACCGAAAAAATCATCGATTACCTGCAACAAGCCGGGGCTCAAGGGTGCCAGTTGGTGGCTTTGGGAGAAGGCTTGTTGCCGGGGTATCCATTTTGGATTGAATTGACCCATGGGGCGCGTTTCAATGCCCAGGACCAAAAAGAATTCCACGCCCACTATTGTCAGCAGGCGGTACAAATCGAGCGCGGTGATTTGGATGACATCTGCGCGGTGTTGCGCCATCACCAGATGGCTTGTTATTTGGGCATCATCGAGCGTCCTGTGGACAGAGGTGGGCACAGCTTGTATTGTTCGATTGTTTATATTGATGAACAGGGAGTCATCCAATCGGTACACCGCAAATTGCAACCCACTTATGAAGAGCGGTTGACCTGGTCGCCGGGCGATGGGCATGGCTTACAAACTCACCGCTTGGGTGCGTTCACCGTGGGTGGCTTGAACTGTTGGGAAAATTGGATGCCTTTGGCCCGCACCGCCTTGTATGCCCAAGGTGAAGATTTACACGTGGCCAATTGGCCGGGCAGCATCCGCAACACGCATGACATCACGCCGATGATGGCCAAAGAAGGTCGGTCCTTCGTGATCTCGGTCAGTGGTTTGATGCGGCCACAAGACTTTCCCAAACACAGCCCGCATTATGCGGCTTTGATGCAAGATTGTCCGGCTGATTTCTTGACCGATGGTGGATCTTGTTTGTGTGCGCCGGACGGTTCGTTTGTGATTGAGCCACAGGTGGGCGAAGAAGGCATTTACACCGCCACCATTGACCATGCGCGGGTGTTTGAAGAACGGCAGAATTTCGATCCGGTGGGCCATTATTCACGGCCCGATGTGTTGCAGCTGCAGGTCAATACCAGCCGCTTAAGCAACCTAAAAAAAGTATCAAGGCAAAAGGATTAAAACCAGGACAGTAAGGTGGGTGGGTGCCGCTCGATTGGGGCGCCCACCCCCTTAAATCAGAATGAAAAACGGAAGCCGACGCTGGCACCTGTTTCACCATCCAATGATTCCACACCGGCGGTGATGGCGTGGTTGTCTGTGACCTTAAACAACCCTTTCAGGCCCACATTGAAATAACCGTCGCTGGCTTTGTCCACATGGGTGTAACCCACTTGGGTGATCAACTCAAAGTGTTCATTGAAAGCGGTGCGGGTGCCAAAATCTGCCCCATAAGTGGTGCTGTCTCTGAAGCGGCTGTCAAGATGACCCACTTCCAGTTGGGCATAAAAGTCGGTACTGTCTGACAGACCATTGTGCCATCCTCCGAAGATGCCGTAGCGGTCGAGGTCAGCACCGTTGGCGCCCAAGTTATTTTATGAGCCGCCCAGATAGAAGTGCTCGTTCAAATCAAACGCCCCTTCCAGGTACAGGCCATCGGCATGTTCATTGCCGGACAGGTCCAAGTAGCCATACCCCAGCTCTAAGTAATTGTAATTGATGTCTTCATTGGCTTGGGCGATGACTTGAGTGGCCAACAAGGCCGTCAGTAACCATTTTCTCATTTCTTTTTACTCCATAAATTGAAGGGCCTGTGGACAGACCTCAGATAAAGAAACCGGATCAAAACCCGGTTTTGATTTAAGGCGGTTTGCATGCAACCGCGGTGGCGATTATAGGAATCCAAAAATGAACATCAGATGAATCAATTGTTATTGAATGGCTGTCTTTTTGGGGCATCGCCAGCGGCCCATAAATTAACCCGTCTTCTGTTAATGCAGGCTTAATTCAACGTTAAAGTTTTGCTTTTTTGGGACTGGCTCAAGGGGCTTTGCTGGCCTGCAGGATGGGCTTAATTTGGTTCAAGGTTTTTTGCAAGTGTTGCAACAGCTGTTGTTTTTTGGGTGCTTGTTTGCTGTATCGGGCTTGTAGGTATAAGGCCAAAAAGTGTTGCATGCGCGGTTCACTTTCCGGATATGTTTTGATGATCTCTGCGGTCAAGTGTTCGATGCCTTTGCGGTGTTGATCGTACAGGGCCGGGTTGTGTTTGATGGTGCGCACCAGTTGCAGATACAAACGCTGCAAAGTGTGGTGTCGTTGGCGTTTCAGCCACCACATCGGAATCAAAGTCAACAAGGCAGTGAACAGCAAAATGGCCATCATCAACAAGGCCAGGGTTTTGCCGTCGCGGTATTCAAAGCCAATGGCCTTGAACAAGGCTTCTTGTTTGCTGACATTGAAATCACGCACCCATTGGTTCCATTGGTAGCGGTATTTGTCCAGGGATTCCTTGGTATCCCGCAGCCATTCAAAATCAATCCAATGGCGTTTCTCGGTCATGATGTTTTGCGAACCGGATTCGACCCGTTCGGGTGCCACCATGGAGGTGGGATCGATGCGCATCCAATAACCAGATCCTTGTGCCGGTTCAATGTAGACTTCTGACCAGGCGTGGGCATCGGACTGTTTGACCAACAGGTACTCACCGTTGTCGATGCCACCTTGGTAGCCGGTGACCACGCGAGCAGGGATTCCGGCCATGCGCATCATGATGGTGAAAGTTGAGGCGTAGTGTTCACAAAAGCCTCGGCGACTCTCGAACAAGAACTCATCAATCACTTCACCTTCCAGTGGGGGCGGGGTGAATGAATAATAAAAGTCTTCTTGATTGAATTTTTGTAAGGCGCGATTGACCACCGCCAAAGGATTCGGGTCTTCCGCTTGCCATTGACGAATTAATGCCAAGGTGCGTTGATTCTGGTTGGCTGGATAGGTCAGTAACAGGCGCCGGTTGTGGTCGCTGAGGTCCTGATAAAAGCGTTCCAGCAGCACCGATTTCAGCTCATAGTGGCGCAGTTGATTGATGGTGGTCATTGAATACAGAGTTGAATCCGGTAACAAAAACCCCTTACCCGCTGAATCGGTCACATAATCCAAACTGAACATGTAGTTTTGCCCGGTGTTTTCCTGTTCAATTTGATAAGCAATGGTTTCGGCATCGCCGTATTGCCGCATGGTCTGGCGCAGTGAATTGTGCTTTTGGCGACTCCAGGTGCGGCCATCGAAATGCCACAACACCGGGCCGCGCCAATACAACTGGGCATTGGGTGGCACCACGCCATCATCAAAGGTCACCCGGAAAGCTGGTGAGTCATCCATGAACAACTCAATGATCGATCCCGGACTCATGGTGTCGCTGATGCCGGTTTTGCCTTCCCCAAAAAAGTCTGGCGAGCCCCAGATCGGTGACCCCAAACGGGGAAACACCAGGAAAAACAAGATGGCAAATGGGACCGCCAATGACAAGGAGGCGGCAGTGGATTTAATTTGTTGGCGGTCAAACCAGCGCGCCGACTTTTCATAGTTCAGCACCGACAAGGCATGGGTGGTGATGAATGCCGAGCCCAGCAGGTAAAAAATCAACAACAAATCCTGCGAATACAAAAAACGCGTCATGGTCACGAAATAACACAGCATGACCACCAACAAGGCGTCGCGCATGGTGTATGTTTCCAACAACTTCAACACCGCCATAGAGATCAAAATGGTGACACTGATTTCCCTGGATAGGGTCAGGCCTTGGCTGAAAATGATCAACACCAAGACCAGCAGAGCCAGGAACATCAACAGGGTGTTCCAAGCTTTCTTGATGTGGTTGATTTGGGCATAAAAGCGATAGCTGATAACCATCAACGCCATGGGTAAGAACCAAATGGGCAAACGATACAGTTGTGGCAACACCGCCAAGACCACCGCAAAAGTGATCCAAAACAACTGTTTCATGCTCAATTGCGATTGGATTCTGGCCATCAGCTGGCCCCTCCGGATTGATACAAAGCCAAGGCTTTGAGACAACGGTGCAGGTGTTTTTCACCGACCGACATGCCCGAGTCAAAACCCGGCAACAACACTTGGTATTCGGCTTGCTGGAGTTCAGCGGCCAACACCCAAGCGGTGATGCGCGACAGTTTGAGTTCGGTGTTTGACAGGTTCATCTGGGCATAATCAAAACTCAAATACTGACCTTGGGTTTGTTTGAACTCTTTGACCCAAGTTTGTTCCGTTTGGGCTGATTTTTTCCAGGCAATGTCGCGGATGGGATCGCCATGTCGATAAGGTCTGATGCTGCTGATTTCTTCACCTTTGACCCAGGTGGTTTGTTCGCCTTCTCGACCGCCATGGTGGGGGAAAGGTGGGCAGGGGTCTTCTGGTTTGGGGTAGACCAACACCGCATCTTGTGGGGTGCAGTACACCCAACAAGTGAACAAACCCAAAGGGAAGCGGGTCATCAGCTTGATGCGGTCCACGGCCTGCCAACCGCGGTGCAGACTGGGCATTAAAGTGGTCAATTGTGAACTTTGCTCGGTGATGTTGGTGGTGTCATCAGTGAGGTCATTCTCGGTGCGTATTTGCCATTTTTTGTCATCGGCACTGACTTGTAAAAACAAAGTGATGGCATCACCCAAAAACACCGGATCGGCTTTGACTTGCTCCAAACGCAAGTTTCTGAGGTTGAAAAAAGTTTTGTGCAGCACCACTTGGGCCAGGCCAAACAACAAAAACACCAGCATCAAACTCATGTTGTTGTTGAAGTTGAGGCCTGCCAACATCATCAAAAACCAAATGGAGGCAAAAAACAGTCCGGGTTTGCTGGGCAGCACGTAGATGCGCCGCCAATCAAACACCACCGGCAGCCGCTCTTTACCCCGGCGGTTAAAAAATCGTTGCAGGCGGTCTTTAAATAACCGGGGTGTCATCGAGGATGTTATGAATCAGCTCGGCAGCCAGCCGCCCATCGTGGGTGACCAATCGGTGGCGGCACACGGGGAAAAAGGCTTGTTGCAAATCGGCTGGGGTGATGAAGTCACGGCGGTCCATGAAGGCAAAACTTTGTGCCAGACGAAACAAAGACAATCCGGCCCGCGGCGACAAGCCCTGGTGGATTTCACTGTGGTTGCGGGTTTTGTGAATCAACAATTGCAAATAATCCAGCACTTCATCACTGGCATGGACTTGCCGGCATTGTTCGCGCCATTGCAACAATTGGGTTGGTGAGCTCAAGGCTGCGATGGGCTCATCAAAGCGGCTGAGGTAGTCGGCCGAATACAGTTGGCGTTCGTTGTTTTGATCGGGGTAACCCAAAGACAGGCTGACCAAAAAGCGATCCAGTTGCGATTGTGGCAGGGCATAGGTGCCGGCCTCATCTATGGGGTTTTGGGTGGCCATCACAAAAAACACCGGATCCAAGCGGTGGGTTTGGCCGTCCATGCTGACTTGACTTTCAGCCATGGCCTCCAACAACGCACTTTGGGTTTTGGGCGTGGCCCGATTCAATTCATCGGCCAGCAAAAACTGGGTGAAAATGGGCCCTTTGTGGTAGCTGAATGTCTGGCTTTTGGCGTCATAAATGCTGACCCCCAAGACGTCACTGGGCATCATGTCTGAGGTCAGTTGAATGCGCTTGAAGTCCATGCCAAATACTTGCGAGACGGCGGTGGCCAAAGTGGTTTTGCCCAGTCCGGGCAAATCTTCCAACAACACATGACCGCCGGCGATCAAGGAAGCAATGACGGTTTTGATGGCCCCTTCTTTGTCCAGTATTTTTTGGCCGACTGCGGCAATGATCGATTCCAAAGTGTGTGCTTCATGCTGGGTGGCGACCTGCGAGGCCGGCTGAACTGGTTTGTTTGGCATGCGTGAACTCAAGTTTGCTGACAGTGAATGACGAACTTCATCGTTAAGTATATAGTACCATTGAAATGAGTCATATTCTTGTGAAAGTTGGTTATGGACAAAGCACTGTGGCAACAAGCCAAATCCTTGTTTGATCAGCTGCAGAGACAGCCTCAAAATATGGTTTGAGGATGTGATTTCCTTTGGATTGAATTGCCCAACCCTACGAAATCAACTGTGTTTGACTGTCAAATACTCAATCCAAGGTTTCCACCCGGATCAGGTTGGTGGTGCCAGAATGACCAAACGGCACCCCAGCGGTGATCACGAATTGATCGCCGGCTTGGGCCATGTTTTGTTGTTTGATGACCTGGTTGGCAATCTCCACCATTTCATCGGTGCTGGTGGCGTCGTTGTTCAACACCGGATTGATGCCCCAGGACACCGTCAGCTGGTTGCATGATTTGAATGACGGTGAGATGGCAATCACATCGGTGTGGATGCGGTTGCGGGCGACCCGCAGGGCGGTGGCACCGGAACTGGAGAAACAACACATCACTTCGGCCGCCAAGGTGGTGGCGATGTGACAGGCGGCAAAGGACACCGCATCGGGGGTGTTCTTCTCGGCTTTGAATTTGCGGTCGCGCATGCGTTTGCGGTAGTCGTTGTCGGCTTCCACCGTCATGGCGATGCGGTCCATGGTTTGCACCGCTTTGATCGGGTGTTTGCCGGTGGCCGTCTCGGCCGACAGCATCACCGCATCGGTGCCATCAAAGATGGCGTTGGCCACGTCATTGGCCTCGGCACGGGTGGGAATGGGGTTTTCTGTCATGGTTTCCAGCATCTGGGTGGCGGTGATCACCGGCTTGCCTTTTTCCCGGGCTTTGCGAATCAGGCGTTTTTGCAGCATCGGTACTTTTTCAGGGGACAATTCCACGCCCAAATCACCCC
This sequence comes from Marinicella meishanensis, assembly GCF_019931145.1. Classification (GTDB taxonomy): domain Bacteria; phylum Pseudomonadota; class Gammaproteobacteria; order Xanthomonadales; family Marinicellaceae; genus Marinicella; species Marinicella meishanensis. Next base: position 126,993 of record NZ_JAIOUV010000002.1, on the reverse strand, counting down.
GGGCCACCATGATGCCATCGGCGGTGCGCAAGATTTCTTTGTAATTGCGGATGGCGCCGGGTTTTTCAATTTTGGCCATCAGTTTGGCCGATGATTGATTCTTTTCCAGGTGTTGACGAGCCAACAACAGGTCTTCTTGGCTGCGCACAAAACTCAAGGCCACCCAATCCACATCCAGTTGTGCGCCGGTGGCGATGTCGGCGATGTCTTTGTCAGTCACCGCCGCGATGCTCAAATCGGCGTCTGGCACATTGATGCCTTTGTTGTTGCTCAACAGACCACCTCGGCTGACGCGGGTGTGGATCACCCGATCCTTGATCGCTTGCACCTGTAAAATCAGGCGGCCGTCATCCAACAGCAGGTCATGACCGACTGCCACGTCGGCATGTAAGTCGGCATAACTGATGCCCACCCCGGATTGGTCGCCCGGGTGGTTGGGGTCCGGGTGCAACAAAAAGGCCTCGCCTTCCTGCAGATCAATCGGCCCATCGGCAAAAGTGCCGACCCGGATTTTGGGTCCTTGCAGGTCTTGTAAAATGCCCACCAACACGCCCAACTCGGCGGCCACGGTGCGGATGTTGTCCACATGGCGTTGGTGATCGGCGGCGGTGCCGTGGGAAAAGTTCAGGCGAAAGACATTGACCCCGGCGCGGATCAAAGCCTCAATTTGCGCCGGCGATTGGCTGGCAGGACCCAAGGTGGCGACGATTTTGGTTTTTCTTTTCATGCGGTAAAGACACCCAAGAATAATGTTGATTGACACCGGGTATGATAGACTTTTTTGCTGAAATATTCATGTCAGAATGGTTATAATGATTCATTTAACCCACGATCAAACACCATGGCTCTAGTCAAATGTCCCGCCTGTCGCAACCGCATGTCCTCCCTGGCCAAAGTGTGCCCAGCTTGTGGTTTCAGTTTTGACAAAGAGGCCACCATCGACCCGGAACAAGTCAAGCTGTTCCAAAAACGGCAGTTCAGACAACGCATGTATCAATTGCGGATGTTTTCCTATGTGGCCATGACCATCGCCATGATTGGCGCCATTCCCATGTTGTGGGATTACATCAAAGGGGTGGAAAACGCCCAGCCGATTGAGTTGATGAGTCATTGGGGCGTGTTTGCCGTGGCCCTGGGTTTCTTGATGTATCTGGGCATCCGCGCCGGCATGATTTGGGTGCGCCGCAATTACCGGGCGAGTCTACCCAAAGAATAACGCCCCCTGTGCCATCACAAACTGTTCCACTTGATCCAACAGTTGTTGGTCTTTGGCCTCTGGGTGTTGTTCCCGCAGGTTTTGCAGGTGTTCAAACCACAATTGGAAATCTTCGCCAAAGCGTTGACTCAGGCGTTGGTGCACATCGGCTTGCCAGGCGCTGGTTTGCTCAGGGGTCAGGCTTTCGGGGAAATTGCGGGCTTTGAAGCGTTGGATCAAAGTGGCGGCGCGGTGGTCTTCGAAGTCATCGGCTTGCCAGGGTATTTGTTCCACCGGCAGCTGCCGGATGGAGCCCAAGCGGGCGCGTTCTTTGAAGCTGAAAAAGCCGGCATATATCATTTCATCGACGTCGTCGCTGGTGCCCTCAAAGGGCTGATCAAAGACCGCGGCCACCTTCTTTTCGATGCCTGGCATGGGTTTGATCTGGGCCAAGTGTTGCTGACAACGGGCATAATCCAAACCGATGCGCTCCAGATCCACGCCCTTGAGCACCGACAGTGGGGCGACAAACGGGGCTTTGTTCAAATGAATGGTTTTCAATGGCACCCGCTCGACCCCATCGGGCAGATCAGCCACGGGGGTGTACAAACGGTCCTGAATGTCTGACACAGACAGGTCCAACAAATCGCTTGGGTCATGGTGCAGGTCAAAACAGATGATGCCATTTTTGTTGGTGGGGTGCATGGCCAAAGGCATCATCACCGCCAAACAGCCCCGTTCGGCGGGGATTTTGTTGGACACATGCACCACCGGTTGCAGCAATTGCCAATTGAGCAGACTGCGCACGTGGTCTTTGTTGCGTTGTTTCAGGCCATAGTCAAACAAGCGCGGTTGTTGTTGACGAATCAAGCGGGCCAATTGGATGGTGGCCTCAACATCAGATAAGGCATCATGGGCACTTTGGTGACTCAAGCCATTGGCGGCGGCCAGGTCTTCCAATTTAAAACTGGGTTTACCCGGTTCATGCATGGGCCATTCGATGCCCTCAGGCCGCAAGGCGTAGGTGGCCCGTACCAGATCAATCAAGTCCCACCGAGAATTGCCATTCATGTATTCCCGTTGGTACGGGTCCATCAAGTTACGGTAGAACAATGAACGCACGCATTCGTCGTCAAAGCGGATGCTGTTGTAGCCCACCCCACAGGTGTCCGGTTCACTCAGGATGCCGTGCACCCGGTCGGCAAAGGCGTGTTCGGGCAAGCCATGTTCCTGGCAATGTTGGGGGGTGATTCCGGTGACCAAACAACTGCCGGGATCGGGCAGGTAGTCAGGAGTCGGTTGGCAATAAAACATGTCGGCATCGCCGATGGGATTCAAATCTTCATCGGTGCGGATGCCGGCAAATTGGGCGATGCGGTCATAGCGGGGGTTGATGCCAAAAGTTTCCAGGTCATACCAGTAAAAGGTGTTCATCGGCGGCGGTCCAATTGAAACAGGGTCCAAACAAAGGCACTGGCCAAGGCCATCAACATCAAAGCCGGCAGCCAGTTCGGCTCTGGGTGTGCGGTGGGTAATATGTTATGGCTGTCTGCTTTCCAAGGCCAAACCCGGAACAAGGTACCCAACATCAAACCGGCCAAGGCGTACAAAGTGGCCAGGTGGTAACGGGCCAACAGCCACCGCAGCAAGCGGGAAAACAACATCAGCCCGATGGCGCAGCCGGCGGCAAACAGGGCCAGGATCAGCCAATCACGCTGTTCCACCGCGGCCAAAATGGTTTCATAAAAACCCAACAGGATCAATATCAGTGAACCTGAAATGCCTGGCAAAATCATCGCGCTGACGGCAATCATGCCGGCCAACAGCACCCCCACATGGCCGGCTGGAATCAGCGCCAGGCTTTGCGTGCTGAGTACATAGCCCAAGGCCGCTCCGCCCAATAAAAACAGCCAATGAATGGGGTTTTTCGAACGGTGCTGGTGCAACAGCAACAGGGCCGATGCCACGATCAAACCAAAGAAAAAAGACCAGGTCAGCAGCGGCTGGTTGAGCAACAGGGATTTGATCAAACTGGCGAACAAAAATACCGCGGTCAACAGGCCACTGAACAAAGACAGCAAAAACCAGCCGTCGATTTGTTGCCAGGTGGCTTTGATCTGGCCTTTGAAAACCTGTTGAGCCGCCTTGATATTGATCGCGGCGATGGCCCCAATCAGGCGCTCATAAATGCCGGTGATTAAAGCCATGGTGCCGCCGGAAACCCCGGGTACCAGGTCGGCGATGCCCATCAGCATGCCTTTGAGGAAAATGAATATGTAAGTCATGTTGTTATTGGTTTCTGGCCAAGTCTTGGGGCAGCAACGCTTCGATGCTTTGCATCAATTCAATTTGATCAATCAGGTCGTTGACGTAATCCAGTCGATCGGTTTCGATCACCAACAAGCGGCTTTTGTCGTAGTTGGCGATCCAGTTTTGATACAGGGATTCTAACCGTTTCAAGTAGCTTAAGGGCATGTCTTGTTCCATTTTTCGACCCCGCAGCTTGATTCGCTTGCGGGTGGTGCGCATCGAGCACTGCAAATAAATCATCAAATCCGGTGGCTTGATCGCGCGTTGGATGCTGCGGTAAAAATTGTAGTACGTGTCCCAGTCACGTTGGTTGATTTTGCGCATTTGGTGCAAGGCGGTGGCGAAGATTTCAACGTCTTCGAACAGGGTGCGGTCCTGAATCACCACCCCCGGCGTTTGTTCCAGTTGTTGGTGGATCTTGAACTTTGAACTCAAAAAATACAATTGTGAATGAAAGGCCCAGCGCTTCATGTCGCGGTAAAAATCATCCAGGTAGGGGTTGTTGTCGTTGGGTTCGTAAAACGGGGTGATGTGGTAGGTGCTGGTCAAGAACTCCACCAAGGAAGTTTTGCCGGCGCCGATGTTGCCGGCGATGCCGATGATTTTTTGTTCGCCCATGGCGGTATTGTAGGCGCAAAACAGGTTAAGATGAATGGTGATGCCCGGCATTTTTAACACAATGGTGCTTTTCGGTTGCGTGCTGGCTTGGACGGTGGCGGCCGAACCAGCTTGGCAAAAAAAAATTGATCAGGACGACATCCGCATCTGGCAACGACACCAACACCCGCAATTCAAACAGTGGCACACCCGAGGCGTCGTGCTGGTACCTGGCGACCGAGAAGTGGTGTTGGATTTACTCAGACAAACCGAACATTTTCCCAGCTGGGTTCATGGCTGTGAAGCGGCCGAAAACTTGGCCGGTGGTTTGATACACATGGTGTTCGAAGGGCCCTTGTGGTTCAAAGACCGCGATGTGGTGTTCAGCCACCGCACCACTGAATTGACCGCCCCACCTGGCTGGTTGATTGAGGTGGTGAACCAGCCCCATCAGCACCCCGGCAAACAACAGTTGCGCATGCAAAACATGGCCGCCTCCTGGCAGTTGCGGCAAATCAGCCCGGACCAGGTGCAGGTGGTGTATGAACTGTATATGGATCCGGAAATTGGCTTCAAATCCGGCGTCAATAAATATAACCGGGATGCGATGTTCTTGACCCTCAAACAGATGCGCGAGCGCCTGACAGACCCGAACCGTTGAGCCCAACTTGTGGGCAATCACTCAATCGGCCAAGTCGGCCAATTCATGCCCCGTCCAAGCCTTGAAGTGGGCCCGCTGTTGGCGACTGGGCCGGTCCACGGCTTGGATGCTGAATGGGGGGTGGGGCGCCTGGATCGGCCGGATTGATTGGTGTTGCAAGCGACCGGCGGTGAAGTAATGGATCTCATGTGGCTGCTCGGTTTGCAGGTGGGCCAGGTGTTGTTCCAGATTGGCACTGGTGACTTGGATGCCATTGATGGACAACAACGTGTCACCAGCGGTCAAGCCAGCCTGCCAGGCTGGGCTGTCACGATCCACAGTTTTGATTCGTGGTTGGTCATGGCTGGTGTCAAAAGTCGCCCCCAACCAGGCCCCTTGGCTTGCCTGGTCTTCCTCATCAACCAGACGTTGTAAGCCATAAAACGCCAGCAATGCGTCAAAGTCGATGGCTTCGGTGCCTTCAATGAAGCGTTGCCAGTGGGCCGACATGTCGGTCCCAGTGATGTCTTGCAACAAGCCCAACACGTCGTTTTTGTCATAGCCTTGGTCGATGTTGCGGTGTTGTTGGTAGAGTCTTTTTTGCAACTCATCCATGCCGTATGTATTGTCAGTCAAGCGGCGGATTTCATGGTCCAGGTGCCAAGCCGCCATGGCCCCTTCCAAGTAAATGCTGACCGATGCATTGTGGTTGTGTTGGCCGTCTTCTTTCAGCCAGGTGTCGAAACTGGTGGCCGCCACCGATTCCAAAGATCGGCCTGGGTTGTTCAAATGCTTGTGCACGTCCTCGGCCAATTTTTTCAGGTACTCTTTGGGTTCACTGATGCCGGCACGCAACAACAACAAATCGTCGTAGTAGCTGGTGATGCCTTCGGCCATCCAAAACAGATCGGAGTAATTTTCTTGCGAGTAATCATACGGAGCAATGCCCGCTGGGCGGTAGGCTTTGACGTTCCAGGTGTGGACGAATTCATGCGCTGTGGTGGCCAACACCCGCAGGTATTTGTCCCGCGGCTGAAAGTTGAACCGGTCTTGTTGGATGATGGTCGAGTTCACATGTTCGGTGGCCCCCCTGAGACCATCACCCACGTGATACATGTAGACATAACGTTGGTAAGGAAAGTCACCCCAAAGGGCGGCGCCGGCATGGTGCAGGCGGGTCACTTGCTGTTGTAAATCATCGATGTCGTGGTTGCCTTCACCCCAAATGACGATTTCATAGTTTTGTTCACCGACGGTGAAGGCTTTGAATTGGTGGTGGCCACTCTCGATCGGGGAATCCACCAGCTGATCATAATTGTGGGCATAAAAGGTGTGGGCATCGCCGTGTGTTGCCATGCCGCTGCGGCTGACCCAGCCGTCGGGGACATGCATTTGCACGGTCAAAGGTTGGTCCCGCAAACTTGGGGCGAACATGAACACCCCGCTGGCATCCAAAAAGGCGTGGGTGTCATCGATGTGGGCCACCCGGTGCCGCAGCATGTTGGCATAGACCTGGTACTTGATGGTCACGGCGCCTGGGTGCTTGAGCCACAGTTTCCAGCTGTTTTTGTCGGTTTTGTCCCACTCGATGGCTTGGCCGTGGGCATCCTCGGCAGTCAATTGGCTGATGTGTTTACTCAGATTCAAAATTTCGTAACGGCCCGAACGCCAGACCGGTAATTGCACCAGCAGGGTTTTGGTGCCCACCTGCGGGAAGGTGATTTGTACCTGCCCCAAATGCTGTCGGGCATCGGTGACGGTGAATTGGTAGTTGATGGGTGTTGCTGTGGAGGATGCTGTTGCGTGGCTGCCAAAAGTCAGCAGCCCGATGATCAGCCAAATTGTTTTCATGTGCATGGGCCTCGGTCAAATAGATGATCAATTGTACTCAATACCAGGTGAAACACTGACTCACCCAGGATCAACGCCGGTAATGGATGCGCGGATCCATATAATCTTTGGCTTCAAACGAGGCAATGTCAGCGGTGTTGATCTCCAGCTTGAGGATGCCCCCCTGGTTGTCGGTGGTCAGGAAAGTCAAAATTTCTTGCCCGGCATGGGTGTTGATGTCCACTGGCAGCACCCGATCATACAATGCCTGTTCACCCCCATCCAGGTGGCAAATGATGTTCAGGCGTCGACGTTGTATGATGGCGGCTTCCAGCAAGTCCTGGGCGCCACAACTGAGGGGTGGTTTCATGGCCCAATTTTAGCACAAAGCCACCTTAGGGCCTGTTAACACCCACTGAAATACCACTGTTTAAGCTGCAAATGCCACACCCTGCGTTGCTCTCCGCTCGATTGGAGTGACCACACCTCACGACGGATGCCTTGATGGCTGAAAAATACGATCCAGCAGTCGCCTTTCAGTGGGTGTTAACAGGCCCCAGACTGGGCCTGTGACAAAGGGCTGCACATGGGGCTGTAAAATTCGGCTAAAATTGGACTTCTTGTGATCATCTGTTGCCGCATGCCAGAACCCACTCACAACATCGAGGCCATTTGTGCCGGCATCAGCCAACACGGCTATGTGGTGTTGGAAAACGCTTTCGACCAGGCGTTTATGCAACCCATCGCCGCTGGCTTTGCGGCCCTGCCTGATGAGGCCTTCAAACCCGCGGGAATGGGTCGGCAGCACAGCCAGCACCACGATCACAGCATCCGCGGTGATCAGCTGGTCTGGGTGCATGAGCAAACCAATGGTTTGGCCCAATATTTTGCCTGGTGTGAACAATTGCGCTTGGCTTTGAATCGGCACTTTTACTTGGGCTTATTCGAATACGAGGCCATGTTTGCCCGCTATCCTGCAGGCACGCGTTACCAAAAGCACCTGGACGCTTTTCGCCAGGGCGGACAAGCAGTGAACAACCGCCGCATCAGCACCTTGCTTTACCTGAATGAACAATGGCCGGCCACCGCCGGTGGTGAGCTGCAATTGTATCGGCCCGATGCCGCAGCTCCTTGTGCCACGGTGTTGCCTGAATGGGGCACTTTGGTGGTGTTTCTCAGTGAAGATTTTCCGCATGAAGTGTTGCCCAGTACCCAAGCCAGGCGCAGCCTGACCGGTTGGTTCCGCACCAAAGCCTGACATGAAGCCGCTGTGATGCCATGGTTGTCGCACCTGTTTGCCATTGGCGCGGCCCAGGCCCTGGTCTTGGCTTTTGCCTTGTGGCGCAAATCAGCCAATGGTCCCAGCAACCGCGTGCTGGCGGTGTGGATGTTGTTGTTGATGTTGGATTTGGCCATGCGGGTGGTGCAATTTCACGACCCACTGACCCCCTGGTTACCGCTGCATACCTTGGTGCAGTTCTTTCCGTTTTTACATGGCAGTTTCTTTTATTTGTATGTCAGGACCTTGTGCCGGCAACAAGCCATTCGTTGGACCGATGGGGTTCACCTGCTGGGGTTCCTGTACATGGCTGGGGTCAACATCCCCTGGATTCTGGACCCATGGCGCCAAGGCCCGCGCGGCTTTGCCTATTTTGAACTCACCTTGTTCACCTACAGCGTCAGTTATGTGCTGGCCGGCTTGTGGGTGATTCGGAATTATCGCCGGCGCCTGGCCCAACAACTGGCCAACACCGAAGGCTTGGATTTGTTGTGGTTGACGGTGATGGCCTATTTTCAAGTGGTCATTTGGTTGATCGCGGTGCTGCAGTGGTTGGCGCCTTGGACCGGTTTGAATGTGGCGATGATTTATTTGGCGGTGGCCACTTGGATCAGTGTCATGGGCTATTTGGCCCTGGCCCAGCGACACCTCAGTGAGTGGTTGCCGATCGAACCACCTTCGGATGAAACGGCGGATGCCAAGCTTGAGTCAGACCCCAGGGTCCCTGCGGTCACCGCCAAATTGGCCGAATTGATGCAACAACAGCAGTTGTATCTGGAACCGGGGTTGAGCATCGCACAAGTGGCCAAGAAATCCGGCTATCCCATCTATTTGGTTTCACAAGTGATCAACCAAACCCAGCAACAGACCTTTCGGGAGTACATCAACCACCACCGCATCCAGACGGCCCAACAGATGATGCGCGATCCCAATAATGCCATGAACATCCTGGAGATTGCTTATGCCTGTGGCTTCACCGCCAAATCCACCTTCAACAGCGCCTTCAAGCAACAGTTGCACATGACCCCCAGTCAATTCAAGTCAAAGCTGGCTACCAAGCCGCCGGCCGCCGGCGCCGAATGAGCCATTCACAAACCGCCAGGTTCAAGGTCCAACAGAGCCAGGCCGTGGGTACGTAAACGGTCAAAAACGGCCACTGCATGACCCCCAAACCCAGGCCCAGAAACAGGCGCAAAGTGATGCCGGCACAGGTCAGGGCCATGCTGCGGTACATCCACTGCTGATGCGCCAACACCTGGCCTTTGAGGATCGACACATAGGCCATACCAGTGCAGTACAACCACAACACCGCCAAACTGAAAAAGCCCAACTGAGCCACCCAGCCGCCATCGGCCTGCAACGCCATCAACAAGCCGGCTATCCCACCAAGCAACACCGCCACCACATACAACAAGCCCAGCAAACGATGCATGCGCACCGCCCGCTGGCGCAGCCAAGAGCTGAGTTGCCATGGCACCAACAACAGGGCCAAACCCGAGGCATAAAAGTGCATGGGCACCACCCAGCCACTGCTGGCCATTTTCATTTTGAAGTCGTTGTTGGGGTTGACCGGACCCAACAAATAAGCAAAAGCATAATAAGTCACGCCCAAACACAACAGCAGCAGGATCAGCCACATCAGGGATTTCAACATCATTCGCATCAACAGTTCCTGTTCTCAAAACCATGAGGATGCGCGGAAATGGGTCTGGAATCGTCTGATTCGGCCGAACCGAACGTTTTTTGGGCTGCGTGTCATGAATTGATGGGATTTTTCGAATTACTGCCATAAACACCAGGAGTGAAAGCATGAAACTGATGAGGTATGTGGGGCTGATGTGGCTGGGTCTGATGACGCCGGCCAGCGCCCAAAATTTATTGGCCAACGGCACATTTGACACCGACGTGAGCGGCTGGTTCGCCTTCACCACCATCACCCATGCCAGTGATGAAGGGGCGCCGATTTCCGGTCAGGGCAGTCTGCTCAACACCGGGGTGTTCAACAACAACAGCAGTTTTCCCGCCATCTCCGATCCCTTTGTGGTGACGCCTGGTCATTGGTACCTGACTGGGGCCAGTTACAAAGTTCCAGCGGCCAGCCCTGTGCCTTGGGCCTGGTATCAGATCTTTTGGTATGACGCCGGTGAGCTTGAAGTGGGCCGGTCAGACATGGTCTCAGGGGTGTTCGGCGCCCCCAAAGATCAGTGGCATGACATGGCTGGTTTGAGTCAAGCCCCGGCCAATGCCGCCACCGGTGAATTGCGGATTTATTTGCAAACCGCAGAAACGGGCAATCCAGATGTGCCTTTTGGCTTGTGGGATGACGTCTTCGTGTTGCCGGACACGGTGTTTTACAGCAACTTTGATTGATTTTGCAGGGCGGCCAATTGGTGGTTCAGGTCTTGCAGGTGTTGGTGCCAATAACTGGGGGTGTCAAACCAAGGAAAAGCCGGTGGGAACGCCGGATCATCCCAGCGACGGGCCAGCCAGGCGGTGTGATGAATCAAGCGCAAAGTGCGCAGCGATTCGATCATGGGTAACTCATGGAATGGGAAATCACGAAATTCTTGATAAGCGGCGATGATGGTGTCCAATTGCGCTTGCTGCTCATCGGGCTCGCCGGATAACAACATCCATATGTCTTGGATGGCCGGCGCTTGGCGGGCGTCATCAAAGTCGACCAGGTGCGGCACCTCATCACGCAGCAAGATGTTGCCTACATGCAAATCACCATGCACCCGAATGGTTTGGGCGCCACTCAAGGCGGTTTCGATCAGTGGCAGGATCTGCGTGGCCAATTGTTGGTAGGTTTTTTGATGTTCCATGGGAATGAACTGGTCTGCCACAAATTGCATGCAGTCATGGCCAAAAGTCTGGGCATTCAATGGCGGGCGGTGGGCGAAGGGTTCGACTGCACCAATCCGGTGTAAGCGAGCCAGGGTCCGGCCCATGATGGCCAGGTGTTGTGGCTGGTCCAGTTCCAGCGCATGGCCACCTTGTTGCCGGAACAGGCTGAAGCAGAAACCGGCGTGGGTATACAGGCTGCTGCCTTGCGCATCTTGCATGGGCGTGACCACTGGGATGTCGTGGCGTTTGATTGCCTGACAAAAGTCATGCTCTTCTTGGATCTGTGCTTGGCTCCAGCGCTGGGGGCGATAAAACTTGGCGATCACCGGAGGTTGATCCTGAATGCCGATTTGATACACCCGATTTTCATAACTGTTCAGGGCATTGACCCGGCCATCCACCGCCAAGCCCCGGTTTTGGATGGCGTCCAAGATCAATTCTGGGTTCAGGTCGTCAAACGGGTGTGGGTCGGTAGCTGGCATGGGCGCATTGTAACAAATACCGAGCGACTTGCACTGGCTATTGTCACCAAGCCATCAGGGCCATTGTGGTAACCTATCCACAACCCAACCATTAACCCGACACACAAACAACCATGAATTTCAGTTGGCTGACCCTGACCTATTATGCCTATTGGCTGCTGTTGATATACGTCACCTTACAAATCATCCATCAATACACCATTTCCTCGCGGGCGTCGGCCTGGCTGTTCACCGTCTACGTGTTTCCGGTGGTGGGTTTGGTGCTGTATTTCATTTTTGGGGTGAAGCGCCGCAAACGCAAAATGTATGCCGTGAAGCTGACCGAGAACCAAAAGTTTTTGGAAGCCTATCAAGCCCGTTTCAGCGCCGAATCCTTGCGGGTCATGCAACAACACCAGCAGCAGCTGAAGCAGTTTCATGGCCTGACCCAGATGATCTACCACGACGGTTGCAGTCGGTTGACGGTCAAAAACAAACTGACTTTGCTGCAAAATGGTGAGGAAAAATTCCCGCAGCTGTTTCAGGACATTGAGCGAGCCGAACGCACCATTCATCTGGAGTACTACATTTTCAAAGCCGACGACATTGGCAGTGAATTGATTCAACGGCTGATCAAGAAAGCCAAGTCAGGGGTCCAGGTGCGGTTCATCTATGACGATTACGGCAGTTTGAGTTTGCCCGGACAGGTGCTCAAACGCATGCGGGCCGCCGGCATCGAAGCCCATCCTTTTGCGGAAATCAAATGGTTTGCTTTCACCGAGCGCTTGAATTACCGCAACCACCGCAAAATCGTGGTGATCGATGGCTGTGTGGCTTATGTGGGTGGCATCAACGTCGGTGATGAATACAACAACACCGGTGGCATTGATCCTCTATACTGGCGAGACACCCATTTGCGGATTGAGGGCCAAGGAGCGGCCTATTTACAGAACATCTTTTTGAATGATTGGAACTTTTGTGCCGGACAAAACCTGGAAATCGAAGACGAGCTGTTGCCCAAAGGCATTGAAAATTTATCCGAAGACGAATACACCATGATGCAGGTGGTGGCCAGTGGCCCGGATTCACCCCAACCATCGATTCTGTTTTCGATCTTGCACGCCATCCACACTGCTGAACGGACCATCTTGATCACCACCCCTTATTTCATTCCCAACCCGGCACTGATCAAAGCCCTGAAAATGGCGGTGTTGCGTGGTGTTGCGGTGAGGGTTTTGGTGCCCAACCACTCGGACAGCAAAGTGGTCAACGCCGCGGCCCAGTCTTTTTATTATGAATTGATGCTGGTTGGGGTGTCGGTGTATAAGTACACCAAAGGCTTCTTGCATGCCAAAACCATGGTGGTGGATGATTTCTTGAGTGTTTTGGGTACCGCCAATTTTGATGAACGCAGTTTTGAATTGAACTTCGAAGTGAATGTGATGATCTATGACGAGGCGATGGCGACCAAGTTGAGCGACACCTTTGAACATGATCTGGATGGGGCCAAACAGCTCAGTGTCGATGCCTGGGAACAGCGCTCGGTGGTCAAGGTGTTCATCGAAAAACTGGCCCGTTTGATTTCACCCATATTGTGATCTAGGAGATGTTGATGTCTGAAATTTTATTGAGTTACCCGACAGCTGTGCTGGTCTTGGGTATGACGGCTGCTTTGTCATTGTTTCAATTGCTGTTGTTCGATGCCATGGCCATCAAACTCAAGCACCCACCGGGCTATCCGATTGAAAGCAGTCATAAAAACCTGTTATTCCGTTTATCACGGGCCCATGCCAACACCAATGAAACCATGGGGGTGATGATCCTGCTGTTTTTGTTCGCGGTGCTCAGTGCCGCCGATCCGCTGTGGGTCAACCGCTTGATGCTGGCTTATTTGGTTACCCGGGTGTTGCACATGGTTTGTTACTACCTGGCTTGGTCCACCGCCCGCGCCGTCATGTTCAGCTTGAGCATCGTCAGCCTGCTGGGGTTGTTGGTGGTTGGCATGCTGGCTTATTTTTCTTGATTGCTTGCACCCAAAAAAAAGGGCCTGAAAAATCAGGCCCAAGTTTCTTGGGGGTTAAAAAGAAAAGAAATTAAGGGGTGATTTCCGACAACAAGGCTGGATTGGTCACCAATTCACGCACGCCATGGGCTTTGTTTTCATCAAATGGGTTGTTTTCACACCATTGGCTCAGGCTGTTGATGTCCAACTTGGCGCATTGTGGGCGCACACTCCAGGTGACTTGCAATGGTGAACAGGTTTGCTCGGTGAATGAAGGTCCGGTGGTGGACCCGGCGAACACCACCGGCGTGCCGGTGTTGTTGGGGATGTTTTTGGCTTGGTGGTAATCATCACTTTGCAAAGCGCCGGCATATCGCAGTTCATCAAAGCTCAAGGCATTGGGGTCATTAACCAAAGTGAACACCTGGGTTTCTACGCGCAAAGTGGGGTTGGCACAGGCGTCTGACAAGCAAGAACCCAAACCAGGGCCGGGAGCGACGTCACACGAAGTGTGGACCCAATGCATTTCGATGGTATCACCGGGTGCCACGCCCTGACACATGTTTTTCTCGGGCGCTTTCAATTCGGCTTTGGTCAGGTTTTGGCTGATGGCACATTGATAGCCGTTGGCTTGACCGTCATCGGTTTTGGCCAAAATGGCAAAGTCTTTGGCCTTGTGTTCGGCGTTGACATGAAAATGGATGTTGCACAAGTTCATGTTCTGGTAATCATCGGCCAAGGCAAAAATGCGGTCATTGGTGCCCAGGTGACTGTCAATGTCACGTGGTGTCTGAGGACCAAAGCCCTGACAGACTTCGGCAGCGGAGGCCGTGGTGGTGGCGATGGTCATGGCAGAAATAAGGAATAACTTTTTCATGTCTCTCTTCGAATTGCTGATAGGAATAATTATCATATTCAAACCAGGTCAACAGAATGTGAGCGCCCAGCTCCGGGCCTTTCACTTCTTTTTCACGTCAGATTGATGGCGGCTTGTTTAGGATTGAGGGCCAATTAACATGAACAACAGGAGTATCCATGAAAGTCTATCAATCCATCGAACATGATCATCACATCCAGCGGAAACTGGCCGATCAGATGGTCCAAACCTCGGGTGATTCGCGCGAGCGGCGTCAGGCCTTTACCGCCCTCAAACAAGAATTGGCGGCCCACGCCGATGCCGAAGAGCGGTATTTCTATGTGCCATTGATCAAGCTGGACAGTACACAAAAAGCGGCCCGGCACGGCATTGCTGAACACCAGGAAATCGATGAATTGGTGGCGACACTGGATGACACTGAATACGATTCTCCCGCATGGTTGCATCATGCCAAGAAACTGGCTGACAAGGTGAAACACCATTTGGCGGAAGAGGAAAAAGACTGTTTTCCGGTGGCCAAAGATCAACTCAGTGATGACCGCGCCAAACAATTGGGGCATGAATATCTGGCGGCCATGCAACAAGCCAGAACAGAATGAGACGCCTGACTGCGTATCACAGCCTCACCAACACTGAATCAGAGACAAACCACCCATGACTGAAGCCACTGCATTCGACCTCAATGACTACATCAATGTGTCATTGATCCTCAAACATTTTGGCTTGATCTTGGTGGCCATGGTGCTGACTTTGCCCATCGCTTACAACCGCGAAAAAAAATCTCAAGGCGCGGGCATGCGCACCTATCCACTGGTTGCCGTGGCCACCTGTTCTTGCACCTTGCTGGCCTTGGAAGTGTTGGGTGGCGCTGAAGGCATGGGTAAATTCATGGCCGGGATTGTCACCGGCATCGGTTTCATCGGTGGTGGTGCCATTTTGAAAGTCAAAGACGACTCGAAGGTCACGGGTTTGGCCAATGCTGCCAGCATCTGGAACACCGGCGCCATCGGCATGGCGGTGGCTTGGCAGCGGTTTGAGATTGCCATCTTAATAGCCACCTTGAATTTCTTGATTCTGCGGGTGGGATTCGAAGCCAAAAAGGCGGTTTGCGAAGACGAAGAAGATTTAAACCGTTGATGACCCTGCGTCATCAACTTGTTCCATTACTACATCAATCACTTTTTACAGGAGGAACCATGAAAACCAACAAACTGTTAGGACTGATCTTATTAATTGCCGGTGCCATTCTGGCCTATTTTGGCTTGAATGCCACGGAGGCACCTTTGGAAGCCGTGACCGAAGCCGTGACCGGCCGCTACAGCGACCAAACGATGTGGTATTTGATTGGCGGAGGGGTGTCAGCGGTTCTGGGTTTGGTGTTGTTGTTGAAAAAGTAACCCACCACCATTTGCCCTAATTGGCATGCCAACAAAAAAGGCCGGTCTTGTTGACCGGCCTTTTTGATCCCATCCATGAATTGCTTTACTTCAGGATGTCCAGCATCAAGCGGTTCATTTTGCTGACATGATCGGCGGGATTTTTCAACTGACCGCCTTCAGCCAACAAGGCTTGTTCGAACAGCAATTCTGACCACTGTTTGAATTGGTCTTCGTTGTCAATGTGCTCAATGTGCTGCACCAATGGATGATCCAGATTCAGTTCCAATGCGGGCAGTTGACCTGGCATGGCCTGACCGGCTTGTTCCATCAGTTTTTGCATGTGGATGGCCATGGCATGTTCGTCCATCACCAAGCAACTGGCAGAATCAACCAATCGGGTGGAAGCCGTGACTTCACTGACGTGGTCCTTGAGGTGTTTTTGAACCTTTTCCAAGAATGATTTGTCGGCTTCAGAAGGTTCTTTTTCACTTTCCTCGTCTTGGCCCAGGTCCAGCTTGCCTTTGGCCACAGACTGGAATTTTTTGCCGTCATACTCTTGCACATGACCCATCATCCATTCATCGATGCGGCTGTGCATCAACAGCACTTCCACGCCTTTTTTCTTGAACAGTTCCAAATGCGGTGAGTTTTTCACCGCCGAATAGGACTCACCAGTGATGTAATATATCTTGTCTTGTGGGTCCTGCATGCGGCTGATGTAGTCATCCAACGACACGTTTTCGGTGGCGTCCTCATTCTGGGTTGAGGCAAAGCGCAACAGTTTCAGCACCGCATCGCGGTTGCCAAAATCTTCCACCACACCTTCTTTCAAGGTATCGCCAAACTCTTGCCAAAAATTGCCATAGACGTCGTTGTCCAGGGATTTTTTCTTCAGCATGCCCAACACACGTTTGACCAGACCGGACTTGATTTTTTGCAACAAGGGGTTGTCTTGCAACAGTTCACGCGACACGTTCAATGGCAGGTCATTGGAATCCACCACCCCTTTGACAAAGCGCAGGTAGTTGGGCAACAGCTCTTTGGCCGCATCCATGATGAACACCCGTTTGATGAACAATTTCAGGCCCTCGCGGTCTTCGGGATTTTGGAACATGTTGAAGGGCGACTTGCTTGGAACATACAACAAATTGCTGTAGCTTTGGGTGCCTTCGATGTGGTTGTGTGACCAGAAAGCGGCCTCATTGAAATCATTGGAGATTTGTTTATAAAACGCCTGGTAGTCATCCTCAGAGACATCGGCAGGGGCTTTCTTCCATAAGGCAGTGGCGTCATTGACCACTTCATATTCTGGGGTTTTGGCCGGGATCTCATTGCCCTCATCGTCTTTTTCAGGGTAGGTGACTTCCAGCATTTTGATCGGGAAGGCCACGTGCTCGGAATACTTTTTGATCAAAGAACGCAGGCGGTAATTGTCGGCGAACTCAGCCTCTTCTTCCCGCAAGTGCAAGATGATCTCGGTGCCATGTCCTGCCTTGTCAATGGGTTCCAAGGTGAAGTCATTTTTGCCATCTGATTTCCAGCTAACGGCTTCTTTTTCGCCGGCTTTGCGGGTGCGTAATTCAACTTGTTCAGCCACGATGAATGAGGCATAAAAACCGACCCCGAATTGACCAATCAAGTTGGCCTCATCGCGGTCTTTTTTGGCGATCGACTGGAGGTATTTTTTGGTACCGGAATTGGCGATGGTGCCGATGTTGCTGATCACCTCGTCGCGGGTCATGCCGATGCCGTTGTCGGTGATGGTGATGGTTTTGGCCTCGGCATCAAATTCCACCTGAATGGCCAGTTCGTCACCCAACAGTTCTGGGTTTTTGATCGCTTCAAAACGCAATTTGTCACAGGCGTCTGAGGCGTTGGAGATCAATTCTCGCAAAAAGATTTCTTTGTTGGAATACAGCGAGTGAATCACCAGGTCGAGCACCTGATTCACTTCCGCTTGAAATTCAAATTTTTCAGCAGTATTGGTCATGGTTGTCATGGTTGTGATTATAAGATGACAGCAAAATAGGGTGTTCAGCCCAGATTTCAAGTTGCAACTGTCATTTCTCAGTTAAAATGGCGCAGATCATAAAGTTTTCCGCACCATGAACATCAATTGGTTCCCCGGGCACATGCACAAAGCCCAAAAAGAAATCAGACAACTGCTGCCTGAAGTGGATTTGGTGATTGAAGTGCTGGATGCACGTTTGCCCTACAGTTCGCAAAATCCCTTGTTGCAAAAATTGCGAGGCAACACCCCCTGCATCAAATTGTTGAACAAGTCGGATTTGGCCGATGCCGAACTGACCCGAGCCTGGATCAGCGAGTTGCAAAGTGACCCAACCGTCAAAGCCTATGCAGTGAACACCGCAGATGCGGCCTTGATCAAACAAATTCCCAGCTGGTGCCAAGCCTGGTTCCCCGAACGGGCGGTGAACAAAAAGCCCATCCAGGTGATGATCATGGGCATCCCCAATGTGGGCAAGTCCACCCTGATCAACCTGATGGCAGAGCGCACCATTGCCAAAACCGGCAATGAAGCGGCGGTGACCAAACGCCAACAACGCATCAAGTTACCCGGTAATGTGATCTTGCATGACACCCCAGGCGTGCTGTGGCCGCGTTTTGACAACCAAAACAGCGCCTTCCGGTTGGCCGTCACCGGCGCCATCAAAGACCATGTGGTGGAAGCCGAAGACAAAGCTTTTTTTGCGGCAGAATACCTATTAGCCAGTTACCCAGAGCAATTGCAACAACGTTATGCCTTAGCGAACTTACCCCACGATGCCTATGACCTGTTGCTGGCCATCGGGCAAAAACGGGGTGCACTGAAAGCCGGTGGTCGGGTTGACTTGACCCGCATTGCCAACCTGTTTCTGAATGAATTGCGCTTGGGGCAAATCGGCCCGATCACCTTGGAAACGCCGGCCATGATGCACCAAGAGTTGTTGGCAGTGGCTGAACAACTGCGCCTGCGGACAGAAAAAAAGGCGACCAGAAAGGCCGGTTTCAAAAACCACAAGCGTTGAGCCATGTTGCCCTATTGTCCACCCACCGAACCGTTGCTGGACATCGTTCACCAAGACGCTGATGTGTTGGTGTTGAACAAACCATCGGGCTTGTTGTCGGTGCCGGGCCGACGACCAGAATACCAGGACAGTTTACAAAGCCGGGCCCAACAGCAGCTGCCTGGCAGTTTAACCGTGCACCGCTTGGACATGGAAACCTCTGGCCTGGTGGTGATGGCCATGAACAAGCCGGCACAGGCCCATTTAAGCCAACAGTTCGCTCAGCGACAAACCCAAAAATCATACGTGGCACGGGTTTACGGGCACCCCGCTGAGGCAGCTGGCGTGGTTGAGTTGCCGCTGATTTGTGATTGGCCCAACCGGCCCAAACAAAAGGTGGATCAGACCCACGGCAAAGCGGCGACCACCCATTGGCGGGTATTGATCACTGAGCCTGAAACCACGGTGTTGGAGCTCAAGCCCATCACCGGCCGTTCACACCAGCTGCGGGTGCACATGTTGGCTTTGGGCTTGCCCATTGTGGGCGATCAACTGTATGCCACCGGTGCGGCCTTGGCTTGGGCCGAGCGCTTGCATTTGCACAGCCACCAGTTGGGCTTCAGCCACCCCGCCACCAAGCAGCCAATGCAGTTTGAGGCGCCGCTGCCTTTCTGAGCGGCAATAAGAGGGCATTGCTTGAAAAACAGGCGGTCAATTTTGGTTAAGATGGTTCTTTGCACTGTGGAGTCTGGCATGAAAATTGGCTTGGGTGTTTTGTTGTGGTGGCCACTGTCGTTGTTGGCTGGCGGCTTGAGCATGTTCACCTTACCCCCGCGGGACACTTGTGAAGGCGCTTACTTCATTGACATTCAGGCCAGTTTCCCACAGGTGAATTTCAGCACCCTTGACCGTTTATACATCCCCGCTGGACATTACAGTTTTTATCGCATTGGCCAACTGACCGCTGCGTGATTCGAGCAACCCCTTGGTGATCACCCACAGCGGTGGGCAAGTGCGGATTGGTGGCTGTGGTCATCACCATAACTTCAGCATCACCGGTGGCGCCAACTGGGTGCTGACCGGGGCTTATGATGCCGCCGAGCAAACCGGTGATGTCAACTTCCCCGGTCATGCCAATGGCCAATATGCCTATTCTGCAGGCACCTACGGCATCTTGATTGACGCGGATTATGGCGCCGGCAACATTGGCTTGGGCGTGGGAGGCGGGGCCACTGATTTGATTTTTGCCGACTCATTTGAGCCGCAGATGGCGCCTTAGCCACGCTTCACTGGCGCCGTTTTTTGGCTTTGTTTTGTTGCCGCTTGAGCAATTTTTGCCGTTGTTCTGGGGTCAATTGTTCAAATTTTTGGCGCAGCTTTTGGCGTTGTTTGGGGGTCAATTG
Organism: Marinicella meishanensis; assembly: GCF_019931145.1. GTDB lineage: Bacteria > Pseudomonadota > Gammaproteobacteria > Xanthomonadales > Marinicellaceae > Marinicella > Marinicella meishanensis. The sequence goes on along the minus strand of NZ_JAIOUV010000002.1, from coordinate 107,165 downwards.
CTTGTATTTTTGGTGTAAGCGCCACAAGCGGGCCCGTTGGGCCGGGGGCAACTGCTTGAATTTTTGGTAACGTTGGCGAATTTTGCGCCGCTCTTCCGGGCTCATGGCTTGCCATTTGTTCAGGCGTGTCAGGGCCGTTCTTTTTTGTTCTTTGTTCAAACCATGCCAGCGGTCGGCACCTTTGACCAATTGTTGCCGTTGTGCCTCAGGTAAGGTGGACCATTCGGCAGCAAAGGGCGCCAGGGTTTGTTGTTGGGCGGCATTCAACTCGTCCCAGTCTTGGGACCAAACGGCCGAGGCCAGCAGCAGATTAATGATGATCAGGATTGTATTCATGGTTGTTCAGTGTGTTGTCAGGTGGTTGGGGCGATTCCAATTGTTGGGTGAATGAAGAATCCGCGGCAAAGTCTGTGGGTTGCAACCACTGGCCGTCTTGGGTTTCATCCCATTCAGCCAAAAACAGCAACAAGGCTTTGTCGGGTTGGATGTCATCGGCCTCTTGTTCGGCCGTTTGCTCAGTCAGGGCCTCACTTCGGGTGGCCGGTTGGTTGTCTGCTGCGGTGCCGCCCATCGCCGAGTGCACCATCAGCATGCCCACCAAGTTGTTGAGCCAGCCGCGTTTCATATATCCGATTCCATCAAGTCGTTGTCATCCAACCAGGTCAGGAACTCAAGATCCTGATAGAAATCGGTGTCGGCTTCCTCGGCCAACAACTCCAAGTCGGCAAAAATCGAAGGATCTTGTTCGGGCCATTCGCTGGGGCTGTGTTTGAGCAGCGCCCAAGTGAAGGTGACGGCTGCCATGGTGGCCACGCCGGCCGCTGGCAGCAGCCACCGTCGTCTGGGCGTCCGATCGGCTTGGGCCAGAGCCGTATGGCGGGCCTCATTGAGTTTGACCTGAGTGGCCACATCAACTTGGTCCCTGAAGGCATCCAGTGCTTGTTTGATCGGGTCATGGGTGGGTTCTTTAGGCATGGGATTTTCCGAGCAAAGATTTGATTTTTTGGGTGGCCCGAAACAGGTGCGTTTTGACGCTGCCCGGGCTGATTTGCATGACGTCGGCGGTTTCTTGGACCGACAGTTCTTGCCAATGGCGGTACAAAATGACTTGCTGTTGTTGGCTGGGCAAGTCCTGAATGGCGGCGATCACCTCATTGCCTTGGTCCTGGATGTTCAGCGCAGACAAAGGAGAAGGCGCCTCACTGGCTTGTTCGGCCGCCACATCGGTTTGGTCATGACCACTGAAAAAATGCCGAAGCCAACTTTTTTGACGGCGGTGGTGGTCATTGACTTTGTTTTGCAGCACGCGAAAAAACAGCGGACGCCAATCACTGCTGGGCTTGAGGCGGTAACTTTTGATGAAAGACAGCATCGCTTCTTGGACCACATCCAGGGCATCGGCCGGTTGCTTCACGCTGACCAGGGCGATGGCGTAGGCTTCGTTTTGATGCCGCCGCAAAAAGTCGTCCAACGACCGGTTCAATGCCTGTTCTGACATGCCCTGTTCCAGTCGATTTGTGGCCCGTTGTGGGTGTTCATGTTGGTGGTATGTGGTGCTTACTGCAATCATGGTTTCATGGCGAGTCTGATAATCATACAACGGATGGGAGGTGCAGTGGTTGACAGCCCAAAAACTTTTTTTTCGCCTGTCAACCCTATGTCACTGCAGGCGTTGAATGGGTATCTGAGGCAACAAGCCGCAGACCTACGTTAATTGATTTATAAACTACCATTCAGGAGATCAACATGAAAATACTGACCAGCAAATTCACTTTGGTTATTTTATCGGGCCTGTTCCTCGCATCCAGCGCATGGGCGGGATTTGACATCACCCGCATGACCACAGTGGTGGATGACCAATCGGGCTCATACACGGTGACCAAAAGTGGTCGCCTGGAAGCCGGACAATTCACCGGCACCTCATTGACCGAGTTCAATGATTTTCATCCAGGTGATGGTGACCAAGAAGCCAGCTTGACTGGCGTGGTGTCCAAGCAAACCAGTCGCGGCAATGGGCAAATCTCCACCACCGCCGATGGGGCGTTTGTGTTGGCGTCGATCAGTGGCAGCATGGACGTCAGTTTCACCGGATTGAACATCATGGCGGATGACCAAGGCGTTGAATTGAAAGGGGCGGTGACGGTCAATGACACCACCTATGATGCGGCCGAGTTGCCCGATGGCGTGGCCGCCGTGCTGCGACGGGTGTTTTGGTTGACCCGCCGTTGATGTGAAGTCACACATGCCAGACCCATCAAGGGTGCCCAGAGCACCCTTGATGGGTGTTGTCTGGTCCTAATTGAATGTGGTCGCAAAAATCAAGTCTTGTTTGGTCAGGCGGAACACATCTTGGACTTGTCCATTGTCCAACAAAAACTGCACCAACAAGTGATGACCACTGACATCAATCACCAAGGAGCCCAATTCTTGCAGGGCCAATAAATGGCGCATCGCCGGGTGCGGGTTGGGTTCGATGTTACCCACTTTGCCGGAGCTGCCAGCGACCACATAAACCGACCCTTCGTGCGGTGCGGCACCCAGCGTGGGCTTAAAGTAGGTTTCACCGGCAAAGGGATTGCCGTTGGTCCCATCCAACACATGCTGTTGGGGATCAAAACTCTGCGACAAGCCGTAATGCCCATCGATCAGCCATGACCGTTCATACGAGTGGCTGTGTCCACCCAGGATCAAGTCCACGCCATGTTGTTCCAAGATGGGTAACACCGTCTCCCGGGTCCAAATGTGTCTGGACTCAAGGTCCGAATCGTGTGACCCTTTGGTGTAGGGTGGGTGGTGCCACATGGCGATGGTCCAATCCGCCTGGCTCATCATCAAATCGGCCTGCAACCAATCGATCATGGCTGCGCGAAATGGCACCGAAATAAACACCGAATCCAACATCACAAAATGCACGTTGCCATAATCGAAGGAATAATAAGCTTCACTGCCCGAGTCCACGCCGGTGCTGTGACCGGTGGTGCGGGCTTGCTTGGGTAAGGTGAAGATGTCGTAATAGACCCCCGTGCCGGTCAGTGAATTGGCGTTGTGGACATCGTGGTTGCCGATCACCGGCCACAAGCTGGACTGCCTGAGCAGGCTGGGATACATGTCGAACACAGCGGCTTGATACTGTTCTTCAGTGCCCGAGGAGTAGGCGTTGTCACCCAACATCAGCCACAGGTGGGTGTGCTGGTTGCCATTGAAATTCAAGTAAGCATCTCGCACCGCTGCGGCGTTGGCGTTGGCGGTGCCCGAATCACCCAACACCCAAATTCGAAGTGGTTGAGCGGTGCCGTGTGTCGGTGGCATGGTCAGGGCGTGGTTGGCATCATTGCCGGCCAGTATTTCCGCACTGCTGCCCACGGCATAGTGGTAGCGCTGGTTGGGGGTTAATCCGGTGATGGTCACCTCATGTTCGGTGGTGGGGGTGGCTTGGGTGATCGACTCATTGAGTTGGCCTGGTGCCAGTCCCCACATCACCACCGAGTCGGTCAAACCATGGGTGCGCCAGCGCAAGGTGACGCTGGTGGGGGATTGGTTTTGGATGTACGGGCCCCTGATCAGTTCACTGGCTTGTGCCCAGTTGCTCAGCAGCCAGCCCAGCAAAGACCAGGCCAACACCCGGCTTTGCTTGTGCTTATTGTGCTGCATGGGGGGCGTCCGGTGTGGTTTGCCACTTGGGGTGGTTGGGAAAACGGTGCAACAGGCGATCAAGCGCTGCTTGGGCCTGGGCCTGGTTACCACTTTGCTGGGCCAGCTTGATGTTCAATTCCAACAAGCCCAGGTGCGCTGGGTAGCTTGCTAAACCCTGCGTGATCACCGCCATGGCCGATTCGCGATCGCGGCTTTGTTGCAGGGTTTGTGCGGTGATCAAGTACAGGTGAGCCGGTGCCTTTCGCTGCCATTGCAACACCTGCAAATAATGTTGAGCGGCCACCGCAGGTCGCTGTTGTTGGCTGGCCAATTCTGCCAAGGTGACCGCTGCCAATGCTTGTTTATTGGGAAACTGCGCCACCCCTTCGCTGCTGAGAAACTGGGTCAAATATTGGGTGGCCAAGACCGCGTGCTGTTGTTCGGCATACAACAAGCCCATGTGCAAATGGATGTCTGGAGCAAAGGCAAAGCCCCTGCTGGCGGTGTGCAAATCGCTGGCTGCTTGTTGCCAGGCGCCATGCACCGCAAGAATTTGTGCGCGCTGTAAAAACAAGCTCGGATCATTGGGATGCTGCTCAATCCGCTCATTCAAATAATCGAGGTGATGATCGGCATCCAGATGGGCGGTCAAAGTGGGTGTCCAAATCAAGGCAACACATGTCAACAAGCCCTTCATAGATCAAAGCAATCAATCGAAATCATCGGCAAATATCAAATCTTCCACACCCGTGACCGTGGCCCCAGCAATGCCCAACAAACCGCCCACCGACTTGCTGTCAGTCACGGCATTGTCATTGGTGTCTTGATCATAAAAGCTGCCCAGTAAGGCGGCGAAATCACAGGGGCTTTCGATCGTTTGACAAAATGGAATGGTGTCATCACAAAGGGTTTCATCCAACTCGGTGTAATTACAGGAAAAAGTCAGACCTTGGTTGTCCTCCACATAATCAATCAACGGCAATTGGGGATCCATGCCGGCACAGGTGCACTGGGCGGCAACCTCGTTCAAGGCATCCATCTCATCGGCATGATGGATCAAGCCACTGATTTCCAGGGCCCCCAAAATGGCCGGATCGGTGCCCATCAAAGTGTCACTGCACACCCCTTGGCAACCCGGTTCGTTTTGTTCCAATTGTCCCCTGATGCGGGCTTCATTCAGCGGCACATTGAAGGCCGCGCCTACGGTGCCTTGCGGCAGGCGGGTGTTGATTTGTGCGGCCAACAAAGGCACAAAAAACAACGACACCGAGGATTCAGCATACAAATCGATGGCGCCGGCCGTCATGGTGCCGGTGAATTGGCTGGTTGCTGCCGGGTCAATGAACACTTGGGTCAGGCCACCTCTGCGGTCGGCCAAAGACAGGCCTGGGTTGGCTCACATCCCCCAACAGAATACTCAACGACACCGACCCGTCACTGGCGGGCAATTGGTCCCAGCGCCACACCCGCACATGGGCGTTGTCGATGATTCGCTGATCAGCCAGGGCTTGAAAATCTTCAGACACCAGGCTTTGTAAAGACAGCATCACACCGCCGTTGAAATCATCCAGCTGCTGGTCGCCATCGAAATCATAGCAACACACCATTTCGGGATCGGCCAAAGCCGGGTATTGGTTGGCCCAAACATAACTGTATTCTTGTGCCAGGCTGCCCAGCGGCACCATGCAGATGAACCACAGGCCCATGCATCTATTCATCACACCATTGTTCATGTTCTTTTCCTCAACACACTCACCATTATCTTACCAGCCACGGGCGCCGGGTTGAATCAAAACCACAGATTTCCGTGACGGGATTTTCACTGTGGCCAGCTATAATGGCTGCATTTCAAACAGGAACCCACATGATCATTGCTGGCATCTCAGGCAGTCTCAGAAAAAACTCAACCCACCGCGGCATCTTACGCCATGTGAACACCGTATTGGCGGCAAAGGACATCACATTTTGTGAAGTGGACATCAGCGGCTTCCCCTTGTATGACCAAGATTTGAACGACCAAGGCATACCCGCTGCGGTACAGACTGCACACGAGCAACTGGCCCAAGCCGATGCTTTGGTGCTGGCTTCGCCTGAATACAATTATTCCGTATCCGGGGTGCTGAAAAACGCCATCGATTGGTTCTCTCGGGTTGAAAACCAGGCGTTCAACGGCAAAGCCCTGTCCATCATGGGGGCCAGTCCTGGCCTGGGCACAGCCCGCAGCCAATACCATTTGCGCCAAATTTTGGTGTTCATGAATTCGGTGATCGTCAACAAACCCGAAGTGATGATTGGCCAGGCCAGCAGTAAATTCAATGAGCAGGGTGATTTGACCGATGACATAACCAAGGCCCACATCGCCAAAGCCCTGGATGCGCTGATCAAGTTGTGTCAGCAATTGGCCAAATGAGCTCGGCTTTGTTCCAACCCTGGCAACTGGGGTCTTTGTCCACCGAAAATCGTTTGGTGATGGCGCCCATGACGCGCAGTTTTTCACCGGGCCATGTGCCCAATGCCAGCAACGTGGCTTATTATCGTAGGCGGGCAGCAAACGCCGTGGGTTTGATCATCACTGAAGGCACCTGTGTCGGACACCCGGGTGCCAATGGCTATCCCAATGTGCCTTTTTTTCATGGCGAAAAGGCCTTGGCCGGCTGGCAACAAGTGGTCGAAGCGGTGCACGCCGAAGGCGGTAAAATCATCCCGCAATTGTGGCATGTGGGTGGGGTGCGCAAAGATTGTTTGCAACCCGATGAGTCGGTGCCAGCCTACAGCCCTTCGGGCCTGTTGTCACCCAATCGGCCCAATGGTGTGGCCATGACCCATCAGGACATCGAACAGGTGATTGAGGCCTTTGTCGACAGTGCACGTCAGGCCCAGATTCTGGGCTTTGATGGGGTTGAAATTCATGGTGCACATGGTTATTTATTGGATCAATTCTTTTGGCACAAAACCAATCTGCGCACCGATCATTATGGTGGTGACTTGGTCGGGCGCACCCGCTTTGCCGTTGAGTTGATTGCAGCCATGCGCCATGCGGTGGGCGCTGATTTTCCCATCGTGCTGCGTTTTTCACAGTGGAAGCTGCAAGACTACCACGCCCGTTTGGCCACCAACCCGGCAGAATTGGAGCGCTTTCTGGCACCTTTGGTGGACGCCGGGGTGGATGTGTTCCATTGTTCAACCCGGCGGTTTTGGGAACCTGAGTTCGAAGGTTCAGCGCTGAATCTGGCTGGCTGGACCAAACGCTTGACCGGTAAACCGACCATCACGGTCGGCAGTGTCGGCTTGGCCGGTGGTTTTGTCGATGAGGAACAACGCGGCATGGCCGCGCAGTCGAATGCGGATGCCAGTCATTTCGCATTGCTGGAACAATGGCTGGCCGATGGACACATTGACCTGGTGGCGGTGGGTCGCAGCTTGTTGCAAGACCCCGCATGGGTGTTAAAGCTGCAAGCACGGCAATACGACACCATGCAACCTTATGCGGCCGCAGCTTTGAAATCTCTGTTTTGACCGGGTAAACTCAAGGTCATGTTGATGTTTTTGAAGCGCTTGGCAGACCACTTGACCACTGATTTCCTCGGTGGTCCCAAACCCTGGAAATTGGCCTGGGTGATCAACTTCCAAAAAGCCGGTACCTTGTGGGTGGTGCTGGCCCTGATGTTTTATTTCCAAAACCACAGCACCGTCGCTTATGTTTATTTGGCGTTGCATGGTGGTTATGGCTTGGTTTGGTTGCTCAAAGACCTGGCCTTTCCGGATGCCAGTTGGCAGCGGCGGGTGACCATAGGTGGTGGACTGATGGCCTTTATTGGGGTGTTGTTTTGGTATTGGGTGCTGGCCTGGCTGTTGATCAGCCAGCCACAAACGCCAGCCTACCCCTTGGCTGAGCCGATCTGGTTGGCCATTTGCATCACTTTGTGTTTGTTGGGTTGTGTGATTATGATTGCCGCCGATGCGCAAAAATACCACACCCTGCGCTTACAAGCCGGATTGATTGCAGATGGCATCCACAAATACATCCGTCACCCCAATTATTTGGGTGAAATCATGATCTATGGGGCCTTTGGCTTGCTGGTCTGGCATTGGGCGGCGGCTTTGATTTTGGGCGCCGTCTGGTTGTTGGTGTTCGTGCCGAACATGGTGGCCAAAGAGCAGAGCTTGTCCCGCCATCCCGGTTGGGCAGATTACAAAAAACGCAGTGGTTGGTTGTTGCCGTTCTTGTGAGGGCGGGCTAATCGCCGATGGGCACGATGATGCCGATGGTGAACTGGCCATCACCAAAGCCATCTTGACCGGGTAAATCTGAATCATTGGTGTCCAGTCGAGACCGGGCTTCGGCCCGAATGCGCACCCCGTGACCGGTGAAATACCAGGAACCGCCGACCGCCAAATTGACGATTAAGTCGGCATCCTGGGTGTCTGGAAAACGAGAATCCGAATAGATGCCACCCACACCGACCAGAAAATAGGGCTTCCACAAGGGGTCGTGGTTGGTGTAAATGAAATTGAATCCTGCGGCATAGTGTTTCAGGTCAAAATCAATGTCGAAATCGTACTCATCACGCATCACCTCAAATTCCATGGCCCAATTTTCAGTGAAGTGCTTACCCACCCGGAAATCGATCACCTGGGCTTCATTCAAGCGGATGTCATCATCTGGCACCACGATGCCGAGGTTGGCATTCCAGTACCAGCGGTAATCGATGCCATCATACAGGTGTTCATCGGCGTCCTCATTGGCCCAAACCGGCAGGGTAAGCAGGCAGCAAGCCGCGCACAAAGATATGAATTTCATGGCTGGCATTCTATCATGTTGTGATTGGCTGCAGTAACCCGTGCAGCACGGCTTGGCTTCATCTTTGGGCATCCTTCAAATGATTGATCCGCTTGATGAAAAAATAACTGACCAAAGGGTGCAAAGTGGGCATCAGGAAATAAATCACACCAGAGATGCCGGGATTTTGGGTCAATGCCAAAGTGGTGACTGAGGCCACTGCGATTAAGGTCGAAACCAAATGGTGCGTGATGGATTGTTTGGTGCTGGTCAATTCAATGGCATCCAGCTCCAGAGGTGCCCGTTGGCGGTGGGCATTCAAGTGCATGCACAACAAGGTGCCGAACACGCCAATGATGGCCGCGCCATAGAAATACATCATGTACATGCGCTGATCCAAATTGCTCATTGTCCAGTCGATGTGGTCGGGAATGGCAAACAAGGGCGCCACCGGTTCGCCGATGATCAGGTACCACAAAAAGGTGCTGAGCAGTTTCAATGGATAAGCCAGGAACATGACCAAAAACAAAAACAGGGCGTTGAACAACAAGGTCAGTCCATCGGCCATGCCATAACGGCGGAAAAACAAGTAATGCTCCAGCCAGGCATACATGATGAACGCAAAGCTGAGCAAGAAGGCCGGCAAATCACGGACCATCAACCACATGTCATAAAACCCGTAAGTGGAGGCGCTTGCCACAATCAACAGCGTGATGGTGATGGCAAAAATGCCGTCGGCAAAGGCTTCAATCCGAGACACGTCGCCGCCCCGCCAGCGGAAATTCATGTCGGCTCCCAGTTGTTTATGAAACAGGTGGTCGCGCATCATGAGGGACTACCGCAAGGACTTGAGTTTTTCCCAAACTGGGCGTTTCAATGAGTCATCCAGCAACAAGTCGGCCAAACGAGTGAGGTTCATGATTTGGGCATCGTCTGCCCGTTTGATGTCGTCAAACACCAAGGTTTTCTTGGGGTGTTGATAAGTCACCACCGACCCGTCATAAGTCATGGCGTCGTATTGGCAATCATGGCCGATGGCTTGCAGCATTTTCACCAACAGTCTGAATTCATTTTTATCCAACTTGGGAGCTGTTTCGGTGGCTGTCTCGGATGCTGTTGGGGTCTCATCACTCAAGCGGTCCAACAAATCATGGGCATTGTGCGGCACCGGCTGTTTCAAGCGCAGCGAGATCAAGCCCAGCTCGTTGATCAGCCGTTCACTGAACATCGATCAAGTCCATGGCCAGCTGCGAAAGGATTTGATCGACGGCCAGGCCCATGGCGCGACTGAATGCCCGGTAACCTTCACCGTCGATGTTGTGCTGCACCACATATTGGCGACTGAACAGCATTCGATTGTCCGCATCGTACAGCATGAACTCCAAACTGACCTGAGCCAATTGTTGGTTTTTTTCGAAAGCCAGGATGCGGGCATCCAAGATTTGGTGTTCGGCTTGAGCCGGCACTTGGGTGGAGACCGATTGCCAACGCCCGGTGGCCCATTGTTTGAGGTGGTCTTGGAGCAACACTTTGGGTGATTCCAACCAGAAATGGTGGCTGAGTTGAACCAGTGAGCCATCCGCTTGGGTGGCCACCATGGGACGTCCACCCAGCACACTCAGTGCTTTGGGGCGCTTGATCACCAAGGTCAATGGCTTGGGCTCGGCAGTGGCTGCCTGGGCCGTTGCCGGCAGTCGGAAGTATTTTTTGCTTTGGGCTTTTTGATTGCTGCAGGCTGCCAGGGTCAAACAACACACCAACAAGGTCAGGATCAGGCGGTTCATAAGTCATCGTCCTCCACGTCAGGCTCCTTGGAAAAAATCAAACTGGAGGGGTTTTTCCTGATGAGGTTGGTGGCTTCATTGAGGTTCATGCTGGCAGATTCGATTTCATTGGTGATGCTGTCCAATTTGTTGGACAAAGCCAACATACTGCGCGATGCGGTTTTGAGGATGTCAGCCATTTCCGAGTCATCGGCCGAGATCAAGCCGCGGGCATCCGAGACCAGGCTGTTGATGTTGGTCAGGCCTTCATCAAGCGTTTGAATCGACAGTTGCATTTGTTCGGTGAGCTTGGCCAGGTTGGCAATGAATTCATCGATGTTGTCGGTGTTCTCATTGCTCAAAATCTTGTTGGCAGACTGCATCAGTTGATTCAACTCGGTGGTAGAGGTGTTGATGTTGTCCATGATGCCAGGCAGGCCATCATCAATTTGTGCGGTGATGCTGTCCAGCCGTTCATGCAACATTTCCAACATGGGTTTGACTTGTTCTTCAGAAATTTCGGTGATGTTGTCGGAAACCCCGGCCAGCTGGGCGAACAGATCCGCCGGTGGCAGTCCAGGCACCGTGTCACCGGGTTTGAAATGGGTGGTTGATTCACCGCCTTTGATGTTGATTGACATGTCAGCCAACAACCCAGCGGAATTGATTTGGGCGCTGGAATCGTTGGGGATTTTCCATTCTTTCAACACCGAGTAAGTCACTTTAAAATCCAGCTTGCTTTGTTTGTATTCCGGGGTGATGGCTTCAATCTGGCCAATGCGGTAACCCTCAAAATACACCGGGGTGCCATAGCCCAAACCGGTCACATTGGCATAGTAGCTGTGGTAGTCCACGGCATCGGCTTCTTTGCCGGTCATTTTGACCAGGATCCACAAGGTGAATATGGATATCACCAAAGTGAATAAACCGACCCAAAAGTAATTGCTGATGTGTCTTTTCATGAGAGCGTGTAATTTTCCTGTGTGAGTCGTTTGAGGTATTCGGACGGGTTCAATTTATCATGCCGGGATCGTCGTTGCAGTAAGTCCATGACCCGTTTGTTGTCGGACTGTTGTATTTCCTCGACGGTTCCCGTGATCAGGTTTTTGCCATTGTCCAAGACGGTTATTTTATCCGCAATCTTAAAGGCACTGTCAAGTTCATGGGTCACCACCACCATGCTCATGCCCATGGTATCACGCAAAGACAGGATCAAGTCATCAATTTCCGAGGCCACCACCGGGTCCAGTCCTGCAGAAGGTTCATCGAAAAACAGCAGCTTGGGATCCATCACGATGGCCCGGGCCAGGGCTGCTCGTTTGATCATGCCGCCAGACAATTGTGCCGGCATCAGTTTGTGGAAACCGCCGAGGTTGACCACTTCCAGTTTCATGCGGGAAATGATGCGGATGGTGTTCTCATCCAAGTCGGTGAATTCACGCAATGGCAAGGCCACGTTTTCCCCCACCGTCATGGACGAAAACAGCGCGCCGCTTTGGAATGAAACCCCGATGTTTTGTTTCAGTTTCAAATTGTCGTTGAAATTGATTTGGTGGATGTTCTGGCCCAACAATTCGATTTCACCCTTGGTCGGTTCATACAATCCCAGGATGTGCCACAACAGGGTGGACTTGCCCGAACCACTGCCGCCCATGATGACCCGGATCTCACCGCGTTTGACATCCATATCAACGCCATCAAGGATTTTTCGCATGCCATAGTGGGTCACCAGTTGTTTGACTGAGATGACGGTTTCTGGGGTGTGGTTATCTGTGGTCATGACATCACTGGGTGAGGAAGTAACTGGCGATCATGTCGGCCAGTACAATGAATGAGATGGATATCACCACGGCGCTGGTGGTGGCTTTACCCACCCCTTCGGCGCCGCCGGTGACGTGAAATCCGGTGGTGGCCCCAACCAACACAATGATGACCCCAAACACCACGCTTTTGATCAGGCCTTGCATCACATCACCGACGATCAGCACATTGAATGATTCAACCATGTAGGCGCTGATGCTCATGTCCAATTTGCTGACACTGAAGATGGCGCCACCAAAGATGGCCATCACATCGGCGCTGACCACCAGCAGGGGCATCGAAATCATTAATCCCAATAAGGGCGGCAGCACCAGGTAGCGGACCGGCACGATGCCGATCACTTTCAAGGCATCGACTTCTTGTGACACCACTTGTGAGCCAATGCGCGCGGCAATGGCGGCCCCCGATCGGCCGGCCACGATCACCCCGGTGATCAAGGGTGAAAATTCGCGGGTCACCGATTTGGCAATGGCCAGCAGTACTTGAGATTCGGCGCCAAAATCGGACAGCGCATAGAGCAGTTGGATTGACAACATCATGCCCACCACAAAGGCCAAAGTCATAACAATCGGTAAGGCGTCAAAGCCATTGACCCGCACTTGTTCGACCACTTGCCGCAGTCGGATTTTTTGTTGGTAGCGGCGGCCGATGATCAGCCAATAAAAACTGTCCCAGAACAAGCGAATGGCAAAACCCACCCGCTCAATGGCCTGATAGGACCACATGCCGATCAGCTCGATTTTTTCAATCAGCACCTTACTCAATGTCAAACACCTGGTCGAGGCGGGCCAATCGCAAGATGCTGTTGACCTGCTGGCTGGGTGCCGTGAGGCTGAATTTTTTGCCGTTGCTGTTGGCAAACTGCAAGCCTTCCACCATGGCCGCAATGCCAGATGAATCGATGTAATCAACGCCCGATAAATTCACTTTCACTGAATCGGTGGTCTTCAAGGCGCCCAAGATGGTTTTGCGTAATTCAGCCGAGTTGGACAGGTCCACTTCACCGCTAATGAACAAGGTGGTTTGTTGATCGGATTTATCAAATTGAATGAAATCAGGGGTCATGGGTTGAGCCTCACACTGATGATTTTAATGGGGTTAACGGGTACATCCGGGGCATCCAGCTCTGGGTGATAAGCCGTGGCTTGCTGCGCCATTTGATCGACCACATCCATGCCAGAGACCACATAACCGAAAACGGTGTAACCCCAAGTCTTGCGGTTGGGGTTCAGATTGGCGTTGTCTTTGAGGTTGATGAAGAAACTGCTGTTGGCCGAATGGGGATCGTCATAGCGGGCCATGGCCAGGGTGCCGCGGTCATTGGGCAAACCGTTGCCCGACTCATTGAACAGTTGACCGCAACCGGTCACCGCGGTCAAATCGCTGTTGAACGCACCGGTTTGCACCACATACTCCTTGACCACCCGGTGCACCAGGTTGTCATCATAGCGTTGGTCTTGCACATGGTGTAGGAATTGATTGACAGTCAGTGGCGCCCGCTGGCGATCCAGTTCTATCACCACCTCTCCCAGGCTGGTTTTGATGGTCAATTCTGGGTAGGAGGCATGGGGATAGGGCACCTCATCGGCACAAGCCGCCCGGGCCTGCCAAGTGCTGAGGGTCAGTGCTGCTGACCACAGGATTGTGCAGATGAATTTCATGGTGTTCGCCAATGTACGCTGTCAAACATTGTACTCAAGGTGATGGCTTTTTAACAGGCCCTCCACGCAGAGGGCCTGGTCATGGGTTCGTTGGGCCAGCATGGCCGGCCGGTATACATGGCCGCATGGGCCTCAAAGTGACTGCAGTTTTTCCAGCTGCTCTTGCAGTTCGGACAAAGCTTGTTGGTTGGTCTGTAATTTGTCGCGTTCGGCATCGACCAAATGGGGCGGTGCTTTGCTGACGAATTTATCGTTGTTGAGCTTGCCTTGAGCGCGTTTGATTTCTTGCTCAATTTTACCCATCTGTTTTTCAATGCGCTGGGTTTCTTCGTTCACATCGATCAAACCAGCCAACGGAATCAAGATTTTCATTTCGCCCAACAAAGCCGTGGCTGCCGCTGGCTCTTCGGCCCCAGCAGACAGCACCGTGACCGCTTCCAGGCGGGCCATGTTCTGAATCAACTCACCATGCGCAGCCAGCATGTCTTGATCCTGCTGATTGACTTGAGACACCACCACGGGCAGGGCTTTGGCGGGTGGGATGTTCATTTCACCGCGGATTTGTCGCACCCCCAAAGTGAAGCCTTTGATCCATTCAATGGCCGCTTCTGCTGATGGGTTGCGCAAGGCCTCATCAGCCGTTGGAAATTCGCTGATCATGATCGATTCAGCGGACAAGTTCAAACGCGGTTTGACGGCTTGCCAGATTTCTTCGGTCACATAAGGCATGATCGGGTGCAACAAACGCAAAGCCTGATCCAACACATACAACAAGGTGCCTTGGACTTGCGCCTTCATGGCGGTTTTTAACAAGGGCTTGGACAGCTCCAAAAACCAATCACAGTACTCATTCCAGAAAAAGTCATAAATCGTTTGGCTGGCCAAATCCAGGCGATAGCGGTCCATGTGCTTGCGGTACTCGACGATGGTGTGTTGCAGGCGAGAAACGATCCATTGTTCCACCGTTGAGGCTTGGTCCATGGTCCACGCTTGGGCCGGGTGGTCTTCGGTGTTCATGAACACGAAGCGCGAAGCATTGAAGATCTTGTTACAGAAATTGCGGTAGCCTTCCACCCGACCCATGTCGAAGTTGATGTCCCGGCCGGTGCTGGCCAATGAGGCAAAGGTGAAGCGCATGGCGTCACAACCGTAGGCTTTGATGCCATCGGGATAGTCTTCTTTGGTGAGTTGGATGATGTGATCCACTTTTTTGGTGTGGTCTTGCATCAAACCTTGGGTGCGTTTGGCCAACAAGTCTTCCAGGGTGATGCCATCGATCAGATCAATGGGATCCAACACATTGCCTTTGGACTTGGACATCTTCTGGCCATGTGAATCACGCACCAAGCCAGTGATGAAGACCTCCTTGAAGGGCACGTCACCCATGAATTTCAGACCCATCATGATCATGCGTGCCACCCAGAAAAAGATGATGTCAAAGCCGGTTACCAACACATTGGTGGGGTAATAAGTTTGCAGCTCCTGAGTGTTCTCGGGCCAGTCCAAGGTGGCAAATGGCCACAGGGCCGATGAGAACCAGGTGTCCAACACATCGTTGTCCTGGCGCAGCTTGACGGTCTCATCCAAACCGTGTTTGTGTCGCACGTCGGCTTCTGACAGGCCCACGTAATAATTGTCTTGTTCGTCATACCAGGCCGGGATGCGGTGCCCCCACCACAATTGGCGAGAGATGCACCAATCCTGGATGTCATTCATCCAGGCGTAATAGGTGTTTTTCCAATTGTCCGGGACAAATTTGATGTCACCGTTGTCCACCGCTTTGATGGCGGGGCCGGCCAGGGTTTTGGCGTCCACGTACCACTGGTTGGTCAACATCGGTTCGATCACATCACCCGACCGATCGCCGCGCGGCACCATCAATACATGGGGTTTGATCTCATCCAACAGGCCCAGATCTTCCATGGCCTTGACCACGGCTTGGCGGGCCTCATAACGGGGCATGTCCCAGAATGGCTCAGGAGCGTTGTGGTTGATGGTGGCATCAAAGTTCATGACGTTGATCATGGGCAAGTCATGTCGTTGGCCCACTTCGTAGTCATTGAAATCATGGGCCGGGGTGATTTTCACACAACCCGTGCCTTTTTCCGGATCGGCGTGTTCATCACCGACGATGGGAATCAAACGGTCACACAAGGGCAACAGCACCTGTTGACCGATCAGGTGTTGGAAACGCTCATCGGCTGGGTTGACCGCCACGGCGGTGTCACCCAACAGGGTTTCAGGACGGGTGGTGGCGATGATGAGGTGTTCATTGGTGGCTTGTCCCTGGGCATCTGCCACCGGGTATTTGAAATGCCACATGGAGCCATTTTCTTCAATTGACTCGACTTCCAGGTCACTCAAAGCGGTGTTCAAGGTCGGGTCCCAGTTGACCAGACGTTGGCCGCGGTAAATCAGACCTTCTTCGTACAAGTCAACAAACACTTTGAGCACGGCGGCCGACAAGCCGTCGTCCATGGTGAAGCGTTGGCGTGACCAATCTGGGGATGCGCCCATGCGCCGCAGCTGTTGGGTGATGGTGTTGCCAGACTGTTCTTTCCATTCCCAGACTTTGTCGACAAAGGCTTCGCGACCCAATTCAACCCGCGAGGTGCCTTGGGCATTCAGCTGGCGTTCGACCACCATTTGGGTGGCGATGCCGGCGTGGTCGGTGCCGGGTTGCCACAAGGTGTTTTTGCCTTGCATGCGGTGATAGCGAATCAGGGTGTCCATGATGGTGTCCTGAAAGGCGTGACCCATGTGCAGAGTACCGGTCACATTGGGTGGCGGGATCATGATGCAATAGGATCCAGTTCCTTGTTGGTTGGCTTTGAAATATCCTTGTTGTTCCCAATGCTGATACCACTTGGACTCAATCAGCGACGGATCGTACTTCTCAATCATTTCACTCTCTGCAATGCGGGCCCTGTGTGCCGGGCGGGTTATTTTTTGCTTTCGTTGATCAGGTATTGCACCAACATCGCCACCGGTCGGCCGGTGGCACCTGTTTTTTTGCTGTTCCAGGCCGTTCCGGCGATGTCCACATGGGCCCAGTTTTGGCCTTCAGTGAAGCGCGACAGGAAACAACCTGCGGTGATGGTACCGGCTGGGAAGCCACCGATGTTTTGCATGTCGGCAAAGGTGGTGTCCAGTTGTTTCTGGTATTCATCCCACAACGGCAACTCCCACACGCGGTCATGGGTTTGCAGACCAGCGGTTTTCAAGTCTTCAAACAAGCCGTCGGTTTTGGTCATCACCGCCGAGGCTTGGTGACCCAAAGCCACCACGCAAGCGCCGGTCAGGGTGGCGAAATCCAACAACACCGAAGGTTTGAATTCTTGGGCATAAGTTAAGGTGTCACACAAAATCATGCGACCTTCGGCATCGGTGTTCAATACCTCAATGGTTTTGCCGGAATACGAAGTGATGACATCACCGGGGCGGTAGGATTTGCCGTCTGGCATGTTTTCAACGGCCGGTACAAAGGTCATCAAGTTGATCGGCAAGCCCAACTCAACCGCCGCCACAAAAGCGCCGATGACGGTGGCCGCACCACACATGTCATACTTCATCTCATCCATGTTGGGACCCGGTTTCAAAGAGATGCCGCCGGTGTCAAAGGTGATGCCTTTGCCGACCAAAGCGATGGGAGCTTGATCAGCATCAGCCCCATTGTATTTCAACACCACCAGTTTGGATTTGTTGTGACTGCCTTGGCCCACAGCCAACAAGGCGCCCATGCCCATTTTTTCCATTTGTTTGTGATTCAACACATTGATCTCGCATTTTTTGTGGCCTTCGGCAATGCGGGTGGCATACTTGGCAATGTATTTGGGGTTGCAGATATTGGGCGGGTTGTTGCCCAAATGTCTGGCGGCTTGGATGCCTGAAGCCATGGCAGCGGCTTGCTGCAAGTACTCAGTCTGGTTTTCTGCAATGGCGACTTCCATGGTTTTCAGGTGGTGTTTGTTGCCTTTTTTGAAGGCCTTGGTGTCTTCATATCGGTATTCGGCATGAGCGGCAGCCAGGGTCACCAGCTTCACTGCTTGGGCCGCATCAATTTGTGCGTATTCGACACAGGCCAGGTAGTTGCCGACTTTTTCGGCCCGTGATTTGGCCAAGGCGGCCACGGCTTTGTGGGTCGCTTCATACAAACCGGTGGGGCTGAGTTTGTCGGCTTTACCCAAGCCCACGACCACCACCACTGGGCCATTGTCGACATACAATGTGATGGACTGGCCGCTCTTGCCGGTGAAGTCCTGTTGTTTGATTCTGGCTGCAAAATCAGTCGCTGCGTTGCCACCCAATTGATCAATCAAGGCATTGGTGGGTGCTTTTTCAAAGTGACCGATGAGCAAATGGTCGGCTTTTGATTCATGGATCGCTTGGTGGGTGGCTTTGATTTTCATTGAGGAAACTCCAGAATTAGACGAACTGGCCATTTTAATCATTATCAGATGCAGACACAATGCCCGCAAGGCATCGGTGGGCATAAAAAAACCCGAGAAAAATCAGCGGTCATGGGCCATGCTGGTCAAGTCTGTGAATGGGGGTAAAGACACCTTATATATAAGGACAAGAAAAAATGCCCAGATAAGTGTCACCGCAGTCTGTTAAAATACGCGCCGACTGTTTTGGGAACTTGCATGAAAATCCTGGCCAATTATTTACGAAAACAAACCATCAGAACTTCGCTGGTGGTGTTGTCGTTGTTGTTCTTGTTGATGATTGGTACTTTGTTCACCTCCACCTTGCGGGCCATTGCCCGCGGCATCTTGCCACCAGAGCTGTTGTTCATTGAATTGAGTTTGCGTTCGGTGGATGTGTTGACCATCTTGATTCCTTTGTCGTTTTACCTGGGGGTGTTGGTATCACTGAGTCAGCTCTACCGCAACCAAGAAGCGGTGATGATGCATGCGGTTGGTTGGTCCAGCAAAGATTTGTTTCGTGCCTTGCAACCGCTGATGTGGTTGGTGTTTGGTTTGATGCTGGTGGTGTCCTTGGTGATCGCGCCCGAAGCCGCCAGGTTGTCCAAAGAGTTGACCACCCAAGCCAATGAAAAGATTTCATTGATGGGTCTGACCGAAGGCAAGTTCCAGAAATTCTTTTCTGATGAAGGGGTGATCTTTGTCGAAAAAGTGGATGTCGAACAACAGCGGGTGGAAAATGTCTTTGCCAACATCCACCACCCTGACCGCATCGATACCTTGACCGCAGAATACGGATATCAGTTTGAAGAGAATGACCAAAAATATGTGGCCTTATTCAATGGCTACCGCAACGAAGGGGTGCCGGGAACCAACGCCTATCAAATGATGCAGTTTGAGCGCAACGACATCAAGTTGCCCGACCTGGATCAACAAATTGCCGCCTTGGATGAAAAATCCAAGCCCACCGTTGAGTTGTTGCAATCCGATGCAGTGACTGATCAGGCGCAGTTGCATTGGCGCTTGAGTCCGGCCTTTTCGTTGTTGGCCTTGTTTGTGTTGGCGGTGGGCTTGTCGAAAACCTCTCACCGCGAAGCCAAATTCATCAATTTAGTGGTTGGCATCTTGGCTTACGCCTTCATGGTCAATTTGTTGACCATTGGCCATTCCTTGTTGGAGCAAGGCGAGTTGCCCATGTCATTGGGCTTGTGGTGGGTATATGGGATCTTGGGCGGTTATGGTTTGTGGCGTTTGCTGAAAAATGATGGACCCAAATTGTCCCTCAAAACGGTGGGGTCCAAAGCCTGATGTCGATCCTGTCCCGTTACATATTCAAAACCTTTTCTGCCGGCCTGCTGTTAGCGGTGTTGTTGTTGCTGGCCATCGATGTGTTGTTCAACTTGATCAAAGAGCTCAACGACATCACTGCGGTGTATACCTTGGGCGATGTGTTCTTTTATGTGATGCTGACCATTCCCAGCAAAGTGTATGAATTGTTTCCAGTCAGTGTGGTGGTGGCGGTGGTGGTTTCACTGGGAGCCCTGGCCAATGGTTCTGAGCTGGTGGTGATGATGACCACGGGGGTCAGTAAATTGAGAATTGCCGGTACGGTGCTGCTCAGCGTGGCTTGCTGGTTGGTGTTGGTGGTGTTGATGGGGGAGTATGTCAGTCCTGCGGGCGATCAAATGGCCCAACAATTTCGCAACGAGCAGATTTCGCA
This sequence comes from Marinicella meishanensis, assembly GCF_019931145.1. GTDB lineage: Bacteria > Pseudomonadota > Gammaproteobacteria > Xanthomonadales > Marinicellaceae > Marinicella > Marinicella meishanensis. Next base: position 87,360 of record NZ_JAIOUV010000002.1, on the reverse strand, counting down.
GGGCAAAGCCACTTCGGCTGCCAATGCCATTTGGTTGCGCGATGGTGACGTGATCTTCCGCACCAACCAAATGCGCCGCTCAGCCAGCGGTGCTTATGAATTGATTGATGTCACTGTGTTTGAGTTGCAGGACAAAAAACTGGTGCAGGTGTCTGAGGCCGAAACGGCGGTGTTCGCCGATCAGCAATGGACACTCAGTGGTCTCCAGGTTTCGGTGTTTGCCGAACACGGGGTCACCACCCAACAAATTGAGCAGCAACGATGGGATTCCCGCATTCAGCCAGAAATACTGAACATCAGCACCACCCGGCCTAAGTACCTCAGTATCAGAGACATCAAAAAGTTCGAACAGTTCAATGCCAGTACCGGTCAGTTGCAGTCTTCCTATCAAATTGCCCGCTGGTCAAAGATGGCCTTTCCCTTGTTGGTCATGGCCACGGCCTTGTGTGGGGTGATGGTGTTGTTCGGGCAAATCAGGTCTGGCGGCTTTGCTCAGCGCTTGGTGGTGGGCATGGTGATTGGCATCGTGGTCTATCTGATCAACAAAACCCTGCTCAACTTCGGTGAGGTGTACCACGTCAATCCGATCTTGATTACCACTGTGCCGGCCTTGATCTTGATCAGCGTCTTGCTGTTCAGCTTATCGGGTCGCTGGCGTCGCTGACGCGTGGTGACCGCCAGCCATCTCCGCAGGATTCATTCGGTCTCTAGACTGATCACCGGACGTTGACAGACCCGATCCATCCAAGTCAGGCCAGCGACATCAAAACGCCGGGCCCACAAGCCGGCTCCCAGCAAGGCGGTGGATAACAAGCCAACCAAAAAACGGGCGGTGCCTTGGGCCCAAGTCATGGTGTGGTGATTTTGGATGCCCAGTTTCCAGGCGCGCATGCCCAAAGTTTGTCCGCCTTTGAGCCAAGAGTAAGTGAAATATAAGTACACTTCAATCAACAACAACAGCTGCAACCAGATGGTACCGGGTTGTACTTCGTCACCCCCTCTGAGCAAAACCAAAAACAGTGACGTGATGAGGAAAATGCCCAAAATAGGAAAAATGTCGTAGAGCAGTGCTGCCACATGTTTCCAAAGTTTACTTTGTTTCATTTTTGCCAATTGATCCCTAAAGCCTTGTGGTGCATGGATTTTAAAGAAAATGCCCTCTGATTGGTAACAAAAAAAATCTTAATTTTGTGTAATTATTACTTTAATTTTTCAAAAAAGGCAGTTATTCTTGTTCACCACTAAGTCGAGTGTGGACTTAATTTTGGCCTCTTCATGCATGAAATAATTGGCAAAATTACCGGGTTCTCACATTTTCTTAAACACAAAATTGGAAGGGAAGGTATGTTGATATCTCAAATTTCTAAGGCCAAGTTCACCAAGTCTTTGGTGGTTTTGGTTTTAATGGTAACTTCAATGGCAGGTTTTGCCCAGTTACAAACGGCTGTGCAAGTGGTGACCAACACCAACAATGCCGCAGAAAGTTCACAACGAAACATTGATCGCATGAGTGATCAAACTGAAGAATTATTGGTTCAATACCGGACCGTTCTCTCTGAAATCGAAAGTTTGACCGTTTACAACCAACAGCTCGAAGCTGTGGTGAATGACCAGAATTCGCAAATTCAGTCGATGAACGCACAAATGACTGAATTGGAATCAACCAACCGCGCCGTGGTACCCATGGTGATTGAAATGGTTGATATGTTGAGAAAAATCGTTGAGGCTGATGTGCCTTTCAGACTGGACGAAAGAATCAACCGCGTCACCCAATTGGAAAACATGTTGAATGCTTCCAATGTGACCACTTCAGAAAAATACCGCAAAGTGACAGAAGCCTATCAAATCGAATTGGATTATGGTCGATCGGTATCGACTTACCAAGCCAACATCGATGGTGGCGTGAATGTCAATTTCTTGCAAATTGGACGCACCGCGTTGCTGTACCAAACTTTGGATGAGAAAAAATCTGGTTGGTACAACACCCAAACCAAACGTTTTGAAGAATTGCCTGATCGTTTCAACTCATCGATCAAAGAGGGCATTCGCATTGCCGCCAAACAAGCTGCGCCTAACCTGGTTGGCTTGCCCATTCTATTCAAAACTTCAGGAGAATAAGACATGAGAAAGCAAATCATTAAATTATTGGCTCTTGGGTTGTTGACCACAGGTGCCACACAAGCGCAGGACATGTCATTGGACCAACTGCTGAATGTGGTGCAACGGGCTGCCACTGAGAGCTCACAAGCCAACCAACAACGAGAAGCGGAATTCAAACGCCAACGTGATCAACAGTCGCGTTTGTTGTCTGAAGCGCGGGCCCAGTTGGCCGCATTGGAGCGACGCACCGAAGAGCTGAAAACCGCCTTTGATGAAAATGAGCTGACCTTGGCCGATTTGGAAACCACCTTGGCTGAACGTTCTGGTAACTTGGGCGAAATGCAAGGTACCGTTAAAGTGTTGGCTGGCGACTTGCGCAGTGCGATTGAAGAATCCATGACTTCGGCCGAGATTGATGGCCGGGTTGAGTTCTTGACCCAATTGGCTTCACAAGCCAAATTGCCAAACATCCAAGAGTTGCGTCAACTGTGGGTTGAAATGCAACGTGAAATCATTGAAGAAGGTAAAATTTCTCGCTTCACCGCCAACATCCGTGATGAGCGTGGTGAGATTGAGGAAAATGTACAAGTGACGCGCCTGGGTACCTTCAACGCGTTTGATTCAAACGGTAACTTCCTGGTTTGGCGTTCAGCGGCTGATGCCGGTACCGGTACCGGTCGCGGCGAATTGCAACGCTTGCAAAAACAACCTTCTGCCCAATACGCCAACATGGCGAAATCTTTTGTTGGCACCGCCCAAGGTGAACTGTCCCAGGTGCCGGTTGATTACACCCGCGGTACGATTCTGCAGCTGGTGGTACAAACCCCCAGTGTGCAAGACAAAATCAAGCAAGGTGGCCCGGTGGGTTACGTGATCTTGTCATTGGGTGCTTTTGGTTTGATCATTGCTTTGATCAAGTTCTTCATGTTGTTGTCTTCTGGCAGCAAGATCAAGAGCCAGCTGAAGAAGAAGCAACCCAACCAAAACAACGCCCTGGGTCGCATCATGTCGGTCTACACCGAGAACCCAGATTCTGACATTGAGACCATGGAGTTGAAACTCGACGAAGCCATTTTGCGTGAAACTGCGCCATTGGAGTCGGGTCTGTCCTTCATCAAAGTGCTGTATGTGATTGCCCCGTTGATGGGTCTGTTGGGTACCGTTGTGGGTATGATTCAAACCTTCCAGATGATCACCCTGATGGGTACCGGCGATCCAAAATCAATGGCTGGCGGTATCTCGATGGCCCTGGTGACCACCGTATTGGGTCTGGTCGTGGCCATTCCGTTGACCGTACTGCACTCAATCTTGCAATCCATGGCGCGTAAACAGACACAAGTGCTTGAAGAGCAAAGTGCTGGTATCGTGGCCAAGATGGCGGAGAAATAAGCATGTTTTGGCTCAAAGAGCGATGGTATGACATACTGAGTTTTGTCGAGATGGGTGGCCCAGTCCTCTGGGCCATCATGGTCTTGCTGTTTGTCATGTGGTTGATGATTCTTGAGCGCTCCTGGTTTTATTTTGTCACCTACCCCAAACTGAGAAACCGCATCATCCGAGAGTGGGATCAACGGGATGACACCACCACTTGGTATGCCAAGAGAATCAAGCAAGCCAAAGTGTCTGAAGCATCCATTGAGTTGCGTTCAGGCCTCGGTTTCCTTGAAGCGCTGGTGGCCATCAGTCCTTTGTTTGGTCTGTTTGGTACGGTGTATGGTATGTTGCAGGTGTTCGACATCATGGCGATTGCGGGTACCAGTAACGCCAGGGCCATGGCCGGCGGTGTGTCCAAAGCGACCATCCCCACCATGGCGGGTATGGTGGCGGCCTTATCAGGGGTGTTTTTCACCACTTATTTCAAGCACAAAGCCATCGTGGAATCTGAGAAACTCGAAGACCGCATGCAATCCCATTAAAGATTTTGAACTAATTGAATTGAATTAGAGTCAGAGTCAACAGAAGAGAATAACTATGAAAAAAAGACATTTTCATGAAGACGAAGCAGAAATCAACATCACGCCCATGTTGGACGTGGTATTCATCATGTTGATTTTCTTCATTGTGACCACTTCGTTTGTGAAAGAGACTGGTGTCGACATTTCGCGTCCCAGCAGTTCTCAAGCCAAACAAGTGAAGAAAGGTAACATTTTGGTTGCCATCAAAGAAGATGGCGTTATTTGGATCAACAAACAAGAAGTTGACCTGCGGGCCGTTCGTTCTCGTGTGGAAAAGATGCATGCTGAAAACCCTGAAGCCAGTGCGGTGATCATCGCCGACCGTGGTTCCAGAACCGGGGATTTGGTTGAAGTGATGGACCAAATCAAATCAGCAGGTGTTGAGAGTATTTCGATCGCTGCTGAAAAAGGTCAGGGGTAATTAGTATGAGTTTGCCACGTTACTTGATGGTTGCTTTTGTTGCTGCAGTGATCACTGTGGTGCTGTACCTGATCATGCACACGCTGGTCAGTCAGTCAGCCAACAACAACCGCTTGGATGATGAACTGCCACCCATTGACTTCACCAAAGTTAAATTGGATGAAGAAGTCAGGGAGCGTTCAAGACGGATTCCTAAGAAGCCGCCACCACCGAAAGAGCCACCACCGCCGCCGAAAATGAATGTGCAGCAAAATCAGCAGGTGGTGAATAACATGCCCACCCCCAACATCCCGAATTTGGACTTGGGTGTCGGCGGTGCTGGGCCATACTTGGGTGCGGTGGGCCAGGTCAACATGAGTGAAGAGGGTGGGGTGATTCCGATTGTGCGGATTGCGCCACAGTACCCTCGCAAAGCATTGATGGCAAAAATCGAAGGCTGGGTGAAAGTGAAATTCACCATCACCCCAACCGGTACGGTGGCCAACCCTGAAGTGGTGGACGCCAAACCGCGTCGAATCTTTGATCGCGAAGCCATTAGGGCCATTTTGAAATTCAAGTTCAAGCCCAAGATTGTGGATGGCGTCGGTGTGGAACAAGTGGCCACCCAAACCATCGAATTTGATTTGCCTGACGAATAAAAGAGGAGCTTACCGATGAAAAAACTGAGTGCTTTATTACTTTGTTTGGCTGCCTTTGTTGCCAGCGCCGGTTCGTTGAAAACCGATAACCCCATCCGCAAACCTTCTGGTCAAGTGGGTGTAATGACCGAAGCGCAATCGAAGAAAATCACCCGCTTCAGTGAGTTTTTGGCTGATGAGAAATACGAGGAAGCCAAAGGTGGTTTGACTGTGATGTTACAGAAGTCCGGTGTCAGTGAATACGTTCAAGCCGTGATTTATCAATTGTTGGGTCACATCGACGCCTCACAGGGCAACTATGATTCGGCGGCCAGAAACTTCCAAAAATCAGTGGACATTGACGCCATGCCCAACACCACGCATTTTCAGATGATGCTGCAAATTGCGCAGTTCAAGATGCTGGAAGGCGATCACCGCGGTGGCTTGGCCATGCTGGACAAGTACTTCGCCGTGGTGGATGAGATTCCCGACTCGGCGTTTGCCATCAAAGCCAATGCCCACGCACAATTGGAAGAATTCAGAGAAGGCAAAGCCGCGATCAAACAAGCGATTCAGTTGGCTGACAAACCCAAAGAATCTTGGTACCAATTGTTGTTGGCGTTCCACTCGTCCTTGTCAGAGTACCGCGAAATGGCCGACGTGCTGCAAATTCTGATTGCCATGGCACCCGATAAGAAAACTTATTGGATGCAATTGTCTTCGGTGTATTTCACCCTGAAAGAAGACAAGAAATCACTGGCGGTACTGGAATTGGCCAAAACCAAGAATTTGTTGGACAAAGAAAGCGATTATCTGCAGTTGTTCAAAATGTACTCTTATAACGACATTCCGTTCAAAGCCGCGCAAACCTTGCAAGCCGCTCTGGATGGGGGCAACGTGGAGTCCAACTTCAAAAATTGGAAGCAGTGTGGTGCCGTCTGGTATGAAGCCCGTGAATTGGAGAAAGCTCTGGTGGCCTATGAAAACGCCAGTGAGTTTGCCTCCGATGGCGACATGGACCTGACCCGATCCTATTTGTATCTGGATTTGGAAGACTGGTCGAAAGCCGTTGAGTCCATCACTTCAGCGTTGCAAAAAGGCGGATTGGACGACAACAAAACCGGCAACGCCTGGTTGATGTTGGGCATGAGCCAAGCCAGCTTGAAGAACTATTCAAGAGCGCGCACCGCATTCAACAATGCCGTTAAATATGACAAAGCCAGGGACAATGCCCAACAGTGGTTGTCGCACTTAACCACCCTGGAAGAAAAAGCCGCCCGAGAAAGCGAAAGCGGCTGATGCCTGATGCCAAAATTGATTCTTTGATGGATCAATTTTTGAGTCACCTACAACTGGAAAAAGGATTTTCCAGGCATTCTTTGAACAGTTACCGGACCGACGTTCAACAATTCTTCAAGCACCTCAATGACCAAGCCGATGTGGTGTTGTCGGCCACTCCCACTGAGGCCTTAACACACATCAAACAACTCAATCTGCAGCAACTGAATGGCCGCACCATTGCGCGCAAGATTTCTGCCCTCAGACAATTCTATCTGTATCTACAGCGCACCGGACAAGTCACCGATAACCCCTTTGCCGAAGTGGTGCAACCCAAATTGCATCGCTCGGTGCCCAAGCCAATGACCGAGCAGCAAGTGGAGCAGTTGCTTGAGGTGCCAGACACCCAAACTTGGTTGGGCTTGCGTGACCGGGCCATGCTGGAGCTGATGTATGCCACCGGCATGCGGGTGTCGGAGTTGGTGACCTTACAAATCAACCAAGTGAATTTGAATCAAGGTGTGGTGCGGATTCAAGGCAAAGGTGGCAAAGAACGGTTGATTCCATTTGGTGAAGACTGCATGGCCTGGCTGGAACGGTACATCAAGACCCAAAAACAACAAATACAACACAACCGAGGGTATCTGTTTTTCAATCAAAAAGGCACGGTGATGAGCCGTCAGGCTTTTTGGTATCGGGTCAAGAAGCATGCCCAAACAGCCATGATTCAACCGGCGCCATCACCCCATGTGTTGCGCCATTCATTCGCCACCCATTTGTTGAACCATTCGGCTGATTTGCGGGTGGTGCAAATGCTGCTGGGTCACAGCGATTTATCAACCACCCAAATCTACACTTTGGTGGCCAAAGAAAAGCTCAAGCAATTGCATGCCAGTCATCATCCGCGGGGTTGACCCGTGGGTGATTCGGGTGAATAGCACAAATATCAATGGATTTTTCACGGCAGTTGGATAGAATGGGTCATCTTTTGATGAACAATCGCCACAGATTGTTGTCATACCTGATCAAACTTATGAAGGAAAACACATGAATAACATCATTACCCTGATCCTGATCCTGTTGGCTGGCGTGGCTTTCGCTGACAATGATCTGGAGACATACCAAGCCGCATTGAACAAAGTCACCAAAGGCAATGTCAAAGTCGTGGCGGTGGATGACACCCCCATTGCCGGCATCAAAGAAGTGATGATTGATGGTGGCCGAGGCAGTGAAATTTTGTACCTCAGCGCCGATGGTAAATACATTGTCAATGGCAGTTTGTTTGATATTGAGAATCGGGTTGATTTGACCGACCAAAAGAAATCTTTGTTGCGCAAAGATTTGATGGGCAAAATGGGCGATTCGCAACGGATCAATTTTTATCCGGAAAAAATGGATTACCACGTCACGGTATTCACCGACATTGACTGCGGCTATTGCCGCAAGCTGCACGCAGAAATGGAGCAATACAATGCCATGGGTATTGGTATTTCATACTTGTTTTTCCCCCGTGCTGGCTTACAATCCGGCTCCTTTGATAAGGCCGTCAATGTGTGGTGTGCCGCTGACCAACAACAGGCCATGACCATGGCCAAAGCCGGTGAGCCGGTGGACCCAAAACAATGTGACAACCCCATCGCCGATCATTACAATGCCGGTTTGTCAGCCGGTGTTTCTGGCACCCCAGCATTGGTGTTGGACAATGGCATGATGATGCCGGGCTACTTGCCACCAGCACAGCTCAAACAACGTTTGGATGCCATCAACAAACCCTGATTGCTGGGCCGTTAACGGTCCCGATCGAACAGCCGGTGTCATGGTCTGACCATGCCATCGGCTTTTTTTGTGTTTGGTCAGGGTTTTTCTGAACTTGTCAAGCGCATCACTTGACCTGATCATGTAAAATACACGTTTTTTTATTGACCGCCACCATGACCTACCAATTGCTGACCTTTGTTGGTGCCGATGTGTATTCGCCATTTCGGCTGAAAAAAATCAATCAAGAATTGCAAGACCAGTCCAGCCAGCAGGCCTTGGAACAGGCTCAACACTACTACGTGGTGGAAGTCGATGGCACCTTGGATGAAGCGGCCATTGAACAAGTGGGTCAATTGCTGACGGCCCAATTGAGCACCGCCGAAGTGGCACCCAACCAGGTGTTGGTGATGCCGCGACCCGGTACCATTTCTCCCTGGTCCACCAAAGCCACCGACATCTTCAAACATTGCGGTTTGGATGCCGTTACTCGGGTTGAAGCCGGTCGTTTGATGACCGTCAGTGCGCGCAGTGAACGGGTCGACCGCTTGATGCATGACCGCATGACCGAAGGTTTGTATGCACAGCGGTCCGAGTTGCGTGGCTTGTTTGATCACCACGCGCCCAAACCCGTGCAACAAATTGACCTGCACAGTGGCGGTAAAGCAGCCCTGGTGGAATTGAACCAGTCTTTGGGACTGGCCTTGTCTGCCGAAGAGATCGACTATTTGTATGACAGTTACATGGCGGCGGGCAAAATGCCCACCGACGTTGAACTGATGATGTTTGCCCAGGCCAATTCGGAGCATTGTCGGCACAAAATTTTCAACGCCGATTGGCAAATCAATGGTGAGGACCAGCCGCTGTCTTTGTTCAAAATGATCAAAAACACCGAAGCCAAAACTTCGGCTCCCGCCACCTCGGCTTACAAGGACAACGCGGCGGTGTTTGCCGGCGGCCAAGGCTTGCGCATGACCACCGATGCCGACCACCAGTACCGTCAGGTGCCACAGGACATCGATGTGTTGATCAAAGTAGAGACCCACAACCACCCGACTGGTATCGAGCCCTTTGCAGGAGCGGCCACCGGTTCCGGTGGTGAGATCCGCGATGAAGCGGCCACCGGTCAAGGGGCCAGACCCAAAGCCGGCCTGTGTGGTTTTTCGGTCAGCCACTTGCACATCCCCGGCCACCCCGAAGCTTGGGAACAAGGGGCCCCAGGCACCCCAAGCCGCATGGCCACGGCCTTTGAAATCATGCAGAAGGGCCCGATTGGTGCGGCGGCATTCAACAATGAGTTTGGCCGCCCGAACATTTGTGGTTATTTCAGGAACTTCACGGTGGCCGGTGGCACCGACCACAGTTGGCGGGGATACCACAAACCCATCATGTTGGCCGGTGGTTTGGGTAATGTCAATCGCATCCATGGCCTCAAACAAGACACCCAGGCCGGTGATCACATCGTGGTCTTGGGTGGACCGGCCATGCTCATCGGGCTCGGTGGTGGCGCGGCCAGTTCCATTTCCAGCGCCGATGGCCAGGAAGCTTTGGATTTTGCTTCGGTCCAACGCGGCAACCCAGAAATGCAACGCCGCTGTCAGGAAGTGATTGATCGCTGTTGGTATCAACAGACTGACAGCCCCATACGTTCCATCCATGATGTGGGGGCCGGTGGCTTGTCGAATGCCATCCCGGAAATCTTGGACGATGCCGCTTTGGGTGGTGAAATTGAATTGCGCCGACTGCAAATTGATCACGTGTCCATGTCGCCCATGGAGGTCTGGTGTAATGAGTCACAAGAGCGTTATGTGTTGTCCATCAAACCAGAAAAATTGGCTGAATTTGAAGCCTTGTGTCAGCGGGAACGTTGTCCTTATGCCGTCATGGGTCAAGCGACGGCCAGACAAACACTGCAAGTCAATGACGCCCATTTTAACAACAGCCCGGTGGACATTCCCATGTCATTGCTGTTTGGTAACACCCCCAAAACACAGATCAATATCGAGCGCCAAACACCCCCAACCAAAGCCGTGGATTTGGGCACCCAAAGTCTTGAGCAGCAGGTGCAGGCGGTGCTGTCCTTCCCCACCGTGGCCAGTAAAAAGTACCTCATCACCATCGGTGACCGCACCGTTTCTGGTTTGATCCACCGTGACCAGATGGTGGGGCCTTGGCAAGTGCCGGTGGCCGATTGTGGCATCACCCTCAGAGATTATGAGTCTCTGGCCGGAGAAGCCATGGCCGTGGGCGAACGCACCCCCTTGGCTTTGATCAATCCTGCCGCTTCGGCACGCATGGCCGTGAGTGAAGCCATCACCAACCTCCTGGGCGTGGGCATTGAGCGGTTGTCTGACATCAAATTGTCCGCCAATTGGATGGCGGCCAGCGCCGCGCCCGGTGAATTCCAGGCCTTGTTCGAAGCGGTCAAAGCCGTCGGCATGGAATTATGCCCGGCCTTGGACATCGGCATCCCAGTGGGTAAGGACTCGATGTCCATGCAAACCAGTTGGCAAGACGGTGACTTTAAGAAAACCGTCACCGCCCCCATGTCATTAGTGGTTTCGGCGTTTGCCCCGGTGACTGATGTGAGCCGTCACCTCACCCCACAATTGTCCGGTACCGCCGGTCATGAGTTGTGGTTGCTGGATTTGTCTGCTGGCAAGCATCGTCTGGGTGGCTCGGTGCTGTACCAAACCCTGGGTCAGATGGGCCAAGAAGCCCCAGACCTGGATGACCCCCAAGCCTTGGCCCGCTTGTTTGCTTTGATGAACACCGCGGTGCAGCAACGGCACATTGTGGCTTGCCATGACCGCTCAGATGGTGGCTTGTTGGCCGCGTTGGCGGAAATGGCCTTTGCCGGGCATTGTGGGGTGCAGTTGGATGTGGCGTCGCTGCCCGGTGATGACTTGGGCTGGTTGTTTGCTGAAGAGCCCGGGGTGGTGGTTGAGGTGCCAACTGACCAACAACAACAGTGGCAGGATTTGCTGGCACAGCATGACTTGGCAGGCATGGCCCACCGCGTTGGTCAGGTACAACAAGACCCTGACTTTGTGGTGCATCATCAACAAGGCGAAAGCCGCTGGGCTTTGTCCGAATTGGAGGCGATTTGGTCTCAAGTCAGCCATCGCATGGCCGCTCACCGTGACAACCCTGAGGCTGCTCAACAAGAACATGACCTCATCCAAGCCGATAACCCGGGCATCCAACCGCTGGTGAACTTTGAATTTGAAGCCGATTTGATCGCCCATTTGGTGGACCAGCCACGACCCAAGTTGGCGGTGCTGCGCGAGCAGGGGGTCAATGGCCATAATGAAATGGCTGCGGCTTTCATGCGTGCGGGTTTTGATTGTGTCGATGTGCACATGCAGGATTTGATCGATCAAACCGTGCAGTTGGGCGATTTTACCGGTCTGGTCGCCTGTGGTGGTTTTTCTTATGGTGACGTGTTGGGTGCCGGCCTGGGTTGGGCCAAGACCATTTTGTTCAACCCCATGCTGCGGGCGCAATTCAGCGCGTTCTTTGCCGATGAAAGCAAATTTACTTTGGGTGTTTGTAACGGTTGCCAAATGCTGTCAGGTTTGCGCGCCATCATTCCAGACACCGACCACTGGCCTGATTTCTTGCGCAATGACAGCGAACAATTTGAAGCCCGGTTCTCGCAATTGCTGATCAATGACACCGACAATGTGTTTTTTGCTGGCATGGCCGGGGCGCAAATTCCGGTGGCCATCGCCCATGGTGAAGGTCGGGCCAGCTACGGTTCTGCCACGGCCGATCCGGCCCAAATGGCTGCCCAATATGTGGACAACCACGGCCAATTGACCCAACAGTATCCATTCAATCCCAATGGCTCGGATCAGGCAGTGGCGGCGGTCAGTGGCGCCGGCGGTCGGGTGCTGGCCATGATGCCCCATCCAGAGCGGGTGTTCCGCACGGTGCAGATGTCCTGTGCGCCTGCCAGCTGGGGTGAAAACTCACCGTGGATGCGAATGTTTTATAATGCCAGGTTGTTTGTTGGTTAATACCCGGACATGAAATCACCAATCAAAAACTTGTTCATCAGTGCGGTTTTGTTTTTACCGCTGTGCTTTTTTTTGTGGTTTTTTGCCGCATCGGTGCTGGTGTTGCCGGTCAAATGGCTGGCTGCTGGCGTCATGCAATGGTGGCAACCGGACTTGTTCAATGGCATCATCCAGCAGCAGTTTATGTTTCAGGTACAAACTTTGGTGTTTCCTGAAAATCTGGCTAACGCAAGTCAACAACTGGCGGTGTTGGAAGTCACGGCCAATCCCATGAAGTATGGGTATGGGCTGCCATTGTTTGCTGGCTTGGTCTTGTCGGTCCCTGACATTGGTACCAAGCATCGGGCGCTGCAACTGTTGCTGGGGTATGTGGTGATGTGTTTGGTGCAAGCCAACGGGGTGTTTTGGGACACCTGCAAGTCGTTGCTGTTTTCTGGTGGCGGCGAGGCCTTCGCGGCGATTGATGCCACCGGCATCAGCCACAACCTGGTGGCGGCCATGTATCAACTGTCGTACTTGATTGTGCCGGCGGTGGTGCCCATCTTGCTGTGGGTTTTATTGAATAGACGTTTTATTGAGGCCATAACTCAGTACAATGGAGAACAGGGCAATGCGTAATCCTGAGAAACTTTGATGCATCGGGACTGTCAGAGAGAAACATGCTTGAAAAGCCCTTCAAGCAACAGAGAGTGAATGGGTCAAAACATGACTGATAAAGTGACTGAACAAGTGACAGAAGAACAAGCAACTGAAGCCCCTGCGCCGCTGAGCTTCGAAGCCAAGCTGAGCCAATATTTGGTTGAGCAAGGGCGGCTGAAAGAAGAGGATTTGCAACGGGGTTTGCGTTTGAACAAGGAGAGTTTTGGGGTGTCTCTGGTGCCACTGTTGGTGCGCCTGGGGTTGGCCTCTGAGCGGGATGTGGCCGCTTCCATCAACGAACTGATGGAACTGCCCATCATCAGCGACAAAGATTTGCCTGAAACCACTTCAGTTGATGTCGAATTCCCCATCCGCTACATGCGTGAAAACCAGTTTGTGCCTTTGGCTGAAACCGAAGACACATTAACAGTGGTCATGGTTTATCCTTACGAAAAATACCTGACCAAAGCCATCAAAATGGTGGCCGACAAAGAACTGGAAATCAAAATCGGCCTGCCTTCCGATGTGGAAAATGCCATAGAACGTTATTATGGCGGTGGCAAATCTGCCATGGGCCAATTGGTCGAAGGCTTGTCCAATGAAGGCGGCGAGGTTGAAGACGTTGAACACCTGAAAGATTTGGCCAGTGAAGCGCCGGTGATCCGTTTGGTTAACATGATCATGCAACGGGCGGTTGAATCCCGGGCCTCGGACATCCACATCGAACCGTTTGAAAACCGTTTGAAAGTGCGTTACCGCCTGGATGGGGTGTTGCATGAAGTGGAATCGCCACCTGCCCGCTCCACCGCTGCGGTGATCTCGCGGATCAAAATCATGGCCAAACTGAACATCGCCGAGCGGCGCTTGCCGCAAGACGGCCGCATCATGCTGCGGGTTCAAGGCAAAGAATTGGATTTGCGGGTATCCACCGTGCCCACGTCCTATGGTGAAAGTGTGGTGATGCGGATATTGGACCGCGAAAGCATTGTGTTTGACTTCAATCAGTTGGGTTTCCGTGATCACACCTTAAAGCCATTCCTCAAAGTGCTGGAAATGCCTCACGGCATTCTGTTGGTGACTGGTCCCACCGGTAGTGGTAAAACCACCACCTTGTACACCGCTTTGCAACGGTTGAACACCGAAGACCGCAAAATCATCACGGTTGAAGATCCGGTGGAGTACCAACTGACCGGCATCAACCAAATTCAAGCCAAGGCCTCCATTGGCCTGGATTTTTCCACCGCCTTGCGCGCCATCGTGCGGCAAGATCCGGACATCATCATGATCGGTGAGATGCGGGATTTAGAAACCGCCAAAATCGCCATCCAGTCGGCCCTCACCGGTCACTTGGTGTTGTCCACCATCCATACCAACTCAGCCGCCGGTGGCATCACCCGGATGATTGACATGGGGGTGGAAGATTACCTGTTGACCTCAACCGTTAATGGCTTGTTGGCCCAGCGGCTGGTGCGGCGCTTGGACAAAAGCAGCATGGAGCGTTACCGGGTGATGCCGGAAATGGCCAAAGAATTGAACTTGAGTCGCCTCACCAATGACACGGAGTGGCATTTTTATCGGCCCAGGCCCTCAGAAGAGAATCCCACCGGCTATGCCGGTCGGATGTCGATTCTGGAATGTTTGAGCATGACCGAAGAATTGCGCCGCATGGTGATGCAAGGGGCCACTGCCGGTGATCTGCAACGACAAGCCCAGACCGAAGGCATGCTCACCATGTATGAAGATGGCTTGTTGAAATGTTTGGCTGGCGACACCAGTTTTGAAGAAGTCATCAGGGTATCACACGAATAATGGCACAGTTTATCTACAAAGCAATCACCCCCACTGGGGAGCAACTGGAAGGGCATTTGGAAGCCGCTTCGCAAGCCGAAGTGATTGCCAAAATCCAAGAGGCCGGTAACATGCCGGTGTCGGCCAAAGAACTCAAGCCTGGGTTTTCGTTGGAAAACCTGTTGGCCAAGCGCAACAAAGTCACCGCCAAGCAAGTGGGTTTTTTCACCGAACAGTTAGCGACCTTGCTGAACTCAGGCATGCCACTGGATCGCTCACTGTCGGTGATGATCGACTTGTCTGAAGACGAACGCATCCGCACCATGGTCGAACAGGTCCGCGACAAAGTGCGCGGAGGGGGCTCTTTGTCCGATGCCCTGGAAGAACAACACGGGGTGTTTTCCACCATGTACACCAACATGGTCCGCGCCGGTGAAATGGGCGGCACCTTGGAGACTTCACTGCAACGCCTCAGTGATTATTTAAAAAGCTCGAAAGAGCTGAAGGACTCGGTGGTTTCCGCCATGATCTACCCGGCCATCTTGATGGTGCTGGCAGTGGGCTCTTTGTTCATTCTGTTGGCCAAAGTGGTGCCCAAATTCAAGCCCCTGTTTGAGGAGGCCAACATCGAGCTGCCCTTGATCACCCAAGTGGTGTTCGCGGCAGCGGCTTTGGTGCAAAGCCTGTGGTGGGTGTTTTTGATTCTGATCGTGGTGCTGGTGTTGCTGTTCAAGCAAAAACTCAAAGAACCCGAGTTCCGCTACAACTGGGATCAGCGGATGTTGCGCTTACCCTTGTTTGGTGAATTGATCACCCGGGTGGAAACCGCCAAATTCACCCGCACCCTGGGGACCCTGGCAGACAGCGGGGTGCCCCTGCTGACCGGTTTGTCGGTGGCCAAAAAAGTGATCAACAACACGGTGATCCTCAAGGCCATCAGTGAGGCCTCAGAAAAGGTCAAACACGGGGCGCCGTTGTCAGAGGCGCTGGCCAAAGAAGAGGCCTTTCCAAAACTGGCTCAGCAGCTGTTGAGTGTCGGTGAGGAAACCGGCAATTTAGACGAGATGCTCGTGCGGGCATCAGACACTTATGATGGTGAAGTGAAAAACACCATCGAGCGAATGCTGTCGGTGTTGGTACCTGTGTTGGTGCTGATTCTGGCAGGTTTTATTTTTACCATTGTGTTTGCCATCCTGATGCCGATGATGAACATGAGCGAATTTGTAGGATGAAATTGATGAAGAACAACAAAAGAAAACAACAAGGCTTCAGTTTGATTGAGGTGCTGGTGGTGATGACCATTTTGGCCGTGATCTTTGGCTTGGTGGTGACCAATGTCACTGGTGGCCAGGACAAAGCCAAATACAAACAAGCCCAAATTGAAGTGAAAAAACTGACCCAAGCCGTCAGTGAGTTTTACCTCGATACCGGCAATTTGCCTGACAGTTTGAGTGAACTGGCCAGCGACAACGGCGACTCCATGTGGATGGGACCGTATGCCAGTGAGAAAGAACTCAAAGACCCCTGGGGTGAACCCTATCTGTTTTCCGCCAACAGCCAACATGGCCAGTCTTTTGACATTTATTCGTATGCCAAAGACAAAAGCCCCGGTGGTGACAAGTTGTCGGCCGACATTGGTAACTGGCAATAAGCCAACCCTTGTTTGATGCGCCGTTCTGGTTTCACATTGATCGAAGTGCTGGTGGTGCTGGTGATGCTGGCCGTGCTGGCAGGCACCGTGGCCTTCAACATGTCTGGTTCCCTGAAAGCCAGCAAGATCCGGGGTGCCAGTAAAGACTTGGTGGCGGCATTGCGCTACACCCGGTCACAAGCGGTGGTGAAACACCAAGAACAACGCTTGATCATCAACGTGCGGGAAAAATCATACCAGGCCCCAGGCCGACCCAAAGTGGTGTTGCCCGAGGGCATGGAGTTGAAGGTGTATGCCGCGGCTTCTGAAGTGCCGAGTGAAGAGCAGGCCGGTTTTCGGTTCTTTTCAGACGGCTCCTCCACCGGTGGTCGGGTGACCTTGATTTACGATGAACGCTTTTGGCGCATCAATGTGGCTTGGCTGACCGGCGAAATCAGGCTGTTCAAGGACACCGAGGTATGAGCCGGCGCTCGATGCCAAACAACCGCAGGCGTCACCAGGGTTTCACCCTGATTGAAGTGATTGCGTCCTTCACCATTTTGGCCATGACCTTTATGGTGATTTTGGAAGTCTTGTCGAATTCCAGCACCAACACCATCAAATCTTCTGAGCGGTCGAAGATTGCGCTGTTGGCACAGAGCAAAATGGATGAAGTCGGCCTGATCATCCCCATTGAAGAAGGTTCTGAGTCAGGCAGCTTTGATGATGAGGTTGATTGGAACGTGTCGATAGTGCCTTATGAGGTGCCTTATGATGGCAATGTGCAAATGGATTTTGCCCCGGTTGACCTGTACAAAGTCAATCTGACCTTGAGTTGGTTGGATGGTCGCGGACAACGGCGCAGTGCCGATTTTGTGACCTTGCGGGCGATGACCGCGGATTACAGCCAGTCCAGAGAGGTGGGCCGATGAGGCGGCAACAGCAGGGTTTTACCTTGATCGAGGTCATCGTGGTGTTCACCTTGTTGGCGATGATCATGGCGATGATTTTTTCGGGCATCGATGCCGGGCGTCGCACGGCTGAAAAAGGTGAAAAACGCATCACCGCCATCAATGAAATGAGGGTGATCCAAGGCATCATCCGACACCAGGTGTCCCGAGCCATGGGCATTGGGGTGGCCGAATCAAATGATGGGCAAATTCTGAAATTCATGGGCGATGCCAGTTCGATCACCTATGTAGGACAAATGCCTGGCTACCTCGGCTCGGGTGGTCCCCACATCCAAAAACTGGAATTGGTCAACGCCGATGGTGGCATGCTGTTGCAATTCACCCATGGATTGATGAGCAATTACGACGACGAGGATGAGCAATCGGCCTTTGATTCAGCCGAACCCATTGTGCTGCTGGAAAACATCCGGGATGGCGCCTTTGCCTTCATTGAAGTGGATGAAGAAGGCTTGCCCACCGATTGGGTCAATGAATTGGAAAACCCGGTGGCCATGCCCCTGCTGGTGCAGTTGGACCTGGAAATGCAGGCCGAAGCCAAAGAAGACTGGCCCTTGTTACAAGTGGCGATCCAAGTGGATGGCTCCAGTGCCAACATGCGCAGGCGCAACAGCACCTTGAACATGTTGCAAAACCGCGACAACAACGGTGAGACCAAATGATGAAGCGGCAACAAGGAATTGCCTTGGTCTTGGTGCTTTGGGTGACGCTGTTGATGAGCGTCATTGCTGGCAGCTTTGCCTTGTCAGCGCGCACCGAAAGTTTGCAATCGCGCATCCTGTTCAATGAGGCGCAAGCCCGGTTTTTGGCCGAGGCTGGTCTCAATCGAGCGGTCTATGAATTGCGCAACCCCGACCCCGAAACCCGTTGGATTGCCGATGGTCGGGTGCATCGGTTTCAATTGGACGGTGCCTCCATTGAAATCAAGATCACCGATGAATCAGGCAAAATTGATTTGAATCAGGCCGGCGAGGAACTTTTGGTGGGATTGTTTGCCTCAGTGGGCATTGAATACGATGAAGCCATTGGACTGGTGGACAAAATCATGGATTGGAAAGATGCCGATGAAGAAATCAGACTGGCCGGTGCCGAAGACGCGGATTATTTCGCTGCCGGATACCCCCATGGGGCCAAAGACGCTCCGTTTGACACGGTGCCAGAACTGATCCAGGTGATGGGTATTGATTATGAGGTCTACCAAAAAATCCAACCGGCATTGACGGTCTATTCAGGCCGCAAAAACATCAATTTGGCTTTTGCCCCCAAAGAAGTGCTGATGTCAATCGATGGCATCACCGGTGAAATGGCCGATGCGTTCATTGCCGAACGTCATGGCATCGAAGATGTCAATGGACAGCTGCCGATCCTGGCCGAAGGCTATAATGGGCAGTTTCGCGGCGGCGGAACCACTTTCAGCATCATCAGTAAGGCCACCTTGCCCAACAAACAATATGCTGAAATCGATGCCACCATCAGGATGGGTGGTAATTTACAAGGACGCCCGTTTCGGGTGGTGCGTTGGAGAGATAACGAACACAAATGACAACATACATTGAAAAAATAACCGAACCCTTATCGCAGTGGTACCAACAGTCCAGCATCCATGCCTTCATGGTATGGTGGACCACCGAAATGAAAGCCATGGTACCCAGCCAGTATCAAGCCAAGTTGTTTCCCCGTTCTTTGTCGGTGTTTGTGACCGATGCCGAGGCCGGTGATGACGCGGTCCAACTGTGGCAACAAGAAGGCCATGAAATGTCGACCTTGACCTGCGACGACACGGTGGCCGACAAAGAATGGTGGCATCAGTTGAATCACTATTTGGGCACCGCCGAGCAAACCACAGAAGTCACCTGTTTGTTGCCCGAAGCCAAAGTGCTGATTCGGGAAGTGGCCTTGCCCGTGGCGGTGTACAACGAGGTGGAGTCGGTGCTGCAATTCGAATTGGATAAGTACATCCCATTCAAAGCCGATGAAGTGGTGTTTTCTTGCGACAAAGGCGAAGTGGTTGAGGGCAGTGAAAAATTCCCCGTGACCTTAACCGCCATCAAACAAGACGAGCTGAATACTTTGGTGTCCTTGTTTGAAGCCAAAGGCGTGCAATTGTCTGGCATCGATGTCAACTGCGGTGATGCCCAGCAACCCCAAGCCATGGGTGTAAACTTGTTGCCCAAAGAAGTGCGCAAGAAAAAAGACTGGACCCAGATCAAATGGAATGCTGGCTTGTCGGCTGTGGCCATTGCTTTGTTGTGGTTTGTGATGTTTTCATCACTGGAAAACAAACAAGCCAAAATCGAATCTTTGGAAGCCCAAGTGACAGAGTTGCGCAAAGATGCCCGCCGCGCCAAGCTGATTGAGAACCAACTGAATGAATCCATCCAGGCGGCCAACTTTCTGGGCAACCTGAAAAAGAACACCCCATCCCGGTTGTTGATGTTCAGTGAGTTGACCCAAAAAGTCCCGATGAATACCTTTTTGACCCGGGTGATGATTGACAACGAACGATTGGAAGTGGTCGGTGAGTCGGTCAATGCCAATGCCTTGATCCCCATTTTGAACCAATCGGCGCTGTGGTATGAGCCGGCGATCATAGGTAATGTGACGCAAAACCCCCGCACCGGCAAAGAAAAATTCACCATCCGTTCGGACTTCAAACCGGCCGATGCCGAGGAGGCTGGCAATGAATCTTGATCCACGCGTCAGTCGCTGGGCGGCCCTGCTGGTGCTGTTGCTGATGTTGACCACCATTTACTTTTTGTTTTTCCACTGGTTCTTTGTGGCCCATGCGGAAAAAAACGAAGAAATTGTGATGCTCAATGATTCCCGACAGCAGTACATCAATGAAGCGGCCAAAACGCCGGAATTGCGAAAATTGTTGCAAGACGTTAAAGCGGCGGTGGGTTCCAACAATGAATTTCTACAGGCCGATTCAAAAAACCTGGGCAATGCCGAGATCACTTCGATCTTTAAAAACATCGTCAATCAACAAACCGATGAAACCGCTGCCTGTCAAATCATCAGCCAGTCGCCCACTCAGGACCGCGAACCCGAGCAATTTGAAAAAATAATATTGCGTGTTAGAATGCGCTGCCAATACGAAATCTTTGTCAAAATACTTGAATTGATTGAAGAAAACACCCCTTCATTGTTTGTCACTGATTTGCGTGTTGAGTCACGTAATGTGAACCGCTACAGAAAAAATGCCAATCAACCCTCAGCGCCGGAAAACCTGGAAATCCGCTTTGATTTGTTTGCGTTTTTAAAGAATCCGATCGAAAAAGACGATGAAAAATAACGTGTTTGCCAATGGCCTGCTGGTCTTCATAGGTGTGCTGATGTTGTTGGCGGCACTGCAGCTGTTCGGCTGGGGCCGTGGCACCGATTCGATGGAGCCGGAACCGTTTGATCCGTCTACCTTGACCCAATTGGAGGTGGCTGAGGAAGACAATCTGGTCAAAGTCAGTGACAAAATGGTGGTGCAAATCACCGATGCCCCTTTGTTCAGTGATGACCGAACCCCTTTTGTACCACCACCTGAAGATCCGGTTGTAGACCCAACCACTGATCCGGTCGAAGCTGAACCCCTGAAAGCCAAAGTGACCAGCATCATCATCACCGATGAAAACAGTTATGCCATGGTCTACGATGAACTCAGTCGCGAACGGGTGACCCTGAAACAAGGCATGCCTTTGCCTGGTGACCAGGGTTTGTGGGTGGTTAATCAGATCAAACCGCGGGCTGTGACTTTTGTGGCCGATGGCGAAGAGCCGGTCGAGTTGGAGTTGGAAGTGTTCAGTGGTCAATTGGCCGGAGGTGGCAACAAAGCCATCACCCGTGATCGGAAACGAAACAACCGCAATAAGAACAACAGAAACAAAAACAAAGATGGTGCCGATGACAAAGAAGCACAGAAAAACAGTGCCGAAGAAATCCGACGAAAAATTGCTGAACGTCGGGCGCAAATGAGGGCCAATGCTGCCAAAGGAAAGAAAGAATGAAGAGAATAATTAATATCACAGGAATTGCAGGCGTGTTTGCCTTACTGTTGAACGGTTGTGTGACGCAGCCCAAAGACCTGAGTCAGGAATTGGACAATTCAGATTACCTGCGGGGGGTGGAGTCTACCGTCTATTCAGGTGAGGTGTTCAAAACCGGCGAAGACGTGGATCGCAGCAGATTGACTGAGGACCTGTATCCCGGCACCGGCGAATTCATCAATTATGAGGCCGCTTCTCGAGACCGCGCGGTGGTTTCGGCCCAAGGTGAGGTGACTTTCAATTTTGAAGGGGAGTCATTACAGGCCGTGGTGCATTTCATTTTGGGTGAAGTGCTGAAAGAAAACTACGTGATAGCGCCCGGTGTCAGCGGCAAAGTGACCTTTGCCACCGCCAAACCGGTGTCCAAACAACAAATCATTCCGATTCTGGAAATGATGTTGAGTTGGAACAACGCCGCCTTGGTGATGGTGGAAGACCGCTACCATGTGTTGCCAGAGAATCAGGCGATCAAGGGTTTGTTAACGCCCAAGTTAAACCGGGTCAAGCAAGGGGGTGGCTATCAGGTGTTGGCGGTGCCATTGACCTATGTGTCGCCGACTGAAATGGAGAAAATCCTGGAACCCTATGCCAAAGACGGGGCCGTGGTTAAAGCCGATAACGCGCGCAACATCCTCTTTTTGTCGGGTAATAACAGCGAGTTGAGTAATTACCTGGAGACCATCGAAATTTTTGACGTGGATTGGTTGTCCGGTATGTCCACCGGTATTTTTTACCTGAAGCAGGTTGAATCCACCGACATTCTGGCTGAGCTGGAAGCCTTGTTTGGTGAAGGGGCAGATAATCCATTGGCCGGCATGTTTCGATTTTTGCCTTTGGAGCGGTTGAATGCCGTGATGGTCATCACCCCTCAACAAGAATATTTGCGCCAAGCCAAGACTTGGATCGAACGTTTGGATCGGGCCGATGCCGATGGCGCCTCTAACCTGTATGTTTACAGTGTGAAAAACATCAAGGCCGATGATTTGGCGGCCTATTTGAATGACGTGTTTGGCGGCAGTGGCGGCAGCGCCTCTTCGCGCAAAGCCAGTGCCGGCAACGTGGCTCCCGGCGCCCAAGGCAAAGAAGTCAGTTCCAGCGGGGCGAACAACGCCAACACCAATCGGCGCCGCACCACCAACAACAGTTCTGGTTCTGGCATCAATGACATTTTCATTTCGGCGATTGAAGAATCCAACCAACTGTTGATCAAAGCCGGGGTGGTGGATTATGAAAAAATTCTGTCGGCCATCCAGCGTCTGGACATTGAGCCCCTGCAAGTGTTGGTGGAACTCAAAATCATTGAAGTGACTCTGGATGACTCCATCTCGTATGGCATGGATCTGTTGTTCGGTGATGGTTCGGACCCCATTGATGGAGACGGCAGCACGGTGTTGCCTGAACCGAAAAGCAGCGTCCCATACAATTTTCAAACCGAAGGTGCGCGCATCAACAGCGGTGGCATCGCCTACAGTTTTTTGGGGACCAATGCCCAAGCCCGGTTGACGGCTTTGGAGAAAGAAGGCCGGGTGGCCTTGTTGTCCAGCCCATCCATGCTGGTGCTGAACAACAAAAACGCCACCATCAATGTGGGCGATCAGATCCCCATCACCAATGTGGGCTCCATCAACAACGGTGGCACCGTCAACAACGGCACCATTTCCAGCACCCGCTTCATCCAAACCGGTGTGCAGGTAGACATCACCCCACGGGTTAATCCGGGCGGGCTGGTTTATATGGAAGTCAGTCAAGACGTCAGTGCACCCGGTGATCCCAGTACAGAAGGGGGTACACCACCCATTTCAACCCGTGCTTTGGTCACAGAAATTGCGGTCCAAAGTGGCAACACCATTGTCATGGGCGGATTGATCAGTGAAACAGACACCTATTCCCGTTCCGGTTTTCCTTTGTTGAGCCGCATCCCGGTGATTGGCAATGCTTTTGGCTCCAAAAGCAAACTGTCCAAACGCACCGAGTTGATGTTGTTGATCACCCCCACAGTGGTGGAAAACCCAGAACAAGCCAGACGGGTGACCAAAGAATACGCCAAGAAATTCCGTGGCCTACAACCCATTCGGATCAACCAAGAGGACCGCGATGACGCATCAGAACAAACCAATAACAAGGAAAACACAGACCATGAAGAATAAATTCCGTCTAGCCCTGCTGTCTGCGGTGGCTTTCTTGGCCTTGACCGGCTGTCAGCAAAGCGAAGATTTGGCCACCAGTGTCAACAAGCGTTGGGCCGCCATCATCGAAGACGATTTTGACACGGCTTATGCCTATTTTTCACCCGGTTACCAAGAAACCGAAAGCATCGAGGCGTTCAAACTCAGAATCTTGACCGCCAAAATCAATTTGCGCTGGACCCAGGCCGCATTCATCGGCTCAGAATGTGCCGATGAAAACGTTTGTGAGGTCAAGGTGAAAATCGATTACAGCTACAATTTCACGCAACGATCATTGGGTGGAATGGAGGTGCAAACCGAAGTTTTGGAAAATTGGATTAAGCAGGACGACGGTTGGCGTTTTGTGCCCAAGAGCCAATGATTTGAGGCCCGAAAACTGGGGCTTTGAATGACCAAAAAATCAGAAAAAGTGCTTGTTTCTGCCGCACAGATAAATTATCATTCACTTTGCTATCTTGTATAGCTTCGTTCATATGAGCGGGGATATTTTAAAATAGCCCTGATATTTTTATTAAATTTGGAGTTAGAAATGAAAAAAAATAAACTAACTATGGCTGTTGCTGCTGGTATCGCGGGTGTCGCGGGCATGGCAAATGCGCAACAGTACATCAACCCGGAAGGTACTGGTCAAGTGTTGATCTATCCTTATTATTCTGTTAATAACGATCTGAACACCTTGTACTCAGTGGTTAACACCACTGCCGAGACCAAAGCGGTTAAAGTTCGTTTCTTGGAAGGTGAAAACACCTTAGAGGTACTTGACTTTAACGTTTACCTGTCTGCATACGACGTATGGGTAGGTGCTTTGACCCCGACCACTTCTACTTTGGCTGGTCACGTTGGTGAGCCTTCTGCGTCTCACTCTACTGGTGACACTTCTTGTGCTCCTTTCTTGAACAAAGCCGGTCAAGAGTTCTTGTCATTCACCATCGATGCTGACGTTCCTGCGGTAATCGCCGGTAACACCAGCATGCGTCGTGCGACTGACGGTCACTTTGAGATTTTAGAAATGGCTACCTTCAATGGTCCTACCATCGGTTGGGCTGACCACGGTAACACTGGCACACCAGGTAACTGTGCTGCCATCGAAGCTGATTGGGACGACAACACCATCTACAACACCGCTGACGAAGACGTGGTAACTGGTGGTCTGTTTGGTTCTGCTTCTATCGTTAACGTAAGCGAAGGTTTGGCCATGACTTATGACGCGATCGCCATCGATCGTTTCTGGAGAAACGCTGCTGGTTCTCACACAGAGCCAGGTTCTTTGCTGCCTTCTTTGAACGAAGGTGACATTGACATCGTGGTCTTCAACGAAGGCTTCGCTGCTCCTTCTACTTTCGGTACTGGTGCTGAAGCCGTATCTGGTTTGTTCACCCGTCAAAACGTTTACAATGAGTACGCTTTGGACGAGTTCATTGCTGGTAAGTCTGAGTGGGTTGTTACTTTCCCAACCAAACGTTTCCACGTGAACCAAGTTCCTGTTGTGGCTCCTTTCGTAAACCCATGGGACGGTGTTAACTCTTGTCATGACTTCACTTTGATCATGTTTGACCGTGAAGAGCAAAGCCAAGTTGTTAACAACGGTTCGATCTCTCCACGTCCTCCAGTTGGTACCAACCCAGCTCTGTGTAAAGAGGTTAACGTTGTTGAGTTCATCCTGCCTGGTGGTGTAGCTGGTGCTGAATCTTCAATCATGGGTTCTGACAACCTGGTTACTGTAACCACTCCGACTACTGCGGTTACTCAAAACGGTTGGGCTGACATGGCCTTCATCGAAGACTCAGGTATCCCTTACGTGACCAACGCTCTGTTGGGTGCTGACTACGCTGGTTTGCCAGTTGCTGGTTTCGCTGCTCAACAGTTCACCAACGGTGCAGCCGGTCCTGGCTTGTTGGCACAATACGCTGGTCTGTTCGTACACAAAGGTCGAGTGGTTTCACTGTAAGACTTTTTGTCGGTATACGAGAAAAGGACAAGATTTTATCTTGTCCTTTTTTTATGAATAAAAAATTAACACAATATCTTGTATAATCCAATTTTATACGTGAAATGAGAGTACCAATGCGCAACGTTCTTTTATTAACTTTGGTCATGTTTTTTCAGTCCACCCACGCTGAAAAATTGATTTTCAACAACAACAACGAAGAAGTGGAAATCACTGGTGAAGCTCAAATTGACTTCGAAACCGGCGACATTTCTGTGACCACTGTTGGTGAACATCTGATCGTCGACAGCAATGATGACACCCCCGTTATTTTGGGTTTCTATCCCAGTGATTATGACATCACTTTGGGCAGCAGCATCACAGTCAACTGGAGTGTGGCCTATGCCACCAGTTGTGCGGCGAGCACCACGGCCGGCACTTCCACCTGGAATGGTGTGAAAAATGCCAACAACGGCAGTTGGTCGCAATCAGGCATCACGGTCTCGGCGCTGCCAGCCATTTTGACTTTAGATTGTCAAAATGCGGCGGGCACCTCAACCGTCAAACAATTCACCATCACCGAGCAAACTGGCGGAGGTGGTGGCGGTGGTAACCCAGCAATCACTTTTTTCCGGGTTAACTCACAATCTCCCAATGCCACGGTCAATGGCACCGCTTCGGTCAGTTGGGCTGCAAGCAACGTTTCAAGTTGTACAGCCAGTGCCAGTCCAGCAGTGGCTGGATGGGCCGGCAGCAAAGCCTTGACCGGTAATCAAAGCGTGAATTTCACCCAATCGGGCACCATCACCTTAACTTGTGGCAGTCAGGTGGCTAATGTTAACGTGACTTTCAACGCCAACTCAAGTTGTAGCCCAACGGTTTATCCAGCAGGCTTGGAGCGGGTTGAAAAAGTTTACACAGAAATCAATGACGGCCAGCCGTTCGGGGTGTCTACCAACACCGATGTGTTGGAAGACATTGGTATCGGTCAATTCCTGTCGGTCTCTGGCTTCTCATTGAACCAGACCAATTTCAGACGACGCATCGTGTTTGAGCAAGCCCCGACCAATCACCGCTTGATGGAAAATGCGACCATTTCGGTGGCTGAATGTCCGGGTGATTTCAGTGAAACCGCACAATGTGTGAAAGCCGTGAACAACTTCAGTAACATGTTCTTCTCAACCAATCCAGCAGACAACCCTGCCTTGTATTGTTTGATGGACAAAGACACTGTTTACTACTTCAACATTGTGTTGTCTAACGACCCCTACAATGTGACGCCCGAGTGTAACAACCCGGTACATGAAGTTTGCGCGATCTTCTATACCGAAACGTCGTTCTAAACAATGAAGTTCATATTTTTGTTGATCACTTCCTTGCTTGATCACAGTTCCTTTGTGATCAAGCAAGGCAGCACAGAAGTGAAGATCAGTGATGTCGATGCCTATGTATATTTGTTGCCCAGTGAATCGCGTGGCGGATTCGCTGAACAAACGGCACAAATTGAAAAAAACATCTACACCATTTTGAACATGAACATCGTCCACCGGTATTTGATGGATTCTGAGCTGATGGACACTGAACCATTCAGTCAGATTCCAGCTCAAGTGGCAGCGGTGGAGCTCACCATCGATGATGAGTTTTTTGCTAAACTGGATTTACAGAAAGATGCCACATTGGCTTCGATCAAACAATTCATGATCAAAAAAGAATACTTCAGGGCCATGTTGCAGCACGTCAAAGAAAGTGTCACCCCCGAGAGCATGGCAGATTTGATCAATGAATACTATCTGGTGCACAAAGCCAAATATGTAGATCCCGAATCACGCGATTTGTCGGTGATCTCAGTGGTGGACAAGGATCAAGCCAAAGCCTTACAAGCCCAATTAAAAGGACAAGACTTGGCGCAATTTCATGCCATGGCCAAAACACATTCCACCGATCCCAGCGTGGAGTTGAATGCAGGCAATTGGGGTGATTTCAGAGAATCTGATTTTCGTTACCACTTTGTTAATCATGTGTTCAATGCCCCAGTGGGCGTGATGGATGATGTGTATTTCCACAACGGTGAATACCTCATTGTCCGGGTGAATGCCATCAATGCAGCCCAGCCGATGTCTTTTGAACAAGCCAAAGATCAAATCTATCGTGAATTGAAAGACAACACCATCAAACGCAAAATTCAAAGCATCATCAACACCCAAGCACGTTACGAAATCGAAATCAACCCAGAGTCCACAGCCCACATCTTTGAGAGATACAAAGTATTCATTGAAGAATAAATGTTTAGATTCTTTTTGCAGAAAGAGATCAAAGACAGGTATCTTGGCAATTCATCGGCGCTGTTGTGGATCATTGTTCATCCGCTGATTTCTTTACTGATTTATGCCTTTGTGTTTGGCATGATCTTCAAAGCCAGGGTCCCCAACTTACCTGATAACGCCTTTGTGACTTATTTGGCCATGGGTTTGTGGCCCTGGATGGCGTTTTCTGAGTCGGTGTTGCAATCCATCACCGCGGTGATCAACCGCAAAGATTTGTTGGGTAAAGTGAAACTGGATTTACGCCAGGTGGTGATGGCCGGCACCACCGCCAATTTCTTACTGCATGGTTTGGGCTTTGTCGCCATCATTATCTTGTTAATGGTGTTGGGTCGTTTGGATCCCTCCTGGAATTTATTGCTGTTGCTGGTGCCCTTGTTGTTGCTGTTCATTTTGGCATCCGCTTTGAGTTTGTTGTTTGCTGCTTTCTATGTGTTTTACCGTGATTTAAAACAAATCATCTCGGCCCTGTTGCCCTTGTTGTTTTTCTGTACCCCAATCATCTATTCTTGGAGCATCATTCCTGAATTTGCCAAACCCTATTTGATGTTGAATCCCTTGTTGCCAGTGATCAATTTCATTCATGATGCGGTATTTGACTTGAATCCATTGAATTGGGTGTCCTTGATGTATGTGCTGATTGCCAGTTTGGTCTTGTTGTTTCTCAGCAACCGTTTCTTCCAAAAGTTGGCCCCACGGTTCGATGATTTTGCCTGATCGTTGCCTGTCATGAGTCTGATAGAAATCAACCAATTGAACAAATTTTATCCGCATGTGGTGAACAACAAGCAACGCATCAAGGGCATGTTGAACATCCTGTTCAATCGGCAACACAGTGACGGCGCGCATGTCCTCAAAGACATCAGTCTAACCGTCGAAGCCGGTGAATCATTGGCCATCATCGGTAAAAACGGCGCCGGTAAAAGCACCTTGCTGAAAATCCTGTCTGGGGTGATTCAACCCACTTCAGGCCAGTTTCAAGTCAACGGCACGATCGGGGCGTTGTTGGAACTGGGCTCCGGTTTTGATCCGGAGTATTCGGGCATTGATAATTTGCACATGGCAGCGGCCATGGCCGGATTGGATGGCGATGATGTGGAGCAGAAAATAGCCCGCATGATTGAATTTGCGGCCATTGGTGATTACATCCACGAGCCGGTGAAAAATTATTCATCAGGCATGGTGGTGCGACTGGGTTTTGCGGTGATCACCCAAACCAAGCCTGACTTGTTAATCACCGATGAAGTGCTGGCCGTGGGGGATGAGAGTTTTCAACTCAAATGCCTGCGCTGGATCGATGAATACATGCAACAAGGCGGCACCTTGTTGTTGGTGTCTCACAGCACCTACCATGTTCAAAAACTGTGCCAAAAAGCCGTTTGGTTGGAGCAAGGGGCGGTGCGGGCTTATGGCGACGTGTTCAGCGTCACCCAAGCCTATCAAGACGCCATTGCCGATCCGCATGCCATGCCTTCGGGTGAGCAAGTCAACCGCTCGACTTACCACATCCATGACGCGCAGATCATGCACCAAGGTGAAACCTGCGAAGCCGTGGCATTCAACAGTGATCTGCTGCTGCGTGTACAGGTGTTCACCCCGGATCAACAGGTGCCAGGGATCTGCATTGGCATCGTGACCAACCAAGGGGTGCCGGTGTATGGTACCTATTCCGAGTTGCATGATTGTCAGCCAGTTCGTGATGAACAGGGCTTTGTGGTGTATGAAATCGGCTTGCCAGGTTTGAAATTGCTGCCAGGATCCTATCAATTCCGTTTTCACACCATGACACCGGAAAACATCCAAATGATCGATACGTTTGAACAACCCTTGAAAATCACCGGCCAATCCCGCGAAATGGGCACCTATCAAATCACAACCGAGTGGCGTTGAATTGAACATCGAAATCGTGGTTCCCATTTACAACGCGCATGACGTGACCCGTCGGGCACTGCAGGCCTTGCAGCAGCATAACCAGAATGATCGGGTGCTGTTGATCAATGACGCCTCCACCGACCCCAGAATTGCCGATTTGTTGCGCCAGGTCCCCAGTCATTGGCAGCAGCTGCACCACACGCACAATCAAGGCTTTGTCAAAACCGCCAACGCCGGTTTGCGTCACAATACCGGTCACAGCGTGTTGTTGAATTCAGACACCTTGGTCAGCGCCGGTTGGCTGCAACGCATGGCAGAAGCGATTGATGGGGTGGACCAACTGGGTACCGCCACACCATGGTCAAACAACGCCGAGATCTGTTCCATTCCAAAGACTTTGTACAACAACTCGGTGCCAACAGACCTCACTGCTGTGGCGCATCAGCTGCATGAAAAACACCGACCCTCCTATCCCGAGTTGCCCACTGCCGTCGGTTTTTGTATGTTGGTCACGGCCGCCGCCAAACAAACGGTGGGTTATTTCGATGAGGCCACCTTTGGTTTGGGTTATGGCGAGGAAAATGATTATTCATTGCGGGTTGCACAAGCCGGCTTGAAGAATGTGCTGGTGGACAACTGTTATGTCGCCCACGTCGGCAATCAGTCATTTGGTGAGCGCAACCTCCGGCCCAATGCACAAACCATGCAGCGCTTGTTACAAAAACACCCAGAATATGGCTCGCTGGTGGAAAAATTCATTGAAAATGACCCGTTAAGGCAGTTACGCGAATCAATCGTTGATAAAATAGCTGCTTTTTAATCAGGGGCCCCATGGCTGATTCAGGCTTGACATTCACCGGCGAGCGGTTTTTACCCGAGTGTGAAAGAGAAATCTGGTATGAGCATTACCACCGTTATGCCATGGCTTTGCACTGGGTCAAAGACAAACAGGTGTTGGATGTGGCTTGTGGTGAAGGCTATGGCAGTCATTTATTGGCCACAGAGGCCGCCTCGGTGTTGGGAGTGGATGTGTCAGCAGCCGCTGTTGAACATGCCCAAAGAACCTATCCCCATGAGCGCTTGAAATTCGTGGAAGGCAATGCCTTGCAACTGCCAGTGGCTGATGACAGCATGGATGTGGTGGTTTCATTTGAAACCCTGGAACATTTGGCTGAGCATGAACAGTTGCTGGCAGAATTCAAACGGGTGCTCAAAGTCGATGGGGTGTTGCTGATATCAACCCCTGACAAAAAAGAATATTCAGACAAAACCGGCTTCAACAATGAGTATCATGTCAAAGAACTCTATGCCGATGAATTTGCCAATTTGTTGGCTGATTTTTTTGATCACACCCTGTGGTATGGGCAAAAGTTGATGTTTTCTTCCAACTTGTGGCAGTTGCAACAAGCGCCCAAAACCATGCAACATGATTGCATGGGCACCGATGAGCGATTGGCAGACCAACCCCTGTTCAATCCCGTTTATTATGTGGTGGTGGCCAGTCAGCAGCCCATCAATCCCAACCAACATCCCCACATGTTCAGTTTTACGGAACAAGCCGAACAGGTATACGGCCATTACAATGCGGTCATTCGGGCCCACATCAAAGCCGAACAAGACTGTCTACAATTACAAGCCAAACAACAAAAATGGCTGGATCATCCCATCATTGGGCGATGCATCAAATGGTTTGGCAAGGAGTGAACAATGGAATTTGAATTTAATTTTGGTGAACACCAAATCAGTAAACCCCAACCACAAGACCCCACCTTGTATGCTTCGGTATCTGGCACGGTACAACAATTGTCTAAAGAAGAGTTGGTGTTCATGGAGCACCACAATGGGGTCAACCACGTGATGACCATGCAGGTGTTACAAGCCATGGGCTTGACCCAGCAGTTCAAGCCCATGCATGAACACATTCAAGTGATTGAAGCCAACATCCCTGAACTGAAGGGGCAGGCCGCCGCCATTGACAAGGTATTGGGGTTCTTGAAAGACAAGTCGCTGATGATCAGTGAACAGCAATGGCTGGATCGAATTCAACAGCACCAGCAACGCCGTGACATTCCCCATGCCGGCATGGTGATCAGGACCTGTCAACGACCAGACAATTTACAGCGCTTGCTGGACTCGTTTGAACTGTATTGCCAAAAACACGGCAGTTTGGATGTGGTGTTGGTGTTTGACGACTCGCCCGACAGCAAATCACAAGAAGCCAATCAAAAAGTCTGTCAGGCGGCCAAAGTGAATGTGAAATACCACGGTCAGTCGTGGCAAAATCAATTCATTGGCATGCTGAAAGACGAGTTTCCTGCAGACCACCGCCAAATCGACTGGCTGCTCAGTGAACAAGCCGGATTCACCGGCGGCCGGGTGTGGAACCTGGCTTTGTTGGCCTTGGCAGGTAAAAAGTTTGTGTTTTATGATGATGACTACCTGATCCAACCACGCCAAGCCGAACAGTACGATTTGAGCCAGGTGAATTTATCCGATGAAGCCACTTTGAATGTCGGTTTTGGTTTGAACATACGAGACATCAAGGCCAAAAGCCAAAAGCTGGAAAGCGACGTGTTGCAACACATGGTGGATGCTTGTGGTGAACCTTTTGGCTGGTGGTTAAGTCAACAAGACGGGGCCCAAACGTCCAGTTTGTATGGTTGGCGCTTGATGGATCTGGAGCGCCTCAACGCCCATTCCCTGATCAAATCCACCGGCAACGGTACCTGGGGCAGCCCGCGGGCTGAGAGCAACTATTGGTTGTATTTGTTGAAAGGAGAACAGCGCGAAGCCTTTTGGCAGGACCGCGAGACCTATTTGGACAACATCGAGGCCTCGCATTTGTTGCACTACTCACCCAATTACCAGGCCTTGTCTTGTGCCAATTTTGCCCCGTCGGCCATAGACAACAGCAGCCTGACCCCCTTTGTCATGCCGATCAACAAAAATGAAGACCATTTTTTCAATTGCATGATGATGGGTTGTTATCCCAATCAAGTGTCCTTGCATTTTCCGTTGATGATGGGGCACATACAAACCAGCAATAGAGAACGCAGTGGCATGAACCACATTGCCCGCCGCCCCAATTTCAATAATTTTGTGGCCGACTATGTGTTTTCTATTTTGGGCCACATCCATTCCAGTGACGTCATCAGCCGTTATGAACACATCCGCTCGGCGATCGATGACTTGCGCACCTGTGATGATCAGGCCTTGGCCAATCGCTTGAATGAATACATGACCAAAACCCGGTCAAACCTGGTGTTGTCTTTGCAGAACATCATGGATGAGGTGCCAGACGCGCCGATTTATTGGCAAGCCGATGTGCGGGAAATCATTCAAGCCAACGGCAAAGCCGTGAAAACCACACAAGCGCCCGTGCTGACCGATTGGGACGAGTCGATGGACACCGAAGCCTGTGTGGCCAAAGCCCGTCACGATTTAAAAGAAGTGGTTGAAGCCATGGCGGTGTGGCCCAAATTGTGGGCCTTCTGTCTGGGGCAATGAAACCAACCACTGCGCAACCCGAGCCTGCCATTGACGTGGTCGTCGTCAGTCACAACTCGGGTGCTGTGCTGCAGGACTGTTTGGCCGCTTTGTTGCAACCAGCTGCTGCCGCCATCCGCATATGTTTGGTTGACAATGCATCCACCGATGATTCGCGTGCCCTGATACCCAACGATGAGCGCATCACAGTCATCAACAATACCCAAAACTTGGGTTTTGCCACCGCCTGCAATCAAGGCGCGCAAACAGGGCAGGCCCCAACCGTGGCATTCATCAACCCCGACTGCTTCATTCAAGCCCAACAATTACAGCAGCTGTCGACCACCTTGGACGCCACCCCAGGTGCGGTGCTGGTCGGTTGTCAGGTGTTGAATCAAGATGGCAGCCTGCAACCCGCTTCGCGTCGGCGCTTACCAACTTTGTGGCGGGTGCTCTGCCACATCACCGGTTTGTCGCGCTTGCCTGGCTTTCGTGGCATCAACATCCGTGAAACAGCCCCGCCACAGCAAGCCCAGCCGGTGGAGGCCGTTAATGGGGCTTGCTTTGTGGTGCAACGGGCTGCGTTTGAAGCCATTGGCGGTTTTGATGAGGGATTCCCATTGCACTTTGAGGATTTGGACCTGTTTGTCCGCCTACAACAAAATCAAGGGCAATTGTGGTACGAACCCGCGGTGGCCGTGACCCATTTGCAAGGCCATTCCGAACAGCGATCGGCGGTGATTAAAGCTTGGAAAAAGCAAGGCCTGCGGCGCTACTTTCGCAAACACCGGCCGCGGTGGGAACATGCCTTGATCAAGGTGCTTTCGCATCCAGCATGAATTGATACACCTGTTTTTTGTTGATGCCGTAATGATCGGCCACCACCTTGGCCGCGGTTTTCGGCGGCAGGTGTTGTTGTAGTTGGCTCGCCAGTTGGCGCTGTTCTGGTGTCAATTGTTCATCGGTATCGGCTTTCTGTCCTTGGATGGCCAACACAAACTCCCCTTTTTGGTGGTTTCTGTCAGCCACAATCAAATCAGTCAACTCATTGAGAGAACCACGAAACACCTGTTCAAAGGTTTTGGTCAATTCACGCCCCATGGCCACCGGGGTGGTGGCACCAAACACCGCCAACAAATCATCCACACAGGCCACGATGCGGTGTGCTGACTCATAAAACACGTGGGTGCCAGACAACGGCAACCAGGCTTCCAGGGCCTTGATCCGTTGTTGTGATTTGGCCGGCAAGAAGCCATGAAATGTGAATGGATTGGTGTTCAAGCCGGCCACCGACAGCAAGGCGATCAAGGCCGAAGGACCGGGAATGGGCACCACCGACAGCTGCTGCTCATGGGCCAATTGAATCAGTGGAAAACCGGGGTCGCTGATCAATGGGGTGCCGGCATCTGACACCAGTGCCACGTTGTGTCCCTGTAACAAGCGGTCGATGATGCTTTGGGCTTGTTGATTCTCATTGTGTTGGTGTAAGGCCAGGGTTTTGCTGTCGATGCCATGGGCCTGAAACAGGCGCTGACTGTGGCGGGTGTCTTCGCAGGCCACCCAGTCACAAGCTTGCAACACCTCAATGGCGCGCAAGGTGATGTCTTTGAGGTTGCCTATGGGTGTGGCCACCACAAACAAAGTGCCTGTGGCCTTGTCGGAAGATTCATTCATCGAACAGTATTTTAATGATTTCTGAGGTAAAATCCCAATCATGACTCGCAAATTATTGAAATCTGTCGCGGTGCTTTGGGTGTTGGTTTTATTGACCGCCTGTGGCGCCGGTCAGCAAAACACCCGACCCAGCAGTGACGCCGCCAAACGCAATGGCCTGGAGCTGTATCAAGCACAGAATTACTTTGCCGCCACCGAATGGTTGACCCAAGCCTGGGACAACAACCCCAATGACCCCGAAGTGTTGGTGGCCTTGTTGGATTCCTGGTTGCAATTGGGGGAGTCTTTGCCGATTTGGAAGTTACTGCATGAGACCCCATTGGAAACGCCGGAAACCCGTGTGATTCAAGCCGAATTGTCACAGCTCAATGGTCAATGTGAACAGGCTTTGAGCATGACTGCTGACATCGGTATCGAGGCCTTGTTGGCCTTTTGGCAGCCGCGTTATTGGCAATTGCAGGCCACTTGCCAAGAGCAGCAAAGGGCCTACTTTGCCGCCGCTTTGGCTTGGATCGCTGTGGCTGAATTGACCCCGGAAAACGAGCCGGTCGGGGTTGTGCCTGAGGCCATTACTGACACCAAACCTGATCAGATGCCTGGGCTGCAGGGCATCCATGACCGCATTGTCAGAAACTTGCTGCAAGTGGATGATGCGGCATTGATCTTGGCTTTGGGTGATCCGCAATACAGTCCCACGGCCCAAGGTTGGATAGAAGCGGCTTATGTGAATTTTGGTGCCGATGGCGTGTCTGGCCAAAACTGGTTGATGCAGTGGTCAGATCACCCCGCCAGTCAATATTTTTTGGACCTCAATCGCATCAATCGAAAACAAACCGTGGCGGTGTTGTTGCCCTTTTCAGGTCGCTTTGCAGATGTCGCCAAAGCCATCCAAACTGGGTTATTGACGGCCGCCACCAGCGATTTTGGTAACCAAAACAAACTGGTGTTCTACGACACCGGCAGCCAAGGAGAAAACCTCGCGGCCTCGTGGTTCTCGGCCCAGGAGAACGGCTCAGACCTGATCATTGGACCGTTGGACAAAACCTCCATTGAAGCCGCCGTAAAATTGCCAGCCGCCACCATGCCGGTGGTGCTGTTGAACCAGGCAGAAAGCCCGTATTTTCAATTCACCTTGTCGCCGGAGGGCGAAGCGGTGCAAGTGGCCAAACGCATGATCCAGGACGGACACAAACGGGTGTTGATCCTGGCCCTCAATGAGCCATGGGGTGAACGCATGACCCAGGCATTTGCCCAAGCCTTCTATGATTTGGGGGGGCAAATCATCGACAACAGTTACTACCAGGCTGAGCAAAACGATTATTCAGCCCAGTTGCGGCAAACTTTGGGCCTGGTGGAAAGCCAGCTCAGGGCCCGCAACCTGCAGCAGTTTTTGAAGTTGAATCTGGCGGCTGAAGAGGTGGTGCGGTCCGATGTGGACGCCATTTTTCTCGCTGCCCGGCCATCGTTTGCCCGGTTGATGGTGCCGCAGCTGAAATTCCATCACGCCGCCGGCTTACCGGTTTATGCCACTTCGCACGTGTTCGCCGGTTTGCTCAATGAACAACACAACCGCGATTTGCAAAACCTGCGGTTTGCCGTCAGTCCGATTGAATTGCAAAGCAGTCGCTTGAGTGAAACCCTGCCATTTTCCTTGCAGCGGGTACAAACCGATGCCAAGTTATTTGCTTTTGGGTTCGATGCGTATCAACTGATCGCGCGCCTGGAGTGGATGAGCCGGGTCAACACCGGCATCATCGAGGGTTTGTCAGGACGGATCAGTTTGGGTTTTGATGGCGATTTCGATCGAGAACTGGAATGGGCACAATACATCGATGGCTCCGTGATTGCCTTGCCCAAATAAGCAGCCGTTGGGGCCGCTCTGCTCAAGACCTGTCTCAGTGGGCCATCACCTCGGGGCAGCAAGCAGAACGGGCGGCAGAACTGTATTTGCGGCGGCAGGGCTTATCCACCCTCGAGCGGAATTTCAACACGCCCATGGGTGAAATTGATTTGATCATGCGACAAGGTGAACATCTGGTTTTCATCGAAGTGAAATACCGCCAGCAAACCGATTGGGCCAGTGCGTTGGAAACAGTCACTTGGGCCAAGCAACAACGGATCATCAAAGCGGCCAAACAGTATCTGCAACGCCATCGGCAGCATCAGGTATTGGCTTGTCGGTTTGATGTGTTGGGTATTGATTGCGTGGATGGTTGCAATCAGTTTAAGTGGGTTCAACACGCATTTGAATGAATTTTTATCGGCGGCTGCAGTCAGAAATGACGCACCCTGCTCATTAACAGAAAGAGGATCATCATGAAACAAATGAAGGTATTGAAAACATGTCTGCTGTGTGGCTTGTTCAGCATCGGCTTGTCGGCTTGTGTGCCAGTCATCGTCGGTGGCGCTTTGGTGACAGGAGTCAATGTGGCCAATGACCGCCGCACGGCGGGGCAAGTGATGGATGACAAAATCATCACCGCCAGTGTCAAAAATGAGATCCGCAAAACCCTGGAAGACGACAGTCGGGTTAAAGTCGATTCATACAACGGTGTGGTGTTGTTGGCCGGTGAAGTCAAAACCGACAGTGACCGGGTTAAGGCCGAAGACGCGGCCGCCATCAAGGATGGTGTGATCTCAGTGGTCAACGAATTGAAGCTGGTCTCGGAAATCTCTAAATTTGGTCGACGCTCCAAAGATTCTTACATCAATTCCAAAGCCAAGGCCTCGTTGTTAAAAATAGACTTGCCTGATTTCAACCCCACCCGGGTCAAACTGACCACCGCCAACCGGGAAGTTTATCTGATGGGCATCGTCAGCCGTGAAGAAGCGGAAGCCGTGGTTGAACGCATCCGGCACTTGCGTGGGGTGGAACGGGTGGTGAAAATCTTTGAATACACCGATTAATACCATGTGGCGCATTTGCTTGGTATTGAGTGGGCTGCTGTGCTTGGTGGCTTGCCAGCCGCAGCAGCCTGTCACCAAGCCGGTTGCCAAGCTGTCCAACACGGCCCCTAATTTGGCCGAACAGTTCGTCGCAGCCTACAACCAACATAACGTTCAAGGCATGCTGGCCTTGGTCCACTCAGAATTGAAATACATGTTCATCAGTGGTGACCAGCTGCACACCGAAACCCATGACAAGGCCGCCCTGGAAGCGTTTTTGGGACGGTATTTCGTCAACACACCGGCGGCCCATTCACAAGTGCTCAGCTCGGCCCAACAAGGACCGTTCATTCAACAATTGGAGCGGGCCATTTGGACCGATGCCCAGGGCCAGCCCAAAGCCCAATGCAGCCAATCCATTTATCAGGTCAAAGACCAGTTGATTGTACACATCTGGTATTTCGACGCCTTTTCCTGTCCCTGATTCAATTTTCACAATAATTTGAATTAATCGTTCATATGATGGTCTTTATTGATCGTTGGGGGCGGTGAACCGGACAACCGCATATGCAAAGACACATCATCACATGGGCGTTGTCATTGGGCCTGCTGAGCACGGCTTCGTTGGCCAATGACATCCAAATCGATTACCCAGGCAGCCACCAAGCTTGGCAGCTTAGGCATTGTTTTCAACAGGCCCCGGCGCAGATGCAAGCGCATGGAGAAGCCACTTTGACCCTGACCGCAGATTGGCAATGGCAAGGGCGGTCATTGACCCCCCGTGGACGGCGCTTGGCGCTGCCAGCAGGGGAGGCCGGTTGTTTGCAGTATACCGTCAAGCCCAGAGCTGGCAACCACAACCAACGGTCCAGCCGCTTTCGGGCCCAACACCCAGACAGCTTGTTGTTGTCAGTCGATGACTGGCAGTGGCAAGCCAGTGACCAAAGCCAACGTCAATGGCCGCAGGTGACCATCAACCACCCAGCTGATGTGCAAGTCTCAGCGCCCTGGCAATTGCTCAAACGCAGCGCCAGGCAAACCCATTACCAAATGAAACCCAGCCCTTCATATGCCAATGGATTTTTGGCCATGGGCCCGATGCAATTGCGCACCCTGGCATTGGGTGAGTCGCGCTTGCGTTTGGCCATCATGGCCGGCAACCACACTGAACACAGTGATCTACTCAGCGATTGGGTCAAACAGATGGCCGCTTCCGTGGCCCGGGTGGGCGAATCTTTTCCTCTGCCCGAAGTACAGGTGCTGGTGGTGTTGATGACCGGGTCGCAGGGGCCAGTGCCGTGGGGTCAGGTCAATCGGGCTGGTGGCCAAGGGGTGTTGTTGGTGGTGAATCCAGAGTCAAGCAGAGCGTCGTTGTTTGCGGATTGGACAGCGGCCCATGAATTCAGCCATTTGTTGATGCCTTACACCCCTTATGACCGCTGGTTGTCTGAAGGTTTTGCCAGCTACCACCAAAACATCACCCGCATGCGGGTTGGCTTGTTGGACGAGCCAACGGCCTGGAGTAAATTGATTGCAGGCTTCGAACGGGGCCAGCGCACCGCCCAACAGCGCTCGGCTCCGGTGTTGAAGGAAGCCGGGCGCCGCCACAACATGCAAATGTATTGGGGTGGGGCCGTGTTTGCCTTGAAAGCCGATGTCGCTTTGCAGCAACAAAGCGGGGGTCGCATGAGTTTGTCAAAAACCTTGGCTGGGTTACAGGACTGTTGTTTGGACACCGGTCGCAGCTGGACCGCCCGCTCATTGTTTCAAGAAATGGACCGCATTTCAGCCTCCACCGTGTTCACCCGCCTGTATGAGCAAGAAGTGAAGCGGGCACCCTTCATGGAATATGCCGATTTGTTGCGCGAGCTGGGCATCGAACGCAACGCCTACGGGCGGATCCGCTTCAATGACCAAGCACCCAAAGCCCTGATCAGACAACGCATCTCCTTGGGTTACTGAAACCTGGCAGTGGTTTTGTAACCAATGTTGACAAAATCGACCGCCGAGGCGCGCAGCCAGGGGTTATCATGAATACATGATGAACGTGGTGGTTGGTAACAGCATCAAAATCGAAACCCAGTTGAACATGTCGGCAGAGCGGTTCCGCAGCCGCTTGTTCAATTGCCAACAATGGTCGGCCTTTTTGTTTACTTCAGTCAATGCGCCCCAACCGAAACAACCTCCGGCACCCAATTCATTCTCCTACTTGGGTAAAAATCGTTTGATCATGGAAGACCAAGACATGTCGGTGGACACCATCATCGTGCATGGCACCGATTCGGTCACCGTATTACAGATTGTGGTGGATGTGTATTGCCAAGACATCGACCTCAATGCGCTGATCAACAACATCATCGACAACAGCGATTACCACACCCAAAAGCCCATTGATTGAGGGCTCATTCTGCCAGTTCAGTGGCCTCTAACAAGGCGTTCAAGGCCAATGGCTGATCGACCAAGGCTTGTTTTTGCGATTTGGGCCATTGCTTGATGCGGTATTCCAACTGTTGGGCCAGGCCTTTGTCGCCGACCTCCACTTGATACACCAGCTTGAGCTGTTGAAATCGGCGGATGGCTTTGGCGCCTTTGCCTTGGCGGTGTTGTGCCAGCCTGGCAATGGGGTCCAGGGCGATGCCGGTGTACAGCACCGAATCGTCACACAACAACAGATAAAGGTGATAGGTTTTGGTCGCAGTCATGAGCCGCTGGAGCTGGGTTTGGCTGGCGCCATGTCGGTGGTCTCAGTGGCCTTCTGAACGGCTTTCTGAACGGCTTGCAAGCGCGCATCGCGCTTGTTTTTGATGGCCACCAGGATGGCCAAGGCAAAGAACGCCCCTGGCGGTAAAATGGCCACCAAAAAGCCCCCATAGCCCGGCACCAAGGTCCATTCCAAATGCTGGCCCCAGTCGCCAAACAACAAATGGGCCTGGGTGAACAGCGTGCCCTGGCCGATGACTTCGCGCATCACCCCGATGGTGAACAACACCAAGGCAAAGCCCAAACCGACAAAAAATCCATCCTTGATGGAGACCCACAAACCATTGCGGGAAGCAAAAGCTTCGGCGCGGGCCATGATCAGGCAATTGGTCACGATCAATGGAATGAAGATGCCCAAGGTTAAATACAATTCATGGAAAAAGGCATTCATGACCATTTCCAGGGTGGTCACCACACTGGCAATCAGCAACACGAACAACGGGATTCTGATTTCTTGTTTGGTGATGGGGCGAATCAACGACACCAAGCTGTTGGTCACCACCACCACAAAGATGGTGGCCAAGCCCATGCCCAGGGCATTGATGGCGGTGTTGGAGACGGCCAACAAGGGGCACAAACCGAGCATTTGCACCAGCGCGGCATTGTTGTCAAGCAACCGGCTGCGGATGAATTCACTCATGTTTCGACTCCGGTTGCTGATGCGCTTGGGTGGTCATCGATTGGTGGTATTGCAAGGCTTGCTTGATGGCACCGACCACCGCCCGTGGGGTGATGGTGGCGGCGGTGATTTGGTCGAATTGACCACCGTCTTTTTGCACCCGCCACTGGTCTGCCGGCGGTTGGCCCCAAGCGGTGCCAGGAAATTGTTGTAACCAATCACTTTTGTTGCGTTCAATCAAATCACCCAGGCCTGGGGTTTCTTTGTGGGCGATGATTTCCACTGCCGTGATCTGACCATTGTGTTGCACCCCAACCAACAATTCGATGTCGCCAGAGTAGCCATTACGGGCAGTCACTGGAATGGCCATGACGCTGGGGTCGCCTTTCAAGGTGCCAAGATACAGGGTGGTGGCCTGTCGGTGACCCAGTCGTTCGGGTTCAAACACCGTGATGGCATCGGTGATGACGTCATTGTCGGTCATGGTAGCCGGCATCAAACGCTTTAATGAAGCCAACTTGGCTTCCAACAATTGTTGTTCAATGGTGTCGGCGGTCAAGTAATGACTGAGCATCAACAAACCACAGGCCAAGGCGGTGGTGGTGGCCAGAATCAGCGGCAATTTCCATCCAGGGGTGTCAGCCATGATGCGGATCCTGTGGTTTTTTGCCATACGGTTGGGGAATGGTCAGGCGGTCAATCATCGGTGCGGCCATGTTCATCAACAGCACGGCGAAGGCAATGGCGTCGGGGTATGAACCGAAATTTCGAATCAGCACCGTGAGGATGGCCACCCCGGCCCCAAAGATGATTTTCCCGCGGTCACTGGAACAACCTGAAGTGGGGTCGGTGGCGATGAAAAAAGCCGCCAGCATGGTGCCACCGGCGAAGATGTGTTGTTGTGGTGCCAAATACAGGTCGCCATTGAACAGATAAAAAGGCGTGGCCGCAGCGATGGTGGTCATCAGCACCGCCGCCGGCACATGCCAGGTGATGATGCCTTTGTACCACAGCACCAAGCCGCCCAGAAACAACCAATTGGCAATCCACTCCCAGCCTTGACCCCCAAAATCGCCAAAGATGGGTTGGGTCACGATCTCGCTGAGGGCGAAACCTTGTTGCAGACCGGTGAGGATCGCCGACAAAGGGGTGGCAGCGGTGACCGCATCAATCCCCGCAGTGGGTGCCCCCATGAAAATCCAGGACATCAATTCGCCCAGCCCCAAAGAGGGGTTGGCTTCCATCAAGCCACTGGGCGGTAACCACAAAGACATGGCTTGGGGAAAGGCGATCAAAATCACCGCAAAACCGACCATGGCTGGATTGAAAATGTTGTTACCCAGTCCGCCATACAGGTGTTTGGCCACCACAATGGCAAAAAACATGCCCACCACTGCCACATACCAGGGCGCCACCGGAGAAATGCACAGCACAAACAGCCAGGCAGTGACCAAAGCGCTGAGGTCGGTGAGGAAGGGGCGCAGCGGTTGTTGGCGCCAGCGCAGGCACCACCATTCGAACAAATAGGCACTGCCGGTGGCCAATATCATTTGAATCAGGATGCCCAGGCCGAAATAATACAGGTGGGCCAAGGTCGCCGGCACCAGCGCCAGACAGACCCAGCGCATCACCCGCTGCACGCTGATGCGCGAAGGCAGGTGTGGGGCACCGCGGGTGTTCAGTGCCT
The DNA here is from genome assembly GCF_019931145.1 of Marinicella meishanensis. Taxonomy (GTDB): domain Bacteria; phylum Pseudomonadota; class Gammaproteobacteria; order Xanthomonadales; family Marinicellaceae; genus Marinicella; species Marinicella meishanensis. The sequence continues at coordinate 44,732 of NZ_JAIOUV010000002.1, read as the reverse complement.
CAGTCATCGGCCGCCTCTTTGCTTTGTTGCTTGATCCGCGCCAGCACCGCCGATATTTCTTGTTTGGCACTGGATTTGTCGGTCAATTTAGCAGTTTTTTGGCGCCGCTTGGCCTGGCGTTCGGCTTTGATGCGGGCCAGCCGGGCCTCGCGGTCGTCATGCCGTTGTTTGGCCAAATTGGCTTTTTGTTTCTTCTGGTCCAGGTAGGTGATTTCTGATTTGGCATAGCGGTAGAAATCAACCAAATTGATGTGGCTGGGACAAACCCAAGAACAGGCGCCGCATTCAATGCAATCAAACAGGTGGTGTTCACGGGCTTTTTCCAGGTCATTGGTTTGGTCATTGCCATTGATGTACCAGAACAGTTGTTGCGGCAACAATTCCTGCGGACACACCTGCACGCAATCGCCACAGCGGATACAGGGCATCGCCTGCAACTCTGGTTTGGTGCAGGCTGTGGGCAAAGCCAACAAGCAGTTGGTGGTTTTTTCAATGCCGATGTCGGCATCGGGCATGGCATAACCCATCATCGGGCCGCCGACGATCAATTTGTCGGTTTGCGCCCAGTCACAACCGGCCAAATCCAACAAATGCCGCATCGGTGTGCCAATCAAAGCCCAGTAGTTGCGCGGCTCGGCCACACTGTCACCGGTCACCGTCACCACCCGTTCCAACAAGGGCCTGCCATGCTCGATGGCATCGTGAACCGCTTTGGCGGTGGCCACGTTTTGCATGATCAGGCCGAGCGCCAGTGGGGTCTGGCCGCTGGGGACTTCGCGGCCGGTGAGCACTTTGATCAGTTGTTTTTCGCCACCGGTGGGGTAGATGGTGGGCACTTTGACGACTTCAATGTCGGCCAGTTGTTGGGCTTTGATGGCGGCATCCAATTGCGATTTGACCCCGCCGATGTTGTCTTCGATGGCGATGATGGCACGGTCCGCTTGCGCCGCTTGCAGCAACCAACGGGTGCCGTTGATGATTTCACTGGGGTGGTCCAACATCAGTCGTTCATCACACGAGATGTAGGGTTCACATTCGGCGCCATTGATGATCAAGGTGGTTGGTCCCACTTGGAGCTGTTGGTATTTGATGTGGGTGGGAAACCCGGCGCCACCCATACCGATGATGCCCGCAGCCTGGATCCGCTCGATGATCGCTGCGGGATCGGTGGGCAGTGGGCTGGGGGTGGTTTCCAACCATTCATCTTGACCATCCGGTTGCAACAATATGCAGGGACCCGAGGGGGCGTCGGCCCGCGCCGTGGCGGCTTCGGTGATGGCGCTGATGTGGCCAGAAGTGGGGGCATGAACCACCATGCCAAAGTGGCCATCGGGATGGGCCATGACCTGGCCTTTGAGGACCCGCTCACCGACTTGGACCAGGGCTTTCGATTGGCTGCCTCGGGGGGTGCTCAAGGCCAGCATCAATTGCTCTGGAATGCCCGCCGATTGGCACTCGGGTTGGCAGGAGGATTGCTTGTGGTGGCGCAGCACCAGACCGCCATGAAAATGCGACAAACGCCCGCTCATGAGGCTTCCTGCCAGTGCCCCAGGGCTTGGGCCAGGGTGTCATACAATGCCGGTTTGCGGTGTCGTTGCAAGCTGGCATCCATCGGTGCCGGGATCTTGATGATGCAGTCCACTGGGCAAGCGGGGATGCACAGGTCGCAGCCGGTGCATTCATGCAAGATCACGGTGTGCATTTGTTTGGCGGCACCCACAATGGCATCCACCGGGCAGACTTGGATGCACTTGGTACAACCAATGCAATCGGGTTCCACAATTTCCACCACTTGATCGGCGGTTTCGGTGCCGTTTTCGGGGTTCAACTCCAGCACTTCGAGATCCAACAGGTCGGCCAATTTTTTGATGCCCTCTTGGCCACCGGGAGGGCATTGGTTGATCGGCGCCTCGCCATTGGCAATGGCCTCGGCATAGGGTTTACAACCGGGGTAATTACATTGGCCACATTGGGTTTGGGGCAAGATGGCGTTGATTTGTTCGACAATCGGATTGCCTTCGACTTTGCAGCGGCGGGCGACCCAAGCGATCAATACCCCAAACACCGCAGCCAGCAACACCATGCCGCCCAGGGCCATGAGCCAATTGAGAGCATTGACTGTGGGGGCGCTCACGTTGGGGTCATCCCGGCAAAGCCCATAAACGCCAATGACATGATGCCAGCGGTCATCAAAGCGATGGGCAATCCCCGAAAGCTGTCAGGGATGTTGGCCATCTCCAGCCGTTCGCGGATGGTGGCGAACAACACCAACACCAAGCCAAAGCCGAAGGCTGCACCAAAGCCAAAAAAGGCCGATTCCAACAAACTGTTTTGTTTTTGTACATTGAGCAAAGCCACCCCCAACACCGCACAGTTGGTGGTGATCAGTGGCAAAAACAGGCCCAACACCTGGTACAACAGCGGTGAGGTTTTGTGCAGCACCATTTCGGTGATTTGCACGGTCACCGCGATCACCAGGATGAAGCTGAGGGTCTTCAGATAGGTCAAACCGAAGGGTTCCAGCAAGTAGGCATTGACCAGGTAACTGGCAATCGAAGACAGGGTCAAGACAAAAGCGGTGGCAAAGGCCATACCGAGGGCCGATTTGTATTGGGTGGAGACGCCCATGAATGGACACAGCCCCAAGAAGCGCACCAACACGAAGTTGTTGACAAAGGCCGCGCCAATAAAAATCAGGAAGATTTCACTCATCTACACATCATTTCACCCGCATGCCGGGTTGGGCCCCCTGATCCGGTTCCAAAATAAACAGGTCTTTACCACCCGGTCCAGCCGCCAACACCATGCCTTCAGACAGGCCAAAGCGCATTTTTCTGGGGGCCAAATTGGCCACCATCACGGTGTGCTTGCCAATCAGGTCCTCGGGTTGATACGCCGATTTGATGCCAGCAAACACATTGCGGGTTTCGCCGCCCAGGTCCAAGGTCAACTGCAGCAATTTATCGGCGCCATCGACGTGCTGTGCATCGGCAATCAAGGCCACCCGAAGGTCCACTTGGGCAAAGGCATCGAAATTGATTTCAGCGCTGATGGGATCATCGGCCAAAGGTCCGCTGACGGCAGGCTTTGATTCGGCTGCCGCTGCCAAGTCTTGTTTACTTTGTTCGATGATGGTCTCCAGGGTTTCGGCCTCGATGCGGCCGATCAGCGGTTTGAATTTTTCGATTTGGTGGTCCAATAAGGGCTGTTCAATGGCGTGCCATTGATTCAAATCGCTGTTCAAAAAGGCTTCGGCTTTGCGCGCGGTGAAGGGAATCACCGGGGCCAACCAGGTCATCAACACCCGAAACAAATTGATGCCGGTGGAGCACACCTGATGCACTTCGGTGTGTTTCGCCTCGTCTTTGACTGCCACCCAGGGGGCCATGTCGGCGATGTATTGGTTGGCTTTGTCGGCCAGGGCCATGATTTGGCGGATGGCGGCGTTGTATTTTCTGCCTTCAAACAACTCGGCAATGCCAGCGGAGTGACTCACGAATTCGGTATACAAGGCTGGGTTGTGCAGCTCGGCAGCCAAGGTGGCGTCGAATTTCTTCTTGATGAACCCGGCACAGCGTGAAGCGATGTTGACCACTTTACCGACCAGGTCAGAGTTCACCCGTTGGCGGAAATCGTCCATGTTGAGGTCGATGTCGACCAGGTTGTCAGACAATTTGGCGGCGAAATAGTAGCGCAAGTAATCCGGATTCAGGTGCTGCAGATAGGTCGAGGCTTTGATGAAGGTGCCCCTTGATTTGCTCATTTTGGTGCCATTGACGGTCAAAAAGCCGTGTACATACACCGCATTCGGCAGTTTCATGCCCGCGCCATACAGCATCGCTGGCCAAAACAAAGAGTGGAAGTAGAGGATGTCCTTGCCGATGAAATGGTACATCTCGTGACTGGTGTCAGGATCAATCCACGGGGCAAAATCTTCGCCGAGTTGGTCACAGACGTGCTTCAAACACGCCAAGTAACCCACCGGAGCGTCCATCCACACATAGAAGTATTTGCCGTCTTCTTCGGGGATTTCAAAGCCAAAATAAGGCGCATCGCGCGAAATGTCCCAGGCTTGCAGTCCGGCTTCAAACCATTCAGCCAGTTTGTTGTTGACCTCGTCTTGTAAAGACCCGGAAGCAGCCCATTCTTTGAGCATGGACTCAAAGTTTTTGAGGTTCACGAACAGGTGCTTGGATGCCTTCATCACCGGCGTGGCTCCGCTGACCACCGACTTGGGGTTGATGATTTCGGTGGCATCATAAGTCGAACCGCAAGACTCGCAACCGTCGCTGTATTGGTCCTCAGTGCCACATTTGGGGCAGGTGCCTTTGACAAACCGGTCGGGCAGGAACATGCCTTTTTCCGGATCGTAGTATTGTTCCACCACTTTGGATTCGATGTGACCGGCGGCTTTCAGTTTGAGGTAGATCTCGCTGACCAGCTGTTGGTTTTCTGGAGAGTGGGTCGAATGGTAATGGTCATAAGATACCCCAAAAGCCTGCAAATCACGCCAATGCTCTTCGCGGATGCCATCGACCATGGCTTCGGGCGTCATGCCCTGTTTTTCGGCGTTCAGCATGATCGGGGTGCCATGGGCATCATCGGCACAGAGGAATTTCACTTCATGCCCACGGGCGCGCAACAGGCGGGCCCAGATGTCCGATTGGGTGTGTTCGACAAAATGCCCCAAATGCAGTGAACCACTGGCATAGGGGAGGGCCGAAGTGATCATGATTTGGCGTTTCGTTTCGTGGCTAGGTTCCATGTGATGACGCGATTCAGTTCAAAGCGCTCTATTATCTCATGGGACCCCGCTGACGTCCATGCTTGTCAAGCACGAGACCGGTGCCAAAGGGGAACAAAATCAGGTGTTTAGCTGAGCAAAAAGCGGTAACAACCATAGCCGCCCAAGACGCCCAGACCGAGCCAAATGAACAGCCGCAATTCTGCCCACAGGCTGTCTCCCCATTCACCGCGCATCACGCTGATGACTTCTGGGGTGAACCAGTGTCGGAGGTTTTCGGCCAGGTCCTGCCAATCGTCAAAGAACCAACGAAAGGTGAAGCGCATGACCGTTAAACCGGCCAGGATAGAGAGTACATAAACCATTAATAAAGCCCCGCTGTTAGCCAACGGGGCCGTGTGTTTTATTGACCGATGTGTTCGTCCAGGAAGGCCAGCATTTTTTCATACAGCTCAATGCGGTAAGGGATTTTTTGGAAACCGTGCCCGTCTTTTTTGTAAATCTTGTCGTAAGGCTTGCCGGCTTCTTGCAACTTTTCTTCCAGGAAGTAGGCGTTGTCAATGGGCACCCGCACATCTTCGGTGCCATGCACCAACAACAAAGCGGCTTTGACTTTATCGGCATTCATGGCTGGTGATCGGGCGTTCAGCACCGCTTCATCCTCATGGGTGCCGAACATGATGTCAAAGTATTTTTTGCGGGCTTTGGGGTTGCCTTTGAACGAGTCGGCTTTTTTCCACTGCAATTCAACCTCATAAATCCCGGCATCAGGAATCGAACACTTGTATAAGTCAGGCTCATGAACCACGGCATGCATGGCGGCATAGCCACCATAACTGACCCCATGAATACACACGCGGTCTTTGTCGGCATAACCTTGGTTGATGGCCCACAGGGTGGCGTCAGTCAAGTCATCTTGCATCTTGGCGCCCCACTCGGTGTGACCGGCTTCTTGGAAGTCCTCGCCATAACCGCCAGATCCCCTGTAATTTAATTGAAGCACCAAGTAACCGCGACTGGCAAACAATTGCGGACGGCTTTCCCAGCCCCATGTATCGATCGCACCATAGGGTCCGCCATGGGGGTAAATGATCAAGGGCAGGTTTTTCAGCTCTTTGCCCGGTGGGATGGTCATTTGCCCATACATTTTCAGCCCGTCTCTGGCCTCCAGGGTGAAGGGCTCCACTTTGGCCATTTGGCTGGGCTCGATGTCTGGCATGCGCTTGGAAATGAATTCCACGTTATTATTGCTGCGGTCAAACAGGTAAAAAGTGCCTGGATTTTGATCGCTGTAGACGTACAAAGTGGTCATTTTTTTGTTCTTGGTGTACGAGCCAACCCGCACTTCTTGTCCTTTGAAACTGGAGCGCAATTGTTTGTGTAAGGTGATTTCTGGCTGCGCCACTTCGTCTTCAATGTAGTAATATTCGGGGTAGCCAGGCTCATAAGTGGCGCCGATGACTTCGCCGTCCTTGCCATAAATGGTGCCGGCGATGTCAACATCAGGGTGTCGGAACAGCAACTTGATTTCATTGGTTTTGAAGTCGAATTCAAAAAATCCGGTGTTGCCATTGTGGTCCAAGTCGTGGTTGCTGGAAAAGAAGAACTTGTTGTTGTCCAAGCTGAAACCATGCGGGCTCAAGGTGGGTCGATCCTTTCTGATTTTAGGCAGGCTCAAATGGGCCCATTCGCCTTGCTGGTTTTTGTAATGCAGATAGGACACGTCATCATAGAAATCATCTTCGTCCATGGGGTCGCGCTCGACCGCCAACTTCGGCACGTCGTTGTTATCCACGCCAATGAATGTGATTCTGGATTTTGAGCCACCTTTCATTTTGGGGGTGTCTTCCATGTAATTCATTTTGCCGTTGTTGATGTTCAATCGTTGCAATTTACCGGAAAAATTATCAGTGAAATGGTGCTTGGTGACCAACACATGATCGGGATCATCATCCAACAAGGACACGGGTCTGATGTAAGCCCGTTGAAAATCCCACATCAACTCCCGTTTCTTGCCATCGTAATTGACCGTGAACAATTCGGGGTAGGGTTGTTGACCGTCCAGCCAGCCAGTGATGCGTTGACTTTGGATCATCAGGCGTTTGTTGTTGACCCACCAAAACTGAGCCGCTTCACGATTGGGGCCCATGCTGAATGAGTAAACCCCTTTCTTGGTTTTCATGTTCATGACACCGAGTTTGACTTGGTCTTCATCTTCATAAGTGAAGGCCAAGTGTTTGCCGTCGGGGGAGATCTTCATGTTGACGAAGGCCGCTTTGGCAGCAAAGTGTTCAATGGGTGCGGGTTTGCTTGCTGCAGTCATTGAGAAAGCAAGCAATAGCATGGCAATGTATTTCATGATGGTTCCTGATCAAATTGTGGTTGAGTCCAAGCGCTGTGTGGTGACCGCGATTGAACCGGAGGGTGAGGTGGTCCATACGCTCAAATGCACCGCCTCGGAAATTAAGACCAGTGATTTTATGCAATGAATGGGGGGTTATGCAATCTCTTTCTTCATGATCAGCAGGTTGCCGTAGCCGTCTTTGGGGGTGGCAAACTCCCAAGAGTCCATCACGCTGTCGATGAAGTTGATGCCCATTTGTCCGGGCAGGGGTTTGGACAGGTCGCGCGGCTTGATGGAGCTGTCATAGACCTCGGGGGCAAAATCACGCAAATAAAACACCAGGGTTTTGTTTTGGGTTTTGATTTCGATTTCAATCTCACCATCGACCACGTCTTTGTAGGCATGGCGGATGATGTTGGTGATGGCCTCATCCAGAGACAGGATGATTTGTTGGCAACAATCATCGTCAAAACCGACCTGTTTGGACACGTCGAGGATTTTGTGGCGGATCATTTTCAGCTGACATGGGCTGGCTTTGAACTGTTCGGCCAACAGGGTGTTTTCCTGCAAATGATCGCGTTTTTCAATCAGCAACACCGTGGCATCGTCGTTCAGCTTATGCCGCCTGGCCGAGGTGATCATTTTGCCGATGCGCACCTCCGGCGATTCGGATTCGGTGTGTTTGATGGCTTCGATGATGCCGTCCAGCTCCCGCCTTTCGTTGTGTTCGTTGCGGGCATCGGTCAAGCCGTCGGTGAGGAAGTACAAACCACCGCTGTTGAGCTTCATGGTTTGTTGGTCGAATGACAAATCACTGGCTTTGATGCCCAAGGGTGGGGCATCGGCAGTCCAGGTTTTGATGGTGCACTGGGGGCATTTGTAGATCACCGGTGGCAGTCCGGCATTGGACCATACCGCGATGTCGGTTTTGGGGTTGTAATAGCCCACCGCGGCACAGACGAACAGCCCGCGGGAGGCTTTTTCGCACAGTTCTTTGTTGGCTTTGGCCAACCATTGGCCAGGGGGCAAGTGGTCTTTGCCAATCCAGCGCAGCAGGCTGCTGGCCCGCACCATCAGCATGGAGGCATCGATGCCTTTGCCCGACACGTCTCCGATCAAAAAGCCCACGGTGCCATCGCTCAATTCGAAGTAATCGTAAAAATCCCCCGACACTTCATTGGCTGATATGTTGGAGCCCACCACCGGAAACGGCGGTTTCAAGCGGCCCGGTAACAGTGAGCGTTGCAGTTTTCTGGCCAGGGTCAATTCTTTTTTGATGCGCCGCTGCTCGACAAAATTCAAGGTGAAGCGGGCATTTTCTACGGCCAAAGCAATCGGTGTGGCCAACAAGCGCAGGATGTCGGAATCGCGGGTTTTGAACAGCTGTTCATCTTGTTTGTTCAGCACCTGCAACACGCCGATGGTATCGCCTTGAGTGATCAAGGGGGTGCACAGCACCGAGCGGGTTTGAAAGCCGGTAAGGGTGTCGACGTGACAGACAAAGTCGGCGTCTTTTCTGGCATCGATGATGATTTGACTTTCACCGCTGGTGAAGGTGCGGCCGATGATGCCGTTGTCCACCTGAATCGCCATGTCGGTGACGTCCACCGGTCCGGCACTGGCGCGACAAATCAGGTTTTGTTTGTTGGCATCGACCAAAAAGATGCTGGCCGCTTCGGCGTCCATGTAGCTTTTGATGCGTTTGACTGCCCGGCGCAGGATGTCATTGATGTCCATCGACTTCACAAAGTCCTGGCTCAAATCAGCCAGCAGCGACAGTTGTTCCAGGGTGCCGGCCGACTCTTGGGTGGGGTCGATTTGGGTCTGTGGGAAATAGTTACTTTCAGTCTTCATCACGGGCTTCTGGGGTTTCGTCTGTGGCTGGTTTGGCGGTTTTGTCGGTCTTTTTGCGCAGCGCCCGTTTGCGTTTGACGCTGACCATGGTCCAAATGATGCCAGACAAGGCATAACCGGTGAACACCACAAACAGCACCCAGGCCGTTTTGATGGTCAACAACACAAACACCAAGACCAACAACAAGATCCAGATGAACGACACATTCTCTTTGAAAGGAATGGTTTTGAATGAATAATAACGGATGCGTGAGACCATCAGCAAGCCGGTGATGATGGTCAGCGGCAGCGCGATGTACTTCAAATCCGCCCCATTGAGTTCCAGATCAACACTGATCCAGACAAATGAGGTGACCACCGCGGCCGCAGCCGGTGAAGGCAGGCCTTGGAAATAGGCTTTGTCAATGACCCCAATTTGGGTGTTGAAGCGGGCCAGTCGCAAGGCGCCACTGACGGTGTAAATGAAGGCGGCCAACCAGCCAATCTTGCCCAGCACGGGATGCACTGGGGAGAGGTAAAGCAACGACCAGTTGTACATCAACAAGCCGGGTGCCACCCCGAAAGACACCAGGTCTGACAATGAGTCATACTGTTCGCCGAATTCCGATTGGGTGTTGGTCAAGCGGGCCACGCGACCATCCAAGGCGTCCAACAGGGCGGCAATGAAGATGCAAAAGCAAGCCATCTCATATTTGCCTTGAATCCCGGCAATGATGGAATAAAAGCCCGCAAACAAGGCTCCAGTGGTGAACAGATTGGGCAGTAAATAAATGCCTTTGCGTTTGGCGGTGTCCAGTTTGGTCATCATTTCTTGTGGTTATCAGTCCGCTTCATTGTACTTGATTTGGATTAACAGTCGCTTGATATTTGGTGGTAAAATTTCTATCATGATGCCAAAACGTCGGAGAATATCATGTCTAAGTCATTCGCTTTGACGATCCTGTTGTTGTTTACCAGCCTGGCATGGGCTGAAAAAATCTACAAATGGGTCGATGAAAACGGGCAAATCCACTATTCAGCTCAAAAGCCCCCCAATCAAGCGGCTGAGACGGTGAAAATCAGGAAAGGTCCCAAACTGCCACCGCCTGCCGAGCCAGCACCAGAGGCGGCTGATCAGGTGCCGTCGGTTGAGGAGCAACTGGCAGCCCAAGATGCCCAAGATGCGGCCGATGAAGCGGCAGCCCGCGAGCAATTGGCTGAAGCCGATCGCATTAACCGCCGCAAGCAATGTGATTTGGCCCGACAAAACCTGGCGGCTTTGAATGCCACTGTACGGGTCACCCGCAAAAACGCCGAGGGCGAAATCGTGCGCATGACCGATGATGAGCGGGTCAATGCCATGAAAACCGCGCAACAAGCCATCCGGCGTTATTGTCAATAAACGGCAGGCAGCGCATGGACCGAAGAAAGATCATCAAAACCGCCGCCATGGCGTCGGCGGCAGCCGTTGGCTTGGGTGCCTGTCGCAACCCATCTGAAGCCGGCAACAGCAGCCAGACTGGCACCACAAAGGCGGCCAAGATTCGGTGGAAAATGGTCACGGCCTGGCCGAAAAATTTTCCCGGCTTGGGTACCGGGGCACAATTCCTGGCTGATGCCATCACCAACATGTCTGGCGGCCGTTTGGAAGTCAAAGTCTATGGCAGTGGTGAACTGGTCCCGGCTTTCGAGGTGTTTGATGCGGTGTCAGCAGGTACCGCCGAAATGGGCCACAGTGCGGCTTATTACTGGAAAGGCAAATTGCCTGAGGCACAGTTTTTCGGCGCCGTGCCCTTTGGTATGAATGCCAATGAAATGAATGCCTGGCTGTACCACGGTGGCGGCCTGGAACTGTGGCAAAAATCCTATGCGCCATTTGGTTTGAAACCCTTTCCAGCGGGTCAGTCCGGGGTGCAAATGGGTGGCTGGTTCAACAAAGAAATCAACAGCAAAGCGGACATCAAAGGCTTGGTCATGCGCATCCCGGGGATGGGGGGCGAAGTGTTGTCCAGAGCCGGTGGCACGCCTCAGGCGCTGCCCGGTGCCGAACTGTTCACCGCCTTGCAAACCGGCACCATTGATGCCACCGAATGGGTGGGACCTTACAATGACCTGGCCTTCGGCTTGTATCAAGCAGCGCAGTTTTACTACTACCCCGGTTGGCATGAACCGACTGCTTGCATCGAAGCCATGGTCAATCAAGCGGCTTTTGAACAATTGCCGGAAGACTTACAAACCGTGGTTGAAATGGCCGCCATGGCCGCCAATCAGCACATGTTGTCAGAATTCGTGGCCAACAACCAACGGGCGCTGGATACCTTGCAAAAAGAGCATCAGGTGGAAATCCGGCAATTTCCAGCGGAAGTGCTGACTGAATTCAAAGGTTATGCCACTGAGGTGTTGCAGGAGCTCAGTGAGCACAGTGCCTTGTCGGCCGAAATTTACCAGTCCTATCAATCGTTTGCAGCCCAGACCAAAAATTGGCTCAACATCTCTGAGTTGGCATACCTGCAGGCCCGATGAGTGAGCCGCCCGCTCGGCTGACGGCTTTCCCATACCTGGTCTCGCAATGGGCTGACATCGAAACCTTGGTCCAAGCGCAGCCAGCACTGGCGGACCACGATTTGCAGCAAGACTGGCGGCAGTTCAGCCACGCCTTTGCGCAAGCCCATCCCACCCCCGACCCATTTACCTGTTTGCGCCGGTTCAAACGCTCGCGTCTGGCCTATATGGCGTATCTGGACTTGTCCTTGCCACTGAGCGCGCACACCATGACCATGCAGCGGGTGGCTGATCTGGCCGATTTGATGATTCAACAAGCCCATGCCTTGGCCAGTGAAGAGATGCAAACCCGCCACGGACAGTTGCGTGACGCCAACCAACAAGTGGTGGAACTGATGGTCTTTGCGTTGGGTAAATTGGGCACCAGTGAGTTGAATTATGCATCGGATGTGGACTTGGTGTTTTTGTATGAGGCCGAAGGTCAATCGGATGGTCCGCGCCCCTTGGATGCCCTGTCTTACTTCACCCGCATGGGCCAAAAGTTGATCAAATATTTGGATCACTACACCGCCGATGGCCAGGTCTATCGGGTGGACATGCGCTTGCGTCCATTTGGTTCGGCCGCGCCGTTGGCCTGTTCCGTCGCCGCATTCCAGCAGTATTTGGTGGTCGAAGGGCGTGACTGGGAGCGTTTTGCCTGGATGCGTGCGCGTCTGGTGGCGGGGCCTGCAACGGCTGGTACAGAGGTGATGGCTGGCATCCAGCCCTTTTTATATCGCCGCCATTTGGACTACGCGGTGTTTGGGGCTTTGGCCCAAATCAAAGCCGAAATTGCGCAACAAGTTTCCCGCCAAGCCGATGACTTGAAACTGGGAACCGGCGGCATTCGGGCCGTGGAGTTCATTGTGCAAAGCATGCAATTGGTGTTTGGTGGTCGCCACGCTTCATTACAAGGCCAATCCATAGCGCCTCAGATCCATGCTTTGGTGGCCGCCGGTAAATTGTCTGAAGCCAAAGGCGCCGCCTTGCATGAAGCCTGGTTGTGGTTGCGCAAAATTGAAAATATGGCACAAATGGTGGCCGAGCAAGCGACCCATGAACTGCCTCAAGATCCCGCGGTACAAGCGGTGTTGGTGACGGCCATGGGGCAAAGTGATTGGCCACAACTGTGTCAGCGATTGCACGGGCATCGCCAGACGGTGGTGGCCTTGTTGGATGAGGTGTTTGTGATCGAGGATGCGCCCAGTGCCCTGGCGCCGCCACAAAAAGACGCGCTGTCGGAGCTGATGGCTGGTTTCCCGGTGGCGCGGATGCCCGCCAACCGCCGTGAGCAGGTAATGGCATTGTTGGGGCGGGCGCTGCAGTTGGTTCCGGTGTCTGTGGTCGAAACCTTGGCCGAATTGCTGAAAAAAATCCTCACCCGTCCCAGCTATTTGTTGATGCTGCAAAAAGAACGCAATTTGTTGTCGATGGTGTTGCAGTTGTTTCAAAGGCACCCGTATTTTGGGGCCAGTTTGCAGGCTTATCCGGTGCTGCTGGAGCAGTTGTTTGAAGCCCAAGACCTGCCAGCAACGGCTGCCCAGATGCAACAGCAATGGCAGTCGGTACGGCCATCAGTCGAGGACGTGGAACAATGGATGGAAGATTTGCGGTACTTTAAGTTGGTGCAGCAGTTCAATCTGGTGCGGGCCTGGACTGAACAAACCGTGTCCAACGCCGAATTGGGACAGCGTTTGACCTGGTTAGCCCAATGCGTGTTGCAAGCCGTGGTGCCATTTGCCTGGCGTGAAATCCAAGCCAAAGCGCCCGCGACTGCCATAGATCGTGAGGCTTTGGTGGTGATTGCCTATGGCTCAGCCGCGACCGGACAAATGAACACCCAGTCGGATTTGGATTTGGTGTTTGTGGTGGATGATTCATTGGCGAATCCTGATGCGGCGGTGTTCACCCAAAAGTGGGTCAAACGCATCATCCATCACCTGACCAGCTCCCTGTATCATGGGGCGTTGTATGCTTTGGACATGCAATTGCGACCCAACGGCAACTCCGGTCCGTTGGTCACCACCCGCCAGCAATTCGAACACTACCAGACCCAACAAGCGTGGACTTGGGAACATGCGGCTTTGGTCAAAGCCAGAACCCTGGTGGGTACGGCCGAACAGCAAGCCTGGTTTGAAGCATTGCGGCAACGGGTGTTGCAGCAGGATCGGGAGCCGCTGGCGGTTGATCAGGACTTGCAAAACATGGCAGCCAAGTTGGCCCTGGCAGCCGGCGCCGATGACCAGACCCGTAAAGCCCACCAAGCCGAATTTGCCGTGTTGGGCGGGGTGCTGAATCACAGCCAACAACACCCCGAATTGATGCACTCCAGAGACCTGTCAACTTTACAGCAGCAGTTGCTCGACCTGGGCTTATTGGATCCGTCTCAGCTTCTTTATTGGCGGCCAAAAAAAGACCCGGTTGGCTGACCAACCGGGTCTGGTTCTCGCGGTCAACAGGCCCCTCAGGCCACTTTGCTGTGCTCGTCCTCGCCTTGGGCGATGGTGCGATCGAAAGCGTCGAAGGGGAAATCGTCGGTGGCGATGATTTCGGCCACTTGGGCCCGGACTTTGGTCAGCGAGTTGAATTCACTCTTGCTGATGATTTCTTTGTCCAGGGCTTGGGCCAGTTGCTTGACAGGATCAATCTCATCGATCTCACCGCTCTTGATGGCTTTCAGCACACGGCGTTCCAGTGGTTCGGTGTCGATCACTTTGGCCAGCACGTGGTTCATCTTGGCCACAAAATGGTGTTCCGACTCATCTTTGTCGATGCCATCGGTCAGACGCTGTCTGGTCTCGTTGGGTGACAGCAACAAGCTGGCGGCTTTGTGACCCAAGCGATCACCTGGCGGCAGTTCATGCGTACCCAAGGGGAAGATCACCCGACGCAGGAAGAAACCAACGCCTTTGCTGGGGAAGTTGTAGGACAACATTTTCAACGCCTGCTCAATTTCATAAAAGTGGTGGTGCATGGCCCAGGCCACAATCGGTTGGTCGGCACTTTGTTCACCTTGATCCAAGTAGCGTTTCAACACCGCTGAGGCCATGTACAAGTGACTCAGGACATCGCCCAGGCGGGCCGATGTTTTTTCGCGTTTCTTCAACGAACCACCCAAGGTCAGCATGGACACGTCAGCGGCGAAGCCAAAGGCCGCGCTGTAACGGGTGATTTTGGAGTAAAACTGTTTGGTGAATTTGTCGCCGGGGCTGCGCTCCAAGCGCCAGGTGCCCAATCCTTGGAAGAATGAACGCACGCCATTTTGGAACGAATAACCCATGTGTTGAAACAGCAGCTTATCAAACTGTTGCAGCGACTCTTCTTGATCGGTCAGGTAGGCCGCTTCCATTTCTTTCAACACGTATGGGTGGCAGCGAATGGCGCCTTGGCCAAAGATGATCATGCTGCGGGTCAGGATGTTGGCACCTTCCACCGTGATCCAGATCGGGGCACCCATCCAGGCCCGGCCCAAATAGTTACTGGGGCCCAAGATGATGCCTTTGCCGCCATGGATGTCCATGGCATCTGAAATCATGCTGCGGGCCATGTCGGTGGTGTGCATTTTGGCAATCGCCGATGGCACCGCCGGGCGTTCGCCACGGTCAACGGCCAGGGCCGTCATGGTGGAGGTGGCGGCCAATGTATAAGTTTTGCCGGCGATGCGACACAGCGCTTCTTCAATGCCTTCAAAGCGACCGATGGGTAAATTGAATTGCTTGCGGATGCGGGCATAGGCGCCGGTGGCAAAGGCCACCATCTTGGCCCCACCAGTGGAGCATGAGGGCAGGGAAATGGCCCGGCCCACCGACAAACACTCGACCAACATGCGCCAGCCATGACCTATCATGTCTTGGCCACCGATGATGTAATCCATCGGTATGAACACGTCTTTGCCGCGGATGGGTCCGTTCATGAACATCACATCCAAAGGCAGGTGCCGGCGTCCGATTTCCATGCCGGCGGTGTCGCGAGGGATCAGGGCCAAGGTGATGCCCAATTGTTTTTTGTCACCCAATAAATTATCGGGGTCCATCATCTGAAAGGCCAAACCCACCACCGTGGCCACCGGGGCCAAAGTGATGTAGCGTTTGTCAAAATTCAGATTGATGCCCAGCACCTCTTTGCCATTGATTTTCTTTTTACAGACCACCCCGGTATCGGGAATGGAGGTGGCGTCAGAACCGGCTGAAGGACCGGTCAAGCCAAAACAAGGGATCTCCTTGCCTTGTGCCAGGCGCGGCAGATAATGGTTCTTTTGTTCTTCGGTGCCATATTCCAACAACAATTCTGCGGGGCCCAAAGAATTCGGTACCGCCAGGGTGGCTGCCGCCACGGCGCTGCGTGAAGAGACTTTTTGCAACACCGCAGAATGACCCAAGGCTGAGAAACCCAGGCCACCGTACTGCTTGGGGATGATCATCGCGAAAAATTTGTTCTTCATGATGAATTCCCACACGTGCTCGGGCATGTCGCCTTTGTCGTGGTTGTATTCATGCTCATTCAACATGGCGCACAATTCGGCCACCGGGCCGGCCAGGAATTCTTTTTCATCGCTGCTCAACTCGGGTTGGGCGATGGCGTGCAGCTTCTTGAAATCGGGTTTGCCGCTGAACAATTCAGCATCCCAGTAGACTGTGCCGGCTTCCAAGGCCACCTTTTCGGTTTCCGACAGCTCGGGCAAAGCTTTGCGATAAAATTTCAAAAAGCCCTTGGTGAAATACTGCTGGCGCAGGCCTTTGGAGTTCAAGAACACCGCTGGGGCGGCGAACAGCAGAATGGCAAAGAATGAAGCAAAAAATCCGGCATCAAAATAGGCGATGCCAGCGATCAAGGCCACACCAGTCATGGCGGTCCAGCTGGTCACACTCATTCTGAAGTAACCAGCCACCAGGGTGGCGGCCAAAATCACGGCCAATAGGGTCAAAAATGTCATGGTTGTTTCCTGAAATGCATTAACATACGGTATAGTATGGTGCCGGTTTCAATAAATGTCAATACGCTTGCGTATGGAAAGTGTTAAATTCTGTTTGACCCGGCACCAGATAAAGGTATGATAATAGCGCAAACGGCATGAACTCAAGATGAAAAACAGTCCAAAAAGAAAATCATTGAACCCCGCTGACTGGGAGCTGGCCACCCTGAATGTGATTGCGCACCAAGGGGTCAGTGCGGTGGCGGTGGAAAATCTGGCCAAAGAACTGGGTGTGACCAAAGGCAGTTTTTATTGGCACTTTGCCAATCGCAAGGATTTGATCGTGTCGGCATTGAAACGTTGGCAGGAAGATGATCGGGCGGTGATTAAAGAAAAAATTTGGTCCATTCCGGATCCCCACGAGCGTCTCAAAGCCTGGTTTTCCTTGAGTGCAGAACCCTTGCAAAGTCACTTGATTTACGCCACTTTGTTGGCCGACAGACAACATGATTTTGTGGCCAAAGTGTTGAAGGAAGTGACTTTAGAGCGACTGGCGTACTTACAAAAATCTTACCAAGGCATTGGCTATGAAGAAGCCAGTGCCAAACAACAGGCTTTGTTGGCCTATTCGGTGTATGTCGGATACCTGCACATGGCCAAAACCTTGCACGGTAAGTTCAAAGATTCAGAAAACATTGAAAACTATGCCCAGTATGTGGCTTCGCAGCTGATTCCTCACAGCACAAACCACTGATCGTGCAGCAAAATTGTCATCAAAAGTTTATTGTTTAATGGGGCTTTATTTGCTAACATCTGCTGACATACGATAATAAATTAGCCTGATACTGATAATAATGCCATGCTGCGCCTGATAATAACAACAATGCTGACGGCGATCTGCTCCTCTTCCTATGCAGCAGTGATGGCTTATTCTGTGGCCGATGATAATTTCGAAATGCCTGATCACTTGGTACAAATTGATTTGACCACCGGTGAATATCAGAGCATGGGCCAAATTGCCGATCCTTACATCGCTTTGGAAGGTTTGGCCATTTCTGCCAATGGCACCTTGTACGGCGCTGATGACAACACCAAAACCTTGGTGCAAATCAATCCCAGTGAAGGACGCGCCTTTCCAGTGGCCAATGCCAACCAAAACCTGGGCTTTGGCTCGATTCCAGACAGTTATGATTTTGGCATGAGTTTTGCTTGTGACAACAACCTGTACATGGTGGTGAAACACACCCAAGAGTTGTTCCAAGTCAATACCGTCACGGGGGCCGCCACTTTGATTGGTAACACCGGTCACAATTTCACCTCTTTGGCTGCTTGGGGCAATGACTTGTTTGCCGTGGCCTCGGGTGATTTCAATCTGTATCAAGTCGATCCGAGCACCGCAGCAGCCACCGTGGTTGGCTCGTTGGGTGATTTGGGCGGCGACATCGAATTGGCCGGATCAGGCTTGGCCTTTGATGAGGACGGCGATCTGTGGATGGCTGTTAACCTGCGTTTGTCCGATCCGCTGAATCCATTTCCCTCCCGAATTTTCAGCATCAACACCGACACCGGTGAAGCCAGCCTGGTGTCTGAAACCTTGGTGGGCATCGAATCCTTGGCCATTGCGGGTCCCGGTGGCTGTAATGCGCCCCAGGGCACACCAGTCTTGGTGCCAGCCAGCAACACCTTGACCCAATCTTTGATGCTGTTGTTGCTGTTGGGCGTGGGCTTAATGGCTTTGCGCCGAACTTTCTGAGCAAGACATTGATCCCCTATTTTTTGGGCTGCATCACAGATGTGGACCCTGGTCGTGGGTCTTTACGGATATTTAATCTTTGATCTTCTATATTGTTCAGGTTTCTTGAATGGCTGGGTAACTCACCGTCGATAATTCAAGTTATAATAGGCTTTATTCATTAATTGTTTGGAGAATCCGTCATGGGAATCAGTATGCCGCAATTGCTCATCATCTTATTGGTGGTGGCACTCATCTTTGGCACCAAAAAACTCAGAAACATCGGCAGCGACTTGGGCAGTGCCGTCAAAGGCTTTAAAAAAGGCATTGCCGACGAGGACACCCAAGAATTGCAAAACAAAACGACCACCGATGAAGTGGCCCAAGCCAACCCCAACAAAAAAGACCCCGTCGAAAAATAATGTTTGACATTGGTTTCACCGAATTGCTGGTCATTTTTGTGGTCGCATTGTTGGTCGTGGGACCAGAACGCCTGCCTGGAGTGGCCCGCAAGATTGGTTTATACATCGGCAAAATGCGCCGATCATTCCAATCGATCAAAAACGAAGTGGAACAAGAACTGGAAATTGAGGCCGTCAAAGCCCAACTGAAAGAAAATGCCCTGCTGGCTGAAGCCAAAGAGTTGAAAGCAACGATGGCAAACACCATTGGTGAGTCCAAGCCCAGTGAGTCAGCCAAAACAGACCCAACCAACACAGCCAACAACAAGCCGTAAATGCAAGATCAGGAACAGCCTTTGGTATCCCACTTGGTGGAATTGAGGAGTCGCTTACTCAAAGCCGTGCTTGCTGTGCTGCTGTTGATTGTGGCCATGTTCCCGTTTGCCGGCAAAATCTTCACCTTAATTGCCAAGCCCGTGTTGGACAACCTCAGCCAAGGCACTGAAATGATTGCCACCGGGGTGCTGGCACCGTTTTTGACCCCTTTTAAGATGATCATCATTCTGGCGGTCATCATCAGCATGCCGATCATCATTTATCAAATCTGGGCCTTTGTCGCGCCCGGTCTGTACAAATCAGAAAAGCGGGTGGCTTTACCGATTTTGATCTCCAGCATCATCCTGTTTTATTTGGGCTGTGCCTTCGCCTATTTTGTGGTGTTCCCCATCTTGTTTGTGTTTCTGCCCAGTGTGGCACCTGAAGGGGTGACCTACATGCCAGACATCACCAACTTCCTGGACACCGTGGTGCGCTTGTTTTTTGCTTTTGGTTTGGCCTTTGAAATACCCATCGCCGTAATCCTGTTGATTTCAATGGGGGTGACCACAGCGGACAAACTGGCCACCGCCAGACCCTATGTGATCATTGGGATCTTGGTGGTTGCCATGTTGATCACCCCGCCAGATCCAAGCTCTCAAGTGCTGTTGGCCATACCCATGTGGATTTTGTTTGAATTCGGTCTGTTCATGGGCAAAGCGCTGCGCAAGAAAAACAAAAAAACCGAGGCAGGTTGATGGACTCAGCTGCCACAGCAAACCAAGCAAACTGATATGAGTGCCAAAAAACAAGTCATCCATCGCCGCGATTATCAGGCGCCCAACTTTTGGGTGAAGTCTGTTGATCTGGCTTTCATGGTATCACCGGATCACACCCTGGTGAAAGCCCGCATCAATTTCAGCAAAAACCCTGACCAGCCGGGTCGTGACCTGTTCCTGGATGGGGTGGATTTGACCTTGGAGTCGATTGCCATTGATGACGAGCCATTGGCCGAAGGGGATTATGAATTGTCTTCGGTGGGTTTGACCTTGCAGCAGTTACCAGACGCATTTGAATTGAAAACCACGGTGCGCATTTATCCGCATAAAAACACCGCATTGGAAGGCTTGTATCAGTCGGGGCAGTTTTTTCTGACCCAGTGTGAGGCCGAGGGCTTCCGCAAAATCACCTACTATTTGGACCGACCCGATGTGTTGGCCCCATTCATGGTGACGGTGGTGGCGGACAAACAGCACTACCCCATCTTGTTGTCCAATGGCAACCCAGTGGCCAACGGTGATTTGGGTCAGGGTAGGCACTATGCCAAATGGTTGGATCCGCATCCCAAGCCGAGTTATTTGTTTGCCATGGTGGCCGGTGATCTGGCAGTGGTGACCGATCAATTCACCACCCAAACCGGCGATCAGGTGGCTTTAAACATTTACACCGAGCCCAACAACATCGCGGCCTGTGATTTCGCCATGCAATCATTGAAACAATCAATGAAGTGGGATGAAACGCGCTTTGATTTGGCTTATGACCTGGCAGTTTACAACATCGTGGCCACCGATGACTTCAACATGGGAGCGATGGAAAACAAAGGCTTGAACATCTTCAATTCAAAATATGTTTTGGGCCAGACTGAAACCGCCACAGACCAAGATTTCATCAACATTCAGGCGGTGATTGGCCATGAATACTTTCACAACTGGACCGGCAACCGGGTCACTTGCCGCGATTGGTTTCAGTTGTCTTTGAAAGAAGGGTTGACGGTGTTTCGTGATCAAGAATTCACCTCAGATTTACAATCCAGGGCCATCAAGCGCATCGAGGATGTGCGGTATTTGCGGGCTGCCCAATTTGCCGAAGACGCCTCACCCATGTCCCATTCAGTGCGACCCGATTCGTACATGGAGATCAACAACTTTTATACCTTGACAGTTTATGAAAAAGGGGCCGAAGTGGTGCGCATGTACCACACCTTGTTGGGTGAGGCCGGTTTTCAACGGGGCATGCAGCTGTATTTTCAACGGCACGATGGCCAAGCCGTCACTTGTGATGATTTTCGCCATGCCATGGCCGATGCCAATGAAACTGACCTCAGCCAATTTGAACTGTGGTACGCCCAAAACGGCACGCCAGTGGTGACGGTCACAGAACAATATGATGCCGAGCAAGGACAACATCAATTGACCCTCAGTCAACAGGCACCAGACAGTTATCAAGGCGATGAGGACTGGCAACCCATGCACATCCCGGTCAAGTTTTCCTTGTATGGCAAGGATGGTGTGCCCTTTGCTTTGGATGACCAGGGCAGCACCAGTCAGGTGGTGCAACTCAAACAACAGACCCAAACCTGGGTCTATGATCAGATCGACCATGAACCGGTCAGTTCCTTGTTTCAGGGTTTTTCAGCACCGGTGGTGGTGCAACGCCAATTGAGTTTGGATCAATTGGCTTTTTTGATGAAATACGATGCCGACCCATTCAATCGCTGGGACGCCGCGCAGCGCATGCAAGGGGAGGTCATCGTCAACCGCTACCAGGCTTTGCAGCAGTCCGATGAATATCAATGTCCCCAACAACTGTTGGATTCATTCCGCCATGTGTTGTTGGACACTTCATCGGATCCGGCTTTGATTGCTGAAGCGATCACCTTGCCCTCATTGAAGGCTTTGATGCTGTCCATGAAAGAAGTGGATGTGATCCAGTTGTACCAAGCCAAAGAGTGGATGATCCGCTTGTTGGCAGAGCGCTTTCAAGTGGAGTTCCTCAGTGTTTATCACCAAAACCATTTGCCGGCAGACTACCAAGTCAACCCTGAACAGGTGGGGCAGCGCCGGTTGAAAAACCAATGCCTGTGGTATTTGTTGCAGGCACCGGCACCCGGCGTCAACGAGTTGGCCGGCTTGGCCAAAGAACAATATCACCAAGCCAACAATTACACCGATAAAATCAGCGCCCTGAGCGCCTTGACCCACCAGCAAGTTGATGGATTTGAGGACCTGTTAGGAGCGCACTACACCCAGTGGCAAGACAACGCCTTGGTGATCAACAAATGGTTGTCAATTCAAGCCACCATCCCTGCGGCAGACACCTTGGAACGCGTTAAACAACTGATGGAGTTACCGGTTTTCTCGCTGAAGAACCCCAATGTGGTGCGCAGCTTGATCGGGGCTTTTTGTGCCGGCAACATCACCCAGTTTCATGCCCGGGATGGCAGTGGCTATGCGTTTTTGGCCGATCAGGTGATTGCGTTGGATGCCATCAATCCGCAAATAGCGGCCCGGTTGGTCAGTTTGTTCAATGATTACCGACAACACGACCTGGACACCCAACAGCGCATGCGGCAAGAATTGCAACGCATCCATGGGGTGGTGTCCTTGTCTGCCAATGTGTATGAGATCGTCGACCGGGCCTTGCAAACGACCCATTGAACATCCAATGATTGCGCAAACCTTCACCCAGTCTTCGAACCCAACCAGTGGCTGAACCATGCACTTACCAACCATCAAACAACTCAAATACTTCAACGCTTTGGTCGAACACAATCATTTTGGCAAAGCCGCAGACAGCTGTTTTGTTTCACAATCGGCGTTCAGCGTGGCCATCAAAGAGTTGGAAAATGCCTTGGGTGGTCGTTTGGTCGATCGCACCAACAAAAGCGTCACCGTGACCAATCTGGGGCATGAAATTTATCAACAATCGCAAGCGGTGATGGCCGAGATGAAGAAGCTTTTGGACTTGGCCCAAGGCAATTTGTTGCCATTATCCGGTCAATTGTCGGTCGGCATGATCCCCACCATTGGTCCCTTTGTGATGCCCGATTGGCTGCCAGAACTGACCCGCAACTACCCCGATTTGGACCTGGAAATACATGAGGGCAAATCATCTGACATCTATGACCGCTTGATGCGTGGTCAGTTGGACGTGATTCTGTTGGCCTTGCCCTATGAAATGCGCAGTGTCGAAACACTGACCTTATTCAAAGACCGTTTTCGTTTGATTTCATCGCCCAACAACAAATGGTTACATGGGAGAAAATTTGACATCGACGACGTCGGCGAAGGTTCGGTGCTGTTGTTGGATGATGGTCATTGTTTGCGCGACCATGCGATCAGTGCTTGTCACATCAAAAACGTCGAAAAAGTCAGCCACTTCTCTGCCAGCAGTTTGTTGACCTTGGTGGAAATGGTGAAACAAGACTTGGGTGTCAGTTTCATTCCTGAGATGGCTTTGAAAATACCGCTGTTCAACCGCGAAGAGATCCAAGTGGATGCCTTGGAATTTGATGCCTATCGAGAAATCGGATTGGCTTGGCGCAAAGGCAGCACGCGCAGCAAAGAATTCAAAATGCTCGGTGACACCGTGATCCAAGCGATGGAAGGTAAAATCAATCTGTATTGATTGGTGTTAACAGGCCCTGGCTCATTGACCCGGTGCTTGGGCCCCGCCATTCATCACCTGCACCGTTTGTTGGTCGCGCAACCGTTCATTGCCCCGGATCACCACTTGGTCGCCAGCAGCCACGGCCCCTTCGACCGCGATCAAATCGCCTTGGGCCAAACCGGTGTTGACGGAGACTTTGGTGGCCAGGCCGGCATCATTGATGGTGAAAATATGGGCCCCACCACGGCGCAAAACCAAGGCATCGCGGGGTACGGCAGTGACGGGTTGGGGCAGGCTTTCTGGCACCATCAATTGAATCGGTTCGCCCGGCAATAAGTCGCCTGACAAATCGGCCAAATGCACTTGGATTTGCCGGCTGTTGCTGGTGGCAGCAGGAATGAAGCGATCCACTTGGGCTTGGTGAGGGTTTCCGGCTTCATCGATGTATTGCCATACGTCGCCCACTTGAATCACCGATTTGAGTTTGAATGGTAACTGCGCCAGGATTTCCACTTCATCGGCCGACATGATTTCCAACAGGTCAGCACCTTTGGACAGGAATTGGCCAGGCTGGGCAATTTGTCGGGTCACAAAAGCGTTAAACGGGGCTTTGGGCGTGAGCTTGCTGATGTCACTTTCCAGTTGCTTGAACCGAGACTGGGCTTGTTCCAAGTCGGCTTGGGCGGTTTTCAGATCGGCCTTGTTTTGGTCCAGTGCTGTGCCGGATGTGAGGTTTTGGTTCTCCAAGGATTTGAGCCGTACCGATTCGGATTTGAGGAAATCGACTTGGGCTTGCTGGCTGGCCATCGAGCCCCTCAGTTCACTCAATCGCAAGGCATAGGCTTCGTCTGCAATCAAACCCATGGCTTCACCCTGTAACAGGCTTTCACCGGTGTCAGCCAATTCAATCACCCGACCACTGGATTCGGCTTGAATGGTGGTGATGAAACGGGCTTTGGAGTAAGCCGCTACCAGTCGGGTGGGGGCCATTTCCATGGCCACCGCAGTGGTGGTTTTGACAAAAGTCGGTGGTCCCTGTTGGGCCCAGGCACTGAATACCACGGTGGCACAGGCCAGTACGGTCCAGACAGTTTTGCATTTACGTGTTAACAAGTTGAGGCTCCTGTTTGTTTTGGCCGGTTAATTTCAGTAAGCTGGGTAACAGCAACAAAGTGAACAAAGTGCTGATCAGCATACCACCCACGATCACCGCCGCCAAGCCGCGATACAACTCGGTGCCGGCACCGGGCATCAGCAACAACGGCAGCATACCAAAGATGCTGGTGAAGGTGCTCATGAAGATGGGCCGGAGGCGCAAGCGCACGGCATTGGCCACGGCTTCTTCGGTGCTCATGCCCATTTTTTCGGCGTCACGGGCCCGCAGCACCAACAAAATCGCATTGTTGACCACCAAACCCAACAAGATCACAAAGCCGATCATGGTCAATAAATCCATCGATTGGCTGGACTCGGCAAAGGTGCGCAATGACCAGTCCAAGGTGCGCAATCCCAACAAACCACCGATGGTGGCCATGGGCAGGGTGGTGACCACCAACAAAGCGTCTTTGAAAGATTGGAACATGGCGCTGATCAACAGGTACAAGATCACAATGGCCAACAAGAAAGAACCGGACAAACTGGACAAGGCCTCATCCAAGGCCTCGGCCGTGCCGCGGTACGACACGCTGCTGCCACTGGGTAAGCGATCCAAAATGAATGGGGTGAGTTCTTGTTTCAGCATGGCAATGGCTGACTCCAACGGCATGTCAGACGGTGGTGTAACTTGTAGGGTCAGGGTCCGGGCTCGGTCCACGCGCAAGATTTGGGTGGGGCCGGCGGTGCGTTGAATCAAAGTCAATTCATCCAACGGCACCACATCACCATTGGCGGTGTACAAGGGCGTGGCGGCCAGTTCTTCCGGGGTGTCCCAGTGATCGGCCCTGAGCACCACGTTCATGCGTTTGTTGCCGTCAAAGTATTCACCGACAAATGCCCCGGTGCCCAAGGACCTGAGCACGGCATTGAGTTGGTTGCGCGACCAGCCGGCTTCGGCAATGGCCCGGTCATCGGGTTTGATGTTGATTTCAGGGGCGCCCAATTCAAGCCCCGGGGTGGTGTTCAAGCGCACTTGGGGGATCATCTGCTGCACTTTGTCATAGGCTTCTTGACCGACTGACAATAACAGGTCGAAATCATCGCTTTGGATGTCCACACTGATGCTGCGCCCGGTCCTCGAGCCGCCACCAAAGACCCCAGCCCTGCCGGCGAAGCCACGGGCATCCGGGATGCCGGTCAGCAATTGAAAGTTGACGATTCTGAGCATGTTGTCCACTTCAGCCGGGTCTTCCATTTTGAAGCCCATGAAGCCACCGCCCCCAAACACGCCAAAGAAAAAGTTTTCAATTTTGGGGGATTGGGTGCCCTCGTAATAGGGCATCAAACGCTCGGCCACGACCCCGGCCAATTCATCGCGCGCCACGGCATAAGACATGCCGGGCGGGGCTTGGATGCCGCCAAACGAAAAATTGCGTTTGCCCTCGGGCAGATAATCGGCCGGTGGTCGAATGAAATAGGCCACGGTTAAGGGCACCAGCACCAAACCAGCCACCCAACCGATTTGCCGACTGCGGGTGCCGGTCATGCGGTCAAGGAAGTTGGTGATGGTCCGCCATAAGGTGGTGTGTTTGTCATCAAAGTCACTGCGGTGGATCAACTTCACGGTGGCTGCTGGCAACACCGTGATGGCCACCAATAAGGAAAAGATCACCGAAATGGAAATGGTTAAGGCCAGGTCGGTAAACAACTGACCGGCTTCGTCTTTGAGGAACACCACCGGCAGAAAGATCGCCACCGTGGTGGCGGTGGAAGCCAACAAGGCGCCCCAGACTTGCTGCGCCCCAATCTGTGCTGCTTCGTTGGCGGGTTTACCCATTTCGCGATGGCGAATGATGTTTTCCAACACCACGATGGCGGCATCCAACACCATACCGGTGGCAAAAGCCAAGCCGGCCAATGAAATGATGTTCAAAGTGCGGCCAAAGGCATCCAACAAGATGAAGGCACCCATCAAACAGATCGGGATGGCCACGGCCACAATTAAGGCCGGGGTGGTTTTGCGCAAGAAAGCCCAGAGGATGAAGATGGCCAACAACATGCCCAGAATCAGGTTGTTCCTGACCATGCTCACCGAGCCTTTGGTGTAGATCGATTCATCGTATACTTGTTTGATGTTCAAACCCGCCGGGGTCAACACCGATTCTTGGACCTCGGCCACTTTGATTTTGATGTCTTCCATCAAGTCCAACAAATTAACCCCGGCTTCGGGAATGATGTTGGCGGCGATTGAGGGTCCACCGTTTTGGATGATCAAACCACTGGGGTCTTGTAATTGAAATTTGATTTCAGCGATGTCCTTCAGATAGATGGGCAAACCATCGCGCCACTCGATCACATAATCGGCCAGGGCTTGGTAATCGTATTTGCTTTCAAACCGCATGGTGTATTTGCGCTTACCCACGTCTTTGGTGCCCATTGAGGTGTTGCTGAAATTGCCGCCGACGGCATTCAGGCGGGTCAGGTCCACACCCAAGGCCGCCGCTTGATAGGGGTCGTATTCGATGCGCACTTCATAGGCCCGGCCACCAAAGGCATTGGCCGATGACACACCGTTGATCTGTTCAAACTTGGGCAGCACATTGTCATTGATGAAATCCTGATAGGTCACAATGTCACGGCTGTTATCCGCATTGGGCCGAATGGCAAACCATGCAATCACTTTCTCAAAGTTATTGCCGCCGATTTGCAAGGTCGGTTCATTGGCATCCACAGGGTAGGCGGGTACTTGGTTGAGCCGATTGATCACTTCCAACAAGGAACGCTGCATGTCCACATCGGCATCAAACTCCATGTTGATGTTGGCCGAAGAATAACTGGCAGTGGCCGACATGCGTTCGACCCCTGGCATGCCACGAAACACATTTTCTTGCAGTTCGAGGATTTCAGATTCCACCTCTTCAGGCGCGGCGCCTGGCCAGGTGGTGGTGATGCTGATGGTGGGACGTTCCACATTGGGGGCCATTTGGACCGGTAAGCGGGACAAACTGATGCCACCAAAGATGACCACCAGGATGATGGCCACCATCACTGCTACGCGATTGGATAAGGAGGCTTCTGTCAGTTTCATGAGGACATCTCAGGGCAGGTACAATGATTAAATTGTATCAATCACCACCACACATTGTCTGTGCCGAAAGTCACAGCGCCTAACCACTGGGGTGGTTGAGCCAGATCAGGCTGGCCATGCGTTCGGGCGCTTGGTCCCGCCGCCAGGAATGGTGCTTGGGGCTCAGGAAAGTGCAGGTTGGGTCCTGGGTGATTTGTCGCACGCCCAATGCCTGCAATTCCATGCGGGCCAATGCCACCAAGTCTGCCCGGCATTTGCCCAGTGAGTCAGGTGGGTCAAAGGCGGCTTCAGCATGGGGGTGCCGTTGCAAAAAGTGTGCCACAAAATCCAGGTCCACTTGATATTGGGGTCGTTGGATACAAGGGCCCAACCAAGCCAAAACGTCAGCTGGTGGTTGGATCTGAGCCAAAGTGTTGGTCAAAATTTGGGCGTACAAACTGCGCCAGCCACAATGCACCGCCGCCACAAAAGAGCCTTCGGTGTCGGTCAACAGCACTGGCAAACAATCGGCCGTCATCACCGCACACACCACCCCATATTCGCGGGTGAAACAGGCATCGGCCTGGATGGCCAAAGATTGTTGTTGTGGTTGGCTGTATTCGATGACTTGGTGGCCGTGGACTTGGTGCAGATACCGCGGTTCATGGGGCAATGCGAATTGCTCGACCAATCGTTGCAAATCTGAGGCTTGGCTGTGCTTAGGGTGTGCGCTGAAATTTGGGTTCTGCTGCCACGTGCGGGTGGTTTGCAGGGCCGCCACGTGCGCTGGACGTGACCAAGGTTCAATCAAATCAGTCATCAGAATGGTCGGTGAACTGTCAGGTCGGGGTGAAAAAGAAAGGGCCAATCGAAGTAGTTATGTGGAAGAGGGAGTAAAGCCACAAGTATCTAGGAATTGAATAATTGACCCCGTTAGATAATTTTCCAATAAGTAAATATTAGCGGAAAATGCGAGCAAATGCTCACATTTATTCAATTATTCGACGTATTCCACCTCAAATTCGTCAAAATCTGAGTGTTTTTGGTCTAAAAATGCCAAATCATCGATCAGTTGACACAAATCGTCAGGTAATTCGGCATGGGCCTCAATGGGCTTATTTGTGATGGGATGTACAAACTCCAGCCGCTCGGCATGCAGGGCTTGGCGTGGGAATTCGCGAATCAGGGTTTTCAGCTCGGCATCGACTTCGGCATCCACCCGTTTGGGGTTGCCATACAAGGGATCGCCCACCAATGGATGACCCAAGTGGTGCATGTGGACCCTGATCTGGTGGGTGCGACCGGTCTCTAAGTTCACTTGTAAACTGGTGTAATGATCAAACTGCTCATGGGGTGCATAATGGGTGATGGCTTCTTTGCCATTCAGCACCACCGCCATTTTGATGCGTTGTGATGGGTGGCGGCCCAGTTGATTGTGCACCGTTCCACCTTGTTTGATGCGGCCTTTGGCCACACAAAAGTATTGGCGTTTGATGTCATGGGTTTTCAGCAGCTCAATCAGTTTCAATTGACATTCAGACGTTTTCGCCACCACCATCAAGCCGGAGGTGTCTTTGTCCAGTCGATGCACGATCCCAGCACGGGTCAGCATGGCCTGTTGTTCACCCAAAGCCAACAAACCATTGAGTAAGGTGCCATTGGGATTGCCGCTGCCAGGATGCACCACCAAGCCGGCTGGTTTGTTTACAATCAACAGGTGCGGATCCTCATACACGATGTCCAAAGCCATGGCTTCTGGCTGATCGTTGACCGCTGGCTCCAACACGACTTCCAGGTCGATCACTTCAAAACCTTTCAAAAGGGTTTTGCTTTTGGTATTATGGCCGTTGATTTTAACCCCGCCTTGTTTGATCCATTGTTGTATGTGTGCTCTGGAGTGATCGGGGAATTGTTGGGTCAAAAATTGATCAAGTCGCAATCCTGTAGATTCGGCCGTGACATGAAACTGCCGCTGCACTTTGTGGTCTGTGTCATCCATGGCGCTATTTTAACTTGACCCAATTCAGTTAAACCAAGAAAATTTTTGCGTTTTAACATTTATTTAAACCACTGACGGATAAGGTGTCCGTTTTGCGCTGGCCCCATCGGGCCCGTGCTGGAAAGAGGAATCGATATGTTGGATCACAACAAAAGACGTTTTATGAAATTCACCGCTGTGTTGATGTTGGCTTTGTTGGTGCTGCAAGGTTGTGGCAAAAAAGACGACGTCAGAGAAGTGGAAGTGACCAAATTGTCCGCTTTGGAAATGTACCTGGGGGCCAAACGCGCCTTGGATGCCGGGGTTTGGTCAACGGCAGCCGATAAGTACAAAGCCTTGCGTTCGCATTACCCATTCGGACATTACACCGAACAAGGCTATCTGGAATTGGCTTATGCCCAATACAAAATGTATCAGATGGAGCAAGCCGTCTCGACCGTGGATCGCTTTGTCAAGAACTACCCAGCCCACAAGAATTTGGATTATGCCTATTATTTAAAAGGTCTGATTTATTTTGACAGTGACCGGGGTTACATGCAGCGGGTCAATCCAGACAAAGCTGCAGACCGCAACCAGGACAACATCCGCAATGCCTTCACCGCGTTCAAAAACTTCATTGAACGTTACCCAGAAAGTTCATACGCCCCCGATGCCCGCAAGCGCATGGTTTATTTGAAGAACCAATTGGCGGCCTATGAGGTACAGGTGGCGTCATATTATCTGCGCCGTGGTGCGCCGATTGCGGCAGTGAATCGTGCCAAGTTTGTGTTGGAATCTTTCCAGGACACCCCAGCTGTGGGCAATGCCCTGGCTTTGATGGTGGAGTCCTATAAAAAGATGGATG
Source organism: Marinicella meishanensis (assembly GCF_019931145.1). GTDB lineage: Bacteria > Pseudomonadota > Gammaproteobacteria > Xanthomonadales > Marinicellaceae > Marinicella > Marinicella meishanensis. The sequence goes on along the minus strand of NZ_JAIOUV010000002.1, from coordinate 14,516 downwards.
AAAGCGAGCTGGCGAATCAAAGTTATGCCATGCTCAGCACCAATTTCCCCAATCACAGCTACTTACAAAACGGGAAGATTGACCTGGAAACCGATGTGCTGAAGTGGCGTGACCTCTGGCCCTTCTGATACCGCCGATCAGCAACACCTGACACGACCGGTTGCTGACTTGTTGGCAACCGGTCTTTTTATTTAATGGAGTCAATGATGGACATATTATCTGCCACCATATTGTTGTTTTTGATTTTGGACCCATTGGGCAACATCCCCATCTTTTTGTCGCAATTGGAAAAAGTCGAGCACCGTTACCGGGTCTTGGCCCGTGAGTTGTTGTTGGCCCTGGTCATCTTGTTCCTGTTTTTGTTTTTTGGCAAACAGATGCTTGATTTTCTGCATTTGGAGCAGGTGTCGGTGTCCTTGGCCGGGGCCATCATCCTGTTCATCATTGCTTTGCGCATGATTTTCCCCGCCAGCAAACAATACGGTGAAGAAGAGGCGGTGGATGAGGCGCCGTTTTTGGTGCCTATGGCCATTCCTTTGGTGGCTGGACCTTCGATCCTCGCCACCTTGATCCTGCTGGCCAGCAAACACCCGGACCAATTCGATGTGTTGGCCGTTGCCTTGTTCATTGCTTGGTTGATCTCAGCCGTCATCTTGTTCTCGGCCACCGCCATGCAAAAATATTTGGGTAAAAATGGCATGATTGCCATCGAGCGTTTGATGGGCATGATTTTGATTGCCATTGCGGTGCAGATGTTTTTGGATGCGATCCGCGAGTTTTTGGCTTCGGTGGCCTGATCAGGGCGACCACTTCGGTTGTGATTCACTTGATATTCAGCTTCGGGCACATATAATAAGCACAGCACTGATTCTTGGTGAACAGTGACTGAACTTTTCGATTGAGCGGCACCGGGTGCCAACTTGATCGCCCAACACATGAGGACTTGATCTGTGAATCGACAGGTACCTGAAACAATCGCCATCATCGGGGATGGCAAAATGGCGCGTCACCTGATGCATTATTGCCAATTGGTGAAGCAGCCGTACATTCAATGGCGCCGCTCGGCGTCCGCCCCACGGTCTGGCTTCCAGCCGGCCTCACGCCTGGCCAATTTTAAGCGCAAACTCAAAGCATTGATCCAAACCCAACCCAAACGCAGCTTGGCTGCGGTGGTCGAAGATGTTCGCACGGTGGTGGTTTTGTTGCCAGATGACCAAATCGAATCGTTCATCCGCAACAACCCCTGCTTACAACACAAACGATGTGTGCATTTTTCCGGATCTTTGGTCACCACCCTGGCCCAGGGCATTCATCCATTGATGACCTTTGGCGCCAAACCCTATGATTTGTCGGTGTATCAAGCCATTCCCTTTGTGGTGGACCAAGGGGTCGAGTTCAAAGCCGTGTTCCCCAAATTCAATAACCCCGTACACAGCATCCAGCCGATACACAAAGCCATCTATCATGCCTATTGTGTGATGGCCGGAAACTTCAGCCAAATGTTGTGGAAACACATCGGCGAAGCCTTGCCAGCCATCGATTTGCCAGCAGATCTGATGTCGGCCTATCTGCGGCAAAACACCGAAAACTTCATCAATGATCCGGTGCATTCGGCCACCGGCCCCTTTGTCCGTGGTGATGTCGACACCATCAACAAACACCTGCAAGCCCTCAAAGGCCACCCCTTGGGCGACATTTACCAATCATTTTACGACTGGCATCAGTTACCCAGTGAGCAACAACGGTGGCAGTCATGAGCAACATCAAGCAATTGATCGCCAAGCAACAGGCCGGTGAGAAACTCTCCATGCTGACCTGTTATGACTTCTCCACCGCCCGCATCATGAACCAGTCAGCGGTGGAAATGATCTTGGTTGGTGATTCGGCGGCCATGGTGATGCACGGTGAAAATTCCACTTTGCCAATTGATTATCAGACCATGGCCCAACACGTGCGCGCCGTGGCCAAAGGAGCCCCCGATAAATTCATCATTGGTGATTTGCCATTTCTGTCCTATCGCAAATCATTGGATGAAAACATGCGGGCGGTCGAAGCGCTGATGAAAGCCGGTGCCCATGCCATCAAACTGGAAGGGGTCAAAGGCAATGAAGCGTTGATTGAACACATCGTTAATTCTGGCATTCCGGTGATGGGCCACATTGGTTTGACCCCGCAGTCGGTGAACCAATTCGGTGGTTTCAAAGTCCAGGGCAAATCGGCCGATGACCAGGCGCGCATCATTCAAGAAGCCCAAACCCTGGAACAATTGGGTTGTTTTGCGGTGGTGCTGGAATGCGTGCCCGATGCCTTGACCCGGGAACTGGTCAAACACACCGAGCTGATCACCATCGGCATCGGTGCCGGGGCCGCGGTTGATGGTCAGGTCTTGGTGCTGCAGGACATGCTGGGGTTTTCATCGCAATTCAGTCCCAAGTTTTTGCGCCGCTACCTAGACACCGAACAGTTGTTTTTGCATGCCTTCAATGCCTATGCCAAGGACGTCAAAGGACAGCAGTTTCCGGGCCCTGAGGAACAATACTGAGGATCCCACAGATGCAACGATTGACTGACATTTCAGCCCTACAAGCTTGGCGCCAAGACGCCAAAGGCACTGTGGGCTTTGTGCCCACCATGGGGGCCTTGCATCGCGGGCACCTGACTTTGGTGGAAGCCGCTTTGGCCAACAACGACCAAGTGGTGGTCAGCATTTTTGTCAACCCAACCCAATTTGACCAAGCCAGCGATTTGGCCCATTACCCCAACACGTTGGCACAAGACTTGCAACAGTTGGCAGATGTCGGAGTGACGGCGGTGTTGTTGCCCAACCAAGAGACCATGTATCCCGATGATTACCGTTACCAAGTCGCTGAAAATGAATTGAGTCGCTTGTATTGCGGTGCCCACCGCGCCGGCCATTTTGATGGGGTCTTGTCGGTGGTCATGAAGCTGTTCAACCTGGTGCAACCCACGCGGGCTTACTTTGGTGAAAAAGACTTCCAACAACTGACCTTGATCCAAGGCATGGTGCAGGCCTTTTTCCTGCCGATTGAAATCGTGCCTTGCCCAGTGGTCCGTGAAAGTGATGGCTTGGCCATGAGTTCCCGCAACCTCAGGCTGTCGCCGATTGAACGCAAAATTGCCCCACAGCTGTATGCCACCTTAACCGCCGACACCTCACTGGCTGACAAAAGACAGCGCTTGGCCGATTTGGGCTTTGACCTGGATTACCTGGAAGTGTATCAGGACCGCCTGTTGGTGGCGGCCAAATTGGGCGAGATCCGTTTGATCGACAACGTGCCTTTCCTGGCAGGAGCAGGCGCATGAATCGTTTGCTGTTGATGACTGGTTCGATTGCCTGTGCCAAGGCCTCCGGTTTGATCTCCGAATGGGTGAAACAAGGTGATCAGGTAAAAGTGGTGTGTACCCCAGGCACCCTGAATTTTGTTGGTTTGGCCACGCTGGAAGGCCTCAGCGGCCAAACCGTGATGACCCAAGTATACGAAGCCGGGGCCATGATGGATCACATCCACGTCAGTCGTTGGGCCGATCAAATCGTGTTGTGTCCGGCCACCGCCAACGCCATCAACAAACTGGCTGCTGGCATTGCCGATGATGCGGTCAGTACGGTGTGGGTCGCGGCCCACAGCCTGGGCAAACCGATGGTGCTGGTGCCGGCCATGAACGCCATGATGTGGCAGTATCCGGCCACCCAAGCGGCGGTCCAAAAGCTGCAGACTTGGGGGGTCAAAATGATGCCGCCGGTTGCCGGCGATTTGGCCTGTGGCGAACAAGGTGAAGGGCGTCTGCCTGAAGTGGCGGACATCATCCAATTCATGGAGACATTGCAATGAACATACTGGTCACAGCCGGTGGCACCAAAGAATACATCGATGGGGTGCGCTACATCGGCAACTGCTCCAGCGGCCGCACCGGCGCTGAACTGGTGGATTATTTGTCCCAGTTGGGCCATCAGGTGACGTGGATTGGTGCCCGCAACGCCATCCAGCCGATGCGTGAATGCAAACGGGTGCCTTACGAAACCTTTGATGATTTGTCTGCAGCGATGCAACAAGCCTTGGCCAACGAGCATTACGATGCGGTGTTCCAAGCCGCCGCCGTCAGTGATTTCAAAGTCGATGCCGTGATTCTGGACGGTCAACAATTGGCCGCCGGACGTGACGTCAAATTGCCCACCGCCGACACCATGCAGCTGCAATTGAAGAAACAACCGAAATTGGTTTCACAGATCAAACACTGGTCCAAGAACCCCAACACACTGGTGGTGGCCTTTAAGTTGACCAACTCTTTGGACCCAGCGGTGCGCCAAAAAGCCATCGACAAATTGTTGGGTCAAGCGGTGATTGATCTGGTGGCACACAATGATTTGAATGAGTTTAACGATTGTGAACACGGGTTCTGTTTGCACCAAAAATCCAGTGAGCACACCTCTTGCGTGGACATCCGCGCGTTGGCCGATGTGGTCTTGCAGCAATTGGAGGCAGTGGCATGATGCTGTGTTTGGACATTGGCAACAGCCACATGCACGGCGGGGTGTTCGACAACGATGAATTGTTGGTGCAATTCAGAATGGCTTCCAAAACCGGCGCCTCTTCCGACGAATACGGGGTGTTTTTGCGCAGCGTGTTGCGTGAGAACGACATTGACCATCAGCAGATCGAATCGATCGCTTTGTGTTCGGTGGTGCCCGAAGTGCAGTACCCAATCAATGCCTGTTGCCAAAAATATTTCAATTTGGAACCCTTTATCTTGCAAGCCGGGGTCAAAACCGGCTTGCAAATCGGCTACCGCAATCCTTTGGAAGTGGGCGCCGACCGCATCGCCAACGCCATAGCGGTGACGCATTTGTTCCCGGGTCAGGATGTGATCATCATCGACCTGGGCACCGCCACCACCTTTTGTGCCGTCTCGGTCGAGCGCCAGTACATGGGCGGGGTGATCTTGCCCGGCATGAAAATGTCGATGAAAGCGCTGGAGTCTGGGGCCTCGAAATTGAGTGCGGTGGAAATCGTCCAGCGCCATGAGGTGTTGGGGCGGTCAACCCATGAAAGCATCCAGTCGGGTTTGTTTTTCGGGGCCCAAGGGGCCATGCGCGAAATCATCGCCGGTTTATCGGCCCAATCATTCAAAGGCAAAAAACCACTCATCATCGGCACCGGTGGCTTCACCTCTGTGTTCCGCAATGCCGACATATTCAACGAAATCATTCCAGATCTGGTGCTCAAAGGCCTCTATCTGGCAGCCAAAATCAATCAGGAGAAAAATTCATGAACTTGACCATGTTGCACAGCAAAATTCACCGCGCCACGGTGACCGATGCCAACCTCAACTACGAGGGTTCGGTGTCAATTTGTCCACAATTAATCAAAGCCGCAGGCTTGTTGATCAACCAACAAATCGACGTGCTCAATTGCAACTCAGGCTCGCGACTGACCACCTATGTGATCGAAGGGGGTCCGGGTGAAATTTGTCTGAACGGTGCCGCCGCCCGTCACAACCAAGCCGGTGACCTGGTGATCCTGGCCGCTTACTGCTCGATGGATGCCGAAGCCGCCAAGACCCACCAACCCAACTTGGTGTTTGTTGACAGTCAAAACCAAATCAGCAGTTTGAAAAACGCCGAGACCCACCAAAAAGAAAACTTCGAGCACGCGGCTTGAGGCCAAGATTCACCCTGGCGACCAGCAAGGACAGACATGTTTGAATGGCTAAAATCGGTGCAGTATCTGGTGTACAGTGGCTTGTTGTTGCTCGTTGGTTCAGGCACAGTTAAAGCCGAGCGATTGCTTTGCATGTGCTGTGAACCAGTGGATCATTTGATCGAAATTGAGGTGGCCAGTTGTCATGAAGTGTCGGTACCAGATGCCGCCGGATTGGGTCATCAACAAATCATGGATTTGGTGATTGACGGCGTCAAAACTTCGACTGTTCCGTACAGCAACCAAGTGATCGGTTTTGAAATCCATCATGACCGGCATGAAACTGAATTAGAAGTCGCCAGAACTTTTGTTTATTAAGAGCGAGACCAAACAACCTGTGATGATTTTCAACTCAATCAGCGAAAGGTCATGGAATATGAAAAGTTGCACTGTGTGCTGCTTGAAGCAGACAACTTCGATGATGATTAGGCATGCTTAAATGGCGGTCATAAAATTTCAAAACTGTCAGGAAAATGGATTCAATTGATCAACAAATACGGCAAAAACTGATTTCAAAATAATCGGATATGTGGACGATTGCGGCCACCGTGGGTGAATCTGCCTGGTCTACAGTTCCAACCAGAAAACGCTTCAGGTACAATACCCCTTCTCTTTGAACTGGACACTTTCCCATGGCTGAGTTTGGACAAACTTTCACCGACCAAATGGCGGTATCACGATTTACCCATGAGCAATGGAGCGAAGTGGCAGTCCAGCCGCTGGGTCCATTCAGTTTGCACCCAGCCACCCATGTGTTGCATTATTCCAGCACCTGCTTTGAGGGCTTGAAGGCCTACCGTTGGGCTGATGGTTCAATCCACTTGTTCCGCCATCAGGACAACATCCAACGCCTGCGCAACAGCGCCCAAGCCTTGTGCTTGCCGGTGCCCAGTGCCGAGTTGTTGGAATCGGCCATTTTGGCCGCCGTTCAGGCGGTGACCGATGACATCCCAGCCTTGCCTGGAGCCCTGTACATTCGACCCACTTTGATTGGCACCGAAAGTCACATTGGCGCCGCTGGCCGCGGGTCGAAAGAGGCGTTGTTGTATGTCATCACCTCACCTGTCGGTGATTACTTTGCCGGTGGGGTGCGGCCGCTGAAATTGTTGATTGACGATGAGAACATGCGGTCGACACCCAAGTTTGGCCAAGTCAAAACCGGGGGCAATTACGCCGCTTCTTTGGGTTCGGTCATCCGTGCCCGGGCTGAGCATGGGGCGGACCAGGTGTTGTTTTGTCCGGGTGGCCAAGTGCAAGAAACCGGTGCAGCCAATTTCATCTTGATCAAAGGCAACGACTTGATCACCAAAAAACTCGACGGTTCAATTTTGCCAGGCATCACCCGAAATTCCATCTTGCAACTGGCCCAGGATCTGGGTTTGGTGGTGCATGAAATTGACTACACAGTTGCCGAGTTGTTGTCTTGGGCCCCAGACAGCGAAGCCTTCTTGTCGGGCACCGCTGCGGTGCTGTCGCCGGTTGGTACTTTGGTCTATCAAGGGCAACCCCATCAAGTGGGTGATGGCGGGGTCGGCAACCGGTCGATGCAGTTGCGTGATGCTTTGACCGGCATTCAACATGGGCTCAGCCCAGATTTGCATGGTTGGACCACAGCCCTGTGATTGAGCAACTGGCTCAGGCCTTTTGTGCGGTCGGTTGTTCCATCGTTGCCTCGTACACACAAACCTGATTGCGCCCTTGTTGTTTGGCTTGATACATGGCGGTATCGGCTTTGTGCAACAAGGATTCTTGGGTGTCGTGTAACCTGGATTCGGCCAAACCCACACTGCAGGTGGCCTGCAGATCGTGGTCGCTCAGTGGCTCTGCAGCCAGTTGGGTGATGAAGTCTTCCATGATTTGTTCGCAGCTTTCGAACGCCACATCTGAGAAAATGGCCACAAATTCATCGCCGCCGGTGCGTCCAAGCTTGGCTTTTTCGTGCAAATGGAAACGCAACAAGCCCACAAAGTCAATGATGCATTCATCACCCACCGCATGGCTGTGCTGGTCGTTGATCGATTTCAAATTGTCCAGATCGATGTAGGCCAGGGTGGTGCGACTGGCATGGCGCAATGACTCATTGATGATTTTCTTCACACTGCTGCTGTTGTGACAACCCGTCATGCTGTCGAGGTTCGCGGCCAAGGCCACATCGTGCATTTCCTTGGCTTGCATCAAAACCGCATAAGCATCCTCACAAAAGGATTGCAGGTCTTGTATCATCACCGCGCTGATTGGCATGTTTTTCTTCAGGCCAAACACAAAGCGGGTGTCGGCATATTTGCTGGGGTCCAAAGGCAGGTACAGCAGCATCATCTTCTGTTGTTTGTGGCTCATGATGACGTGTTGTCTGATTTGGTTGCGGTCATTGGTGGTGAACACCTGATTGAATTTGAAAGCCAGCAACGCCAAATCTTGGTTGCTTAAGCCGGTGGTACAGAATCCTTGCAGGGTTTGATCCACGTGCAACAAAGAATTTTTCACCGGGAAGGCTCGGTTGATCAACAGGTGAAATTTGATGTTGATCTTTTCTGTCACCTCATCGGCCTCCAAGGTGGGGTTTTTCACCAATTCCTGTATTTCACGCTGGAATTGGGTGATCATTTCGTGTTGCTGTATGGACCGTTCGGCCTGGTTTTTTTGGCTCACAGCCTGGTCCCTTTGTTCACGCACCTTCAAGGTTCGGTTGGCCATGGCGAAAGCCAAAATCAAGCCCTCCAACATCACCGCCCATTCATAGCTGTGGGCCATCCAAATCAAGTCGGGGTGGGGGTTGGTGGAGAACCAAATGCGCAAACTGACGGCCGCGATCAACACGGTCCAGGCCACAAACAAATACTTCACCTGAGGTTGACCAGCCAGCGTGTGACGCAGCATGATGATCCACACCAGCAAACTGGACAGCAGGATGCTGACGTTGAACCAGGCGCTGACCGATGGGTAATTTAACTCGCCCATGCCATGGTATTGCACCAGGGCGTATGTCACCAAAGCCAGCCGCAACAGCACGCACAACAGCACGCCTTTGACCAGCCAACTGCGCCGCCAATCCAGGCGCATGAAACGATAGAAGAAGGCGTTGGCGGTCAAGTCAGCCAAGGCCAAATAAATCAAACCACTGCGCGGTCCCATCAGCTCCCAAGCGAACCAACTGTATTCATTGATTTTGCCTTCTTGCCACAGCAAAGCCAACAACGCTGTGGACATATATAAGGTGTATAACAAATACGAGCGGTCTTTGTTGTAGAGATAGAAAATGGCATTGAACAAGATCATCGCCACCATGATGCTGTACAAGAAGGTGGTGAGTTGGGCCCATTGAGAATCGGCCTGGATGTAGGAGGGGGCGTCGCTCAATTCAACTTTGACATAACGCGGATTTTCCGATTGAATCAACAAGTAGTGGGTGTTTTCCAAAGCCGAGTCGTCGATGCTGAAAGCAAACTTTTGACTCGAAAAATGGCGGCTGTCGGTGTGGCGATTGCGGAACTGCGTGTGGCGCTCAGAGCGTTCACCGGTTATTGTCTGGTAGAAATGGTCGACTTGACTGAGGTACTTGGGGTAGGCCGACAGCGTGTACTCAGTGACCCCTGGCGGTGATGACAATGGGGTGATCTTGAGCAGCACTTGGGAGCGATCCGTGCTGAATGGCAACAACTGGTCGGCATTGAACGCGGTGAATGACATCGTGTCCAAAGAAGATGGGCTCAATGAGCGGTCATGGTGTTGCGCGGCGGCCGGTAACCAGGCCATTTCAATCTGCAAAGGCACTTTGACATCACTGTGGTAATCCAAGCCACAGCCGGTTAACAAACCAGTCAAACACAACAGCCACCAAACTTGCCATGACGGCCGCTGACGGCGACTGGCCGCTGGCATGGCGGCAGCTTTTCGCACCCGGTCTGTTTCAGTCATTAGCCGCATGGCCACCCAACCAACATCGATGTTTCACACACAGGTGGTGATTGTCTTTGGTCGCAACAGAATCAACCAGCCACCCCCTTTGTTCATTCATGTTACCACAATCTGGCGGGTGGGGATAAAAAGCATCGGCCAGTTGCCTGGCGATGAGAGCAATGATTGGTTCTCAGCCTCAAATGGCCTGAACAGAGGTGTCAGCTGGGTACAAGCTGACGTGAATGGGCACAAAAAAAGCGGGAGAACCCGCTTTTTTCAGATCTGTGTTTGAATGGCATCATTCCAGATGTGAGGTCATGAATTCGACCGCGACTTTGACTTGCTCATCGCTGAGGTCGGCACGACCGCCTTTGGCTGGCATCAAGCCCGCTTCACCCATGAAGCCGTTGATGGCTTGGGCAATCACCGCATCCATGCCTTTGTCCAAACGGGTTTCCCATTCGGCAGCCACCAATTTGGGGGCGCCGCCAGCACCGGTGGTGTGGCAAGCCATACAGACGTTGTTGTAAATCATTTCGCCATCCAATGAACCATCGAAGGCGATGACTGCCTCAACCGGTGCAGCAGCAACGGCATTGGGGTCGGTGTTCACAGCGGCCACGGGTTTGATCAATTCTTGGATCGAGCTGCGATCGGCTTGGCCTTGCACATTGGCCACCAGATTATTTTGCATCGCCACCCCAAACCAAATCAGCAAGATGGTGAAGACCACCAAAGCGGCCAGCAAAATGGAAAAGTTTCTGAAAAATATCGAATCTTGATCACTCATGAATTATCCTGTGTATGCTAATTAACGTTCAACCGCCGCATTATAATTGTTAAGGCCCGCTTTGCCAAATGTTTAATCCAATCATCAACCAGTGGTTAGCGGCTCAATTCAAAGAGCCCACGCCCGTCCAAGCAGCCGCTTGGCAGGAAATCGGTCAAGGCTTGGATGTGTTGATTTCAGCCCCCACCGGTTCGGGCAAAACCTTGGCGGCTTTTTTGTCAGCCATCAACCAGGTTTTGGAATTGGGTGGTGGTGCTGACCTGGGTTTGCAAGTGATCTACGTGTCACCGCTGAAAGCCTTGTCCAATGACATCAACCTCAACCTGCAGCAACCCTTGGCCGCGATCAATGAACAGGTCGGTGGCGCCATCACTTCGGCGGTGTGGACTGGCGACACCCCCAGCCACGAACGGGAAAAAATCAAACGGCAACCACCACACATCCTGGTCACCACACCGGAGTCCTTATATAACATCCTCACTTCCAAAGCCGGTCGGGCGATGATGCCACCGGTACAAACGGTCATCATTGACGAGGTGCATGCCTTGGCGCCCAACAAGCGCGGGGCCCATTTGTTGTTGAGTTTGATGCGCTTGGAAGCACTCAGTATTCGACGGCCACAACGCATCGCCATTTCGGCCACCCAGCGACCGTTGGAACGAATGCGGGATTACATTCTTCATGCGGAGCATGCGGCCATCGTTAATATGGGCCACAAGCGTGAGATGCAATTGTCCATCGAGTTGCCGGCCAGTCCATTGGCCCCCATCATGTCCAATGAACAGTGGGGAGAAATTTACCAGATGCTGGCTGAGGTCATTGCCCAGCGCCGCACCACCTTGGTGTTCGTTAACAACCGCCGACTGGCCGAACGGGTGGCCAAGCACCTGGCCGAGCGGCTCGGTGAAGAGGCCGTCACGGCCCACCATGGCTCCTTGGCCAAAGAACACCGGTTGCAAGCCGAGCAGGCCCTCAAAGCCGGCCAGCTCAAAGCCATAGTGGCCACCGCTTCCTTGGAATTGGGTATCGACATCGGTGATGTGGATTTGGTCTGTCAATTGGGATCGCCCGGCAGCATTCAAGCCTTTTTGCAGCGGGTGGGGCGTTCAGGCCATGGCGTGAATCGGGTGCCCGAAGGGCGTTTGTATCCGTTGACCATCGATGATTTGTTGGAGGCCACGGCCATGCGGCGGGCCATTGACCGCGATCAATTGGAACACACTGAATTTCCGCATCAACCCTTGGATGTCTTGGCACAACAGATCGTGGCCGAAGTTTCGCAACGACCTTGGCCGGTCAAACGACTGTATCACTTGTTCAAAACCGCTTCTTTGTACCGCGAATTGAGCGAAGACAAATTCATGCAAGTGGTGACCATGTTGGATCAGGGGTATTCGGGTCGCGCCACTTTTCAGCGGGCCTTGCTGTTTTATGATGAGACATTGGCAGAAATCCGCCCCCGCAAAGCGGCAGCATTAACAGCCTTGCTCAATGGCGGCACCATCCCGGATCAGTTTGACTACGATGTGCGGCTGTTACCTGAGGATTTGAAAATCGGTACTTTGAATGAAGACTTTTCCTTCGAGAGCATCCCCGGTGACATCTTTCAATTGGGCAACCATTCTTACCGCATCCTCAAAGTACAAACCGGCACCGTGTTTGTGGAAGACGCCGCCGGGCAACCGCCCAACATCCCCTTTTGGTTTGGGGTGCAAATGTGGCGCTCAGATGAATTGAGTCAGGCGGTGTCTGATTTGCGCCAGGAGTGCAATCAGTCGTCCGATGACCAGAACTGGTGGCAAGACTTACCAGTCAATGAGTCCGGCGTGGCTCAATTGCACAATTACGCCGCCAAGACAGCCGACGTATTGGGCCTGTTCCCATCCCAGCAAGACATTGTGGTGGAGCGGTTCTTTGACGGCAACAACGACATGCATTTGGTGATCCATTCGGTCTATGGTTCACGGATTAACCGGGCTTGGGGCTTGTCGCTGCGCAAAAAATTCTGCCGTCAGTTTAATTTTGAATTGCAAGCGGCGGCCCTGGAAGATGCTTTGATTCTGTCATTAAGTTCAACGCACAGTTTTGAATTACCCACCGTGCAATCATACTTGCAGCCGGATACCGTCAAAGAAACTTTGATCCAGGCCCTGTTGGACACCCCCTTTTTTGTCACCCAATGGCGTTGGAATGCGTCGGTGGCCTTGGCCGTTAAACGCCGCCGCGGAGACAAAAAGGTGTTGCCCCAATTCCAACGCAATGCAGCGGAGGACTTGGTGGCTGAAATTTTTCCTGAGCAAATTGCTTGCGCTGAAAACATTGCTGGTAATCGAACAGTGCCTGACCACCCGTTGGTGGAACAAACCTTATGGGACTGCACCGAAGGCATCATGGACATAACCGGATTGGCCCAGCTGTTGGCCGACATTGAGGCGGGTCGGGTCAACATGCACTTTGTCGACAGCCACACGCCATCACCCACTTCACTGGCCATCATCAATGCCCGCAACTACGCCTTTCTGGACGAGGCGCCCGCAGAAGAGCGCCGCACACTGGCCATCCACAGCCAGTCATTGGATCAGTCCTTTGCACCCACCCGCATGCACGATGCCGATTTGCAACAATTCAACGCCACCGCCATGCCACCGGTGCGGGATTTGGACGAATTACAAGAATGGGCTTATTTCCATGGCTTGGTGTGGCCTGACGAGGCCGAGCCCCATGCCCACGACCTCGAACAATTGTTGGCGGCCGGACGGCTGGTCAGCCGCACCATCGAAGACCAAACCGTGATTCACAGCCCACGCCACCAAGATCTATTGGACCGCTGGCAAGCCGATCCAGCCCAGTTGGGCCCCGAAGATTGGGCCAGTTTGGTCAGCCACCGCTTGAGCATCAGTGGCTTGATTGGCTTTGAACAATTGCGCCAACGCCTGCCTTTGGGGGCCAGTCTGTTACAACAGACCTTGATGCTGTTGGAAGTACAAGGGGTGGCGTTCCACTGGACTGATGATGGGGTGTATGCCGACCATTGGATTGAGCGTCACCACCTGGCCCGCTTGCGCCAAACCCAACAACGCGGGCTGCGGCGTGCAGTCAAGACCTTGTCGGCCGATGCCTATGGTGATTTTCTGGCCGATTGGCAATTTTTGACGGCGCCGGTCAGTGGGGTGGAAGGCTTGTCCCGGGTGTTGCAACAATGGCAAGGCTATGCCACCTTGGCCCCCCAGTGGGAGCAGGAGGTGCTGCAACCACGGGTGCAAGATTACCATGGCATGATGCTGGACATGTTGTGCCAAAGCGGTCAGTTCATTTGGAAGCGGGCCAAAGACAAATACGTGTCCAGCGATTTGAACCAAATGACCATCCAAAAAACTGCTTTCACTTTTTTGGAGAACCGGCAAGCCCATCTGTTCCCAGCCACCATCGAAGCTGCCATGTTGAACCCCAAGTCTCAACATGTGTTGCAAACCATGCAGGCCGGTGGGGCACAATTTTTCCGCGAGTTGTTGCAAGCCACCGGCCTCTTGCCGGTGGAGCTGGAACAGGTGTTGATTCAATTGATCAAACAAGGGTTGGTGGTGGCCGATGGTTTTCAAGCCTTGCGGGTTTTTGTGCTGTCTCCGGCCGAGCGACGCCGGCAATTGCTGAAGGCCAAAAAGCATGCTGGCAACCTCGGCTACTTGGAGATGATGGGGCGCTGGAGCGTGATACCGCAGAAAGACGCCAGTACCCAAGATTACCTGACCATGATGATCAACCGTTATGGGGTCTTGAGTTACGACATTTGGAATTGGGAAGAGATGCCGATCAAGTGGCGCCAGGTGTCATTTGAATTGCAGCGCTTGGAAGCCCGGGGCGAGTTGTTGGCCGGTCGCTTTGTTGATGGCATGTCTGGCATGCAGTATGCCTTGCCAATGGCTTATCAACAGATGCAAAGCCTACAAAAAGTCTGAACACCTGACCCCGGCCTGCAGCCAGGGCCGGCGCTTGAAAATTTCCTGAGCAACCCCATTTATCAACAACCCCGCGTCAGTACTGGTTTTGCGCTGAGTTGTTTGGCTGTGGTTAGGAATTAATTTCATTAATTTGTCACAAAGGGGTTTACATTG
>NZ_JAIOUV010000001.1 GCF_019931145.1 Marinicella meishanensis | reverse complement strand
CCGACAAGCTCAACTTAATTCTGGTCAATCCAGCCAAATTCGACCAATCCCACTCTTACCTAAAGAAATCAAGTTTCAGATCCAGTAATTCAGGTTCAAATAGATAAAAAAACCAGCTCAATTTCTCAAGCTGGTCTTTTTGGTGAGTGCCTGTCCCTAAGTACCGACCGATACCTCTATTAACTGAAGAATTCAGGTTCCAGATCCAGAAAATCCGCTTCAAATATATGAAAAAACCAGCTCAATTTCTCAAGCTGGCTTTTCTAAGATGTGTGTGTCCTTTAGTAGTTGGGACTCAGGCTAAAACCGGCTCTGGAGTAGTTCCTTTCCATCAATCCCACACTTGCAGATTCTGTCTGCCACCGACAAGCTCAACTTAATTCTGGTCAATCCAGCCAAATTCGACCAATCCCACTCTTACCTAAAGAAATCAAGATTTAGGTCCAGTAATTCAGGTTCAAATAGATAAAAAAACCAGCTCGATTTTTCAAGCTGGTCTTTCTGTTGGGTGCCTGTCCCTTAGTACTTCTCGCTTTCGTTTCAAATCTGTCAATACCATCCAAATTCATGGAACAACTCACTGAACCGACATTTTCTGGCTCCAGCTACACAATATTCGATTCATTTGATAGTAAAGACCAGCTCGATTCCGCAAGCTGGCCTTTTTGGTGAGTGCCTGTCCTTTAGTTTTTTCTTAGTTTTTTTTTATATATGTCCCTTAGTATTAATTCTTTAGTTTCTTTAGTTTCTTTGTTCAATTAATACCATATCACCGCGAGAATAAAACATTATAGCTTGCCCAGGAACAGATTCAGACATAATAATTGGAGCATCATCTTCAATTGTTAAGAATTGATCCCATTCTTTCCAGAATACCTTCCAATCCGTATAAAAAATGAGACTTCTTGAAAGGATGAAGAAAACCTTACTTCTATCGAACCAACACACAGATTTTTTTAATTTCTTTGAAACAGAATCATACCTCTCAGAATTATATTCATCAATCCATTCACCAATAAACTTAAAAGAACCTTTATTAATCCAGCTCTCACCACCCAACTCAAAAAAGTGATCTTTCTCAGATCCTATCATTAATGTCCATACTTTATCTGCCTCTTTTTCAGACAAAAGAAATACTTTCTCACAAATCAAATTATCATCAAAATATTCCTTAAAATCAGTCTCTGATACTTTTAGAGAGGATTCATAATTAATTCGGGTCATTATAAAAAATATGTCCTGAGGATCGGCCGTCTTTCCATTTTATATGTTGCAAATCATTTCCTACAGCTAATTCTTCAACATTTTGATCATTATGAGCTTCATATCCTTTATTATATCGATCCTTTCTTGCTGTATATTCCTTTCTTCGATCCATATTGCCTCTTGACTCTTGTAAAAGTTTCTTGGCGTCAGTAGCAGTTGGAACTCTATAATTCGATTTTGATTTTCCTTGACTAGCAATAGCTTGAACAGCTTCGTCCCACTCTTTTGTTCCTGGATAGATGGTTTTCAAAGTTTTAGACTTGTTTTCAACAACAGCAACAATAACTGCCATAGCAGCTTCTTTGTAATGCCCTTGAATCAACTCTTTCCCTCCTTCAATTAGTCCCGTCACGATATCAACAACTCCAGCCAGACCAACAACCATCTCACCATTCACAAGCCCATTGGTCGCAACATCAATTTGTCTTGCTGCTTCTGCACCAGTACCATCAACCAGGTGCTCTTTAGGGTTGTCGATAATTTCTCCAAATCCTGAGAAAAATACACCGAATTTATAACCTAGTGTATTATGTTTTTTAAATTGTTGTTTCAAAAACTCTGGATCTTTAAAGTCTCCTTCGACACCGCTCTTGAATTTGCCTAATTCAGAATTATCACCATTTTCCTTTGAATTTGAATCAGTACCAGTTTCCCCATTATCCAATGAAACCCTTTTCAACCACCATTCTCTAGAGCCTGGCAAGGGACCTCCTGGCACACCATCATCCCAAGGACAATCTGCACCCACACATTTCTTCAAATACCCAGTCGGATCCACCCCACTCAAAGGATTATTCTGAATATATGAGTAAGGATTAATCGCCTGAGACGTAGTACCTTGTATGAATGGATCAACGCTCATAAACCTGCCATTATTAAAATCATACATTCGGCCATTCATATGTATCAGCTCGAAAGAATCCACGTGTTCATGCCCAGTGAACCCACGTTTGGTGATGTCGATGGCATAACTGTCATCCTGATCAAAATCCAACGCCGGGTCGTTCATGGGGAGCCAGTCGCCGCCATTTCTGGGTTTACCAAATGCGTCATAACTCTTTTCTGCCACCACGCCGCCTTGGGGATGGTTGTCAAAAATCAAGGTGGTTGAGCCCAGGCGGTCTTTGAGCAGGTAATGGTGCTCGAATTGGTTGATGCCAGTGCGCAAAGTGACTGACAAGTGACCGCCAATTTGTAATTTCAGTTGTCGGTTGAACAGGGTTTTGAGGTCAATCAGTTCTTCAAATTCAGGCATGCCATACAAAGTCAACTCTTCTTTGTCTTCGGCATCGTTGGCGTCTTTGGAAAACTCGTATTTGAAGTAACGGGCATTGTCCAGGCCATAGCGGTAATGCACTTCATTGTCGATGCCATTGTTGGATTTCAAGGCAAACGTCATCAAATTATTGGCATCAAATTCATAGGTGGCTATGGGTGTGCCGCCAACGACTCCCAAATAGTCATGAATGCGATTTCCTTTGAGGTCGTATTCATGATAGATGTCACCATTGGCAGTCCCCAGTGATGCATAAATGGCATTGGGTCCGGCATTTACCGTGGCATCGTGATACCTCTGATCCAATGAATAATCCGACTTCACCGTCAAATTGCCCAAACCATTGGTGCTGTATTCATAGTTAACCGCATCGATTTGAGCAAAACCATCCATGATATATGAGTCATCCAATCGTTGCAGTTTGTCGTAATTGAAGTACTCGGTGCTGATGTGCTGTGTCTGTTTGCTCAATGACTGGCGCTTGATGTTGCCCCAAGCGTCATAGGCATAATCAAAGTTTTGATGACCACTGTGGTGATCAATTTGTTGCACGGCTCCAGTACTTTCATGGTAAGCAAACTCACTGACCACGCCACCGCCCAGAACCTGCAGCTCATTGCGGCCCCAAGCATCGAACTCAATAATTTCCATCAAAGATTCCGTGGTCGGATTGCGCGTTTGTCTGTACAAGTCACCAAACACGGTGTAGTCATTGACCACTGCATAGAAGGGTGCATCCGGGTCATCTTGGATCAGCCCTGAACGGTGATAGCTGGTTTGATTGATCAGGTTATAAGTCTGATGGTAGTCATGCTTCACGGTGTACACCGGATCAGCCATGGTCAATGGCGTGATGGATTGATCTATGGGTTGGGTCAATTCCGCCCGCTGTTCCACCAGGCGACCAAACGAGTCATAAAGGTATGACTTGGTTTGATCCAAGGTGAAACTGTTGCCTTCGGCCCGTGAAGAAGCCCTGGTTTGCCCACACAAGGCCAACAAGCTGCCACAGGTGCTGCCGTCCTGCAAAGTCTCATAAAGGAAACTGTCGACATAAGCCAATGTGCCTTCACTGGGTACCAGACTGTTGGGAACATTCCAATACTGTTGGCGCAAGCGTCCCAAATCATCGTAATACATGTGATTGGCCACGCCGTCGGCAGCTTGTAGTAAATCTTGTTCAACAATCACTTCACCAAATGCATTGTACTGGAATGTTTTGGTGCCCATGTTGGGGTCGACGACCTGATTTTTGCGACCCAGTGAGTCAAATGTGGTGACAATGTCGTTGTCATCGGCATCCCTGATCACCCTTGGATTTCCGGCGGCATCATACCAATAGCTGGTGGTGTGGTTATTGGCATCCACGGTTTGGCGCAGTTGTCCATTGGCATCGTAACTGCGGTGCATGTCCAGCAGGGTGTGGTTGGTGTGATCTGCTTGATTGGCGCAATTGCCCTGAACTTGAGCGCTGACATCGGTTTGACCACGGAAGGTTTCATAACTGGTGTAGCGCCAGCAGTTGGCATCGCCAGAACTGTCCACATCACCGACCCGCATCAAACGTTCGGTCAACTGACCACGCTCGGTGTGGTTGTTGAAGGTGAAATACAGCTCACTGAACTGACTGCCATCCACAGTGAATGGATGGGTGGTCAGTTCGGTTTGACCCAATGGGTTGACCAGGTTCAACACGTAGGTGCTGCCACCGATGCTGCTTGGAAAGCCAGCGGCATGATGGGTTTGGGTTAACACCGCTTGGCCATTCTGATCCAACCAGGTGGTGACCATGGGAGCCCCTTTCTTGAAGGTTTGGGTCTGGTACATCAATTTGGGCACCCGATACCTGTAATGGGTTGGGCCATTCTCTGTGTAGAAAGTCGTATAGAAATAACCATTGCTGTCATAGACGTTGAATGGGTTGGGCACATTTTGATTCTGGATATTGGTCATGAGACCGTTCAGCAAACTTTCTTGGGTGCTGCAGTGCCTGATCGGATCACCATTCACATCCCTGCTGTAGCAGTTTTTCCAACGGGTTTGAGCCGGAATGTCCAGCTGACTACCACCGGCATCAGTGGTGGTTTGTTTTTTCAACAAACCAAACACGTCATACTCATTGCTGGTGACCACACCATTGGCATCGGTGCTGGTCAGCACTTGACCGGTTTTCGGATCATAGGTCATCTGACTGGCCAGCTCCAAACCATCGATGAGTTGTTTGATTTTGGTGGGGAAATAGCCATCGTGGTGGGTCACATCGTATTCGGTCTGGGTGACGCGGTGACTGACATTCGTGGGATCATCGGTGGTGGGGTTCCAACCAGATTGGATCAACTCAGTGATGCGGCCATGGTTATCGTAAAAGAAACTGTTTTTCACCACATCATCTCGGTCCAAAGCGGCGCCACAGTTTTGATAGTTACTGGCCAACAAACCTTGTCCCAAGGTGTACTGACACTGCAGCTTGCGGTCAGCCAACCAATTGAACACCGTGGTGGTGGTTTTGCTGTCATAAACGCCGTCAGCCAAATCACCGGTGTCTGAGGTTTTTTTCAATACCACTTGACTGTCGATGAGTTTATCGACCCACCAGGTCGATTCATCGTTGTTGTAGTTGTTGCGGGTTTCCACCTCGTTGACAGTGGTTTGAATCCCGTTAATACCAGTCTCATGATGCACCACTTGGGTGTATTGGGTGGTGGTTTCTTGGGCACACAAAATGTTGCCGTAATCGTCGATGCTGTCGACTCCTACCTGACAGTAATTTCGTTTTTCCTGCAGGGCACTCAATAAGCCATTGACTTCATCGTATTGATTTTCTGCAAAACTCCGGGTGATTTGTAAGCGCATGGGGTAGTGATACACCCCGTGATTGATCCAATTGCTCTCATTATCCTGCGACCAGTTGTATTTGGTGGTTTGGATCAAGGGCCGATCTTGGTCACTGAAGTATTGGTAAGACTTGACCGTGTCGAGTTTACCCGCTCGAGGAAACAGCTGGTGGAAGGTGGACACACTGAGAGTTTGGCCCAAGCCGGTGCTCAGACCCAGTTCTCTGCTGTGATTGGGTTCGGTCAAGACCGAAATCTTGCGGAAGCCTTGGAAGCCTCGGCCTTCGTTGTTGTAGACTGCATCTTCATAACTGTAGTGTGTGCTGTCAGTTACTGCGTATGATTCAGAGAACAAGCCACCTTCAACCAAACCCGTGGATTGGCGCATTTCTGCCACCACATACATGGAAGAGTTGAAATAAAAGTAAGATTGGATGGCTTCCAAATTACCATCAATGTAACCGTCACCACAGGTGCCAGGGTTGCTGTCACAACCATCGGCCCGCTCTGAGGTTGTGTACAAGGGAAAGTCATCTCGCCCTGGCAAGTCTGCTGAGATCGGTGTATAAATCCACTCAAACTGCTGCCCGGTGTTGGGCTTGGTGATGGCTGTGACCATGTCGGCCATGGGGTTGGTGTCTTTGATTTGGATTGATAAACCATCAGGACCTTCCAATTGGGCTTCTGAATAGCCGAATTGGCTGTTGGGGCCCAACACAGTGGTGTCCAGTATGCTGTTGTCACAACCAATCAACTCAACCCCTTCTGGTTCTCGCATACACCCCATGGGGCTGTGGAAGTCGGTCACACCATCACCGGTCAAATCACCGGGCCCACCCCAAAACAGGGTGCTGTAAAATTCGGTTTTGTCGGTTTCCTCAACGACCAATTCATTGCTGTTTTTTAAGCGGAAAGTCAACGCCGAGTAACCATACACACCCCGATCCCACAAGGCATTATAACCACCGGCTTCGTCATACATGTCGACTTCAGTGAGGCCGTTGGATACTTTTGAGCACATCAAATTGCCTGAAGTGTCCCCATAGGAAGGCGACGCGCTGAATTCTGGTTGAACATCGGGTGGGTTGACACATGACCCGGCCAAACAACTGGCACCGCCGGTTCCAAAGAACCAACTTTGGTTGGTCACAATCAATTCTATGTTCCGATTATTGACAAAGGGGTGTAAGGCACTGTGCTCCAGGGCATTGAGCATCAAGCGGTCAGTGGCCTGGATACAAGTGTCGTCATCGACGTCACACATTTCATTGCTGGGCGAGCGGTTTGATGAACTGGGGATGGTCATACAGCGGTTGAACAGCAATTGATCGTGGTCTGGATACAACAAATCCGCCACCCCATCGAAATTGATGTCACCTTGTTTCACCCCGGAACGGAACACCGGATTACACAAGCGGGCCAGTTTTTTGTACTCGGGATGATTGGTATAAGAATCCAAAGTGGAACACACATTGCCTTGTGGCAAGAAGTATGAATCGTAGGTCCCGCTGTTGCCCACTCCGGGGGTGGCCAAAGCAGAATCGATGGATGAACTTTCAAACAAATTACCCACAAACTCATTGTCGCTGGTATCGATGGGGGCACCCTGATTCAGCCGCACTTTCCAGGTTCTGATGACATCGTCATCAATGGTAAGTACATCTTGGACTTCACCACGGATACCGCGATCAAAATACAGCAGGTCTTTCAATCCATCGCCGTTGACGTCTTGAAAGTTGAAACTATTTGGTCCGAAAGCCGAACTGCTGGGGTCACTGGCTGCTTGACATGGTGTGGCCTGCAAAGCACCTTTTTTCCAGCACATGAAATTACTCAGGCCCATTTCGATGAATGATTTGGCCACCGGTGGCGTGGGTGGGTTGGTCAATTCTGTGGTGAAGTAAACGCGCTCATTGGCCACTTCTGGGATCATCGGTGCATTGGGGTCACTGCTGGGCAGGCCAAAGTTACTGATGCGCTTGACATGGACATCCAACATGCCATCGCCATTGAAGTCTTCGATGAACTCAATTTTGTCGTACACATGGGTGCGGATGCCACCAGGCTCATCTTCGCGTTCAAATTTCGGTTCCATATCACCGATCAACTCTTCTGGGTCTGCAAAACTGAGGTTGAAGTTGAATACAGGGCTTAAACTGTTGGGGTTTTCACCACCACCTGTATCTACAGTCCAGTTTGAGGTGTTTTTGAAGTAAATCAGTTTGTTTTTGACATTCCATCGATCACCTCGACTCATTGGGTTGCCTGCGGGATCAGTCCGCAACTGCACAAGAATCAGCAAATCGTCTTTGCCGTCCTGGTCATAGTCGCGGATGTAATACTCAGAGGCCAATGGATCGACTTTCATTTTGCTCAAGTCATAGATGCCCCAATCAAAATCATCATCAAGATTCACAACGCCGTTTCCATCGGTATCAAACAAGCCATTATCCAAAGTGAGATTGATTGGGTTCGATATGAAATAATCAAAAAATGAATTGGACGATCCATTCATCACGTCTTGATCGTTTTTGAGTTGATGAAAGAAAAACTGGAAGGTCTGGGCCTCATAGTCCATTTCCATGGTGATCAAGTCATTGACCCCGTCGCTGTTGATGTCGCCTGCTCCAAACTTATTGGCATATTTGAAATCGGCGTTGTCGATGTTATGAAATGCCTTTCTGACTTGTCCTAAAGCGTCAATAAACACCAGCCCAGATGCTGGAGACTGTTTGGGGTTTTTGGGTCCATATGTCAGGTCCTTGATGCCATCGCCATTGAAATCCAGACTGAGTTCCAGATTGGTGAGGTTTTCGGGTGTTGGGGTAATTTCAATTTCCAGTTTAATCCCTTCCATCAGGTCTTGATAGCTCAAAGCGGACCCGTTGGTCACCCAGTCATCATTGGACCAGGTGGCTTCGAATAAAGTGCGTGGGTTGGCACCCACCACCGATTCGGTCACACTGTTTAACAGGATTTCCTGACTGGCAATTGACACGTCGTAATTCAAATCATAGGTGCGCACCAATGAAGTGTCCACCCAGGTGCGGATTTGGTCCAGTTTGCGGGTGCTTTCACTGAATTCGCCCGCTCGGTATCCATTTGAATAGGCACTGGTGCCGTTGACTGATCGATCACCGGTGACAAATTCGACACGTCGGTTGCCCAGGGTATCACCCTCGCCCGTGTAATGAATCTCAGTCAACAACCATTCATGGGAGCCAAATTCTTGGTAGCTGTAAATGATGGAGTTGTTGTATGGGTCTTGTTCCTTCACCAACTGCCAGCTGCTTTGTTGACTGCCATGTTGTTCGTAGGTATTGGTGCGGCCTGATTTGGTTTTCACTTTAAATCCATTGGCCCCCTCTGGCGTGATCCGAGCAAATGAGTCCATCTCTGTGCGGTATTCTGCGGTTGATGACCAGTAGGCGTTGTCGGAGCTGGTATCTCCAATGTCGATGTATGGATTGCCGTTTTGTCTGACCAATACCAGGCGTTGTCCATCCAAACACAAGCGGTCTTTGTTGGAAAAATCCACGGCATGGAATTGGCCATCTTGGGCAATGGTTTTTCCACAGCGGTAAATGGCTGAGCCTGCTGAAACTGACCAACCAATGCCCATCAAGCCATTGCCGCCCTTGGATGAATAGTTGATCGACAAAGCAGGTTGCATGCCATTGCGACCCGGCGGTATGGTCAAGGGCAATTCATAAGTGGCTGCGCCGCCAGATACACCGCCTGACCCGGGTAATGGGCCAGAACCTGGTTCATGAGTCATTTCGCCGGGATAGGTACCAGCCAGCTCGGCATTCAATGTGGCAAATTGAGGGTCAGGTGTTTGGATTTGTTCTCGATCACAATCGCCCGGGATTTGACAACCGATGACTGTTAAAGGTTTGTATTGCGCGATGATCTCAGTCTCTTCGGTAGACTCGTATTGTGGCTTGTGCAATTCGAAACTGTAGGTTCCAGGTGTTTTGAAATGACACTCTAAGGTTTGTTCATAAGCCATATCCGAAGGCACTGCTCCTCCACAATAAATGTCATCGGAATTGATCAAATGAATGAGGTCTACCATACCATTGGTTGAATTGGCTGGGTCAACGGCATCCAATTGCACTTTGGGCTTCAAGTTCAAGAATTCATCACTGGTGTACCAAGTCAACAACACATCACATGGCCCTACGGAATTTTCATCACAAGTATCAACTGAAATGTCATCTACGTAGACAATGTCATAAAAGATGCCATGTAGGTTGGCCCGTTTGTTCAGATCAATCATGGAGTTTTCATCAGAACCATACAGTGAGTTGTTACCTTGCTCATCAACGGTTTTGATGAGCCTGGTATAACTACCAAGCGGGGTGCTGGTGGCCAAATTGGTATGAATTTTGACCCAGGCATTGGCCCGTTGATGGGGATCAATGTAGTTTTCCTCATCCTGTATGAAATCAAACTCAAAAGCTCGACCAAATTGGCCCACGTATTCTCTTTGTACCTCAAAAATCCACTCATTATGGGGTTGGATCAGGGGGTTGAAGCCCTGTTTAAAGGTAAATAGGGTGCTGGTTTGGGAAAAGCTTTCGGGCTCAAACTGATCAAAATAGGTGGCTGGTGGAATGGGTGACGGGTTGATCGGAGGGTTGACATCCTCATGATCAAAATGTTGATTACAAGCAGAATCTTCCTCAATTTCATCCTGCGGACAGGACTGAGAATAAGCCCAAATGGGATTGCCGGCTTGATCAAAAAAAGCAAACAATTCATTTTCCAGACCGCCTTGAATCCAAGACAAGAGACTCACTTCTGCACTGGAAATGGGTTCTGCAGGGTTTTCACCATACTGCCACAAACCTGAATAATGGTCATTGTCATTGTGTGGACTGAATCGATCCGTATCCAACATATCAAGGGCAAGGTCATTGATTTCAAGCCTCAGCATGGATGGGTTTAGCGTGTCGCGTTCATAAGGCCAGACATTTTCTGAGGTCCCCTCATCAGAAAACAGGCCATGGCTGTAATCCAAATCCAACACCAATGTGGCATGCTTGTTATCATTGCCTAACTCCAACTGGACATTACCGGTGTCAATTTCATTGATCACTGCGCCTTGTTTTTGGTGAAAATAGAGGTTGCCTTGATAATAAACACTGTTGCTGCCTTCAACTTTTTGGCTCAAACGGGCTTCATACCATGCAGGCGTCCAAATTTTTTCCTCTTTCAAATAGCGGAAAGAAAACCAGTAGCCCACCAAGTCATAAGCTTTTCCGTATCGGCCATCTTTGGCTGTTTGGCTGAGGCCATTGACCCAAAAAAAGTGCCAACCGGTGCCGCCCAAACCGGGATGCCAGAACGCGCCTGGGCTCAAAGCGCCTGGGCCTTGTGGGATTGGGGTGAATGTGGTTCCTGAGTCTGGTTCTTCCGTTTCACACATGTCACATTGAATGGATTCTGCTTCACCACAGCCCACGCCATTGATACAGGCTTTGACTTCAAACCTTCCCAGGGTTGAAGTATGGGTTGAGTCGTACCCCTCAAAAAACAAGGAGTCACATGCACCCAAAGAAGTCCACTTACTGGCATTATCCTCATCCAAACTGCTGGCATCAACCTTGAACTCTTGGTATGTGCGGGTGACGGTTTGCCATTGCACTTCCTCTCCGATTTTTTGTAATTCAACATCATTCGATTGACATGTGGGTACATTCTGTCCATAAGAGCCAGCCACTGATTCGACCAGAAAGTAGTCGGGTTTGGCTGATGTGGGATCCAATTGCCATTTGAGCTGAGAGGATTGGCTCAACTGACCTGGAGGACACCCCCTGTGATCCAAGCACTCAGTTTCCGCCGTGGATTCTAATTGTATGGGAGCTGGCAAGCTGTTTGCATTGATGTCAGTTCTGGCCAACAACAATGAGTGACCATTGGCTGCATTTGGCGGGGAGGCTTGAATACTTGAGCAAACTTCTTCTCCTGATACTTTGCGACATGACTCCAAGGTGTAATCATAATATCCCCAGGCAAATCGACTGAGCTTCAAAGTGCCATCGATTTTGTGTGTGTTGAAAGTCAACAAACTGCCTTGGGTGGGGGGGTGCCCATCGGAAATGTCCCACGATTCAATGCTTTTGGGTTGCTTTTCAGTGATCTTGATGTATTCAACCAATTCAATGTCAGCAGCTGAAGCACTGCCAAAATCCCAATTCAGAATGATTTCATCGACGCCATTGGTGGTCGCGGTGACGTTTTGCACATGGGCTATGGTTGGATCTGCTATCACGGGCTCTTCAATGATGATGGATTCATAGTGAGAACAGCCCATGTCGTCACTACAAGCCCGAACTTTGAATGCCGTTCCCATCACATTGTTGCGAGCAAGGTCAATCGTTATCCAAGGGGATTGATTGAACAGAACAGTGGCCACCAAATATGAACCATCCGCTTGCGGAAATGATGACAAAACTTCAAAGTAATCTGGATAGGCATTCACATTTGGCGGTAACTCATAATCAAATGAAATGTTGAAATACTCGTTATTGACCGACCATTGTTGATTCAAATCGTGGGGTGTCCTCAAGCCCTGGTCAAATGCTGCTGAGTCAACTTTGTTGTAGCCACAATTGTCACCAATACACGCCTGAACAAAATACTCATCAGCCTCCAGACTGTGTTCTTGCACATGTGTTGGGATGTTGCCTTGGGCGTCGTACAGCTGGGTGTGTTGATCGATCAGGGCACCATTTTTGTGGGCTTGGATCAGGTAGTGGGTGACGCCCCAGCGGTCGTAGTCATGGCTGCTGTTGGGTTGCCAGGTGATGTAGCGGCGGGCGCTGGGGATGTCTTCATAGACGGCCAGTTCTTGCACCCTGTTGGGGCGGCATTGGGTGGCGGCGGTCAATTCGGCGGCTTGGTTGATGATTGGGCATGCCGGGGCGTTGGCCACAGAACCATCAGGCATGGTGACCTGGATGCCGGTCATGTCGGTCAGGGGTGTGGCCTGGTTGTCGATGGTCTCATAATAATTGTGACACTCGACTTGATCGGAGTTGAGGAAACTGGTTTCCAAAGGGCGGTAGCTAGTGGCCGTGGTTGGCTGGATGTTTTTCAGCTCGGTGTTACTGGCCAAATTGAGGAACTGGATGGGTCGGGCCGGTTTCAACTTGGTCATTTGACTTTGTTGGATGGTCAAGGCACAAAAACCGGTGAAGTTCTCGATGTTTTGGGTGCCTGCCAGCGGCGCTCCAGACAGGTCCAGGTTGTGCAAATTGGTGACCCCGGACAGCAGGTCTATGTCGGTGGCGGCACTGTTGCGGGCACTGATGGTTTTGATTTCTCGATCAGACAGAGAGCTGAGCAAGGCGTCATTGACGGTGGGCTGACCCGCCGCTTCGTTGTCATCCAAAATCAATGAGTCAAAGGCATTGCTGATCACCGCTGGCGGCAAGGTGCCACCGGTGTTGCCAGTGATTTGGTTCAGACTCAGGTCCAGGAAATCAACGGCATCGGGCACTTCCGGGATGGCAGTCAAAGCCATGTTGGTCATGACCAGGGTTTCCAGGCTGTCAAAATGATTTTTTTGTTGTTCCAGGGCCGTGATGTCAAGCTGTGGATTCTGGCTGATGTTCAGGTATTCGAGCAAGACCAATTGCCCCAGGCCATTGATGTCGGTGACCGACGGGTTGTTGGTGATGTTTAGGGTGCTCAAGCCGGTCAGTAAATTGAGGTCATCGATGTCATCTTGGGTCATGCCACCACCGATGCAATCCACCAAATAGATGTCACTGAGGTAGGTGTTGTCAGTGGCTTTGACTTTTTGGCCATTGACCTGGGCATAACCATCGGCAATGATGCAGGCATACAAAGCGCCGTTCTGATCCAAGCCAGCCACGGTGGTGGGGTCTGGCCCGCCGATGACGCCCCCTTCACCCCCAGCCCACATGCTGCCTGAACTGGATGATTTCAGGCCAATCCCGGCTTTTTGAGCCGATTCGTTGTCACCCGTGGTTTGGTAAACAGCCCTGACTTGGACGGTGTATTGGCCGGCTTCCATGCGGCGCAGTTTGAGTTTTTGGTGTTTTCTGGGTTTGCCGTTGTTTTTGAATTTGGCTTTGACTTTGTACTTCTCAAAGGTTTGCCCGTCTTTGGACAAACTGATGCGGTAGTTTTTGAGCTTCAGGTTGGAACCATCGGGCAAGGCCTCAGGGCGCTTCCATTTGATGATCAGGTTTTGCGTGAATTGGCCCTCGTTTTGTTTGCCTTTGATTTTGACATTGCGCGGCATCGGCAAAGCGGCATCACCGCCGGTTTGTTCGCAGTTGCCACTGCAGTTACCTTGGGCGGTCAATTCGCCGGACGCTCTGGGCTGGGTCTGATCCAATTTCCACAAGCGGATTCTGGACTCGACCTCCGCTGCATCCAGGTAGCCCAACTCGGTCATCACCTGGGTGGTGATTTGGCTTTTGATGGCTTCGGGGACCACGATTTCATCAGCCTGGGTGATGAATGTGCTGAAAACCAATGTGATGATGAGGGAATAAATCAATCCGGTGCGGTGTGACATTGTGTGCTCCATGTAGGGTTCCTTGTTTACTATTTTTAATGTGGTATTTTGGCTTTTGTGTTTCTCAAATCTTGCGAAACCAAAGGCTTCATAACAGAAAACACCATCCGGCTTCAGACCTTGTCAAAAAAAATGAGATTTTTTATTTCCATGCTGATTCCATGCCATGATTGGGTCAGTGCCAAGTGAGAAGGCGGGCTCAGTCATGTGGTCCCAATGCTACCGATTCAGGCAGACAATGCAAGCTTTTGTGCATGTTTTTGCGGCAAAAATGGCGCAACTGTCATGCGTTTGTCATGAATTTTGCTGCGCAAAGGTGAATTCCTGACACACGAGCCTGATCTTTTGATCAGGATCCTGACAAACTGCGATAGGTGATTAAGGTGGCTTCCGCACAGCGCTGCCAGGTGAAGGCTTGGCTGTGTTTCAGGCCGGCTTGTTCGGCTGCCTGGCGCCAGGCGTCGTCTTCCAGCGCAGCGCGCAGGCCGACTTCGATGCTGTCGGTATCTTCGGGTTGGCACAACATGGCGTGGCCGCCGGCCACTTCTTGCATCGCTGAGTGGGCACTGGTCAGCACCGCGGTGCCCGAGGCCATGGCTTCGATGATGGGCAGGCCAAAACCTTCATACAAGGAGGGCAGGGCCAACAGCCGGGCGCCGGCGTACAGCTGTTGTAATTCGGTTTGCTTGAGGTAGCCCAGGGTCTTGATGTGGCCTTGGCTGAGGGCTTGTTTGATGGCCTGGTTGCTGGCCTGTTGTAACCACCCGGCGGCGCCGACCAACACCAGCGGATGGGCTGCACGCAGGTCAACCGGGAGCTGGGCATAGGCTTGCAGCAAGCGCGGCAGGTTTTTGCGCGGTTCGGTGGTGGCCACCGCCAACACATAACCTTTGTGGGCCAATTGATGCTGGGCCAGGGTTGGTGCAATGCTGGCCTCAGCCTGCGGTGCAAATCCGGCAGAGACGCCCAGTGGCGTGACGTGGATTTGCTCAGCCGGATAGCCGTAATGGTCAACGATTGCTTGTTTGATGAAGGCAGTGGGGGTGATCAAGGCATTGGCTTGGGCCAAAGTCTTGGGGACCTCGCGATCGAGGAACTGCAGCCGATAAGCCGGTTGGGTGTCGCGGTGGTGTACAAACGACAGGTCGTGAAAGGTGGCCACCGAGGGACCGGTGTGTGGCATCAGGATGAAATTGGGGCTGTGCAACACATGATCGCTCATGCCTTGGGTCAATTGTTTGAAACGGCGGGCGCGGCGCCGGCCATAGGCATTCAGTGCCAAAGCTTTGAACGGCACCCAGCGACGCAAACTGGCCAGCCACTGGTTGCCGGCGGCGGCCTGCTGCAGATCGCTGACCCAATGATCGGCCGAGAAAAACCGCAGTTCTTCTATGGTCTGCAGCGATTTCAAGGCATTGCCCAGGGCCAGGGTGTAGTGGCCGATGCCGGTGAGCGGGTGGGTGATGGCATCGACGTTCAAAATGACTTTCACAAGTGAATCCTGGACTGCTAAGATGGGTGTGTTGGCCATTTTAGCAAATAGAAACCACCATGACCCATCCATTTCATCTGGCGATTCCGGTGCGGAATCTGGCAGAAGCCAAAGACTTTTACCTCAACACCCTGGGCTGCCGTCCTGGGCGCAGTGCCGATCATTGGATCGACCTCGATTTATACGGCCACCAATTGGTGTGTCACGTCGACCCGTCACTGGGCGATGACGGCCAGGTGCGACAAGTCAAAAACGAGGTCGATGACCACGGCGTGCCAGTGCCGCATTTTGGGGTGGTGTTACCGATGGCCGAATGGCAGGACCTGGCCGAGCGCCTGACGGCGGCCGGAACTGAATTCGTGATTGAGCCTTATGTGCGATTCAAAGGCTTGGCCGGCGAACAAGCCACAATGTTCTTCCTCGATCCGTCAGGCAATGCACTGGAGTTCAAGGCGTTCAAAGACTTGCAACGGCTTTTTGCCGTCGATTGATCAGCAGCTCCAGATTGATCGCTTGCAGGCGTTTGACCTCGTCTTTGAGGTCGGCCTTGATCAGGGGGTGATCGACCAGCCAATCGGGATTGATGTCCAGGTGGATGGTGTCGTTGTGCCAGTGCAAGTGCTCCACCGGCACCGGTTCGAAATGGCGGTTGCGGGCAAACACCACCGACAAGCGCATCACCACCAACAAGGGAATCACCACTTCATACTGTCTCGGGGTCAAGGTGGCCAGCACCGACTTGCTGATTTTGCGGCGGTGTAAGCGCACCAAGGTGGCCATCACCAGTTTTTGTTGGTTGGAAAAGCCCGGCATATCGGCGTGGTTGATCACGTAGGCCCCGATCTTGTGGTACTGACTGTGGGCAATGGACAGTCCCAATTCATGCAGTTTGATGGCGCCATTGAGCAAGGCTTTGATGCGCTTTTTGATTTTGATGTTGAGGTGTTCCAGCAGGTCTTCGCTGTGCCGTTGTACGCTCTCTGCATGCACCGGATCAATGGTGAATTGTTCACACAGCTTGCGGATGCTGCGCTTGGTCACCGAGATGTGTTTCGGCCCATCGAGCATTTCGTACAACAAACCTTCGCGCAAGGCGCCCATCGACACGTCCATTTGTTCGATGTCAAAGGCTTTCATTAGGGCGTAGACAATGGCCAAGCCGCCAATGAACACCGGTCGGCGTTGTTCGCTGAGTCCATCGAGTTCGCTCAGTTGTTCGGTGTGGCCCAAATCCAAACAGCGCGCTTTCAATGCCTCCAAACCACTCATGGTGATGCCGGTGACCGACCAATCGTTGGCTTCCAGGATGCTGGCCGTGGCGCGCATGGTACCCGAAGCACCGACGCTGTGTTCCCAGCCTTGGTTTTTGAAGGTTTGGATGAAGGGGTTCAACTCCTGCAAGGCATGGATCACCGCTTTGTTCCAGTTGTGCTGGTCGATGATGCCGCCTTTGAAATATTTTTGCGTGTAGCTGACACAGCCCATGTACAGGCTTTCGCGTTTTTCCGGGCGCATGCCCTCGCCGATGATCAGCTCGGTGCTGCCGCCGCCAATGTCCATCACCAGTTTGCGGCTGGGGCTGTCACTGGTCGACTGGGCCACCCCCAAATACAACATCCGCGCTTCCTCGCGACCGGAGATGATCTCGATTTCGTGGTTCAGGATCTGTTCGGCCCGGGCCAGAAATTCGGCCGAGTTGCGTGCCACCCGGAGGGTGTTGGTGCCGACGATGCGGATGTGGCCATCGGGGATTTTGTCAATCCGGGCGGCCATCGATTCCAGCGATTCATAGGCTTTGTTGAGGTATTCGGGTGAGATGTTTTTCTTCTCATCCAGCCCCGCGGCCAGCCGCACCATGTGCTTGACCGAGTCAAGCGGGTAGATCTGCCCGGACTTGAACGTGGCCACCAACAAATGAAATGAGTTGGATCCCAAGTCGATGGCGGCGTATATGTTTCTCGAGGAAATGGGCATGAGATTATTGTAACCAATGGCGGGGGCTTTGTGTTCAGATTATGTGGGTGAGTCAACACTCGAGTCATTGACAAATGAGTTCTGTGTTTCACGCGCCCATGAAATACCATCGGAGCGCCGACTGCGGTCGGCGGTGGGTTGCGTGATGAGTTTGAAATTCAGACTGAAACAGCCATCAATCTTTGATTCATTGTTGATGGCTGCGACTGGCGCCTGGCCATGTCGCCGACTGAAGTCGGCGCTCCAGAGATGGCTTTTTTCGCTTATGCTCCCTGAGCTGGTCGAAGGGCTCTTGGGGTTTTTGTTGGTTCGCCAGAAAGTCAAAGGCACTTCGACAGGTTCGGTGACTATTGAGTCAGTAATTAATGACCAATCATTCAGGATTCACTGCTGAGCAGGTTTTTTGGGATGTCATCGTCTTCAGGTTTGAAGATGTACATCCTGCTGCCGTGGCTTTCGATGAATATTCGACCACACATGGGACATTGATAGATGAGCCTGCTGCCTTTGGGGTGGCTGATTGGGTTCATTAACCGGTCTATTTCGAAAACGTCAGTGGGCTTTGCCCTTCCAAATGACATCAATGGCAGCATAATACGCATCAAAACTTTGATCAGGTATGATCTCTCCTTTGTATGAAAGGTTATCGGTGCTGTCTTTAATGGTGTGTCCGCAGCGGCATCCGAATTTCATGTTTTTTATTCCTTGTGATTGTGCGAAGTTTCCATGTTATCACAGGCCGAGAATGTCGATCACTTCGACAGGCTCAGTGGGCTTGTTAGCATGGTAGCGGGGGACTGGGCACCTCGACAGGCTGACTTCGACATAATCCAGCACAGCAGCTGGGCATTAAAAACTTAAGCTCCCTGAGCTTTGCGAAGGGCACTTGGTTGATGGCGGCGACTGGCA
This sequence comes from Marinicella meishanensis, assembly GCF_019931145.1. GTDB lineage: Bacteria > Pseudomonadota > Gammaproteobacteria > Xanthomonadales > Marinicellaceae > Marinicella > Marinicella meishanensis. Next base: position 545,119 of record NZ_JAIOUV010000001.1, on the reverse strand, counting down.
CCTGGCCATGTCGCCGACTTAAGTCGGCGCTCCAGGGGAAGCTATTATTCGCTTAAGCTGCCTGAGCCTGTCGAAAGGTGCTAGGGGGATGGGTGGTTCTATACAAGGTGAAAGGCACTTCGACAGGCTCAGTGGGCTTGTTAGCATGGTAGCGGGGGACTGGACACCACGACAGGCTGACTTCGACATAATCCAGCACAGCAGCTGGGCATTAAAAACTTAAGCTCCCTGAGCTTGTCGAAGGGCACCTGGTTGATGGCGGCGGCTTGGTGCCTGGCCATGTCGCCGACTGAAGTCGGCGCTCCAGGGGTGCTGAATGGGCTGGTGGTCCCTGGGCTTGTGGGCACAAAAAACCCCGGGCGGGCCGGGGTTTTTTTGCTTGGTGACGGGAGATCAACGCTTCATGGAGGTGAAGAATTCTTCGTTGGTCTTGGTGTCTTTGAGTTTTTCCAGCAGGAATTCGATGGCTTGGAGGTCGTCCATTGGATTCAGGATTTTGCGCAGGATGTGGGCTTTGGCCAGGAAGTCTGGATCGACGATCAGGTCTTCGCGGCGGGTGCCGGATTTGTTGATGTTCAGGGCCGGCCAGATGCGTTTCTCGGCGGCGCGGCGGTCCAAATGCACTTCCATGTTACCGGTGCCTTTGAACTCCTCAAAAATCACTTCGTCCATTTTCGAGCCGGTTTCTACCAGGCCGGTGGCGATGATGGTCAAGGATCCACCCTCTTCCACGTTTCTGGCGGCGCCGAAGAATTTCTTCGGTCGGTGCAAGGCATTGGCATCGACACCACCGGTGAGGATTTTGCCTGAGGCCGGGGTCACGGTGTTGTAGGCCCGAGCCAGGCGGGTGATCGAATCCAACAGGATGATCACGTCTTGTTTGTGTTCCACCAAACGTTTGGCCCGCTCGATCACCATGTCGGCCACTTGTACGTGGCGCGCGGCGGGTTCATCAAAGGTCGATGCGATCACTTCTCCTTTGACGGTGCGTTGCATGTCGGTCACCTCTTCGGGTCGTTCATCGATCAACAACACGAACAATTTGGCTTCCGGGTTGTTCTGCGCAATTGAAGTCGCGATGTTTTGCAGGATCATGGTTTTACCGGCTTTCGGCGGCGACACGATCAAACCCCGTTGGCCTTTACCAATTGGCGCCACCAAATCGATGATGCGGGTGGTCAAGTCTTCACGAGAACCGTCACCGCGTTCCATTTTCAGTTGCTCGGTGGCAAACAATGGAGTGAGGTTTTCGAAAATGATTTTGCCTTTGGTGTTTTCGGGCGGCTCATAGTTGATGGTGCTGACTTGCAACAAGGCAAAATAGCGTTCTGAATCTTTTGGCGGGCGGATCTTGCCGACGATGGTGTCACCGGTTTGCAGTCCAAAACGGCGGATTTGGCTGGGTGAGACATAAATGTCATCCGGCCCCGCCTGGTAGGAACCTTCCGGCGCCCGCAGGAAGCCAAAGCCATCAGGCAACACCTCCAACACCCCATCACCAAAAATGTCTTCGCCATTCTTGGCGTGCTTTTTGAGGATTGAAAAAATCATTTGTTGTTTGTGTACACGGGACCGTGTTTCGACACCAGTTTCCTTGGCGATTTCTGTCAACTTGGGCGTCGACATTTGTTTCAATTCAGATAGATTCATAAGACTTTGGTATGCGGCAGAAAGCCGCTTGGGTGATTGAGGTTTGATTTATTAAAGTTAAAAAATGCCCTTATTGAGGCCACATCAATGCATCAATGGGCATCGGTCAGTGGTTCGTTAAGGATTCAAATTTAGCGGCAAAAGACTTGCCGGAAATGATGGGGTATAAACTACCATGTCAGCGGGTGGCTGTCCAGCCTGAATATCAAAAAACGCCTGAATAGGTGTCAATTCAGGCGTTTTCTTGGGATTATGCGGTGTGTTTGCTCAAAAAGTCCATCAACTGGCCTTTGGAGACCGCGCCGACGTGTTGATCGATGACTTCACCGTTTTTGAAGACCATCAAGGTGGGGATGCCACGGATGGCCATTTTCACGGCGGTTTCTTTGTTGTCTTCGATGTTCAGTTTGGCCACTTTGACCTGGCCATCCAGTTCGGTGGCCACTTCTTCCAGGATCGGTGCAATCATGCGGCAAGGGCCACACCATTCAGCCCAGTAATCAACCAATACAGGCACGTCTGAATTGGTGATTTCGTCGAATGTGGCATCGGTTGCCTGGATTATGTTTTCGCTCATGTGTGTTCTCCATCAAGGCCTCGGTCAAAAGGCGGTCGTTAAAGCTGTCATCCCATCGGGTTGTCGGATCGGATGGTTGTAGGAATGGGTCAAGACCCTGATTGGGGTCTGAATCTTGCCTATCATTTTCAATGACACGCATTATGGGGATGAAGTTTCAAAATTCAATCTCACTCCAGCACTTGCAAGAATTTATTCATGTCCAGGATGGTGATTTGGTGATCGGCCAACACCACCACCTCACTTTTTTTCAGTTTGGCGAAAGTGCGGCTCAAGGTTTCCTCGGCCAGACCCAGATAGTTGGCCAGATCCCGTTGTGAAATCTGGAATGGGAATTGGCGCGCTGAAAAACCCCGGGAAAAATACAAATCCGACACGTCTTTGATGAAACTGACCAGTTTTTGTTTGGCGTTGTATTCACTGTGCGTGATTTCAAACTGGATGATCTTTTCGCTCATCATTTTCATCAGGCGGGACTGGATGTCGCGGTGTTTGAGGGTCAGTTCTTGTAAGGGATAAAACGGAATCACACAGTAGGACCCCGAACTGACGGCCTTCACCGTGGTTTTGTACTTGCCTTCATGGATGCCATCAAAACCCATGATCTGGCCTGGGATGAACACATCCACAACCCGCTCATCCCCTTGTGGGGTCAGGTACACCGACTTGAACATGCCGGCATGCACGGTGTACAGGTTCTGAAAAGTGGCACCGGCTTCATACACCACTTGGTTCTTTTCAATCATGATGTGCGAATCGATGATCGATTCAATGGCGTCAATTTCGCGAGACTGGATTCTGATGCGGCGGTTGTCAACGACTTTGGTACACAGTTCACAGTCTCCGCAATTGCTGCTTTTGTTTTTTTGGATGTGCGCGTTCGGGTTCAACATCTGTTGGCTTTGCTGTGCTATGTGGTGCTATGTGAATGAATCTTGACCTAGGTCAACCTTTGACCCCTGAGCCAATCATTATAATTCAAACCAATCACAAAATGGGCATCAAAGCATTGAAAATATGATTGAATTTAACGATAAAGTGGTCAAGCAATTCACCATTGCAACGATCTTTTGGGGCATCATTGGTATGCTGGTCGGCGTCATCATCGCCGTGCAACTGGCTTGGCCGGCATTCAATTTTGACATTCCTTGGCTGACTTACAGTCGCCTGCGTCCACTGCACACCAATGCGGTGATTTTCGCTTTCGGCGGCAATGCTTTGCTGGGCACCTCGTTCTACGTGGCCCAACGCACCTGTCAGGTCAAACTGTATTCCAACACCTTGGCCAGCGTGGTCTTTTGGGGCTTCCAATTGGTCATCGTTGGGGCCGCCCTGACCTTGCCGTTTGGTTTCACCCAGGGTAAGGAATACGCCGAATTGATCTGGCCGTTGGATGTGCTGCTGACCGTGGTCTGGGTGCTGTATGCCATTGTCTATTTTGGCACCATCGCCACCCGCACGGTGAAACACATCTACGTGGCCAACTGGTTCTATGCCGCGTTCATCATCACCATCGCGGTGTTGCACATCGTCAACAACCTGGCCATTCCCGTTAATTGGCATTTGTCTTATCCGGTGTTCTCCGGCGCCGTCGATGCCTTGGTTCAATGGTGGTATGGTCACAATGCGGTGGGCTTTTTCCTGACCGCAGGCTTCCTGGGCATGATGTATTATTTTGTGCCCAAACAAGCTGAACGGCCGGTGTATTCTTACCGCTTGTCCATCGTGCACTTCTGGGCCCTGGTCTCCACTTACATGTGGGCGGGTCCCCATCACTTGCAATACACCTCGCTGCCTGATTGGGCGCAATCGCTGGGCATGGTGTTCTCTTTGGTCTTGTTGGCACCCTCATGGGGCGGCATGATCAACGGCATCATGACCTTATCCGGTGCCTGGGACAAACTGCGCTCGGATCCCATCATCAAAATGATGATCGTGTCCTTGTCTTTCTACGGCATGAGCACCTTCGAAGGGCCGATGATGTCGATCAAAACCGTCAATGCCTTGTCGCATTACACCGACTGGACCATTGGTCACGTGCATTCAGGTGCCCTGGGTTGGGTGGCTTTGATGACCATGGCTTGTATGTACAGTTTGGTGCCCAGACTGTGGGGCCGTGATGGCATGTACAGCACCCACCTGATCAACGTGCATTTCTGGATCGCCACCCTCGGCATCGTTTTATACATCGCCTCGATGTGGATTGCTGGGGTGATGCAAGGCCTGATGTGGCGCGAAGTCGATGCCAATGGCTCTTTGGTTTACAGCCATGTGGAAAGCATTGAAGCCACCTTTCCATACTATGTGATTCGGATCATTGGTGGGGTGTTGTTCTTCATCGGCATCTTGATCCAGGCTTACAACACCTGGAAAACCATCAAAGGTGCGCCCAGGCCTGAGGCCCGGGCGAGCCAAGTTGACACTGCAAACGCTGTGGGAGAAGGCGCATGAGCAAGCATGAAAAAATTGAAAAGAACATCGGCCTGATGGGCGTGTTGGTGGCCATCGTCATCAGTTTCGCTGGCATCGTGGAAATCGCCCCATTGATGACCCAAGCCAGCGTGGTCGAACCGGTGCCTGGATTGGAACCGCGCAATGCTTTGGAGCTGGCCGGACAAAACATCTATGTGGCCGAAGGCTGCTACAACTGCCACTCCCAACAGGTGCGACCGTTTGTCGATGAGACTTTGCGCTATGGTCACTATTCGGTGGCCGGAGAGTCGGTTTATGACCGGCCCTTCCAGTGGGGCTCCAAACGCACCGGACCGGATTTGGCTCGGGTCGGTGGTCGCTATTCGGATGAATGGCATGAGATTCACTTGATCGATCCGCGTGCCGTGGTCCCCACCTCCAACATGCCGGGTTATCCGTGGTTGGCCGACACCCCGGTCGACATCGAAGAAACCGTGGCCAGCATGGAAGTGTTGCAAATGTTGGGTCATCCCTATTCGGATGATGAGATCGCCAACGCCGCCGCCAGTTTGACCGACAAAACCCAGCTGGATGCCTTGGTGGCGTATTTACAGGACTTGGGCACCGCCATGCCCAAGAGCTATCAGTGAGGACTGCAGCATGATCAGTGGAATATATACCGGCCTGTTGCTGGTGGTGTTTTTGGCCATCGTGGTGTGGGCCTGGAGCCGACACAACAAAAACAAGTTTGATGAAGCGTCTCGCGTCGCCTTGAAAGATGACGAGCAAATCAAAGCAGAAACCGAGGAGAAGATCCATGAGTAATTTTTGGCATTGGACAGTAATCATTGTGGTGGTCCTTCACCTGATTGCCTATTTGTGGTTGTTGTTTGCGACTTCGAAAAAGAAAACCGAAAAACGCGCCGACAACACCACCGGACATGTTTGGGACGGTGATTTGCGGGAATGGGACAACCCCATGCCCCGTTGGTGGCTGTGGTTGTTCATCCTCACCATCATATTCACCGTGGTTTATCTGTATTTGTATCCCGGTTTGGGCAACTACAAGGGCAGCAAAGAATGGACCCAAATCAATCGTTTTGAAGCCAACTATGCGGCCAACACCGAAGCGCGAAACCGGTCTTTTGCTGGCTTCATCAACAAGCCCATTGACCAGCTGATCCAAGACGAGCAGGCGATGCTGATTGGCCAGCGCATTTTTGCCAACCACTGTGCCCAGTGTCATGGCTCGGATGCCGGTGGGGCGGTGGGCTTTCCCAACCTGGCCGATGACGACTGGAACTGGGGCGGTGATTACCAAGCCATCCTGACCACTTTGAACAACGGCCGCATTGGGGTGATGCCCGCTTTCGCACCGGCTTTGGGTGAAGACGGCACCCAACAAGTCGCGGCCTATGTGCGCAGCTTGTCAGGCATTGACCACGATGCCGCTTTGGCCAGCGAAGGTGAAGCCAAATTTGGCATGTTCTGTGCCGCCTGTCATGGCCCACAAGGCCAGGGCCTGGACATGTTTGGCGCCCCCAACCTGACCGATGACATTTGGTTGCACGGTTCGTCTGACGTGATCGAGACCGCCTTGTATGAAGGTTTCAACAACCAAATGCCCGCACAACAAGACATCTTGGATGAAAACCGCATCAAGCTGGTGGCGGCTTATGTCTATTCATTGAATCAACGCTGATCGAGCAAAGCAAGCACATGAGCACCGAACCCATCAGTCATAACCGCGATTTCAACGAGCGCCAACTGAAACGAATTTTTTGGCGGCGCATTGGCATTGTGCTGTGGGTTTCATTTTTTTGTGCCGCGGTGGAGTCCATGGTGTTTTTCGCCTTGTTTGATCCGGCCTATCTGGGTCAATTGTCCAGTTTTGCCGTGGACCTCAGCCCTTGGCAGGGTTATGCCTTGGGCTTTGCCTTTTTTTGGGCTTTCACCTTCCTGGCGGCGTTGTTCGCCGGGGTGGTGCTGGCCCTGCCCCGAACCCGTTTGGCCAAACGCAACCCACACACCTGACCCATGTCCAAGCAAGCCGAAACCAACAGCCCAGACGAAACCATCGAACTGAGCTTGTACAAAGCCCATGAAAAAGTGTACCCCAGAGAAATCAAGGGCCGCTTTCAGTTCAAACGCAAACTGGCTGTGTGGGTGCTGTTGGGTCTGTTTTATGTGTTGCCCTGGATCACTTGGGGCGAGCAACAAGCCATCTTGTTCGACCTGCCGCAAAGGCGTTTTTACATCTTCGGCCTGACCCTGTGGCCACAGGATTTCATCTTCTTGGCGTTGATGCTGATCATCGCCGCCTTTGCGCTGTTTTTCTTCACCGCCCTGGCCGGCCGGCTGTGGTGTGGCTATGCCTGCCCGCAAACGGTGTGGACTGAGGTGTTCATTTGGCTGGAACAATGGACCGAAGGCAACCGCAACAAACGCATGAAGCTGGACAAAGGACCATGGACCCGGGAAAAGATCCTGCGCAAGGGCAGCAAACAATTCCTCTGGATCACCTTTGCCTTGTGGACCGGCTTCACCTTTGTTGGGTTTTTCACCCCCATCAAAGAACTGGCCGAGCACATCTGGCAATGGACCATGGGCCCGTGGGAAACGTTTTGGTTGTTTTTTTACGCCCTGGCCACCTATGGCAATGCCGGGTTTTTACGGGAACAGGTGTGCCTGTACATGTGCCCCTACGCGCGCTTCCAAAGCGCCATGTTCGACAAAGAAACGTTGATCATCTCCTATGATGAGCAACGCGGTGAACCGCGCATGCGCGGCAAAAAACGCCGCGAAAGCGAGGCCCCAGGTGACTGCATCGATTGCACGATGTGTGTGCAGGTGTGCCCCACCGGCATCGACATCCGCGATGGCCTGCAATACGAATGCATCGCTTGCGCCGCTTGCATCGACGCCTGTGATGAGGTCATGGAAAAAAGCGGCATGCCCAAGGGGCTGATCAAATACACCACCGAAAATGCCCTGCAAGGCAAGCCGACCCACATTTTGCGACCCAGAACCCTGATATATATGGTCATCTTGCTCGGCTTGGTGACTGCTTTTGGGGTGTCACTGGCCAACCGCAGCGCCATAGACATGAATGTGATCCACGATCGCAACAGCTTTTACCGGGTGGTGGATGCAAACACCATTGAAAATGTGTACACTTTAAAAGTGATGAACAAAGGCACCGAAGCCACCGAATATGCGGTCCAGGCCACTGGGCTGGACGGCCTGGAAGTGGTGTTGGGCTTGGCTGATCAAACGGTGTCTGCGGCACCGGGAGAGTTGGTCATCGTGCCGATGAAAATCCGCGCCAGCAAACAAGTGGCCAACCAACGCATTCACGGCATCACTGTGACGGTGAGTGACGTGGCAGCCAGCGGTGAAAACACCTCCGAAAACATCAAATACTTTGGGTATAAAAAATGAACCAAATCTCACCCTCAAACACCTCACCCAAAAAACCTTTGCCCTGGTACAAACACCCATGGGTTTGGTTTGTGATTTCACTGCCGGCATCGGCGGTGGTCGCTGGCTTGTACACCGTCTATGTGGCCCAACAAAACGCGCCCCAAGTCATCGTCAAACAGAATAAATTTCAAATCGAAAAAGACTGACCATGACCGCCTGTTTTCACTGCGGTGAAACGGTGCCCAAAGGCGTCCACTTAACCGCCCAAATAGCCGGTGAAGAACAACCCATGTGTTGCATCGGCTGCCAAGCCGTGGCCCAATTCCTGGCCGCCAACGACCACGACGTGTTTTACCAATACCGCGCCGATCAAACACCCGGTGAGCGGGTCCAAGACACCCGCGCCGATCAATGGCAACACCTGGATGCGCCGGAGGTGTTTGCTGCCATCACCCAAGCGGTCGATGGGCAACACCGACGGATCACCATCAAGATTGAAGGCATGTACTGCAGCGCCTGTGGCTGGCTGTTACAAAAGGTGTTGGGCAACTGGGCCGGGGTGGCGGACTTGCACATCAATGCGGTGACACAAAACATGCAGGTGGTGTTTGACCCCGAGCAGATTCAATTAAGTGAACTGTTTGCCCAAATCAGCGGCTTGGGCTACCACCCCATGCAACAACAAGCATCTGAAAACAGCGCCGATGCCGAACGCAAATCGCAATTGAAAAAAATCGCGGTGGCGGGTTTCGGCATGATGTTCATCATGACCCTGGCGGTGCCGCTGTATTCACCCGACGCCTTCACCGTGGCGCCCCACATCCAACGCTTCTTCCTGATGATCAGCCTGCTGATCGCCACCTTGGTGTATTTCTATGCCGGCAGTGGCTTCATCAACAATGCCATCCGGGATTTGAAAAACCGACATTTGGGCATGGACGTGCCGGTGGCCTTGTCCATTTCACTGGCCTACTTCGTCAGCTTGTATTTGAGTTTCAAACAACAAGGTCACGTGTATTTTGATTCGATGGCGATGTTTGTGTTTTTCTTGTTGTTGGGACGCTACATTGAATCGCAAGTGCGGCACAGGGGCATGAATGTGCGGGAGTCTTTGTTTGCCTTGGTGCCGGTCAGTGCCGAACGACTGGATGCCCAGCAACAAGTCCAAACCGTGCCTTTAAACCAAATCAACAAAGGCGATCTGCTGTGGGTCAAACCCGGGGATACGGTGCCTTGCGATGGCCTCATCACCACCGGATCAGGCCGGGTCAATGAGGCTTTGCTGACGGGCGAATCCAAAGCGCTGCACAAAAGCGTCGGTGACTTGTTGTATGCCGGTTCCGGCTGGGAAAGCGGCCACATCACACTGCGCACCACGGTCAACAACGAGGACAGTTTTTTGGCCAAACTGGCCGATCTGATGGAACAGGCCCAAAGCAAAAAACCGCGCAGTTTACAATTGGTTGATCAGATCGCCAGTTACTTTGTGGCTGGGGTGCTAGTGTTGGCCTTGGCCACCGCTCTGTGGTATGGAATCAACCAAGTGGATGGTTTGATGACCGCGCTGCTGGCGGTGCTGATCGCCACCTGCCCCTGTGCTTTGTCATTGGCCACGCCGACTGCATTGACGGCCGCCGGGGTCAATTGGCTGCACCAAGGCGTGCTGGTCAATGACACCGAAGCCATCACCCAGCTCAACCACATCGACCACTGGTTTTTTGACAAGACCGGTACCCTGTCCAGCGAACAATTAACCGTGGTCAAAATCCATGAACACCAAACCGGCCATGCACTGGCCGACATCACCCACTCCTTGCAACAAATCAGCAACCACCCCATCGCCTCGGCCTTCACCGATGGCACGGTGTTGCCGGTTACCGACGCCCTGGCGGCCACCGGTCGCGGGGTGGCTGGCACGCTGCAAGGCCGGCGCTGGATGATGGGTTCGCTGGCCTGGCTGCAGGAGTCAGGTGTGGCACTGAGCCCAGTGGCGATCGACCCGCAAAATACGGGAGTGTATCTGGCCTGTGATGACCAGCTGGTGGCGGTGTTTGAGTGTCAGGTGGCGGTGCGTGATGGGGTCAAAGCCTTGTTGCAATGGCTGCGTGAGCACAACAAAGAATTGACCATCCTCAGTGGCGATCACCCTGACACCGTGGCCCATTGGCAACAGCTGTTGGGCATTGATCGGGCCCATGGCGGCCTCAGCGCCGAAGACAAGATCAACCACCTCTCTCAACGCCAACAACAAGGCCAACGCTGTGTGATGGTCGGTGATGGGGTCAACGACGCGCCGGTGTTGTCGCAGGCCGATGTCTCCATCAGTTTGAAACAAGGCGCTTACCTGGCGCATTCGGCCGCGGACTTGATCGTGCTGGGTAAATCGTTGCAGCCCTTGATTCAGGTCGCCGAAGGCTCACGGCGGACGCAATCGATCATCAAACAGAACTTGATATGGTCCTTGGTTTATAATGTCAGTGTCACCCCGATTGCCATGATGGGGCTGTTGGCGCCCTGGATGGCGGCCATCGGCATGTCGTTGAGCTCGTTGTTGGTGGTGCTGAATTCACGGCGCTTGTTGTCTTAGGAGTTGCTTCATGAACATGGTATTTGTCTTGGTTTTGCTCAGCCTGGTGCTGGCCGGTGTGGCCGTGTGGGCCATCTTTTGGGCCATCAACAAAAACCAATTCGATGATTTGGACAGCCCGGCCTATGCCATCTTGGAAGACGACCCCAAGCCGAACCAGCCCACCGAAACGACGCCCCCAGATGAATCCAAGGTGGCCAAGACCGAAACCCAATCTGATCAGGACTGAGCCTTGATGTCGGCCATCACCCCGTTGTTGATTGGCTTTTTTTCAGGCTTTCATTGCATCGCCATGTGCGGCGGTTTGTGTGCCGCCATTTGCCAACAACAAAACACCCGCCAAACGATGTTGACCAACCTCGGCCGCGTGCTCACTTACACCCTGTTGGGAGGGCTGTTTGCCGGGGTGATCCAAGGCGCCAGTTTGCGCTTGGAGCTCGGGGTGTGGGGCACTTTTTTGCGCTTGCTGATGGGTGGCATGTTGGTGCTGTCGGCCATGGTGATCTTGTTCAAAAACAAAGCCCGATGGCTGGTGGTGCAAAAACCCCTGCCCTTCTGGCCCAAAGTGGCGGCCCGATTGCAACGCATCCAACAGGCCAACAGCCCTGGCCAAGTGCTGCTCAAAGGCATGCTGTGGGGACTGATTCCTTGTGGCTTGTTGTATGGCATGTTGATCATTGCCGCCACCACCGCCGATGTGCTTCGCGGCGCCAGCTTCATGCTGTTTTTTGGCTTGGGCACGGTGTTGCCTTTGTTGTGGTCTCGCCAGTTGCTGCAACGCTGGCTGCAAAGCCCCCAAGCCACCTGGTTGCGCGGTGCTGCCGGGCTGTTCATATTGATGTTGGGGGTGTGGATCATGCTGGCGCCCTGGTGGTCGCATGGCTTGCTGCCAAGCGACAACCGTTTTTTCACCGAATTGCAGGCGGTGTTGGCGCTGTGTATTCCCTAGGCGGTCCCTAGGGCCTGTTAACACGGTCCCTTCACAATTCATGCACAGTCTTGCCGTAGAATGAATGAACTTTGTGGCCCATTGGTGGCCCAAAGTGATGAGCGTATAGGTAGCAGAACCGGCCACCCCTGGATGAAAAATGGGATCTGGCATTCGGCCAATGCTGACTTTTGACACTGTTGATCATGGCCAGTAATGGCTAGGCTAAGCATATTTTTGAGGGGCATGTGCACGGATGTTGGAGTTAACCAAAATTTCAAAAATTTACCAAACCCAAGGAGAAACAATCACGGCTTTGGATGCCGTTGATTTGACCATCGACACCGGTGAATTTGTTGCCATCATGGGCCGTTCAGGGTCCGGCAAATCCACCATGCTCAACATCCTGGGGTGCATGGACAAACCCACCTCTGGCCACTACACCCTGGCCGGACAAGACGTCAGTTCACTGGATGACGACGCCTTGTCGAAAATCCGCAATGACCACATCGGCTTCGTGTTTCAGGGCTTTCACCTGTTGCCTCGGCTCAGTGCCCTGGAAAACGTGATGGTGCCCTTGCGCTTTGCATCGCCGGCCAAACAACGCGGCGGCGAAGAACGCGCCAAAGACCTGTTACATCAAGTCGGCTTGGGTGAACGCCTGCACCACATGCCCAATGAAATGTCCGGTGGCCAAATCCAACGGGTGGCCATTGCCCGTTCCTTAATCAACCAGCCAGCGGTGTTACTGGCCGATGAGCCCACCGGTAATCTGGACAGCGCCATATCGCAACAAATCATCGACTTATTGGTGTCGCTCAACCAAGGCGGCCAAACCATCGTGATGGTGACCCACGAACCCGACATTGCAGAAAATGCGGGGCGCACCATCCACTTTTTAGACGGGAAGATCATCGCATGAAAACTCTGTTAGCCATCAGCTTACTGATCATCAGTTGGCCCAACCAAGCGGCCATGTTCACCGGGGTGGTTGAATCCAGCCAAACCCAAATCATCAACATGCCCCAAGTCCGCTCCTGGCAAGGCAAAATCAGTGAAATGGTGGAAGAAGGCACCTTCGTCGAACCCGGCGATTTCCTGGTGCGCATCGACGGCAGTGAACTGGACAGCACCATTGAAAGCAAGGTGGAACAATTGGATGTGTTCAAAGCCAGCGCCAAACGCGACATGATCCAACTGGACATTGATCTGAACAACGCCAATCTGGCCTTCGAGAGAGCCAAAGTGGACCGCCAGGTGGCGCAGCTGAAGGCCGATGTGCCGGTCAACTTCATCGGCGAACTGGAGTACAAAGAACGGCAATTGACCTTGAAAAAATCGATCAAGGACTTGGATGATGCGGAAAATGAACTGGCTGCCACTCAACAGAAAAAACAAGAAAAGATGTTGGAATTCGAATTGGGGTTGGAACAAAAACAAAACGACCTGGCCCACTGGCAGTCCGAACTGGAGTCATTGAGCATCAAAGCCACCCAAGCCGGTTATGTGATATATGGCTCCCACCCGTTCACCGGCAGCAAATTTCAGGTCGGCGACCAAGCCAACAGCGGCATGGAAATCATGCGGGTATCCAAGAAACAAAACATGCGCGTCAAAGCCTGGGTCAATGCCATCGACCTGCCGAAAATCACCACCGGCAAAACCGTCGATGTGTCGTTTGATGCCTTACCCGATGCCCGCCTGATCGGCGAAATTTCTGACATCTCATCCGGTGGCAGGGACAAAAAAGAATGGGGTGATGGCTTGTATTATGAAATTGAAATCAGCCTCGATGGGGCCGATGACATTGGTTTGTTACCGGGCATGAGTGCCCTGATCAACCTGCAGGAGGTGTGAAATGAAAACAACCTATATGATGGGATTGTTGTTGCTGTTGGCCTGGCCTGCCGCGCAGGCGACAGACTTCAGTGCCAATGGCGAATTGAAAGCCTTGGAAACCGACAACTATTCACCCCCCAAAATTCGCCGCATTTGGCAATACACCATTGCCTTCATGGCCGAAGATGGGACCCAAGTCAATCCCGGACAACCGGTGTTGATGTTCAAAACCGATCAACTCAAAGAACGATTGTTGGACAAACAAGGTGAATTGAACATCAAACAATCGGAGTTGCGCAACACCGAGGTGGGCATGGTGGAGACCATTCAAAACAAAGACCTGGCTGTCGAAGAGAAAAAAATGCTGTTGGACAAAGCCCAGCGCAAAGCCGATTTGCCCAAAAGCGTGATTGCTTTGAATGAATACGAAGAAAACCAATTGAAGCATGAATTGGCCAAGCTGGAATTCCAACACGCCTTGGACGACCGCCGCCTGACCGAGGACAAATTGAACACCGAAATCGACATCCTCAAAGCCAACATCACCAAACTGTCGGCCGAAGTGGACGAGTTGAATGATTCCATCCAACGCATGCGCATCATGTCCAAACGCAAAGGCATTGTGATGCACAAAACCGATTGGAACAACAACAAATACGCGGTGGGTGATTCGGTCTGGGGTGGCGCCCGGGTCACCGAAGTGGCCGACTTGGAAAAAATCATTGCCCAATTGGAAATCAAGGAGAACGACATGTCGCGGGTGGCCGAAGGCCAGGCCGTGAAGTTTGTGCTGGATGCCTACCCTGACCTGGAGTTCACCGGCACCATCGAGTCCTTGTCCAAAGTGGTGCGCACCAAGTCCAAAAACCAACCTTCCAAAATCCTTGATGCGGTGGTGGCGATTGATGATCTGAACCTCGAGATCATGCGCCCTGGCATGAGCATCAAGGCAACCATAATGTCGGAGTGAACATGATCAGAACAGGCATCCTCCTCGGACTCGTCGCCCTGCTCAGTGCCTGCGGCGAAGAAACCGGCAATTCAACCCCAGTGATTCAAGTGGCGGCCAGTGAAGTGGTGTTTCAAATCCACGCCGAAGGCGAATTGGAAGCGGTCAAATCCACCCCCATCACCGCCCCGGCTGCGTCGCGCCGACCCCAAACCCTGGCCTGGATCATGCCACAGTTTTCCCAGGTCAAAGAAGGCGAAGTGGTGGCCCGCTTTGATGGCAGCAACTTCCAGTTGGAAGTGGATGAAACCAACTTTGAAATTCAAAAAATCATGTACTCCATGCTGGCCAAGGACCGCGAAATTGACAACACCCAATTCAGTTTTGATGCCGAAGCCCAGGTGATTGATTACGAATACCAACTGGCCAAACAATTCAACATCGACGACCCCTTGTTGTACACCAAAATTGAAATGATCGAAGCCGGCGACAACGAAGAATTCCTCAAAGCCAAATCGAATCACATCGAGAAAGTGGAAGAAAACTACGTGGAAAAATCGGCTTCCGAAAAAGCGGTGTTGGAAAGCTCCAAACAAAAACAAGTGGCGAAGCTGGAAATGAACAGTGCCAGTTTGAGCGCTTTGGAAATCAAGGCGCCGCATGATGGCTTGTTTGTGCTCGAACCCAGTTGGGATGGCTCGTTGCCGGAACCCGGCAAGTCAGTGTTCCCTGGTGCCAAGCTGGCCAAACTGCCAGACTTGAGTGAAATGCAGGCCAAGGTGTTTGTGCCCGAAGTGGAAGCCATTGGCATCAAAGAAGGGGTCGGGGTCAGCGTATCCTTGCACGCCTATCCAGGCAGTATGTTTGAGGGGCACGTCAAATCCATCAGCAAAACCGCCCAACCCAAGGAACGCGACAACCCCGTGAAATACTTCACCGTGACGGTGGCTTTGGATACCAAAGATCCGGACAAACTGAAGCCCGGTCAACGACTCAATGCCAGCATCCGGGTGGTGGAACAAAACCGCGGACTGGTGGTGCCGATCCAAACCGTGTTCCGGGTCGATGACAACACCTATGTGTTTTTGCAGGAAGGCGATGATTTCAAACAACAAGCGGTCAACACCGGTTTTTGCAGTTCCAGCATGTGCACCATTGAATCCGGTCTGGCCGATGGCGACGTCATCGCTTTGACCCAACCCGCGAACACCATTCTGGAGGCCAGACTTTGAACACGCTCAGCATCAACCTCAGGCACGCCATCTCCGAAATGATGCACCACAAACTGCGCACGCTGTTGACCCTGCTGGGCATGGTGTTTGGCGTCGGCGCGGTGATCGCGATGCTCAGCATCGGTGAAGGGGCCCAGGCCGAAGCCACCCGTTTGATCGAAAAAATGGGCCTGCGCAATTTGGTGATCGAAGAAAAAACCTTCGATCAGGAAACCCTCAAAGAGGTGCGTGAAGACACGCTGGGTTTGTCGATGAACGATGTGCGGGCGATCCAAACCAGCCTGCCGTTTGTGGAACAAACCTGTGGTGAAAAAACCCTCAAGACCTGGAGCCTGTTTTCGGTCAATGCCAATTCAGACGGTGCGGTCAAAGCGGTCTCGCCCAATTGTTTTGCCATGTCCAACCTGGAAGTCTCTGACGGTCGCTTGTTCAATGCCGATGACAACGACGCTTTTGCCCAAGTGGCGGTGATTGGTTCGGAGGTGGCCGACCAGCTGTTCCCGGGTGAGAACGCCATGGGCCAACGCATCAAAGTCAACCACTTGTGGGTTGAAGTGATTGGCATCCTGCGCAAAGACGAGTTGAGCAAGGATGAAATTCAAGGCATCAAACTGGGGGCCGAACACAACCAAATCTTCATCCCGGTGGAAACCGCCTTCAAGCGTTTGAAACTGGAGATGTTGGAAAGCCAGTTGGACACCATTCGGGTGGGACTGGATGAATCGATCAAGCCACAATTGGCCTCGGTGGCCATCGACCGCTTGCTCAAACGGCGCCATGGCAACATCGATGATTACCAAATTGTGGTGCCCGCCTCGTTGTTGAATCAACAAAACCAAACCCAACAAATCTTCACCATCGTGATGTCCAGCATCGCCGGCATTTCGCTGTTGGTGGGCGGTATAGGCATCATGAACATCATGTTGGCCACGGTGCTGGAACGGACCAAGGAAATCGGTTTGCTTCGGGCCCTGGGGGCGCGCAAAGCCGACATCAAAAATCAATTCTTGATCGAGAGTGCCACCATTGCCGCCTTTGGTGCAGTGCTCGGCATCATCATGGGCATCGCCTTGTCGTTCTTGATCCAATCCTTTGCCGCCTGGCCGGTGGCCTGGAGCATTTTCTCCATCATCCTGGCCGTCGGCGTGTGTCTGTTGACCGGCATCGCCTTTGGTTATTATCCGGCCAAACAAGCCGCTGATTTGGACCCGATTCAAGCCCTTCAGAAAAACTGATCTAATCCGAGCAGCCCCGCTTCCCTGCGGGGCTTGACGAGACCCGGTGGTTTATTCGAAGTTATTCTTAAAGATCACATCCAACACCCGAAACACCCCAATGGTGCCGGTGTCTTCATAACTCACCAACAACAAGTCGGTGCCGCTGCCATTGTTGGCGCCGGCAATGAACAACAAACCTTCAGGTGCCACATCGCCATCGCTGGCGGGGTGGTAACTTTCAAATTCGGCCAAAGCCGGCTCTGAAATGTCATAAACCATGACCCCACCGACCCGTTCCAAACCAATGAAGGCGATGTGTTTTTGACCCACTTGGGCGGTGGTGATGCCTTCGGGCTCGGCGCCTTTGTTGTCGCTGCGCTCATCGAAGTCACTGGGTGACGAATTGTTGGCATTGAACAGTTCGGGCGTTAATTCGGCAATCTTGAAGGCAATTTCACTGCCCGAATCAAACACCTGGGCACCGGTACTGCCATCCCAAATGGAAAAAGAACGGCCCCCATAGACAAACAATTCGGTGAAACCTGATGGCGAACCACCCAAGTTGGTTTGGGCATCCAGTCGCCCCAGCTGCTCATCCAATTGCAGGGTGGCGGCATTGGGGAAAGCGGTGGGGTCCAACAACAAATTGCCGATGCGGTCGTCTTCATCCCGGGCATCACCCTCGTTGGCAGTCAAGTAGTAATCGCTGCCGCCCACATTCACCGCCGCAATGGCATCGGGCATGTAAATGCCTTTGACTGGCCAGTTGTTGATGTTGATCGCCCCGGTACCACCCGGTCCATCGCGGTCACTGGGGTCCAGTTCATTACCCACCAAACTGTGGTCTTTGAAGCCCAAGGCCAGGATGCTGGAAATGGCCGGGGTGGTCAGATCAAGCACCGCCACCGCGTTGTTTTCTTGCAAGGTGACAAAAGCCTGACTGCCGTCTTCACTGATGGCGATGTATTCGGGTTCCAGATCTTCGGCCACCGCTTGACCCGGGGCAATGATCACCGCAGACGGCAATTCACCATGACGTGGCTGGCCCACATTGAAAGCGGTGAAGTCCAGGGTGTTGACCGTGGCCGCAGCCACGCCACTGCTCAAGTCGATCAAGCTGACCGAACCCAGTGGGTTGATGCCACCATCCGGTTCACCCTCATTGGCCACCAGCAGTTGATTGCCATCAGGGGTGAAGGTCAACATGTCAGGCAAGGCACCGACGGTTAAGCTTCTGAGGTGGTTGCCTGAGGTGTCAAAAAATTCCACGGTGCCGGCATCGGTCACGGTGTTGGCTTCCACCGCCACGGCCACCACGCCGTTGTGACTGGCGATGCTGTTGGGACCGGCGCCAAAAGAAGACAGGTCAATGCCGGTGCCGGTGCTGGCCTGGGTCGGATCGGTGAAGTCAAAAATGCTGAATGAAGCAAAGCCGGAATTGATCACAAACAGTTGCTGACTGCCGGGATCGTAACTGATGATTTCGGCCGAGCCTTCACCCAAACCGGTGCTCAGTGTGTTGATTTTTTCCAAAGTCACTTGGGCCTGGCCGATGCCGCTATAAGCCAACAAAGCGCCCAATTGGCAGGTGGTTCGAAAGTTGAATTTCATGGGGTCCTCTGATTCACAAAGCGCGGCTGGCGCCGCGGTTAAAAAGCCCACAGCTTACCCAGCCAAAATGAGGATTCGGTTGCGATTGGATGACAATCTGGTGACTTGAACCAGGGCCCCACAGCACCCACGAAAACGTCTCAACCAAGCCGAATGGATCAGCGGTTCATTGCAATTGAATGGCCATTTCACCGATCACCAATGGCAGTTGGGTTGGCATCACAGCAACCACCAATTTGAGCAGGTGGGGCGCAATTTTTTCTTGCATGAAGCGACCTTGGCGGCAGTGGAGTCCGGTGCCTTTGACTTACAAGCATCCCCGGCCAGCCAAGCCGGTGTGCTCGATGCATTGCGGGTCACGGCATACCGCGAATCGCGGCATGACCAACAGTCTTTGTACGGTCAATACACCCATCAAGGCATGACCCTGTCCGGTGGTAATTTGACCCTGACGGCCAAAGCCGAATACCGGCAAGAGAAGTACCACGATGTGCATGACCCCTTGAGTTTGGCGGGACAGCTCAACGGTGGCTTTGATGCCGTTCGCAACCGCCATGGCAAGCAATCCATCGCCGATCTGTCCTTGCTGATGCAAGCCCCCATTCACACCCAGCTGACATTGGATGCGGGTATCCGTTACAGTGACAGCAATCGGTTCAAAGCTGCCCATGCGGGCCATTTGAGCATGACCTACCAACCTTGGGATTCGCTGCAAATTCATGCCGCCTACAGCCACGATTTCAATCGACCGTCCTTGTACCAAAGCCCCAGCAATGACGACATCACCACCGAAGACATCATCTATCCACCCATTTGTTTGGGGGCGCCACAACCCATGGACTGTTACTTGCGTGATGTGACTGTCATTGACCGTTTCAATGCCTCATTGAAAGCCGAACAAGCAGACCAGTGGAGGTTGTCAATAAACTATCAACCCACCAATCAATCCCTTATACAGGTCAGTTATGTGGACAGCCGCATTGAAGACGTCATTCGCGACATACCGGCATCCTATGTGGTATTTGCCAACGATGTACCCGACATCATCATACCCTCTGGCATGGGATGTGCTGATGGGGTTTGTGTGGTGGGTTTTGGCAATGTGGGACAACTAGACCACCAGAGTGTGTTGTTGGCAATGGGATTTCAAGCCGATGTATTTGGCGGCACTTATGCGACCAACTGGCAGTCAGTGCATGTGCTGGAAGACCGCTATGTGGGCCTGTTACCACTGAGTTCTGAAAATCCCCGTTATTACCCAGAGCCTATCCAAGACAGCGGCAATCGGGTGGGCGGCCTGAATCAGCCCAAACACCGGTTGCAATGGCGTCACAGCTTCGGTAAGAACAACTGGCAACTGCATCACCAGATCAACCTGGTTGGTCAACAAGACCAACTGGCCTATGTGGTCACCAGCCGCACCCCAACCTGGGTCACCCATGACGTGCAATTCAACCACCACAACGCCTGGCAAGGTCAGCTCACCTTAGGCATTCAAAACCTGTTGGCCAAAGCACCACCATTGGGTCAAGAACGGTTCACTGCTGAGCGCTATCAAACAGAGTTGTACAACCCCTTTGGCCGCATTGTGTATGCCCGGTACACGCAAGAATTTTAATGGGCCCAAATTTGTTTTTTTTGGGCCCATTTCTGCTCATATGAAAGCAGATGATGGCTTATCATGGCGTCATCCCATTAATGACAATTAGAAAACAATATGGAACGAGAGAAACAGTTCAACAAACCGAGTGTGCTGCTGGCGTTGGCCCTGACCGCCGCTGGCTTATTGCCTGCAACCGATGCCGACTCAACCACAGTGCAATCACGCCTGACAACCACCGCTGCAGACCCTGCCAGCAACGTTCAGATTTACACCCGCGAAGACATCCTGTTGAGCGGCGCCAGTCATGCGGCCGACTTCATTCGCCATTTGCCCAGCAATTCATTCGGCTCTTACCGACCGAAAACGGGATCCACCGCGCAAGCTGATGCCGCCGTGTCGTTGCGGGGCAGCGGGGCAGGCCTGACCTTGGTGCTGGTCGATGGTCGGCGTTTACCCAAATCCCCGCATGCGCCAGCTTGGCAAAACTTGAACCTGCTGCCCTTGGGTGCCATTGAGCGGATTGAAGTGATGACCGAAGGGGGCTCGGCCTTGTACGGTGCCGATGCCGTCGGTGGGGTGATCAATGTGGTGACCCGCGACGATTTTGAAGGGGCTGAATTGATGCTGGGCACGGCCGATGTTGGTTACCCCAGGGCCGGTGGCGAACGCGAAGAAGGCTCCTTGGTGTTCGGTGCCCGTTCGGACCGCTCCCGTGTTTTGGCTGGGGTGTCATGGAATGACCGGGAATTGATCGCGGAAAATGATTTGCCTAATGATGTGTCCAGCGCTTCGGTGTTTGGCAACAGCTTCACCACCCTGAGCTTTGGGGCCGATGAATTCAATTGGACCTCGTTTAACACCGGATGTGACAACCTGGGTCCCGGTTTTTCCTTGGTTCCCAACAGCTCATCATTGAATGGCAGCCGTTGTGCTTTCGACCCATCCATCATCGCCTCAGATGAACCGGCTTTGGAGAACCGGTCCCTGTATGTCAAAGCCACCCACCAAATCAATGACACCTGGCAGCTGTGGGCCACCAGTGCATTCAGTCAGGCCGAATCGTTTGGACTGTTGGCACCCGTTCCTGACTCATCATTTTTCTTCAGCCCCCTGCCAGCTGACAGCCCCAACAACCCCACCAATCCCAACAGCCCATTGTTCGATGCCAGTTTGGGTTTGGACCCACAGCCCGTGAATTGGTGGCATCGTTTTGCTGCCTTGGGTAACAGAGAATACAACGTGACCCATCAATTGCTCGATTTTCAGGTCGGTAGCCGGGCCGAATTGTCAGGGGCAGACCTTGAAGTGGGATTTCGTCACAGCGACAACCGGGCCAGTGATGTGAGCCGAAACTTTTTACTGCGCGATGTGGCAGAAGCCTACATCGCCGACGGCACCTATGATCTGGGTAACCCATTCAATAACCCAGAGAACGTGTTAAACGCCATGAAAGTGACGCTGTTTCGAGAAGCCAAATACGATCAGGACGAGTGGTTTGGCACCCTGCATTTTGGCCCTTCAGAGTGGTTCGGCAAACCCTTGAACCTGGTGGTTGGCGCCGCTCACATGGAAACGGAATATTATGATCAATATGACCCACAATCGACTGCCGGACTGGTGGGCGGTACGGTCGGGCGGTCGGCCGGTGGCGATCGCAACACCACCAGTCTGTTTTTCAAAGCCGGCATGGCCATCCATGAGCAGCTGACATTCAACCTGGCTGCCCGATATGACGATTATTCGGATGTGGGCAGTGAGGTCTCAAGCAAATTCACTGCCGTGTGGCAACCACAGTCCGGTTTGACGGTGCGCGGAACCTACAGCCAGGATCACAGCACGCCAGACTTGCGCAGATTCAACTCAACACCAGAACCCCCAGAAATTTCCATCATTGATCCCTTCGATCCCGTATCCATCAGCGAGGTCAACCCGTCCCTGCAATCTGAACAAATCGAACAATTCAACATCGATATCAGCTACGAATTTTCTGACCATTGGCAGTTGGGCTTGGGTTTTTGGGACCTGGCATTGAAGGATCGCATCCGCAACTTTGGCACAACCGGATTGATCTCCTTGATTGAAAACAACCGCCCCATTCCTCGGGGCTTAGGCTGTGAGCCGGATGGCCAAGGAGGCTACAGCCAATGTGCGGTGGGCTATGGCAATGGCGGTTCATTGGACCTGTCCGGACTGACCCTGGATGTCCAAGCTGAATATGAAGTTTTTGGTGGTCAATTCAACAGCCAATTACAGGCCATGTATTTGGATGAATACCGCTTTGACGGTTCCGGTAACGCCATGCGTGGCCGCGGAACCCCCAGAGTCCGAAGCCAGTTGAACAACCGTTTTGCCATCGGTGATTGGGTCTTCGCTTACCACATCAATCACATCGCTGGTGATGGTGACAATGATGACTTTTTCTATGCACCCAGCTGGACCAGCCACGACGTACAAATCAATTACCACACCCCATGGCAAGGCGTGTTCACTGTGGGGGCACGAAACCTGGGTGAAGAATTGCCTCGATTCTCCTCGCAAATCAACCCCAGCTCCAACGACGAGTTCAACAGCTTTTTGTTTGATACCTATGGCCGCAACGTCTATGCCCGTTACACACAAACATTCTGATGTTTTGGCGTTGACCGCCGCTGGCTTCAGCTGCGGTCAATGATGGCTTGGATGTTGGCTTCGGCATCATTGAAGTCGGGGTCGATGCGGTTGGCGATCCAACCATGATACAGGTCGGTGTCTTGCCGGATTCGGTCGATGGTTAACAGGCTGTGGTTGATGCAACCCAAGCCAATGCGGGCCACCATCACCACCGGCAAATTCATGGCTTTGACCAGATCAACCAACATCAGTTCTTCATTCAAGGGCACACACCAACCACCCACGCCCTCGACCAATACCCGGTCATAATTGGCCAACAACTGCCGGAAGTGAGTCAAACAGGCATCCATAGCAAAAGCACCGTCAACATCGGCGATGTGCGGTGAGGCCGGTGCTTCGAAGGTGTAAGGGTTGATCTCAGCCAGGGGCTGTTTTGTCACGGCATGCAAAGCCAATGCGTCTTCGCTGACCAGCTGACCGTGTTGCCAAATGGCTCCAGAGGCCACGGGTTTGTAGGCCGCTACTTTGAGCCCTTGTTGTTGCCAGGCCTTGAGGATCTGACAAGACACGAACGTCTTACCGGCATCGGTGTCGGTGGCGGTGATGAAACAACTGGGCAAGTCTTGATGGCGGGTGATCTGCATGCGGTTTTATGCGTTGAGCAACAACACCAACTGTTCATATTGGGCCAGCGAAATGGTTTCGGCCCGTTGTCCCGGATCAATGCCCACCTGTGCCAGTTGTTCGTTGCTGACCCCTTTTTTCAGGTTGTTGCGGATGGTTTTGCGGCGCATGGCAAAGGCCTGTTTGACCAATTGTTCTAAGGCCGGCAGGGGCAAGTCAGTGGGCTTGGTCTTGGGCGTCAGCAGCAAGATTTGCGAGTCGACCTTGGGTTGTGGGATGAAGGCGGTGGGCGGGATGTCCAAGTGCGCCGAACAATCAAAGCGGTGTTGCAGCATCACCGACAAGCGGCCGAAGGTTTTGTCTCCCGGCTCGGCACAAACGCGTTGCACCACTTCTTTTTGTAACATGAACACCGCTGAATGGATGTGGGCGGCTTGATACAACAAGCGAATCAACAAGGGCGATGAAATGTTGTAAGGCAAATTGCCGACCACTTTGACTGGCTCCCCAGACAACACCAACTGCAAGGCATCCATGTGATCAATCTGTACGTTGTCAGCTGTGGCGTAACGCTGCTGCAGCTGAGGAATCAAGTCACGGTCCAACTCAATCAAGCGCAATTGCGCGCCACTGGCCTGCAAATGATCGGTGATGGCGCCTTGGCCCGGACCAATTTCGATGATCGACTCGCCGGCTTGTGGGTGAATCAACTGAATGATGCCATGAATCACTGCCTGGTCTTGCAGGAAGTTTTGGCCCAGAGACTTCTTGGCTTTCATGCCGCGGTCCGGGCCACACAAGATCGGGCCAAGTCGATGGCGGCTTGCAGGCTGCCGGCATCGGCCAAACCCCGGCCGGCGATGTCCAAGGCGGTGCCATGATCGACACTGGTGCGGATGATGGGCAAGCCCAAGGTGATGTTCACCGACCGGCCGAAGCCGGCATATTTCAAAGGGGCCAAACCCTGATCATGGTACATCGCCAATATGGCGTCGTGGTGTTTGACCTGTTTGGGTGTGAACAAGGTGTCAGCCGGTATCGGGCCCACCAGGTCCATACCGGTTTGGCGCAAGGCGTCCAAGGTGGGGATGATGGTGTCCAGCTCTTCGCGGCCCAAGTGGCCGCCTTCACCGGCATGCGGGTTGAGACCACAGACCCCTATTTTTGGCTGTTTAAGGCCAAATTTTCGCCCCATGTCTTGGTGCAAAATCTGAATCACTTGGCTCAATTCAGCGGCCGTGATCTGGGCCGACACGTCCTTCAATGGCAGGTGGGTGGTGACCAAAGCCACGCGCATCACTTCATTGAGCAACATCATCACCACCTTGGGGGTGTCGGTCAATGCAGCCAGGTATTCGGTGTGTCCTGAAAAGGGGATGCCGGCTTCATTGATGATGCCTTTGTGAATGGGCCCGGTGACCATGGCGGCAAAACGCCCGCTTTGACAGCCGTCGGCCGCCACCCGAATGGTTTCTAACACGTACTCGGCATTGCGCTGGTCCAATTGACCCGGTACGGGTCGGGTGGCCATGGGCACATGCTCAACATTCACCTCGGCGACATCGGGCAAGGCGTCGCGGATCCAGTTGGCATCTCCCACCAACACGCAATCATCCAAGGCCCGCTGCATGGCCAGTTGTGCCACCAGCTCGACCCCGATGCCGGCGGGTTCACCCAGGGTGATGGCGATCATCTGGCGTCTCTGAACCGCAGGGATTAAATTCTGATTTCAACAAAAGCTTCGCCGCGGATTTCCCGAATCCACGATTCGATCAGCTCTTGCACTTTGCGCGCGCGGATGGCGTTGGAGGCCTGGGCCCGTTGAAACTCTTCGGTGACATCGGCTTCCTTCTTACCCATGAACTTGATGATGTGCCAACCGGCTTCGGTTTGGAAGGGTTCGGACACCTCATTGACATCCAGGGACTGGATCACTTCACCGATGCGTTGGCCATACTGGTTGATTTGAAACCAACCCAAATCCCCACCCAAGGGAGCCGATGAATGGTCATCAGAATGCTCTTCGGCCAGTTGCGAAAAGTCATCACCGGCCATGATTTTGTCATACAGGTCATTGGCCACATTCATGCCTTCGCGCGGCGCCATCACTTCATTGGTTTCCACCATGATGTGCAGCGCATTGTATTGATCAACGGTTTTGGTGGTCTCGCTTTTCTTGTCCAACAGTTTGATGATGTGAAACCCGCTGGGTGAACGGATCGGGCGGGTCACTTCACCGGCGCTCATCAATTTCACCTGCTCGGCGAACAACGGTGGCAACTGATTCACAGGGCGCCAACCCAGGCGACCGCCTTCCAGGGCTTTCTGACCATCGGAGTACTTGGTGGCCAAGACCGCAAAGTTCTCGCCGTTCTGGATTTTTTCAAACAGCTCTTCGGCTTCGGTGCGGGCCGCTTCGGTGGCGGCGGCATCGTTCTCAGCACTGGTGGCTATCAACAGATGCTGGATGTCGACTTCACCCTGATCCAGTTCATTGTCGGCCAAGAACAAATCGATTTCATGATCGGAAATTTTCACGCTGGAATTGGCATAGGCATAGCGCACGCGTTCAGCCTGCATGTCGCGCTTCATGTCGCGACGAAAATCGGCAAAACTGAAGCCATCTTGTTCGATGGTTCGTTGCATTTGTGCCAAAGTCATGCCGTTTTGTGAGGCGATGTTACTCAAAGCCGCATCCACTTCGGCATCGGCCACCCGAATGCCGACCAATTCGGCGCGGTTGATTTGGATTTCCTGCACGATCAACCGTTCCAGCACCTGTGAATTGAGGATGTCAGCCGGTGGCACTTGGTTGCCACTGGCTTCGATTTGGCGCTTGATGGAAGCCACCGCACGGTCCAATTCAGAACGCATGATGACGTTGTCATCGACCACCGCCACGATTTCATCCAGCAACTGTTGTGCTGGTGCCACTGCGGTGATGAATAAAAATATGAATGATGTCATTTTTTTCATGATTAAAAGACCTCTTGGTATCCTGCTATGGTTTGTTTCAGTATGCGTCTTGGGTTGCGGCCCAGCGAGCCCAAGCCATTGAATTGTATTTCCAGATAGATGCCGTTGTTGGATTGACCGGATTCATCGGTCAAATAATGTCGGCCCATCACCCGAAAGGCCCAACAGCAGTTTTTGCGCTCATAACCAAACAGCGCTTCAATCGTTTTGTGATCGCGGGTGGAATAATTCCATCGCGCAATCAGGCGGTGTTGGTCTTTGATGGGGATCACAAATGAGGTGTCAAACTGTTCCAACTGATTGCGTCGAAACCGATAGGCAAAGTTGAGCACACTGTTGTTGGCCCCTTTGCGTTGCACCCGCAACAAGCCCCGTTCAATCTCTTCGGCCGACTGGTCATAATGCAAACTCAATCCAGCATTCCAATACCGCGTCAAAAAGTGATTGTATTCGATGATCAATGGAGATTTCGTTAAATCCTCAGGCTGATTGATGATTTGCACCAGCTGATCATCGAAATATTTGATTTGACCGATGGTGGCGTTCCAAAGTTCACTGCCATCGGCTGCAAAGCTGCGGTGGGTGATGGCAGCGGCCACTTGATTCATGTCTGATTGTCGGTCGGCACCGGAAAAGCGATTGGTTTGGAACAACAAGGAAGAACCAAAGGTCAGTTCACGGCTGTCGAAGATGGGCATGTCGGTTTGATCCCGCTCTGGCGCATAGACATAGAACAACCGAGGCTCCAATGACTTGAACCCGCCTGACGGCATGGCTTTCTCAAAGCTCATGCCCAGATCCACCGAGGCAATGGGTAGGTTGCGCGACAAGTCCTCGCGGTCGTCATCAAACTGGTAATGGGTGCTGCGGTACTGCAGCTTGGGTTTGATGTAGCCCCAGGCATTGGACCATTGTTTCTCAATCCAAGGCGTGATGTCACTGCGCCACGCACCCACCGAGTCTTCCCGGTAAAAATTCACCAGCTCGGTGCGCACCCCGTAGTTGAGTTGTTGTTGGTAATTGTAATCAAACCAAGAGTATGAGATCTCTGGTAAGGTTTGGTAGGGTTCATTGCTGGCGGTGATGTTTTGGCTCAACACCTGATAGTCATTGATGCCGGCAAAAAAGCGCCAGTTCAAACCGTCTCCACGGACGTTGATGGCACTGCGCAGATAGGGTGTGGAGGCGATGTATGAGCTGTTGGAAAAATCCTCGTAGTACTGCGAATCGGTGACGTGGTTGAGGTCACTGCTGAACAACCAGCGATCGGCAAAGCGGGTTTGGTGGCGGTAATCAATCAAGCCACGATCGCGGTCTCTGCGGTCATCATTGGGCAAATACGTGCCTTCAAAAGTGCCGCGTGAACGGGCCGACAAATAGCGAAACTCCGCGCCCAACATGACGCCGTGCTGTTGCAGGAAACGCGGCACCAAGGTGGCATCCACCTGGGGCGAGATGTTGATGTAGTACGGCAACGACAAATCCAAGCCGGTGTTGTCTGAGTATGAAATGCCGGGCACCAACAGGCCAGTGCGGCGGTCATTGTTCAACGGCAGTTTGGCCCATGGCAGGTACAGAATCGGCACGTCTTTGAAACGCAAGCTGACGCCACGGAACGTGCCCATGCCAGCTTGGTGGTCCAGGTCAGCCGATTTGGCCACAATTTCCCAGTCCCGCTGTTCAGGAGAACAGGTGGAAAAGGTCAAGCGGTTCAATTGTGATTGGTCGTCATTGAGCTGCATGCGGTCTGCTTGCCCATTGAAGTCGGAGTCCATTAAAAAGAAATTGACCCCGCCCAAATCAGCAGTGCGTTGCACTGAATCAAAGTGGATGTTGTCGGCACTGATGCGTTGTGTGCTGTTTTGCAGCAACACCCCGCCCTCACTGTCAAACACCTGTTGTTGTTGAAAGTAATGCAAGCGTGGCGTCATCAAACGGAGGTCGTCTTGCATGATGCACACATCACCATCCAACAAAAACTCACCTTCGCCCAAGCGCGCCGAACGTTTGGCCAACAAGCCAATTTTACCTGGTGTCACCGTTTGACTGACACAATGGCGTTGTTCCGGGGTCAACAACACATCGACGGCCGGACATGAGGCCACCTGTGCATCGGCCACAACGCAAAACTGTAAACTGAAAATGACGCCGGTCAGCGCCTGCAATGAACGATTCTTCAAACTAGTACCAAGGCAATTGTAAACTTTTATAATATGTGTTTTACATTCTCAATCGCCTATTTTAATATGGTTACAGGCAAATGTCCCCCACGGATATTTATTATTTATACAGTGACCACTGATTGTGACAACAGCCAGCTTTCGGTCACCTCAAACAGAGAGAGTTTTTAATCATGGCAGGAAAATTTTGCATTACAAGAGGTAAAGACGGTAAAGATTATTTTGTGTTGAAAGCAGGCAATGGTGAAGTGATTTTACAATCACAAGGCTACAGCTCGGCTTCTGGTTGCGAAAATGGCATTGAGTCAGTCCGGGCCAACGCCGGTGACGAATCCAAATTTGAATGCCGCGAAGCCAAAGACGGTCGCACCTACTTCGTCCTGAAAGCCAACAACGGCCAGGAAATCGGTCGCTCGCAAATGTACAAGACCGACAGCGGTTGTAAGAATGGCATGGCCTCCGTGGCCAAAAACGCCGCCGATGCCGCGGTGGTCGATGAAAGATAAGCATTGATTCCATTTTGAGACTATCAGAAAAGGCACTTTTTCGTTAAAGTGTCTTTTTTTGTCCAAGCAATTCACCGAGAACACCATGCCCTGGTATGACGACAACCACATGTGGGAAATTTTTTACCCCTGCATGTTCGACGAAGACAGCTTCACCCTGGCCAATCAACAATGCCAACAAATCCTGCAATTGGTGGCACAGCCGGTGGCATCGGTGCTGGACTTGGCTTGCGGTCCCGGACGCCATGTGTTGGGCTTTGCCCGCCAAGGACTGACGGTCACCGGGGTTGATTTGAGCGGATTTCTGCTGAACCAGGCCGCCAATTTGATCGACCAACAAGGCTTGGATGCCAGCCTGGTGCAAGCCGATCTGCTGGCTTTTCAGCCGCAGGACTCGTTCGACCTGATCACCAATCTGTTCACTTCATTCGGTTATTATCCCAAACCAGCAGACAACCAACAGGTGCTGAACAACGCCCACCGATGGCTGAACCCCGGTGGCACCTTGGTGATCGACACCTTTGGCAAAGAACAAGCCGCCCATGCCATCGAACCGGTGCATTGCACCGAGTATGTCAACGGCGACTTGCGTTTTGAGCGGCCAATATTGATCAACGACATGAGCGTCTATGCCAATGAATGGATCCTGGTGCGGGGTGATCAAGCCCACCGCTGGGAATATGAACACTTTGTGTATTCAGCGCATGAATTGACCCAGATGTTACAAACCGCTGGCTTCCAACAGGTCACCATCTTCGGTTCATTGACCGGTGATGACTACGATCTGACCGCCGAGCGCTTGGTGGCGGTGGCCCACAAATAAGCCCCACAAGCAGCTTGCGGGGCTGGTGCCTGGAGGCGGTTGTTTAGCTGGCTTTGTTTTCGTACAGATGCACATCCCGCTGTGGAAATGGGAACGAACAACCACCGGCTTCGATGTTGAGTTTGATTTGTTCCATCAAATCGGCGTGCACCGTCCAATAATCATCGGTGTTGACCCAAGGCCGCACTTTGAAGTTGACGCTGGAATCGGCCAACTCACCCAACTGCACCACCGGTGCCGGATCGGACAGCACCAATTCATGGGCCTTGACGGTGTCTTCCAAAATCTGTTTGGCCTGCTTGATGTCATCGGCATAATCCACCCCAATCACCAAGTCAATCCGGCGCCTGCCTTCAGACGTGTAATTGGTGATCACATCGGCCGTGATTTGACCGTTGGGGATGATCAGCTTTTTGTTGTCAGGGGACAGCAAATACGTACTGAACAATTTGATCTCGGTGACCTTGCCGGAGGTCCCGGCCACGTCCACAAAGTCGCCTTTTTGGAACGGACGGGTGAGCACCAACATCACCCCTGAGGCCAGGTTGGATAAGGAGTCCTTCAAGGCCAAACCAATGGCCAGACCAGCGGCACCCATGACCGCGATCAACGAAGTGGTTTGCACGCCCAATTGACCCAAGGCCATGACGATGACCACCGCCAACAACACGTAATAAATGATGTTTTTGATGAAGTTGACCAGAATCAATTCATTGCCGGTTTTGCTCAGGCCCTTGCCAGTCATGTTGCTGACCAGTTTGGCGATGCGCTTGCCGACCCAAAAGATCAGCAGTGCCAGCAACAAAGACTGGGCCACATCGAGTAACAACTCGGGGTTGGTCATGTATTCTGAGACTTGGTTTTTCAGTTGGGTGATCAGGTTTTCGTTGCCTCCGGCGGCTTCGGCGGCGGCTTGGTCAGTTTGTTGCATGAATGGCTCCCGTAGATATTTAACAGGCACCGATTCTAACAAAGCAAGCAGCCAATGTGGCGTGAATTGTAAGAACGAGAGCAGCGCGGTGGGATCAATCCCGCAAAAAATCCAAGGTATGCTGCAAAGCCTGTTGGTTGCGCAGCAAACCAAAATGATTGCTGTGAATGGTTTGGTGCCGGTCGATCCAGTCGGCCTGGGTTTCATGCAAAGCCACGGTGCCATCACTGGGACCCAGGCGAGGCTCGATAAAGCGGCCCAGACCATAGGGTGAGGTGCCGGCGATCATCAGGGTTTCGCGTTGGTTGACGGCATCGCCCAAACCGACCGTCAACGGTTCGGTGGCGTGGTTCAACAAGCCCTTGTGCCAGCCGATTTGTTTGAGTTTTTTTGCCACTTTCGAGCCTTTGACCGGTGAGCCCAACATCACCAACTTGCCGGCTTTGTGGATTTCTGGCAGGGCCCGCATCGACAACAGGCCACCCATGGAATGGGCCACCAAATGCACGGTGGCCTCTGGGCGTGAATTGACCAAAGCCACCAATTTCATCACCGAGGATTCAAACGGCCGGGCGGTGGTGTGGTAACCGAACAGGTAAACCCGAAACCCGTGGTCTTGCAAAAAACGACGGTAAGTGCGCCAGGCCCAGGGCTTCATGTACAAGCCATGGACCAACACAACGGCGGGCTGCTGATTCTCAGTCATCCGTTTCCGGTGCGATCACCTGGACATGCACTTCGGCCAACTGCGCCGCATCAATCGGCGACGGCGCGGCGGTCAAAGGACAATGCCCGCTGGCCGTTTTCGGGAACGCAATGACTTCACGAATCGATTCTTCGCCGCACAACAAAGCGGCCATGCGGTCGATCCCAAAGGCGATGCCACCATGGGGTGGACAGCCGAATTGCAAAGCTTCCAGCAAGAAACCAAATTTCTCTTGGGCCTGTTGTGCACTGATGCCCAGCAGTTCCAGCACCGTGGATTGCATCTGTTGGTCGTGGATACGGATTGAGCCACCGCCCAATTCCACACCATTCATGACCATGTCATACCCTTTGGACAGGGCCTCACCGGGGTTGTTTTTCAATGCATCGGCGGTGCCAGTGGGGGCGGTGAATGGGTGGTGCAAAGCATCCCAGCGGTCTTCATCGTCGTTGTATTCAAACATCGGGAAATCGACCACCCACAAGGGCTGCCACGTGTCGCTGACTTGACCGATGTCCTGACCCACTTTGAGGCGCAAGGCGCCCATGAATTGGCTGACTTCGTGGTATTTGCCGGCCCCAAAAAACAGCAAGTCGCCGTTTTCAGCTCCGGTGGCCGCCAAAATACCCGACAAGGCATCGTCACTGAGGAACTTCACAATGGGTGATTGCAAGCCCTCTTTCCCGGCTGCTTTGTCATTGACCTTGATCCAGGCCAAGCCTCGAGCACCAAAACGGCGGGCGTATGGCTCGTATTCATCGATTTGCTTGCGGGTGAAGTTGGCCCCGCCTTGGGGCACTTTCAACACCGCCACCCGACCTTGGGGATCGTTGGCTGGGGCCGAGAACACCTTGAAGTCTGAGTCCTTGACCGCTTCGGCCACATCGACCAATTCCAGATCAATCCGCAAATCTGGTTTGTCGGAGCCATAGCGGCGCATGGCTTCGGCATAGGTCATGCGCGGGAAGGGTTGGGCCAGTTCAATGTCCGACACCGCTTTGAAGGTGTCTCGGATCAGATTTTCGGCCATGTTCAACACATCTTCTTGTTCCACAAAGGCCATCTC
Organism: Marinicella meishanensis; assembly: GCF_019931145.1. Lineage (GTDB taxonomy): Bacteria > Pseudomonadota > Gammaproteobacteria > Xanthomonadales > Marinicellaceae > Marinicella > Marinicella meishanensis. Next base: position 512,669 of record NZ_JAIOUV010000001.1, on the reverse strand, counting down.
GATGTCCAGCTGGGTGAACTCCGGTTGGCGGTCGGCGCGCAAATCTTCATCGCGGAAACAGCGGGCAATTTGGTAGTAACGGTCCATGCCAGACATCATCAACAACTGCTTGAACAACTGCGGCGATTGGGGCATGGCATAAAACTGACCGGGATTCATGCGGGAAGGCACCAAAAAGTCACGTGCGCCTTCGGGTGTGGCTTTGGTCAACACCGGGGTTTCAATGTCCAGAAAATCCTGTTGGTGCAGGTGTTGTCTCAGCGCATGAATCAGTTTTGAACGCAAGCGCATGTTGTGTTGCATGTTGTCCCGGCGCAGGTCCAAATAACGGTACTGCAAGCGGATGTTTTCACCGGGGTGTTCATCCAACATGAACGGCAAAGGTTTGGAAGGATTCAACACCTGATACTCATCCACCACCACTTCAATCTGACCGGTGGCCAGCTTGTCATTGTTTTGCCCCTCAGGGCGATTTCTGACCGTGCCGGTGACCCGCAAACAGTATTCATAGCGGGCACTTTCGGCGATGGCAAAAGCGGTCTCATTGTCTGGCTCGACCACCACCTGTAACAGGCCCGTGTGATCCCTGAGATCAATGAAAATAACCCCGCCGTGGTCGCGGCGGTTGCCGACCCAGCCGCAGACTTCAACTTGTTGATCCAGGTATTTTTCCGTGACCTGACCACAAAACTCGTTGCGCATGATGTTCAAACCTTCAAGATTCGTTAAAAAAGCAGGCAATTTTACCTTAACCCACACTTCAGATAACACCCATTTATGGCGATAAATGGCCAAAACAGGCGATTTAAAAGTGATCTGCTTCACAATTCTTGGGTTTTTGGGTTAAGCTCATATTCAAACCACATGACTACACTGTAGGTTCGAAAAAATAAAACCGCGTGGGTCGGTGTGGGATAACATTATGTCGGAAACAGAAATGAAGAAGAAATTTGGTCATTATGAAGTCGTGTCGGAATTGGGCCGAGGCGGCATGGGCGTGGTATATAAAGCCTGGGAACCTTCATTGAACAGGCACGTGGCGATCAAAGCCCTGGGCGAACATTTGTTGGGCGATGAGGGCTTGATTGAGCGCTTCACCCGCGAAGCCAAAAGCATGGCCGCCATCAACCACCCGAACGTCATTCAGGTGTTTTTCATTGGCATGGAAGACAACCAACCGTACTTCGCCATGGAGTTCATCGAGGGCATATCCTTGGATGATCTGCTGCGTGGCAACCACGTGTTGACCGTACCCCACGCCAAAGAAATATTGCGCCAAGCCTGTGCCGGTCTGGCGGTGGCCCATGACCGCGAATTGGTGCACCGTGACATCAAACCCGCCAACCTGATGCTGTGTGATGACGGCACCGTAAAAGTGGTCGATTTCGGCATCGCCCAAACCCGCGAATATGGCGACAAACTGACCAACACCGGTGAGTTCGTCGGCACCCCAGGCTACCTGTCACCGGAAGTGTGCACCGGCAAAGAAGTCGATGCGCGGTCGGACATTTTTGCCCTGGGCATCGTGTTTTATGAGATGTTGGCTGGCAAAGTGCCGTTTGAAAACGACAGCCCCCTGGGCTTGATGTTGGAAGTGGTGCAAGCCGACATTCCGGACATCCGCCAAGTGAATAAAAAAGTCGACAAAAAGACTTCATACATCTTGGAAAAAATGATTGCCAAGAACCCCGAAGAGCGGTTCCAGTCCTGTCAGGACGTGATCAAACATTTGGGCCCTTCTACCATTGAATTGAATCTGGACGAAGTCAAAAAACAAGCCGTGTCGGTGGTGCCTGAAAAGAAACCCGTCGGCAACCTGTCACAGCAAGTGACCATGCAGGCCGCGACCACCTTAGAAACCGTGGTGCCCACCAGCAAGAAAAAATCCAACAAAGCCGTGTGGGGCGCCTTGGCCTTGTTTTTGGCCGTGGGCGTGGGTGCCGTGGGCATGTATGAAGGCTTCATCCCCAACCCATTCAAAGGCGAGCAACCGGTGGACAACAGTTTGACCATGAGCACGCAGGCCATGAGCCTGTTGGGCAACAACGACGACCGCCAACTGGATGACGTAAAACTCAAATCCAAGGCCGAGTTACAACTGCTCAGCCAGGACATGAATGACCAGCTGGCGGCCAACCAAGACGCGGTTGATGCCAACAGCGGCGACGCCACCATGGCGGCCAATGACAACATCAATTCCGCATCGGCCCCAGGTGCCGTGACCACCCAAACCAACACTGAGCCCGAGCCAAACCTGGCCAACAATGCCAACAATGACGGCGCCATCAACCAAGCCAAAATTGATCAACAACAACAAACCACCACCAATGCCACCACCGTGGCGGCGGTGGACAACACCACCAAGTCGGTGGATGATTTTGTGGCGAAACAAAGCACCCCGGTGGTCAGAAAACCCAAAATGGTGAAAAAAGACAAAGGCATTGCGGTGCTGGTATTCGGCGATCCGGCGGTGGCCAACCCCATCGAAAAAATCCTTGAATCAGAACTGCGGCGCGACAACATCAAGGTGTTGAACGAACAATTCGTACCGGGTCTGGCGCAAGTGATGGCCCAGGGCATTGACCTGGCCGCCATCAAAAGCAAACTCGACGCCTATGGCGGCGAAGCCATGATCATCGCCAATGTCAACCACGTCGGCGAACAAACCCTGGAATACTACGGTCGTTCATCGATCATGTACAGCGCCCAGTTGGACGTCGACAGCTATGACCTGGCCAGTGGTGATTCGATCGGCAATGGCTATGGTTCTGAGCTGCAATACACCAGTTTGAATGCCACCGAAACCGCGCAGGATGCGGTGATGACATTTGTTGATCGACTCAAAGCTGACATCAAGAACAAGTGACCTTGACCACAAACTGAAGGCAGCCAGGTGACCAGCCCCTTGAGGATTTTGCTCCTGTCTGCCTACGATGCCAGCTCGCATCGACATTGGCGCCAACAACTGGTGCAGCGCTTTGGTCAACACCAATGGCAGGTCCTGACCCTGAAACCCCGACACTTTGCCTGGCGCATGGCTGGCAATGCGCTGAACTTCCAAGCCAAATACGACGAACTGCTCCTGCAGCCCTATGATCGGCTGTTGGCCACGTCAATGACCGACTTGAGCACCCTGCGGGGCCTGTATCCCCATTTGGGACAAATCCCCAACACCCTGTACTTCCACGAAAATCAATTTGCCTACCCGGTCAATCGGCAGCAACAAGGGCTGGTGGCGCTGCAGTTGCGCAGCCTGTTGGCCGGCGCGGTGGCCGATCGCCTGGTGTTCAACTCAGCTTACAATCGAGACAGTTATTGGCAGGGTGTGGCCGACTTCTGCCAGCGCATGCCAGATGGCATCCCGACCGAGCTGCTGTCACAACTGCAGCGCAAAAGCACCGTGCTGCCGGTGCCGCTGGCCACCGACTGTGGGGAGGATCAAACCACCAACCGGGCGCAGAACGCACCCATCGAAGTGGTGTGGAATCACCGCTGGGAACACGACAAGGGCCCCGAAACCTTGCTTGAACTTTTGCGCCTGTGTCAAGCGCGGACCCCGGCACAACCGGCTTTGCGGTTTCATGTGTTGGGCCAACAGTTTCGCCAACAACCGGCCGCCTTCGATGCCATCACCCAAGACCACGCGGACCAGTGTTTGCATCTGGGCCATGTGGCATCGCGGGCCGAATACCTGGCCATCTTGCGTCGGGCCGATGTGGTGTTGTCCACTGCCCACCATGATTTCCAGGGCCTGGCCATGCTGGAAGCGGTGGCCTGTGGTTGTCGGCCATTGGCCCCCAACCGCTTGGTGTATCCCGAGCTGTACCCCAGCCCCAACCTGTACCCATCAACCCCCGATGACCCCAGTCAAGAAGCCCGGGCCATCCTCGCGCAACTGGATCAGGTGTTGGCCGTTCCCCTGCCCCCCGTTCATTGTCACTGGTCCCATTTACAACGGGACTATGAGTGCCTGCTGCAACATGAAGGGCTGGACTGAACACCGCCACTTTTGGCTGCGATTCATCGGCTGGCTGATGGTCGCGGGCGTGGTGGTGCTGTCTTTGATCCGCTTGCCGGCCACGCCCTTGGCGGTGAGTGGTGGTGACAAGCTGCTGCACCTGGGCACTTATGCTATACTGACTTATTGGTTTTTGCACACCCACCCCGCCCGACCGCTGGCCATTGTGCTGGGTTTTATGGGCCTGGGCACCGCCTTGGAAGGGTTGCAGACTTTGACCGGATATCGGTATTTGGAGGTCATGGATTGGCTGATGAATGTGACGGGCGTGGTGCTGGCTTGGCTGGTGTTTTATGGGCTGCGCTGGCGCATCAAATACCTGATGCCGTGACCCAGCCCACAGCCGCCCCTCCCAGGGCCGCGTGATTGACTGCCAGCTGGCATATTGACAAACAAGCTGAGCAAATTGCTGGCGGTTTGGTTAAAATACCCCCTTTTACACCACCATGCCCATGCCATCTGTTGACATCATCGTCCCAGTCTTCAATGAACAAGAGGTGCTGCCATTGTTCCAGGAACGCATCCAAGCGGTCATGCAAAGCTGCGATGTGGACTGGCGGGTGATCTTCGTCGACGACGGATCCAGCGATGAATCACGCGAGGTGATGCGGCAAATTCACGATGCCGATGGGCGCTTTGGTTTTGTGGCTTTGAGCCGCAATTTCGGCAAAGAATATGCCCTCACTGCTGGCCTGGATCACGCCAGCGCCGATGCCGCTGTGGTCATCGATGTTGACCTGCAGGACCCACCAGAATTGATTCCAGACATGATTGCGGCCTGGCACAGCGGCTACGATGTGGTGTATGCCACCCGCAAAGTCCGGCACGGTGAATCGGCCACCAAAAAGGCCACCGCCAATTTGTTCTACCGCGCGATCAACGCCATGAGCAAAATCGACATCCCCAAGGACACCGGTGATTACCGCCTGATGTCGAAAAAAGCCTACACCGCTGTCAACAAACTGCGTGAACGCAACCGCTTCATGAAAGGCTTGTTCGCCTGGGTGGGCTTCAAACAAAAACAGTTGTTGTTCGAGCGCGAACCCCGCGCCGCTGGCCAAACCAAATGGAACTACGGTAAATTGTGGCGCTTTGCCCTGGATGGCATCACCTCATTCAGTTATGTGCCTTTGCGTTTTGCCACCTGGATTGGCATGACGGTGGCCATCTTCGCCTTCTTTTATGGCGCCGTGATCATTGCCAAAACCCTGATCCTCGGCAACGACGTGCCGGGCTACCCCTCACTGATGGTGGTGATCTTGTTCCTCGGCGGCATCCAGTTGACCGCTTTGGGCATCATCGGTGAATATTTGGGCCGCATGTTCGATGAAAGCAAACAACGCCCGATCTATTTGGTGGAAGAGTACCAACCACCCACCGATTCCTGACCAACCAGGGTGTTGCCTACGGTGCCCACGGAACCCCAAAATCACCCCCTCGGGTAATTTTTTCCCGTATAATCACCAAACTGTCACACGATTGTGCTAACGAAAACACCAGCCCAGCGTGCGGCCACCACCCTGCATGTTTCATCGATGGAATTTGAATGAAAAAAACTTTTTCTTGGCTCGTTTTGGTGTCGTTGTTTCTGCTGATCTTTGCAGAATCCAACTACTTGAACAACAAAAACATCCTGTTCAAGGACTTGCATTTGGCTGAGTTGATATTGGGCTCCTTGGGGTTGGCCTTGTTTTTGGTGTTTTTTCCTCGGCCCAAACAACCGATGTGGTTGCGGGTCTGCATCACTGCTTTCAAAGTTTTGTTGGTTTCAACAACCCTGTTCATATTATTTGTTGAAGCGTCAATCGTCGATTTTTCTGGCATGACCTTTGGCCCTGAAGTCATCTTTCACTTCAATTGGGATGCCTTTGTTTTGGGCGTCAAAGAGTACCTACTGCCCATGTTTTTGATTTTGCTGTTCATTGCCTTAACCAATTGGGCTTTATTCATCGCCGAAGGGGTCTTCACCCGGCTGCAACAAACTGTGGCCTTTTTTGCGTCGCTGGTGTTGTTGTTGGTGTTGTTCAAACAAACCATCTTTGGGCGGTTGTACGACGGCTATGTTGAATACCGCACCTTGATGAATGTTCGGGGTGTTTATGAAAACGAAATCAAAGACATGGCCTTTTTGGGCATCAACCATTTGGCCACCGATAAAAGCAACATCGCCGCCCAAGCCACACAAGACAAAAATTTGATCGTGGTTTATTTGGAGTCTTTCAGCAATGCCTTCATTGGCCACCCCAAATACCCCGGCATCACCCCCAAATTGGAAGCCATGATTGACCAACACGGTCAACTTTCGCCGTACATCGCCACCGGCAACTTCACCATGGACGGCCTGATCGCGGCGCATTGCGGTTTCATTCCCAACATGTTGATGGGCAACAACACCTTGGCCTCGGGTGAAAAATACTATTTCAATATCCCCTGTTTCACCGATGTGTTAAGCAAGGCCGGCTATCGACAAGAATTCATGGGCGGGGCCAAAAAGTCATTCGCTGGCAAAGGTGAATTCTTGTTGGACCATGGTTATGATGCGGTTTGGGGTCATGAAGATTATGACACCAGTCAAGCAGAAAACTTCAGTTGGTGGGGCTTGAATGACGATGTGTTGTTTACCAAAGCCAAAGAAAAAATTGCTGAATTGGCGGCCCGACCAGAACCCTTCCATTTGAGCTTGTTGACTTTGGGGACCCACTTGAAAGGATATCCCTCACCTGGGTGTCCGGTCTACCCACACTCTGATGACAAGTTCATTCAAGCCATCCACTGCACTGACTACCTGCTGGGTTCTTTGTACCAGCACCTCAAAGACCAAAACCTGCTGTCAAACACCACCCTGATCATTACCGCAGACCACACGGTGTTCAACACCGGCTACACCCAAGATCTGTTCGGTGCCGACATCACCAGCAGTGAGATTTTTGGCATGATCATCGATCCTGATCACCAGCAACCCATGCATCCCATGGGCTTGTATGATTTGGGCACCACCGCCCTTGCATTGCTGGGCGTGGAACACAATGTCAAGTTCATCCTCGGTGATGCTTTTGGGGGCAACGAACAGCGCCCCTTATTGACCCGCAACCACCTCTATCAAGGCGGACAGCTCGTCGATCTGAGCCACGATTGTCAGTTTGATTTGAACAAAACCATTCAGCCGAAAGATTCGATAGATCTGTGCGACCACCGGGCCATTGTGCACAAATTGTATGGCTACACCGAAAAGTTCAATGTGCAGTCAGGCATCAAGTTCAAAGCCGACTTTGAGGTGGCCATCGAGTTCACTGAAGACCAACAAAAAATCACCGACATCACCCTGAACGCCAACAGCCTGAAGCAACAATTCAGACACCAAGGGTTCACCCTGGAACCTGAGCGGTTCATCAGAACCGGTGTTTTCATCATGCAATTTAATTGGGCACGCAAAGAAATCAGCCAATTGATCCTGATCACCGAACCGACTGAATTGGTGCAGTATTTCAAACAGCGGACCGATCAAGCTGCCAGTGGCTATGTGTTGTTCGGCATCCACAACGAACAGAATCAAGCATTCATGAACCAATTGCAAGACTTGAACCTGTCCATCCAATGCCAGCAACCACATGTGTGTGCTGTGAACGACAACGACAACAGCCGCCTGACCATTGAAGGATCTGGGTCCCAGTTCCGCATCCACTTGACCGAAGCCGCTGAATGATTGTCCATATCATCAAAGGAGTAAGCAAGATTCGTAATTTTTGCAACAGAACACTGAATTTTTAACAGCGATCAGGTTAATATGTGCCCTTTAGCAAATTCTCACCCACATGAACAATTTCCTGAGTCAGGTTTTTAAAGCTTTTCGAAAACCCGAACCCACGCCCGAACCCGATCCGGGCTATGAAGAAAAAATTGCCAATGAAATTGAGTTCTATGCCGAATGTGAAAACGTGCATGACTTACCTGACATCTTTCATTATTGGTCCAACAAGTATTTGCTGCCCATGCAACAGCGGTTTGGATTCAACAGCCCCGATGACTTCTTCAGAACCCAAGTTCAATCTCACTGTGCCGCCAACAATAATGCCACACACCACATCGTCAGCATCGGTTCTGGCAACGGTGAATTGGAAGTCAGTGTGGCCGAGTACTTGCTTGACAACGACATCAATAACTTCAGCATAGAGTGTGTTGACATCAATCCGCACATGCTGGAAAGAACCCAACAATTGGCCGCCGAAAAAGGCGTGGCAGAACACATTTTGGTGCAAGTGAGCGACTTCAATCAATGGCAAGGCAAACGCAATCATTACGACATCGTCATGGCCAATCAAAGTTTGCATCACGTGATGAATTTAGAAGGCTTGTTTGCCGCCATCAAAAAATCCATGAAGCAAACAGCGATTTTCATCACTTCTGACATGATCGGCCGCAATGGCCACCAGCGCTGGCCTGAAGCCTTGGATTTACTGCAACCATTTTGGTCCGAGCTGCCCGATCAATACCGCTTCAATCAACTGCTGAAGCGGCACGAAGAAAGCTACATCAACCACGACTGTTCGGACACTGGTTTCGAAGGCATCCGGGCCCAGGACATCTTGCCCTTGTTGGTCAAAGACTTTCAATTTGAACTGTTCATCCCTTTTGCCAACATCATCATGGTGTTCATTGACCGTCCGTTTGGTCACAACTTCGATGCCACTGCTGACTGGGACATGGATTTCATCGACCGGGTTCATGCTGCTGATGAACAAGCCATCATGGACGGCACCATCAAACCCACGCAAATGCTGGCAGTGATGAAAAAACAATCGGTCAAAGCACCCCAACTAAGGCATGAACTATTGACCCCTGAGTACTGTATTCGCCCAGTTAAGTGATTCTCACACGACCCAAAAGCTTGGGTCGTGTGAAAAAATTCCTCAGTAAGAAAGCTGTATAATGTGGCTATTGAACCGCAATCACCACTTCTTCATCCAGCAAGGGTGCGTTGTTCAATAAAGACATCATGTTATCGGGCCAACCCGGGTCTTGAGTCGGGTAGTCATCATGAGCCCGCAATTGCATGGTGTGGCCATTTACATTGGTCCAGGTCCAATCCCGACTCCAACTGTCGTCTGCCAAACAAGTCACCACACCCACATCCGGAGCTGTTTTCCACAAACAGGCAATGGGCGTGTCTTGCTTGATCACATTGATGGTCACAGTGCACCTGGTTTCTGTGTCTGTCAATGTGCATGGGCTGTTGCTGGTCAATGAACCACTGGGACCTGAGGTGGCAGGCAATGCCACAACTTGAGTTTGATCAAGTAAAGGGGCCGCATTCAATTGAGTCAACATATTCCCCGGCCAACCTGGATCTTGAGTTGGGTAATCATCATGAGCCCGCAATTGCATGGTGTGGCCATTGACATTGGTCCAAGTCCAGTCACGATTCCAGCTGTTGGCCGCCAAACAAGTCACCAAACCGACATCAGGGGCTGTCTTCCATATACAGGAGATTGGTGTGTTCTGTTTTTGAACATTCAAGGATACCGTACAGGTGCTGTTGTTACCAGTCAATGTACAAGGACTGTTTGAAGTCAAAGTGCCTGTCGCACTGGGGGCGGCTGCCTGAGCCACGACATCGATTTGATCCAACAAAGGCGCATTGTTCAACAATGTCTGCATGTTCCCGGGCCAGCCTGGGTCATTTGATGGGTAATTGTCATGAGCCCTGAGTTGCACGGTGTGTCCATTGACATTGGTCCAAGTCCAGTCTCGACTCCAGCTGCTTGCCGCCAAACAAGTCACCAAACCAACATCCGGTGCAGTTTTCCACAAACACGAGATGGGTGTGTTTTGCTTGGTAACATCAATGGTCACGGTGCATGTGGTGTTGGAACCAGTCAATGTACATGGGCTGTCACTTGACAAGGACCCTGTCGGTGTGACATTGACATTTTCTGACAATGAAGGCGATTGAAACACCACATTGTGCGCCACTGGCTGTACGTCTTTATTGGACACAAATACCACATGTGAAATTTGTCCGGTGAATTGCTCACCCGCGTTAATCGTGTATGTCTTATAAGCCGTACCGGAATAATCATTGTGTTGTTGGTTGCCCCACGATTGGGTGCCGTGTAATTGCCAGAATCTGGAGGGGCTCATGTTGGTCTGCCCATTCATGATAAAGCCGACTCCAGCAAACTCGACTTCACTCAAGGTGGACCTGAATTGGAACTCCAACTCGGTGTTGGCTGTGACGTTGTAATTCATCGGTAATTTTTTCCAAGAATTACCCCAGATTTTCAGCATCGTGCCACCGGCTTTTACGATATAAGACTCTGGATGAATGTCTTGTGTTTGGTTGCTGTCATGGTAGGACTGCAAAAAGGCTCCAGCAAAAGCGGGTTGTGAAGATGTGTTGGGTCGTTCATAACACACCTCATCATTACTGGGCAAAGTCCCATTAATTACCTTGAAACACAAACCATTGCCATTGAACTTGTTTTGGCGATTCACATCCACGATCGGAAAGCGAATGAAGTTTTTACCACTTGAGTTGGTGCCATAATTATGGAAATACGCCGAACTGTACTCTTTCAGTACCGGGCTGCCATTTTTATTTTCTCTGACACTCACAATTGGGTTGGTACCAAAGTTTTCACCTATCAGCTCAACCTTGTAATTGTTGGTGCTGATGGTGCCAACTGACTCAATAACTGGCAATGGCGTGGTGTCTGCGGCAATGGCTTGAACCGAAATGGGCCCGGCCATGATTCCTCTTGGCGCTTGGATATACCTAACCCCTCTACCAGGATTGCCATTTTCATCTTGGCCTCTGACATCGCGGGCATACTGAAATACAGCAAACTCAACTCCATTGGTATCTACAATGTTTCCTGTCTGATAAGATCCATTTCGCTCTGAAATTAATTTTAATAACTCCCATTCTGCCGTTGGTTCACTTCGATAAAAAATTCCTGCGTCTGGCGCAAAATACAGGTCTTCCCAAATAATGTTGGTTGAACATTTTTGCGCTGTGTTTGCGACTTCACAATCTTCTATTTCGTAAACGAAAATTTCAGAATTTACCAAAGGGATTGGGTGTTGATAAGTACGGTACTCAGCAGGATCAAACAAGTCTTCAAGTATATAGTTCAACTCAAAATTGACCAGGTTGTCATCTGAGTGTAACCATGTATAAAATTTAAAATCATAGGTGGTGTAATCAGTTAAGCACCTGGGGAACGGGTCCAGATAAACTGGAATATTTGTGTCATCATTTGGACTTACCAAGTTATCACCTCGGTCTCTTGCACTTCTGTTGCCGTGGTTATAAGAATGGTTAATACACCGATACCTATACAAGCTGTACTTCGTACTCAATAAACAAGGGTTGTTGTCATGGCCAATTGACCTTGGACAAGGGTAAGGATGAAAATTATCGGCTTCAGTAGTGATCACCTGATCAACCACGAAAAATGATGAAGTGCCATCACCATAAACATCATCTCCAGGTTGTCCAATTGACACTGTGAGCTGGTGTTCTCCAGCAGATAAACCTGTGACATATCTGTTATTTCCGCGAGCCTCGACAATTTCACCATCTATTGAGGATGTCCAAATTAATTGGTGTTCCATTGCTTTTATTTCTTCATCAGTGAAAGATGATCTTGAGCTTCCAAAAGGAACAAGGTCGGCTGAAAACAAAGTTGGTTCATTTGCAATCACAACCGTAGAAATACCTGGAGACTGAATATTGATATCGACTGTATATTGAGATGGATATCGATCCCTTAAGTTTCTCCAATCTCTAGGATTAATATGTTTAGATGTGCACTTAGGTATATTCCCAAACATAACATTTCTTGAGTCTAAGCTTGAATATTTGTCGAGCAAACCAAACGCATGCCCTATTTCATGCTTCAATATCGTTGGAGCATGATATCTATTTGCACAATTATTGGTGTCCAAAGTCCATAAAATATTCGGATTCATATACACATCAGATTCGATAATTCTATATACTTTAGTATTCGGAAAACCCGGCGTGTTTGTGTTGTATTCTCTGGTAGCAAACCGAAAATTGTAACCTGCGGTATCAGCACCAAATTCAGATCGATCCCAGGCATAAAACTTAATTTCATTCAGTCCATTATTCACTCTATCAACTGAATTGCTGACTTGGCCAATTTGGACATTAAAAAAATCATAATTGAAGCTTGGGTCTAGATTCCACTCATTGATTGCATCAAATAAATTAATTCTTGAAGATTGAGAATTAGGAATTCCGGGAGGAATATTCACAGAATCCATAATGATGGTAAACTCAAGATCTTGCAAGAACCATGCCTGCAACTCATTGTTTCCGGAATAACTGTTTTCACAATACATATACAACAGAGTTGCTGCCAGTAACAAAAACTTATTTTGGTTCCTATAGAAATCAATCATTTTGAGTACTTCCTTTTACGTGGTTTAAAACCTGTTCCCTTAGATTGTTTAAAGTCAAGTAATGAGCTTCTTTTAATGCTTCCAAGGCGCTTTTGTTTTCATTGCTGGGCTCATTCTCACCCAAATACAATATGTCATTCTTGCCCACCTTATATGCTGAGTTGAAAGCAGCATATGAAAAATAATTTCCGCTGGTTTTATCATATTTCAGAAAAAGCACACCCTCTTCATTTATTTTGTAGTCATAGCCAATGCTAAGTGTTGCACATATGTCTCGATAGCAACCTCCAGACATCTTTACTTCTAAAGTCACTGCATCAAGTATTCCACTCATCACCTCAATGATTTCTAATGTATAAGTGGTGTAAATTCCTTTGGATATCATTTCCTTTTGAACAACTTTACCATCCTCAATCATTGAAAAATTCTTAAGCATGGATTCTTCTGTTGAAGTCTTATCAAGCAGCCTAAAGTGTACAATCAAATCCGATTTTTCAATGTATGTTTTTAGATTTGTGTTCGAATCAGATGAGGCGAAAACATCTTGAGAGAAAATTAAGTGAAATATAAATAGCAGCAATGTTGTAATTCTTGGTTCCATATTTAAACTAGTCCGATAGTATTTAAGAAGAAAGATGACAGATAAAAATCCATTTATAATGACTCCATATTTTGCGCCTGTTAGTAATATATTAAACAGGGCACAATGAATTGTACATCTATGTCTCTGAGAGTTTCAACACTAATTTGATGTGTGGAATTGACCCTTTCATTTTAATAGTTAATGTTTGAATACTTTTCTGATGCTTAGTCAGTATTTCATTTTGACTTCATCGGTTGTGCTAAAATAGCCACAAACAATAATAATGAATCAGGTAAGAACCATGTCTAAATCTCAAACTTTACAAGACCCTTTTTTGAATGCCTTGCGCAAAGACCGCATCCCGGTTTCAGTGTTTCTGATGAATGGCATCAAATTACAGGGCACGGTCGAATCATTCGATCAATTCGTGATTGTGTTGAACAACACCACCAATCAATTGGTTTACAAGCACGCGATCTCCACCATCGTGCCGGCGAAAAACGTCAGCACCTATAAAATCCAACAGGACGGTGACGACTGATTGCTGAGCATTCTGTCTTGCTGATGAAGCAGTTTCACGCTTGAAACTGCTTTTTTTATGGGCCCATGAACACACCTTTGAAGCCAATCATGCCATCGACACCTGACCGAACGCGGGGGATTGACCATGTTTGAGCGGTCCGAACGCGGTGACCGCGCGGTGCTGTTGTGCCCGACCCCCATGCAACGGGATTTGCGCGGTGAGCAACCCGACCGCATCGAAGAATTCAAAGAACTGGTGACCACCGCCGGGGCGGAGATTTTTGACGTCATCACCAGCACCAAACAATCGATCGATCCGAAGTATTACATCGGCTCGGGCAAAGCCCAAGAATTACAGCACGCCGTGCAAGTGCATGAGGCCGATGTGGTGATCGTGGATGCCGCTTTGAGCCCGGTGCAAGAGCGCAACCTGGAGGCCCTGGTCAAAGCCCGGGTGTTGGATCGACGCACCTTGATTCTGGATATCTTTGCGCAACGGGCCCGCTCTTATGAAGGTCAGCTGCAAGTCGAGTTGGCTCAACTGAAGCACATGTCGACCCGCTTGGTGCGGGGCTGGACCCACTTAGAGCGACAAAAAGGTGGGATTGGCATGCGTGGTCCCGGTGAAACCCAGCTGGAAACCGATCGCCGCTTGTTGAATGCGCGGGTCAAATCACTGAATGCCAAATTGGACAAAGTCATGCGGCAGCGTGAACAGGGGCGTAAGCAACGAAAAAAATCAGGCACCAAAATGTTGGCCCTGGTCGGTTATACCAATGCCGGCAAGTCCACCTTGTTCAACCTGTTGACCGACGCCGGGGTGTATGCCGAAGATCAATTGTTTGCCACCTTGGACCCCACCGTCAGACAACTGACGGTGATTCCCGGTTGTCAAGCGGTGATCAGTGACACCGTGGGCTTTGTGCGTGACTTACCGCATGAGCTGGTGGCGGCGTTTCGGGCCACCTTGCAAGAAGCGCTGGATGCCGACGTGTTGTTGCATGTGATTGATGACAGCAACCTGGAACACCGGGACCACATGGCCGAGGTTTATAAGGTGTTGGATGACTTGGACATCGGCGCGGTGCCGATGATCGAAATATTCAACAAGATTGACCAATCCGGGGCCCAGCCCCAGTTGCGCTTGAACGAAACCAAAGGCCCCGATCAGGTGTGGATTTCCGCCCACCAAAACAAAGGCATCAATTTATTGCTCAAAGCCATTGAAGAACGCTTGCATCGTACCCATTTATCCCTGGAATTCGCTTTGCCCATGTCGCTGGCCAAGCTGCGGGCGCAGTTTTTTGCGCAGGATGCGGTGCGTGATGAACAAGTCGATGACGCCGGACAGTGGCTGCTTAGGGTAGAATTGCCCTTAGAGAAATGGCGACAATTGGCCAAAGGTGATGACCCCAGTGCTGACTTCATCAGCCAACTGCTGGTCAGTCAACAAATCGAAATCAAAGAAAACCCACAAGACTGGTAAATTACAGGAGAACATGCATGCCTTGGAATGAACCTGGCAATCAACAACCGGGCGGCAACCGGCCCAACAACGGCCCCAACCGACCCGGTGGCAACAAACCACCTGAGTTTGATCAAATCCTCAGTGATTTGTTCAACTCCATCAAACGTGCCTTGGGCATGGGCGGCTCAGGCAACAACAAAAGCTCATCGGGACCGGTGCTGGCTTTGATCATCGGTTTGTTGGTGCTGGCCTTGTACAGCGCCGCCTATCAGATTCAACAAGCCGAACGCGGCGTGGTGCTGGTGTTTGGGAAATACTCTCACACCATGCAACCGGGCTTGCGCTTCACCCTGCCCCGACCCTTTGCCGAAGTGTATCGGGTGAACGTCGAAACCATCCGCCAAGAAGACAATTCCGGGCAGATGTTGACCGAAGACAAAAACCTGATTGAAATCGATTATTCAATCCAATACCGCATCGATGAAGAGCGGGTCAATGACTATCTGTTCAGTGTGGCCAGTCCGCAAAACACCGTGCGCCAAGTGGCCGAAAGTGTGATGCGCCAAGTGGCCGGTACCCGCACCTTGGACTTCATCATCAACGAAAACCGCACCGCGGTGAACCAACAAGCCAGGGACGAGATCCAGCAAATGCTGAATGACTACAAAACCGGCATTGAATTGACCCAAGTGAACATCACCGAAGTGCATCCGCCGATCAACGTCAAAGAAGCCTTTGATGACGTGGTCAAAGCCCGTGAGGACCAAAAAACCTTCATCAACCAAGCCAACGAGTATACCAATGACCGCATTCCAGAGGCCGAAGGTCGGGTGCTGAAAATCATCCAGGAAGCCGAAGCCTACAAAGAAGCCATCATCGCTGAGGCCGCCGGTAAAGCCGATCGCTTTAATCTGCTGCGCGAACAGTATGAGCTGGCCCCAGAGGTGACCCGCCAACGCCTGTTCCTGGAAACCATGGAAAGCGTCCTGGGCGACACCTCCAAAGTCATCATGGACCAAGATTCAGGCAACAGCATGATGTATTTGCCGTTGGACCAATTGATGAAGAACCAACCCCGAATCACCGACAACCGACCATTGGATCTGGGCACCACCGTGGTCACACCTGACATGTCGCAACTGCCTGCCGGTGGCAACAACCAATCCAACCGCAACACCCGCCGTGGGAGGGGCCGATAACCATGAATAAAATGATTGCTCTGCTCATCACCTTATTGGTCATGGCCTTCTTGGCCAGCCTGTTTTTGTTCGCCATCAACGAACGAGAAACGGCGGTTAAACTGCGCTTTGGTGAGGTGGTCCAAGCCGGCTACGAGCCTGGTCTGCATGTGAAAATGCCGATCGTCAACAACATCGTTAAATTCGACAGCCGCATCCAAACCCTGGACAATGCCCCAGAACGCGTGTTCAACACCGACAACGAATACCTGATGGTGGATTACTACGTGAAGTGGAAGATCCAAGACGTCAAGCAGTTCTATACCTCGAATGGCGGCTTGATTGCCAAAGCCAATGCCAACTTGACCGGCGTGATCAAAAACGCCCTGCAAGAAGAGTTTTCTGTCCGCACCCTGGACCAAGCCATTTCGACCCAACGGATCGAACTGATGGAAAATTTGCGCAGCCAAATGAAAACCCGTTCGGCGCCTTATGGGGTGGAAATTGTGGATGTGAGAATCAAACAAATCAACCTGGATCAGTCGGTCAATGAATCGGTTTACAACCGCATGCGCTCCGAACGGTTGGTGGAAGCGGCCGAACACCGCTCCAATGGGCGCAAAGAGGCCATCAACATCCGCGCCAACACCGACAAACGCATTCAAATCATGATTGCCGATGCCGAGCAAAGGGCCGCCGTGATGCGAGGTGAGGGCGATGCCGAAGCCACCAAATTGTTTGCCGAAAGCCACAACCAGAATCCCGAGTTTTACGCCTTTGTCAGAAGTTTGGAGGCTTATGCCAACAGTTTCCGCCATGGGACTGGCAATGTGATGGTGTTGGACCCCAACTCAGAATTCTTTAAATATTTCCGCGAGAAAAACCCCAATTGATTGAACACCCAATCATTGCGGCCATCGCTTTGGTGATGATCTTTGAAGGCATCATGCCATTCATCGCTCCCAAAGCCTGGAAAAACCTGTTATTACAATTGGCGCAAATGGAAGACCATCATTTGCGCCTTTTTGGTGCCATCATGTTGGTGGCGGGCGCGATCACTTTTAATTACATACAGTCATGAAAAAATCTGTCGTTGTACTGGGCACCCAATGGGGTGATGAAGGCAAAGGAAAAATTGTCGACTTATTAACCGAACGGGCCGATGCGGTGGTTCGTTATCAGGGCGGCCACAATGCCGGCCACACGCTGATCATCAACGAGCAAAAAACCGTGTTGCACTTGATCCCTTCAGGCATCTTGCGGGACGGGGTGAAATGCTACATTGGCAACGGCGTGGTGATTGAGCCCACGGCCTTGATCAAAGAGATCAAGAACCTGGAAGCCTCAGGCGTTGATGTGCAGTCGCGCTTATACATTTCCAAAGCAGCGCCCGTGATCATGCCGTACCACATCAAATTGGACCAATTGCGGGAACTGAAAAAAGGCAAGCAGGCCATTGGCACCACCGGCCGCGGCATCGGCCCGGCTTATGAAGACAAAGTGGCCCGACGCGGCATCCGCATCGGCGATTTGTTGGATCCTGAACTGCTCAAAGACAAGCTGACTCAGGTGCTGGCCTACCACAATTTTGTGATTGAACATTTTCATCAGGCTGAGCCCCTGGCTTTTGACGAGGTCTATCAGACGGCCTTACAACAAGCCGACTTTTTGCGGGGCATGTGTTCCGATGTGACCGGCCAATTACACCAACACCTGGCCAACGAGGACCGCTTGTTGATGGAGGGTGCACAAGGCACGCTGTTGGACATTGACCACGGCACCTACCCCTTTGTCACCTCGTCCAACACCACTTCGGGTTCGGCCGCCACCGGCTCGGGGCTGGGAGCCACCCAAATCGACTACGTACTGGGCATCACCAAAGCCTATACCACGCGGGTCGGCGGTGGGCCATTCCCCACCGAGCTGTTCGATGATGACGGTGCCGAACTGGCCAAACGCGGGGTCGAGTTTGGGGCCACCACCGGCCGTCCTCGACGCTGTGGCTGGCTCGACCTGGTGGCCTTGAAAAGGGCCGTCCAAGTCAATGGCGTGACCGGCTTGTGTGTCACCAAACTGGACGTGTTGGATACCTTCGAAACCATCAAAATGTGCACCAGTTATGGTGATCAGGCCTTCCCTGAATCGGCGCAGGAATGGGCCCAGGTGAAGCCCATCTATGAAGAGTTCGCTGGCTGGCAATCATCGACCAAAGGTTTGACCGAGATGGCCGACCTACCGGCCTCAGCCAAAGCGCTGATTGCACACATTGAACAGTTCACTGGCGCACCGGTACACATGATTTCCACCGGCCCAGACCGTTGTGAGAACATCTTGTTGGTTGATCCGATGCAATGAAACACACACCGTTGATCACCGGCTGAGTTTCACTTGGCCACAAAAAAACCCCAGTCGAAACTGGGGTTTTTTTATGGGGTCACGTTGACCCCAAGAGTGGCTCTGATTCAGGGTGTTTGCACACACTGGAAGCCATTGAACCAGATCACGTCTGGATCACCAACCGGAGGCGCTGGATCACAAGGATCTTCCACCGATGGAATCAAACACAGTGAGGTCAACTGTCCGGTGTCAAAGCCGGCGTTGTCATTGGCATTCAAGGTCCAAGTACCACCGATGTCTTCACCGATGAAGGCTGACAAGGCTTGTTGGGGTTGAACCACACCGCCAATGGCTGGTGGTGTCGCCGCACATTCACTTTCAACTGGCAAACCACTGGCGTCATCAAAGATGGCATCTACGTTGTCGTTACCACAACCGAAGCCGGTGCCGGTAAAGCCAGGTCGATCCATCAAGGTCACCGCAGTACCGGTGTCTTCATGGGTCAAAGTGAAGATCAAATCGCCCACCCAAGTGTGATCGGCTTTGACTTCAACCAACAGGTCCAAAATGTTGCCGGCATCGCCCACCACCAACTGCATGTCGACCCCAGCAGGATCATTGTCAGGGATGGAGAAGTTTTGTACCAAACAAATTTCATTGGCCGATGTAAATGAGAAGGCCGCTGACGTGACCCCTGAACCACACAAGTTCACAGTGGTCACCCGCCAGAAGTATTGGGTGTTGCTCATCAAGCCATTGGTCAACTGATAAGACGTGCTGGAGACCGTTGCTGACTCAACCACATTGGTGAAGGCCGCATCGGTGGCCACTTCAACAAAGTACTCGGTCACCGAACTGCCACCATCGGCCCATGACAACACCGCACCGCTGGTGGCTATGCCATTGGCGCCATCGGCTGGTGCAGTCAAGGTGGTGCCCACTTGTGGCACGTCATCATAAATCGACACATCGAAGGCCAACTGACCGGTCAACATGCCACTGGTGCCTTCCACGATCAGGGTGTAGTCGCCTGGGGCGGCTGAAGCCGAGGAAATGTCGATGTTGGCATCGGTGCTGTTACCTGGTGTGACGGGGTTGGTCACGAACGAGCCTGAGAAACCGGTTGGCAAAGCGGGGTTGAATGCCAGAGTCACAGGATCAACAAATCCATTGACTGACAACACATCAATTTGTGGATCGAAATCCACATCACCACCCAAGGTACAAAATGCTTGGTCGCCAGCCAATGATGACAAGGCAAAGCCAGGTTCACCACAAGCGGCAAACTTGAATGAAGCCACGCGGGTTGACCAGTTGCCAGAGGTGTTGTACTGGGCGGTATACCAGAAGGTACAGCCGTCTACCGGATCCACGCTGATGGACGTGTAGTCACCATAACGACCGGATGAATTGGAGGCGCTGCCCTCAATGATGGAGTTTTCACCACGGGGCATGGTGCCCGCGGGATCGGTGAACAGCCGTCCGGCATAGCGCATGCCGGCATACACGTCAGCAGCTGAGTTGTTGTTGCCAGTGACTGCTGAGGTGTTGTAACCAATGGCCAAATTACCTGACGAATCCATGGCCGCAGAAGCCATCCAGCGGTGTACACCATCCCCAGTGGTGATGCCATCACCTGAGGTGTAGGTGCCTTCATCAGACAACACCCAATCAGCACCACTGATTGAAGCTTCTGGACGTTCCAGCACCCACCAGCGGACACCGTGGTAGTCATTGCCATTCACATCGGTGGTCATGTTACCCACCAAATATTGTTTACCCAAAATGGTCTGGTGTTGAACCCGCCACATCAAAGGCTGCTTCAGTGGGAACAGGTTGGTGGCGCCATCGGGTTGTGGTACCGACAGGTCACCGAAGTTGGTACCACCCAGGTTGGTGTCAAAATCGGACACATCGATGTTGATCGGTCCGGTGATGGCACTGTTGGCTGGGGTATCAAAGTCGGTGGTGAACTCCCAAATTTCCAAGCGGTCAGGGGTGCCACCTGGATCACCATGGTATTGGGCATCGCGGTGGCGCATGAATATTCCGGGCGCACCGGCTGGCGGCAAGGTGTTGCCGTCACCATCTGCAGGCATCAAGTGCTGGAATCCAAAGCCAGGCAAACCAACGGTGGCAAACACCTGGTAACCACGGGCCGGGGCACCGTTGATCATGTTGTCACGGTCAAACGCATATTGACGATTGCTTTCATTGGCACCCATGTAATAGGCATCACGCCACACCCCAAATTTGGGGTAATCAGGCAAACCACCAGAATCTGAGATGAACTCATACAAATACCAAGTACTCAAATCGGTTGGTCCAATGGGATCGTGGGTTTGTGAAATGTAAATACACAGTGAGTTGCCGGTGAATTCGGTCAACACCCAACGACCGATGGGGTTGCCCACTCCGTTGTCAACGAATTGATCGTACATGATGATGGGGTCACCCGTACCCGCGCCACAACCGGTGCCGGAACCCGCCGCAATGTCATCCAGCACAAAGGAAGCTGCGGTGGTGCCATCGGCTTTGTTCAAAATCAAAATACCGGAACTGGAGCCGTTGTTGATGGATTGGATGTAGTGATCAATACCGATGTCACCATTGGTGTCAGAAGGGTTCACCCCGGTGAAGCCCAAGCCATCGACGTTGACAATGGTGCTGTCAAAAATGGCCCCTTCGGTGTTCTCTTGTTGAACACTCCACTGTTTCACGGCCAATGGATCGACGCCAAATCCACGGTCTTTGGCGGCTGGCCGCTCCCAATCTTTGGGCCGACGAAAACGCAAGGGGATCTCTTTGATCGGATCACCTGGTTGCCAGACATTGGGCTTGGTGCCATTTTTCAGGTTGACGGTGACGGTGACGGGATACACCACATCACCCACGGAGTCTGCGCCATAGCGCGTGACCGGTTCGGCCCCGGCAAGCTGACTGCCCAACAAGCAAGTCAAGCCGACCAAGGCGGTTTTTAAGTTGGTTTTATGTTTCAAAATTACTTCCTCTCTTTTTGGTTGCTGTTAATGGGCCAAATCAATCAGACTGATTTGGCCGGTGTCGGTTTTCACCGACAAATGATGGTTGTTATTGATGTCACCATAATAGGCAGTCCGTTGTTGGGTGCTCAAGCTTTGTAACACCGGCACTGAATTGCTGGTGACATGACTGCCTGTGTTGATTTCAAACCGCGGCAAGTCATCATAAAAAATCACACTGACCACACCCTGGTGGGTTTGAATTTGACTTTGGATTTTGCTGGTCACCGGTTTGATGGACAACTCGATGGCCCCTTGTTTCGTGTATAAGTCCACCGGTCCAGAGGTTTTGACCTGCAAATCGGCGCTGTCAGATCGCACCCTGACGGCGCTGCCCAATCCTTTGGTGCTGAGTTTGCCATTTTCAATTTCGATGTCCAAGGCCACCAGCGGGGGTACCACCAGGGCCAAATCAAAACGGTCCAATTGGTTGGTGTTGGCCGGATCGCTGTACTGCACCGTGAACACCGTCAGGTCTTTGTCTTGCTGGACATCCAGACTGACTTGTTGGCTGGCTTGCGCTTGGGCCACACCATGAAAGATGAATTGATCGTCATCGGCTTTGCGGATGCGGATGTCGCCGTAATGGTTGATGATTTTGATTTGGGTGGCTTGCTGTATGGTGATGTTTTTGGTGAACCGTTCCAGCGGCTTGGCCGCCGGTTCTTCAGCCTGCGCCAAGCCAGCCATGAATAAGGTCAATACCAGTATGAGGGTGTTTTTAGTCATGTAATTTGGCCAATTTTTTCAATGCAATTTTTCGTTTTAAAACCGACAAGTGATCGAGGAACACTATGCCCTTCAAATGATCCAGTTCGTGTTGAATACACACCGCCAACAAACCTTCGGTTTGCAATTCTTGCCATTGCCCATCGAGGTCTTGGTATTTGATCATCACCTGATCCGCGCGTTTGACTTTGGCGTAGATGCCCGGCACCGACAAGCAACCTTCTTCGTGGGTTTGGATGCCAGCCCGTTCGATGATTTCGGGATTGATCAAGACCAAGGGTTCTGATTTGTCTTCAGACACATCGATGACCACCATTTGGATGTGGCGATCGACTTGGGTGGCGGCCAAACCAATGCCTGGTGCCGCATACATGGTTTCTAACATGTCCGCA
This sequence comes from Marinicella meishanensis, assembly GCF_019931145.1. Taxonomy (GTDB): domain Bacteria; phylum Pseudomonadota; class Gammaproteobacteria; order Xanthomonadales; family Marinicellaceae; genus Marinicella; species Marinicella meishanensis. Next base: position 489,974 of record NZ_JAIOUV010000001.1, on the reverse strand, counting down.
GCCAACTGTCTGATTTCATCCGTCACTTGTGGGATCGGTTGGGCAACGGTTTTTAATCTTGAGTCAGGCAGGGTCAAGATGTTCAGTTGAGTCATTATTATAGAAACAGTGGTTGTTCGCAATGCAATGTGAGTGGCACATCTTATAGTTTTCTGGCTCAGATGGAAATAAATTGGCGGTTTTTTCCTGTGAAATTTAAACTTTTTTGCTGTGTTGGCGGCGAAAATTGCTGGATACAAATGAATCAATCAAGGGTAAAATCCACTTTTTTGCGGCAATTTGCCGTTTGAATCACATTTTTTGTTTAATTTTATTCTTAAAATGGCTAAACTAAAGTTTTAGGAAAATCAAGGGTTTGCCGATGATGTTTAAAAAACAACATTTAATTATAGCGTTACTGCTCGGGTTGGTTTTGTCTGCCCAGGCTCAAGAAGTTGAACTGAATCCTGCTCATCCAGACACCTATGTGGTCCAAAAAGGGGACACCTTATGGGACATTTCTGCGGTGTTTTTGCAATCGCCTTGGTTGTGGCCAGAAATCTGGCATGCCAACCCTCAAATTGAAAACCCCCATTTGATTTATCCGGGAGATCAGCTCAATTTGGTTTACCTGAATGGTCAGCCAGCCATCACCGTCAACCGCGCCCACCCGACCGTAAAGCTGGGTCCCCAGGTTCGGGAGCTGGACAAGAATAAAGCGGTTGAAACCATCCCCCTGAAAGACATCGAGCCCTTTTTGCGCAAGCTGCGCATATTGAACAAAGAAGACATCGACTTGGCACCTTATGTGGTGGCTGCTGAAGAAGACCGCAACGTCTCTGCCACCAGTGATTTGGTTTATGTGCGCAATTTGAAAAATGCCCGTCAGGGCGACCGACTGGCGATTGTGCGGCCCACCGTGATTTATCGCGAAGTGCCCACCGATTACCCTTGGGAAACTTCCAAGACCCATGAAATCGAGTCCATTGATTGGCACAAATCATCCGACCACACCACCTCCGCCGTATTGTCCCGGTTTTGGAAGAAGTACATCGATCGCACCTACTGGGAAAACGTCAAAATCTTGGGCTATGAAGTGGCCGATACCGGGGTGGCAGAAGTGGTCCGTGTCGGCACCGACGACATCAACACCTTGCGCATCATTGAGGTGGATACCGAAGTCAAAAAAGGCGATTTGATCCTGCCGCTTGACGACTTCAACTTTGATCCTTATTTCATGCCCAAAGGCGCCACCGTCAATGACGACAACATCCGGGTCGTGGCCCTCAACAATGCCCTGTTTGGCAGTGGACGGCGGCAAGTGATTGCCATCAGCAATGGTTCGGCACAAGGCGTATCTGTGGGCGATGTGTTCTCAGTATACAGTCCAGAGCGCACCATTCGCGATGATGTAATGCATCCGAAGGAAGACCTGAAAACTTTGTTCAAGCCTTCCAAAGCCATGGTCACTTTACCCATGGAATACGCTGGCCACATCATGGTGTTCAAAACCTTTGAGAACATCAGCTATGCCATCATCACCGAAGGCAACCGTCCGATCAAAATGTACGACTACGTCAAGCTGCCGTAAGTCATACCCATATATAATGACAGGGAATGTCTGAACTTAACAACATCAAGTCCTGGTTGCACTTACAACGTGCACCTGGACTTGGTTGGGTTAAAATCCAGCCACTGCTGGAGGCCTGTGGTGATGCCGAAGCCGTGTGTCAACTGCACAACCTGCCCTCAGATGCGGTCCTGCCCGCCGCCGCCAAATCGTATCTCAGACAAGCCAATGACCAAGACTTGGAGGCCGAACTGACGTGGTTGTCGAAACCAAACAACCACATCCTGACGGTGGATGACCCACTGTATCCCCCGCAGCTGCGACTGATCAATGACCCACCTTTGTTGTTGTATGTGAAAGGCAACCCAGCGGTTTTGTTGTTGCCCCAACTGGCGGTGGTGGGCTCCAGAAACGCCAGCCAGGCGGGCTTGAACAACACCCAGGATTTCTGCCATGATTTGGCCCGGCAGGGTTTGGTGATCACCAGTGGGCTGGCCATTGGCGTAGACACCCAAGCCCATCAGGCGGCGGTGGCTGCCGGCGGTCAAACGGTGGCGGTGATGGGCACCGGCATCAACAGCATCTACCCCAAACAGAACAAAGCCCTGGCCCAAACCATCACCAACCATGGCGCGGTGGTGTCTGAACTGCCTTTGGACACCCCGCCCCATGCCCACCATTTTCCCCGCCGCAATCGCATCATCGCGGGTTTGTCGATGGGCACCCTGGTGGTTGAAGCGGCGCAAAAAAGTGGCACCCTGATAACCGCCCGTTTGAGCATGGAATACAACCGGCCGGTGATGGCCATTCCAGGCAGCATTCACAACCCCTTGGCCAAAGGCTGTCATGCCTTGATCAAACAAGGGGCCAAATTGGTGGAGACCGCACCGGACATCTTGCAGGAAATCGAACCGGGCATCCACATGCTGTCCGACCAACTGAGCAGCAAACTGCACGAATCAAGCCTTGAAAAAAGCACCGGCACACCCGATATCAAGCTTTCCGAATCGCAACAGCACATTTTAAGGCATTTAGACTATCATCCCACCGCATTTGATGATATCGTTGAAGGAACTCAATTAACCAGTGGTGATGTGGCTTCTGATTTATTGATCATGGAGCTCGCTGGTGTGATTGAAAAACTACCGGGTGCGAACTATCAAAAAATATGAATGAAAACATCATTGACGTCTTGGTTTATTTATTTGAGAATTATTTGTCAGAGCAAGCCAACCTCCAAGAACAATACACCAAGAACAGCATCTATGATGGCCTCGAACAAGCCGGCTTTGAGCAAAGCACCATCGACCATGCTTTTGACTGGTTGTTGAGCATACACGACAAGACCCACCAACCGGTTGAGCAATCGGCCGATGCGATTCGAATCTACACCAACGCCGAATTGGAATTGCTCGACGAAGAAGGCATCAATTTCATCCATTACCTCGAATCCTCAGGTATCCTAACCCCCAATACCCGGGAACTGCTGATCAATGGTTTGCTCAATCTAAATGCTGACAACATTGATGTTGATGATTTACAATGGCTCGCTTTGATAATTTTATTTTCACAACCGGATGAGGAACAAGCCTTTGCATCAATGGAAAGTTTGATGTTTGATCCACCGGTCGATCATGAACATTAGCCCATGGCAGACAACTTACTGATTGTAGAATCACCTGCAAAAGCAAAAACCATTGAAAAATACCTCGGCAAAGGACACAAAGTATTGGCATCATATGGACATGTGCGAGATCTTTTGGCCAAATCAGGTGCGGTAGACCCGGACAACGACTTCGAACTCAAATACGTCGATGTGGAAAAAAACAAGAAGCACATCGACGCCATCGTCAAAGCCGCCAAAAAAGCACACACCATCTATCTGGCCACGGATTTGGACCGCGAAGGAGAGGCCATATCCTGGCACGTGGTGGAAATCCTCAAAGACCGCAACCTGCTCAAAGACAAAGACATCAAACGGGTGGTGTTCTCAGAAATCACCAAATCAGCCATTCAGGAAGCGGTGGCCAACCCCCGCCAAATTTCCGATGAATTGGTGGATGCCCAGCAAGCCCGTCGGGCACTGGACTACCTGGTGGGTTTCAACCTGTCGCCCTTGTTGTGGAAAAAAGTGCGGCGGGGCTTATCGGCCGGTCGGGTGCAATCCCCTGCCCTGCGCTTGATCGTGCAGCGCGAAGATGAAATCGCCGCCTTCATCAAAGAAGAATATTGGACCATCCATGGACAATTGGCCAAAGGAGCCGCCGGCTTTGAGTCCAACCTGAACATCTACGCCGGCAACAAACTGAAAAAGTTTGACATCAACAACCAGCAAAAGGCCGATGAGGCACTGAAAACATTGCGCAGCCAAGCCGGAACCGAACTGACGGTGACTGAGCTGACCCAGCGGGAACGCAAACGCAAACCCGCACCGCCTTTCATCACCTCTACCATGCAACAAGAGGCGGCCAGAAAACTGGGGTTCACCGCGCGCAAAACCATGCAAATCGCCCAACAATTGTATGAGGGCATGGAGATCAATGGACAAAGCCAAGGTTTGATCACTTACATGCGGACCGACTCATTGAACCTGGCCAACGATGCCATCGAAGACATTCGGGGCGTCATTCGAGACAAGTATGGGGCCAAGCAAGTCCCTGACAAACCCAACCATTACAAAAGCAAATCGAAAAACGCCCAAGAGGCCCATGAGGCGATTCGTGCGGTGTCGGCCCAGTTGATACCGGCCGAAATCAAGTCATTCTTGGATCGCGACCAATTCCGTTTGTATGATTTGATCTGGAAACGCACCCTGGCTTCACAAATGATCAACGCCACCATCGGCACTGTGTCGGCTGATTTCACCTTCGGTGATGGCCACAACCTGCGGGCTTCTGGCTCCACCATCCTGGAAAAAGGCTTTCTGGCAGTTTATGAAGAAGGCATGGACGACGTCAAAAAAGACCAAAAAGAAAACCACTTGCCCAACCTGAAAAAAGGCGATGTGGTGGCGGTCAAATCGATTGAAGGGGTGCAGCACTTCACCGAACCACCACCGCGGTATTCTGAAGCCACGCTGGTTAAGGCGCTGGAAGAATTCGGCATCGGTCGGCCCTCGACCTATGCCAGCATCATCTCCACTTTGTTGAACCGAGACTATGTGGAATTGGAAAGCAAACGCTTCATCCCCACCGACGTCGGTAAAGTGGTGGCCCGGTTCCTGGAATCCCACTTCAAAGACTATGTGGACTATGAGTTCACCGCCCGGCTGGAAGACGCCTTGGACGCGGTGTCACGCGGGGAAAAATCCTGGAAACCATTGATGAAAAAGTTCTGGGACCCTTTCATCAAACTGGTGGAAGAAAAAGAAGAATCCGTGTCCCGCGACGAAGCGCAGTACAAAAGAGAACTGGGCACCGACCCCAAAACCGGCAAACCGGTCTCAGTGCGCATCGGCAAGTACGGTACATTCGTACAGATAGGCACCCGTGATGATGAAGACAAACCCAATTTTGCGGGCTTGTTGCCCGGACAAAAACTGGACACCATCACCTTCGATGAGGCCATGGCCTTGTTTGCCTTGCCCCGACATTTGGGCGAAACCTCAGAGGGTGAAAAAGTGTCGGCCAACATCGGTCGCTTTGGGCCCTATGTGCGTTATGACAATAAATTCGTCAGCATCAAAGACGGCGACCCATACTCCATCACCTTGGAAGAGGCGCTGGTGCTGATCACCGAGAAAAAGATTGCCGATGCCAACAAAATCATCCAAACTTTTGATGATGGCATTCAAGTGCTGAATGGCCGCTGGGGTCCTTACGTGACCGACGGCAACAAAAACGGCAAGATTGCCAAAGACCAGGATCCGAAAGCCCTGACCCATGAACAGTGCATCGAAATCCTGGCCAATGCACCCGACAAAAAGCGCCGTGGCAAGAAGAAAACCAGCAAGAAAAAAGTGACCAAGAAGAAGACCACCAAGAAAAAGGTGGCGAAGAAAAAAGTCGTCAAAAAAGCCACGAAAAAAAAGACCACTAAGAAAAAAGCAGCAAAGAAATCGACTGCCAAATAACCATGGCTGAATTGGGGACTTCCATCAAGCAAGCAGCTGACTCTGTGCGACAGGGCGGGGTGTTGGTGTATCCCACTGAAGGGGTTTTTGGCATCGGTTGTGATTACCGCGATGAAGCCGCGGTGCAGCGCATCCTCCAACTCAAACGACGGCCTGTGAACATGGGTCTGATCCTCATCGCCAGCCACCTGCAACAACTGTTGCCATTGATCCAACCGGCTGACCCGTTCGATTTGGCCCGGGCCTTAAAAACCTGGCCAGGCCATCACACCTGGGTATTTCCAGCCACCGCGCTGACGCCCCGTTGGATCACCGGCGACCATGACACCGTGGCGGTGCGGCTGACCGACCACCCGGCGGTCAAAACCTTGTGCGATGAGCTGGGTCATGCCTTGGTTTCCACCAGCGCCAACCTCAGTGGCCAACCCACCCCAAACTCCTGTGCCGAGATTGCCGCCATTTGGGGCGATCAGGTGGATCATTATTTGGATTTGCCATTGGGCCAACAAGCTGGGCCTTCGGCCATGCGCTTGGCCAGCTCCGGCCAGGTGTTGCGATGAAACTCGAACTGCGCTCCCGCTTTTACTCCTTGGTAACCACCTTGCTGACGCCATTGGTGCTGATCAGGCTGGCCACCCGAGGGATCAAAACCAAAGCCTATTTACAGCGCTGGCATGAACGGTTTGGCTGGTTCAAATCTCCCAAGTTCAAGAACCAGTCCATTTGGGTGCATGCGGTGTCGGTCGGTGAAGTGAATGCCGCCATCCCCTTAATCAAAGCCTTGATGGAAAAATACCAAGACCACTCTTTTGTGCTGACCACCATCACCCCCACCGGCTCTGACCGGGTGCAACAAATATTCGGTGATCAGGTGTTTCATGTGTACCTGCCTTATGATTTGCCCGGTGCAGTGAAACGGTTTCTGCGCAAAACCAAGCCCGATTTGGCGGTGATCATGGAAACCGAAATCTGGCCCAATTTGTTCCGTTTTTGCAAAAAGAAAAACATCCCCATCGTGGTGGCCAATGCCCGCTTGTCAGAAGTCTCCATGAAAGGTTATCGCTGGGTGGAATCGTTGGCCGCCAAAGCCTTCAATGACACCGCTTATGTCGCCGCCCAAACGGTTACCGATGCCCAGCGCATGATTCAGCTGGGCTGTTATCCGGAGAAGATATTCGTGGTTGGCAGTCTCAAGTTTGACATCATCGTCGAAAACCACATCATCGAAAAAGGCCAGGAAATCAGGGACCATTACCAAAACAGCCGCCTGGTATGGATAGCCGCCAGCACCCACCAAGAAGATGAAATAGAGGTGTTGGACGCTTATGCCGTGTTGAAACAACGACACCCCAAATTGATGCTGGTCATCGTCCCCCGCCACCCCGAGCGCTTCCAAAGCACCACCCAAGCTTGTCGCAACAAAGGCTTCAACACCCAACTGCGCAGTGAAATAGGCTTGGTCGACATCGAAGGCGATGTCTTCGTGGTCGACACCATGGGTGAAATGTTGGAGTTTTATGCCTCCTCAGACATCGCTTTTGTGGGTGGTTCGATTGCCAACATCGGTGGCCACAACGTGCTGGAAGCCGCGGTCTTTTCCTTGCCGGTGTTGGTTGGGCCCAACACCCATAACTTCACCGAAATCACCCAATTGTTGAATGACTGTGACGGTTCACAAACCGTACATGATGCCAATGACATCATCCGCTCGATGGAATATTTGATTGAAAACGAAGCCGCCCGTCTGGCCATGGGCCAGGCGGCCAAAGAAATGGTACAAAGACACCGCGGCGCGGTAAACTTGACCATGCACCTGATTGAGTCCGCCATGGAGACCAAACCCTTGGGCGACACCATCAAAGCCAAACATTTTCCGAGGATCCGCCATGAAAAAAATCTTTGAGTCCAGCCGCTGTTGGGCGCCCATCTTGACCTGTGCTTGTTTGCTGGCCTGCAGCCAAGACCCGGCCGATCACAGTGACATGGCCGATTTTCACAAACCCGTGCGCGGTGATTATTGGGCGACCCGTTACAGTTATCCCACCTTTCAATACCGCCAAGAGTGGTTGGTCGATGCGCGCACGTCGCACCAACAGGTCCGCCAACAAACCCCCAGGCGAAAATTCAAACAGGCCGATCAGTTCAATGGCATCGATCCCAATGCCTTCACCGCTTTGGGGCCTTTGCCTTTGGGTGATCCAGCCAGCACCGCCTTCTCAGGGCGGGTGAATGTCATTGTGGCCCACCCCAGCGACCCAACCATTGCTTATGCCGGTGTGGACGGTGGCGGGGTGTGGAAAACCACCGACTGCTGTGACGAACAAACCACTTGGACCAACGTCACTGACCAAACCGGCATCAATGGGGCCGCCATTGGTGATTTACACCTGGACCCCAATGATCCCAATGTGATTTATGCCGGTACCGGTGACTTGCGTTACGGTTCTTACTCATTCGGCAGTGCCGGATTGCTGCGCTCGGTCGATGCCGGGGCCAATTGGGCGGTGTTGGGCGAAGTCGAATTCGCGCCCTACCGAGACCAACCGGCTGGCGAGTTCCCCCAGTATCAGGCCATTGGTCGGGTGCGCACCAACCCCTTGAATTCAAGTCACCTGGTGGTGGGCACCAAAACCGGCCTGTTCTTTTCATTCAATGACGGGGTTGATTGGACCGAGGCCTGCCTGACCAATGCTTTTGACACCCAACGCCAAGACGTGACCGGCATGGAGGTCAATGCCGCCGGGGACATTTACGTGGCCATTGGCACCCGCGGCCACAACACCACGGTGCAACCTGATTTGAATCAAAACGGCGCCAACGGCATTTACAAAGCCGCGTTTCCCAGCAGCGCGTGTCCGAGTTGGACCTTGGTGTCGACCAGCAGCAACGGCTGGCCCAGTGGCACCGGCGAAGGCACGCCCTTTCCAACCAACAGTTTGGGCCGCATTGATCTGACCATGGCCCCATCTGACCACGACGTTTTGTATGCGCAAGTGGCTGACGTCACCACCCGCGCCGTGCGTGGGGTGTGGAAAACCACCAACGGCGGCGACAGCTGGACCCAGGTCGCTGACACCAATGATTTCCTTGGCTGTGATGACAGCGGCACGCAGGCCTGGTACGACATGGGCATGAGCGTGTCGCCAACCGATCCAGACGTGTTGTTTTTGTCGGCCGTCGACCTGTTCCGTTCGACCAACGGCGGTGACACCTTCACCAACAGCACCTGTGGCTACGCCGGCGGGCCCAATTTTGGCGACTACGTGCACGTCGACCAACACGCCCGGGCTTATGTGAATGGCGATCCCACCCGCTTGTTGGTGGGGAATGATGGCGGGGTTTATTACACCGGCAACGCCGATGCCACCGATCCCCGTGACATCGAATACATCCAATTGAACAACACCATCAACACCATCGAATTTTACTCCGGAGACATCAGTGCTGATTTCGTCAACAGCACCAATCGGGTGGCGGTGGGCGGGGCCCAGGACAACGGTTCTTCGGTCGCCCTGTGGGACACCAACAGCGAATCCTTCACCGCCAAACCGTGGACCCGGGTCAATGGTGGCGATGGCATTTATGCCACCATTGAACCGATCAATGGCCAGCGGGTTTATGTGGAATCGCAGTTTGGCAACATGCGCATCAGCACCACGGGCCCCTTGGGCAGTTACAACTCATTCGCCAACCCCTGGTCAGGTGACAACCGGGTGCCGTTTATCTTTCCTTTTCATTTGAACAAACATGACTGTGTGGGAGTTTGTGGTCAATTGATGGCCGGCACCTACCGCATCTGGGAAACCACCACCGGTGGTCTCAACAACGGCGCTTGGTACATCAACAGCCCGGACCTCACCAAAGGGGTGTTGGGTAACCGCTCCATCATCAACCAAATGCACTACGGCATCAGCGACGCCCAAGTGGCCATTGTTGGCACCAATGACGGCAATGTGTATTATGGGTTTGGTTTGGGACAAGGCAGCAGCAACTCAGCCACCTGGGTTGATGTCACCGATGGCAACAGCGTGTTGCCCAACCGACCAATCCTTGATGTGGTCACCCATGGCACCATCGCCACCACCGGTTACGCGGCGGTGGGAGGCTTCGATCAAAACACCCCCAGCACCCCTGGGCACTTGTTTGAAGTGACCTGCAACAGCGATTGTTCCAGTTTTGAGTGGCGCAACAAATCCGGCAACCTGCCCAACATCCCGGTGGACAGCGTGATGGTCAATCCCAACATCCCCGGCATGGTGTTTGCTGGCACCGATTGGGGCCTGTATTACACCGAAGACGTGACCGTGGCCGAGCCCGAATGGTTTCGCTTCACCGCCGGTCTGCCATCGGTCATGATCTGGGACATGACGATCGACCGCGGTGCCACCACCCTGGCGGTGTTCACCCGTTCCCGGGGTGCCTATGTGTGGCCCCTGCCGCTGGTACTGGATGATGATTTGATTTTTGCCGATGACTTTGAGTGACGAATCGTTTCAATGCCGAACATTTTCGGCCTTGAACATCACTGAGTTGTATCAGATCTTACAACTGCGCAACGCCGTCTTTGTGCTGGAGCAAAACTGTCCTTACCTGGACATCGACAACCTGGACCAAGCGGCCTGGCACCTGTTCCAAGCCACCGACCAGGTGGTGGCCTACGCCCGCATCTTGCCGCCCGATCAAGCCCCTGGGAGCCCCTGCAGCATCGGTCGGGTGGTGGTTGACCCCGAATTCAGAGCGCACCAATTGGGCCGGCGCTTGATGCAAGCCGCCATCGAAGTCTGTCAGCAACAATTCCCTGAGCACCCCATCAAAATCTCGGCCCAGTCCTATTTGTCGCGGTTTTATCAAAGCTTGGGTTTTGTCGTCACCGGCGCTTATTATCTGGAAGACCAGATCCCGCACCAGGAAATGATTTACCAACCCAGTTGATCCGCTCAATTGATGACTGAAGTTTGGTGTTGACGGTCGATATTCCCCACAGCCTTCAGTATAATCATTGTGGAATCCATTGCATAAACCCATCATGACTCACCACATCAGCACCACCCACAAAGGACCCAGTATTCCTGTGATGCCCATCATCAAGGACACATTCGACACTTGGTTTGACGCGCAAAATGAATACCTACAACGCGCCGCCGAACAACAAAAATTGGGTGATCAGGTGGGCAACTTCCTGATCGATCGCAAAGCCGATGGCCATCTGGCCAAAATATATCTGGTGGTTGCCGATGACCTCAACCCATACAGTTTTTGTCATGCCTTCAAAAACTTTCCGGTGGCACACTACCACGTGGCTTGTGAATCGGCCGATGTGGCCTCAGCCATGGTTTTGTCTTGGGGATTTGGCACCTATCAGTTCAACCGCTACCAACAACCCAAAGCCTGCGCCACTTTGGTGCTGCCAGACCCGCAGGCTTTTGCGTCAGAACTGTCGACCATTCACGCCACCGCTTTGGTGCGGGACTTGATCAACACCCCGGCTGACGACATGGGCCCGACCGAGATGTCGGCCATGGCCGAAGCCTTTGCCGAGAAACACCACGCCACATTCACCGAAATCATAGGCGATGCGCTGTTGACCGAAAATTTTCCGGCCATACACCTGGTCGGTCGGGCCAGCCACAAACCGCCCAGATTGATCGAATTGAATTGGGGCGATGAAGCCCACCCGAAAATTTCTTTGGTCGGCAAAGGGGTCTGTTTTGACACCGGCGGCAACAACATGAAATCCGCGCAATTCATGCGCTGGATGAAAAAGGACATGGGTGGTGGCGCCCATGTGTTGGGTTTGGCACAAATGATCATCGACCACCAATTGCCGGTGTGTTTACAGGTTTTGATCCCCACAGTAGAAAATGCCGTTGCTGGCAGCGCTTATCGCCAGGGTGATGTGGTCAAAACCCGCTCCGGCAAAACCATTGAAATTGGCCACACCGATGCCGAGGGCCGGGTGATCTTGTCCGATGCCCTGACCTATGCCGGCGAATCCAATCCGGAATTGATCATCGATTTTGCCACCCTTACCGGCGCCGCGCGGGTGGCCATGGGACCCACGGTGACGCCGTTTTTCACCAACCGCAAGTCCATCAGTGACGGCCTCTTTGCCAGTGGCCAAATCACCCACGATGAAACCTGGCCTTTGCCATTGCAGCAAAGCTATCAAAAATACATCAAATCCACCATTGCCGACATCTCCAACACCGGCTCCATACCACAAGCCGGCTGCATCACCGCGGCCTTGTTTTTGGAGCATTTTGTGGACGCCAACACCCCTTGGGTGCATGTCGACACCTACGGCTGGAACTTCGGCGACCGCACCGGCGGCACCGAGGGCGGCGAGGCCCTGGGCATGACCGCGGTGTTCAACTGGCTGCATGGCCAATATACCAAGGATTGATGCCATGACCACAGAATCGAAATTTTTGCATTTTGGACAGGGTGAAAAACCGGCCAAAATCTTGGGCCATTTCGCCAACCGCCATGGCCTGATCACCGGCGCCACCGGCACCGGCAAGACCGTCACCCTGCAAGTGCTGGCAGAAAACTTTTCAGAGCTGGGGGTGCCGGTGTTTGTGACCGACATCAAAGGCGATGTGTCGGGCTTGTCACAAGCCGGCGAACAGAAGCCTTTTTTGGACAAGCGGGCCGCGGAACTGCAGATCAAAAACCACCGCTATGCCGGATCGCCCACCGTGTTTTGGGATATTTTCAAACAATACGGTCACCCGGTGCGCACCACCATTGCGGAAATTGGTCCCATGTACCTCAGCCGTTTGCTGGAGTTGTCCGATGTGCAAGAAGGCGTGATCGCCGTGGCCTTCCGCTATGCCGAAGACCAACAAATGCCCTTGCTGGATTTGCAAGACCTGAAATCTTTGCTGCAGTTTTTGGGTGAAAACCACCAAGCCATTTCCGCCGAATATGGGCGCATCACCAACGCCTCCATTGGCGCCATACAGCGCCGCTTGTTGAATTTGGAATCACAAAGTGCCGATCAATTGTTTGGTGAACCGGCCCTGGCGCTGGCTGACCTGATGCGTCAAGACATGTCCGGTAACGGCATCATCAGTGTCATGGAATCCCGTGAATTGATGATGAAGCCGCAGCTGTATGCCTCGTTTTTGTTGTGGTTGATGACCGAATTATTTGAAACCTTGCCAGAAGTGGGTGATCAACCGCTGCCCAAGTTGATCCTGTTTTTTGATGAGGCCCATTTGATTTTTGAAGACTCACCCAAAGAAGTGCTTAAGCGCATTGAACAGGTGGCCCGCTTGATCCGCTCCAAAGGGGTCGGGGTTTACTTTTGTACCCAGTCACCCGGGGACATCCCAGAGGACATCCTGGGCCAACTGGGCAACAAAATCCAGCATGCGCTGCGGGCATACACTCCCAAAGACAAAAAGGTCATCCGCGCGGTGGCCGATTCATTCCGCCCCAACCCCAATTTCAAAACCGCCGATGTGATCACCGAACTGGGTGTCGGCGAAGCCCTGGTCTCCACCTTGGAAGAAAAAGGCGCTCCCTCGGTGGTGGACCGGGTCAAAATCGCCCCACCACGTTGTCGCATGGGACCGGCCACCGATGCCGAACGCCAGGTGGTGATGGAACGCTCACCGGTCAAAGGCAAATACGACACCGATCTGAATCGCGAATCGGCGCATGAAAAACTGCTCAAACGCAAACAAGAAATGGCCGCTCAAAAAACCCAGGAGCAAGCCCGCTTGGCCGAGGAAGAACGCCGCGCGGAAATGAACCGGCCGAAACGCCGGCCGGGCCGACCCGCCGATTCCTTCATGACCAAGTTGGGTAAGTCGGTGCAACGCCGCTTGACCACCAAAGCGGTCAATGCCATCTGGAAAACCTTGTTTGGCAAACGCCGTTGATCCACAGGGCTGATTGACATGCTGACCAGCTGGCTGTTGTTGGTGATGTTGGGTTTGGTGGTCGGTTTTTTCGCCGGATTGTTGGGCATTGGTGGCGGAGCCATCATGGTGCCTGCCCTGACCAGTTATTTTTTGTGGCGGGGATTCAGCCCCGATTTGGTGGTGCATCTGGCGCTGGCCACTTCGATGTCTTGCATCGTGATCAATGCGCTGATCAGCACCCGCACCCACCAACAACATCAAGCCATCCGCTGGCCCATCACCTGGAAAATGACCCCCACCGTGCTGTTGGGCAGTGCGGTGGCGACGGTATGGGTGATTCAGATTGAGGCGCAAACCATTGCCTTGGTGTTTTTGCTGTTGATGGTGGCCGTGGCCGGACAACTGGTTTGGGGGCAACCCGGATCCGGTGGCGCCCAATTAACTTGGGGTCGGCTGCTGCCTGGTGGTTTGGTGATTGGTTTTTTGTCTGCCATGATCGCCATCGGCGGCGGCTCATTGAGCGTGCCTTTTTTAACCCACCACCAAATCAACATCAAACAAGCCATCGCCACCGCCGCCAGCATCGGCCTGCCCTTGTCCTTGGTCGCTTGCATGATATACCTGCTGCAGACCGCTCCCGAACATGGCACCAGTGGGCACACCTGGGGCTTCATTCACTGGCCAGCCACGGTGGCCATCACCGCCGGCAGCTTGCTCACCACGCCCATGGGCGCGCACTTGACCCACCGTTTGCCGGTGCTGACCCTGAAGCGATTGTTCGCCGCCGTGATCCTGATTTTGGCGATAAAAATGTACCTTTCAGTGCAATGAAACTTCGGCGCTTCAGTTATCCACAAATCCTGTGGATAACTTTGTATATAACTTTCATTTTTGGGGTCAGGTTGCCAGCCAAACTTAAACCCGAGACCCTTTGGTTAAATTTTAACCAGAAGGCTGAATCCTTATATATCAACAACTTACGCCTTTTTTTGAAAGTATGAAACAAATGTGGCTGGCTAAGGGGTTGTTTTCTGACATTTCCATTTCACATTGTGTATAAGAGTCCGCTAATCCACAGCCCTCACGGGCAGAAAGGTCGGCAAAAAGACCCGGCATTCCCTGGCCCAGCAACACGGCAGCCAAGCGACCGAATCCTCAGTGGGCCTCGTCCCAATTGTTGCCAATGCCATAATCAACCACCAATGGCACCGCCAACTCAACCACGTTTTCCATCAATTCTTTGATGCGATCCGCCCAACTTTGGGCGACATCTTTTTGCACTTCAAACACCAGTTCATCGTGCACTTGCATGATGAGTTTGATGTCTTTGGCGCCTTGCACCTCGGCATACACCGCCAACATGGCTTGTTTGATGATGTCGGCGGCAGTGCCTTGCATTGGCGCGTTGATGGCGGCGCGTTCGGCTCCGGCGCGCACCCGCGCATTGCGGTTGTTGATTTCCGGAAAATACAAGCGTCGGCCCAACAAGGTGTCCAAATACCCTTGTTCAGCCGCTCGGGCTTTGACCTCATCAATGAAACCTTTGACTTTGGGGTATTGGGCGAAATACTGTTTCATGTATTGGCTGGCCTCTTTGCGAGCGATGTGCAGTTGTTTGCTCAAACCGAAGGCACTCATGCCATACATCAAGCCAAAGTTGATCGCCTTGGCCGCCCGCCGCTGTTCACCACTGACGGCATCCAGTGGCGTGTCAAACACCTGTGATGCGGTTTGGCTGTGGACATCGACCCCGTCATTGAATGCCTGGAGCAGCTGTTCGTCTTGCGACAGGTGGGCCATGATGCGCAATTCAATTTGCGAATAGTCGGCCGCCATGATTTGCCAGCCATCCGGGGCGGTGAAGGCTTTGCGCACTTTGCGGCCTTCTTCGGTGCGGATCGGGATGTTCTGTAAATTGGGGTTGGCGGAGGACAAGCGGCCGGTGATCGCCACCGCTTGGTGATAAGACGTGTGCACCCGACCGGTTTTGGCATTGATCTCCAACGGCAGTTTATCGGTGTAGGTGCTTTTCAGTTTACTCAAGGAGCGGTATTGCAAGATCACGGCCGGCAGTTCGTAGTCGGCAGACAAATCTTGCAGCACATCTTCGGCAGTCGACGCCTGACCGGTGGCGGTTTTCTTCAACACCGGCAGGCCCTGTTCTTCGAACAGGATTTCTTGCAATTGTTTGGGCGATCCCAGGTTGAATTCTTTGCCTGCCAAAGCAAAGGCCTGACTTTGCAGGTCATCCATTTGTTGTTGCAGGTGTTCGCTTTGTTGTTGCAGTTCATCGCGATCAATTTGTACCCCACACTGTTCCATCGCCGCCAACACCGCCACCAACGGCATTTCCATGCCGGTGAACACGCGGGCTTGCGGCTCGTCCTGCAGCTTCTGCCACAGCACTTGATGCAATTGCCAGGTGATGTCGGCATCTTCAGCCGCGTAATGGGTGGCATCGGCCAAAGACACCTGGGCGAAGGGGATTTGTTTGGCCCCTTTGCCACAAATGTCTTCGTATTTGACGGTTTTCTTCTGCAAATGCAAAGCAGCCAGGGTGTCCATGTCATGTCGCGATGCCGCCGCATTCAACACATAAGATTCCAACATGGTGTCATACTTGAGGCTGTCAACAGTCACCCCATAATTGGACAACACATTGAGGTCATATTTGAAATGTTGGCCAATCACTTCGACCTGTTGCAACACCGGAATCAAAGCCGCCAACACCGCCGCCAAGTCCAGCTGCGGTTCCTCGGTTTCGTGTGCAATGGGCACATAGGCCGCGGCTTCGGCCGCGCAGGCAAAGGACATGCCAACGATTTGGGCGCCGATTGGATTCAATGAATCGGTCTCCAAATCAAAGGCCACTTGGCCGGCTTGTTCGATGCGCGCCAGCCATTGTTGTAAGGTATCCATGTCCTGGATACAGGTGTAGTCCAGTTTGGCCACGGGTTCCGGCTCGGCATCGTCTTCGGTCAAGTCAGCAAAACGGCGCATGTTGTATTGTTCACCGATGGCCTTCAAGGTGGGGATGTCTTTGGCATGTAAAGCGAAATCACCCGGCTGGTAGTCCACCTCACAATCTTGTTTGATCACCACCAGTTCCCGCGACAATTTCAGTTGTTCAATGCCTTCACGCAAGTACTCACCCACTTTGCCTTTGAAGTCATCGGCATGGGCGATGATGTTGTCCACCGTGTCATATTCATGCAGCCACTTCACCGCTGTTTTGGGCCCCACTTTATTGACCCCGGGGATGTTGTCAGAGGAGTCGCCAATCAGGGCCAGATAGTCGATGATTTGATCGGGTCGCACGCCAAATTTATTCATCACCCCCGCTTCATCCATCACCTCGTCGGACATGGTGTTGACCAAGGTCACGTGATCAGAAACCAATTGGGCCAGGTCCTTGTCACTGGTGGAGACCAAGGTTTCGACGCCCAAGGCTTCGGCTTTTTTGACCAAGGTACCGATCACGTCATCGGCTTCCACATGGGGAATTTCCAGCATTGGAATGCCCAGGGCCTGAATCAGGTCTTTGGTCGGCTGCAACTGCATGCGCAACTCATCAGGCATTGGCGGCCGGTTGGCTTTGTACTCGGCATACATGTCATGACGAAAGGTTTTGCCTTTGGCATCAAACACCACCACCATGTGCTCGGGGTCGTATTCATCCAGCATCCTTTTGAGCATGTTGGTCACCCCATACATGACCCCAGTGGGGTGGCCATCTTGGCTGCGCAAACGGTTCAGCCCGGGCGAAAAAAAGGCCCGAAACAGGTAAGAAGATCCATCAACGAGGTACAGGGTTTTGTTCATTGTCTCTCTCAAATTAGCGGTGGTGGCTGGGCACAACGCATGGCCCGTGTGAGCATGATATCACGACCCGTTCAGGACCACAGGCCGCCATCACATGGCGAGGGTTTTTGGCAGCTGCTTGTTTTGCGGTCAGCACTTGAAAGGGCCGCCAGTAATTGGTTGCAGCGGCAGCCGTTGTTTCAGCCACTGGTATTGGGCGCTGGCTTTTTCTTCATCGACCGTCACGTGATCCAAAAAATCGGGGTGTTGAAACCACTTATGGTAGTGAACATGCACCAATTCAGACAGCGCACAACGCCGCTGGGCTGGCATCATGGGGCGAAATGGCAAATGATAGTTATAGGGCACGGGCAGCTCTTTGCGGTGCTGATCATGGCGGGCCACGGTGACCGCCAAGGCCACTTGATCCAGGCAACGGAAATTGTTGCCATCTTTTGAAACGAAACCAGGTGGCACCAAACCGGCTTGGTGCAATCGCTTGAAGTCTGCCAGCCATTGTTGAAAAAAACCATCGAGCTGGTTGGCCCAAATGTACCCCGCATTGTAATACCCCCTGATGGGAATCAACTCGATGGTGGTCTGCACATCAACCGCGGGCATGGGCAAATCAAACAAGGCAAAGACCTGTTGCCAGTACGTGTCCATGGGATCCTGTGCACCGGAGGTGCCGGGGCCCTTGTGCCCGACCGGTTTCAAATACAGCCCTGGCTCAGCATGCAGATGGCCGATGGGGTTCAGCCACACGGTGTCGGTATCGGTGAACAAATAGGACGCATACTCTGGGTGATGCTTTTCCACATGGGCACAACACAAGAGTTTGTTGGCGATGGGATAGTCCAGGAAATCCTGATTCAAAGCTTGGGTCATGTGAATGACCCCAGCGGCTTGTAATTCGGCCGCCATCTCTGGGGTTGGCCGATTGTCAGGTCGCGGCGAACAGGCGATCAAGTCAATGTTGGGATCTTGGGCAAACTGTTGATAAGACTGCAGCAACAAACGGCATTGGTCTTCCAAAAAGCCTTTTTCCACACAAAATATGATGGCATGCTTCATGCTTGATGGGTGATTTTCAACCAACGTTGGGCGTTGTCCAAATCAAACAGTGCTTGGTCCATGCTGGTCACCTTAAGACCGCGGTCTTGACAGGCCGCTTCAATCCAGTGCATGCTGTGTTTGACCACGCCAGCGGTGTCCGACTCGTGACTCTTGCCAACCCAGTCATTACCCCAATACTCTTCTGACTCATTGGTCGCCTCAAGGTAAGAGGTGAAAAAGGCCGCATCGTCATGGGTCCATTTGGCAAAGGCATCCAACATCATGGTGATTTGTTTTTTGGCGGCATGGGTCCAAATGGAGCGGGCCAAAAAGTAATCGAATTGTTGTTCAAACTCACTGGGGTCGAATGCCGTGTTGTGGACAAAACGCGGTTGTTTTTGGGCCAACATGTCGGCACTGAACAAAGCCTCCAAACCGGCCTGCAACATGGCCCGGTTGGGCTCAATCCCATGGTAACCACCGCTTTGCAAAAAGTGAATGAACCAATAACCACCACGCAAACAACCACAACCCAAATCCAGCACTTTGGACTCAGGTTCCAACCCTTCGGACAACAACAGCATCAGCATTTTCCTGCCCGCCAGCTCAAACAAATCTTTGGGCCCACCCAAAAAGACCCCCCGGTCTTCAATCAATTTTATTTTTTGGCTCAATGATGACATGATGAACTGATCCATTAAAACCGGCCATTTTACCTGCACCATGGGCCTTTTAAAACCTTTGTGCGGTGATTCAAGCAGTGAAACGGTGCACGCCGGATCGGGTGGCCTCCGCCGACCGAACAGCACAAACCCTAAACCTGGGGTGTTGCGGGATCGATCACCGCATGAGAACCACCACGCATGTGGGTGGCTGGTCGCCAACCAAGCGGTCTGCAAGGCTGCCGGAGCTGGTGGCCTCGCGGCCATGGACAGGAGGAGTCAATCAAACAAAGCACCAGGGTCTGTTAACACCAACTGCAAGGCAACTGGTAGATCGTATTTTTAAGCCATCAAGGCATCAGTCGTGAGGTGTGGTCACTCCACATGAACGAATGAATAACGCTGAGGGATGGAAAACACGACCCAGCCCCATGGGTTCAAACTGCAAAGGCCACACCCGGCGTTGCTCATCGTTCGATTGGAATGACCAAACCACGCGATTCGCGCCTTGATTGTGACCTTTGCAGCCTGAACAGTGGTCTTTCAGTTGGTGTTAACAGGCCCTAATTGGTGGCCAGGCATTTTATTTGAAATGGACAACTTGTATACTATCCCGACCTTTTCAAGCTGAACACCATGATACATGTCCTCACCATCCACTGGAAATCTGCAGACTGGATTGATATTCAGATTGAGTACCTGAAAAAACACATCAAACAACCCTTCCGCATTTACACCTTTTTAAACCACATCCCGGAAGTGAACCAGCACCGCCACAAATTTTTTTACAGCAGCACCGAAGACATCCGCTTGCATCCGGTGAAATTGAATTTGTTGGCTGACATCGCCGGCTTTGCCGCAGACAGTGAAGAGGACTATTTGTTGTTCATCGATGGTGATGCCTTTCCCATTGCGTCGGTGGATGAATTCATCGATCAGACCCTCGAACAATATCCGATTGCCGCAGTCCAACGCACCGAGAACAATGGCGACATACAACCACACCCCTGTTTCTGTGTGATGAAAATCAAAACCTGGAAAGAAATCGAAGGTGACTGGAAGCACGGTCAAGTGTTGTGGAAGGATGTGTTTGGTAAAGACGTGTGGGATGTGGGGGGCAAGATGCTGAAAATTCTCAATGAACGGAACATGGATTGGTACAAAATGCACCGATCCAACCACCACGACATGCACCCCTTGTTGTTTGGCGTGTATGATCAGTTGGTTTACCACCACGGTGCTGCGTTTCGCAACCCCGGGACCCGCATTGACCGCAACCAAGTGGCCCATTTTGAAGAAAAATTGGCCCGCTTCAGAAAAGCCAAGAAGTACTTACCCTTGTGGTTGGCACGCTGGCTATTCAACCCATTGAAGTATGAAGTGGCGGTGAATCGGGAAAACAGCAAAAAGGTGTTTGAGATGCTCAAACAAGACCCCAATTTCCATCAAAAGTTGAACCAGCATGACTGACGCTTTCATCATCCTTGGCATGCACCGCAGCGGCACCAGTTGTTTGACCGGTTGTCTGGCTGCCTACGGCCTGAACTTGGGCAATGTGTCGACCTTCAACCAATACAACCAGAAAGGCAACCAGGAAAACCATTGGGTGTTCCGCCTCAATGAGGCCATTCTGAAAGCCCATGGCGGCAGTTGGAACCAGCCACCCAGCAGCCCCCTGGCGCTGTCTGCTGAACATCAGAACCGCTTGTTGGAGGTGCTGGCCAAATATGACCAGTTACCCAAACCTTGGGGCATCAAAGACCCCCGCATGGTGCTGACTTACCCCTTGTGGCAACCGCATTTACCCGCCCACCAACTGATGGGCACGTTCCGTCACCCCTTGGCAGTGGCTGAATCGTTGTTGTCACGAGACGCTTTTCCGGTGCCATTGGAACAAGGGCTGGCCTTGTGGTCGATTTACAATCAGCGCTTGTTGGAGACCCATGCCAAGCAAGCCTTTCCCATCATCAACTTTGATGAAGATGAAACCGCTTACAACCAAAAGATCGCCAGCATGGCTGAACAGTTTGGTCTTGCGTTGAATGAATCGGCACCCTTCTTCGAAGCCGCTTTGCGCAACCAAAGCCAATACGGATGGGCCGAATGTCCCGATGCTTTGAAACCCCTTTACCGGCAACTGCTGGACCAGGCGATTTGACGATGCCAGTGAAAAACGTCGTCTTCTATCAGCATTTTGGCCGACCCGGAGTGGTCCGTGGCGCGCACCACAAAACCCATGACTTCTTCGGCCATGTGCAGACCATTGCAGGCTACCAACCACACATCTTTTTTGACGCCGAAAGCCTGTGGGATGAACACATCCCCTGGTTCCATGAATTTGACCGGATGCCGACCCTGGATGACCTGGATTTTGAACCGGATGTGTTGTTTTTGAATTCAGGCAAAGACTGGATCCGTTACGCTGCCAACCGGACCATTCCCGCCACCACACCGATCATTTCACCGGTGAACAACTTCCGGGCCACGCGCCCAGGCCACCCGTCATTTGATTTTTTGCCGCGCAATGCCATCAGGCTGTGCCCCAGCCCAGAACTGTTTCATGCCGTGCGCAACCACCCCAACACCGACGGGGTGACCATATACATGCCCAATGGGGTGGGCATTTGTCCCACCGCGGCACAAGCCGCTCAACAAAAAACCATCGATGTGTTGGTGGTGGGCAACAAAAACCCATGCGCCGCCCGGGCCATCCATGAACAAATCAAATCATTCGCCGGACGGGTACAGGTGATTGATGGCTGGATTGAAAAAACCGAGTTCCAACGCCTGCTGGCCCGCAGCAAGGTCTCGTTGCACTTGCCCAAACAGGTTGAGGAACACTACATCCCTGGCATCGAAGCGATGATGTTGGAATCTTTTTTGATCATCCCTGACTGCATAGGCAACCGGTCTTACTCATTGGATCCGGCCTGTTGTCGGGTCACGACCTATGACAACGACGCCTTGGTCCAAACCCTGAAGTCGGTGTTGGCACTGCCGCCTGCCGAATTCGAGGCGGTGATCCAAGCCGCCAAGTCCTCCACTGCGGTGTATGCCATAGAGGCCGAACGGGTGGCTTTGATGAATGCGTTCAACCTGATCAGCACCACGTTTTGAGCGGGTCCTGAAAAAAAATGAAAAAAAGCAAAAAAAAAGTGACCGACATCAAAAGCCCCTTGCGTTATAATCAATGAACTTGAACTATAATTCGGAGAAACAATGAATAAATTCACTAAATTAATTGCGGGATTGGGCATGACAGTTGTCGGTTCAGCCGCCTTAGCTGCACCATCGTGTGACAACAGCAACTTGTCTGCTTGGACTTCAGTGACCAACCCCCTAACCAAATTGAACGTGACCACTGGCGCTGCCATGGATGGTGCTTGTGGTTTGGAAGTGGAAGTGGTTCCACAAACCGGTGGCCAAAACACCCGTCACTTCGTACAAGACAGCTCGCCCAACAACGAAACCCGTTTCCGCGCAGCCATGTGTATTGATCCCAACACCGTTGGCATGCCTACCACTGGCCCCAACCGCCGAGTGAAATTCCACCAAGCCCAATGTGCTGGCGGCCTGTGTGAAAGTGGTGACGTGATGCAGTTCAAACTGCAAAACACCGACACCGGTTATGAGTTGGATCTGTGGGTTCGTGACAAAAACATCTCCACTTGGAGAAACCGTCACTTCATCCCCATCAATGACGAGCCTACCCGTGTTGAGTATGACTTGGACTTGACTGCCGCGACTTTGAAAGTATGGGTTAACGCCACCAGCGAAGCCGATACCCCAGTGGTGGACCTGTCTGGTTTGGACATTGCTGACTGGCCGGTCATCACCCGTGCTCGTTTGGGCTCCATGGACCGCAGTACCCGTGTGACCGAAGGTGACACCTACTTCTTGGATGAGTATGAGTCTCGTCGTCAGACCTTCATCGGTGGCCCTTGTAGTTCACCAGCGCCATAATGAATTGATTTAATTCGAATCAAATCAAACAAAGCCTCGATTCCGATCGGGGCTTTTTTTCATGTCAAAGAATCTCCTCATCACCGGCCTTCCCAGATCTGGAACCAGCTTGATCACCTCACTGCTGGCGACCAATTTGTCGGCCGTGGCCTTCAGCGAACCGCTGTGGATGAAACAAGTCCGCGACCAGTCTCCGGACGCCGATGCCTTCCAACGACAGCTGCAACAGCAGATCGATGACTTGCGCCGAGACATCCAATCCGGTCAGCCGGTACCCATCAAACAAAGCCGATTCAAATCCGGGGTGCCAGACAATTACTACCACCGCAGCCAAGACGGCCAGATCATTGTTGACAAGCAGGAAGTGTTTGAGCACTTGCCCAAGCATTTGGCCGATGCCACTTTCATCATCAAAGCCAACGCCCAATTCACCGCTTGTTTGGCTGCCTTGCTGCGCAACCCAAACAATCAAATCATCGCCGTGGTGCGCAACCCGGTTTCGGTGTTGATGTCATGGCGCTCATTGGACATTCCGGTCAGTCATGGCAAGATGCTGGTGGCCGAAAAGTACCACCCTGAATTCGCCAGTGACACCCAGGCCGATGATTTGCTGGGCCGCCAAATTTTGATTTTGGATTGGTTTTTCAAACAATATGCCCGCCACCAAGACCGCATCACTCTGGTGCGCTATGAATCTTTGATCAGCGACCCACAGGCCGTGCTCCGGGGCATCACGGGCCAATCCAGCCATCAACTGCCTGCGTTGCGCTCCAAAAATAAAAACCAAGCCTATGACCAAAGTGAACTCGCTGTGCTGCAGCAGCGCCTGCAGGCCATCGGACAGCATCACCAAGCGGTTTACCCCACCGCCGCCGCTTGATCATGTCAAACCCGCCTCATCCGCTTAACACCCAGCCATGAAAAGCAACGCCACCGTCAGTGAGTTGAAAGTTCTGAACACCATTCGCGGCTTGGCGGCTTTGATGGTGCTGGTCAGCCACTACAGCAACTCTTCTAAAATCTTTGATCGCTTGTTGGGCCAGGGTGGTGGCCAAGTGGGGGTCATGGTGTTTTTTGTGCTCAGCGGCTTTTTGATTGCATACATCTACTTTCACCGCGAAATCAACTCGCTTGAAAGCAAAAAATACTTGCTGGCCCGGGCCGCCAGGGTGGTGCCTTTGTATTACTTGGTGAGCATCACCTCGTTCATCGCGGTGACCGGCTTTGACAGCCGTTTCACATTCCAAGTTGATTCCGTCAGTGACCTGGCCATTCACCTGTTTTTTTTACACGGTAAGTCACTGCTGTGGACCATCCCAGTCGAAATTCAGTTTTATCTGTTGGCTTTGCTGTTGTGGTATTTGATGCAACACCGCACCACCTTGTTTTGGCTGTTGGTGGTGACAGTCCTCCTGGTGGTTTTTGTCTGGCAGCCCAGCCTGTCAGTCAATTGGGGCCCACATGATTTGACCTTTGCCATCATCAAGTCCTTGCCATTTTTTGTGGCCGGTGCGGTGCTGGGTGCCCATTACCACCGCTTGATCCATTGGCCCAAAAGCCATTGGTGGTTGCTGAGTATGCTGTTATTGCCGTTGATGTATCCCAATATTTTCACGGCAGTCACTGGCTCTCAAAACACCTTGTGGTACTCGGTCACCACCTGGTCAGCGGTGTTGGTGTTCTTTGTCTCTTGGGTGTTTTTATTGCCGGCCAGTAACCGTTGGGTCAACAACAAGGTGGGGGACTTTTTGGGACAGATTTCATACTCCATGTACTTGCTGCATTACCCCATCATCCTGCTCATGAAACCCCACTTGGTGGCGGCCCCGCTGCTGATGTTTCCGGTGTTTTTGGCCGTGGTACTTGGTTTGTCCTGGCTGGTCTTTCATGGCTTCGAAAAGCCGGCTCAGGATTGGCTGAAGAGGCGTTTTAGACCGACTTCGTGAAACACACCATGGATTGTCCGCGGGGGTGGTCAAATGACGGTTCATGCGCCGCTTGAAACCCAATGTGTTGGGCCATCATCTGAATTTCCGCCATCGAATAATGAAACGGATCCATTTCAAAGTGGGTGATGATGTTCCCAGGGGTGTCATCAACCGGCCGTTCTTGAACATCTTCTTGGGCAATGAAAAATGTGGCGTAAAAGCGGCCATCATCATGTAAACATTGGTGGGCATGTTTCAAGCATTGCAGAATCAGGTTCATGTGCAAATGCGTGAACAGTGAAAAAGCGATCATGCGGTCAAAGGTGGTGTTGAATTCACCAAAGCCAAAACAATTGCTGACTTGCAACTGCGGCATTTTGTCTTGTAAGTTGGCCTCTGCCACTTCAATTTTGCCGGCTTCGATCAGTGACTCATTGATGTCCGACCCATGGTAATGCCCGGCTTGCAGGTAATCGATGAATTTGAGTCCACCGCGCAAACAACCACAACCGATGTCCAACAGGCGGTGCTCAGCGCGCAAACCCTTGGCTTTCATGAAATCCATTTGCAGTTGACCCAATTCTTCCCAAAAGCCACCAATCTTGTCGCGGTGGTGTTTGTTTTCGATCTGTTCCTTGGTGAGGTTGCCGATGTAGTTGTTGACCCGAGAGATGGGGCTTTTGTCTTGTTTGTTCATGCGCTTATAGGTTCAGTTTTACTTTCCGATGTACGGGCCTCACTTGATGGCCCAACAACAAATCAAAGCCGGTGCCGATGTCCACAGCCACGCCGCCTCTGCGTTTGATCCAACCACAATAGAATTCGGACCACGGGCCCGCCCCCACCAAAGTCAAGGTGCCTTTCATACAAGGTGGCAGTTGGCTCATCACATTATACAAGAAGTCTGGCTCAGTGTTCACCAAAGGACGGGGTGAAATGGGGGTCTGGATCAATGCAAAGTGGCCGTCGGGATGTTGTTTCGACAACAAATCATGCACCGGAGACTGATCGGTGATCAAATAGGTTTTGGCGGCACATGCCAACAACTGGTCCAATTGTTCGATCACCGCAAAATACAGGTGGGCGGGGGCCAACACCCTTTCCTGAAACACCCCTTTCAAAGCCAGTTTCTTGATGTAATCCAAGCCAATCCACTGCCCCCAACGGCCCCGAAAATTCATGTCTATGCTGTCGATGAATTGTTCCATGCTCAAGGGACCTGGCCGCCACAAACCCAACACGCCAATGAGATCAGACTCCAACATGGCGGTATGCATCATTTCTTCCAGCAGGTACAACCAAGTGCGGCTGGTTTTGAAACTGTGTTGCCGTTTGTTGACGGTCTCCACCGCCGTTTTGAAACTGACTTCAGGCACCTCAGGATACTTTGAATAGGCCAACAGGTTCATTTCACCATCTCCCAGACGAATCACTGAGTAGGCTTGTTCCTGGCGCAGGGCGGTTTGAATCAACCGACCAATGTCCGGTGATTGCGGGTCACTGATCACCTGTTTTGCCAGCGGTTTTAAGGCCGCCAACAATGCACGCGAGCTCAGCAACTCTGGCTGGGCCCTGACCATTTGTTCAAACCGAGCTTTTTCTGACTCCGGAATATTTAAGTCTTTCATCTTGGGTGATTTTTGTTATATTGTCGTTTCTGAAACCGCGAATTCAATTGTCTTTATGAATGTTTTTGTCCTCTGCACCGGCCGGTGTGGATCAACCACCTTTGCAAAAGCGTGTCAACACATCCACAATTTCACCGCCGCGCACGAGTCACGAACTGGGTTGTTGGGTGCCGACCGTTTTGCTTACCCGCCCAACCACATCGAAGTTGACAATAGGTTAGCATGGCTGCTGGGGCGATTGGACAAAAAGTACGGCAACGATGCGTTTTACGTGCATTTGACCCGCAACGAAGAAGACACCTGCAACAGCCTGGTCAAACGCATCAACCAAGGCATCATGCGTGCTTACAAAACCCCTGGTGTGTTGTTAAAGATGGACAAAACCACCGATCCCCAGGTGATCGCCCGCGACTACTGTCACACCATCAACGAGAACATCCGCATGTTTTTGAAAGACAAAACCAAGCAGATGGACTTCTCCCTGGAAAACTGGGCACAGGATTTCAGCCAATTTTGTGCCGCCATCGATGCCGAGGTCAACCTACAGGCCGCCTTGGGTGAATTCAACATCAAACACAACGCCAGCCTTTAACGGTCGGGGTCGGTGAGGTCCATGTAGTGGTTGTTGCCATGCAACACATCGTATTGGATCATTTCGTAGTCCATTAACAAGGCATCCCGTTCCTCAGCCCCTGGAAGGGTTCGACCCACCGCAGGGAACCGGTCACGCAGTGCATCCAACAATTCATAGAAGGGCGGCTTCGGCACCGCCACCGTGTCCAATAACAGGGACGGTAAAAAATTCATGCTTGTGTTGATGCGTTGGGGCGCTGTTGCTTGGTTGCTCCAGATGAAATAAGGCACTTGGTGGTTCAACAAATAGAATTCATTATCGGCTTTGAGCGCTTTGGTGCGAATCGCCCGACGCAGGGCCTTTCTGTTGTCAAAAGTGAAACCGGGATCCAGTTTCTGCAACAATTTCACCGCCGCTTCCTGTCTGAATTCAGGCAGACCGGGCTGGTGGTCTCCCAACACCAGAATGACCGCGGGGTGATCGGCTTGGCGATAATGATCAATCAGTTCCCCGATGGCCTGATCCGCCGCATGAATGGCGTTGATGTACGTTTTCAAATGATTCTGACCGCCTTCCAGCGCCACATCAACCACATCCAGTGACGAATCCAAGTAATGGTCATAATCCCACAAACCATGGGTGGAATTGGGAAATGAAAAGATGAATTGAGGCGAATCAGCCTGGGTGGTTTTATCAATGATGGCCGCCACCAAAGCACTTTCCGACGGAAACCGATTGATGGGGTCCATGGCCACCCCGGCTTGCCCATACAAAGTCATGACCTCATCAAAACCCAAGAGCGCATAGGCCTTGCGGTAATTGAAAAAGGCCAAACTTGCCACATGCATGGCTGTTGCATGGTAGCCGTGCTGTTGCAACACCCGCACCACGCTGGGCACCGGTTGGTGGAGGTGGTCAATGTAGGGAATGGATCCATCTGGAACAAAGCGCATGCTCATTCCGGTCAGCAGCTCAAACTCAGGATTGGCTGATTTACCTCCCAGCTCAGGTGACAACACATCACCGTGAATTGATTCAGCCTGCATGGACCTGAAATTAGGGATCGGATCACGTGTGGTCTTGATGTCCATGGCCCATGGGTCGGCAAAACCTTCGATGAAAAAAATGATGACGTGGGGTTTGACCGCACTGTCGTCAACGGCATCACTGGGGTGTTGGTTGATGATGTCACGAATGGCTTGGTCACCATAACCGGGCGGCAGCTTGATGGGCTGCTGCTTCAACAACTGGTAGTAAAAGCTGAATAAAAAGCCTTGGTATTCTGAAAAAATCAATGGCACCGACTGACCCTTCATGTTGAACTGCTGGCGAAACAGCCCCGTCACTTCGTCACGCAAAGCATGCACCGAAACCAGGGTCACCACAAAGATGGCGATCAATTTCAACCGGTGCCGTTTGATCCATTGATTGGCCGGTGCTTTTGAGATGCGATACAGCAACCAACCAGCCACCACCAAGGTCAACAAAAGCAGGTGCCAAAAGCTGTATAAGACCTCTTTTGCCAGCAACAATTGGAACGCATATTTGAGGTCATAAGGCGACAACACCGTGCCAAAAATTTGGGTCATCTGGATGTTGATCAGCATGAACGAGACATACAAAAACACCAACAACAAAAATCCGTGGAAGATCCTGGCACACAGCACAACCAGCAACGCCCAAGACAACAGCAGCGCCAAGGGCTCAAACCAAAAGGCATTGATTGCAGAGCTCAGTGGGCTGATAGACCCGAACTTTTCAACCAAACCATTGACCACCAAGAACAAGGCGGTCACAGCCAAAACGGCCAGCAGCACTGAGCCGATCACTTGCGCAGACCTGGGCCATGAACGGAACTCAAAGGTGGCTGATGGCATCATTCACATGGATTTGAAAACGGCATGATATTCTGGCTTGCAAGCAACCACGGTTAACCAGTTCATGCCTTTGTTGTATTCACCCACCCGGGTCTCAACATCCATGATCACAGTCAAATTCAACTGCGCCAGCATGCGCTTGATGGCCTCCACCGAAAACGACCACAAATGCACCGGATCTGGTTGGTTGTCTTCAATCAGATCGGTTTTCTGACACAAGGGTGTGGCGATGACCATGACTTTGAACGCTTG
This sequence comes from Marinicella meishanensis, assembly GCF_019931145.1. GTDB lineage: Bacteria > Pseudomonadota > Gammaproteobacteria > Xanthomonadales > Marinicellaceae > Marinicella > Marinicella meishanensis. The sequence goes on along the minus strand of NZ_JAIOUV010000001.1, from coordinate 460,741 downwards.
CTCAGCAATTTGTTTCAACAGCGCAAATGGGTCGGCAAAATGTTCGCAAAACTCGAACATGCTCACCACATCATAAGCGTCCTCTTTGGTCTGGTTGGCTTGCAAGGTGTCCAGCACATTTTGCTGATAAAAGTGCCGGTTCTTACAAGCCCGGTTTTGCGCGATTTTGATTTTATTTGATTGCAAATCACAACCATAAATCTGCCATTCTTTGGCCCCGTGTTTTTTGGCATGTACGGCGTTGGCGATCAGGCCGTTGCCACAGCCAATGTCCAACCACTTGCGGTTGATTTCGAGGTCACTGGACTCCAGCACCGCCATCATGGTTTCGATCACATTGACCGCATGAGATTTGCGGATGCAATGATCGAAATGTCGATTCAAAACCAAGGGTTGATAGGGTTTCAGGCGATTCAGTGGACGGCGATTTTTACCCACCCTTTGGCCCACTTTGGCATTTTGTGTTTCATAAAACCGCTGGTAATCTGCATCACTGTGGCGGATGTGGGGCTTGATCGTTGATGCCGGCAAGATGTGGTCTTGAATCAGGCCAATGGTTTGGTTGGCAGCGTCATCCCAGTGATGGAAGTAAGCCATCCTTTGCCCCATGGTTTGCAAAGCCGCTGTGGCTTGTTGGTGACTGGTTTGATCAGCCCCCAACACCCGCACCAAATCCCGCAAATAGGCATAAAGAAATGGGTCTTGCTCAATGATTTGGCACAGCGAGGTCCGTTGCTCTGTGCTCACTTCAGTCATCGACTCGCATGACTTCAGTGCCTGATTCAATTCTTGTGCTGGGGTGTTGTGCATATGGGTTTTGGGAGTTCTTGCGATCAGTATTTGGCAGTGGTGGATGGCGTCAACCCAAAGTGGCGTGGCCAGCCCCATTAGGAGATCCGCGCTCAATTATAATCACTGGCTGGCAATTATCCCAGATAATTATCCAGCGGTCATGGGATTTCAAAGCCGTCCTGATAAATCAAGTCGACCAAGGTCATGCGAAACACCACATTTTCAGCCGCTGTGATGTTGCTTTGTTCGAACAAGGGTCCGCCATTATCCACCACCGGCCTGATGCGATAAACCATGTTGGTTTCGATGCTTTCAGGAAAACTCTTGGCAAACAAAAACTGGTTGGCCACGGCACCATTGGTGTTGAGTTTTTTGGGTGTGATGATGGATGTGATGAATGGGGCTTGATCAAATCCGCCGTGCAATCGCTGCAGTAATTGGATCACGGTGTTGCCACCAGTCACGGCCACCAACAAATCCATCAAGCCGTCCTCATTCAAATCCACCGGGGTGGTCGAATCAACCCGATTCAAGCCAACCGCCACTGGTTCGGCAGCAAACAGACCACCGCCCAGGTTGTAATACACATACAGTTCATTGGAAAAAGTGTAAGGAACCACCAAATCCAGCCCGCCATCCTGGTCGATGTCGAGCGCTTTGACTTCATTGGGCGCATCGCCTTGGTTATCGATCAAATGGGCCGTGAAATTCATGCCATTGCGATCAAACCAGCGCACCGAATCATCACTGCCCGAAGTGCCAATGACGTCCAATTGACCATCCAAATTGATGTCACCCACCGCCAGGCCGTTGGCAAAGCGCGCATTGTCATATATCACCAGGGTGTTGAATTGTCCGGCACTTATTTGCCGGTGCCAATAAAAACGGTTGGCAAAAGAAGCCGCTGACAACACATCAACAAAGCCATCTTGGTCCAGGTCAACCGCCACCACTTTGGCGGCCCCATCAATGTCCTCGGCAATGATGTGGTGCGCACGGGTCAGCCCATCGTACCATTGCACCCGGTCGTCGCGAAAACTGGCCACCACCCAGTCCTTCACACCATCACCATTGAGGTCGGCTTCCACCACGTCATTTGGGCCGTCGGGAAAGTCCTGCCAAACCACAATCTCTTTGTTGGTTGAACCCGGTGCGTACAGCAGGTTTCTGTCCTCGAAATAGGCCGGCGATAAAATGTACGGATTGACGCCGTCAAAGCGCCCCACATCAATGGCCACATATCCGTCCCGCTGATTGGCCACCAAATGGGAATTGGGCGACCCATTCAGCTCATGGGTTTCCACCAAGCCGGTGGGGCCGGCCAGGGTGATCAGCTCCTGATCGCCATCGTCATCCAAGTCATGGCACTTCAGGTCATTGGGCCCGACCACCGTGGCAAACAAAAACCGTTCGGCAAATGACCAATTGCCTTGATTGGTGAACAACGCCACTTTATTGGCGGCATTGGCTGACGCAACAAAATCAACCATCGCATCGCCATTGATGTCACAGGTGGCGACAAATCGACCCGACTCCATGCGATCACTGATCAACCGGGCTCTGAATTTGGTGTTGCCCAAATTTTCTAAAATTCGCACCGCATTGTCACCCGAAGAAATCACCAGAATGTCATCCAGACCATCGCCATTGAAGTCAGCCACACTCAGTTTTCTGGGGTCGCTGATGCCATCAGCCAAGACTGTGGTGACAAACCCGCCTGCAGGCAGCTGTCGGTGCCTGAGTACCAAGTTTTCTTCAAACGACAGACTCACCAAATCCATCAAGCCGTCGTTGTTGAAGTCAATGGGGCTGACGTCGGTGGGTAACAACACCCCTTCGGCGATGATTTGCTTTTGATGGCCATCGGGGTGGTGCATCAAAGCGATGATTTGTTGGGTGAAAATGGACGGAATGACAAAATCAATGCCCCCGTCATCATTCAAATCGGTGGCCACCAAACGGAAAGCCCCGGGCACATTGGTGGCAATGATCTGTTGTTCGAACCGGTATTCGCCTTGGTTGATGTATGCCCGCAAATGACCATCATCCAGAGAAACCGACACCACATCGACCCGACCATCATTGTTGAAGTCCAGGGCCAAGCCGTCGGCAATGCCCGACTGTGATGGACCATGGATGGGATCCTCCTGCCACCCGGACACCAAGCCCTGGCTGGATGCTTCCAACGCCAGACCCATCATCAACAGCAGCCAGCAGATCCTGAAAGGGGCAATCTTCATGTGATTAAAATAGCATGTCCAGGCTTAAATATTCGTGAATTCATGGCCCAGTATCTGCCTCAATGTTTTGCAAAAATTGCACGGCCGCAGACAAATCATGGGTGACCGGCATGTCTGGCAATGAATTCAAAAACATCGGGCCATAGCCTTTGCTGATCAGCCGCCGATCACAGATCACCAACACCCCACGGTCTTGTTCCCCACGAATCAAGCGCCCAGCGCCTTGTTTCAAGGCAATGATGGCTTTGGGCACCTGCAGGTCAAAAAAGGCCTTACCGCCGTGTTTATTGATGTGTTCAATCCGGGCTTTGAGCACCGGGTCGCTGGGATGCGCAAAGGGCAATTTATCAATGATCACACAAGACAAACTGGTGCCCGACACATCGACCCCTTCCCAAAAACTGGCGGCACCCAACAGCAAGCCATTACCGGCCTGGCGAAATGAATCCAGCATCTGGTTGCGATCGGCGGTGCCCTGTACAAACAGCGGCTTGTTGGTTTTGTCCTGAAAAAACCGCGCCGCCATCTGCAACGAGCGGTGTGAAGTGAACAAGAAAAACACCCCACCTTGGGCCTGTTCCAACAACGGCAACACATAGTCAAACATGGCTGGGTTGAACTCAAAGTCATTCGGCTCTGGCAGGTTCTTCGGCAACAACAGCAAAGCCTGCTGCGGGTAATCAAACGGACTGTCCAACAACAAGGTGCGGGCGTCTTCAAAACCGGTTTGCTGTTGAAAGTGGGCAAAGCTTTGGTTCACCGTCAAGGTCGCAGAGGTCAACACCCAAGCCGTGTCAAAAGCGGCTCGAAAGGCTTGCAAAGGGTCGGCAATGTCCAGTGGCGACTTGTGCAAGGCAAAATACTTGTCTCGGGCCTCAAACCAATACACGTGATTGGCATCGGCTTGGCTTTGCATGTCCGACAACAAATCCAGCATGGCGGTCAGCCGCAAATAGGTGTTTTGTAAGCCTGGGCTTTGCACCACCAGCGGCTCAAGTGCTGCCGCCAGTTGTTGCATGTGGTGTGACAACAAGTCAAACGCCTCGATGATCATTGGGGTCTTGAACAGGCGATGGGTGCTTTCCCGATCCGGCATCTGACTCATGGCCAACAATGCATCGCGCAGGGCCCGTTTCAGGTGCTCATGTGGCTCACTGATGGCGGCAAAGGCGGCATCCACCTCACCGGCTTCAGCCAACAGGTCACTGAGCAATTCATGACACTGTCGGGAGCTGAACAATTGACTGAAAAAGCGCCCGGCGATTTCCGGAATCTGGTGCGACTCATCCAACACCAACACATCAGCAGATGGCAACAGTTCACCAAAACCACCTTGTTTGATGGCCATGTCGGCAAACAACAAATGGTGGTTGATGACCAACAAATCGGCATCCAGTGCCCGACGTCTGGCGCGGTACACAAAACAGTCTTGGTAGTGGTCGCATTCGGCCCCCAGACAATTTTCAGCCGTTGAGGTGATGTTGGCCAACAGCATGTGGTTTTCTATGTACTCAACCACTTCGGCCAACTCACCATGCTGGGTTTGGTGAATCCATTGTTTCAGGTGCGCAAACAAGGGCTTGTTTTCCGGAAAGCGGCTGACCGGCTGCAATGTGGCTTTGTGGTAACGGTCCAGACACAGGTAATTGTTGCGACCTTTGAGCAAGCGCACTTTGGGTCGGATGCCCAGCAGCTTCAACAACAGGGGGATGTCTTTGGTATACAGCTGATCCTGCAGTGTTTTGGTGCCGGTTGAAACAATGATTTTTTGCCCCGAAATCAGCGCCGGTAACAAATAAGCGAAGGTTTTGCCGGTGCCGGTGCCGGCCTCAACAATCAACACCTGTTGCTCAGCCATGACCTCGGCGATGGTCTCAGCCATCAACATTTGTTGTTCGCGGGGCTGAAAAGAGTCCAGTTGTTGGGCCAACAGCCCATCGGCGCCCAATAAGTCCCTGACCGAATCCATCAAAAGCGGTTGGGCCGTTGGGTCGAGCAACTGGCTATCGACTCCAAAGCCTGGGCTTGAATGGCCACTTCTTGCAGCAGCTCAGCCGCCAGGGCTTGGGTGCGACGCGAACGTTCGCACAAGGTCCCTTGGTCTGGGCCCTGATTGACCACCAGGGTGGACCAATACATGGCTTGTTGATACTGCCCGTCTGCCAGGTAGGCTTCGGCCAAGTGCTGTTGGACCAGCGAAGACCCCGGCACAATCGACAGGCCCCGCTGGATGGTGAGGATGGCTTCGGCCAAATCACCGGCTTCGCGCAATGCATCGGCTTCTTGCAACAAATCATGCACCGCTGCCGGCACCAGGGGGTTGACCTGGATCAAAGAGGCGTTGCCGGCTGCAGGATCGCGGATTTCTTGGTCGACATCAACACGGCGTTGGGTACAGTGGGTCAACAGCAACAGCAGCAACAGGCAGCCCAAGCTGCGCAGCCAGAGAATGGGTGGGTGACTGAACATAGCGCTTAATCTTAACTTTTGCCTTTGATTAATCAAGACTTCAAGCGCAAGAAGTGGAAAAAAAACGCCGGCGGCGGCCGTTCAAGTTCGGCAGCGGTCGATCACAGGTTTTTAAACAGGTGTCCCCACAGCACCAAAGCACCGTTGCTGCCAGAGTATGGGGTCGGCTGGTTGTCGTCGCGGCCAACCCACACCGTGGCCAGGTATTGGTGATTGAATCCAGCAAACCAACTGTCTCGACCTTGGTTGGTGGTGCCGGTTTTGCCAAACAAGGGTCCGGTCAGCTGGAAAGCCGTGGTCAGTTTGCTGGCGGTGCCGGTGGTGGTGATTTGGTGCAAGGCCCAATTGATGGTGTCGATGTGGTCTTGGTTCAAGTGGTGGTTCATGGCCTGTTTGGACCGGCCCAAAATGCGGTTGTCTTGATCGGTCACATAGCGGATGGAATTGATGAATTGATTGGCCCCACGGGAGGCAAACAAGCCAAACAGGTGCTGCACTTCGAACGGCGTCAATTCGGTGGCACCCAGGAACAAAGCCGGGTGGTTGTTGCGTTGTACCTGCAACCCCAGTTGTTGCAAAAACCCGACCAACCGCGCCAACCCAATTTGTTGGCCCAAGTCCACCGTGGCTTGGTTGCGGGATTGGATCAAGGCGGTGGCGGCGGTGATCTCGCCCATGCTTTTGCGGTCCCAATTGTTGGGCTGCCAAGTCTGCTGATCGGCGGTTTTGATGGTCAATGGTTCATCACGCAAGGTCGATTCCAGAGAAAACGCCGGATTCAGCTCCAATGCCGCCAAATACACCAGTGGTTTGATCAATGAACCGATTTGGCGCTTGGCCAACAAGGCCCGGTTGTATTGGGACGCCGCCGTTTTGGATCCGGTGACGGCCAACAACTCACCGTTTTTGGCGCCACTGACCAAAATGACACTTTCCACCTCCGTGGACAACCACTCGCTGGTGCGGCGGGCGGTTTGGGTGGTCTTGTACTGCACATAGGGATCCATGCTGGTGAACACCCGCAAGCCCTGACTTTTCAGATCCTGTAAAGAAAATTGTTTCCTGATTTGACTGCTGACCACATCCATGTAGTCGGCAAAATCGGTTTTCAGCTGCCGGTTGTTGGACAGCGCCAAGGGGCTGGCTTTGGCTTGTTGATGTTGGGTGGGGTTGATCACCCCGGTATCCAGCCACACTTGCAACACCACGTTGCGCCGTTGCAAGGCCCGCTCGGGTTGGCGGTAGGGGTTGTACCAAGAGGGCCCTTTGATGATGCCGATCAACAAAGCCTGTTCGGCCAAGGTCAGTCGGGCCACCGGTTTGGCAAAATAATATTGGGCCGCTTCCACCACCCCATGCACCGCCACTTTGCCTTCCTGGCCCCAGTACACTTCATTGAAATAGGTTTCCAGGATTTCGCCTTTGCTCATTTTGCGTTCCAACAAGGTGGCCGCCAAAGCTTCGTGTAATTTTCGCAACAAGCTGTTTTCACTGTAGTGCAGCTTGTTTTTGATCAACTGTTGGGTGATGGTGCTGCCGCCTTGCACCACTTCACCAGCCAGCAGGTTTTTCACCGCCGCACGCAGGATACCCAACCAGGAAACCCCATGGTGGTTCTTGAAATCCCGGTCTTCCACCGCTTGCAAACCGCGAATCATGCTGTCAGGAATCTGTGGCAACTGAATCGGCTGCCGGTTTTCAAAATCGGCGGTGTAAAAACGGCCGATGATCGGGGGCTCCAAGCGGGCCAAAGCCGGCGTCATGGATTGGATGGATTGGGCCCCCAATTGCAGCTGGATGCGTTGCGGTTGGGTGGCGGCTTCTGGAAACACAAATCCCTTGCTGTGGATGGTGTACTGCTGGCCCTGGCGCCGATATTGCCCCGGTTTGGGTTCACCGGCGGTGACCTGATACCCCAGCAGGTCCAACTCAAAGCTCAGGGCTTTGGCGGTCAATGACTGACCTTGGTACAGTTCCAAAGGGCGGGCATAGACCACCGAGGGGATGTCCCAACGGTCTTGAATGATGGTGTCGGTGATGTAATTGATGTAGAAATACCAGGGCACAGACAAACCAAACATCAAACCAAAGACAAATATCAGGCCCTTGAACAAGATGCTTCGCACACGTTTGGGTTGGTTTTTTTTGCTGGGCAAGGGGCTCTTGACGCGGTTCACAAAATCAAAGTCAGCATGTTAACATGAGATTCAAAGTAAATGCCTACAATGGGCAACTGCCATTCATATCCAGAGGACCACCATGAAATCAAAGCCATTGTTTTTGGCCTTCGCTGCCTGCAGCGGCCTGGCCCACGCCGACACCACCCTGACTTACCATGATGCCAATGGGCAAACCAGCAGCGTCATCTACCTCAGCGACGGCATGAGCAAAATCACCAACCAAAGTGAAACCAGCACCGACTTGATTTTCAACGCCCAAACCAACACCTTCACGGTGGTCAATCACCCCGAGCAAAGTTACCTGCTGTTTGGCGTCAAGGAGATTGCTGCCTTGTCCGATGTGTCGGCCATGGTGGACAAAATGCTGGCGGAACAATTGGCCCAATTACCGGCCGGCCAACGCGAACAAATGCGTGGCATGATGGAAAACATGATCAAACAACAGATGCCCAAAGCAGCCCCGGTGCCAGAATACAGTCGGTCAGGCCAACAAGCCAGTCACAACGGTTTTGCTTGTGAGACCATCATCAAAACCGTGAATGGCCAAGCCAGCGGTGATTTTTGTGTCACTGATTACAGCGCTTTGGGGGTGTCGACAGCGGAATACCAAGCCATCAGTGCCTTCATGAAAACCGCCGAAAAAATGGCCGCCCAATTCGGTCAAGACCAAAGCATGAATTTTGCCTCAATTGGCCAGGTGTTGCCGGTGTACTACCGCATGGGTTCAGAACAAGCCTATCTGGTGGCGGTCGATCACGGCACCTTGGGCGCCCAGACCTTTCAAGTGCCCGAGGGGTATCAACAACAAGCCTTGCCGACTGAAATGCTGCAGTGATTCACCGCGCCGCGGCCCATGATCGGTGGCAGCAACCGACTGCATTAGACAGCCCGGGGGGGGATGAATTTTGGTAGAATGCGCGGATGCCAAAAAATGTTCACATCGTTCATTACAACAGCCAACAGGATCAGCAGTCTGATTTTGCGTTGTACAGCACCCTGCCTTCATTCAATGATGACCTGAGGCAGCTGATTGAACAACAGGTGCCGGCCGACCGCATGGTGGTGCTGGTCAATGAGCAGGCTGTCTTACCGCCCCATTGGCTGACCCGCTTGTGTCAACCGCTGCTGGACAATCCCGAGGTGAACCAGGTTTCAGCCCTGAGCTTACAACACCCGGAGCTGTCTCCCATCCGGCACCCTTTTGCCGGCGACTTGCCAAGCCTGGACCAGGCCATTTACTTGCTGCAAGATCCGGGCTTTTTCAGCATCCAGGTGACCAACCCCCATGGCATGGCCTGGCGTCACAAGGCCGCCATGGCAAGCCCTGGCTGGTCGGTGGCGGTGAACAACCTGGTGCTTGATGTGCCACCGGCCAAAGGCCCATTGTCACCCCCGGAAGCCATTGACGTCGGTGACCAACACCCCTTACCGGCCCATCCGCTGGCCGCGGTGCAAGCGGCTTTGGCCAATTGGGCCGTTGACCATGGAGCGGCTGGCTATCCCGGACTGGACCCCACCAACACCGTGTTGCATGTGGTCATGGACTGGGGTGGCGGGGTGCATCGCTGGACCAATGATTTCATCAACAACCACCCAGAATTCAACCATTGGGTGCTCATCAGCGCCGGCGAGTTTTTTCGGCAGCGCCAAGGCGAACGCTGTTTGCTGTATTGGGGCCACACCGATGGCCTGCTGGTGCAAGAGTTTCACTTCAGTGATCCGATCGCCGCCACCGCCACCGAGCACCCAGAATACGCGCAAATGATGCGTCACTTGGTGTCGCGGTACTCGGTGGATTTGGTGGTGGTGTCGTCCTTGATTGGCCATGCCATGGACTGTTTGCGCACCGGCCTACCAACCTGGCGGGTGTTGCACGATTATTTTCCCCATTGGCCCAGCCTCAATGCCCAGTTGGATCAAGCCAAGGTGACCGAAGACGACCTGCAACTGGCTATGGACCGCAGCGCCGATGAACCCTTTGGCCGCATAGACCGCGACACCTTGGATCACTGGCAACAGGCCCACAACGACTGTTTGGCGGCCAGCAATGTGACCGTCATCGCACCGGATGTGTCGGTCAAAACCAACCACCTGAAACTGCCCCATGCCAGCAGTTTTGCCAAAACCCAGATCATCCCCCACGCCGCGACCGAATTGCCGGCAATCCGGTACCAAGCCACGGCCAAACCCTTCAAAATATTGGTGTTGGGTCGCATCAGCCAACCCAAAGGAGAGGCCTTGTTGCGCCAATGTGTGGACCAACTGGCCGATGCCTTGCACTGGCAATTCATCTTGTTGGGTGCCGGCAAGCATGGCAAGCTGATGGCCGATTTGCCCAACACCCAAGTGATCGAACAATACGACATGGCTGACCTGGGTCGCTTGGTCAATGAGCTGTCACCGCAATTGGCGTTGCTGACTTCCATCACTGCTGAAACCTTCAGCTACACCCTGTCTGAATTACTGAGCCTGGGGGTGCCGGTGTTGGCCACCGCAGTGGGCGCTTTTGTCAGCCGCATTGAAGACGATCACAACGGTTGGTTGGTACCCGCAGAGGCCACGGCCATGGTCGACAAGATCCAAACCCTGAGCACACAACCTGACGCCTTGGAACGGGTCCACCAACAGGCTTTACAAACCACCTTACCGACCACCGATACCGTGGTCTTGGCCTATCAGAACTTGCTCAAAGATTTGGCTCCCAAATCGCCTGAGTACCACAGCATCGGGTTGTTGGACCCAGCGGCCAAAACCGCACTTTGGGGCCAAAGCCGGCTCGATGTGGCCCAACAAAAGCAACGCATTGGGTCACTGGAACAAGATTTGTCCACCAAGATCAGCTGGGCCGAACAATTGGACGAGCACAACCAACACCTGACCGAAAATCTGGCGCTCGAACGCACACAAAACGACCATTTAACCCAGGTCACCACCGAACAAACCGAAGCCATCCAACAGTTGGAACAGGCGGTCAATGCCTTCAAAGGCGAAATCAATGGCTTGCAACAGGAACTGCAAGAAGCCCGCACGCACAACCAACATTTGGACCAACAAATCGACCAATTGCACGCTGCAAACAGCACGATTCAGGGCCAACTGCAAGAGACCCTCAACAGCCGATCCTGGCGGTACACCGCCCCATTGCGGCGCTTCACCACCTATGCCAGACACAAACGCAACGCCGTGAAATTCCGTTTCAAACAGCTGCGATCATTGCCCCGTCGGGTGATCAACAGCCTCAAAACCCGCGGTCTCAAACAAACCGCGCAACTGGCCAAAAACAAGCTTAAAAAACCGCCCGCTGCGGTTCCAGTCACGGCCCACAACTTGCCACAGGACTTTCAGCCCTTCAGTGTGCCGCGCGCCGAACAACCTGTGGTCAGTGTGGTGATCCCGGTTTACAACCACTTTCAACACACCAATCACTGCTTGCAATCCCTGTCGCGACTGGCCGATGAAACACCATTTGAAGTGATTGTGGTGGATGATTGTTCCAGTGATGAAACCGCCACAGCCTGCCCACAAATCGACGGCATTCGCTACCACCGACAAGCCGAAAATGGCGGCTTCATCGAAGCTTGTAACACCGGCGCGGCCATGGCTGCAGGCCAGTATGTGTTGTTTTTGAACAATGACACCGAGGTGCTCGATGGTTGGTTGGACAACCTGGTCAAAACCTTTGCCGCACAACCACAGGCCGGACTGGTCGGCAGCCAGCTGTTGTATCCAGATGGCCGTTTGCAAGAAGCCGGCGGCATCGTCTTCAGTGACGCCTCTGGCTGGAACTATGGGCGGCTGGACTCTCCCGATGCGCCGGAATACCAACACCTGCGCGAAGTGAGCTACATCAGTGGTGCCAGCATCATGATCAGCCGGGACTTGTTTGAACAGCTGGGTCGGTTTGATCAACGCTACAAACCGGCTTACTATGAGGACACCGACTTGGCTTTTGCCGTGCGCCAAGCCGGCTTGAAAGTCTATTACCAACCCCTCAGTCGGGTGATCCACTTCGAAGGCATTTCTTCGGGCACCGACCTCAACTCAGGGACCAAAAAATACCAGGTCATCAACCAACAAAAATTCCTCGACAAATGGGCAACGGCCCTGTCCCAACAACCCCAACCGGGCACCGACATTGAACTGGCCCGTTTTCAACAGCAGCCACCCCGGGTGTTGATCCTGGATGCCTGCACCCCCACGCCGGACCAGGATTCGGGTTCCTTGCGCATGATGAACCTGATGCAAATCTATTCGGAATTGGGCCATCACGTCAGCTTCATGCCGGAGAACATGGCCTTTTTTGATGCCTACACCCAAGACCTGCAAAGGCTGGGCGTGGCCTGTATCTATGCCCCCAAATACGGCTCTGCGGTGGATTATTTACAAGCCAAAGGCCGGTATTACGATTTGGTGATCCTCAGCCGTTACTATGTGGCAGAACCGGTGATGCCGATGATTCGCAGCTACTGCCCCAAAGCCCAAATCTGGTTTGACACGGTGGACCTGCATTACCTGCGCGAAGGGCGCATGGCGGAAATGGCGGGCGATGCAGCGGCGGTCAAAGCGGCGGCCACCACCAAACAAAAAGAATACGCCGTGGCCCAAGCTTGTGATTTGACCCTGGTGGTCAGCCCCTATGAAAAACAAGTGATGCACGAAGAAAACCCCGACATCGAGGTGGCGGTGTTGTCCAACATCCATGCCATCCATGGGGGTCATGTGGGGTATGAACAAAGCCGCGACATCATGTTCATAGGTGGTTACCAACACACCCCCAATGTCGACGGTATTTTGTGGTTTGTTGAAGACATTCTGCCCACCATTTGTCAGTCAATTCCAGCCTTGAAACTGCACATCATTGGCTCCAAAGCACCACCCGAAGTCGTGCAACTCGGCGACCACCCCAATGTGGAGTTTCACGGCTTTGTGGCTGACATTGAACCGCTGATGCGCGGCATCAGATTGGCCGTGGCACCCTTGCGCTTTGGCGCCGGGGTCAAAGGCAAAGTGAACATGAGCATGAGTTATGGTCAACCCGTGGTCGGCACCCATGTGGCCGTGGAAGGCATGTATACCCAACACCGCCATGACGTGATGATGGCTGATGACGCCGCGGCTTTTGCCGCAGCGGTGACCGAGCTTTACCAATCGCAAACGCTGTGGGAACAATTGTCCAAAGGCGGCCTGGAAAACGTTGAAAAGTGGTTTTCTTTTGCAGCCGCGAAAAACACCATTGCCGATTTGATGCCGAACAAAGGTGGTGTTTGAGCCCAAAAAAGCACCCGGATTCAACCAATTAGGTCACATTCCTTGAAATGTGGTTAAAAAAAACTTTAGACCTGATTGATATTTGGCTACAATCATATACCTTGACACCTAAAAAACACACAACACATGCCGCTGTGTGCGGTGGCTGGCCACTTCCCGAACCAGCCAGAGAATCAGAGGGTAGGATGAGATGGGTGAGTTAAAAAACAAAAAATTGCTGCTGAGCGTGCTGACATTGCTGATGTTTCTGTTGGCATGGGTCGAAGGCGCCCAATTATCAATTCCCTTGTTGCTGTTGGTGATCACCATGGCAGCCGGTTGGGGCTACACCTTTCCAGTCATCAAAGACCGTTTTGATGAAGACTTTGCCAACAAAGTTAATTGGATCGTGCCGGTGGTGGGCAGTTTGTGGTTGTCTTTGGGGTTTTGGCTGATTGATCCGGTGCATGTGCCGCTGTTCGTGGCTTTGTTGATGACCTGGGTGACCGGGGTGTTGCTGTTCAGCGATTTGAACCTGGAAAAGACCGCCATGGCCTTGGGTTTACCGGTGCTCAGTGTGTTGGCCTTGCTGCTGTTGCAACCAGCCAATCAGTTGGGCTTATCCCATCCTTTGGTGTTCGCCTTGTTGCTGTTGATCACTGCGGCCTTTATGGTGACCGCCACTCGCTGGTTATTGCGACCGGATAAAGAACAACGGAAAAAGAACGAACCCTTGCCAGCCAGCCTGGCCAAGCAAGTGAAAAAAGCCGAAGACGCTTTACACGAAATTAAAGTGTTGAAAGAACAAATCAAAAACCTGCAGGTCGACTTGTCGGCAGCAGAAATGGCCAAAATGGAGTTCCTGGCCACCATGAGCCACGAAATCCGCACCCCATTGAATGGCATCGTGCCGTTGATTGACATCGTTATGGACACGGAGTTGAATGCCTTCCAAAAAGATTATTTGACCACCGCCCACACCTCAGCCACCCAAATGCAGAAGTTGATCGACGACTTGCTGGATTACTCCAAAGTTGAAGCGGGTAAACTGACCACCGAAGTCACCGGTCTGAAGGTGCGCAAGGTGGTGGAAGAAGTGCTGGATTCATTGGGCTCATCGGCCGAACGCAAAGGCCTGGAAATTTCGGTCAACATCGATGACCAGATCAATCCCCTGTTGCGCGGTGATCCAATTCGGGTCCGACAGGTGTTGACCAACATCCTTTCCAATGCCATCAAGTTTTCCGACCATGGCAAAATCAAGGTCGATGTGAAGAAGGTCAAAAACTTCACCACCAAGGAATTGATTCGTTTTTCGGTCAAAGACCAAGGCATCGGCATCGCACCGGATCAAGTGGAAAAATTGTTCAACGCTTTCACCCAAGGGGACAATTCATCGACCCGCAAATTCGGCGGCACCGGATTGGGCTTGGCCATCAGCAAAAAAATCGTTGAATTGCTCAAAGGACAAATGGGTGTGGAATCGAAAAAAGGGGTGGGCAGCACCTTTTGGTTTGAAATTCCGTTCACCAAATCGGCCGGTGATGCCTTGCACGGTGGCACCGAAGTCCACCAACATCAGGCGGTGTTGTTGAACACCAACCCGGTGTTGTTCAAACGCATTCAAGCCTCCTTGGAAAAAGCCCTGTTACCGGTACAAACGTCGTTGAACTACCAACATGCCTTGTCTCGAATTCAAGCCGCCCGCGGCATCCAGGATGGCAAAACCACCTTGCTGTTCATTGATTTCGACACCAATGCCAAAACCCTGCGACAAATATTGTTGTTGGTTGAAAAAGGTGAGTTGGATGATGTCTGGATCTGTGCCATCACCACCGGTGGGCACATCGCTGGCATCAAACAATACAAAAACATCCAGATCATGCACCCTGACAAGGAAATTGAACTGGTCATAGGCGAATTTGAACGGCGCTATTATCCCGAAGAAGTTATGGAGCTGGACGAAGCCCCTGACAGTGATGACGAATCGTATGAAACCGAGGCCAAAGATCCTGCGGAAGAAGCCGCACCGGCCGCCAAAGAACCGGTGGATGTCAGCGACATTTCAGACACCATTTTGTTGGTTGAGGACAATGAAGTGAACCTCAAGGTGGCACAAAAGCTGATTGACTACATCGGCTTCCCCTTTGATGTTGCAGAAAACGGCATGGTGGCCCTGAATAAGGCCAAGAAAACCCGCTACCGTTTGATATTGATGGATTGTCAGATGCCGGTGATGGACGGCTACTTCTGCACCAAGCGCATTCGCAAATACGAAGCCAACAACAACCTCAACCACACACCGATCATTGCCATGACGGCCAATGCCATGCTGGGCGACAAAGAAAAATGTTTGGATGCGGGGATGGACGACTACATGTCCAAACCACTGAACCGCTACATTTTGGAAAAAACCCTGAAAAAATGGGACCCATTGGCGGCACAAAAATCGGCCCCCAAAGGCACCGATCAAGAACAAAGCCCAAAGCCCATGGCCAACGACAAGGTCAATTCCAAGTGGCTCAGCACCCGGGCCTTGTCTGAAATCCGCTCCTTCATGGGCGATGAAACCAATTCCTTGTTGGATTTGTTCCAACAAGAATCTCCCGGTATGTTGAACCAACTCAACACCTTCAACCAAACCCAAGATTTTGCCGCCGCCCGACAAATCGCCCACACTTTGAAGTCGACCGGGGCCAACATCGGCGCCACCGGCTTCAGCCATTATTGCAAGAAAGTGGAAGCCGCTGCCATTGAAGAACTGGAGCAGGAAGTGATCGACAACATCCAAAATGCCCGCAAGGCTTATGTGTTGACGGTGAACGAGATCAGGAAGTACCAAAAACAACTGCAAGAAACCGCCTGAAACCGACCGCCCAACCCGGTTTCGTTCAGCTTCTGTTCAGATAACTGCCCTGTTTTCATTAGGCGGCAAATGATTACCTTTGGTTGGTTGATATTGCCATTCTCCCATAGTAAATTACCCTCCCTTTGACCGCAAAATACCTGATGAAATTTCGTTACCTTTTGTTGTTTGTGACTGGCTCCAGCTGGGGGGTGCAAGACAACCCCGAGACCCACACGCCCGCACCGGATGAGGACCAGATCGAAAACCTGGCACCGCTGCAAGTCACCGCCAGCAAAACCGCCACCACCACCAACGACAGTGCTGTGGCCGTGTCGGTGGTGACCCGCGATGAAATCAAGAACAAACCCAACACCTTGTTGCCCGATTTGTTGCGCCAGGAATCCGGCGTTTACATCCAACAAACCACCCCGGGTCAAGGCATCCCTTTCATCCGTGGTTTGAAAGGTTCAGGCAATGTGCATTTGGTCGATGGCATGCGGGTCAACACCGCCTTCTTCCGCAACGCGCCAAATCAATACCTGGCCTTGGTGGATTCCTTCATGACCTCACAGATTGAAGTGGTCAGAGGCCCCAGTTCGGTGCTGTACGGTGGTGATGCATTGGGTGGTGTGGTCAATGTCCTGACCCACACCCCCGAATTTTACAGCCCAGACTGGGAAATGACCGGTCAGGTATTCAGCTCCTGGGACAGTGCCGATGAAAAATGGATTTCACATGTCGGTGGTGACATTGGCAACAACAAAATCGCCAGCACCTTTGGCCTCAGCTACCAAGACATTGGCCAACGCACCACCGGTTCTGGCCAAACCATTCCTTTCACCGCTTACACCGCCCGCTCATTCAACAACAAATGGGTGCTCAACACCTCCAACAGCTCACATTGGGTGTTTGACATTCAATACACCCACCAACCGGCCACGCCCCGGGTGGATAATCTGGTGGCTGGCTTTGGCGAGACCGAACCCGAATCAGCGGTTTACCTGTTTCAACCCAATGAGCGCCAATTTGCCCATTTGAAACACACCACTGCTGAACCAACCCGCTGGTATGACATGGCCAATTACCACCTGGCATTCCAGAAAATCACCGACAACCGGTTCAGCATGCCACGGTCAGAAAGCCGCACCGACACCGAACAAAACCACAGTGACTTGTTCACTTTTCAGGCTGACTGGAACCGCGCCATGAGTGATGAAAGCATGTTGGTGTACGGCATTGACACCTACCACGACACCATCACCAGCGCGCGCCAACGGGTGCTGGCAGACGGCACCGAAGTGCCCCGAGACCCGCGTTATCCTGATGGCTCAAGCATGCGACAAATCGCGGTGTTTGCCGATTGGCACCAATACCTGGGTGACCATGAGTTTTCCACCGGACTGCGTTTCAGTGATTACGACATCGATCTCAACAGCCCCGATATTGACAACGACCGCCTGAGCCTGACCGATTTGACCTGGCATGCCAGCTGGCTGTACCGACTGAATGACCAGGACCGCCTGTTTGCCAATGTCGGCCGCGGTTTCAGACCACCCAACATCTTTGACTTGGGCCAAGTCGGCGAACGTTCGGGCAACCGCTTCAACATCATCAACCCGGATCTGGAACCGGAATCGGTGATCTCTTTGGACCTGGGCTACAAACACGCCGGCAACGGCTGGCAAGCCGAAGTGGTGGCTTTCGTCTCCCGCTATCAGGACGTGATCGCCTCGGTGGAGACCGGTGCGGTGACTGACGATGGTTTGGCTGTGGTGCAATCGCAAAACATCAACGAGGTGGACATCTATGGTTTGGAGGCTGAACTGAATTACTATTTCGACAACGGCGGCCATTTGTTCACCAACTTAACCTACACCCACGGCACCGAAGAAACCACCGATGGCGAAGGACCGGCTGACCGCATCCCACCTGCCTTTGGGGTGGTTGGCTATCAACAAGACCTCAGTGATGAGTGGGTGGTGCGCTCACAGGTGCGCTATGCCAACACCCAAGACCGCTTGAGCGCCCGGGATTTGACCGACCCACGCATCAATCCATTTGGCACCGGTGGTTTTGTGGTATATGATACGCACTTCACCTGGCGCCACAGCATCAATGGTCAGGTGAGACTGGGTGTGGAAAACATTTTTGACAAAAAATACCGCGAACACGCGTCGGGATTGGATGCCCCAGGCAGAAACTACCACGTTTCCTTTTATTATGATTTTTAGGCAATGAATCATGTTGATATTTGACAAGTCCAAACCAGGTCGCACAGCGACCGCCCAATCCCCCAACGAAGTTGATGTGTCCCACCTGATCCCCGAGGCTTATCAACGCGGCTCCCGTTTGGGCATGCCCCAAGCCAGTGAGTTGGATGTGGTGCGTCATTACACCCAACTGAGCCAAAAGAATTTTGCCATCGACACCAACTTCTATCCCTTGGGCTCATGCACCATGAAATACAACCCACGGGCGTGTAATTCATTGGCCATGAAGGACGAGTTTTTGGCCCGTCACCCCTTGGCCCACGTCAGCTTGTCCCAAGGCTATCTGGCTTGCATGTATCATTTGCAACAGATCCTGCAAGCCGTGACCAACATGAAAGGCGTGTCTTTAACGCCCATGGCCGGCGCCCAAGGCGAGTTCTCCGGGGTGGCCATGATCAAGGCGTATCACGACGATCGCCAGGATTTTGCGCGCAAGGAGATCATCGTGCCGGATGCGGCGCATGGCACCAACCCCGCCACCGCCATCATGTGTGGCTACCGCGTCAAAGAAATCCGCACCGATGAAAACGGCAACGTCGATATGAACGCACTGGATGCGGCACTGGGCCCCCAAACGGCCGGCATCATGCTGACCAACCCATCGACCCTGGGGGTGTTCGAAAGCCAGATCAAAGTGATTGCCGAGAAAGTCCACGCCGCCGGCGGCCTGTTGTACTACGACGGCGCCAACCTCAATGCCATTTTGGGTAAAACCAATCCCGGCATCATGGGCTTTGATGTGATCCATATGAACCTGCACAAAACCTTCTCCACCCCACACGGTGGCGGCGGCCCGGGTTCGGGCGCCATTGGCGTGAGTGAACGTTTGTTGCCCTTCATGCCGGTGCCATTCGTCGGCAAAACCGACGACCAATACCATTTTGTAACCGCCCAAGACCGACCCAAATCCATTGGTCAGTTGTCGACTTTTGCCGGCAATGCCGGGGTCAACCTCAGGGCTTATGTCTATGCCCTGCTCAATGGCCGCGAAGGCATGCAGCGCATCTCTGAGTTCGCCACCTTGAATGCCAATTACCTGATGAAACGCTTGCAAGCAGTGGGATTTGATTTGGCCTTCAAAAACCGTCGGGCCAGCCATGAATTCATTGTGACTTTGAAAAAACAAGCCAAGGATCTGGGTCTGACCGCCAGCGACCTGGCCAAGGCTTTGTTGGACGAAGACATGCACGCACCCACCGTTTACTTCCCCTTGTTGGTGGCCGAATGCCTGCTGATCGAACCAACCGAAACCGAATCCAAACAATCCATCGATGCCTTTGTCGAAGCCATGGCCAAGATCTTACAGCAAGCCAAAGACGACATCGGCGTGTTGAAAGCCGCACCCTACACCACCCCGCGTCGCCGTTTGGACGAGGTGAAAGCGGTGAAACAACCCAACGTGGTGCACAAGATCCATGCCTGATTCAGGCTTTCGTGGACCGAAGGAAATCTACCGGGCTTTCCAGTGGTCCATGCAAGGCCTGAAAGCGGCCTACCGGGCCGAAGCCTCCTTTCGCATGGAAGTCTACCTGTGCGCCATTTTGATCCCCGCGGCTTTTTTCCTGGCCGCCACTGGCTTGCAACTGATCCTGTTGATCGGCTCTTGTTTATTGGTGCTGTTGGTGGAAATCCTGAATTCAGCGATCGAAGCCGTGGTTGACATGGTCTGTGGTGATGAGCACCATGAATTGGCCGGGCGGGCCAAAGACATGGGTTCGGCAGCGGTATTCATCGCGCTGCTGATGGTGGCCTTAACCTGGGGCGTGATCGGTTACCAAAATTTATTGGCCTAAGGCCATTTTACAACCCCTGACATTCACCACTTGCCCTGATTCTCCATCGACTGCCACGGCTCTTGCAGGGGCAAGGCTTCACCCTGCTGCAGCAACTCAATCGAGATGTTGTCCGGGCTGCGGATGAAGGCCATGCGCCCATCGCGTGGCGGGCGGTTGATCACCACCCCTTGATCCATCAACTGTTGACACAGTGCATAGATGTTTGCCACCGAGTAAGCCAGGTGGCCAAAGTTGCGGCCCTCACTGTAGCCCTCGGTTTCGTCCCAATTGAAGGTCAACTCTACCATGGCCGATTCATCCCCCGGCGCATGCAAAAACACCAAAGTGAAACGACCTGCTGGCACCTCTTTGCGGTGGTGCTCGACCAACCCCAGTTTGTTGACAAAAAAATCAAGCGATTCATCCAGGTCTCTAACCCGGATCATGGTGTGCAGGTATTTCATTGTGCAGTTTTTCCAAAAGCAACCATGATAATGAATCAAACCAAGCAGCACAATCATTTTCCAAGCAATCAAATCGATGCTGATGTCAATCCAGTTATTTTGAACAATCATTCAACAATGGGGTCTGTCGTTTTACGATGATCTTGGTATTTTGGACTTAATTAATAACACAAAGGAGCTTCATATGTACAAACACCTGACTTTGATCCTGGCAATGCTGTGGGTGGCAACACCCAGCGCGTTCACCTTGAATCAAAAACTCGACCCCAGCCAATCTCAAATCTACTTGGTACCCAATTCGACTGAGTTGTTGGGAGACCGGCTGATTTACTCGCACACTTTCTTTCTGATCAATCAGGCGGAACCCGGACTATACGCTTGGGACCTTGACAGCCAAGAAATAGAAAAATTGGTGGCCGGTGAGCTGGTGCAGTCAAATGACAGCCCCACTTACTTCAAACAAGACAACACCTTGTTTTTTCTGCACAAAGAGGCCGGAGAAACCAAACTGTGGCAGACCGACGGCACCCCCGCTGGATCAGCCTTGGTTTACCCGGAAGTAGTTTATCCCGAATTCAATACCAGCAATGATTTGCTTTACATGGTGGAAGCCATCAACAACCGGTATGTGGTCACCGATGGACAACAGGCCGTGGTTCACGAAGTGGCTCTGGTCGGAAACTCAATCAATGACCTTTGTGCCTACACCACAAACCACATCATTGGCGTGAGTCTGGTCAATGACGTTTTGGTGTTGGTTCGTTCCGATCAAGGGGGCACTTCCACCATTGATCTCGTTATTCCTGATGACGCCGATGACGCCACCATCCGTTTGGTGGGTGACGAAACGGCCTGTTATGCCATGGTGCCCAATTTCGATGATGGGACTGACTTGTGGCGGATTGCTGCATCCGGTGAAATCACTTCACTGAATGACCTGTTGGGAGCCAATTTTACCCACGATTTATTGATGCACGAAGGGCGTTTGTATGTCAGGCAATCCGGTGGCCAAGCAGCCGGGTATGAAATCAAACGCCTCAACCAAGCTGGTGATGCTGTGGATGCCACATTTGTTGATTTTGATGACCCATCCTTGGTCATCACAGACTGGTATTCTGTGGGGCCTTATATTGCCATTGACACCACCCGTCCAGATGACTCAGATGCCTTGGTCACCACGCGCTTACTGGCCCGCCAGCTGCCAGATTTACCTTTGGCTCTATATCATTCACGCACCAAGCCACTCACTGCACGATCAACCAATTCTGCGTCACTGCTGACCAACACCTATGCCCAAGCCAACGGTCTGATCACAACCAACGTTTTGCTGAACCCCTTTGCAGCGGACACCCTGTTTTTGTCACTGCCATTGGGACCTGATGCACGGGTTCTGGCTGACGGCCAATCCGATCGAATTGTGGTCGCCACCAACAACATGATTTATGAGATCGAAGACACGCCCGATATTGGCACCATCACCAAGGGTGCATGGATTGACCCCACCTTAGAAAACCAAGGCTTGGTGATTCAAGTGGCTCAACGCAACAACGGCTCTGAATATGTCTTTGTAACGGGGTACACGTTTTTGGATGGCCAGCCATTTTGGTTTGCTGGCAATGCCGAATTGAACAGGCCCATCAGCACTTTATCCGTTGATGTCTTTCAATACGATGGGATTGGTTTATTCGCCGCCGATGCCACCCCCAACCAGACCCCTTTTGCCAACTTGGAGCTTACCATGACGGCTTGTGACCGGCTGTCGGCCAACATCGTAACCAGCACCGATACCTATGACCTTGATTTGTACCGCGTGGATGACAGATCACACAATCAATTGTGTCAAAACCCGCGTGGTTTGACCAAGTAGTTGATCGGGTGCTCAGCGCGGGCCTGTTTGACCATGTCCCGAACCTTTTGCAGTAAGGTCGGGGCGTGGTGCGGGATGCCCTCTTTGATCGTCCAAGTGATGCCACCGGTGGTCTCATCGCCGGTCAGTGGTGGGATGTTTCGAGGCAACAGCACCGACAAGTCAGCCAAAGGGTTGCCATTGACTACGACCAAATCAGCCACATAGCCTATGCGCACCTGGCCCAAGCGGTCTCCCAAGCCCAATACCTGCGCTGAATTCATGGTGGCGTGTTTGATCACTTCCAAGGGGTGAAAACCCGCTTCTTGGTGCAGCTGCAGTTCGCGCAAATAGCCAAAGCCAAACAATTGATAAATGTAGCCGCCGTCTTCACCGGTGGTGATGATGCCACCCTTGTCAGCGAAGTCGCGCAAGGCTTGGAACCAGATTTGGTAGTTTTCTTTCCAAAACACTTCGTCGGTGCTGGTCCAGCCCCAAAAAAATGAACCATGTGATTCAGGATCCGGCTGAAAGAATTTTTCCAGCCCTGGGTGCAAGTAATCCTGAAACCAAGGTGAGGTAATGGCCCGCTGCAGGTCTCTGGAAGCTTCATAGATCACCAGTGTTGGGTCCCAAGACACCCCCGCATCCACCAAGCCTTGCAACACCCGATCCAGCTTGTCTGGATCGGCTTCACGCCACAGCCGCCCGGCATAGCGAAAGCGGTGCAATTCATTGGAATAATTCATGTCCGCAGGGAATTTTTGCACCCCTTTCAAGGCCGCATCAGGCACCCCATACCAATGTTCGATGCTGGTGGTACCGGCGCTCATGTTGTCCCAGGCCGTCATGTCTTCCACCCCCACATGGTTGGCCACCGGCAGCCCGTGTTTTTTGGCCAATGCCGAGGCGGCCATAAAGGTTTGTCGATCCATCATGCCAAATTTCAAACCATCCACGCCTTGTTTTTTATAACCTTTGATGATTTTTTGCAGTTCTGCTTCACGGTGGTTGCCCCAAATCCCAGGATACACCAAGATGCGCGGTGCGATGATGCGGTGTTGGGCACTGAGTTGGCGGTGCCCTAAGGTGGTTTCCAAATCACTGCCCAAATCCCGTATGGTGGTGATGCCACTGGCCAACCACAGGTAATGTTGATACGGTTGCGGCATGTCAATATCGGCCCGTTCGGTCATGCTGTGGGCGTGCATGTTGATGAATCCGGGCAGCACATAGCCGCCCCGGGCATCCAATTCCTGGATCCCTTGTTGGCGGATTTCGGCATCGACTTTGGACCGGCTTAAAGCCTCGATCAGGCCATCTTTGAGGTGGATGTCATAAGGGCCTTCAGCGGGTGTGCCCACCCCAACCACCACCATGGCATTGGTGATCAACAGTTCTTCATGCTGTTGTTGATGCAGTGAAACATCGGCCGACAACAACTGGGTCCAAAAAAGTGTTAAGGTCAAAAAGGTTTTCATGGGTGGCTCTTGGCTGGGAAATGACCTTGATTGTAGCAATCCGGGTGGCTTTTCTCCAGACCCAGTCGAATACCACGGCCCTGCCAAGCTTAACGCTGTCTGAACAGAAATCAGCGATTCAGTTTCGATTCAGTCGCCACCCTTAAATTGGATTCCACAGTAACAACAGGAGATTCAATCATGAAATCTTTGCAATCCTTGCTCTTGGTAACCGCTCTGGCATTCAGTGCTTCGGCTTTGGCAGATCGCTCCAGAGATGGCGGTCATCGGGGCCACAACAACAAACATCAACACCACAATCAACAGCAAAACAAACAACAGCGCTCACACAAGCACAACAACCAACACCAGCGTGGGGGTTACCGCGACCACAGCCCCAAGGGTGCCCATGGTTCACGGCACGAAGCCCATCAGCGCAAGCACCACAAAAACAAGCATGACCAAGCTCGACACGGTCATGGAAACCAGCATGCCCATGGCCAACACCATTCAAATCGCCAAGGCCACCGCGGTTTCAATGGTGATTACCGCAGCAACCGGCATTTTGATGACCGCAACCACCATTACCATGACCGCGGTTACAATCGCCACAACCGCTATGACCGGTATGATCGCGGTGGTTACATTGCGCACAACTACTACAAGCCCAAACGGCACTACAAAAAGTGGAAAAAGCGCATGAAGAAATACCGCAAGCACTTGCGCAACCATTACCGCCACCTGTATCACTACAATGTGTACTATGATGATTATTACCGCTATCGCCCCTTGCGGGGACTGGGCCATTATTTCGACCGGCCGGGTTATGGCTACGGTCACTGGCATGAAGGCATGTGGTGCATGGACTACCATGATGAATGGTTTTACCGCAATTACTACACCTACTATCCCTATCACGACGGCTGGCGTCATGGCGATGGTGACTTCGGTATCTGGTTCAGTTTTAACTTTTGATCAAACCCCCTTATCAGGATGATCCAAAGGGCCCCACCGGGCCCTTTTTTTATGGCCAGTCCAACTGGTGTTTTGCCAACAAGGCCTTGACGGTGCCATCCACCATGTCATTGCTCTTGGCCAATTCATAGAGCGCTTTGGCCTCGGCCCATCGTTGCAGCTGCAGTTTGGTCACCAACAAAGTGTGGGCATAGTATTTGTTGTTGGGCTCGGCTTCATGTACTGGTTGCAACAAGGCATCCACGGCCGCAAACTGGGCCTGGGCCTCGGCAGTTTGTCCCAGTTGTTGTTGTAAATCAGCCACCAGCAACAAGTCCACCGCCAAGTCATTGGCGGCTGAATAATTCAAGGGGTCCGCAGCGTACAATTCTTGGGTGGTGGCCAAAGTGAATTGGTAATACCGCAAGGCCGCGTCCAAATCGCCCAATTGCTGAGAAATTTCACCCGCCGTGCCGTAAGAATAGGCATGTTCGCGCTCATACTCTTGGTTGAACGGGGCTTTGAGTTTCAGGGCATCACCCAATTCAATGGCTTGCAACACCGCCTGTTGGGCTGGCTCCAACTGTTGGTCTTCCAAATAGAAAAAGCCCAATTGGTTGTACAAAATGCGTTGGTTGTGTTGTTTTTTCAGGTCTTCTGGGTCCAACGCCATGCTGGCTTGGGCGTGTTCGATGGCCAACAGCAGGTCGGTGATGCCCTGACTCAACTCGCCATAATCCAATTCATACCAGGCTTTCATTTGTAAACTTTGGGAGCTGGCATACAACCAATTGGCATCCTCAGGGTTGTTGGCCAGTTGGCGCTGCGTGATGGCCACGGTGTTGGCCACTTGGGCCGCCGACTCATCCCGGGCATACTCCATGTAATGATAACCCAACTCCATACTGGCTTCCCACAACGGCAGTTGCGAACTGCTTGGGTCCAACAACAGCAGTTGCTGCATGGCCAAAATCGATTCATTCAGCACCCGCTCGGTGGCTTGCTCTTGCCCGGCAGATACCAATACCTGGCTCTCATAGACCTTTAAGTTGGCCAGCAAAGGCAGGTGGTCCAAGGGGTCGGCCCCGGCCTCCAAAGCCTGTTGTAAATGTTTTTCGGCCTTCCGAAACATGCTTTGCGCTTGCTCTGATTGTTCCAGGTAGTCGAACACGCGACCGGTGTTGGCGTAAGCCTTGGCTGCTTGCAAATGGCCGGCCTGGTCCAAGGTCAGCGGATCCTGTTTGCCCAAATGGTCGACACTTTGGTTGACCACACTCTGCAACACATCGATGCGACCAATGCGCTCCAGGTTCTCATACAGGTCATCAAGCATGAAATTCATCAATTCATCGGTGGCATTTTTTTCGGCAATGGTCAGCTGTTGTAAGTGGTGGGTATCGCGGGTGTATTTGATGGTGAAAAACACCGCTGAAACCAGCGCCATCACCAGCCCCAAAGTGACCCAGGGATGGCGCTTAACCGATTTGGCCACCACCGCTGTCAACTTGTGGTTATCGAAACTCAAGGGGAACCCTTGTTGCCACAGGCTCAGGTCTGAGCGCAGGGCATCGGCACTGGGATAACGTTTGGCCGGGTCGACAGCGGTCAGTTTGCTGATCACCCGGCGCAAATCTTTGGGCACATCGGCCGCCACCATCGCCTGTCGCAAGTCATCGGCATGTGTCAGCGCCGTGGCTTGGCCTTGACGGGTCAGCAACAAATGCCCAAACAACACGCCCAAGGCATACAAATCGGTGCGCTGGTCCACCGTTTGGCCTTTGATTTGTTCCGGCGCGCTGTACCCGCGGGTGCCAAAATTCATGGCCACCTGATCACCTTGCTGCATGGCGATGCCAAAATCTATCAACACCGGATAGGGCACGTCATTGATGTTGTTGACCAACACATTGCCGGGTTTCAAGTCTTTGTGAAACACCTGGCGGTTGTGTACAAACTGCAAGGTCTCACACAAGTCCATCATCAACTTGACCACCCCTTCGGTGTTCAAACCATGCCGTTTCACGTGTTGATCTATGTGTAAGCCATCGATGTGGTCCAACACCAGCCAGGGTTTTCCCTGCGCCGTGATGTTGCCATCAATGATGGTCACCACCCCCGGGTGGCGCAAGTCCGCCAACAACTGCATTTCCTGCAAAAATTGTTGTTTCAAGGAGGGGTGGTCAAATTGACCGGAAATGAACTTGATGACCACCGTTTGTTGATACACCCCATCAGACCGAGCGGCCAAGTAAATGTCACTTTGCCCACCGGAGTCAATTTGTTGAATGATTTTGTATTTGTTGTGCAGTTGCTGATCGTGCAAATCGGCATCCAGGAAAGTGTGGTTGATCAGGTTGGGGGTATGGTCGCTCAAAGCGTTCAGTTCAACGCGGGAACAACCTTTGTTGCGCAAATAGGCATCCAGCTCAATGTCCTCATCCTGATCCAATTCCGCATTGATTTGTTGCCACAATTGTTCGAGGTCTTTTGGCGTCATGTCAAAGATCTGATGGTGGGATTCATTGCATGGCCACGGCCAACATGGCGCGGGCTTTTTTCCAGTTACGGAACACCGTTCGCTCACTGACCTGCATCACCTCAGCGATGTCAGCAAACTCCATGTCACCAAAGAATTTGTAAGTGAACACCTGTTCCAGCTTTTCATCAAAGGCTTTGAGCCGCTGCAGTTGCTTTTCCAAGTCCAACAAGTAACTGGATTCTTTGAACACCGGCTGGTGCAGCTGGTCGGTTTCTTCCACATAGGTGATCAACTGATTTTTCTTGGCTTCATTCAACAGGATGTGCCGCATCGCCAATGCCGAATAAGCGAAGAAGTGGTTGCGGTCATTGAAGGTCTTGGCTTGTTTTTGACTTTTTAGCCAGGCTTCATTGACCAAGGCGGTGGTGTTGATGCCGGTGCCTTTGACTTTGAACCGTTGGGTGCGGGCTATTTCTTTCAACCGTTGGTAGACCGCTTCAATGTCCTTGTGCTGGTCTTGGGTCAAAGCGGATTGGTCGTTGTTTAATAGCTGGGTTAAGTTGGCTGAGTCCATGTGAAACGCACGCTGTCATTGCCAATTAGCCTATCAAAACAGCGGTTATATTGCAATCACAAGCCATACAGCAAAAAAACTGTCAGTGTCCCAGCACCTGACTTGTTTATCTCAGTAAGCAAATAAATTCCAAGAGGAGCACAACATGAACACCCGAAAACTTTTTGCCTTGATCGCAGCCACCGTATTACTCAGCGCCTGTGGTGAAAGCGGCACCCCTCAAGAGCGGGTGGAAAACAACCTGTCAAAACTGGTTAAGGCCTGTTCTGACCAAGGCGGAGACTACAGCGACGCCGCTGGCCTGGTGGTCTACAATGGCTCCGATCGAGACCGCAAATTCAAAGACTTGGCCTCGGCCGAAGGCGAAGACCGCAGTGTCTTGAACTCAACCTGCTATCAATTGAGCAAGTTGATGAATGGTAAAAACAGCTATGTGCTGACCCAGTTTGCCGAAGAGCCCGAGAGTGAAGGCACTTGGTACATCCAAACCGTCAAATTTGATGGTGATCGCACCGCGCAACTGGCATTCTTGGACATCAATGGCACCATGGCTTTGGGCGACATCGACTGATCACGCTCCAGGTATGATCCGAACCACCGCTCGGCCACGGAGCGGCGAATACCAGGTCGACCACAGCGGGCCGAAGTGATCACCATGCACAATTGACCAATGAAGATGACTTGTTTATTGAATCCTTTGACGGCATCATTTGTGATTAACCAACCTGTGAGCCACCATCATGAACACCACACATCAACTGCTGCGCTGGACCGCCATTGGCTGCCTCATGGCGGCCTTGCTGGCCTGTCAAAGTGAAACCACCTCAGCCAACAACAAGCCAGTCGTGAACTTGGCCCCGGATCAAACCCAGGCTTTGCAACAATGGATGCAAGTCAACGGCTGGTCCGAAGATGAGTTCCAATTTGGCACCGATCACCACCAAGGCGCTTATTCGGTCCTCACCGAACATCAGCAGGTGGTGGCCATCAAGGCCAAAGGGGTCACCGCCACCGCTGGACTGGATGCCTTAACATCCTTGCGATCATTGGAGCTGTCGCTGCAAGCACAAACCCAGTTATCGACCTGTCCTGAGCAATTGCAGCATTTGCGGATCAATGGCCAGCCCGCTGCGCCTTTGGCTTTGGGGTTTTTGACCACATGCCCCCAGCTGACCGAGCTGGCGCTGTATTATGCCCCCATCAAAGACTGGCAAGGCTTGGCCGGACTGTCAAATCTGCAGTCCCTGACCTTGCGTCACACTGACCTGACTGCCATCGATTTCGGGCATTCCTGGCCCCAATTATCGCGGCTGGACATCCGTGACAACCAATTGCAAACCGTGTCTTTTGCGGTACCACTGACACAATTAAAAGAACTGTTCTTGAGTCACAACCAGCTGCGGGTTTTGCCCGATTTATCAGCCTTAACGGCGTTGACAACCTTGAGCGTGGATGACAACCCATTGATGACCATGGCTGCCGACCACCTGCCACCACAGCTCAAAACCCTCGATCTGCGAAACACCACCATTATCGATCTGGCCCCACTGGTGGGTTTGCCTGATTTGCACAGGGTACAGTTCCAACGCCGCCCCAAAATCCTGCCAACCGCGCTGGATGACAAAGTCTTTGCCGCCATCGATGAAGACAGCCAACTGGCCATCGCCGAGGGCTTGATGGCACAATACATGGCTGGCGTCCAATTCACCGAACAACTGCCCAAATTGGTGAATGGCAAGGCTTTGGGCTTGCACAAACAATCGTCTCAACACTTCAGCCTGTCTGGCACCTCTGATCTCAGTGGCCACATCCGCATCGACGAAATTCAGGGCTTGATGCGCATCCCTTTGGCCCAGACCGATGACCTGTTGTATCAGCAACGCCAAGTGACCATCACCGGTCAAGCACAGGTGAACGACGGCACTTTCATGGTCTACAGCCCGGTCAAACTCGACTTTTGGCAAATGGCCGCCATTTTCGTCGACCACCCGCAACCCGAGCCACCAACCCAGGCTGATTTACAAAGGCATGGATACCTGGTGTACCAAGCCTTACCTGGTCAACCGGTGACATTCACGGCCAACTTGATACCCATGGCCGATCGCTATTTGTTGTTGGTCGGCAGTGATGTTGCCACCGGCGTTTCCATCACCTATGACTGACTGTTTGTTTTTATCAACACCCAACCGGAGAATAATCATGCAACACCGAAAATCCAACATGATCTTAGCCGCCTGCACCTTGATCGGCTTGGCCGCTGCGGCCCAAGCCATGGATCAAGATCACATACACAACATGCCAGCAGATGCCGATTTCAGCCAGTATTACCTGCCCAATGAGCAACAACCAGCGAAAGGCGCGGTGGCCGATGCCGCTCAATGCATGAAAGCCTGTGAGGCCGCCCAAGCCTGTGTGGTGTGGAGCTTCAAACCGGGTCGCTTTGGCAGCCCAGCATCCTGCAAACTTTCACCCCAACTGATGCTGGAAAACGGTGAGAAAACCGCCTATGCCGGCGGCGCCACTGGGGTCATTGAGTCGCGTTGACCGCACTGTAACTCATGGTTCAAACCCTGCACAAAAGACCAACTCGCTGCTGGTCTCGACGGTGACTGAACCGGGAATGATGGCAAAATTATTGCCGGTCCAACCAAAACCATTGGCCCAAAACAACGGCTCGGGGGTGGACAGCAAATTCAATGCCGTCATCGCCTCGGGTCGACACTTGGCCTGAAAACGCAAAGTGAACACCACGTCACCCAAGTTCAAGTTGGGGCCGACGGTGATCAAAGAGGCCCATTCAAAAGTGATGGCATGACCGGCATCTTGAAACAGGGCCTGGCTTGGATCTGTCAAACCCCAAAACACCACCACCGGTTGGTCAATGATTGACTCGTCAAAACCCAAAGTGCCCCTGAGTTCGGTGATGTTGAGCCAGTTGCTGCCGGCCCGCACCGAGATCTCAACCCATGCGGATGGGGCAGCGTTGACTTGATCCAGGCTGATTTCCAGCGGCGGAAACTGGGCCCAAAGGGAACCGCTGAACAGGCACAGCCATGACATGACCAATCTTCTCATGAATTTCATGTTACACCTGGTCTGGGATTGACGCAAAACAAACCGCCGGCAATTGATCCCCGGCATGGTGGTTGTCTTCTGGCTTGGGCTGCCGCTACAATAAGGTCACATGCCAAGCCACCCTTTTCAAATCGATGCCCAACTCCTGGCCGACAGCCACCCACTCGGTCATTGGCAACAACTGCATCTGCGCTTACACCGCAATGCGGCTTTGCCGTGGGTGCTGATCATCCCTGAAACCGAGGTGCTTGAATATTGTGACCTCAGCCAGACCATGCAACAAAACATCAGCCTTCTGGGAGCGGCCTTGGGCCAACATTACAAGCGACATTGGGCCAGCACCAAAATCAATTTTGCGGCCATCGGCAATGTGGTGCAACAACTGCACATTCATGTCATCGGTCGCCATGAAAACGACCCCTTGTGGCCCGATGTGGTGTGGGGCAACCCCTTGCCAAAGCGGTCTTACAGCGATGACGATTTAAGCCAATGGCAACACAAGCTGGCTCAGCTATTGGAGACTCTGACATGATTGTTTGGGCCACACTGATCAACATTTTCGTGGTCTCATTGTGTGTGATCATCCACTATGAGTTCTTGTTCCTGTTGTCCAAACGGATCAATCAAATGCGGCTCAAGCCCCGGTTCAAAATTGTCTTTGGGGTGTTTGGTGCGCTGTTGGCCCATTCCATTGAGGTTTGGATATTTGCCGTGGCTTATTATCAAAAGCTCAAAAGTGGCTGGTTTGGCCACTTTCAAGGCAACTTTGACGGCAGCCTGCTGGATTGTGTGTATTTCTCCTTCACCTCTTTTACCACTCTGGGCTTTGGTGACATCGAACCCATTGGCCACATCCGCTTTCTCACCGGCATTGAGTCCCTCACCGGCTTGGTTTTGATCACCTGGTCGGCCTCCTTTTTGTTCTTCGAAATGCAGCGGTATTGGAAGGTCAAATAAGCCACTGATCCGCCATTACTGAGGCACTTCTGAGGTGCAGCGAAGCCTTCAGTAGGCAAAAACATTTGTGCATTTTGTGATTTTTTCCGCAAACCCGGTTCTACTTTTGGACTGAAAGCAGAAAAGTGTTATGGGATTGCGGTTTAAATTCAATTTGGTTTTTTTCGGCATTTTGCTGATCATGGCGGTGCTGGTGTTTGTTGCTTTCCGATCTCACCGGGCCTTGCTCAACACCCTGGAAACTGAACACAAAGCGGCGCTGGTGTTTCAAGCGGCCGAGTCGATTCGCCATTACAACCAAGCCGAGTTGGTGCCTTTGTTGTCACAATTGGATGGCGGCTTCCTGCCACAATCCGTCGGCTCTTATGCCGCCACCCAGGTGTTCAAAAACTTACATGAACACTTTCCCTACTACCAATACCACGTGGTCATCCAAGATGCGGCCGCGCCCTTGTATCAACCGAATGTGTGGCAAAGTCAACTGATCGATCATTTCACCCTAAACCCCGAGTTACCCCTGTACACCCAGCAACTGGCCGATGCACGGGGGCCTTTTTTGGCCTATGCCAAACCCATCAAAGACCAACAACAGGTCACCGGCGCCAAAATTGTGCGGGTCGATTTGGGCGCCCAGGAAGCCGCCACTCACAACAGCCTGCGACAATTTGCGGTGATATTGTTGTCACTGGTGGTGGCGGCCATGGTGTTGTTGAATGTGGTGCTGCACCTGTGGCTGATCAAACCGCTCCAACGCATGGCCAAAGCGGCCGAACAAATCAGTCATGGCCAAGCCGAAGTGGATGAAATCGAAGTCCACGGCAGCGATGAAATCAGCCAATTTGGTCACGCTTTCAACCGCCTTCAACGCAGCTTGAAAGCCGCCATGAGCCTGTTGAGCTGACCATGGGTGAGGCGTTGCCAAAAGCCATCAGCAAATACCCCATCAAAGGGGTGTTGGGTCAAGGCGCCATGGGCATTGTGTACTTGGGTTATGACCCACAAATCGAACGACAGGTGGCGATCAAAACCATCGCCGCCAATACCGACGCCAGCCACAGCGAACAGGATTTCATTGAGCGCTTCGTGCAGGAAGCCCGTTTGTTGGCGAAATGCAACCACCCCAACATTGTCACCATTTTGGAGTTTGGCCAACAAGACCAAATGGCTTTCATGGTGATGGAATACATCCAAGGACCCAGCCTCAAACAGCGCTTACAACGCCAACAGAAACTGCCCCTGATGACGGCACTGGCGATGTTTGTGCAGCTGCTCAAAGCCTTATACGTGGCCCACCAAAACGGCATCATCCACCGTGATTTGAAACCCGAAAACATCTTGTTGGAGCAAGGCAAAACCCTGAAACTGACAGACTTTGGCGTGGCCAAAAGTCACGACCAACACAACCTGACCCAAATCGGCGTGGCCGTTGGCACCCCCAGATACATGGCACCGGAACAAATGTATGGTTCTGATGAAGTGGGGCCATACACCGATGTCTACAGCTTGTTCGTGATTTTGTATGAGCTGATGCAGCACGTGACCGACCTGGATCATTTCAACGCCGCCCCGCTGCCGCTGCTGCACCAAATGGCCCGGCACAACCGTTTCCGTGAGGATACCGCCGTGCCGCTGGTCATGCATGAGTTCATGAACCAAGGCTTGGCGGTGGCCGTCAACGACCGCTTTGAATCCATACCCGCGGTGGTCAAAGCGTTCAAGCCGGTGTATCAACAACTGAAACAGGCCCAAGACCCGCAAGCCGATGACCCGGAGGCAGCGGCAGACGAAACCTCTGGCTTTTTCACCACCGGCACCGTGATCACCCAGTCCAATCATGATTGGGTGGTCGACGATGCGGACTTTGCGGCCATGCGTGTGCACCTGGCTGATCTGATTGGGCCCATGGCCGATTTTATTTTGACCCATGCCCTCAAACAAAGCCAAACACAGGACCAGTTCATCATGCACATCGCAGAAAAACTGGACAACCACAAAATCCGAGACGCCTTCATTGACCGATGGCGCACTCCATAACACAGGTATACCCATGACATTCGGATTGAAACAAAAACTCCTCAGCGCCGTCACCCTGGCCTTGGTGGTGATCAGCCTGATCCTCTGGTTCAGCAATCAAAACATCGCCCAATTATCGGCAGACATCAACTTGTCAAAAGATTTGAGCAAACTGGAGCAGCTGATTGATTTGATGCAAGAACAGTCCACCCAGTATGACCAAAATGCCCCGCGCGATTATGAATCTTACAACCGCGACTTGAAGGTGTTCTACACCCAGCTGCAAGAGAACCTGGCCTCCATGCGCCAAATGATCAATCAATCGGCGCACCACTACTACAACCGCAACAGCACCACCAACGTGTTACTCGACTCCATGTTGTTGGAGCAGAACAACCAGGCTTTTCAACAAATGGAACAGGCTTTGGGCACCTTTACCCAGGGCTTTGCCGAACAAATTGGCGATGACCCCGAAGAACCCCGTCTGGAGTGGGGCAATGATTACATTTTGGCTGACACCGCGGGTTTGTTTGGTCAGATTGAAACCACCCACAGGGTGTTTGAAGACTTGGTCCAGGCCCAACAAAAGGCCACGGTTCGTTTCAACTGGTTGGCGGTGGGCTTGGTCGCTTTGTTGCTGTTGCTGCTGTATGTCTGGTTCAATCAATCAATTGTCAAGCGCATCATCCGGGTGGCCAAAGCGTGTCGAGAGGTGTCGCTGGGCAATTACGGCCTGAAAATCAAAGACGCCAGTGAGGATGAAATCGGCCAATTGGTGGCCGATTTCAACCAACTGTCCGGACGCTCTCAAAGCATTTTGTCGTTGCTCAAACAACTGCATGCGGCACCCAGCCAACAACACGCCATGGAAGTGATCAAGACCGAAACCCAAGCCATCGTGAATGTATCCAATGCCTATTTTTTGACCCCTAAAAAAGACAGTTATGCGGTGCAGCTGATCGCTTCCAACCAAGCCCAAAAAGGGCTGCTGGGCAAAACCCTGGTGCCGATTGACAGCACCATTGATGGCATCGAACAACAAGACCACATCCACATTGAAGATGTGCTGGCCCACACCATTGCCAACCAACAAGCCCATTTCGCCAAATATTTGCTGAATCAAGTCAATGCCAATGCCATTTTGGTGATCAAAATCAAACAACAACACCAGACCGGCTTGTTGTTGTTCACCAAAAAAAGCAAACGCGGCTTTGATGAAAGTCACATCCAAACCCTGCTGTCCCTCGGCCCCTTGTTTGCCAATGCCTTGTTATAGCCTGGATGTGACCTGGTAACTGACGGGCCTGCAGGCGGTTTCGCCCACGCCAGACTTGTATCTGGTGCAGCAACCGGGTTTAATGGTGTCATGATTCGATTGCTTTTGATGTGCTTGTTGTGGTCGCTGAACAGCGTGGCTGAAGAGGCCATTGTTGACTTCCACAGTGACATCGTGATTGCCGAACACGGGCAAATCACGGTGACCGAACAGATCCGGGTGATGGCTGAAAACATCGACATCAAGCGCGGCATTTATCGGGACTTTCCGACCCAATACCTGGGTCCAATGATGACCCAGCGATCG
Organism: Marinicella meishanensis; assembly: GCF_019931145.1. Classification (GTDB taxonomy): domain Bacteria; phylum Pseudomonadota; class Gammaproteobacteria; order Xanthomonadales; family Marinicellaceae; genus Marinicella; species Marinicella meishanensis. Next base: position 425,516 of record NZ_JAIOUV010000001.1, on the reverse strand, counting down.
GTTGGCTTTGAGGTGGTTTCGGTGACCCGCAACGGCCTGCCAGAACCCTTTCACACCGCTCCCATGAAAAACGGCATCCGCATCTATATCGGCTCTGCCGAGGTCTTTTTGGACCGGGGCGAACACCAATACCAATTGGTGTATCGCACCGACCGCCAACTGGGTTATTTCGAGGCCCATGATGAGTTTTATTGGAACGTCACCGGCACCGGCTGGGCCTTCCCCATCCTCACTGCTTCTGTGGACATCACCTTACCAGCCGGTGGCCGCGAACAGGTGCTGGACCAGTCGGCTTGGACCGGCTATCAGGGCCAACAAAACCAGGCTTTCAAGATCATCAACACCGAACACACGCTGGGCTTTGCCACCACCGAACGCCTGGCTCCAAACCAAGGATTGACGGTGGGCATACAGGTGCCCAAAGGGGTGTTCATGCCGCCGCCCTTTTCCTGGCTGGACTGGTTTTTGGACAACGGCGTTTGGTTGTTGGCGGTGTTGACCTTGTTGTTTTACTTGGGCTTTTACCTGACCGCCTGGCATCGCCATGGGCGCGATCCAGAGCCTGGCATCATTTTTGCCCGCTATCAACCACCCAAAGATTTGTCGCCGGCCGCAGTTCATTACATCGAAAACCAGGGGGCCAACAACAAAACCCTGGTGGCGGCACTGGTCAGCATGGCGGTCAAAGGGCACTTGACCATCACCCAACTGAAGAAACAATACCGCATCAAGCACCGCAAAGGCCGCATCAAAGCACCCCTGTCCAAAGGCGAACGGGCGGTGAAAAACCAGCTGTTTTCCGGTCGACAAAGCCACGTCACCATAGGCAAACAATACAATTCTTACGTGAAAAATGCCAACGGCACGTTGCAGACCCGGTTGCAAACTGAATTCCAAGACCGTTGTTTCAAAGACAATCGGGTTTATGCCATCTGGGGCTGGGTGATCAGTTTGTTGTGCTTCTTCACCGGAACTTTGTTGCTTTATCAGCACACGCTGGGCGTCACCGAGCTGCTGTCTCTTGCGGTGGTGGTGATCATCGTGGTGGTCATGTCCATCGCCTTCTTGTTCGCGGCACCCATCATCATGGGCATGCTGTTGTTGGCGCTCTTGGCCGCCCATTATGTGGACCTGTTCCATTGGCTGTTGGCACACAAGGCGTGGCTGTTTTTTGTGCTGGGTTTGCTCACCGTCAATGTGCTGTTCACCCATCTGTTGCGGGCACCGACCCCGTTTGGTCGCCACCTCAAAGACCAAATTGAAGGCTTGAAACTGTACATGAAAGCGGCCGAAGAACACCGGCTCAATGTGATGAACCCCCCAGACAAAACCTTGGCACATTATGAAGAGCTGCTGCCCTATGCGGTGGCCTTGGGCTTGGAAAATCAATGGGCCAGCCAATTCACCAAAGTGTTGCAAAACCTGGATCAACAAGCAACCAACAACGAACCGGCCTGGCAACCGCAATGGTTCCACAGCGAAGTGGGTGGCGGCAGTACCCGCGACTTCAGTCACGCGATCAGCAGCCTCAGCCACGCCATGCAACGCCGGGTCAGCAGCGCATCCACCATCCCCAGCGCCCCCAGCAGCCCTTCATCCAGCTCCTATTCTTCCAGTTCTTCCTCCAGCAGCTATTCTTCGGGCGGATCTTCTGGCGGTTCATCCGGTGGCGGCGGTGGCGGTGGCGGTGGCGGCGGTTGGTAAGTGGTATGGCGACCCCTTGATTGACCGTCTGGTTGATTTCTGGCTTCAGTCGTTGCTTGGGGGGGTCACTTGATAGACCATGCCTGGGGCTTGTGCCGAGCGCACCACAAAGCCACGGCGTTCATAAAACGGGACTTTGCCATGGGCGGAGAACAGCTGGATGGCACGGATGTTGGCCTGTTGGCAGGCGGCGATCAACCGGTTCAACAGCTGCGAACCCAGGCCCTGGTTTTGAAAATCAGGGTGCACGATCAAGTCATAAATCATGGCGTATAAAACCCCATCGGACAACACCCGACCAAAGCCAATCAATTCACCGTTTTGATAGGCACTGGCGGTGTACCAGCTGTCATGCAAGGCTTGCTCCAAGTCTTGCGGTGTGGCTTGGTACGCCTGGTTCCAGCCGGTGGTTTGAAACAAGGCAAAGAAGTCCATGGCCGCCGGAATGTCGTGCTTGATGTGGACCTCACCCATCACAACCACCGCCGCACTTGTAGTTGGTAATCGAGGTACTGTTGGCCGAACCGTTCGCTCAAGGCCGCTTCCTCGGGTTGGATTTGGAAGCGGGTCAGGTAGGCCACAAACAACGGCACCATGACCGCGGTCAAAGGATTGGCCAACTTGCAAGCGAAGGCCGAAATCAGCAGGGCAAAACCCAAGTACATGGGGTTGCGGGTGTAACGAAAGATGCCGCTGGTGACCACCGACGAAGCCCGCTCTGGTCGGGTGGGATCCACCGTGGTCTGGGCCCGTTGAAAACCGATCACCCCAGCCACCACACACAACAAAGCCAGACCGGACAGGCCCAGTGACGCCCATTGGGACCAGGTTCCAGAGATCCGAAACCCGGGCCAGCCTTGATCAATCAGCCACATCAAAGCAGCCGTCAACAACACCAACACCGCCGGTGGTATTTTCAGCTCAAGCGCCCGCATGGGTGGCCTGCAGTTGGTTGATGGCGTCAATCAGACTGGCTTTGGGTTGGACCTTTTGGCCGCTGTTGTAATCCACCATCACGATGCGACCGGTGCCCACTGTGGTCACGGCCTGTTGTTGCAGGCTGTAGACCCCGTATTGCATCAAAAACCCATAAGCATGGTGTTCCAAAACATTGGCCCCAGTCAGCACCTCATCAGGAAACACCAGGGGCCGTTTGAATTGGGCTTGGGTTTCGGCCAAGATGGGGCCCAACTGGGCTTGTTGCATGTCGGCCATCACCCCCACGGCATCGAAATAGGCCAGCCGGGCGGTTTCGAAATACTTGAAGTAGACGGTGTTGTTGACGTGGCCAAAGGCATCCATGTCGCCCCACTGCACGGGCAACTTCACTTGCACCGGGAAAGCTTGGTCAAAATCTTGTTGGGTTCTCATGTTGGGTTTTTGGTGATGATTTGCTTGGTCAAAGGAAAGTCATTATACAACGCTTGGTGGGCCGCTTCGGAAAACTCGTCGCGGCGCTGTTCATAGTCCGCGATCCATTGCAGCAACATCGGCAAATTGGCGTCCTGCTCGGCTTGACTGGCATATTTGTGTGGCTCCCATGGGCGCTGACGGGCATTGGCCTGGCACAAAGCCATCGGTAACTTCATGAAAATGGCCTGGTTGGCTTGTGGGCTGACGTGTTGTAACAAGTCGGCGTAACAACCTTCGATCACCCAAGCGGGGTGTTGTCGAATGAAGTCATCAATGGCCTGGGTGGACTCGGCCAGCGGTCGCCGGCTGGGTGGATCCGTCGCCGCCCAAGCCAAGGTGTCCAGATCCAGATGGGCCAGTTGGTGGTGCCGTTGCCACTGTTTGGCCAAGGTCGATTTACCGGACCCAGAATTACCAAAAATGATGATTTTATGCATGGTTGGGATCGTTGTTGTCGGAGGTTGGAATCTGCAAGCCGGCCAACAGGGTGCGAAATGGCTCGGCATCCTGGTGCAACACAATGATTCTGGGCTGAATGGCGCGGTTTGATTTGAACAACACCGTGGCGTGTTCCGCCGTGCCGGCAAACCCAGCCAAGGTGCGGTTCCACACAAACAACCACCGCTCGGCTTGGTCTTCGTTTGCCGGTTGTTTGCGGTGGTAACTGATTTGATCCCCTTTGATGTCGTATTGGGCCAAGAACGGCACCATGCCAGCGGCTTGTTTGACGCATTTTTTGGCCAACTTTCGACAACTTTTTTGACTCACCCGCTCGGTCCAAGCGCGGGCCTTTGTTTCCCAATGTGGCAGGTGCCAGAAAAACCACCCCAACAACAAAAACACCACCAGCGCGGCCCACAATGGCCATGCCCGGTGGTCCCAAGCCAGGCCCAAACCCAGCGAGGTTGCCACAATCAAGAGCCCAAGCAAGCACAACAACAGCCCCACATAACGCAACACCACCTTGACCCGGTTCATGGTGTGGTTGGACTGCCAGCGGTGGTTGAATTGGCGACGCTGTGACAACAAAATAGCCAAAATGTCTTGTTCCGCACGGCGGATGAAGTCGGCATCAATGTGGCTGCTTAATTGGTGTTCTTGTGGGGTGTTGCCTGGGGCCATGAAATTGCCGATGGTGCGTCACAGTGGCTGCAGTTGGTCGCTGATTGATTTGGTCAGATCAGCCTGCACTTGCCCGGTGTGTAAGGTGGATTTTTTTTCAAACAACAACACCGTGCACTCCTCTTGGGCCACCGGGTTGTGCATCACCCCCTTGGGCACCACATAAAACTCACCGGCATTGATGGTCACCGTGTGGTCTTCCATGTGGATGGTGAGTTGACCCTCAAGCACCATGAAAAACTCATCTTCCTGGTGGTCGTGCCAGGTGAACTCACCTTTGACCTTGGCGATCTTGACATAACTGTCATCCACTTCACCGACCACGCGTGGTGACCAGTGCTCGGTGATTTTGGCGGCTGTTGCCAATAAATTAACTGCTGTTTTTTTCATGTTTGATCAAACCGTCCTTCGGCCTCCATGTCGGCCACCAGTTGTTCGATGCGACTCAACCGTTTTTTTGCCACCGCCACCGCGACGACAAATATGATGGGCACCAAAAAATAATACAACAGGCGGTAATTGAAGTAATACAGACAAGCCAAATGCACCACACTGGCAATCAAACCAACCGCCAACCGATGTTTGATGGCATGGACTTGCCCGGTGAACTGGGCCGCCAAGCCAATGATGGCCGGCGGAATCATGATAAAGACGTACAAAATGGCACCCATGTGCACAAAAAAAGCATAAATGGCAATGGCTGGGACCGCACCCATCAAAGCGCCAACAATCGCCCCAATGGGGCTCGCTTGCTGGGTCATGGCTTGGTGTGTCTCGGCCAGTTCTGTGGGTGAAAATTTCATGCTGCTCCGGTGCTCCCTGTTCATTAATCGGTATTCATCCCTGATGGCTCATGGGGTCATGGCCCCTGGGTTGTTACCGTCAGTCGTTGGTAGCCACAAACACGCTGGTTTGGTTGGCCCCTTGTTGTTTGGCCTGATACAAGGCTTGCTCGGCTTGTTGAATCCAGTCCCGACAAGACACCATGTCTTGACTCAACGATGCCAGGCCCACCGAACAGGTCACTTTGTTGGTTTTTTGGCCATAGAACATGTCTGTGTCCGCCACTTTTTGACGCACCTCATCGGCCAACGATGTGGCTGGTTTGATCGAGGTGTCTCGCAAACAAACCAAAAAGGCCTCTTCGGCAAAACGGCCACACAGATCGGTGGTTCTGACCCGCGCTTGGATGATGTCTGCAATGGTTTGCACCACCAAATCGCCGGCGGCATGACCAAAGGTGTCGGTCAAATCATCGAATTGGTCGACTTCCACCATCATCAACACACTGTTGGCATCGGGGTTGCGCAAATGCACCTCAAAATCTTCATACAGCCGCTTTTCCAGATATCGGCGGTTCAACAATTGAGTCAAATCATCGGTGCGGCTCAGGCGGGTGAGTTCGGTTTCCAACAATGTCAGGTTGTTACCGTAACTCCGGACCTTGACCACCAAAAATACGATCAAGGCAAACAACACCACGAACAAAGCCAAGATCCAAGGGTTGGTGATTGGGTTGGCACCTCCGGCGGCAGCCAGCCCTACGCGGTACTGAACCAGGCCAGTCAACAAGACCATGATTTTTGTCTGACAAAAACTCTTCATACGCAGCAAGACCTGAAAGGCTTGTTTAACGATTATAAAACGAAATCGGGGTGTTTGGCAGAATTATTCTGGCTCAGTCGGAACCTGGGGCGGTGACAAGGAGCCACCCTGTAAGCCGCCGGTGTGGATCAGCAGTGGCCGATCTTGGATCCCGATGCGCCCAGCTTGAATCATTTGGGCCAAGGCATAAAACGACTTGATGTTGTAAATTTTATCCAACGGCACCCCGGTTTGTTGGCTGAAGGTCACCCCAAAACGCAGCATCTCATCACTCAGCTTGGCATAGCCGCCGCCATGGAATTCCGTCAGCAGCTCCCACTGGACCTGGGCCGTGTCAGGGCCCACCCACCGGCGGATGTCTGCAGCCAAAGACCGCATGCCTTTGAGCACCACCACCCCACCCAGCCAGGTGCGCCAGTCCATGGCCTGGGCTCCCTTGACCAAGCCGGCCAACGTACCACCGGTGCCCACCGGGCACAACACATGGGTGGGCGGCTCAGCCAAATGCGCGGCCCAGCCTTGCAGCCAGTCGGCCACGCCTTGTACAGCCAATTGATTGCTGCCGCCTTCGGGGATGAGGTAAGCCGTTGGTTTGGCTTGACGCAAGGCTTGTACCACGGGTGCCGCTTGTTTGAGCCGGTAATCAGCGCGGCTGATGAAAACCAATTGCATGCCCAGTTGTTGGCATTGATGCAGGGTTTCGGACCAAACCGCCGGACGGTCTTGCAGTTCATGTCCACGCACCACACCCAGCACCGACAACCCGGCTTGGTGGGCCGCATGGGCGGTGGCCAGCAGGTGATTGGAGTGGGCGCCACCAAAAGTGATGACCACCTCGGCATTTTTTTGCTGGGCGGCTTGGATGTTGTGTTTGAGCTTCCACCGCTTGTTTCCCTGCTGCAGTGGGTGGTTCAAATCCGCTCGGGCCACCACCACCGAAACCCCCAGCACATCAATCGTTTGTGCGGGGGTGCCGTCACCCATGTTGGGTCAAATTACCTGGATCGGTCACCAATTGATCGCGGCCTTGTTGCTTGGCCTGATACAAAAAATCATCGGCCCGTTTCAAGCTCTGGGCAAAGGTTTGGGTGCTGCGGTGGTTGACAAAACCGATGCTGACGGTGATCGGTTTGAATTGGTCTTGGTCGGTGACAATCGACAGGTGACGAAAGCGTTGCAAGATGCGTTCGGTACAAGCCAGGTTTTGCGCATCCGAGCCTTCTTGCAACACCAACAAAAACTCTTCCCCACCGAAACGGGCCACGGCCGAATTGGGCCCCACTGTTTCGGTCAACAGCTCGGCACTGTTTTGAATCACTTCGTCGCCCACGTCATGGCCGTATTCATCGTTGATCTGCTTAAAATGGTCCAAATCGAGCATCGCCAGCGAGATCGGCTCATAGGACTGCCCTGTGAACAGCTTGTTTGATTCAATCCAATCGAAGATGCCATGGCGGTTCAGGACTTTGGTCAATTCATCGTGTTGTGAACGCCAATGCAAGTCTTTGGCCAATTGGTAATTTTCTTCGGCTGATTGCTTGATTTTTGCCACCGTGATCAGGGTGAAAATGACGATGGCGGTCATGTGTGGAAACACCTGACGCACATAATCGTTGTCTTGGATATAAAAGAACCCAGCCCAGTAATACACCAATGTCCCACCCAAAAAAGCCAGGATCAGTTGTTGGATCTTGAACAAGGGTGCCATGGCCAGAATAACCAATATATAAAACACCGGCACCAACACCACGATGTTCCTTTTGCCAGGAATGGTTAAGTTGAGGAACAGAAAAAAGCCAAAGGAGACCAAGCCCAAAATCAACATGAACATGGGAATCTGCGGCAACAGCTGGGGTCGGTTCATGAGACTGATCAAATACATCAATGGCACCGCCGCCATCAAACGCAACCCCACGATCGGCTGAAACTGCTCGGGATACTTCAGCACATCGATCAAACCAAAACCCAACAAGTAAATCACACTGAAAACCAGCAACATTTTGGCCACTGGTAACAAGCGATCACATTGGTACTTGAGGTAGGAAGGAAACTGTTGTGAACGCCGGCCCTCCACCCGTGCATTTGTCATGAGCAAAGATTATAGCAGAAGCTTGGCCGGCACTTGGATTATGAATGCCTGGCCTGGCGGGCGTTTTGGGTGGCGGCTTTGGTTTGGGTCTTGGGTGCCAACAGCTTGACCAAAGAACCCTTTTCCCCACACCGATCAAAATCAAGCTGTAAGGCGTTCATCAACGCCAACGGTTCGATGCCCAACACCGTTGGTAACAATTGATGCAACAACACAAACTGCCGCCGCAAAGCGATTTTCCAGGTGCTTTGGGCCGAGGCATACAAGGCATCTGATAAGCGCAAAAAGCGCTTGAATGGTGCCTCACCCATGATCAATGGCAGGGTGTGTTTGAACCGCCCTTGGTTGCCCAACATGTCCCAATATCGGGCAAAACGCCCGACCCGCTGCAGCTCGGCAAAGGTGATGTCTTTGGTTTGTAACACAGTGTAAGGCGGTGCCGGGCTGTATTTCATTTGATACGCCTCGGTGTGGCGGTTGATCGGCGCACCACGCAAGCGTTTGAGGATCCCCAGTTGTATTTCTTGAGGGCCCAAGTCATACAACTGATCAAAGCTGTGGGCAAAACCAGCCAGGGTGTCTCCGGGCAGTCCAAAGATCAAGTCGGCATGGATGTGTGCTTGGGTGTGTTGGCGCAACCAACGGAGGTTGGCTTGGGTTTGTGCGTTGTCTTGCCGGCGGCTGATCAGGGCTTGCACTTCAGGGTCAAAGGTTTGCACCCCCACTTCAAACTGCAACGAGTTGGCTGGAAACTTCACCAACAATGCTTTCAGGGCACCTGGTAAGCGGTCAGGAATCACTTCAAAATGCACCATCAGCTGACCCTCGGCCGCTGCCAAGCGGTCCAAAAAGAACTGCAAAATGGCGGTTGAATGGGCCATTTTTAAATTGAATGTGCGGTCGATGAATTTAAAGTGCCGGGCACCCAACTGAAACAAACGGTCCATTTCAGCCAAAAACCGGTCCAGCGTGAAGGTCTTGGAGGTGCGGTCCAGTGCCGACAAACAAAACTCACATTTGAACGGACAACCCCGCGATGCTTCGACATAGATGATGCGGTTGCGGATGTCTTCGGCGTCATACAAATGGTATGGCATGACCAATTCTTCCAAAGCCTGCGGGACCCCGGCTATGATCGCTGTGGCGGGCGGTTGTTGATTCAACAGCTGCTCACACAAGGCTTTGAAACTGCTTTCTCCAGGTCCTTTGATCACATAATCGGCCAAGCTGACCACCTCGGGCTGGTCCGGCACATGGCTCACTTCAGGCCCGCCCAACACCACAGTGACATCAGCAGCCACGGTTTTCAACAGCCTGACGACTTCGGTGATTTCCACCACGTTCCAGATATACACACTGAAACCGATGATTTTCGGTGACCTGGCCAGCAGTTTTTCCACCACATCGATGGGCCGATCATGGATGGTGAACTCGGCGATGCCGGCTTGTGCTTGCCACTCACCCAGGTTGGCCAACAAATAACGCAGGCTGAATGAGGCGTGGATGTAGCGACTGTTCAAGGTGGTCAACACGATGTCCTGTTGCGGCACCGCGGTCGGAGTCGAAGGCCTGCTCACAGGTGCTGCTCCAAAAACGGCTGCATGGCCTGGACCACCCCGGCAGGATGCTCCAAAGGCAACAGGTGACCATAATCTGGGAATGCGGCAAATTGGTGATGGGGGTTGATCGGCCATTGGCGCCAAAATGCCGCTGATATGGTGTCAGAATGGCCCCCTCGCATGCCCAACACCGGCAGCGTTGAGGTTTTCAGTTGACGCCTAAAATACGTGGCGGTGGCATACACCCGCGCTTCCCATTCACGGGGATAGGTCAATTCATAGGCGCCATTGACCGGGTGCACCCCGGCGTTGATGTAGTGCCACAGGTTGGCATCATCAAGTCGTTGAAACGCCCTGGCTTTGCGATGAAAATCAAACGCGGCTTGCCTCGATTCAAACCGGTTGGGCCGGCGCAGCGCCTTCTGGATGATGCTGACCCGTCGTTTCACCAAGCCGGGAAAGACCCGGGTCAAAAAACAAGCCAACCATGGCAGCGCCACCGGCTCAATCATGACCAAAGCTTTGATCAAGTCGGGTCGTTTTTGGGCCGCCATAAAAGCCGTCACCGAACCCAAAGAGTGGCCGACCGCCACCACATTGCGCAACCTTTGTTGATCGAAAAATCGGATCACGTCATCGGCCAGTTGCTGCCAATGGTGAAGATCTTTGGGCTCGGGTGTGGGTTGCCACAAGGGCCGTTGGTGGTAAGCAACCACCGGGCGGTAAGCCAACAGGGCATCGATGATCGATTGGTAACTCCCTGGCGGGTAGCCATTGGCATGGGCAAAATAGATCGGTGTGTCTGAACTGGGTTCACCCCAAGTTGTGAATGGCAGTGGGTTCATGGATGTCAAGTCAGCGGCTGACCTAGGCACCTTCGGGGTATTTCTTGGCCATGAAGGCCAACTCTTCGGTGATCAGTTGTTCCAACACGCGCAACTTGATGTCGCTGAGTTTGTTGACATACAAACAGGATTTGCCGGTTTTGTGCTTGCCCAGTTGGTCCAACAATTCTTGGTGTTGCTCAAAGCCTGCAATGATGTACAACGAAATGTTGGCTTTGCGGGGTGAGAAGCCGATGCGCATGAAGTCCCCCTCACGGCCCGAATCATAGCGGTAATGGTATTGCCCAAAGCCAACGATGCTGGGACCCCACATTTGGGCTTGGTAACCCGACAAGCGTTCCATCATCTCCAACAAGGTGAACGCGTCCTGGCGCTTTTGTTCCGGTGTCACCCCGGTGAGGAATTTGACCACACTGGCATCGGTGGGCTGGGTTTTGTTGGTAGACATGGGTACTCCTGCTGCAATGACTCCGTGATTATCGCACAATCCACCTGACGGGAACCACACCAGCCGTTTACCTGCTTGGTTGAACACGAATGAAAGTGATTCTTATTGCTTTTTAAGTTGTTGAAATTAAACGTTTTTTTGACACAGCGTGTGAGACCATATACAATCTTAATATTCAACCAAAATCGATAACCATGAACCAAACAAGTACGCACCCCACCCTCAACGGCGTCCTGACCAGCAAGTTGACCTCCATCAACCAGTTTTTTCTGCATGCACGTATGGCCAAAGATTGGGGCTTGTATGAACTGGATGAGGTGTTTTACAAAAAGTCCATCAAAGACATGAAACAAGCCGATGACTTGATGGAACGCATCTTCCTGTTAGGCGGTTTGCCCAACCTCCAACAATTGGGGCGCTTACATATTGGCGAAAACACCGCCGAAGTGCTCGCTTGTAACCACCGCTTTTTGAGCCAACAACACGCCGTCATCAAACAAGCCATTGAGGCATGTGAACAGGCCCAGGACTACGTCAGTCGCGACTTGTTGAGCCAAATCCTCAGCCACGAAGAAGACATCATCGACTGGCACGAGACCCAAGAATCGCTGATCAACGACGTCGGCATTCAAAACTACAACCAATCACAAATGGGAGCAGACGCATGAAAGGCAACCCGGAAATCATCAACAAATTGAATGAATTGTTGGTTTATGAACTGACCGCCATGGATCAATATTTTGTCCACTCCCGCATGTATGAAGACATGGGCCTGACCAAACTGTATGAACGCATTGATCATGAGTTTGATGACGAAAAAGGCCATGCCGCCGTGCTCATTGAGCGCATCCTGTTCCTCGAGGGCAAACCCGATTTATCCAAGCGCGATGGCCTCAACATCGGGGCCACCGTGCCGGAGATGCTGCAAAGCGATCTGGACATCGAATATGCGGTGCAAAAGGCGTTGAAAGACGTCATGGCCCTGTGTGAGCGGGAACAAGACTACGTCACCCGCGATCAACTGCTGGTGCTGTTGGACGACACCGAGACCGACCACGCCTACTGGCTGGAGAAACAATTGCGCTTGATCAAACTGACTGGCCTGGAAAATTACTTACAATCACAAATGTGATGCCAAAAGCCCTGACACCATGGAGTGTTGGCTGTCGGGCTTGAGTGACAACCTTTAGGCTGTTTCTACCGTGAAAATGAGGCCATGATGTTGCCGTCGATTGGTTACAATGGAGCCTTTGTCACCTGTCGACCCCATGGAACTTGCCACCATCATGACCACCGATCAAGTCCGCTTGCAAGCCGAAGTGTATGGCGAAGCGGGCCAAAGAACGCTGGTGATCAACCCGGCGATCGGGGTGAAGCGGCGTTTGTACCGGCCCTTGGCTGAATATTTCACCACCCAAGGCATCACCACCGTGTTGTACAACTACCGGGGCATGGAAGATGGGCTGGCTGAGCTGCCCGCAGGCGTGGACTTGAGCACCTTGGCCTGGGGCCGATTGGATCAGTCGGCGGTGTTGGCTTGGACCCAACAACAACTTCAACCAGCAAAACTGGTGCTGTTGGGGCACAGCATCGGCGGGCAGTTGCCGGGTTTTGCAACCAACATCCAAGCACTGGATGGTTTGATCCATGTGGCGGCGCAAAAGGGTGACAAGCGGTTGTGGCCCACGGGTGGTTATCTGAAATTGTTTTTGTTGTGGCATGTGTTGATCCCATTGTTGGCGCGGGGCCACACCTTCAACGCCAAAGTCCTGGGCTTGGGTGGCTACCCTTGGCCAGCGGCCGCGGCGCTACAATGGGCGGCTTGGGGCCGCCAACGGGAATACTTATTCAACCCGGCTTTTGGCTATGATTTGCGACCCTGGCACCAGTTTGATCGACCCCTGTTAAGCTGGGGTTTCAGTGATGATCACATGGCCCCAGAACCGGCCATCGATGGCTTGCTGCAAGAATTCAAAACCGCCCATGACCATGGGCACATTGCAAAACACTTCATTGAGCCGCACAGTATGGGTCTCAAGCACATCGGACATTTTGGCTTTTTCAAGCCGGAGGCAAAGGCGTTATGGCAAACCACCGCGACATGGATACTACAACTTTGAAGACATCGGCAGACCCCGACCAAGCCACCCCCAAAGCCTCCTTGAACCACCTGCGTTTGATCAAGCCGTTGGTCACCCCCTACAAAAAACACATCCTGTTGGCGCTGTTGTTGCTGTTTCTCGGTGCCGCCGCCAATTTGGCCATCCCCGTGGCGTTCAAACAGATGATTGACCTCGGCTTTGCCGCCGAAAACCAAGACACCTTATCCTATTATTTTGTGTGGGTGTTTGTGGTGTCGTCTTTGATGATTTTGTTCACCTCGTTGCGTTACTTTTGGGTCTCCTGGATTGGTCAAAAAGTGGTCACCGATTTGCGCAAACAGGTTTATGGCCAAGTCATGACCCAATCGCAGGAATTCTTTGAGAAAACCAAAACCGGCGAAATCCTCTCTCGCATCAACACCGACACCACCTTGGTCGAAACCGTGGTGGGCAGCACCTTTTCCATTGCCTTGCGCAGTGCCGTGACCTTCATCGGTGCCTTGATCATGATGGTGGTCTCCAGTCCCAAACTGGCGATGTACATGGGATTTTTGATTCCCCTGGTGGTGGTCCCCATCGTCCTGACCGGTCGCCGCATACAACAGTTGTCCAAGGCCGAACAAGACCGCATTGCCGACTCCTCAGCACTGGCCACCGAAACCATCAATGCCATGCACACGGTGCAGGCGTTTGCCCAGGAACAACGCGAAAACAACAAATTCATCACCGCCATCAACAACGCTTTCAAAGCCGCGGTGGCCTCCATTCGCATGACCACCATCATGTCGCTGTTGGTTGGCTTCGTGGTGTTTGGCGGCATCGTGTTTGTGTTGTGGCTGGGCGCGCGGGATGTGATCAGTGGGGTCATGACCGCCGGCACCTTGAGCCAGTTTGTGATGTATGCCATCATGGCCGCCACCGCCGTCGGCGCCTTGTCCACGGTGTGGAGCGAACTGAAAAAAGCGGCCGGTGCCTTGGAGCGCATCATCGAATTGATGAACACCGAATCGACCATTCAGGAAAGCAGCCAACCCCGGCCATTACCGCCTCAGGTATTGGGTAACTTGAGCCTGTCTGGGGTTAACTTTGCCTACCCTTCTCGACCTGATTTGAACGTGTTGTCCGACGTGTCTTTTGAAGTCATTCCCGGCCAAACGGTGGCTTTGGTCGGTCCTTCGGGTTCCGGCAAGTCCACCTTGTTTCAACTGCTGATGCGCTTTTATGAGCCGCAATCTGGCAGCATCAAACTGGACGGTCAAGCGATTGACCAACTCAGCTTAAATGACTTGCGGTCCCAGTTTTCGCTGGTGGCCCAAGACGTGACCATATTCTCCACCACCGCCAAAGAAAACATTGCCTACGGCCGACCTGAAGCCAGCCTGGATGCGATTCAAGCCGCCGCCCGTTTGGCCCATGCCGAGGAATTCATTGAAAACCTGGACCAAGGCTATGACACTTATTTGGGTGAACGGGGGGTGCGCTTGTCTGGCGGTCAAGCCCAACGCCTGTCGATTGCCCGGGCGCTGTTGACCGATCCGCCGGTGTTGTTGTTGGATGAGGCCACCAGTGCGCTGGATGCCAGCAGTGAAAAGCTGGTGCAAGAAGCCTTGCAATCGATCATGCAAAATCGCACCACCTTGGTCATCGCCCACCGCTTGGCGACCATCCGCAAAGCCGATCAAATCATCGTCATGGACCAGGGTCGAATTGTGGCCCAGGGCAAACACGAGCAATTGATCCGGCACAATGCCCTGTATGCCGAATTGGCCAAGCTGCAGTTCACCGACAACGAAGCTTGATCAACTGGGTGCATCCTTTTTGGGTCACCATGCAGCCACTCACCTGATTTCTTTGCTCGAAGAAGCGGGCTGTTTCAGGGTACAATCATTCCTACGTTTTGTTTAGTAGATTGGAGATGAATACATGAATGCTTGCAAATGGTTGCTGATACTTGGGTGTTTGTTTGGCTTGGCTGGCTGTCACAGCGTGTTCAAACACCCGCCCTCCCATCCCGTGGTCGGCGCCTGGGAAGTGCAGTCCATCACCTGGTCTGATGGCACCCAGTCCCAGTCCATCAACCCCGCTCAGCCTGGCATGTTCATCTTTAACCCCAACCACTATGCCTTGATGTGGAGCCCCAAACAAACCGCCCGCATCCCATTTGAGCACTTGGCCCAACCCACAGACGAAGAGGTGTTGCGCGGCTTCAAATCCATTGTTTTCAATGCCGGCGCCTATCAGATCAGTGGGGACGAATTGGTGGCCACTGCGCGGGTGGCCAAGGTCCCTGGCTTTGCCGGTGGGCGCTTGTTTTACCGATTTGAATTTCAGGGCCGTCAGCTGTTGTTGACCTTGTATGATGAGATTTATCCCGATGGCAGTCGCCCAGCCTGGGCTGGAAAATGGACCACCACCTTCACCCTGGCACCGGCCACCTAAAACCGGCTGTCAATCTTCTGGTGGCGCTTGTTCTTGTTGCAGAATTTGGCGTTGCAAGCGCTTCAGTTTGCGCTGACGTTGGTGATTACCCTCATACCAAGGGTACAGGCCATAGACCACGGGCGCGGCACCAAAACTGATGATCATTGCCACCATCATGGGGTTTCACCTGCCACCAACTCATGGCTGTGGGTGATGTTGACGCTGGCTTGCAGCATGTGTGACACCGAACAGTATTTGTCGGCCGACAATTGAATGGCCCGCGCCACTTGTTTGGCCGACAGGTCGGTACCGGTGACCACGAAATGCAAATTGATGTCGGTGTACACCCGCGGGATTGCTTGCCGCCTTTGGGCCGTGGCTTGCACCTGGATGTCACTGAAGTTTTGCTTGGCCTTGCTCAGGATTAATTTCACATCAATGCCGGCACAGGCGCTCAAACCCATCAACACCACATCCATCGGTGATGGCGCCTTGGCTTCACCATCCTGGGAAGTGGGCGAATCCATCACGATGCTTTGGTTCTGCTGGTTGGTGCTGACAAAGGTGTAGTCTTTGACCCATTGGGTGGTAACGCTGTTTTGACTCATGGTTCACTCGGTAGTTGGCTTGGGTGGGTATAACCACATCATGCCTTGGCGAAAGGCCGCCGGTACTGAGCTCATGTGGTTGTGTCCAGGCACTGTAATCACCTGTTGTCGCCAATGGTGGGGGTGTTGTTGCCAATAGTCAAGCCATTGTTGTCTGGCTTGTTGATATCGGGGGTCATCGCCGTCGGCTTGCACCACCACCAATTTGGGTTGAGACTGGGTGGCTGGTGGGGATTGCATGAATGATGCGGTGTTGTTGTGGATGGCGGGGTTGCTGGCAATGATGCCGGCAAAGGTGTCCGGCTTAAACATGGCACAATACAAAGCAAACTGGCCACCCAAAGAATGCCCAAACAACAACCGCTGGTTGGGGTCAGCCGGGTATGTTCGTTCCACCCAGGGCATCAATTCTTCGGTCAAAAACCGATGGAACAAGGCCGCCCCGCCGTAGTGGTCTCGCCCCTCCGCGGGCAAGGTGTAGTCGGTCGACCGGCGGTTGCCTTGGCGCCAATCATCGGTGCCATATGAAATCCCCACCAAGATCATCTCCGGCGTGTCACCGGGCCAATTCAGGTATTTGTGGTAACTGGCCAGCATCGGAAAGGTGTTGCCACCATCCAACAAATAGATCACCGGCCAGCGGCTTTTTGTCCCTGTCGTGGCGCTTTTGGGCAGCTGCACAAAAATATGGTAGTCATGATCTATGATCTGGCTGTGAATGGTTTCATATTGGGACCCAACCAGCGCCGTCATGCGTTGCACGTTGGCTTGGGCTTGGCTGCAAAAAAACAACAGGGCTAACAAGATTTTCATGGGGCCTCCAGGGTTTGTTGACTTGCTGTCTTACAACATCCGATTGCATGAAGCAAGTCGGTTTCGATCACTGGCCTGCCCGCTGCGGTGAGCCGAGTCTTGGGTCACGACCCTGGACACCACCCCATCAATCCCGACTGGCCAGCACCATTTGGTTTTTGCCCGCCGCCTTGGCTTGATACAAAGCGTCATCAGCCAAACTCATCAAGCCTTCCAAAGTATCCGCTGAACTGCTGGCTCCAACATAACCACCACTGATGGTGACCCCCACAGTTTGTTCGGACATGGCGATCTGTAGACCAGCCACATGCGTCCTGGCTGCATCCAACAATTGGCTGAATACATCAAACGAGCTGTTGGGCCCCATCAAGACAAATTCTTCACCACCGATGCGGCCCAACAGCGGCCCGCCTTCGGCGTGTTGTCGCAACACCTGAACCACCGCCTTAATCACCTGATCACCCATCACGTGACCGTACTGGTCATTGATTTGTTTGAAATTGTCGATGTCGATGATGGCCAAGTAAAAGGCTTGTTTTTGCTCCTGACTGCGTTTCAATGCCTGGTGTCCGAGCGCCATGATGTGGCGCCGGTTGGCGATTTTGGTCAAGGGGTCGGTGCGCGATAAATCCAGGTATTTGTGGCGAGAGCGGTAAACCAGCCAAAACGCCAACAACAAGCCCAACAAGCCGATGCTGATGAGGGTCAGAATCAGTTGGTTGATTTTGTTTTCTTTGATTTGTTTGTCCAACTCCAATTGGTTGATTTGGCTTTGTTTGGTTTGTTTTTCCAGCTCCAGCTGTTGGATGGTCAATTGATCGGCCAGCGCTTGTTGTTGAAACGGGATGATTTTTTGATCAAAAGTGACCGATTCCAAGGCCACGGCATTTTTCACAAACTCATGTTTGGACTGAGCCGCTTGGTCCAGTAACGACCACAAATGGCTCAGGGCTTGGCCATATTCACCGGCTTGGTGGGCCTCGACCACCTGCAGCTTGGTCAGCAATTCTTGCAAGGAGGCTTGGTCCCCAATTTCCTGTTTGGCCTCGGCCACGTATTCAGCGGCGGTGTTGAATTCACCCAAGCGAAAATAAGCCACCACCCGCAACCCTTTGAGCACTTTCACAAAATAGGTTTCAGGCGTGGTATCGGCCAGCTCCTGGGCCATTTCGATCGATTCGATGGCTGGCAAGAATTGGTTTTGGGCATAAGTCACCTGCGCTTGGTTGTAAAAAGCAAAAAAGGTGAAATCCCTGAAATCCGGGTGTTCTTCAGCCATTTGGAACAGCTGATTGACGTGACCATCGGCCTGTTCCCAAGCCCCTGTCTTGATGCTTTCAGCAACCATGTTGTGCAGCATGTTGAACATGTCTTGCACGTCTTCTTTGAGGCCCTGCAAGGCCCAAGCCTGGTAGGCTTTGGCATAATATTCGTAGGCCTTGTCATGGATGTTTTTGGAGCGATACAGATTGGCCGTGGCGTTGTGGATCATGCCGGTCATGGATCCGGCCAATTGGTTTTCCTGGGCGATGCGGGCCGCTTCATCCAACACCTGTAAGCCGATTTTGAAACCCTCCACCCCCTCCTGGTAACAAAAGGCCAGGCGCACCAGAGCACGGGCCAAGGCTTTGGCCTCGCCCAACTTTCTGGCCACGGCAACCGCGGCCTTGCGGTCCGGGCAGTAAACCTTGGGGTCGTTGGTCAGTAAGTAGTCCATGTAGGAGCGGTCAAACAAACTGCTGACCCAATGCTCATTGGGCGTGCCATCCTTTTCATAGATCTCGATGGCTTGGGTGAAGGCTTGTTTAGCGGCCTCTATCTGATCATTGATTTCCAACACCAAGCCTTTTTGGTGGTGGAAGCGGCCCTGGTCAATGACCCCCCAATTGGCCACTTCAGGCTCGGTTTCTTGCACCAGCAGCAGTTTGGCTTTTTCGGTTTGGGTGGCGTTCAGCGCCTCCTGAAAAACCTTGAAATCAGCGAGTGCCGACGCTGAGAACAGGCCCAGACACAGACACAGCCAAAACCTGTTTTTAAGCTTAATCATTGGTTTGCACATGACCCGAGACTGAAGACCAATCAGTATAGTGGAACAGCCATTGAGTCAGCAACTGCAGCGTGGCTTTTGTCTGTGTTGGATGGCCGCATTCATGGTTTTTTCAGGTAATCACTTTGGTTTTCAATGTAGTCGTTCAGGTTGTCAATGAACATCTCTTTGAATCGCAAGGTGAAGTAGTCAATGATTTCGGCTTTGTCGGCTTGCACGTCTTTGGCATGGGCGGTGGCCTCAAAAGCCGCATAGCGCGCCGCCGCAAAAGCAAAGGATTCGCAGGTATCGGCAATTGAGCCTGGGAAGTCATTGGCCTGATTGATGAGGCCGTCGGCCAAGTCAAAAAAAGCCTGGGTGTCGGGATTTTCTGGCACATAAGTGATGTCCATGGCAGCCGGGTTCAACAACATTTGCTGGTCTTTGAGGTCATCAAAACAGGACCGACACACCGTTTTGAACCCCGCCTGTTGGGACAACAGTTCATTCCACTGGTTACCGGCTTTGATTAATTTATTGTCACAAGCTTGACACCAGGCCTCATAGGCATGTGTGTCGCGGTCTTCATCCAAATCAATGAAGGATTGATAAAACCCCACCGCCTCATCATCCCCGGCGGCCAGCAGGTGCTGACACACATGGGCCATGGGTGAGCGCCCATGTTGATCACAGTCAACTGTTTGACCGTCTTGGCTCATCGCAAGATCGGTGACCAGTTGGGTTCACGCACATGGCCATTGGACAGCACCAAATCGTTGGAGGTCTGGCCATCGGTGGAAACCGCCTTCAACAAGCCCTGACCGGCGGAGTTTTTGGTGGCGAACAACACCATCGCACCATTGGGGGCGAAACTCGGGGTTTCATCCAAGGAACCATGGCTGATCATTTGCATGGTATTTGACGGCCGGTGGTACAACGCAATCTGATAGCGGTTGTTGTTGCCGTGCACCATGGCGATGTATTTGCCATCCGGTGACAGACTGGGCCGGGCGTTGTAATCGCCTTCAAAGGTGATGCGTTTGGCTTGTTTGTTGATCAGATCGGTTTGATAGATTTGTGGTTTGCCGCCCCGGTCCGAAGTGAAAAACAGGGTTTGTCCATCCGGTGACCACTCCGGTTCGGTGTCAATCGCCCAGTGGTTGGTGATTTGCGTCAATTGTTTATCAAACACATTCAGCACATAAATTTCCGGGTTGCCGGATTTGGACAAGGTGATGGCCAGGCGTTGGCCATTGGGGGAAAACTTGGGCGCGCCGTTGATGCCTTCAAAATTACTCATCAAGGTTCTCGATCCGGTGCTCAGGTCTTGGATGTAAATCGCCGAATTGCCCTGTTCAAAAGACACATAAGCCAGTTTTTTGCCATCGGGTGACCAAGACGGTGACAACAAGGGTTCATTGGACGTGACCAGAGACTGGGGGCCATAACCATCGGAGTCGGCCACGATCAGTTGGTACTTGATGCCATTGCCTGAGTCGGTGGCAGTGACATAAGCCAGCTTGGTGGAAAACACCCCGGGCACGCCCAAAATTTCTTCATAAATGCGGTCGGCGATGTAATGCGCACCAGCGCGGGCTTGCGATCTGTTCAGCGGCAGGGTCAAAGCCAACAGCTGTTTCTGATCGGCCACCGATGCCAAGCGAAAGCGCACTTCCATGCGGCCAGCATCCAGGTACGTGATGTCGCCATACGAGATGTATTCAGAGCCCAACAAGCGCCAGGTGCCAAAGTTGAGGTCGGCATCAGAACCCGGTTGATCGACGATCAGGCTGTTGTCCAGCGGTTTGAATTGTCCGGATCGGGCCAGGTCATTGCGGATCACCTCGGCCATGTTGGTGGCCAGCGGGTCGCCGGGATTGACAAAATCCACCACCGCAATCGGCAGCGCCGAAACATTCTCACCTTGAATGGTGATGTTCAACTGCGCCCAGCTGGTTTGGCTGCAGATCAAAATCAGTAAAAACAGGCTGCGTTTCATGCATCAGTCTCCTTGGTATTGAAAAATAAAATTAATGCGGCGCTCAAACACCGACTCAAACCCGGCATAGGGCAAGGGGTCAGCCTTTTTCACCGCATTGATGATGGTGTTGCGCACCACCGCACTGGCATTACAGGGGCTGCCGATGGACACATCGATCACCCCACCGCCGGGGATTTGGTTGACCTTGATTTGACACTGCAAACCCGCGGGTGTGCCACTGGGCCGAGCCCATTGTCGGGTCACCGCCGACTGGATGGCACCAATGTATTGGGTCAGTAGGGTGCGCCGTTGGTCCTCGGCCCCGTTTTCCACCCCCACCGGTGCTTGGGTTTCAGGGGCATCATCGGGTGGGTTTTCGCTGGGTTTGACTTCGGGTTGTTGGGCGGCTTGTTGCTCGGCTTCTTGACGTTTTCGACGCAACTCTTCCAGGCGCTTTTGGCGCTCGGTTTTTTCTTGACGCTTGACCGGATCCACCTGCGGTTTTACCACCGGCTGTTCCACCGGCTTGGATGGTTCTGGCTTGGGTTGTTCAATCTTTGGTTCAGGCTTGGGAGGCTCTGGCTTGGGCGGTTCGGGTTTCGGCTTGGGTGGTTCTGGCTTGGTTTGCTGGGGTTTGGGTTGGTTGTTCATGAATTGTTCCAAGTCCATGATTTCGGCTTGAATCGCCACCCCTTTGGGCGGTGTGATGCTGGTTTGGTGGGTGGAGAACAACAACAAAAACACCAATCCCAGGTGCAGGCCCACCGAATAAATCAGGCCTTGGCGTTGTTCAGCAGCAATACTCATGGGCTTATTGTTTGGGCTTCACCGGATCACTGATCAAGCCCACTTTTTTGGCCCCGGCCTGTTGCACGATGGCCATGGCTTGATACACCTGACCATAACTGACCGATTCATCGGCGCCAATCATGATCGGTAACTCGTCATTGACTTTGACAAAAGCCGTGAGTTTTTGGGTCAAGGTTTCCGCATCAATCAGCTCATATTCACCGCCGATACTCAAGTACAGATCACCGTTGGCGGTGACATTGACCACCGCCGGCTCGGTCTCGATGGTGATGGTGTTGGCAGTCGATTCAGGCAAGTTCACATCCACCCCCAGGTTCATCAAGGGGGTGGTGATCATGAAAATGATCAACAACACCAAGGTCACATCGATGTATGGGACCACGTTGATTTCGGCTTTGACTTTTCTGGGTCGACGCATGGAATCACCCCACCTGGCGATGCAAAATGGCGGAAAACTCTTCTTTGAATGCGTCGTACTGGGCGTAGATGCGTTCCACTTTGTCGCTGTATTTGTTGTAAAAAATCACCGCTGGAATGGCCGCGAACAAACCCATCGCGGTGGCAATCAAGGCCTCGGAAATACCCGGCGCCACCAAGGCAATGGTGGCTTGGGTGACGTCGGATAAGGCATGGAACGACAACATGATACCGATCACCGTGCCAAACAGGCCAATGTATGGGCTGGTTGAACCGATGGTGGCCAGGGTCGGCAAATGGCTTTCCATGTCTTCGATCTCGCGGTTCAAGGCCACCCGCATGGCCCGATCTGAGCCTTCAATCGATTGGATGGAGATGTTGCCCACGGTTTTTTTGCGTTGGAATTCTTTGAAACCGGCTTCGAAAATTTTCGCCAAACCTTGGTTTTTCTTGCCAGAGATGTTGTCATACAGCTTATTCAGATCTACCCCGGACCAGAAGTATTCTTCGAACTTTTTGGCTTTGCCCTGGGCGCTGGACAGCACCCGACCTTTGGCGAAAATGATCAACCACGACCAAACCGAAGCCAGGATCAAAATGATCATCACCACTTTCACCGGCATGGAGGCGCTCATGATGATCTCGTAATAAAATTGTCCGCTGTCGTTCAAAACAATAACTCCTCTAAATATTGGGTGGGAAAGCGCATCGGCTTGAATTTGCTGGCATTCAAACTGACGATTTGCACACGGGCTTTGGCCATCAGGGTGTCACCCACGTACATGGCCTGTTGCACCACCATGGCGATTTTGCTGTGGGACTCCACTGCGGTGGTCACCGTCAACAAATCGTCCAGCCGGGCGGGCAACACATAGTCGATTTCCATTTTGCGGATGGCCAAAATCACATTGGCCTGTTCACGCATCACACTTTGTTCTAAACCTTTGGAACGCAACCATTCTGTCCGCGTGCGTTCGAAAAAGTTCAAATAATTGGCGTGGTAGACCACCCCGCCGGCGTCGGTGTCTTCATAATAGACTCTGAATTGATGGGTGTATTGACTCATGATTTCATTCAAACAGGTCTTGATTGTGTCTGTTTTTTGGTGGGTTCAAGCCCATGATTTGCCAGGTTTTGGGCGTCGCGATGCGGCCCCGGGCGGTGCGGGCCAACAGGCCTTGTTGGATCAAATACGGTTCGATCACATCTTCCACCGTGCCGCGTTCTTCCGATAAGGCCGCGGCCAAGGAGTTGACCCCCACCGGGCCGCCTTCGAACTGGGTGGTGATGATCGACAACAACTTGCGGTCCATTTCATCCAAGCCTTTTTGGTCCACCTGCAACATGTTCATGGCACTGGCGGCAATCGCCTCGGTGATCACCCCATCGCCCTTGACTTCGGCATAGTCCCGCACCCGCCTGAGCAAACGGTTGGCAATCCGTGGCGTGCCGCGAGAACGGCGGGCCACCTCCAAACAACCGGCCTGATCGGCTTGGATGTTGAGGATGCTGGCCGAACGGGCGACGATCTGGGTCAAATCTTCGGTGTCATAGAACTTCAAACGCTGCACGATGCCAAAACGGTCGCGCAATGGCGAGGTCAACAAGCCGGCGCGGGTGGTGGCACCGACCAAGGTAAACGGTGGCAAATCCAGTTTGATAGACCGGGCGGCCGGGCCCTCTCCGATCATGATGTCGATTTGAAAGTCTTCCATGGCTGGGTACAAAATTTCTTCGACCACCGGCGATAATCGGTGAATTTCGTCGATAAAGAGCACATCGTGCGGTTGTAGGTTGGTCAACAAAGCGGCCAAATCACCGGCTTTTTCCAGCACCGGTCCGGACGTTTGGCGCATTTGCACCCCCATTTCATGGGCAATCACATGGGCCATGGTGGTCTTGCCCAAACCCGGTGGGCCAAAGATCAACACATGATCCAGTGACTCTTGGCGCTGGCGCGCCGCGGCAATGAACAGGGCCATTTGTTCTTTGACTTCTTTTTGCCCCAAGTAATCTTGCAACGATTGCGGCCGGATGCTCGCTTCAATGATCTTTTCTTGTGAGCTTTCGGCCATGCCACCCATCAGCCGATCATCAAAATTCATCTCATGGTCCATCAACCAGCTCCTTTCATTTGCAGACATTCGCGGATGATTTGTTCAGCACTCATGTCATCTTTGGCCACCTGCTTGACCATTTGCGCGGCCTCAATCGGTTTGAAGCCCAAGGCTTGTAAGGCCGATTCGGCTTCGGCTTGTATGCCAAAACGGCTGGCCTGAGGTTGGTTCGGATCACCCGGGTCCATACTGGTCACATCGACTTTGTCTTTCATTTCGATGATCAAACGTTGGGCGGTTTTTTTGCCGATACCCGGTACTTTGACGATGGCGTTGACGTTTTGTTCTTGAATCACTTGGGCGAACTCGGCCGAGCTCATGGTGGAGAGGATGGCCAAGGCCGATTTGGCGCCGATGCCGTTGACTTTCAACAGGGTGCGGAACAGGTCGCGCTGTGGAAAACTGCGAAAACCGTATAAGATCGAGGCGTCTTCTCGCACCAAATGATGAATCACCAAAGTGATTGGCTGGTTCAACTCCGGCAGCTCAAAAAACACGCTGGTGGGGGCTTCCACTTCATAGCCAACGCCGCCCACATCCACGATCAGGTGCGATGGTGGGTCGGCATGTACCAGTTGTCCTTGTAAACGTCCTATCATGTTCGGTTCAGAATTTTCTCCAGTTGCTGGTGTTGTTGGCCACCAGCCGTTGTTGGGCCCAGCGGTTGTTGGCATGGCAAATCGCCACTGCCAAGCCGTCAGCCGCATCATTTTGCACCTTCTCGGGTAAGTTAAGCAACAGCTGCACCATGTATTGCACTTGTTTTTTGTCCGCCCCGCCTTTACCGACCACCGCTTGTTTGATGGCTTTGGGCGCGTATTCATGCACCACCACGTCATTGGCCACCGTGGCACAAATGGCCGCGCCGCGGGCCTGTCCGAGTTTCAAAGCGGCATTGGCGTTTTTTGCCATGAACACATTTTCAATGGCCATTTCGTGCGGGCGGAATTGTTGCACCAACTCATTGACCGCCACAAAGATGGTTTTCAAACGGTCGGGAAAATCGCCGTCACCACAAGCGATGGTTTGGTGATGTACGTGTTGGATCTTTTGGTCTTGGGTGTCAATGATACCAACGCCGGTAAACCGGGAGCCAGGATCGATGCCAATGATGCGCAGCATGGTTCAATGTTAACAAAGGTAGGCTTTATTTTATGTTATTGAATTCCTTGATTGTTGATTTATTGAGATTGTTTGTTGCGGCATTCTTTAATGATCTGCCGCATTTCACGAACTTTTTGTTCATACAATTGACCATATTCATCATAAACCACTTTTCCCATTCCATCTAACCCAGAGCCTTTGACCACAATACTTTCATTCGAATCAGAAATCAAAATTCTGCCAAACTCATTATGATTGACTGGTTTTATGGGCAGGTTAATGGTTTCTATCAATTTTTCCACCAACAGTTCGCAGTTTTGTCCTTTTAATTTAGTGGTTTTGATTCTTTCTCTGAGTTTCAGAAGATTTACCTTTTTGTCACTGCCAAACTCATACTGTAAATAGTTTCCACCATCTTCACTGACATATTCTTTGATGAAAATTTCTGTATTTGCAGTATTTCCATTAGCTGCATCTTCCCAATATACGACCATGGTGATACCGATCTCAGCATCTGCGCCGTGATAAAAGTTTAAATTCGTTTTGAACAGTACTTGCACATAAGATTTCACATTTTCTGGAACCGGGATGAGGCTTTCTTCTGTAAATTGTTCATACAGTTCATGGTGATGATTGGCCAACAACAAAGAGGGGATGAACAATGTGGCAAAAACTACTGTAGTGATGAGTTTCTTCATGCTGAATTCTTTTGTTTGGTGTCTCCATACTATTTTTTATGGGTTAAAGTTGCTACAATTTTTTTTTGTCATTAATTTCCCACATGAAAATCGCCTCCTGGAACGTCAATTCCCTCAATGTCCGCTTGGACCATGTTTTGCAGTGGCTGGAATCAGCCAGTCCCGATGTGCTGGCCTTGCAAGAAACCAAATTGACCGATGAGGCCTTTCCGGTGGATGCCATTCAGCAGGCCGGTTATCAGGTGGTGTACTCCGGTCAAAAAACCTACAACGGCGTGGCCATCATCGCCAAGCAACAGCCTGAAGATGTGATCACCGACATCCCCGATTTGGACGATCCGCAACGCCGCATCTTGGCCGCCACGGTCGACGATGTGCGCATCATTGATCTGTATGTGGTCAATGGCTCGGCCCCAGGCACCGAAAAATTCACTTACAAACTCAATTGGTTGGACAAAGTCACCCGCTTCATCGAACAGCAAATGGCCGAATACGATGACGTGGTGGTGCTCGGTGATTTCAACATCGCGCCGGATGACCGCGACGTGCATGACCCGAAAAAATGGCACGAAAAAATCTTGTGCACCACCGAAGAACGCCAAGCCCTCAACCGCATCCTGGATTTGGGCTTACAAGACTCTTTCCGCTTGATGCACGATGACGGCGGATATTTCAGCTGGTGGGATTACCGCATGAACGGCTTTGCCCGCAATCTGGGCCTGCGCATCGATTTGGTGTTGTGTTCAGATGAGATGTCCGAAGCGGTCAACGCCGCTTACATCGATGTCGAACCCCGAAAATGGGAGCGACCTTCCGATCACACGCCGGTGGTCACCGAATTTGACTGGTGAGCCATGAACAGTTCAGCACCCTTTAACAAGCATCCTTTGCTGTTGCGTTGCTTGCATTGGATCAATGCGCTGTTGATCATCGCGCTGTTTGTTTCAGGCTGGATCATGGTCGACTTGGATTATTACAGCCCCTGGTACAACCGACTGCCGGAGTGGCACATCACCGGTGGGGTGCTGCTGTTGCTGTTGTGGACACTGATGATTCTGCGCACCTTGTTTCCCAAACAAGCCTTGCCCGATTTGCAACACCACCGCCTGGAGTACTGGCTGAGCCTCATCACCCAAATCCTGTTTTATCTGTTGGTGTTGATCATTACAGTCTGCGGTTACCTGTTCACCACCGCCGATGGTCAAAGCAAAGCCCTATTGGGTGGTTTGAATATCCCGGCCATTTCACATTTTTCTGCCGAACAAATCGATACCATGGGCTGGTTACACGAAAACCTGTCTTATGTGTTGATGGGCTTGGTGCTGTTGCATGTCTTGGGCGCGCTGAAGCACCACTTCATCGACCGAGACGCCACTTTAAAACGCATGTTATAGGAACACACCATGAAAAAACTTTTGCTCATTGCTTTGTTGGGACTCAGTGGCGCTGCCGCTGCCGATCGTTATGTGGTTGACACCAAAGGCGCACATGCCTTTGTGCAATTCAAAATCTCTCACCTCGGATTCAGTTGGTTGTACGGCCGCTTCGATTCCTTCAGTGGTGAATTCAATTTTGATGAGAATGACCCCAGTGCCGCCCGCATCCAAATGACGGTTGATACCAACAGCGTCAACTCCAACCACACCGCCCGTGACAAACACCTGCGCAGCGATGACTTCCTCAATGTGGCCGCCCACCCCACCGCCACTTTCGTCAGCAAGTCATTCTCGCCAGCCAGCGATGGTCACGGCACCATGACTGGAGACTTGACCTTGAATGGTGTGACCCAGGAAATTGAGTTGGATGTTAAATTCATTGGCGCGGGTAAAGATCCTTGGGGTGGCGAACGCCGCGGCTATGAAGCCACCACCGAATTGTCCTTATCAGATTTTAAATTGAAGAAAAGTGTCGATGGCGCTTACGAACAATTGTGGCTGACGGTGTCGGTGGAGGGCATCAAACAGTAAACACCCACCACCCCAAAAACGGTCGGATGGTGTCGATCATTCGACCGTTTTTTTGCGCTGCTGTGTGCCTGGAATTCTCCCCACTTAAGCCACCCATCAAGCGCATTCAAGACAAAGCCCTTGCTTAAACCATCAAAAACGAAATAAATGCTTGATATTAAAAGGTAATTATTAGCCCACGGGGTGAGATTTACCTCTCAGAAAAATGGTTACATATTAACCATAATTCACAGCGGTTGATGGCGCTGAGCCGACATTGAAAAAAACCTCGCCATACCCATCGATCGGTGTCATTTTTCGACCGTCAATGCGTTTTAATCAAATTGGCTTTCTTGAGAAGAATCATTCAATGGTGGGTCGTATAGGATTTGAACCTATGACCAATGGATTAAAAGTCCACTGCTCTACCAGCTGAGCTAACGACCCATTTGAATAAACAGGAATGAAACAGAATGTTTCGAGGTGCGCAATGATAAAATAAATCAATGCATTAGGCAAGCCTTTTTAATGCTTATTTAAACTTTTTTCCAGCCCATTCAATCCACCCACCAGCGTGCCTATTTTGCGGGTCATGGTGGGTCCAATGCACCACCCCGCCTTGCTCATTCCATTCGTATTCCCCCCGGATAAGCAAGCGGTCTCCGGCTTGTGCCGGTACCCTGGGTGCCAGGTCGATGTTGTGGGCAATCAACACCGTTTGTTGACCCTTTTTCACGATCATTTTTTGGTGTCTGGAACCGTGGTTGTCATCGGCCAACAAGCGCACCACCGCCGCATCAAACTCCACCCAAACCCCACTTTTTTGTTGTTGGTACAACTGTTGTAAGGTGGGATCACCGGCCGCTTCTTGACTCGACCACACAAGCCACAACACCATCGCCAGCAACAAAAAAGCGCCTGGCAAGAGGCGCTTTGGTAAGCCGTTTTTTGCTCGTGGGCTAGGCGCTCCAGGCATTGTAACCACCGGTCAAGTTGAACACCTTGGTGTAACCTTTTTTACGGAAAAATTCGGCCGCTGACATGGAAGATTGCCCCACCTGACAGACAAACACCAACGGGGTGTCTTTGTCCATACCTTCAATGTCATTGATCGCCTGTTTGTCCAACCGGACGGCATGGGCCACCGTGCCTTCAGCCACTTGATCGGCTGATCTGACGTCATAAATTCGGGGGTTGTCCACTTCGGTGTCCAGCCAATCTTGCAATTCCGCCACCGACAAATCTTGCACCGGTGGGGGTTCATTGGGGTTTTTGATGCGCAATCCAGAACCTTGCAACTCATCGACCCAAGAGATTTCCACCCCTTGCGCCCGCTTGGCGGTACCGATGTCCATGTACACCTTCAAATCACCCACATCGGCAATGATTTCATAGCCTTTGGGCAGTTCCAAACTGAATCGGGTGTTGAATTCATCATCCACCGATAAAAACAATTGGTGGTCGCCCATGTCTTTCAAACCTTCTTTGATGTGAGACAAAGCTTCATCGGTGATGTCAATGGTTGGTGGGGTGCGATCGGGTTGTTCCAGGTTCAACAACTCATGCAATTCACCGGTGTTGAACATTTCAGAAACGATGTCATTGCCACCGATCAATTCTTTGTTGACATACAGTTGGGGGATGGTGGGCCATTGGCCATAGGCCTTGATGCCTTCCCTGATGTCCGGATCTTCCAACACATTGAATGTGGCAAAGCCATCTCCCAACAAGTCTTTGAGGATCTTCACGGTGTTGCTGGAAAACCCACACATGGGGGTTTGTGGGGTGCCTTTCATGAACAAAAAGACTGGGTTTTGATCCAGCATTTGTTCGATTCTGTGGGTGGTTTGGTCAGTCATTTTTATACATCCAGGTTGCTGGCATTCAATGCATTTTCTTCGATAAATTGGCGTCTGGGTTCCACCACATCGCCCATCAAAGTGGCGAACACGGTGTCGGCCGAGACCGCATCTTCGATGGTGACTTGCAACAAGCGGCGGGTCTCTGGGTTCATGGTGGTTTCCCACAATTGGTCGGGATTCATTTCACCCAAACCTTTGAATCGACTGATGGTCAAGCCTTTCTTGGCCACCGCCAACAGGTGTTCAAGCACTTCACTTAAGCTTTTGATCTGTATGGTTTTTTCACCTTTTTGCAAGAAACAATCGCCGTGCATCAAATCGCGGTTTTGTTCGGCAATTTCCATCATTTGTTGGTAATCTTTGGATTTGAAGAACAAGTGACTCAATGCGGTGTGCTCGATCAAACCATTGGCATTTTTGGCAAACAACACCGCTTCCATGTCGGCTTGGTAACTGACTTCCCAAGTCACGCCCAGGCGGTTACCGGCATTCATCAAATCTTGTGCTTGTTGAATCCAAGCCTCACTGACGGCCTCTTCGGCTGGATTGATCTTGGGTAAATTGAGCAAGTGATCAATCACCTTGCGGTCATACAGCAAACTGAGTTTCTCGATCACACTTTTCACGTGCACCTGTTGTTTGATCAAGCGATACAACACATCGCCACTGATCGGTGGGATGTCATCTTGATAAGTCAATTCCACATCATCCAATGAGCGGTTTAACAGGTATTCATTCATTTCGTCATCATCTTTCAGGTAAGTTTCCTGCTTGCCTTTCTTGACCTTATACAAAGGGGGTTGACCAATGTAAATGTGACCCCGTTCAATCAATTCTGGCATCTGGCGATACAGGAAGGTCAACAACAAGGTTCGGATGTGGGAACCGTCCACGTCCGCATCGGTCATGATGATGACTTTGTGATAGCGCAATTTATCTGGATCAAAGTCATGCTGACCAATGCCACAACCCAAAGCGGTGATCAAAGTACCCACCTCGGCTGAGGACAACATCTTATCAAAACGGGCTTTTTCCACATTCAAAATTTTACCTTTCAGGGGCAAAATGGCCTGGTTTTTACGGTTGCGGCCTTGTTTGGCAGAGCCACCGGCCGAGTCACCCTCGACCAGGAATATTTCTGACAACACCGGGTCTTTTTCTTGGCAATCGGCCAATTTACCCGGTAATCCCGCGATGTCCAAGGCGTCTTTGCGGCGGGTCATCTCACGGGCTTTGCGGGCCGCTTCCCGAGCACGGGAAGCATCCATCACCTTCTCGGTCAAGATCTTGGCTTCGGTTGGGTTTTCCAACAAGAAATCAGACAGGTGTTCGCCCACCGTACTTTCGACGATGCCTTTGATTTCAGAAGAAACCAATTTGTCTTTGGTCTGCGATGAAAATTTGGGGTCTGGTGATTTCACTGAAATCACTGCAATCAATCCTTCCCGACAGTCATCACCAGTCATTGCCACCTTTTTCTTGGCCGATTGGTTGATGAAGTTATTGATGGTGCGGGTCAAAGCGCCCCGGAAACCAGCCAGGTGGGTGCCGCCGTCTTTTTGCGGGATGTTGTTGGTGAAACAGAAGACCGATTCACGGTATGAGTCGGTCCATTGCATGGCCACTTCCACCGCCGTGCCATCTTCGGTTTCATTTTGAAAATGCACCACAGTGTCATGCAAAGGGGTTTTGCGTTCGGCCAGGTAATGCACGAATGATGCAATGCCGCCTTCGTATTCAAAGATTTTTTCTTCATCGGTGCGTTCATCACGCAACTCAATACGCACCCCTGAATTCAAGAAAGACAGTTCACGCAGGCGTTTGGCCAAGATGTCAAAATGAAATTCGACATCGGAAAAGATTTCGCCCGAGGGTAAAAACCGCACTTCTGTGCCGGTGCGATCGGTGTCACCGACCACAGCGAGGTCAGCCTGGGGCACACCCATTTTGTAGGATTGTTGATGGATTTTTCCTTTGCGGTGGATTTCCAAATCCAACTCTATACTCAAGGCATTGACCACCGACACCCCCACACCGTGCAAACCACCAGACACTTTGTAGGAATTGTCATCAAATTTACCACCGGCATGCAACACCGTCATGATCACTTCGGCCGCCGATTTACCCTCTTCGTGTTGATCCGTTGGGATACCCCGACCATTGTCCACCACGGTGACGCTGCCATCGGCATTGATGGTGACTTTAATGGTGTCACAATGCCCGGCCAAGGCTTCATCGATGGAGTTGTCCACCACTTCAAACACCATGTGGTGTAAGCCGGTGC
This sequence comes from Marinicella meishanensis, assembly GCF_019931145.1. Taxonomy (GTDB): domain Bacteria; phylum Pseudomonadota; class Gammaproteobacteria; order Xanthomonadales; family Marinicellaceae; genus Marinicella; species Marinicella meishanensis. The sequence goes on along the minus strand of NZ_JAIOUV010000001.1, from coordinate 393,542 downwards.
CATCATCGGTGTCGCCAATGTACATCCCAGGACGCTTCCTGACCGCATCCAATCCTTTGAGCACCTTGATATTCGACGAATCGTAATTCTCACTCATGAGCGCGTTTCAATCCAAAAAATAAAACAACACATTATACCAGTTTTTACGCCCCTGCAAACGACCATTTGGGGACTGTCTGTGTGGCTCAGGGAGCACCAACGAAACGTTTGTTATCGGCTGATTCCCTGTTGTTTCACGTGAAACAAATCAGCATTACCCAACACCGCCAGCAGATTCTTTTGATCCACCGTGCTGATGAACACCTGGTGCCCACCCTGTTGGATGAAATCGGCCAGAATTTTGGTTTTCCTTGCATCCAACTCAGCATCCATGTCATCCAAGCACAACAGCGGCGACCGTTGTAAGGCGTCTGACATCAACTCAATGAAACTGAGGTAATAGATGATCGAGATGATTTTTTTTTGTCCCCGAGACAAACGTTCATGGGCAGGGGTGGTGCCAAACTGGTTTTTCAAATCCATTTTATGGATCCCCCCTTGCAAGTGTCCATACAACAAATGGCGAGAACGGTCTCTGTCCAATAAATCTTGTAAGCACAACTCAGTCGACCAACCTTGCGCATACACCGTGTTCATGTCGCTCAACTCAGGAATGAATTGTTTGATTTTGCTGGCGATCAAGGGTTGCAAATCGTTGAACACGGCCTGTCGCATGGCATTCAATTGGTCTGCATATTGGATGTATTGGGCTTCCCATTGCGGCAACAAAGCGGTGTTCTTGTCTTTGTACAACTGGTTCAATTGTTTTTGGCAGCGGGCCACTTTGGACCAGATACCCAAGTACTCAGGTTTCACGTGAAACACCAACCAATCCAAAAAAGAGCGGCGAAACTGGGGAGGTTTGTCCAGGAACAAATAGGAATCCGGATCAATGGAAACCACCGGCAATGTGTGCGCCACGGTGGACTGGTTGTTGATGTTGTCGTGATTGAAGCGAATGGTTTTTTTTAATTGTTGGTTCAGTGACACCCCCAACTGTTGCTTGGATCCGGTGTTGTCAGCAAATTCAGCATACACGGTCAGCTGTTCACTTTGGTGATTGATCAGGTTTTTGGTGCGGTTGGAGCGAAACGATTTACCGGTGGAAATGAAATAAATCGCTTCGAGCACCGAAGTCTTGCCGGCACCGTTGTCACCATGGAACACATTGATGGCTTGCTGGAATTGGATTTCGGCCTGGGAATAACAGCGAAAGCCGGACAATTTGAGGCGTTTCAGGAACACTGAGGACCTGTTGAAGACTTATCACGGGTGACCGATGGATTGCCAGGCTCAGCTGGTTTGGCCGCCACCAAGCGCGCGCATCGCCACATGTTTGGGGGTTGGCTCGGCATCACCGCAGTCATTCAAATTGGGTTAACCCAGCCTAGATGCGCAAGGGCATGACCACCAAACGGCAATCGAGTTTTTCAGGGTGTTTGATCAAACAGCTGGACAAAGCTTCTTTGAAGCTGAATTGAATTTCTTGATCGGTGATGGCTTGGGTCGCATCCAAAATGTAATTGACGTTGAAGGCGGTTTCGATGTTTTCGATGTCAGTTTGCACTGTGATCACATCTTCGGCTTGTTCCTGGTCGGGGTTGTGGCCAATGATTTCCAACTTGTTGGGAGAGATTTTGAATTTCACCCCTTTGTATTGTTCATTGGACAAAATGGCCACCCGGTGCAAAGCACTGCGCAAGGCCTCCCGATCGGCAATGAAGTTGTTTTCCATGTTCAAGGGGATCACCGATTCATAATCAGGGAACTTGCCGTCAATCAATTTCGAAGTCATGCTGATCGACTCGATGGAAATTTTGACGTGGTTCTGCCCGATGTTGATGGTGATTTCCTGATCCAGATCACGGATCATTTTTTGCAGTTCCAACACCCCTTTGCGTGGAATCAGCACCTGTTTGTTCAAACCACTGTCATTGACGTAGTCACATTCAGACAGAGCCAACCGGTGGCCATCGGCCGACACACAACGCAGCTTGTGGTTCAACACTTCAAACAACAGGCCATTGAGGAAATAGCGCACATCTTGTACCGCCATACAAAACACGGTTTGTTTCAACATGCGTTGCAAATCAGTCGAACCCATGGTGATCGGCTGGTAGGATTCCATGTCATCGATCAATGGAAACTCTTGTGCCGGTAGGGTGCTCAAACTGAAGCGGCTGTCACCAGAGGTGATCAAACATTTGCCGGAATCAAAAGAAAAGGTCAGGATCGATCCATCAGGCAAGGCTTTACAAATATCCAAAAACTTGTGGGCGGGGACCGTGACTTCACCGGGGCCTTGGGCATCGACGGTGCATTCTGAGCGCATCTCGACATCCAGGTCACTGGTGGTTAATAACAGGGTGTCACCATCTAACTTCAGCAACACATTGCTCAACACCGGCAATGTGCCTTTTTTCTCGACCACCCCACAGATTTGATTCAATGGCGCCAAAAGGGTTTCTCGTTGGATATTAAATAACATAGTATATATATAAAATTAGTTTTTATAGTGTTTAATAAATCAGTGAATATTTTTCTAAGTATTTGATTATAAAAACATTTATTCCTTATTCTTTGTTGTTAATCTTGTGGATAACCTGTTGGTAATTTCAGACCATATTTTTGCTCACAGTTTATCCACAGCTTGTTAACAGTCATTCAGTTAACTTATTCACAATCTTCTGTCGGTCTTCATCCAAATCATTGTTTTCCGAAATCAGTTCAACAATTTTGCGGTAGGCATGCAACACCGTGGTGTGGTCACGGCCACCAAACAGCTCGCCGATTTCAGGGTAACTTTTGTCGGTCAATTCTTTGGCCAAAAACATCGCCAGTTGCCGCGGCAACACGATCGACCGCTTGCGGCTTTTTCCCAACAACTCAGACAATTTCACATTGTAATATTGTGCCGTGACTTTTTGGATATTTTCTACCGACACAATTTGGTGATTGACTTTGAACAATTCTTTGAGGATTTGTTTGGTGTAATCCAAATCAATCGCTTTGCCGGTGAAAAAAGCATTGGCTTTGAGCGTGCTCAAGGCCCCTTCCAATTCTCGGATGTTGGAGTTGAGTTGTTTGGCGATGTAAAAAGCCACTTCATCGGTCAAGGTGAAACCAAATTGAATGGCTTTTTCTTTGAGGATGGCCACCCGGGTTTCATAGTCAGGCGGATCGATTGGCACCACAATGCCCCACCCCAATCGGGATTTCAGCCTGGATTCCAAGCCGTTGACCTCTTTCGGGTAACGGTCACAGGTGATGATGACCCGTTTTTGGCCTTCCAATAAATAATTGAAGGTGTGAAAAAATTCTTCCTGGGTGCGTTCCTTGCGCGCAAAAAACTGGATGTCATCAATCAGTAAAGTGGTCACCGATCGGTATTTCTGCTTGAATGCTTCCATGGCCTTTTGCTGAATGGCCTTGACCATCTCATTCACGTAAATTTCCGAATGCAAATAACAAACGACTTCATCGGGGTTGTTGGCCACAATTTCATTGCCAATGGCGTGCATCAAATGGGTTTTGCCCAAACCGGTGCTGCCATACAACAACAAAGGGTTGAACTCAGGGTTCGGGGTTTGGGCGGTTTGCAAAGCCGCGGCCAGGGCGATGGTGTTGGAACGGCCCTCAATGAAATTATCAAACTTGAAACGGGGGTCCAAATTGGAGGGAATTTGCGTGGGGCTGTGTTTGACCGGCTCGACCGTTTCGGCGGTTTGTGATTTTTGCAGTTGTAGGCTGGCAGAGAATGGATCACCAAACACTTCCTTGATGGCGGCTTGGATCAAGGGGTAATATTGGCCTTTGACCTGGTTCAGGACCACATCGTTGGCGGCATATAAATTAACGGTGTTTTGGGAGATGGCAACTTCGAGTGGGCGGATCCACAACAGGATGTCGTTTTTGGGTATTTCTGATTCAAGTCTTTTGAGACAATGTTCCCACATGATGCGTTGCTTGGAATCTCCTGGAAAAAGCGCTTCAGTATACCAAGAAAAGATTCACAAACCCATAAGAAACTGTGCAAAAACGGGTCATGTGAGCCAGCCAGTGGTGGTGACTTATGGTGGAAAAACCGGTCTGTAGATCTGGCCGTTGCCCATGGGGCCAAATGGCGGTACAGTCCGGCACCGCACAGATCATAAAAAAGACTTGAAAAAGGGGCAAAAAAACAGTATGATGCACGGCCTTTTTAGAGGCGTGCATGAAGCATGCCTGACGCGTTAAAAAAAAACAGGTAGACAATCATGAAAAGAACATTTCAACCAAGTAATTTGAAAAGAGCCCGCACCCATGGTTTCCGTGCCCGCATGAAAACCGCCGGTGGCCGAGCTGTGATCAATGCCCGCAGAGCCAAAGGCAGAAAACGCCTGGCCGCTTGATGCCATTGGGCTGACGATTAGATCACCTCAGGTGTGCCTTGGAACAATTCCCTAAAGGCAAAAGATTATTAACCCGACTCGATTACAGTCGGGTTTTTAGTAAGTCAAAAAGAATCCAAAACAAAGCGTTTACTTTGCTGATTCACCACCCCAAAAACAGCAACCAGCAACCAGCACATGCCGGTAAAATGGGTCTGGTCGTTTCAAAAAAAGTTCACAAAACTGCGGTACAAAGAAACCGCATCAAACGCTTAATCCGAGAATCATTTCGTCGCCACCCCAATGTGCGCTCCGCTGAATACGTGGTATTGGCCAAACCATTGGCTGCTTCGATGAACAATGCAGACTTGTTGACCTTGCTCCATGCTTTGTGGTCACAAACAGAGAACCAAGAATGAACAACAAAACCCTATATTTGATCACCCTCATGTTCCTGGGCTTTATGCTCTACACCCAATGGCAGAAAGATTACGGCCCGGCCCCAGTGAGTCAACAACCCAGCACCTCAAGCAGCAACCCGAATCCAGTCAACAACTCTGTTGATGCGGTGATTGATCAAGCCATTCCAGCAACCAGTGTCCAAGAAGACGACATCCCGCAACCTTTGAATAACAACACCGCTGATGTACCGGCGGTGATGGACCAAACCGCTGACACCCAGGTCATTGCAACGGTAGACACGCCCTTGGTTAAGCTGCAGTTCGCAGCGCAAGGAGCGGCCTTGGTCTATGCGGAATTGAAACAATATCCGGTGAAGAAAAAATCCGATCAACATGTGGTGCTGATGGATTATGCCAACAACCGCTTCAAAATCGAGGCCGGTTTGGTGACCCAATCGGTCAACTTCACCCACAGCGACATTTACCAAACCAACACCCCCAATGTGGTGGTGACTGAAAATGCCATTGATGTGGTATTCACCACCGAAAAAGAAGAAGGTACTTTGGTCAAAACCTACCGCATTGACCCCAACAGTTATGCCATTGGATTGACCCAAACGGTGACCAATAACACCGCTTCGGACTGGAATGCCTCTGAATACCAACGGTTGATGCGCAACAATCCTTGGTTGGGTAAAGACCCCTCTTTCACCGATGCCAGCCGTTATTCATTCAAAGGTGTGGGCTATTTTGATGCCGAAGAAGGTTATGACACCTTGAGTTTTGATGATTTACAAGATGAATCATCGGTGATCAATCTGGGACCAGAAAGCTGGGCCGCCATGGTCCAACATTATTTCTTTGCAGCAGTGATCCCATCAACTGACTTTGCCAAATTGGAAGCCAAATTCCGGCCCAATAACCCCCACCCTTACCTGGCCAGCATTGTGACCAACAATTCAGCAGTGCGCGCCGGTTCGACTGTGGCCTTTGAGTCGACCTGGTATGTGGGGCCGAAACTGCAGAAAACCTTGCCGGAAGTGGCGCGTGGTCTGGACCTGACCGTTGATTACGGCATGTTCACAGCCATCTCCAAGCCGCTGTTTTGGGTGTTGGAAAAAATTCACGGCTTGGTCGGTAATTGGGGTTGGTCGATTGTGTTGTTGACGGTGTTGATCAAGTTGATGTTCTTTAAACTGTCAGAAGCCCAATACAAATCGATGGCCCGCATGCGCAAACTGCAGCCACGCATCACCGTGTTGAAAGAGCGGTATAAAGACGACAAACAAAAATTCAATCAGGAAATGATGGGCCTGTACCAAAAAGAGAAGGTCAATCCATTGGGTGGTTGTTTGCCCATCCTGATTCAGATTCCGGTGTTCATCGCCCTGTATTGGGTGTTGTTGGAGTCGGTGGAATTGCGCCAAGCGCCGTTCATCTTGTGGATTCAAGACCTGTCTTCACCCGACCCCTATTTCATTTTACCGATCATCAACGCCGCGGCCATGATCATGACCCAACGCCTGTCGCCGACCCCGGGCATGGATCCGATGCAAGAAAAGATCATGAAAGCCATGCCGATTGCCTTCTCAGTGTTGTTCGCCTTCTTCCAATCTGGCTTGGTGCTGTATTGGGCGGTCAACTCGGTGTTGTCCCTGGCCCAACAATGGGTCATCACCAAACGCATCGAAGAGCAGGACAACAAAACGGCGGCCTAAGGCTTGCCCACCCACATGACGGCTCATCAGGACACCATCGCTGCCATTGCCACCCCGGCGGGCAGCGGCGGTGTCGGCATCGTGCGAATTTCTGGCCCAGCGGCCACAACCATGGCCACCCAGATCAGTGGTTTGCGCACCCTCAAACCCCGCTTTGCCCACCACGCCACCTTCAGCAATGCCAAAGGACAAGTCATCGACTCGGGGCTGTTGTTGTTTTTTCAGGGGCCCGCTTCATTCACCGGTGAAGACGTGATTGAACTGCAAGGCCATGGTGGTCAAGTGGTCATGAACATGCTGCTGCAGGCGGTGATTCAATTGGGCGCGCGGTTGGCCCGCCCGGGTGAATTTTCAGAACGGGCTTTCTTGAACGACAAAATCGACTTGGTCCAAGCCGAAGCCATTGCCGATGTGATTGCCAGTGGTTCAGAACAAGCCGTCCTGGCCTCGCAACGATCCTTGCAAGGCGCCTTCTCGCGACACATTGATGAGCTGTTGGAAAAGTTGATCGAAACCCGGGTGTGGGTCGAATCGGCGATCGACTTTCCCGAGGAAGAAATTGATTTCTTGTCGGATGTGGGTTTGCAACGGCAATTGGCGGCGTTGAATCAGATGTTGCTGGACACCTTGCGCAAAACCCAGACCGGGGTGGTGTTGAGTCAAGGCATCAGCATTGCCATCATTGGCCGACCCAATGCCGGTAAATCGTCCCTGCTCAACCGCCTGACTGAAGCCGATTCGGCGATCATATCTGAGGTGGCCGGCACCACCCGTGACGTGGTCAAAGAAGACGTGGTGATTGCAGGCATTCCGGTGCGATTGATCGACACCGCAGGGATTCACGAAACCGACAACCCGATTGAACAACAGGGCATTGAACGGGCTTTGTTGGCCAAAGCTCAGGCCGATGTGGTGTTGCAGGTCTGGGATGGCAGTGAATACCAGGGTCAGCCCTTGCCAGTGGCTGCCAACCAGATCAACATCATCAACAAGTCCGACCTGGTTGGTGAATTGACGGTGGCCGATGCTTTGGTGGTTTCGGCCAAGCACAACACCGGCATCGATGCCATCCGCCAAGCCATTGTTGATCGGGTCACAGCCGGTGACTTGAATGAAAACAGCTTCACGGCCCGACAAAGGCACATCGAACAACTGCACACCACCCAACAACACCTGGCCGCCGCTGAACGTCAACTGCATGACAATCAGGGAGAACTGTCGGCCGAAGAGTTGCGCCTGGGACAACAGGCTTTGAGTGAGATCACCGGTGCGTTTTCTTCTGATGACCTACTGGGCGAAATATTTTCCCGGTTTTGTATCGGTAAATGAGGTCAGGTTTGGGGCCGTCAATCGCCGCACATAGCGCATAAAAACCGCCCAAAACCACAATTTTTGCACGATTGTGTGGCAAGATTCGGTGGATGAAAACCGGTTCACTAAAAACCAAAGTCTTCATGGGGCTGTTGATGATCACCTTACTGGTGGTGTTCTGCATGGCGTTGATGATGCTGTTTGGCATTGACCGGGGTTTTGATCGATACAAAAAATCCCAAGAATATCGGTTCAATCAAAATGTCATACAGCTGTTGGGCGAACACCATCGAACAGTGGGTAACTGGGACACTTTGCGAGCCGACCCGGACCTGTGGAAAGAAATGATTTTCCATTCCGCCTTCAAAGTGGTGGACAAAAAACCACCCCGCCACCCCAGAAATCCTGCCGAGCACAACCACCCAGACCCCAAAGCGGAAAATCGTCACCAGCAAAAACAAGCCAAGTACACTTTTAAGCGCATGTTGCCAAACTACGCGGTTTACGACCGCCAGAAAAACAAAGTGGTTGGCTCGATCAATTGGGATCAAAAGGTCCACCACGCACTCAAAATCAGCGATCGAGGCGAGGTGGTTGGCTTTTTGATCACCCAAAGTAACAAAGGCATTTACGCCGAAGAGGACCGCCAATTCAATCACGGCATACAAAAGTTGTTGCTGGTGATGGTGATCACCATGGCCGTGCTGTCGATGTTGTTGACTTTACCCATCACGCGGTATTTCACAGGGCCCATACAAAGATTGACCCGGGCCACCCAGCAGGCATCGGCCGGGGATTTTTCAGTGCGCACCCAAATCACCCGCAACGATGAATTGGGTCAATTGTCCAGTCACTTCAACCATTTGGTCAAAACCCTGGAGTCCAATGCCACGAGTCAAAAAAACATGATGGCCGACATTGCCCACGAGTTGCGCACACCCCTGTCTGTGACTTTGGCACAAATTGAAGCCATTCAGGATGGCATCCATCAATGCAACGAAAAAACCCTGGGTATTTTGCACCACCAAATCACCACCCTCAATCACCTGGTCAATGACTTGTATGAGTTGAGTTTGTCGGACCTGGGCACCATGCGATATGAGATGAAAAACATCGACTTATTGATGGTTTTGAGGCGTTCGGTCAATGCCTTCAAGCTGGCCTTTGAACAAAAAGCCATTCAACACACTTTCCAATTTGATGATCAGCCTCACCCGATCCTGGCGGATGAAAATCGATTGTGTCAGTTGTTTTACAACATATTAAACAATGCCGTGCAATACACCGATGAAGGGGGGCAAGTTGAGGTTTCATTGCGTCAGGAAGGTCACGATTATGTGGTCATGATTGCCGACTCAGAACCCGGACTCAACCAGGCCCAGATGGCCAAAATGTTTGATCGATTGTACCGCCAAGAATCGTCTCGCAACAAAAAGTCGGGTGGCTCTGGTCTGGGACTGGCCATTGCCGCCAACATTGTCCAAGCGCACAATGGACAGATTATGGCTGGCTCATCGGCCCTGGGTGGCATCCAAATCGAAATCAGCTTGGCCAAAGCATGAAGCACGCACGCATATTGGTGGTGGAAGATCAGGAGGACTTGGCGGCGTTACTCAGTGATTATTTGCAGCAAGAAGCCTGGCAGGTGGACTTGATTCATCATGGCGATGAGGTGGAGGCATTCATCCAACAACACATGGTGGATGTGGTGCTCTTGGATGTCATGTTGCCCGGTAAAAATGGCATGGACATCTGTCGAGACATCCGCAAGACCTCTGATGTACCGATCATCATGACCACCGCCCGGGTGGATGAAATTGATCGCATTTTGGGCTTGGAGATCGGCGCCAATGATTATGTGTGCAAACCCTACAGCCCCAGGGAACTGGTGGCACGGGTCAAAGTGTGGTTGCGCCACAAAGCCAAGCCCTGTGTACCGCCGGTGCTTGAGCTGGACACCGAATCGATGGTGGTCAGTTGTGCCGGTTCTCAGGTCGAATTGACATTGGTTGAATGTCGCTTGTTAGATAAAATGATGTCTCAACCCAGTCGGGTGTTTTCCCGCAGTCAACTGATGGATGCGGTTTATGATGATGGGCGCATCGTGTCGGATCGAACCATTGACAGCCACATCAAGAAATTGCGGGCCCGCCTGAAGCGGGTGCAACCACAGCAAGATTTGATTCATGCCATCTATGGTTGTGGTTATAAATACGAAGAAGATCGGTGACTTCCATGGTTTTTGCACATTTCTTGTGAATTCGATTGTTAGGATGAAACTCCATTCACACAACATAGGTATAGAAATGAAAATATTGATGGCATTACTGATGGTGGTTTCTTTCGCGGCGGTTGCAGGACCTGAGCACAAAAACCACAAAAAAGGTGGCTGGATGCAAGAATTGGGGCTGACTGAGGCCCAAATGAAAGAAGTCAAAAGCATCAAAAAAGCCAAGCACGAGAAACTGATGGCTTACAAAGATCAGTTGGCCACAGAGACCGACGATGAGTTGGCTGCGGTGTTGTCTGCCGATCAAATGAACCAGTTGCAAGCCATGCGCGACCGCAAAGAAAACCACATGGCAGCCAAAAGCCACAAAAAGCACAAAAAAGGCCGCGGGGATTAAGCCTGTCGTTGTATTGTTGAGTTTTAAACGCCAGAAAATGTGGCGTTTTTTATGGCCAGCGAATGCAGAATTCAGGTGTCAACTCGGGCCGGGTCAAGACCGTGTGCTTGGGTTGTTTGCTCAAGCAGGCCACCATTTGGGTGGGTTTGATGGTGCCCTTGAGTATGGCTTGTTCATCGATTTCATGAACCCGATCAATCAAGGCGAGGTCCGCCGGGTCATCGACCTGAAAGTTGTGTCCAAATGGGCGGTCAATCAAGACCATGATGAGGTTGGCAAAGGGGATGAACATATCGAAATGAAACCGCTCAACCAACATCGGCAAAATGTCTTGCGCACGAATGCCTTCAAAACCGGAAGTCGAGCAATCGTGGTTGATGTATTCGGGTTCAAAGCGCTGCAACAAGCGGTTGTGTTTGAGGCGATCGGGCATGCCTTCCCAGATTGGCTTGAGTAAGGTCAGGGCTTCGGGCCAACGTTGGTGCCCATTGCGTCCAATCATGTCTGACACCAAGAACACCCCTGTGGGTTTCAAGGCAAGCTCAACCGTGGCCAACAGGTGTTCTAAGTTGATCACGTGGTGCAGGCATTGGTTGGCTAGGACCACATCAAAAGTTTGATTGGCTTCCCACACATTGAAATCACCACACTCGGTGGCGATTTGCGCCCCCAGTCCTTTGGCCGCGGCGTTTTCTTGGCAACGCTGTAACATGTGGGGGTTGATGTCCAGACAAGTGATGGTGAAATGGCGAATGCCTTGCTTGACCAGGGCATCGGCCAGCAGCAGTTCGGATTCACCGTTGCCGGCACCGATGCTCAACAACTGAAAAGGGTCTTGAGTCGGGTGCTGACTCAGGTGTTGCAACACCTGTTGAATGAAAAAATCATCGGGGCTGTTGAAACCGTGTGGCTGAAACTTGGGCAGCAAGTAGCGATTGGACCAGTAGTGAAAGATGTCGGGCAATTGATGCACCTGCTCACAATCTTTATAAAAGTTGATTTCGTTGTCAATGCGGTCTTGATAAGTCGTTGGTTCGGTGGCCAGCATGGGTGGATTGTCTGTCAAAACCCTCAGCTTGCCGCATGTGGGTTGCAATTCAGTTAAGAATGCATGAAGCTTGGGTTAAATCATGGAGTGAAAAATGTTGTCCCCACCACAGCCATCCAAGTTAATATAGGCGCATGCTGAATAAAGAACGTTCCAAGGCCATTTTGGCACTGGCCCTGCCGATCATTGGTGGCATGATGTCACAAAACATCCTCAACTTGGTGGACACCGCGATGGTGGGTCGACTGGGCGCGCCGGCCTTGGCGGCGGTGGGCTTGGGTGGTTTTTTGAACTACATGAGTGTGGCCTTTTTGTTGGGTTTGAGTGCTGGGGTGCAGGCCATGGTGTCGCGGCGCATGGGTGAGGACAAACAAAGCCAAGCGGCGTACCCTTTGAATGCGGCCTTGTTGTTGATTCTGCTGGCGGCCATCCCCATGACCGTCATTTTGTATCTGTTGTCGCCTTATTTAATTCAATGGTTTAACCCCGACCCCTTGGTCATGGAGCAGGGCACACCTTATTTGCAAGCGCGCTTTTTGGGCTTGATTTCCTTGGCCGTGCACTTCAGTTTCCGTGGTTATTGGAGCGCCATACAAATGACCAAGGTGTACTTAAAAGCCTTGTTGTTTGCCCATGCCAGCAACATAGTGATCAGTTACGTGTTGATCTTTGGCAAGTTGGGCATGCCGGCATTGGGCACCTTTGGGGCCGGTTTGGGCACCAGCATTTCCATCACCCTGGCGGTGTTCTATTATTTTTACTGTGCCTGGAAACACACCCGCGGTTATGGCTTTTTGGAAAATTTACCCACCCGGGCCACGGTCAAACAAATGATCAAAACCTCGGTGCCCTCTTCGATTCAACAGTTCTTCTTTGCCGCCGGTTTTGCCGCTTTGTATTGGATCATCGGCCAGGTCGGTACCAACGAATTGGCTGGCGCCAACGTGATCATCAACATCATGTTGGTGGGCTTGTTACCGGCCATGGGCTTTGGTTTGGGTGGCGCCACCCTGGTGGGTCAGGCTTTGGGTCGCAAGAACATCGATGCCGCGCATACCTGGGGCTGGGACACGGTGAAACTGGCCTGCCTCACCGCCGCCTGTTTGATGTTGCCGGTGTTGCTGTTTCCCGACTGGATTTTGCGGGTGTTTCTGACCGACCAAACCGCCGTCATTGAGTTGTCGCGGCTGCCCTTGCAGCTGGCGGCACTGTCACTGGCAGTTGAATGCATTGGCATCGTTTTGTTCAACACCATCAACGGTGCCGGTGACACCACCAGCACCATGAAAATCTCTTTTGCCTTACAATGGTTGTTGTTCTTGCCCATGGCGTGGTTGGTGGGACCGTATTTGGGTATGGGTCTGACCGCGATTTGGATTGGGCAAATCATTTATCGACTGATTTTCACCTGGGCCATGATTCACATGTGGCAAGGCCGCAAATGGTCCACGGTTGAGGTATAGGAAGCATCCATGACAGAAAAAACTCGCTGTGGCTGGGCCACGCACGCCAGTCCTTTGGACCAGCAGTATCATGATGAAGAATGGGGCCGCCCCGTGCACGATGACCGGGTGTGGTTTGAGTTCCTGACTTTGGAAGGCGCGCAAGCCGGCTTGAGTTGGTCGACCATCCTCAACAAACGCGAGGGTTATCGGCAGGCCTTTGATGACTTTGATTACCACAAAATTGCGCAATACTCAGCGGCCAAACAACAGCAGCTGAAAGACAACCCCAACATCATCCGCAACACCCTGAAAATCAAATCCACCGTCACCAATGCCCAGGCTTTTCTGCAGGTGCAGGCTGAATTTGGTTCCTTCAATGAATACATTTGGCGCTTTGTCGGTGGCCAACCAATCATCAACCACTGGCGCACCATGGCCGAAGTACCGGTCAGCACGCCGGAATCAGATGCCTTGAGCAAAGATTTGAAAAAACGCGGCTTCAAGTTTGTTGGCACCACCATTTGTTACGCCTTGATGCAAGCCACCGGTCTGGTCAATGACCACACCACCGACTGTTTTTGTTACCAACCGGAGTGATCCATGCCCCCAAATAAAGTCCCCTTTCTGATCATCCTAATCACCCTGCTTGTGGGCTGTCAGGAAAAACCCCGCAATGCGCAGGGTGCTTTTTTTGCCAACCTGGGCTCGCTGTGTGGACAACGATTCATCGGGGCCAGCACCTTTCCCGACGATCCGGCCCATGATTTTGCCGGCAAAACGCTCGTGGCCGACTTCAATGATTGTCGGGACCAAGAAATCCGCATCCAGTTTGACGTGGGTGCAGACCGTTCCCGCACCTGGGTGATCACCCTGACTGACGCGGGTTTGCTGCTCAAGCATGACCACCGCCATGCCGATGGCACCCCCGACGAGATCACCAATTACGGCGGCTGGGCCAATGACCAAGTCTCCGAGTGGCAGCAATATTTTCCAGCCGATGCGGAAACCGCCGCGCTGATTCCGGCGGCCGCCACCAATGTTTGGATGTTGCGGTATGAGCCCCAGTCTGCCACCTTGACCTATGACCTCAAACGCCATGGTCAACCGCGCTATCAAGCGCAATTGCAACCGGTTAATCAGCGTTGAGGGGTGTCAGGTGTTTGAGTTACAGACCCAACGTTTGCGGCTAACCGAGCTGAGCCCAGCAGATGGGCCATTCATTCAAGCCTTGTTCACCGACCCGGATTGTTTGCGCTTCATTGGTGACCGCGGCATCACCGATTTGGCATCGGCCGAAACCTATTTAAAAGACCGCTTGATGGCCTCCTACCGAGAGCACGGCTTTGGTTTGTACAAAGTCACTTTGTTGGGAGCAGACACCGCCATGGGCATTTGTGGTCTGGTCAAGCGCGATGCCGACAACCCGCCGGACATCGGTTTTGCGTTTCTGCCAGCCCACCGGGGTGGTGGCTATTGCACCGAAGCGGCCCAAGCGATCTTGGACTGGGCCCAGCAGCAGCGCATCAGTGACACCATCCTGGCTTACACCAACCCGGAGAATGCGGCATCGATTCATGTGTTGGAAAAAATAGGTTTGCAGCGGCAAACCATCACCACCCTGCCCGGTCAGGACTTTCCCAGCCTGATCCTACAAATTAGGATCTGTTAACGCCCACTGCATGACCACTGTTCAAGTTACAAAGGTCACACTTCACGATTGATGCCTTGATGGCTGAAACATACGTTCCAGCAGTCGCCATTCATTTGGTGTTAACAGGCCCTGAGTTTTGACTGAGTCTGGCATCAGAGCGCACAACTGATCAGAAGCTTGCCCCAAATTGGCCACAATTGCTGGTTATGCTGGCAGTCAATCAAACAGGAGCCACCGGCCATGAAAGAATTTTGTTTTTGGGATGAAGATGATTTGGACAACCTGCCCAAAGATTTCAAGCTGACCCCATTCAATGTGGATTATTTCGAAACACCCAAAACTTCGACATCAGAAACGTCACCATCGGCACCGTCACCATCAACAACGGCAGTGCCTGCGTCTGATAAGTCAACTGCAGTTGGTTAACCAACAGATACACCCCGCTTTGGTGCAGGGCAAAGCCGGTACCGGCGGTGATGGCAAACTTGGGAAAGCGTTGTTTGTGGGCCCCATCGTCTTTGAAGGAATAGTGGTAATGACCCAAATAAGCGGTGATCAAACCACCAAAGAAGCCGATGGCATGGGACCAAAACGGCTCAATGTCAAACACTGCCAACACCGCCAAACTGATGCCGGCATGTATCAACGAAGCCAGCACCCCGACCATGCCATAGCGCACCATCAAGGCGAATAACGATTTATACGAGCTCAATGTAGACGTCCTTGTCATCAAAAGTGATGTGCAGTTGAGTCAGAGACTGACCGGCGCAGGGCCCACCCGTACAGAAGCCTGATGCGGCATCGAATGTGGCGCCATGCGCTGGGCAGACCAATTGGCCGTCGGGCGTTTCCAAAAAGGCGTTTTCGGCATAATCCAGGCGCCGGCCCTGATGGGGGCACTCATTGATGAAAGCTACCCACTCGGTGTGACCGCGCTTGACCATCACCGAAGTGAGGCCATTCTCGGTTTGCCAGGCGTGTTCGGACCATTGGCCCAATGGCACATCGATCAATTGGGTGAGTTTGTGTTTCATGAACGGGCCGAGAGCTCACGCACCGCATCCACCAGCACCGCCACCTTTTCCGGTTGCATGTCCGGCTGCATGCCATGACCAAGGTTGAACACATGCCCGGCTTGGTGGCCATAAGCATCGAGGACTTTTTTCACCGCCGCCCGGATGTGGTCGTCGGGTGCGTACAAGGTGGCCGGGTCCAGGTTGCCTTGCAACGCCACCCGGCCACCGGTGAGCTGTTGGGCCACATCAATGTCGATGGTCCAGTCCACCCCCAAGCCATGACAGCCGGTGTGGGACAGGGCTTCAAGGCTTTGGTTGGCGCCTTTGCTGAACAACACCACCGGGGTGTCACCGAAGCCGGCCTGTTGTAAGCCGCTGACGATTTGTTGCATGTAGCGCAAAGAAAATTGCTGAAAATCGGCCGGGCTCAACACCCCGCCCCAACTGTCAAAGACCTGCACCGCTGAGGCGCCGCTTTGGATCTGACCGATCAGATACTTGATGATGGACTGCGCCAATTTGTCCAGCAATTGGTGGGCCAGTTCCGGTGATTTGTACAACAGCGCTTTGGATTTGGCATAGGTTTTGCTGCCACCATTTTCGATCATGTAAGTCAACAGCGTCCAGGGACTGCCGGCAAAGCCAATCAAAGGCACGCGCCCGGCCAAGGTTTGGGTGGTCAAGCTGATGGCGTCCATCACGTATTGCAAATCCTCGGCTTCGGGTATCGGCAGTTGCTCAATTTGCCGGGCATCGGTGATCGGGTGCTTGAAGCGGGGGCCTTCGCCTTGGACAAAATACAAGTCCAGCCCCATGGCATCGGGGATGGTCAAAATGTCAGAAAAGATGATGGCGGCATCCAGCGGAAACCGCTCCAGCGGTTGGATGGTCACCTCACAGGCCATCTCTGGTGTGCTGGCCAAGGTCATGAAGTCACCGGCCTGAGCCCGCACTTTGCGGTATTCGGGCAAATAACGACCGGCTTGGCGCATCAACCAAACAGGGGTTCTTTCGGTGGGTTCCCGGCGCAAGGCGCGCAAATACAAATCGTTGTTCAGAGCCATCAGGATTGAGCAAAAAAAGGGCCATTTTAGCAGTTCGACCGTAGCAAAACAGCTATAAATGACGGTCAAACCCCCGTGTTGACCTACCGCCAGCCCTTTTCTGGTAAAATTCCGCGCTTTGCAGTGAACCTCACTCCGGTGGTGGGGTCTTATAGGAACTTTTGATATGCCTGACACCATGAAAAAATTGACCTTACTGTTGCTGATTTTCAGCACCACCCTGTTGCATGCCCAAGCCATGGATCCGGAAGACATTTTCGCCCGCGATGTGAATGCCATGGACAGCATACCCCAATTGATCGAATTGGCCCGCGAGATGGAAGCCAAAGATCAGTTTGCCCGCCAGGAAGTGGTGATTCAACGCTTGTTGGTCTTGCGCCCGTTCAACCCCGACTTCAAGTTTGCCTTGGTCAAAGCCTTTGCCCAACAAGACAAAAAGACCGATGCCTACAACACCTTGATCGAAATCCAAAAAGCTGGATTGAGTTACCCCATTGGTGAGTTGGAGGGGTATGAAAACATCCAAGGCACCAATGTCTATGATTACATCGAGGAAAACATGGTGAAGAACGCCGAGCCTTTTGGTGAAGGCCAACAGGTGTTTGCCGTCAGCCACCACTACTCAGGGATGTTGTTTGAAAACATCGCTTATGATGCCACCGCCGATCGCTTGTTGCTGGGCAGTGTGCGCGCTGGCGCGGTGTACCAACATGACGCCGCCGGCGGCTTCAAAGAGTTCATCAAACCCGCCGACCCCCAAACAGGCCCCTGGGGCATTGTTGACTTGGTGGTTGACCAACAGGCCGATTTGCTGTGGACGGCATCGGCCACCTTGCCGCATTACAACGGCACCACCCCGAACAATTTCGGGCATGCAATGATCTCAAAATTCAAGTTGAGCACCGGCGAACTGATCAACAACTTCGCCATGCAGCGCACCAACCAACCGCTGTTGTTCACCGCCTTGCATGTCAGCGAAGGTCAAAACCTGTACTTCATCAATGCCTTCAACAGCCAGCTGTTCAAGATTGCCAAAGGCAGCGAACAAGTGGAACGGGTCTTGGCCTTGCCCAACTTGACGGCGATCAAAGCCATCACCACCAACAGCGACGAATCGGTCATCTATGTGTCTGACTATGATCAGGGTTTGTATCTGATCAACACCCAAACCCAACAACTGGCACCTTTGGTGCCGGCTGGTGCCGGCTTTTTTGCCGGCATCAACGACCTGTTCTATGACGACGGCGATTTGGTGGCGATACAAAGTGGCGTCAAGCCGGCCCGCTTGATGCGTTATGTGTTGGAACAAGATGTGATCTTGCAAAACATGTTCCCCATTGAAGCTTCCAACCCCGCCTTCCAGACTTTGGGCAATGGGGTGCTGGTGGGTGATCAGGTTTATTACACCGCCAACACGCAATGGGAAAAAGTCGATGCCCTGGGCCGCCTGTTGCCAGAACAACAATGGGAGCCACTGCTGGTGATGCAATCACCCACCAAATACCGCATGGAAGAACACATGGAGCGCATGCGGCGCATCGAAGAAATCAAAAAGAAACGCGGCATTCAATGAAGCCGAACAAAAAAGCCAGCTGAATCGCTGGCTTTTTTGTTGCCTTGAAGAAGTGGGGCTTCAGCCGGTGGCCTCGGCGATGTATTGATCCACCAGCTGTTCCAGGATGTTCAGCGGCACTGAGCCGTTGTTCAACACCACCCGGTGGAAGTCTTTGATGTCAAAGCGGTCACCCAAGGCCTGTTGGGCCCGTTGCCGCAACTCCAGGATTTTGGTCATGCCCACCTTATAAGCCGTGGCTTGGCCAGGCATCACAAAGTAACGTTCGATTTCGGAGATCACATCAGATTCAGCCATGCCGGTGTTGGCCTGCATGTAGTCGATCGCCCGTTCACGGCTCCAGCGTTTGGCATGGATGCCGGTGTCGACCACCAGCCGCACCGCCCGGAACAGTTCCGCCTGTAAGCGACCGATGTTGTCATAGGGGTCAGGTAACATGCCCATTTCATAGGCCACCCGCTCGGCATACAGGGCCCAACCTTCACTATAAGCGGTGAATGGGATCATCTTGCGGAAAAACGGCATGTCTTCCAGTTCCTGTTGAATCGCCAGTTGGTAATGGTGGCCAGGAATGCCTTCGTGGTATGCCAGGGTTTTCATGCCATATTTGGGGGTGGCTTTGATGTCATACAGGTTAGCAAAGAACACCCCAGGACGGGAACCGTCCATTGCCGGCCTTTGGTAATACGCGCCGGGTGCAGTTTTTTCTTTGAATTCAGGAATGCGTTGCACATCCATGGTGGCTTGGGGCAAATCATGGAAATGACTGCCCATTTGTTTTTCAATGTCCACCAGCATGGTTTTGTAGTCAGCCAAAATTTGCTCGCGCCCTTCATCGGTGTCGGAATAATAAAAGCGCGGGCTGATGGCCATGTTGTCGATGCTGCTGGTGAAACCACCACTGACTTCCCAACCCTCTTGTTCCAGGATGCCAAGGATCTCGGCCTGGATGCGGTCGACTTCGGCCAAACCAAAATCATGGATGTAATCCGGGGTGTAATCGGTGGTGGTGAAAAAGCGCAGGGTCAAAGCATAATAGGCATCGCCATCCGGCAGGTTCCACACGCCGTGATTGGAATCCACCTTGTTGTCCAGTTGCACAAAGTAATCGATCAGCTTTTGGTAAGCCGGATAGACCGATTGCTCGATCAGCTGTTTGGCTTCGGTGGCGATGGTCTGTTGGTCCTCAGCACCGAGCTTGGCCTCGTCCATTTTGCTGGCCAATGCGGTGAACAAGATGTTGTCTTCGGCGGGGGTGTTGATGAAGCCATTCATTTCTTCCAACACCTTGGTCACCACAAACTGGGGTGGTAAGATGCCCAGGTTTTCGCGGTGGCGCAAGCCTTCCAGCACCTGATCAAATTTAACCCCCACTTTGGACAGGCGGCTGAGGTAATCTTCGGCATCGCCCACATCGTCGATTTGGTGGGTGCTCTCCATGAAAGAGGGAAAACCATTTTGTACCCCGAACAGTTGATTCACCGGATAATTATGAAACCGAAACCGTTGGCCTTCTACCATGATGTCCAACAAAGACAACATCACGTCTTTGGACATTTTATCGGCGGGTTCCAAATCCTCATCGGTATAGGACAGCAGGGTTTCGTGGGCTTTGAGCATTTGTTCCAGGGTGCGGTCACCCGCTGCCAGGCTGGCGTCGTCCAGTTCGGCGTTGTGGCCATCCAGGCCAAACTGTTCCAACACCCGAACTGAACTCAATGTTTCAGGGCTTTGCAAGGCAAATTGCAGGGCCGTGCGCCCGAAGAACAAATTGATGTCATAGGGTTTGAAATACCACACATGAACAAAGAACGCCGAAGCCAGCAACACCACCACCAACAACAAGCCACCCAAAATTTTCAGAATTTTCTTGATCATGGCAGACTCCTTGAGTGGGTGTGTTGGGCCCAATGGGTGGTTAACTGTGCGACCTGGCTGACATTGATTTCAGCAAACAGGCTGTCGTAAAATCTTGATGCAGCATCCAGGTCGTTGGTGCCGAGTGTGATGAAACCAAGCATGGGGTGTCTCCTCTGAGCCAATGAAATCAAACATTGTGAATGCCGCGCCATTCATTGTCCAGCACAACACAAGCGAGAGAATCAAAAAATGAAAAAAGTCATGGCCAACCAAGCACCCGATCCCGTGGGGTTGTATCCGCATGCCCGTCAAGTGGGCAATTTGTTGTTTTTGTCGGGGGTGGGTCCACGGCAAAAAGGCAGCCAAGACATTCCTGGGGTGGTGTTGGATGAAGGGGGCAATGTGACCTCGTATTGCATCGAAACCCAATGTCGCAGTGTCTTTGATAACGTGCGGTTGGTGCTGGAGGCCAGCGGTGCGAGCTGGGATGATTTGGTCGATGTGACGGTGTTTTTGACCAACATGGACGATGACTTTGCCACCTACAACCGGGTTTATACCGAATATTTTGCCAGCAACCAACCGTGTCGCACCACGGTGGAAATCAACAAGCTGCCAACGCCGATTGCCATTGAGTTAAAATGTATAGCCAACATGAGCAACGACAAGACTGGGGAAACCGCATGAAAACCACCAACGCCAAACCCATGCCGCCGTTTGATTTCAAGGGCTGGATCGAAGCCCACCGCGATCAACTCAAGCCGCCGGTGTGTAACAAACAAGTGTTCGAAGAGGATGACTTCATCGTCATGGTGGTGGGTGGGCCCAATGGCCGGCGCGACTACCATTATGATGAGGGTCCGGAATTTTTTTACCAGCTGGAAGGTGAGATGTTGTTGAAAACCCAACAAAATGGCCAAGTGGTGGATTATCCCATCAAGGCTGGCGAAGTGTTTTTGTTGCCACCGCGGATGCCGCATTCGCCGGTGCGCTTTGCCAACTCCATTGGCTTGGTGGTGGAGCGCAAGCGACTGCTGCATGAAAAAGATGGCTTGATGTGGTTCTGTGAAAACTGCAACCAAAAATTGTATGAAGAATACTTCACCCTGGAAGACATCGAAAAAGATTTCTTTCCGGTGTTTGAGCGGTTTTTTGGTGACGAAGATGCCCGCACCTGTGACCGGTGCGGCACGGTGATGCCAGCCACCAACAAGCTGGATCTTTGATGCTGACCATCGACATCCACACCCACATCCTGCCTGAGAACTGGCCCAACTTGCGTGACCGTTATGGGTACGGTGGCTTCGTGCAATTGGAGCACACCGGCTGCGGTTGTGCCCGCATGATGCAAGACGGCAAGCACTTTCGCGACATTGAGTCCAATTGTTGGGACCCGCATGTGCGGCTGCAAGAATGTGACCAACACGGGGTGCATGTGCAGGTGTTGTCGACCGTGCCGGTGATGTTTTGTTATTGGGCCAAACCCCAAGACACCCATGATTTGTCGCGGTTTTTGAATGACGACATGGCGCAAAAAGTGGCCACCGACCCCCGCCGTTTGGTCGGTTTGGGCACCTTGCCGATGCAGGCGCCGGACCTGGCGATCAAAGAATTGGAACGCTGTGTCAAGGAATTGGGCTTGGCTGGCGTGCAAATTGGTTCACATGTGAACGATTGGAATTTGAATGCCCCGGAATTGTTTGATGTGTTTGCCGCTGCCGAAGAACTGGGTGCGGCCATTTTCGTACATCCGTGGGACATGGTGGGCAAAAAGCAAATGGAAAAATACTGGTTGCCCTGGTTGGTGGGCATGCCGGCCGAAACCTCTTTGGCCATTTGCTCGATGATTTTTGGTGGGGTGCTGGAACGGTTGCCCAATTTGCGCATCGCCTTTGCCCACGGCGGTGGCGGGTTTCCGGCCAGCATTGGCCGCATTGAGCATGGCTTTGAAGTCAGGCCGGACCTGGTGGCGGTGGACAACCCGCACAACCCGCGCAAATACCTGAAACAAATATACCTGGACACCTTGGTGCATGAACCCGGGGTGCTGGATTACATCGTTAAGCTGATGGGCGCTGATCGCTTGGCGCTGGGCACCGATTACCCGTTTCCTCTGGGTGAGTTGCAACCGGGCAAACTGATTCACTCGATGCCCTACAGTGATGAGACCAAAGCCCGCATGCTGGCCGGCACCGCGCTGGAGTGGTTGCAGCTGGACCGGTCGCAGTTTGTCTGATGGCTCAACGCATCGATTTCAAAACCCCGCCGGCGTCCATTGCCATTGCCATGGACTTTGCCGGCGGTCCACAGCCGAACCATTTTGGGGCCGCCATGGCCCATGCTGAACCGATGCAAGCCGGCGGCTTCATTGGCGACACCACCCAAGGCGGTTCATGCAACGCGCCATCGGTGACTTTCAACCCCCATTGCAACGGCACCCACACCGAAAGCATTTCGCACGTGATTGATGAATTGGTGCCGCCGCATGAGGTGGTGAAACAACCGTTGATGTTGGCCCATTTGCTGACCCTGGAACCGGTCAGCCATGTCAGCATGGACACCTATTCACCGCCCTTGGAGCCGGGTGACAAAGTGATCTGCCGATACCAGTTGACACCCGTAAAGAAAAATTTACATGCAGGTGTAAAAGCGTTGATTATCAGGACCTTACCCAATACCCAGGCCAAGCTTTCACACCGCTATGGGCAAGACATTCAGCCGGCTTTTTTCAGCCATGAAGCGATGCACTGGTTGGTCAACGAAACCGCCATTGAACACCTGTTGGTCGATCTGCCCTCGGTGGACCGGTTGCATGATGATGGGGTGTTGAACAACCACCGTTTGTTTTGGAACATCGAGCCTGGGTCACACGCGACCACGGCTGAGCAATTCAAGCACAAAACCATCACCGAAATGGTATATGTGCCCAATGAGATCAAAGACGGTGCCTATTTGTTGAACCTGCAATTGCCCCGCTTGAACCTCAACGCCGTGCCCAGCAATCCATTGCTGTATCGCCTGGACACCAATCAGCGATGAAACCCCGTCTGTGGTTGCTCACGGCATTGGCTTTGCTGGCCTTTGCTGGCAACTCGGTGTTGAACCGTTGGGCCTTGGCCGGGGGCTTGATTGATGCCGCCGGTTTCACCGCCATTCGTTTGCTGGCCGGAGCGGTGATGTTGACATTCTTGTGTTTGTTGAAAACCAACAACCGCCAGCGGTTGTGTCGCCGCCCCACTAGCTCAACCCTCGCCGGTTCCTTGTTTTTGTTTGTCTATGCGTTGGCCTTTTCGGTGGCCTATCGGGTGCTGGACACCGGCAGTGGCGCACTGATTCTGTTTGCTGCGGTGCAACTCACTTTGTTGATGGCCGGTTTCATTCAAGGCCATCGACCGGCTGCAGGAGAATGGTTGGGTTTGGTGTTGGCCTTTGTGGGTTTGGGGTATTTGCTGTTGCCCGCTTGGGGCAGCCCCACCTTGGCCGCCGGTTTGTTGATGATGCTCAGCGGCATCGCCTGGGGTGGATACACGTTGTTGGGGCGGAGTTCGGCCCAGCCACTGTTGGACACCAGCCGCAATTTCTTGTGGTCTTTGCCGTGGGTGGTGCTGTTGTGCTGGTGGCAGTTCACCCCGAACGCCTGGAGCCTCACCGGCGTGGGTTTGGCGGTGGCCTCAGGCGCTTTGACCTCGGGTTTGGGCTACGCCATTTGGTATGCGGTGTTGCCCCATTGGAACACCTTGCAAGCGGGGGTCCTGCAGTTGTTGGTGCCGGTGTTGGCGGCCATCGGTGGCGTCTTGTTTAATCATGAATTGGTGACTTGGCGCCTGGCCATCGCCGCTGGCTTGGTCCTGGGTGGCAGCTATTTGGTGTTGCGTGTGGGTCCTGCCAAAACTTGAGGCAGATTTCTGCTTGAAAAAGCCCCGGCCAAAGTTAACAATGAAGTCATTTCAATCAAGAGGGTCACAATGGAAGGATTGTTCACCATAGAGAATTTATTGACCTTGGGCATGTTGATCATGCTGCAAGCCGTGCTGGGTTTTGACAACCTGCTGTACATCATCATTGAATCCAAACGGGTCGAGCCGGACAAGCAGTCGAAATTGCGCAAGACCGGGATTTGGATGGCGGTCGGATTCCGCTTGATTTTGTTGTTCTTGCTGCTCAAACTGCTCAGTTATTTCACCGAACCGTTGTTCACCTTGGCCTGGCAAGGGGTGGTCGAAGGTTCGTTCAACCTGCGTGCCGTGGTGGTGCTGCTCGGTGGGGCATTCATCATTTACACCGCGACCAAAGAAATCTGGCACATGATGCTGTTGGAAGAGCACGCCGATCAAGAGCAAAGCAAGAAGACCTCATTCGGAATGGCTTTGACCTTGATCGTGACCATGAATGTGGTGTTTTCCTTTGATTCCATCCTCAGCGCCATGGCCTTGACCGATAATTACGTGGTGATGGCCACCGCCATCATCATCGGCGCCTTGTTGATGGTGTGGTTGGCCGACACCATTGCCGATTTCTTGCAACGCAATCGCATGTATGAAATCTTGGGTTTGTTCATCCTGTTCATCGTCGGTGTGATGTTGATTTCCGAGGGCGGCCACATCGCCCACCTGAAATTCTTTGGCCATGAAATCACCCAAATGAGCAAAGCCACGTTCTATTTTGTCATCGTGATTTTGGTCATTTCGGAAATCGTGCGCGGTCGGTACTCGAATAAGCTGAACCGAATAAAAATCGCCAAAACACCCAAACTGTCTGAGACCTTGAAGGAAAAAGCATGACCGAACATTTGATGTTGGCATTGGCCATCATCGGCATTTTGGGCTCTTTGGCCCAATGGGCCGCTTGGTGGCTGAAACTGCCCTCGATTTTGTTGTTGCTGTTGTTGGGCATCGTGTTGGGCAAGCCGGTTACGGGTTTGATCGATCCCGACCTGATCTTTGGTGACCTGCTGTTTCCAATGGTGTCGCTGGCGGTGGCGGTGATCCTGTTTGAAGGGGCCTTGACCCTGAACTTTTCGCAGATTCGGGGCCTCGAATCGGTGGTGCGGCGCATGGTTTCGGTGGGCATGTTGATCACCTGGCTGGTGATTGCCGTGGCCACCCGCTACCTCCTCGATTTGTCCTGGCAGCTGTCTTTGTTGTTTGGTTCTTTGGTGGTGGTCACCGGCCCGACTGTGATTGTGCCGATGTTGCGCATATTGAAACTGAATAAAAAAGTGGCCAACGTGTTGCGCTGGGAAGGCATCGTCATTGATCCCTTGGGCGCCTTGCTGGCGGTGTTGGTGTTCAATTTCATCATTTCCACCCAAGGTGGCGCGGCTGGTTTACTGGAAGTGCTGTTGGATTTTGGCTGGATCTTATTGATCGGCTGTGTGTTGGGCGGGGTGGCCGGTGCCTTGTTGGGCTTGATTTTGCGCCGCCATTGGCTGCCCGAATACCTGCACAATGTGTTCACCCTGACCTTGGTGTTTGCGGTGTTTGCGTTTTCCGACTTCTTGGCCCATGAGTCCGGTTTGTTGACCGTGACGGTGATGGGCATGTGGCTGGCCAACAGCAAAAACACGCCGATTGAAGACATCTTGAATTTCAAGGAAAGTCTGACGGTGTTGTTGATCTCGGGCTTGTTCATCATCCTGGCGGCGCGACTGGACTGGGACGCTTTCATGCAGATCGGTTGGTTGTCGATTTTTCTTTTTTTAGTGGTGCAATTTGTCGCCAGACCGCTGAAAGTGTTCATTTCCACCTGGGGTTCGGAACTGGATTTGAAAGAAAAGATCATCCTGTCCTGGATTGCCCCCCGGGGCATCGTGGCCGCCGCAGTCTCGGCTTTGTTTGCCTTGAAACTGGAACAACAAGGCTATGCCGACGCCCCCTTGTTGGTGTCACTGACTTTTATGGTGATCATTGGCACGGTGGTGTTTCAATCCGCCACTGCCGGTATCTTGGCCAATAAGTTGGGGGTGTCCAGCAGCGAAGCCAAAGGCATTTTGATGGTCGGCAGTAATCCGGTGGCCATTGCCATTGCCCAGGCTTTGAACAGCCATGGCTTTGAATGCATGGTCAGTGATTCACATTGGCGTTACATCCGCGAAGCCCGCATGAAAGACATCAAGACCTACTATGGCAATGTGGTGTCAGAACATGCCGACCAACACCTCGACTTGATCGGGGTGGGCAAACTGTTGGCGGTTTCCATGAACCAAGATTTGAATCTGTTGGCCGCCACCCGTTACAAAAATGAATTTGGTCGGGCCCACATTTATGTGTTGAAAGGCGAGGACAAGGGCAAAGGCGAAAAACACAGCGTTGCCCAAGAAGGCCTGGCCCGTCATTTGTTTGGCAAAGAGGTGACCTATGCCAAACTGGCCAGCTGGTTGGGCCAAGGGGCGCAAATCAAAACCACCTTGTTGACCGAAGAATTCACCGTGACAGACTATTTGGCCAAACACGGCAAACAGGTCATTCCGATGTTTGCGGTATCACCTGGCGGCAAGACCCTGAAGGTATTCACCCATTCGGAAATCAGCGATCAAGTGGCCGCTGGGTGGAAAGTGATTGGCCTGATCAAAGAGAACAACGCACAAGTTTGACATCAATCAAGCACATTGTTTGTGTACATGTGCGAATATATGGGTTTACTCAAAGGGGGAAAACCCATGTCTGGAAAACCCGAAGTGTTGTATCGCCACGGCGATCATTATTGCCTGGCCTTCACCGATTTGGTCACTGGACAGGGGGTGCAAGCCAATCAGTTTTTGATTGTTCATGGCGAGCACACCTTGTTGTTGGACCCCGGTGGTGATTTGACCTACATCCCGTTGAACATCGCCATCACCCGCTACATCAACCCGAAAAAATTGAATTACATTTTCGCGTCTCACCAGGACCCGGACATCATCGCCTCGATCGATCGCTGGATGATCAACAGCGGTTGTCAGGTGTTGGTGTCCAAGCTGTGGGACCGGTTCTTGCCCCATTTGTTGTCTGCGCATGTGGACAAGCAGGTGGGCGACTTCAACGACCGGGTGGTGTCGATTCCTGACCGGGGCATGCGCCTGCCATTTGGTGACAGTGAGTTGGTCATTTTGCCCGCCCACTTTTTGCATTCGGTGGGTAACTTTCAACTGTATGACCCCATCAGCAAAATATTGTTTTCTGGCGATATGGGTGCCTCCATCGGTGATGATTCAGGGGCGGCCTTGGTGACTGATTTTGCCGCCCACATCCCCTTGATGCAAGGCTTTCATCGGCGCTACATGTGTTCTAACAAAGCCACCCGGTTGTGGGCCAGAATGGTGAAACAACTGGATGTCGAGATGATCGTGCCGCAACATGGCTTGGCCTTCAAAGGTGCCAACATGATTGGTGAGTTTTTGGATTGGATCAGTGATTTGGAGTGTGGCGTGGATCGCGTACAGCAACAGGATTATGCCGTACCATCGTGAACTGTTGGCACAAAAAAACCCCACGATTGTGAGGTTTTATGTTCAGGCTGTTGCCGTTATCTAGCTGAGGACATGTCTGGCAAAAGACAAAATCATCAGGACCAGAAAGACAAAGAAAATGATTTTCGCAATGCCTGCAGCGGTGCCGGCGATGCCGCCAAAACCAAAGATGGCTGCAACCAAAGCGATGACTAAAAAGATCAGTGCCCAATTTAACATAATAAAACCTCGTGTTGTTCAGATGTGAAGGATCAAATCAGAATCTAAGTGCGGGACCTCAGCCCCGCACCGATCATGAATGGACTGCTTATGAGTTGCTGTCAACTTCGATTTCGCTGTTCACTTGTTTCACGCCAGGCGTGTTTTCCGCGATCTGCTCAATCAAGTCTTTTTCAGCGGCAGTTTCTACAACACCGTTCAAGGTAACCACCCCAAAAGCAGTGTCAACATTCACATCTAAACCTGATGTGTCGTCATTAAACAACAATTCTGATTTAATGGATGCAGTGGTGGTGGCATCGTCGTACCAGGTGCCAAAGCTTCTGGTTTTAACCGACTCATGCTCATGGGTGACATGCAAAGCGTCAGTGGCCTCTTCAGGCTTTTTCACGATGATGTCATTGTCCACCGAAGTCACGCCTTCAATTGAACGGGCAATCTCTGCCGCCAATTCGCGGTCAACTTCTGAATTCACCGTACCTGATAAATAGGCCACATTGTTTTTCACATCGGTGTCGATGGTGAAATTGTTCAAGTGGCGGTTGATCAACAGCGCGGTTTCGACTTTACCGTCCAACCAGGCGTCTCTCAACTTTTCATCAGTGGTGTATTGGTCATTACCACCTGCGGTGGCCATGGATGAAACAGCAAGAGTCGCGGCTAAAAATGTAGATTTAATGGCTTTTGATAACTTGTCTGTTTTCGTTTTCATAATAATCTCCTGAAAGTTATTAATAAACACGCACCGAGTGATGCGATGGCCACTAATTTAGCAAATCAAAAATAAAAGCCGTTGAAAAAAGTTAACATTTCGTTAACGTTAAAAATAAACAACGTGTATGTTGTTGATATTGTTGTATATTATTAGTTTCAAAAGAAACCATATAAAAATTCAATATATTTTGAGAACCTGGTCTTGAACGTGACAACCGTCTTGAAAAAAAGCCTGGTGGTGTCTTGATCGCGTCAAAAAAACCAATTCAGGCCCAGCTGCACATAATCATTGCGACTGAACACAAAGGCCGGGTCTGCAGGGTCGGTGTTGGTGAACAGCCGCACCCGCAAGTCAGCCGTTAGGTGATCGGTCAGGCGGGTTTCGGCTTCGATGTTGATGAAGGTGGAACCGGTGTCGAGGTCGTGACTGAAGCCGCCCAACACGCTGCTGTCCTTGGCATCATTCAAGGCCCAACGGGCGGCCAAAAATAAGTCATTGTCGGCCAGCGTCGGGGCGCTGGTCAGATCCCGGTCATCGAATTGGTATTCGAGCAGCACCCCCAAGTCGGCTGCGCCGTCGTTGATCTGGTAGAAGGTGTATTCAAAACCGCCCACCGCGGCCCAAAATTGATCGGTTTCGGTGTCGCGAAAGATGGCTTCCAGTTTCCACAGCCAGGCGTCGGTGGTGTATTGTAAATCCACCCCCAACTGATTCATTTGTTGGTAATAAGGCTGCCATTGACTGCCGTCATCGCTGGGCAGCAACAAGGGTTCGCGGTTGGTGCCGACAAAGCCATACAAGCCGACATCCAAGTCACCAAAATAGTGCGAATACCGCAAGGCCACATCGGTGTGGGATTGTTCGGCCGAAGATTCGTAAAGTGCCTCATCGCTGATTGGCACCCCGAAGCCAAAACGGCCCTTGGCACCAGGGAAAGTCCGTTCACGAAAATGCGGTAAGACGAACAAATCCAACCGCCCCCAGTTTTGTTGGCGACTGATTTGCAGCATGGGTTGGCCGAGTTTGTCTTCTTGATCCAAGTCCTCAACCAAATCGGTTTGGTTGATCACGTCGACCAGGTGCACCGACTCGGTGACACCCCAGAACACTTTGTTGATACCCACCGTGGTGGTCCATGCCCGATCACTGTAGGACCAATACAACTCCCGCACATCCAGGTGGCTGCGTTCATCATCTTGTTGGTCCCAGCGCATGAAAATCGCGGCATTGAAGCGGTGTTTGCGGTCTGCCGAGCGCCATTGCCATGCAGGCAGCACCGACACAGAGGCATTGAATTCGTGGTCCTGGATAGAAAGCAAGGGGTCCGCGAAGAACCCCCTGGTTTCCAGGCCAATATCAATCGAGAAATCAACTTCCTCGGACTGTGCAGGGAGGACACAGCTGAGCGTGAGTAAGATCAACATCAAGCCCACTCTTGGAGAGGGATAAAATCCCAAGAGTGATTCCCTGTGGGTATTGGATCGGAGTGACATGGTTTTCATTACAAAAAGGATGAATTAAAGTTCGGTCAGTTTGCCTTTGACAAAATCATGGTCACCCAAGCCGACCTTGAAGGTGTAGTCACCATAGTGCAAATCGGTGCTTTTGCCATTGGTGTGGTTCAACATCGACAGGCGGTGGCTGCGCCAAATGCCATCGTAACTGCGGTAATCGCTGAGCGTGAGGGTTTTCAACAGGCTGTCGCGGCGGTCATAAAATTCGACTTGGCGCAGTTGGTGATCGGTTTGGTCGATCCAGGCGATTTGTTTGGTGTAGCCCGAATGCTCATAGCGGGGTGTGCGTTGCACCACGTCACAGACCAAATCGCCACAGGCTTCGGTGCGCAACCACAGGTAATCATATTTGTTCAACTCGGTGGCGGTGAAGTCTTCAAAGGCAAACTCCGATCCCACAAAAGGGCCTGATTTGTTTTTCGACGAAATGCGTTTGACCCGTTTCAAGGCCGGCAAGAACAACCATTGGTCATCGGGTTTGACCATCTTGGCGTGGGACAACAATGCCGTGCCCTCGACGTCTTTGGGGGTGTTGAACAGCACCAGGCTTTTGTCGCCAAGGTCTTCATCAGCGACTTCCAAGGTGGTGAAGGTCATGGAGCGGGCGGTTTCCTGCCCGGCGGCGTTCTTCAACACCATGGTGACGTCCACTTCACTGTCGGCAAAGCCGCGATCTGAGCGGTCCGAACGGGCCGAAATGGCGTGGCCTTTGAGCACCGGATCGGCACTTTCCAGGTTGAGGTCTTGCGCGGCGACCGAGCCGAAGCTGCTGAACAGCAGCACGGCGGCCATGGCGGCAGCGGTTTTTACGGGTTTCATGGGGGTTCCTCCAGAGGGGTTAACAGATGGTTGGGTGGCCGGTTTGCGATCAAAAAAGACCAGCAAAGCCGGTAACAGCAAGAAATCCAGCAACAAAGCAAAGACAATGGCGATGGCGGTCAGCATGCCCATGTCGAAATTGATTTTGAATGACGATGTGGTCAGCACCAAAAAGCCCACGGTGAGGATCGCGGTGTTGACCAAAATGGCCAGACCCACATTGCGATAGGCATATTGGACTGAGGCGGCGGCATCCAGGCCTTTTTCATTCCGCGCCCGCACATACTTGGACAGAAAATGCACCGTGTCATCAACAATGATGCCCAGTGAAATGGAAGCCACGGTGGCCACCGAAAAGCCCACTTCGCCCACCAACAGAGCCCAGGTGCCAAAGGTGGCCAAGATGGGCAAGCCATTGGGGATCAGACTCAACAAGCCCAGGCGCCAACTCATCAATGACACCATCAAGATCAGCGAGATCAGCACGATGGCGCCGACGGTGCCGCCAACCATGTTGAAGACGTTGCGTTCGGCGATGTAGGTGAACATCACTTGGGCACTGGTGGGTAAGGTCGCGTGCATGTAGTCAGGCAAGTTGGTTTGGATCCACTGTTGGGCGTTTTCCAGCATGATTTTGGTCTGAGCGGTGGAGGTGTTGGCCAATGTGGCGGTGACCCGCGTGGCTGATTTGTCGATGTTCACGCGGTCGTTCAAATCCAGACCGAACGGCAAAGACATCTCATACAACAACAGGTATTGAGCGGCCAATTCATGGTTGTCAGGGATGGCATAATGGTCCGGGTCATCGGCGTGTAAGTTCTTGTTCAAGCGCTTGATGATGTCGGAAAAGGCGTACACATGGGTCACATGCTCTTGTTGCTTGAGGTATTCACTGAAACGTTCCAAGTGCGCCAGGTATTCGGGATCGGCAATTTGATTGGGGCCTTTGGCTGGCAGTGAAAACTCCACTGGATAAATGCCAAAATGTTTGACCACTTCGTCGGTGTCTTGTCTGAATTGGATCGAATCATCAAAGTATTCGGACCATTGGTCATTCAATTCAATGCGTGGAATGAAGCTGATCAGGATCAGGGTCGATAAGCCCAGCACGGCGATCAATTGTTTGGGGTAACGCACCACAAACTGGCCCAAACGATCCATCAGGGTCAAGTCGTCAGCCGCCCGTGGTTTGACCCGAAAAGGCAGCCAGCTGATCAACACCGGCAACAAAGTCAAGGACAAGATCCACGCTGCGAAAATGCCCATCGCGGTGATGTTGCCCAAATGCCAAAACGGCGGTGAATCTGAAAAATTCAAGGCCAAAAAGCCGATGATGGTGGTCAGTGAGGTGATGGTAACGGGCAAGAAATTGACCCGCACGGCTTCGATGATGGCTCGTGATTTTTCCATGCCGTCGCGCATCAAATTCTTCAAAGTGATCAAGATGTGCAAAGAGTCGGCAATCGCCAAAGTCAAGATGATGGTCGGCGCAGAACCGGCGATCGGGGTCAGTTTGATGCCAAAATAGCCGGCCAGTCCCATGGCAAACATGGACGACAGCATCACCACCACCAAGGTGGCCAGGGTGGCGGTGAATGAGCGCATGATGACCCAGGTCATCAGCATGATCACCAAAAACATCAGCGGCACCAAGCTGCCCATGTCACCAAATCCGGCTTCGGCAAAGGCGTTGTTCAACATGGCCACACCACTGATGTACACGTCCATTTCGGGATGCTGTTCCAGCAGTTGGGCTTTCAAGCTCCGCGCTTCGGCCACCGCTTCGGGCACCTCTTGGACATTTTGTTGGGGGAAGTTCAAGGTCACCACCACCGCCGTGAGTTGTTGGTTGTCGTTGACCAGTTGCCGATGGATCAGGGGTTCGTGCAGCGCCACCTGTTCGATGGCGTCCAGTTGTTCAGCGCTCAGACTGCGGGCGTCGGTCACCAAGTCTTCCACGATCAAATCGTCATCCACCCCGCGGGTGTGTTGGAAGTTGGACAATGAATCGACCCGCTGGGTGTAGGGGATCTGCCAGGAAGCTTCGGTCAACCATTCCACCGCCGCCAAAGTGTCGTTGCTGAACACCTGCTGGGACTTGGGTTTCAACACAAACAGGATGTTGTCGTTTTTGCTGTAGGTGTTTTGCAAGTCATCAAAGGCTTGCAATTCAGGGTTGGACTCCGAAAAGAAGTCGCGGTAATCGGTGGAGAAATCCAAAAAGCGGCCGCCTGAACCGGCCAACATCACCAGCATCAGGCTGATCATGAGGACCCACAAGCGGTGGCTGGTGGTGAATTGGGCCAGTTGGCTGGCAAATCGATCAATGGCTTGGAAATAACGGCTCATGTGATACCTCTTTTTGTGTAGTTGTTTATGACCAATCGGTCAAAAAATAGGCAAAAAAAATCAGATGCCCAGTAATTGTAACTGTTGATCCAGCACGGCTTTGGCCATATCCGGATCCATGTTGTTTTTCATCTCGATGCTCAAACCTTCCATGGCCACCCCAATCAGGGCAGTGACCACCTCCACCGGACGGGTCAGCTGTTGCGGGTTGGCAGCTTGGATTTGTTCAATCACTTGCACCATGGAACCAATCATGCGTTGTTTCTTTTGTTCCAACAACTGACAGATGTCATCGTCGTATGGGGCGCTGTCTACCAAGGAATTCACCGCCATACAACCGCGTTGTTGTTGCCCGCCCTGGTCGTTGATGTGGGCGTATTCCAACAAGTGAAACAACACCGCTCGGATGGCAGCGGTCGGGTCGTCATGGGTTTTGATGATTTGTTGTTGTTCGACAAACATGCCGTCCAAATACCGCTCCAAAGCGGCCATGAACAAAGATTTTTTGTCGCCAAAGGTTTGATACAGACTGCCTTTGTGCATACCAGTGGCGCGCATGATGTCAGCCATGCTGCTGCCTTCATAGCCTTTTTCCCAGAACACCTGCATGGCGTTCTCAAGGATGATGTCTGGATCAATTTTGCGCGGTCTGCCTACTGTCATGATGGGCATTGTATTGATTTATGACCGCTCGGTCAACAAAAAAATCAATTATTTGACCAATTGGTCATAAAAGGGCCAAAAAAAGGGCCCAAAGGTGGGCCCAAGCACAAAAATAAAGGGAGTGTGTTGATCAGAATGTTTTGCCGAAGCCAATGCCAAACACGATGGGGTTGATGTCCACATCCACCGAAGCCCGGCCGATGGCGGTGTCAAAAGTGGCTTCGGTTTCGATGTTGGCGTATTTCACATCGATGTTGAATGACCAGTTATTCTGTAAGGCCCAATCAATGCCGAATTGGGCAGCCAATCCAACCGAATTATCCAGGCTCAGGTTGCTGGCACCCAACACTTCTTTGGCCGCGGGTGTCAATTCGTCATTCAAGAAGGTGGTGAAATTCAGACCCACCCCGGCATAAGGCCGGATGTCGCCAGTGGGGTTGAATTGATATTGCAAGAACAAGGTGGGTGGCAGGGTGTTGACTTCCACCACGTCGGTGCCATCGGGTACGCCCAAGCTGGACAGGCCATAGGCGGACACATCGTGTTTGGAGCTCAAGTCCGCCAACAGTTCAACCGCCCATTTGTCGGTGAACATGTAGCCCAAAGAGATGTCCAGCGACTGCCCTTCGTCCACCCTTACGCCGGTGCCGGCCACGCCGGTACCATCCACCCGAATCACTGAACTGTCGTCATTCGGTCCGACGTTGATCACCCGCAGGTGCAACAGCCAATCACCTTGTTCAACAGCGAAGGTATTCAAGCTCATCAGGGCCAAAGCGGTGGTCAGAATTTTTTTCATGATAGGTCTCATTGGTTGTGAAAACTGCATTGTAAAAAAACCGTTAATTGAGGAGTTTGACAATAGTCAAAAAGATGTTTGAGCAGGCTTGTTGGCAGACGTTCTGCGCAAACTGAACCCCACTTGAACCAGGCGCTGTTTGGGAGTGCGCCCTGTCGCACATTTGCCGCACCGGCGGTTGAGAATCGGTGGCGGTTGCGACACAATGGTGGCCTTTCAATTCAGAGATCAATGCCATGAAAAAAATCACCTTCTGTTGCCTGGCAATGGCCACGCCGGCCGTTTGGGCCAACCCCGACACCATATTGGTGTTTGACGCCTCAGGGTCCATGTGGGGACAAATTGACGGCGTCACCAAAATCGAAATCGCCCGCGATGCGGTCAGCACCATCAGCCAAGGCTTTGCCGCCGAGCAAACGGTGGGCTTGATGGCTTATGGACACCGACGCAAAGGCGATTGTGCGGACATCGAAACCTTGGTCGAGCCGGCCGCGGGCACCGCCCAGGCCATTGCCGCCCAAGTTCAGCAACTGCAACCCAAAGGCAAAACCCCGCTGAGCCAAGCGGTGGTGATGGCGGCAGATTCTTTGAAATACACCGAGAACCAAGCCACGGTGGTGCTGATCACCGATGGGGTGGAA
Source organism: Marinicella meishanensis (assembly GCF_019931145.1). Lineage (GTDB taxonomy): Bacteria > Pseudomonadota > Gammaproteobacteria > Xanthomonadales > Marinicellaceae > Marinicella > Marinicella meishanensis. The sequence continues at coordinate 358,253 of NZ_JAIOUV010000001.1, read as the reverse complement.
ACTTGTGACCGCGATCCTTGTGCCGTGGCGGCTGAATTGGAACAACTGGGTGTTGATTTCACCGCCCATGTGGTGGGCTTTGGTTTGAGTGCCGACCAAGGCAAACAACTGTCTTGCATGGCCGACATCACCGGTGGCCGTTACCTTCCTGCCGCCGATGCCCAGAGCCTGAATCAGGCACTGCAGCAGGTGGTGTTGGCCGCTGAAGAACCGGTGGCCACGGTTGAGTTGCCCACGGCTGAGGTGCTGTCGCCCAGCGAGCCGGTGGTCATTGGTGCCGGTTTTGCCGTCAAATGGACGGGACCTGCCGGAGAGCAGGACTACATTGATGTGGTGCCGGTGGGTGATGATCGGGTCTATGGTGAGTTGGCTTATCAATGGGCCAACACCGGCAGTCCGGCGCAACTGAGGGCCCCGGGGCAAGTGGGAGAATACGAGCTGCGCTACATTTGGCAGGGCCCCAAGCAAAAACACATTTTGGCCCGGGCCCCAATGCAAGTGGTTGACAGTGATGTGTCGTTATTGGCACCGGCGAAAGTGGCTGCGGCCAGCGCCTTTGAGGTCACTTGGCAAGGCCCCAACCGCAATGGTGACTATGTTGATTTGGTGAAACGAGGTGATCAGCGAACCTATGGTGAATTGGGCTACTTCTATACCAATGTGGGTCCAACTGGGACCATCAATGCCCCCGCGGCACCGGGTAAATATGATGTCCGCTATGTAATGGAAGCGCCGGATGGTCGCCAAATCCTGCACCGCATTCCCGTTGAAGTTGAGGCCTCAGCGGTGACTTTGGCATTTCAACCACAGGCTGAAGTGGCGGCCAAAATAACGGTCAATTGGAGCGGACCAAACAATGCAGGCGGCTACATCGATGTGGTGAAACAAGGGTACACCCACACCTACGGTGAAATCAGTTATTTTTACTTAGAACACAACCCGGAAAGTGGTGAATTATTGATGCCTGTGGAACCCGGTGAGTACCAAATTCGCTTTGTGATGCAAGGATCAAAAGACCGCCAGGTGTTGGCCAGTGAGCCGATCACCGTCACTGCGGTGCCCGCCATTTTGGCGCTGCCCGGCACGGCGGCGCCTGGCAGCACCATTCAGGTGCAATGGACTGGCCCCAACCGCCAGGGCGATTATGTTGACTTGATGCCGGCCGATCGCCACACCCTGTATGGTGAGATCACCTACTTTTACACCGAACAAAACCCCGGACAAGGCCAGTTGACGATGCCTGAGCAAGCAGGTCAATACAAAGTCAGGTATGTGTTGCAAGGCCGCAAACGTTTGGTGTTGGCTGAACAAACCATCACCGTGCAGTGATCCAGGCTGGTGCCTTCAGGGGGCGGTGTTGAACGGCCCCCTGATGCCTGGTTCATCAAGTGATCATCACCAACCGCTGCAGTCGCGTTCGCCCAGTTCATCCAGGCGATCTATGATGTCATCCAAAGAGGCTTCGAAGTCTTCCCGCTCCATCTCCTCCCACGCCAGATTCAAATCGGCAATCCAGCGGGTCAAGCGGGCGTCATTTTCGACCGCAGCCACCACCGATAAGGCTTCGGTGACGTCACCCAAGGCCCCATCCAAGGTCGAATTGACCCCAATGTCATCCACCACGGACATGGCTTCAGCCAAGTCATCCAAACTGGCGGCCAACTCATCCAATTCATCACAACTGAGTCGCGCATTGGCGGCACTGGACAGGCCCAACAACAGGCCCAGTAAATAAACATGTTTCATGTGAGATCCCCTTTTTAATGGTTGAAATCAGGATACCACAAAGCCATCAAGAAGTGGCTTGTCGTCGGCGTTGTCGGTTGCGGAATGAAAAAACCAACAACACCACCCCGCTCAAGGTGAACAGCAAGGCAGAACCGGCGGTGAGGTACAACAAGGGGTGGTTGAAATCTTCCCGCTCATCATAGTCCATGATGTGCAGCATCCACAAAAAGTCAAACCAGCGCCAGCGGTCAGTGCGGGTGGCGACGATGTCACCGGTGCTGGGCGAAACATAAACCCGTGGATTTTCCGGTCCTGACAACTGCACTTGCCACAACGGCGCTTGACGGCCCCGGGCTTCAGCAGGCACCTCATCCAACCATTGGACCGCCAGGATCTGTAACGGTGGGCGCAAGCGTTCGGCCACCACCGCCCTGGCCTGTTGTTCATTCAGGGGTGTGATCAAGGCATGGTTTTGGGCATCCAACAACCAAGTTCCATGCGCCGTGGTGGCTTCAATCACCGGCCGTTGCAACCAAGTTTTGACCACCATGGATTGCACCGATTCAGGAATCGCGGCCTGGACCTTGGCCCCATCGATGGTGACCGCAGGCAAAGGGCTGCTCTGGGCCGGTTGCCACAAATGACTGCCTCGCACCTGCTCAATCGGCATCCAGCTCATGAAAAAGCCGCTGAGGAACCACAGCAGGATTTGCAGGCCCAGGATCAAACCAAGCCAACGGTGAATTTTTCGAAACAACAATTGTGGACGCATGGGATGCTCCAAGACAAAAGCCGCATTGTAATGCATGGCCCTGAGACTGGCAAAAAAAGTGCCCGAACAACCACAAAGGTGGTTTAATGAGGCCAACTCAAATCAGGCACAGCCATGAAAAAACAAATCTCCAGCGGTTCAGCCTTCGAAGCCGAGTACGCGTATTCCCGGGCCGTGATTGATGGCCAATATGTGTTTGTCTCAGGCACCACCGGCTACGATTATGCGACCATGACCATCAGCGAAGACGTCGTTACACAAACCGAACAATGCTTTGAAAACATCAAACTTGCTTTGTCAGCGGCCGGCTGCGGTTTGCACGATGTGGTGCGAATCCATTACTTGCTGCCTGACAAAGACGATTTCGCCCGCTGTGCCCCAGTGCTGCGTCAATACCTCAGCGACAGCCGCCCGGCAGCCACCATGATGGTGGTGGGTTTGTTGGATGACAAGATGAAAATAGAAATCGAAGTGACCGCGCGGTTACCGGCCTGAAGCCACAAAAAAGCCCCGGATGGACCGAGGCTTTCCTGCAAAGGACTCAATCAATTGAGTCAGGGTTGGGCTTTTTTCTCCGGCACCGGGAATCCACGGTCGCGCATCAAAGCATCGATGCTGGCATCGCGGCCTCGGAACTTGCGGTAGGCTTCGGCCGGATCCATGGCGTTGCGCGGGGCAAACAGGTATTTAACCAACTTGTTGGCCATGTCCTTGTCGTAGTAACCGCCGGGGGCTTGTTCAAACGCTTCGGCCGCGTCAGAAGTCAGCACGTCGGCCCACATGTAACCATAGTAAGCCGTGGCATAACCCTCTCCTGAGAACACGTGACCAAAATGCGGCGTGCGGTGGCGCATCACCAATTCATCGGGCATGCCCAAGGCTTTCAGGGTATCGCGTTCAAACGCATCGACATCGATGCCTTTGGGATCGGCCATGTGAATTTTCATGTCAATCAAGGCCGAGGCCAGGTATTCGGTGGTGGCAAAACCCTGGTTGAAGGTGGCGGCCTTTTTGATTTTGGCGATCAGTTCTTTGGGAATTACTTCACCGGTTTTGTGGTGTTTCATGTACTTGTTGATCACTTCATCGGTCGATAACCAGCGCTCCAGCAACTGTGATTGGAACTCGGTGTAATCACGCACCCCACCATTGGAGCTGGGGTATTTCACATTGGATGACAAGAAGTGCAAAGCATGTCCAAACTCATGGAAGAAGGTGTTGGCATCATCCCAAGAAATCAACACCGGCTCACCGGGAGCGGGTTTGATGAAGTTCGAGTTGTTGGATGACAACACGGTGATTTTGTCATTGTACGACTCATGGGTGCGGTACTGACTGGCCCAGGCGCCGGAACGCTTGCCGGCACGGGCAAATGGATCCAGGTACCACAAGCCAATGTGCTCACCGCTGGTTTTGTCGGTCACATCCCACACTTTGACATCGGGGTGATAAACCGGCACTTTACCTTCTTCTAAGGCAGTGAATTGGTAATTGAACAGCTCTCCAGCGACAAAGAACATGGCTTCACGCAGGTTGTCCAATTGCAGGTATTGTTTCACCTCGTTGGAGTCCAAATCGTACTTTTTCTGCCGCACTTTTTCGGCGTAATAACGGTAGTCCCATGGTTCAATGGTGATGCCATGGCCCAATTCGTTAGCCACGGCCTGCATGTCGGCCACTTCTTCTTTGACCCGAGCAATGGCCGCAGGCCACACCGCTTCCATTAATTCCATGGCACGTTCTGGGGTCTTGGCCATGCGGTTTTGCAAACGCCATTCGGGGTAATTTTTGTGCCCCAACAGCTCAACCCGCTCGCGACGCAACTGCAGGATTTTGGCGATGTTTTCATTGTTGTCGTACTCATCGCCGTTGTCACCACGAGAATAGTAATTGGTCCACACTTTTTTGCGTAATTCACGTTCATCAGAATAGGTCAAAAACGGGTCCATGGATGAGCGCGTGTTGGTGATCGCGTATTGACCTTCTTGGTCCTTTTCTTTGGCGGCTTGGGCCGCGGCTTTGACCAAGGACTCAGGCAGGCCGCTGAGTTGGTCCTTGTTCAGGAAGGTGACGTAGTTTTCTTCGTCATGCAACACGTTGTTGGCGAAGTTGGTGTACAAGGTGGACAATTCTTTGTTGATTTCTGCATAGCGCTTTTTGGAAAACTCATCCAGGTTGGCGCCATTCATGGCAAAGCCTTCATAGGCGCCCAGCACCAAGCGTTGGGCTTCGGGATCCAAGGGGTTTTTCAAAGAATCCTCATAAACCTTTTTGACCCGTTCAAACAATTTTTTGTTTTGCGAGATTTTTGAGCTCATCTCGGAAAATTTGGGTGAATATTCCATTTGTAATTTGCGCACTTCGGGGCTGGACAGGTTGCTGCTCCAAATGCCGAAATAGGTGAACGCCCGACCCAGTTTTTCGCCGGCGGCTTCCATCGCGACGATGGTGTTCTCGAAGGTCGCGGGTTCGGGGTTGTTGGCAATTTTGTCGTAGTCCGCCAAATTTTCAGCCATGGCCACATCAAAGGCCTCGGGGACATATTTCAAATCCATTTTGTCAAAGGCGGGTACGCCACCATAGGGGCCGGTCCATTCAGCCAACAGTGGGTTGGCAGCGGCTTGTTCAGTTTGGGGTTGGGCCGTGACAGTCAGCGAAGTGGCCAGGGCCAGCCCGGTGATCAGCCATGTGGCTTTTTTCATTGGTTTCATTGCAAACCTCTGTTGATCAAATAATTGGGCCAATCATGTTGCCGGGTCAAACCTTGGCGCAACAGTGCCAAAAGTCCTTATCGGGGGAAAAGTGGGTGATCAGTGGGTTTTTGACGCGATCTTCACTGGTGGTTTTCTATCATGTGCCCTGTCCAATGACTGTGTGAGCTGCGACTTCTTGCCCACACCAGAAGGCGGGTTCTGCTTTCATTGGACCCTTCCTAAAATTCGAACCGCGCACCGACACTGGCGGTGTGCTGTTTGAAATTCCTCAAGCCGAACAGGCGACTGTAGCGCAGGTAAAACATTTTGCCGTTGGCCGTGATCCAGGTGAGCCCCACACTGGCCTGGCTGTAGGAACTTTCGGTGAAATTGGTTTCCACATTGAACAACTCATCGACCGGCATGCCAATCAAGCGCATGGCCATCACGCCGTCATCCTGATCTTCGTAATTATGTTGCCAGCTGAGTTGTGGAGACAACACCCCATTGCGGGTGCTGATGGCCCGGGACACGATGAAACCCAAATTGTATTTGAGTGCCTTGAAGTCTTGCTCGGCATAGAAAATGTTCCAGCCGCCGGCGCCGGTTTCGGCGAATTCGTCGAGCTGGTTATTGACGTATTCGGCGGTGATGTAGGGCGACCAGTTCCAGGCGCCTTTGTTGAAGTTATAACCGGCACTGGCGGCGACGGTGAATTGTTCCGATTGGGTTTCACCGATGGCTTCGATGCTCACCACCTCATCAATCAAGTTGAACAACTCAATGCGCCGCTGCCTGACGTCGGGACGGGCAAAACTGACGCGGGTGTCCAGATAAAAGTTTTCGGTGGGGGTGAACAGGCCATACAAACTGACACTGGCCCCCTCGGATTCCATGCGCACCCCAGCGCCGGTGTTGGAATCCATTTGGTTGTAGCCCACCGCGGCGCCCAACACAAAGCGGTTGGAAAAGCGGTAATCGACCCCGGCACTGAGGCTGTCGGAATCAAAATCAAAGCCGTCATTGACCTCATCGGCATAACTGAAATCGCCGGTGGTCAAACTGCCGTTGATGAAAAAGCCCCAGGGAGAGACAAAACTCTCGGCTGGGCCGTTGTCCTCTTGATAGGCCAACATCGACAGCGGCAAAGCGGCCTGGCCATTGTCCAATTGCAAATCGGCGGCGGTGAAACCACTGATGCCAGCCCGCAGCTGCGCCATGCGCTGTCCCAGGTTGGACAGTTGTGAGGCAACCAATTTGGTTGAATTGCGCGCCTGGTGCACGGTGTTGCGCGGCCGCATCCAGCTCAACACCCGGGTGATGGTTTCGAAGTCACCCAGCTCGGCTTGTTGCAACAGGTCATCACAAACCCCTTCCAGGCGGGTGTGAATGAGTTCGCCGGAACAGTAGGCCCCCAACACCTGTGCCGCCCGCAGAAAGCGTTTTTTACGGGCTTCGGGCATGTTGGTCAGCATGCCATTGGCGTATTCATCTATGTTGGGCAGCGGACTGACATTGAAGACAATGGTTTGGGTGTTGTTGCCGGGGTTGGGGTCGTTGCTGTCAGAGGTCACTTCAGCGGCCAACACCAGGTTGTCGGGCATTTCTTGTTGTTCCAGTTGCACCCGCACCAACAGCACCTTTTCTTGGCCGGCGGCAAAATCACCGATGTTTTGACAGCGGATGGCGCCTTGTTCCACGTTGATCTGACACGGGCCTGTGGCGGTGGTGGTGATGTCACTGAACAGCCCTTGGGTCACGTCCAGGTTGAAGCGCACCCCTTGGGCACTGTCAGGGCCCTGATTGCGTACGGTGATTTCCATTTTGGCCAAGTCACCGGTGATGATGCGGCTTTGGAATAAGCGCACGCCGACGCCGATGTCGGCCTCACCGGCCCACAACCAATCTGAAAAAAGCACCATTGTGATGAGAAATAATGTACGCATAATTCCCTCTGTTTTTCTTTTATTTTTTCCGCAAAATCATGATTTGTCAAACACTTGGAGCGTTATTTAGACATTTGGGCTTAAGGTCTGATTGCCTTGTTTTGTACCAACACGTAATATATTCGGTCTACCAGCAATGCATTTGACCCATGGCACAGCACCCAACACTGAACAATTATCGCCACCATGTACTGAATAAATTCCAGGTCAACAACAGCCTGTTTTTGAACCTGCCGTTTGATGCGGTCTACCAAACCGGGGTGTTGTTGCCGTTCTTGAGTCATGCCTGTGAACAAGGCTACCAAGCCGGCCTCAGCCCGCAGCAAATCATGCAGCGGTTTTTCCAACAACAAGGCAAGCTCGACGCCGAGGAGCAACAACTGAACCTGTTGTTCAAGTGCGTGCAGTACATCGAGCGGCAAATCGTCTTGTTCGATGCCGTGGAGGAAGCCGCCTTTGCCCACACCCACGAGTTGGATGGCCCGGGCAGCCTCACCCACTTGGCCTCACGGGCGGCCCAAACCGAGCGCAGCGCGGCCTTGCAAGACATCCTTTCGGAACACCGGGTGCGGGTGGTGTTGACCGCCCACCCCACGCAGTTTTATCCGGGTCCGGTGCTGGGCATCATGACCGACCTCAGCCAAGCGATCCAAGCCAATGACTTCGCCACCACCGAAGCCTTGCTGCAACAGCTGGGTCAAACGCCGCTGTTCAGCCAAAGCAAACCCACCCCATTTGATGAAGCGGTGAGCTTGATTTGGTATTTGGAAAACGTTTTTTATGACACGGTCAAAGCCATCATCAAGCGCATCAGCCAGCACATCTACCCAAACCAAGCGCTGCCCGACAACGCCTTCATCGAGTTGGGTTTCTGGCCCGGTGGTGACCGCGATGGCAACCCCTTTGTGGATGCCAGCACCACCCTGAAAGTGGCCGATCGCTTGCACCGCAGTGTGCTCAAGTGCTACCACCGCGACCTCAGGGAGCTGAAAAAAAGACTGACCTTTCGCGGCGTGATCCAACGGGTTGAGGCCTTGGAAAAAAGCTTGTATCAGGCGGCTTACCTGACTGATCAAACGCATGACTTGACCGCCGCTCAGCTGGTCGATGAACTGCAGGCAATTTTGGCACTGATCAATGAGCGGCATCATGGCTTGTATGCCGACTTGGTGCACGGCTTGATCAATCAGATCAAATGTTTTGGATTGTATTTTGCCACTTTGGATGTGCGCCAGGATTCTCGGATCCACCACCAGGTGATGCTTGGAATTGCCCGTGACACCATGGCCCTGCCAGCTGCATATCAGGACCTGGCACCAGCTGCTCAAGCCGCGGCTTTGGCTGCCATCGAGCAAACCGTGGCGCCTGATCAATTGAGCACGGCGGTGGCACAGGACACGGTGGCCAGCATCCAGGCCATGCAACAGATTCAAGCCCAAAACGGTGAATTCGGCGCCAACCGCTACATCATCAGCAACTGCCAAAGTGCGCTCAATGTGTTGGAGGTGTTGGCTTTGTTCCGCTTGGCTGGCTGGCCACAGCCCAGCGCCGATGTGGTGCCATTGTTTGAGACCATTGAAGACCTGGCGCAAGCCCCTGGCATCATGGCCCAACTGTTGCAAGATGAAGGTTACCGGCAACACCTGCGGCGGCGGCAGCAACGACAAACCATCATGCTGGGTTTTTCCGATGGCACCAAAGACGGTGGTTATTTGGCCGCCAATTGGGCCATTGTCCAGGCCAAAGAGGCATTGAGCGAAGTGTTTGAAGAAGCCGGCATCCAGGTGGTCTTTTTTGATGGTCGCGGTGGACCACCGGCCCGTGGTGGTGGCGCCACGCATAAGTTTTATGCCACACAAAGCCCGGCCATTGCCAACCACGCCACCCAGCTGACCATCCAAGGCCAAACCATTTCCGCCAACTTTGGCCACCCCTTATCGGCCCAACACAACCTGGAACAGTTGCTCAGTGCCGGTCTCTCCAGCCGCCTGTTTCCAGCCAAAACCGGTTGGGATTCCGCCAGCCGCCAACAGTTACAACAACTGGCTGAATTGAGCTTGGACCATTACCAACGGTTCAAACAACACCCCCAATTCCTGCCCTACCTGGAACGGGTCAGCACCCTGAAATACTACGGCATGACCAACATCGGCAGCCGGCCGACCAAACGCAACCCGGGTGAGGGCTTGCGCTTCGAGGATTTGCGCGCCATTCCATTTGTCGGTGCCTGGAGCCAACTGAAACAAAACGTGCTGGGTTATTACGGTGTGGGTCATGCCTGTGCCGAATTGACCCAGTCTGAGGGACCGGCCGCCTTGGCCCAACTCTACCAGCAATCAGGTTACTTCAAAGCCCTGGTCGACAACAGCCTGATGTCGATTGCCAAATCGTTCATGCCGTTGACGGCCTACTTGCAAGCAGACCCGGAATTTGGGACTTTCTGGTCCGTGATCAATGATGAATTTGAACAAAGTCAACAGCAATTGCTGGTCATCGCCGGGGTCAATGAACCGCTGGCCGATCAGCCGATGCGCCAATGGTCAATCCGCGAACGCGAGGCCATCGTCTTGCCACTGTTGACCATTCAACAACATGCTTTGCAACGCATCAAACAGCTGCAAGCCAAGGCCGAACCACAAGCAGATCTGTTGGCCGCCTATGAAAAACTGGTGACCCGCTCGCTGTACGGCAACATCAATGCGGCCCGGAATGCGGTGTGAAATGCGGTGTGATATGCGGTGTGATATGCCGTGTGAGATGACCGGTGAAATGTGGCCAGAGTCAGCTGGCGGCGGTCACAACAAATGCCGTACCTCAGGCAGGTATTTTTCAAAGGAACCGGTGTTGAACACCACCACTTGATCACTTGGCTGAATCAAACCGGCATCCACTGCGGGCTGCAAGGCGGCCAAACAAGCCGCGCCTTCAGGGCACAGCCACCAATGGTGTTGTTGCCAGGTGGTGCGCAGGTGGTCGGCCATCGCGGCCTCATCAATGGTCAAAGCGCCCCCGCCACTTTGGCGGATGATCTCCAACACCTTGAAGTGACCCACGCCACCGGCCACATTCAGGCCCACGGCCAGGGTGTGTCCGGCGTCGGTCGGCTCCGGTTCAAACAAGTCGTGTTCGAAGGCATGGGCCACCGGTGGCGTGGCGCTGGACTGCACCGCAATGACTTTCGGCCGTTCGGCCCCGATCAGGCCCATTCCTTGCAACTCATCAAAGGCTTTCCACATGCCCAAAATGCCGGTGCCACCACCGGTTGGGTAGAGGATCACATCCGGTAACTGCCAAGCGTCTGACAGGGCATTGGGCTCGGCCAATTCCAAGCCCATGGTTTTCTTGCCATCGATGCGCCAGCCGGGTTCCTGAAAGGTGGCGACATTGAAATAGCCGTGTGGTAGGTAGTGCTCTTTCATCAACACCCCGGCTTCCTTGATGGTGCCCTGCACCATGGCCAACTCGATGTCGGGGTTGTGGAAGGACAAGGCTGCGACACTGCCCTGGATTGGCATCGGTGTGTCATCTGGCATGATGATGGCGGCGCCCAGGCCCATTTGGTTGGCGTAGTAAGCCAAAGAATCCCCGGCATTGCCCTGGGTCGGCACCGCCAAGCGACTCAGGCCATAATGCCGCGCCATGTTGACCACCACCGCCATGCCCCGGTCTTTGAAACTCAAGGTTGGGTTTTGGCCATAACCCGGGTGGCCTTTGCCCTCGTCTTTGATGAACAGCTCAAAACCATGGGCCTGGGCCAAGGGGTGGTCCGAGTGGTTCAGCAGCGGGGTGTGCCCCTCACCGAGTGACACAAAGCCTTCGCTGATCGGCAGCAAACCGGCAAAGCGCCACAGGTCCTTGCGTTCAGGGTGGTACCAGTCGGTGTTTTTGATGGCTTCGGTGTCGTACACCATCTGCACCGGGCGCTGGTCATGTGGGCACAGGTTCATCGGCTCATCCAAAGGGTATTGTTGGCCACAATACGTGCAGGTCAGGTGGGATAAATGGGGGTTGAGTTGGGTCATGGGCGGTCCAAAACTCCCACCATACCGCCTCAAGGCGTCGCTTGCAATGCCTGAATTTCGCCTTGGGTGGCTAACAATGATGGGTTGTTGGCATCGATGGCCAAAGCGGCGTTGATTTGTGCCGTGGCTTGGTCCAACAGGTCTTGTTGAGGCGCCGTGCCCAGACCTTGGGCTTGCACCATCAGGCTTCTGGCCCACAGCTGATGGAAATAAGGGTTGGGCGGGTAATCGGCCAACACTTGGGCAAACAAATCATTGGCCTCCTGGTAATCTTGCCCAGCCGTGTGGTTTTGCAGGGTCAGCAGCATGGCCCAGCTCAGTTTTATGCCGGGATCGACTTGGTTAACTGCGCGGGCTTGGACCAGGTGTTGTTCGGCTTGGGTCAGGTGGGTTTGGAATGGCCGTTGCCCGCGCCGCAGGTGTTCGGCCAACAACAAATGGGTGTTGGTCAAATTCACCAGCTGATGGGGGTCGTTGACCAATTGGTTGTCGGCTGGATTCAACAGCGCCAGCAGCTCTTGTCCAAGCGCTTGGATGTTTTGCCCCTGATCGAAGGCCTGACGCAGCTGCACCCCTTTCATCTGCGCCATGTTGTTGATCAAGCCCCGCTGTTCGCTGACCAACAAATCCGGGGTCAACAAAATTTCTTCGAACACAGTCTGGGCCCGTTCGATAACCGCCGTGGGGTCTTGCCCTTGGCGGATCATTTCCGCGGCCTGTTGCGCCAACACATACAGGAAATCACTGACCACGAACGGCCGATAGGGGCTGTCCACCACCAGCAGCTGTTCAAACCACGACACCACCTGCTCCAGCTTGGCCAGGGCCGATTCACCGCGCAGCATGTGCACGTTGGCTTCGGTGGCGACAATCAGCGCCTGGGTCCAGGTGAAACTGAATAGGTCGGCCATCGGGCCGACCTGTTGGTTCCAATGTTTGGCTTGTTCCAGCGAGGCCGCAACATCACCACCATGGACCATGGCCCAGCGCCCTTGCATCAAGTGGAGGCGCGACAACAAGAATTTGGGATAGCGGTTTTCAGGCAAGGTTTGCAGGGCGTTGTCACAGGCTTCGATGCCCTGTTCAGCGAACTGTGCCACCTGCTCGCCGCTGCGCTGGATGCCATCGGCCATTAAATTAAAATAGGTGTAACAAAGGCTGTCGTATCCTGGTGGGTAACTGCGCGCCATTTGGGTTGATCGTTGATAGGTTTCGGCGGTCATCAAGGCATACTCTTTGGCCGCCGCCCACTGTCCCTTTTGTTCGGCGTTTTGCATCGATGCCGACAAGATCAGGGCTTTGAGGTTGACCGCGTCTTTGTTCCATTGCTTCTCGGCCAGCAGCTCATTGACCGCGGCCAAGCCGGCATCCAAAGACTCGGTTTGACTCAAGGCAAAAGCCCTGAGCAAGGGGTCTTCCTGGCCAGTGTCTTGCTGTGCCAGGGCGATGTATTGCAGGGCCGGTTGCAGGTAATTTTGTTGCAAGTCGGGGTCTTGCATGGCCTGTTCATAACCGTGTTGGTCGGAGAATTCTGAGGCTTTTTCGATGTACAGCTTGGTCCAGGCTTCGGCCAGCAAGGGGCTTTCGGCCTGACCTTGGGTCAACAGCGGAATGGCCTCGGCATAGTACTCAGCGCGCAGCATGATCAGGCCCATCAAGCGATTCTTTTCGGCTGTGGATAAAGTTGGGTCTTGGTCAATGTCGGCATACAGGCTTTCACCTTGCTGCAAGATCAGGCCGATTTCTTCACCCACCGGATGAATCGGCAGCACATAAATTTGTTCGGCTTGGCGCACCAGGTCATTAATTTGGTTTTCGTATTCATTGACCAATTGGTTGCGTTGTTCCTGGTTACCGATTTGCAGCCATTGCCACAGCATCACCGCCACCAGTACCAAGATGCCGGACGTCACTGCCCACTTCAGGCGTTTTTGCCGACGCCGCTTGGGGGCCAACAAGATCTCGGTGAAGTGCTCGGCGGCTTCGGTGGCTGTGGGCCGCGCCTGTGGCTCAAGCTGGGTCAGCTGTTGCAACAAGCCGGACAGCGGTTCTGGCAAACCATCCGGCTGCAAGCGTTTGCCCTGTTGCACATCGGCCAGCAGTTGTTTGGTTTCCATCACCTGATAGGCCGCCTGGTGACTGAACACCTCCTGCGCGATGATGCCCAAGGCGTACAAATCACTGGCGGTGTCGATGGCCTGGCCTTTGGCTTGTTCCGGACTCATGTAACGGATGGTGCCGACCAAGGAACCTTGTTGGGTCAGTTGCTGGTCGCTTTGGGTGTTTGTTTGATCGCTTTGTTCAGGGCCTGGTTGATCAGTGGCTTTGGGCTGGGCCAAGGATTGGGCGATGCCAAAATCCAACACCTTGAGTTGACCCTGTTCGGTGATCATGATGTTGTCGGGCTTCAAGTCCCGGTGCACGATGCCGTGCTCATGGGCCACCGCCAAAGCACTGGCCAACTCGGCCATCAAGGTCAGTTTTTGCGTGTCGTTCAACGGCACCTGATACAGTGGTTTGCCCTTGATGTATTCCAACACCAGAAAATCACCCTCAGGCGTTTCCATGTAGTCATACAATTGGCAAATCGACGGGTGGTTGATCTTCGACAGGATCTGCGCTTCGCGCACAAAGCGTTGCTGGGTGGCGGGGTTTTTCAGGTGTTCCGGACGGATCGACTTCACCGCCACCTGCCGCTCCAGCTTTTCATCAAACCCCAAATACACCGCACCCATGCCACCCTGGCCCAACAGCTTGATGATGCGGATGCGCTTGATCAGGGTCCCTGGCTCAATGGTCGCCACTTTTGCTGCCAACTGGGCCGTTGAAGCCGCCGGTTGGTTGGGCGCCAAATAAGCGGCCAACTGCGCCTCATCGGCCAACAAAGTCTCCACCTGAGACCGGATGTCGGTGTCATCAATTTGCTCCAACAACACCGTCCGCTCCTGGGTGCTCATGCCCAAGGCTTGCTGTAACAGGACTTTGGTCTCTTCGGTTTTTTTCACGGGGTCAAAGGACGACAACGGCTCGCTTGCGTTTCATTATAACCAACATCGAGAGCCATTCAGCAAAAACCCAGCCATTCAAAAATTTCCTTTGAAGAATTGTGGGGTGGGCTTGGCCCACCATCAGCGCGCTAAGAGCCCATCCCGCATGACTTGGCCCATCATTCAGGACCTGTGTTAATATCGTGGTTTCTTGCTTGCGCTGATAATAGTGGTTCAAAAAGGTGATTCAGCTCATTCAGAACGTCAATGAATCCATAAACATTAATTAACAAACCAGCCGAAAATCATGAGTGATTCTGAACATCAAATAGAGTGCAGTCGCCACGGAAAAACCAATGTCACTTTTCTTTGTAGGCATTTGGTTGAGGGTGAAAAATTGGGTTTTAACTTAGCTTATGACCCTGAAAATCCAGATGATTTATGCCCTGATGCTTGGTGTGATGAATGTGACAAGGTTTTGGATGCCGAAGGTGGGTGGACTGGAAAATTTGAAAAATTCGCCGACATAAAAGTTTTGTGTTCAAGATGCTATGAAGATGTTCGTGACAGGAATTGGGTCCAAGATGAAGAAATTTTTCATGATTTGGTTCGATCAAGTTTCAGTTTTATTGAGCCCAGGCATGAGGCATTTCTTTCTGAATACAAAGTCGACGAACATGAACGTTGGGATTGGTATCAAGAAACCGCCAAGTTGGTATTTTCTCACAACGGCAAGCCTCAAGTTGAAGCGGACATTCAATTTTCGGGGACTTTTTCTACCTCGTCCAATACTTGGATGTGGGCCTGGGTAAACAACAGTTTGTCTGAGATCGTGAAGTCGTCATCTCGGGAAATTAAGGAATTGGGTGAAGAGCTGGGTTTAAAACAATTGGTGGCTGGGCGATACGCTGCCACAGAGGTTGATGGTTGGGAAATGACGTCGGTGTTGGCTAAACATTTGAATGCAATTGGGGTTTATCGCACGCCCAGTGACAATGGTTTCACCTACATGGTTATTACCCTGGCAAAGTGGGTTGGTTAGCATGCGGTGATGCTGTTTGATGGGCAGGTCCCATCATACATGACTGCATACAGAGCCATTTTTAAATGGCGAGAAAAATACCCAACAAGCGCATGTTGTCGGACTGGTATTCCGCTGCGCTTCAAACCAGCCGCATATGCGGGCGTTATCTGTAAATTATCATTGCAAACCACGGAGTGATAGAATAGTATCACTTTTATGAAAATAGAACTTGTAACCACATTAAAAAGGCAAGCCACAAAAATTTTAGCTGACCTTCACTCGTCTAAAGAACCTGTGTTAATTACTGAACACGGTAAGCCTTCTGCATATCTTTTGGATGTCGAAGATTACGAGCAAATGCAAAAGCGAATGTGTATTCTGGAAGGTATTGCTCGAGGAGAAAAGGCTGTATTTCAAGGTCAAGTTTATGCTGAATCGGAAGCAGAAGAGAAAATGAGTAAATGGCTCAGATAATATGGACTGAGCCCGCATTGGAAGACCTTGACGAGATAGCCGAATACATTGCATTGGACAAACCAGTTGCAGCAAAAAAACTGGTGACTCAGGTATTCGATTCTGTAAAACGTTTAAAAGAGTTTCCGCTTTCCGGTAAAGTCCCAGAAGGGCTTGAAGATTCGCGCTATCGCGAAATTGTTGTTGGCCCTTGTCGTATCTTCTATCGCCTAGAGGGAAACCAGGTATTTATACTTTATGTTATGCGCAGTGAACGATTACTGCGAAATTTCATTTTGAATGATCGTGCAGATAATACTAAGGGACACACACTTTTTAGAAAAGCCAGCTTGAGAAATTGAACTGGGTTTTTCTTAATTTAACTGGGATTTTCTGGAGATAATACTAAGGGACACACACTTTTTAGAAAAGCCAGCTTGAGAAATTGAACTGGGTTTTTCTTAATTTAACTGGGATTTTCTGGAACTGAAAATCCGAAGTCGTCAGTTTAGAAGGATGTTGATGGAGTTTGGTTGATTTTGCCTGTTTAGAAATAAGCAGGCCGGTGGCAGACAGGATCTGCTAATGGGGACTTGATGGATTGAGCGCTATTCCAGAACGGTTTTTAATCTTAATCCTAAAGCGAATTTCTTACCGACTTGACGACAGAAATCTTTCAGTTGATCAACGGTGCCAACTGCTGAAAAACCCACCGATTTGAATCCTTTAAGCTCATCCATCCAGGTATCTGGGTTGAGCCCAAGTCTGTCGAGGATGGAAGGTAAGTTTTCAGGGGTATATCCACGCTTGTTTTCCAGGATGGCTCGGCCTGAATAATCGACCAATTCTAAATATCCTGAAAGTGAAAAAGGCAGATCTTTGTCGCCCTTTCCGAAACCAATCAGTCTGGTGTTTTCGTTGTTGATGCGATCTTGAATGGAAGTGTAATCTGACTGCTCTGGTGTTTTGGCCATAGCAGCCCTGATGGGGTTTAAATCAACATAAGCCATACAGGTCAGCAGTGCCCTTTCATCCAGCAGTGCCTGGCTTTTGAAGCGACTTTCCCAGAAGTGACCGGTGCAGCCATCTTCAATGTTGGCTCGCCTCGCTATGTACTCATTCAGGGTTTTCATAAACCATGAAATGTCCATCAACCGCTTGCGGTACTCATCAGCCTTAATGATGACGAATTCCAACTCAGGATTACTCATCTGATCACCCCTGACATACCGCTCACACAGCAGCGGTAGATCAAACAACCCAGCCCAAGTCATCAACACCCGCTTATCCGACCAATCTTGGGTTGAATTGACCTTCAGAACGATGTGAAAGTGATTCGACATGATGGCATAAGCGCAGATGTCCAATGCGAACAGTTTGGCCAAGAACTTCATCCGATCCACCACCCATTTTCTGCGGTGCTCGAATGACCGACCTGTGGTATGGTCGTCACCACACAAAAACGCCCTTCGCACACATCGACTCACCACATGATAATAGGGCGTTTCATCTACACATATTTGGTATTTCCTGGCCAGACCCATGGTTTTCTCCTTTCAAAACCATGATTTTGAACATTTCTGTGGATTTTATCTGTGGCAAAGCCCTGATCGATGTGTAAGAATTCTTTTATGGGGTGTCTGTCCCAAAGTATTCACTGATTAAGAGATGAAACCACGAGTAACACCAACAAAACATTGGATTGGATTTGCTGTTTTGGCATTTTTTGAGGTTTAACGAAATATGACCAAGCTGTTGCCAGAAATCTTTTGTGACCTCAATGCGGGAGTGGGTGTAAAAAGCTATCGATTGACAGTTGGCTCTTTTGCCGATTTGGAAAGATTGGGGCTAACACCGGAACAGGCAGTTGGCATGCGGTTTTCGTTCAATGGTGGCGCTGATGAAGACGAGAATGGCCAACCTGCGGACATCATGTTTCACGGCACAGTTGTCAAGGATGACCAATGGGGTTACTTGGCTGTGGCAGACGGAAAAGGTATCTACTGGCGTCCTGCAGAAGCCTAAGAAGGATTTTCATAAAAATCCGAAAGATGGGCTTGGCCCATGATGGATGCTGTTAATTGATTGATTGGAGAATGCAGTGATCACGTATCAATTGTGTGAGGACATACAGGCCTCAGCAAAACTGACCCATGAAAACATGCGGGTTTATTACGAGAAATTTGCGCCTGACTGGGACGAAGCAATGATCCGGGGGCAGATTGCCAATCTAGAAAATTGGGACATCTTGGACAACGATGAGGTTGTTGGCGCATTGAGGATCGAATTTGACAATCAATGTTGTGTCATCCGCGATCTTCAAGTCCTTTCGGTGCGCCAAAATCAAGGCTTGGGGGCCCAAGCCATCGAATATGCTGGGAAACAGGCTGTAAAAAATAGCGCAACCACCCTGGCCCTGAGGGTGTTGAAAGTAAGCCCAGCTTGCCGCCTCTACCACAGAGCCGGTTTTGCCACGATCAGCGAAGACGAACGGTTTTATTACATGGAAAAACACGTCTCCTGAATCATTTGCGTCCAGCCACAAAAAACCCCGCCGAAGCGGGGCTGGTATCAACAACTGAACGAGGGAGTCATCAGTCGAATTGATTCATGGTGTTGTCGGCGCCGGAGGCTTTCAGGGCCGCCTCACCAGAGAAGTACTCTTTGTGGTCGTCACCGATGTTGGAACCGGCCATGTCCTGGTGTTTGACACAGGCCAAACCTTCGCGGATTTCTTTGCGCTGCACCCCGGCCACGTAGGCCAACATGCCGGCTTCGCCGTAGTAGCCTTTGGCCAATTGGTCGGTGGACAAGGCGGCGGTGTGATAAGTGGGTAAGGTGATCAGGTGGTGGAAGATGCCGGCTTCTCGCGAACCATCGCGTTGGAAGGCCTGGATCATTTGATCGGCTTTTTGGCCCAAAGCGGTGTCGTCGTATTTCACGTCCATCAGCTGGTCGCGTTCGTAGGCGCTGACGTCTTCGCCGGCTTCGAGCATGGCGTCATAAGCCTGCTGGCGGAAGTTCAGGGTCCAGTTGAATGACGGTGAGTTGTTGTACACCAGTTTGGCATTGGGGATCACTTCACGGATGCGTTTGACCATGCCGCCGATTTGACCCACATGCGGGGTGGCGGTTTCGATCCACAACAGGTCGGCGCCGTTTTGCAGGCTGGTGATGCAGTCGAGCACGCAGCGGTCTTCACCGGTGCCGGGTTTGAATTGGAACAAACCACTGGCCAAGCGCTTGGGTTTGACCAACTGACCGTTTTGTTTGATCACCACGTCACCGTTCTTGAGGTCCTCAGCGGCAATCGCATCGCAATCCAGGAAGGCGTTGTATTGATCGCCCAAATCACCTGGCTCCTGGGTCACGGCGATTTGTTTGGTCAGGCCGGCGCCCAAAGAATCGGTGCGGGCCACGATCACGCCATCATCAACCCCGAGCTCCAAGAAGGCGTAACGCACGGCGCGGATCTTGGCCAGGAAGTCGGCATGCGGCACGGTCACTTTGCCGTCTTGGTGGCCGCATTGTTTTTCATCGGACACCTGGTTTTCGATTTGAATCGCACAAGCACCGGCTTCGATCATTTTCTTGGCCAGCAAGTAAGTCGCCTCTTCGTTACCAAAACCGGCATCGATGTCGGCAATGATCGGCACCACATGGGTTTGGAAGTTGTCGATGGCTTCTTGGGTGCGTTGGGCTTTGATTTGATCACCAGCGCCCTTGGCGTCATCCAGATCTTTGAACAAGCCACGCAGTTCACGGGCGTCGGCTTGTTTGAGGAAGTCATACAGTTCTTTGATGAGCGCCGGGACGCTGGTTTTCTCATGCATGGATTGGTCGGGCAGTGGACCAAATTCGGAACGCAGGGCGGCGATCATCCAACCAGAAAGGTACAAATAGCGCTTGTCGGTGGTGCCGTGGTGTTTTTTCACCGCGATCATTTTTTGTTGACCGATGAAACCGTGCCAACAACCGAGCGATTGGGTGTAGTTGGCTGAATCGAGGTCATAATCTTGCATGTCTTTGCGCATGATGGCGGCGGTGTACTTGGCAATGTCCAAACCTGTTTTGAATCGATTTTGCAGTTTCATTCGAGCGACGTATTCAGGGTTGATGGCTGACCAGGGAGACTGGTGGTCCTTGATGAGTCCATCGGCTGATTGCACTTCTGTTTGGTAATTTGACATGATAAAAGTCCTGCTTGTGTTTTGTGGTTAAAAACCGTTTTTGTTGAATAATGAATAAAAGTCGGGGTCAGTCAAACAAACGTTTGAATAACGCGTTCACGAATATTAAGAGCATTTTCATGACTTTTAAACACTTTTTTGCTACTTTTTGAGAAAAATTATTTTTTTCATACTTTCGTCTAAAAATTGCCAGAATTAGAGTTTTTAGTCTAAAAACCTGATATAAAATAAAAAGGTTTCGTCTCGAATCTCCCGCCATCCAGGACCCAAAATGACCCAAAACGCAGAATTGAATACCACCAACGACCACCCTAATTACCAGCACCGTGCCGCCTTGTCAGTCGATCCCTTGTTGGTCGAATTCATTGAAACAGAGGTCTTACCCGAGCTGCCCATCAGCCCCGATCAATTTTGGTCGTCAATGGCTGCGGTGATTCAGGACCTGGCTCCGATCAACCAAAAACTTCTCAAAAAACGCGAGGCGCTGCAAGCCAACTTAGACCAATGGCTGATGAAAAACCGCGATTCATTCGATCTAGCGGCTTATGCCGACCATTTAAAGGCCATCGGCTACCTGGTTGAGGAAGGGCCGGCATTCCGCATCGGTACAGCGAATGTCGATGCCGAAATCGCCCAACAAGCCGGGCCGCAATTGGTGGTGCCGACTTCCAATGCCCGCTTTGCTTTGAATGCCACCAATGCCCGGTGGGGTTCTTTGTATGACGCTTTGTATGGCACCGACGTGATTGCTGAGGCCGGTGGCGCCGAGAAAGGCACCGGCTACAACCCCGTGCGGGGTCAAAAAGTGATCGAATATGGCCGTGACTTTCTCGACCAACACTTTCCTTTGCAACAAGGCAGCCATCACCAGGCCACGGCTTATGAGATCAGCGAGCAACAGTTGTTGGTGACTTTGGCAGATGGTCAAACCAGCCCGCTAAAAGACCCAGGTTTGGCGGTCGGCTTCAATGGCGAGGCCAGCCAGCCGAGTCAAGTGGTGCTCAAACACCATGACCTGCATGTGATCATTGAGATTGATCGCGACTCGGTCATTGGCCAAACCGATCCAGCCGGGGTCAAAGACCTGACCTTGGAAGCGGCGGTGACCACCATCCAGGATTTCGAGGATTCCGTGGCAGCGGTCGACGGCGAAGACAAGGTCGGCGTGTACCGCAATTGGTTGGGTTTGATGCGTGGTGATTTACAAGACACCTTTGACAAAGGCGGCCGGCCCATGACCCGGGTGGCGGCACCGGACAAAGCATTCAAAGCCTTGGATGGCTCGCCACTCACCCTGCATGGTCGCAGCCTGTTGTTTTGCCGCAATGTCGGCCACTTGATGACCAACCCGGCGATCATGGATGCTGGCGGCAACGAGGTGCCTGAAGGCATCATGGACGCGATGGTCAGTGTGCTGGTGGCGATGCATGATTTGCGTCAACTGGGCCCTTTGCGCAACTCCCGCACCGGCAGCGTCTACATCGTCAAACCGAAAATGCACGGGCCGGAAGAAGCGGCCTTTGCCAACACCCTGTTTGATCGGGTGGAAGATGAGTTAGGCCTGCCACGACACACCATCAAAATCGGCGTGATGGATGAAGAGCGCCGCACCACAGTGAACTTGAAAGAGTGCATCCGCCAGGTGAAAGACCGCATCGTGTTCATCAACACCGGCTTTTTGGACCGCACCGGTGATGAAATCCACACCAGCATGCTGTTGGGCCCGATGGCGCCCAAAGCCGAGATCAAAGCCATGCCCTGGATCGCTGCTTATGAAAACTGGAACGTGGACATTGGCTTGGAATGCGGCTTCACTGGCATCGCCCAAATCGGCAAAGGCATGTGGGCCATGCCCGATGAAATGGCCAAAATGATGACCACCAAAACCGAACACCCCGAAGCCGGCGCCAACTGTGCCTGGGTGCCCTCTCCCAACGGCGCCACCTTGCACGCCATGCACTACCACCAAATCAACGTGTTTGACGTGCAAGCACTGCTCAAAGACCGAGCACGGGCCGATTTGAACGACATCCTGACCATCCCGCTGTGCGCCGATCCGGCCGCTTTGACCGCCGAACAAATCCAACGCGAGCTGGACAACAACGCCCAAGGCATCCTCGGCTATGTGGTGCGTTGGGTCGATCAGGGTGTGGGTTGTTCCAAAGTGCCCGACATCAACAACGTCGGCCTGATGGAAGACCGCGCCACCTTGCGCATCTCCAG
Organism: Marinicella meishanensis; assembly: GCF_019931145.1. Classification (GTDB taxonomy): domain Bacteria; phylum Pseudomonadota; class Gammaproteobacteria; order Xanthomonadales; family Marinicellaceae; genus Marinicella; species Marinicella meishanensis. Next base: position 336,215 of record NZ_JAIOUV010000001.1, on the reverse strand, counting down.
TCAACACATCTGTAACTGGCTGGTCCACGGCATTTGCACCGAGCAACAAGTCAAAGACACCTTCGCCCGCATGGCCGCAGTGGTCGACCAACAAAACGCCGGTGACCCCGCCTACCAAGCCATGGCCGCTGACCTGGCGAACAACACCGCCTACCAAGCCGCCTTGGACCTGGTGTTCATAGGCCAGGAACAACCCTCCGGTTACACCGAACCCTTGCTGCACGCTTACCGCCTGCGACTGAAAGCCAAAGGCTGAGCCACCAACAGGAGCGGCCTTGGCACCCGCTCCTTCGGCTTTACCTCAAAAACAACGTGCCTGCGGCACTCGGCGACTGAAGTCACCGCTCCAAGTAAGAACCAGCCCCCCCGGAGCATCGACTTCAGTCGATGTGACACCCCCACAAACCTGACTTACGTTGAATCTGCAGTGGTTATTGGTGGCGTCATGTCAGCCAAAACATGGCACAATGAACACATCAACCACACCCAAACCATGAGCAAAAAAGAAGGCGAAAAAATTGTGATTACCCATCAAGCGTTTCAAATGCTTGATGGCGGGTTGGTGGTGCAAGCAGAACCATGGGACCAATTGGTGAAAGTGACAGCATATAAACTGGACTTGCTGGCCATGGATCATGGATCAAATCAGGGTGTTGTTTGAATATCAGTCTGGTCTGGAAATTGAAATCTCAGAGGACATGACGGGTTTCACTGAATTGATGGATTCGTTGCCCAAGCACATCCCTGGTTTTCCCCGATTGGATCAATGGAGGCCCAAGATTGTTCATCCGCCATTGGCAACAAACCTGACGACATTGTGGCAGAAACCAGATTAAACCCAGGGCTCAAGTAAGGTCGTTCGGCGACTGAAGTCGCCGCTACAAATGAAAGACGGTCCTGACACCACTGCATGATTCACAGGCTGTGAATTGGGCCCCAAATATGGGCCCAATGATGTGATAGGATTTTAGTTATTGATTCAAACAACCCACCAGGGGGTGAAACTTGAAAGCAGCGCTGTGGGAAACATATGGTAAACCGGCAGATGCATTGCGGTTCTCCGATGCCGATCAGCCGCGGCCGAAAAGCAATGAGGTTTTGATCAAAGTTCACGCCAGCACAGTCACCGCAGGAGATGCCCGGATTCGTGCCTTGAATGTGCCTCAGGGTTTCAGGCTATTGACCCGATTGGCTTTCGGTTGGTTCAAACCACGAAAAACGATCCCTGGTATGGAATTTTCTGGGGTGGTCAAATTCGTTGGTAATGGGGTCAAGTCATTCAAAGCGGGCGACCGGGTTTTTGGTTCGACAGGCATGCAATTGGGTGCCCATGCCGAGTACCTGTGTCTGCCTGAAAAAGCGGTGATGGTCAAATTGCCCGTTGAAATCAGTCACCAAGAAGCTGTGGCCTCTTTATTTGGTGGACTGACAGCGATACATTTCTTGAAACAAAAAGCGCAACTTAAAGCGGGTCAAACCATCCTCATCAATGGGGCTTCTGGGTCGGTGGGCACCGCATCGATTCAGGTGGCCAAATACCTGGGGGCGAACATCACCGCGGTTTGCAGCACCGGTAACATGAAGCTGGTCAAATCCCTGGGCGCCAATCAGGTCATTGACTACACCCAAACGGACCTCGATGCCATCTCAGCTGAATTTGACTTCATCTTGGATGCGGTGGGCAATCTGCCGCTGTCACGTTGTCAAAACATGCTGAAAGAGCGGGGAAAAGTAATCGCCATTGTGGCGGACCTGCCCACCAACATATCAGCCATTTTCAACGCCAAATTGATCAGTGGCGTGGCATGGGAAAATAAAGCGAATTTGACGTTCCTTAAAATTCAGGTCCTCAACGGTGATTTCAATCCAGTGGTCGATCGGGTGTACCCCATCGAGCACATTGTTAAAGCGCATGAATATGTCGATACGGGACACAAGAAAGGCAGTGTCGTCATCACCATGGACGATTGAAGACGACTTTTGGCGCATCGACTTCAGTCGATGTGTTGTTCAAAATAGTAAGCCAGATGCAAGCCCAAACTTTGGATGATAAACTGTTTTCGACAGCCGAAATTATTGCAACTTTTAGGAGCTGTGGATGAATTTTGAAGCAGGCAACCATTCAATAACAATCAATCAAGAATCGCATGACACATCAGGTTCAAATGATCATTTAAAACGGTATTCAAAGCAGCATCAATTGGCGCCCAATTACCAACCTTCTGTAATCTATGGGGTTGAGCTTGATGGTCGGTTTGATTGTCTGATCTTTGCTGCTGGAGGTGCAACGGGCGTGTCTCAGCAGTCGGCCATGATTCATCAAACCAGCTTATTTGTTGGCATCGGTGATCAATTGGTTGGTTTATCGCTTCCTGATTTACAGTTGTTGTGGCACAAGCAAGTTGATGAGGCGACTTGTTTTGACATTTACCTGTCCCCTGACGAAATGGGTTTGTTGGTACATGGTGAAATGGCCGTCTCAAAGGTTTCATTTACTGGTAAATTAATTTGGTCTTTCAGCGGCAAAGACATATTGACCGAAGGATTAGCGGTTCATGAAAGTCACATAGAGGTGATTGATTTCAACCAAGAGCCATACCAACTGGACATAAAAAACGGTGCGCTTATCCAGGGTTGATTGCTTGGTCGTGGCATCTTAAACTCCCTTTGCTTTACGGCGACTGAAGTCGCCGCTCCAGGAAATTTTTGGAGCATCGACTTCAGTCGATGAAAAAATCACGATCAATCCAAAGGTCGGATTGGCGTTTGCGATCATGGTCATCACCCATAAAGCCCCCAAAACCGCCGATCGGCATCGGCCAAGCCGGCGGCAACGGCGTTGTTTTTGATGTAGCGGTAGGTGCTGCGAAAGTGACGCTCAGAGCGGATGGCTTTGTCGAAATAATTCTTTTCCCACAAGGGGCCGGACCACTGCAGGCGTTTGTTGATCAAGCGGGCCAAGCCGCCTTTGAGTTTTTGCATGATCACATCCAAGTCTTGCCGTTGCTCAAACAAGATGTGCACGTGGTTGGGCATCACCGACAGGGCGATCAGTTGATAATACTCTGGGCTCAGGTTGTGGCAATACAGTTGGGTCAAATCAATGAGGTCGGCATCCAGTATCCGGCCTGAGTCAGAATGGTCGAGGTATTGATCGATGCCAAATTGTTTGTTGGACTCGTCCAGCTCTGATTCTTGCATCAAGCGGACAAACTCATCGACACTGTCCAGGGTCCGAAAGGTGACAAACTGAAGGGCATTGATCTGACTGAAATGTGGCAACGGTCTTTTCACGGTTGGCTAAAACGCAGACTGAAACCAACACCCCTGCAAAAGGGGAAACAAGGGTTGTCGATTCCAGCCGACGTTGTTCCTGATAAATCCAATGCCCCCCACTTTATTTGGTAGCCGTCAGAAAGTCTTGCGGCATTCACCGCTTCAGGCTGTCAATAATTTGGATCGATGGTCGAAAAAAATGACGGTGTTTTTAAGCAGCATCGACTGCTGTCGAGATAAGCAGCACCATAAACAGGGTGGTGTGTGCCTGCGGCAGTTGGCGACTGAAGTCGCCGTTCCAGGGTGGCTGCATTCTTTTGGAGCATCGACTTCAGTCGATGAATTAAACAATGAGAGCTTAATGGTTTGTGTTTGGTTGCCAGCATTAAGCCCTCAATGATAAAGCCCGAAAAAGTTGATCGGTTTTTTGGCTGTCCTTGTCGCAAGGGAGATGTTGCAGCTGAAACAGTTCTTATTCAAAAGTGCCTGCGGCAGTCGGCGACTGAAGTCGCCACTCCAGGGTGGGTACATTCTTTTGGAGCATCGACTTCAGTCGATGTAATCAGCACCATGAACATGAAGGTTTGAGTCCACCCATAGAAATAAACTTTAACCATGCAGCTCTTTAATGGATGATTGGTGTTGATGATCCTTTTTGATTACAAGAAAGTCGAAACAGGTAGCCACTTTTATCCTTCTGTGTGCCTGCGGCAATCGGCGACTGAAGTCGCCGCTCCAGGGTGGGTTTTTTCTCAAACGGTGATATGGGATGATGATGGCGGCGCAGATCGGTTGCGGTGGGTTTCAGGCGGCCAGCACCACCCGGTCGCGGCCCTGGGCTTTGGCTTGGTACATGGCATGATCGGCTTGGATCAGGGCGCTTTCCAGCTGGTCGTGGATCAGGGCCACCCCAAAGCTGCCGGTGATACGCAACTTGGCGTTGGTTTTGTGGCTCTGTTCGGACAGCTGCAGCCGCAAGTGTTCGGCCAGTTGTCCGGCTTCTTTCAGGTCGGCCACCGGCACCACAACGGCAAATTCTTCACCGCCGGTGCGGCCCATCACCGAGGGTGGCAACAACAGTTTGTTCATCCACATGGAGACCTCTTTCAACACCTCGTCGCCGACTTGGTGGCCATACTGATCATTGATTTTTTTGAAATGATCGATGTCGGCGACGATCACCGCCAGGTTTTTACCCAGTTTGTCTTGTTGTTGGATCAGGGCTTCGGCCTGTTGTTTGAAGCCGCGCCGATTGAGCAAACCAGTCAGGTAATCAGTGATCGCCTGGTGTTTCAGCTTGCTGGCCAAATCATCAACCAAAATCAACAGGGTGAACAGTCCCAGACCAGCAAAGAAGGCGGGCATGAACAAAAAGTTGACTTGGGAATACAGACTCAGCCAGTGCTCATTCCTTGCAGCCCCTTGCAACAAAGCCAGGGTGCCGCTGGTCAATTGCACCACGGCATACAAGGCAAACAACACCATGGCACTGATTTCCGCGGTGCGGAGTCGGCTTTCGGTGCGGGCGATTTCCCGCACAATGGCGAACACCACCACCGCGCCACTGAAAGGAATGAACACCATGCGCAGGCCCATGTGCGGTTGCCAATAGGTGAACACCACCACCAACAGTTCGACCAACAAGAAATAAGCCATGATCATAGGCGGAAATGGCCGTCGTCCGGCACGCATGCGAAAACCGGCCAGGGCCAGTGCTTGGGTCAGCAGGGACACACCATTGACCACCACCCAATACAGGTTGCGATCTGGAAACAGGTCGTTGATGGCGTTGAGGATGCCATTGACCGCAGCAAACACATAGAACAAAGACCACATCAACACATAGGTCTTTTTTTCCATGATGCGCCAGGCCAACAAAAACACCACCGTCATCATCAGGCTGATGAGGAATTGACTGATGTTGATCAAATCGACGTCTGACAAAGCCATATTGGTGTTTTTTGAACTCAGGTTTAAATCATTATAGCCTAAATGGGCGGCAGGGGTTTTTCGACCATGACGTGTTCAATTCGGTCTAAATAACGGTCAATGCCAGCACTGAATGTTACCCACAAAAAACATGTTATTCAGATTAATATGACCCTAAAATATGGCATTGATGTCAAGTCCCATGTCACCCATGAAAGCCAAAAACCACCACGTCATCAGCGCCGCATTGAGCGCTTTGCTCAGTTACCAAACAGGCGCTGCGAAGCAGCCAGATGTTTACTATTTAACGGCGGCAGAAATCAAAGCAGGCAACGCCTTGAATTTAACCAATGCACTGGGTGCCTGTGGATCGTCATTCATGTCTCACAAGCCAGGTTGTTGTGAGCCCAGTACAGCCAGCATACCGCTGGAAGAAAGGATCAAGCAACCACCTGCGGATCCGTTTCTGGAACCGGCCATCATTGAGGAAGGCAACAGCATTGACTACCAGGGCATGGCTTTTCAATGTGTGGCCATTGAACCCCCAACCAACCGCAATGAAACGCCATCAAGAACGGGGTTTGGAGAGCATAAATTTCAGTGGATTTCTCAAAATGTCATGGCATTTTGTGACTCGAAGGGCTTGTCATTGACTGCTTGTGCAGATCACATCAAAGTCAAAAACTAACCGGCATGTCCGTTTGATCATCGGGCTCATGACTGAGCCGCATGATTTGGCTGTGGGGCATGCAAATCGATGATTGGATGGACAACATGAAACAAATTAACAAGCCATTGCCTTGGTTGATGTTGTGGTCGTTGATGCTGGGGGTATCAACAGGCTCTTCGGCAGACAACAAGTACAAGGCAAAAAGTGTGGACACCCCAGAGGTGGTGGGTCGTTTGTATCTCCCAACCGACCATGAACAACCCGTTCCTGCCATCATCGTGCTGGGTGGTTCCGGTGGCAGATTGAATCAAGTGTATGCCGAGCAACTGGCAAAAGCTGGTTTTGTGGTGTTGGCCTTGGCTTATTTCAATGCCCCAGGCAGGTCAAGCACTTTGGATCGGGTCCCGGTGGAAACGGTCAGTCAAGGCATTGATTGGTTGTTGGCTCAACCCAATGTGCAAACTGCCGGCGTTGGGGTTTTAGCGGTGTCACGTGGCACGGAACTGGCCATCTTGGCCGCCGCCCATGACCCCCGCATCCAGGCAGTGGCCGCTTTGGTACCATCCTCAGTGGCCTGGCAGGGACAACGTGGGTCCGTGGCTTGGACCTTGGGGGGCGAAGATGTGGCCACCTTGACCTTGCCTCCGGCCGGGGACCAAACCACCTGGCAACGGGCCCAGCGGGCTTTGCAAACCAACCAAGCCACCCAGGCCCGCCTGCCGGTGCACATGATCAACGGACCCATTTTGTTGGTGTCGGTGGAACAGGATCACATCTGGCCCTCCACCGCGATGGCTGAAGAATTGATGCAGCAATTGAGTGATCATCCCCATGAGCACCGGCATTTGGTGTTGGATGATGACCACACCTTGAGCCCAGAGTCTCAGGCCCAGTTGGCCCAGCCTTTGCTGACCTTGTTCAGTCAATTGGCGGCTGAATCAACCAGCCATTGAGACCTTCTTCACAAGGCGTGCGTGGTTTTTTGGCTACAATATGGGGTCCATCAAAACAGCGCCTGAGGAACAGGCCGGAGTCAACATGCAACACCCCAGTAACCCGGTCCACCCACAAAACATCGGTGGCATCCACAAAAAAGGCATTGGCGTGGGCGAACAAGCCATGATCCAAATCACCGCTGGCCTATGCGCCACGGCCGAAGTCTGGCAGAAAACCCCACAAGAAATCGTCGCCATGGCCCAACGCATCCACGATGAGTTGTTTCGTTATAAGCCGGCAGATGAACGGGATTGAATCAAGCAGCTTTTAATGTCAACTTACCGGCGAAAGCCTGCCACTGGTGAAAACAGGGCCCGCATTCAATGTCATTCAATGGGTATTTGGCTTACTTCACTTTGACAACTTAAACCATCGTCTTAGCAGCGAAGGCCGCAATCCAGCGTCTTGCGTATGCGCTTTAAATTTGCCAATTGACATAATATTTGGTTCTTGCCAAAAGACACTGGGAACCGGCTTTCGCCGGTAAGTCGATATAAACAGTGTCTTCTCATGGGCAGGCTTTGCAAGCCTTGAACAAGCACAGAGCTCAACCCATAAAATGCGGCAACAAATCCACTGGGCTGGCAAAGTGGTGGTGGGCTGACCACTGTTTGGGGTCATCTTCGGGGGCCAAGTATCCCCATAAGGCGATGCCGGATGACATGCCGGCGGCGTGGGCGGCTTCGACATCGGAGCGGGCGTCGCCCAGGTATAAAGTGGCCGCGTGGTTCAAGTCCATGTTGGCGGCCGCTTGCAGCAACGGTTGCGGGCTGGGTTTGCTGCTGCCGACTTCATCGGCACACACCAGGATGCGGCTGTTTTTCAAAGCACGGATGTGCTGCACGATGGGTTTGGCCAACCAGGAAGGTTTGTTGGTGACGATGCCCCATGGAATGTCCTGTTGGTCCAAGTGGTCGATCAAACCCGCCACCCCATCAAACAAATGGCTGTGGGTGTTCAGCTGCTGTTGGTAAATCACCAGGTATTCTTGTCGCAGGGTTTCCAGTTGCTGCTGTGGTGGATCATTGAACACCGATTTGACCAGCGCCACCGCACCTTGGGAAATGTATTGGCGAAATTCAGACACATTCAAGGTGTGGTCCATGCCATGCTTGTCGGCCAATTGAGCCAGGGCATGGATCATGTCAATAGCGGTGTCGATCAGGGTGCCGTCCAAATCAAACAAAATGGCTTGGTAGCGGTCCATGATCAAGCGTTTTTCTGGGCCGCCACAAAGTAGTTGATGTCCAAATCCTCTGGGTCCAGCGCCGCCGATTGGGTGAGCGGGTTGTAACGCATGCCGGTCAGGTCCTGGATCGTCACCGGGTGTGCTTGCAGCATTTTGACCAACTCCGAGGGTTTGATGAACTGTTCGAAATGGTGGGTGCCCTTGGGCACGATTTGCAGCAGGTGTTCAGCGGCAAAGATGCCCAGCAACATGGCCTTGGGGTGGCGGTTCAGGGTCGATAAAAACAACCAGCCGCCAGGCTTCAAGGCCGCCACGCAGGCCGCCAAAATGCTGCCGGGATCCGGCACGTGTTCCAACATTTCCAAACAACAGACCACGTCCTGACTGGCGGGCTGGGCCGCTGCAAAGTCTTCGATGCTCAGGTTTTGGTAATCCACCTGCAGCCCCGATTCGTGCAGGTGCATTTTGGCCGTTGCCAATGAAGCGGCAGACAAGTCCAACCCGGTCACGTGGGCACCGGCTTGGGCCAAAGCTTCGGCCAGAATGCCGCCACCACAACCCACATCCAACACCTGTTGGTCGTTCAAGGCCACCCGTTCGGTGATGTATTGCAGGCGCACGGGGTTGATTTGGTGCAGGGTTTTGAAGGGGCCATTGGGGTCCCACCAAAAAGCCGCCTGACCATCGAATTGTTTGATTTCTGCGGGGTAGTGGTTGCTGTTCATGAGACTTGGCAAACAAAAGGGCTATTGTACACGATGGTCTGGTCGCGGGGGGTGGAATGCAGGTGGTAACTTTTTACTGCTTTTGTGCAGACTTGACTTGTGACTGTTCGAAAACAACCCATATCTGGTATCATCTTGCATTTGTACACCTGCCCTTGCTTCAACCATGAAATCGTTCGCGGATAAACTCGGTATGTTCCTGTCTGGACTGTGCGCCATTCAGTGTGCCATGCTGCCGATCTTGCTGAGTTTGTCAGCGGTGGTGCCCAGTTGGGCGCACTTTGGTCATGGGTGGATTTGGATGACGGTGATCGGGGTGATTGCTTTGTGGTCGTTTTCACGCGGCTGGCAACGCCACCATGACAAGAAAGTGATTCTGTTTTGTGTGCTCGGTTACGGCTTTTTGCTGACCGCCACCCTGCTGGAGAACCAAGTCAGCGTGCTGACGGAGTCGGCGCTGTTTGTGGTCGGCGGCACCTTCATGGTGCTGGCGCATTGGCGCAATTACCGCCGCATGCAATGCCTGCCAGCCGCCCAGTGATGGGCTGGATTTGGGATGATTGGGCTTGGGCACAGCCAAGCCGCGGCTCAGAGGAGTTCGAAATCTTCTTTGGTGACGCCGCAATCGGGACACATCCAGGTTTCTGGCACGTCTTCCCAGCGGGTCCCGGGCTCAATGCCGTCATCGGGCCAACCATCGGCTTCGTCGTAGATCAGGCCGCAGACAACACAAATGTATTTTTTGTACTCAGTTTCCATGGTGTCCAAAGAGATTCAGATGGAGCCAATATACGGTCAAACTGAGAAAAATCAACCGCTAAAATCGAGTGATTTATGGAAACAGCTTTAGCCATCAACAACCTGGTCAAAACCTACAAAGACGGTACCCAAGCCCTCAAAGGGGTGGACCTCACCGTCAACGCCGGAGAAATCTTTGCCTTGTTGGGACCCAACGGTGCTGGCAAGTCGACCATGATCGGCATCATCGCCTCCTTGGTCAATGCCACTTCGGGTGAGGTCAAGGTGTTCGGCAAAGACCTGTACAGCGACCGTCAGGCGGTCAAATCGATGATCGGTTTGGTGCCGCAGGAATTCAACTTCAACATGTTTGAGAAGCCAGTCGACATCGTCGCCAATCAAGCCGGTTACTATGGCGTGCCGCGCGAAGAGGCCTTGGTCCGCACCGAAAAGTATCTCAAGCAGCTGCAACTGTGGGACAAGAAAGACAGCGTATCGCGGGGCCTGTCAGGAGGCATGAAGCGCCGCTTGATGATTGCGCGGGCGATGGTCAACGAGCCGAAATTGTTGATCCTGGATGAGCCGACTGCCGGGGTCGACATCGAGATCCGCCGTTCCATGTGGTCGTTTGTGGAAGAGATTGCCGAACAAGGCACCACCATCATCCTCACCACCCATTACTTGGAAGAAGCCGAACAGCTTTGTAAAAACATCGCCATCATCGACCACGGTGAAATCGTGCGCAACACCACCATCAAGGAATTGTTAAAAACCCTGGATGTGGAGACTTTCATCTTTGACCTGGACCACCACCCGGATGACGCCTTGTTACAGGCTTTGGGCGCGGTGCACAAAGACGATTGTTCAATTGAATTGGACGTGCCCAAATCGAAAAACCTCAACAGCGTGTTCAAAACCATTGATCAAGCGGGTTACCAAGTCTCATCCATGCGCAACAAAGCCAATCGCCTGGAAGAGCTGTTTGTCAAAATGATCGAAAACAATGGAGGTCAAGCATGAGCACCACCTACATCGGCATCAAAACCCTGTTGCGCAAAGAAGTCACGCGCATCATCCGCATCTGGTCTCAAACCCTGTTGCCTCCGGCCATCACCATGACCTTGTACTTCGTGATCTTTGGCAACTTGATCGGCTCGCGCATCGGCGAAATGGGTGGTTTTGACTACATGTCCTTCATCGTTCCCGGCCTGGTGATGATGGCGGTGATCACCAGTTCCTATGGCAACATGGTGTCGTCGTTTTTTGGCGCCAAATTTGCCAAACACGTGGAAGAGCTGTTGGTCTCGCCGATGCCGAACTGGGCCATTTTGGCCGGTTACGTCAGTGGCAGCCTGTTTCGTGGTTTATCGGTGGGTTTGATCGTGACCTTGATCTCATTGTTCTTCACCGACATCCAGGTGCACAATGTGTGGATCATCCTGTCCACCGTGGTCTTGACCTCCATCGTCTTTTCGCTGGGTGGCTTCATCAATGCCGCCTTTGCCAACAAATTCGATGACATCGCCATCATTCCGACCTTTGTGCTGACCCCCTTGACCTATTTGGGCGGGGTGTTTTACTCCATCACCTTGTTGCCGGATTTTTGGCAGAAAGTCTCTTTGATCAATCCTGTGTTGTACATGGTCAACACCTTCCGCTACGGCTTTTTGGGTGTCAGTGACATCAACTTGGGTGTGGCCTATGGCATCATTATTGCCTTTGTTTTGATCCTGGGCTTCTGTTCCTGGTACATCCTGCACAAAGGCATCGGTTTGCGGTCTTGATGCGGGCATTGATCACAGCCATTTAAGGGCGTCCTGAATGGTTAACCCAACACCGCAATCAGTTGGCGGTGATGGGCCGATCATATCAATTCTTTTCGGTTTTTTTCAGCCAAGCCAGCAAGGTTTTGGCCACTTCATGGCTGTAATGGTCGCCTGGGTTGGCGGGGCTGAATGTGCCGGTTTGCATGGCGGTCATCAGCGCCTCACGCGACTCATAACGCATCAGGCTGTGTTCTGATTGGGGGATGATTTGGGTCACCGCCTGGGGTGCGGCCTGGGCAATGTCTTTGAGCCAATCGGCATTGATGGCCTGGATGTCGTATTCGCCGTGCATGGCCAGCACAGCGCCTGGGTAGTTGGCCCAAGCTTGTTTGAAATCATATTGGTTCAGGTCTTTAAAGAAGCTGTGGTGGCGGTTGAATACCTGGTCGCCGCTGTGGGGCATCAGACCGGACTCCAGGGCGGCGGCATATTGTGGATCGGCCACGATGTCGTCCCAATGGCGATCGGTTTTTAACCAAGCGTGCAACAGCGGTTGAATCAGTTTCTCGTTGTTGGCGGCGGTCTCGGCATCGGTGCCAAACAGCTGCGCTTGTTCACCGAAAATTTTCAACAAATAATCATACCAAGGCTCAACCACCGACCCATAAACCGACAGGCCTTTCAATTGATGTTTTTGGGCCAGCAGTGGAGCCACCAAACCACCCAGTGAGTGACCGAACACATAGACCCGTTGCGGATCGACAAAGTCATAAGCCTGCAAAGCCTGGAGCCCGGCGGCAAAGCCGGTCAATTCGGTGCTGAAATCCACTTGGTCACAGCGCAAAGGACCGACCGAATCACCGACCCCAAATTTCTCAACCTTGTAAACCACAAAGCCATTCAACACCACCTCATTCAGCAGTTGTTGCAATGTCAATTGCATGAACGGGCTGTGGTCCACCGAGCCGCAGGTATAGCCCTGGATGTAATACAAAGCCGGCAGGCGTTGGCCGGGTTTCAAGTCATGCGGCTTATAGACCATGCTGCGCAAGTGGTTTTGGCCCACAGTGACTTGGTCATAAACCACGGCAAAGTCGGGGTGTTGTTCAGGTGGGCGACCCAGCAGTTCACCGCTCAGGGTTTGCGTCTCTGGCCCTTGCTTGACCGCCACTTTGAGGGCATCGCCCACTGCCAAAGTGCGGATCTTGCTGACCAGGTCTTGTGGGCTGTTGATGGCTGTGTGGTTGATCTGCAGCACCACGTCACCTTGGCTTAAACCCAGTGCTGAGCCGGTGCTGTCGGGCAACACACGCAAGATTTCAACCCCGCCACCTGTGGGGTTGGCCTGCACTTGGATGCCCATGAGTGGGCTGGGTTTGAGCTCGGTGGCGTTGAGCCAGGTGCTGCACAACAGCAACAAGAAAAACAATTTATTCATGGTGGGCCTCCGGTTGGTAACTGTCCAAATGGGTTAAGGCTTGCAGCGGAAAGTGGCTCAGCCCCAACAGTTGGTGGTGAAAAGTTCTGAGATCAAAATCTGGCCTGGCGGCCTGTTTTGATAAGCTGTGTTTGATTTGATTCATGCCATAGACATAGGTGATGACTTGCATGGGCCAACGCTTGATGCGTTGTATTTCCCGTTCCATCACATCGGCCCCCTCGGGGAAATGACGCTGCCAATGTTGTCTGGCTTCGGCATCGGTCCAGCCGCGGGCATGGATGCCCACATCAATCATCACCCGCATGGCCCGCAACGATGCCCAGCGGAGGGCATAGGCTTGGCTGGCTTGATCCCGGTACCAGCCCATGTCATGACCCAGGGTTTCGGTGTAGGCGGCCCACCCTTCAATGAAGGCCATTTGTGGCGAGCTTGAAGACACGTCGGGGCACAGTGGGTGCAGCCGCCTCATTTGTTGTTGTAAGTGATGTCCTGGTATGCCTTCGTGGATATACAGCCAATCCAACTGGGCCAGATCAAAGGCGTCCTGTAATGGGTTGTAGTAGATGGTGTTGTTGCCGTAATGCCCGGGGGCACTGAACTCAGGACCCAAGGGTGAGCGGGCGAATGCCGGTTGGGACACCCCCGGCATGGGGTGAAACAGCCGATCCAGGTTCTGCTCAACCCGGGCCGCGCTGGCACGCAGCTGGGCTTGGATGGCGATATCTTGGCGGCTGTCAATCATGGGCTGGTTGTCAACCTTGGCTGTTTGACGCAGTGCCGCGATGGCTTCGGTAAAAGTCTGTTCGCCCATCGCATACAAGGCATCGGCCGACACCTCGGCGCCCAACCACCACCGGGTCAAATAGCGGTACCACAGAGCCCCCTGGGGTAAGGCATGAACCCGGCCGGCATAGGCCGCCACTGGCGACTGTTGGGCTGCCGACTGCATCAATTGATAACGCAATTGTTGGGTTTCCAGTCTGAACACCAAGTCATCCCAGGCACGGGCCTCGCACCATGATTGGGGGACGAACGTGTTGGCTTGGGCTTGGACCCTTTGCAGCCGCTTGAGTGCAACGGCGTGGTCTTCCGCTGTTCCGCGCTGTTGCAAAACCGCGGCAAAATCCAGTCTGGGGCTGGGTATATTCAATGATTGGGCTTGCTGAGCCAGTGCCGACCAGCTGATGGTTTCCTGCTGCGCCGGTTCTGGCGCAACGGTCGAGCCAGCCATCAAACCAAGCAGAGCCAAAACCAAGCGCTTCATTTTGTAGACTCGTCCAGCAAAAAGGATTTCAGCGGCCCTGTGCCAAAGGGGGCAAAATAGTGACCGCCGTCAGGATCGGGTAACACGTTGGACACAATGCCCACCACTTCACCCGCGGCATTCAACACCGGCGCTCCACTCAATCCACGCAAGGTGCCGGGTTCGGCATCGTTCAACTTGAGCAACAAATTGTCACCTTCCATGCGCACAAAGTGACCCTTGAAGCGGTCTTGATGACACGTGGCTTGACTTTGGTAGGTGCAGCCATGGGTGACCAGCTCATCACCCGCTTGTGGTGCCTCGTCGGCCAACCGCAAAGGCTGCAAGCGGGAGTGGTTTTCTTTGACGGCGAACAACAGCCAATCATCGGCCAACACCGCCATATCCAGGGCTTCGGCTGGGTTGGCATTCAACAGTTTGCCGAGGGTCACGACACCGGTGTCTTCATTGAATGGTTTGAGTTGCCATTGCGTGACCTGGCCGTCAATGTTGATGTGGTCAATGCCCTGGTCCATGGTTTCAAACAGCACGTGTTTGGCAGTGACGGCATAGACCTGTTGACCGTGCTGCAACAAAAAGCCACTGCCCACAAAGGGTTTTTCGCTGTGTTGGAATTGGATGTGGTTGGCACCGCTGTAGCGCTCAGTCGCCACCGCTGGACAACTGCACAAAGCCAACAACAGGATGGTGTTCAGTTTCAATGCATGTCTCCGGTTGTTTTCATGCCCATGATAAGGTAGGTCATCATCAAAACCAGAACAGCCAGGATCCGCCCCGGTTGTTGGTGGGTGCTGCGCTTGATTAAGATGGCGGCCAACAACAAGGCTGGGGTTAAGGTCATGAAATAAGCCAAACTGAGCAAAGACATGTGGTACTGGGGCATTGAACTACCAACCATTAAAGCAAAACCGGCGGCCAACAACATGTGTCAGAGGTCAGTCTGAAGCGCCCTGCAGGGTGTGTGGTGATGGACCCAGTCCGCCGTTGCAACACCGGTGGTTGACCATGGGAGGCGCCGTTAGATCAAGCCCAGCACCAGCCAAAAACCGCTGACAGTGCATTGGCATTTGGTTCGGCGAGACAGAATGCAAGAAAATCAAGAAAATCTGTGGATATTGACTTGAATTCAATTTTGCCAACCCCACATGTCACACCAACCGAGGCGTTATGGACCAAGCACCCATGGCGCTTCTTCGTATTAGTTAACTGTATTACTATAAATTTTATTTTTAAGGAGTTCGATAATGAATATTCGTCCTTTGCATGATCGCGTAATTGTCAAGCGCGTCGAAGAGGAAACCACCTCTCCTGGTGGCATCGTGTTGCCTGGTTCGGCCGCCGAAAAGCCGCAACGTGGTGAAGTGGTTGCTGTGGGTAATGGCCGCATTTTGGACAACGGTGAAATCCGTGCTTTGGATGTCAAAGCGGGTGACAGCGTGTTGTTCGGTAAATACTCGGGCAGTGAAGTTAAGGTGGATGGCGTGGAATACCTCGTCATGAAAGAAGAAGACATCATCGGAATCATAGGATAATAACAATGAGTGCAAAAGAAGTTAAATTTTCAGAAGATGCCCGCGCCAAGATGGCCCGTGGTGTGAACATTTTGGCCAACGCCGTTAAAGTCACTTTGGGTCCCAAAGGCCGCAATGTGGTGTTGGAAAAAAGTTTCGGTGCCCCCACCGTGACCAAAGACGGTGTGTCGGTGGCCAAAGAGATCGAACTGGAAGACAAGTTTGAAAACATGGGTGCGCAAATGGTCAAAGAAGTGGCCTCGCAAACCAATGACGTGGCTGGTGACGGCACCACCACTGCGACCATCCTGGCCCAAGCATTCGTGCGCGAAGGCTTGAAAGCCGTGGCCGCTGGTCGCAACCCCATGGACCTGAAGCGCGGTATTGACCAAGCCGTGGCCGTGGCCGTGGACGCGATCAAAGCCCAAGCCACCCCTTGTTCAGATTCCAAAGCCATTGCCCAAGTGGGCACCATTTCTGCCAACTCTGATTCGTCTGTCGGTGAAATCATTGCTGAAGCCATGGACAAAGTGGGCAAAGAAGGGGTGATCACCGTGGAAGAAGGATCAGGACTTGAAAACGAACTGGATGTGGTTGAGGGTATGCAGTTTGACCGTGGTTACTTGTCACCCTATTTCATCACCAACCAAGAAACCATGTCAGCCGATTTGGACGATGCGTTCATTTTGTTGCACGACAAGAAAATCTCCAACATCCGTGATTTGCTGCCGGTGTTGGAAGCCGTGGCGAAAACCGGTAAAAAACTGTTCATCATCGCCGAAGACATCGAAGGTGAAGCGCTGGCCACCTTGGTGGTTAACAACATGCGTGGCACCGTGAAAGTGTGTGCCGTCAAAGCCCCTGGTTTTGGTGATCGCCGCAAAGCCATGTTGGAAGACATCGCGGTGTTGACCGGTGGTACCGTGATTTCCGAAGAAGTCGGCTTGCAATTGGACAAAGCCTCTTTGGAAGATTTGGGTTCGGCCAAACGCATCCAAGTCAACAAAGACAACACCACCATCATTGACGGTGCCGGTGAAGTGTCTGAAATCGAAGGCCGCGTGAACCAAATCCGTGCCCAAATCGAAGACGCCACCAGCGACTACGACAAAGAGAAATTGCAAGAGCGCGTGGCCAAATTGGCCGGCGGTGTGGCAGTGATCAAAGTCGGTGCGGCCACTGAAGTGGAAATGAAAGAGAAGAAAGCCCGGGTTGAAGACGCCCTGCACTCCACCCGCGCCGCTGTTGAAGAAGGTGTGGTGCCTGGTGGTGGGGTGGCCTTGTTGCGTGCCCAAGCCGAAGTGATCGGTCTGAAAGGCGCCAACGAAGACCAAAACGTTGGTATTTCCATTGCCGTCACGGCGATGGAAGAGCCCCTGCGTCAAATCGTTAACAACTGCGGTGAAGAATCATCGGTGGTGGTTAATGAAGTGAAACAAGGCAAAGGCAACTACGGTTACAACGCCGCCACTGGCGAGTACGTCGACATGATCAAAGAAGGCGTGTTGGATCCAGCCAAAGTGACCCGCTCGGCCTTGCAACATGCCGCTTCGGTGGCTGGTTTGATGATCACCACCGAGTGCATGGTGGCCGAACTGCCTAAGGAAGAAGCCCCTATGCCTGACATGGGCGGTATGGGCGGCATGGGTGGTATGGGCGGCATGATGTAAGCCAGCCGCACCATCGATGGTATGTCAAAAGCCCTGGTTATACCCAGGGCTTTTTTGTGGTCAAGTGGATGGCAGGATTTGGGTTGCCAGCAAAAGTACAGAAAAAAATCCAATTACTTTGGAAATTGTGAGCGCCATCACATTAATGTCTGAGGGGAAGCGTAAACTGGGTACCAAGGTTGAGATCAAGCTCACACACACCCTTTTCCCCCTTTCTTGATCTCAAGGCCCAAAAAGACCGCCCCACGAGGCGGTCTTTTGCATTTGGGGTCCTGGAAAATCAGGCCTGCCACTTGCATCCTCCCAATCAAGCCTTACAATCACAGCATGAATGACCCATCCAACACACCGTTGATTGACGCCACAGGCTTGTTGTGCCCACAGCCCTTGTCCATGCTCAAACAAGCCGTCAAGCCCTTGTCTGCTGGCGCGGTGGTGCACATCACCGTGACCGACCCCCATGCCGAGCTGGATTTTGCCATCTGGTGCGAACGCTTTGGCCATGGTTTGGAAAAAATCAGTGAAGCCAGTGATCAATGGGTCTTTGCCGTGGTAGTCGATGCCGGGGAGGCTGCCTCATGAGGTATGTGTGGGGGGTGGTGATGCCGATGTTGGTTCAGGTGTTGGTGGTTTGGGCAGTGGTTGTCGGCACCCAAGGGGATGGCAGTTTCACCGGCTTGGGGGTGTATCTATTGGGCCTGTTAGCCGTGCCCTTGACCGCCATCATCAATGCCATTTATGTGTACACCCAGCGTGAAAAACCGGCTTTTCCTGTGGTTATGAAATGCTGGGGTCTGGCCTTGTTGATGCCGCTGTTGGTGGCTTTGTTGGCCGTGATTGGGTGAGGACCACCGGTGGCCGCCAAGCGGCCACCGGCAGGATGTAGACAATGGATCAGAAGCGCAAAACGGCTTGGATGCGTGCTTGCACGTCTTCAACGCTGCCGGTACCCAGCACTTCAGTGACGATGCCTTGTTGTTGGTAAAACGCCGCCACCGGAGCGGTTTGTTCGTTGTAGACATTCAAGCGATTGCGCACCACATCCTCGGTGTCATCCGTGCGGCCTTCAATTTCGGCGCGTTTGGCGATGCGGGCCACCACTTCATCGGGGTCCACTTGGATCAACAAGGCGTGATCCAAGGTCAGGTTCAGTTCTTGAAACAGCTGTTCCAACATTTCAGCCTGGGTCACGTTGCGAGGAAATCCGTCCAGGATGAAGCCATTGCTGGCATCGTCTGCAGACAAACGGTCTTTGAGCATGCCCAGGACAATTTCATCTGACACCAGGTCACCTCTGTCCATGACTTCTTTGGCGGCCAGCCCCAAAGGGGTTTTGGCGGCGATGGCGCCACGCAGCAAATCACCGGTGGAAATGTGCGGGATCTGCAGTTGTTCAACGATCAATTTGGCTTGCGTGCCTTTGCCACTTCCAGGCGCACCGAGTAATACGATTCTCATAAGCAGTTTTCAATAATGGTTTATGGGGTTCAGATCTTGGCAAATACCCGGTTTGGGGGGACGGTTCATTGGCCGTCAGACTTCATGCAATGGTCTTAATTTTCAGTTAAAATCAGCGGCCACAGTTGAAAGACATGAACGCCTGGGGTGTTTGCGCTAAAAAACGTGCTACAGTACACGCCCAACGCCTTTTAGTCAATACGTACCCCCAAATTAGCAATCAGGATTGAATATATGACGCAGAAAAATGCCCTCTACTGCCAATCAGGCGGCGTCACCGCCGTGATCAATGCCACTGCCTGCGGTGTGATTGAAGCGGCCCGCAAAAATCCCCAAGTGGGCACGGTGTTTGGTGCCAAAAACGGCATCATCGGCGTGTTGCGAGAACAGTTGGTGGACACCGCGCAACACAGCGATGCCGATATCGCGGCCTTGCGCCACACCCCTGGTGGGGCGTTTGGTTCATGCCGCTATAAACTCAAGGACATGGAAGCCCAGCGGGCAGAATATGAGCGCCTGATTGATGTGTTCCAAGCCCACAACATTGGCTACTTCTTGTACAACGGCGGCGGTGATTCCTCGGACACCGCATACAAAGTGTCACAGATGGCCAAAGCCCGCGGTTTGGATGTGACCTGCATCGGGGTGCCCAAAACCATTGACAATGACTTGCCGGTCACCGACACCTGTCCCGGTTTTGGTACCACCGCCAAGTACATCGCCACTTCGGTGATGGAAGCCTCGTTGGACGTCGAATCGATGGCCGAGAGTTCCACCAAAGTGTTCATCATGGAGGTCATGGGACGGCATGCCGGTTGGATCGCAGCGGCCGGTGGTTTGGCGGGCAACAGCCATGACGAACCACCCCAAATCATCCTGTTTCCAGAAATTCCTTTTGACCAAGCGGCGTTTTTGCAACGGGTCAAATGGTCGGTGGAAAGCCATGGCTACTGTTCGGTGGTGGTCTCAGAAGGGGTCAGAAACCCCGATGGGCGTTTTTTGGCGGATGCCGGCACCACCGACGCCTTTGGCCACGCGCAATTGGGCGGTGTGGCATCGGTCATTGCGCAAATGGTGAAAGACCATCTGGGTTACAAATACCATTACGCGATCAGTGATTACCTGCAACGATCGGCCCGGCACCTGGCGTCCAAAACCGACTTGGAACAGGCTTATGCCGTGGGCGAAAAAGCCATCGAATTGGCGGTGGCGGGACGCAATTCGGTGATGCCGGTGATCAAGCGACTGCAAGACGACCCATACCAGTGGGAAATTGCCACCGCTGAACTGAAAGATTTGGCCAACGTGGAGAAGATGGTGCCCCGTGAATACATCACCGAAGACGGCTTTGGCATCACCGAGGCCTGTCGCAAATACTTACAACCGTTGATTGTCGGCGAAGCCTATCCCCCGTACAATGACAATGGCCTGCCCCAGTATGTGCGTTTAACGCAAAATCTGGTGCCACAAAAACTGGCTAAATTTGACATTTGAATGATTGATCAAAACAGCAACATCGCGGTGATTGGTTTGGGTTATGTGGGCTTGCCCCTGGCCCTGGCCTTGTCTGAGCATTACCCAGTGGTGGGTTATGACATCAATCCGCAGCGGGTGGCTGAGTTGGAGAACCACCAAGACCACACCCAGGAAGTCACCAGCGATCAACTGCGACAAGCATCCGGTTTGCGATTTTCGGCTGACGCCAGTGTTTTGAACTCGGCCAATGTGTTCATCATCACCGTACCGACCCCAGTGGATGACAACAACACGCCCGACTTGACACCGTTGATCGAAGCGTCTGAGTTGGTCGGATCGATGATGTCCCAGGGCGCCACCGTGATTTATGAATCAACGGTCTATCCCGGTGCCACCGAAGGGGTCTGTGCCGACATCCTGACGGCCGCCAGTGGTCTGGTGTTGAATCAGGACTTTTATCTGGGTTATTCGCCCGAACGCATCAACCCAGGTGACCAAGTTCACACCTTGTCATCCATCGTCAAAGTGGTTTCAGGTTCCACCCCAGAGGTCGCTGCAGCGATCGATGGCCTGTACCAAAAAATCATCACAGCGGGCACCCACCTGGCCCCATCCATTCAGGTGGCCGAAGCGGCCAAAGCCATCGAAAACACCCAGCGTGACATCAACATCGCTTTCATGAATGAACTGTCGATGATGTTCCATGAGATGGACATTGATGTGTTGCAGGTGATTGAAGCGGCGGCCACCAAATGGAATTTTTTGAAGTTCACCCCCGGCTTGGTTGGTGGCCATTGCATCGGTGTTGACCCCTATTACTTGATTCACAAGTCCCAAGAGAAGGGCTACTTTCCGCAATTGATCACCACCGCCAGGCGCATCAATGAAAACATGAGCGCTTATGTGTCTGAGCGCATCTTGAAATTGTTGGCACTGCACCAGAAGCACATCGTCAATGCCCGGGTGCTGATCATGGGTTTGACATTTAAGGAAAACTGCCCTGATTTGCGCAACACCCGGGTGGTTGAAATTGTGGAACAATTGCAAAAATACCACGCCCAGATTGAAGTTTACGATCCCTGGGTTGACCCCACCGAAGCGGCCATTTTGCAACAGCCGTTGATCGCCCAGCCCGAGCCTGAGCAATATGATTTGGTGGTGTTGGCGGTGGCCCACAGTCAATTCACCGAAATCAATCCACGGCAGTACTTGAAGGCCGATGGCTTGTTGTTTGACCTCAAAGGCTTGTTGCCAGAGGCTTGGGTGGATGAGCGCTTGTGAGTCCCAAGCCCTGAGCCACGCGCAACCACAGGCCATTTGGCCGGCCGGATCGCATGCCTGATTCAACCGCCCACCGCAAAATCATTCATGTGGACATGGACTGTTTCTATGCGGCGATTGAAGCCCGGGATTATCCACACCTGCGGGGCCAACCGATTGCAGTGGGTGGCCAACCCGACAAACGGGGGGTGGTGGCCACCTGTTCCTATGAAGCCCGGGCCTTTGGCATTCACTCGGCCATGCCAATGGCGCAAGCGGTGAAAAAGTGCCCACAGTTGATCATCCAACCGGTGCGCATGGCCGTCTATCAAGCGGAATCCAAAGGCATCAAAGACATATTCAAAAAATACACCGAGATCATTCAGCCCTTGTCCTTGGATGAGGCTTTTTTGGATGTCACCGACGCACCACATTGTGCCGGCAGTGCCACTTTGATGGCGCAACAAATCAGACAAGACATTTGGCAAGCCCACCGGTTGACCGCATCGGCGGGCATTGCCCCCAATAAATTTTTGGCCAAAATTGCCAGTGACTGGAACAAGCCCAACGGCCAATGGGTCATCACCCCGGAACAAATCGATGGCTTTGTCCAGGCTTTGCCGGTCAAAAAAATCTATGGTGTGGGTCGGGTCACGGCGAAAAAAATGCATGCCATGGGTTTGCACACCTGCGCCGATTTACAACGACTGTCGCAGACTGAGTTGACCGATCGATTTGGCGTGTTTGGCACCACCTTGTACCAACTGTGCCGGGGCATTGATCACCGCCCGGTGCAAACCCACAGCGTTCGTAAATCGGTCAGTGTAGAAGACACTTTTCTCAAAGACCTGCCGCATTTGCCGGCTTGTTTGGCTGAAGTGGACCGTTTGTATGAGCTGCTGGGTGAGCGCCACCATCGGGCCCAGGCCAAACAAAACATTGCCATCAAAGCCTTGTATGTCAAAGTGAAGTTTGCTGATTTTCAAACCACCACCGCCCAACAAATCCATCCGCAGCTGGATCTTGACGTGTTCAGGCAGTTGCTCAAAACTGCCTGGCAACGCCAACAGTGTCCGGTGCGTTTGTTGGGATTGGGCATCCAATACCGGCAAGCCGACCAGCCCCAACAACAAAGCCTGTTTTGAGGCCAAAAAAAAGGCCGCTGATGCGGCCTTCTTCGGCTTTGATGGTTTTGATCAAGCCACCATTTGGGTTTTCAGTTTCTTCAACGCCACCGCTTCCAGTTGACGGATGCGTTCGGCTGAGACTTCGTACTTGGCAGCCAACTCTTGTAAGGTGGCTTTCTTGTCAACCAACCAACGGCTTTGGATGATGTCATGTGAACGCTCATCCAACTTGTCCAAACCTTTGAACAAAGCGTGGTGGTTGCGATCCGCTTCGGTTTCCTTGATCAGCTCCGATTCGGGCGTGGGGCTGTTGTTGGTTAACCAAGCTTGTGGTGAATAGTTGTTGTCCTCGTCGTCATCCATGGGCAAGTCGAAGGACACGTCCTGACCGTGCAGGCGCGATTCCATTTCGACCACCACTTCGGGGCTGACATCGAGGTCTTTGGCGACCCGGTTGACTTCTTCTTGCGAGAACCAACCCAGTCGTTTTTTGTTCTTTCTCAGATTGAAAAACAATTTGCGGTGCGCTTTGGTGGTGGCCACTTTCAATATGCGCCAGTTTTTCAAAATGTATTCGTGAATTTCGGCCCGGATCCAATGCACGGCGAATGACACCAAGCGCACTTTGTGCGTGGAATCAAAGCGTTTGATGGCTTTCATCAGACCGATGTTGCCTTCTTGGATCAGGTCACCCAGAGGCAAACCATAGCCGGAGTAGCCTTTGGCCACATAGACCACGAAACGCAGGTGTGACATCACCAGGGCGTGGGCGGCATCCAGGTCATTGTGATCCCGCACTTTATCAGCCAGTGAACGTTCTTCTTCGACTGACAACACCGGGATTTGGTTGACACTGCTGATGTACGACTCCAGGGAGCCAGTAATCGCAGGTACGGGTAAGGTTTTGATGGTTTCAGTTGTCATTAATTTTTCTCCAATCCGACATGGCTCTTAGAGCCCATGTGATGAGACATTTCGATGCTTGATTTGACTGTCAAACACCCAGAAAAGTTCCGTCCTCCAATGAGCAACGGGACAGCGATTATAGCACGCCACCTGCTCATGTCAATGGGCCTGAAGTCCCGGTTCAAGCGGGTTTTGTGAAGACTTCAGTCAGGTGGTCAGGCTGAATAAATAAAATACCTGAACTTTTGTCGGTTTTCTGTGAAAATGGGCTTTTCAATGGGGGCTTTTTTGACATGCAATTATGGGGTGATCACCGATCAGGCAACTGTTACAAATGTGCCCTCACCGCCGCTTGGTTGGGCATTGACTTGGCATGGGTCGACACCGATGTGTTGCAAGGCCAGACCCGCACGCCTGAATTTCTGCAGCACAACCCCAATGGCAAAATTCCCTTGTTGGTGCTGGATGACGGCCGCTGTCTCAGTGAGTCCAATGCCATTGTCAATTATTTGGCCCATGGTTCGGCTTTGTTACCGACCGAACCCTATGCCCTGGCTGTGGTGCAACAGTGGCAATTCTTCGAACAATACAGCCACGAGCCACACATTGCGGTGGCCCGGTTCATTCGGCTGTATCAAGGCATGCCGGCTGAGCGCCAAGCCGAGTATGAGGCGATCATCCCGGGCGGTTATCGGGCTTTGGATGTGATGGAAACCCAGCTAGAAAAAACCGCCTATTTGACTGGTGAGCGGGTGACGGTGGCTGATTTGTGTTTGTTCGCTTACACCCATGTGGCGGCCGATGGCGGCTTTGATTTGGCGCCATACCGTGCCATTCAGCGCTGGTTGCAGTCGATTCAAGCGCAGCCGCAGTTTGTGCCGATGGGTCATCAGCGCGGCAAATAATTGAAATCACACAAACAATGGGCCACCTGCAGCACCTCGCCAGGTCGGGCGGACAGGATCAGGCTCAATTCATTGGCCAAGGGTTGCAGCAATTGTTGCATGGTCAATTGTTGATTGCTTTTGAGGTCGATGTGCTCACCGGCGGTGGCCAAAAAGTCCACCAGCAGCTGTTCGGTGAAGCTCAAAGACTCTTCCACCCAAACCAAACTGTAATCATCGCCCAAGTTGGCTTGACTGGCGGCATCGGCCACGGCTTCTTGCAAACCACCCAATTGATCGATCAAGCCCAGGTCATGCGCTTGTTTGGCGGTCCACACCCGGCCACGGGCAATGCGGTCCACCATTTCAAATTCCAAATTCCGGGCTGATGCCACCGATGAAATGAATTGATGGTAACCGTATTCAATGTTGCTCTGAATCAATTCAGCCAATTCTGGGTCCAGCGCTTTGTCCGGGTTGAAGGCGCCGACCCATTTGGTGGTGCCCACACCATCGGAGTGGATGCCCAATTTGTTGAACAATTCAGGGTAGGTCATCAACAAGCCATAGATGCCAATGGAGCCGGTGATGGTGGCTTCATCGGCCCAAATGGTGTCGGCGGTCATGGAGATCCAATAGCCGCCTGAAGCGGCGACATTGCCCATGGAAACCACCACCGGTTTACCCGCCACTTTCAAGGCATCGACTTCACGGCGGATTTGTTCCGATGGATAGACCCCGCCACCGGGGCTGTTGACCCGCAACACCACGGCTTTGACCGAAGGATCCAGGCGGGCCAGTTCCAACAAGTTGCTGGTCGAGGCGCCGCCAATGGTGCCGGCGGGTTGTTCACCACCGAGGATGGTGCCTTCAGCCACCACCACCGCCACGCGATCGGCCCACACCGGCTCTTCCAGCAGTTGCATGTTCAGGTAATCTTCAAAGCCAATGCCGCGAAATTGGTTGTTGTCATCATCGAAGGAACTGAATTCGGCGATGCGTTTGTGCATGAAGCTGCGTTTCATGATGCGGTCCACCAAGCCGGCTTCAATGGCCATGTCAGCCACCGAACCATTTTTGGCCATCAAGCGCTGGGCTTGCTGGTCGACGATGGCTTCCAGGTCAGCCACCGCCAGGCCGCGGCGTTGGGCCACACCTTCGAGGTAGGTTTGCCACAAATCATTCATAAAATGCAGCCCCGCTTCCTTGGCTGCCTGCGACATGTCATTGCGCACATATGGCTCTGCCGCTGATTTGTATTCGCCCACTTTGAACAGGTGGACATCCACCCCCAGCTTATCCAGGCCGTCTTTGAAGTAGTTGCGGTAAGAACCAAAACCTTGCAAGAACAAAAAGCCTTGCGGGTCCATCAAGATTTCATCGGCCAGTGAAGCAAAGTAATATTGCCCTTGGCTCAAATTGGTGGCCATGGCGATCACCGGTTTGTTGGATTGGGAGCGGAATTGATCAATGGCGTATTCGATTTCTCGGAGGTTGGCCAGGCCGGCGCCCCACATGTAATCGGGGTTCAACACCAGGGCACTGATGCGGTCATCATCGGTGGCCAGTTCAATGGCCTTGATCAAGTCCCGAACCCGGGTTTCCGGGATATCGGTGCCACGGATGTTGTCGATGGCTTGTGAGGTCGGGTCACCACTGAATTGATCGACCACAAAGCCTTTGGGGGCCAACACCAAGGCGGTGTTGTCGCGCAATGTCAGGGTGTGACCGCCAACAAAGAAATACACGATCAGCATAAACAGCAGCAGCAACAACAAATGGCGGGTGAAATTGGCCAGCAGGATGAAGGGTTTGGTCAAGAACTGAAACAGTTGTACCAAGATCGGTGGTTTGGGGTTGGTGTGGGTTGGGTTGTTCATCATCAAATCAATATAGGGTCTGGTTGGGGAATGGACATGTCACAGAAGTCATGATTTATTTGAGATTCTCATGCCGCACTTGCCACTGTCACAACGAAAGCCCATAATTATAGGCTCAAAAAACCGGATAACAAAGCATGAAACACGTCCATTCACCTTGGCTGGTTGCGCTGGCAGGCTTGGCCACCCTGTTGCTGACCCTCCCCTCTCAAGCCGAAATATCGTCCACTTACGACCACCAAATGGCGGCCTGGGAACAGCATCAGGCGATGCGGGCAAACAGCCCATACAAAGGCATCAGTTGGCGCAATGTGGGTCCGGTGATTCAAGGTGGCCGGGCCGTGGATGTGATTCGGCCCAAAGATCAGCCACATGTGATCTACGTGGGTTATGCCTCTGGTGGGGTGTGGAAAAGCACCAACAACGGCACCACTTTCCAGCCCATCACCGAACACTTGCCCAGCCAGATCGTGGGTTCCTTGGTGATCGATCCCAATGATTCCAACACCTTGTGGTTGGGTACCGGAGAAAACAACTCTTCGCGTTCCTCTTATGGCGGCATGGGGGTGTACAAAACCACCGATGGCGGGGCCAATTGGCAATTCATGGGCTTGGGTGATACCGACCGCATTGGCCGCATATTGGTCGACCCCAACGATTCGGATCGGGTCTATGTGGCGGCTCTGGGCCGTTTATATACCCAGGGTGGAACCCGTGGTTTGTACCGCACGACCGACGGTGGCGGCAGCTGGGAAACCCTGATCAAGGGTCAAGATTTCACGGGTTTCATCGACCTCACCCGTTCCCCCAACGGCACCTTGTATGCATCGGCCTGGGACCGTTCTCGCCGGGCCTGGGACTTTGTTGAGGGTGGCACAGGCAGTGCGGTGTACCGCAGTGTGGATAACGGCGACAGCTGGGAAAAACTGACCGAAGGGTTGCCCCAGGGAAAGTACACCGGACGCATTGGATTGTCCGTTTCAGACAGCGCGCCAGACACCCTGTATGTGTCGATTGACAACCAAACCCCCTTGCCACCCGAACAATGGGACCTGGGTGATCAGGCGGTCAATGCCAAACGCTTGAAAAACATGGACAAGGCCACCTTTTTGTTGCAGGACGAAACCGCCATTGAAACGTTTTTGCGTGACAACAATTTCCCGCCTGAGATGACTGCAGAAGAAGTCATCAAACAAGTCAAAAAGGATGAGCTCACCCCCCAATCTTTGGTTGATAAGCTGGCCGATGGCAACACCAACCTGTTCGATGTGGACATCAAGTCACTGGAAATTTATCGCTCGGATGACGGTGGAGACCGGTTTTATCGAACCCATGAAGAAGACCTGCAAGGCGTGGTGTTTTCCTATGGTTATTACTTTGGCCAAATCAAAGTTGATCCGCAGGATGTGAACACCGTTTATGCCACCGGCGTGCCATTCATCAAGTCCACCGATGGCGGCAAAACCTGGGCTTCGGCCTGGAATGAATCGGTGCATGTGGACATCCAAGCCATTTGGATTGACCCCAACAACGGCAACCACCTGATGATTGGTAATGATGGTGGGGTGGATGAAAGCCATGATGGTGGCCAAACCTGGCGCAAAGTCGATCACCAGCCGGTGGGTCAGTTTTACACCATCGCGGTGGACATGCAAGAACCTTACAACATTTACGGCGGACTGCAGGACAACGGCACTTTGAAAGGCGCCAGCACCAACTTGTGGTATGACAACCGCTACCGGGGCAATGATTGGGAACGCATTTTTGGCGGTGATGGAATGCATGTGAACATCGATGACGATGAGAACTACACCTATGTGGGCTTTCAATTCGGCAACTCATTCCGTTTGGGTTCGGCCGCACCGAAACGCATCACCCCGCCCAACTATGTGGGTGAAGAGTCCTTGCGCAAAAACTGGAACACGCCGGTGATGATGTCGACCCACAACAAAGACATCCTCTATTTCGGTGGACACAAAGTCTATCGCAGCCTCAACAACGGCGATGACTGGACAGAAATCAGTGGTGATCTGACCGAGTCAGAAAACCGCGGCGATGTGCCATTTGCCACCCTGACCAGTTTGTCAGAATCGCCATTGAAGTTTGGTTTGTTGTGGGCTGGTACCGATGATGGGTTGGTCTGGGTCACCGACAATGGTGGTGATGATTGGACCCAAGTGAATCGTAAATTGCCCCGTCATCGTAGCCTGCGAGGCAAATGGGTCAGCCGGGTGATCGCCTCACCGCATGAAACAGAACGCGCTTGGTTGGCCTTCAACAATTACCGCAACGATGACATCAAGCCTTACCTCTACAAAACCGACAACTTGGGCCAAAAATGGCAAGACATGAGCGCCGGGCTGCCCAACGAAACCATCAATGTGGTCAAAGAAGATCCGCAAAACCCCGATGTGGTCTACGTCGGGACCGACAAAGGCCTGTATGTGTCGTTGAACCAGGGTGAAGACTGGCACATGCTGGGTGACCAGCTGCCCACCGTGCCCGTGCATGATTTGGTGGTGCACCCCCGCGATCATGAGCTGGTGATTGGCACCCATGGCCGCAGTGTGTTTGTGGCCGATGTCGGGCCCTTGCAGGCATTGGACGAAACCATCCGCGAGGCCGATTTGCACATTTTTCCCATGGCTGAACTCAAAGAAAGCAGCAGTTGGGACAACCGGCCTTATCGGTGGGGGCCCAACGACGACATCCCGAGTTTGACCACCGTTCACCTATGGGCCAAGGCGGCTGGTCCAGCCACCGTGCGCATCACCGATGCCGATGAAGCCGAGTATTTCAGCACCGAGGTTGCTTTGACCCAAGGGCTTAACCAGTGGCGGTGGGACCACCAGATTGACGTCGATAAAGCCATGGCGATTGAAGCCGAGCAGTTGGCCAAAGCTTTGGAACAAGCGGCCAATCAAGGCCCAGACAGTGATGCCGCTGCCGAGGACGATCCCCGCAACAAGGCCAATATGCCCTACAGTGAATCGCAGCGCTTGCAACACCCGCCATACATTGAGCCGGGTGAGTATCGACTGTTGATCGAGCAGGGCGAACACCGGCATCAGGTCGATTTCAACGTGAAATGATGGTGTGGGTTTGCGGCTGGCCTGAGTCCGGAAGTGCACTGTGAGCCACCACCAACCACCAAGCAGACCGGCCATTGGCGCCCACCTGGGATCCTGGCTGGTCTACGGACTGTGCTGGCTGTTGGCGCACCTGCCTTATGGCCTGTTGCTGTGGCTGGGGCGGGTCTTGGGGTGGCTGTTCAAGCGGTTGTTCAAATCGCGCCGCCGGGTGATTGCCAAGAACATTGCGGCCTGTTTTCCAGCGCTCAGTGAGGCGGAACAACGGGCTTTGATCGACCAAAACTACCGCGAAACCGGCATGATGGTCAGCCAAACCTTGCGCACCTTTTTGAACCGCTCAATATGGCCTTATGCCGACTTAACCATTGAGGGCAAAGAACACCTGGAACAAGCCATGGCGGCTGGCAACGGGGTGTTGTTGGTGTCCGGGCATTTCACCGCACTGGATGTGGGCGGCCGGGCCTTGTGTGAGCAGTATCCGGTGGCCGGGGTTTACCGTCCGCACAAAAACCCGGTGCAAGAACACATCGTCAAACGGTCCCGTTTGCGCTATGCCGATGCCATGTTTTCCCGCGACGAATTGAAAGGCATCATCAAGTACCTCAAAGCCGGTGGCGTGGTTTGGTACGCACCGGATCAAAATTACCGCCGGGGTCAATCGGTGTTTGTCGATTTTTTTGGCACCCCCGCGGCCACCATCACTGCCACCCATCAATTGGCGCGCATCACCGGCTGTCAGGTCTTGAGCTATGCCGTCAAACGCCTCGATCAGGCCCCTTATTATGCCTTGCGCATCGCCCCGGGGTTGACCGATTTTCCCAGTTCGGATGTCAACCACGACACCCAACGCATCAACCAAGTGATTGAACAGATGGTGCAAGATGCGCCGGAACAATACCTGTGGCTGCACAAGCGATTCAAAACCAGACCACCGGGTGCCGCACCGTTCTATTGATATTTCTGGCGTTGCCCCCACTGTTGTGTTTTGCCCATGATGAATCGATGAAAATACCCCACCTAGACCCGGATTACGCCCGTGCCCGGCGCCAACAATGGCCCAAAGCATTTCGCACGGCGTTGATCTTTTTGTTGGTGATTTGGGGGTTGTTTTTGTTGGCCCAAGTGGTGCCCATCACCCAGTTTGGCACCAAACCCAGAACCTTTGAAGGATTGGTGGGTCTGGTCACCATGCCATTCATCCACAGTGGCTGGCCGCACCTGATAGACAACTCTTTACCGATGTTTTTGGCCATGGTGGCCTTGTATGGCAACTACCCGAAAGTGGCCAAACGTGTGGTGTTGTTGAGCATAGTGTTGACCGGTGCGTTGGTTTGGTTGTTTGGTCGGGAAGTCAACCACATCGGCTCCAGCGGCTTGTTTTATGCCTTGTTAAGTTATTTGTTCGTCAGCGGTTTTTTGAAAAAAGACATCCAGTCGGTGGGCATTTCCATCGCCATTGCCTTCATGTATGGCTCACTGATTTGGGGCATTTTCCCGGGTCAAGAGGGCATCTCCTGGGAATCGCACATGTTTGGATTTTTGATGGGGGTGATGTTGGCCTACAACACCAAAGACATCGATCGCCCGGTGTTGAAGGATTGGCGCTTGGATGAGGGTTTGGAGGATTGGGAAGAATGAACAACCGGACAGCCAAGCGTCTGCAACTCAGCCCATGCTCCCCAATCAGTCAAAGCCTCACTTGGCGCTGGCGCATTGGATGCAAAAAGGCGTGTGCGGAATGGCTTTCAGCCGTTCGGTATTGATCGACCCGCCACAGACCACACAACTGCCGTAGTCGCCGGATTCAATGCGTTGTAACGCCTTGTTGATTTGTGACAACTCGATTTGCGCCCCTTGGTCCAGAGCCGCCACCACTTCATCATTTTCGGTCTCGGTGGCTTGTTCGGCAAAATCGGCGCTGACCGGATCTCTGCGGTGCAGGTGCCGCTGGGTGTTGGCCAACAATTTTTTCAGCCGCGTTTGTTCGGCCAGCAAGGTGGCTTTCAGCTCATCCACCAGGTGAATTTCCATCAACGCACTCATCAGTATTGCTCCTTCAAGTAGCAGATCAGGTCGGTGCTGGTCACCATGCCAATCAGTTGTTGTTGGTCATCCACCACCGGCAGTGAATGAAAGCCGCCATCGGCCAACAAGTGCACCGCATCGCGGATGGATTGTTTGTCTTGCAGGGTGGTCAGGTCTTGCGACATGATGTCGGTGATCTTGTATTGTTGATCAATCATTTCGGCAAAGCCGCTTTGATCAAACCCTTGTAGATTGAAATTCAACTGCATCATGTCGGTGAAACTGACCATGCCGACCAGTTGTTTGGCATTGAGGATGGGCACATGGTGTACCCCGGCTTGACTCATGATTTGGTAGACATCACTCAAGTTTTGCCCCTGTTGCACGGTCTGAATGTCGGTACTCATGATGTGATTAATGGGCTCATTTTTTCTCATCTTTGGTTCCCAGATATGGCGATAACATGCAGTCTATCATCGGCCCTGGGTCGAAAAAATTGACCAATGTCAATTTGCTCTCAGTTTCAAAAAAAAGCCAGCACCCGGTCCGGTGCTGGCTGGTCAATCATGGTTGGGTTAATTATTGTTGTTGCAGCTGGGCTTCCAATTTTTTGATGGTGCTCATCACCCGTTCTTGGGTCGCGGCATCCAAGCTCGAGCTGGGAGCTGCTTTCAAGTTTTGTGGGTCCAGCATTTTGTTCAAGCCCATGGCTGTTTTGTTGGTGCTTGCGGCTGACTTGGAAGGCCCGGTGCCGGTGTCAACGAATGTTTTGCTGGCTGAGCGGAAGCCGCGGACACTGAAGCCTGCCAGATTCAAATTCGGCGAGCTGCCCACTTCGTAGGAAAATGCTTCGCCATCGAATTGATTGGTGCCGGTTTTCAGGTAATAGGCCAAATAATAGTCATCGTCATCCCGCACCACCGCAATCAACTCATCGTTAACGGTGTCGTATGCCGCAGCCAAATCGTTGTTGTTCAGCGCATAATTGGTGCAGCGGTTGTAGATGGTGGATTCAGAACGACAGCCCGTGGCCAGGTAGTCGCCATTGAAGGTTTCGGTTTGTTCAAAGATCAACACATCGGCAAAAAACGGAAAGCCATTGCTGTATTCTGACACGTCATACACCACTTGCCATTCGCCGCGCATTTTTTGCAGTTCGTCGCCGAGGAAAAAGTTGAAGCGTTCGATGTATTTGATTTGACCCAAGTACTCGATGGTGGCAGTGGTCTCGGTTAAAAAGTTGATTTTGGCTTTGCCCAGGTTGCTGGCATAGGTGTTGGTTGGGGTCCAGCTGCAACCCAAACACGGGCCTTCTTCGCTGATGAAGATATCGCCTTCGACGTAGGAATTGCCTTCCATGAAGCCCGATGTGGTGTACCAGTAGGCGTTGCCAAAATCATCGAACACGTAAAAAATACCAAAAAAGAAATTATCCTGGATTTCAAAGTTGAAGCCACTGCCGGCCTCATCCGGATCCCAGTACAAGCCAGACTCTGGGGTGAAGGACCAGCTGGGTAGGCTGCTCAGCAGCAAAGCACATAAAGTCAGTATTTTTTTCATAAAAATCTCCGCGTGGTGAGTATAGGTTGTTATATTACGCATCCAGACTGAATTGGAAATGAATACTTAATTAACTGAAAATGAATGCCCATGATTGACATTGGAGCCAACCTCACCCATGACAGCTTTGATGCCGACCGCCAAGTAGTCATCGAACAGGCCCAACAAGCTGGCGTCGACACCTTCATCATCACCGGATCGGACGTGAGCTGTTCCCACAAAGCCCGTGACCTGGCGCACCAATACCCGGATTGCTGTTATGCCACAGCGGGCATCCATCCGCACCATGCCAGTGAGTTTGATGGCGAAGCCGAGGCCGCCATCGAGGCCTTGTTGGCCGATGAAAAAGTGGTGGCGGTGGGCGAAACCGGCTTGGATTACTTTCGCGATTTTTCACCCCGCGAAGCGCAGGTGTTTTCCTTTGAACGACACATTCAACTGGCGGCAGAAAGCGGCATGCCGATGTTTCTGCACCAACGCGATGCGCACGTCGATTTTCAGCCCATCATCAAGCAAAACCGGGACCAGTTAAGTCACGTGGTGGTGCATTGTTTCACCGACAATGAGCGGGCCTTGTTTGACTATTTGGACCTGGATTGTTACATCGGCATCACCGGTTGGATTTGTGATGAGCGGCGGGGTCAGCACTTGTTGGAATTGGTCAAAAACATCCCTTTGGACCGCTTGTTGATCGAAACCGATTCCCCCTATTTGTTGCCACGCAACTTACAACCCAAACCCAAAAGCCGGCGCAATGAGCCGAAATATTTGCCCCACATTGCGCAATTCATCGCCGATCGACTGCACATCGGTTATGATGAATTGGTGCAAGCCACGGTGCGCAACAGCCGCCACTTTTTTCAATTACCAGAACACCCAGCAGCATCATGAGTCTTTTTAAAAACCACATCCAACACCTGAGCCAAATCACCACCGACGCCCTGCAAGCCACCGGATATGACGGTTTGTGGATCTATTCGGGTCACCCAGTTAATCGTTTTCTGGACGACATGGCCCCACCCCACCGCAGCAACCCCCACTTCAATTGGTGGGTGCCCTTGCCGGAAACCGCCAGCAGTGTGGTGCATTTTGTGCCGGGCCAACAACCCACGGTGTACCTGTATCAACCGGCTGATTTCTGGCACAAAATCATCGACCACAGTCAGGAAAAGTGGGCCCAATATTTTGACGTCAAAGTCATTGGCCATTACTCAGAACTGCCGGATTTCACCGCAAAGGCCAACCACGCCTGGATTGGGCCAGAAGAGTTACAACCCTTACCGGATGCCGACACCAACCCCCAGGCTTTGATCAATCACTTGCATTTCAGCCGCATCCAAAAAACCGACTACGAAGTGCACTGTGTTAAGCAGGCCAATCAACTGGCACTGCAAGGTCATGCCGCGGCCAAAGCCGCTTTTTATGACGGGGCCTCGGAGTTTGAGATTCATCTGGCTTACCTGGCCGCTTGTGATGCCAACGAACACCACATGCCTTATGGCAACATCGTGGCCCTGAACGAGAATCCCGCGGTGTTGCATTACCAATATCAGAGCCGAGCACGCATCCCCAGCGCCGACTTGAAATCGTTTTTGATCGACGCCGGGGCCAATTACAAAGGTTATGCGGCCGACATCACCCGCACCTATGCCTACCAGCCAGGCCTGTTTGCCGACATGATCGCGCTGATGGATGACAAACAACAGCAGCTGTGCGAACAAGCGGTGGCGGGTCAGGATTACGTGGCCTTGCACCGTCAGGCGCACCTGTATATCTCGGAGGTGTTGCACGAATTCAAGGTCATTCAATGCACGCCAGAAAGTGCCGTCGAGCAAGGCTTGAGCCAAACCTTCTTCCCCCATGGCCTGGGACATTATCTCGGTTTGCAGGTGCATGACGTCTCGGGTCATGTGATTGATGCCCAAGGTACATTCAAAGCACCACCGGCCCAATACCCATTCTTGCGATTGACCGATCAGTTGCGAGAAAACGCCATCGTCACCATCGAACCCGGGGTGTATTTCATCCCCATGTTGTTGCAGGAGATTGCCGGTCACCAAGACGTCAACTGGCAGCAGGTTGATGCTTTGTTGCCTTATGGCGGCATCCGCATCGAGGACAACGTGGTGGTCAAGCCAGCCCAATCGGTGAATTTAAGCCGCGCGGCCTGACCCGGCTTTCATCAGCACCACAAAAAAAGCCTGACGTGTGCGGTCAGGCTTTGTGCTTGGATTGTAACAGAACGATTAAGACCGTTTGTTTTTGTCGGTTTTGGCAATCAGGCGCTCTTTTTTCAGGTCAATGAAATCAGCCAGAATTCGCGCCGTTTCATGCAAACGGTAATCGACGAACTCTTCGTCATCGATGTCTTCGTCATCGGCGGCCGCTTCTTCTTTGGCGCGTTGTTCGGCTGCCAAAGTGTCGTCCGATTTCAGCTCTTCACCAGAATCGTACAACAAGGTGACCTCGCCCAACAACGGATTCGGCTCAATGGCCGCCATCAATTCCGCCCGTTTGGCTTTGCGGGCTTTTTTCCGTGCTTTGCGTTCCTCGACTTTGCGCTGGCGTTCAGCCAATGACAGTGATACGGTCACGTCGTCTTTTTCTTGTTCATACAACTCAATCTCTTTTTTCAAAAAATCAAATTCGAAGTTCACTTCGCTGCGCGCTTGGTGGCGTTGTTTGAGTTCCGAAATTTCATCAGACAGGTCATCAAACATGGTGTAGTTGCTGCTGGAAATGCTGTTCCATGGCAAGGCGTTTTCATAGGTGGATTCACCGTATTTTTCAAACCCGGGAGATACCGGGAACGTGATGTCCGGAATCACCCCCCGGTTTTGGGTGCTGCCACCGTTGATGCGAAAAAACTGGCCACGGGTCAGTTTCAATTGACCCAATTCCAACTCGGAGTTGTTGATGTATTCATTCAACGGCATGACGTTCTGCACGGTGCCTTTGCCGTAGGTTTGGTTGCCCACAATCAAGGCCCGGCCGTAATCTTGCATGGCCGCAGCAAAAATTTCCGACGCCGACGCCGACAGTTTATTGACCATCACCACCATCGGTCCTTCCCAGGCAATGGTTGGGTTGACATCGCGTTTGATGTCGATTTTGCCTTTGGGAAACTTGGTTTGTACCACCGGACCTTTGTCTATGAACAAGCCAGTCAATTGAATGGCTTCATGCAAAGAGCCTCCGCCGTTGTTGCGCAAATCGACGATGATGCCTTGCACCCCTTCTTCTTCAAACTTGTTGAGGATTTTTTTGACGTCTTTGGTGGTGCTGCGGTAATCATTGTCACCGGCTTGGTAAGCGGCAAAATCCAGGTAGAAGGTGGGCAAGTCAATGACGCCGATTTTGCGTTCGTGCTTGCCGTCTTTGACTTTGTAGATTTGGTGTTGGGCAGCTTGTTGTTCCAATTTGACTTTATCTCTGACAATCCGCACGGTGTGTGGGATGGTATCTGGCCCATCGTCTTCGGCGATCACCCGCAAGCGCACGGTGGAGCCTTTTTCACCACGAATCAGTTGCACCACATCTTCGATGCCCCAGCCCACCACGTCTTCAAAGCTGCCGTCACTGCCCTGGCCCACGGCCAGTACTTTGTCGCCACTTTTCAGGGTGCCTTCCATATCAGCAGGACCGCCTTTGACGATGGTTTGAATAGAGGTGTATTCACCGTCATTGCCCAGCACCGCACCGATGCCTTCCAACGACAGTTTCATGTTGATTTCAAAATTTTCTGAAGTGATGGGTTCCATGTACCCAGTGTGGGGTTCCACCAAACTCAGGTAGGAGTTGATGAAGAACTGAAACACGTCATCGCTTTTCATGTCACTGACGCGCTTGGCCATCAGGTTGTATCGCTTGGCCAGTGTTTCTTTGATTTTTTCAGGTTCTTTTTTCAACAGTTTCAGACCCAGGTAGTCATTTTTGACTTTCTTGCGCCACAACTCATCCAGTTCATCCTGATCGATGGCGTAGGGGGCTTTTTCACGGTCCCATTGGTATTCTTCTTCGGCCTCGAAATTCAAGTCCGACGCCAACACCGACAAAGCGTAGGCTTTTTGAGTGGCCACGCGCTTTTTGAACAGGTTAAAAATGTCATACGCGGGTTTCAAATTGCCCGAGCGCAAGCCTTCATCCAGGGTGTAACGCCAGCGATCAAAGGCCACCACGTCTTCGCCCAAAAAGTACATCTTATTGGGATCCAGCACGGCCAGGTACTTGTCCAGAATTTGGTTGGAAAACTCGTCATCCAACTCGGTGTGTTTGTAGTGGAGGTTCTCCACCAATTTGACCACCAGGCGGCTCTCGTCCTGGTGTTTGGGATTGGGCTTGATCAACTCAAGATTGGTCTTGGCCAGGGCCAATTGGGCGGTGATTAAACTGCCCAGCAATGCCACGGCCATCCATGTTAGTCTGCTTCTGTTCATTTCTTTTGTCCGGTTGTTCTTATTCTTTGTCGTGGGCGCTCAATGCCAGGCATTGAACTTTTCTCCAACCATACTGCCAGAGGGGTGTATTTAATGATATATGTCAATCGTCACCAATACAAGCCCAGGCGGCGTAAACTGAGACCCAGTTATTGATTATTGGTTGCATATTTTTGTTATAATTGCCTGCTTTGGTTGATCCTGTTGATCTGCCAAGACCACAAATTCTAAAAAAATCGGAGATATTGAATGAAAAAATTAGCCATTGCTTTTGCTGTAGCAGGTGCCTTCGTGAGCGCCACTGCATGGGCAGACATGGATTCTGAAAACGGTCAGATCAACTACAAAATTGGTTCGGACGTCGGCAAGTACTTGAACGATTCTGAACTGGAGTTTGACAAAGAGTCATTCCTGAAAGGTTTGGAAGATGGCTTGGCCGGTAGAGAGCTGCGCTTGACCCAAGAAGAGCTGACCCGAGTGCGTGGCGTGATCCAACAAAAACAACAAGAAGTGCAAAAAGCCAAACGCGAAAAAATGATGGCTGAAATGGAAAAACAAAAAGTTGAAAATGCCGAAAAAGGCGCCGCCTTCATGAAAGAAAAAGCCGCTGAATCGGGTGTCATGAGCACCGAATCAGGTTTACTGTATGAAGTGGTGCAACAAGGCGATGGCGCCAAGCCGGCTTCAGAAACTTCAACCGTGGTGGTGCACTACACCGGCACTTTGATCGACGGCACCAAATTCGACAGTTCAGTGGACCGTGGCCAACCCGCCACATTCGCCCTGAATCAAGTGATCAAAGGTTGGACCGAAGGCTTGCAATTGATGAATGCCGGTTCCAAATACCGTTTCTACATCCCACCCGAGTTGGCCTACGGTGCGGATGCCAGACCTGGCGGACCGATTGGCCCCAACAGCACCTTGATTTTTGATGTTGAATTGATTGAAGTGAAATAATCAATTCACCACCAAACCAAGCCAAAAGCCCTGAGAGATCAGGGCTTTTTTTTGCTCAGTCGAAATTGACCGGATCGATGTCGATGAACCAGGGAATGGTGCCTTGGTGGGGGTTGTGCTGGTTGCGCAGGCGATGCAAGGTGCGGTGCAAAGCCTGGCGGTTGTTGCTGTTGAGGATCAGCTGCATGCGGTGCAGTTTTTGCCGCTTGGCCATGGGCGCTGGTAACGGCCCCAATACACTGAGGTCAGGCTCCCCTTCCAGTTCTGCCCCCATGCGTTGTAAGCAGCGTTCCAGTTCGCTTTCATTGCCGTGTTGTCCGCGGATGATGGCCAGGTGAGAAAATGGTGGAAACATCATCGCCTCGCGTTCGGCCATTTGCTGTTGGGCAAAGACCTCGTAACTTTGCTGGAACAAGGTTTGGAAAAACTCATGTTCGGGAAATTGGGTTTGGATGATGACTTCACCCTTGGTCTTGGCCCGGCCAGCGCGGCCGGCCACCTGCGTCAACAATTGAGCCAGGTATTCGGTGGCCCGAAAATCGGTGGAGAAAAAGCTGTTGTCCACATTCACCACCACCACCAATGACAGCCAGGGGAAATCATGGCCTTTGGACAACATTTGGGTGCCGACGATCACACAAGGGTCACCAGAACGCACCACTTCGAGGTTGTGTTGCCATTGGGCCGGGGTTGACACCGAATCGCGATCAAAGCGCACGATCGGTACCTGCGCAAAACGGTCAGCCAAACCGGCGGCCAGCTTTTCCGTGCCCACGCCCATGGTTTCAACCTGTTGCGAGCCGCAAGCGGGGCAAAATTCTGGCAACCCATAGCGGCGGTCACAGTGGTGACACTTGAGCAATTCCAGGTGTTTGTGAAAAGTCAGGTAGGCATCACAGTCATCGCACTCGGCCACCCAACCACAATCGTGACACAGCAACTTGTGTGACCAGCCGCGGCGGTTCATGAACACCAACACCTGATTGCCGTCATCGAGGTGTGATTCAATGCGGCTCAAGGTGGTGTGGGTCAAGCCTTTGGTCAGTTTTTTGGCTTGCGTGTTCTGCAAGGTCAGGCTGGGCATGGGGTTGCGGTTGGTGCGGCGGCGCAGTTGCAACCAGTGGTAACGACCGGTTTGGGCGTGTCTCAAGCTTTCAAAACTGGGTGTGGCCGAACCCAGTACCACCGGAATGTGTTCGATTTTGCCGCGCAACACCGCCAAATCGCGCGCTGAATAACGCACCCCTTCTTGCTGTTTGTAGCTCAAGTCGTGTTCTTCATCGACCAAGATGGCGCCCAGGTTTTTGAACGGTGTAAAGATTCCTGAACGGGTGGCAACCACCACATCCACCAATCCCTGACTGGCGTGTTGCCAGACCCGCGCCCGCGCCCCATCGGACAAACCGGAGTGCAGGATGGCTATTTGGCCATTGATGCGCTGGCTGATTTCTTGAAACAATTGGGGCGTCAGGCCGATTTCCGGCACCATCACCAAGGTCTGTTTGTGTTGTTTCAACAGTTGGTTGATGAAGCGGATGTAAATTTCGGTTTTCCCCGAACCGGTGATGCCATCCAACAAAGCCACCTGGAACCCCTGGTCATGTTGTGACAAAAATTGCATGGCCTGGGCCTGGTCGGCAGTCAGTTCAAAGTTCGGATCACGGGCCTCATCGGTCGCCACAAAACACACTTCTGATGATTCCAACAAACCTTTGTCCTGCAATTGACGGCACAGTTTGGCCGCCGCTGGGTTGAGGTGGGACATCATCTTGCTCATGACCGGTCCGTGGCGCCTGACATAGTCAAAGATGGCCAGTTGCTGCGGGGCCTGGGACAGCCGGGCGGCGGCTTCCTCGGCACTGACCGTCACTTGCCACCAGTGTTGAATTGGGATGGGGCGGTTGTCGGTGCTGCGAAACCAGGCCGGCAGGGCGGTGAACACCATTTCACCCAAGTTCACCTGGTAATAGCGCGCCGCTTGTTGCAACAAGTCCAAACTGGCTGGGTTCAACAAAGGGGCATCATCCAACAGGGCTTGAATGGGTTTGAGTTTTTGGTGCGGGCTGCTGGCCACCAAGCCCATCACCACCCCCACCACCGATCGGTTTTTACCCAACGGCACCTGCACCCGGGCCCCCACTGCTGGGGCTGGCATGTCATCGGGCAAACGGTAATCCAAGTGGGGCGCGAAAGGCACTTTCAAGGCCACCTGAACCACCTTCAGTTGATCGGTCTCGGGCATGCCCAGATGATACCACTTTTGTGCCAACGAACAACATCATTGAGGCGTCATTAAGGGCATGTTGAGGTGAATGAATGAAGCGGAGGAAATGGTGCCGACACGAGGAGTCGAACCCCGGACCTACTGATTACAAGTCAGTTGCTCTACCAACTGAGCTATGTCGGCACACTTTCTTTGGTCTCGCTGAACCGCGAGGAAGCGAAGTATAGACAAATCAGGGGCATTGTTCAACTTTTTTTTGGTGTATCCGGAGTGTTTTGCGTTGCAGCCAAAGGGTCCGGGGGCTCAGGCCTGGCGCGGGATGCGGCCGATCAGTCACCAAACGCAGCCCTTTTTCACAGGATGTGCGATAATGGCCGGCTTTGAACTTTTGACCTGCACACATGACCCCTTTGAAATTGACCATGCTCAGCCGTGAAGCTTTGAATGACAACACCGTCAACATGGCTTTTGCGGTGAGCTCTGAGCAGCCCTTCGTGGTGATTGCTGGCCAGTTTTTGCGCTTGCACTTCACCCAAGATGATGGCCTGGAAACCTTCCGCAGTTATTCTGTGGCCAGCATTTTCCCCGAAGAAAAAACCACGCTGGATCAAATTGACATCGCGGTGTCCTGGGTGCCAGGGGGGTTGGCCACCGAGCGGCTGTCGCAGATGCAAGTTGGCGATCAGTTGGAAGCCACCGGCCCGTATGGTCGGTTTTGTTTGTTGCCGGATCGCCATGAGCGGTATTTCTTGATTGCCACCGGCACCGGGGTCACGCCATACCGGGCCATGCTGAATGAGATTGAACTGCGCCTACAAGCCGGTTCGGAATTTTATGTGGTGATGGGTGCGCAAGACGCCACCGGACTGCTCTATGAAGCCGATTTCGTGGCCATGGAACAACGGTATGAGGGGTTTCATTACGTGCCATGCCTGTCTCGCCAACAGCGCGACAAGCCAGGCCCCAATGACCAATCAGGTTATGTGCAGCAGTATTTGGCCCAACATGAATTCGATGCCGAAAATGACATCACCTACTTGTGTGGCAATCCCAACATGGTCGATGACGCTTATCAGTTGTTGAAAGACAAAGGCCTGCCGGTACCATTGATCAAACGCGAAAAATACGTCAGCCCCCCGATTCGCAAGAAATGAAGGGAGCTGCCGCAGGTCCTGGCTCGCCGTGACCATTGGGCCATGATTAAGTCAGGCCATTTCATTAGAATAATTAACGTTAAACAGCACGGAAAAACATGAACAAAACAATCATCACTTTGGTGGCCTGGTTGCTGGCCACCAATGCCTACGCGCTTGAGTTGGAGCCCTGCTTCATTGGTGCGGCAGGCTCAGGCGTGCACACCGCCGCCCATTGTGGTCGCTTGAGCGTACCAGAAAACCGCGAGCAGCCAGAGCAGCAAATCGAGTTGAACATCGCGGTGGTCAAATCAGGTTCCAGTGACAAACTCAACGACCCGGTGTTGTTGTTGGCTGGTGGGCCGGGGCAAGGCGCGGTTGACACCTTTGCAGGCTTGGTTAAACCCATCAGCGCCCTGTTGCCATTGCGCGATGTGGTGATGGTGGATCAGCGGGGTACTGGTGCCTCCAACCCGTTGCGCTGTGAAATCACGCCGGAAGATTTTGAAGCGATGAATGACTTGGATCCAGAGGCCCTGCGCGCCTGGACCAAAGAGTGTCATGACAGCTTGGATGCCGACACCCGCATGTACACCACGACCATCGCGATTGAAGACTTGGAATCGGTGCGTCAAGCCCTGGGTTATGACCAATGGAATTTGTACGGTGGCTCATACGGCACCCGCAAGGCCTTGACCTACATGAAAATGTATCCGGACGCCATTCGCTCGGTGGTGTTGGACGCGGTGGTCAGTCAGGACGAAGCCCTGGGGGTCTCGCATGAGGCCAATTTACAAAGCACTTTATCGCGAATCTTTGCGCGTTGTGAACAAGATGAAAGCTGTGCCAAAGCCTTTGGTGATGCCGAGCAACAAATGTGGAAGTTCTTGGACCAGTTGCAAGAGCAGCCCATCACCTTGCGCATCCAGAATTCGGCCACCGGTGAATATGAAACGGTGGTCATGACCCGCGAATATGCGGTGTTGGCCTTGCGCATGTTTGCCTATTCGCCTGAGACCATGGGCTTGATTCCATTGTTGGTGTCGTTGGCCAACAACGGTCAGCCTGAAACCATGGCAGCGCAGGCACAAATGGTCATGAACAGCCTCAACCAAGGGCTGAACAACGCCTTGGAATTGTCGGTATCTTGTGCCGAGGATGTGCCGTTCATGCCGACCTCGAGCAACGTGACCAACTCCCTGTTTGGTGACAATTTATTCGAGCTCATGCGGGCACGTTGTGCCGAATGGGATTCGGTGCCGGTGGCCGATTCGTTCAAAGAGCCGGTGACTTCAGACATCCCGACCTTGTTGTTGTCTGGAGAATACGATCCGGTGACGCCGCCTGAATTTGCCGAAAGAGCCATGGCAACGTTGAGCAATGCCCAACACTTGGTGGCCAAAGGTCAAGGCCACATCGTGAGTACCCGTGGCTGCATGCCGAAAATCGTTGCCGCTTTCATCAAGCAACCGGAAACTGAATTGGACACCGCTTGTATGGGTGACTTCAGAGATTTTCCTTTCTTCATCAACATGAATGGGCCTCAAGAATGATACAAGTCGATCGAATCAGTAAATCCTTTGGCGAAGTGCAAGCCGTCAAAGAAGTCAGTCTGGTGGCTGAAGACGGTAAAATCACCGCCTTGTTGGGCGCCAATGGCGCCGGAAAAACCACCTCCATGCGGATGATCTATGCCTTGATCAAACCGGAAACCGGGGTGGTCATGGTTGATGGCATCAACTCCACCGAAAATCCGGTTGCGGCA
This sequence comes from Marinicella meishanensis, assembly GCF_019931145.1. Classification (GTDB taxonomy): domain Bacteria; phylum Pseudomonadota; class Gammaproteobacteria; order Xanthomonadales; family Marinicellaceae; genus Marinicella; species Marinicella meishanensis. The sequence continues at coordinate 292,857 of NZ_JAIOUV010000001.1, read as the reverse complement.
CGTGCCCGCATGGGTGTGTTGCCCGATGCCAGGGGCCTGTATAAACGTTTGACGGCACGAGAAAACATGGAGTATTTTGGCCGTTTACAAGGCATGAGTGAAGCCGATATCAAGCGCCGTGCCGATGAATTGATTCAACGGTTGGGTATGGAAAAATTTGCCGATCGCCAAACCGACGGCTTTTCCCAAGGGCAGCGGGTCAAAGTGGCCATTGCCCGGGCCATCATCCATGATCCGCAAAACATCCTGTTGGATGAACCCACCAATGGTTTGGACGTGATGAGTACGCGGGCCATCCGGGCCTTTTTGCGGGAAGAAAAAGCCCGCGGCAAATGCGTGCTGTTTTCATCCCATGTGATGCAAGAGGTGTCGGCGGTGTGCGATGAAATCACCGTGGTTGATGCCGGCGCCATTTGTGCCACAGGCACCGAACAAGAACTGTTGGCCTTGACCCAGGAACAGAATCTGGAAGACGCCTTTGTCAATCTGGTCACCCAAAAATCCACTGTCGGAGGTGTGTCATGATGAGTCAAGCATTCAAAGTGGTGTTCAAAAAAGAGGTCACCGAAAACCTGCGCGACAAACGCACCGTGATGTCGTCTTTGGTGATGTCTGCGGTGCTGGGTCCGCTGATGATGTTGGGTTTGATCATCATGACCACCAACATGACCAAGGGCAAGGCCGAAGAACAATTGGAATTGCCGGTGATCAATGTGTCTGGGGCCCAAAACCTGGAACAATTTTTACTCAGCCAAGGGGTGAAAATTGTGCCATTGGGAGACAAAACCCCGGAACAAGCGATCAAGGACAAAGACCACGACGTGATTCTGGAAATTGACGAGAATTATGCGGCCGATTTCAATGCCGGGCGGGTGGCAACCGTGAAACTGTATTTTGATGGTTCGGCCAAAGGCACGGCCAACATATCGGTGCGCAAAGCCCGCTCCTTGGTCAATGCCTACTCCTCCAGCATCGGTGCCTTGCGCCTGCAACTGCGAGGCATTTCACCGAACATCATGAAAGCGGTGAGCATCCAAAGCCATGATCAGGCATCGCTGGAATCCAAAGGGGGCCAGATGATGACCTTTTTGCCCTACTTCCTGATTCTGATCTTGTTCTCTGGCAGCATGTACTTGGCGATTGACACCACCGCCGGCGAAAAAGAGCGCAAATCCCTGGAACCTTTGTTTTTGAATCCGGCCAAACGCAGCGACATTTTGGCCGGTAAATTGGCGGCCACCATCACCTTTGGTCTGCTCACTTTGGTGTTGACCATGATTGTGTTCAAAATCACTTTGCCGTTCTATCCCCAGAAAAAACTGGGTTTGAGTTTGGATTTGGGCATGTATAAGATTCTGATCATGCTGGTGGTGTTGATGCCTTTGGCGGTGGTGGCCAGTGCCATCCAGACCATCATTGCCTCGTTCAGCAAATCTTTCAAGGAAGCGCAAACCTATGTGGGGCTCTTGATTTTGTTGCCAATGATACCCAGTTTGTTGTTGATGTTCATGTCCGTGAAGGAAAAATTGTGGATGATGTTGGTGCCGATTTTGAGTCAAAACCTGATCATTAACCAAATCATTCGCGGCGAAGAGCCTGGCATGTCGGCCATTTTGGTCACCATCTTCGGCACTTTATTCTTTGGTGTCGTGCTTGCATGGTTTGCAGTCAGGCTGTATAACAAAGAAACGATGTTGTTTTCGGATTGATTATGAATAAAACCCATCTGCTCTTGGCTGCCTGGTTACTCAGCACCGGTGCACAGGCCAAAGAAGAGAAGAAAATATACAAATACACCGATGAAAACGGGGTGACCCACTACACCGAAACCAAGCCCAATGACAATTATGAAGAGGCTGATTTACCGGAGTTGTCGGTGGTGCCTGCCAGACCAGCAGACACCTACTCCAACACGACCACCAGTGATGCCGAACCGGTGGATCCGGCAGAGGTGCCCAAGTTTGAGATCCTGGAACCCAGCCAGGAACAAAACCTGTGGGGCACTGGGGGTAAAGTGACGGTGTCGGTACCGGAATTGACCGAAGCACAGAGTTTCCGTTATCAGGTCCAGGTGGTGTTGGATGGCGAAAAACAAAAGCCGGATGACAGCAGTTCACAGACCTTTTCCAACATCAGTCGAGGAGAACACCAAGTGCAGGCTTTGCTGGTGGAGCGATTGACCAACAAAGTCAAGAAAAAGTCACAAGTGGTGACCTTCTTCATGCATCAAAACTCAAAAAAGTGAACAACGGTCGGAGCCGCATCAACCGGGCCCGGCCGAACCGCATTCGATGACCACCACCCAGGGCTTGCGCGGCAGCAGCACAGGCCCTTGGATCGGTGCACCCCGCTGACATAAGTGCAGCAGAAGTCAGCAAAATCAGTTAAGATGGCGCTGTTTTTTTGATCACCCCCAATTGTTACCATGAGAACCACCGATTTTCATTTAGTTACCCGCAAAGAGACCCCTCAAGACGCCGAAATCATTTCCCACCAATTGATGATTCGTACCGGCATGATCAGAAAGCTGGGCGCCGGCTTGTATACCTGGGCACCGTTGGGACTGCGGGTGTTGCAAAAAGTGGAACAAATCATCCGTGAAGAAATGAATGCCAGTGGTGCTTTGGAAATGTTGATGCCAGCGGTACAACCCAAAGAATTGTGGGAAGAGACCGGCCGCATTGAAGACTTCGGTGGGCAACTGTTGGCCATCCATGACCGGGCCCAAAGGGACTACTTTTTTGGCCCCACCCATGAAGAAGTGATCACCGACTTTGTGCGCAATGAAATCAATTCTTACAAGCAATTGCCGATCAACTTTTACCAAATACAAACCAAATTCAGGGATGAAATTCGGCCGCGTTTTGGGGTCATGAGGTCCCGTGAGTTCATCATGAAGGATGCCTACTCCTTCCATTTGACTCAGGATTCGCTGGCAGTTACATACCAAAAAATGCACCAGGCATATACCAACATCATCAACCGCATTGGTTTGGAATTCCGTTGTGTGTTGGCCGATTCCGGAGCCATTGGTGGCTCTGGTTCACAGGAGTTTCATGTGATTGCTGATTCGGGTGAAGATGCCATCATGTATTCAGACACCGGTGACTATGCGGCCAACCTGGAAAAATGTGAGGCCGTCAGTTTGCTGAATGAACGGGCGGCACCGACAGCGGCGCTGCAAAAAGTGGCCACGCCCGAGCAGAAAACCATTGAGGCAGTGGCCAGCTTTTTGCAGGTCGACAAAACCAGCACCGTCAAAACCCTGTTGGTCGAAGGCACCGAACAACCGGTGGCCTTGGTGTTGCGCGGCGATCACACCTTGAATGAAGTCAAAGCCGGTAATTTGGCCGTCGTGGCCTCGCCTTTGCGCATGCTGAATGAGGCAGAAATCAAAGCCACGGCCGGCTGTGATGCCGGCTCCATCGGGGTCAAAGATTTGCATTGCCTGATCGTGGTTGATCAAACCGTGGCCAACATGAGTGATTTTGTGTGTGGTGCCAATGAAGAAGGTCACCATTACACCGGGGTCAACTGGGATCGCGATGCGACCTATGATCTGGTCAAAGACATCCGCGATGCCCAGGTGGGCGAACCCAGCCCAGATGGGGTGGGCACCTTACAAATGGCCCGTGGCATTGAAGTGGGACACATCTTCCAATTGGGCAACAAATATTCAAAAGCCATGAATGCCGTGGTGTTGAATGAACAAGGCAAATCACAAGCCATGGAGATGGGCTGTTATGGCATGGGTGTCACTCGCATGGTGGCCGCGGCCATCGAGCAAAACCACGACGACAAAGGCATCATTTGGCCTGCCAACATCGCCCCGTTCAGCGTGGCCATTTTGCCCATGAATTACCAAAAATCGCAGCGCGTTAAACAAGCTGCAGATCAATTATATGCAGAGTTAACCGCCCTGGGTATTGAGGTGATCCTGGATGACCGCAAAGTGAGACCCGGTTTCATGATGTCTGATTTCGAGTTGTTGGGCATTCCGCATCAAGTCATCATCGGCGACCGCGCCCTGGACAATGACGAAGTGGAATACCGCCATCGTGTAGACATGCAATCACAAAACATCAGTCGTGATACAATCAAAAGCTTCTTATCAGGACAAATCAAGGCATGAGCAAAAAAGTCAAAAATTCCTTGAAAGATTCGGCCTTGTTCCTGAAGCACGCCATCAAGAGTCCGATGCAAGTGGCCTACTTCATGCCCTCTTCGCCTTGGTTGATTGAACAAATTGCCAAAACCGCGCATTTACAAGAATCTCAACACATCATTGAGTTGGGTCCGGGGACCGGTGGCACCACCAAGGGCATCCTCAAATACATGGCCGATGATGCCCATCTGATCAGTGTTGAAATCAATCAAAAGTTCATCGATCACATGGCCAAAACCATCGGTGATCCGCGTTTGATATTGAGCAACAAAGGGGCCCAAAACTTGGTCGAAATCATGTCAGAACATGACTGGGAGTCGGCCGATGTGATCATTTCTGGCATCCCGTTCACCACCTTACCCAAAGGCATGGACAAAGCCATCATGCAATCGATCCATGACGCCCTGAAGCCCGGCGGCATCTTTTTGGCTTATCAGTTGAGGGATCACGTCAGCAAACTGGCCAGACCGTTGTTTGGTGATTACACCTACAAGAAAATCGAGTTCAAAAACATCCCGCCCATGCGCATTTATACCTGGCTCAAGCAGTGAGTTCAGACCCCAATCGCCTGCCCCACATCAACACCATTGGTTTGTTGGGTGGCATGAGTTGGGAAAGCACCCGCATTTATTACCGCGAACTGAATCAGCAAATCAATCAACACCTCGGGGGCCTGCACTCGGCGCCGATGGTGCTGGTGAATGTGGATTTTGCCCCGATAGAACGGCTGATGCAGGCCGGTGACTGGGCAGGCATTGGCCAGCGATTGTTGGGTCATTGCCGCTGTATCCAAGCCGCTGGGGCGGATTTTTTGGTGATTGCCACCAACACCATGCACAAATTGGCGCCTTTGATCGAGGCCGAATTGGATCTGCCGTTGCTGCACATCGCCGATGTGGTGGGCCAGGCCCTGCGAGACCAAGGGGTAACAACCGTGGGCTTGTTGGGCACCGCCTTCACCATGCAAGAGCCTTTCTATCGAGACCGCTTGCGGGCACGTCATGGGATCCAAACACTTTTGCCCAACGCCCCACAACGCGACGTGGTGGATCGGGTGATTTTTACCGAGTTGTGTCACGGTCAGTTGCAGGCTGAATCCAAACAAGCGTATTTGGACATCATCGACGACTTGGCTGCACAAGGGGCGCAAGCGATCATCTTGGGCTGCACTGAGATCGGTTTGTTGGTGCAGTCATCAGACACGTCAGTGCCCCTGCTTGATGCCACCCACTGCCACATTCAAGCCGCCGTTGAGATGGCCTTGAACCAAGACCCATGATTCAAAAAGTGCTGACCGCCAAACCTTCAATGTCAGCGGCACGGACCTGATCCACAGCAGTCACCAAGGTGGCCACATCGATGTCTTTGGCCGCCACCAATTGAGCAGTGAGTTTGGGGTGTTCGGCGTGCAGTTGGGCCAGGCGGCTTGCCATGCCATCCAGGGCAACGCTTTGTCCATTGATGCTGTGACCAGCAAGGTCGAGTTTGATGGTCACCACCGGTGCATCATGCTGGGGCATTTCTGCGGCGGTGGAGCGGCTGATGCCGAGACCGGTTTCTTTGACAAAAGAGGCGGTCACCACGAAAAAGATCAACATGATGATTTAACCCGTGTGGCGTCTAAATTCCGTTTCAGGACAAAAACAAATTCTCAAATCAAGGCTTGGCTTGAAATTAATGGTCATTCTATTAATGAAAGTCGTAACGCAGAGTTGAGGATTAGTTTTTGTCCCATAACAACAGCTACTCAAAGGATGGTCAATGATAGGAATCATGCATCATCGTTGTTGAATTTTGATACAGATGACTGTAACTTCAATTCATCGCCTTGATGCATGAATCCTATCATTGACTGAAATGAAATATAGACGTCACTCGGGTTAAGACATCCATCATGGGGGTGACATTGATTTCGTCTTGGTTGGCTTGGGGGGTTCGGTGTCGTAACATGCCTGTTCTCCGTTTGTTCTTCATTGATCCTGTCAGTTGTGACCACCGACTGAAACCTTCGGTTCAAAAATTTTCCATCCACCGGTGACTGTGGTTACAATGCCACCATGCAATACATCCTCAATGAACTCAAAGCCTTGTTCCAGGCCTTGGTGGCCATGGTGAGTTTTTATGGTCGGCCAGCTTGGGTCCTCAATGGCATCCAGCAACACCCCAATGCCATTGAACAAGCCATGTTGCATGTGAAAAAGTCGATCGCTTTGATGGTGATCATCATCACCGTGATGTCGCTGCTGTTCAGCGGCTTTGAATTTGTCCAGGAACAAGAAAAGCCCGGAGAAATTTTTGCCGTGTTGTTGGTGCATGGGGCCATGGTTACGGTCCTGCTTGCTGCGGTGGCCTGGTTGGGTTTGCGTGACCACCACCAAGTGGGCTTGTTGGTGGGGTGGTTCATCGTGGTCTATTGGGTGCCGTTGTGGTTGTGGAACATGTTGTTTGAAATCCATGCCGGCTTCAGCAGTGAAAAATACCACAACCTGTTTTTGCAGTTGGCCCATGACGAGGCGATGCAGGATTGGCACTTATGGGTGCTGGGCTTGATCTGGGTGCATGCCACCGCCATTGCGGTGTATGGACTGCATCGCTTGTTGGCTGTGCAAGCGCACTACTTGTGGGCCCTGGGTTGCTTGGCATCGGTCCTGTATTTGGGTTCTTTCTTGCTGTTGCACCACACCCAAAAAGGGGTCGAAATCATTTACCTGATCTTTGGCATGGGCTGATTTTGGGCCAATCGGGGCCTTTTTTTCATGTTTTTGTAACCTTTGGCAGTTTTCCGGCCTATCAGTGTTCGTATCTAATAGTTATTAACCGGAGCACAACATGAAAAAAACCATCACCCTGTTGACCCTGCTGTGGGTCTTTGCATTTAACAGCCAAGCCGCTGCCTATGATGAAGCCAATTGGTATTTGTCGGTGGATGTGGCCCAAATCAGAGACAAGGTGTTGCCTCTGTTACCCCAAGAGAAACACCACAAGAACGATTTTTCTCTGCGCGAAAACATGCCCCAAGAGGTGCAAAAAATCACCCTGTATGGCCACACCGAAAAAGAAAATGACGTTTCGGTGGTGCTCGCCGGCCAATTCGCCAACTTCAGCCTCAATCAATACATCACCGACACGCTGTATCAGATCAATGGTGAATCACCGATCGCCTTGTATGACTCAACGGCCCACGGTGGCACCGTGATCAACCAGTTCAAGGTGGATGAGAAAAAGGCCAATGATTTTGCTTTTTACAGCGCCAAACTGAACGACCAAATGATGGTCATCAGCTTCAGCCAAACCGAGGTAAAAAACTGGATTGATGGTCAATACAGCACCGCCGATTTGTACCAGTCAGATTTGATTTCCTTGTTGGTTAATGTGGAATCGGCGATGGCCAAAATGGGTGCGGATTTGAGCGCGCACAAACAGCCATTCCAATCTGAAATGTTCACCAAAGTCACCCAAGTATCAGCCGCTGCCTATGAGTCGGGTGCTGATCTGTCGCTGGATTTGGTGTTATCCACCAGCGACGACGCCACCGCCACCCAACTGGTGCAAGTGGCCCGGGGTTTGGTGGCCATGAACGCCTTGTCTGGGGCGACCGATGAAAAGCCGGTGTTGACCACCTTGCTCAATGGTTTGAACATCAGCCAACAAGGCACCGACCTGTTGGTGACCACGTCTGTGCCATTCAGTCTGCTGCCGCAAATCAACGTCGACTGAAGCATGACTGAGCAACAGCTCATCAGCCAGGCGCAACAAGGAGCCACCCACTGTTTTTCGCAGTTGGTGGCTTCCTACCAGGCGCGTTTGTACAGTTATTTGCTGGCCCGTTGTCACAACAGCCATGACGCCGATGATGTGCTCCAAGAAACCTTCATCAGCGCATTCAAGTACCTCAAAACTTATGACGCCCAGTGGCAATTCAGTACCTGGCTGTTCACCATTGCCCGCCGCATTCTCAGCAAACTGAAAACCGTTTACCACGTGGCCATGGATGCCATCTCTGGAGAGCAGTTGGCCACCCAGGAAGACCCCTTTGCCATCGATCGGAACAACATTTGGCAGTTGATCAAACAAGACGTATCACCCAAGCATTATGATGTGTTGTGGTTTTTTTATGTGGAACAAGCCAGCATCCAAGAAATTGCCCACATCATGAATCAGTCCACATCGTGGGTGAAAACCAACCTGCATCGCAGTAAAATGAAACTCAGTAACAACCGCTCGTTGTCGCTGATGTTGGAGGCCCATTGATGAACCCAGAATTGGAAAAACAGTTGAAACAAGATGCGCAAGCCATCCAGGCGCAGGCGCAACAGCGCCTGGCAACACTGGACTTGGATGTGCGACTGGCGGCCTCTCTGACCCAATCCCCGCGACCAAACCGCAGTCCCCAAAGGGTTTGGCTGGGTTTGGCTGCCGGCTTTACCCTGGCGGTGTTGGTGACGGTGTTTGCCTGGCAAAATCAAGCCTCCGTGGCGCTGGTTGCTCCAGAGCTGGTTGCCAACAAGCCGATCAACCCCCCGTGGCAACCCAATGCCCAACAGTTGGAACAAAGGATTTACCAACCGCTGCACCAAGAACAGCAAGCCATCATTGAAGACCTCAAAGCGCTGAAGACCCATTTGCTGTCTATTTGAACACCACATCGGAGTCTGGTGCTGCTATAGTAGGTCCAGTTTTTTTAATCCAAACTGACATGCAGCAAACAGCAGAGGGCGGCCGCCAAAAATTCGCTTGGGTTCAATACCTCAAAATTGGGACTCAGCCAGGAAGAATTCCAGAGCTGGATGGCTTGCGGGCACTGGCCATTGTCATGGTGCTGTTGTATCACTTTGCCACCTATTATGGTGAAGTGAATGGCTCTTATTATCGCAATTTTTTCACAGGGGCATTGGGTCACTTCCTGCAAAATGGCTGGCTGGGCGTGGATTTGTTTTTTGTGCTCAGTGGGTATTTGATTTTCCACCACCTGATCAAATTGCAAGACCAAACCGCCTTGGCCACCGATTACCGCCGCTATGCACTGAAACGCGTGCTGCGAACGTTTCCCGTGTATTACGCCATGATCTTGCTGTTCATGTTGGGTGCCATTCCTTATTACAAGGTCGATGTGACTGGCACACAGCTGCTTACGCATTTGTTTTTTTTACAGGATTACATGGGCCCCCGAATATTGGAACCCATGTGGTCACTGGCGACGGAAGAGAAGTTTTATCTGCTGGCGCCATTGCTGTTGTTTTTGCGCCGCTGGCCGGCCAAACAAGCGACCCTGCTGTTGCTGCTTTTTGTGCTCTTGATGTTACTTTATCGGAGCGTGTTGATCATTCAAGCAGACGCCGATTTGAGAAGCAATGATTTTTTCATAGAGCTGCGTCTGCCCTTTCATTTTGCCGTGACCGGGATTCTGATTGGCGTGCTGGTGGCTTTGTGGCAAGGGCGCCCGGTCAACAGGCTTGGACCGGGATCCACGATTGGGGTGATGTTGATTTTGGGGGTGTTGTTATTCAGTGTGAAATTGTTTGACCTGCCAAGCTGGCATTGGACCAACTGGCTTCATGGTTTGGTGATTGTGCTGTTTGGGTGTTTGGTGTGGTCGGTGGTTCAATTCAGTGGTCATCGTTGGTTGGCCTTGTTGCGAGGCCGGACGTTGCGGGTGATTGCCGTCCTGTCTTATTCATTGTACTTGGTTCATTACGCGTTGTTGCCATGGGTGGTGCGAATTCACAAAACATACATTCGCAGCGAAGAAGCTTGGATCCACATCGGCTCATTCATGGCATTGTATTTGGGGATGACGTTGTTGGGCAGTTTGTTGGTGCATTATTTGGTGGAAAAGCCCTTCTTGATTTGGAAAGACAGGCTTTGAATGCGGAACTCACTGGCCTGATGATCAGGCCAGTGGTGGGGTTCACATCGCCAATGGACCATCCATCCTAATTTTGGTGGTCATCGCTCGATTGCTGTTAGCATGATCATTTTCAATCGAGAACAATTATCATGAAACAATTGATTAAGTTGACATCATTGCTGCTGTGGTCATGGACGGTCCACGCTGAGTTGGCAGGTGACTGGGAAGGGGTGTTGGAAGTCAACGGCATGCAGTTGCCTTTGGTCTTGCACTTGCAACAAAACGATGGCGTGGCCAGTGGCACGCTGGATTCACCCGCCCAGGGCGCCATGGGCATGCCCATGAGCCGGGTGGAAATGGACGGTGCGCGTTTGTTGTTTGAGTTGTCAGCCATTGGGGTGCATTACGAGGGCCAGTTGGATGAGGCCAATGACACCATCACCGGCAAGTTCATTCAAGGCGGGGTGTTTGATTTGAGTTTCTCCCGCGCAGATGCCAACGTGGCCCACAGCGACAGCAGTGATCCAGCGGTGTTGGTGGGTCAATGGGGTGGCACGGTGCAGATTCCAGGCAACCCCCTGAGTTTGGTGTTGCACGTCAAGCAGTCAGAAGGGCAATTGCAGGCCAGTGCCGACAGCCCCGATCAAAACGTCACTGGCTTGGTGGTGGATGCCATCGGCATCGAGGCCGGTGAAGTGCGTTTCACCATGCAAGCGCTGGGGGTTGAGTTCACCGGTCACCTCAGTGAAGACGAACAGACTATTGACGGCGATTTCAAGCAACAAGGCCTGGTGTTCAAGCTGGCCTTGACCCAAGGTGCTTTGCCCAAACAGGTCTACCAGCGACCACAGCAACCCCAAGCCCCATTTGCTTATCACGTGGAAGACGTGGTGGTGGAGAACGTCACTGCTGGGGTGCAATTGGCTGGCACCCTGACCCGGCCCCAAGACCCCCAACAGGTCAAGGCTGCGGCGGTGATGATCACCGGATCGGGTCCCCAAGACCGCAACGAAACCGTGTTCAAACACGAACCCTTTTGGGTGATTGCCGATCATTTGGCGGCACAAGGTTATGCCGTGCTGCGCATGGATGACCGCGGTGTCGGTGATTCCACCGGCGACTTCAAAACCGCCACCAGCGCCGATTTCGTCACCGACATCAGCGCGGCGGTGGATTACCTGCAAACGCGGGATGACATCCCCGCTGACAAAGTGGGTTTGATTGGTCACAGCGAAGGGGGCATGATCGCCCCCATGTTGGCGGCCGAGCGTGACGACTTGGGTTTTCTGATTTTGTTGGCTGGACCAGGCATTCCGATCACCGAGTTGTTGGCCGAACAAAAGTACTTGATTGCCAAGACCATGGGTCAAGACGAAACGACTTTGCAGCAGCAACGGGCCGATGATTTGGCCTTCCATCAGCAGTTGGTCAAATGGGCCAAGCGCGATGATTACAGCGCGCAAGTCAGTCAATACCTCAAAGACGATTTGGCGGCCGACGGGGTGTCCGCAGAGCAGTTGCAACTGGCTGTGGACAACCACTTGAAAATGGTCGACACCCCATGGTTCCGGTATTTCATCGCCTTTGACCCGGCCCCATATTTGGCCCAGGTCTCCACTCCTTTGTTGGCCCTCAATGGTGAATTGGATGTGCAGGTCGCCGCCGAGTCCAACCTGGCCGGCATCGAGCGCAGCTTACAAGCAGCCCAGCACCCAGATTTCACCATCCAGGCCTTGCCGCAATTGAATCACCTGTTCCAAACCAGCACCACTGGGGCCACCAGCGAGTACGTGCAAATCGAAGAAACCTTTGCCCCGGCTGCGTTACAAGCCATGGTCAATTGGCTGAACAAGCGCTATGATTGACGCATGAGGAATGCCGCATGAACCCCGCCCGAACCCCGCCAGCTGACCGCTATTTTTGGTGGTTTCATGCTTCGGTTTGGGGGGTGTTCATTCTGATCAATTTCATCACCCGCCAATTCAATGGCATCGAAAGTCTGGAACAGGGCTTGGTCTCATTGGTGGTGCTGTTGTTGGTCAACACCGTGTTGTGCTTGGTGTTGCGCTGGGTGCTGCATCGGTTTGATTTGTTGCACTCACTGAGTCCAGGGGTGTGGTTTCGATTGGTGCTGCTGGTGGTGCTGCTGGGCTTTGTTTCGGCGGTCCTGAGCACCTTGGGTGTGGGTTTTTATTACCTGTTGTTTGGCCATGCCAGCACCTTGGTGTTTTTCATGGTCACGGTATACCAAAACTGGTTGGTGTTGACCTTGATGCTGGGCATTTGGACCGTGGTCTATCTGATCATCAATCACCTGCGCCAATTGAGTCAACTGCAGTCCCAACAACACCAGACCCAGTTGCAACTGAAAGAAGCAGAACTGAACCACCTGATGGGGCAGCTCAATCCGCATTTTTTGTTCAATGGTTTGAACAACATCCGCGGTCTGATGCTGGAAGATGTTGACCGGGCCCGCACCATGCTCACCGACCTGGCGGATTTGTTGCGCTATTCTTTGAACACCCCGAAACAGCCGTTGACCGATTTGGCCAGTGAGTTGGCGGTGGTGCAAGCCTACATCCAGTTGTGCCAGATTCAATATGAGGACCGCCTGCAATACCGCGAAGAAGTTGAGCCCAGGGCCTTGCCTTGTCAGGTACCACCGATGCTGATCCAGTTATTGGTGGAAAATGCCATTCGGCATGGCATTGATCGCCAAGCCAGCCCAGGCGAATTGTATCTGGGCGTCAATTTGGCATCACAACAGCTGCACATCACGGTGCGCAACCCGGGTCATTGGCACAAACCACCTGTGGCCGAGTCCGGCTTGGGTTTGGCCAACATCCGCAAGCGCTTGGCCCTGCTGTTTGGTGACCAAGCGACCTTGCAGGTGACGGCCCAATCCAATCAGGTCTGCATTGAAGTGGTGTTGCCCGCCTTACCAGAGGCCGCCACCTTTGCTGGAGCACCGGCATGAATTTGAAATTGGTCATGGTTGAAGATTCACGCTTGGCCCGCAATGAGCTGTTGCAGTTGCTCAAACCCCACCAGAACCTCGAAGTGGTGGGCCAAGGCAGCACAGTGGCCGAAGGCGTGGCGTTGATCAGAGAACAACAACCGGATGTGTTGTTGTTGGACATTAACCTGCCTGACGGCACGGGTTTTGATGTGCTGGAACAACTGGATCATTGTCCAGCGGTGATCTTCACCACCGCTTATGACGAGTATGCGGTGCAGGCGTTTGAACAAAATGCCTTGGACTATTTGCTCAAACCCATCAGCCAACAACGCTTCAACCAAGCCCTGGAAAAGCTGCTCAAAGCGTATGCCACTGAACCAAGTCCGAAGGTTGAGCAGGTGATCGACCACAAAATATTTGTCAAAGAAAACGACCGCTGCTGGTTGGTTGACGTGCACCAAATCCGCTATTTTGTCAGCCACGGCAATTACACCCAGCTGCACTTCGACCAGCACCAACCATTGGTCTACAAATCACTCACCCAAATCCAGACCCGTTTGCCTGAGAAGCAATTTTTCCGCGCCAACCGCAGCCACATCATCAACATCAACTTCGTGAAAAACATCGAAGCCTACGGCCACAGCGGCCTGCTGTTGACCATGGATGACGGCCAAGAAATCGACGTCTCCCGCCGCCACGCCAGCCACCTGAAAAAAGCCTTGAGTTGGTAGACCGGTGCTGAAGTCCTGAAGCGTCCTGCTAAGCGCACCAACCACCACCAGAACATCAAATAGGGGCAGCAAAAGCCACAGCCACCTCCCCCGCCGTCATTATCCGGCTTGACCGGATCATCCAGGTGGAAGGGCTCAAGGAGGACCAAAAATAACTTAAACATTTAGTTTTGTCTGCCTGGGTCCTGCGGTCCAGATCAAAAAAACATCCAAACAATCAGAACCCTTATTGACACCCAATGTCATATGGATGAAGCCATACAAGGAAGACCCATGCGGTTGTTGCTTTTTATTGCGTTGCTGATTCATGTCAACATCAGTCAAGGCAGATCATGCAGAGACATTGAGAATGTCATCATTGCAGACTGTCAGGCCGGTCAATGTACAGATTTGTTTTTTGTGGAAGAGGTCAGGATTAATGGCTATTGTCAGCGCATTCCAAAAATCATTGAAACACCCAAATGGGCCAAATCGGCCATTGAACACGAAATCAGCCATTCTGATAACAAGTCATGGTCCGGTGTCTACCAATTAACCATTTATGAGAATTGGGCTTTTGGGTTCCCCATCACATCAATTGATGACTATCTACAGCGAAAAGCTGCCCCTCACAGGAAATACAAAATTCGGGTTGATTTGGACACTTTGGTAACCCGCAGTTTTGAATTGGTCTCCAATGATTGGCAGCAGCAAAGCCAAGAGGAATGGTCATTACATCAACAAAAGCAGAGATGGGATTGGTTTTGGATGATATTGGTGTTGGTGGCTCTGGTGTTTTCAGTGATATTGTTCGTGGTTGGCATCAACAGAGGTAACACGGCTTCTGTAGCAACAGCCCTTGTAATCCAATTTGGGTTGTTTGTGATTATGATGGATGAATTAAATCAACAACCTGGGGTGGGCATATGGCTGATCGTGCTCTGTTATCCAGGAATCATTTTGTTTGAGTTGGTGTTGGGTGTTTATTTGTGGATCATTAACAAGAAAAGGCGGGCATCATAAAGTCTATCAACCGGTCAAAATGACATTCATTTCCTACCACTGAGCCATTAATAGGCCCAATGATCATTCGCCATGAGGACTGGCGATGTATTTTTTTCACCCACCCCCACCCGTCTTGAGCCGGCTTGACCGGATCATCCAGGTTGAATGAGCTCAAGGCAGGCCAAGAACTTCATTAACATTTAATGCTTTCTGACTGGGTTGATTGCGTGCTCCTGCACTCAACGCTGTGGGCCGCACAGCATGGTTGAAATGAACTCCCTGCAATTCAATCATTGGTCAAGCCGCAGGATGATGTCGGTGGCAATTTAATTGAAACAGAATCAGCCTGTGGTCAAAAGTTTTGCTGTTGTGCAATAAAACGAAGCCACCGGTACTTCTCGGATGATTTCTTGAAATGTGATACCCTCATTGGGTGTGGTCAAGCGTGTGTATGTACGTCATCGATGGTTGACCGTTGTCTGATACAGATGAGAGACAATCCCACATGACAAATAAAATCCAAAAGAACAACCAGCCCCGACGGGAAAGACTTGAATTGTTGTTTGACTCATTGGTGTCAAACCAATTGTTGATTTTGGCTGCAGGCCTCATTTTATTGTTTGCCATGGTTGAGCACAAAAGCCTGTTCATTTTGCTGACATGGGGGGCGATTCTGCTGGTTTCGATCCTGTATCGGGTGTTCCTCAAATGGCAATATGATCAACACGCTCCGATCCAAACAGCACAGCTGGGTCATTGGGAAAACCGATATTTGTTTGGTATCTTGTTGTCTGCCGTGGTCTGGGGGTCGGCGGGGTGGATGCTGTTTGTGTATGAGTCCATGGTACACCAAACCATGCTCGAGCTCACTTTGGCGGTGATTTGCATTGTGGCTTTGCGGGTGTTGTCCCCGATGAAGCGCGGCTTGTTGCTGTTCTTGCCGATTGTGGTGATCCCCATCACCATCCACATCGTCAATTCCGACAGTCCCATAGGTGGTCCGATGGCATTGTTGGTGGTGTTGTATATGGTGGTTTCATTTGTCAGTGGCATCAAATTCAACAAGCATTTCAAAGAGAACCAACAGCTGCGATTTGAGGCCATTGAGCGTGAGCAACAGCTGCAAGAAAGCGAGGAAAAATATCGGCTGCTGTATGAGAAATCAGAAGATCCCATGTTGATCATTGCCGATGGCAAACTGGTCATGGTCAATCAAGCCACGGTGGATTTGTTTGGCTACGCCAATGAACAAGAAATGTTGACCATCAACCCGTTCTTTTTGACCCCGGAGATGCAGCATGGTGGGGTGACTTCGTATGAAAAGGCGCTGGCAACCAAGGCCATTGTGGAAGCCAAAGGCTACTGTCGATTTGAGTGGCTGTATAAAAAGAAAGACCAACAGGTCTACCCTGCAGACATCACCCTCACGGCCATCCCATTTGGTGGCAAGCCGGCGATTTTTTGTATTCTGCGAGACATCTCGGAAAGCAAAAAAATTGAACAGGAACTGATCCAGGCCCAACAAAAAGCCGACAGTGCCAACCAAGCCAAATCGGTGTTTTTGGCCAACATGAGCCATGAAATCAGGACCCCCATGAATGGCATACTGGGCACCTTGGATTTGATGTTACAGAACCCGTTGCCAGCAGATCAAAAAGAGCGCGCCCGAATCATCCAAAACAGTGCCGATTCACTGATGGCGATCATCAATGACATTTTGGACATATCAAAAATTGAAGCCGGCAAGTTGACGCTTGATGATCAACCATTCAACCTGCAGGCATTGATGGCCGAGTTTGCCGAATCGATTCAACCTGGCTTGGCTGAAAAAAGCCTGAGTTTCCAATATGAAATGGAATCGCTTGACCAGCAAAATTTCATCGGTGATGCCGGTCGCATCAGACAGATCTTGCACAACCTGGTGGGCAATGCGATCAAATTCACAGACAAGGGTTTCGTGTTTGTCGATGCCCAAATGATCTGGGAAAATGCCGCAGAGGCTCTTTTGAAGTTCAACATCAAAGACACCGGCATAGGCATCCCTGAGGACCTGCAAGAGAATTTGTTCAACCGATTCACCCAAGCCGATGACTCCACCACCCGCAAGTACAGCGGAACCGGATTGGGCCTCAACATTTGTCAACAATTGGCCCGACTGATGGGTGGTGAAGTGGGGGTCAACAGCAAGCCGAAACAAGGCAGTCATTTTTGGTTCACCGTGCGCCTAGAAAAACCTGACCAATTGTCTGGACATGACAACCCCAAGCCAGCCTCTGAGAAGCAGCAAATACCCATGCAGGGACACATTCTGGTGGTGGATGACAATGAAACCAATCAATATGTGGCCAATGGTGTGCTGGAAACCTTGGGGATGAGTGTGACGTTGGCCGATGACGGGGCTGCCGCCGTCAAAGCTTGGCAAAACGACGCCTTTGACCTGATCATTATGGACTGTCAAATGCCCATCATGGATGGTTATGCAGCCACAGAAAAAATTCGACAGTTGGAAGCCGAACAAGGCCTGCCGCCCATTCCAATCATCGCCATGACCGCCAGCGCCATGCAGGGCGACCGAGAAAAATGTTTGGCTGCAGGCATGAATGACTACATCACCAAGCCGATTGAATCAGCGATGGTGCAACAAATCATATCGCCCTGGTTATTGAATCACACAACCCAATCGGCGCATGATTACACATCTCACAAGCAATCAGGTGAGGCTGATAAAAAGGCGGCTGTCTTTGATTATGCAGCATTATATAAAAGATTGGCGGGTGATGAGGCGTTGATCAAAGACATCATTCACAATTTCACTGATAGCATGGAAAAACACATTCAAACTTTAAAGCACCAGGTGGTACAACAGGATTATGAGGCCGTGAGCCTGACGGCGCATGCTTTGGTTGGATCAGCCGCCACCATGGCCTGCGATCAACTGAGTGCGTTGGCGCTGGCCATTGAGCAGGCCAGCAAACAAGGTGATGGCCTTGCGGTCGAAGCATTGATACCAAAAATTGAATCCAGCTTTACCGCCAGCGAATTGGCCATCCGAGCGCAGATAACAGAAAAATGACCTGATTGATGTTTCAGTGTGGTGCACCAGTCACTCACTGAAACTCAATCAGGGCAACATTCTCCCTCAGTATTTATACTTTTAAGGCTTCTTCTACATTTTGAGTTTTGCGGCGCGCCAAGGCCAGATTGCCTTTTTCTTTGTCAAGCACCACATACAAGAACAGACCTTTTTGCGAGACCATCGGACGAATGATGTGGTATTGATCGCCCAAAGTGATCAAGATGTCTTCGATTTCGGTTTTTAGGCCCAGGTTTTTCATGGTTTTCATTTTGGCTTTAACCACTTCAGAATTACCGGCAGCGGCCAGCTCCATGTCCACTCCAGTCCCCATTTCACCCAGCACCATGCCAGATGAACTGTCCACCAATGACACACACTTGGCGCCATCGACTGTCATCAAATCTTCTAAACTTTCTTTAATGTTGGCCATAATATTTTCCCCTATTTTTGAGGTTGGCTGTCGTTCGCAGCAGACAGTTTCGCTGTTTCTAAATAAGCGGCCAGCTTATTCAGATAAAAACGGATTTGACCCAAGTTGGGATCATTGCCTGATATCAGGCTTAAGACACATGGTTTGTCTTGGTATTTGGTTTTGATCATGAACATCAAGCCTTCGTTGGTTTCAATGCAAGTGGATTCAAACTTGGCGCCGATCAATTGCTTGGCGGCGGCCGAACCCAAAGCTGTGAGTGAGCTGGTCACAGCCGAGAGTTTGTCGTCCTCTACTTTGAAACTGCCGGCTGTTTGACTGAACACAGAGAAGCCATCCTCGGTGGTTAAGCTCAAGCAGCGAATGCTGTGTAACTTGCTGTCAATTTGTTTGAATAAGTCTGCAAAAGTTTGTTTCATTTATTGGCTCTCTTCTATGGCTATCAAGGTTCTCATGATTAAATTGGCGCATTCTTTGTCTCTGGCATCAATGGTATAGACTGGCAGATTCAAACCGCGTGGCTGCAATGTGGATTTTATTTTTTTGATGGTGGATTCACCGGACTCACTGTCCACGTGGGTGATGCCAATCACGCACGGCATGTGTTGTTGAATGTCAAAATAATCCAACAAATGGTCCAGTTCATGGATCGATTCTCGATCCCTGTTCCTGACCAAGATGACCACTGCCCACAACCCATCCTTGACAAAATCCCAGATAAAGGAAAATTTGCGCTGTCCAGGCACACCATACAAGCCCAAGGTGGTTTCTTGATCGACCACGATGTGTCCATAATCGATGCCAACCGTGGTCATTTCTTTGCCAATGTCGACCGATGACTCCACATCGGTGTTCACGGTGTTGATGCTGCTCAAGTTATCTATGATGGTGGTTTTACCTGATCCCACTGAGCCGATGAAAGCCACTTTTTTATGCATGCCAACCTCGCTGCCGAGTGGGCATGACACAGGGCTGATGCATCAAATATGTGAGGCAAGTGTCAGTCATGGTGATTAAAATCCAAAAAGTCGTTTCAAATTGAAAATGAAGCCAGACTCACCTGTGGGTTTGGCTGTGGTCGTGTGGTCAGTGTCGTGATTGGGAACCATGGCCAAATGTCCAGTCAACAATGTGGCGTTCAAAAATTGACACAGCAGGGCAGGTTCAACACCCATGTGTTGGATGATTTCCTTTTGGGTCATGGCTGAGTGCCACAAGCCAGAACACAATTGAATGAATTCCGGTTTGAATTTCAATTCGCCAAAATTGGGCCAGGAAATCAACTTGAACTTGGGGTCATTCAGGTCCAATCGCTTTAACATGTTTTGGGTCTTGTCATCCAGCCCCAGTTGCCAGCACCAGTTTTCCAATGCTGCGGAATGTTCGAGTTCAGCTGGCAGGGGGTCCGATGCGGCGAGGATCTCAGTGTCGTGGTCAGGTTGGTCAATCAAGGCCTGCACCAACGCTTGGTCTATCTTGCGGTTGGCATGCATGCGGTTGTTGTCTTTATCAAACAGCACACACCAGTCTGATGATGCCACCATCATCAAGCTGTCACTGTTGGCTTGCATGTATTCCAACAAAATAGTTTTGAATGGTTTGAGTTGGTCCACCGCTGCAATGGATTGGTTGGCGTGTAAACTTTGTTGGCCAAGTGCGCTGAACAAGTGCCTCAACGATTTGGGATTGAGGTTGGGTAGAATTGGGGTTTTTTGGCCGTTTTTGCGATTCAATGCATAATACACAGCACCATCATCCAAATAGTCTTTCACCACCAACACATCACTTTGTCGCGTGTCTTCTGTGAAACTCAGCTGGCTGCCATTGTATTCACTTTGGAGGCTCAGAATTGATTTGATCAAGGCCAAGTCGCGGCCCCCCATGGCACAAGCTATGCGGATATTCATAACATTCCCCCCGTGCTTATCATGAACTGAAACCAAACAGTGATTTGAGCCGGTTGGTGAAATGGCTGACTGCGGAGCCAGAATCTCGCTGAAGGTTTTCTCGCCCCTCCTTAAGCTCAATGATTTGTAGCAAAGATGCCGCATTCAAAAAATGATTGACGATGTGTTCGTTGCCATTGACCAGCTGCAACAATTCCGATTTGCTCATGGTTTTCTTGGTTAAATGGGCGCTGAGCACGATGAAATCCGGGCTGTACTTGGAAAAACCAAAGTTTGGCCACTCAGTTAACCGGTAGTACTTGCCCACCATGTTCTGTTTCAAGGGGCGGTTGGACACATTCTCCCAAATGGTTTCTTGCAATGAATGCATGTCAGGAACCCTCCAGATAGGGTTGGCATATTTCTTGCAAGAAATCATCCACAGCGTCGGTTTCAATCTTGAAAGGATTGAATTGGCTTTGGCTGGAGTATTTGCGGTAAACGCGCTCTTCTGGTTCGGAGATGGAAATAAATTCCATCGACCACACTGACCAGTGCCTTTGTTTGATGGCGCACAACTTGATGATTTGAGCATCATGGTGACGGGTGTCTTGGATGATTTTATTGTACAACTGGCTGACAGCCACCCTGGGTCCCTCCAAAGCCTGTAGGAAAAATTGACTGTTGAAGACCAACACACCAGTGATGTTCCGTTGTTCATTGTGTGCCTGGGCTTGGATCAAAATTTGCTCCAAGTCTCTGCCGTCCACATGTCGGTCCTTGATACTGGCATAGGTCAACCTGACCAAAGATTGGTTGTTATTCATCACCCAGCTCCAATAATCGTTCAAATAAAGGTTGATAAGCCTTGAGTTGATCCGCTTGGCACAAACCCATCACTTGATTCATGAACCAAATCATGCCATCTCGATCCAGCACCGACTCCAAATTGATCAAGATGTCCCACAGCTGATGATCGTTGGTGAAGTGTTGTTTTAACAGGCCAGCAAACTGTTGTTTGATGGCAGACAGGGCTGGTTGTGATGGTTCATTGATGCCTGCTGTCTGGTCTGGATTAGGGGCAACATTGGATTTGCGGATTAACCCGATTTCGGCCAAGGCTTGCAGCAGAGAAAAATCACAACGTGATAATTCAACCGATGCAGCTTCCTGGTGGCAGAGAATGGCGTTCAGGATCTGGGTCCACTCGATCGGCAATTTGAGGGTTTTGGCATTGGCCATTGCACGATGGCCAGCTGGGGTAATCTGGTACAACTTTATCCTTCTTTATTACAGCATTCTGGACGGGTGTTTACCCGATTTGCTAAGGGACCAGCAGTCCTGCCATCAAACTTGACAGCACGTCTGGCAGCAAATAATGCCGAATTACACACTCATAAAAATTCAGCAAGTGAAAATTTACACACACACAGAGATTGATCAAAAAACTGCCCACACACAATCTATTGAATACGCTCAAACTCTTAAATTAGTTGTATCGTATGTTCATTGTTCATGTCAACCCAAAGATTGTGTGCACGTGTTATACAAGCCGTGATTGGACCCACGCTCAAAATTTAAAATACTTTGATATCAATGAGTTGTCGGTGATTTATGAAAATAGATATTGACTTGGTTTGGTTTGTGAAAAAACATCACATGACATTTATGTGACGAAATGATGACACTTTTTGCCACCTCATTTGTCCATCAGTTCACTCAATTCCAACCACTCGGCTTCATAGTCATCCAATTCACTTTGCAGCTGTTGCGATTCTTCCATGCAGCGTTTGAGCTCGTGTTGGTTTTCTGGTTCGTAGATGTCTGACTCACCCAGGCGGGCGGTGACGTCGGTGAGTTTTTGGGTCAGTTGATCGATCAGTTTTTCCAGTTTTTGCAGGCGGTTTTTCGCCGCCTTATTGGCTTTGTGGTTTTGCTTCTTGTTGATCGGAACCACGTTGTTGGCAGCGGCTTCGGCTTGCTTGATCTGGGCTTTGATGAAACTTTGGTAGCCATCCAAATCGCCGTCAAACGGGTGAATCTGGCCTTGGTCGATGTAGACCATTTCATCGATCACGGCATTCAGCATGTGCTTGTCATGGGACACCAGGATCACTGCGCCTTCATAATCTTGCAAGGCAAAGGCGATGGCATCACGCATGTTCAAATCCAAATGGTTGGTCGGCTCGTCCAACAGCAGCAGGTCCGGTCGCTGATACACGATCAGGGCCAGGGCCAAACGCGCTTTTTCACCCCCGGAAAAGGGCTCCACCGGGGTGTCGGCTTTCTCGCCTTGGAAACCGAAACCACCGAGGAAGTTTTTCACCACCTGTTCGGTCGCCTCAGGATCCAGTTGCAGCACATGCTCAATGGCGGTGGCCTCAGGGTCCAATTGTTCCAGCTGGTGCTGGGCGAAATAGCCGATGTGCAGGTCCTTGGCGGTTTTCAGCTCACCCCGCTGCAAGGCTTTGTCCCCTGACATGGCTTTGATCAGGGTCGATTTACCCGCGCCATTGCGTCCCAACAAACCGATGCGCGCCCCGGCGGTGACCGAAAAATTGAGGTTCTTGAACACCAGGTGATCGCCATAGCCGATGTCGGCACCTTCTAATTCGACGATTTGGTGCTTCAGGTTTTGGCACGGATAAAACGCAAAGTGAAAGGGGTTTTCCACTTGTGCCGCGGCGATGGTGTCCATCCGTTCCAGGGCTTTGAGGCGGCTTTGGGCTTGCTTGGCTTTGCTGGCCTTGTAGCGAAAACGGTCCACATAGGACTGCATGTGGTCGATTTGTTTTTGTTGTTTTTCAAACATCGCCTGTTGCAGGGCCAAGCGCTCGGTGCGGATTTTTTCAAAGGCCGAGTAATTGCCACTGTACAGCGTCAGTTGTTGCTGTTCGATGTGCAAGATGTGTTGCACCACGCCATCGAGAAAATCGCGGTCATGCGAGATCAGCAACAAGGTGCCTTCATAGCGTTTCAGCCAGTCTTGCAACCACACCACCGCTTCCAAGTCTAAGTGGTTGGTCGGCTCATCCAACAACAACAAATCCGAACGGCTCATCAGGGCTTGGGCCAGATTCAAGCGCATCCGCCACCCCCCAGAAAATGATTTGACCGACTGCCCCTCTTCACCAGGGGCAAAACCCAAGCCGTGTAACAGGCGACAGGCTTTGGCATGGGCGGCATAACCGCCAATGCGCTCCATTTCAGCATACAATTCACCCAGCTGCTCGTGCTGCTCTTGCGCGGTGGCCTGGGTGATTTTTTGTTGCAGCTGGCGAAACGCCACATCGCCATCCAAGACATAATCCAAGGCGCTTTGGTCCAGTGCCGGGGTTTCTTGTTTGACGTGGGCGATGTGCCAACCTTTGGGCACGCTGCAGGCGCCCTGATCGGCTTGCAAGTGGTCCATCAACAAGGCAAATAGACTGGACTTCCCGGTGCCATTGGCGCCGGTCAAACCCGCTTTTTGTCCCGGATGGATGCTCAAGTTGGCCCCTTCGAACAACACTTTGTGGCCGCGTCTCAGGGTCAGATTGGTCAATTGAATCATGGCGCGTCATTCTGCAGCAGTGGACCGCTAAAATCAATTATAATCACTGTTTTGGTTGGAGAGAGGCCCATGGATGCCATGCTGATTTATGCTTTGTTGGCGGCAGTGTTGTTGTTGCTGTTGGTATTGGTGGTGGTTGGGGTGCACCTGAACAGACGACTCAAGGACCTGCATGCCGCGCTGCAAGACCTCGCCCAATCACAACGCATCTTGGCCAACAACCCGAAAAACTTTGAGGAAACCAAGCGCATCAATGCCTTGAAAAAGAACCCATACGACTGAAGGATCACACCATGGAAATGATTTTTTTGGGCACCTCATCAGGGACACCAACCAAGGAACGCAATGTGTCGGCGTTGGCGATCAAAATGCAACAACACAAAGCCTGGTGTTTGGTGGACTGTGGGGAAGGCACCCAGCACCAACTGCTGCACACCCCGTTGTCATTAAAGCACTTGGCCGCCATCTGCATCACCCACGTGCATGGTGACCATTGTTTTGGATTGCCTGGCTTGTTGGCCAGTGCCGCCATGGCCGGTCGCACCGAGCCCATGACCGTGGTCGCCCCTGCGCCGATCCAAACCCTGATTCAGACTTGCCAACAAGTGTCGGACACACACTTGCCCTATGCCATTGAGTTTCAAGCTGTTGAATCTTTGACCGGTCCCTTGCGGTTGGCCCACTTCGAGGTCACTCACCATGCCCTGAGTCATCGGGTGCCTTCATTTGCTTATCGGTTTGCCGAAGGTCAGGTGGCCCGCCAACTGAATGTCGAGCGGTTGTTGGCCGATGGCATCCCGCAAGGTCCATTGTGGGGCCAAGTTCAACAAGGCCAGCCGATCAAAGGGCCAGCCGGTGAATCGGTGCCAGCAGAGCGGTATCTGTTGCCGGCCAGAAAGCCGCGCGCGGTGGTGGTCGGTGGTGACAATGACGCCCCTGAACTGTTGGCCGCGGCGGTGGCTGGGGTCGATGTGTTGATCCATGAAGCGACCTACACCCAAGCCGTGGCCGCGCAAGTGGGACCAGGGCCACAACACAGTTCAGCCCAGCAGGTGGCTCAATTCGCCGCTTTAGTCGGACTGCCGAATTTGATCTTGACCCACTTCAGCGCGCGCTATTCGAGTGATCCCGATGCCAGCTCCAGCATCTTTGAGATCGCCGAAGAAGCCCAAGCTCACCACCAAGGCCCCTTGTTTCTGGCCGCCGATTTTGACCATTTTTTGCTGAATCAAGAACATGAATTGCGGCGACTGCCCAAATAATTCAACCCCGTTATGGCTGTGAAAGCCAATAAAATGGTAAAAAAATGCAATTTAAATTGCAAATTTACTCAAATTTGATAAATTAATAAAGAGTCGTTCTCAGACTGCACAAAGGGTCTGGTGGGCGCACAGTCGATGACATTGATTTTTTTCGATAACGAGGAGTTGTTCATGAATCCAGATACCGCCTTAACCAGAACCCGCAGTGGACGTGAGTTTGTGGCGCGGGCGCCCCGTTATCAACCCCACGATTTGATGGTGGTGCTCGATGCCATGACTGATCAGGTGTTGGGCAAGGTGGTTAATTTCAGCGAGACCGGTGTGCAGGTGTTGCTGCGAGGTGACCAGCCTTTGCCCAAGCATCAAATCAAAGAGCTGGCATTGGTGTACCATCAAAATTTCCAGGAAAAACACATCAAAGTGCAGGCTGAGTTGTTGTGGTCCAAGACCAGTGACCAACATGACATGGTGTTGGGTGGCTGTTATTTTTGTACCAAAGACTTCCGTTCGATTTATCACTTGAATCAATTGATTCGAAAACATCACTGATCACAAGCTAAATTCATGTTCACTGAATCCTCTGGCCACCATGTGTTAACCTCCACCGATCTTAATGTGGTCAGTGCATTTATTGAACGGGCTCACAGGTTAAAACCCAAGCAAACCATCAACGTTTTTACAGCCGATGACCAAAATTTGCTTGGTGAAGTCGTTAATTTCAATGAACAAGGCATGCAGTTGGTGTTAGAACGCGTGTTACCCATTAACCACATTGCCGAATTGGTTTTGGTCTCATTCAATGTTAATGGCGAAAAACAATTGATCAAAGTGTATGCTGAGTTATTGTGGATAAAGTCGCAGCCCGATGACATGCGCCCTTTGGCTGGATTCTATTTGAGCAGCAAAAATTTCAAAGCCAAGTTCCGTCTTGGCCAACTCATTAAATCCAACAGCTTAAGATCGGATTGAGACTGAGAACGATGTAAGCAGTCATTGATCCGGTGGTTTGGCCGTTCGACTTTTATTCAATGTTTGTAAAATCTGCTCCCTGGCTTCCAGTAAAATTGAATTGCGATCGAGGTTTTTGACGATGTTTTTGGCCACGGTTTTGGGCCCGTCTTTACCCCAAGAGTTGCCTTGGATGAAATAATACTCAGCGATTTGACCGACCAAGTAGGTGGCGTAATAGGCCAATGAGCCTTGGGCGGTGGCGGTCAAGGTGGTGGACAGGCCAGCACTGACGGTTTTCATCGCCGATGACAGCAAGTTCACACCCCACACCGCGCCCATCAAAACCGCCAGCTGGGCCATGATGGTGGTGGTCAGTTTGGTGGCCTCGACTTTGCCCAGGGACAAGCCATAGAGTTTGGACAATTGTCGAATCATGGCCACATCCAAGCCCGCGGCCAACAACAAATCAGCCACCGGAATCGGGTTGAAAGCCACGCCAATGCCCTTGGCCATGCAATGGGTGCGGATGATTTTTTGTCCGGCGGTTTTGCGAACCTCGATGATTTTTTTGGCCACATCTTCGGACACCTCGCCGGCAAACAGGCTGGCGTTCAAAGCGGTGATGGTCTTGCCTTCCTTGTCCAACAATTCCCAAATCAGCTGTTTCAATTCATCGATGTGGGCCGGTGGAGTTTCGGTTTTTTCTTGGCGCGAACCATCGGGCAATTCAACAATCAAAGTGCGGGCCCGGGGATCGGCCGACACCGCCACCAAACGCTTGTTGAGGTGCTGGGTTTTGGCCTCAATGGACGCTTTGATGCGTTCAATTTCATCGTGGGTATACAAGTCGGCCTTGTTCAACACCACGATCAGGGGTTTGTTGGGTTGGGCAATGATTTCCAACTGTTGTTTTTGTGACTCACTCAGATCACCATCCAGCACAAACAAAATCACATCGGCTTGTTTGGCCGCTTGTTGGGCCATCACCTCGCGTTCTTCGCCATCGAATTCGTCGGTGCCTGGGGTGTCAATCAACACCACCGATTGTTGTTCATAACTGGGCCAGTCCAAGTGGCTGGTGTGCTTGGTTTCGCCATGCAAGGGGCTGACTTGGAAATGCGGCTGACCACTGATGGCATTGAGCAAAGAAGACTTGCCAGTGCTGACTTTGCCGAAGGCGACGATGTGGATTTGTTCTTGTTCCAGCTTGTCAATCAAGCGCTGGATGTTGGCATACTCATGACTCAGTTGCTCTTTGACCACCGCGGGGATTTTGGGGTCGTTGAGTAACTGGCGCAAGCTGCTCAAGGCCCGATCGTTGACCGTCGGTTCAGTCGTTGCCGCCGCTGCCTCTGGTTCAGGCTTTGGGGCTTTTTTGTTGGCTGAGTCTGAGCGCCATTTTCGCCAGATCTTTAGCCAGTTCTTTGGATGTGCCAAGCAGGTTTTCCTCAAAGGTTTGTTGGGTTAACTCGGTGTTCAAACGACCTTCTTGCTGCACGCTGGTCATCACCGCTTTGCCCAATGAGTTGAATATCAGGCCATAGGCCACGGCATGCATGATGCCACCGGCCGCCGTGCCGATGCCCGGAAACGCTTTCAAGGCGTTGCCTGCCACCGCCAACACCAAGGAGGTGGAGGTGCGCAGTTTGCCGCCGGCCGATTTCAGCACCTGGTCCACTTGCAGCTGGTTGACCGGCACGTCATACAATTGGCACAGTTCGCGTACCAATTGGGTGCCGATGGTGCCTTGGATGACCAGATCAGAGCCCGGTGCCACCGAGGCCAGGGCGCCGACGATGGCACGGCGGGTGTGGCGTTCGATGGTTTCTTGGGCCACCTCAGCATTGAACGTTTCACTGGCGCTGTGCAACTTTTCTTCGGCCAGGCGCAGGATGCCGGCATCGCGAAAGCGGTGCAGCGCATCGGGGTTGTTGCTGATCACCAGTTCGATGGCGGATAACAGTGGCTTGATTTTGGGTTCGATCGGTTCGTGGTGTTGACTTTCGGTGCCGTCGGCGTGTTGCACGACCACCGGTTTGACCCCGCCGGTGTTGATTAACACCACGGGGAATTGTTGTCGGGTTTTGTGTTCAATGGCGGCGGTGATTTGCTGCACTTGGGCGGCAGAATAGACGTCGACTTTGTTCAAGGCCAGGACCATCGGTTTGTGCAAGGCATTGAGTTGTTCAAACAGCACCATTTCACTGCGGGCCAAATCGGTGTTTAACAGAAACACCACCACATGGGCCCGCTGGCTTTCTTCCAAGGCCAATTGGCTCAGTTCGGCCTGATCCACCGCGTCGAAGCCCGGCAGGTCGGTGATCACCAGTTGGCCGAATTGATGTCGGTGGGCTTCAATGGTGGTGCCTTTGACCACATCAATGGCCACTTGGGCATTGGGAATCAAGGCTTGAATCAAACTGGACTTGCCAGTAGAAGCGCTGCCAAACAGGCTGATGTAGAACTGTCCACTGCTGCGCCGACTGTGCAGTTCCTGCATTTCGGCATCGGCCGCCTGGGTGTCCACCCCACGGCTGCGCTCTTGCTCGATGGCGGCCGACAGGCTGCTTTCGTCAATCACTTTGACTTGGGGTTTGCTTTTGACTTTGGGTCGGGTCAGTTTGATGAACAGCCACACCGGGATCACCGCCACCACCACGATCAGGCTGGCGTACATCACCGACACCCACAACGGGGCTTCCTGCAGGTACTGCCAGATGGCCAACAACTTTTCAGCCAATACCAACACCACCATCAGGGCCACCAAGCCCATGGCAGTCAAGGCCATCACCAACAAGGTTTTGCTGTTCAACTTCATGCCCACATTATAGTCAAAAAAGGTCCGGGCCTCGCGTGCTGATCGTAATCTGTTGGCTGGTGTCTACCGGGCTTTGGCGCCGGTGGACTGGGTTTTTTGCCACCATGGGTCGATGATTTCATGGGGCAGGCCGTGGCGTTGAATGCGGTCGGATAACTTGTCATGGTCGGCCTTCTTGTCCCGCACTTGAGGCTCGATTCTGAGGTAATAATGGTGAATTTGTTGCGGATCCATCTGCTGTGCCAACAACCATTCATTGGCGGCCTGATCGGCGTCATGTTCCAGTTGTCGGTAAAACTTTTTCAAGCGGGATTTGGTGAAAAAGGTCGGTGGGTTTTGTATCTTTTTTGCGGCTTGCAGGTGATGGTCCAACAACAAGTGGGCGTGTTCATGGGCCAGAACGTGGGCCAATTGGTGGTCGTTGTTGATTTGTGACAACAAGCCCTGGGTCAACATCACCACGCCATGGGCCAAGGCATAGGCATTGGCATGATCGGCGTCCAACACCAGGCAGGATTGAAAGCGCTCCAAGGCCAAGTGTTCAATCAGTAGTTGGCATTTGTTGGCCCAACGTGCATCGGGGTGCAAGCCATGGCGGGTCACCATTTGGGCCTGTTGCTGTTCGGCATCTTGCAGCAAACGCTGATTCAAATCGCTGTCGGCGGCTTGGCCAATGCCCGCAAAAAACAGTAACATCCAGGCCACATGGCCGTTAAAGGTGTGTGTATGACGAAAGAATTTAAGCAAATTACTCGTTTTGTACGAAGACAGTGATAATATACATGATCACTGAGCCGTCATTTGATTTATTGTGAAGGCTGTTTATAATAATCCAATTCATTTATCAGAGGAACTGTTATGCCTACTGTATCGATCGATATTGATGATCAAGTCAAAGCACATTTTAATAAGTTCATCGAAGAGCATGGTACCAACATCGATGCCAATGACGTCCAGGAGGCGAGAGAGAAAGTGGCCGAAGTGCGGGCCAATGTGGACGATGGCTATGTGGTGGACCAAGTCGGTTGTCTGTCAATGATGTTGAGCATGGTTGAAGACAAAACCTGGGTCATTGAAGACAGCAACAAAGAAAAAATCAACGCCACCATCAAGTATTTCATTGATGACAACGACGTGATTCCAGACCACATTCCAGGCATCGGTTATGTCGATGACTGCATTGTGATTGATGGCACCATGGATGCGGTTGAAGAAGAAATGATGGAATACAAAGATTTTTGTCGGGCCCGCTTGGTGTATGCCAAGAACGGTCCTTTCAGCATGGAAGACTGGGCTGAAATCAAAGACCAGGAAGCGGTCAGCCGCGCCCGTAACCGACGCTTCCGAAAATCCAAGCGCCAACGGGGTTGGTGAAGCACTGAACCAACATCAACACCCCACAAAACACCCGGCTGGTCCGGGTGTTTTGTCGTTTATGAGGGGCAAAATCGCTCACACGGGCACAAAGGGGTTTGATTTTTGCCAAACACAACCCATTTAGGGGACTTACCACCAGACAAAAATCCAATGAAAGACTCCATGCACAACTACCGCGGCACCACCATTGTCAGCTACCGAGATGAGAAACAAGTGGTGATTGGCGGTGACGGTCAGGTCACCCTGGGCAACACCGTGATGAAATCCAACGCCCGCAAAGTCAGGTGCTTGTACCGCAATGAGGTGCTGGCCGGATTTGCTGGGGCCACGGCCGATGCCTTCACCTTGTTTGAGGTGTTTGAAACCAAACTGGAAAAACATTCGGGCCACTTGATTCGTTCTGCGGTGGAGATGGCCAAAGAATGGCGCACCGACCGGCGCTTGGGTCGCCTTGAGGCCTTGTTGGCCATCGCCGACAAAGAAACTTCACTGATCATTTCCGGCAACGGCGATGTGATTGAACCAGAACATGGCCTGATTGCCATCGGTTCGGGCGGTCCCTTTGCCCAAGCAGCGGCGCTGGCGATGATCAAAAACAGCCAACTGCCGGCCGAACAAGTGGTCAAGGAAGCGCTCAACATCGCTGCCGACATTTGTATTTACACCAATCGCAACCACACCATCGAAAGTTTGGAATTATAAGGAACCGCTATGTCAAACATGACCCCCCGAGAAATCGTCCAGGAATTGGACAAACACATCATTGGCCAGCACAAGGCCAAGCGTTCGGTGGCGATTGCCTTGCGCAACCGCTGGCGTCGCATGCAGCTGGACGAGGCGATGGCCAAAGAGATCACCCCGAAAAACATCCTGATGATCGGCCCCACTGGGGTAGGAAAAACCGAAATTGCCCGACGCTTGGCTATTTTGGCTGATGCGCCGTTCATCAAAGTGGAGGCAACCAAATTCACCGAGGTCGGCTATGTCGGCAAGGATGTGGAATCCATCATTCGTGATTTGGTCGAGTCATCCATGAAGAAAGCCCGCGAAACGGCGATGAAACAAGTCAACAAAATGGCCGAAGATGCCGCCGAACAACGGGTATTGGACCACCTGTTGCCGCGTCGGGAATCACCAATTCCGGATGAAACCGTTGATGACAGTGCCACCCGGGCCAAATTCCTGACCCGATTGCGCGAAGGCAAGTTGGACGACAAAGAAATCGAAATCAAGGTCAACATGAACATGGGCGTCGACATCATGGGCCCACCGGGCATGGAAGAGATGACCGATCAGTTACAAAGCATGTTCGAATCTTTGGGCAAGAAGAAACAACAAACCAAGAAACTGACCATCAAACAAGCCTTACCGATCCTGGCCGAGCAAGAGGCCCAAAAATTGATCAATGAGGATGAAATCAGACAACAGGCTCTGACCCAAGCCGAGCAAAACGGCATTGTGTTCATTGATGAGATCGACAAAGTCGCCAAAAGTGGCGGCATGGGTGGCTCCGGTCAAGTGTCTCGCGAAGGGGTGCAGCGGGATTTGTTGCCGATGATTGAGGGCTCGGTGGTCAACACCAAATACGGGCCGATCAAAACCGATTACATCTTGTTCATCGCTTCCGGCGCCTTCCATTTGAGCAAACCATCGGATCTGATACCCGAGCTGCAAGGCCGCTTGCCGATCCGGGTTGAACTGCGGGCCTTGACCAGCGAAGACTTTGAGCGCATCCTGACCGAGCCAGAGCATTCATTGACCGAACAATACAAGGCCTTGATTGGCACCGAACAGGTGACCTTGAACTTCACCACCGAAGGGATCAAACGCATTGCCGAAATATCCTGGTCGGTGAATGAAAAAACCGAAAACATCGGCGCCAGGCGCTTACACACGGTGTTGGAAAAAATCCTTGATGAAGTGGCCTTTGAGGCACCCGATAAATCCGGACAGGAATACACCATCGATGCCCAGCAGGTGGATGAAGCGGTGGGAGAGCTGTCACAAGACGAAGATCTGAGCCGTTACATATTGTAGTGATGCCTTGTGAAATCAACGGATACAAGGGATAATACGCGCTTTCTATTTTTTTTTGAGAAGAGGATCTTATGAAGACACATTACAAACTGTTTGCTTTGTTGCTGGTTGCCCTGATGGGTTTGACCGCTTGTGGCGGTGACGACAACTCCGCAGCCGCTGAAATTGCCAAGATGGACACCGACACCCCAGACGGTGCCTTCCTGGCCAATGTCGCGGCGATGAAAGCCAACGACCTGCACTCGTTGATCAAAAATTCACTGAGTGAGCAACAATACAACGACTTGGTTACCGAATTTGAAAACAACAAAACCGGTAATTTCTCAGAAGCCGATAAAGCCCAGTTTGCCCAAACCATGAGCATGCTGACCGCTGACGGTGCTGAAGATCAACTATATGCCATGGCTGCACCGCAATTGGAGCAAGCCCGAGCCATGTTGCCAATGATGGTGATGATGGGTAAAGACCAAATGGTCCAAGGCATCAAGCAAAACCCCATGATTCCAGAAGAGCAAAGAGAAACCCTGGCGGCTGTGGCCGGCGCTGCGGTTGACTGGATTGGTGAAAACGACGTGTTGAGCGACGAAAAAACCAAAGCCGCCATTGCTTCGGTGGTCGGCACCGCCAAAGCCATGGACATGACTTCTTTGGATGAAGTGGAAAACATGACTTTTGAACAAGCTTTGGCCAAAGGCTCGATTGCCTTGGGTGGCTTCAAAGACCTGTTGAATGTCTATGGTTTGTCAATGGATGACATGTTGGATTCAGTGGATGTGAGCAACGTCAATGTCAACGGCGACAATGCCACCATGGATGTGAACTTTGAAATTTTTGGTCAAACCATCAAACAAACCATGAACATGGTGAAAAAAGACGGCGTTTGGGTGGGTGAGCAATAAATCCACTGCCAAATTAAGTTCAGAGAAAGGGCCGATTGCGGCCCTTTTTCAACTGCGTGACTTTTGCCACCATTGCTCATGAACCCGAATCTGCTACACTGATCTCATGTCATTGCTCAGCAAACTGTTGTACCTGCGGGTCAAAGTCGAATACAGCCCCAAAAAACTGAAAACCCTGGGGGTGGATCAAGACTTGCCCTTTGTCTATGTGCTGTCCAGTGAGTCGACCATCTCTCGCAGCATTCTGTGGGAAGAAATCAATCGGGGCAACTTGCCCAAACCGTTCAAACTGGACGCCGAATTCGGCCTCAACAAAAGCATCTTGGCATCGAAAAAACTGGTGGGGTATTGGAACCGCCAAACCGACTACAAGGAGTTTGAAAAACAACTCACCGATGTCATCACCCAAATCAAACAAGACGGTGCCAAACAACTGCAGTTGATCCCCATCTCGGTGTTTCTGGGGCGGGCCCCCGACCGTGATCACGGCATCTTCAAAGTCATCTTTTCAGAAAAATGGGGCATCACCGGTCGCTTTCGCAAATTCATTTCGGTGTTGGTGCATGGCAAACACACTTTGTTGCGTTTGAGTCAACCGATTGTCATCAACCAAGAGTTGGATGACTCCAAAGAAGCCCCGGAGCGCATGGCCCATAAACTGTCGCGGGTCTTGCGCTTGCACAACAACCGGGTCAAAACATCGGTGGTGGGCCGGGATTTGTCGCACCGCCGCACCATCGCCAAAAACATCATCAAGCGACCGGTGGTGCAACAAGAAATTGCCAACTATGCCGACCGCCGCAAGATGCCGCTGGAAAAAGCCCAGAAAGAGGCGCAAAAAATCATTCGCGAGATTGCGGCGGATTATTCCTACTCAGCGATCAAATTCATGAGTGGCATTTTTCGCTGGTTCTGGACCAAGGTGTACGATGGGGTGAAATTGAATTTCTTTGATGATTTGCGCCACCTGACCACCGAAAAAGAAATCATTTACACGCCATGCCACCGCAGCCACATCGATTATTTAATCCTCTCGTATTCGCTGTATGAACGGGGCATCGTGCCGCCGCACATCGCCGCGGGAATCAATTTGAATTTGCCGGTGGTGGGGCGCATCCTCAGGGGTTCAGGCGCCTTTTTCTTGCGCCGTTCATTCAACTCCGTGTTGTATTCGACCATCTTTTCTGAATACCTCAGTTCCTTGATCGCGCACGGTGTGTCGATCGAGTATTTCATTGAGGGCACCCGCTCGCGCACCGGTCGCCTGTTGCACCCCAAAGCCGGCATGCTGGCCATGACCGTGCGCAGTTATTTGAACGAGCGCAGCAAACCGTTGGTGTTCGTGCCATCCTCACTGAATTACGAAAAACTGATGGAAGGCGCCTCTTACAAGAATGAACTGGGTGGCAAAGGCAAACAAAAAGAATCCATCGGCGGCTTGTTCAAAACCATTAAGCTGTTGAAAGAAAACTATGGCCGCTTGACGGTGAATTTTTCTGAGCCCATTGAGTTGGACAAGGTGTTGGATAAGCACCAGCCGAATTGGCGAGACATCAAACTGGACGTCAAAGAAAAGCCCCAATGGTTCAAAAATGTGGTGTCAGACACCGGTAATCAAATCCTCACCCACATCAACGAAGCGTCCCACGTCAATCCGATCAATCTGTTGGCCGTGACCTTGTTGTCCACCCCCAATCGGGCGGCTTCCGAAGACAATCTGCGCGCCCAAATCCGTTTGTACAAAGACATCATCACCCAGCTGCCCTATTCTGAACGCACCACCGTGACCGGACTCAGTGAAGATGAAATCATCGCCAAAGGCATCTTTTTGGGCTTCATTCAGCGGGTTGAGCACCCTCTGGGCGACGTCATCCAGGTCAAAGACGAAATGGGTGTGTTGATGACCTATTACCGCAACAACGTGCTGCACTTGTTCGCCGCCAGCTCATTCATTGCGATGTTTTTTGTCAACAACCTCAAGCACCCGCGGCGTGAGGTGTTGCGCATGATGGCCATCGTTTATCCCTTCATCAAAAATGAATTGTTCTTGCGCTGGACCACCGAGGAATTCGTTGAATACGGTCGCCAAACCTTGGCCACACTCAAGTCCTTGGATTTGTTGGTCTCCACCGGCCGCAACCTGGAACGCCACAAAGGCGGTTCCTTACAAGCGGCCCAATTGCGCGTGTTGGCCAATGCCTTGATGCAAACCTATGAGCGTTTTTTCATCGTCATTGCCTTGTTGAAAAAACGCGGTTCCGGCAACCTCACCAGCAATGAATTGGAGTCCTTGTGCCATCAAGTGGCCAGTCAACTGTCCTTGCTGTACGAATTCAATTCGCCCGACTTTTTTGACAAAAACCTGTTCCGCCAATTCATCTCGGTGTTGAAAGACGAACAGATCATCCGCGTCGATCTGGCCGGCAAAATCATCCACTCGGACAATCTGGAGCCCATGTACCAGGGCGCCAAAACCATCCTCTCGCGCCGGATCAGACACAGCATATTGTATTTGTTGTGAGGCCTCAGCGCTGTTTGTTTTGATACATCGCTGCATCGGCCTGTTGCAAGGCCTGTTCGAAAGATTCGCTTGGCGACCAAGTGGCCACCCCGACTGACACCGCAAATGCCGGTGCTTTGGCATCGGCCACCGCCAAGTCCTGACGCAGGCGGTCGATCATGGCTTGCACGGTCGGTTCATCTTGGTCAAACAGCATCGCCAAAAATTCATCACCACCCAAACGAAACAATTCACCGTGCCCGTTCAAGTGCTGTTGCATGCTTTCGGCCAAACGGCGCAAGCAGGCGTCACCCACCGCATGACCCCATTGGTCATTGATGGGTTTGAAGCGGTCGATATCCAAATAAACCAAGACAGCCGACCGGGCGGGGGCCAAAGTCATGCCGTGCAATTTGCGGCGGTTGTGTAAGCCGGTCAAGGGATCTTCATCGATCAATTCTCGCAGTGCGTGTTGCGCTTGTTCCAACTCGCGGTTGCGGTTTTGCTCTTCCCGCAGCACCCGGCGGGTGGTGGCCAGTACGCAGGTGATGCCCACGATCAACTCAGAAATGGAGTCGAAGAAAGAAATCCGGGTCATGTAAGCCGGCACCTCACCGCCCCACAAAGTGGGCAACAAGACCCAACCATGGTGTACGAACACCAAGCCTTCCAGCATCATCACCGATTGCAACCAGCGTCCGGGGTGGAAGTTGTGTTGCAACAAGAACAAGCCGCCACCCAGCAGCAGGGTGGACCCCACCACCCAGTACACCACGATTTGAATGTGCAGCGTGTTCATCGGACTGAGCCACAAGGCCAGCCAACCGGCCGCCGTGGCCCACAGCAGGTATTGAATCACCCGCCGAGAGAACAAATCCAAGCGATTCAGGTGTCGCCCCAGACCGATGACCAACAACAGGGCAAACCAAATTTTGGCCATGGCATACAACAAGTACAGGGCTTTGATGCCGGTGGCAGGCCAATGATCAACCAGTGCCAGCACCGCAAAGATGCACAACAAGGCCACCAGGTTGGCACCCCAGGCCAACAACCAAAAGAACACGTCGCGGCGTGGGAATTGCCACCACAGCACCAGGAACACCCCCGTGAAGACCGACAAGATGGCCAACTGCACCGACACCGCCCAAGTGTTCAAGGCCACATCGATGGCGGTGTTCAGATCAATTTCCATGGAAGGGTTGGTGCGCATGGTACAACGGGTCATTGACAGACTTTGTCATCAATATAGAACAAGCCTCGACAGAAAGCAAACCGGCCCCCATTCATCCACAATTCTGCCAGCCAGCGGTATATTGATGAGAAATTACTGATTTTTTAATGCCTGGTTAGGTACAATAAAGTACGTGTGTCGAGGCTCGAGCCAGCTTGAGTCCGATTTGACCATCAAATGGAGCCCCGGCTGCATGGATGAATCAATGGTGTGTGAAACAATCAATCATGAGTGAACCCAATCCGAATACCCGCGAAATTGATGGCTTGCTCCAGGCCTGGTCCGATGGTGATCAGCAGGTGGAAGCCCAACTGATCGAGTTGATGTACCCGCACATCCACCGCATCGCCCACTTTCAAATCAAATCCAGTTCAGCCAGTGCGCTGCAAACCACCGAGCTGGTCAATGAGGCCTTCATCCGCATCAGTGATCAGAAATCTGTGGACTGGCAAAACAAAGACCACTTTTTGGCCATTGCAGCGAAGGTGATTCGGCGGGTGATTGTGGACCATTACCGCTCAGAATTGAGCCAAAAGCGGGGCGGTTTGGAGCAGCATGTGACGCTGGAAAAAGTGTCTGACTTGATCGAAAACGCCCAAGCCAATGAATTGAATTGGTTGGAGTTGGATGCCATGCTGTTGGAGCTGTCAGAGATCGATGCCGAAGCGGCCCGGGTGGTCGAATACAAGGTGTTTGGTGGCATGACCATCCCCGAGATGGCGCATGTGATGCAGGTGTCACCATCCACAGTGTCGCGCAATTGGCAGTTTGCCCGCAGTTGGCTGTTGATGCAATTCAAATAAACAGAGGAAGCCGCCGATGGACCTGACCCCTGCCGATTGGCAACAAGTCAAAACCCTGTTCAACGAGTTGATCGAGTTGCCAGCCGAACAAATCCCAGCGGCCCTGGCCGCTCGCTGTGCCCAACACCCGCACCTCAAAGCGGCGCTGGAGTCGATGGTTGAGACCCACCTGTCCTCGACCGACCAAACCATCACCCCGCAACAGTCCGCGGCCAGCACCTTGCTGGACCAAGCCGGCCTCAAAGCCGGTGACCGCTTCGCCCGCTACCAAATCATCCGGGCCATTGGCTCAGGCGGCATGGGCCAGGTGTATCTGGCCCAGCGCGATGACGAAGTGGTGCAACAAGTGGCGATCAAAGTGCTGAACAAACACAGCCTGGATGCCCAAGGCCTGGCCCGCTTCGATGCCGAGCGGCGCATCCTGGCCAGTTTGGAACACCCCAACATCGCCCGCCTGATCGATGCCGGTACCGAAGGCGACCAGTCCTACTACGTGATGGAATATGTCGATGGCATGCCCATCGATCAATATTGCCAAGAACACCGGCTGTCATTGCCCGAGCGCTTGCGGCTGTTCGGTCAGATCTGCCAGGCGGTGGCCTTTGCCCACAGCAACCTGATCGTGCACCGGGACTTGAAACCCGGCAACATCCTGGTCACGGCACAAGGCGAGGTCAAGCTGCTGGACTTTGGCATCGCCAAACCCTTAAAAACCCTGCCCGGCACCGAGCAGGTGCACGAAACCCTGGTGGGCACCACCGCCCTGACCCCACAGTATGCCGCCCCCGAACAGATCAACGGGCAGGGGATCACCGTGTCCTGTGACGTGTATGTGTTGGGCTTGTTGTTGTTCCGCTTACTGACCGACCAGCATGCCTTTGAATTGGAAGGCAAGACCTGGGGTGAGATTGAGCGGGTGATCAACGAACAGTTACCGACCCTGCCCAGCCGCTTGTTGCGCCGCTTACCGGCCCCCAAGCCCGGCTGGCAGCACAAACTGAAAGGGGATTTGGATGCGATCGTCTCGCATGCCTTGAAGAAGGAACCCGAACAACGCTACCTGGGGGTGCGTGAACTGGCGGCCGACATCGACCACTACCTGAACAACGAGCCGCTGCAGATCAAACAAAGCCAAACGGCCTATCGCCTCAAGAAGCAGCTGCGCAAGCACTGGTTGCCGGTCAGTGCATTGACCGCGATCTTTGTGGTGCTGGCCGCCTCTTCGGCGCTGATCTGGAACCAGTCACAGACCATCGCTGAAGAACGGGACAAGGCTTTGGTTGAAAAACAAGTGGCCGAGGAAGTCACCACCTTCCTGGTCGACACCTTCAAGTCGGCTGATCCGACTGAAACTTTGGGCACCCAAGTGACGGCAGGCGACATCCTCAAGCAAGGGGTTAATCAGCTGCAACAACAAGCCCCCAGCCCCGCAGTTAAAAACCGCCTACTGACAGCCTTGGCCGAGGTGTATTTGAACCTGTCGTCATTTGATGAGGCAGAATCTTTGGCCAATCAAGTCAGTGACACCTCCCATTTAAATCGCAGAGATGCCATCAGTTTGGTGCAAGTCAGAGCCCAATCAATGTCTGAGCGAGGCCATATCAAACCGGCACTTGACTTGCTGGAATCGGTTGTATTTCAGACCGCAGAAAAAGACCGCCAATACTTCAGAATCATGAACTTGAAAATCAACCTGATTCGGGGATTGGATCGGTTCGAAGAAGCCAAACAAATGGCCTTGGATTTGAAAGATGAAGCCGAACAATTATATGGAGCTGATTCGTTTTTTTATGCGATTCAACTGCGGCAATATGCCAGCAGAACCAGAGATTTTGAAAACCGCCAACCGACCATCAATTATTATCGAGAAGTCATTGGAGTTTTAGAAAGCCTGTCACCCAATCCAGAACCACTGGAATTATTGAAAACCAAACGGATGTTGATGATTGAGTTGACTGGGAACTTACAATACGACGAGGCCTTGGCCTTGTCGGCTGAATTGGAACAGGACTATCTACAGGTATTTGAACCCAACCACGTGATCTTTGCGAAATTGTATAACAGCCGGGGGTTTGCGCAAATGAACAGCGACCGCGTTGAGCAAAGCATTGACAGTTTTGCCAAAAGTCGTGAGATTTATGCAGATAAATTGGGTGAGAATTCGACCAATGTGGCGTTTACTGAAATCAACATGGCGGTCAATCATTTGTATGAACTGGATAACCCCCAAGCAGCCAAAGAACTGTTCGAGTTGGCCCTGGCTAAATTTGTTAATAACTCTGGGAAGACCAATAATTATCACTACATGAATTTACCTTATGCCACTTGTTTGATGAAGTTAAACTTATGGGCCGAAGCCAAAGAGGCGGTCATGGAATCATTGAATTATTTTTTGCACCGTGAATCCAAGTCAGAACTCAGCATTGCCTTTGCCCACAGTTTATTGGCCCATGTGTTGGTGCATGAAGGAGACTACTTACAAGCCCATGAGCTGTACTCACAATCCATCACCCGCGTGATCAAGAACTATGGTGACACCATCCACAAACTGATGATTGATCAAGATGTGGCGATCATCGCTGAACAACTGGGTGAGGCATATCGCATCGAAGTGCCAGACTTTGAAACGTTGAACCAATGAACAAGCTGATATACCTGGTTGACATTGATTGTGATTATCTTGACAAGATTTATGCTTTGAATGCGAGTATATGTACAGAATGATTCAGTTATTGCAACAAATCTTGTTTTGCACTGTAATTTGGGTATGATGCACATCAATATTTCCCCCACACTGGATTGACCAAAAATATTTCTGAAAGGAGCCTATCATGAAGCAAAAAAATATTTGGATCGCATTGATGACGATTGTACTGACCTCAGTGGTACATGCCGATGTCCCCCCAGATCCCAGCCCAGGCTGTCCTGGTATGGATTATGTTGGCAGTAGTTACATCAATTCAACCTATGGATTCGGCACTGAATCGACCGGGTGTAATGGCATATCATCAGTGGTGGGGCCAGATGGCATGACTTTTGGTGATTACGAATTTGCCGAATTCGATGCCAATTTGATCAACGAGGGCTTGATTGAAACGCCCGACATCAAGATTAAATTGCGCTACACACTGGACAGCATGCCTTACGGTGGCAGCGTGGTCATTGGTAAATTGTTGTCAGGTGAGACCGCGGTTGCTAAATTGACCTTGAGAAAACTCATGAACATTTCGTCGGTCAGCAACACTGGTGGCAAACGGGGTCAGCAAGACCCTTATCGATGGGAGTTGAAGGTGACCTGGTTTGGTCCATTTCCTACCCTGAATGTCGAAGAAAAATTTTCCTTTGGGATGTACGATGAGTTGGAATACAACTTCATTGGCGACTACAGTGATCCAGAAGCACCCGTTGAAATGATTCAGTTCACCAAAAATGGTCTCAGCGTGGTTGGTCACACGATCAACCCCCATTCAGATTCAGGGATTGCGGGGTTGTATTTTCGCAGTGAGCAACTGGATGGATATCAATTGGGATTGATTGAAACATCAGTGGACTTGGCGTATCAAGACAGGATTTCTTTTTATGTTGATTTCGACTTGGGGGTTGTCCTTTATTAACAGACCTCAAAGACAGATCCTGCAACACGTCAAAAACCTGGTTTCCAGCCGGGTTTTTTAATGGGGCCAATAAAATAAAAAAAATGACAAACTTCACGACCACATTACGAGTATAGGACTGAGCCATTGATTGAACTGCAATCATGCAGCATTTGAGCAACCATGCACAACATTGCCCAATGTCATCAAGGTTGCTTGCAATCATTCAGTATATGGCTATGATGCGGGCTGTGCGTGTATGTGTCTGTTTATCATCGACGTGGTTTGATTCTTGGTCAGTGTTGACCTTTTGATACCCAAGGACAGCAAACATCATGGCCAATTCAATGTATTAAGGAGAAGATAATGACGAAAAAAATCATCACCCTGTTGATCTTCATCAGCAGTTTCGGTGTATGCGCCCAAACGGCCAACGAACCCACCCCTACCCCTGGTTGTCCTGGCATCGACAGCATGGGTCTGAACCTGCCCAATGGCCAAAACACACAAGATTACGTCACCGGATTTGGTGATGATGGCACCGGTTGTGGAGGCAACGCCTCATCCATTGGACTGACACCACTCAATCCAGGTGAGTTTGCTTATGCTCAGTTTGATGCCGACGTCATCCGTGAAACCTATGTGAATGACACCGACTACTGGGCGGAGTTGTCCGGATTTTTGGCTGAAATGCCCATTGGTGGTAGGGTCACCATTGTAGAAATGTATGCTGCAGATCGTTTGGTGGCGGACATTGCATTGGTGAAGAAGCAGGCACTCACGATTTCGAGTTCCGGGTATGGTTCAGGTATCAGCGGCAACAGCCAAACGCCCAGCCACCGCTGGCGATTAATCATCAAATGGTATGGCGCCACTGTCAATGAGTTTGTGGTGGACAAATACTTTTTTGCAGCCGATGAAAGGGTCCTATTCAATCACGTGTTGGAGACCAATGCCTATGGACAAATCGACCAGTACATCAGCCTCAACGTGGGTGAATACATCAGCACCAATCCATACACCAATTCCGGTCTTTCTCATGATTTGGAAACTTACAACATGGGCTTCATCGACACCAATGTGCAACTGGTTCATGGTGACCGGGTGCGTTTCAATGTGAATTGGATCTTCGGTCCGAATCCACTGTAATCATTGTTTTAAGCAACGAAAAACCCGGCCTCAGCGCCGGGTTTTTTTGTGCTTGAGTTTTTGTACCAATCAAGAAAAAATCGGTTTTTAAAAAAAATTGATATTTTTTGACAAGGTTTGATTGTTTTTTCCGAGTAACTGTTTGAAGCCTCCAAATTCGAGGGGCTTACGGGCACTGGTGGTGCCCAGCGAATCAATAAACATCTAGGAATTTCAGGAAAAAAACATGTACAAGCACTTATTGTTGATCTTTGCCCTCATCGCCTCATTCACCACCACAGCACATGTGTCGGTGTCGGATGAGCGCCGCTTACAAATCACTGAGCAAGTGATTGCTGAGCTGGGTTATTTGGATGCCATCGAAGTGGAAAAGCGCGCCCGGTTGGAGGCGTTGGACCTGCCGATGCCGTTGGTGACTGGCAACATCATTGAGCAAGGTTCGTGTTTGAGTTTTCCTTGTCCCATACCCAGTGCTTATGCTGATATGGAAGGAGACTTGGCCAATGTGCCAGACATCATTGGTATCAAAGGCATCAAGGACGCCAAAGGCAATAACTACCGCAAGTTCAGTGCCAAGCTCAGCAGTGTGGATTACATCAACTCCGGGGCAACCGATGACCTGAAAGGCTACCAAATGTACATGACCTGGCGAGCTGGCACCACCACCAACTTGAAGGGTCGTTATGTGGTGGTTGACATTGAGCCTGAGTTTTTCCAAGATGACCAGCCGCCAAAATTGCAATTTGTGCACATCAATGTCAACGAAACAAGCCCCTATAAAATCAACGTCAGGGCCTTGTATGATGGGGTGAATCCAGTGGCCAAATCAGCTGGTTCAGCAAACAACAAGTCAAGCAACAATTACTATTCCTATTGGTCATATGCATCTGATGTCAACGTTGAGGCCGATTCTGCAACGGTGGTCAATCTGGCTCCAGGCCCCTTGAAGAACTGCATCCTGGTCAATGGTTATCCTGATCAAACATTGCTGATGGACATTGAACAGCTGGACTGTGCCAATGGCAATTTGGACGACAATGACCGCACCACAATCCAGAACAACATGGGCGGTTTACGCAAACTGAATTTGTCAAACAATCCCAGCATCACCACATTCGGTGGCATGGGTCAGTTGTCATTTTTGTCATGGTTTGAAATTTCTGGCAACAACACGGCTAACCTGAATTCCTTTGACCAATATGGGCAAATTGACAGCTTTGTCTACACCGACTCAGGTTTAACTGTCATGCCACATGTGCCGCGCAATTCAACCTACATTGATCTCAGCGGTAACAACATCACCAGCAGCATTGGCCTGTTGATCGAAACCGGCAATCCGTTTGAAGACCGCAACCGCGACCAAAACATCCAGGCACTGGACTTAAGCCGTGACCCGGCATTGACTCAACCCAGCAATTTTGAAACCGATTTACTCAACACCCTTTCTGGTTATCACGTCAAAGCATTGGATTTGTCAGGCCACCAACTCAACAACATGAACGCATATGGTGCCGTCAATGGCTTGCGTTACTTGACCTTGAATGACACCGATTTCTCTGGGGCCCCCAGCCGAGAAATAGAAGTCAGTGGATTCAAAGGTTTGTGTGCCTTAACCGCCAACAACGCCAACATCAATGGCATCAAGTCTGTTACCAGCGGCATGCCAACCGGTTGGCCTTTGGACAGAACGCCCAT
This sequence comes from Marinicella meishanensis, assembly GCF_019931145.1. Taxonomy (GTDB): domain Bacteria; phylum Pseudomonadota; class Gammaproteobacteria; order Xanthomonadales; family Marinicellaceae; genus Marinicella; species Marinicella meishanensis. The sequence continues at coordinate 248,910 of NZ_JAIOUV010000001.1, read as the reverse complement.
TCAATACCTGAGTTTACAAAACAACCCCACCATGAATCGGGTGATTCCTTTGTCAACCAGTCATTTCAAACCCCATTGGTTGGACATGTCCGGCAGTGAAGCGGTGAAGTGTCATCTGTACTACCCCAACGTGGCCACCATGAGTGACCCCAGTGTGCCACATTTGACCGATATGGCGGCCGTGTTGGATCCATTCTTGGCAGAACAAGATCAGTTGTCCAGTTGTTTGGTGCCCACCAGCCAACCGCAGGTGACCATGCCCGATGGTTGCAAAATGTCCAAACCTGACGTGTTGACATTGTATGACGACACCGCATCTGGCAACCGTTTTGCCACATGGGAAGTGACCAGTGATGCGGTTGCTGAAGCTTATAATGTGTGGGGCGTGAATCGACATGACTTTTATGCCTACGACACCAACGGTGAAATTTACCGCACCGATCCCCTGGCCATGGATGCGCCCATTCAAGCCGTCGGTGGTTTGCCGATCAATCGCAACATCGGTGTGGCGGCCTGTAAAGACAGTGAATGCGGTTACATCCGTGAGAATTTCACCATCAAACAAGGCCTGACTGAGCCCGCCGTAGCCTCGCAACAGTGGCTGGATGAATACCAAGTGGTGTTCAACTTCACGTACCCACAAAGTGTGTTCGATGATGCCGACGGCAAAGGCCGGCCGGATTACTTACAAATCGTCCCGGATTACCAACAACCTGCTGGCACCCCCGAGATTCCCATCATTGAAGTGAGTGGCCACCAAAGCAGCTGGAGCTCGGTAACCATCTATTACCCGGACTATTTTGGTCACTACTTTTTGGTCAAGGCATGCAGTTATGACTTGGGCTGTACCAAAGGGAATTGGTTTGAGTTGGACCTGCCCAACGACCCCATTCCGGCCGTCCAAAGCTTCAATGTGGCTGAAGATTTACCCAGCAACACCCGCATGTTGGCCTGGTCGGTTGATGCCAATGCCTTGCCAGAATTCCCCGGGGTGTCAACGGTTAAGATTCTGATGTACGACCAAAACATGAACGTGATTGATCAGTTGATCACTGAGTTTGACATCAATCAAAACCACCTGTTGATCAACGACAGCATCCCCACCATGTATGGCATCAGCTTGTGTGATGTCAACACCTGTGGCCCAGAAGTCACCGACAGTGTGTTTGAACCAGGTCTGGCCAAAGTCACTGATGTGGATTCCACATGGAACATCAGCACCCCAGGTCAATTCGAAGTGACGATCAGTTTTGCCTACCCGCAAGCGGCCTTCAACAGCACCTACGGTAAACCCGATCATTTTTCGATCAAACCCCTGTTCGAGACCGAAGCCGATGAAATCATCGTGCCGGCCGGCAACACCTTCCGCACCACCTGGAATTCAGCCCCAATCAATGAAAATGACTTCATTGGTGAAGACTTCAGCATCAGTGCGTGCAGCGTCGCCTTGGGTTGTGGTGCGCCCTACTATATGGTGCTGAAAACACCGCTGGAATCGGCCGATTTGCCGGTGCCTGAGATCGTCTTCAATGGCAGCAACAACATCACCAACGTGTCTGGTTCTGAATTCAGTTTGGCTTGGACCTATCCGGCTGGTTGGACTCAGCAAGACATTGAAGAAGTGGTGGATTACATCGAAATCACCGAAAGCCAACCTTATGGTGGTCACAGTTCGTTCTTTGCGGTTGGGTTTCAGCCGATTGGCTATCTGAACAACAAAACCATCAAATTTTATAGCGATGATGTTACTGGACCTCTGGACCTGAAACGCATGACCCGTGGTGAATATGGTTTCACCATCAGGGCCTGTTCGCGTGATCGAATCAATGGAGACGTGTGTTCGGCCGCATCCAACAGCGGTGACTTGGAATGGCATGTGCGCAGAAGCGATGTCAGCAGTGGCTTGTTGAACAGAATCACCAACCAAGGTTGGTACCAAAGGGCCGATGGCACCTTTGGCGTGCGCTGGAATTTCCCTGCAAACAGTGTGAAAACCGACCGCTTCATTCTCGAAACGGATTCAGGAGCGAGCCCCACTTATTGCATCAACTACACCAACCCACAAAAAACCACCTGGGAATACAGCGCTTCGATTTCCATTGATTATGCCAAGGTGGATGGTGGTGTGTTCGATTCCGCAGCGCATTGTGATGACATCAAAATGAATGCCACCACCAACAACGTCAGCAACCTGCAAGACCCCAACACCCACGGGGGTCAAATGGCTTTGTACCCATGCACCAATGGCAATGGGTGTGGTGGTAAACAATACACAGGTAGTTTTACTTTCAACAAAATGTATGTGGTGGATTTTTCAACCCCGCCCATGAGTGAACCATCGCCACCTCCAGCTTTCACGGAAACCATCATTGGCGGTCCTGGTGACATGAAACCCGGCGCCTGGTGGAACCCTGACCAGAGCGGTACGGGCTGGCATTTTTATTGGGCCAGCGAACTGCGCTACCCAGCCGTACATGAAAACTATGGCAAAACTTATGATCTATTGGGTTATTGGATGGCCTACAAACAGACCCCAGAGGGCGTGTGGACACCCACTTGGTTTTACTCTTTGATGAAGCAGACCAGCTTGGGCAACCAGCAGTACTTTCAAGGTGAGCTGTTGTACGTGACTGCCAATGGCAGCGCCATCGACCAGACCAGTGTCGGTCGATTGCAGGTGCATTTTGACAATGGTGACAACCAACACGTGCAACTGAAATTCGATGTCGATTATGAGAACAATGTGTTTTCACGTCCACAATCATCCGGCGCCGATTCAATCACCTATATTGCTGACGAGGTCAACATCAACATCGAGAGCTTTGATCAATTGATTGTTGATCCCAGTTTGACTTATGACAACAACGCCGATCATTATTCCGGCGCCTGGGCCATGCAAAACCAAGATGGCTCAGTGAATCCAAGGATTTCCTGGTTGACCTGGATTGATCACTATGTGGAAGTGTCCACCATCTTGACCTACGATGAGGCCGGCGATCCCATTTGGTTGCAAGCCGAAACCTGTTCGCGCAATCCAGAGCTTGATCCTGACTGTGACCACAGCAATTATCCAGTGGCAGGTTACTTTGATAACTACGTCAGCCCAGATGACAGCAATTACACCATCAAAACCGTCAAAAATGGTTTCAACCCCCTGGGCGCCACACCTTCGGGTGATGGCGAGGAAGATGAGTTCATCCTGGCCGATCAACTGGTCCATCTTGGCACCGGTGGTCGACAATTCGCCGGCAATGGCGTGGAAAGCCACATCCAAGGCCAGTTCTGGTTACATGTGACCAACGATGTGGTTGAAGGCAATGTGGTTCGGGATTTGAACATCATTGAGGGCAGTCAGTTCAACATGACACCCATGTCAAAACAGGCCTCGTTCCACGACATCCGCTTCTTCATCAACGAACAAAACGAATGGGAGCACACCTGTGATCCCAACAATTCATTGTTCAACGGCTGTCAAATCCGCTTCACTTGGTTCACCGATGATTACTTTGAGAGCATTGAGCCATACTACAGCCAAAAACAAGCCAATGGCAGTTGGTCAGCGAAACAACCGCTGAATGACCTGTGTCCGGGCGTGCCCATGGGGCAGTTCGTGACCACCAACTTTGTTTGTGACAGCATCACTGAGGCTGGTGAATATCGCTTCTACTTGCACAAGGACAACTACATCCCTGGCCAACCCACGGTGGAAATTGCCATGTCAGAAATCCTGACCATCGAAGCCTGTTTGCCCGGTAATGGCTGTGACGGCACCACCCAACCGCTGGCTGCAGCAGAACCGCCAGGACCGGAGAACCACATGGAACTGATTGCACCGGATCCGTTGAATGATTTGGTCGGCGTCACTGCCGGGGCGTTCGATGTCGACGAATCGGGCTCGGCTAATTACAGCCTGCCGATATTCGCGCCGAAAGGACGCGGCGGCTTGGCGCCGCAGTTGGCCCTGTCCTACAACTCCAATGCCGGTAACGGCATCGCCGGCCAAGGCTGGAACATCAGCGGCACATCTTCCATCACCCGCTGCTTGAAATCCAAAGAACATGATCCGGGCATTGCCCTGGCTGACCTGGGCCCCATCACCATGACCTGGGATGATGCCTTCTGTCTGGATGGCATGCGTTTGCACAAAGTGTCGGAAACCGCCACCGAAGTGGAGTACCGCACCGAGCTTGCCAATTTCAGCAAAATCATCGCCCAAAAACACGTTGATTATCCCAATGGACCACGCAAATTCACCGTCTACACCAAGAGCGGTGAAACCTGGGGTTATGGTTCTCCCGGTGGTGCCTTCAAAGCCGGCATGATATTTCCAGTCGAAACCAGCACCGGTGCCCAGATCCTGGCCAACGACGGCGAAACCGTGCACACTTGGTTGTTGGCGCAAATCGCCGAGACCAAGACCGACACCACCCACTTGAACCGCATCAAGTTTTCTTATGACACCCAAGACGGTGAAAGTTATTTGAGCCTGGTGCGGTGGAGTAATTTCGATGCCGGCGAAGTGCCCCACTATGAGGTTCATTTCCAGTACGACCAAGACAACGTGCGCGCCGATGCCATGCACCATTATGGCATCAACACCGAGTACAAGAGTTTGTTGAACCTGGATTACGTATCGACCTACATTCGCGAAGCCAATTCAACTGCCGCCGCGTTGCAAGAAGTGCGCCGGCTGCAACTGACCTATGAGGAGCCGCACACCGCCAACAACCCCACCGGTGCCAAGCGCCTGATCAGTGCCCGACAGTGTCTGAATGCCGGAACCTGTCTGCAACCGGTGGAATTCACCTGGGATGATGGCAACACCGCAACCGGAATTTCCACCGCATCGGCCGACATCTTTGCCGGTGACGAGATCCATGCCTTGCAAGAAATGGGTTATGGCTCATACAAGCCCATCGACATCAATGGCGATGGCATCATGGAAATGATGTTCATCCGTGGCTATGATCGGGGTAACTGGCTGGAACAGAACCTGGATGCCAGGTACTGGATCGCCGCCAAGAAAGACACCATCGCTTTGCAAGGCATCGGTGATGACAACTGGCCTTGGGGTGGTAATGGTTGTGTCGATTTGAATGACGGCAACCAGCACTTTGATGTGGTGTGTAACACCGGCATCCAACCCTTCCATGCCGATGAATACCATGACTACAATGCCGAAATGTGGTTCATTTACGATTTCAACGCAGATGGCAATCAAGACATGTTGTCCACCCGCCGTGATGGTGATGGTTTTGAAAATTACCAAATTTTCTTGTCCAATGGCCAAACCATTTGTCAATCGGCAACCCAATCTGGCTGTTCGGGCATGGCACCCATCAACACCGGCATTCCATTCAATTTCACCCTCAGTGGCAGCGCCTTCCTGGATTTCACCGGGGATGGTTTGCCTGACTTGATGACCTTTGATGAAATCAGTGATTCAGTCTACCAATACAAAATTTTCCCATCCACCGTGATTTCCGGCAGCCACGTTGTGCCCAGCACCGTGGGCAGTTATGCCGTGGACTTGGATTCGGACTTGTTGGCGCCCAGAGACATGGTCTGTGAAAACGTGCCGATTCCTCCGGAGCAAGGTGGTGGCGTGTTTGCCCGCAACTTGTGTGTGGACATCTACGCGTTCAACGATTACGGGACCAAGACCTACATCGACAAAGTAGAACTCTCACCAACAGACTTGAATGGTGACGGCGTCAATGACCTGATGTTGACCTACACCTATGAATATTTGCGTGGTGGTTTTGATGACACCGACACCTGTGAATTGCCCGCTTTCCAACGGGGGCAAGATGCCAAGAAAACGGAATATCCAGACTACCAGGCCAGACCCGTGGCCGGGTCCGAGCTGGAGCCTTTGCTGGGAATCGGCAATTTATCAGAGCCATGTGCCCAACAATTCAAGGCCTTTTTGGTGGCCGAAACCGACACCAATGGCCAGGTTAAATTCAACTACGCCGGTCGTGCGGGCATTTTGAAGAGTAACCTGATCTATGTGACCGAGTGTGAAGCCGGTGTGGGCACCTCTTCATGCTTGCCCAACATGGCCAGTAAACACGATTCCTCTCGGGTTCAAGACGTGAATGGCGATGGTTTGGGTGATTTGCTGTACTTGGACAGGAATGGCAACTACCGCTATCAACTGAACTTGGGCTACACCGAAACCTACACCTATGATTCTGGCATCTCTCCAGGCTACAGTTTTGAAAAACTGCAATTTTCTCCGGCGGCAGACATCAACCAGGATGGCATCCCCTCCGGACAATTGAAAACCTGTGATGTCAGAGATCGGGACAATGACGACACCAACGCCTGTGCCCGGAACTTTTTGACCCAGTTCATCGACTATGACCTGGATGGTGACTTGGATGTGCTGATGCCAAAATTGGTCGCTGAAGGCATCCCCACGACCAGTTATTACCAGTTGCATCGATATGGACTGCAAGACAATGGCGAGTTTGGTTATTCCGCGCCGATCAACACCACTCTGCAGGCCTATTACACCAGTTCCAATCGACAGCCTCAAGATTTCAACAACGCCATCTGGGATGTCAATGGTGATTCACATTATGATTATTTCAGCTTGCTGCGGCGCCAAGACAACGACGGCGACTGGGACACCAAACAAGTCGTCAAACTGGGCAGCAATTCGTGGCAAACCCGCAACAAAATCACCCAGATTGAAAATCAATTGGGGGCTCAGAATTTGGAGTCCAAAATCACCATCGATTATGTGGCGGCGACAGAGCCAGGCAGTGCGGTATATACCCGCAACCACGGCAGTCTGGTTAACTTGACCAACCACGGTGAGGGTTCGCCGGTGTTTGATGTGTTTGCCCCCATGTACTTGGTCAGCCAAGTGGGCAAAACCGCCCCCACCACAGCCAACCCCAATGGTTTGGCACAGGTGACTTATGCCTACGAAGGGTTCAAGATGCAAGGCGGCGGTCGCGGCGCATTGGGTTTTGCTGCGATCATGACCTACGATCCTTATCACGATGTGTTGACCACAACGCAGTATCGCCAAGATTTCCCTTTCATTGGCATGCCGCAGTTGACCCAGGTGGATCATGACGGGCACATCTTGTCATACAGCCATTTGGATTATTTGGCTCACAGCTTCCCACTCGCTGATGGCAAACAAACGGTGTTTCCATACCTGAAACGCAGTTATGAAAAGAGCCAACTATTGAATGTGACTGGTGACCGTGATTTAGCCAACTCAGCAGGTTACTCCGTTAATGGCGCGGTGGATCACAAAGTGGTGATTTCTGATTTTACCTACGACATCTCCGACATCGTGCATGGCAACCTGAGTGAATCCGATGTGCGCACCTGTGTGGCTTCGGTGGCTCAGCCCACTTTGGTCACCTCTTTGGACGCGGTCTGTGGCCAGCCTGGTCAGAAAATGATTGAGCGTAAATTCACTGAAAACACCTATGCCGACAACGCCAGTGCTTGGTTCCTGGGCCGTTTGGCCAGCTCCAAAACCACTTCCCAGCGTTTGTTGAGCAGTGGCGGTTATGGCACCAGTATACGCGAAGCAGCCTTTGCTTATGATCCAGTCAGTGGTCAGCTGACCAAAGAAGAGATTTTAGGTAACGCTTTGCAGTACCTGAAAACTTTCTATACCTATGATGAATATGGACAAAGTATAGGTAAATATCAATGTTCTCAGGGTGTATCCGACGCCATTTGCCCAACGATTCCTCAAGGCATTAAAAGCCGTCCTGCGGACAACACCTACATACACCGTTTCAGTGAAACGGTGTATGACAACGAATGGAATCAGTATGTGGCCTTATCGAAAGTACCACATGCTTACTTTGAACCGTTTGATCATTTTAGTGATACCAATGCGGTTGAAAACAGCACTGATTTTGTGTTGGACCCTGGTCAAGTGATCAATGCGTCTACCATGCGAGTCAATCCTGATTTTAATCAACCTGGCGCGCCATTGAGGAATATTTATGGCAGTCCCTATTTGGTGAGCAATATTAATGGCATAGAAACCAGAACAGTCTATGGGGCTTTTGGTGATGCCCATGCATCGGCTTCTGTCACTGGTGGCAGTTCCAGCACCACCAAACGATGGTGCTCGGCTGCCAACATCAACACCTATCAGTGTCCAGCCACCGCCAGTACAGTGTTGATCAAGCAAGCTTCGGGTGCGCCCACGTCTCGTAACTTTTATGACACCATGGGTCGCGAAGTGCGCAGCCAAGTGCGAAATTTCATCGGCGAATGGCAAACCACCGACACCCAATATGATGTGATGGGTCGTACAGTGCGTCAATCCGACCCCTACACCATGACCGGTTCGGGTCAAATCACCTCAGGCGGTTCGCCGATTTGGACGGTGACCAAGTTTGACCCGCTGGACCGGGTGGTATTTATCCAGAACCCCAGCCAATGTGTGGAGAACTTTGTCGCTTCGGTGGGTGCACAAGCTCCTGAAAACCCATCGTGTGTCAACACCGACATCATCACCACCACCACATACAACGGCTTGATGGTGGCCACCACCAATGCAGTGAATCAAACCACGTCGCAAATGTTCGACCTCACCGGCAAAGTGATGTCATCACAGGATGCGCTCGGCGGGGTGGTTAACTATGGCTATGATGCCCAGGGCAACTTGACCGAAACCACCAGTTACCTGAATGGCAACCCGATTACCATCACCATGCAGTACGATCATTTGGGTCGCAAGGTCAGCATGAATGATCCAGACAAAGGTTTCTGGCAGTACATTCATAACGCCGCCGGTGAAGTGATCGAACAAAAATCAGCCAATTCGGGCAACAATTGGAGTGTGCGCAATTGGTACGACATCCAAGGCCGAATGGTATACCGGGTGGATGCAGATGGTTCTCGCAGTATTTGGGAATATGACATCTACAACAAGTATGGTCTGCTGGTGGGCGAACACGTGCGGGGCCAATACCAAACTCAGGGTATTGCTCAAAGTAAGCGCATGGATTTTGATCAATACATCCGACCATCAGAAATAATAACTACGGTCTATGATGAACAAGATCCACTGACACCTGCGGTGGTGACGTATGTAGCAAAAACCACTTATGATCAATACAGTCGGGTATTCCAGCAGTTTGACAGTTTGGACGACAGCTTCGATGAGCTGCCTAATGGTTTGCAATATTTCTATAACAATTATGGATACCAGCATCTGACCCGTGATGCTGAAAATGGGCTAAACGGCCAAGAGTATTACCGCTTGTTGGCCGTCGATCAACGCGGTCAAGTGGTGCATGAGCGCAAACATGGCAACTTCGAAACCTGGACGGGCTATGACCCACAAACCGGCTTATTGAAATTCAGTGAAACCCGCGATCAATTCAATGAAGTGGTGCAGTCCATGAGTTATGCCTTTGATCCCATTGGCAACCTGACCCGCCGCACAGACAGCGTGATCGAACTGGGATTTGTGCAGCACCGTGTTAATGAGTATTTTCAATACGATGGAATGAACCGCTTAAAGGACGTTTATTGGGATGCCAATGACGTGGGCAATTTGGGCACCTATAACCAAACCTTGCAACGCCGAGGCCGCCACACTTATGACGCCACTGGTAACCTGTTGTACAACAGCGGAGCCAATCGTGGTTTGGGCCTGACCATGGAGTATAACCATCCAGCGAAACCGCATGCGGTGACCCGCACTCATGGCGGCAGTGTAGACAAAACATACCATTATGACAACAACGGCAATGTCACTCAAATCATCGGCAACAGCTTGAACAACCAAAATACGGGCATGACCACCATTGATTACAGCAGCTTTGACAAAGCCACACGCATGGAGGCCAATGGCTGGATCAGTGACATCCGTTACGCTGCGGGGCGTGGCCGTTTCTTGCGCAAAGACCGCCGCGATGATGGCAGTGATGCGCGTGTTACCCATTACCTGGGTACGGTGGAGTACATCTATGAAAGTGGTACCACACGTATTAAACGTCATTTGGGCGACATCGTAATTGAGTTACAAGACCATTCAGTGCTTCGTAACCAATGGCAATTCAGCCACCTGCTGAAAGATCATTTGGGCTCGACTCACACGGTGGTCAACAAGCAAGGCCAGCAAATTGAACGGTTTAATTTCAGTGCCTGGGGTGAACGTCGTAGACCACCATTAACAGGCAATGAACCGCACGTTTTCTGGCCTTACTGGTATGGCTATGACAGCATTGGCATGGCCGATGCCATCGACAACACCACCAACCGCGGATTCACTGGGCATGAGCACTTCGATCAGGTGGGCATCATCCACATGAATGGCCGGATTTACGATCCCAGTATGGGCCGTTTCCTGCAAGCCGACCCGATCATCCAGGATCCTTACAACACACAAAGCCTGAACCGCTACAGCTACGTGATGAACAACCCCTTGAGCTACACCGATCCCAGCGGTTACTCAAGACTGCGCAAAGGGTGGTGGCGCATGCCGGTAGCCATTGCAGTCTCGATATATACGGCTGGTGCTGCCAGCAGCCTGATGTCTTTGGTTGGAACTGCCAACACAGCAACCATAGGGCTATTCGGTTCAACCATGGCAACGATCACCAGTGCCAACGCGGTCTCGGCTGCATTGATCACCAGTATTGTTGGTGGCGCAATTTCAGGAGCGGTTGCTTCTGGCAATTTGAAGGGAGCCGTTAAGGGGGGGGTGATGGCAGCACTCACCTTCGGAATTGGTCATGGAGGCGGAGGCGGTCGAGCACTGTTCGGAAAAACAGGCACCACGATGGCTCATTCCATTGTCAGTGGTATCAGCGCAGAGGTGGATGGTGGTAAATTTGGACATGGGTTTGCTTCTGCCATTTTGTCAATGGGTGCTGATGAGTTGGGCTTGGCCCATATAGATCGAGCAGCAACCAGGATTGTTGCCAACGCAGTTGTTGCTGGTACCATTTCAGAACTGACCGGCGGTAAATTCTCCAATGGAGCATTGAATGCAGCCTTCAGAGTGGCGTTCAACCATATCTTGATGGTTGGCGATAAGCCACTGGGCAAATATGCCAAGCCCGGCAGGTTTGTGTGTCAGTCCAATTGCTCATGGAAAACCGAAGACGCAGCTCATTTAGCCGCAGCCGAAGCTTATGTGGCTTTGTCTATCAAAGAGGAAAAAGAGTATGGATGGAACGTGTATCAACACGCAGACGGTTCATTTACTTACACATTTGCTCATGTAGGGACTAAAACAGCAGTTTATCCTGGAAAGCGGTATTCTGATACGGATACATATAAATTCATGAGTTCTGGTCACACCCATGTGGATGGCAATTTGGAGTTCAGCCCTCAGGATGTGGACTATGTCACTCATCATACAACGGACACAAGTAAACACAGGCCGCTGTATTTGTTTGCCCAAAATCAACAGTATTATTATTTGAATTCAGAAACGGCTTTGAATTACAGTGGGCCCAGGCCTGGATCGAGAATAACTTCGAAAGTATACACAACACTAACTGCCGGTCAAAATGTACCGATGTCAGCCGTGATTCACAAAGGATCTTATTAAATGAAAAATACAATTGCATATATCTTATTATTATATGGCTGTGCAATTTTTGCGCAAACCGAGGAAGACTCCCATGATGAATGGTTGGAGTTTCAGAGTTGTCTTGATGGAAATACGGTCAGCATCATCAAAGATACAGCTGAATTGAAGGAACGCTTGATGAACAAGGCATATCTTGATTTCAATGAGATCCTCTTGGATATAGGACATGGATATAACGATGAATTCCTGGCTCTAATGAAAGAAAGCATTGTTGCCGTTAACAAAAATAAAAGTTTTATAACGGAAAAGAACTTTGATCAGGCAAGAAAATCTCATGACCTTCAATTCATCTTTACTGAAATCTTGAGGAAGAAATACACCCAACATCATCAAACAGAAGCTTGTACACTCAATGGTGAGACTTTTGATTTGGATTTCAGGAGATTGATGGAGCCGTCTCTGGCAATTCTTAAAGACATACTGAAACACGACAGTCGATTTTGTGCTGCGAATGAAAACTGTATAAAGTACCTTGATTATCAATATTTGTTTGTCATTTCAGTATTGTTGTTCGAGCACTCGTTACTGGAATATATTCAAGAAGATATTGTTTTTCAGTCATATGAATTGATCAAAAATAAAGAGCTGAGACCTTGTCATTTAAAATATTTATATGATTTTTTGCAAGCGTGGGAAAATTAACCCATGGGACCAATGACAATTCTCTAAACGCCATTAACTTTAAATTCAGCCACCAAAACCCAGCTTAATTAAGGTGGGTTTTAATGAATTGGATCCCATGATCCTGTGTTCATTATTTGAAGCCAATCACAGCAGCGAAATGACGCAGCTGATAACATGACACATGCTTTTAAACCATGGATTCACTCATGATCAAAACTGATTGGTGGTCGTCACTTTGCTGCTTGTTGATGTTGTCCTTGATGGGGCGTGTCACGGCGCAGCAGTGGGATGTGGTGATGGCCGATGATTTTGAGGTGCCCAGCAATTACTTTTTTGTCACCGGGCATTCTTTGACCGACAACCCGTTTGCCGATTTCATGGGTGAAATTGGAGACTCCTTAGGGGTGCAGGGTTCGTGGAACCAGCAAATAGGCATTGGTTCGCCGGTGCGGGTGCGCACCAGTGGCAACCAAATGCCGCCCAATGCCTGGGCCGGTTACCGCGTGGGCAAGAACCGCGACACTTTCGACATGGATGTGATTGCCGAGTTGGCGGCGCCAGCGACCATTGGTGCGGGGCAGGTTTATGAGTCCTTGCTGTTGACCGAGCGCCACGACATTTTGGATGTGATCCGTTGGGAAATGACCAACAGCCTGATCCGCCACTACCACAACCGCTTGCTGACCGGTAATCCAGCGGGCGAGACCTATCTGTATCAATCCTGGCTCGACATCGATGAAAACGACCCGCAGGATTGGATCGGCTTTGAGTCAGACATGCGACTGGTGTGGGAATGTGTGGCCAACAAGATCAACCTGACCCTGGAGGCCGATGGTTTGCCGCCGGCGGTCAATGTGGTGCCGGCCGGTTGGGCCTTGACCGATCTGTTGCAGCGCATCCTGAATGACGAAGTGCCCGGTTTCACCGGTACCGACCAACAGAAAGTGGATGCCTTGTTCAACGACAACGTGCACCTGAATGAGCCGGGCATTTATTATGTGGCGGCCTTCAGTTTTGCCATGCTCAACCAACGCTCGCCAGAGGGTGGTTTCATCCCGGCCAGCATCGCCACCGACATGGGCACGGCCATGCAACAAATTGCTTGGACCAATGCGCAAAGCTACCGCCAACAGTACCGCCCAGTGACCATGGGTCAATGCCGCAGCGCCTTGGTCGGTCAATTGTGTGAACGCTATTTCACTTTCCAAGGCCGCCCGGATCAAATCCAAGCTTGCCAAGATTGGATGAACAACACCGGCTTTTCCTACAACCCATTCAACTGGCCCGACCCCGATTTGGTGGTGTGGCCGGATCCGCTTTAAAAAGTGAAGCCAAAAAACAGGCCCCGGTGGGTGCTGATGCCGGTCAAAAACTGCCAACGCCATTTGGTTTCAAACACCCCATAGGCCTCAAATTCAAACCGATCCAATGGCGCCAAAGCCCGGAAATCATGGCCATTGATGGGGTCGGGTTCATTGCTGACGTGATTGTAAGACCACTCGGTGATCAAGTCGATGCGCTCGGTCAACGCCGTTTTCGAACCGCCTTTCAAGCGCAGGTAGTCAAAATCGTTGCGCAATGACGTGTCGATGGCTTTGAAGTAAGACAGGCCCAGGTAAATGTCGGAGCGGTCGTTGATGGCCCAGTGACGGCCCAAGCCGACATCGCCGTACAAGGCTTGTTCGATGAAGCGGCCTTGTTGATAAATGGGTCCACTGATTTCGCCGGTCCAAAACCAGTCATCGTTGATGCTTTTGGAAAATTCATAAGTGGCATTCACGCCCCAGTTGCGGTACTGGTCAGAGACCGATGCGTGGCTCAAACCGATGGAAAAGGCCTGCCAATCGTAGTCACCTTGGCCATCAGCCTGGGCGGGTGCAGCCATCACACACAACAGTCCAAGCCAATGCTTCGTTTTCTTCATCATGGGGTTCTCCTCAAAAAAGCGCCCACCTTAAAAAGTCCCGTGTTTGGGCTTTGTTACGAAGAGGTTGATATTTTATTGAGGGGGATGGATTTTGGGTTTGCTCACCCTCGTTGACGACTCAATGGGGATCACAGCAACAAAATCTTGCGGATCAAATCATCGGTGTCGACCGAGCGTGGTAACTGGCCATATGGGCCGAACACCGCTGATTCCAGGCGGGCATCGCAATAGGCTTGGGCCCATTCCGGGTGGCCATGTTGTAACAACAACGCCGCTTGGGTCAACACCGCCAGCCGCGAGACCCAATGGCGCGCCGCGAAGGGTTGCAGTTGCTGGATGTCGCTGTCCTCCAAAAACTGACTCAGCGACCGATCAAACCCCGCGTGTTGTCCGGCGGCTTGTTGCAACAGTTGGGTCAGGGTTGGCCACACTTCGGGGCTTTTTTGCAGCGCCCGGATCACGTCCAGGCATTGCACGTTGCCGCTGCCTTCCCAGATCGAGTTGACCGGCGCTTCGCGAAACAGCCGGGCGTTGATGTGGTCTTCGATGTAACCGGCGCCGCCCAAACATTCGGCGGCTTCGGCGGTCACCGCCATGGCTTGTTTGCAGATCCAAAATTTACCCACCGACGTGAGCAGTCGGATCAGGTGCTGTTCGGTGGGCTGATCGCTGTGGTCCAAAGCCTGGGCCATGCGGGCGGTCAGGGCCAAGGCCCCGACCCAATCCAAGGCCAGATCGACCACCACGTTCTGCATCAAGGCTTGGTCGATCAACAACTGACCCATGACTTGGCGCTGGCTGATGTGGTTGACCACTTGAGCCAGGGCCTGTCGCATCAAGGCGGTGGAGCCGATCATGCAGTCATAACGGGTCAAGGCCACCATTTGGATGATGGTCGCCACCCCACGCCCCGGTTCACCGATCAACCAGGCTTCGGCCTGTTCGAACTCGATTTCAGACGAGGCGTTGGCGCGGTTGCCGAGTTTGTTTTTTAGGCGTTGGATGTGCACGCGGTTTTTGTTTTGGTCGAGTTGCCAGCGGGGCAGCAGAAAACAACCCAGGCCTTGATCGGTTTGCGCCAAGGTCAAAAAGGCATCACTCATGGGCGCCGAACAAAACCACTTGTGCCCGGTCAAGGCGTAGCGTTCACCCCATGCGCCTGAGCCTTGGTGGGAGGCGCGGCTGGTGTTGGCCCGCACATCGGTGCCGCCTTGTTTTTCGGTCATGGCCATGCCAATGGTGAGGCCGGTTTTGTCTTGCATGGGGCGATTGCTGGGATCGTACTGGCTGGACCACACCTTGGGAATCCAGTGTTGGCTCAAAGCGGCCGATTGTTGCAAGCTCGGCACACAGGCAAAGGTCATGGTCAAGGGACAGGCGCTGCCGGCTTCGTTTTGATTATGGCAGTAATTTTTGGCCAGGCGCACCAGGTGGGCCCCGGGTTCAGGCTGTTGCCACGGTAAGGCGTGGATGTTGTGTTTGATCGCCAGGGCCATCAGTTCATGGTAAGCCGGGTGGTATTTGACCAGGTCGCGGCGGTGGCCTCGGGTGTCGTGGGTGTGCAATTCCGGGGTGAGTTGGTTGGCCAAAAAGCCCCGCTCGATCCAGGCTTCCTGGCCCAAAGTGGCACCCAGGCGGCTGACCGACTTGGCCCCCCAGTCACCACCATAACAAGACAGCCAGTGTTGCAGTTGTGGGTCGCTCAAGTACAGGTTGTGGTTGTGCAATGGTAAAGGTTGGTTTTTGACTTGGTGGGTGTCGGGCATGGCGGCTGCTGTCTTGGGGATATTCAATCATTGTACCAGCCTCTTTTGGTGCGGTCACCCATGTCAACGGTGGGCTTGGCTGGGGTGGTAAAACAGCGCCAACAAACTTTTTTCAACTTTTTTGACAAGGTTTGGCGCCGTTTCGCGAGTATATAAGTAAGCAACACATTGCTGACTCCTCTTTCTTGTTGAAAAACGACGGACGGCAAGGAGCCAATTGCCCAAGGATGGGCCAAGGATGGATCAAGGCAAGCAGTGGCGTTCAAAAATTTTGGGGTCGGTCAGGAAGACCGCCTCACAGCACCACAGGACGGTGGTGGCCAGGATGGCAATGGCAGGCAGGATGCCGCCAAAAAACGGTCAGGACAAGGACCGGGAACCGGGCCCAGGAATGGCCCAGCAGGGAATGCCACCAGGAAGGGTTTGGGTCCCAGGGATGGGCGCAGGCAGGCAACCAGGCGGTGCTTTGGCAGGAGCCAAGCCAGCAACAGTTTATATCAAGGAAAGCAAGGAAATCAGCTCAAGGATGAGCCAAGGTTTTTCGCACCAACCACTTCATTGATCTTTGATTACACCACCTCAAAAGCTTCCAAGTGATTGTACACATGCATCACATGGGCCCAGGTGTATTCTTGTGGGGTCAATTCACCGTAGGCAAAATGCGGCTGCAAGTCACCTGGGTGGTTTTGAAAATCCGTCAAGGCTTGCAGCAAACGAGCAAGTGCCTGCTCGGCGTTGTGGTCGGCCAAGGGTGCCGCACCCGGAATCGCTTCGGCCAGGTCATGGGCCATGCGACCGCGGTAGGTAAACACCGCAAAGGCGTGTTGCCCCAGGTATTTTTTGAAGGCGTCGGATTTGTGTTGGGGGTAGCCGGTCATCGAATACTCGATGCTCTGGGCCAAATGATTGAACACCTGCGCCAGGTTCCATTCACCAACCACTTTGATCCGATTCAACGGCAGATCACGCAAGCGCTGTTGGCATTGTTCGATGGTCAGCATGGCCAGGTCTTCTCCGTTGTGCAGCCACCAACCGCCACCGGCCACCAATCCGGCGGTACCCAACAACAAAGACCTTTTCAACAATTTGCGGCGTTTCATCCCAGCCATTTTACCACGTGGCTGGGTGTCGCGGCATCAGGGTCGCAAGTGGGGTTCAATGTAATCCACCAAGTACTTGGTGTAGTTGTGTGCCCCCTGATAGCGATTCAAATGCGTGGCGTCGCTGAACATGGTTGGTTTGATCACCGGCAAGTCCTGGTGGTTGGCAATGGTCACGCCGGTGGCTTGCTCGATGCGTTGCACGGTTTCACGCAGTCGCTTCGCGCCGGCTGCCGAATGGGTGATCCATTTGGTGTTGCGCGGCAGCATCACCACCTCGACGTGATCGGAAAAGGTTTTGAATTGGTTGACCAGGTCGATGAATTTAACGACCAATTCTTCGCTGAAATGCATGTCGATGATGTCGGCGGTGTGGATGCGGTTCAAGCGCGCATCATCCATCCTTGCCGGGTCTCTGATCAACTCATAATACTCTTCGAAGATGGCCAGGGTTTCTGGTTTGCGTTCAGCCGCGATGGTGCCACCACCTTGCCATTCATAGGACCAATTGCTGGGTACATAGTCGGGGTATTCTTCCTCGAAGGCTTGGTTCAACAAATCACCCACCTCATCCAAGCGTTCCCTGCGTTCGGGATCACGCTCCAATTCGGTGCGTTTGCGGGGTTCGCGCAAGGAGCCACCCAAAAAACTGGTGGCCATCTCGGCCGAGATGCTGTTGCGCAGGTATTTGATGTTGAACAAGCGAAAGCCACGGGTGGGATCGGCCAGCATGATGTCCCACAACTCGGCATTGGTACCCAAAATGGTGAGGTATGAATCTTCCAGGATGCGGTTGCGGTTGTAGCGGGTGATGGTGGTTTGGAACGGATTGAATTCAATCACCGCCACTTTTAATCGGCGGTTGTTTTCATCGAACACGTCTTTGATGCGGCGGGTCAGGACCTCTTGGTAAAAGGGGTTGAGCCCACCAAAACCGTAATTGAAGGACTTGATGTTCTCATAACCGCGTTCTGCCGCCCATTGGTCAAATTCGCGGGGTGAAAAACCGGCTTGCACCATGGAAGAGCCGAATACCATGACCAGCTCTTTGTCTTCTTTGACCACCTGCGGCAGGGCGTCTTTGGCTTCCAACACGCGACCTAAAAAGTCGGTGGGTCCGGCATCCATTGACCAGGCAAAGACGCGGATCATGGCCAGCGCCAGGCCCATGCCAAGTAAAATTAACAACAGGGTTTTGCCATAAATACCTTGGCGCATCCCTTCAGACGCCTCCAGATTTTCCCCTTGTGCCCCGACCGGATACATGGGGTGTTTGTTGCCTGGGTCGCTGTTTTTTGGATCGCCGGTGCCTGTGTTCAAGTTACTTGCGTTCATGTCAGTTGAGTCAGAATTGGAAATAGATGAAGGCATTGCTGGGTTCTCCAATGAGTAAACAAATGGCTTGGATGAGGATCAAGGACGGCCAGAACAGCCACCAGCGGGCCATCCAACCGGCTGATTTTTTCAGCACCAGGGCATCAATCAGGTGCATGAAAATCAAGGCACCCACCGTCAGTCCAAAGATGATCAGGGCTTTGGAGCCCGACGCCGGCAAGCTGCCCGCCAAGCCATGCATCTGGGTGATGATGTCCCAAGCCGAATCCATGCCGGTGGCGCGGAACAACACCCAGCCAATCAACACCAGGTAGAAGGTGATCAGCCATTTGAACAGCTTGTTGAAAAAGCGCTGGCTCTGGGCAAAGCCGGCAAATGCCGCGCTGGTGCCCAGTTGGTGGGTGGCGATGATGATCAGGCCGTGGAAGGCACCCCAGGCGACAAAGGTCCAGGCCGCGCCGTGCCACAAGCCACCGAGCAACATGGTGATCATCACGTTGCGGATGCGGTTGTATTTACCCCCCAAGGAGATGTACAGGTAATCGCGCAACCAGGTCGACAGGGATATGTGCCAACGCTGCCAGAATTGCACCGGTGACAGCGCAAAATACGGCAAGCGGAAGTTCAGCGGAATCTTGAAACCAATCAACAAGGCGATGCCGATGGCCATGTCACTGTAGCCGGAAAAATCGCCGTAGATCTGACCGGCAAAGGCCAGCACCCCGGTCCAGGTTTCCAGCAAACTCACCGGCCCTTGATCAAAGGCCATGGCTGCTGGCGCCGCCAACAAATCGGCCATGGTTTTTTTCAACAAGCCGATGGTGATCAACAAAAAGCCGTTCTTGACCATCAGCCAGGTCGGCAACGGCAGTTTATGGAACTGCGGCAGGATGTGTTTGGCCCGGAGGATCGGACCGGCCACCAATTGGGGAAAAAACGCCAACGCGGTGGTGAATTCGGCCAGGCCTTTGCGCGCTTTCATCTCGCCGCGGTAGACGTCGATGGTGTAACTCAAGGATTGGAAGGTGTAGAAGGAAATGCCCACCGGCAACACCCAAGACAGCGAGCCCAAGTCGGACTGGTAACCCAACACCCCGAGGAAATCAGCCACCGACTGGATGGCAAAGTCGGCGTACTTGAACAGCGCGAGGATGCCCAGGTTCATCACCACCGACAAGGTCAAAAACAGTTTTTTGCGCCGTTGGTCACTGGCATTGTAAATCGCTTGGGCGAGGAAATAGTCAATGACCGCCGAGCCCACCAACAGCGGGATGAAGCGGTAATTCCAGGTGCCGTAAAACACCAGCGAAGAGACGAGGATGAAGTAGATCCTGGGTTTATGGCGCAAAAACACAAAGCCATAAAACAACAAGAACACCATCAAAAAAGCAAAAAAGATCGGTGTGTTGAACAGCATGGGGGTTCTTAAGCTCCTCTTTTTTAATCGTTATTAGCCATTAACGACCCGAACCCGCAATGGTTACAATTTTTTAAAAAAAGCTGTCAGTTAAGGCCCCGCTCATGGGTTAAAGAGTTATCAATCATCAAAACAAAGACTTTGGATAAGCCCATGATCACATTGACCACGAACATCAAGCGAATTTGGCTGGTCACCCTGTTTTTGGCTTTTTGCGCCCAATCAGGCGAGCTGTACACGATGGATTCTTCGGTACAGGCTCCAGCCGGTGGCAGCACTGCGGCCGGAGAATATCAACTGCAGGGCACGTTTGGACAACCTGCAGTGGGCCACACCAGCGGTGGTGAGTTCACCCTGCACAGCGGTTTTTGGGCCACCACACCACCGCCCAATGACCTGATTTTTGCTGATAATTTTGAATGAACCCAAGAATGAACCCAAGAATGAACCCGTGAAGGAGCCAAACCGATGAAACCTCAGATTCGAATGCGTGTAAAGAGCACCGTCTGCCAATTGATTTTGATCGGCACGATGCTGATTGGTACAACCGCCAGCCTGGCCGAAACCAGCTTCACCTACCAAGGCCAGTTGAGCCAATCCGGCCAAGCCGCTCAGGGTCCGTATGACATGACTTTTGCCTTGTACGATGCCGACAGTGCCGGTAACCAAGTGGGTGTCACTTTGAATGAAACTGGCATTGATGTCGCCGATGGGGTGTTTGAGGTGCTGTTGGATTTCGGTGATGCGCCGTTCAACAGCGCGCCGCGCTGGTTGGAGATTGCGGTGCGCGAGGCCGGTGGCGGTGTCTACACCACTTTGAGTCCCAGGCAGCGGGTCGGCGCCTCACCGTTCGCCATCGAAACCCTGTTTGTGGCGCCCGGTGCGGTGGACACGGCCGCGTTGCAAAACGGCGCGGTGACCGAGGAAAAACTGGCTGAGCAAGCGGTGACCTTGGGTAAAATCGACAACGGCGCGGTGATCTCTGGCAGCATCGCCAATGGCGAGGTGCGGACCGTGGACCTGGATTCGGCTGCAGTGACGCGGGCCAAGATAGCCAATGATGCCATCGGCACCGACCAGGTAGAGGATGGCGGCATTTTCCCAGCAGACATTGATGGGAATGTGTTCAACCGAAAAGGCAGTGTTTATGTTAATACCAACTCCATCGCTGTAGGAGGTTTTATCGATCAGGTGGCGGTGACATGTACCGGGGCCAAAGACCTGTTGATCAATCATGCGTGTAATGTGCCATCGGATAATTCTGGTATCAGTGTACTCTTTGAACGATTGACGGCAGTGGACAACGATGTGAATCCTGCCCGGCTCTTGTGTAAAGTAATCAACCGAAATCCTAATTTTGTAGAGACCGTGACCGCCACGGTGTGGTGCTTGGCGGTGGATTGATCCACCTCAGTCAGGCACAAAAAAACCCCGGACTGGCCGGGGTTTTTTTAGGCTTGTGCGATGCCGCTTATTTGAATTTCAAGATGAAGTCCAATTGGAAGCGGTCGTAATCCACTGGGTTGGCTTGGTCTTTTTTCAGCTCGTTGCTGAAGTAGGCGAAAGCCAATGAGGTGTTTTTATTCAAACCGTAGCCACCACGCAGCAAGTGACCTTTGGAATCGGGGCCACCGGCACCGAAGTTCGAGTCGTTGAACACTGCGACCACGGCATCGGCGTCGATGTCCATGAAGGTGTAGCTGACATTCCAGGTGCCAGGACCGCTGACTTTACCGTAGTTGGCACCCAGGGCAAAACCGCTTTCGGCCACATCGGCTTCCAGGTTTTCCACGTAGCTGCCGAATACCGAGAATGGTTTGTCATTCAACTTGGTTTGGTATTCCAAAGAACCTTCCAGCAGGTTGTAGTCATTGATCAAACGACCGGAGGCATCCACTGAGTTGTTGCGGGGTTTGCCGTCATAGGCAGGGAAGTTGCCTTGCAAGTTGTCATAGTCGTAGTAGCTGACGCCGGCAATCAAGCTGCCTTGGTCGAAATCAAAAGTGCGGTTCAATTGACCACCGAACATCAAGATGTCGTCATCACCACTGAACTCTTCCACCGCATAGCCCACCAGGTTGCCTTGCCAGCCGTTGCTGTCCAATTGCAAAGCAATGCCTTCGGGGTTGACGTCGTTGTCCCAGATCATTTGGTTTTTACCGGCTTTGTAAGCGGGGTTGGCCATTTTGCCGGCGGTCAGGGTCAAGGCATCGGTCAACTGGTAGTTGAAGTACGCGCGGTCCAGACCGAAATCTTTGGTGTTGAAGCCGCCGTCCAAGGTTTGGTTACCAGAAGCGGGGTCGTCCACGCCAGTGGCCAAGCGGAAATTCACGTCCAAGCGGTCATTGACTTGGGTTTTGGCGGCCAAACGCAAACGGATGCGGTTGCGGTTGCGGGCTTCTTTGCCGCGTTCGTCGATGTATTCTTCGCGGTAACGGAAGTCGCCAGAAAAGGTGATGCGGTCGGCCCAAGACTCCGATTTCTCTGCGGCTTTGGCTTCGGCGGCTTGTTCTGCGGCCTGCTCAACGGCTTCTGCGTTGTCGTTGGTTTTGGCTTCCAACTGTTCAATTTTTTGCGTCAACATTTTCAGCTGTTCTTTCAGCATGGCGATTTCATCTTGTGTTGAATCGGCCCAAGCTGGCGCGCCCATGGACAGTAACAATGACGTTACCAAAAGTTTCTTTTTCATGTGAATACCCACTGATGATTGGAAAAATGTGAATGTTAGGTGACAAATGTGACAG
Organism: Marinicella meishanensis; assembly: GCF_019931145.1. Lineage (GTDB taxonomy): Bacteria > Pseudomonadota > Gammaproteobacteria > Xanthomonadales > Marinicellaceae > Marinicella > Marinicella meishanensis. The sequence continues at coordinate 226,395 of NZ_JAIOUV010000001.1, read as the reverse complement.
TTTCATGACAATTATTACATTCAGAACACAGTTGTGTGACAAATGCCCGAAAAGCACAAAATTCAGCGCCATTATAGGAAGCATTGCGCTAAGATGGCATGACATGGCTGATGCGCGGTGGTCAGGTTGAGAATTCTTGGGCCGCTGTGATGTGTCATCGGTCGTGGGTGTGCGACATACCTTATAATACAGGTCCCTGTTGGTTTTGTGTCATTCTCGGTTTCATCAATATGCAAATTTCCGGTTGGAAGCAAGAACGCATCGCGGTGCTGGTGTTTGTGTGCCTGGCACTGGTCACCGGTTGGGTCAGTGGTTACTGGTCCTGGAGCCTGTTGGCCTGGCTGTTGGTGTATGTGATTTGGAAAATCACCGAGTTCAAAACCTTTTATGACTGGTACATGAAAGGGGCGTCACGCAAATATGTGCCGATCAACCATGGGGTGTTCGAAGCCATCACCTGCAAAGTCATCAACAACAAAGCGCAAACCAAGGAAGCACAAAAACGCAACAAATTCCTGTTGCAACAGTTCGTCATCACCGCCCAGGCTTTGCCGTTTGCCACCATTTTGTTGAACCGCCAATTTGAAATTCAATGGAGCAACCACATCGCTGAAGAAATTCTCAACATCGGTGATGGCGACACCAACACCCGCATCGACAACATCATCCGCCTACCGGCCTTTGTGAAATTGTTGAGTACAGGCAAACAAGACCAAGCGGTCAAACTGCCACACGGTAAGTACAACGACAAAAGCATCCACATCCGCCTGATCAAAATCAACAAGGAGCGGTATTTGATGGTGGCCCGTGACATCAGTGCCCAGGAAGCGCTGCAACAATCGCGCAAGGCCTTTGTGGCCAATGCCTCCCACGAATTGCGCACGCCACTGACGGTGATCTCAGGATACCTGGAAATGCTGCAATCGTCGGCCGACATCAGTGATGACTGGACCGATGCCATCGACCAGGCCAAGGACCAGGCCAACCGCATGTCCAAGATCATCGAAGACATGTTGAAACTGTCGAAAATCGAGCACGACCGGGTCATCGAGTCGGATGACAAGGAAATTGCCATGCCGGAACTGCTCAATGGTTTATTCAATGACATCAAGTCCAGTGTCGATGCCAAAGACCACCAGCTGTCGGCCGAGATCAACTCGGCCCTGTCAATCAAAGGCGACGAGTCGGAAATCACCAGTATTTGTTTGAACCTGATGCACAACGCCATCATTCACACCCCGCCGGGCACCGCGGTGGCGATCAAGTGGTTTGAACGCAACGGCGAAGCCAACTTCTGGGTCACCGACAGCGGGCCGGGAATTGACACCCGGCACATCCCACATTTGACTGAGCGGTTTTATCGGGTCGACAATTCCAAAGACCGCAACCAACAAAGCACCGGTTTGGGTTTGGCCATTGTCAAACACATCTGTCTCAAGCACGGCGCCGAACTGGACATTGAAAGCGAACCAGACCAAGGGTCACAGTTCAAAGTGGTGTTTCCCAGACACCGCACTTTGATCGCGGACTGATTGTCATCAAGCCGTTATAAAGATTCAGTAGGCTGAAACAATCTGAGGCGATTGTGGGATTGTTTAAGCTTTGTGACAATATTGTCATATTACTGTAACAATTGCCCAATACAATGCCCAGCATCTCAATCTTCAAGATGATTTTAATATGAAAACTTTGAAAAAAATCACTTTGGTTGCCGGTTTGGTTGCAGCCAGTCAAATTCAAGCCGCAGGCCGAGACTACATCAGTGTGGTGGGTTCTTCTACGGTTTACCCATTCTCGACTGTGGTGGCTGAGCGTTTTGGCAAATCAACTTCTTTCAAAACCCCCAAAATCGAATCCACCGGCACCGGCGGTGGCATGAAGTTGTTCTGTAAAGGCAACGGCGTGGACACCCCAGACATCACCAATGCCTCACGTCGCATCAAAGAGTCTGAGTTGACCATGTGTCATGACAATGGCGTGGACGGTGTGGTTGAAGTGTTGATTGGTTATGACGGCATCGTGGTGGCCAATGAGATCAGTTCGCATGATTTCAAACTGTCGCGCAAAGACCTGTTTTTGGCCCTGGCCAAAGAAGTACCGACCGAGAAAGATGGTGAGTTGGTGCCCAACCCATACACCATGTGGAACGAAGTGAATGCTGAGTTGCCCGCGGTGAAAATCGAAGTTTTGGGTCCGCCACCCACTTCGGGTACCCGCGACGCTTTTGTGGAATTGGCCATGGAAGGGGGTTGTAAAAAATTCCCTTGGATCAAAGCCACCAAAGACAGCGACAAGAGCCAATACAAAACCATTTGTCACAGCATCCGTGAAGACGGTGCTTATGTCGAAGCCGGTGAGAATGACAACCTGATCATTCAAAAACTGCAAAAGAACCCAGACGCTTTGGGCATCTTCGGCTTCTCTTTCTTGGACCAAAATGCCGACCTGGTGAAAGGGTCATTGGTGGATGGTGCCGCGCCTGAGTTTGAAACCATTGCTTCGGGTGAGTACCCCGTGTCTCGACCGCTGTACTTCTACGTGAAAAAAGCCCACGTCGCAGAGATTCCTGGCATGAAAGAATTCTTGGCAGAATTCACCAGCGAAAAAGCCATGGGTGAAGAAGGCTACTTGACTGACAAAGGATTGATTCCTTTGGGTGGCGAGCTTTACAACAAAGTGAAAACCGACACCATGGAATTGAACAACCTCGAGTTGTAAAAATAGATTACGTTTTTATGACCTTTAACCGCAACCGGGTAAACCTCGGTTGCGGTCTTTTTATTAACGCGGTCCACAGATGTGGGCCTTTGATTGTATTCAGTGAGATGAAAATCCGATGAAATTCAGCGCCCTGATCTTTTTGTTGTTGCTGTTTGCGGCCTTCAGTTATTTCATGGCCAGGCAGAAAATCACCACCGCCTACCGCCAGCACAAGCAGAAAAAGAAAATCCTCACCCTGCCCAAGTATTTCGGTTATGTGGCGGCCCTGTGTTCGCTGTTGCCGGCCTTGTTGGTGTTGTTTTTCTTACAGGTGGTCGAAGAGCCTTACATCAACAGCGAGATTTCGGCCTACATCGTGGAGTCGAACATCGATGCCAATGAAGATTTGGACTTGTACCTGAATGACATCAAAAGCGCCGATACCCCGGAAAAAGTCAGTGCCCTGAGTCCGGAAAAACAACAGGTTTATCAGCGCTATCACGAAATTGAAACCACCACCAACCGCACCATCTCCGTGGTGGTGTTGGCCCTGTCCATCCTGCTGGCCATCTGGGGTTTGAAGAAAATCAACACCGACACCCCAGCGCGCAAGGTGTTTGAAAAAATCATCGAAGGGATTTTGTTGTTGGCGGCATCGATTGCCATCATGACCACGGTTGGCATCGTTTTCTCGGTGTTGTTTGAATCGACCCGATTCTTCGGTGAAGTGCCAATCTTGTCTTTCATGTTTGGCACCGAATGGTCGCCACAAACCGCCATCCGCGCCGACCAAGTCGGTTCCTCGGCGGCCTTTGGTGCGGTGCCCTTGTTTGTCGGCACCATGTTGATTTCGTTCATCGCCTTGTTGGTGTCGGTGCCCTTGGGTCTGATGTCGGCCATCTACCTGTCTGAATATGCCAGCAAGTCAATTCGGTCAGTGGCCAAACCGGTGTTGGAGATTTTGGCCGGTATCCCCACCGTGGTTTATGGCTTTTTTGCCGCCTTGACCGTGGCCCCATTCATCCGCGATTTGGGCGAATCATTGGGCTTGTCGGTGGCTTCTGAAAGCGCCCTGGCGGCCGGTTTGGTGATGGGCATCATGATCATTCCGTTTGTCTCATCTTTGTCCGATGACGTCCTCTCGGCGGTGCCACAAAGCTTGCGTGAGGGTTCTTTGGGCTTGGGTGCCACCCGATCGGAAACCATCATTAAGGTGTTGATCCCCGCGGCCCTGCCCGGTATTGTCGGTGGCGTGTTGTTGGCCGCCTCGCGGGCCATCGGTGAAACCATGATTGTGGTGATGGCGGCCGGTTTGGCAGCCAACCTCACGGTCAACCCGCTGGAAGCGGTGACCACCGTCACGGTGCAGATCGTGACCTTGTTGACCGGTGACCAGGAATTCGACAGCGCCAAAACCTTGGCGGCCTTTGCCTTGGGCTTGATGTTGTTTGTCACCACCTTGATTTTGAATGTGATTGCTTTGCATGTGGTCAGAAAATACCGAGAACAGTATGAATAACACCCTGAACAACACCGATTTGGTGAAAAAAAGTTTGCGCAAGCGTTATTTCAAAGAACGCCTGTTTCGGTCATTGGGCTTGGTCTCGATTGCCACCGCCATCATATTTTTGTTGATCTTGTTGGCTGACATCACCAGCAAGGCCCTGCCGGCCTTTTCCCAAACGCAATTGGAGCTGACCGTTGAATTAGACCGGGATCGTTTGGGCTTGAGTGCCCAGCCCGATGAAGCCGAGTTGATGGCCGCCGACTTCCGCCTGGTGATCCGCGATGCCTTGTTGGCCCAATTCCCGGAAGTGACCAGCCGCCGCGACAAACGCGAGTTGTACACCTTAACCAGCATGGGCGCGGAATTTCAGTTGCGAGATATGGTGATTGATGACCTCAGTTTGTTGGGTCAAACCATCACCGTGCCATTCATGGCCGATGACGATGTCGATGCGGTGATCAAAGGCTCGATTGACCGCACTTTGCCGGAATCCGATCGCCGGGTCAAAGACCAGAAGTTGGCTTGGATTGAAACTTTGGAAGCCAGCGGTCAAATCGACACCGCCTTCAATTGGCATTTTTTCTCCAGTGGCGATTCAAGGGAACCAGAAATGGCCGGCATCAAAGGCGCCATTTTGGGTTCGTTTTACACCTTGTTGGTGACCTTGGCCTTGAGTTTCCCCATCGCCGTGGCGGCCGCCATTTACTTGGAAGAGTTTGCCCCGAAAAACCGTTTCATTGACTTCATTGAAATCAACATCAACAACCTTGCGGCGGTGCCGTCCATCGTATTCGGTTTGTTGGGTTTGGCGGTGTTCATCAACTTTTTCACCTTGCCGCGCTCGGCACCGCTGGTCGGGGGTATTGTGTTGTCCTTGATGACCTTGCCGACCATCATCATTGCCTCACGGTCGGCGATCAAAGCCGTGCCACCCTCCTTGCGCGAAGCCGCTTTGGGTTTGGGTGCGTCGAAAATGCAAACCGTGTTCCACCATGTGCTGCCAGCCGCCTTGCCCGGTATTTTGACCGGCACCATCATCGGCATGGCCCAGGCCTTGGGTGAAACCGCACCGTTGTTGATGATCGGCATGGTGGCCTTCATCGTCGATATCCCCCAATCAGTGGCCGATCCGGCCACGGTGTTGCCAATTCAAGTGTTTCTGTGGGCCGATTCCCCAGAACGTGGATTTTTAGAAAAAACCTCAGCCGCCATCATGGTGTTGCTGTTCTTTTTGGTCGCAATGAATGCCATCGCCATTTATCTGCGTAAAAAGTTTGAGAAAAAATGGTAAAGTATCATGAATGAAGCCGTAATGAACGAGTTGGTGGACCCAACAATGAATGCCAGATCCAATCCAGAAACCGAAGATTCTTTGAACATCGAATACACCGACACGGTGGGTCAACCGCTGTGTGAAAAGGCGAAGATCAGAACCCAAAATGTGAATGTTTTTTATGCCGACAACCAAGCGATTCACAATGTTTCATTGGACATCGGCGCCCATGAAGTGATTGCTTTGATTGGGCCATCGGGTTGTGGTAAATCAACCTATTTGCGCACCTTGAATCGGATGAACGACACCATCGACATTTGTCGGGTGGAAGGCAAAATTTTGCTGGATGATGAAAACATTTACAGCAAAAAACAAGACCCCGTGTTGTTGCGTGCCCGGGTGGGTATGGTGTTCCAAAAACCCAACCCCTTCCCCAAATCCATTTATGACAACGTGGCCTATGGCCCACGCATCCATGGCTTGACCCGCAACAAATCAGAGCTGGATGATCTGGTCGAAGATTCTTTGATCAAAGCCGGCCTGTTTGCCGAGGTCAAAGACCGCTTGCATGCGCCAGGCACAGGTCTGTCCGGTGGTCAGCAACAACGTTTGTGCATCGCCCGCACCATTGCGGTGCAGCCAGAAGTGATTCTGATGGATGAACCGGCGTCGGCCTTGGATCCGATTGCCACGGCCAAAATTGAAGAGCTGATGAATGAGCTGAAAGAAAATTTCACCATCGTCATCGTGACCCACTCCATGCAACAAGCCGCCCGGGTGTCACAGCGCACCGCCTATTTTCACATGGGGCGGTTGATTGAAGTGGGTGAAACCGATCAAATATTCACCAACCCAGCACATGAGCTGACAGAAAAATACATCACCGGTCGATTCGGTTAAAGGTTAATCACATGGAACAATTTGACATAGACAAACACACCTCCAGCGAATTTGAAGCGGAGCTGGAAGACATCAGAAACCACCTACTAAAAATGGGTGGCAAAGCCGAAAGCCAATTGCGCACCGTGCTCACCGCGATGCTGGAAAATGATGAAGAGCTGGCCGATGAGTTGTTGGCCCAAGGCGATGACATCGACCAAATGGAAATTGATTTGGACCAGGAGTGCACCCGCATCATTGCCATCCGACAACCGGCCGCCAGTGATTTGCGTTTGATCGTGGCGGTGATGAAAAGCATCACTGACATTGAGCGCATTGGCGACGAAACCGAAAAGATGGCGCGCTTGTTGAAAAAACTGATCAGGCGGGATTTTCAATCCAAGTATTTCAAGGAGATTGACCACCTGGGTCAAGAAGTGCTGGCCAACCTGTCGGCGGCCTTGAATGCTTTGGCCCGCTTGGATGCCGAAGAAGCGATCAAGATTGCGCAAAAAGACCAGGTGATTGATGCCCATTTTGATGAGTTGAATGGCCATTTGATCAAGCACATGGTCAAAGACCCCAACAAGGTCAAACCCTACTTAAAAATGAGCCATTGTGCCCAGGCATTGGAGCGCATCGGTGATCACGCCAAGAACATCTGTGAAAACATCATCTACCTGGTGATCGGTAAAGACGTGCGACACACCGACATCGACGAAGTCAAACAAGACTTGTTCGACTGATCCCCAGTCAAGCCAGCTTCAGGATTCAGCTGTTTCCACGCGGCTGGGTCGTGGCTGCAAGTTGCCACCACAGTTGGGACAGCGGTGCTGCAAGGGCCCGGTGGTGCACTCGGCACAAAAGGTGCATTCATAACTGCAAATAAAAGCTTGCTCAGAATGCTTGGGCAAGGGCTTGTCACAGCGTTCACATTGGGGTTTCATTAACAACATGGGCATTGAAAAGATGATCTGTGATCCCACTTTATAGGTCAAATGCCGACGAAAGTCCATATGGGCTTGAATCAACCCAGTCATTTTGCCGAGCCCAGGCTCAAGCAACCCAACAGCACAGGAGGAAATCATGGATACATATTTGGTCACCGGCGCCAACCGCGGCATCGGTCTGGAACTTTGCCAACAACTCAAAGCCGCCGGTCATGCAGTGATTGCGGTGTGTCGCCAAAGCAGCCCGGAACTGGATGCCTTGGGTGTGCGGGTGTTGGCGGACTGTGATGTGTCAGATCCCGCTGCCGTCAAACAATTGGCTGAGCGTTTGGGTGACACGTCGATTGATGTGTTGATCAACAACGCCGGGGTGTTGTCACGCAATGCCTTGGGTGAAATTGACTATGACACGGTGTTACATCAATACCGGGTCAATGCCATGGGGCCGCTGTTGGTCACCGAAACTTTGTTGCCCAACTTACATGCCGGATCGAAAGTGGCGATCATCACCAGTCGCATGGGTTCAGTGGCAGACAATGATTCAGGCGGTCATTATGGCTACCGCATGAGCAAAGCCGCGGTGAACATGGCTGGCGCCAGCTTGGCCATCGACCTCAAAGACCGCGGCATCGCCGTGGGTTTGTTGCACCCCGGCTATGTGAAAACCAACATGACTGGGCACAATGGTTTTGTCGACACCCGGCATTCAGCCCAAGGTCTGTTGCAGAGGATCGCACAATTACGTATGGAAAACAGCGGCCAATTCTGGCATGCTGAAGGCGAACAATTACCCTGGTAGGATTGCCCCATGAAAATGATCACAGCCATCATCAAACCCTTCAAGTTGGACGACGTTCGCGATGCCTTGGAAGACGTCGGGGTGCGCGGCATCACCGTGACCGAAGTCAAAGGATTTGGCCGCCAAAAAGGCCACACGGAACTGTATCGCGGGGCTGAATATGTGGTGGATTTTCTGCCCAAACTGAAAGTGGAAATCGCCACCACCGATGACCAGGTGGAAGCCATCGTCGAAACCTTGGTCGCCACCGCCAGCAACAACAAAGTCGGTGACGGTAAAATCTTCATCCATGACTTGGAAAAGGTCATCCGCATCCGCACCGGCGAAACCGATCAAGACGCTTTATAAGCAAGCTGGTTCCAAATCGCCTCAGTCAGAATCATTTAATGACCACACACCGTTTGGGGTTGTGGGTCTTGGCTTGACAGCTTGTCCACCAGACCGAGTGGGCGGTTGACAAACTGCCCATATATGCCACCTTCATTTGAGGTAGAATCCAGGCCATGAATTCAAAACAGCATCAATCGCATCGCAGCTTGTGTGGTCTTTTGGCCTGGATGCCGACCGTGGCCATGGGCACAGGACTGCCAACCGGGCATTGGGATCTGGGATTCATGGTCGTGTTGATTTTGGTGGTCATGGCATTGATTGTTGTGAGCATCAACTACATTTTGTATCAAAAATTCAAGCTGGCACTCAACAATAAACAAGCCAAAAAAGCAAAGCTCACGGGAGTTTTGACAATGGTGTTTAATGTCTTCGCCCTGCTGTTGTTGATTGGTATTGCCGCGATCCCGGTGGCTGCCATTGGTGCGTATTGCTTGTATGTCAAATACCGCCAAACCCTGTGTGGTCAATCCTTCGGACCCCCCAAAGAATAAGTGAATGCCACGAAGTACATAATCATCAGAATGTTGGTGTTGTTGATGATCTGCTTGCAAGCACAGGCCCAACAGGTTGGGGTGAATTCGTTCCCGGGTATGGGATTATCGGGCTTTCATGTGTTCATGGCGTTGGTGATTCTGGCGTTGGTGATTTTGGCCTTCGCTGTGCTGATCATCAAGTGGCGAATCGTTGGTGGAGTCATTGTGGCAATGGTCATCATTGGCTTGATGCTGTTGTACAAATTGGCCTTGTCGATATGACCCAGGTTAGCTCAACCACAAGGGGCAATTTGGGGTTGACAATGGTTGGGCCACTCATTAGCATGTCATGACCCTTTGAAAGGTCCTGGTTCTGCCAGGTTAAACGGGAAGCTGGTGCGAAACTTTTGGTTTCAAGGCCAGCACTGCCCCCGCAACGGTAAGTTGGAAATGATCAACCAAGATGCCACTGTGTGCAAGCATGGGAAGGCGGTTGATTGAGGGTCAAAGTCACTTCATGACCACCCAGAAGACGAGTCCGGAGACCGACCTCTCGAAGTTGAGTGGGCGCCTTGGCGTTCAATTTGCAACTTTTTCTCAATCGCCAAAGCTTGGCATTGAGACCCTTCATGTTCGGGTGGAACAGGAGTCATCATGAAAAATAAATTCACCTTCGTGGCCGCGTGGGCGCTGGTCACGCCGATCGCCGTTCAGGCACAATCAACAGAAAACCAGGCTTTGCCAAACATGATCGTGACCGGTGGTTTGGCGCCGATCGCCTTGGATCAATTCGCCGGTTCTTTGACGGTGATCACCGCGGCCGAGATCGAAGCGGCCCAAGCCACCTACTTGTCTGATGTGCTCAGGCGCGTGCCTGGGTTCGCCATCAACCAGTCTGGTGGACCAGGCAGCCAAACCCAACTGCGGGCACGGGGTTCAGAGGCCAACCACGTGTTGGTCTTGATCGACGGCGTGCGGGTCAATGACCCCACGGCTGCCGATGAATATTTGTTCAACTACGCTTTGTTGGACAACGTCGAACGCATCGAAATCATCCGTGGTCCGCAAAGTGCCATCTGGGGCACCGATGCCCTGGGCGGGGTGATCAACATCATCACCAAAACCTCGACCCGCAACCACTTCAATTTTGATGCCGAAGTGGGTTCATTCAACACCAATCGCCTGGCCTTCAATGGCGGCCTGGCCAAAGCAAAATGGCAGTTGGATGCCGGGATCAACGTTTTGGACACGGCGGGCACCAATATTTCCAGGTCCGGTTATGAGGAAGATGGTTTTGAAAACTGGACCGCCCACGTCAAGTATGGCCTGAACGTGAGTGACCGTTGGGACCTGGACTTGTCCTTCAAGCATGCCGATGCCTTGAATGAATTTGACGGCACTGATTTTGTGGTGAGCGGCTTGCCCACCGATGCCGATTTGTGGACCGAACGCAGCCAGCAAACCGGCCAGTTGCATGTGGCTTACCAACACAGTACCGATTGGCGTTCCAGTTTTGCCTACCAACGCACCGATGTGGCCGCAGACAACTTCACTTTTGGTTTGGGCATCACCTCGGCAACTTCAGCTGAAACCGATGAGTACACCTTCAACAGCACCCTGAAACTGGGTGAACATGATCAGTACCGCGTGTCTTTTGTGGCAGACCACCGGGCGATTGATTTTTCTCAACGGGGCGACGCTTCTCCCTTTGGTGACCCGAATCAGGACCAAAGTTACCACACCACTGGGCTGGCCGCCGAGATTCAGCACCAGGTGAATAACCGTTTCAACTGGAGTGTGTCAGGTCGCAACGACACGTTCAACCGATTTGCCGATGTCAGTAATTTCAAATTGGCCGCTGCGTATCAGTTACAGGCAGAATGGCGTGTGCGGGGTTCCTACGGGACCGGCAGCAAAGCCCCTTCATTCATTGAGCGGTTTGGCTTTTTCCCGGCCAATTTCATCGGTAATCCCAACTTGGAGCCCGAAGAATCCGATGCCTTTGAAGTGGCGGTTGCCAAAAGCTGGCAACAGTCGCGCTTTGAAGTGGTTTATTTCAATCAAGACTTGACCAACGAGATCAATGGTTTTGTGTTTGACCCGGACTCGGGATTGTTCACTGCAGCGAACCAGGCCGGTGACAGTGAACGACAAGGTTTGGAGTTTGATTGGTCTGGCCAGATCAGTGATGACCTGGGATTTGCCGTGAACTACACCCATACCGATGCCACAGAACCCGGTCCAACCGGTGGTGATGTGGCAGAAGTGCGCCGCCCTGAAAATATGGCCTCTGCCAGCCTGGATTACCGCTTTGCCGGTGACCGCGGTCAGCTGCGTGCACAACTGAATTACCAGGACGATCAATTGGATGTGTTTTTTGATCCAAGCACCTTCGAATCATCCAACGTGAAATTGGACGCCTACACCACCTTTGATGTGACTTTCAATTGGCAGTTGACCGACGAATACCAAGTCTATGTGAAGGGCCAAAATATCTTTGATGAAGACTACGAAGAAGTGCTGGGCTATGCCCGCCCCGGTGCGGCTTATTCTATTGGTTTGCGGGGCCGGTTTTAAACCAATTCTCAAGGCCACTGAGCATGTCGAAGTGCCCATGTATGGCTGAGGGCCCATCCAAGCCTTCAAACCCATCGACAGGCTCTGGGTGCTTGGGTGAATTGTGACCTAATAGATCACTGAGCTTGTCGAAGTGCCCATGTATGGCTGAGGGCCCATCCAAGCCTTCAAACTCATCGACAGGCTCTGGGCGCTTGGGTGTTTGGGGTTCAAAAAAAGCCCCGTTGATGGACAGGGCTTTGGGGATGGCTTGAGATTGGTAGATCCTTCGACAGCGCTCAGGATGGCAGACAGATGCCAATCTTTTGAATTGAATGCTTTTCAACATCCAACCAGGCTGAATGAACCTGGCTCAGGACAGCCTGTCTGTTGAAATGGATCCCCGGGTCACGATCTCCGATCCCGTCTCGATTCTAGGACTTACATCCATGTAAGCCAAGCCCGAGGATGACAGACAGATGCCAATTTTGTGTATTGAATGCTTTTCAACACTTAACTGGACTGAATGATCCTGGCTCAGGACAGCCTGTCTGTCACTTGTCCTCTTCCAAGCCAATGCCGTCCATGCCCATGGACAAGGAATCGGCGTCGCCGCCTTGGGACAGCTTGATCGCCAGGCGCACTTCGTTGGCCGAGTCGGCGTGACGCAGGGCGTCTTCGTAAGTGATTTCGCCGGCTTGGTACAGGTCGAACATCGCCTGGTCAAAGGTTTGCATGCCCATGTTGGTGGATTTTTTCATCAAATCTTTGAGCTTCTCAATCTTGCCTTTGCGGATGTATTCCTGGGCCAGTGGTGAGTTGATCAAGATTTCCACCGCCGCCCGGCGGCCGGTGCCATCGGGGGTAGGGATCAATTGTTGTGCCACCATTGCCCTGAGGTTCAAAGACAAATCCATCAACAGCTGTTCACGGGCGTCTTTGGGGAAGAAGTGCAACACCCGGTCCAAGGCCTGGTTGGCGTTGTTGGCGTGTAAGGTGGCCAAACACAAGTGACCGGTTTCGGCAAAAGTCACCGCCTGTTGCATGGTTTCGGAGGTTCGAATCTCACCGATCATGATCACATCGGGTGCTTGCCGCAAGGTGTTTTTCAAAGCCACCTCAAAGGATTCGGTGTCCAGCCCCACTTCCCGTTGGGTGATCACACATCCCTGGTGTTCATGCACATATTCAATCGGATCCTCAATGGTGATGATGTGACCAGTGGTGTTGACATTGCGATAGCCCACCATGGCCGCCAAAGAGGTCGATTTACCGGTACCGGTACCGCCGACGAAAATGATGATACCGCGTTTGGTCAGGGACAACTCTTTGAGTACTTCTGGCAGTTTCAAGGATTCGAAGGTGGGGATTTTGGTTTCCACCCGTCGGATCACCATGCCCACCGCATTCCTTTGGTAGAAGGCACTGACCCGGAAGCGGCCCACTGACGACACGCCGATGGCGAAGTTACACTCGTGGGTCCGTTCGAATTCTTCTTTTTGATACGGTGACATGATACCGGTGACCATGTCCCTGGCTTGGGCTTTGGTCAGCGGTTGTTGGGTGATGGGGATCACCCGACCATGAATTTTGATGCTCGGTGCCAGGTTGGCCGTGATGAAAAGGTCAGAGGCCTTTTTGTGGACCATCAGTTTTAAATACGAATTAAAGTCCATGGTTGCTCCTGTGTTGTTTGGTTAAGCCCGCATGCCGATTCGGATCAATCAAAATCAGTCTTCTTAACCGCCCGTGAACGGGCTTGGGCTTTGGAAATCAAACCTTTGCGCACCAGCTCGATCAAGCACTGATCAAGGGTCTGCATGCCAACCGATTGACCGGTTTGAATGGATGAATACATTTGCGCCACTTTGTCTTCCCGAATCAGGTTTCTGATCGCCGGGATGCCAACCATGATTTCATGCGCCGCCACCCGGCCGCCACCGACCCGTTTGATCAGGGTTTGGGCCACCACTGCCCTAAGGGACTCTGACAGCATGGAACGCACCATCGGTTTTTCCCCGGCGGGGAACACGTCAATGATCCGGTCAATGGTTTTGGCCGCTGAGGTGGTGTGCAAGGTGCCGAACACCAAGTGACCGGTTTCCGCCGCGGTCAGGGCCAGACGGATGGTCTCCAAGTCCCGCAGCTCACCCACCAGGATGATGTCAGGGTCTTCACGCAAGGCTGAACGCAAGGCGTTTTCAAAACTCTTGGTGTCGCGATGCACCTCACGCTGGTTGATCAGACACTTGTTACTGGTGTGCACAAACTCGATCGGATCCTCAATGGTCAGGATGTGACCGTGTTCTTTCTTGTTGAGGTAATCAATCATCGCCGCCAGGGTGGTGGATTTACCCGAACCGGTGGGTCCGGTCACCAGGATCAAGCCCCGCGGCACGTCGATCAAATCTTTGAAAATGGCCGGACAGTTCAGGTCTTCAAAGGTCAGGATTTCCGTGGGAATGGTTCGGAACACGCCGCCACAACCGCGGTTTTGGTTGAAGGCGTTGACCCGGAAACGGGCCAGTCCAGGAATTTCGAATGAGAAGTCAATTTCAAAGGTTTCTTCAAACTCTTTGCGTTGGTAGTCGTTCATGATGTCATAGATCATGTCGTGCAGCTCTTTGTGCTCCAACGGGGGTAAATTGATTCTGCGCACGTCCCCATCGACACGAATCATGGGTGGCAAACCTGCTGACAAATGCAAATCAGAGGCTTTGTTTTTTACGGTAAAGGCTAATAACTCCGCTATATCCACTTGAAAACCCTATCAATTAACTTGTATTGAGTTTAGCTTTGTTAAGTGATAAATTCCAGTTTACTCGATAAAAAAATGTCTTTGAAGATGAAAAAAAACGCACTGCTTGGCCTGCTGATTTTGCTTTTGTGTGGCTGCCAGCCTGCCCAAAACCGGGTGACATTGAAAGGACAGACTTTTGACGTGGAAGTGGCCAATGACAACCAAAGCCGGGCCATGGGGTTGATGTTCCGCGAAAACATGGCCAGTGATGCCGGCATGTTGTTCATCTTCCCGCAGCCACAGCCTTTGGCTTTTTGGATGAAAAACACCCTGATTCCCCTGGACATTTTGTATTTTGATCAAAACCGCAAACTGATCAACATCAGTGAACGGACCCCTCCCTGTAAAAACACCACCACCCGCTGTCCCAATTATCCCAGTGTCAGACCCGCCAAATACGTGCTGGAAATCAATGCCGGCTTGAGTGAACAATACGGTTTTCAACCCGGCGATGAACTGATCATTGAGTTGAAAAATTAGCTTGGACCTACCGCAACTGTGAAAAACCAGTTATGATGTTGGCCGATATCGCGGTGCTGGGTCGATAACCACAACAGCAGAGACCCCACCAGTCCATCAACCATTCCGGGAACAACATGAACATCAAACTGAAACTAACCGCCCTGCTATTGACCCTGTCGGGTCTGGTGCAAGCCGACACTTTGGACGATCGGATCAACAACGCCGTGGGTCCTTATCTGAACGAATTCACCAACATCATTTTTGCCACCATTCCGTTCTTTGGCACCACCGTACCCTGGGTGGTCATTTGGTTGGTGGTAGCTGCGACCTTCTTTACGGTCTACTTTAAGTTCATCAACCTGCGTTCCTTCCGCCATGGCTTTGCCTTGATGCGGGGCAAGTATGATTATTCCAATGCGCCTGGCGAGGTGAGCCACTTCCAAGCCTTGTCAACGGCATTGTCAGGCACCGTGGGCTTGGGCAACATCGCCGGGGTGGCCGCGGCCGTCGGCATCGGTGGTGCCGGGGCCACGTTCTGGATGATCGTCTGTGGCTTTTTGGGCATGTCGACCAAGTTTGTCGAGTGTACCCTGGGGGTGAAATACCGCGACGTGTTGCCCAATGGCCATGTGCACGGTGGGCCGATGAAATATTTGACCAAAGGCTTTGCCGAAAAAGGCATGGGTGGATTCGGTAAAGTGCTGGCGGTGATTTTTGCCATTTGTTGTATCGGTGGTTCATTCGGTGGTGGCAACATGTTCCAAGTCAACCAAGCCTTGGAGCAAGTGGTCAGTGTCACTGGTGGTGAGGGATCATTCTTGGCCCAGCACGGCTGGGTGTTCGGTGTGGTGGTGGCTGCCTTGGTCGGCATCACCGTGATTGGTGGCATCAAAAGCATCGGTAAAGTGACTGCCCGCTTGGTGCCATTCATGGGTGTGTTGTATGTGATCACCGGTTTGGTGGTGATTTTCATGAACCTGGATCATGTGCCTGCGGCCTTTGGCGCCATCATTGACGGTGCATTTTCGGCCCAGTCTGCGTTTGGTGGCTTGGTCGGTGTGTTGATCGTCGGTTTCCAACGGGCGGCCTTCTCCAATGAGGCCGGTATTGGTTCGGCTTCAATCGCCCATTCGGCAGTGAAAACCGATCATCCCGTCACCGAAGGATTGGTGGCCTTGTATGAGCCATTCATCGACACCGTGGTGGTCTGTACCATCACCGCTTTGGTGATTGGCATTGCTGGTTTCATTCCCGAAGCCCCCACTGCTGGTCAAGGCATCGCCCTGACCTCTGCGGCCTTTGGTTCGGCCATCTCTTGGTTCCCGTATGTGTTGACCCTGGCCGCTGTGTTGTTCGCTTTTTCCACCATGTTGGCCTGGTCCTATTATGGTCTGCGTTCGTTCAACTTCTTGTTTGGTCACGGCAAAAGTGTGGATCTGGCCTACCACATCATGTTCCTGGGTTTCATCGTGATCGGTTCATCCATGAGCCTGACCGCGGTCATCGGCTTTTCGGATGCGATGATTTTCGCCATGTCGATCCCCAACCTGATCGGCCTGTATTTCTTGGCGCCTGTGGTCAAACGTGAATTGACCAATTACATGGCCAAAATCAAATCCGGTGAAATCAAACCGTCATCCTGAAGCTTGGATACCCAAAAGCCATGCATCAAGCCCAACCCCGGTTGGGCTTTTTTGTGTCAGAATATAGGGACTTGATAACAGCTGACTGGAGCTTGCCATGATTGCCCATTTTCGCCCCACCCTGATTTTTGTGACCACCATGCTGCTGGCCAGTCAGCCAGCCGCTGCTGTTGGTATTGACCAAACCATCAATGAGTTTTTGACCCCGGTGGCCAATGCGATTGATGCCTTTTTCATGACCCAAATCCCCATTCCGTTGGTGGGCAGTGCGCCATTCATCGTGATCTGGTTGGTGGTGGCGGCGACTTTTTTCACGGTTTATTTCAAATTCATCAACCTGCGCTCATTTGGGGTGGGCATGAAATTGATTCGCGGTCAGTACGACACTTCCAAAGCGGACGGTGAAGTCACCCATTTCCAGGCATTGTCCACCGCCGTGTCCGGCACCGTGGGATTGGGCAACATTGCCGGGGTGGCCACGGCCGTCAGCATCGGTGGTCCCGGTGCCACCTTCTGGATGATCGTGGCCGGTCTGTTGGGCATGTCGTCCAAGTTCGTGGAATGCACATTGGGGGTGAAGTACCGCGATGTGCATGCCGATGGCACGGTGGCCGGTGGTCCCATGCGTTACTTGTCCAAAGGCTTTGCAGAAAATGGGCATGCGGGTTTGGGTCGGGTGTTGGCGGTGATGTTTGCCATTTTGTGTGTGGGCGCCGCTTTGGGTGGGGGCAACATGTTCCAAGCCAACCAATCGTTCGCCCAACTGCAAAACATCACCGGTGGCGCCGATGGTGTGATGGCCGGCAAAGGGTGGTTGTTCGGTTTGCTGCTGGCCACCCTGACCGGCATCACCATACTGGGTGGCATCAAGAGCATCGCCCGGGTCACGTCCAAGCTGGTGCCGATCATGGGCTTGATATATGTCATCACTGGCTTGGTGGTGATTGGCATGAATGGCGACCGGCTGGCTTGGGCCATGGGGCAAATTTTTCACGGTGCGTTCAACCCAAGTGCCGCCCTTGGTGGGGTGATTGGGGTGATGGTGGTGGGCTTTCAGCGGGCGGCGTTTTCCAACGAGGCCGGCATCGGCTCGGCCGCGATTGCCCATTCTGCGGTGAAAACCGATCGGCCAGTAACCGAAGGCCTGGTGGCCTTGTATGAACCATTCATTGACACCGTGTTGGTCTGTACCGTCACTGCGTTGGTGATTGTGATCACCGGATCATTGGATGACAGCACCGGTTTACAAGGCATCCCGCTGACTTCCAATGCGTTTGCCAGTGCGGTTTCGTGGTTCCCCTATGTGCTCACGGTGGCGGCCATATTGTTTGCCTTCTCGACCATGATTTCTTGGTCATACTACGGGGTGCGTGCCTGGACTTACTTGTTTGGAGAAAACAAAACCCAAGAAAACACCTTCAAAGTCATTTTTCTGCTGTTTGTGGTGATTGGCTCGACCTTGGATTTGGGTGCGGTCATTGGGTTTTCTTTTGCCATGACCTTGGCCATGTCGTTCCCCAACATCATTGGGCTGTATTACCTGGCACCGGTGGTTAAGCAAGAATTGGCCGAATTCATGGCCGATGTGAAATCAGGCCGGGTTGTGTTCAATCGCTGATCCAGGCAGGCCAGCCGCCTGCTCGGTCGTTGGCCGCACTGCTTTTGCACATAAGGTGGGTGGTTATTTCATGGCATGGCTTGAGTCCGCCTGTGAAATAACCGACAATAATTAATCATCAAAAGCAGAAATTAAAGAGAAGAAAATGACGATAAGAATTGCCATCAATGGCTACGGCCGGGTCGGTCGTTGCATCCTGCGCGCTCTGTACGAATACCAAAAGCATGACAACTTGAAAATTGTCGCCATCAACGACTTGGGCGACCACGAGGCGATGGCTCATTTGACCCGCCATGACACCACCCACGGGCCGTTTCAAGCCGAGGTGGGTTTGTCCGGTGATGATTTGTTGGTCAATGGTGACCGCATCCGCTTGCTGGCGGCAGCCGATCCAGCCACTTTGCCTTGGGGCGAATTGGGTGTCGATGTGGTGTTGGAATGCACCGGCAAATTTCGCAGCCGCGAATTGGCCGTCAAACACCTGGCAGCTGGGGCCAAAAAAGTCATCATTTCGGCACCGGGAACTGGGGTCGATGCCACCGTGGTCTATGAGGTCAATCACGGCATTTTACAAGCCAGTCATGAGGTGATTTCGAACGCCTCATGCACCACCAATTGTTTGGCACCTTTGGCCCAAGTGCTGCATCAGCAAATCGGCATTGAGTCGGGCTTGATGACCACCATCCACGCCTACACCAACGACCAGGTGCTGGGTGACAGCTACCACAAAGACTTGCGCCGCGCCCGCAGTGCTGCCTTGAATCAGATTCCGACCAAGACCGGGGCTGCCGCTGCGGTTGGTTTGGTGTTGCCGGAATTGGATGGCAAGTTGGACGGCTATGCCATGCGCATCCCCACCGTCAATGTCTCGGCGGTTGACCTGACTTTTGTGGCCAGCCAAGAAACTTCGGTCGCAGCGGTCAATGAAGTGGTAAAATTGGCGGCTGAACAATCCTCGGTGCTGGCGTACTGTGATCAACCGCTGGTCTCCTCAGATTTTAACCACCATCCGGCGTCTTCCATCTTTGATGCCGGCATGACCAAAGTCAACAATGGCAATTTGGTCAAAGTGCTGGCCTGGTATGACAATGAATGGGGTTTTGCCAACCGCATGTTGGATGTCAGTGTGGCATTGATGCAAGCACCGTGAGTAATCACTGAACAGGTAGAAACAAATGAACGTGAAGTTAATGGCCGATCAAGACTTGACCAACCGGAAAGTGTTGATCAGGCAAGATTTGAATGTCCCCGTCAAAAATGGCGTGGTCACCAGTGACCAACGCATTTTGGCGTCTTTGCCCACCATCAAAATGGCTTTGAAACAAGGCGCGGCGGTGATGCTGATGTCACACCTGGGCCGGCCCACTGAGGGTCAGCCTGAATCCAATTTTTCATTGCGCCCGGTGGCCGAATATTTGAGCCTGGCTTTGAACCAACAGGTGCACCTGATCACCGATTGGGATGGCGGCATTGCGGTGGAGCCGGGTGAAGTGGTGTTGTTGGAAAACATCCGCTTCAATGTCGGCGAGAAAGCCAATGACGATGGCCTGGCCAAACGCTTGGCGGCCCTGTGCGATGTGTTTGTGATGGATGCCTTTGGCACCGCCCACCGCGCCCACGCTTCGACCCATGGGGTGGCCAAATTCGCCCCGGTGGCATGTGCCGGTCCCTTGTTGGCGCATGAGTTGCAGTCTTTGGCCCAGGGCTTGGATGAACCCGCCCGGCCCATGATGGCGATTGTGGGTGGCTCCAAAGTGTCGACCAAATTGACGGTGCTGCAAAGCCTGTTCGAGCAGGTCGATCAGTTGATCGTCGGTGGTGGCATCGCCAACACCTTCATTGCCGCGGCCGGGCATCCGGTGGGCAAGTCCCTGCATGAACCGGATTTGATTCCCTTGGCCCAATCGTTGTTGGATGAGGCCAAACAAGCCGGAAAGGAAATCCCGGTGCCGGTGGATGTGGTGGTGGCCACCTCGTTCAGCGAAGACGCCCAGGGCATCATCAAGGACGTGGCTGAAGTGGGCCCATTTGAAATGATATTGGACATCGGTCCCAAGACCGCCGCCATGTATGCCGAAATGGCCCAAGCGGCCAAAACCGTGATTTGGAATGGTCCGGTGGGGGTCTTCGAATTCGATCAATTTGGCGAAGGAACCCGCACTTTGGCCCTTGGAATTGCGGAAAGTGACGCTTTTTCTATGGCAGGAGGCGGAGATACGCTTGCTGCGGTTGATAAATATCAAATAACAGATAAACTATCGTACATTTCCACCGGCGGTGGGGCTTTTCTGGAATTTTTGGAAGGCAAAAAACTGCCTGCCGTGGCCATTTTGGAAGAAATGGCCCAATAAACGAACACAACCACAGTGAATCTTGGCGACAAGAACACAACACAGGAATTGAGCATGACAGACAAACTGAATGAAATGATTGAAACAGCGGCGGCCATGGTGGCTGCCGGCCGCGGCATTTTGGCCATAGATGAAAGCACCGGCACCTGCCAAAAACGCTTTGACAGCATTGGGGTGGAATGCACCGAACCAAACCGCCGTGATTACCGCCACATGTTGTTGAGCACCCCGGATTTGGGTGAACACATTTCGGGCGCGATCTTGTTCGATGAAACCTTGCGTCAATCTTCGGCTGCAGGCAAATCTTTCGTTGACGTCATGCGTGACAATGGCGTGATTCCAGGCATCAAAGTCGACAAAGGCGCCCACCCCATGGCCGGTTTCGAGGGTGAAAAAATCACCGAAGGTCTGGACGGTTTGCGCGATCGCTTGAACGAATACTACGAACTGGGTGCCCGCTTCGCCAAATGGCGCGCGGTGATCACCATTGCTGAAGACAACCCTTCACAAGCCTGCATCGAGGCCAACTGCCATGCTTTGGCCCGCTATGCCGCCTTGTGTCAAGAAGCCGGCCTGGTGCCCATGGTAGAACCTGAAGTGCTGATGGACGGTGACCACGACATCCAAACCGCTTATGAAGTCACCTTGTTGACTTTGAAAACCTTGTTCGACCAGCTGTATGAGCAAAACGTGATCCTGGAAGCCTGTATCCTGAAATCCAGCATGGTGGTGTCCGGTGCCGATTGTCCGGAACAAGCCGATGTCGATGAAGTGGCCGAAGCCACTTTGGATTGTTTCTTGAACACCGTACCAGCCTCGTTGGCAGGCATCGTGTTCTTGTCAGGTGGTCAATCAGAAATCGAAGCCACCGAGCATTTGGATGCGATGAACCGCCTGGGCGATTTGCCTTGGCCACTGAGTTTTTCTTATGGTCGGGCGCTGCAAGCATCGGCTTTGAAAGTGTGGGGAGCCAACCCACAAGACAACGTCCAAGCCGCCCAAGCGGAACTGGCCCACCGGGCCCGCATGAACGGTTTGGCGGCCATGGGACAATACGAGTCCAAACTCGAACAAGCATAATACAACGGTAAACAAACCCGGCCAACTTGCAGGATCGCAAGGGCACCGGTAACACACAACGACGCTCATGCTGAGGCACCAATTCAGTCATGGGCGTTGTCGTCTCAATGACAATGTTGGGGGCAACATCATGAGTCTCAGAGAAGACATCAAGCAAGCGGCTTTGGAGTACCACAAGAATCCACGGCCTGGCAAAATAAAAATCACCGCCACCAAGGCGTTGACCACACAGCAGGATTTGGCATTGGCCTATTCCCCGGGCGTGGCTGCGCCATCGATGGCGATTGCCGAAGATCCGGCCACCGCCGCCGATTACACCTCACGCGCCAACATGGTGGCGGTGGTCAGCAATGGCACCGCGGTGTTGGGCTTGGGTGACATCGGTCCTTTGGCTTCCAAGCCGGTGATGGAAGGCAAAGGCGTGTTGTTCAAGAAGTTCGCCGGCATCGATGTGTTCGACATCGAAATCGATGAAAAAGACCCCGATAAACTGATCGACATCATCGCCTCATTGGAGCCGACTTTCGGCGGCATCAACCTCGAAGACATCAAATCACCGGAATGTTTTTACATCGAGGAAAAACTGAAAAAACGCATGAAGGTGCCGGTGTTCCATGACGACCAACACGGCACCGCGATCATTTGTGGCGCGGCGGTGATCAATGCCCTGCATGTGGTTGGCAAAGACATCAGCGAAGTCAAACTGGTGACCTCAGGGGCCGGCGCAGCCGGCATGGCCTGTTTGGATCTGTTGGTGGCCCTGGGCATGAACATGGACCACATCATCGTGTCGGATTCGTCAGGGGTGTTGTACGAAGGCCGCGAAGACCTGGAGTCAGACCGCAAACGCGCGTATGCCAAAGGCGTCAAACAACAAAGTCTGACCGAGGCTTTGGATGGCGCCGATGTGTTCCTCGGCGTGTCGGTCGCTGGGGTGCTGAAACCCGAAATGATTAAAAACATGGCCAAAGATCCCTTGATCATGGCCTTGGCCAACCCGGTGCCAGAAATCATGCCGGATGTGGCGCTGGCAGCCCGGCCGGATGCGATCATCGCCACCGGTCGCTCGGATTTCCCCAACCAAGTCAACAACGTGCTGTGCTTCCCCTACATTTTCCGCGGGGCTCTGGATGTCGGCGCGACGCACATCAATGAGGCGATGAAAACCGCCTGTGTGCATGCCCTGGCACAGTTGGCCCGCATGGAAGTCAGTGAAGTCAGTTCCAAAGCCTATGGTGGCAAAGAATTGAAATTTGGTCGTGAATATTTGATTCCACAACCCTTTGATCCGCGCATCTTGATCCATGTGGCCCCCGCCGTGGCCCAAGCCGCGATGGATTCTGGTGTGGCCACCCGCGACATCGAGGACATGGCCGAGTATGAGCACAAGCTCAATGAATTCGTCTACCAAAGTGGCTTGTTGATGCGGCCGGTGTTCGACGCCGCCCGCAAAGACCGCAAGCGCGTGGTGATGGCCGAAGGTGAAGACGAACGGGTGTTGCGGGCGGTGCAAGTGGTCAACAACGACCAACTGGCCACCCCCATCCTGATCGGCCGCCCTGAGGTGGTCAACCAGCGCATCAAGCGCATCGGTTTGAATTTGGAAATTGGTCGAGATTTTGAATTGGTTAACCCACAAGACGACCCCCGCTTCAAAGCATACTGGATGCTGTACCACAGCATCATGGAACGCCAAGGGGTGAGTCCGGAAATCGCCAAAGCCATCGTTCGCACCCGCACCACGGTGATCGCTGCCTTGATGGTCAAGCGTGGTGAAGCCGATGCCATGCTGGCCGGCTTGACCGGGCGCTTTCACAAAGTGCTGCAACACATCATCGATGTGATTGGCCTCAAAGACCAGACCCCATCAGGCTTGTCGGCGGTGGCCACCGACATGGGCAGTTATTTCGTCACCGACACCAACGTCAATCCCAACCCCACCGCTGAACAGGTGGCCAACATGGCACTCAGTGCGGCGGAAAAAGTCAAAGCCTTTGGCAAAACCCCTCGGGTGGCTTTGATGTCCTATTCCAACTTCGGCACCCGCGATGGCAACAGCCCGGAAAAAATGCGCAAAGCGCTGCAGATCATCCGCCAGCAAGCGCCAGAACTGGCGGTGGAAGGTGAAATGGATGCCGAATACGCCCTGATGCCCAACATCCGGGCCCACGTGTTTCCCAATGCCAACTTTGCCGAGCAAGCCAACCTGTTGGTGATGCCTAACCTCGATGCCGCCACCATGGCATTGAACATGATAAGATACTTTTCCCAAGGCGTGACGGTGGGTCCCATGTTGATGGGCACCCAATTACCGGCCCATGTGTTGAACCCGTCTTCATCGGTACGCCGCATTGTGAATATGGTGGCAATTGCCGCCGTCGATGCCCAGACCCATGCCCAGGCCCAAGCCGCCGAAGCCAACGCCCAAACTGCAGAATAATAGCCATGACAAACATCAAAACCACCCCAGACCTCGATCCGATTGAAACCCAGGAATGGCTGGACGCCTTGACCGCCGTGATCAACGAAGAAGGTCCAGAACGGGCGCACTTTTTGATCGAACAACTGATCGATCTGAACCGCCGTTCGGGCGGACACCTGCCATACCAGGCGACCACCGCTTACTTGAACACCATTCCGGTGGGCGAAGAAAAACGCTCACCCGGTAACAACGACCTGGAATGGCGCATCCGTGCCATCATCCGTTGGAATGCCATGGCCATGGTGGTGCGGGCCAACCGCCGCCCCGGTGCTTTGGGTGGGCACATTGCTTCGTTTGCCTCAGCGGCCACCATCTATGATGTCGGCTTCAATCACTTTTTCCGCGGCGCCGACCACCCATCCGGAGGTGATTTGCTGTATGTGCAAGGCCACAGCGCCCCCGGCTTTTATGCCCGGGCCTTTTTGGAAGGGCGCCTGAGTGCCGAACAATTGGACAACTTCCGCCGCGAGGTTGATGGCGAAGGTTTGTCGTCTTATCCACACCCTTGGTTGATGCCGGACTTTTGGCAGTTTGCCACCGTGTCGATGGGCTTGGGACCGATCCAGGCCATTTACCAGGCACGCTTCATGAAGTACCTGCAAAACCGCGGCCTGATCGAAAAAACCGACAAGAAGGTCTATTGTTTCCTGGGTGATGGTGAGACCGATGAGCCAGAATCCCTGGGTGCCATTTCCCTCGCTGGTCGGGAAAAACTGGACAACCTGGTGTTCGTGATCAACTGCAACTTGCAACGCTTGGATGGCCCGGTGCGCGGCAACGGCAAAATCATCCAAGAGCTCGAAGGCGTGTTCCGTGGTGCTGGTTGGAACGTGATCAAAGTGATCTGGGGTTCCTATTGGGACAAATTGTTGGCCAAAGACAAAGACGGCTTGTTGCGCAAGCGCATGGAAGAAGCGGTCGATGGTGACTACCAAAACTACAAGTCCAAAGACGGCGCCTATGTGCGCGAACATTTCTTTGGCAAGTACCCCGAGTTGAAAGAAATGGTTTCAAACATGACCGATGACGACATCTGGCGTTTGAACCGGGGCGGTCATGATCCGCACAAAATGTTTGCCGCCTATGCCGCGGCCAACGAATCCGATGGTCTGCCCACCGTGATCCTGGCCAAGACGGTGAAGGGTTATGGCATGGGCCATGCCGGCCAAGCGGCCAACACCACCCACCAACAAAAGAAAATGGATACCGACTCGATCCGCCACTTCCGCGACAAGTTCCGGGTGCCGATCAAAGACGAACAATTGGAAGAGGTGCCGTATTACAAACCGGCTGAAGATTCCGAAGAACTGAAGTATTTGCAACAGCGTCGGGAAGAACTCGGTGGATATCTGCCACGTCGCCTGGTCAACCAAGAAGTGATGCAGGTGCCGGAACTGCAGGCCTTTGAAAGCATCACCAAAGGCAGTGGCGAGCGGGAAATCTCCACCACCATGGCCTTTGTCAGAACCCTGGCGCTGTTGTTGCGGGACAAGAACATCAAAGAACGCATTGTGCCGATTCTGTGCGACGAAGGCCGCACCTTCGGCATGGAAGGCATGTTCCGCCAACTGGGCATCTATTCGCACCAAGGCCAGGTGTATGAGCCAGAAGATTCGGATCAGTTGATGTTCTACAAAGAATCGGCCGATGGCCAGATCCTGCAAGAAGGCATCACCGAAGCCGGTGCCATGTCCTCCTGGATTGCGGCGGCGACATCGTATGCCAACTACCAAATTCCGATGATCCCGTTTTACATCTACTATTCGATGTTCGGTCACCAACGCATCGGTGATTTGTGCTGGGCCGCCGGTGACATGCGGGCCAAAGGCTTTTTGTTGGGCGGTACCGCCGGGCGCACCACACTGAACGGCGAAGGATTGCAACACCAGGATGGCCATTCGCACCTGATCGCCAGCACCGTGCCCAACTGCGTGTCCTACGACCCAACCTACGCCCATGAAGTGGCGGTGATCATCCAACACGGTTTGAAGCGCATGTTCGCCGACAACGAGGACGTGTATTTCTACCTGACTTTGATGAACGAAAACTACCCGCACCCAGCAATGGTTGCCGGACAAGAAGAGGGCATCATCAAGGGCCTGTACCAATTGAAAGACGGTGGCAAGGGCAAGATCAAAGCCCAACTGCTGGGTTCGGGCACCATCCTGCGCGAAGTCGAAGCCGCCGCCGAGCAGTTGGCCAAGGACTTTAAAGTGCAGTGTGACATCTGGAGTGCCACCTCACTGACCGAATTGAAGCGCGAGGCGCAAAGTGTCAGCCGCCACAACCGCTTGCATGCCGACAAGAAGCCGCAAGTGAGTTACGTCGAACAGTGTTTGGCCAAGGCCCAAGGGCCGGTGATAGCGGCCACCGATTACACCCATGATTTTGCCGAACAAATCAGACCTTGGGTGCCTGGTCCCTACACCACTTTGGGCACCGATGGTTTTGGTCGCAGTGACACCCGCGAACAGTTGCGTAAATTCTTTGAAGTGGACCGCAACCACATTGCTTACACCACCGTGGTGGAGTTGGTGCGCGCCGGTGACCTGCCAAAAACCGCCATTGCCAAAGCCAAGAAAGCCTACAACATAGACGCTGCGGTCGCTGACCCACGCACCCGATGAGGAACCGATTGTGAGTGATACCCAAACCATCAACATCCCCGACATTGGCGACTTTGAAAACGTCGAAGTGATAGAAGTGCTGGTGCAAGCCGGTGATCAAGTCGATGCCGAAGACGCCATCATTTCTTTGGAGTCGGAAAAAGCCACCATCGAAGTGCCGACCCCGGTCGCCGGTGAAATCGTCAAGCTGCTGGTCAAAGAAGGCGATATGGTGTCTGAAGGCACGCCGATGATTGAATTGAAAACCGCCGGTGATGCCGCCGCGGCGTCGGCGGCGGAGCCGGCTGCTGCTCAAGAGACAACAGAAGAAGTTGCTGAAGAACCCGCCAAAGCCGAGCCGCCCAAAGCTGAACCGCCAGTGGAACAAAGCGAAATGCCCAAAGCCGCCCCGCAAGCGCCACCCGTGCCCACCGAGTTGCCCAAGCGGGCCAGTGGCAAATTGGCCCATGCCTCTCCGGCGGTGCGCAAGTTCGCCCGCGAGTTGGGGGTTGAAATCAGTGCGGTGACCGGCACCGGTCGCAAAGGCCGCATCACCCGCGAAGACGTCAAACAACACGTCAAAACCGCGATGCAATCCGGCGGTCAAACCGTGGTCACTTCAAACTTTGATGTGCCACCGTTCCCGGCGGTGGATTTCACCGAATTCGGCGAGGTGGAAACCCAGCCTTTGAGCCGCATCCAGAAAATTTCGGGCAAGTATTTGCACCGCAATTGGGTGCGCATCCCGCACGTCACCCAGTATGATGAAGCGGACATCACCGAGCTGGAAGCCTTCCGCCAGGAAAACAAAGCTGAGGCCAAAGAGCAGGGCTTCAACCTGACACCTTTGGCTTTCATGGTCAAAGCCATGGCCAAAGCCTTGAAGAAGTTCCCCAAATTCAACACCTCACTGGACGTGGATGGTGAACACCTGATCTACAAAAAATTCTTCCACGTTGGCATCGCGGTGGACACCCCCAATGGTTTGGTGGTGCCGGTGATTCGCGATTGCGACAAGAAAGAGGTGTTTGAGATCGCCAAAGAAATGCGCGATGTGTCGATCAAAGCCCGCGAAGGCAAATTGGCCCCACGTGACATGCAAGGTGGTTGCATCTCGATTTCATCCTTGGGTGGCATCGGCGGCACTGCGTTCACGCCGATCATCAATGCGCCGGAAGTGGCCATCCTCGGGGTGTCGCGCTCCAGCATCAAACCGGTGTGGAACGGCCAAGAATTCGAACCACGGTTGATGTTGCCTTTGTCATTGAGCTATGACCACCGGGTGATTGATGGTGCCGATGCGGCCCGCTTTATTGTGTATTTGTCGAGCATCTTGTCCGACATGAAAAAAATGCTGTTGTGATCTGATCATGGGGTTTTTGGACAAACTCAAAGAGATCGTCGAAGAAGCGCAAAAACGCGCGGTGGCTTCGATCGACACCGAGGTGTTCAACCACCCCTTGGCCAAGGCCACCGATTGGCATCCGCTGGCCGGCGGCGGGGCCAATTTCCAAACCCACCGTCTGGACAGTTCCAACCCCGATTTGTTGGTGTTCAAATGCACCCAAGGGGCGTATTGGTTTGCCGGCATCTTCTGCTTTTTTGGCTTGTTGGGGATCATCATTCCCGGCGCCATTTTCATCAGCGGTGGCATGCAGGAATGGACCCTGTTGCTGTTTGCGGTGTTGTTTGGTGGAATTTTCCTGGGTGTGGGGGCCTTGATGCTGTACTTCATGACCATGCCGCGGGTGTTCGACACCTTTTACGGCGTGTATTACAAAGGCCGCAAAAAGCCGCAAGATTCGATGACCCTGGGCACCGCCCGGGACCGCAAAAAAGGCCCGGTGCCCCTGACTGAGGTCGAAGCGGTGCAAGTGATCCGTGAACGGGTCAGCGGCAAAAACAGCGCTTATTACAGTTACGAATTGAATTTGGTGCTGGCCGATGCCAGCCGCATCAACGTCATCGATCACGGCAAACACGCGGCGGTGATCGAAGACGCCGAAACCTTGGCCACCGCACTGGGCGTGCCCCTGTGGGATGGTTCTTAAAACACGAATGAGATCATTATGAGCAAAACCATTGACATCAAAATTCCAGACATTGGCGATTTCGACAACGTACCCGTGATCGAAGTGCTGGTGGCCGCCGGCGACACCGTTGAAAAAGACCAGTCACTGATCACCTTGGAAAGTGACAAAGCCACCATGGAAATCCCCAGCCCGCAGGCAGGTACCATCGAATCGGTGGCGGTGCAAGAAGGCGATGAGGTGTCGATTGGTCAAGTGATTGGCACCTTGGCGGTGGATGAGTCGGCAATTGTCGAGGCCGCAGATCCAGCAAGCCCCGCCGCTGAATCATCATCGGCTGCAGCGTCTAAGCCATCAGAGCCATCCAACCAAACCAACGAGCCGGCTGAGCCAGCCCCTGCTGCCACAACGGCGGCGCCGCAAGGCGATTTTGACACCGAATTGTTGGTGATCGGAGCCGGACCCGGTGGTTACACCGCGGCGTTCCGCGCTGCTGATTTGGGTATGGACGTGACCTTGGTCGAGCGTTATGACACCCTTGGCGGTGTTTGTTTGAACGTCGGTTGTATCCCGTCCAAAGCCCTGCTGCACACCGCGGCCATCATCCGCGAAACCGAACAAATGGGCCACCACGGTGTGACCTTCCAAAAACCGGAAATCGACCGCGAAAAACTGCTGGGTTTCAAAAACTCGGTGGTGCAAAAACTAACTGGCGGCTTGGGCCAAATGGCGAAACAAAGGAAGGTCAAGCGCCAAACCGGTGAAGCCAAATTCATCGACCAACACACCGTGTCGATTGGCGGCGAAACACTGACCTTTGGCCAATGCATCATCGCCGCCGGATCACAGGTGTTCAAACTGCCTGGCATGCCCTGGGATGATGAGCGTCTGATGGATTCCACCGACGCCCTGGAGATGACCGACATCCCTGGCTCCATGCTGATCATCGGTGGCGGCATCATCGGCCTGGAAATGGCCTGTGTGTATTCCGCCTTGGGCACCGAGATCACCATCGTCGAAATGATGGATCAGATCATCCCCGGTGCCGACAAAGACCTGGTGCGCCCCTTGATGCAACACATCAAGAAGCAATACAAAGACATCAAACTCAAATCCAAAGTCACCGCCTGTGTGGCCCAAGACGACGGCTTACAAGTGGAGTTCGACGGCGCCGACCAAGTCACCTATGACCGTGTCTTGGTGGCCGTTGGTCGGGTGCCGAATGGCAACCTGCTCGACGCCGATCAAGCCGGGGTCAATGTCACCGAGCGCGGTTTCATCCCGGTGGACAAACAAATGCGCACCAACGTGCCGCACATTTTCGCCATCGGCGACATCGTCGGCCAACCGATGCTGGCCCACAAAGCCACCCACGAAGCCAAAGTCGCGGCCGAAGTGGCGCACGGTGAGAAGGTGTTTTTCGATGCCCTGGTCATCCCATCGGTGGCCTACACCGACCCCGAAGTGGCCTGGGTCGGCTTGACCGAAAATGACGCCAAAGAAAACGGCACGAAGTACGAAGTGGGTAAATTCCCGTGGGCCGCCTCCGGCCGCGCCATCGGCAACGACCGCACCGAAGGCTTCACCAAGCTGCTGTTCGACCCCGAAACCGACCGCATCCTCGGCGCCGGCATCGTTGGCACCAACGCCGGCGAGCTGATCAGTGAATTGTGCCTGGCCATCGAAATGGGCTGCGAAGCCGCCGACATCGGCCTCACCATCCACCCCCACCCGACTCTGGCCGAATCGGTCGCCATGGCCGCCGAAGCCTTCGAAGGCACCATCACCGATTTGTATATGCCGAAGAAGAATTAAGCAAACCGCGAACCAAAAGGCGCCCAAAATGGGCGCCTTTCATCCAACAACACCACTGTCAACCCGAGCAATCTCAGCACACCGGCGTTTCCGCGTCCTGCTTGCACGGCACACCTCCGTCCATGGAGGCGAGGGACCTCATCAAGTGCATTCGACTACAAATTCGGCAAGCGCAGCAAAAGTTTTTGAAACCGGCCGTATCCGCTTACTGCTCAGTCGGCATACCTTTGTCTCTGGTTGTAAGGGACCCAAAAACATTCAGTCAGGTCACTGAGCCTGTCGAAGTGTCATTGTGTTTTGGAAAATACTTAAAACAACATATTCGCTTCGACAGGCTCAGCAATCTTGAGTATTGTCATTAAGTGCGAACCTGGCGGTTATTGCATCCTGCTCATACGGCATACCTTTGTCTCTGGTTGTAAGGGACCCAAAAACATTCAGTCAGGTCACTGAGCCTGTCGAAGTGTCATTGTGTTTTGGAAAATACTTCAAACAACATATTCGCTTCGACAAGCTCTGCGATCCTGAGTATTGTCTTTGAAGAATGAAGCCGTCCGTTTCCGCGACGACACACCTCAGCGCTAAAAAAAGAATCAAAGTCATCCCGAGCGAAGCCGGCCGCTTTCGCGTCCTGCTCACGCGGCAGACCTACATCCATGTAGGCCAGGGATCTCAGTCCGCCCTTGAGATCCCTCCACTCACTGCGTTCGGTCGGGATGACCACATCTTGTTCGCGTCATTCCTGCGCAAGCAGGAATCTCCATTTCGACCGGTCATATTTATGTAGTGGACAGCCGTATGAAGGTTGTCGCGCCACTGCGTGGCTCGTAATGACCGGCTTTTTTGGCATCCTGCCCCTCCCCACTGGAGCACCGACTTCAGTCGGTGAAATGGCCAGGCGCCAAGCCGCAGCCATCTTTTTTAGACCTTATGGGCAGATCACTGCCAACATTCTTATCGAACATTCTGTGCAGCCCGACGCCGACTGAAGTCGGCGCTCCGAGAAAGGTGTTTCTGGGATCAAATGAAAAACATGACTTCAGCTACCTTGTTCCTGAATCACGATCTTCGATCCCGCATTAATTGAAGAACTGGCTTATAATGATCCATCAATCATCAAAAGGACGTCAGCATGATCAATAAACACATACTGGTTCCAGTCAAAAAAGCCTTGATGGCTGTGGCATTGATGGCGATCTTCATCACCCATTCAACGCAAGCCAAAGAGAACAGCTCAGGCATCACTTTTAACACCAAGGATGGCCCAATCAAGCTCAGTGAAGAGGATTTGGCCAACACACCCATCACCCATTTTAAGGGTTTTGAGCTCAACCAAACTTCTGATCAATCTGCCGATGTCAAAGGTCTGTTAGAGGTCTCTTTGAATCGAGAAAACCAATACAACCAATACATCAACACGCTGAAAGAACAATTACTCTCTCAAGTATTGATTGTTTGTGGAGACGTTTCCAATGTCAACAAAGTGACCATGGATGACGTCTTAGAAATTTCTGAAAATCCTGATGGTACACTGCCATACCTGGCCACCATCAGCATCCAAGTGGAATGTGTTGGGCTGTTGGACAAAGGTTTGCCTATCGAGTAACCACCCATGTTGAAAACAATTGGCACCACAACCATCCACTTTTTGTTGGGTGTTGCTGACTGCGCATTTTCACCTAACTTAATGAGCACCCAATGAGACCCAAAAGCAGAATCGTGTACATTGAACACAAAGGGGATGATGGAATTGTTGGGCAGGCTCGCATTGGACGCGTGACTTTTTCAAAATCAGGCCAATCAATTCATTATGCCGGAAAAACTTTTGAAACACGTAAAGGTCAAGGATTTAAATCCAACTATTTTGATGTAGAAACCGGTGAGGCTTACTGGATATCAGGTTGTCGCAAAGACGGTCGTGATGCGCTGTACACCACCACAGCAGAAATTGATGAAGACGTGCGTGCGGAATATTGGACGCGAATCAGGGGCTTGCCGGAAAAGGCGCAAATCTCCCGCATCAAGGTCAAAAGCAAACATTGATCATCGCAGATTTTGGCCTGTTTCAATGAATATGAATCAGGTCAATGGGAGTTTGCTTGTCAATCTTTTTGAACAACTGAGTTTTCAGCGGCCACCAGCCACACCTGCTCCAAGGCCTCACAGCCGCCTTTCAAACCGCCTTTGACCGGCATGCTGGCCAGTTGTTTGAGCTGATTTTCAGACCCGTAATGGGTTTCGATTTCGGCAGCCGGGATGGCAAAGGGTGGACCGGCTTGTTGGGATTGGTCGTAGTCAAAAGTGATCAGCAGTTGGGTAGCCCGGTTGGTGATGGTTTGCAGGTGTTGGGCGTAATCGATCCGCATCTCAGCCGGAAGCGCCACCAGTGAGGCGCGGTCATAGGTGGCGTCGACCAGGCCCAGGTGGGTGTCTTTGAGGGCAAAAAAATCGCCGACATAGATGCGGACCATGGTGGTTTGGTAGAGGGTGAAATCGCCCACTTGGGTGATGTTGGGCTCGATTTCCAGGGATTGGAAAAAACGCTGAATGGCCTCTTCACTGAGCTCGTTACCGACCACTTGGAAACCCTGTTGCAACAACCACACCATGTCAATCGATTTACCACACAAAGGCACAAACACCTTGGCGCCGGGTTGCAGGTTCAAGGCAGGCCATTGTGCCACCAGCAGTGGGTTGGGCTGGTTTTGGTCAAAGCCAATCTCGTTGCTGCTCCATTTGTCGTACCAGAAATCTGCTTGCATCAAAGCCATCAGTGATCAAAATTGTATTTTCTCACAGACATCGTGGTCCCGTCATGAACTTGCTGAAAGATTTCATGGTGCCCAAAACAAAAAAGGCCAAGCAAATGCCAGGCCTTTTCTCCATGCTGAAGTGAGAGGTCAATCGAATGAATCAGCAAAGATCAGGTCGGCTGCACCGGTGATGGTGCCCACCCCCAATCCTTCGGTGGTGCCAGCCTCGGTGGTGCCGATGAAGGTGAAATCATCGTCTTCGTCAATGCGGATGATGCCGCCGGAAATCACGTTGGTCATTTCATTGACCACCGCATTTTCCACTTCGACTTCGGTGCCCACCGCGATCTGGTTGAAGAAATCGGTGGCGGTGATGGGCATGTTGTTGATGTCAAAGAACACACTGGTGCTGGTGTCCACGGTGATGCCAAACACTTCAATCAAGGGGTCGTTGATGGCAGTGATTTGGCCATCGGCACTGACGTCAGTGGCGTCGGGGTTACCCCGTTCACGCACACGGGTGGCATACAAGTTGCCATCACTGTCGGCGTAACCCCGGACTTCCACTTGGGTCTCAACACCCAAGCCTGAACCCATGATGCCGTCCTCATCTCGCAATTGGGGGGTGGATAAGATGGTGCGGCCATACAACTGGATGGACTGACCGGGTGACACATCAGCCGGCAACACGGGTTCTTCAAATTTAAAGCGAACTTCTTTGAACTTCACTTTCAAGGCATCGATGATTGAGGTGGTGGTGTTCATCAGCCCTTCGACTTCTACTTTGGCGCCGACCACGATGTCATCAACTTCACCATTGATGTAAACGGTGGTGCCACTGACATTGATTTGTTGTCCGGCAATGGTGAACAAGTTGTTCATTTCGATGTCTTCAAAATCCACCAGTCCTTCCAAGGCCACCGGAATCACGTCGCCCGGTAAGGTCACGATGCCTTCGGGCTTGCATTCAATCTTGGTCACGGTGGTCAGTGGCGAACCGGCCATGAACATGGCGTCAGGGGTGGCTTCGATTTCCACGAACTCGCCATTGGTCAAGCCGGTGTCACAGTCATTGGGAACCACGCCACCAATCACCACCACTTGGTTTTGGATGTTGAATTCGGTCGCAGTCAAGCCCGACACATAACCCGACAATTTCCACTCAGTCAATGGGTCGTCGTCGGCTTCCACGCGGCTGACCAGCAAGCTGGAATTGGCATCGACAAAGCCCGACAGTTTCAATTCATCGCCGATGTTGATGTCGGCAAAGGTCAAGTTGTCATCAAAAAAGGTGTTGGCAGTGATTTGGGCATCCACATTGAAAATTCTGAACGGGTCCAGCGAAGTGACCGGCCCTTTGTGGGTGTTGATCAAATCGATCTCATCAATGGTGCCATTGGTGATGGACGGGTTCACGTCATCGCCAATGCGGTAGCGGACTTTGAAGCCGGTGCCGCCTTGGCCACGGGCCGCCGAAACCACCACCCCGTCTTCACGGATGATGGTGTTTTGATCGATCTGGAAATTCCGGATGTCATTGATGGTGATGCCGGTGCCACCTTGGCCCTGGATGATCGGTGCTTGGTTTGGGTTGATGGGCGTGGTGTCGGCAGCTTGTAGGGTGCTGGCAGTCAACAACACAGCCAGGCACATCATGCGTTTGATGGGATTCATGGTTTTCTCCTGAATGAGATTCAAAATATGGGTTTGGGTTTGGATTCGGTGTTTGGGGCTGTTCATGGTCGGTCTCCTTGGTAATAGTATAAGCCAAGGCCCAGGTAAGGAACGGTTTCCCCACCATCGTCGTTGGCGTATTGGATCAGGTGTTCTAAGTATTCATCCACGTCATTGGCCAATTGTTGGCTTTTGTCTCGCACATAAGATTCGGCGATGTTGATCAATGATTTGGGTAATTCATGGTGGATCACGATGCGTTGGAAGCGTGGATCCGATTTGTCTGGGTCGATGTTGTGGTCAATGGTTTCCAACAGGTATTGGGTGGACACGCCCAGGAAATTCAATTTTTGTTCGTCATCGGGATCGTTGACGGTCAAGTAATAAGGCTTCAGCAATTCAACTTGGTCGCCATTGGTTTGCACTGAACCAGAGGCCGCCAAGTCGTCCAGGATGGACCGCACGGTGGCGCCGCCGGAATACTTTTCAACCAGGGACTTGAAGTCGTGACTGCCCTCGGCTTCCAGCGGAATGATGCGGGCTTTGCCATGTTGGTCCAAATAATCTTTGTCTTCCACCCAGCCGGTCAACACCCGCACCGCGCGATTCCATTTATATTGATCGGTTTCGGTTTGGAACAGGTTGGCTTTCATTTGGATGTCCACTTGGGTTCGGGACAAGCCAGTGATCACCGAAATGCGGGATTTGGTGGGGGGCTTGCCGTTCAGGCCAAAATGTTCGTTGGCCACATCCACATAAGTCCATTTCAACACGTCACTGACCTCATTGAAGGGGACTTTCAGTCGCAACAAGATCTTGGCCAATGGGCGGAAGACTTGTATCAACATTTGGATGATCACGCTTTTTAATTGATTTTTCATGGTTCATACTCTTGCCAGTTGAGCCCACTATAGCAAGTTCGATGCCTATTTGCAACAATTATTGCAAATAAATCAGAAAAAACTTGATTTAGCCCTGTTATTTGCTATATATTTTGCAGTAAGAGATGTGAAAACATCATATATAGTACAAACAACCGAAATGAGGCTACCATGAAATACCCCTTAAAACACACCATATATATGTTGGTCATTTTGATGACCATGGCGTCACCTCCCAGCCATGCCCGGGAGTTGATCATCACCAAAAGTTTCACCGGCGGTTGGTTCAATCCAGCCACCAGTGGTCAAGGGTTTTTGCTGGAAATCATCAAAAGCAACCAACAAAAGCAGGCCTTGACCACGTGGTTCACCTTTGACACGGTGGGCAACCAATATTGGTTAATCGGCGTGGGTTCCATTGAAGACCAATCCATCCAGTTCGATATGATGCTGCCCGAAGGGGGGTTGTTTGGTAACGCGCACAACCCCGCCAACATGACCAACACGCCTTGGGGTGAAGTCACCTTCACTTTTCAAGATTGCAACAACGGCACCGTCAGTTGGCAACCGCAATTGCCGGGGTTCACAGCCGGATCCATGCCCATCACCCGCAGCACCGTGATCAACAACTTGAACTGCACTGGCGGCTTGTTCGATGAATTGGGCGACACCCTCACCGAAACCGAGGTCATCACCCCACTGTTGACCACCGGATTGGATGCCGATGCCCATGGCAAAACCAAGTACGAGCAAAGAACCGACCGGATTGATTATTCAGTTGAAATTGAAGACCTGCCGCTGGGCACTTATCAGTTGATGGTGGGAGCCGTGCACCGCGGTGACATCAATGTGGTGATGCAAGCCGATGGTCGCGCCGAAGGTGAAATTGAATTCAGGGATCCGGTGGAGCCCGGCAAATTGCCCTTGGACTTTGATCCACAGGGTCAAGTGATCGACATTGTGCGCAATGGTCTGGTCTATTTGACCTCCGATGGCAGCAACGGTGGCGGCAATGGCGGCGGAGGCAGCAGTCAAAATGCCCCACCATTTGGTGACAGCGAGACCGAAGTCTATATGGTCAATACCGGTGTGGTGCCATTGGGTCAAGCCAAAACCAAATTGGAACAGCGGGCTGATCGGGTGGACTTTCAGGTGGAACTGGAAGACGTGCCTGCCGGCTTCTATGATTTCAATGTTGATGGCGTGACCGCAGGCATCATCCAAGTCAGTCAAACCGCGGCGGGCTTGGCAGGTGAATTGGAATTCCGCAACCCAGTGGAAGCCGGAAAAGAACTGTTGGATTTCAATCCATTCGGTCAATTCCTCAGCATCAGCCAAGGCGCCACCGTGTTCTTCACCCTGGAATTCCCTGCTGAACCCGGCTCTGGTCCGAACAACGGTGGGGGCAATGGCGGTGGTAATGGTGGTGGTAACGGCGGCGGCAACAACCAAGAATTGGAAATCGAGCGCGACTTCATCAATGCCGGGGTCGATGCCGATGCCAGTGGCACGGTTGAATATGAAGTGCGGGATGACCGCCGGGATTTCAAAGTGGAAGTTGAAGACTTGAACTTCGGCACCTATCAACTGGTGGTGGGTGGCGCCCAAGTGGCCAGTCTCAACGTCAATGCCGATGAAGTGGAAGTGGAATTCAGGGATCCGGTAGAACCGGGTAAATTGCCTTTGACCTTTGACCCACTGAATCAACTGATTGAAGTGAAACAAGGCGGCACGGTTTACTTGTCGGTCGTGTTGCAATGATGAAAGTCACACCTGATCCAATGCATGATACCTTCCCCGTCATGTGGGTCAGGTGTGACTACCCTCACAGGAATTGTCATGAATACCGCCCACAACATCACCCCCATCACGGCCCGTCGGGCCACCCAGCCGTTGAACCGGGAGAACGCCAGTTCGACCGTGATCTTGAGCAAAGACCAGTGGTTGGGTGCCTGCCTGGATGATTATTTGTTCAAACTGTGCGGAACCGATCAGGTGGTGTGGATTCCCGTTGCAAGCATTCGACATGCGGCGCAATGGGACCACGCCTTTGCGGCCGAAATCGATCCCGATACCCAATACAGCTGTGCCCGCATCACCATTTCCAACCCCATCCGCCTGTGTTTGATCGATCAACACCAAGTCACCGGTGAACAGCTGCTGCCTTTTTTAAAGGAGTCTCGGTAAGAAATTTTGATTGGGATTGGCAGTGTGGCACGCCCATATAAAGAACTCATGTGCTCAGCCATATTTGAATGAATTTCTGTCCCTTTCAGTTATCTGATACCACCCCCATTCCCCTTGTGAAATACCCAAATTGACCACACTACTTTCATCAGTTCATTTAAAAAAGGAGTTTGAAACATGTTTAAAAAGTTACTGATGTTTGTGTTGTTTATGTCATCAGGATACAGTTTGGGGTGTCTTCCAGAAAAGAAACCTTCTCTCAACTTTGATCGGTATGAGTCAATTTACATCGGTCAGGTGGTGGGTATCCACTTGCATGGGTACCAAGACAAAACCATTCGTGCTTTGAGAGACGGCAAAGAGTTCGCATCCTTTCCTGATTCAACCCCCGAATACAAGGTCACCGTCATTCCTCAAAGGCTGTTAAAAGGTGAAGCCTTTGGGGTTGAAGAACTGAAGTTATTTGGTTGTGATGTTTCAGTGCCTGCCATACTTGAACGGGGTATTTTTTTCATCCAGCCGGATCAAGAAGTATTCGTACTCTACACCACCGATTATTATGACTATGAGGATTAAGTGGGCAAGGCATACGAATATTGGCGCAGTCAAAAACAAGCGTTGACAATAAAAAGGGGTGTTAATGATGACAGTGGAGATTGACTGATGCATTGAATGAAAGACACAAAAAAACCACCATAAAAAAGGTGGCTTTCTTTGTGTGGCGCGCCTAGAGAGATTATTCCGCACATCCATGTGCTCCACCCCTTCGGGGTCGTCAGCCAGCTGACGGGCTGAAATGATCCAGTCATTTCAGTCGAACTGAGGGAGTACTCATTCTCTGATCACCTGACACAAAAAAACCACCATTAAGGTGGTTTTGTATGTGTGGCGCGCCCAGAGAGATTCGAACTCCCGACCAACTGGTTCGAAGCCAGTTACTCTATCCAGCTGAGCTATGGGCGCGGATTTGAGGGTGTATTTTAACGGGAAATCGGTTGAAAACAAGTGAATTCAATGATTTTCCATGGACCATCCGATTTAACGTTGGCGTAACAAAAGATCAGCAGATTGGTGTTAAAATGGTTGCATGATAGGAAATTTTCGTTGCAAACGGTTGTTGATGGCATGCATGTTGTTGTTGGGTGCCACAGGGGCTGTCGCCAATTTGCAGCAAACGTCTTGGGGCTTGAAAGACCCGGATTCTTATTTACAATCTCGCCTTGTGTGTGAGCAAAAACTGGTTGATTTGCGGTGGTCTTTTCAGCACTGGCCAGCACACAACCGGCATCCAAAACCCACGCACAATCCCACTGCCAGTGCCGCCCAAATCAGGGCAGCGGTGCTGCGAAACCTCAAACAAGAAGTGTATTTGCAGCAGCAGAAATCCTGGTACTTCAGTGCGGCAGTGGTGCAAGCAGAATGGCAGCGGATCCAAGCTGCCAGTCAGATGCCCAAACGCTTGCAACAATACATGGCGGCATTGGGACACGACGAGCAACAAATCTTGGCGTGTTTGGTGCGGCCAGCCTTGGTGGCACAACACTTCTCGGCTGTGGGTGATCCCGACGCTTTATTGGGGCTTGACTGGCGCCAATTGCAAAGACACCCAATCCAGCAGGGCTCAACTTTGCCAGCCCCCAGGATTCCAAGCCCAAGGACGCGACACACCACCATTTGGGATGGAAACCACATGATCATCTGGGGGGGCTATTGGCAGGATTTTTTTGACCAGTATGCGTTGCGGTCTGGGGCCCTGTATGATCCGGTGTTGGATCAATGGCAGTTCACCTCATCGGCCAATGCGCCAGAAGGTCGTTTTCAACACTCAGCTGTTTGGACCGGGCAGGAAATGATTGTTTGGGGCGGCTTGAATGATTTCGTCCATGGTGAACTCAACAGCGGTGGCAGGTACAACCCGACAACCGGTATGTGGCAAGCCACTGCCAGCGGAATTTCTGAGCCCAGGTATTTACACACCGCGGTTTGGTCGGGAACAGAAATGATCATTTGGGGTGGGTACCTGCCTTCTGGCCAAGGCGATGGGCAGGCTTATGATCCCAGCAGCAACCAATGGCGCGACCTGAGCCTCCTCAATGCGCCCACTCCCAATGCGGGACATGCGGCCATTTGGACCGGCTCTGAGATGCTACTTTGGGGCGGTGGAAATGCCAGATACAAGCCTGATTTGGATCAATGGACGGCCATCACCGGAGTCAATGCGCCTGCTGGCCACGCATATCCCCACATGGTCTGGACCGGGTCTTTCATGGTGGTCTGGGGTGGTCGCTTGTCCAGCACCACCGGCATTGATACCGGTGGGATCTATGTGGCGTCTCATGATGCCTGGATCAGCACCAGTCAGGACCAGGCATTGTCCGGCCGCTATGCGGCGGCCCACACTTGGACTGGCAGCGAGCTGTTTTTGTGGGGTGGTGTTGGTGATGGTCAACTGATGTCTGATGGCAGCCTGTTCAACCCCAACAACAATTCCTGGCATGCCGTTGCGGCTGACAACGCACCGCCGCCCTCGCAAGGCCTGTCTGCGGTTTGGACCGGAGAACGCGTGGTGGTTTGGGGCGCAGCCATCAGGGACGGTCAAAGCTATGACCCGTCAACCGATCAATGGCATGACATGTATGGCAACTTCATCTTTGATGCCGATTTTGAGTGACCCAAGGGCCCCGCTTATTCAACCTTTGCTTTCAACCAAACCAACAGGTTGTTGATGTTGATTTGCGCGTTTTTGGGGTTGGCGACCAATTGGGCAGACAGTGCATAGACCCGATCGGCTTTGGGTTGAAACGCCAGGGTGAATGACTGGTGCTGGTGTGATTTGGTGGTTTGTTTGAGGATGGGTTGTCGCCCTTCTGCCCGCATCGCTTCTTTCTCAAATACCTGCCAGGTGATATTGCCCGCATAGCCACTGATGTCATATTGGACTTTGAACTTGGCGGGGAAATCGCTCAAATGGATGTAGTCGGTGAACACCAAAAATCCATTGACCAGGTTTTCTTCAATGTTCAGGGCAAAACCGGCTTCGATCAAATACTCCTGGTGATCAGCCAGGTAGTTTTTTACTTCTCGTCGCAAGCGGTTGTATGGGTCCAGCAACTGCCACGTGTTGAAAGTGCTTTTGATCAACTGATTGCTGCGGTTGGTCATCAAATTGATGCTCCGGGTCATTCCAGGGGCAGCAAAGGTTAGGGGTTGATCGCCTTGTTGTGGAGACAACAGAAAATTGCAGGTGGTGTAGGGTATGCCTTCCAGGTAAAGGAACGGGGTGGGAAAGCGGTTACTCAATCCCTTGGCCATGAAAGAATCTACCGGCGGTTTGGGCCAGTTGGCAAAACTGCTGTCACAATGGCCATCAAATTCGGCGGCGGTGTCCAAGCCCGACTCGATGAACAATTCGCGCAGGTACTCCAGATCAAATTTGTAGTTGTGCGGGAGCGTCTTGGTGGCATCGCCAAACAAAAATTCGGTGGTCATGCTGTAGATGCCACCGGGCTTGAGCACCCGCCGCACTTCTTTCAGGTGTTGGATGAAATCGTCGCGATCGCCAATGTGTTCAAAGGCACAGGCCGAATAACAAAAATCCAATGAATCATCGGCAAAGTAACTCAAATCGCGCATGTCCATGTCATGCACCTTCATGTTGTCGGTGTTGGACCCCGCTGGAGCAGCGGCTTTGACAAATTCTTCCGGGGTATTGAATCGCTTGATGTTGGCGGTTTTCCACACCGTTTGCATGGTGTACAGGTCGGTGGCATGAAAGGCTTGGGTCAAAGGGGCGATGATATAGAGCAGCTTTTCTCGACCGGCACCGAAGGCCGCGCCCACTTTGTCACCACTGAACATGCCGTGGTGTGCAAGGTTCAAGAAGATGGTGGCGCATTCCCATTGTTTGCGTCGTTGTGAGGCGTTTTGTTGCAAAATCTGCTTCACCACATAATCAAAATCGGCTTCATACCAGTCTTCACAGACACAATACTTTTGCCAATAGTCGCGGCTTTTCAGTGATTGAATGGCTGCCAAGTGGTCAGTCATGGTTTGTTTGGTGGAGGAAGTTCTCTGCAGATGATTGCCCATAATGGTGGTCTTTGTTTTTTTAAGTCGAAAAATATTTGTTGGGTATTGTACTCAATTTAATTTGGCCATGTCATGAACTCCAAACAATAATGAGACTGCAGATGCCCAAGTACCAGGCCGTTGGGCTGACAATAACCGCATCACAGGCACGATGCAGTGAGTTCTGTCA
Source organism: Marinicella meishanensis (assembly GCF_019931145.1). GTDB lineage: Bacteria > Pseudomonadota > Gammaproteobacteria > Xanthomonadales > Marinicellaceae > Marinicella > Marinicella meishanensis. Next base: position 184,228 of record NZ_JAIOUV010000001.1, on the reverse strand, counting down.
CAAAATCATTGAACTTGGTTTGACAACGCGTGCCTCAAGATTGAAGATGTCAAAATGCCGGTTGGCCATTCGGGCTGGCTGCGATCAACAAACAGGTGATGTATGGACAGGAAAGTGATTTTGTGGGGTTTCATTTTGACGGTCTTGGCTGGCTTGGGTGTGGCCCAGGCACAAGCCGATTTGACCGGCGTGCCAGACGACTTGGCGGCTTGGGCTGATTGGGTCAAACACGACCAGGGTCACCACAGCTGTCCGCACTATGCGGACCAAGCCTATGGCAATGCAGACAACCACGTTTGCGCCTGGCCACAAGCTTTGAACATCCGTGTGGATGCCCAACAAGCCGACTTTGCCATCACTTGGGAGGTGCTGCAAGACGCTTGGGTGCCGCTACCGGGTGATGGCGAAACCTGGCCCCAACAGGTGCGGGCCAATCAGCGTTTTTTGTCGGTGCAAAACCACCACAACCAACCGCGGGTGTGGTTGACGCCCGGGGTGTATGAGATCAGTGGCCAATTCTTGTGGGCGACGCGGCCTGAGTCCATCGGCGTGCCGTCTGAAGTGGCGGCCATCAACCTGACCTTAGAGGATGAGCCAGTGCGTTATCCGGTGCGCGAACGGCGGGCTTTGTGGTTGGGTGAAGAAACCCAGGAGGAACAGGTCGAGGCCAACAGTTTGGACCTGGAGGTGAACCGCTTGCTCATTGATGGCCACCCGATGGTGATGTTTGTGGCGCTGGATTTGCAAGTATCAGGGGTGGCGCGGCAGGAGAATTTGGGTCGGGTCTTGAGCGGGCCGTTGCAAATCACCGACGTGTCCGGTGATTTGAATGCCCATGTTGACCAAGCCGGTGATTTGTGGGTGCAGTTGAAACCCGGCTACAGTGAATTGATGTTGACCATGAATGTGCTGGGTTGGCCAGAGTCCTTCACCTTCACCGCCGCCGGACCGCAATGGCCGCAGCAGGAAATCTGGGCCTATCAAGACAACAAAAACATTCGCTTGACCCAAGTCGAAGGGGTGTTGGCGATCAACCCAGAACAAAGTTCATCGCGCTGGTTTGAGGTGCCCAATTTTTTGCTCAATGACGGCGATGAATTCCGCTTGGTGGAACAAAAAAGGGGCACACTGAACCAAAGCGAACAACTGCATTTGGCGCGCCAAGCCTGGTTGTCATTTGATGGCCAGGGTTTTCGCACCAAAGACCGCATCAGTGGCGAAAAGCTGGGTTCCTGGCGTTTGAATGCGGCCAATGAATTGAGCCTGTTGAGTGCCGAGTCCTCGGGCGAGACCCTGTTGATCACCGCTGCCGATGATGGGCAACAGGGGGTTGAGTTGCGCAAACCACTGGTCGACTTGACCATTGATGGTGAAATTGGCCCGTCGTTTTTGCAACAAATCAGTGGCTGGGACAGCACTTTTGAATCGGTGCAAACCCGCTTGTATTTGCCTCATGGTTACATGGCTTTGGCGGCGTACAATGTCGACAGCAGCCAGCAGGTGTGGTTGGAACAATGGCGCTTGTGGGACATTTTCATCGTCATGCTGCTGACGGTGTTGACATTCAAAGTGATTGGCGTGCGCTCAGCGGTGTTTGCCCTGTTGGCTTTGGTGCTGGGTTACCACAGCCTCAACATGCCTTTGTTTGCGTGGGGCAGCGTGATCCTGGCTTTGGGCCTGATGGCTTGGATCCCCCAGGGTCGGTGGTTGCGCCTGGTGCAAACCTATGCCCTGCTCAGTGTCTTGGCCCTGGTGTTTTGGTTGATTCCTTTCTTGGTCAATGAGGCCCGCTTGATGATCCACCCGCAATTGGAAAATCGGGTTGAATTCAACGAATTTTCGCCCTCTTTTGCCCAGGCCAAAAAAGTCGCGCCGTTGAATCAAGTGTATGAGCAACGCTACAGTGCCGATCAAGTGCTAATGCAAAACCAGGTGGTCGAGGATTTTGCCGTGCCCGAACAAGGCAAAATCACCGTCACCGGTTCCCGCGTCAAGCGCGCCGACATGCTCAACCGCTACCAGACCGATGCCGTGATCCAAGCCGGTAAAGGCACCCCCCAATGGCAGTACAATTCGGTGGTGCTGAGTTGGGATGGCCCGATCACCGCCGAACAAAGCCACCGTTTGGTTCTGCTCACACCGTGGATGCGGGTGTTGTGGCGGTTGTTGCTGATCACTTTCACCGTGTTGTGGTTGGTGGCCATCATCCAACACATGACCCGGCGTTTGCGGCGCGTGACCAAAACCACGGCCACCAGCCTGGTGTGGCTGATGACCCTGTTGTGGGTGCAGCCCAGTTTGGCGGCAGACCATCCCTCGGATGCTTTGCTCAATGAGTTAAAAAACCGCCTGTACCCAACGCCCGAATGTGACATCCGCTGTGCTGCTTTGTCGGCGGCTGCGATCGAGGTCAATGGCAAGCAACTGTCCATGCAGTTGGCCTACCACACCCAAGCCCAGGTGGCGGTACCGATTCCAGACTCGGCCGACTGGCAACTGCATGACGTCACGGTCAATGGCCAAAGCGTGGGCCACCGCTTGCAGGCCAATGGTCGCACTTGGTTGGCCTTATCGCCCGGCATCAACCAGGTCGTTTTGTCCGGCACCTTGGCCAACCGCAATGCCATTTCGGTGCGGTTTCCGCTGGCTCCAGGGCATGTGACCACCGCGGCCAGTGACTGGCAAGTGGCCGGATTGGACGGCCAACGGTTGACCGGTGACACTTTGCAATTGATCGCCAACAACCGCCCAGTCAACAACGAAACGGGTGGTGAAGATGAGCGGACCCAAACCACCGACATTGCGCCGTTTATCAAGCTGGAGCGGTCGATCACCTTCGATGATCAGTGGTTTGTGGACAACACCGTGACCCGAGTGGCACCCAAACAAGGCGTGATCAACCTCACCATCCCCTTGTTGGAGAATGAGTTTCCACTGGATAAGGTGACCCGCGATGAGGCCGGTGCGGTGCAGGTCAATTTGGGACCGAACGAACAGTCCCTGAGCTGGCGTTCGCGGCTGGACCGCTTGGACCTGTGGCAAATCACGGCACAAGACAGCCAGCAATACATTGAAACCTGGCGGGTGATTTCATCACCGCAGTGGCACGTCAACATCAGCGGCGTGCCGTTGGTGGCGGCAGAAAGCAATGATTTGGATTACGACGACTTTTTTGAGCACATTTACATGCCCAGGCCCGGTGAGTCGATCGAAATCAAGGTGTCGCGTCCGGCCGCTGTGGCCGGGGCTGCGCTGTCCATCGATGCCATCAACAACAGCTACACGGTGGGCAAAAGAACCACCAAAACCACCACCCGCATCACCTATCGGGCCACCCAAGGCGGACGCTTTGAAGTCAACTTGGATCCGGCTGCCGTGGTCAAACAAGTCACCTTTGATGGGGTTGATTCCAACTTGGTCAATGAAGACGGGGTGGTGGCAGTCAGCTATTTACCCGGCAACCACACGGTGGACATTGAATGGCACGTGAATCAAGAGTTGGGTGTGCACCACCAAACCCCGAGCATCAACCTCAACAACCCTTACAGCAACCTCAACCAAACCATCAACTTGCCGCGTGATCGCTGGTTGTTGTGGGGCGGCTCGGCCGGGGTGGGGCCGGCCTTCCTATACTGGGGAGAACTGCTGGTGTTTGTGGTCTTGGCCTTGTTTTTGGCGCGGCTGAAGTATTCACCGTTGCGCGCTTGGCAATGGCTGGTCTTGGGCTCGGCCTTTGGCACGTTCTCTTGGGTGGCATTCACCTGGGTCGCTGCCTGGTTGTTCTTCGTCGGTTGGAAACAGCAATTCGCCGGCTTTGCCTCCCGCGCCAAACGCATTTTGTTGCAATGGTTCAGTTTGTTGTTCACCTTGAGCGCCTTGCTGGTGTTGATCGGGGCGGTGGCCTACGGCTTGTTGTCCTACCCCGACATGGGCATCGCGGGCAATGGTGCCAGTGCCTCCAGGCTGTCTTGGTATGTGGATGTCGGGACCCAACAACTGCCCACCATCACCGTGTTGTCCTTGCATTTGTGGTGGTATAAATTGTTGATCTTGTTTTGGTCGATTTGGATCAGTTTTGCCTTGCTGGGTTGGCTCAAAGACTTGCTGCAAAGCCTGCGCCAAGGCGACTGGTGGCCGCGGTTTAAGCGCCCGCAAAAAGCGGCTGACTTGGACGCAGCTCAGGCCAACGACCCAGCGGTTGATCAAGGCTCCGACAAAGAAGCGGATTAAGCCGCTGACCCATGACCAGCGCTGGCCAGGAAAAGGCGGGCGCTTGCCCCTGTTATTGTGGGTTGATTGCTTTATAATGATTGGCCTTTCATTGACATTTTAAACATGGATTTTGAAGATCATTTGGGGTTTGCGCAGCAGTTGGATCAACGCGATCCCCTGGCCCACATGCGCGATGAATTTCACATCCCCACCATCAAAGGCACGGACCAAGCAGAAATTTACCTGTGTGGCAATTCACTGGGTCTGCAACCCAAACGCACGGCCAGCTACCTGCAAGATGAACTGCACAAATGGCAAACTTTGGGGGTCAAAGGGCATTTTGACTGCGAATACCCGTGGATGCCCTACCATGAATTCCTGACCGCAGAATCGGCCAAGTTGGTTGGCGCCAAACCGGCTGAGGTGGTGTGCATGAACTCATTGACCGCCAACCTGCACTTCTTGATGGTGAGTTTTTACCAGCCCACAGCAAAGCGGCATAAAATCATGATCGAGGACCATGCCTTCCCTTCTGATCACTACGCGGTGGAATCACAAATCAAATTCCACGGCCACGATCCGGCGGCATCGCTGGTTTTGCTCAAACCCCGTGCAGGCGAGGAAACCTTGCGCTTGGATGACATCCTGGCTGCCATTGATGAACACGCCGATGAGCTGGCCTTGATCATGCTGCCTGGGGTGCAGTATTACACCGGACAGGTGTTTGACATGCAAGCGATTGCCGATGCGGCCCAGCACCACCACATCACAGTCGGTTTCGATTTGGCCCATGCGGCCGGCAACATCCCCATGCAACTGCATGATTGGGGGGTGGATTTTGCCGCTTGGTGTACCTACAAATACCTCAACTCTGGCCCTGGTTCGGTGGCCGGTTGTTTCGTGCATGAGAAACACCACGACAACCCCGATTTGCCGCGATTTGCCGGTTGGTGGGGGCACGACAAAGCCACCCGCTTCAAAATGGAGAATCACTTTGTGCCGATCCAATCGGCCGAAGGCTGGCAGTTGTCCAACCCGCCGATCCTGTCACTGGCGGCCATTCGGGCTTCCCTGGATACCTTCAAACAAGCCGGCGGTATCGATGCACTTCGCGACAAATCGAAGCAATTAACCGCTTACATGCGGTTTTTGTTGCAACAACGCTTGCCTGAGCAGGTCCAAATCATCACCCCGGATGACCCTTTGAGTGGTTGTCAGTTGTCTTTGACCATCACCACCGAACAGCACAGTGGCCAGGCCATCTTTGCTGCCATAGAGGCCGCCGGGGTGACCGGTGACTGGCGTGAGCCCAATGTGATCCGGGTGGCGCCGGTGCCTTTGTACAACCGTTTCACCGATTGTCACCGCTTTGTGGAGATCCTGGAGGCCGCTTTATGAGCACAGCAAAACCACAACACATTGTCATCATGGGGGCCGGTTTGGTCGGTTCCATGCAAGCCATTTTCCTGGCCCGTCGGGGTTATCGGGTCAGCGTATACGAGCAGTTGCCAGACATCCGCAAAGAAGCCATTTCGGCCGGCCGTTCGATCAATCTGGCACTGGCCAATCGGGGCATCGATGCTTTGGACCGCTTGGGTCTGATGGACCAGGTCAATGAATTGTTGATTCCCATGCAAGGGCGCATGCTGCATGATGAAGCCGGTCAATTGAAATTCCAAAGTTACGGTCAAAAACCCGAGGAAGTGATTTACTCGGTGTCGCGTGCCGGCCTGGTCAGTTTGTTGCGAGACGCCGCTGAAGCCACCGGTCAGGTGACCTTTCATTTCAAACACGAATGCACCGCGATAAATTTCGAACAAAACCAGTGCACCGTCATCAATCAGCCCACTGGAGAAAACATCTTCGTGGCCTATGATTATTTGATCGGAGCCGATGGCGGTGGCTCACAGGTGCGGCAGTCGATGAAGGACTTACAGGAAACCACTTTTTCGGCGGAACTGTTGGACCACTCCTACAAAGAACTGACCATCCCGCCCGCAGCCGATGGTGGCTTTCAGTTGGAACCAGAAGCCTTACACATTTGGCCCCGGGGTGATTACATGATGATTGGCTTGCCCAATCCCGATGGCAGTTTCACCCTGACCTTGTTCATGCCCAATGAGGGGCCGATCAGTTTTGCCTCGATCAACGATGAGGCGGCCTTGCATGACTTGTTTGATCAATTCTTTGCCGATGCCAAACCCCTGATCCCGGATCTGGTGCATGATTACTTCAACAATCCCACCGGTTACCTGGGCACCATCCGTTGTCAGGATTGGCATTACCAGCGGGCGGTGCTGACCGGCGATGCGGCGCATGCCATCGTGCCGTTCCATGGTCAAGGCATGAACGCCGGCTTTGAAGACTGCGTGGCCATGGAACAAGCCTTGACCCGGTTTGATGATGACTGGCAGCAAGCCATTCCAGCCTTTGTAGACAGCCGCATGGACAACTCCAATGCCATCGCCGACATGGCCCTGGAAAACTATGTGGAGATGCGGGCCACGGTCAATGACCCAAAATTTCATTTGAAAAAAGCCATTGCTTTTGAGCTGGAGCGGCGCTTGCCGGATTACTTCATCCCGCGCTACTCGATGGTGATGTTTCACCTGATCCCTTATGCCCAGGCTTTTGCCCGGGGTAAGATCCAGGCCAAGATTCTGTCGGATCTGACGGTTGGCGTTGAGGCGTTGGATCAAGTTAACATGGCCCGGGCCGAACGCCTGGTCAAACAAAAACTGCCGAGGTTGCCGCATCGTGGCTGAGCAGCCCGCACATGATGTGTTGCAACAAGGCTTGAAAATAGCCGCGTTGTTTGAAAGTATCATCAACTCATTACCCACCCCGGTATTTGTCAAAGACAAGAAGCACCGCCTCATTTTGGTCAATGACGCCTTTTGTCATTTGATGGGACGCAGCCGCAATGAAATGTTGGGACAAATAGATTATGAGTTTTTACCAGCCGAAGAAGCCGCAGTTTGTAAGCAAAAAGACGAAGAAGCCTACGCCACCTCAGAGGCCATCGTCAGCGAAGAAAGCATGACCGATGCAGGGGGCAATCGGCTGAACTTGATGGTCAGAAAAATGGTGTTCCAAGACGACAAATTGGGTGGGGTCTTGTGTGGGGTGATCACCGACATCACCGAAATGAAGCGGTATGAAAAAGAACTGAACGAAGCCAACAGCAAACTCAAGTTGATCCTCGAAGACCGCACCCAAGAGTTGCAAAACGTGCATGAAAAGCTCACCTGGATGGCCAATGTCGATCCGGTCACTGAGTTGATGAACAAATCGGCATTGACCACTGCAGCCACTGAGTTCATCGATCGGGCCAGCCATGCCGGTGAAAAATTTGCCATGATTTTTTTGGACCTGGATGACTTCAAGTTCATCAATGAAAGCTATGGCCACCCGGTGGGTGATGCCCTGATCAAAGCGGTGGGTAACCGCCTGGTCAAGGTGATCAAAGACCAAGGCCGCGTGGCCCGGGTCGGTGGTGATGAATTCATGTTGTTGGTGGATTACCAGGACAGGGCCGAAATCGAGAAAGTCACCAAGAACATATTCCGTATCCTCAAGCAGCCGTTCGATTCCAACCAGCACCGGGTGTTCATCAATGCCAGCATCGGCATCGCCAGCTTCCCGGAAGACGGACAGGACGTGATCACCCTGGCACAACACGCCGACGCGGCGATGTACGTGGCCAAGAAAAACAACCGCGGCGGCCATCAATTCTACGAGGAGGCTTACACCAACACCATCAAGCGCAAACTGGAGATGGACGTGTATCTGCGCGATGCGATCAAGTCGAAACAGTTGGAAGTGCATTTTCAGCCGATTGTTGATGGCCACAACGACCAAGTCGTCGGTTATGAAGCCTTGTCCCGATGGAATGATCAGGTGTTCGGCTCGGTCAGTCCCTCGGAGTTTATCGCCATTGCCGAAGTGTCTGATTTGATCCTGCATTTGGGGGAATTGGTGATCGAACAAGCGGTGCAGTTCATTCAAAAGCGTTGTGACCAAGGTGAATACGTGTCGATCAATGTGTCACCCAAGCAGTTGATGCACCCGTCGTTTGAGGCCTGTTTGATTGAACAAATCAAACGCACCCAAATCAACCCCTCGCAACTGGCGGTCGAAGTCACCGAGAATGTCATGTTTGACATGAATGACTACATCACCCGCCTGGTGCAACAGCGCGACCTGCACGGCATGCGCTTTTTTGTCGATGACTTCGGCACCGGTTATTCCAACCTCTCACAGCTGAAAAAGATTCAATTCAACGCGCTGAAAATAGACCGCAGTTTCATCAAGGAATTGCCCGATTCACAGACCGACATTTCGCTGATCAAGATCATGATGTTGATGGCCCAGGAGTTGAACTTGCAAGTGATTGCCGAAGGGGTGGAAACCGCTGCCCAAAAAGAGTGTTTGGCCGAACTCGGTTGTCGTTATGTCCAGGGCTTTTTGTTGGGGCGCCCGGTTAAGGCCGATTGAAGGCGTTGGCTGAGCTTCAGCAGGCACCCCAAACAGATTTTTCTGGCAGGCTACTTGGCTGCCTTTTTCAACACCCCGATGACCAGCAACAAGACGATGGCGCCAATGGTGGCGGTGATGATGGCTCCGACCAGTCCGCCGCCCAGGGAGACACCCAACAAACCAAACACGTAGCCGCCGACGAAGGCGCCGATGATGCCAATGACGATGTTGGGGACCAGGCCAAAGCCTTTGCCTTTCATTAAAATACCGGCCAACCAGCCAGCCACCGCACCCACTACCAGGGTGATGATCAGTGCTTCTAAACTCATGTGATGCTCCTCTGTTGATGTTAAAGGTGGGCAAGGCCCACCCAGTGACTTCAGATTAACACAGTCAAGGGTGGCCGATTGTAAACAAATGCATCATCTCTGGTGCAAATAAAGTTCAAGGAGATTGTGGGGCTGTTTTGGGCTGCGGTATAATCTTTAATACTTGAATAGGCTGGTCTACCCTGGGCAGCCATTCAGGCCAATCAATCCATACCAAAAGGAGTGTCTGATGAAACGTATGTGGTGCGCAATCGCGGCGATTTTGAGTTCAACGGCGGTCTGGTCTGAGCCGACCGATTACTTGGTGTTGCGCTGGTCCGCGGCTGATGGCCTGGTTTCTGATTATCACCAGATTGTGGATTTGCCACCGCGTCAGTTTGACCCCACGCTCCATCCGCAACATGCCAATGTGCTGTTGCTGGATGCCCAGGGTAAAGCGGTCGGTGAAGTGTCCTTGTCACAAGCCTTGATCACCCGGGCCGAGTTCCATGGCCATGACCACATCGACGGTGAGGTTCTGGTCAATGAAGAATTTGCTTTTGTGGTGCGGGCTGCGCAAGGCCAAGTAGACCGCTTACAATTACCAACCAGTTTGGCCGGGGATCAAGCCGATTTTGATTTCCAACAGTTGGTTCGTGAAGCCCAACACAAAGGCCCTCAGGTGTACCTCGAGAGCCCCAATGGCGGTACCGACAATCGGGTCAATTTGCTGTTCATGGGTGATGGCTACACCAGTGGCCAAGAAAGCGCCTTCAACAACGACGTCAATTCGGTGATCACCTACATGCTGACCTTCGTGCCGTATCAAAACTATGCCAGCTTTGTCAGTTTTGACCGCTTGTTCACCGCCAGCAGCCAATCAGGTGCCGACAAACCGGCGCCCTGTTTCAATCCCGCTTCGTCGGTCAACACTGCATTTGATGCCACTTTTTGTACCAGCAACATCCAGCGCTTGTTGACCATCAACAGCTCCAAGGTGTTGACCGCGGCGGCGGCCAGTCCGGATTGGGACCAAATTGCCGTGATCGTCAACGACAGTGAATACGGCGGCGCAGGTGGTTTCATTTCCACCTTTTCCACCAACAGTTTGGCCGACGACATTTTCATCCATGAATACGGTCACAGTTTCACCGGTTTGGCCGACGAATACGACACCCCTTTTCCAGGTTTTCCACCCTGCAGCGACATTTCAGGGACCTCCCCGTGTGAAGCCAATGTCACCGATGTCACGGTGCGCAACAACATCAAGTGGAATTACCTGATCGATGGGGCCACCCCGGTGCCCACGCCAGAAACCGCACAGTTCGACTCAGATGTGGGCTTGTTTGAAGGGGCCCGGTACCTGTCCTCAGGCATGTACCGACCGAAGAATGCCTGCAACATGCAGTTTTTGGGTTTTGGCTTTTGTGAGGTGTGTCAGGAGGCTTATGTGGAACGCCTGTATGCGGTGCCTTATGCCAATGGCGGCTTGTTGAGTTTGATTGAACCGGATTCGCCGATACCGGCCAACCCCAACCCAACAGCCACGGTGTCGATGCCGATCAATTTCGCCATCCAAACCTTACAACCGACCCACGACTTACAAGTCACCTGGCGGGTAGGCGGTGTCAGCCAAGGCAGCACCAACTCTTCTTCAATCAACCAAACCTTTCAGTACACGCCGGTCTCTGTCGGCATGGTGGAAGTGAAGGTCGAAGTCAAAGACAATTCTGCGGTGGTTGATCCCAGCCAACATGGCACCCTGCCGACATTTGAGCAGGTGTGGCAAGTCGATGTGCAACCCTTTGTCGATTTGATCTTTGCCGATGATTTCGAGTGAATCGGTGCCTCCATGTACAGCCCCAAAGCGTTTGCCGTCGGTGACCAAGGCACCCTGGACAGGTTCATTCGTGACCACAGTTTTGGCCAATTGATTTCCTCCCATCAGGGCCGCTTATTCAGCACCCACCTGCCCTTTTTGTATGCGGCCAAAGCCGGCACCTTGACCGGGCATTTGGCCAAGCAAAATCCGCAACACCAGGATTTGGCTGGACAAGAAGTGATGGTGACTTTGAGCGGGCCACATGGCTACATTTCACCGACTTGGTATGCGGTCAACAGCGTGCCCACCTGGAACTACCAAGCGGTGCACATCTGGGGTCGATGCCAGATGTTCGAAGAGGCCGATCGCCTGTCACAGTTGGTCAATGACTTAACCGCACAACATGAACGGACGCAGCCGCAGCCATGGCAGCCTGAGTATCCAACCGCCATGTTACAGGCGATTGTGGGCATTGAAATCACCATCACCGAGGTGCGCGGCAAATTCAAGTTGAACCAGAACCGTTCGGTGGCCGACATGCAAGGGGTGATCGAGCACTTGGATCCGGTTAATGACGCTGAATTGTTGGCTGCCATGCAACAGGCTTTGCGCGATAAACAAGCAGCCCCTTAAGCGATGGTTCAAGCCAGGCGCAACTTAAACCCTTCGTGACTGGCCACAAACCCCAGTGATTCATAGAAACGGATGGCTGCCGGTCGCTGTTTGTCCGAAGTGAGTTGCACCAGCTGGCAACCCCGCTCCCGGGCCCGTTCAAAGGCCCAATGAAACAACTGTTGTCCCCAGCCCTGACCGCGGTGGTTGCGGTGGATGCGCACCCCTTCTATCAGGCAGCGCCAGGACCCCAAGTGGGTCAGGTATGGAATGAAGGTCAGTTGCAGCATGCCGATGACCCTTTGGTCTTGTTCAACCACCACCAATTCCTGGTTGGGGTCGCGGTCGATGTGTTCAAAGGCGGTCACATAGGCGGGGTCCAGCGGCAGCGCGGGATTTTCTCGTTGGGCGCCCAAAGGGTCGTCGGCCAACATGTGTACCAAGGCCGGTAAGTCGCTGGCTTGGGCTGTTCTGAAGTGGCTCATAAAGGTCTGTTAATACCAACTGAATGACCACTGTACAGGCTCCAATGGTCACAATCAAGCAGTCGCCCTTCAGTTGCCCAGTTTTTCCTGCAGCAGGCTGTTGATCCCGGGCCATTCATGTTGGGATATGCTGAACACCACCGAATCGCGGATGCGGCCGTCGGCCATCACCATGTGTTGGCGCAAGATGCCTTCTTGTTTGGCCCCCAGGCGCAAGATGGCGTTGCGAGATCGGTGGTTTAAATGATCGGTCATAAAAGCCACCCGATTGAAGTTCAACCCGGCAAAAGCGTGTTGCAGCATCAGTTGTTTGGCTTCGGTGTTGATGGCCGTGCGCCAATGGCTTTGGGCCAAAAAGGTGAAGCCAATTTCAGTGCGTTGATGGCCCCAATCGGTGTGCATGAAGCGGGTGGAGCCAAGCACCGTTCCAGTGGCTTGATCGATGGTGGCAAACACCAGGGCCGTGCCGGCTTGTTGGTCGGCTTGGGCCTGCTCATAAAACGACGGCAATTGATCGGGGTGGGGCACACTGGTGACCATCAGGCGCCACAACTGTCCGTCTTCGATGGCGCGGGCCAAGCTGGGCAGGTGATCCCTTTGCAGGGGCTCCAAACGGACATGATTGCCGCTTAAGGTGATGGGTTCAAAACGCATGCTCACCTCACTCTGACCACACCGCCAGCTCATTGCCGCTGGGATCCTTGAAGTGAAAGCGGCGACCGCCGGGAAAGCTGAAAATGTCCTGACAAATCTCCCCGCCCGCGGCGATGACTGCTTGGTGGGTTTGTTCCAGGTCATTGCTGTAGAACACCACCAACACGCTGCCGTTGGCGGGCTGGGCACTCAAATCAGAGGCATAAAAGCCACCGTCGAGACCGGCCTCGTGGCTGAAGGCCGTGTATTCTGGGCCGTAATCGGTGAACTGCCAGTTGAACACTTTGGCATAAAACGCTTTGGTAAGATCCAGGTCAGAGGCTGGCAATTCGAGGTAGTTAATTTTCAGGTGCTGATTCATGATTTTTAGGGGTTGAAGAAGCAGGGAGCTGTGGGTGACGCAACAGGTGGCGCTCGACCCATTGGAACGGGCTTTGCAAAACCGGCCGTTCGGCCAGTTGTTTGACTTGATAACCCAACCACCGGGCCAGTTTGATCGCGGGGCCATCGACCCAGCGGGTGACCCAATGGGCCAGCAGCAGACACAATGGGATACCGGTGAGCAGCACCCATGTGAAAGCCCAACCATAGGACATCAATGGGTGCAATTGGACCATCAACCAAGAGCACCAAGTACCGATGACGAACACATGCATCACATACAAGGCATAAGAAACGTCACCGAGGTAATGCAAGCTGCGGCCATTCAACCACCGTTGAATGGAGCGGCTGTACAACACCAGGGTGAAGCCCAACCAAGCGGCCAGCATCGGATAACCCAGACCAAAACTGAAACCGCTGGGCAGCCAGCAATAAATGGTTTGGGCTTTGAGTTCGGCAGGCAAGTAAAAAGGGTAAGCTGCCAGCCACAAAAACAGCAAGCCACCGAAGGCCAAGGCGGCTTGTTTGAGGCGGGGGTTGATGTCAATGGGTAACCACTGGCGGCGTTGGATATCGGCCATGATGGCACCCAACCAAAAACCCACCAGCATGCTTTCATAGAACAGCCACACCAACAACAGCAACACCAAGAAACGGTATTTGAAGGCACTGAACAACAGCAAAAACGCAAACACCAACAAGGAACCATACAGTTCATAGCCAATGGTCCACAAGGGGTTGTTGTAGACCGTACCCTGGCTGAATGACTGGGTGAACAGGTCGGTGAAGAAAACCTTTAAATCCAGTTCACCTTGCCACCACAAACTGAGCCACAAGTCAGAACCGGTCAGGGTGGCTGCAGGGGTGTTTTGGAACCAACCGAAATACCAGAACAAGGCATACAACGACATGGAAAACCACACCAGGCCACCAAGGCGAATGGGCCGTTTGGCGGTCATTTCCAAAGTTTTGGCCAGGCCCACTGGTTGCCCCAGGTAGCGCAGGCTCAAGACATAGCCACTGAGGATAAAAAACACCGAAACGGCGAGTTGACCGGCCACCAACAAGCCCAATGGTGGGTAAAAAAACCACGCTTCCAAGGTCGGCAAGTGGCTGGCTGATTTGGGTTGGTCGCCGAAGATCACAAACGGCAGGAAAGAGGCCATGAAGTGCACAATCACCACCACCATGGCGGCCACCCCGCGCAAGGAATCCAAATGTCTGTGTCGAGTGTGGGACATGGGGTCTCGGTTGATCAACCCTTGGATTTTAGCCGATGCCTGAAGGCCTCACAACCGCTGTGTGGGAGACACCGGTTGGTCCGACTCAGATTCAGGACAATCAGCGGCACTGACCGCAGGCAAGCGGGCTTGCAGCGCTTGATAGGTGGGGTGTTCGGCGCCCATTTCGGCCTTTAAAGGCCGCAACAGGCAGGCCGTTGCCCGTTGTTGCTCTGGCTGGGTGGCGGTCATGCTGTCGACAAACAATTGGGCGTAAACCACCCGTTGGTCGGTTTCAGGCAGCTGTGCCGAGCGGATGCGCAAGGCCTGTTGGGCCGCTTCAAGGGCCAGCTCAAGCTGGTCGTTGGCCAAGCCCCATTCGGCTTGCACCATCCAAGTCACCGCGGTCAACAAGTGGTCTTCACCCAACTGCTCGGTGCGCAGCTTGAGGGCGGTTTCCAGCCACCCTTTGGCCTCATCGAACTGCCCCAAAAACACCTGCATGCGGGCCATGTTGGTGATGGCATAGGCGATGCGCACATGACTCAGTTGGTGGGCGTTGTGTTGGGCCGTGTAGGATTGGGTGAACCAATCCAACGCTTGGGCATATTGCCCCTGGTCGTAAGCGGTCAGCCCCAGGTTGTGCATCATGGCGCCCAATTCAGGATGGCCCTCACCCAACATTTGGGTCTGGATGCGCAAGGCTTCACTGAACAAAGCCGCCGCCGCGGCCGATTCATTTTGCAGGCGTTTGACCAAACCCAGGTTGTTCAAGACCCGGGTGTATTTCACCGAATCTTTCAGGCCACTGGCCTCAAAGCCTTGCAACGCCAAGTCATAATGCGCCACAGCCGCCTTCAGATCGCCCAATTCATAGTGGGTGGCACCCAAGCGGTTGTGGGCGTCGGCGGTCAGGAAATGGTCGTTGCCCAAATGGGCTTGGCGCGATTGCACCACTTGCGAAAGTTTACTCAAAGCCGGTTCAAATTGACCCTGGGCATAATCCAACACACCCAAGGCCGACAGGCTTTTCAAGGTGCTGTGGTGATCGGGCCCCAGACGCGCCAAATTGCTGTTGTAGGCCCTTTGGTAGTGCACCGCCACCTGGGCAAAATCACCGGTGGACCAATACACGTTGCCCAACAGGTGATTGATGTCGGCTTGCAACTGCTGCAACTTGAACAGGCCGCTGTCTGGTTGTTGTTGGTTCAAGGTTTGTTCGGCTTGGGTCAAGGTGGCAATGGCGGCATCGCTGCGCCCCAGTTGGTACTGCAAGGTCCCGGTCAACAGCCCCAACTTCATCGCTGTGCTGACATCGATGTTGGCCTGGGGGTGCTGTTGATGGAATTGTTCAAGCAGGCCCAGGGCGGGACCCAAATCCCCTTTGCGCAACAGCAATTCGGCCTGGACCATGGCGGTGGCCAGGGCCTCATGCGGCTGTTTGTCGTAGGCCAAAGCCGCGGCCTGATCCAACAAGGATTCGGCTTGGGTGACGTCACTCATGTTCAGATAAACCAGCCCCAAGGTTTCATACAAGCGGGCTTTGGTGGCCGGTTCTTGGTTGAATTGTTGGTGCAGCTGTTGGGTGGAATAATCCAGCAGGTCCTTGACATTGACGATGTCCGATTGATTCAACAAGGGATCAGACACCTTGAACACATCGACCAAAAAGTTGGTCACGGCGCTGACCCGTTGTTGTTCTTGTTGGGTGGCCAGCAGGGCGGCACTGAGTTCTTCAGAGCGTTTGAACAACAAGCCGGTCAACAACAACAAGGACCCCAGAAACAGGATCGACACCACCACCCCGGCGGTGTGCCGCTGGGTGAATTTTTTGATGCGGTAACCAATCCGGTCTGGGCGGGCTTTGATGGGGTGGTGATTCAGGTAGCGCCCCAAATCATCGGCCAATTGTTGGGCCGAAGCATAACGCCGCTCGGGGTCTTTGTGGATGGCCTTGGCCAGGATGGCGTCCAATTCACCAGACAATTGTTTGCGCAACTGACCTTGTTGTTGGTTGATCACCGCTGAGGCCAAGATGTTTTGGCTGGCCAGGGGCGGTACTTTCTCGGTGATCTGCCGACTGGCCTCGGCCAGGTCATTGTTTTTGATTTGATAGGGCAATTGACCGCTCAACAAGTAATACAACAACAGGCCCAGCGAATACACGTCACTGGCGGTGGTGATGGTCTGGCCCCTGATTTGTTCGGGGCTGGCATAGGCCAGGGTCATCATGTAACCGGAGACCGTGACTTCTTCGCTGGCATCCAGGTCTTCCAGTTTGGCCAGGCCAAAATCCAACAGTTTGGCGGTGCCGCTGTGGTCCACCATGATGTTACTGGGTTTGATGTCGCGGTGGATGATCAGTGACTGGTGTAAGGTGGCCACCGCCTCACAAATTTGCACAAACAAGCGGATCCGTTGTTTCACGCTGAGCCGGGCTTGGTCACAATACTGGTCGATGTGTTGGCCATCGATGTACTCGACCACCAAATACGGGATGTTGTCGGCTGACACACCGCCTTCGTACAAGCGTTCAATGTGGGGGTGGTTGAGGCTCAACAGCATCCGCAGTTCGTTGTTGAAACTGTTCAACACCATGCTGGAGTAACGGCCGGATGGGGCCATTTTCAGGGCCACCAAATGCTCAAAATCTTCTTCGGCTTTGCGCGCCAAATAGACATCGCCCAGCCCCCCAGCGCCCAACGGCCGAATGATCTCATAACCACCAATTTGCTGGGGGATGGCCGGTTCGTCACTCAAATCCAAGCCAGCCACCGGCTCATCCAGCACCGAAGAGGCGGTGCGATGTGAGTCCAACAAGGCTTTGAGGGAGTCGGTTAAGTCAGGGTGCCGGGCACTGATCTCGGCCAACTTTTGATCTTGTTGGTCGGCAGCGGCGTTGATGATTTGATCAAACAAGTCCCATTGCAGGTCCCAATCGGGATCGGCCGAATCTGTGCGGTTGTTCTCGTTCTCGCTCATTGTCATTGATTATCGCATAATTTTTATCTCGGGCTGCGTTACAATAAAACCATGGACTCGCTTGACCAGACCCGATCCCAAGTCACTGCTTTGCTGATTCGCGATGACATCAGTGATGCGGACAAACAAAATCAGTTGTTGAACCTGATATATGTGGAGCTGCGCCGCATGGCCCAGGCCAAAATGCACGCCGAGCGGGCCAACCACACCTTGACCCCCACGGCTTTGGTGCATGAAGCCTACCTGAGACTGGTCAATCAACCCAACCTGAACTGGAATTCGAAACGGCATTTTTTTGCCGCCGTGGCCGAATCCATGCGCCGCATCCTGATTGAATCAGCGCGGGCCAAAGCCAGCCTCAAACGCGGTGCCAATGCCCCCCACACCGGCGACATCAACGTCGCCTTGGAAGATGGTTTCGAAGGCGAGGTGCTGGCCTTGGATCGGGCCTTGTCGCAACTGGAAGAAAAAGACTCCATGATGGCGGATGTCGTCAAGTTGCGGTATTTTTCCGGTTTGAATGTGGAGCAGACGGCGATGGCTTTGAACACCTCTGCCCGCACCGTCAATCGCCTGTGGACCGCAGCTCGGGCGTGGCTGATCAGTCAAATGCAGTAACCTCAACTTCATCGGCTGCTGACAATTCGGGCACCCTGCGGTGACTGGGTGTGATTGCTGACTGCCCATTCCCCAACAGGCTGGCACCCGGTGCCGCCGCCACAGCGATGCCCTGAACTGATTTGATTGGCCGGTTCTACTTTGCCATGCGCAAAAACCCAGGCAATCGCGCCAAATTTTTTTCTGTTGTGCATACACCGCACCGCTGCCAGGGCTGTGGTGGCTTGGGTTTTTGGCTATAATGTGCGCTTTTTCGACGGCGCAGAATCAACAAACATGAAAATCGTTGCCAGCAAAGGCCAAGGGCCGGTCCTGAATGTGCTGCATGGCTGGGGCATGAATGCCCATTTGTTTGATGATTGGTCAGCCGACCTGTCAAGGCATTTTCAAGTGAACCTGATTGATCTGCCGGGTCATGGTTTGAACCACCAGGAACGGCTGTCTGTGGACCTGGCCGAACTGGCCGCAGAGGCTGCTGAGTTACCCACGGGCACTTGGTTGGGTTGGTCGATGGGTGGTTTGTTGGCACTGAACCTGGCCTTGCGGCATCCGGCCTGCGTCGAACGATTGATCATGTTGTGTGCCACCCCGTGCTTTGTGCGCCGTGATCATTGGCCTCACGGCACCGAGCAGGCGGTGCTGCAACAATTTGCCGCCCAGCTGCAACTGGATGTGAAAAAAACCATACAACGCTTTCTGGCACTGGAAGTCATGGGTGTGGATGACGAGCGCGGCCAACTCAGGGTGCTGCAACAAAAAGTATTCGAACGGCCCCTGCCCAGCACCCAGGCATTGTCTGCCGGCTTGGCCTTGTTGCAACAGGCCGATTTGACTGAGGCATTGAAAAACCTGCAGCCACCCTCATTATGGATCAGTGGTCGGCGCGATCGTTTGGTGTTGCCAGCGGCCATGGCCCAGGCGGCAGAAATGTGTGGCGGCCAGCACCAGTTGATGCGAGGTTCCGGGCATGCCCCGTTCATCAGACAAGCCGAGGAATTGACTGCCCTGGTCACCAACCAAATCTTAGACCCCAAGCCATGAGTTTAGAGCACCCATTGATTCAAGCGGCTTTTGATGCCGCCGCGAAACAATACGAACAACACGCGGTGTTGCAAAAAGAGTCCTTGTCGCGTTTGTTGGAGCGCCTGGATGATGACCATCAATTGCAGCCGGGCCAAATATTGGACTTGGGTTGCGGCACCGGTTGGGCGGTGCCTGAATTGTTAGAACGTTACCCGCAAGCGCAAATCATCGCCGCTGATTTTGCCCCTTCCATGATTGCCCAGGTTCCGGCCGGGCCACAGGTTGAGGGTCGGGTCACCGACGCCCATGCAATCGACGTGCACGCGCAAAGTTGTGACCTGGTATTTTCCAATCTGATGCTGCAATGGTGTGATGAAACCACCGTCTTGCAAGAAATCAAGCGGGCCCTGAAACCCGGTGGCTTCTTGCATTTGACCACCATGGGCGAACACACCTTGCATGAATTGAAAACCGCTTGGGCTCAGATCGATGACCAACCGCACGTCAATCAATTCGTGCCAGCGGCCCAAATCGCGGATTTGACCCTGCAACAAGGCTTCACCGAGGTGATCGCCGATTCCGAATTCATTACCATGACCTATGCCAATGTGGTGGACCTGATGCGGGACCTGAAAAACATCGGTGCGCACAACGTTGACCACCAAAGACCGCGAGGTTTGACCTCACCCAAAGTGATCAAGCAATTGACTGAACACTTCGCTGAATTTCGCACCGCCGATGGGCTTTATCCGGCGACCTATGAACTGGTTTACCTCAGGGCCCGCAAACCCGGCGAAGACAAAGGTTTGCCCGTCAAGATCAAGTCTTAACCAATCGCTGGTATGGCCTGCTTGTACTTTTTGGCTTTGGCTTGGTAAGCGATCGGTTGTCTGAGCTGCGCCAACAAGCTTTGACTGGTTTGCGCCGTGATGTGGTAATCACGTTGTTGCAGCATGGCCAGCAGGTCCAGGGTCCAGCTTTCGGCTTGGTGGTTGATGATGAAACCATGGGGCAGCAGGTGGTGCGGCGCATCCAACAAATACGGCACCAGCACCCGATCCTCGGTGCCATTGCTGTGACATTTGATCACATCCACCCGCGACAGGTTTTGGCTTTTGACCAGACTCAGCAAGGGTTCGACAGCAACCGGTATGTGTGATTCAGCTGATGGCGTGGACAACAAGCTTGCCAGGCTCAAGTCGGCTGGGTGCAGGAACAGCTGGCCTGGGCCGGACTCATCTGAAACCGCTGCCGCCACGGTTTCAATCCGTGGTTTTTCCTGCAGCCCCTCCCGGGTCGCTGCCAGATTGAATTGCATGCGCTCAAAGGCAGCTGGGTGAGGCTCAATGGCCATCACCGTGCCCAACCGATTCAACACCGTTGCCGCCAGCGCGGCATGGATGCCGACATGGGCTCCGATGTCAATAAACACCCCCTCTGCAGGTAAGGCGTTCAGCAACCATTGGCGTTCTTGTTGATGCCAGCCGGCCGGGAAAAAAACCACGCTGCGCTCGGCTTGACTGTCGTGTAAGTGACAACGCAATCGCATCTCGCCCAAGGTCAGATCCAATGCCGTGTCGGTTTGTCGCAGCACCCGACTGCGCAAGCAAGCCGCGGTGATTTTGCCCAGCCAATTGGCGGGCAAGCGTTGGCACCAATCAACCTGGCGCGAGATGGCGGCGGACGGTTGATGGGTGCCAAAGGGTTTCATTCGTTGGGTTCAGAGCTTGCGCCCCAATTTTTTCTCAATTTGTTTCTTTTCCCATTGGGTGCCAAATGAGCCAAAGAACTCAAACGCCACCAGGCCATGGATCACCAAACCGGCGAACCAGCCCAGCACCAGCCAGGGAATTTTGGGGTGATCAAACTTGCCGGTGATGAAAAACGCCAGCATGAACACGGCGAACATGAATAAATGGCCGTAAAATTCTTTGATGCCTTTGACGTGGTTGATGGCCGCTTCTTCTTCGGCGGTGACTTGGGCGCCCGCACCATTGTGGTCGGTGTTCGGATCGGTTTCGGCATCGATGATGCGTTGGGGATGGTCGTTCATGGAAGAATCTCCTGTGTTGGGTTGAAAAGTGTTGATGTCCACTTCAAAAACAGCGGCCAAGGCTTTGGCAGACTCCAAACTGGGTTGTCCACCGCGCTCAATGCGCTGAATGGTTCTGACCGACAAGTCAGTCAGTTCAGCCACCTGCTCTTGTGACCAACCCCGTTGTAATCTGAGTTTGCGTAAAATCATGGGTGCTCCGATGTTTTTCAAGTTCGGCCATTGTCCCAGGCCCAACCGCTTTGCAACACGACAACCCCCCGTCATGTCGGGTTGTTGTCAGGTCATTATAATCCTTTGTTTTCATCCTGTGTTCATTCTCAGTACAATATCGCCCATGAAGCAAACGGACTGGAATGAAATCATCAAACCACTGGGCATCGATGCCGCCACTTGGCAACAAGCCATGGAAGCCACCGACCGGGTGGTGCAATTGACCACGACGGCGGGGACTTACTGGCTGAAGAAAGCCGCCCCGGCGCGCGGGATATTTCGCTACCATGCCTTGAACTTGTTCAGTTGGTTGCTGCGTTTACCGTTGCTCAAAGCGGTGCCACAACCCGGCGGTCAGGCGGCGATTGCCAATGAAGTCAAGCGCCTCCAAACTTTGATGGCAGCCGGCGTCCCGGTGGCGCCCCTGGTGGCCCATGCCGATGATTGGTTGTTGATCAAAGACGTCGGCACCTCGATCATTCGAGCCATGAAAAACCCCCGCACCGAACAGCCACGACGTCAGGCCTTGTTCCAGGCTTGTCTGCAGGCCATCAAAGCCGTGCACCAACAAGGCCAATACCTGTCTCAAGCCTTTATTCGCAACCTGTTGTTACAGGACGCCGAGTCCTTGTCGGTGGCCTTCATTGATTTTGAAGACGATCCCTTGACAGTGATGTCGGTGGCCGAAGCCCAAGCCCGTGATGTGTTGTTGCTGGTCAACTCCACAGCCCGTTTTTTTGTCAACGACACGGCCTTCTTCCAGTCCGCCATCGAACAGTTCATGCAAGGTCACGATGCGGCGATGATCGATGCCTTGCGCACCACAGCCAATCGCATGCAATGGATCAGCCGGGTGCCGTTTCAGGGACTGTTGGGCCATGATTACCAAAAGTTGAAAGTGGGCATCCTGGCATTGAAAGACCTGTGATCAGGGTTTGGGTGCTTGACCGATTTTCAAGCCAAACAACAAGCGCAACACCGCCGAACGGCGAATGATTTCATAAGCCAGCGCACAGCCGCCAAAAGTCAGCCCAATCACCAGCAACGGTTGGGAGACCGGACCGAAGTCCCGCAAGGCATAGGCGGCCACGATGATCAGGGTCTGGTGCAAAATGTAATAGGGATACACCGCTTGATTCAAATACCGCAGCCACGGGTGGTTGCGGTTGCAGTGGTGGTGGGCCAGGCCCAATATGGCAAAAATCCAGGCCCAGCGGTTGGCAAACACCAGCAACCGTTCCAACAAAAACCAGACACCGTTGGGGGCCTCATGTCCGGCCAGATAATGCCGGTGGTAGTAACTGATCAGCCCCGCATAAGCGACCACCGCGAGGAGCAAGAAGTGATGGCGGTGGCGGCTGACTTGTTGCCAAAAACGCGGTTCCCAGCCCAGCAAAAAGCCCCAACACAGAAAACTGAAACCCAAGGCTTTGCGGGTACCCTCGGCATCGTCAGGAAACATCAGCCATTGCAACAGCGACATGAGCAGTACCAAAGCGGCAAACAAGGGCCAAATCGACCAGCGGCGAAACGGTGCACACAACCAGGGCATCAATTTAAGCGCATGGCAAATGCCAGACAACAACAGCAGATACATGGAGAAAAACCACAGCTCACGGATGTACCACAGGTGGTTGACATCGACATGGGGAAAGATGCCCGATGGGTAATTGACAAAGTAGGGGTGTGACAAATCCAGAAAAGCCTGATAAAAATCGCCGTAACTGATGGCTGGTAAATCGCCTTTGCTGAGCATCTCAATGTACAGCTGTGGGGGTACCACCACCCAGATACCAAACAACAAAGGTACCCACAAACGCAGGGTGCGCAGGCCAATGAATCGCGCCACCGTGGTGCGGCTGAGGAAGAAGCGGATGGCGATGCCTGAAATCAAAAACAACAACGGCAAACGCCATTGATTGACCAGAATCATCACGCTTTGCAGCCACGAGGATTGGTGAGGTGATTTATAATGGTAGCCCCAATCAGCCACATACAGCATGCCCACATGGTAAAAAATCAACAAGGCAAACACCGCCACCCGCAACCAGTCCAAATCATGCCTTCTGCCCGGTTGGTCGTGCCCAGTTAAATCATAGTTGCTCATGTTGTGGTGTCTCCTTCTGTGGTTCTGATAAACCGCCAGCTTAGCGGGCCAAGTCTCCTGCATCCAGCGACTTGGGACGAACGTCCTTGGCTCAGGGACCAATGGCGCCAGGCATGAGCCAACCGCCAGTTACAAGCCAACCTCAAGCTGCGGGCCAACCGATGTTCAACACCCGCGCATGGTGGCAGTTTTGGTTGGTGGTGTGGGCGCTGGGGGTGATGTTCGCGATCAACAACAGCCTCACCGTGACGGCCGATTTAAGCCGCAACGGGGTGCCATTCAAGGCATGGCAGCCGTATGCCTGGGAATTTTCCAGCCTGTTCAGTTTTTGGTTGTTGTACTTTGGGGTGTTTGCCTGGCACCGCCGTTGGCCCTTGCTGCACCGCAATTGGCCACGCCATGTGCTGTGGCATTTGTTGGCCTCAGTGGTGTTTTCCATCGGCCATGTGGTGTTGATGGTGCTGATGCGTCATGGGATTTATTGGGCCCTTGGGGACAGCTATGATTTTGGCCAGTGGGGCCTTGAGTTGTGGTACGAATACCGCAAAGACGTCGTCACCTATTTTGTCTTTGTGCTGATTCTGGCCACCTATGGCCATTATTTGGCCCAACAAAACAACGGCAAACTGACCGAGACCGAGCAGCGGATCCAGGTGAAAAACAAACACGGGGTGTTTTGGCTGGAACACGACGACATCATCACCGTTGAATCCGGTGGCAACTATGTCTACTTTCAAACCCCTGATCGGGTGTTGTCCAATCGCGGCACCATGGCGCAAGTGGCCCAATCCCTCGACCCCAAGCGTTTTTTGCGGGTGCACCGATCATTCATCGTCAATTTGTCCCATGTGCAGAAACTGCATAAGAATGCCAAAGAGTCAACTGAGTTGTGTTTAAAAAATGGTCAGGTGGTGCCGGTGTCGAAAAAGTACCGCGCCGATTTGTTGGCGGCCTTGTCCCTTTAGGATGAAATTTTGCTAAAATAAAAGCATGAAAAAAGTCTTTGTCGATGAAATGATCACCTGGGTGGTGCAAGCCCGAAATGTGTTGGAAGAGGCCAACATTCCTTGTTTCCTCAAAAATGAATTCTCCGGCAACCTGGCCGGTGAGGTGCCGTTCACCGAAACCTGGCCTGAACTGTGGATCCACCGCGATCGCGATGAGGCCGAAGCCAAAGCCTTGTTGCAACCCTTGCGAGCAAGCCGCTTGGCACAAACGGATGACGACCTGTCACATCCGGCTTGGGATTGTCCCCAATGCGGGGAGCAGAACGAAGGTCAATTTGCCTTGTGTTGGTCCTGTGGCACCATCCATGAAGCCACCGCCTGAAGCAACCGTAAAAATCCGCGCTTCACATCATACTCATCATCAAAAACCCACAAAATGCCGCATTGCTGCGTTGTAAGGTGGGATCGACGTGTTGTTTCATGGCCAGAATCTGGGCCCGGTATTCGGCATAAAATGACCAGCTGGGCTGCGGTTTGTAAACCAGATCAGGCAATTCAAAATGGGCGATCACACCTTTGGCGGTGGTGGGTTTGACAAACACCTCATCATCGGGTTTGACATAATTCGGCAGGATGGTCATTAAGGACCACTTGGCCAGTTTTTGCTGGCGCAACAAGTCCAACATGGCATCAAACCCCTGCTGCTGGTTGCCATGGAGTTGTTCATACAGGGCTTCGCTCAAACGATCGACATCGCCACCGGGAAGGGACTTGGCCCAATCCCTGAATTTGGGCTTTTCAAACATCGACACCATGGAAGAACGGCTGACTTGTTTGATCATGTTGTCCACGATGATGTGGGGTTTGTTGAATTCGAGTTCAGCAAATGCGCTTTGACATTGTTCAATGCGCTGTGACATTTGGTGCTTTTTGCCGATTTTTGCCATCTCAGGGTCGTCAAACCCCAATGGATACAGTTGCAAAAATTGCGCTTCAGCGTCTTTCAGTTTGTCTAAATTCATGGAAAATCTCTCGGCTTCGTCATCCTCGGGCTTGACCCGGGGATCCATTTTTTAATTTACAATTAATTTGCTCAATGAACTTAAGTCATAGATACTTCGTTAATGGACCTTGAATCTATCACAAAACTTGATGAACTGGAGAGAAAAGGATATCTGTAGCAATTAAGAAACTTGGCCAGATACCCTACATGTCATGTTTTTTGGAGTACTGGTGTTCGACAGATAGGATCTCAAATTATTGCCAGTGGAACCATGACATTCAATAAAATCAATAACCAAATCATAGTTATCACCAATGACCATGTGTATGTAGGGCATTTAACGAGTAAAAGACTGTTCATTGATACAGAGTGTCAGATTGGAGGAGCTACCATTGATTTAGAGGATTGTTTAATATCCAGACAAAAAGAATCAGATTTGGCCACATTCAGAATTTCTGAAATCACCCTCAACCAAGCAGGCGCCACATATCCAGCCACAACACAGTGGCCTCCCAATAGATTAAAGAAAGGTGATCGATTTATTTGTGGCGGATATCCAGGATTAGGAAGGAATGAGGAAACCTCTCCAATAAAATCGGATTTTGTTTCGTTTTTTTGTGGCGTAACTGAGATCAAAGAAGACGTTTCAATGATTCAATTTGATATGTAAAATTCCTCTTGGCCACAGGGTATTTCATTGGATGAGGCATACAGTTATTTACTTGAATCTATGCAAGTAGATCTGGTTTCTATCAAAGATAAATCATTACTTGGAGGCAAGAGTAGTGGACCTGTCTTTCGATTTGTTGATACTCCAATTTTTAGGCTTGAAGCAGTGGGATTTATTTTTCAGTCATATTACTCTGAAATTTTACTTGCTACTTAGTCAAATCACATAAACAAAATGGATATGTGGTTGTAAGGACGCCAAATATCCAAAATTATATGGATCCCCGGGTCAAGCCCGAGGATGATGAAGAAAAGTTTGATTGGATGGTTTCACCCTTCTGTTTATAGATGTGGTCCATTACAATAATTGAATTTTCATAAAAGCCCATCCCATGACTGAAAAAGCCCATTTTGAAACCCTGGCCATCCAGGCCACCGAACCCAAAGACGATGGCACCGGGGCGGTGGCCAATGCCATCCACCCGTCCACCACCTTTCGGCGGGAGGCCGATGGCAGTTTTGCCAGTGGCTTCATTTATTCCCGCAAACACAATCCCAACCGCCAATTGTTGGAATCGGCCATGGCCCAAATCGAAGGTGGCAGTCGGGCTTTTGCGTTTGCTTCGGGCATGGCCGCGATCAACACCGTGCTGCAATCATTGCAATCAGGTGATCATGTGATTGTGCCGGATGACGCCTATTATGAATTGCGCCGCACCATGGGCGAGTTGTTCATCAATTGGGGCTTGTCGCATGACCAAGTGGACATGACCGACCTGGCTGCGGTCAAAGCGGCACTGCGACCGAACACCCGCTTGGTGTGGATTGAATCACCTTCCAATCCCTTGTTAAAAGTCACTGACATCCAAGCCGTGGCCGATTTGGCACATGGCCACGATGCGCTGTGTGTGGTGGACAACACCTGGTGCACACCGCTGTTGCAACGGCCGCTTGAATTGGGCGCCGATGCGGTGATGTATTCGACCACCAAATATTTTGGTGGGCATTCAGACTCGCTCAGTGGGGCGCTGGTGGTGGGGGCCAACACGCCGGAAGATTTCGTGGCCCGTTTGGCCAACATCCAAAATTTGAGTGGGGCGGTGCCTTCTGCGTTTGACAGCTGGCTGATCACCCGTGGCATCAAAACTTTGAAACTGCGGCTTGAACAACAGGTCCGCAACGCCCAACAACTGGCCACTTTTTTGGCCGCCCACCCAGCCGTTAAACAAGTGCACTTTCCTGATTTACCCAGCCATCCACAGCATGCATTGGCGCAACGCCAAATGCCAGCCGGTTGCGGTGCCATGTTGTCGGTCCAACTGGGACAAGGGCAGACCGAGGCGCTGGCTTTGATCAGCCGCATGCATTGTTTCACCCCAGCCACTTCACTGGGCGGGGTGGAAAGCCTGGTCGAGCATCGGCGCTCGGTTGAAGGCCCGGCCAGCACCACACCAGCAGATTTGATCCGCATATCTGTGGGCATTGAACACATCGATGATTTGATCGCCGACTGGCAACAAGCGCTGGGCTGAGCCAGCGCCCTTGATTGGGGTTACTGCTGCAGTTCGTTGATCTTGTGCCGCTCTTGTTGAATCAGTTTCATGATCTTGTGGCACAAGCCCATTTTTTCTTCGCCTTGAAAGGAAGCCCTGACCCATTCCCGCTGTAAATAGCGGATGCGCTTTTTGATGGTCTTGGCCTGTTGGTTGGCTTGGTTGCGTGATTTCAGTTGCTCGATGTATGGATTAGACATGGTTATTCCCCTTGGATTCTCAACACCCTGATATTGTCCGATTGTTATCGATGAATGGCTGCTGTGTTTATCGGTGGTGCCTGTAAGAAAATCTCGATGGGCGTGAAAAAAAGTGAATTTTTGCTTGCATGTGGGCTCTAAGTGCTACATTATTAGCATAGTGCTACAAATTTAACACCATGAAATCAACCGAAATATACCACCAACTCAGTCGCCGTGAACGGCAGATCATGGACATCATCTTTGCCCACCAACAGGCTTCGGCCCAGGACGTGATGACAAACTTGCCCAACCCCCCCAGCTATTCCGCCGTGCGGGCCATGCTCAGCCGCTTGGTCAACAAAGGCTGCCTGAGCTTCCACCAACAAGGGGCCAAATACATTTACGAGGCCACGGTGGACACCGACGAAGCGCAGCAAAGTGCCTTGAAAAACATCACCAAGACGTTCTTCAATGACTCTCCGGCGGCGGCGGTTTGTGCCTTGTTGGGCATGGAAAAAGCGGGCCTGAATGAGCAGGAGTTGCAACAAATCATGGATCAATTGGCCGCGGCCAAAAAGCGGGGTGAATGATGGACAGTTTGGCATTTTTACTCAATCCCTGGTGGCAGCTGTTGTTGAAAATGATCCTGTTGTGTGGTCTGTTGCGGTGGCTCAGTGGCCTGCGTCTGACCGCCGGCTCCCAAGCCTGGGTGTGGCGCATCGGTTTTTTGGTGCTGTTGTTGCTGCCCTGGTTGCATCAATCATTGGCCTTGTTACCCATTCCCCTGTGGTCCGCTGAATTGACTTTGGTCGGCACGGTGGATCAGCCAACCGCCTCAAGCGCGATGCGGGTGGTAGCCGCGGCCAATGAGGCCTGGTCCGCAGGGTGGCTGCTTGGCTTCATTTGGGCCGCAGTGGCCGGTTTATTGTTGCTGCAACTGGGTCGCCAGTTGCGGCATTGGCAGCGGCTCACCCAGTCAGCCCGCGAGGTCGATGACGCGGTCACTTTGGCCCTGGTCAATGGCTGTATGCAACAACTGACTTTGTCACGGCAGCCCCGCATCAAAACTCATCCTGAGTTGCACAGTCCTTGCACCTGGGGGCTCTTGCGACCGGTGATCCTGATCCCTGAATCCATGCGCCAACAAGACGCTTTGCGGGTGGTGTTGTTACACGAAATGGCCCACATCAAACGCGGCGATTGGGGCTGGTTGATGACCGCCCAAGTGGTCACGGCTTGTTGTTGGTTCAATCCCTTGATGTGGTGGATCAAAGCCCGCATGATCAACAGTTTTGAAACCGCCTGCGATGACCTGGTGTTGCAACAAAACATCAAACCCAGTGTGTATGCGGAGACCCTGATGGGTTTTCATCCGCAAACCGCCGCTTCTCTGACCCTGGTGACGGCCATGATGGCACAACCCAGTGTGCTGTATCAACGCCTTCACCTCATTCTCAACCCCCAACTCAGGAGTCAATCCATGCCCCAGAAAACACACCATTTGTTATTGGCCTCGGCCACCGTGGCCACCGCTTTGATGGCGGTTTCGCAATTCACCACCGCCCATGAAGTTCCGGCCACCCCAGCGGCCATTCATGAACTCAGCCCCAGCGAGCCGCTGGTTACGCAGCTTCATCCCGAGCCGGCGACCCCACCCACCAGGCCCCACCTGGTAACCGAGCCGGTGTTGCACCCAACCGCGCCACCGCGGCCTGAAGTGGCCCGTTTCCCAGCCACAGATGGTCGTTTACCAACGCCGCCCAAGCCCCATGTGGATGCGTACGTGGCAGGGGTCACAGCGGCCGTGCCGCCGGCTTTACCCGTGTTGCATGCCAACGCCGCCCACCGATCGGCGCCAGTGATGGCCGGTCAAGTGGCGGAAAAAATCAACAGCCAGGCCAGGATGTTGCGGATCGAAGCCGAGAAGCACCGTCAATCGCAACAGGCCAAAGCCGCGGAATTGAGGCAGCATCAACACCTGAGTAAAGCGGCTTTGAAACGACAGTTGGCCGACTTGGAACGCCAAAAACAACGCCTGATTGCGGAGCAAAAACGCCGCGAAGCCGAGTTGTTGGCTTTGGTTCAGCGGGAACAGCA
The DNA here is from genome assembly GCF_019931145.1 of Marinicella meishanensis. Classification (GTDB taxonomy): domain Bacteria; phylum Pseudomonadota; class Gammaproteobacteria; order Xanthomonadales; family Marinicellaceae; genus Marinicella; species Marinicella meishanensis. Next base: position 154,608 of record NZ_JAIOUV010000001.1, on the reverse strand, counting down.
GCAGTCTCACGCTGAGCTGCAGCGGTTGCAGCACGCCCAAGAAAAACTGCAAAGGGAAGCCAAAGAAGCCGCTAATGATCAAAGGTGATGATCCATTGAATGACGGATTCACAGGGCCTGGTGACAGGCCCTTTTTTGTGGCAAACAACACCGCCGGTGGCGTGGCTGTGGTTTAGAATGGATGCCTCACACCGATAAGAGGTTTTTTGGAGCATAGATACACCGCCATTTTGGCTGAAATTTGGCTGCTTTTTTCGCCATTTGCGAGAGGAGAAATTGTATGATCAAATCACCTTGCTGGCACTGGCCAATTTGTTGCTGGTCTGTCCTGTGCTCATCGTGTCTTTGTTGGTGTCTGCGGCCTTGTTTCTGATGTCTTATTAATTGGCTTTTGAAGTGCTGCACAGTGTCTCCAGTGGTCAGCTGACTTATGGTGATGGCCGGGTTGATGAAATTGATGACACCATCGGTTTCAAAGCGATTGCCATGGGTGTGGTGCAAATCGCCCTCTATTTGTTTGTGTTCAGAACCGATCCGCCGCTGGGTCTGGCGTTGCTGATATTGACCACCGTGGTGACCCCGGCATACTTGATGTTGTTGTGCATAACCCAAAGTCTGGTGGCCGCCTTTAACCCGCTTAACTTGTCCTCTGTGATGGGTCGAATTGGTTTTGAATACCTGGTTTTGCTGTTGTTTTTCCTGCTGTGCGGGGCGCTGAATTTGTTGCTGCGATATTAACTGAGCCAATGGCTGCCAAGGGTGCTGGGTGTCGTGATCGTTGCCTGGGTGTTGTATTTTCTGTTGGTGCTCACTTTTTTGGTGATTGGTTATGTGATGTATCGCCATGCCGATGAACTCGGGCATGACACGGTGGACACCGAAACCGTGGCCGACCAAACCTCCCACCCAGAGGATCCGATCAAGGACCGGGTGATTGAATTGATTGCGGCCAACCAGGCAAAAGAGGCCATCGACATCATTGAGGAAATGCAGGCTGAAGAGGGGCGGCACGACCTGGACCCATATTGGGCCCAAGCCCAATCCATGGTGGTGAGTCAGGGGCGGCAACGACCGGCTGATCAGTTGCAAGCATTGGTGGCAGAAGGGCGGTTTAAGGCCGCCATGGACATGTATGACTCTTATGTGGATGACGGACATTCATTGAAACCCCAAAGGCCAATACCCTGACTTGGATGATTGAACAAGCGTTCAGTAAAAATCAATTCAAAGCGGTGCTTAAATTGTGCCGGGATTTTGACAATAAATACCCACTGGAGCATGAGCAAATCGTCAGCAATATGTTCTTGGTGGCCAAAATACATTGTCAAAACAAACGCATTGACCAGGGCCTGTTAACACCAAATGAAAGACCACTGTTCAGGCTGCAAAGGTCACAATCAAGGCGCGAATCGCGTGGTTTGGTCATTCCAATCGAGCGGTGAGCAACGCAGGGTGTGACCTTTGCAGCCTGAACCCATGGGGCTGGGTCTTATTTTCCACCCCTCAGCGTTATTCAGTCGCTCATGTGGAGTGACCACACTTCACGACTGATGCCTTGATGGCTGAAAAATACGATCCAGCAGTCGCCTTGCAGTTAGTGTTAACAGGCCCTAGGCCAAGGCATTGTTGCAATCAACAATCGATCGTTACCAGGCAACCGCCAACACCCAAGCCCTTGGCTCCTACCTGAAAGGCATCGACATGATGGGGTGATTGGCTGATAAGGAAAACCAGCCACAATGATCTGTTATAAAAACCAAATATGGGGTGTTGAGGCAATCCAAAACACCCCTTTACAGACAGATTCAGTTGCTGTCAGCAGTTGCTGTTATATTCCATAACCAATCCTGTGAGAACCATTTGAGCGTGATGAATGGCGCCATCATCATTGCTGGTCCTTCGCAAATGCATGTAAGCGGCAAACACTTGATTGATGGCAGATTCCAAGTTATTGCATTCACTTGCGCTGTAGTTTTTTAATAACTCCAATTGTGAATCTAGATCCACAGCATATTGCTCAATGAATTGATCAAATATGGGATCACTGAAAAACAAAGCTTCCAAAGCATCGTCGCTCAAGTTCTTGTTGATGAATTCAGGGTCATTATTTGCGCCCATGATTAAACTGCGATTTTCACCAATGATCAGTTGACCTTGGTCTGTGGAAACAATGATTTCTAGACTGGCGGTCTTTTTGGCATGGGTATTGTGATTGATCACATAAATCACACCAAAAGACTCATTGAGCTTTTTGGAATGGTGAACTTGATGAATCCGGGAAACAGCGTTGTTTTGGAAGTGTTTGGTGTCAGTTTGGTTGTCTTTAGCCTGGGTCAGGAATGACAGCATGACCAATGAGACGATGAATATTTTTTTCATGTTTATTCTCTTTAATGTGTTGAATCTAGAGGGTTGAGACATGGTCCCAACCCATTGATGAATGAGATCAGCAATTCTGAGAATGCTCATGCATTAAAAATCCCACTTCAATTCGATGAGTCTCGGCAGCATCATCGTTACCCATGCGCTTGGCCACAAAATATTGTTGCATGTGAAAACTGATGGAATTTGCTAACAGGGTGCACTCGCTGTCGCTGTAGCCTTTGTTAAACACACCTGCATCATCCAAAGCGTTGTTCATACTTTCCAAAGGCATGTTGTTGAAAAACTGAGCAATCAGGCCAGATTTGGAGACATTTGATTTTTCATCACCATACAGACTGTGACTGAAAAAATGCTCGATGCCATCATTGGTGATCAGTTGTCCGTCTTTGGTGGTGATGACCATTTCAGAGTATTGCTGTGATTTTTTGTCTGTCACAAAAATGACATTGACAAACTCACCTGTTTCTTGGTTGATAAAATTGTAATGTAGCTTGAGTTTTGTGCCGGTATCAAAAATCATCATTTCTTGGCGGCTGTCTGGCTGTTGTTGTTCTTGGTATGCAATGGGGTAATCTTCGATTGTTGAAGCGAAGACATTGAAGCTCAAAATGAGCCATAAAGTGCTGATTCGTAATTTCATGGTGTATCTCCTTAAATGTAATTAAAAAAAGTGTGTTCTTGGCACACCCAGTCATTATGAGAGTGGGTCTTTGTGAATGTTTTTGATTTAAGGACGGTGTTTTTAATCAACGGGTCAAAGCCGCTCAATAAGGGCTGCGATCCATTCAAGAGGCGGTGTTGTCCGCATACCTCAAATCATGGTCCGAAATTTGAAAACAAATGTTTTTAGACCTTTCCATAATGAGAGCAGCCCAACAATGGGTGACTTTAAGAATTAACAAACCAAGGAGAAAAAACATGATAAAGAAAGCATTATTAGTATGTGTATTGACCTGTGCAGCATTGATGGTTGGACTGGGCACGAAAGCCCAGGCTGGCACCTATCAATCTTGTGCTCATGAATTCGACATCTATGAAATATCAATCATTGAACATGATTGGGCCAGCAACAATTTACCGGCTCCCCAGGTCAGACCATATTGGCAGGAAATGGTTGTTTCCAGAAGGGCCTTTGAGTTGTGCATGATGTTGTGATTTGAATGGCAGGTAAGTCATTGATCAATCAAAGCCATTGATCAATGACCTTGATGTGGGGATTGTTGTTTTCAAATGATTTCCTACCCAATCAAGGATTGTTTGTATTGTTTGGGAGTTTGATTAAACTGGGCTTTGAAACAATATGAAAAGTAAGAAAGGGAATTGAAACCACATTCGTCAGAGACTTGGCTGACTTGGAGGCCATCTGCCAACAAGTTTTTGGCTTTGGTGAGGCGATATCCCCGCAAATAATCCATGGGGTTTTGGTCAATCAAAGCTTTGAGCTTTCGTTGTAATTGACGGTCACTGACTGACATTTGTGATGCCATTTTGCTTCTATTTAATAACGGATCACTGAAATTTTCTTCGATGATGGTGTTGAGCTTGTCGACAAACTCTTGATCTTTTTTGGGTAGTTTTATGCGGTTGGCCTGTCCTTGATCGAGCAAAATAGAGGCCTTTTTCTTGAGGATGTTTCTGATTGATATGATGTTTTCAATCCTGATCAACAGTTCGTCTCGATCAAAGGGTTTGGTCATGTAACTGTCGATGTTTTCTTGCCAGCCTTTGATGCGGTTGGATTTGTCATTCAATGCTGTCAACAACAACAATGGAATGTGTGAGGTTTTTTCATCTGACCTGATGGCTCGACAGACTCCAAAGCCGTCCATGAGAGGCATCATGACATCACAAACCACCATATCAGGAATGAATTCAGTGGCTTGGTTAATGCCTACTTGGCCATTTTCAGCCTCAAGGCAATGGTATTGCTCTTGCAAAATTCCAACGATGAAGCGCCTCATGTCGTGGTTGTCCTCAATGACCAGGATGGTGTCTTTACCAGAAACCAAAGGGTCGTTATTTGGATCAGTCACTGTGGCCATTTCAGGGTCTATGGCATCTTTGGTCAGTTGGGAAAGTAATGAGCCAGTGGCATAAGGTTGGGCCGCCAGTTCATGCTCGTCGCTCAATGGAAATTGGATGCAAAATTCTGCACCATGTCCCAAATCACTGTTGATGAGAATTTGTCCGTGGTTGATCTTGACCATTTCATCCACCACTGCCAAACCGATGCCGACCCCATCAACTTGTGCGTGTTGATCCAATCGATTGAACATTTTAAATACTTCAGACTGTTGTTCTCTTGATAAGCCAGGTCCTTGGTCTTTAACCCGCAGTAAGAATTGATTGTTTTCAATGAGGGCAGATACTTTAATGGTGCTGTGGGTAGGTGAGTATTTGATGGCGTTGGAAACCAAATTGCCTAATATCGCATCCAGACATTGATCAGTCACTGTAATCAAAGCATCTTCATTATTTTCTAAAATCAACGAGATGTGTTTATTTTCAGCCACATGTTGAAATGATTCGATGATCGACATGACCGCTTCGGCTGTTTTTTGTTGGTGGAACTGAACCTTGTCGAAGGAAGAAACTTTGGCAATCTGCAATAGCTGTTCAACCAATGAAAGCAATCGGTTGGCATTTTTGTTGATGAGCTTTAAGCTGCTGAGAGAAGATCGGCTGGCGGATTTGTTGATCAATTCATTGATGGGGCCGAGGATCAGCGTTAATGGCGTTCTGAATTCATGAGAAATGTGAGAGAACAATTCGTTTTTTTTGGCCAACAGGGATTCCACCATCACTTTTTGAGTGTTTAATTCTCGAGTTTTTTCATCAACTTCTGTTTGCAGTAATTGGGCCAGTTTGGCATTGGCGCTGATTTTGCGGTGGACCAACCATCCCAAAACAGAAAAGAACAACACCACGTAAGTTGTTTTGGCCCACCAAGTCAGCCAGGGTGCAGGGTGAATCTTGAGTTTGATTGATTTCACCGGTCCAAAAGTGGCTTGGTTGGGCAGTTGGCTTTTGACTTCAAACCAATATTCCCCGGGATCGATGTTGGTGTAGCTGACCTGTCTGTTGTAGGCATCGGCCTCATACCATTTTGGATCGAACCCCACCAGCCTGTGGGCGTAAGTAATTTTTTTGGACTGGTTGTAATCAAACGCATTGAATTCAAATCCAAAAACCGACTCCTGGTGCCCCAAATTCAATACCTGCAATTCATTGATTGGCTGGTTGAGGGTGAAGTTGTGAACCTGGTTACCGGGCTGAACAGTCGATGAGAAAAGCTTGAAAGCAGTCAGGGCAACTGGCAGGGGTTGTTGCTTTGTCATGACTTGCTCTGGAACAAAATGGTTCAAGCCTTTGCGACCACCAAATATCAGTGAACCATCGAGGTGTCGGTGTGATGAAGACAGCAAGAAAAAGTTACTTTGCAGGCCATCTGGCTCTTGAAACAGAACATGGCTGTGGTTCTTTGGATTAAGCTGAATCAGCCCACGACTGGTGCCCAACCACATTTCATCGCCTTTGACTTCTTGACTGTATATGGTCACCATGTCATTTTGATCGTCAGTGAACTTGTGGTGCTGCAGCAGTTCACCTTGCCTGCTGAAGTGCATCAGACCATGGTTGTTGACCGCCACAAAAAGACCGTCCAGATGGGTTAATACTGAAGTGACATCCAGATTCGGTAGTTGATCATTGATCACCTTCAATGGCTTTAATGTGGTCGGCTGATCCATGACATATAGGCCATTTGAGGTGTTAAAAATCCACTCGTTTTGGTAACGCGTGTGGTTGTAAAACTTAACCCCGTCTAACCATGCTTTGCCCAGTTTTATGCGATGAGAAGTTGCTTGTACTTGATCAAATAGATACAACCCATCACGGGTACCAAACAAGGTTTTGGAAGTGGAGTATGGGGCAGCAAAATAGGTGTTTATGGGCGGTAAAGCACCTGGCAAGCGATTGATTTTGAGGGTTTGGCTGTCCAGCAAATTAACCCCTTTGGCGGTCAGCACCCACCAATTTCTGGCATCCATCGGTGTGATGCCATAAACAAAATCAAAGACCAATGTGTCCGGATCATCCGGTTGATGGTTGATCAATGTGCAGTCACCGGTTTGCCAATTGCTTTTGATGATGCCTCGTTCAGTGCCCAGCCAGAGTGCTGACTGGTCGGCATGTATGCCCATCACCACATCACTTAGGGCGCAATTTAATGGCTTGGAAAATCGATCCATCAGACCAAATTTTTGCGCTGGAAGGTGGCTGTGACTCACCCCATTATTGAAGGTGCCTAACCAGAGGTTGTTGTGTTGATCAATAAACGAGCTGAGCACATGCGGATCACTGATGGCGTTCCTGTTATGAGGGTCATGTTTGAACTGGGTCAAGTGTTTGGTTTGTGGGTCTAATCGAAACAATCCCTGATGCAATGTGCCGATGTAAGCCATGCCTATTTGGTCAGCCACCAGGGTCAGTGATTTGTGAGTAAGTACGGCGCTTATTGAGCTTGAATTTTTTTGCCTGTCATGCAGCATCCAAGTGCCGTTATCTGCTGCCAGCATAAGTTGCCCAGTATTGAGTAACAGCAAGTCATTGACAGGGCCTTGCCAAGTGTCTGGTAAGACGCTTTTGAGCATGGCAGTTGGTTCTTCTAAAATAAACAATCCCGCACTGCTGCCCACGAACCATTGATGATTGATGGACTTGATCCAGCGCAGCGCACCATGTTCTTTGGTGTGGGCTGTTTTAAGGATGCGTTGTTCCTTCAAATCCACCCATACCAAGGCGTGTTCGCTGAGCAGTATCAACTGGTCATGGTCTTTGAAACCGATGTCTGTCCAGCGAGTCTCTCCCACCACTTCTTGGCTGTTGAAACGGGGTATGAATTGTCCAGAGTGCTGTTGGTAGACGTGCTCACTGTCGGTGATGAACCACAAATTTTGATCCCAATCTGAGCGCATTTTTAAAACACCCAAATTAGGTTTGTCAGGATCTAAAGGCTGTTTTCTGGCCAGGTGACCATCGTAGTAATACAAACCGTCAAAAGCCGAACCCAGCCAAATCATACCGGTTTGATCTTGGGCGATGGTGCGCACCACCTGTATGTTGTTTTCTGCCAAGTCGGTGGTTAAGTGATGAAAGCGTGTACTGGATTTGGCCGCGCAAACTGAAAGCAAACCGAACAACAAGAGCAGCACTCGTTGTGGGTTTGATCGATGGACAAGTCGGGGTGATAAAAGCTGAATCAATTCACTTGCTTAACCAAATAGGGATGACTTGCCGGATGTTTTGTTTTGCAAGCAAACCAAAACAAAAGCATGGCGATGAGTCATTTAATGGTTTTCTCCATATCATTAGATTTAGGTGGATCAATTCACCAAACAATCCTTCGAGCTGGATGGTGAATCAAATGGAATATACCACAATTGGTCACCACAGAACAGCAGCGTGCGGGCAGTAGAGAAAATTTGGCTCGGAATCGGACATCACCAAGGATGCTCATCCTTGATCATGATATGAGGATCAATTGAGGCATTTCCTCAGCTGAAATCGAGTGATGAGCAGCCACGCCGTTAAGGGGTGGCTGCGTCATTGGCTCATTTTGGTTTTAGGCCGCGATCAATCGTTGTCTGGCGGTACTGGTTGGACAATTACCACGCAGTCTTCGGCGGTGTGGGTGGGGGCCAATTGTCCTGATTGGCCTTGCTTGTGCAAGGGTTGACCCGAATTGGGCGGCTCAGGGCAGTTGGTCACGATGGCGGGTGGCTGGATCATGGTGTATTCAACGCCATTGTGTAGGCATCTGCCATCCGGCCGCAAGTCTTGTTCTCCATCTCTGATTGGGAAACCCAATGAAACTGTGGTACACAACAGCAAGCCACTGGTTAAGATCAATGTTTTCATGATTTTTCTCCTTGTTAGGTTGTCACTTCAGTCATCCAAGCCGCCACTGAATCCATGAACAGTTGGCGTCAATTTGTGTTTATTCGTGACTGACAGTTGCCTATGTTAATGCAGTGCTGAGGTCCATGTGAACAAAAAAAGGACTCAGATTTAAAAAATAAGGACATTAAGGGATTTCAACGTCGATGGTACTGCCGTGATAACGGAAGTGGCCAACAATTTTATGGTCAAACAGCATGTCATCCAATTTGGGCCCCCAGCCGATGTTGTGCACGATTTTAAAGCGACCTGAGTCGGCTTTGATGTCGCTGACGATGCCAATGTGTGGCAGGCCATTGTGATTCAAGCGCCAGGTCACCAAATCCCCTGGCTGGTAATCATTGGGGTCTTGGGTGATTGGCAGCACCGTGCCATGGCGCTGAAAGAAGGTTTCCAGGTTGGGCACCCGCCGGTGATCGATGTTGGTGTCTGGGCGGCTCAAGCCCCAGTTCTTGGGGTATAGCGCGAAATTCGCCGCCATGTCTTCATGCACCAATTGTTGCAGATCGGTGCCCAGGGCACGGTAAGCGCGGATGATGACATCGGTACACACCCCGCGACCGGGATCCACATCGCCATTGGGGTAATCGATGCTGCGGTAAGCCCCGTCATAAATGACCCGGTGTTGCAGCCGTTCTTTGGCAGCCTCGACCAAGGGGTTGGCCCAAAGGGTTGAGGAAAAAAACAACAAGATAATGATTCGCATGGTGGTTTTGACCAAAGGGTTCAGCAAAAATTCAACGGCAATGGCGTGCTCCGCTGCTTAGGGATCGAATCCATCGGCAAAGATCAGATCATCAGGTGGTCCACAGGGGTTGGTGATGGACAAACCGTCATCGGGGGTGATTCGATTGGCCTCATCAAACACATCATCGTTGTTGTTATTGGTGCCGGGGTCTGAATCGGCCAGGTTTCCAGTGAAAGTCACACCGCAGCCATTGACAGTGGGCAAGGTGGTTGGCATGCCTTGGTGATTCCCATTGGAGTTGGTGGTGGTGTGCAACACAAACAAGCCTCCCCCATATCCTTCAGAACTGAAATTGCCTTTGGATTGTTGCCTTGCATGGTTATCCACAAAAGTCACGTTGTTCAGAGTCAGGCTGCCGCTGCGAATGAACAAGCCACCACCAAAACCAGCGGCATAACGGCGAATGGCACCAAATCCAGGCACTCCGCCATTCAATGTGCCACCGCCGCCGAATCCGCCATCCCCATTGGGGCCATAGTAGCTGTACCCGGCACCCCCTCCAAAGCCACCATCGCCAGATGTGCCATCATAGCTGCCACCACCGCCTGCACCAAAGCCACCGTGGCCAGCAGTTCCCTTGGCCGAGTATTCACCACCCAGGCCAAATGTGGTGTCATCCAGTTGGTAATTGCCATACCCTCCATAGCCGGTGGTGACAAATGTGGCGTGCCCCAATAAACCCCCGCCTCCACCATAATGGCCATCTCCAAACAGGCCACCACCGCCATATCCACTGCCACCAAAAAAGCCGCCAACGGACACAGAGTTTTCAATTGAAACGTCTTGCATGGTCACTTGACCATCATGAATGAACAGGGCACCTCCAAAGCCAGCTCCCCTGCCACCAGCCCGGGATGTGCCACCCTCAGCCCATCCGTTGATGACATCGATTCCTTGGATGGTGACTTGGCCTGATTTGATGAACAAGGGCCGGTACATTTCATAGCCATCAATCGCACGGCGGGTGGCATCACTGTGGATGGTCACATCCGAATCAATCAGGCGTTTCATCACCCCACTCAGGGTGACATCAGTTTGTAATTCAATGGCATCGGGACCTGGGTTGGTGTTGGCTTGCAGGATGGCCCAACTCAAGGTGTTGGGGTCGAGTCCGGTGCCATCATCATTGCTTGAAGTGACCGGATAAGTTGCTGCATGACACAGGTTGGTAGTCAAAGTCAGGGTGATGGCAGCAACCAATGAATGTTTGGCCAAAGTGCGGTTCAATGTGGTTCTTTGCATGAGACAAGTCCTTGGTTGGTTATGATCCCAGTTCAGCATCATTTAAGCAGTTTTGCCCTGAAATCACAAGCGCCAGAACAGCCATCAACCATTGCGGGTGCCAAGCACCTGCGATTCGCAATCTTGGTCTGGTCAATCAGCCAGCTCTATCTGGCCAATGAACTGGCCCAATGTTCCATCAAAGAACGGTTTCAAACCCCAGTTCAAGTCGCGGCACAGGCCTATAGATCCTGATTGTCAGGGTCAAAATCATCGGCAAAGATCAGATCGTCATCAATCACCCCGTCGGCCTCACTTGGCCACCCCAAAGCCAAGCGCGGATCACTCGTATCGACCGTGACCGTGAACTGTTCGGGCCCCTCAGTGATGCCGTCTGGCAGCGATGTGAATGAGATGGACGCGGTGATTGAAGGGCCGCCAATTTGCCCTGAGCCCATAGGCAATGAGCCACTGGTGAAGTCTTGGCCATTCACCTCGCCGTTCACCGACCAATTGAAGTCCAACACATCATTGGCAGGCACATCCAAAGTCAATTCAAAAACAACGTCCTCACCTTCCTGCCAAACCGGGTTGAGGGCATTGATGGTGATGGTGGGTTGACCGTAGCCAGCAATCGCATGATCATGCAAAAAATTCATGCCGTCGTCATACACATTGAAAGTCGTGGGTGGGCTGGTGCCAGCCATACTGGGTTCAAACGACACCTTGACAAAAGTGGATTCGCCGGCCCCCAATGTGGTGGCAGAGATGTTTTGCAACAAGGTGAAATCATTGTTCGTTTGAGACAATTGAACGTTGGACAAATTCAACGGTGCCAGGCCGATGTTTTTCAGTTCAAATGTTTGGTTGATTTTGCTGCCACCATTCACCGCAATGAATCCAAAGTCGGTGTTGTCGGTGGATGAAGGGCTTTGGTCACCGGATTCAATGACCACACCATCACCCAGAACTTGCAGTACCGGGGCTTGGGGGATGCCCTCTGCGGCAACCACAAACTCATAAGGAGACTCATCCGGATCGTCGCTTTGAATCACCACCGTGGCTGAATCCACACCCAAACTGCTTGGGCTGAAACCCACGGTGAAAGTCACCACTTGGGCTTGTTCGATCACGGTGGTATGGGGTTGCGATGTGATGCTGAATTGACCTGTGTTGTTTTGCAATTCCACCATTGGCACACCGGTTAAACTCAAATCGCTCAGTCCGGTGTTGGTGATGGCAAAAGTGCGGGTGATGGTCTGACCCAAGATTTGCGCCGATCCCATGGCGGTGAAATCATCGGGATTGGGTGTGACATCACCATCCAGAATCACCATGCCATTGCCGGAGATCTCAATGTCTGGCTCGGTACCGGGGCAGAAATCGCTGATCGAAACCCCATTGAGGGGGCTGATGACATTGGCCAGGTCGAACAGGTCATCATTGTTGTTGTTGGCTCCAGGGTCCGAGGCCGCCTGATTGCCCGTAAACTCAATGCCACAGGCTGTGATCGTTGATAAAGTCGATGGCATGCCTTGTTGGTTGCCATTGGTGTTGTTGGTGGTGTGCAACACAAATAAGGCGCCACCCAGTCCATCTGAAGCCACACCTGGTCTGTTGGAGTCCAATGCTTCGTTGTTGCTGAAAGTCACCCCCAGCAAGTTGACGGTTCCTGAGCGAATGAACAGCCCCCCGCCCAAACCAGCGGCCAGTTGTTGGTTACCCCCAAAGCCAGCAGTTCCATGGCGTGATGCATAACTGGTGGCCTTACCACCGCCGCCGCCAAAGCCGCCATCTCCTGCGTAATAGGTGCAATAGGTGCCACCATAAGAGGCACAGTTGTAATCATAGGTGAAGCCGCCACCGCCCCCGAAACCGCCGTGGCCACCTGCGTTGTAGTCGCCGTTGCCGCCACCGGCACCGAACCCACCGTTTTGTCCCGCTGAGTTGTTGGCTGCTTGGCCGCCTTCACCAAACATGGGATCAGGGCTTTGGTACAGGCCATAACCTCCATAACCGCCCAAAAAACCAGCAGCGGACGAGCCAAACAGGCCGCCGCCTCCATACAAACCATGACCGAACAAGCCGCCACCGCCACGACAATAAAGGCCTTGATCCATACACCGATCTCTGTTGCCACCAACGGCTGTGGAGTGGCTGATTTCAACGTCAATCAAATCCACTTCGCCATCATAAATGAACAATCCGCCGCCCATCCCAGCACCGTATCCGCCCACTCGACTGCTGCCACCTTGGGCCAGGCCATTGCTGATGGTGACAGCATTGATTTCGACTTGACCTGATTTGATGAACAGGGGTCGGTAACGGAAGTTCCCAAAAATGGTTCTGCGGCTGTTGTCAGGCCCGATGCTGATCGCTGAATCAACCAGCCTTTTCATCACCCCGGTGAATGTGACATCGGTGCTCAATTCAATGGCATTGGGTCCAGGGACAGCATTGGCTTGGGCGATGGCCCAGCTCAAAGTGTTCTCGGTCAGTCCGGTGCCATCATCTGCGGGTTCTGAAACCGTGAAAGGCGGCATGCCCGAAAAGCCTTGTGCTGCCACCATGAAATCAAATGGAGACTCATCGCTGTCATTGTTCTGGATCACCACAGTGGCTGCATCATAACCCGCGGTTAACGGGTTGAACGTGACTTCAAAGGTGGTCGATTCACCGGTGCTCAAGGAGCTTGAAGCCGGTTGTGCGGTGATGCTGAATTGGCCGTTGTTGTTTTGCAATTCAATGCTTGGCGTGCCAGTCAAGTCAAGCGTTTGGTTGCCGATGTTGGTGATCGAGAAGGTGCGGCTCAATGGGGCTCCCATGATTTGGGCATTGCCCAGCAAAGTGAAGTCACCTTGATCGGGTGATGCATCGCCATCGGCAATGATTTCGGCATTGCCAGTGATCACAATTTCTTGCTCAGGAAACAAACAAGGGTCGGACAAGGACAGGCCATTGTCAGGTGCGATTCGATCAGCCAAGTCAAAAACATCGTTGTTGTTGTTGGCAGCTGCTGGGTCGGTGGCCGCTGAATTGGCAGTGAATGTCACCCCACAACCCGTGACATCGGGCATTGAGGACGGCATGCCCTGGTCGTTGCCGTTGGTGTTGTTCAATGTGTGCATCACAAACAGACCACCACCCAAGCCATCAGCGCCTCCACCTTGCTGTTGCGCGTGGTTGTTGGCCAAGGTGACGTTGGTCAGACTCAATTGACCACTGCGCACAAAAATCCCACCACCTAGACCTGCAGCGAAAATGCCTTGACCGCCAAATCCAGGGGTTCCATTGGTGAACGCGGAGCCACCACCGGCTCCAAAACCACCGTCACCGGCAACGCCATAATAAGCACTGCCACCGCCGCCGCCAAAACCACCATGGCCGGCATTGCCCAAATAGCTGCCACCGCCACCGCCACCAAAACCTCCTGGCTGGCCTGGCCCATTGTAAGAATAGTCACCACCACGGCCAAATTGGCTGTCAATGTTTTGGTAATTACCATAGCCGCCATAACCGCCGTTGGAGTCAGAGGCATTGCCAAACAAGCCTCCTGCCCCGCCATTCCCTGAGTCACCAAACATGCCACCGCCACTGTAACTGAGGCCGGGGGCATTGGTGCCGCCGACGGCCACCGAATTTTGGATCGTGACATGATCTAAGGCCACTTGACCGTCGTACACAAACAAGGCACCGCCCAATCCAGCCCCCCGGCCGCCATCGCCACCACCTTCTGCCCGGCCGTTTATCAGGTTCAAACGATTGATGGTGACTTGGCCTGACTTGATGAACAAGGGTCTGAATTGGTCATCCCCGTTGATGGACCGGGTGTTGCCATCACTGGTCAAGGTCACATCCGAATCAATCAAGCGTTTCATGACACCGGTCAGGGTGATGCTGGTTTGCAGCTCAATGACATCGGCACCGGGCTGGGTGTTGGCCTGAGTTATGGCCCAACTGAGGGTGCCGGTACTCAAGCCTGTGCCATCGTCAAATGGTTGGTTCACATGAAAGGTGGCCGATTCACTGACCATGGGTACTGACAAGGCCATGGCGATGGCCGCTGTCAATGGCGATTTCTGGTTTGATGGTTTTTTATGGCTGCGTTGATTCCTTGAGAATTGGGTCATTTTCGAACTCCTTGTGATTGACTAAAGCGGCTCAGGTGGGCCCATTTAACCATTGGCGCGATGGCATCTCAAGAAAAAACCGGAATAAAATCAACCCCAAAAAAAAACCAGCCCTCAGGCTGGCTTTAACGAGGTAGATACTCGGTTCAGTCTTTCAGCACGAAAGTGACTTTCATGGCCACGCGGTATTCGGTCACTTGACCGTCTTCGACCACCACTTTTTGACTTTCGACCCAAGCGCCGGTGACATTTTTCAAGGTTTCGGCGGCCCGTTTGATGCCTTTCTCAACGGCATCCTCAAACCCTTTTTGTGAACTGGCGATGATTTCGGTGACTTTGGCTACGCTCATGGTATGACTCCTGATGTATGTGAATGGAGATTCAGGGTAGCAAAGGAATGACTTCTTTGGCCAGCGATCAGTCCTTTATTTGACTTTTTTTCACAATCTCAAGAACGCAAAAAGGCCGGAAAAAACCGGCCTTTGGTTCTGCATGAGTGGTTGTTTACCAACCGCAATCGCGGCCTTGGTTTTGCTCATCCAGCCACACTTTCAGTGGCGCAAAATAATCAACCACGGCCGAGGCATCCATCTCCCGTGAGTTGGCGATCACTTCCATGGCATCTTGCCAAGGCCGTTCGGCACCCATGGCCAACACTTTGTTCAGCTTGTCGCCTGCCGCTTGGTTGTTGTAAATGGAGCAGCGGTGCAAATCACCTTCAAATTCAGCCGCTTTACACAACTCGCGGTGGAATTGGAATTGCAGGATGTGGGCCAAAAAGTATCGGGTGTAAGGGGTGTTGCCCGGGATGTGGTATTTGGCACCCGGATCGAAATGGTCTTCGCTGCGGGCCATGGGCGCTTTCACCCCTTGGTATTGGTTGCGCAAGGCCCACCAGCCGGCGTTGTAGTCAGCCGGTGAAATGTCACCACTGAACACCTGCCAACGCCATTGATCGACCAACAAACCAAACGGCACAAAGGCAATTTTTTCCAGTGCTTTTTTCATCAGCATGCCCAAATCATTGGATGAGGCTGGGATTTCGTCAATCAAGCCAATGTCTTTCAGGTACTGTGGCGTGATGGACAAAGCCACGGTGTCACCAATCGCTTCATGGAAGCCGTCATTGGCACCGGTGCGGTACAAGATGCTCTTGTCATTGTAGGCCCGTTGATAGAAGTTGTGGCCCAATTCATGGTGGATGGTGACGAAGTCCTCGTAGTCTTCTTTGATGCACATTTTGATGCGGATGTCATCGACGTTGTCAATGTTCCAGGCACTGGCGTGACAGACCACATCGCGGTCTTGTGGCTTGGTGAATAAGGACCGCTGCCAGAAAGTTTCTGGCAATGGATCCAAGCCCAAAGAGGTGAAAAAACCTTCGGCGGTTTTGACCATTTTCTTGGCGTCGTAATCGTGCTCGGCCAACAAGGCAGTCACATCAATGGTGGAACCGGCGTCTGCCGGCTTCACCAAGTCGTACACCGCGGTCCAATCCTGGGCCCACATGTTGCCCAACAAATGGGCTGGGATCATGCCATCATCGCCCATCACCTCAGCACCGAAGTGCTCGGTCAATTTGGTGCGCACGTGGCATTGCAATGAATCATACAGGGGTTTTACCTGGGTCCACAAGCGGTCCAGTTCTTGGGGAAATTCACTGGCTGGCATGTCATAGCCGGCACGCCACATGGCGCCGGTGTCGGCAAAGCCCAATTCACGGGCCCCTTCGTTGGCCAACTCAACCATGCGTTGGTATTTGGGCCGCATGTCCGGCGACACGGTGCGCCAACCTTGCCACGCTTCTAACAAGGCTGCATGATCGCGTGACTCTGCAATGACTCGCGACAGTTGTCCCAAGTTCTTGCAATCGCCTTCAACACAGTATTTACCGGCCCCGTACATGGCTTCGAGTTTGGCCATGATTTGCGCCAATTCGGCATTTTTTTCGGCATCATCCGGTGCCGCAATGGTCAAGCCGCCTTTGATGATGTTGAGGCGCCGACGCATGTCATCAGACAAGTCCAAGGCATCGAACCGTTTGGCTTCGTTGGCAAACTTGACTGACAAAGCGCCCATTTTTTCGATGCTTTTGGCTCCCAGCCAAATGCTGTCATCGGTGATGAAGTTGGCTTGAATCCAAGCAATCCTGGCGGCGTACTCACCTTCTTCCAGGTAGGTTTTTTCCACCCGCTCCAAAAAGGCTTGGGCGTCGGCCACTGTCACGGCATCGGTGGTGGGTTTGGTGTTGTTTTGGGGTTGGCATGCGATCAAGGTCATGGCCAGCAACAAAGTCATGAGGTGTTTCATATAGAGGGTGTCCCAGTTAAAAATCGCAGTTATTCTACATCAAACCACAGTTGCTGTGGGTTATCCGCGGTCATGAGATTTGGGTGGTGGTGCCAAGCGCCACAAAAAAGCCCGCTGAAAACGGGCTATTTTTGGGGTCTCGGCTCCGGGATCAGCGTTGTCGACCGCGGCTGCTGGTTTTTTGGTCATTGGCATGCGACTTGCTGGCCGACTTGGTCTGGCTGCGGGTGCGTGATGACGACTTGCTCGATGCCGCTGGCTTGCTGCGAGTTGTTGCGCGGTTGTTGGTCGCCGGTTTGTTTTGGGTGGCGGGCCGGCTGGTGGCTGAGTGGGCACTGTTGGCAGCCCGTTGGCGGCTGGGCTGCACCGTGGGTTTACTGCGCATCACCGGTTGCGTGTTGCTGTGGTAGACCGGGGACTGGCTGTTCATCGGTTTGACTTGGGTGCGGCGTGTGGTCTGTGATGACTGCCCACTGTTGGGTCGGGTGGTGCTGTAGCGGTTCAGGCTGGTGACCGGTTGTTGCTGGCGTGCGCGGTTGTCGGTTTGCCGATGGTTGTTTTGAATCTGCCGTTGCAACTGACTGCGGCTGTTGTTGACTGCCTGTTGTCGGGTGGCCGTTGATCCCAGCTGATGGTTGGATTGAGCGGGGTTCATTGCGGCACTTTGTTGCCGGCTGCGGGGGCTTTGTCGCACCGATTGGTTGCGGCTGCTGGAGCGGGTGGTCGAGCGGCTGTTCGATCGTTGGTAGGATCGGTTGCTGCCAGCACGCTCCCGACTCACGGCCCCCGCCCGGTTGCTGCGGTATCCATTGCGTTGGTTGTGGCGGTAACTGGTAGATTTGTAGCGGTTGTTGTGGCTGTTGTTGCTTAAGCGACGCGCTTCATTGCGGGCCGAGTAGTAGCCACGCTGGGTGGGTCTGTGGTGGTAATAATTGCGGTTACGCCAGTGGTTGTACCACCAGTAATTGTCATAGTAATAACTGCTGTAACCCAGCCCAAAGCCCCAGGCATACCAGCCACCGTAATTAGACCAGCGGTGGTAAGGTGACCAAAAGCCTGGCGAACACCAGTTGGACCAGTAGGAGTAGCCGCAGTTGTGGGATGAGGAGAAATAAAAGCCCACCCGCGGGTAACGGTAAGGGCTGTAATACACGTTGCTGTAAGTCAAGCCCCAGCGGTCTGGGTAATAGTTGTAATTGTTGTAATACACCCCATCACCGACGGTGCTGTACGAACCCGACCCATAACCGTAGTAAGGGTCGTAGTTGTCATAGGCGTAATAATCGTCCTGATAATACACATCTTCTTCGGCATCATAGCGGTGGTTGTGGACACTGCATGAGGCCAGGAATAAGGTCAAAAGTGGTATCAGCAATTTCATGATCTTCTCATCATTGGTTATTCAACACCATCATACTACTGGGCACAGGCTGAATAAAAGCTGAATTGATGGGTGTTATGCCCTCATGACAAACAATTCTGACACAAAGGTGTTATCCGGCAGAAAAATCGGTTTAAATACCGCTTTTGTTTGCCTTGACGGGGTGTCACATGACCGAAGAAAACTGGGCCAAAGGGTTGATCTTGTCTTTGATCACGGTGTTGTTCTGGAGCACCCTGCCCATCGCGTTGAAAATCAGTTTGACGGCCATGGACGCCATGACCTTGACTTGGTTTCGTTTTTTGATTGCTGGTCTGATCACTGCCTTGCTGATGATGGCCTCTCGGCGGTGGCAGGAATTCAAGCGCTTGAACACATCCCAATGGTTGTGGCTTGGCTTGGCAGCAGCGATGTTGATCGGCAATTATGTGTTGTTCTTGATTGGCTTGGCCATGACTTCGCCGGCCAATGCCCAGGTGTTCATTCAAATGGCACCCCTGTTGATGACTCTTGGTGGGGTGCTGATCTTCAAAGAATCGTTCAGCCGCATGCAGCTGCTGGGCGCCACTTCGGTGGTGGTGGGTTTGGTGCTGTTTTTCAATGATCAAATCCAACAAATCTTCAACAGCGATTACACCGTGGGCATTTGGGTGATGTTCCTGGCGGCCTTGACCTGGGCCATCTATGCCCTGATCCAAAAGAAATTGGCCCGGGTGTTGTCTTCGCAAAGCATCTTGTTGTTCATTTACTTGTTTGCATCGGTGGTGTTGGTCTTTTGGAGTGACGTCTCAGGCTTCACCCACATCAGCCCCTTGCAATGGTGGGCGATTGCCTATGCCTGCATCAACACGGTGGTGGCCTATGGGGCCTTTGCCGAAGCATTGAACCATTGGAATGCTTCACGGGTGGGCATGGTGTTGGCGCTGACCCCGGTGATCACCTTGTTGTTCATCAACTTGTTTGCCCACTTTTTTCCGCATTTGCTGGCAGCCGAAACCATCCAAGGCTTGGGTTATGTGGGCATGGCATTCATCGTCAGTGGTTCGATGTTGGCCAGCCTGAAAAGACAGCCCAAATCCTGATTAGTGCCTTTCAGTAAATGTTTACATGCCCTGGCGCAGTGACCAATGGCACTGTTAATTTTTACCCCAGGTGTTTATATTAATTAGTAAGCGAAAACACTGAGGTAGCAGCATGTCAGAACAAGACAAAAAGGACGGGACCGAAGACCCGAAAAAAGAATCCGTGATCGAAGGCGAAGCGGTCACCGTTGAAGCAAGCGACGAACAGACCGTCAAAAAAGAATCCCACATCAACGCCGATTTGTTGACCCGGATTTTTGTGACCCTGTTGTTTGCCTTGATCGGTTGGTTGGCTTTGTGGGTATTTGGTTTCGTGGTGTTGGTGCAATTTGGCTTTTTGTTGATCACCGGCAACCTGAACAAAAACCTGAAGGCCTTCAACGGCGAGTTGGGCAATTACCTGTCCGACATCATCAAATACGTGGCCTTTCAAACCGAAGAAAAGCCTTTCCCTTTTCAAGGTTGGCATTACGATGACAAGAAGTCAGACCCAGGCCCCGACAATGGCGAGGCCACCAATCATTCTTAAACCCACGTTGACCCAAACGTTTTTTCATTAACTCTCTGAATTGATTACGCCAGGTAAATCCTGGCGTTTTTTTTGCCCGCGTCACCAGGCGCAAAAATAAATGCCCCCAACAGTGGCTGCCTGCGCACAGTCCTTGTAAGATAACCACTGTTTTTTTGGTCATGAAAGGCATGAAAACTTACGATTTAAAAGGCTATACCCTGGTGCTGGAAAAGGTGGTATTTGTCAGTGCGGTGTTCACCGCCAACCACGATGAAGGCAAACAATTTAATGTGCGGCTGGTCGGTGATCTGTTGAAATTTAAATTTCCCAATCACGCCGATGCCGTAATGGCCAGAGAATTGCTGGTCAAAGCCCTGAAGGAGGTGTGAAGTGGATTTGAGTATAGAACATAAAACCGCTGTGGTCTGTGGCTCGACCCAAGGCATGGGACTGGCCATTGCCGAACAATTGGCCGCCCAAGGCGCGCGGGTGGTGATGGTGGCCCGCAACCAAGAGAAGTTACATGAAGTGGTCAAGATCTTGCCTCAGCCACATGGCCAGCAACATCAAGTGGTGGTGGCTGATTTCAGCGATCCGGCTGCGGTTAAAGCCGCCATTGAACAACACCTGGCCGCCCATCCTGAGGTGCACATCCTGGTCAACAACACCGGCGGCCCGGCCCCGGGTTTGGCCAAAGACGCCGAGATTGCGGCCTACCAAGCGGCCTTCAACCAACACCTGATCTGCAACCAAGTCTTGGCGCAAGCCACGGTGCCGGCCATGCAACAAGCCGGTTATGGCCGCATCATCAATGTCATCTCCACCTCAGTCAAGCAACCCTTGCCCAACCTGGGGGTGTCCAACACCGTGCGTGGCGCGGTGGCCAGCTGGGCCAAAACCCTGGCCAATGAGTTGGGGCAACACAACATCACGGTCAATAATGTGCTGCCAGGGGCGACCGAAACCGGGCGCTTGTCGGCCATCTTTGAAAACAAAGCCAAAAAAACCGGACAAACCGTGGCGCAGGTCATCGAGCACGAAAAAGCCATCATTCCCATGCGGCGGTTTGGCACCCCCGCCGAATTTGCCAATGTGGTGGGATTTCTGGCTTCGCCCGCCGGTGCCTACGTCAACGGGGTCAACATTCCGGTGGATGGTGGACGCACGGCATGTCTTTGATCACCATCAAGAATTATCTGGGCGGTCAGTTATTGGCCCCCGAATCGGGCACCTATTTGGATGATCATGAACCGGCCACCGGTCAGGTTTATGCCCGCACCCCACAGTCATCAGCAGCCGATCTGGACCAGGCAGTGGCTGCGGCTGAACAGTCCTTCCCCAGTTGGTCGACCACCCCCGCAGAACAGCGGGCTCAAGTGCTCAATCGCTTGGCTGATTTGATTGAGCAAAACCAAGACCGCCTGGCGCGGGCCGAAGCGATTGACAATGGCAAGCCAATTACTCTGGCGAAAAACGTCGACATCTACCGGGCGGCGGCCAACATCCGTTTTTTTGCGCAGGCCATCACCCAATTCAGCAGCGAGTCGCATGCCATGGAAAACGTGGCCATCAATTACACCTTGCGTGATCCCTTGGGCGTGGTGGCGTGCATTTCGCCATGGAATTTGCCGCTGTATTTGTTCACTTGGAAAATTGCGCCGGCCTTGGCGGTGGGCAACACGGTGATAGCCAAACCTTCAGAGATCACCCCGATGACGGCTTATTTGTTCTCCGAGTTGTGCATCGAGGCCGGTTTGCCTGCTGGGGTGTTGAACGTGTTGCATGGCACCGGTCCGGCCATTGGTGCGCCGTTGACCGAACACCCACGAATCAAAGCCGTGAGTTTCACCGGTGGTTCAGCCACCGGCACCCTGATCAAGCAAGCCACCGCCAGCCAGCACAAAAAGCTGTCTTTGGAGTTGGGTGGAAAAAACCCCACCTTGGTGTTTGCCGATTGCGACTTTGACCGCACGGTTGATGAGGTGGCCAGGTCGGCATTTGCCAATCAGGGGCAAATTTGTTTGTGCGGCTCGCGCATATACATTGAGAACGACCTGTATGAGCGGTTCACCGCGGCCTTGGTGGCTCGGGTGGAACAGTTGAAAATCGGTGATCCCTTGGATGAGGACACGCAGTTTGGTGCCTTGGTTTCCCAGGCGCACATGGACAAGGTGTTGGGCTATATTGAATTGGCCCAGCAAGAAGGCGGCACGGTGTTGACCGGTGGTCAAAGGCTTCAACTCAGTGGCCGTTGTGCCGATGGTTATTTTGTGCAGCCCACCATCATTGCTGGCTTGGACAATGCCTGCCGCACCAACCAAGAAGAAATTTTTGGCCCGGTGTGCACCGTCCAGCCATTCAGCGACGAGCAACAAGCGGTGGCCTTGGCCAACGATTCCGAATATGGTTTGGCCGCCAGTGTCTGGAGTCAAGACATCGGTCGTTGCCACCGTTTGGCCAAACAACTGAACACCGGCATCGTGTGGGTCAATTGTTGGTTGTTGCGCGATTTGCGCACCCCTTTTGGCGGCATGAAAGCCTCCGGTTCGGGTCGCGAAGGTGGCTTGGAAGCTTTGCGTTTCTTCACCGAAGCGAAGAACGTGTGCATCAAATACTGAGTCGATCGGCGCAATTTTTGTAAGTAATATGTTAAGTCCAGGTCTGCTTAACTGTACAGCAAAAACAAAGGGACTTTTGGCACATGGTTTTGAACCATGGCAATGGCTATTATGATCATACGTGCCGAAATTTCCAAAAAGTAATTGACGTACGTAAGACTTAGTAGTATAGTGATTGCATGAAGTCGTTGAAATCAACAACACCTTTCAGGAAAATTGATCGAAACGATGCAAGCTTTGGAGTTACAGAAATTTCCTCCCCTAACGCTTTTTAACTCTCTGATTTCTGTAACTCCACCCTCTTTATTAATTCCAGCTCTTAGTGGCCTTGTTGTGATTGTTCACATCGCGAGGGAACGTGGCCCAGTGAACCCAGGCACACATCGCTTTTCTTACAATGACTGATTTTCAATGTCATGGGTCACCACGCATTTGTGTGATTGGGCCTCCTCTTATTGTTTTTTCCAACCCAACCCAAATATGCGGTCACCGTCCTTGCGCTTTTTATTATATACTGAAAACCGCATGACAGCTCAACCTATTTTTTTAACTTTTTTTTAACCGGATGAAACCCAGGCTTATGGATGATTTTGCCATCGAAGTGATGGAAGTCGAGGACGCCGAACCCTTGGCGGGGGCGTTGTTTCAGCGGGCTTTTGGTGATTCCATCCCGAATTTTCCGCGGCATTTTATTTTATCGGCATCCGGATCTGATGCCAGGCATTCGACTTTGGGCTACGTGCACTTCACCCGCCACCAAGACATGTACCTCGGTGGTGGCATGTGTGTTGACCCCCAAGCTCTGCGGCGCCTGCCCAAAACCTGTCGCCAACAGCTCAACGAGCAAGGTGGGGTGGCTTTTTGCTTGTTGTCTCAAGCGGTCAAGCGGCTGGATGATGCGCCTGCCGTGTTCGGTCATGTGGGTCATCAAGGGGCCTACAAAATTGACTTGGCCGTGGGCTTCGAACCCACCCAATTCCCACATTTGATCGTCTATTGGCAGCAACCATTGAGCCAGGCAGCACAGCAAGACATCATCCAGCGGGCCCATGAAGTGGGGCCTTTTTGATGCCGGGACATGACAGCGAGTCTTGGGGCCATGTGATGAAATGGCAACAACACGGTCTATTGAGGTCCGAGAGCAACAGGAATCCACATGAAATATGATTATGATTTACTGGTGATTGGCGCTGGATCAGGCGGTGTTCGGGCCGCCCGCATCGCCGCCGGTCATGGCAAAAAAGTGGCCATTTGTGAAGCCGATCAAGTCGGTGGCACGTGTGTCATCCGCGGTTGTGTGCCGAAAAAGCTGATGGTCTATGCCTCGCAATACAACAAGCTGTTCAAAGCCGCCAAAACTTTCGGCTGGGACATCGACAGCCGCTTTGATTGGCCCACCTTGCTGCACAACAAAAATGCCGAAATCAATCGGCTCAATGGCATTTATTTGAATTTACTGGCCAATGCCGGGGTGGCATTGATTGAAGGACATGGATCGTTCATTGACCCGCACACGGTGGACATCGCGGGCAAGTCTTACAGCGCTGAACACATCTTGATTGCCACCGGTGGTCGACCCAGTGTGCCAGACATTCCGGGCAGTGAACACGTCATCACGTCCAACGAAGCTTTGGAGTTGCCGGCCCTGCCTGAGTCCATCACCATCAATGGCGGTGGCTACATTGCGGTGGAATTTGCGGGCATTTTCAATGCCCTGGGTGTGGCCGTCAACTTGGTTTACCGAGGCCCACAGATCTTGCGGGGTTTTGATGCCGAAGTGGCGGCCTTTGCGCAGCAGTCATTTGCCGAGGCCGGGGTTCAGGTGATGACCGACACCGAAATTTTGGCCGTTGAAAGCACCGCCAGTGGTTTGTTGTGCCAAACCAACCAAGGGCCGTTGGCATCCGAAGTGGTGATGTTTGCCACCGGCCGCCAAGCCAACACCGACCGCTTGAACTTGGCCGCGGCCGGCATCGCCACCCAGGCCAATGGCCAAGTGGTGGTAGACCGTGAACAACGCACTTCAGTGGCCAACGTGTTTGCCGTGGGCGATGTGTGCAATCAGGACAATTTGACCCCAGTGGCCATCCGCGAAGGGCATTATCTGGTGGATCGATTGTATGCCGGTGGCCAGCAATTTCCAGAATACGACCACATCCCAACCACCGTGTTTTCCCAGCCCGAAATTGGCACCTGTGGCTTGACCGAAGCCGATGCACGACACCAATACCCCAACATCGAATGTTTCACCAGCACCTTTCGCGCCATGAAATACGCCATGAGCGAAGTGTCAGAAAAAACCTTCATGAAGATCGTGGTCAATGCCGACACCGATCAGGTGTTGGGCATGCATGTGGTCGGCGCCGACGGGGGCGAAATGATCCAAGGTTTCGCGGTGGCACTGAAGCAAGGTTTAACCAAAACCCAATTGAATCGAACCATTGGTATTCACCCCACTTCAGCCGAAGAATTTGTGACCTTATGATGCTTTTTTGGTCCCCATCAAACGATCCCACAGGGCCGTGGTGAAGGCATAATTGACCTGTCCGTTTTGGTGATGTCTGACGTGATAAGCCGAGGCAGAGAGCAGCCTGGCTAAAGTCCGGTTTGCGCGGAGTTGGAAATTGGAATGGATGAAAATGGTGAACACCATGCCCATGATGTGTAGACTGAACGCCACCCCCAAACTCAGAGGCAACAGCAATATGAACAATGGGGCGGTGATCCCAATCAAGACAGCCTCAACAGGGTGAACACTGTACGCGGTCCAAGGGGTGACGCGGGTTGATCGATGGTGAACGGCATGCACGGAACTGAAAGTGCGGCCATGTAACAGGCGGTGAACCCAGTAAGAATACGTTTCATAAAACAGCGCAAACAACAGCACTTGCCAGGCAAACAAGCCCCAGCCAGCGGGCCAGATGCCGCTGTACCACCAACGCGTCATTAAACTGCAAGCAGCCAACACCAGACAGGTGATCAAGCCTTGTTTGATTTCACGTTTGACTTGGCCCGCCTTCAAAGGGCGGTTGTCGACATGTTGACCCATTTGTTGGTGTTCGGTCAGCCATTTGAAAAAGCATGAAAAAAAACATGAAGCGGTGACATAAGTGATGATGTTGACCACAGCTGACATCAGCAAGGCAATGGACCAATGGGCCTGAAGCCAGAACTCAATGGTTTGATGCAATAATTCAATCACAGTTGTGCCACCGCCCAATTGAGGTTTTGTCGGGCTTGCAGTTCGAGCCGTTGTTCAAAGTGATCGGTTTGAAAGATGCGAGATTGCTGTAAAAATCCATTGAGCAGGGCTTTGCGTTTGCGTCGATAGAGGAAATTCGGCACCCAGCGGTATTCTTGCCTGATCCATGTTTCATATTGGGCGTACAGGTCGTGGCTGGCCCCCAAAATGGACAAGTCGACATCGACCATGATCGCCTGGTCATTGGTGGTGGTCGGCGCTTGGTGGCAGGTGGCCATGATCAAGTCATGCACCCGCCCCTTGGCTGCGTCAGCCGCCTGGTTCTGGCTCATGAACTGATCGGCCCACTGGGCACTGTCGGCTTCGTTGTGGCTGGAATAGGGCCGGTAAATGGCGTCATGAAACCACAATGCCAGTTCAATTTCATGCGGCCGATCGGCCAAGTCCACCACCGCATCCAGGTGCCGCAAAGTGGCCTCGATGTGTGCGGCGGTGTGGTAATGCCGGTGGGGTTCGGCATGCGCTTGGCACAGGGCCACAAAAGTCGTTTGGTGAGCCTCCCAAGCCCAGGTGTTCATCAATTGTTGCCAGCGGTGCTGGCTCAGCATGGTGATATCGACTCCACGGTTTCAGACAAGGCGCTGACTGACGCATTGGACACTTCGACGGTGATGTGGCATTGGTTCATGATGATGTCCATAATAAATCCAAGGATGATGCTCAAGTAAGCCCAATAGGCCGTTGAATGGTCGCCAACAAAGCAGCCAGTTGATCCACGTGTTGCCAATCGTTGTTACAGACAAAACGGGGTAATTCCCAGCGGTCGTGGTCACGGGTCACGGCTTCGGCCACGGTGGTGAAGGCCGCTTGCAGGCCGATTTCAGGACCCAGCTTGGGCAAATATTCATGCCGCAAGTAGTCGCTGAAATTACCATAAGGATAAGCAAAATAAGCACCACCTTCCCGCTCGCCCAACAATTGCTGTAAATGGTTTTGGGCCTGCTTGATTTGTTGGTCACAGGCAGCGCGGTCATTGATGCAGCGAAAGGAATCGTCGTTGTGGTTTTGATTGTCCAGCACCCCGTGGTTGTGATCCCAACTGTGGTTGGCAATCGACATCAAACCCGATTGTTGCGCTGGTTGCCACCATTCATCGGTCCACCAGCCCTGCCCAATCAGGCATTTTTCATCAAGGATGGTACGGGCCGCCGGGGAAACAATCACAAAATTGGTCATGTGCGCCACCTGACCAGTGTTTTGCCGGTGTTCTTGCAGTAGGGTCAGGAAACCTTTTTGTGGTCCGTGAAAGGGGTGATCCACGTCGTAATAGTCAAACCATGTGCCGTCATCACAAGTCAGCACCACGGCTTGGTGCACCGCGTCGTCCTCCGCCTCACCGCGGTGCCAGGCCATGAGTTGGTTCATGGTGATGACTTGCCAACCCAATCGGTGGATCAATTGCAGGTCTGCTTGCAGCGCCACATGGTCGTTGCTTTGATAGTCATTACCATTGATGTTGTTGGCATGGTAGGTCAGAATGGGAACAGACATGGCGGCGCTCTGGTGGATCACAACATGCCGGTTTCTAATTTGGCTTCCTCTGACATCATCGATTGGTCCCAGGGCGGGTCAAACACAATGCGACAATCCACTGAGTTGATTTCCGGGATCAGTTTGATTTTGGCCGCCGCGTCGGACACCAATACATCACCCATGCCACAACCCGGAGCGGTCAAAGTCATGTCAATTTGTACCGTGTAGCCCGCTTGGTCTGCTGCCGGTTCGACGGCACATTCATACACCAAACCCAATTCCACGATGCTGACTGGAATCTCAGGATCATACACCGTGCGCAACTGGTCCCAAACCGCCTGTTCCACATCGGCTTGGGTGGCATTTTCAGGCAGGGTTGGTGGCGGCAAGGGTTCTTTGCCCAATGCATCGGCATTGTGCCCCAGGATCATGAACATGCTGCCATCGACAAAGATGGTGAAGCTGCCGCCCAAGGCCTGGGTGATGTAACCCACCACACCGGCCGGTAATTCGATGGTTTCACCGGTGGGAACGGTGATCGCTTCCACATCGCGGGTGAGTTTAAAGGGTTCACTGGTCAAACTGTACATGGGTTTTTGCGACCTTTTGTGGGTCAATGCTGTCTATCAATACAAGCGGTGAATTTTAACATGCCACAGGTGAGCTTGGGCACAATTTCCAAGTGCTGGCCAGACAGCAATCAACCATGCCCAGGTGCGGGATCCTGCGCTCGGCCTGGGGATGCTGACTTTTGACACATCCAAAGCCTGGGCGATCCTGTATAATCACCGATCTCTTGACGCCAATTGGTCAGCCTGGTTTGCAATCAAGACCATGGCTTGAAATCATTGAATTCGTCATTACGTATAGCGCCGGTAAACAAGCCGTTTTCAGCCGCCAAAACACACAGGTCATTTATGGAACAAAACACAATTGAACTCACCACCGCGTTTCAGCGCACCCGAGAAGCCATTGGCACCCAAATTTTGGGCCAACAAAAACTGGTCGACCGCTTATTGATCGCCCTGCTGTCTCATGGTCATTTGTTGGTGGAAGGGGCGCCTGGTTTGGCCAAAACCACCGCCATCAAGGTGCTGTCAGAATGCATTGAAGGTGATTTTCACCGCATCCAATTCACCCCCGACTTGTTGCCTGCTGACTTGACCGGAACCGATGTTTATCATGCCGAATCGGCCACTTTTGAATTCCAAAAAGGTCCGTTGTTTCACAACCTGGTGTTGGCCGATGAGGTCAACCGGGCCCCAGCCAAAGTGCAGTCGGCTCTGTTGGAAGCGATGGGTGAACAACAAATCACGGTTGGTAAAACCACCTATGATTTGCCGCAATTGTTTTTGGTCATGGCCACCCAAAACCCGATCGAACAAGAAGGCACCTATCCCTTGCCAGAAGCCCAACTGGACCGGTTTTTGATGCATGTAACGATTGGTTATCCGGAAGCCAAAACTGAATTGGACATCCTGAAATTGGCCCAGAAAAAAGATTTGGCCGAATTCAATCACCGCACCGAGCACCAAACCCTGTTGACCCAAGCGCAGATTTTTGCGGCCCAAAAACACATCCTCAATCTGTTCGTGGCGGACAATTTGGAACAATACATGGTGGCTTTGATTCTGGCCACCCGCGACCCCGGCAAGTACGACGCCAGCCTGGAGCAACAAATCGCTTTTGGCGGCTCACCCAGGGCCACCATCGCCTTGGATCGTTGCGCCCGTGCCCAGGCTTTTTTGCAGGGTCGGGACCATTTGTTGCCGGAGGACATCCATGCCGTGATCCACGATGTGCTGCGGCACCGCATCATCCTGTCATTTGAAGCCGAAGCCGAAGGTTTGACAGTGGATCAGGTGATTGACCAGTTATTGGCCACCGTGCCATTGCCTTGAGGTCAGCTGATTGATGTCTGCGGCCGTGGAACAACAAGCCAAAACCCAGGTCACCGCCAAAGCCATGGTGGCCACCCGCCATCACGCCAGACAATTCAATCTCAGCAGCATCAAAAAAGCCACCTCAGCCATCTCTGGTTTGCACGATTCCCGCTTTCGGGGTCGCGGCATGGACTACCTGGAGTCGCGCATCTATCAAGCCGGTGACGACATCCGCAACATGGATTGGCGGGTCACCGCGCGCACCGGCGATGCCCACACCAAATTGTTTCAAGAGGAACGCGAACGCCCCACTTATTTGGTGGTGGACACCAACAGCGGCATGCAGTTTGGCACCAAAACACAATTCAAGTCGGTGCTGGCCAGCCAAGTGGCGGCTTTATTGGGTTGGTCCTCGGTGTTGCAGGGAGACCGCATCGGTGTGTTGACCTATGGCATCCATGGCGTACACATCGTCAAAGCCACGGCCGGCAAGCGGGGCATGATGGGTATGATGTCACACCTGATCCAAGCCAATGAGCCGGTGGCCGATAGGCACCAAGAGCCAGAACAACACGACTTGGACCAAGCTTTGAAACAGTTGCGCACCATCATCCGGCCTGGCAGTTTGGTGTTGGTGATCAGTGACTTTTATGCACTGGGTGCGGATGCCAAGAAACATTTGTTGCAACTGCGCAAACACAACGATGTGCTGGGCATCAAGATCAGTGATCCGTTCGAAAACCAAATGCCCAAACCGGCTTTATACGGGGTGCAAACGGCCCAACGGGCACGGGTGCTGGACAGCAAAAACCAACGCATTCAAGACCGACTCAAAAGCAAACAAAGCGCCCACATTCAGGCCTTGAAAGAACACATCATCAAAGCCGGGGTTCCGCTGATTCCAGTGCAAACCAACGACCCTTGGGTCAACGTCCTGAAAAATGGTTTGGGCAACCCTTCACTGGCCTTCAGTCATTGGCTGGGGGGGCTGGGCTGATGCAAGGTTTGGCGCCAGATGCCTTGCCGTTGCGGGATCTGAAGTTGCCCGCTGAACCCGGGTTTTGGCCGCTGGCACCGGGCTGGTGGGTGGTCATGGTGTTGCTCACGGTGTTGCTGCTCGGGCTGTTTTATTGGTGGCGTCGCTACCGACAGAAAAAACAACGATGGGCGCAAATCGAGCAACAGCTGACGGCCATTGAATTGGCTTATGATGAACACCAAGATCGCCAACATTTGCTCACTGAATTATCGGCCTTTTTGCGCCGCTTTGTGCGTTTTCAGCTGCAACAAAAACGCGCTTCCAGCCTGGCCGGCGAGGCTTGGCTGCGTCACTTGGACGCCTTGCAACCTGGGGCTTTTGCTGGCTACGAACAGGCGCTGACCGAGGGCGTGTATGCCCCGCAGTTTGACTGTGATGTGGAACATTTGCTGCAAACCACCCGCCAATTCATCAAGCGCCATGTGCTGGGACGCCCGGCCAAGACCCCGACGGAGGTGGCCGATGTATAGCGTGTACTGGCCCTGGGTCTTCGCTTTGCTGCCGCTGCCGTTGTTGGTCCGATGGTTGCCGCGGGTGCGACAAGCCAGCATCACCACCATCCGGGCGCCGTTTTTACAAGATTTATTTGGGCGCAAACAAGCCCAGTTGCAACAGCGGGGCCGGTGGCTTAATGGCTTGCCGTGGCTGCTGTTGTTGCTGGCGGTCAGTCGCCCACAATGGATCGGCGAACCGATGCCCTTGCCCATCGAAGGTCGGGATTTGATGTTGGCCATCGACATTTCAGGCAGCATGGAACAAAAAGACATGCTGATCAATGGCCAGGCGGTGGACCGTTTGACCGCGGTGAAGAAAGTGGCGGGCGAGTTCATTGATCGGCGGGTCGGCGACCGCATTGGTTTGATCTTATTTGGTGAGAATGCCTACCTACAAGCGCCCTTGACTTTTGATCGGGCCACGGTGAAAACCTTGTTGAATGAGGCGGCCATTGGGCTGGCCGGTAAGTCCACAGCGATCGGTGACTCCATCGGGTTGGCGGTGAAAAAAGCCCGCGAAACCGAAGACAACAACCGCATTCTGATCGTGCTCACCGATGGGCAAAACACCGCCGGGGCCATTGAGCCTTTGAAGGCCGCGGAACTGGCCCGCGCCGAATCCCTGAAAATATACACCATTGGCGTCGGTGCCGATGAGATGGTGGTCAACAGCTTTTTTGGTGGGCAAAGACGCATCAACCCTTCGGCCGATTTGGACGAAGCCTCATTGCGCCGCATTGCGGCGATTACCGAAGGCCGGTATTTCAGGGCCCGCGACACCGAAGAGTTGGAGCAGATTTATGAATTGTTGGATGAGCTGGAACCGCTGGCCGAAGAGGAGCAGTTTTATCGGCCCACCGATGAATTGTTTTTTTGGCCCTTATTCGGTTCACTCATGACCCTGTGGTTGACCTTGTGGTTGAGGCGCTTGTGATGATTTCAGAAATTGTTTGGAGCCAATTTCATTTTCTGCGCCCAGCCTGGCTGTGGTTGTTGCTGCCGGGTGCCTTGGTGTTGTATTTTTGGCTCAACAACAGCAGCCGACAGGATGGCTGGCAACAAAGTTGTGACCCCGAATTGTTGCAAGCCATGCAGTTACAGTCGGCCGCCAATGCCAGTCGCTGGTTGTGGTTGTATTGGCCCATCATGGTGCTGACGGTACTGGCTTTGGCCGGTCCCGCGGTGCGGCAGATGCCGGTGCCCATGGTCAAGAACCAGTCGGCCCTGATCGTGGCCCTGGACGTGTCCAAGAGCATGTTGGCTGACGACCTCAAGCCGTCGCGTTTGCAGCGCGCCAAATTCACCATCCAAGACCTGTTGGTAAATCGCCAGGATGGGCAAACCGCTTTGGTGGTTTATTCAGGCGATGCGTTTGTGGTCACGCCGTTGACCGATGACACCGAAACCATCGTGGCTTTACTGGATGTGCTCAACCCCAGCATCATGCCGGTCAGCGGTACCAACACCGTGGCGGCCCTGGACAAAGCGACTGACTTGTTGACCCAAGCCGGCGTTACCCAAGGCCAGATTTTGTTGGTCACCGACCGCATTGACCTGTACAAAACCAAAGACCGACTGCGCGAAGTCAGCGATCGAGGCACCACCGTGCACGTGTTGGCAGTGGGCACGGCTGAAGGGGCGCCGATCCCGACCAACCAAGGCTTTTTGAAAGATTTACGCGGTCAAATCGTCATCCCACAAGTCGATTACCCGGCCTTACAAGAAGCCGCCAAAATTGGCCAGGGTCGTTTCAATGTGTTGTCCAACTCGGTGCCAGAAAATTTGTTCTATGAAGTGAATGGTGAGGCCGATGGGGCTGCCGCCGAAGACGATGAATTGGGCGGTGAAAACTTCATTGATGAGGGGCCTTTATTGGCTTTGTTGGTGGTGCCCATGCTGGCCTTGTTGTATCGTCGGGGCATTCTCATGGTGTGGTGTGTGGGTTTGCTGTTACACACCGAATCGACACTGGCCTGGACTTGGGATGACTTGTGGTTGAATCAGGACCAACAGGCCCACCGCAAGCTGGATTCGGCCCCCAAAGAGGCTTTTGAACAAGCAAAAAATCCGGACATCAAAGCCGCGGCGGCTTATAAGAACCAGGACTACCAGCGGGCCAGTCAATTGTATGGTGATGGTGCTGACAACCTGGCGAACCATTACAACCACGGCAATGCTTTGGCCCGCAGTGGCGATTTGGCAGGGGCGTTGGCCAGCTATGAGCAGGCGTTGGGCCATGACCCCAATGATGAAGACACGTTGTACAACAAGCGCTTGGTGGAAAAGGCCTTGCAACAGCAGCAGGAACAAGAACAACAAAACCAGCAGAACTCAAATCAGCAGAACGCGGAACAGCAAGAGCAGCAGGATCAGCAAGATCAGCAAAACCAACAAAACCAAGAAAACCAGTCCAGTTCAGAACAAGAGCAACAAGAACAGCAACAACAAGCCCAACAAGACCAGCAAAACGAAGCCGAACAACAAGCCCAAGAAAAACAGGACGCAGCCGCGGCCCAAGAAGCGGCTGAACAGGACCAAGAAGAACCACAGGAAATCGAGCTCACGCCTGAAGAGAAAGCGCTGGACGCGGAAGAAAAACAGGCCATGGAACAGTGGCTCAGAAGAATCAAAGACGACCCCGGTGGACTGATGCGCAGAAAATTCCTGTATCAGTACCACAAACGCAACCAAGACGGTGAAAGTTATGACCAACAAACCACAGAAGACTGGTGACGCCATGTCACGGTCAGTGACTGGCATCATCGCGCTGTCCTTGCTGCTGCTCAGCAGCTGGGCTCAAGCAGCCATCAAAGCGGCGGTGGATCGCTCCACGGTGTTGTTTGGCGAATCCCTGACATTGACCATCACGGCCGATAAAAACACCAACAGCCAACCGGATTTCACCTTGTTGGATGCGGTTTTTCACGTGGGCCAAACCGGCAAATCTTCCTCCACCCAAATCATCAATGGTGAAGTCAATACCCAAACCACTTGGCAGGTGTTGTTGGTGCCTAAGTCATTGGGAACCCACCTGATTCCACCGTTGGAAGTGGATGGTGAGCGCACCGAAACCATCAAAATCACCGTCAACAAGCCCGACCCCAATGCCCAGGCCAAAGGCGATTTGTTCATTGAGTTGGAGACCAACAAAGACAGCGCTTATGTGCAGGAAGAAATTTTGCTGACGGTGCGGCTGATGTACGCCATCAACCTCAAGAATGGGGCTTTGACTGAGCCCGGTGGTGATGGGGTGATTGTGCAACAAATCAGCAAAGGGGCCAACTACACCACACAACGAGATGGCAAAACCTACCAGGTGTTGGAGCGCAAATACGCCATTTATGCCGAAAACAGCGGACCATTGACCCTCAACCCGTTGGTTTTTGAAGGCGAGGTCACCGACAACAGCCGCCAGTCTTTTGGTTTGTTTCAACGCGGTCGACCGGTGCGTCACGTGTCCGAAATGCTGGACTTGGAAATCAAACAAATTCCGCCCGAATTCGTCAACCAGGCCTGGATCCCAGCCCGGCAAGTGACCCTGCAACAAAGCTGGTCACAAGACCAACCGTATCGGGTCGGCGAACCGATCACCCGCACCATCAACCTGACGGTGGCTGGACAGGCCGAAACCCAACTGCCAGAGCTGCAATTGGCTGACATCGATGGGGCCAAAATTTACCAAGACAAAACCGACACCATCACCCGCCAGGACGGGCAACAATTGATTTCATCCAAGGTCATCAAATATGCCATCATACCCACCCGCCAAGGGTTGTTGGAGATCCCGGAATTCACCCTGGATTGGTTTGATACCACCAGCCAAAGCGGCAAAGTGGCACGCATCCCGGCCACCACACTGGCGGTGGCGGCGGCCGATGCCAGCACCGTACAAGCTCCACAAGCGGTGGACTTCAACCCACCAGCCATTCAACCCACGGCGGTGCCCATTGGTGAGCTGGTGAGCCCTGAGGCGACTGGGTCTGCGTTTGTCTGGCAGGTCTTGACGGTGGTGTTCGCGGCGTTGTGGCTGTTCACGGTCATGCTCTGGTGGCGACGACCGGCACGCCGAGTCCACGCCAGCGCAGCTGAGGCGGCCCCCAACAACCCAGTGGCCATCAATTCGTTGGCCCAGGCGACCCCCAGTGAAGTACAACAGACCTTGATTAATTGGTGGAATCAGGCACATGAGCAACGGGTCACCAACTTGGGTCAAATCAGCGCCCAGTTGGCCGACGGTGAACCCAAAGCGGCGATCGATGCTTTACAACAACAGCTGTATGGGGCGGCGACGACCACCGCCGAGCCGCAGCCTTGGCCGGTTTGGATCAAACAAGGCTTGTTACATCCGCACAGCCAGCAAGCGCCCAAGGCCGTGGGCTTACCCGGCCTGTATGATTGAGTATCGGGTTTTGCAAACCGCGCTGAACGCGGTAAAATAGCGGCCTTTCAGTCATTAACCGAGATCACCATGGGAAGAGCCTACCAAAACCGCAAAGAATCGATGGCCAAAACTTCGGATGCCAACGCCAAGGTATACAGCAAGTTCAGCCGGGAAATTTATGTGTGTGCCAAAGCCGGCGGCGCCGATCCGGATGCCAATTTGGCTTTGCGCAGTTTGTTGGACCGGGCCAAAAAAGCCCAGGTGCCGGCCCATGTGATCAAAAACGCCTTGGACAAGTCGCAAGGTGCCGGCGGCGAAGATTTCGCCGT
Source organism: Marinicella meishanensis (assembly GCF_019931145.1). Lineage (GTDB taxonomy): Bacteria > Pseudomonadota > Gammaproteobacteria > Xanthomonadales > Marinicellaceae > Marinicella > Marinicella meishanensis. Next base: position 119,403 of record NZ_JAIOUV010000001.1, on the reverse strand, counting down.
GGCCCGCTACGAAGGCTATGGCCCGGGCGGGTGCATGGTGATTGTGGATTGTTTGACCGACAACCCCAACCGCACCTTTGGCGATGTGCGCCTGTGTTTCACCAAAACCGACAGCAAAATCGGCACCCAAGGCACCGTGATGCACATGTTTGATCATGCCGCCATCCTGGTGTTTGACGGGGATGACGAAGACACCATTCTGGAGGTTTTGATGGACGCCGATGTGGACGTCACGGACATTGAATCAGAAGACGGTAAAATCTCTGTGTTCACCCCCCACACCGAATATTTCAAGGCCAAACAAGCCATTCAAGACGCGGTTGAAGGGGTTAATTTTGAGGTCGATGAAATTCAATTCATTCCACAAACCACCACCGCCATTGGGGCCGACGACCTGCCCAATTTCGAAAAATTCATTGCCATGTTGGATGAGTTGGACGACGTGCAAAACGTGTTCCACAATGCCGAAATCTGAGTTTCACTGCAGATGCATTGACCTTCAAGCCGCCCGCCGTTGCTCAGCCAGCTGGCGAAAGCGACGCAACAAGGCCGTGGCCTCTGGACAGGGTCTGAGTGCCTCAATCATGGCCTTGGGACTGTGGTCCTCCTGGCGCAATTCTGGGCTCCGGGTTTCGATGTAATGCTGGGTGATCGTGGGGTTCCATTCGGGGTGAAATTGCAGCCCCCAAATGACTTGCTCGGCATGAAACGCGTGGTGCTCATCCAAGGCACAATGGCCCAGTAAAGTGGCGCTCTGAGGCAAACGGGTGGCCACCTGTAAGTGTGAAGCCAGGGTGTCAATGGCACCCAGCGGCGCAATGGGTCCGAGCAAGGGATCATCGGCTGCGGCCGCACTCATACTGAAGCGACTGAGCCCCAGGTTCCTGCCATGAGGGTTGTAAGCCACCTGCCCGCCCAACAAATCCACCAACAGTTGATGGCCAAAACAGACCCCCAAAGTGGGGATGTGGTGGGCCAGGCTGGCTTGCAGCCAAGCTTGGGTCTTTCTCAGCCAATCATCCTGGTCGGTGACCATGGCCGCCGAGCCGGTGATGATGACGCCGGTCAATTGCTCCGCAGCTTCGGCCATGGCCGGTAAGGGCTCGTGGCGATGCACGTTGATGACTTGGGCTTGGTCCAATTGCATGGCGTCACAGAACATCCGCGAAAACGGTCCGAAAGCACGTTGTGCTGAGGGCACCGGATCACCGGTTTGGATGATCAAATACATGGTCAGTGGTGTTGAAAATCGGGTGGTGCCAGGCGCATCGCTTCTTCCAATGAGGTGCTGCCGGCTTTGAGCAAATGGGAGATGGCAATGCGCAGCGGCATCATGCCCTGCTCATAGGCCGCCGCCGCGACTTTCTCAGAAGGCACGTCATTGCGGATCAAACGCCGGACTTGGTTGTGAATCGGCATCATCTCAAACACCCCAGAACGGCCGTGATAACCGGTGTTGCGACACTCATCGCAGCCTTTGGCCTCAAACAATTCCTTGGGTGGCTGGATGTCAAATGGGTGCACCATGGAGACCCATTTCTCGGCGTCCACCTTGGTGGGTGATTTGCAGTGTGGGCACAACAAACGAATCAGGCGTTGGGCCAAAACCCCGGCCAATGTACTGCGCAACAGGTAATCGGGAACCCCCAAATCCAACAAGCGGTTGATGCTGGAGGGGGCGTCGTTGGTGTGCAATGTGGACAGCACCAAGTGACCGGTCAAAGAGGCTTGCACGGCCATTTGAGCGGTCTCCAAATCACGGATCTCACCGATCATGATGATGTCCGGATCTTGGCGCATCAAAGTCCGCACCCCGTCGGCGAAATGCAGCCCGATTTTGGGGTTGACCTGCATTTGATTCAAGATCGGATCGACCATTTCAATGGGGTCTTCGACGGTGGACACATTGACTTCTGGGGTGGCCAGTTTTTTCAGGGTGGAATACAAAGTGGTGGTTTTACCCGAGCCGGTGGGCCCGGTGACCAACACGATGCCGTGCGGTCGGTCGATCATTTGCCGCCATTGTTCGGCCTCGGTTTCACTGAAGCCCAAGTCTTGGTAGTTGACCACCACCGCGTCCGGATCGAAAATCCGCATCACACATTTTTCACCAAAAGTGGTGGGCATGGTGGAGACCCGCAATTCAATTTCGCGGTTGCCTTGGGACACGGTTTTGATGCGGCCGTCTTGTGGTCGCCGTTTTTCTGCCACATCGATGCGCGACAGGATTTTGATGCGGCTGATCACCGCCGCCATCACCGCCGGTGGCAAGTCGTAGACCTTCAACAATTTGCCGTCGATGCGAAAGCGGATCAGGCAATTGTCGCGTTTGGGTTCCAAGTGGATGTCACTGGCCCGTTGATCAAAGGCGTATTGCAACAACCAATCAACCAAACCAATGACGTGCTGATCGTCGGCATTGAGGTCTTTTTTGCCGCCCAATTTGACCAGTTGCTCGAGGTTGAGCACGGGGTCATTGCTTTTTGACTTGTGCAGCTTTTTGGCGCCCTGGACCTGACGGTTGACGCCATAGAACTCAAACAACAGGCGTTGGATGTCAATCGGATTGGCATGCACCCGCTTGATTTTCTGGCGATGTATCTTTTGGATGTCAATGATCCACGCGGTGTTTTTGGGGTCAGCCACCGCGATCACGATCTCACCGGTGTCCACCGCTACCGGCAGGATCTGGTGCTGCCGGGCGTAAGCTTGTGAAATGACCTGGGTGACTTGATTGACGTTGATCTTGGTCGGGTCAATTTTCAGGTAATCCAATTTGTTGATTTTGGCCACCCATTGGGTCAAAAACTCCATGGTGATGGGCTTGCCGGTCTGGATGTTGGTCAGCTTGTTGTCCACAATGGAGATGTAGGGATGGACCGAGGCAGAGGTCACCGAAGATTTCTCCAACAACTTGGCAAATTCTTTTTGTGAGATGATTTTGGCCTGCAGCCATTGCTTGGCAATGGTGGCCATGAAGTTGGTGCTTGTTTTACTCGCTGCGGGCATCAAACAGTTGATCCAGGTTGGTTTGATTCAATATTGTAGCGGAAGTACCCGCCAGATAACAGTCATTCGCCATCAGCATCAACACATGGCTGCAGTGGTGTTTGATAACTTCCAAATCATGGCAAACCATCACCACGCAGCGTTGTTGGCTGTATTCAGCAAACACCTTAAGGATCTGTTGACGGTAGACCACATCCAAGTGATTCAAAGGTTCGTCCAACAACAAAAAGTCCGATTGTTGGGCCAAACAGGTGGCGATTTCTACTTTGCGCCGTTCGCCACCGGACAATTTAAGGATGGAGCGGTCTGCCAGGTGGCTGATGCCACAGGTCTCAAGGGCTGCGGTGGTGATGGCTTGATCTTGTTGCTTTTTGCTGCGCCAAGGAAAGCGGCCCATGCCCACCGCATCGCGCACCGAAAACGCCAAACAGGGTTCTTGGTCTTGCAACAAAAAACTGACTTGCTGGGCCCGCGCGGCGATGTCCAGCTCAAACAGGTTGTGCCCGGCCACTTGCACCCGCCCTTGACGTGGCTGGCTGATGCCCGCCATGGTTTGCAACAGGGTGGTTTTGCCGACCCCGTTTTGTCCGACCACGGCCCAAAACTCACCGGGCTTGAAGGCCGCGTTGAGGTCTTTGAACACCGTGAGGTTGTCTTGATGCAGGTGCAAGCCTTCGATGGTCAGCATCACACCCTCCGATTGAGCCACAAAAACACCGGCACACCAATCATGGCAGTAAAAATACCCACCGGTAATTGCAGGGGACTCATCACCGTCCGCGCCAAGGTGTCGGCAGCCAGCAAAAAACAGGCCCCAACCAACAAACACATGGGGATCAATTGCCGGTGTTGATAGCCCGCCATCATCCGCACCAGGTGGGGAATGATCAAGCCCACGAAGCCAATGGTGCCGGCTTGGGCCACGGCCATGGAGGTCAACAGGGCCGTGATGATGAACACCAGCAAATTGATGCGGTGGGCATTGACCCCAGATTTGATGGCAAACAACTCACCCCGGGCCAACAGGTCCAGGGCCCGGTGCCGCCGGAACAAAGCCACCACACTGATGAGCAACAGCACCGGCATCAGCACATTGGGTTGGGCGTAACTCAAATCCCCCATCAGCCAAAACATCATGGATTTAATTTGTTGACCCGAAGCGGTGGTCAACATGAAACTGATGAAGGCGGCAAAGCCAAAAGCCATGACCACGCCATTGAGGGTGATTTTGTCGGGCCTGATGCGGCCTTCATAGCTGAGTTTCAACAACAGCAAGGTGGCCAACAAACTGCCCACAAAACCAGCCACAAACAGGCCATGTTGGGACCAGCTTAAGCCAATCAGAATGACCATCAATTGGACACTGGCTGCCCCACCTGAGACCCCCAATAGGTACGGATCGGCCAAGGGGTTTTTCACCAGGTTTTGGATCAACAGACCGGACAGGGACAAGCAACCTCCCACCAGCAACGCATTGATGATGCGCGGCAAGCGCAGCTGCCAAATGATGTTGAAATATTCAGACTCGGGGTTGAACAGGGCCGTCAGGGGCACCGATACGGTGCCCACAGTCAATGATGCCACGACCAACAGCATCATCAGCAACAGCCAGAACCACCATTGCCCCAGCAGCTTGCCAGTGACCGCCATCAGTCCGGGCGATCAGCGACTGACGCTCATCGACACCACGTCTTTGCGGGCTACCGTGATGGTGGCATTACCGCGCATGTATTTTGAAGAAATGGTCAGTTGATCGCTGTCAATGGACATCAGGCGGCCGAATATGGGTCGTCCCCGTTTGGTCCTGACTTTGATGTTTTGTCCCACCGCTTGTGACCAATCAGAAATTTTGGTTTCATTGACACTGCGGCCGATGCTGCGGGTGATGGTTTTCAGCAACTCTTTGGGTTTGTTGGCTTCGGCTTCCAGGCGTTCAGCCTCCTTTTGTTTGGCTTCCATTTCAGCCCGCAAGGTGTCCATGTCCAGTTCCAAAAAGTCAATGTCGGCCAGTTCGATCTTTTGGTATTCATTTTCGCCCAGGGCCGCTTCGATGTTCACCTGGCCATAGAACTGGGTTTGGCTCATGTCGGTCACTTCAAAGATGTACTTGGGTTCGATCAATTGGAAAATGGCATTCAGTTCGATGTTTTCAGACAGCGCCCGTTGGTATTGGTTGCTCAAAAAATCGGGCATCTCTTTGCCGGCGTAAACACGCAGGTGTTTTTGGATTTCTTCGGCGCTTTTTAAGCGATATGCGGCGAATGAATTTTTGTTGTATTGGGCACACATGTCATTGCGCTTCTTATTGAAACCTTGGTCTATGTGGTAGTAATACAAGGTGTCCATGATGGTGTCATGAAAGGTGATGCGCTCAATGTCACTGGGGCGGGTCAGGGTGCCTGACCAGGCAATGAACCAATTGCCCGGGCTGTCGATGTTGACATTAAAGTCGATGTGGTAATCATCCACCAATGAATAACTGACTTCCATATTGAAGGTCGGTGCCATGGGGAAAATGGCTTGCCACTGGCTGTTGCTGAAGGCCGGTCCAGGGCTTTCGCCACAGCCAAAAGCGCCCAAGTATTGCGCGGCCATCGGCCAATAGTTGGCTTGGTTGATGGCTTGCTGTAAGTCATTGCCGTCGCCAGACACCCGAACATTGCTGAATGATAGGGTCATGTTTTTGGGCATGTGGGTGATCAGGCTTTGGCTGCCAGAGAACAACAGCTTTTTCATGTCCGTGTGGACTTTGATGGAATTGATATGAATCGATTGTTGGAATCCTTTGGGGCGAAAAGTCAGACCACTGATGGAGACTTCGCCATTCAATGAAGTGCTGACACCTTGTTGTGACCATTCACCCAAGTGACTGAGGTGGCCGATGATGCCTTCGGCAAAAAACTGGCTGTTGTGGTTGATGCGCCAATACGGCAAAGCCACCGCCGCCAACAACACGGCCAAAATAATAAGTTTAGTTCTGTTATTCATATTCTTCTCTGTTACATCACAGGTTCAGCAAAACCAGCAAAAGCGGATATTATTATCGTTTGTATTTGTTTGGAAGACAAATTGACATTAGGGAAATTGCCAATGGCTTCATAATTTTCATAAAAATCAGGGTGATCGGGTGGCACTTCAGGATAGCCCGCTTTCAGTCGATAACTGGTTGAATAGCGAAAAGGCCAGATGTCAAAAATCGGCAGTTTGCGTGAAATGGTGGCAATGATGCCACTGATGTGGCTGAAAAAGGGGATTTGCTCTTTGGCCGCCACCACCCAACTGTTTTGGTCCAACATGTCGGTTTCGATGTTGGCCGTTAAGGCCGCCGCGAAAGCATCGCTGTAAATCACAAAGCCCGATTCGGTGTTCAGCACATCTGAGCGGGGATCAAAATTATGCGAGCCGATCATGGCGATGTGGTCATCAATGACAAAAGATTTGCCGTGCATGCCAATGCGGGTACTTTGATTGACGGTGTGTTGGGCAAAGTGCTCGGTGATCATGCCAGGTCGGTCTTTGTATTCAAAAATTTGCATTTGCAGCTTTTTCAAATAAAAGCGCTTGTATTTATAGGAAATGGCATAGACGTAATAGGCGTCGGTTGAGGCCAGGGAGTTGGTTGACACCAACAAGTCCAACTCGGGGTTCTTCTTGCGCAGTTTGCGCAAGGTTTTGCGGGCTTGCCGACTGAACACCAAATAGGGTGTCTGGATCAATATTTTGTGCTGGGCAGAGGCAAAAATTTGATGAATTTGTTGGGTCAGCTGCTCGTTGGCTTGGCGTGCTTCCCGATTGAATGGTTTGTCGTGAGTATCGCTGAAATAATCAACCCGATCCACTTCGATGATGTGGGGAAAAAAGGTGGCAATCACCTGCGGCAAATCCTGTGCCCGGGCCAGCAGGTTGACTGCTTTTTCACTCAAGGGCTGTTGCCAATCAATTTTAGATTGTTCGTTGTTGAGGATGCGGGCGCTGACATCGCGCAGGTGTTCCACCGGCACCACATGGGGACTGGTCCAAAAGCTGTCAAAAGAAGTGGTCATGTCAGCGACCACCGGACCGATGGCCAACACATCCCGGTCTTTGTAGTTGAAATTCTCGTCCCAGTCATAGTAACGACTTTGGTAATTGCGACCTCCCACGATGCCATAGCGGTTGTCCACAATGAAGGTTTTGTTGTGCATGCGCTTGTTCAAGCGAGCCATGCAACAGGCCATGGCACTGAAGAATTCAAACGGCGAGGTGTGGGCGTCCTGAAACACCGGGTTGTACAACTTGAATGACAGGTTTTGGTGCAAGGTGGCCAGGTCCGTGACCAACCAGGAATTGCCCATGGAAAACAACTGGTCAATGACGACATTGACTTTGACCCCGCGTTTGGCAGCAGCCAACAACTCGCGCAACATGAAATGACCGGCTTCATCATTAACCCAAATGAAGGTTTGGATGTCGATGGATTCGGTGGCGGCCCGAATCAGATGAATGCGGGCCAACAAAGAATCTTCGCCATGATCCAACAACAGCATGCGGTTGCGTCCGTGATCAGTGGCCAAGTGAAATTGGGCCGCAAAAGGGCTGGGCAGCGCGCACCGGTTGGGCTCAGACTCAGGACAGGTGATGGTGTCGTCTTTCTTGACTTCAATCACTTGTTCCACTTGCCGAATGGTTTCCTTGTTCACGGCACAGGCATTGAGCAGCAAGAACAGCAGCCAACTTGTTGATATCGTGCGTTTCATGTCATGCCAAATGATTGATCCAGATCCGATTGAAAGGTTGTGCGCAAGCCACCGCGCAAGCATAACCGGCAATGTCTTGGGTGGTCTTGATGTGCTTGTCGGGCATCACCGCTGACTGGCCTTGGGCCAAGCCCAACACCGATCGATTCAAATAAGACCACAGGTTGCCGCCGTCCAATTTACACCAAGCTTCCTTCAGCGTCCACAGTTGATAAAACATGGACCGGCGGGCAGCCGCTGCCAGCGGCTGCATGGCCGCCAGTTCATCGTGGCTGAAGTAGCGGTCAGCGAGTTTTTGAAAAGCGTGGTTGGGGCGCATGTATTCGACATCCACCCCGACCTCTGCGGTGGTTGAGATGACGTAGGCATGGAGGTTGCGACAATTGCTGTGAGAAAAATAAACCGCTTCATTGACAAAGGGTTTGCCGTGGTCGTTTTTGTGAATGGTCAGGGTTTTTGAGGTATTCAGTGTGTTTTGTAACAACTGCTGTAAAATGGCGTCTGAGTGGGGTTTGGCCTCTGCTTTGTTCTGATAGGGGTTGTTGTGCAGCCAAATTGTTAAATCCATGTCCATCCAAGATGTCCGATTCACTGTCTGAAATAAAACGTTCATTGCAACACAAAATCACCGCACAAATCAAACAAAAAGGTGCGATTAGTTTTGCTCAATTCATGCAAATGGCTTTGTACGAACCGGGGCTGGGATATTACAGCGCCGGCTTGCATAAATTGGGTTCGGCCGGTGATTTTGTCACCGCCCCTGAGTTGGGCTCGCTGTTCGCCCGCTGTCATGCCGTCACTTTTGCCCGCGTTTTGACCGCAGTTACCCGACCAACGGTGGTGGAACTGGGCGCTGGGACTGGGCGTTTTTGTGTCGATGTGCTGCAAGCTTTGGATCAGTTGGGGGTGCTGCCCGAGCGCTATGTGGTGGTGGAAATCAGCGGTGATCTGCGGGCCGTGCAACAACAAGCCGTGGCCCAATTGCCCGCCCATTTGGCGCGATTGGTGAGCTGGGAAGCGCAGCCGCCTGCCACCCCTTTTAACGGGATTGTGTTCGCCAATGAAGTGCTTGACGCTTTACCGGTGGAAGTCTTTCGTTGGCAAGATACACAATACCAACGCCTGATGTTGGTCGATCAAGGCGGCCAGTTGACCGAAGTCTGGCATGGGTTTGATCACGCCATGGCGGCCCAATTAGACCAAATGGATTTGCAGGTGGAATCCGGTCACCGAGGAGAATTCATCCCCCAGCTGAAACCGTGGTTGGCCTCGATCACGGCAGGTTTGCAACAAGGGATGGTGCTGTTGGTGGATTATGGTTTTGGGCGACGAACTTTGTATCACCCCCAACGACGCCACGGCACCGTGGTTTGTCACCGCCGCCACCAAGCCAACTTCAACCCCTATCAGGACGTGGGTTTGCAAGACATCACCGCCTTTGTTGATTTCACGGCCGTGGCCGAAGCCATGGAAGCGGCCGGGTTGACGGTGCAAGGCTACACCACGCAGGCCGATTTTTTGTTGGCCACAGGCATCGAACAATGGTTGGACCCAGCCGCAGAATTCACCGCACATTACCGCTTGGTGACGGAAATGAAACAGTTGGTCTTACCCGAAGAAATGGGGGAAAAGTTCAAAACCATGGTCGGCACCCGCGGGTTGTCGGTGGCGATCCCTGGATTCCAGCACAACCGCTTCAATGACCTGTGAACCCGAAAGCGGGATTCAGAACGGCAAAAAGCAAGTGAAAGCAACCCGCGCGGTGCTTGAATTTGTTAAGATAGGCCTCATTATCAGAGCTTTGACCGCATAGACAGTTTCCGTGTTAGATTCCACCAACCAATCGTGTACCCTGCCAGACATCGCCGCTGAGGAAAAAGCCAAAGTGGGCGGTCAGTTGCAATGGGTGGGCATGAGTGACATCGAAATGCCGCTGCAGTTGCAGGCCGATGTTTCGATACCGCCGGCGGTGGCTCGCGTGCGGGCTGAAGTGTCGCTGGATGATGAGGTCTCCAAAGGCATCCACATGTCGCGTTTGTACCTGGCCTGTGATGAGGTCTTCAGTGGCGGTCGAATAGACTACCAACAGCTGCAACAACTGACCCATCAGTTTCTGGACTCGCATCGCGAACTCTCGCAAAACGCGTTGATAGAAGTTGAATCCGAAGCGCTGTTGCGCCGACCGGCCTTGGTCAGTGAGAATGCCGGGTGGCGATCGTATCCAATCAAGCTTTCGGTGGTTCAATGTCACCAATCTGGGCTCAGCCAATACCTGAGCTTTCAAGTGACTTATTCCAGCACCTGTCCCTGTTCAGCGGCCTTGGCCAGACAGTTGATTCAAGAAAATTTCAAACAAAATTTTGACCCCGGTGCGGTGGACTTTCAGGCCGTGGTGGACTGGTTGGGGTCGGAACAAGGCATCAATGCCACCCCACACAGCCAAAGAAGCTCAGCCGTGGTTAAAGTCAAATTGTCCAAACAACAACAGCAAGTGCCGTTGTTGAAAATGATCGACTTGGTCGAAAACGCTTTACAAACGGCCGTTCAGGCCGCCGTCAAGCGGGCCGACGAACAGGCTTTTGCGCTGCGCAATGGACAAAACTTGATGTTTTGTGAAGATGCCGCCAGGCGCATCAAACAGGCCTTGGGCAAAGAGCCTGCCGTTAAACACTTCCACTTACGGGTGACCCATCACGAGTCCTTACACCCCCACGACGCCACCGCTGAAGCCTACAGCGAATAACAGGGCGCGAGGCAGAATGGCCTGAAAAAAACCCAAAAAATATCTTGATTTTTTTGATTTATACACATTCGGTCATCTGACTTTCATAAAACAAGAATTTAGTTTGCAACATTGATTTTCAACGTTTGAAAAGTCTTTTAAGTGATTGAAATATATGATTTTTCATGTTTTGGTTAAAATTTAACCAAAGTGAATGAAATGTAAAGACTGCTGTTTTCGAAGCAGTGATTTGACCGCTTATCAACAAAGTTATCCACAGGCTCTGTGGATAACGGCAACGCCCGCTTGGTGACTGAATTTACACCCCAAGTGGCGCGGTGACAGGCTTGCGAATTGGTTTGTTTTTTTTGGCACAAAAGAGTCGGTGGTGGCGGGTCGGCACTGTGGTCCGTAAGCGACCGGGTCCCATGAACACCATTGGTCACATCGACGAAACCCTTAATAGATGCTTCCTATCTGCGCTTTGATCCACTACAATGAAAGGATTAAAGGAATAAACCAAACCACCATGAAGAATAAATTGTATTTGATCTTGCTGATGGCCGCTTTTGTGCATGTCACTGCCTGGGCTTGCCACACCCCGCAACAATCCGCCAAACTGAACAAAATGTATCCCGATTGGGACTTTGTGAAAATGATGCACAAAGCCCACAACCAACCTTACAAAGGCTACCAATTCAATGGACCGGCTGCATGTGAAAATGGCCAAGCCGATGTGTTTGCCTGTCACAACGTGGATTTGTTGGGTCATTTGGACTTGAATCAAATTGGCGGTGGTCAGGGTTCAGACAGTTGGGGCTGGAAACACGAGACCAGTGGTCGGTATTTTGCTTTGGTTGGTCGCTCCAATGGCACCTCTTTTGTCGAGATCACCGATCCGGCCAATCCCGTTTATTTGGGCAACTTACCCAGCACCAATGGTCAAGCCAGCGCCTGGCGAGACATCAAAACCTACCAAGACCATGCGTTCATCGTGGCCGATGACATCGAACACGGCATGCAGGTGTTTAATTTGACCCGTTTGTTGAATGTGCAAGGTGTGCAAACCTTCACCCCGGATCATTTGTATGAAGGGGGTGGTTTTGTCTCGGCCCACAACATCGTGATCAACGAAGCCACTGGATTTGCTTATCTGGTCGGTGGACAAAACAATTGTTTGGGCGGTTTGCACATGGTCAACATCCAAAATCCGGTGTCGCCGCAATACACGGCCTGTTATGATGCCGATGGTTACACCCACGACGCCCAGTGTTTGATCTATGCCGGACCAGACAGCGATCATTTGGGCAGAGAAATCTGTTTTGCCAGCAATGAAGACACCGTCACCATCGTCGATGTGACCAATAAGAACAACCCCACCATGCTCAGCCGCACAGGCTACAACGGCCAACAATACACCCACCAGGGGTGGCTCACGGCCGACCAAAAATATTTTTTGATCGACGACGAGTTGGATGAATTGGTGCGCCGCGATGCGGGGCTTTCAGACCACACCCGCACCTATGTGATGGACCTGACGGATTTGGACAACCCGGTGCTGACGGGATACCACGAAGCCGATGGCGTGGCGGTTGATCACAACCAATACATCGTTGACGGCCACACTTACCAAGCCAATTACATCCGCGGCTTGCGGATTCTCAAGCTGGGTGATTTGGCGGCCGCAGAAATGACCGAAGTGGCTTATTTCGACACCTATCCGGATCCCGATAACACGTCCAACTTTGGCGGTGCCTGGAACGTCTATCCGTTTTTTGACAACGGCGTGGTCATGGTTTCCGATGTCAATCGAGGGGTCTTCATTTTGCGCCCCAATTTGGCTGAAATCGTGGACATCGAAGCGCACCACTCGGGTTTGTGGATCAATCCCGATCAAGGCGGCCACGGCCTCAGCGTTGATGTGCTGCCCAACAACCAAATGGTGATTTTTTGGTACACCTACGACACCCAGGGCAATCAAATCTGGTTGCTGGGGGCTGGGTCGTATGCAAACAATTTGGCCACCTTGTCGGTCAATATGACTCGCGGTGCCCTGTTCCCACCTTTGTTCAATTCCAGTGATGTGGAGTTCACCGAGTGGGGCACTTTTGAATTTGAAGTGAGTGCTTGTGATGCCGCTAAATTCCGTTGGACCCCGAACCCTGGTCTGGGCTATGAAGCCGGCAGCTTGTCGATGGTGCCATTGGCCAGAAACGCGGGTCTGAGTTGCGAGCAAGACAGCGAATAAAGGCTGGTTTTGGCTGGAACACAGGGCGTCACAGCTGGTGCCTCTGATCCCCTGAAGGGGGGATAATGGGCCCCAACAAGCGGCGTTGAACCACTGAAAATGGGCTGAAATGAATTGCAAGGTGGGGCAATCTGTGTAATTATGTGATATATCAACTAAATGTGTCAATGAACAACCAACAGTCCCCACACGATGCCCCGATCATCCACCACGCTGATCAGCTTGAACTGGTCATGGACGAGATGTATTTTCCTGAAAAGCTGGGCAACAAGGTGCTGCGGTTTGTGTCAAATCAAATGGATGAGCAGGGTCGAATCATGCAGTCCTCGGTGGCTTATCAATCCATTTTTTCCTTGAAATACGTCATTGAAGGTCATGAAGAATACACTATCAATGGCCACAAAAAGTGGATCCAGGCTGGCGACACGTTGTTGGTGAATAACCGCCGGGATGTGGCCGTTAAATGCTCAGCCGATTGTTTTTCTGTGTTCATTGATGATCAAGTGATGGAAGCATTGGGGATGGCGCTGTTTGATCAAGAACTGCAATCCCTGAAACCTTTCAGCAGAGCCCACTGCCTGCCATTGCACTCGGCCCACCTGACCCGGATTTGGCACCAATTGTTGCGCCGTCCGCAAGCGGTGCTGGGTGAAGAGTTTTATTTGGAGTTGGGCTTGGTGTTCATGACGGCTTTCATGACCCATGAGGAAGCTTGGCACAAATTGGCTTGTCAAATGAAGCGCACTTCAAAGCGCATCAGAGACCAATTGGATGAGGCCAAAGAATTCATTTATGCCCATGCCCATGCGCCTTTGAACTTGGCGCAAGTGGCCAGGCAGGTTGGCACCTCTAAATTTGTTTTGCTCAGACGATTCAAGCAATTGTATGGCATCACACCAATTCGTTTGCACACTTGGTTGCGACACAATCGGGCCAAGCACTTGATTCAACATCATGGAACCAACCTCACCGATGTCGCAGAATGCTTGGGATATCCTGATGTCTACACCTTCAGCAAACAGTTCAAAAGGTTGTCTGGCATCAAACCCTCTGACTTAAAAAAGCAATGAATGACATGTTCAGCCCATGGCCATTCATTTATCTTGAACCCAGGGGCACGGCCCCAAAGCAAGCAGCCCCAGCATTTAATCTGGGCCTGGATTGGGCTTGAGCCCAACTAACCCATCACGCAGATGAATTCATCCGGCTGATGGCATAAAATGGTTGTAACCACCATCCAATGATGATTTTGGAGGTGAAAAACTGCAGGAGACCGACATGAAAAAATTCATTGTGATCAGTTTGCTGATGGGGCTGGTGTTGACCTGGTCAGCCACCCAACAACAAGTCAAGCAGAGCGGAGCTGGCATTGAACTGCCACGACCGGACGCCCAATACCCGGCGGCGGCTTATGAACGGCAGCAACATTTTTTGCAAAAACGATTGCCGGCCGGCATGGATCAACTGCCGATGGATCCTTACCGGGAAGCCATCAATGCCACCTTGCAAAAACCAGTCTTTTCAACCCGTTTGGGTCGGGCTTTGAATGCCCAAGAAAAGAGTTTGAAGTCGACCAAACAAGCAGCTGCCACAGCCTGGGAATGGTTGGGCCCTGGCAACGTCGGCGGACGCACGCGGGCGCTGTTGTTTCACCCAGAAGATCCAGCGGTGATGTATGCCGCCGGGGTTTCAGGTGGGGTGTGGAAATCAACCAACGGTGGGGACAACTGGCAGGCCTTGGCCGACAACATGGCCAACATCAATGTCGGTGCCTTGGCCATCAGCCGCCATGATCCCCGGGTGCTGTATGCCGGCACCGGAGAATTGTATCGCAAGACCCTGCGCCCATATTCCAGCATGACCGGTGCCGGGATCTTCAAATCCACCGACGGCGGTGAGACCTGGTTTCAGTTGTCAGCCACGGTTAATGAACAGTTCATGTACGTCAGTGATGTTTTGATCAGCCCCAACCACAGTGAGACGGTGTATGCCGCCACCAATTCTGGGGTTTGGCGTTCAACCGATGGCGGCCGAACCTTCACCCAAACCTTGAACCCGGTCTCTGACCAGGGCCAAACTTTGTTTGAAGGGTGTAATGATTTGAGCCTGCGTGATGATTTGGCCGACGATTGGTTGTTGGTTTCATGCGCCTCACGTTCGACCGATGACCGCTATTACCTGCCAGGCTTGTTGCCCGACGCCTGTGACGGTCCATGTGATGCCCGCATTTATGTCAATACCCAGGCGCAAAGCGGCGACGATTGGCAAATGACCCACACCGAACCGGGCATGGGCCGCACCGAAATGTCGATCCACCAAGCCAATCAAAACATCATCTATGCGGCATCGGCCAACACCGATGGTGGGCCTGATTTCAATTTTGATGGCCAGCCCGATCTGCACAACGGCTTGCACGCGATTTTTTATTCGGACGACGGTGGTTTGAGTTGGCAGGCGCGGTTGCGCAACACCGACAGCAACATCCTCAACACCCAATTGTTCTCCTATGCCGATGGGGCATTGGCCGCCTCATGTGGCAATCAAGCCCCTTGGTATTACAGTGCCGGTTGGTACAACCAAGCCATCGCGGTCAGTCCGACTGATCCCAATGTGGTGTGGGTCGGTGGCATGGAAATTTACCGCTCGGATGACGGTGGCCGCAATTTTGGCATGGCCTCAGACTGGGATGCTGAGTTTTACAACAACCCCGCGTATGACGGCGCCTATGTGCATGCCGACCAACATGGCTTCTACTTTCATCCGGAGTATGACGGCCAGAACAACCGCACCTTGTATGCCATCAACGACGGCGGCATTTTCTTGACCGAAGATGATTCACCTGCGGTCAAATATGGTGACACGGCACCGTGTTTGCCCGCCACCGATGGGGTGCAATGGCGCAGCATCAACAACGATTATGGCACCACCCAGTTTTATGCCGGTGGGGTGTTTTCCGATGGCCGTTCCTACCTGGCTGGCGCCCAGGACAACGGCACCCAATTCGGCAGTGACGTGTTTGGGGTGAATAATTGGCAGTGGATCAATGGCGGGGATGGCACCGATTTGGCCATCAACCCCAGCGATGACAATAATTTCTATGTGTCATCGCAGAATGCCAACATCCAACGCACCACCGATGGTGGCCAATCGTTCACCAGTCTGATTTCCTTTGCCCAGAATTCGCCCACGGTGACGCCGTGGCACAACCTCGGGGTGTGGCCCAATAAGATTTTTGTGACCCCCTTTGAAATCGATGAAAATGACCCCAATCGTTTGTTCTTGGGAGGCGATCGCTTGTGGCGCAGTGACGATCAAGGGGTGTCCTGGCATCAAGCCAGCCCCAGTGCCGGCAGCACCTTCAATGATTTGATTTCCGCGCTGGCGGTGGCGCCCGGTGATTCCAACCACGTGCTGTATGGCAACAACCAAATCATTGCCCGTGTCAACAATGCCTTGGACAACAGCGGTTTGTTCAACGTGTCTTTCTCCCGCCCACGAACCGGCTGGGTGTCGTCCCTGGCCTTTGAGCCGGGTAATCCCGATGTGGCCTATGCCACCTATTCCACTTTCGGTGGTCAACACGTGTGGCGCAGCACCAATGGCGGTGCCACCTGGCGGGCCATTGATGGCAGCGGAGCGGGTCAATTGCCCGATGTGCCGGTCCACAAAATCGTGATCGATCCGAATGATTCCCAACGCCTGTTCATCGGCACCGACTTGGGTGTGTTTGTGACGGTCGATGGCGGCGAAAACTGGGTGGTGGAAAACACCGGCTTCAGTCAAGTGATTGTCGAAGACTTGGTGATCCGCGAACCGGCCCAAGGCGGCGATCCACTGTTGTTTGCCTTCACCTACGGCCGTGGGGTGTGGCGGGTGCCATTGGCCGACTTGGATGGGGCGATTGATTTTGCCATCAATGATGAGGTCAGTGGCATTTGGTTCAACCGCGACCAATCCGGTCATGGTTTGCAGGTTCAGGTGATTGACTTGAACGGCACCCCGGCGGTGTTGGCGGCTTGGTATGCCTACATCGACGGTGAACCGATGTGGTTGATCGGGGTGGGCGAAATCTCCGGTAACCAAGCCACCCTGGATTTGAACATCACCGAGGGCACCGGTTTTCCCTTGGCCAATTTCGACCCTGATGACGTGGTACAAACCCCGTGGGGTACGGTGACCCTGGTGTTCGAATCGGATCGCAGTGCCCAAGTGATTTGGTCTTCCACTTTGTCGACTTACAACAACGGCAGCATGCTGATGGAACGGTTGACGCAGTTGGCTCCGGATGACAGCAGTGCCACAGGTCTGCGTTCCTGTCACAGCGGCTCGTGGTTCAGCACCGAACAAAGTGGCCATGGCTTTTTGGTCGAAGTGATCGAAGCCGGTTCTGGCCTGAACATGTTGATGACTTGGTACACTTATGTCAATGGCCAACAATACTGGCTGCTGGCCAACGGCCCCATCGATGGTGACGTGGCCACCATGCCGGCGATCACCGGCTCCGGCACCTCATTCCCCAACGACTTCAACCAAGACGATGTGGTGCTGACCGACTGGGGCACCCTGAGCTTCACCAAAGTCGATGACAACAATGCGGTGGTCAGCTGGACCAGCACCCTGCCCGGATTCCCAGATGGTGAATTGGCCGTCACCCGTTTGACCCAACTCAGCGGTTACGCGTGTGATTGAATAAGGTGGCATAAGCACAACCGCCGATCCTTAACCCGCAAACCCTGACCGGCCATGTACCCGGTGCTATTGACTTTTCAGGTGTTGCAGACCACCTGCTTGCAACACCTGACCCGCGCATGCAGTCAACCAGGCATGTTGCGTAAGAAAAAATAATCACATCACCGCCATTGAGACCTAATTTCTGCTCCGCCCAATTCGGTGGTGAGGCACAGGCACCTGATGCTCCAGACCATTCATCACAACCCATTGTTCCTCGATCAATAACGACAATAAAAAAGCAATGATTGACATGTACTAAGGGTTTCGTTTCGATTAATTTGGATGGTGCTGACAAACCATGAATGATCAGGAATTTGCTATGAATAGAATCCTTTCTTGGGCCATCACCACCACCATGATCCTGTGCTGTGGATCGGTGCATGCGCAATTTTCAGATGACACCCAAGTGCTGCAAAGCCACACGGGTGCTGGCTCTTATGGCTGGGCTGTATCCGAGCTGACAGACATCAACGGTGATGGGATTACGGACTACATCATTGGAGCCACCGGCACCCACACCACCGATGTGTTCTCTGGCGCCGATGGTCAGTTGATCCATCGCTTCACCCTGCCCGGTTCGAGTTTGGGATACGCCATGGCCGATGCCGGAGATGTGGACAACGATGGGGTGCATGACATCATCACGGGTGGGACTCTACTGAATGGATCCAGGGGGGTGGCCGTGGTCTATTCGGGTGCCACCGGCGCCCAATTGTGGCGCTTTGATGGTGAGCAAGCCGGTGATCGATTGGGTTCTGCTGTGGCCTCAGCGGGTGATGTGAACGGCGATGGGTTTGCCGATGTGTTGGTCGGGGCCGAGTCTTATGCCCCCAATAACATCGAAGCCGGTCGGGTTTATGTGTATTCAGGTCAGGATGGTCAATTGATCAGAACCCTGGACGCTGCCGCCAACCGCGATCGCTTTGGCGGCGGGGTTGGCTTGTTGGGAGATTTGAATCAAGACGGCATCCATGAGTTCATTGTTGGGGCCTACGATGCGGGCACCAATCGTGGGGGACAAGCTTATGTCTATTCGGGTATCGACGGCCAACTGTTGTTTACCTTGTTGCCAGATCCCGGGGCCAGCGCCTACGGTCAATTCTTTGTGGCTGATGCGGGAGATGTCGACCACGATGGTACCCATGACATCTATGTGGGCGATTACAACCATGCCGGTGGCAGGGGTCGCGTTTACATCTATTCCGGTGCCAACCAACAGGTCATCCATCGATTTTCCGGTCAGGCCGGGGAGGGGGTGGGTCCGGGTAGGCGCGCCGGCGATGTCAATGGTGATGGACATGCTGACTTGATCGTGGGCTCGTATACGGCGGGCCCCAATCAAGCCGGCAAAGTCACGGTGTTTTCCGGTGCTGATGGCAGTGTACTGCAGGTCATGCAACACAACTTGGCCAACAGCCAATTGGGCTTTGATGCCGTTGGCCTGGGGGACGTCAACCAAGACGGCAAAGACGACCATTTGTTGTCTGCCGCCAATGGCAATGTGGTTTATGTGGTGGCCGGTACGGTGGCCAAACCCGACCTCCAAACATTTGCCATCAACCCCGGCCTGTCCGGCGCTTGGGGCATTGAAGGGGCGGATTCGCAAGGCTTGATGTTTGACATCAATGATCAATTGTCATTTGTGTTTGGGGCTTGGTTCACGTATGCCGATGGCACCGCATCACAGACCACTGACCACGCAGCCGGTGTCAAGACCATTGGCGCCCCGGAACACCTGTGGTTAACCGCTTATGGTTCTTATGAAGGTGCCCAAGCGCCATTGACTTTGGCCTTGTCCAGCGACGGCTTGTTTGTGGACCCCAGCCCCACCGGCTTAACTGAAGTGGGCACGGCAGAATTGACTTTCAGCGACTGTCAACATGGATCGCTGACGTATGATTTGGCGATCCCGGATGGGTTGGTCGCATCGGGCCAGCTGAATTTGTTTCGCTTAACGCCCGATCGGTTTTGTCAAAACCTGCAAAGCACCGTGGATGAGCCACCATCGATCACCCACAAGCATTCACTCAAGCACTGAAGGAGGCGCCCCCATGCAAGCAATTCATCATCAATTCATTTGGCTGTTCCTGTGGTTGTTCATTTTCGGGGCAGAAGCCGGACAAGTGACGACCTTAACACCCACCCCATTCCAAGCCAGCGGGGATGTGGCGGTGGCCCCCAATGGTGACATTTTTGTGGCCGATTATGGGGTTAAATTAAGCCAAGCGAATGGCAGTCGCGTCTATCGGGTGACACCGGCAAGCGAGGTCTCTGTGTGGGCCACTGGGTTTTTCAGCGCCACGGGTAATGTCATCGGTCCCGATGGCGCTTTGTATCAATCCAATGGAGGCGCTGTGGGGGTTGACCGCATTGATGCGGCTGGCAACAAGACGCCTTATGCCCGCAACGGCGGCATTGCCGGGCCCATTGGCTTGGCTTTTGACTCCGCTGGCAACCTCTTCGTCAACAACTGTGGCAACAACACCGTATCCAAGGTGAACCTGGCAGGTGGGGTGTCTTTGTTTTCTGATTCGCCTTTACTGTCCTGTCCGAATGGCTTGGCCATTGATGAGGCCGATAATTTATACGCCGTGAATTTCAACAACGGCATCGTGGTGAAAATCACCCCCGCCGGTGAGGCCACTTTCTTTGCCCGCACACCAGGCGCCCCCAACAAACCAGCCGGTGGCAATGGCCACATCGCTTATGGCAATGATCAATTGTATTTGGTCAGCAATGCCACCCATCAGGTGTTTGGTTTGTCTTTAACGGGTGAATTGACCGTGATTGCCGGTTCGGGGCAAGCAGGGCGCGATGACGGGGATGCCCTGACCGCCCGCTTTTCCTTGCCCAATGGCATAGACGTCAGTCCCGATGGCAGCAAGCTCTATGTCAATGATTCTGCGGTGGTTGGCACCCAGGATGACATCGCCCCGAATGTGTTGCGGGTGATCGAACTGGATGACCCAAACAATGGCACCGGTATCATGCCCAATGATGGATTGACCGGTGCTTGGCATAATTTAGACATTTCAGGACAGGGCCTGTTGGTCGACATCAAAACCGACATTGGTTTGTTTTTCGCTGCCTGGTTCACTTATGACGATGAGGTTCAAGGGGCGCTGCGCTGGTTAACCATCCAAGGCGAGTTGGGATCCGGGCCCACCATTGAAGCGACCATTTTCAACACCACAGGAGGCCTGTTCAATGCCTTGAGTGAGACCGAGACCTTGCCGGTGGGTACCGCAGAAATGCGGTTTTTGGACTGTTCGACAGCGCAACTCAGCTACCAAATTGATGGTGGCTTAAGTGGCACAATCGACTTGGAGCGCAGTGTGCCCAATGTCTTTTGTGAGTGACATTAAAAAAAGGCCAGTCTTGCAACCGGCCAAACAGGGGTTGGGTAGATGTCAGGGCCAGTGATGGCATATGACTGACCCTGATTTGGCAAAGATTCAGAATTCGTAGCGAACCGTCAGGGACGCGTTGCGTCCTGGTTGCGTCAAGCGAGCCAAGTTGGCGGCACCAGCGGGTTGCAACAGCACGTCGTTCCACTGCCAATATTGTTTGTCGGTCAAATTGAAAATGCCCCAATTAACGCGGAGGTTGTCCCTGAGGTTGTAGTAACCCACCCAATCATAGGTGCTGAACCCCGGGGTGTTGAAGGCGGGTACGGCTGGATCGGCTGGATCAGCCGGTTGAATGGCGCTGTCATCGATGTCGGTTTTGCGGTCATTCACGGTCATGATCAGCTCTGAACCCCATCGGCCGCTGGGGGCATCATAACCCAATCCCACCACCAATGACTCTGGTTGCACGGTGTTGATGGGCAAGCCAGTGGTGTCGTCTTCGCCATCAGAATGGGCATAGGCGTATTGCAGATGCATGCCTTCATGAAAGTTGGCCAGGTCCAGGTGTCCACGCAATTCAAAGCCTACGATCTCAGCCTCATCCAAGTTTCTGGCCTGGAATTCCAACAGGCCAGTGGTGGGGTTGAACCCACGAAAAGCCAATGATTCAATGAAGTCCTCGTAGCGACTGCGGTAAAAAGACAGCTCCACCTGGTGTTGTTCGCCTTTGAACCGCAAGCCCAATTCAGTGGTTTTGGACGATTCTGGATTCAAATCAGGGTTGGGTAAGGTGGTGTAGCCACCAGCGAAGTTGGTGAATCCGGTGTTCACCGCATCGATTGGCGGGGCTTTGAATCCTTCGGCGTACTGACCGAAAACAGCCCATTGGTCAGTGAATCGGTGGATGAAACCCAATTTCGAAGAGAGTTCAGACTCAGAGTAGGCAGCCGGGGTGGGTGAGCCGCTGTTGCCTGACAGGTAAATGTCGTCCACTATGGGGGTTAATTTAAAATCGTCCCACCGCAAACTGGGAATGATGGACAGGCGGCCACCCAGGAAGGACAACTCATTTTGCACAAACAAACCAAGGGACTGGTATTCAGAATTGGGGAAATCTCGAGTGGGGAAATTGCTGGTTTCTGGGATGATTTCACCGGTTTGGGTGGCAATGGTTTGGCCGGCACGCAAGGTTTGGATGTCGGAGAAATCATAATCAATGCCATACACCCATTGTTGCCCCACCGGGGTATCAATGTCTTTGATAAAACTCACTTTGAAGCCGCGGTTGTCTTGCTCATAGAATGAATTGCGGGTGCGGGTTTGTCTGACTTGTGCCGGCGACAGGCGCTCTTCAAAAGTGTTTTGTGCAGAATCGGAATTTTGGAAGTATACGTTGACATTGACTTCATCAAACATCGCTGTGCTGGGGGTGCCCAAGTATTCGAATGAAAAGCGGTTGCGGTCACGGCTGTCCTTGGCATCAACACTCAGTTTAACTGTGCCAAAGACCACCGAGCCGGCTTGCGTCAACACGCTGGTGTCGACATCGGCTTGGTATTTTTCAGCGGTGAATTTGAAGGTGTGGTCTGCACTGGCTTGGAACACCATTTTACCCAACCAATTGACTTCGGTGTTGTCGATGGGGTTGGCCGACATGCGATTGGCACCGGTGCTGCGATCGGCTGTGAAATACGATTGGGTTGCTTCGCCATGGCGGTGGGTGCCCACCACCATACCTTGGAAGCGATCGCCGCCACCGGCATAGGTGAAGGTGTGGTCAAAAGAAGCATCGGACGAGTCCCAACCTGACTTGATTGAGACGTATTGCTGGTCATCGGAACCTTGGTAGTAATCGCTGGGGTCTTTGGTGATGAAAGTGACCAATCCCCCAATGGCGTTGCTGCCGTATAAACTGGAAGCCGGACCACGCACGATCTCGACCGCTTTCAACGCGTCCACGTCGATGTAGTTGCGGCGGGCTGACAAAGCCGGCCCAAAAGAAAACTCATCGGCGATGGGGGCCCCATCAACCAAGGTCAACACGCGATCACCGCCGATGCCCCGAATGTTGAAGCCCGATAAACCAAATCGACCCAAGCCAGAGACCGTCACTCCCGGCTCATAGCGGACCAGATCACGGATGTCTTGGTGCAGATACTTATCGATTTCTTCGGCGGTGATGACCGAGGCTTTGTTACTCAATTCATCCAGGGTTTTGCTGGTGCGGTTGGCCGTGACGGTGACTTTTTCCAGTTCCAATGATTCGTCTTCTTCAGCCCGCACTTCTTGCAGTGCGGTCACAATGCCCATGGCCAGGGCTGTGCAGGTCACAAATTTTTTCATGTTTTGATTGGTAATGATTGACTTGGGCGGTAATGTAATTGATAATTTACGCAAATGCAAATCATTATCATTAATATTTATAAAAATCAAATTCCATGAAATCATCCCATTTGAAAACCACCTCACTGCTTGGACTGTTTGGCTTGTTAACCAGCTCTTGGATGGCGTTTGCCGGGTCCGAGAACCGCACCATTGCTGCTGGCGGCAGCATCACCGAAATCATGTATGCCTTGGGTTTGGGCGATGAAATCATCGCGGTTGATACCAGCAGTTACTTCCCTGCCGCAGCCGCGGCCAAACCCAAAGTTGGTTATTTCCGCCAATTGTCTGCTGAAGGGGTGTTGTCCACCCAACCCAGCCGCTTGGTGGCTGCCGGAGGCGCTGGACCGGATGCCGTCCTGCAGCAAATTCGCCAGGCCGGGGTGGAAGTTAAAGTGTTCAACCCGGAACAATACAACTTGCCGGCTTGGAAGTCTCATGTGCGGGCAGTGGGTGCCTATTTCAGGGTGCCAGATCAAGCAAATCAGATCATCGCCCGGGTTGATGACCAGTTGGCCGAGCTGAAACGCCCGCCCGCTGGACAAGAGAAGACCGCCATTTTCCTCATGGATGTTGGCGATCGCGGCTTGGTGGCGGCGGGTTTGAACACCGTGCCCAACATGCTGTTTGAGTTGGCCCATTTCAACAACATCGTCAATGAATTTGAAGGGTACAAACCTTACAGTGCCGAACAATTGATTCAAAGCAAACCCGATGTGATTGTGATGCCATCGCATGCGGTGGAGAACATCGGTGGGGTTGCAACCATTTGTCAGAACCTGACCATCGCCATGGCCACTGCTGAACGGGGTTGTGATATTTTGGTGGTGGATGGTTTGTTGGCATTGGGATTTGGCACCCGCATCGATCAAGCGGTCGCCGTGCTGGCCAATCATGAGCGTTGAGGCCAGGGCGGTTGACTGCCCAACCGGCGCCAACCCAATGAGTCACAAGAAATGGGCCATCGGTGATCGGTTTTGGCTGCTGTTGTTGCTGTTGCTGAGTTTCATCATGGCAGTCTCAGTGGGCCCGGCCTTGATTGATTTTTGGGGCTTGTTCAAATCCATGGACACCATATTCAATGGCACCGATGAAGTTGACTTCATGTTGTCCATCGTCAACAACATCCGTCTGCCTCGGGCCATTCTGGCCATGCTGATTGGTGGCGCACTGGCCATCAGCGGAGCCTCATTGCAAGGCATCTGCCGCAACCCATTGGCTGACCCAGGCCTGTTGGGCATTTCTTCAGGCGCCGCCGCTGCCGCGGTGATTGGCATCGTGTTCATGACCCAATGGTCGGTGCCGGATGTGATCAGACCTTACTTGCTGCCGGCTTTGGCCTTTGCTGGCGCCGCCTTCACCGCGCTGTTGATCAACCGCATGGCCCAGGTGAATGGCAAACTGGAAATCGTCACCTTGTTGCTGGCTGGCATCGCTTTGAATGCCTTGTTTGCGGCCGTGATCGGCTTGATGAGTTATTTGGCCGATGACCAGTCCTTGCGTCTGATCACCTATTGGCTGATGGGTTCTTTGGGGGCAGCCAATTGGACCAACATCTTGATTGTGACCCCGATTTTGGGCCTGTCTGTGTGGGGCATCTACCGCAAACGCCATGAGTTGAACTTGCTGTTGTTGGGCGAAGCCAACGCCAAATATATGGGCGTGGAAGTGGATCGGGTGAAACAACAATTGTTGTGGCTCAACGCCCTGACTGTGGGGGTGGCGGTGTCGGTCAGTGGCATCATTGGCTTCGTCGGCTTGGTGGTGCCGCACATCCTGCGCATCACCTTGGGCAGTGATTACCGGTTTTTGTTGGCCAACGCCATGTTGTTGGGTGCTGCTGTGATGTTGCTGGCTGATTTGGTGGCCCGCATGGCGGCGGCGCCGGCCGAGGTGCCCATCGGCATCATCACTTCCGTCATCGGTGCGCCGGTGTTCATCCTGTTGCTGATCAAACAAAAGCAGAAACTGGCCTTTGGGATATGAAATGAGTTTACAAGTCAACAATCTGAATTATGCCGTGCCCGGTAAAATGTTGCTGAAAAACATGTCGGTGGCGGTCAACCAAGCCAAAGTCATTGGCATCATCGGCCCCAACGGCGCCGGCAAGTCAACCTTGCTGAAATGCCTCACGGCCCTGCTGCCAAGCCCTGGTTGCATCCAACTCAATGGCCAACCATTGGCGGCTTTCAGCCCTTTGGCATTGGCGAAAATCAGGGCGGCCTTGCCGCAAGAGTCACCGTTGAATTTTCCCTTTCCAGCCGCCGCGGTGGTGGGTATGAGTTTTGCTTTGTCGCGCATTTCTTTGGCTCAACAAGAGCAGCTGATTGATGCTTGCTTGTCCATGGTGGCCGCGCAGCATTTGGCCCTACGCAATTTCCTCAGTTTGTCAGGGGGAGAAAAACAACGGGTGCACATTGCTCGGGTATTGGCTCAGTTGTTACAGCATGAGCCCAGTGAAGCCATGCGCTTCTTGTGTTTGGATGAGCCCACAGCGCCCCTTGATTTGAAGCATCAGCATCAATTGTTTAGCCAACTACAACAACTGACCACCCAGAACATCAGCAGCCTCGTGGTGATACACGACATCAACTTGGCGGCCAGTTATTGTGATGAAATTTGGGTCATCAACCACGGCCGCCTGGTCTGCCAGGATGTGCCGCAACGGGCGATCTCCCAACGGCTGATGAAAACCGTTTTTGAGGTGGACATTGAGGTGTCCTTGTCTGGTCAACAGCAACGACCGATCATCCACAAACCCATCAACCAACCTATTAGCACGCAACCATGAGACCTATCATGAACCGAAAAACCAAAGCCACAACGGCTGCCAGAAATTTGCTGCGCAGCCAAGAAAAAGCCCTGTTGTCGACCCATTCTTACAGCAAAACGGGTTACCCTTTTGGCTCGGTCACCACTTACATGACCGACCACCAAGGCCACCCCATCATCTACATCAGCTATTTGGCGCAACACACCAAAAACATCCAGCAAAACCCACAAATGAGTCTGTTGGTCAATCAAGACCATACAGACGACATCAATGCCGGGGCTCGATTGACCTTGTTGGGACGGGCGGAGCGGGTGTCAAGCGATGAAAGCGCCGCATTGGCGGCCAAATTTTTCTTGAAATTCCCAGAGAGCCAGCAATATCAAGACACCCATGATTTCGAGTTTTATCGAATTCGTGTTGAATACGTCAGATACATTGGTGGGTTTGGACAAATCTTCTGGTTGGATGTGAATCAATTCATCTTGCCCCAACCAGACTGGTTGGGCCATGAACAAGCTGCCATTGATCACATGAATGAAGACCACCAAGATGCGATGAAATTTATCTGTTCATATTACCGCAACTTTGAGGCCGATCACATCCGCATGACCCATTTGTATGCCGATGGCTGTGTGTTGCAAGCCAATGAACAACACAACCATTTCTTGCCATTTCCTGCACCGGTGATGCAGGCCCAGGACATCCGGATTCAGCTGGTTCAGATGACCCAACAAGCCCGCGCGAAACTGACACCTGCTGCGGTGTGAACCCGGCGAACGCCCGGCCCCACCGAACCCAGCGGGTGGGGTCGGTCATTGACCCTCAGTCAGGCAGCAGTTTGCTGCGGCGCATGGCCGCTTTCTCGGCTTCACTCCAATCATAACGGCCTTCATACAGGCCATCGGTTTCCCAGTCGCCATACATGGGGTTGGGCAAGACGATGTAGCGGCTGCCGAATTGCTGCTGCATTTTTTTCGCCGTGTGGTTGCGTTCAGCACTGCTGCGGTCATCGAAATCCTGATGGAAATCAGACAAATTGTCACCGATCAACATCACCACCTCATGCTCAGTCAGGATTTGTTGGCGACGTGGCTCCTTGCCTGAAGTCTCGGTTTTCAGCAACACATGAGCGGCTTGGGCAAAGGGAAAGCCGTGGTGTTGCAGGTTGTTGATGGTTTCGGTCAACTGTTCCTGGTAGCGGTTGGACACATAAAACACGGTGATGCCTTGGTCAGCCACATAACGGTAAAAATCCAGTGCGCCGGGCACCGGTTTCGCCGACTCTTTGCGGCCCCACTCATACCAAGTGGGCCTGGAGTAATTGATGTCGTCGAGGATCATGCGGCTTGAATAAGGGCTGTTGTCCAACACCGTTTCATCGATGTCGGCAATGATGGCCAGGGGCAAGTCACTGTCGTGGTTGGCCAGCACCCAATCGATGCGTTGTTTGGCCACATTGTAAGCTTGGTAACACAAGGCGCGGTATTCTGCGGCATGCTGTTGCCACAACACCGCCAACACCAAATGTTCTTTGATGGGAATGCCCAAGTGGGCATCGGTGGTGGGCGCTGGTTGGGTGGTTTGTGGCTTGCTGCAACCAAGCAGCAGCATGACAGAGATCAACATCACAGCAGACAGGGCTTTGGGTTTCATGGGTTTCTCGAATGATTGAATTTGGGCGATTGTAACGCAGTCCCATGAAAATTGGATGATGAAACCCGACTTCTGACTGATGCCTGCTTGGACATACTTGATGCCGGTCTCATTCAAGCGGTGTCTGATGCGCTAAGATGGGGACATGATGGTGAATAACTGGACTCCTTTGCACCATGTGAGGGCACAACACGGCTTAGGCTGGGTGGGTTTGTGCCGCTTGGTTGGATTCTTGCTGGCCGCACCAGCTCATGGTGCCACCCCGGCTTGTTTGACCGCACCGGTGTGGCCGGCACCCACGGGTCAAGTGGTGAACATTGCCAATGTCGGTGAGTTGAACCAAGCCTTGAACAACCTGCAAGCCGACAGCACCCTGCTGCTGGAACCGGGGGACTATGTCTTGACCCAAACCCTGTGGATCCAACAGGATGACATCACCATTCGCGGCAACAGTGACCGCTGTGATGCCGTTAACCTGATTGGCCCTGGCATGGAAAACCCCAATTTTGGTCAAGTGCCTCACGGCATTTGGACCAATGCCACCAACTTAACGGTGTTGAACCTGACCATTCGGGATGTTTATCACCACCCCATTCAATTCGATCCGGGGGCCGACGCACCGGTGATTCACAACGTGCGCTTGCTCGATGCCGGTGAACAATTCATCAAAGGCAGCTCTGGTGGCTTTGGCATCGGGGTGGATGACGGGGTGGTGTCGCACAGCATCATGGCCTACACCGCCGGCCCGCCGGCCACCGACCACGGTGGTGGCACCGGCTACACCAATGGGGTAGATATTCACGGCGGCGATGGCTGGTTGATCAGTCACAACCTGTTTCAGAACTTTCACACCCCGGATGGCAGCGATCACCTGTGGAATCCAGCGGTGTTGATGTGGAACGGGGCCCGCAACACCATCACCGAGAACAACCGCTTTGTGGATGTGGATCGGGCCATCGCCTATGGTCTGGTGGACCGGCCATCGGGCACCGATCATACCGGGGGCATCATCCGCAACAACATGGTCCACATGACGCCGGGTACCTACAGTGCGGCTCGCCGGGCCAATTCGGATGGTTTGATCATCGTTTGGGACTCGCCCCAAACCCAGGTGTTGCACAACAGCGTGGTGTCCAATCTGAATCAAAGGCTGTCGATTGAAATGCGCTTTGACACCACCGGCAGTGACCTGCAAAACAATTTGACCGATGCCGACATCGGCTCCAGAAATGGGGCCACCTTCAGCCAATCTGGTAATGTGACCAGCGCCATCGCCAGCTGGTTCCTCAATCCGGCCCAAGGCGATTTACATTTGCTGCCTGCCGCCACGGCGGTGATGGATCAGGTGATGGCACCGCTGGATGCCCAACTGGACCATGACGGCGAACCCAGACCGGGCGGCAGCAACGCCGATGTTGGTGCCGATGAGTTCAACCCCAATCACGACCTCATCTTTATCGATGGTTTTGACTGAAGCCGTGATCGGCTGCAACTCAAGCCAGCATTCTATTTTCAATCACCGCGTTCGTTCTTGTCGGTGCGGCCGTTGTTGTAATGGCCGACAATGGCGCCAGCAACGCCTTCGTTGACCTCAAACTCAATCCGAAAATAGGGAATGGTTGCGAACATGAAGCGGTGGTTTCCCATGGGTATCATGGCGTGCTTTTCACCGGCTCCGCGTTGGTAATACAGTTGGTCTTGTTCCAGGGTCACCTGCCGCGGACCATAGCTGCCAACATACTGTCGCAAGGCCGCTGCCGCCAGGGTTACGGGGGAGTGTTCGGCCTGCAACCCTTCAAACAACCACTGATAAGCGGCTTGGGCTGTGGGATCCTGGTTCTCAGCCATCAGTTTTTCCAAGGCCATCAGGTAGGCCCGGTCCAGCGCCTCGGCTTGGGGCACTGCCACATGGGGTGACACCCCGGTGCCTTCCCAGTTGGTGTTGGTGATGGGGTTGATGGCACGGCCTGTGGGCACCCACACTTGGTAGCGATCGGTGGCGATCAAAGGACCGCCTGGGTGGGCGCCACCACCGGTGGTTTCACCCACCAAAGTCGCCCGTTCCAAGTTTTTCAGGTTGTAACTGAATTCCTCAGCAGCGGAAAAGGTGCGGTTGCTGGTCAACACATACACCGGCCGGTCTGGTTGTCGCTGTCCGTCTACATGGGCAAGGTCCAGGTTTGGTCATAACGCTCGGTGGCGCGGCGGTAAAAGGTGTTCAAATGCACCGGTTCGGGCCCAAACAGGTAACTAGAGATCAGCTGAATCATTTGTGGGCTGCCACCGCCATTTTGTCTGAGGTCAATGATCAGGGCATCGGTGTTGCCCAAAAAATTCATGGCCGCCACCGCGGTGTCACCGGCGTAGTCGGTGCCTTGAAAAGAGCGCAGATCCAGGTAGCCAACATTGCCCTCCATCACTTTGACCTGGTGAAAACCAAAGTTGTTCATGCGGTTGCGGGCCACCAGCTCAGCATACAGTTGCTGTTCTTCTGCAGGGGTCACTGCCTGACGTTGTCTGGCAATGGCGGCCGGATCAAAGATCACCCGAATGTGTTTGTCGTCACTCACCGCAACCAGGTCAGCGGTTAATCTTTGGGCGAACAGTTGCACATCGGTGATGTCCTGGTATTGGCCTTTTTTCAGGTTTTTGCGGATGGATTTGGCCATTTTATCGGCCAACTTGGGGAAAATGTAATGGTCCTGCAGTTGGCGGCTGATGGCCTCAACCACCGCTTCGTGTTCGGCTTGGGTCAGTGGCGCGGGTGGTTCTTGGGCGGTTGCCAGTCCAGCCACCAGTAAACCGGTGAGCAGGCAGATCAGGGTTTTGCTTGTTTTCATGGGATTTCCTTCAGTCACAGTTGTTGATGATTTTGTTCAATATGTGGGTCAGTTGTTGCAGTTCAGCAGGCGCTATGCCCTGCAAGGCATGGGCCCGGTTTCGTAAAATGGTGGGTTTGAGTTGTGCCAGTGTTTGTTGGCCTTGGGTTGAGATGGCCAACTTGAATTTCCTGCGGTCCTCCGGGTGGACCGAGCGCAGCAAGTGACCGCGTTTGACCAACAATTCAATCATGCGGGTGATTGAGGCGTGGTCTTTGAACAACATTTTGGCCAAATCTTTTTGCGCCAAATCAGGCTCGGCATCCAGCAAGCCCAAGATCAACAGTTGATCCACCGTGATGCCGGATTGCACGGCGGCAATTTGTTGCTGGGCAAACTGGCGGTAGGATTTGATGGCCTTTTCGATGCGATAAAAAACGGTTTGTTGTGGGTCCATATCAGGTGTTTGGGTAATTATTTGATATATCAATTATATCCAGGTCAATCCTGGATGCAACAGGCCATCAGTCATGGCTGCGCTGGTTCTTGGGGTACCAGACAAAATGTGTGGTTTGTTTGGGTGTTGCAGATCAGATTCTTTATAATGAAGGTTTCACATGCAAGGGGGCTTGGTTGTCGTGGCAAAATTTCAGGATGAGGACCTCACGGTCCTGATCAACAAGTTGGAGGGTGGCTTGCCGGGCGAGGCCAGCGCCTTGTATGCCCACCTGTATGATGACATCAAAAAAATTGCCAATGGCATCCTTTATCGAATGCCGGCCGGCAAAACCATCACCCCGACTGTTTTGGTGCATGAAACCTATGAAAAATTCTGTCACTCTTTGCCCAAAAAATTCAACGACCGACAGCACCTGATGCGCTCATTGGGCATGATCATGAGGCATTACATTTTGGACGTGTTGCGCCACAAACAAGCGCAAAAAAGCGGGGTGCCGGTGGCCGATTATTCGATGACCCAAGAAGTGGGCGATGACGACATCAAAATTGATTTTTATGACTTCCACAAAGCCCTGGAAGCGGTGTCTGTGGTGGATCCCAATCACACCCAATTGATTGAGTTGAAGGTGTTGTTTGGCTTGACCTTCCAAGAACTGGGAGACTTATTGGAAGTCAGCTCACGCCAAGTGATGCGCCGTTGGAAGGTGGCCAAAGCTTTGTTGATATCGGTGCTGAACCAACCTGAATTACTGTCAGATTCAAACCCCTAACATGGATCCCAACCAAGCAAAAATTTGGCAACAGGCCTGTGACATTTTCCTGCAATTGGCCGATCTGCCCACCGCTGAGGCCCTGGCGCAGGTGGCCGCCATGGATGATTTGGATGCCGCGGTCAAAGCGTCGGTGATCAACTTGATTCAAGCCGAAGAACAGGATGGCGGCTATTTGGAAGACCGCTTGATGAGTGACACCCAACAAGCCATTCGCAATCGCTATCAGGCCGGTGACCGCTTGAATGAGTATGAGTTGTTGGAGCCATTGGGTGAAGGCGGCATGTCGCAGGTGTTCAAAGCCAAGCGTTTGGGTGAAGACGTGCAAAAATGGGTGGCCATCAAAGTGCTTTCCCCGCAAGGTAAGGAAGCCGATGAATTGTTGCACCAATTTGTCAAAGAACAAGAAATCCTGGCTGGCTTGTCCCACCCGAACATCGTCGACATGCTGCATGGTGGTCAAACCGAAAACCACGATGTGTTTTTGGTGATGGAATTGATTGAAGAGGCCATGCCGATCACAGCCCATTGCCAACAACAAGGTGGCACGGTGCGCGAGCGGATGCGTTTGATTTTGCAATGTGCCCAAGCCCTGTCATATTCACACGCCAACTTGATCATTCACCGCGATTTGAAGCCAGACAACATTTTGATCGATCGCAATGAGGTGCTGAAAATTGTCGACTTTGGTATCGCCAAACTGATTGACCAAAAAATTCAAGCCAACAAAACCACAATTTTGGCTTTGACCCCGAATTACGCTTCCCCCGAACAAATCAATGCCCAAGCAGTCAGCGTCACCACCGATGTTTTTTCCTTGGCGGTGGTGGCCTTGGAGTTGCTGGTTGGTCAACCCCCATTGCCCAGAGACCGCTTGCTCAAATCCTGTGCCCATGACGAGTTGGCCGTGGACCAACACCTCAAGGCTTTGCGGGTGGATGGGGACCTGAAAAACATCTTGAGAACGGCCTTGCAGAATGAGCCGGAGCGGCGTTATCCGTCGATGTATGCCTTTGCCGAAGACTTGCAGCACTGGCTCGACAACAAGCCAGTCAACGCCTCGCCCCAATCGTTTGGCTACCGTTTGAAGAAGTATGCGATCCGTAAGCCAGCGGTGGTCACTGCAGTGGTCGCTGGGGTGTTGCTGTTGTGCAGCGCCTTGTCGGTTACCTTGTATAAAAACCAGCAAATCCAAGCCGAAGCGCAAAAAGCTGCGGTGGTCAAACAGTTCATGTTGGATGCATTTGAAAACACCAACCCCGACGTCAACCAGGGGGCAACCGTCACAGCCAATGACCTGTTACAAGCGGCCGCTTTGCGGTTGCAAGCAGACCGCCGCATGGATCAAGCGATTAAGTTTGATTTGTTACAGAGCATGGGCATCGCCTTTGGTAAGCTGGGACTCTACCAACAGGCCATTGATCACTTGCAGCAATCGTTGCAACTGCAGCCGAATGAACCCCGATCAATGGCCCATTTGTTGCAATTCCTCTATGACTCACAAAATTTTGACCGGCTTGAGGGCTGGCTGCAGCGGCCGGACATCTTTGCCCATGACAGCCTCTCTGACCTGGCCAAAATGTATCGGGTGAAATCCCGGTTCCTGGCCCGTCAAATGCAATATGATCAAGCCCTGCTGGCGGCAGACCAGGCCTTACAACTGCCCTTCACCAACAACCAAGGCATTGAATATGTGCTGAGTCAAAAACTGTTGGCAGAAATCCACTTTTTTCAATCCAATCCCCAGCAAAGCGTGGCCATCCTCACCCGCTTGTTGGCTGATTCGGCGATGGATCACAACCAGCGTTTGTTTTTTGAAATCAGGAAAGACCTGAGTGAATATCACCTGGAATTGGGTGCTTACGAAGACGCCATGGCGGTGTTGGAGCAGTTGTTGATTGATCAGCGACGGGTGTTGGGGGATGACCACCCCGATTTGTTGGAGACTTTGCGGGTGAGCTCGGCCACCCTGAAGGATCTGGGTTTGATCGATCAAGCGATGGAAAAATCCACCCAAGCCCATGCCATCAGTCTCAAGCATTTTGGGGCTGACAGCATCCAAACCGGTTATGTGTTGAATAATTTGGCCACCATCGCTTACGCGCAGCGCGACTTGGATCGCTCAGAAGCCCTGTTGGCTGAGGCGGTGGCCATTTTTGAAGCCAAGTTGCCACCCAACTATTCGGACACACTGGAGTTGAAATCGAACCATGCCGCGGTGTTGAAGGTGCAGAAAAAGTTCACTGAAGCCCTGGCAGTGACCAAACAGGTGTTGGAGTCGCAGCGAATCAGTTTGGGCCCGTACCACGACCAAACCCTGTACACGCAAAAACTTTATGCGGAGATTTTGGCCAAAATCAAACACACCGAAGCGGCTTTTGCCGAGATCGAGTCAACCGTTGCCTTGGCCCGCGAACATTTGCCGGCGTTCCATCCAATGACTTCTGAAATTTTGTACGCCCAAGGGGTGATTTATCAAGAGGCGGCGGTTTACCCCCAAGCCAAGCTGGCCTTCCATCACAGCATCGACAACGAAAAGACCGAAAGCCCGGTGGTCAGAAAAGCCGCCGCCAGGTTGGCCCTGGTCAACATCGAGTTGGGCGATTTCGTGGCAGCGCAAGAACACATCCTCAGGGCATTGCGCCTGGGTCAAGCGATGCTTGGCGAAGCGCATCCCATCACCGTGCGTTACCACATCATTCTGTTGGAGATTCTGTTGCAATCAAAACCCCATGACTTCGCGCTGATGCAGACCCACATGGATGCTTTGGCGCAGCTGATGCAGGCTCAGGATTATGCCGCAGAGCTGGTCGATCAACAGCAGCAAGTCATCGATCAAATCAAAGCCTTGCCCCGAACACCCTAAGCCGGTTGCGGCTGAATGTCCGATTTTCTTCACTGATCATGTCGCCTTATTTTCGCCGATTGCGTTAAGCATGGGTATCGAATAACTGAGGTGGAAACATGAAATACTTGAAATTTACCCTGATCGGCCTGTTGGGCTGGTCGATGATCAACACAACCGCACAAGCGGCAGACCACATTTGGAGCGGCGCGGGCAGCCTTTGTGGCGACAGCCTGGATGTGTGTGCCAATGCCGCAGCCCCGGGTGATCGGGTGCTGCTGCACATCGATGGACCGATTGATGAAGGCGTCAGCCTGACTGGACCCGGCATCTCCATCATGGCCGGTGAAGGCTATCGACCGGTGTTTGCCGCGGGTCATCGCATCGATGCTTATTTGACTGGTGGCTTGGCAGAATTCAGTGGCTTGACCTTTGTCGATGGCAACCTGTATTTGATTGTGGATGACGAGGCAGACAGTGCCCTGGAGATCCGCATCAAACACAACAATATCAACAAAGACCATTCCGGGCATCCAATTGTCATCAGCAACAATGCCGATGTCGAGGTCACGGCGCACATCAGCAACAACCGCTTGCGGACACTGGCCACCGACACCGGACAAAGTACGGTCTACTTGACCAACTACGCAGCCAATGCCAACATGCAGGTTGAATTGATTGGCAACAGCATGCACGCCCAAACCAGCCTGATGACGATTGGCAACAACGGTGCGGCAACCAATGCCGCCATGGCAGTGGTGTTGCAAGCCAACAAATTCTACTCCAGGTATTATGGCAACGAATTTGGCAATTTTGCCCCAGGCGCCACATTCTCCGTGCATGCCGAATCCAACTTGATCAACATGTTGACCACCTCCTCATTTTCCACCGCCATGCGGTTCAGGAATGACGGCGGCGACTCGATGGCGGTGACCATGGTCAACAACACCTTGATGGACCGCAACCAGACATTTAACTTGGGTGAAGCCATCCGCGTCCTGAACACCGGAGCGGCAGCTGACTTTTCATTCGAGTACCACAACAACATCATGCAGGATTTCAATACGGGCATCTGGGTGCAAGGTGATGCCATGGTCAGCAATTCCTTTAATCTGTATCACAACATTTCGTTTCACAGTAATTTTGTGCCCGAAACCCCGGACACCGATCCACTGCTGGACCGCTATGGTCGGTTGCTGCCACTGTCACCGGCCATTGATGCCGCCGATGCCTCGATTTTGGCCGGCAGCCTGTTGCCTTATTTGGACATGGACGGTTTGTATCGGGAAAAGGATGGCAACGGCGATGAGGTGGTGATGTTGGACATCGGCGCCCATGAATTTGGGGTGGTCTCACACCAGCATGTGCATGCAGGGCCGGTTGACAACATCTCCAACGTGAGTCATGCCAGCATGGATGGTTATCCGGGCTTGATTGGATTGCACGTGACCCATCAATTCAATCTGGATGGGGGTCTCAGCGGGTTCTACAACAACGCCAATTCCGACCTTGAATACATCGACGGCAGTGGCCTGTGGCGGATCTATAACTATGGTGGCTTCGACATACAAGTGGGCTCGGTATTCAACATTTTGAACATCGCCAAAACGTTCACCACTTTCGAGGTGCAACAAAGTGGTGCCGCTAATTTTGTTGAAATCGACCGCACGGGTTTGAATGGTCGACCCGAAAAAATTGTCCATGTGATGCAAAAATATGACAGCAGCAATCCAGGCTTCAATGACCATCCGGTGGGCATCAATTACCTCATTGATCGGTGGTACGTACAAAACCTCGATGCCGCCACCCTGCCATTGAACACCACGTTCAATGTGTATTATCAGGATCCCAGCATCAGCGCTTTCAAGCACACCGTTGGCAGTGGCAACATCCACCCGGATCCGGTGATGAATTACGCCACGATGTTGAACAACCCCTTGATCAATGGTTGGTCTTGTGCCCAGCTGCAAGTCACCCAGTCGGCCGAGACCGGCTTGGTTAATCCGGCGCCCGTTGGGGTTCGCTTTGACAACACGATGGGCCGTTGGTTGATCTACAACCAAGACACTTCGCCCATGCCAGCCGGCGCGACCTTTCATGTGTTGTTGGATCCGGCGCAGATCGAAGTTTGCACCGATGAGATTTTCATCACGGCCTTTGACTGAAACAGCAACCAATGGTGAGAAAAGGAAGCCACCCAAAGGATCGGGGTGGCTTTTTGTGTGAATGGCACAAAACAGGGGGTGCAACCAGAGGAAACTCACTCCACCGGGGTAACAACAGAATGATCAAAGTTGACCCATTGATACAAAACGGATTTGCGGACATCTTGGTGACACATTGGGCTGATTGTTTTCAGCCGTGGTTCACCGCACCCGACCCGGCATAGACAAGTCGCCAGAGGCCACATCAAACACATTCACCACACACAACAAAGGGGCATGGGCGCTTTCATTGACCCTGAGGCCAGCGGTGACGCCATCGAAGGCCACGCCTTTGAGTGCTTTGGCTTGCTTGTATGGCACCCGCACACTGACTTGTTGTTGGGTCAAAATGGGACTGTAACCGGGGCTGTCGATCAAGATCGGCAGGCCTGGCCAAGTCAAGGGCAATTGCGGTTGGGCCCCTGCGGGGATGTCTTTCACCTTGAGGGCTCCCGGGCCGCAAGCCTCATCGGGCACCAACACCACCCAATGAGAGTGCCACACAGTGCCGTCATTGTTCAGGTTGCCATCACCGTTTTCATCAAACAAAGGGGTGTCATCGAAATCAGGATGGGACGTGATGGCCATCGACAAGATGCCCTGATCGGCGGCAAAACCGACCTCGGCACTGTTGATTTGGGTGGGCCACACATAGGAAAAAACCTCGCTGCCTTCCAGTTTGCCGGTGGGGGTGGGCTTGGAAGTGCCGGCCTGATCACTGACTTGCATGGTGAACGTCAACCAATGGTCACTGGCGGTGATTTCGGCTTGCACCAAATCAAAGGCGGCCAAGGGTGTGTTACCCGCAGTGGCTTGGATGGCGGCACCAGCCGACGGCTGATGCTTGGTTTCCTGGTGCGGCCAAATCGTTTGGCTGAATAGGGTCAGGGCGATCAAAGCCCCAGTGGATGGTGATTTAAGTTGCATGGTTTGCTCCTGTGGTGGTGATGAGGGGTCAGTAAGGTGCTGGACAGCCTTCCATTTGGAGGATGAAGTACCCGTGTTGTTGGATGTGTCTGGCGACCTCCGGATTGGCGGCAGCGGTATGACAGAACTGACAATGAGATTGTTGCAGCCCGTGGGCAGGTTCTCCAATCGACTGCAGCCATTGCTGCCCATATTGATGGGCTTGCGCGGCCGCGGTGTCGGTGGTAACCAGCACGTCAAAGTGCATTCGTTGGCCATTGCGGGCGGTGGCATAAGAATCGTAAACATCGATTTTCATGTGAACTCCTGCCTGTTTCAGGCGGCTGACTTGAAGGGTACAACCGGAAAGTCGGTGGGCACTGCCAAGCCGACATTGGTGTAGTTAGTGAACACATTCAAGGCCACGTGGGCCACCAGTTCGGCCACTTCAGCGTCGGTAAAACCGGCTTGTTTCACCTGGGCCACATCGGCCTCACTGAGGTGGGCTTTTTGCGTCACCATTTGTTGCACGAACTGCAAGGCTGCAGCGGTTCTGGCATCGGTAGAGAGCCCCTGTTGGGCTTGTTCCATTTGGGTCGCCGTGAGGCCGGCATTTTGGCCCAGCAGGGTGTGGGCAGCCAGGCAATACTCACAACGGTTCAAGTTGGCCACCAGCACTGCAATCTGTTCAGTCAGTTGGGTGTCTAGCTGGCCTTGACCCAGCGCGACGAACGAAGTCCACAGGCTGTTCAAGGCAGCCGGTGACTGACCGATGGCTTTGAACATGTTGGGCACTTGGCCAAAAGCCAGTTGGATGTTTTTGAAGTCTTGGTGGTGTTGTCCCACGGCCTTGGCGGGATCGAATAAAGGGATGTGACTCATGGTTTTGTCCTCGTAAACTGAAAAAATATTAGTATAGTTTCTAAACTTTATGCCGCAGTATACCGATAAAATTGGGCTTGTCAAGAAAGTTTAGGTGCTATACCATATATGCATGAATCAAGAATTGAATGTGTGGCTGGAACGCCTGACCTCTTTGTACAAAAGCCAAATGCGGCAGGCAGCCAGTTCAGCCGGCCTACAAATGGTGCATTTGGAAGTGATGCAGTACCTGTCGGTCTGTAATGGCTACTCCAACACCGCCCAAGCCCTGAGTGAATACCTGGGCCAAACCAAAGGCAGCATCTCGCAAACGTTGAAAGTGATGGAACAGTTGGGCTTGGTGACCAAAAGCAACTGCACCCGCGACAAACGCATTGTGCGCTTGGCCTTGACCAAGCTGGCGCGTGCGCAGTTGACCGCGGTGGCAGAACAGTTGGTGGTGGTGGACCACAACCATGAGCAACTGACGGCCGGCATCCGCAATTTATTAAAGGGCTGGCAACAACACCACGAGCAACCGGGTTTTGGTTTGTGTCAGTCCTGTCGTTACCACCAACCGATGGATGAAAAGCAGTTCCTTTGCCAACTGACCAAGGAGACCTTATCGACCACAGGTCAGCTGCAGCTGTGTCGTGAACATGAGTTTTGATCCGTCTTGCTGGGTGACAAAAAATGTAAAAATGGATTGACAAACTACACATGTAGTATTAAATTAAACTACAGTTGTAGTAATTAATCACATCCCATGACCCAAACCAGACCCGCCATCAAGCTCAGCCAGGCTCAAATCGAAGTGATGAAAGTGTTGTGGCAGCACGACAAACTCAGTGTCAGTGAAGTGCACCAACTACTGAACCAACACAAACCGCTGGCCTTGACCACGGTGGCGACCATGCTCAAGCGCTTACAGGAAAAGGGCGTCATTGGTTACGAAAAAGACGGCCGCCAATACCTCTATCAAGCCCAAGTCAGTGAAGCCGAAGTGCGCTCATCGATGTTGGGCAGTTTGTTGCAGCAATTGTTCGATGGTGAACCTGAAGCCTTGGTGCACCACTTGGTGGACCAAGAAACGGTGTCTGAAGATGACTTGCTGAAAATCAAAGCCTTGCTGGATCAGGAGGTGCGCCGTGATTGAGACCATCCAAACTTTGGCCGAACAGCTGATGCTGTTTGCGGTCAACTATTTCATTCACTCCACCGTGCTGATTGGCCTGGTGTTGGTGGCCATCCGACTGGGCTTGTTGGCCTTTGATCGTTTGGGTGAATGGGTCATGAAGTCGGTGTTGTTGCTGGGCTTGTGCACGGCCTGGGTACAGACCCAAGGCTGGATTCCCCAGGGGGCCATGACCTGGAGCCCTGCACAATGGCAGCCATCCAACCAACCTTTGGTCAGCAAGCAACCAACAGTCAAACCACCAAACCGCAGTTCAGCCAAGACTGACCCAGTGGTCACCGTGCCGACAGAGCACACCCCCGCACCCAGCCACCCAGAGGGCGCAGACATCAAGCCGCATGTGGGGCAAGGGATTGGGCAAGATCTTGGCCAAAGAAATGGCCAGCCAGACCCAATCAACCCAGCCATGTGGTGGTCATTGATTTGGCTGGCCGGATTGATCGGTTTGGTTTATCGACACCGACACAGTCAGCGCCAATGGTGTTGGCTGATGCAATCCAGACAGGCCGTAACCAACCCGGACACCCTCACCGCTTTCCATCGCTTGTTGGTACACAGTGGCTTGCCGGCCAACACCCGATTGAGCCAATCGGAAGTGTTGACTTCACCGATTGCCTTGCACCGCGAAGTGGTGTGCCCAACGGCCTTTTTGCAACAGTGTCGAGCCGAACAAATTGAAGCCGCCCTGGCCCATGAATTGGCCCACATCAAACGCCGTGATGGGCTGTGGCTGGCCATCAACCAATGGTGGCAGATGGTGTTGTTCTTCCAACCACTGAACCGCCTGTTGACCCAACACATTCACCAAGCCACCGAACAACAAGCCGATGCCCTGGCCACCACCTGGACCAACAATCCCAAGGCCCTGGCAGTGACTTTGGTTGATGTGGCCAAAGCCCAACAACCCAGACAGCTCAATCAACAACCTCAACCCCTAATGGTACCCGCTATGACATCAAAGAAAAGCCAACTGCTGCAACGTGTGGAAAACATCATGCAGCCCCAAAACAAACGAACCAGCCGCCTGTGGACCATGGGTCTGATGGGCATTTTGGCCCTGATCGTGGTGACCGCCCCTGGCGTGGTGGCCCAAACCCATTCGGTCCTGACCAACATCCACCATGCCAGTGGCTCATCCTACCACCACATCAGCACCGATGGTGGTGAGACTGAAATATCGATCAGTTCTTCCCGCGATGACCGCCAACTGAAAGTCAAAGCCAAGCTCAAAGGCGACATTCAATTCAATGACGACGAAAGTCAAATTCTGGCCTTCCCCAGCAACAGCCGCTTTGATCTGACCCACAGCGAAGGGGGCATCAAACAACGCATTTTGATTGAAAGTGCGCCCGGGACCAATGCCGAAAATGCCGCCTACACTTATTGGTACGAGGGTGATGAGCAAGCCTTTGATGCCGCTGCCAGGCGCTGGTTTGCCAGCGTCATACCCATGGTTTATCGGGAAACCGGCTTGCAGGCGGAAGCCCGGGTCGAACGCATTCAATCCCACCACGGAGATCAAGGTGTGTTGGAAGAAGTGGCTTTGATCCACAGTGATTTTGTGCGCAAAGCCTACCTCAAGCATTTGTTCAGCTTGTCTGTATTGAGTGATCGCGATTTGTCACAGGCCATGACCCTGGCGGCCGACATCGGTTCGGACTTTGAGTTGGCACATGTGTTGTCGGCCATGGTGGCCACCCAAGAGATCGAATCAGAAGGTCAGTGGTTGGACTTTTTTGCCGCTACTGGCAGCATTGGTTCGGACTTCGAAATGGCCAAAACCATGCTCAACGTGCTGCCGCAATTACCACCCAGCACCGCCATCAACCAAGCCTATTTCACCGCCGCTGAAAGCATTGGATCGGACTTTGAAATGGCCAAGGTGTTGATCGCTTATCTGGATCAACGCGGCGATCAAGGGGTGAATGTACAAAACCTGTTTGCCTTGGCCACCGCCATCGGCTCGGATTTCGAATTGGCCAAAGTCATGTTGGCTGCCAATCAACACATCGAACAAGCCGATGAGGCTTTGTTCACCGCCTATCTGGATCTGGCCAGTCACATAGGCTCTGATTTCGAGATGAAAAAAGTGTATGCCGATTTGCTCAAGTTTAACGTGCCAGAAGCGCATTTGGCCCGCATGATCGAAGCCGCGGCCGAACACATCGGTTCGGATTTTGAATTGGCCAACTTGTTGCTCAGCATCAGCCGCCAGCCGGCCATGAATGACGCCATCAAAGCCCGCATCAAAGCCGCCGCGAACAGCATCGGCAGCAACTTTGAACGCAACCGGGTGTTGGCCGCGATCAGCTGATCGTCAAACCAATTAAAGCAAGAAACCACCCAGACAGGGTGGTTTTTTTGGGTCAAATCAGGGGTGTTTATGGCGTCGTTGTTGCCTCATGTGGAGTCAACAAGTCTTTCAGCACCAGACCAATGTCCGTGTTGCGTTGGACCCGGGTAAATGCTTGGGCCCCAGGGCCTGTGGCCAACAAGGGCACCACCACCGCCGTGTGGTGCCTGGTTGACCAGCGCATTTGTAGATCGGGGTAGGTGGTGTAGTCGGCGGTGGCGGCCAGCCCACCGGTTTCGTGATCGGCGGTGAATACCAGCAAAGTGTCGGGATTTTCGGCGGTGTACTGCAGCAGCACCGCCAGGGTGTGTTGAATGACTTGCAAGCCGGCAATGACCCGATCTGCATCATTGGTGTGGGATGCCGAGTCCAGCTCCTCACTTTCGACCAACAGCAGCATGGGCTGCTGGTGCCATGACAAATACTGCAGCGCCGTGGCGGTCATTTGCGGTAGGTTGGGCGATGAGTTCAGGTTTTGAATTTCATCTTCATCATACAAAACTGCGATGGGTGGCAGTGGTTCGGTTTGTGCCGGCAAGGTCAGGGATTTGTCCAGTAATTGAAACCGTTGGCTCAAGATGGATTCCGTTTCAGCCTGTTCAGGGACCAGGCCTTCACCCAAATCTTCCAGCTCACCAAACAGCAGTGCCAACTGGCTGTTGGCCTGTTGCTTGAGGATGTTTCTGGCATCGTCTTCATTGCGGATGTGGGTGGTGAAACCAGCAGGTGTGCCATCCCAAACATATGAATCGGTCACCACCCCAGTCACCATACCTTGGGCGGATGCCAGTTCAAAGACATTGCTCAGGTGGTTTTGTTCGGCGTCCATGCCGATGTGACCAAAAGCGGTTGAGTGACCCGTGGCCATGGCCGTGGCAGCAGCCTCAGAATCGGTCAAAGGACCGTAGTGGGAGCGCGCATCATGCCAAGTTTTGACCTCGAATTGTTGCCAGACCGAGGATTGACCGGCTTGTTGTTGGGTGTGCATGGCCACTGTCAAATGACTGAATCCCATGCCATCGGCAATGAACACAATGATGTTCTTTGGCCGTGTCCCCTGCCAAGTGGGCAGCGGTGTTTGGCGTTTTGCTTCGGCCACGAAGGGCAAGTTATTCGAAGGCAATGAAATGTTGATTTTGAACAGGTAGATGAACAAAGCCAACAACAAGGCAAAGAACAACAGTGACAAGGCACTGATTTTTTTCCAATCATTCATGAGCGGGTGGTGCTGAGAATCAACAACAAATCAAAACCCAACCACCTTATCACGAATGCAAGGAGAAGGGCAGCTGGTGATTCACCACCCAAAGTAAAAAAACTTCAGCCCTGATGCACAAAAATCCCCCGCCCGACACTCATATGAATAAAAATCTGTAAGTATGAGGATAAAGCAACTGGGGCCACTGTTTCAAAAGCACCAACAGCGATGGTATGTGTGCGCTTTGGCGATCACCAAAAACCGTCAGTTGGCTGAGGATGCGGTGCATGAAGCCTTGTTGGCGGTGGCCGAAACCCCGGCCGAGCCCGACAATTTGGTGGCCTATGTGTATCGCGCCGTGCGCAATCAGGCCCTGCGGTTGCGCCAACAATCCATGCGCCATCAATCCACTTGGACGGAGGTGATTGATTGGCAACAAGCCGATCCGGCTTTGCGCCACCAACAACAAACCGTGTTGCAACTCATGTCACAACTGTCTGAAGCAGAACAGCAGTTGTTGGTCATGAAAGCCATCGGTGGCTTGACCTTCAAAGAAATCGCCCTCAGCAGCAATCAATCCATCAATACCGTGGCTTCGCGTTACCGCCGGGCCATCGAAAAGCTCCAGGAGTCAACACCATGAATCAACCCGAAGACATACTGAAATCACTCTCATTGAAGCCTGCCAGTGCGAGATATCAAACCAAAGCCGATGAATTGTTTGGACAACCAGCCATTGGCTCAATCAACCTCAAACCATTTTGGCAATGGTCCATGGCAGCAGCCTTGTTGCTGTCTTTGACTTTGAATGTGGTGCAGTTCCAACTGCTCGAAGCCACACCTGATCAAGCAGAAAGTGCGGTTGGGCAGCATGAAGATGCACAAAAAAACCCCGGTGGATACTCCATCGTTCAAAGTGATGAATCACCAGACGGTCTTCATCAATCCATCACCATCATTTGGGAGAACAAATCATGAGACACCTCTTCAATTGGATTTTGCTGTGGAACGTTGTTGTGGGAGCTTACGTCCAGGCTGAACAACCAGCCACCATATTTGTAGAAATGGCGCTTTATTTCACACCCAATTCAGATCAGGAAATGATTGAAGAATTGGCAACACACCGCGTATTTCCAGGCCACACTTCAACATACCGTTCAATGAAAAATGAATACATCGATCACCTCAAACCCGGCGGTCCCTGGAATCTAGAAATGTTTTTGAATGAAGAAAACCAATTGCATCTGTTGTTTTACCTCAAGCAAAAAGACGATGCCTTGCTTGATCAAAAGATAGATGTTTCACAGCTTGCAATGTCATCGCATGTACTTTATGACTTCACCGAAGGTCAGATCCGCCTCAATGTGGTGCCCAAATTGAAAGCCGCACAACCCGAGGCCATCGAATTGACCGCTGATAACTTTGGATTGAATCACATGTGCTTCAATCGCTCGGCGGTGATCTATAACGAAACTTATTATTTGGGCGATTACACTGGTTTCGGTGAGCGATTGAAAACAGGC
The DNA here is from genome assembly GCF_019931145.1 of Marinicella meishanensis. Lineage (GTDB taxonomy): Bacteria > Pseudomonadota > Gammaproteobacteria > Xanthomonadales > Marinicellaceae > Marinicella > Marinicella meishanensis. The sequence continues at coordinate 74,666 of NZ_JAIOUV010000001.1, read as the reverse complement.
GTACCCGGGCTCAATAATGTGGAATTATCACTCAAACCCCTGAAAGATTGGCAGCCCATAGGCACATACTACAAAGGCACCATTCATGTGGGTTTGGAAGGAGATCATTTACTTAAAATATTGCGAGTGGGCATTGGACCAAGCGGCTTTGAGAACGGTGGACCATTCATCGTTTACGGTAAAATCACACCAGCCAAAAAAACCCAAGAAAAAGCCAGCGAGGATGCCATCGAGAGACTCAAGCGCACCCATGGAAAACCACCCTGGAATCAATATTTGGACCAGTTGATCCAAACCAAACAAGAATCCCCTTACGCAACCACATCTGCCGGCACAATTGGATCTAATTATCGCCCACCCATTCATTTACTGAATGCCATAGGTACGCCCACTTCAGGTCACAAGTGCGGCAGCCTGCGCTGATACAGAGGTTCTGACTGATCAGGCCCCAAACCATGGCTTGGGGCCCATTGGCTGCTGAATTCAGGATGAATTCAGCAGCCTTTCAGGTTTCAGCTCCACCCATTTCCTAGAATGAAGCCTTTCATTTTTTGGGGATTTGTCATGTTAAGAGTGGTGTTCTTTTGGGGTTTGTTGTGGTCAGTTGATCGGGCCACGGCCAATGAGTTGTCCTGGTTGACCGAGCCCAATTTGGATGTGGGCTTGTTGGCCGATCACGGGGCCGAAGATTTGCGGTTGTCCAACACCGGTCGTTACATCAGCTTTGTCAGCAAAGCCAATAACCTGGTGAACAACGATGCGAATCACATTGAGGATTTGTTCATCAGGGATTTGCAAACGGAGACCACCCAATTGGTCTCAGTGAGCCAAAGTGGTCAGCAGGCTTTGTCTGAGGGCATTTATTCGTTTTCACGTCCTTCATTTGATGGTCGCTACGTGGCCTTTGCCAGTCAAGCGACCGAGTATCCTGGCGGCAATGGTGAGGCTTATCAGCTGTACATCAAAGACCTGGTGACTGGCGAACTGTTCAACGAAAGTGGTTTTGGCAGCAATGGCATGGTCGAAATCACCAGCGGTGAACTGTATCTGTCAGATGATGGGCAGGGCGTGATTTTCAGCAGCCGCACAGCCATTGATCCTTTGCACGTCGGCAACAATTCGACCCAAATCTACCGCAAAGATTTGAGCGATGACAGTTACACCTTGTTGAGCACCTCACTGGATGGTGCGGCGGCCGCTGATGGCGACACCCACAATGAACATGTTTCCAGCAGTGGGCGATATGTCTTGATGGTTTCTCGGGCGGATAATTTAAGTGCAGAGGTGATCAATAACAGCGGTGACAACCTGTTCGTGCTGGATCGGTTGAATGACGCCAGAACCCTCATCAATGTCACCCCCGGCGGAGTCAATTCCAGTGACAGTGAGTTTTCTGGCTGGGCTGGGCAAGTCAGCAATCAAGGCACGGTGGTGTTCTCCTCGAGACAAGAAGACCTGGTGGCCGATGACAGCAACAACCGCATCGATGTGTTTTGGTATGACAGTGGCACCATCACCCGCCTCAATGTGGATGACTTGGGCAACCAACTGCTCAATCACAGCAGTTTCAGTGATGTGGCGATCAGTGGCGATGGAACGCGGGTGGCGTTCACCGAATCATCGGATGAGATGTTCCCGAGTTCAACCAATGGTGATTATGATTTGTATGCTTATGACACCGCCACCGGTGTGTTGACCTTGGTGTCGCAGAACGCTTTGGGAGAAAAAGCCAATGGCCACAGTTATGACCCACAATTGGGGGTCTTTGGTGAACAGTTGTTGTTCACCACCGCGGCCACCGACCTGACCTTAACACCCACATTTGGGCCCAATACCTCGATCTTACAGCATGACTTTACCGACGGCTCCATGCAACAAGAACACGTGGCGGCTTTCACCCCAGAAACGGTGATGGATGACATCAACCACGTCAAAATCAGCAGCGACCAGTTGACTGTTTTACTCTCCAGCAAATCCCCCAATTTGGTGCCCGAACCCTTGAATGACACCTTGGATTTGTTTGTGTTGAATCGTGACAACGGCATCATGGATCGACTCGCAGCCAACATCAGCACCTATGAACCGGCCTTGTCGCCTTCAGGGCGCTATGTGTCGTTTCGGACCCAGTATGAACCACCCATGGGCCTGAATTCTTTGGGCAGCTATTTTTTGTACCGTTATGACCGTCAAAACAACGCCTTTTTGCAGATTGCCGAAGGCTTTAACAATCGGGTCAATGACCAAGGGGTGGTGGTGTTCGACACCTTCGAGGACTTGGTGCCCAACGACAGCAATGGTCAACGTGATGTGTATGCTTATAACCCAAACAACGGTCAGGTGGTGCTGATCAGTGAGGACATGGCTGGGCAAGCCGCCGGATCCGAAGAATTTGATTTCAGCGGGCTGGCTGGGGAGTTGTGGGTCACTTACACCTCAGATAACGACCAGATCGTCAACCACGACGGCAATGGCCAAACCGATGTGTTCCTCAGGCAATTGGGTGGTGGTACGGTGCGGATATCTCAAACCATGGGTGGCACCGAAGCCAACGACCAGTCACGCGATCCGGCCATATCAGCCGATGGGCGTTGGGTGGCTTTCATCACCGACGCGGACAACTTGACTGCTGATGACTACAGCGGTGCCAACAACTCGCAGGTGTTGTTGTACGATCGCTTGGCAGGTGACCACACTTTGGTGTCATTGAATCAACAGGGTGTGCCCTTGACCCAAGCCGGCACCTCAGGCATCAGTCAGGTGGCGGTGTCTGATGCCGGCCGTTATGTCGGCTATGTATTCACCGATGTTGATCCAGATGACAACAACAATCGAGGTGGCAGCAACCCTGAATTTGCCGGTGACACCGATGGCAATCGGGATTTGGTGCTGATTGACACGGCGACGCAGCATCGACAGATCGTTTCGCGGATGATTGATGGCACCGAAACCATCGATGAAGTTGAATTGGAAATCCAAATCAGGTCAGATTTGACCAGTGCCTCACCAACCGTCGGCGTGGTGTTCATGGCCGACCATGGCAGCCTCACCGGTCGCTTGGGTCACCCTGGTCATGACGAAGCGTATTTGTATCAACAGCCGATTTGGAATCCTGATGTGATCTTTTTGGATGATTTTGAATGAATGATTAAGCCGGTCATCAAAACTTTGGTGGCTGGTCAAATCCATCTTTAAATATGACGTCAGGGTTTTTGTAGACCAAATTAAATATGGAGCCAGCCAATGGATCCATGTCATTGGATTCATTGCCGGGTTTACCCATGGTCAAAGTCGAGCCTTGTCCATAATTGCCACTGGTCAAAGAAAAGCCGAAGTTGGCGTCCAATTCATCAGACAGGAAATGTTGGGTGTCATTGATGTCCATGCCGCCAGCGGTACCAAAAATCACATGCACAATGCCTCCGGCATTCATGGCGGTGTCCTCAAACGGGGTGCCAATGATGACCTCATCAAAACCATCGTAGTTCAAATCAGCGGCGTGCAAACTCAAGCCAAACACATCACCGGTTTCAGCCACTCCAAACAAAGTGCCATCGTTCTGTGACACGGTTTGATTGCTGGCGACTTGTAATCCACCACTGGAACCCAGGATGGAGTGGACCACGCCGGCATCAACCAAACTCTCAATGTCTTCATAAGCCGCGCTGACGATCAAATCATCAAACCCATCGCCATTGATGTTACCCGTGGTCATGGAAAAGCCAAACAGGTCGTTGACTTCTAAAACCACTCCGAATAAATCATCTTGAGACCAAATTTCATTGTTGAATACCAAACCATTGGATGCGCCATACAGAACTTGTACGATTCCTGCATCAATGACACCGTTGTAATCTTCGTAAGGGACGCCGATGACCAAATCATCATAATCGTCGTTGTTAAAATTACCAGCGACCAAACTGATGCCAAAATAGTCTTGCACTTCAGGAACTCCAGAAAGTGCGCCATTGGCTTGACTGAGGATGTCTCTGTCGGTGTTGCGGATTCCTAATGGATGACCATTGTAAATAACCACCATGCCGGCATCCATCACAGGATTGTTGATGTCATCAAACACCACATCTTGTCGATGCACACTGACCACCAAATCGTCCCAGTCATCATTATTGAAATTACCCACTGTCAAGGCATGTCCAAAGCGGGCTTCGTCTTGTAACAAGTCACCGCTGAACGGGTCATCGATGTCGATGTGAATGTAATCAGAATCTGTTTCAATGCCGCTGCTGCTGCCGTAAAATATATTGATTGCCCCGGCATTCACAAAAGTCGTGTTGTTGGGGTCATTGAAGTCAGTGGTGACGTCCTCATTTTCTGTTCCCACCACCAAATCATCATAGCCATCGCCATCAAAATCACCAACGGCCAATGTGCCACCAAACAAGTCTCCCGGTTCCAGACCATCCGAATCAAGCAGCAAACTTTGGGTCAATTCCACCGATTGACTGGGAATGCCATTGAATGTTCCATACACAACCATCACCATGCCGGTGTCATCTACCCCCACGTTAAAGTCCCATCCTGGAATACCCACTGCCAAGTCGTCTATACCATCTCCATTGAAATCTCCAGTGGCCGATGAAAACCCAAAGAAATCTCCTGGTGCTGTGGCCGATGGTGTGCCAGGTGAATCCAAATCAAGCACATAACTGAGCAATATTTCGGCACCAAAGACAGACGCCTCATTCTCAGCTGACTGACTGTGCTGTAACCCAAACACCCCAGTCCAAATCATCAAAAATACGTTGATCATTGCAATGCTCCATGAAATGACATCGTCACCAAGATATCACACGAGCCATTGGGTTAACCACCAAAATGGCTGAATTAAATTGAATTCCAGCTAATTTGTCGATTCAATCACTGTTTTAAAGCGCATCATGAGAGCCATCACAGAAGGGCTTCATCTTTGAATGACCACAGGTGCACAAGGCGTAGTGTTCTTGAGAAGCGCCATCACCCCAGGTGGTGTTGCGCAACTCGATGGCACCTTCGACTTTAATCGGACTCAAATCATCCACGATCAGCTTGGCTTCGCGCTCAACATCGCGGTGCTCGATGTCATCCAGGGCATAACTCAAAGCGCCCGAAGGGCAAGAGCGCACGATGTTGATCATGGCCCCGACATCGGCCAGGTCCCATTGGTCTGGTTTGCCTTTGGGGCAGTTGCCGGCGTGGCAACAGATGGCGACGTTTTCATACACGGTCAAGCGCGCTTGTTTAAAGGTCAGCCGTTCATCATCGGGGTTGTCGGGCCGGCTGTCATCAAAGCCCACCCGGCTGTGTGAACCATCACAAAAAGGTTTGTTCTCTGATTGTCCACAACGACACAAAAACAAGGGCCCGTCGACCGCTTGGCTTTGCCCATTGCGGTGGATTTCTGTCACCCCTTCCACTTTCAAAGGACCGTTTTTGACAGGATTGATGGATGGTTTCATGCTGGCCTCCTCAGGCTTGAATGCTCACCCAATTAATTTACTACCTGGGTCGTGAAATTAACAGCAATTTCAGGGCAATCGCAAGGTTGAGTGCATTCCACATTAAGCACCAGTTTACTCAAAATCATCCAAGAAAATCAGATCCAAGTTGTATTCCACTGCACCGATGTCACAAACCGCGCTGGCATCGAAATCGCCATCGATCGGGCGTGTGACCAATCTTTGGTCCAACTGCTGGCAAGCATTGGGATTGCCCACATTGACCGGTAAGGGACTGCCTTGATCAACCGCCGGGCTCCAAGGCAAAGGCTCTTGATGCAACAGCACCAAGCTGTTACCGAAGGCCGATTTTGGGGCATTCAACAGCGGGTCGGTGTTCTCCATGTTATTGGCTCCGCTGGGTAAATGACAACTGAAGTCCGAGGTGATGTTGTGTCCGCCGTTGCCATCACCAAAATTGATCACTCCTGAGTTGATTGTGGTGCAATCACTGACCCCTTGATTGGCGATGATGCTGTTGCGCACAAACAGGGTTTCCAGATTGCCATTGAAGTCAAAAAATCCAAGCCCGGCTCCAGCGTTGTTGTTGATCGTGGCGTTGATCAAAGTCAGGCTGCCATTTTGGCTGTAAATGCCGTTGACACAGGTTTGCATGGTGCCATCGGCCAAGATGCCATTTTCAAGCACGCTGGTGTTGAACAGCCGCATTTCTTGGCTGGTATTGTTGTGTCTGATGGTGTTTTTGCTGCAGGAAATCACACTGGCATCCAGGGTGTTGTTGTGCAGGGAGCTGAATTGAATTTGCATGCTGCCTCCTGCGTTGTAAATGGCCAAGCCATCGGCATTGCTGGTGCCTTGCACCAAGGTGTTGAAGGAGATGTCTGATAGGCTGATCAAGCTGTTACTGGCCCGTGAATGAATGCCCGCGCCTTGCTCGGCTCGATTGAACCACATGATCGAATTCAACAGATTAAACTGATTCACCGTGTCGGCCACTTTGATGCCCCCACCCAGTTGGCTGATGTTGGTTCCGGCTGTGGCATCCCCATTGATGATTGACACCGCAAAAAATGTCACGCTGTTGGCATCGGTTACTTCGAACACCCGATCGATGCCATTGGCGCTGATGATCGGTATTTCGGTCACACTGGCGGCCGGAATGCCTGGATTTTCAATGCTGATGGTCAAGTCACTGCTGATGTCCAAATCACCAAAAGCTTGGGTGTCGGTGACGACATCGGTCAAGCTCAAGAAATACACGGCGTTGCGCGGCAAGTATATGGTGTCGGCAGTGAGGTTTTGGTTGGCTTCCATGATGGCCGCTCGCAGGCTGCAATCACCATTGATGTCAGCACAGACACCGTTGCCCAAAGTCAGATCGGTTGTGTCTGCTGTGGTGTTGACAGTGAATTCCAATGCGGATGTTGAACACATCGCACAGACCATCAAACCAGCGGCCAATAGACGAATTTTGTTGGTCATTTTGCCCACCCAAATGAAATTCAGTGTGCCCCAGTGTATATCAGATGGTTGGTCGATCGTTAATGCACGCGTCACATTTTGACCCATTGGCAGGTTCGCAGCATGTCATTTTGGTCTGATGCAAGCAGGGGTGTAGCCTGCTGGATTCAACCCTTGATGCCCATTGACCCAAGCAGAATATCCGCCAATTGGGCATGAATTTGACGCCACAGATCATCCCCCTTTGCTAAACTGCAGGATCGTTATTTGTCATCATGCACCCATGTTTCAGCAATTCAGCCCCTTTTTGACAGCCCTGGTGATCGGTTTGCTGATCGGTGTTGAACGTGAACGCTCACAAAGCAAAAAAGGCCTGCGCTCGGTGCTGGGCGCCAGAACTTTGCCTTTGATTGGTTTGTTGGGTGCTTTGACAGCTGCCATCAACCAAACCATTCTGCTGGTCATCATCAGCGTCTTTGTGTGCCTGATTGTGTTGCTCAACGATGTGCGGTGGGATGCGGCCGATCGGACCTTGTCGGTGGCGGGCACCTCGGCCATGGCCGCCATCATCACTTTTGTGCTTGGCTACATGGCCCATGACAATGGACAACTGGCGGTGATCTTGGGGGTGGTGGTGTTTGGTGTGTTGGCCATCAGGAACCGCTTGCGAGAATTCGTCAGAACGGGGATATCAAGACAGGAAATGTCGGCCGCGGTGACCTTCTTGATCAGTGCCTTTGTCATTTTACCCTTGTTGCCCAATGACTACATCGACCCATGGGGACTGATCCACCCCACCCGAATTTGGTTGTTGTTTGTGTTGATTGCTGGCGTCCAGTTTTTCAGTTACATCGCATTGCGCCAAATGGGACAAAAATGGGGCCTCTTGCTCACCGGATTTTTGGGTGGTTTCGTCTCAGCCACCGCCACCACTTTGGGCTTGGCCATCAAATCCAAAACCCAGTCAACTGGGGTGATGTTGTCGGTGGGGGCTTTGGTGTTGGCAGAGGTGTCTTCCTTGCTTATCCAGATCATGGTGGTGGCCATCATTGCCGATCAAATCACCTGGCAACTGACTTTGTTGTTAGGAATCCCCGCGGCGGTGGGTATCCTCATTGCCTTGACCTTGATGCTGGTTAGTCGCAACCCCAGCGATGCAGAGGACGTGCCCTTGTCTGTGGACAACCCCATTTCCCTGAAAAGCACCTTGACCTTTGCGGCGTTGATTTCTTTGGGATTGATTGTGATTGCTTTGGCGGCCAGGATACTCGGTTCGGTGGGTGTCATGATCACGTCAGCTTTGGGTGGTTTTGCCAGTTTGCGGGTGGTTACTTTTTCGGTCACCGAATTATTCAACGTAGGTGAAATACTGATGCCGGTGGCTGCATTGGCCATATTACTGGCCATGACCACCAACATCATCATGAAGCTGATCATCATCGCCCGCGTCGGATCAATGCGTTTGTTTTATGCCTCCACCCTGGCTTTCGGGATGATCCTGCTCAGTGGCTATGGCTATTATTATCTGATATTCGCCCAACACTGAGTGCTGGTTGGTTCACGCCCGATCATGACATTCTTTAACCAAAGCCAAATAAGCGGCCAAATTCTTGTCTGCCTCATCGGCAAAAACGTCACCATTGGCGGTTAACTTTTGCATCCGATCCAAACGAAAATTGCGGAAATCCTGGCGCAATTCACACCAGGTGGTGAGCAGCCACACTGGATTGAAAAACAACAAGGCCAGTGGCCGCACGGTGCGGTTGGTGTGTTGTCCCCGTTCATCGGCATAGGCCAAATCAATTTTTTGCCCCTTGCGGATGTGCTCCCGCAAGTCAGAAAAATTCACCGACCACGGCACCGCAGGGCGGTTGGGTACGGCATAGGTGGTGATTTGTTGCAGCTCGCCTTGCAGACTGGCCGGCAGCACCGCTTGCACCTTGTCCAGGGCACTGTTGGCTTTGTCGGCAAAGCGTTGATCGGTCCATTGGCGCACCATGCTGATGCCCAGGGCGATGGCTTCCAATTCATCGGCATCAAAGGCGATGGGTGGCATGAAATACTGTTTGTCGATGGTGTATCCGACGCCAGCCTCGCCCCGGATCGGCACCCCCGAATCCATCAGGCATTGGATGTCCCGGTACACCGTGCGTTGACAAATCGAAAAGTGTTCCGCCACTTGTCTGGCGGTCACGGCTTGGCGATGCTGACGCAAAAAATGGGTGATTTTCATCAAGCGATCGGCACGTCTCATGGTTTAACCTTTGGGTTCATTCCTGTCACATTCATTTGGGTTCTGGTTGATTCAAATCTTAATAAAAAAATATTCGTCATTACCCGGCTTGACCGGGAAATCCACAGTGCAGCGAATTGGAACGGGCTTGAAAATTCTGGTCATTAAACGCATTCCTGATGGCATCTTGAGCACTTGAGTATAGTGTAGCAAAACACTGCTGACACCATGCTGTCAGCAGACCCTTGTTACAGTGGCATTTCTTTTCACAACACAGGAGAAATCAACATGATTGGATACGTCACCATGGGCACCAATGACTTGCCCCGCGCCACCGCTTACTATGATGCATTGTTCAAATCGATCGGGGTCGGTCGATTTTTGGAAGAAGACAATTATTTTGTGGCCTGGTCGCCTGGGCAGAATGCCCCAGGCGTCTCGGTCACCATCCCATTCAATCAAGAAGCAGCCACCGTAGGCAATGGCAACATGGTCGCCTTGTACTTGGAAACCCCTGAACAAGTGGATGCCTTTTATCAGAAAGCCCTGGAGTTGGGCGGTACCGATGAAGGCCAACCCGGATTTCGTCCACCCGAAGCCAACAAGGGCTTCTACGCCGGTTACTTTCGTGATCTGGATGGCAACAAACTCAACGCCTTTTGCATGGTTGAATAAACCTGATTGCCCATTAAATGATTGATTGATGCGGTCAAAATTTCGGTATGTCACCGTCAATTCTGGCCGCATTGATTTTCACTTAAGGGCTTGTCATCAACGCTTTCAACCCATAAGATTTGTTGCATAACTGATTGAACACAGGGTTGCTGAATGACACATATCATCCTTTACTTGGGCATCATACAAGGACTGTTTTTGTTGCTGGCCCTGTCTTTGATGCAACACAAAAAGGACACCCTCATATCACTCAATTTGTTGATTGCCTGTTCTGTGCTGATCCTCTTTGCTGATTTGTTGTCAATCAATCACCCCAACCTCAAATTGAAGCTGTATCGGATGGAAGAAACCATTCCATTGTTGTTTGGTCCTTTGATGTTGGCGCATTACCGGTCCATTTTTATCAGCAACAATGTGTTTAAACAATGGTCTACATACGGACACTTTTTACCCTTCGTGGCGTTTGTCTTGATTTACCTGTCATTTTATTTGCAACCAATGGAACTCAAATCTGCCTACATAACGGCCAGAAGAACCAACGGTATCCCTGCCTCTGTGGCCTTATTTGCTGGATTTAAAGGTGTGCATTATTTGGTCTACATGCTTTACATACTGCATGACCTCAAACATCAGAAAAAGCGCTCTGACTTGAATCAGGAAGCCATCCACAACTTGCATGGGTTGTCGGCCATTTTGTGGTTCAAGGTGATGGTTCTGGTATTGGTGTATGGCGTGTTCATTCTGCAAGTCATGGGTTTTCGGGTCTTTTTAGATTCGGACCGGCTCGGCTCATTGGTGCTGTCATTCATCATGTATTTGTATGCGTTGGTGATGTTTGTCAAACCCAAGGTGCTGTTGCCTCAGCTCAAGGCCCAAAAGTACCTCACCTCTGGGCTGACTGCAACGGATAAACAGCGAATATTTGCCAAATTTGAGGCGACCCTCAATCACAATAAACTGTTTACAGACCCCGACCTCACACTGCAAAAATTGGCATCCTTATTGGAAGTCAAACCAAATCAGCTGTCTCAAGTGATCAATGAAATATCAGGAGACAATTTCTACAATTTCATCAATGCATTGAGAATCAAAGAGGCCTGCCAGATGATGTTGACCTCTGAGAAGTCAATGTTGTCAATCTCGATGGATTGTGGTTTCAACAGCAAGTCAGCCTTTTACCGGGCTTTTCGAAAAGTCATGGGCTCGTCACCCAGCCAATTCAAAAATTCGCAAAAAAAAGTGACCTCCTAAACCCAGGAAGTCGATCTGTTCTACCGCATGGTGTTCAATTTGTTGTTTTCAAACAAGTGAGGAATACCCATGAAAAAACCATTCAATGACTTGGCGTTGATCGTCATGCTGGCCTGGCTGTCCGGAACTGGTTTCGCCAAAGCCACCCTGCTGGAAACAGCCGAACAGGCCTATTTCAATGAAAACTGGCCAGCAGCGATCAATGCATATGAAGTGTTAACACAGGCCAGTCCGTATCATGGCGACTTTTTCTACAGGCTTGGTCGAGCCTATTTTTATAGTGACGATTTGGCCAACGCCCAAATCAATTTTCAACGGGCATTGCAATACGGCATCTCAAGCAACAGTGGTCACGCGCATTATTACTTGGCCAAAATTGCCGCCAAACAAGATGACAAAAGCATGGCCTATCTGCATTTGTCCCAAGGCATCGATCTGTCACCCAATTACATCAATATCGCTTTACAAGACCCCATCTTTGCCCAATTACGCCCACAAAAACAGTTCGCCGAAATGTTGGGGATTGATCAAGCAACAACCAAAGACCCAGTCAGTGGCTGGCGAAATGATCTGTTGTTTTTAAAAAATCGATTTGAGCGATCTCATCACGATCTGTTTCACCACACCACAGAAGCTGAATGGAACCAAAAGATCAAAACCTTGTATGACCAAATCCCTGGAAAGTCGTTGTCTGAGGTTTTGCTTGAATTCCAAAAAATCGGTGCACTGGCGATGGACAGTCATTCATATGCTACCCCTTTGTTCGGTATGAAATTGGAACACCCTTATCACATGCTGCCACTGGAGTTTTATTTCTTTGGAGATGATTTATTTATTCGCGCTGCTCACCCCAAGTACCATAATTTGGTTGGTCATAAAGTGGTGAAAGTCGGTGACAAGAATGTGGCCGCTGTGGCAGAAATTTTTCGGTCAGAGCCATTGGTTGGCCTGGACAATGCCTTCCAGTTTAAGTGGCAATTGCCATGGTTTTTGCGGGTACCGGAAGTGCTGCACGGGGTGGGTGTGACGCCTGCTGTTGATCGGGTGGCCTTGACGGTTGAGGATGAGTCAAACCAAATCAAAGAGGTCACGATTGAAGCACAGGAGCCCTTGGACATGATGAATTTGATGTCCAGTGTGGCAGCTGACGACTGGGTGCACATGAATGCTCAGGCCAAAAATCCCAAGCCACTGTTTTTAAAACACCCCGAGCAAACTTTTTGGAAAACCCATTTAGATAAAGACCAAATCATGTACATGCAAATCAACAACATGCGTGATCAAGCCGATCAGACTTTGGCACAATTCACCGAGGCGTTTTTGGCCGATGCCCAACAACTCGAGGCCCAAGCTGTGGTCATTGATGTCAGGCTCAACAATGGCGGTAATGCCAATGTGGCCAGAAACTTGGTCAAAAATCTGTTGAAGTCACCATACAACCGGCCCAACCGCTTATTCATCATCATCGGCAGAAATACGTTCTCTGCCACCATGCCGCCTATTGCAGCATTGGATAAATGGTCTGATGCCATATTTGTTGGTGAGCCGACTGGCACCCGACCGAATTTCATAGCCGAAGGCAACATGTTCAGGTTACCTTATTCTGGGGTGGTGGCCAGTGTCTCCAACAATTACTGGCAAGGCGGATTCAATTCGCAAGACAGCCGCTTATGGATCGCTCCGGAGCTGGGTGCTGAGCCCAATGCTCTGGATTTTCAAAACAACATCGATCCAGCCATGCAGCGGATACAACACCATTTATCTTCCATGAAGCATTGAGCTTGCCAAATCCATGGTCATGAACCACATGCCAGCCTATAGAACCAGGGTTTTACTTCCGTGATCTGGATGGCCACAATCTCAACGGCCTTTGTATGGTTGAGTAATCCCTAAAGGGCAAGCCCCCACGCTGATTTGGCATGGGGGTTTGGCCAATTGCCAGTTTTGAATGGCAGTGCCTCTGACCACTCAACCCAATGAGCGCAACAAGCGATCCATACCCGGATGATAATCAGGGATCTTGTGGTTGAGTTTGTCCCAAACGTCCATCACCTCTTGCCAGGTTTCCTTGTTGTGGATAAACCATGGCATGGTGCCAAATTTCTCAAACCAGTGGTCATAATAAACGGCGGCAAAGTCGGCGAGGTCTGGGTCTTCATCCAAGATGAATATCAATATGTATTTCAAGGCTTCTAACCCACCCAGCGAGTGCAAGACTTTAAAGGCTTCTTTGCGGCTGCCTGATGAGCCTTGTTCACTGACCGCAATCAACGCATCCAGGTCTTTGGGTGGGTGTTCAATCAAGATGGCTGAACACAGCTTTCTGACTTTGCCCACATCCTTCAAGCCATTGATCAAACGGGCTTCCATGCCTGTTGCATTGATTTGCTGTAAAGCCAGCAAGGCGGCGGCCCTGATTTTACTTCTGCTGTCAGACAAATATCCTGTCAACAATTTGCTGTCATCAATGGTCCCAGTTTCTCCCAGTCCGGCGATGATGCCAACTGTGATGGGTTGTTCACTGTGCAGCCGCTGGCGGTAAAGGGCCGCAAGATCATTGTTATCCGCAAACACGCCAATGTGTTTGAGAGCAAACCGGGCGCTTTCTCTGATCGAACGACACCCATCAAAAACCGCCAGTTTGAGCACATCGGTGTAATCTGGCCAATGGTTCTCAGGTATCCGCCTGAGCGCAGCGATTCTGACCCGCGTGGCTTTGTCCTTGAGCAGCTTTTTGATGCGGGGCACAAACAAGGCATCTTGGGGTAATTTTCGAGCGCCCCATTGCCTGATTTCTGGGGCCGGGTCTTGCAAGGCGACGCCAATCAACTCACTCAGTCGATTGATGTTTTGGGGCATGTGTTTCAGACAAAACAACCGTTCATGGTATGGTCCGGCAATCAAGATGTCCAACAACGCCCCCCTGTGTTCTGTACGGCCCATATGTGCAGTCACCTGTTGGGTGACGTGCGTCAGGTCATGTCGGGTTGATCTGGCCAACCAGGCAAATAAGTCATGTCGTCTGGTCAATTGTTGTAATGACAGCGCAGGCAAGCATTGCAGGAACATGTCCCGGGCGATTTTTTGGACTTGGGGCACCCAATCATTCAGCCGCATCAAGATGTATGGCAAGGCATTGTCTGACTGGCATTGCTTGAGTCGCTGCAGGGCCGCTTCACGAATGAAACCGTCGCGATGCAAAGTCATCAGGCCAAACAAATGGGCTGCTTGGTCGGCTGGAAATCCCGTCAATTTATGCAGCGATTGTTTGGCATCAAACTCATAACTGAAGTGACAGCCATGATACAGCCTCAGCCAATCCACCGGTTTTGTTTGGTCATCCAATAAGGTGGCGATGGTCTGTGCGGCGGCTGACCGAATGGCCTTGTTTTTGGTGTCAGAGACATACCTCATTAAATGTGGCACATCGGTGGGTTGGCCATGTAAACCAATGTACTCAAGGGCCTTGATTTTGTCCTTCACCAATTGGTCAGACATGTACCATTTGTTTTGCTGCAAAATCTCTGCCTGTGTTTTGAATCGTTGGTAAAAATCCATTTCATTCCTCTGTGTTTTGTCACAATTTATATAAAAACCAAGGTGCGACAGATGCCGCACCTTGGTCTCAATCACCCATCAACAGCTTCAAAAAGGTGGTTTTGTCCAAGGCTTCTGGGGACAAATCCACACAGTCCTCACCGGATAATTCAGAGAAGACTTTGGCACCAGCTTGGGTCAAAATGTCGCGAAAATCGATCGAGCTTAAGGTCACACCCACCAGGTATTTCCTGATGTGTGTGGCGTTGCTGCTGGCGCGAGAAGTGATGGCATTGCCGACACTGCTGTTGCTGAAATACACTCGATTTTCGCCATCCACTTGGGTCACCAAACCAATGACATTTTGTCTTTTGTCAATTTTGATGGTTGCCGAAGCCACCAAGTTATTGACATCAACCACATGGTTTTTGCCAAAGTTTTTGGGCTGTTCCTGGGCCACCAATATTTTGCAATCGACCTCATCTGACTGCGTGAAATTATAATAATTCACGGTCAAAATTCTGGGTTCCTGAGGACCTTGTTTCAGGTAAAACAGCTCAGTTGCTCCCAACGGCGCCGGCGCACTGGTCACATCACCGGAAAACAACACCTGGTTGTCACCGGATCGGTAACCCGCATCCCAACCGATTTTTCCGGATTCACCAATCACGGCCAAATCCAAATCCACCGTTTTTTGGGTGTTCTGCCAATGGATGCCGACAATGATGTCTTCCGGCACCACCACATAACTGCCTGTGGGCAAGTGACCGGTGAACTGTTTTTCAGTCGCTGGCAAGGCATAAAATACATTGTCCGGAATGAAAAACTGTTGGCCATTCACTTGGGCTTTGAGGTCCTCGATGACGGCTGCAATGACGCGGTCATAAGCACCTTGGGTCACTTGATCATGGGCCGATGACCAACTGAAATCAGTGGCCCAGCCGCGGCCGTTACGCACTTTATACAGAATTGATTGTTGGTAGTTCAATCGATATTTCAGGGCGTAAGCCAAACGGATTTTTTTGAACACATTGGCGGTTTTTAATTGCGCCGCCAATTCATTGAAATCCAATTGCTGATTTTTGATCATGGCAGTGACCTGACCCAGGTAGTCAACCGGTAAGGGCACGTGCATGGCATCAGCATCCCTGCGCAACTGATTAAAAACCGATTTATTCTTACTGGCTTTTTTCATGGCCAAAAACAAGGGTTTGAAACGGAAGAAAATGGACGCCAGGTTGGCAGGCGCGTCTTTCATCAACAAATCCAAAAACTTGCCATTGGCTTGTTCCATTTGCTTGATCAAGGCTTCATTTTTTATCAGCAATGACTGATCGGTTAACTTGCTGACCACATAACGCAAGAATGCCACTGGCTCATCCGGCACGATGTCATAATGGTCATTCAACAAGGCCACCAGTTCTCGGTTCTTGATTTGCTTGATGAAGTCACTGTCATACGCGTTGCCTTCGACGATGCTCATGATGTCTGCCAATGATTGCGCCGACAAAGCGATGCCTGAGCTCAGTTTGATGATCCCAGCCAATATCTCATCCGCCGTCATGGCCTTGACCACAGTGATCGGCAAGTCCTTGGTCAGGACAGGCACGTTCAACAATTCATTGGGAATGTAAATGGTGTGGTCATCATAGATTCCATCATACTGAAAACCGTAAGTGGTCAAGTAGTGCAGCACTTGCTGTTTCACCAACACTGCCATATCAGCTGCTTCAATGGTTTTCCAAGACTTGTGAAATGCCGCATTGGCTTGTTCACCCGATAAACCGATGACCGCATCGATGGCGGCCAACAATTGATGGGTGGGATTGATCGCACCATCCAACACGTATCCCTGTTTGATGAATCGTTCTTCGGTATTCAGTAGTGTGCCGCCCTTGGTTTGGTTGTCAACTTGAACCGCTTTGAATAATCTTAATGTGGCTTGTTCCATGGTCATTCTCCTTGTTAAATATGGCGGGGAAGGCAGGATTCGAACCTGCGACCCATGAAGTAGGAATTTTTTAGGAACCCTTGGTGCTTCAGTTTATAACAACTGATGGCGAAGGGTAAAAAAGTTCACGGCTCTACCACTGAGCTACTTCCCCATAATTTGGATGTTGAATTGGCAGGGAAGGCAGGACTCGAACCTGCGACATCCGGAATCTGGAAAATTTTAAAGGAACCCTGTTTGCTTCCCAGCGGAGGGTAAAAATAATCCGGCGCTCTACCACTGAACTACTTCCCTATTTGCTACTTCATTCATCTTTTATCATTTGGCGAGGAAGGCAGGATTCGAACCTGCGACCTGTGCGTTCGAAGCGAAATCAGGAACCCCATGTGCCGCCTGGCGAAGGGTAATCACTGCTCTACCACTGAGCTACTTCCTCACATTTTTTGCGGGCATAAAAAAAGCCCTTCGGGGACAACCTCAGGGCTTATAAAATCTGGTTTCCTGAAAGGTCATCCACGGCCTTTCAGAATTTTGAAAGGCGTTGTTACTGCTTGCTCCACAACGGATGCATGCGCAGCTGGGCGTCGGTTCCACGCCGCTGAACAGTTTGTTTGGCATTGTCAAAAATCACATTGGGCATTTTTGTTCCGTTGTTTTCAGTTGCGGCCTGATCAGCCGAAAATTCAAGGGGGGAGGGATGTTAACAACCGCCACAAATCGTGTCAATCAAAAATTAACAAAATATTAACAAATGGCCAGGTCTCAGATCTGGCCTTACTCAGCCGACTTTAAGTCATTGGGGGCTCATTGCAGTCCTTTGAGCCACTGTTCAACGGTGTCTCGGGCGGCTTGCATGTCATGCTTGGAGCGGGCATCCACCAACATCGATGAGCCATGCACCGCATTGGCGATGACATGAAACTCGGCGCCGGCAGCGACCAGGATGTCTCGCTGTTCCTGGGAAGAGGCCAGTTCCATTTCTTTTTCCGGTCGAAAAACAATCACCGGGGCTTGCACTTGGTCAACCCACATCCGGGCCCGACAATCCACCATGGGGCCACCGGCAGCCGGTGAAAAAGCGGCCACGCCAGCGATCCGTTGGGGATTGTCTGCGGCCAATTTAAAGACCAATGAAGCGGTGTAGGAACTGCCCCAAACGACTACTTTTTCGGCCAAATCTTGCTGAACCACATAATCCAAAGCAGCCTGCAAATCGGGGCTGACATCACAATAAGATATTTTTTCTGTCGAGTTCAGCGCACTGGCTGTGCGGTTGTCGTGATCAAAGCGGGCTTTGCCTGATCTCAGGTCCCAGGCAATGGCGCGGAAGCCAGCGGCCTGTAACCAGGGAATGAGGTCGCCATATTCGCCACGACCATTGGAACCGGCTTGGTGGAACAACAGGATCAACGGTGCTTTGGCATCCAATGTCCCGAAGTATTGTTCACCGAAAACCCGCACCCCATCGTTGGCGGTGGTCTCCACTTCTTGTGATTGGGTGGCGTGGGCGGCGGCGGGCGAACCGGCCACAGCCAACGAGTGAAAGCTGAATAACAAAAAGCAGAAAACCATGCGCATGAGTAACTCCGATCCGATAGCAGAATGCATTGGACCCCGTCAGGCCAGTCAGGGTTCCCCAAACTGGGGGCTTCAATCCGTTTGTTTCAGCCGGTGGGCCAAGATCATGAAAAATTCCATGATGGGCAAGGCACCCTGTTTACGTTGTTCGTTGGCCAAATCATAGGGACTCAAACCCGCGGCGTTTTTGGCGTTGGGATTGCCGCCGGCTTGCAGCAACAGGCGCACGATCTCTTCCTGATCATCACCGGGGCGCCACGAAGTGGTCATGTCCCCGCTGGGCCAGGTTTGTCCGGAACAAAAATACAGTGCACTGTTCATGCGTTTGTCCTGGATATTGGTCGATGGGGATTTGGGTCAGTTGTTGTGGGACATTGCCATCGCTGAGCCAAATTTGTTCGGTGCCTGAGCGTTCGGACCAAAATGCAATCAGCGAGCCAATGGGTTGATATAGGGCATGATCCTCACCCAAGTTGGTTCGCTCCCATGCTGGGTAAGTCGCGCTGTGTGCCGCTTCGTGGTCGTCTACAGTCATGTGGGCCACATCACTGTCATGCGGCCCTTTGATCATCAACAAACGGTTACCTGCTGGGTGAAAAACAGGTCGGCCCACCCGCTCGGCCAGGGGCACATTGTTTTGGGTTACTTACCCGGTATAACTCAGGGTGAACAGCTGTCGTCCGGTGCTGAAAATCAAGCGATCATGCAATGGGTCAAAACTCGGGCGAATGATTCGAAAAGGCGCCATGTCCGGGGGGCGTTGAATGGGATGGCTGGAGCGCAAATGGCCGTCCGGCGAGTAGGTGGCATCGAGTTCTTTGTCGTCAGTTGCCGTCAACAAGCGCATGGCACCCTAGTTGTTTTAGAAGGTGTGTAAAGCGCTGTTGCATAAATCCATTCTGTAGTTGTACCAAACACGATAAAAAACTAACCGGTTGCTATCTGGTATTGTGATAAATTGTCCGACTTTAATCTATCACTAAACTGACCCATGAAATTTTCTTTAAGTTGCTTTTCAATGCTGGGACTGATGATGTTGATCAGTTGCCACCCACAAAACAAAACCAAATCTACCATTCAACCCAGAATTGAACCTGTTGAACAAGTGGTGCATGGTTATGAACTGGTTGACCCATACCAATGGATGGAAGCGGCTGACAACCAAAATGAATTAAACGATTGGTTATTGTCAGAGGGACGCCTGACTCATGAGGTGTTGATGCAGCACCCATCCAGAGAGCAGCTGTTGTCTCGCGCCACAGCAACGGAAGGCAACTGGAGTGGAGTAACAGGTCTGCGGCTGTATGGGGAACGGTTGTTTTACTTCCGTCGTGATGTGGGTGCCAGCAAGTTAAAACTGAGGATGCGCGATGAAGCTGGTGCTGACCGATTGGTGCTTGACATGGAAGCCTTTTCCGAAGCCTCAGGAAAAGAACAGAATTTAAATGGTTATGCAGCTTCACCTGATGGACATTTCTTGGCTTTTTTGGTGTCAGAATCAGGTGCTGAGATCACCACGTTGAAATTTTTAAACATTGAAACCGGTCAGCTTTTGGACGATGAAATTCCGCGTATTTGGGGTGAGATGATCCCACAGTGGTTGCCTGATAACAGCGGAGTGATTTATTCCCAGATGGACCCCAACTTACTGATTGATGACTCATTGGACCCGGTTCAAAACATGCAGCTATACATCCATCAATTAGGTGATGATCTGTCTGATGACAAACACATATTGGGCAGTCAGATCGACAATGGCATCATCATAGAACGACAGGAGTTTCCAGGAATCCAATACATCAGCAAGTCAGGTCATGTTGTGGCTTTTGCAGGTGGTGCCAGAAGTGAAAGAAGGTTGTTCATCAGCACCCTGGATAAACTGACAACACAGAATCAACCTTGGCAGACCATAGCGGAGTATAGTGACTTGGTCACAAGGGTCAGTATTGACAGAAACAATTTATATCTGATATCTGTTAAAGATAAACCCAATGGTGAGGTCTTGCAGCTACCTCTTGACAACCCAATCCTTTCAAAGGGCCGTGTGATTGTGCCGCATTCTGATCAAGTGGTTCAATCAATTGCAGCTGCTAAGGATGGTTTGTATATTAAGTCCATGCATGGTGGCTATCACCGACTGTATCGATATGATTATCTCAATCAACATTTATCATCTTTGAACTTACCTTTTGATGGTCGGTTGGACATTGCCACTGACTATCAGCAAGATGGCGCTTATTTGCGCTTGATTTCTTGGACCAGGAAATCAGAAGAGTTTCGTTACTTGCCGGACACAAAAGAGATGTTGTCAATTGACTTTGGCATTCCAGCCGACACTGAAATGGTAGATTATGTGGCCCACAGTGTTGAAGTCCCCAGTGATGGAGGTGTGATGGTTCCTATGACGGTGATTCATCATAAGGATATACAAATGGATGGTACCAATCCCACGATTCTGTATGGTTATGGTGGGTATGGGTCAACCATCATGCCGTACTACATGATAAGTAATGTACCTTGGCTGGAAAAGGGTGGAGTTTATGCTTTTGTTAATGTGCGAGGTAGCGGTGCCAAAGGCCGTCAGTGGTATTTGGATGGCAAAGGGAAAAATAAACAGAATGGCATCAATGATTTCAATGCGGCAGCGGAGTATTTGAGCGAAAAGGGTTATGCTGACAATAACAACCTGATCGCCCAAGGCGTCAGTATGGGCGGTATTTTGGTTTCAAATGCAGTGATTCAACGGCCTGAGCTTTATGCCGGTGCCATGATCAATGTGGCGGTTATCAACTCAACGCGATTTCATAAAGGATTCAATGGAGAGAATCAAATTCCTGAATTGGGTGATCCCAAAAACCCCGATGACTTTAAGCACCTGTTGGCAATAGATGCTTATCAAAACTTGAAGTCAGATAAAAACTATCCGTCGATGATGTTTTCTTTGGGGTTGAATGACAACCGTGTGCCTCCATGGCACACCGGTAAGTTTGCGGCTAAGTTAAAAGCCAGTGAAGCACAAACGAACCCCGTTTTTCTGCGGGTTTCCACAAAAGACGGGCATGGTGTTGGTATCAGCTTGGACAGTTACATTGACCTGAAAGTAGATGGCTGGATTTATGCCCTGATGTCATCTGGACGATGATTTGATCGATTGAAATAAAAAACCAATCAACTCATCAGAGCTGATTGGTTTTGATTTCAAGAATGTAAGGCTTGACCAGCTGGCCAATTGCTGTGCCAGCTCCAGATGATCATAATCAACTGTTGCCAGCTCTTTAAACCAGTCACTCCAAAAAGTCAGTAACCATTCACCATTGGCTTCTTTGAATGCGTCGTTTTCATAAATCTGGATGGTGTGATCGAATAAGTCATTGCGGTACAGCACAAATGGAGATTGACAGCAGCAGAAATCAAACCTGAAGCGGTGCACCATCAAAATAACAGTCTGTAGGCTGGCATCTGAAGCACTGCGCAAATCGCTTACCATGCGGCAGCCAGACGACTGCTTTAATGGTGGAATTATTGTTCTGGAACTCGCGCTTCTTTTCGGGTGGCTGTCTTGATAGGTCACACCTCAGGTTGCTTCAATAAGCCATCGCCACCTTTTGGGGTGGGTTGAGGTAGTCGTAGTCATCGGCGCTGAGTTCATTCAGCCAATCAGACCAGTATTTCAACAACCACTCGGCATTGTCATCACTGAGGGCGCCGTCTTCATAGACGTGAATGGTGTGGTCCAGCAGATCATTGCGGTACAGCACGGGATAGATTCTTTGGTTCTTTAAATCGAAACCCAAGACCACGGCTGGATCACACTTCAACTGGCCATCAACCGAGACCACATGGGCGTATTGCATGAACAGGTCAATGTGTGATGGCGATTTGTTGGGATATACTTGTTTGATGAACAGGCGCTTGCCGTCATCATTCATCAACATACCTTGCTTGAACTGGTTTTGGGGGTCAACAAAACCCCAGTTCAACATCTCTACAAACACATCATTTTCCAAATTTTGGCTCACAACACTGCTCCGAATATTTCTTTTTATTTCCCGCTTTCTCAACGTTTGGTTTAATTCCTCAGAGGACCTGAAGAATCAACTTACTTTTATGATAATCAGAGACATTTGACGGGACAATATGGAATTGAAAAACAATGAAAACTGCAGAAAAAAATCGCCCATTTGGCCGTCAAATTTTCAAATTTGGGATGGGATCGAGGTTTTTTTCACCGCGCTGGTTGATCAACTGTCAAATTTTGACACCCAAATTAAAAAAATGCCTTTGTGGTCAATGCAAAGCCACCACCCGTTATGGCTCCGTATTGGATGATCGATGAATGCAGGAAGACCCATGGTTTCATCATCTTGTAAAACAAGCTTAGTACGAAGCCCACTTGAGTTCCCTGCAAAGATGTGTGCGTTCACTGCAAGTGACCACATACCGTCATCGCACTTCCCTGCACATTCTCATTCACCGGCTGCATTGGGCCGGGTCTGACTTTCCTGCGACGGTGGAAAAATTTATAACGGAATGACCTTCTGGATGCAATTAATCAACGAATGGGAGCGGTTGGCTGGCTCAACACAAGTCAATAAGGTCCACACCGCTGGCTCATTGTCTGGTGGACATCCAGGATGTGAACAAAGCGTACAGAACAACACCCGAAGTGGCCACAACACAAACATTCCAATCAGTGGCTTTGGCTCCATGAGTCCTGCGGGCGTTGTCATCTGCCGGATGCAGGTGCCATTGGCGAGCAACGCCAATCGGGACCATTATTTAACAACCCTTTGGAGAACAAACCAATGAATTTGAAACGCAATCCCATTACCAGCGCGGTCCAAAAAGCCTTGTTGACGGGTTTGGTGGCAGCCACGGCCTTCGGTCCTGTGGCCCAGGCCCAAGACAGTGACGACGAGTCGGTCGAAGAGCAGGGCAAGATCACCGTTACCGGTTCGCGCATCAAACGCTCCGACGTGGAGGGCGCACTGCCCATCACCGTCATCACCCGCGAACAAATTGAACTCAGTGGTGAGTCGAATGCCGCTGATTTCATCCGCAACTTGACTTTCAACAGTGCCGGTTCTTTCCGGCCCCAATCGGGCAGCTCAGCCCAAGGTGACTCCACGGTGTCGCTCAGGGCTTTGGGTTCCGGTCGCACCCTGGTGCTGATCGACAACCGCCGCTTGCCGGTTTCCCCATCCACCGGCTCCTCACAAAATTTGAGCACCTTGCCGATGGGCGCGATTGAGCGCATCGAGGTGTTGACCGATGGCGCCTCGGCGATCTATGGTTCTGATGCCATTGGAGGGGTGATCAATGTCATCACCCGCGATGACTACCAGGGCGCCGAAATCATGTTGGGTGGTGCCGAAGTGTCGATCCCTGCCAATGGCGGCGAACGCGAAGAAGGCTCCATCGTGTTTGGGGCGTCATCGGATCGCTCCAGCCTGTTGGCCGGTGTGTCGTGGAACGACCGTGAAATCATCTTTGCCCGGGATTTGCCATGGCGCAACCCCGGTTCTTCGGTGTTCGGTAACAGCTTCACCACCTTGACCGCGGGGGTGGACAACAACGACTGGACCTCGTACATCACGGGTTGTGATTTTCCAGGTACCGGCTTTTTCACCACGCCAAATTCCAATGCCGTCAATCCCCAACAAACCCGTTGTGCCTATGATTTCACCTTGGTTTCTGCCGATGAAGCCTCGACAGAAAACAAGTCGTTTTATGCCAAAGCCAGCCATGAAATCAATGATTCATGGGAATTGTGGGCCAACGCCACCTTTTCTCAGGCCGAATCATTCGGTCGTTATGCACCGGTGCCTGACTCATCATTTTTCTCCACCCCGTTGACGGTCAACAGCCCGAACAACCCGACCAACCCCAACAGCCCCTTGTACGATCCGTCTTTGGGCCTGGACCCACAGCCGGTCAATTGGTGGCACCGTTTTGATGCCCTGGGCAACCGCGACAACACCGTGACCAACCAAGTGTTGGATTTCTTGGTCGGGACCACTGGACAAATTGGCAACGCCGAAGTGGAATTTGGTCTGCGTCACACCGACAACCGCACCTCAGATGTGGGTCGCAACTACCTGCTGCGCTCGGCCGCCGCCAACCTGATTGAGTCGGGTGCTTATAACTTGGCCAATCCCTATGCCAACCCAGCGACGGTGTTGAACACCATGCGCATCACCATTTTCCGTGATTCGAAGTACGACCAAGACGAGCTGTTTGGTTCGGTGGCTTTCGACATGTTTGATATGGACGGTGGGCCGGCTTCCTTGTACATCGGTGCCGAGCATCGCCAAGAAAAATACGCCGACATCTATGACCCCCAATCGTCAGCGGGTCAAGTGGGTGGTTCTTCGGGTAACTCGGCTGCTGGCGACCGTGACGTCACAGCGGTGTTTTTCGAAGCCTTGTTCCCATTCACCGACAACCTGGAAGTCAATGTGGCCGGCCGCTATGATGACTACTCAGATTTTGGTGACAACTTTGCCCCGAAAGTGTCATTGCGCTATCAACCCCTGGACAACCTGACTTTGCGGGCGTCATATGGGCAAGGGTTCAGGGCACCTACACTGGACATCCTGACCCAACAAACCACTTTCTCAGCCACCACGGTGCGCGATCCCCAGTCATGCTTGGCCCAAGGTCAGGCATCAACCTGTTCATTGCAAATCAATGATTTCATTCAGGCCAATGCGGCATTGCAACCGGAAGACTCCGACCAGTGGTCGGTGGGTCTGGCCTATGAGCCTGTTGATTGGTTCAACTTCACCCTTGACTACTACAACATCGAAATCACCAACCGCATTCGGCAGTTCACCGCGCAAGCCATCATCAACAATGAACTGAATGGTTTGCCGAACCCCCCAGGGCTGTCCTGTCTGCGGGCCCCGTCAGGTTCGATCATTTCTTGCCGCACCGGTTTCGGTAACGACGGCGAAGTGGAGACTTCGGGTTTGGATTTGAATGCCCGCTTCAACTATGAAGTGCTGGGCGGCAACATGACCACCCAGTTTCAGTTGTCGCACATTTTGGATCTGTCGGTTGATGGTGGTCCTGAGTTGATCAAAACCCCCGGATTTCCGCAGCAACGGGCGATCTTGTCGAATCAATATGCGTATGGTGATTGGTCGCTGGCATACAACATCAATTACATCAGTGACCAAAACGCCTCCACCGCCAATTTGTCGGCACCGTCCTGGACCACACACGATGTGCAGTTGAATTACCACGCGCCTTGGGACGGTCGTTTCACCGTCGGTGTGCGCAATGCCGGCGAGAAATTCCCACCAGTGAACCGCGGCAATGTGGGTGATCGCGATTATGACTTCAACCTGTATGACGGTTATGGTCGGGTCACTTATTTCCGTTACACCCAAACCTTCTGATGACAAAACCTCAGAAGCATTTGGTTGTTATCAACGAGGGCATGCCGTGTCGGTATGCCCTCCAACCGAGTTTGTGTCACCACCTGAATCATTTAATAAGTTCTTCTATTAATTGTTTATTCGCGTATCAAAAATTGCATCTATATGGTGAATAAAAAGGGTGGTGGCACAACCCCAAACCGCACCGTTGAGGCCTGGGTTTCAGCGGTGTTTTTGGGGTATCACTCCAGACATCAACGCTGATGATGGAGGTTGATTTTCAGGTATTGAGGCTGTTCAGAGAAATTGTTGTTTTGAGCTACACATGCAGCTTGGTTATCAGTGATTGCATCAGTGGTTCGTAGATTTCCGGTGGTGAGGCAAAAAAGGCTTGGGGGGTTTCGCCGGTGAAAGTTTTGAATTCTTTGATGAAGTGTGATTGGTCGTAATAGTCGGCTTGTAAAGCCGCATCCAAGACATTGTTCTGGCTTTTATGGCTGCACAGAAAATAATGCAATCGCTTGGCACGCAGGTAAAATTTGGGGGTCAGTCCGATCAGTTTTTTGAATTGGCGCTCCAAAGTGCGGCGGGTGATGCGCAGGGCATCACTCAGTTTTTGTACGTCGATCTTGCCTTGGTGTTGATCGATCAGATTCAAAGCCGCTTGGATGTTGGGATGGGTCAAGGCCGGCGGACCGACCACTTCAGGTAACACGCGTTGACAGATCTGAACCAGCGCTTTGGGGTCTTTCACATCGGCTGATCTGAGCTGGGCTGACAACACCGACAAGTGAGTCTGTTGCAGAGCAATGGTTTGGTTGGTCAGTGGTGCCATAGGGTGCTGGGTGCAGCGGTGGGCATGGCCAGGATTCAAGCGGATGGCGAACAGACGGGTTTGTTGCGGCCAAATGATTTTGAACAAACAGTTTCTTTGCCCCACCAAGACATCCTCAGCAACCCATTGACCCGCGGCATCACCTGGCCCAATGGCTTGACGAAAATATGGCTCGCCCAAATTAAAAATCACATCGACAACGCCTTCAGGCACCAGTATGTCGGGTTGCGCTTGTTTGAATTGGGGCTCGAAATACCAGCAGGCCTCAACCATCTGCTGGAGGGCTTTGGTGGGTCTGAATTCCTGATAGGTGGGCTTAGCCATGGATTATTGGGTGTCGCTTTTTTACTATAAGCATCTGATGGGTCATTGCTAGCATAGCAGCTTTATAGTTCAATTCACAACACCCAAATGAGGATCCATCACATGACAAAAAAATCAATCCGCCGAACCATAATCGTTGGTTTCTTGACCATACTGGCATCCCATGTACAAGCCGATGAAACCAATCTTTCGGCGGCCCACATGCAATCCTACCAGGCCAAATACACATACCATCTGCTGGATGACAATCAACAACAGACCCCAGCAGGAATCTGGATTGATCGGTTGACCATTAAGCAAGACCAGGTCATTCGCACCGTGACCAGAAAACCACTGGGTGCGGAAGTTGATTTGATCCGTACGGTGGCGGCCAATCGACACACATTGGCCCCGGTTTTTTCACAACAACGGTTTGGTCCAGACTTGCAAGGTTTGCTTTACACCGAATTCAAATCAAAGCAGCTGCAACAGTTTTACTTGTCGGATGTGGATGTCTCAGCGAAACAAAGTTCAACACAGTTGGCCTCGGTTCCCGTTGAGGTTCATTTGCAAGGCCTGTTGGCTGCTTCTTTGCCATTCACTGAAGCCACCAACATCACCCTCGATGGCTATGTCATGGGGACCAATCCACTTAACACTCAAGTCACTTTTGAAAACCATGGTCAAGAAGTCATTCGCATTGGCGATCAACAATTTACCACTTGGAAAATCGTTGAGCCCAAAAGTCATTGGACTTACTGGGTACAACGCGATTTTCCCTATTTGGTGCAAGTCACCCATCCGATGGCCGATGGTTCGATGTCAATCAGCTTGATCAGTGATTATTCTTTATCGTTCCAAACAATACAACAACCATAGATCATCGATTACCCTGCTGCTTTGTTCAGAGTTTAGCCAGTAAATAGACATTCTGGCACTGATTATTTCAGGCTTGATTTGTCATAATGATTCGGACTGAAAACAAGTGGACATTGATGGTGCAAAAAAAAATGCAATTGAGTGGTTTCTTGATGGGCTTTTGGTGGCTGCTGTTGGCTGCTTTTTCCAACCAAACCCTGGCGGCTGATGACTTCACCACGGGACCGTTTTGGTTGACCACCCCCAAGCAGGAAAAACTCAGTGGCATCATCAGTCGACCGAGCCACGCAGAGGCGACATCCATAGTCATCATCGTCCACGGCTATGGCCGCACCAATGTGGTGCAAGGCGATCACTACCGGACTTTGCGGTCGGCCATGACCGCGCAAGGCATTGCGGTGGTGGTGTGGGACAAACCCGGATGTGGTGACAGCGAAGGTGAGTTTGACATCAATCAGCCGATTGCCAGCAGTGCCGATGAGGTTTTGGCCGCGGTCAAAAAACTGCATCAAAATGAAGAACCAGGATCCGATCAAATTGGTTTGTGGGGTGTCAGCCGCGCCGGTTGGATTGCCCCATTGGCCATCAGCCAAGAACCCAGCATTCGATTTTGGATTTCAGTCAGTGGTACCGAGGTCCATGAAAACTGGGGCTACCTGCTGCGCTCGACGTTGACCATTGCTGGTTATGACGAGGCGAAAGTCAACAGTGTGTATCAAGGTTGGGTTGATAAAAACAAAGTCTATTGGACCGGTGGTGACTATGCCACTTATTTAGCTACCAGCAAACCCTTTTGGCAGGATGCCTTGGTTCAACAGTTAACCGGCCAAACGTATAACGAACCAGAACCAGGTAGCCTGGCATATGCAGCGGGCCGCAAACAATACCTAGAAAACCAAAGCCAGTGGATGGCATCAGGCAGTTCATTCAATCCAAAAAATGGTTTAGAAATCGTGATCAAGGATTTTGAACCCATGTTGCAAGCAGTGTCCATTCCGGTGCTGGCGATTTTTGGTGAAAATGACCGACAAGTGGATTGGCGCATCACCAAACAACTGTATGAGCAAACCATCGGCAAGAATGTGGGTGAGGACCTGGTGATCAAGGTGTTTGAAGGCGCAGATCACAACCTGCGGCTCAGCCCCACCGGCGACTTTTTGGAGACGCAACAAGAAGACTATTGGCAGTACCCACTGGTTGATGGCTACTATGAGTTGATGACTCAGTGGTTGTGTGCCAAAGGGTTTTGTGCAGCAAAACCTTAACCCCTCAGCATCGATGCCACCTTAAAATTAACTGATCTTGTAACTTCAGGCTGGGCTTTGCCCATTGGCAATCAATTCAGATCATGGCTGTCCATTCGGTGCTACAATGACTGGAGTCTGTACTGAGGGTGATGGAGATGAAGGCTGGATTATTGTGGTGTAATTTGCTGTTGATGTGGGTGGCTGATCAGGCCTGGTCGCAGTGTGGTGAGTTGGACACGCAGTGGGAAAACATCGGCCCCACCCCGATCAATTATGGTTTTGGTGGCGGTTGGATCAGTGGCGTGCCCGATCCGGTGAATTCTGTTTTGCCGACCGACCCCAAAGGTGTCTATGAACGTTATTTCTCACCCAATCCTGGGGTCACCGGCGTTGATGCCGTGCGGGTTGGCTTGGGCGGCTTGACCGACGCCAACGATGACATGACTTTTCAAGTGATGGTTTACGATGATGATGGCTTTGGAGCCCCAGGTGCTTTTCTTGGTGGCACTTCAAGCATCTCTCCGACTGTTTTAGGCGTGCCACAAAATGACCCCACCACCAATGAATTTGCAGAATTCTGGATTGATTTACCCACCAATCCAATACCCACCACCGGTGCCTTTCATGTGGGGGTGGAAATCTTTCCGGGTGGGGCTGATGATGTGTTGGTGGTCACCACCTCTTGTTTGGGGCCGCCTGGCTGCCCGGTGGCCGAAGGTGAAGCGGATGAGTCCAATCACATTTTTACCACAGGCTTTGGTTATGAAAATTTACTGACTGTTTATGGTGCCGATTTTGATATCAACATCGTCCCCCGCTTGATCGAACCGGCCAACATCGGTGGTTTGGTCTGGCTGGACCGCAATGGCAACGGAGTCAATGACCCAGCGCCGCCGGCCAATGAAACGCCGATCGATGACCTGGTGGTTTATCTCGATGAAAACGGCAACAACATCAAAGACCCCGGCGAGCCCGAATCAACCACCGCCCAAGGGCTGTATGCGTTTAATTGTTTGGCCGGCGGCAATTACGCGGTGGCCTTGGATGCGCCCACCATCCCCAGCGGTGTGTTATTGACAACAGGCATGAATCCCACCTTGGTCAGCCTCGCCAGCAACCAAACCATCGATGACCTGAATTTTGGTTTTTCACCCATTTTGGATTTGTCGATTGATGATGTGACCTTGCTTGAGGGTGATGCCGGGACCACGGCATTTGACTTCACTGTGAACTTGAGTTTTCCGGGTCTCGATCCAATTGACGTGAGTTATGCCACCGCCGATGGCAGTGCGTTGGCCGGCACAGATTACTTCGCGGTGTCTGATGCCTTGACTTTCGCCCCAGGCGAGCAGCAAAAAACCATCACCGTCGATGTCTTGGGTGATCAATTGTATGAAGGCGACGAAACATTTCAGGTCCAGTTAAGCAACCCAGTCAATGCCAACATCGCCGATGGCTCAGCCACCGGCACCATCCTCGATGACGACGACGTGATTTTTGCCAATGGCTTTGGTGGTGATTGAATCAGTCCGCTTTCAGCAGTTCACCGCCCAGCCAACAGAAACCCACGCCCATCGCCAGGCTGCCGATGGCACCACCCCACATGGGTGACAGCAAGCCAGAAAGCAGGGGTACCAGCAACATACCGCTGATGACCCAAAGCGGCCCAGTTTTTTGCAGGTATCCAGAGAACAACAAAGCCAGCATGTAGACCAGCCACCCCACCCCAAAACCCAAGATGGCCAGCAGCCCACTGGCCAAGAATCGACCAAAATGATCACTGGCATCATACTGATTCATCGCTTGGGGGATGATGCCGGCCAAATCAGGCAACACAAACAAATGATGGAATTCATTGGCAAACATACAAGCGGTGCCAAAAAACACCCAGAAAAAAGCGGCGGTGCGCCAGCGCCGGGCGCGCACTATCCCATCGTGCTGCAAAAACAACCCCACCGAACCGAACAACAAACAAGCCACCGACAAGGTGGCAAAAGCCATGCGGTACATGAAGGCCGCAGATGTGAGGGTGTCGGCATAGGCGGCTTGGAAGTCCACAAAGGGGGTAAAAACCACACTGGAGATGACTAAAAACAGGCCGGCCAAGATCAAGGCCAAGCCACTGTGACGGATCAATTGTTGCATGATATTCGGTTTACTTGAATGAACGTTTAATTGAGGCAAAGCCCCAATCACCGGTCGATCATGGGTTGTTGTGTTCCCGGGTTTGTGCTCAGAACCCAGGCCAGCCAGTATTTAGGCCAACCGCCCATGATCGTTGCTTCATTAAAGCAGAGCCCAATTTGAGCGGCTATCAAAAAATTGCTGGATTGGCCCCGATATCAGCGGCACGGGTGATTGGCCTGGGGTTCAGCTTGTGGATTGGGTCAACAGCTGTTGCCTGAATTCACGTGGCGTCATGTCGGTGTGTTGCTTGAAAGCCCGGTTGAATGGGCCCAGCGAATTGAAGCCACAGTCATAGGCGATGGTGGCCACCTGGCGGTGGTTGTGAGTTGGATCTTTGAACAGCCCGATGGCCCGTTCAATGCGGTGGTGATTGACCAACTGATTGAAGTTGCGGTAGGCCAATTGATTGGTGATACAACGGGTCACTTTGTATTCTTGTGTGGCCAAGTGGTCGGCCAAGTCAGATACTTTTAAATTGGGTTGGGTTAGCAATGCATCGTTTTGCATCGCTTGCAGCACCTGTTCCGCCAATCTTTGGTCGACGTGTTCTTGATTCAGTTCGTTTTTGGCTGTGGTCTGTAGTGTCCTTAAACGGTATGCAACCGCCAAGCGGCTGCCAGCCAAGCCAAACAAAGCACAAGCAGTCAGCAGGGCATCATTCCATGTGCCGGCAAAGGTGTTGGCGTCGGCGCCCATCACCCACAATACAGCCACCGCCACGGGCAGGCTGAATCCGCTCAGAAAAAGCAGGCGGAAGCGACGCTCTGCTCTGGCGCGTATGCTGTGAAAGCCAGCCAGGGCCTCATGCCACACCAAAACAATGGCGGCAATGCAAATGAAAGCGGCCACATTTTCGAACACCCGATGGAATTCAATGCTGCCAGTGCTCAAGCCGGTTTGCGGCATCAGCGCTTCGGTGGCTTCAAGCACCATGATCAATGGGGCCAAGAGCCAGATTTTTGATTTCAATGCGTGCTTGCTGCGGAACAGGAAGCGACTCAACAGCCAAAACCAGGCACAGCCGCCTGAACCCAAAACCACCATCAAGGCGTAGCGCAAACCGGTTTGATCGCTGGCATAGCGGGCCATTGTGGCACAACAAATGCACGCAGCCAAACCCCACCAAATCAAGTTCAAGGGTTCAAATTGCTTGCAGCGTTCCAGCACCCGGGTCCATGAAAATAGGAAGGGGGTGTTGGACTCATGATCGGCAACAAACTGTCTGTGCACTGGGTTCATCGGCTGGCTTTGCAATGGGTTGACCAATACTGGTCGATTTCCAAATCGGCATGATTTGTTCGACCAGAATCCGATAATGGACTGAGTTGTCGAGCAAATTCAAACGGCTGAAAAACATGATACCACAGTTGGCTCTGGCTGCCAGTATCGATGGTCATGGCTTGTGGTTCTGCTGCCGTTGACTTGATTGGCGTTCTTTCATCATTGTTGAGGAATTAAAAATGACCACAAACTCATTACCAACGCCCTGGTGGCAATCGGCTGCATGGGCGCAAAAGGCTTTGCAAAGATCGGCCCAATTCTGGTTTGCCACCGTCTTGCTGGGCCAAGCCATGTTTTCATATTACATCGTCATGTTGTATTACGTGGCCACCTTCAACCAAGACCTGGAGCGATTCAATACCGTGATGCCCGGCGGTCACATCGAAGGGGATGTGGGGGGCAACATCGCGGTGGTGGTGCATGTGATGTTGGCAGCCTCCATCACCGTCGGCGGCTTGTTGCAGCTGCTACCCCAAATCCGCCATCGGTGGCCAGCCATCCACCGTTGGAATGGCCGTTTGTATGTCACCACCGCCCTGCTCATGAGCCTCAGCGGCATGTACATGATCCTCACCCGATCAGAAAAAGTGGTGGGTGGCCTCACCGGGCACATCGCCATCACCATCAATGCCTGCATCATTTTGGTGTGCGCGATCATGGCCTTGCGCTTGGCGCGCCAGCAACGTTTTGCCCAACATCGTGTCTGGGCTTTGCGCTTGTTTCTGGCCGTCAGCGGGGTGTGGTTGTTTCGGGTGGGCTTGATGGCCTGGCTGACCTGGCACGGTCAACCGGTGGGTTTTGATCCGGTCAGCTTCACCGGACCATTTTTGACCGCGCTGTACGGCCTGGTTTACCTCTTGCCTTTGTTGCTGTTGGAGGTGTATCTGCGCGCCCAACGCAGTCCTTCAGTGGCCAAGCGATGGCTCACCGCCGGCCTGGTCATCGTCATCAGTTTGATCCTCGCATTCGGTGTGTTCGGCGCCACCTTGGGCATGTGGTTGCCCAGGATTTGATGGGCCTGGTTGCTGGTGATGGCACTGGTAAGAATTGAGCCGGGAAGGTATCATTGAACCTGAGGCCTTGAAGTGGGGTTTCCGTGACCAAACAGCAACCCCACCTGTTCTGATATGACAGTGTGTTTGTCTTTAGATTTTGGCAAACACCCATTCAAGGCCTTGCCGCTCAAAGCGAATGCCGTGGTCTTGTAACAGGCGCTTGAGAAAATCAAAGGCATGCACTTCCTCGGCCTTGGCATCCACCACCACGCCTTCCAACACATCCAGATTGACCAGAGTTTCTTCACCAGGGACCGACAAAGCAATCAATTGGACGATGTCTTTGGCTGGGGTGGCGTTGAATTCATAGCTGACCAAGGGGCCGCGATCGGCGGGGTTGGCCTCGGCAAAAACCCATTGCGTGCTGCCCAAAAAGAACAGCGCCGATAGGGCCAATAACAGGCCGCCTTTGAGCGGGTGATTCAGTTCAACATCATGATATTTCAGCATTTCATACCTCACATATTTGTGGTTTAAAAAAGTCAAAGAATGCGGCAGCAGCTGGGCCACAGCCACATTCCTCAGGGCGCTTGCATAGTGGTTTTTTTCCGTCTGATTGAGTGACTGAACCACCGAACCATCACAAGCGATTTCCTGGTCCTGAATGAATTCATTCCAGAAAATGTGGACCAACGGATTGCACCAATAAACCACCCGAAACCCTTCGGCCAACAACTGCACGTACAGGTCTTTGCGGCGCAGGTGCATGACTTCATGGGTCAGAATCATGCGCTGTTCTTCGGCGGAGTAACGGTCCGTAAAATCATGTGGTAAATAAATCGCCGCCCGCCACAAGCCAGTGACAAACGGGGTGGTGATGCGATTGGATGCATACACCGCAGGGCGTCGGGATAAACCATCAAAGGTGGCCAACAGGGCCGTGTTCAATTTGACGTCTTGTCGGTGTTGTTTGAGTTGGTTGTTAAAGGCCCGCCAACGGCCAATCTGGTACGCCAACATCAGTCCAGACCCCAGCAGCCAGCAGCCGGTCAACCATTGAATGTGGGCGCTTTGCACAAACACCGGTGAAGCGTAGGTGGGGATGGTCGGGTGTCCAAGCCAACCTTGGATCAATTGGCTGTGGGTGACCACCTGCGATGAATCGCGGAACAGGTAGGCCAACACCGACAAGGGCACCAAGGCCCAAAACCAATAGGCCGATTGCGCGCCCCAACGCCGGCGAATGAATTGGCGGCAAAACACCACCAACAACAAAGCGATTGAGGACAGCATGGCCGACTTGATCAACCAATCAATCATCTTTCAATTCCTTGATGATCTGATTAATCTGTTCAATGTCTGCTGCCGTCAAGTTCTTGTGCTTGGCAAAATAAGCCATCAATGGCCCCACATTGCCAGCAAAGAATTTGTGAATGAATGATTTCGATTCATCGGCCAGCACGGCCGATTTTTTGGTCACCGCTTGGTAAAAATATTGCTTGCCGTCTTTGGCCCGGCTGATGTGGCCTTTCTTGGTCAAGCGGGCCACCATGGTTTTGATGGTGCTTTCATGCCATTGCTGTGCCTCTGGCACCCGCGCAATGATTTGCCCGATGGTCAAGGGTGGGTGGTCCCACAAAATGTCCAGAATCACGAATTCAGCTTCAGAAATGTTCATAACAACTCCAAGGTTTGGCATAGTTTACATATGTAGTCTATTAGATGTCAAGAATAATCCAGAAAGCCACAGAATGATACTCACAGGGGTGACACCACCGACCTAACGGCGGAACAATGAGCCCGGGTCGTGGTCTTACATTGTCATTCAGTCAATCACCAAACAGGAGTCAAAGGATGTCCAAATCAATCGCCATGATGGCCCTCTTAAGTTTTTTATATTCCACCCAAAGCAAGGCTTGCTCCTGCGCCCACGCGACGGTCAGTGAACGCTTCGACGACGCTGATTATGTTTTTTCAGCCGAAATCATTGCCGCTGAAATGGTGGCAGACCCGAATGCTGAATACGATAATTCATACGACACATTCAAAATTGTGATGGGTCCCAGAGGTGAATACAGAAATGATTCAACATCATTGGAATTTCTTTACACCGACATCAGCGAAGCGTCTTGTGGCGTGCGGGTGACCATCGGCGCCCGTCACACATTCATGGTCAAAGACAACGGCAGGGTGTACCTCTGTGGCAGCCTGGTTGAACGCAATGAACAGCAAGCATTCCAGCAATTGTTGCTCGACCGAAAACTGATCGAACCACAGTGATGTTTATCTTTGATCCAAGAACTGAGGTGACTGACACCCCGTCATGCCTGCGCCGGCAGTCATCCCTTGATTCTCTGAACATCCATCCCATCCATGCTTAAGGCCATGTTTTGGGGTGGGCTCTGCCCACCATCATGAGCGCTCGCTTCAAAACAAGCAAATAAACAAAAATGAACAATATTAATGTGTATAATATAAATATACATATTTTTACACAATATGTATGGGTGTGTTGATGGGCTGACAACAGTTTCAGATCCCATCAATCCAGAGCTTGATCTGACAGCATCTGTCAGCTTGAAAAAAGAGAGAGAAAAGTATCATGAAAAATATCCATAAAAAAAGCATCGCACTGTTGTTGATGGCCCCATGTTTAGCGGTCATGGCCGGGCAGTACAGCGAATTCTGTTCTTGGGAAGATTCATCCAGTTGGGGACAAAACCTGGCTTGCCAGTCGCCCAACATCGCCTTTGGCATTTGTGGCAGCGGCAAGAACCAAGACTGTACGGGCGCCACAGGCAAGGTGTCAACCCAGCTGTATTGTTGCAGCGAACCCACAGTGGGAAACCCATCGTCAGAAAAGTTGTATGCCACCAACAACTGGGGCCAACGCTTGGCTTGTCCATCGGGACAAGTGGTGGTGGACTACTGCGGATCTGGTAAAAACAAAGACTGCGCCAACGACAACACCAACTCCATCACCTGTGCCACGGTCGATTCCATCAGCCTGCAAACCAACACGGCCACCTGGTACAGCACCAATGACTGGGGCAAACAATTGGCCTGTCCCAACGCCATGGTGCTCACTGGTCTGTGCGGCAGTGGCCAGAACAAAGACTGCCCCAACAGCATGACCAATGAAATCCAATGCACCACCTACACCATCAACAACTGACCTGAAAGCAAGGCCATCTGCCGATGGCAAAAAAACCAAAACCCATCTTGAGTCGATCAAGATGGGTTTTTTGTGGCAGGATGGATTTTATGGGATGGGGCCAACTCCTTATGACTGAATACAATGAACCAAATGATCGACTTACTGGCAGCGGCCGGCACCCAGTGATTTTTGAAAGGTGTAAAGCTCAGCAGGGTGGGTCATACCCCCAATACATGCCCAAAAAAAACACGTCATTCCTGCGAAGGCAGGAATCCGGGTATGAGGAGCCAATTGAAAAGATAGACGCAATGATGGGCAGAGCCCATCCTACACAGTAAGCAACAATGAACCAGCACAACACAATCACTGGAATATCATTCATCGGCCTGTTGCCGAAGGTTGTTTAATTTGCCCAATTATTTTCAGTAAGTAGGATGGGCTTAGCCCATCAAAATCACTTATCGGCTTTTATCACTGCAGCCCACCAACCCAGATCATCATGGCCCCATTGAACACCCAAGTGATGAGCAATCGTTCTCAACAATTCAATTTCAGTGGCCTGTTTTTCTGCGCTCATTAGGTGGCCTTGTTGAATGTTTCCATCCGCATCCTTGAACTCAATGTCCAGTGAACTGATTTGGCAACCTGGCCCACCCGGCTGCCCCAACCTGTGGTATTCATTTTGGTATGTTCCGTTTAATTCGAGGTATTGCACATATGATTGATGGTCAGATTTGTTGGAGAGGTAATCTGCATAAGCCTGAAAATGAAATTCACATTCCTTCATGAGGTGCTCATGGCCCTTCATCACGTTAACTTCATTGGCCAATTCTTTGAATTCATCCAGCAATTCCATCAATTCAGAACATTGTTCAATCGATGCGCCGTTATTGCCCCAAAGAACACCCGAAGGCAACTCATGAATGGTGTACTCAAGGTAATCAGCAATCCTATGGAATAACCTCTGCTTTGCCAACTGATCAGTGGGGTTGTGCTCAATGGCAGCATAGAGAAAAAACCAGTCTGTGAAATCTTCACCCAATTCGTTTCTGGCCAATGTGGATCGATAAATGTGCTGACAAAATCCAGCCAGCCACCGGGCACAGCCCGGATGTTTACTTTTGAAACCTCCATGCAAAACAGGGAATATGATCTGCTCAAACAAAGGCATGCGAATGAGAAAACCAGACTCACGGTCAATGACATCCTCACTCAATTCATACACCCAGCTTTGATATGTACTCAAGTCTGAATTGAGTATCAACTCAATGAATTGGTTCAGTTCGGTCAGATAAACGCTGCGAATACCACTTTCCTCAGCGGCAACATAAGTTTGCCACTGAGTCAGCTGTTGAGTGTTTAAAAGATTTTCCTTGCTCATGTGTTCATTCTATTCAAGTCGTAGGATGGGCTCTGCCCATCAAGAAGGTTGTTTAATTTGCCCAATTATTTTCAGCAAAGCCCATCTGGTCATGCAATTTGGACAATATTTGTCTTTCAGTGGTTTGTTTTCAACGGCGAGGTTGGTGATGGTGAAGCCACTGACGGTGTTTGCGGTTTGGGGCAGGTTCAATGCCGACGCCAGATGGCCCTGCAACGCCAAAAACTCTTCCAGATAGCAGCCATCACAGAGGATGATGTGATGGCCAGATTCAATGTGGTATTCAGTGAATGGCATTGAGTCATTGAGCCGTTCAACCTGCCCCTCCCAAGCGCCACATACAAAGCAGGGCGTGACCTCCCTAATTTCGAGGGGCGTGTAACAGTTGGGACAGTTATCAGGATTCATTGGCTCGGTAAAAAACGGTGTCTGAATCCATATCATCCTTGTCAGCGTATTGGTAAATCAATCTATGATTGCCAATTTCAAACAACATCGAAGAAAATTTGTTTTCACCACCGATGCATTCGATGTTATTGACACGCTGACCCTTTAGTTTGAGTTCTGTGCCAAAATCAACACAGGTTAGATCTGAGTAATCTGCAAAGGCCGCTTCTTTTTCCAACGCCTCCCAAAAACCAATACCGGCATCCAAAAACAACCGTTGCCACAGGTGTTGCTCCTTCAGTTTGAAAATGATCATGTCAAAGCATTGCGGGTTGCCAGCCTCATAAAATCCATAGAAAGCTTCCACTTCCATGCCTTCCAAATCAGTGCAGGCAAAACTGCAATCATTGATCAACCTTTTTCCTTTCATGTCCTTACCTTCTAATATCTATTATGATGGGCAAGGCCCATCCTTCACTTAATCAATAATTGTAAGACTCAAAACAGCCATCAAAATTTCTGAAATCACCCAAGCCGATCGAATCGAATTCATCTTTTTCTTTATCTTTCACCACGCCTAAGGCTGCGAGAATTAAATTGATGGCGTTCTCTGTTTCAGGAATCAGCTGATTGCCATTTGAATATAATGTCGCATATTGTTCTCCCATACCACCAAAATACTCGGTTCTGATAATCGCATACGATTTCAGCCCCAATTGATTGGCCATGTGGTGTATTACAGGGCAATCGCAAATGATATCACCACTTGCAACATAAGGCATATCAAGCTTTGATGACCAATGATCTGAGTGGTTGGGATGTAGGGCAATGATTGAACTATTACCTCTGCGGAAAACCGGTAAATCAAAAGAATTGGCAACCGCTTCATCAATGGGGTCTTGGGTAATCATTGCTTCAATGTTATGTGCCATTTTTTATCTCAAATCTAACAAAAAATTTTGTACTTTCGTAGGATGGGCTCTGCCCATCAATAATTAATGATAATCTTTCAATTGTGTGAAATCACACCAACCCGGTTCATAGTGACCTTCTTTCACAAATTTTTGAAATGATGAATGCCGCCATGCGCTTGGTTTTTCAACCAACTGATGTTTGACTGGGTTGTAGTGAATGTAGTCAGTTAAATGGTTAAGCTCCGTTTGGTCTCTTATGGTGCGCTCAAAAAATCTTCTTTGCCACACGCCACTTTCTCTTTTGATGATTTTACTGATTGACACTTCATTTGAAAGCTCTGCTCTCAGGGTGGTGGGTAAACTTTTGGTGAAATATATTTTGATCAATGAAATGATTTTTGGATATTCAGTGATGATTTTGGGTCTGATGATTATGTGGAAATGATCGGGCATCAGAGCGATGGCATGAATTTTAAATGCACAAGACTCTTTGGCAGATTGAATGACCAGTTTAAATTCATCTGAAAAATCCGTCAGCAATGTCCGATCACGGTTGTTGATGACAGCAGTGACAAACACAAAACTGTTTTCAACGAAAATCCTTTTAAAGTTTGGCATGGATTGATTTTAGCAGATTTTCAAGCCGCTACTATCATGATGGTCAGCGCTGATTCTTGATGACAATGGTGGTTAAAGGGTCTGAAAGATGGCCTGGGTCCAAACATAAATGATGGTATGCTTTGAACCGGACGCAATGACGGGCAGAGCCCATCCTAAACAGTAAGTAACAATGAACCAGCACAACAAAATCACCGGAATATCATTCATCGGCCTGTTGCAGATCGGCTGCTTGGGTGTCTTGCTGGGCAGCTTGGCGCCGCTGTTGGCGCCGTGGTTTTGGCCGGTGGATTTGTTGGCCAGTTTTCGGGTTCAGTATCTGTTGTTGTCGCTGGTCTTCGCGGTGGTTTTTGTGCTGAAAAAGCAACGGGTTTATGCCTCGATGGCACTGGTCGCTGTGCTGGTCAACGCGGTTTGGGTGCTGCCCTTGTACTCCCATGCCATCAATGGATCGGCCCATGCGGCGGGGCCTGCCCCAGCCAATCGGCTGAAGCTGTTTTATGCCAATGTCTACTCCGGCAACCATCAACACGATCCTTTGATCCAACAGGTCCAGAATGAAAACGCCGATGTGGTGTTGTTGCAAGAAGTGAATGCCCGGTGGCTGACCGCCTTGGATGTGATCAAAGCCAGCTACCCCCACCGCATTGAGATACCCCGTGAAGACAATTTTGGCATCGCCGTGTTCAGCCGATTGCCCTTCGAATCTCAGCAGATTCATGACTGGACTTTGTTGGACATTCCCAGCATCGAATTCGAGATCGAGCAGGGTGGTCAGATGCTGCGCCTCATCACCACACACCCACCACCGCCGGTGAATCGAATCTATTACGACGCCGCACAGCAACAATTCCAGGCCATCGCAGAGCGGCTGAATAATAAACAACAAGCCAGTATCCTCATCGGTGACCTCAACACCACGATGTGGTCGAAACACTACCCGATCCTCACCACCGACACCGGCCTGGTCAATGCCAGCCAAGGCTTCATGCCCACCTGGCCGACCAACTTACTGCCTTTGTTGATCCCGATTGACCATTGTTTGGTGTCCAGACATTTTGAGGTGTTGGACATCCGCACCGGTGCAGGCTTTGGTTCGGATCATTGGCCTTTGGTGGTGGACTTGGGGTTTTGATTAACCAAATTCCTCATGAGCAACTGACGCCATTGGTCTTGATGTCAATTGATCGGAGACTTGACACACGTAATCTGAGGATGAACAATCTTCGATGCAGATCTGTTTTTATGGAGCAACTTTGAATGAAATTGGTTTTGATGTGCATAACTTCTGTTTTCCTGCAGTTGCTGACAACTGTTCAGGCTGCTGAGGTGAAACTTGAGTTCAGCAACGGTTGGGTTGTGATGTTTGAAGACTCAAAGTTTGGTGATTATGATTACAAAGGACCAGAGGAAAAAAAGTG
This sequence comes from Marinicella meishanensis, assembly GCF_019931145.1. Taxonomy (GTDB): domain Bacteria; phylum Pseudomonadota; class Gammaproteobacteria; order Xanthomonadales; family Marinicellaceae; genus Marinicella; species Marinicella meishanensis. The sequence goes on along the minus strand of NZ_JAIOUV010000001.1, from coordinate 33,540 downwards.
GGTTCATAAGATCTATCAATTAACGGCGTTTACTGGCACAGACCGTATGCTGAATAATGATGCCGTGATCTATCGGTCCGGTGTTTTTCAACACACCTTAAGAAACTATAGATTTCCGGAAAACAGAAGCCTCATTGAATTCACCCAAAGTATCCGGGAAGATTTTGTTGACAACAAAGCCCAGTTGTTTCAACAAGATCAGATATTATTCAAAACCCTCAAAAGAGAATTTACTGGTATGACCAATATCTCTGAGGCGTTGCAATCCAGTATCGGCCAAAAAGGTTTTTATTCTGCGATTCATCTAGTCAAAGACCATCGGGATTCAACCAACAACAAAAAGACTGAGTCCCGGATCACACTGGTTGCCATGACCATCAATGGGGTTCAGCAAGAGAAGAATCACTGATCAATGATGCCATAGTCAGGCACCATCATGTTTTATCGTTTATTGGATGAAATGAAAAAAGTCGCGGTGGATTCGGTAGCCGTCCGTGGTTTTTCTCCAGATGATCAGGGCCCTGGTTTTGGCAGTGACTGCTTGGTCTTGGTCCTGGTAAGTGAGGTGGGATGTGACCAGGCTGGAAACCACCTGGCCATGTGATGCAACATCAAGCAGCTCCAACTCCCAAGCAATTCCTTGACCGTCCAATGACTGCCAATAGGCCTCAATGGCCTTTTGGCCGCGGTGAATCCGGCCGCCTGGTTCCAGCATTTGTGCATCGGTGGTGTAATGCATGGCAATGGCCGACATTTGGTTGGCTGCAAATTGTTGCTCCATTTCCTTGAGCACTGCATTCAAGGCCTGTTTTGGCTCAGTCGAAGGATTTGCTTTTGTGGTCCTGACATACAAGCCGGTGAATCCAGCGGTCCAGGTTTGGCCGTTGTCGGTCGAGTTTTCTGCCGCTTGCAACACGGTGTCATCGCTGGGGTTGTGGGCCCAGGTGGTTCTGGTCAGCGTGCCATTGGCCAATTGGGCCTGCATGGTGATGGCGTGTTCAGTGGCGTCTGTTTCGATGTAGTTGGCCACATTGTTGCGCAAATCCACCCAGACTTGCTTATACAGCCCATCGTTGGGATCATAATAATTCATGCTGCGCCCCTTAAACCCACTTTGGTGGGCGTAGTCTTCATACAAGGTGCAACCGTCTTGGCTTTTATAAATGCGGCTGGTGGCCACTTTGGCTTGGTTGGTGGGGTTGAGGATGTCCCAATCACCCAGCCAGAAATCCAGTTTTTGGGTTTGTTTTTGGGACAGGCAAGGAAATGCATTGTCATGCACTTGGGCATAAGCGGTTTTGAAGGCGGGGTGGTTGCGGTAAGGCGCAAACACCGCTTGGTTGTCGAGCAAGGCGTAATTGGCAAAGCCCGATGCAGGCAGCTGTCCCAGTAACGTGAAGAATGCCTGCTCCTGCTGACTGCCGGCGTAAGCGCGCAACAGGTTGGCATGAGCCGGGTTCACTGGGAATCCATACTTGATGGCGGCTTGCAATGGCTCGATCGCTTGCTCATATTGTTCCAGGCGAATCAGACAAGCCCCCCGAAAAAAATGGGCTTGGGCTTGTTTGGGGTCTTTGGCCAACAACTGCTGTGCGGTTTCAATGCACTGCCCATATTCACCGGCAGCGAAGATTTGACGGAGGTCGCTTTGGGCCAGTGCCGGCTGGAAACACAGGATGATTAAGCAAATTGGGGCGATGCGGTGACGGTTGTTCATGGACATGGTGGCAATGACGTAAAGGATTCAATACACCCATGCTAAAAACTTGGCTGGTGGAAAAATAGTAATTATCGCTTAAGTTCAAATTTGGCCATTGTTTCGAAGTGCGCTTGCCATGGTCAGGGTGATGGCAGGCAATCAGCCTGAACCTGATCAAAGGATCAGATCCAGGCGGGTTTTGATCAGCGGCGTGGCTGGGTCATGATTTCCTCATCCAAAGAGCGGTTGAGTTTGGGGTGGTGGTTTTGCAGGTAGGTTTCCAGGCTCAAGCCAGCCATGCGCAAGCGTTGGTCTTGTTGCCACAGTTCGAAGAGGTCTTGGTTTTCTTCGATCAAGTAGGCCAGCAGGGTGGCGTTGTCCTGCAGGTTTTCGGTGGTGTCATGAGCAAGCGCTTGTTGCAACTCGTATATGTGGCCGTCGTAGGTGCTGGCCAGTTGATCAAGCAAAGGCTGGCGGTAGAATCCTGACAAGGCATGGGCGTATGCCAGCAGCACGTCGGCATGGTCGAACAAAACCAACATGGACTTGTTGTGAAAGCCACAACTGCCACTGGTTCTGACGATGGTTTCTCCGATCTGGATGAAGTCACCAAAGCCAACGATTTTGTATTGGGTGCATGGCTTCAGGCCCGCCGTGGGTGGGTTGATGGTGAACAGCGCCGGTGAGGCCGGCAGGTCATCAATCCAACCGATGTTTTTGTCCGAATACAACCAATTGCCAAAAGGGTCAGACTGACACTTGCCAGCAAAGTCAAACACCGGATTCCAGCGCTTCTTGTAACAAATACGGGTGCCGCTGAACCACATCATGTGGGTGTGATCCATCTCCACATCGATGGTGGTGGCGGTCACGCCCGGGGTGATCAAGTAGCTGGAAATGGGGTCTGGCACCGTGCTCGATGCATCGGTGTTGGCATAAACGGTGCCAATGGTGCGCCATTTGGGGTTCTTCCAATTGCCAAAAATATTGCGGTGTTCACAATGACATTTGACCCTGATTTTGTACTCCGTACTGGCCGCCAAACCGGTGATGGTGAAACTGGTGGCACTGGTGTAATTCACCGTACCGCCACCACATATGGTGGCCCAGGTGCCACCCACTTCATGACAAATCATGTAGTCGTTGGCCAGGTCATTGGACAAACGGTAATCACCGCTGGGAGGGGTCCAACTGAGGCTGATGCTGTCATCGGTCACCCCGGTAACCCACACCGAACCGATACCGGCCTGGGCCGTCATGGAAAGCATCGTCAGGGCCATGATCAGGGGTATGAGGATGGTGCATTGAAATAACTGATTCTGGAGTCGCTGTTGACTCGGATGGGTGGAAGAAGGGTTCATTTTATGTCTCCAATTGGGTTGATAAGCGTGGCCATGCCACCGGAGATTTCAGTATAAAAGCGCCCACATTCAGCGCCAGCGATACCCCAGGAAAGATTGGAACGAGCCGGTAAAAAATGGAAAAATCAGCACAATAATTGAGGGATGACTGGGTGTGTGTTAAGGCCTTTGCTCATCATGTTTTTTGCAATTCCTGTGGCAACAGGAATCTCAATGGTGGGCCAAGCTGATCTGACAAAGCTTGATCAAAGCACGGTTCAGCCTGATGTTGGTTGGATAACTTGTCCGTTTTTCAGCACCAGATGAATGTCCCTGGTGTTGGCAATGTCGATCAGCGGGTTGCTGTGGAGGATGACCAGGTTGGCCTTCTTGTTGATGTCGATGGAGCCATGTTGGTGATCAAGTTCGAGAAACATGGCCGGGTTGATGGTGGCGGTTTTCAAAGCATCAGCTGGCGACAGACCGGCTTTGACCAAATGGTTCAATTCCTCATGCAGCTGATCCATGTTCTCAGCTGTGAGCACGCCCCGATCCGTCCCCGCCAACAACACAACACCGGCCTCATTCAACCATCGAATCATGTCGTGAAACAGGGCCATCAAGCGCCGTCCGGTGGCTTGGGCCGCCTCGCCCTCAAAATTCGAATACATGTCATCCATGGCATACAAAGTGGGGGTCAAAGCGATGCCATTTTGCCGCAAATAAACGGCCCAACTGGCCACATATGACTCATTCAAAGCAGTCAAGGCGTCAGCCAGGGTGTTGACCTCATTGGATGGGTCCAACACGATGCCACTGAGCACTGAATTGATGTGTTCAATGCCCTGAATCCCCACCGCATCCAATTCCATCAGGCCAATGCCCACGGGGATGTGGCCGATGATTTTTAAGCCCAGTTGATCACTGATGCGTTTCAAGTTGTACAGCTGTTCCCTGGGAAAATAATTGTGGATTTTGAAAAAATCAACACCCATTGCACCGAGCTTTTGCACCGCATCATTGATGTCGTCATGGCTTTGTATTTTGTGGTGAAACGGGTCCGCCGCTTGGTTGCCATCCAAGGTCCAACCAGAAAAATAAACATCGGGACCGGTCATCTCGCCACGTGCAATGCCTTGCCTGGCCAGCGCCACTGATTCGGCCACCCCGCCCAAATCTCGGACCCCGGTGATGCCGCGTGCCAACAAATGCCCCAGTTGCGGAACCGCATTGTGGTCCTCGACCAAATGCAAGTGCATGTCAAACAACCCCGGGATGATGAATTTGCCCCGGCCATCAATGACCCGAATGGATGGGTCTTGGGACATGTCAGCCAGTGGCCCAATCTGTTTGATGAAACCCCGTTCAATCCAAATGGAGCCAGCATAGGCCACACCATATTTCACATCAATGATGGTCGGTTCCTTGATGATCAATGCCATGTTGGAGTCATGGTTTGGGCGGATGCTTGTTTGGTCACTGTGGCAAGCCGTCAGCAAAGCCAACAGCAGTGAGGCGATACATAAGTTGAGCACAATTTTTATATTCATCTTACCCTCTGGAGCAAACTTTGGTTTCCACACCAATTAAAGCAAAGCCGGCTTGAATCGGCTATCAAAATATTGCTGGATGAGACAAACCAACATTTCACTTGATGACAGCCCTGCATATGGACAGTGAATCTTGCTCATTCTTGTCATTGTCTGCCAAGCACCACAAGAAAAAACTTGATTCCCGCGTCGCAGAACAGGTGTCAAATTTGTCTTGTGGTTAGGTACTGACCATCATTCATGGCAGATTTAAATTCCAGCCCACTCGAAAGCGTTCAGAAAATATATACAAAAAAGTAAGAATATTTGGATATCACAATCATACATAAATGGACAACAATGGCCCTGAAAGGAATCCCAAGGGAACAGGACGTTTTTTCAACAAGCCACCAGGCTTGTGTGTGTGAGTTAACCAAAATAGGGGAATACAATGAAAATTAAAATCTTAATCACCATCGGCATTTGGCTGTCGGTGTTGTCCGGTTGCACGTCGGTGCGTTTGTCGTTGGAGACCAAACCAATTTTATCCAGTGGCAACAACTGGACCCAACACAAGGCCATCACCTCCACCGGCTCGAAAGGGGCTGAACATCAAGTGGTGGTGACCGAAGCCCAAGACATCCGCATCAACACCCTGGCCAAATCCAAGGATGCCAACATCACCGAAGTCACCATCGATGTGGTGACCAACGGTGCGGGTGGCGTGACCACCCGGCCACCGCATGTGGACACCATCAACCCGGCCAAATCGGAAGTCCATGGCGGCATTCGGATCGGTGCGAATCAATGGGAAAGCCTGACCATCAAGGCTTCGGCAAAGGACAGCAAAGGGCGCCAGGTCACCACTGGCCCATATGAACTGCAATTGTTCCAACTGGAAACCCTGCGTTGGCGCCTGGCCCAAGTGGGCGGTCCCAATGAAATCGACTTCCAAACCCAGTGGATCAGCCGGCGCCCAGCGAACTGGCCCAATGATGATCCGTCAGCGCGTGTGGACAACCGCACCATTGGCTTCATCCAAAACAACGGCAATACCGCAGTCACCATCGACTTTATTTCGATCCAAAATGGCCGGATTTTGGAAACCTTCACGGTGCAACCAGGGGCCGCCAACCGCAACCGCCAATTGACCGGTCGCACCATCGGCAGTGGCTACTTCCGCATCATCGGCGGCACCAACCCAGGCTCCAGCCTGCAAGTGGCTTTTTAAGCAACGCCGCCCATACAGGGGTCAGTGCCAGGCAAACAATTCAAGGCATCTGGCCCCATGCCACTTGGCTCATCAAATAAGAAACCACCCACCTCTTCTGCGAAAGCATGCCCTTTGTGGAAACAAGGGCAGGATTCACGTGGTTGAAAAGCGACACCAATTAGATTCCAGCCTTCGCAGGAATGACGGGTATTGCGGATTGTGGGATCAAAAATGCACCATACTCCAATCGGGCTTTTCCTCTTTGAAAGCGATGGTCTTGCAAACCAAGTCATGGGGTTCGGTCACACAGGCCAAGGCCATGTGCGTTTCGCCGGGCCATTGACTGGAGCGGAAAAACAGCCGGGTGCCACAATCGCGACAGAAGCCCCGCTCTGAGGCTTCACTGGAGCGGTACCAAACCAATTTCGAGGCCCCCGCCAACAGTTCAAAGTGGGCATCAATCACCCCCACCCAAGCCACCACCGAGGCGCCATGAGCCACCCGACAGGAATGACAGACACACTCGCTGACGAATTTGGGCTGTCCGTTAAAAGCAAATTGCAGCGCACCACACATGCATTGGCCGCGGTGTTGTTCAGTCATGATTGGGCTCTGCTTGATTCAAGGCATTCATAGATGTTGAGTATGCATGATCTGAGCTGGATGTTCAAATGCAGGCTCGGATCACTTTGAGTTACCAGAGAATGGTTGCTAATTCTGAGTAAATGCAGACAATGAAGTCATGACCACAGCGGCCCAAGTGGCGGCCCTATCAATCAACAGCTCCAACCAATTCATCCATTTGTGGAATGTCGGTGGTGGAGGCAATGAGGTGTTGCTGCTCACCTGTGAACCAGATTCGGTGGACATCACCACCTTTCCGGTTTTGGCCATCGGTGATGAATTGGACTTCGACAATGACGGCATGGCCGATGCCGTGGTGACTGATTTCAATGCATCGGGCTCACTCGGGCCCGGGCTTTCATTGGGAGAAAATGGCCAAATCCACGTCGAGCTGGACCTCGATTACGGCGCCGGTGACGTCGAAGCCATTGTGCGCTTGGCACTGCCCCCATGCGCCTCGGACCTCATCTTTGCAAATGGTTTTGAAGCACCGTAAAGCCACGCAGGATGGAATCTGCCCATCATCAGATAATAAAGCGCTGCATGGCTTCAACTTAGCCAAGTAGGATGGGCTCCGCCCATCGAACTGCAGCCTGGATTCATGATGGGCCAAGCCCATCCTGCGTCATTGGCTTAATTTACAAAAATCCCAGACATATACCGATGGATGATTGAACAGCAGATTTGGGTGAACAACATGACTTTTGGTGAACCACAGCCGCCCCCTTATTTTTTAAAAATATTCCTGATTGATGCGAAGTCTTCAGAGATAAACCCCACAATGACAGCAGCATAAATTTTTTTTCAGCTACAAACGTCCCTTTTTTCTGTCAATTCACGGAGTAATGATCATGTTTTAGTTAATAGGAGATGAATCATGCGAAACATGATTATAATATTGTTCATGATGGCCACTGGCAATGCCTGGGGCTTTAATTTTTGGCCGGGAGGATCGGGCCCTTGTGGCACCACTTTACAAGCGTGCATCGATGGCGGTCCAGCAGGCGAGTTCATCGAAATTCGCACCAATGCCTTGATCAACGAAAACATTTTTACCAACAAGGTGGTTTCGCTGGTTGCCGGTTCGGGATATCAGCCGACCTTCAGTGTGGGAAATGGCATCCAAATCAATTCCAACACCGCCTCCCCCAACACTTTTAGGGTAGAAGGAATCACTTTCCAACGCGGTGGGATTGTTGTGCAACACAGTGGCGCAAGCGCAACGGCAATCATTGCCAAAAATAGGTTTTTGGATAATCAAGGCAACAACCCCAGCGTCAACATCCTCTCAACCTCAAACGCACAATTGTCATTGCAGATTGACTACAACATCATCAGCAATGAAGTGGAAGGAGGTGGCATCCCCCCTGAGTTTGGCGTGATTCGTGTCAACAAAACCAATGGCGATGCCGGCAGTGTCACTGGCCAGATTTACGGCAACCAAGTCACCTCTATTGGTGTCGATTCAGTGGCAATCATCTTGCATGATGAAACAGATGGTTCATTTGATCTCAATGTCACCGGCAATGAAATATTTGGTGGTGCACAAGGCGGGCTGTTGATACACAGTTCTGCGGGCACCGGTGTCATGAATGTGGATGTGTCAAGCAACGCCTTTTACAAATATGACTCGAATCTACCTTCAGGCATTCATGTGATCAGCGATTCGGGCGCCCTCAATGTGGATGTGGTTAACAACACCATGCTTGATGGTCATTACGGAGTTTTGGCATTGGAGTCATCAGGCAGCTCCGCATCAATCAATGTGTTTAATAACATTGTGGCTTATGCCAACTTTGGATTCAGTTTCGGGGCTGGTGTGGAGGTGGATAATGATCATAACTTGTACCATGCCAATGCCGTTTATAACAACTACGTCCCCGGCCCCAATTCACTGCAAACTGATCCGCTGATAAAAGACCGAAAAAATGCGCGGTTGAAGGCCAATTCCCCCGCCATCAACGCCGGAGATGCTTTATCACTGTTGCTGGTTGCTGATGCAGAGTTGGTGGATGCTGATGGGACTTTCCGGCTTAAATCGGTTGCTGGGCCGGAGCAGATTGATATCGGTGCTTATGAGTTTGGTGATATTAATTTTTGGCACCGCCAGACCCAAAGTGGCACGCATTTGAGTGTCATTGATAATGTGGCAACCAATGGCTTTTTCCCGTTGGATAAATTATTGCTCACATCGGTTTTCAATCCCGAACAAACGGGTGGGGTTTTTAATGATGCCAACGAGGGCCTATTCTATGACGGTATACAGAATAAATGGGTGATCTTTAACCAGGAAACAGGCACCGATATCAACTTCAGTGCCGCCTTTAACATCGCCAAACAAGGGTCTGTTTCCAGAACATTTGAGCATGAGAACACCACTGCTGGTTTAAACAGCACGGAGTTAGACCAACCGGGATTGAATGGCAACAATGATTTAATTCTGCAAGTGGCCCAGAACTGGACTGGCGTCTATAACCCACATCCAGTGGGGGTCATCTATTTTTCAGGCAAATGGAGAATCGTCAATACAGATTTGGCCAATATGCCAGTGGGGGCCAATTTCAATGTGTATTATCAACCCAAAAGCAAAAGTGCCTGGGAACATATAGCCACTGCAGGCAACAGCTCTGGTGGCGTGACTGAATTAGATCATCCATTACTGAATGGCGTGCCTTGTGCTCAGGTCCAAGTCACACAAAGCGCTTCACAAGGCGTGTTTAATGACAGCCCCATAGGCGTCAGTTTTTTTGCCAACCGATGGCGGGTCTTTAATCAAAACGGCAACCCCATGCCGCTTGATTCGGCATTTCATGTCATGATAAATCCTGACCAAATTGCTCAATGCAGTGATTTGATTTTTAAAGATGGGTTTGATTGAACTGTTTGTAAAACCGGCAACTGTGGTCACTGAGTTGGTGAAAACTGGTCCCGATTCATGAGGCCACAGTGGCATTGCAAAAACGGCTGATCAGGATGACCCACCTGGGGCAACAAGCCCAAGTGACCAACCGCCATTTGTATGGTTTCATGTTGATGGCACAGCCACCTCATTGATCGTCTGTTTGACACTTATCTCATTGATATCAAAATGATTTAAGAGCACTTAACAGCGTGGTTTCATGCCTTCATGTTAAAATGGTTTATTTTCTTGGCATCAGTTTTAATGGGCAATGGTCAAATCACAACCCTTTTGGAACAGGCACACATGGGCAATAAACAGGTGTTGGATAAAGTTTATGAATTACTTTATGCTGAAATCAGGTTGATTGCCGGCCATCAGTTAAAACAATTGAAAACTGGCCAAACCATTACACCCACTGTGTTGGCCAATGAGTGTTATTTGAAAATCAGTAACAATAAAAATTTCAGCTCGGCCAACAAGCAACATTTTCTGAATTGCTTATCACTCAGTATGCGGGGTTATCTGATTGATCAATTAAGGGCCCAAAACAGTGCAAAACGAAGGGCACAAAGTGTCAACATGGGTGTGACAGAAATCATCGGAGATCAAGACGTTGCTTTCAGGTTAATGGACATCAACCTGGTGCTGGAAAAAATGCAAGCGATCAATGCCCAGTTGACTGAAGTCATTCAGATTAAATTACTTTTTGGTTTAACATTTGCAGAAATGGCTGATGCCTTACAAATTTCAGAAAGACAAGTGAAACGTCGCTGGAAACAAGGCAAGGCATTGCTGCTGTCATTGCTGGAAGATCAATCACATGAAAGACCTGAAACTGATTGATGTGGAGCAATGGCAATTAGCCGATCAAGCTTATGCTCAGCTCATTGACTTGACGGTGTCAGAAGCCATTCAGCGATTGCATGAAATGACCGACTTGGATGATGAGGTCAAAAGCAAAGTGCTGACTTTGATCATCAATGGCGATCAGTCCAGTCAATATTTCAATCAACATGTGAGCTCCGGTTTTGATTTCAGTCAGCACATCAAACGTGAGTACCAAATTGGCGACCAGGTTGGTGGATACGTGTTGTTGGAGGAAATTGGAACCGGTGGAATGGCCAAGGTCTATAAGGCCATAAAAACCAAATCGAAATCACAAAAAGCAGTCGCCATCAAAATCTTTAACCACCCTTACTTGTCAGGTGTCTTGCTGGATCGATTTGGGGTTGAACAAAAAATCTTATCCAGCTTATCTCACCCGCACATCGTAAACATGCGCCACAGTGGTCGCACTGATCATGGTGTGCCTTATACGGTAATGGAGTTGATTGAGGGGGGTGCTGATATAGATGAACATGTCAGATCCAACCCCACTTCATTGCAACAAATAGTCAGGTGGATGTTGGACGCTGCCAGAGCCATTGCCTACGCACACAGCAATTTGGTCATCCATCGTGACATCAAGCCATCTAATCTGCTGATTGATAAAAACATGCAGCTTAAAATCGTGGATTTTGGCATTGCCAAACTCATGAGCAAAGTCAATGCCACACAACACAGCACCATCATGGCACTGACCCCCACATACGCCTCTCCTGAACAAATCAACTCTGACCACATTACGGTATCAACGGATGTGTTCTCTTTGGCTGCGGTTTGTCTGGGGCTGATCTCTGGGCAAGAACCTTTGCCCAAAGACCGGTTGTTAAAATCTTGTGCCACTGATGAAATATTTATTTCGCGTGGGTTGAAAAAGCATGTCACCAACAAAGATTTAAGGAATATCCTCAACAAAGCGTTGCAGAAAAATCCGTTGGATAGGTATGCCAGCATGGAATCTTTTGCCGATGATTTAAGTGCCTGGTTAACACACAAGCCTGTTAGGGCGACGGGCCATTCTTGGTTCTATGTGGTGACCAAATTTGCCAAAAGAAGGCGCGCACTGTTTACCACCTTAATGATCTCGATGGCCACATTGATATTCATGTTATTTGTGTTGAGCAGACAAAATCGTCTGGTTAACCATGAAAGACAAAAAGCCGTTGAAATCAATGATTTTATGCTCGACTTGTTTGCCTCTGCCGACCCTGGAAAAAACAGCAACGGCAAATTAAAAGCCGTTGATTTGTTACACATGGCCAACAAACAAATCGCCAACAGATACCAGCAAAACCCGGAAACCAAAGCTGAACTGTTAACCATCATCGGATCAGCCTTCATCAGTCTGGGATCTGTGAATGATGGTGAACAATTGCTCTTGAATTCACTGGAGGTGAATCCCAACAACATCGATGCTCAGCTCAAATTAATAGAACATTACATTGATTCCAGCCAACTGGAAGAATCAACCGTCCTCATCAACCAATTGGAAGCGCTGAAGCTGTCCACAGACAGTATAGAAAAACTGAATTTGGATTTACTCAAAGCCTATTCATACTTGATCAAAGAAAATTTCTCTGAATCCATTGCCCTGGCACAAGCCACCCAAAAACAATTCATCCTGTCAGGCAATACCCAGGGAATGGTCAGAAGCACCGAGATTTTGAGTTCGGCATTGTCTTCATTGAATCAGCCTCAAGCTGCCATTGACACCATTTTGAAAATCACGGGCCAAATCGAGCAGACACAAATCATGGACAGTTTAGGGTATATCAAGCTCAAAGAGCTGCTGTCTGTGCTCTACCGGAAATCAGGTGAGTTACAACTGTCTTTACAGGTGGCCAATGAAGCCATTTTGTACATTGAGCGGTTTCTGGGCCTGAACCACCCATTGTTCATTACGGCAGCCATAGAAAAGGCCAGGACACTGTCAGTAATGGAACAGTACGATCATGCCTTGATGACAGCCCAACAGGCCTATGATGTGGCAGCCAAGATGTATGGCGACAGGTCAAAATTAACCCAGCATGCCATGTACGGCCGGGTTTTTATTTATGAGCACAAAGGGGCATTGGGACCTGCCATCAAGACGCAGCAACAAGTGGTTGAGCTGTCTATGGAAAATTATGGTGTCCATCATTTCATCACAATCAATGGTCAAATTGGCTTGGCTAAATTGATGTTTCACAACAACCAACATGAGCAAGCCATCAAATACATTCTGGAACTCAAGGATCAATGGGTCGAGTTGTTTGGTGGTGCCAATGAGCATGTTATCTATGCCACCAATATGTATATTGATTTCATGTATCAACGCAATCAGACCGAATCCGTATTGGAATTGATCAAGCATAACCACCAACTGGCAGTCAACAATTTGGCCAAGGGTCATCCACAAATATCATACGCAAACAATCTCTTAAATAAAATATCAAGGAATGAATGATGGTTTCAGTTTCTGCGAGACTCTTATACATGGTACATTGATGGGCCAAGCCCATCCTACGAGATATTCGTGCCATTGAATGGCATTGTCTCACTGACCCTTGCGAAACACCGCAAAGCTCAGATAAAACAGCCCCATGATGGTGAACAAGCCACCCAATGACGTGCCCAACACCAACCGGCCCATCAACATCTGCTGCTCGGCCGATCCGGGTAAGGGCTTACCCGTTTGTTTGACTTGCCACACTTCCCACAACAAATAGACTTGACCCACCAAGAACCCCCAAAAACAAAGCCAGCGCTCCTGGCCATCTTGGCATCGGCGTGATCTGAACCACAGCACCAACAGCACCACTTCCAACAGAAAAATCACGGCCGCTGGGATGAATTCAAGCATGATTTGGGTTTGGGGTGGTTAATGGCAGCATGGTCATGAGTATGCCTGATTGGGGGTTGATGTTCAAACAATTTGCATGTTTCTGCCCCTTCCATTGAATTGATTAAAAAGTAACTCGAATCCGTGTCTTTGACCCCAATGCTCGCGCAAAAATGTTCTGCCAAAAGAGTAAAAACCCTCTCAATTTTTCAAGCGGGTCTTTTGGCTGAGTGACCGTTCCAGAATCATCTCCAGGAAATTCCTGTGGTTACCGGTATTGACTCAGAAAGGATTGAATTTTATCCCTCAGATCATCCAGTTCAGTGGTTGATTCCAATGCCATGAGCTGCTCTTGATCGGCTGGTAGCTGATGTTGTAAAAATTTGAGCTGGGCCATTCTGAAATCAATCCAATCCTGTGGAATGGTTTGGTCTTTTGTGGGCAGTGCGGCATATAACTGAATGTTTTTGAGGCCAACATCGAGTTGAGACTGGGTTTCTGCGGTTAATTTGGCCAATTGATAAAGGCGCATGGCTGCTGATTCATGATTCAGTTCGTGATCGCCAGAATCAATTGCCTGCATGATTTCGAGTGCTGTTCTGTGGTGACCATAAGCTGAAAACCACATCGCAGCGTCAAACTGAAATTGGTCTACACTGTGTTTAGAAGGCAAATCCAATGCATCAACATACAATTGCTGAACAATTTCGAACGGCTTTTTTTCCAGTAACATGGGCGCTTGCAACAAAAAGGCCGATCTGGCATCAACACCTCGCAATTGATTGAACAGTTCTGGGATCATGTGTTTGTCTGATCCAGCCATCACAGGTGCTTGTTGATGAAAACGAATCAAACCAATGATGGCATCTTGGTGTTGGGGGTCAAGGTTAATGGCCTCGGTGAAGTGTTTTTTTGCCGCCCTGGCAAAGGACAGTTGGCTGAATAAATTGGCTTCCTGTGCCTGTTGAGCTGCGATGCGACCAGCCAAATAATGATACTCAGCTTCTTTCTGAGGCGACTCCAACAGCTGTTCAATCAGTTGCTCAGCCTGATCCAGTTTGTGCGCAACAAGTGCCGCCTTGGCTTGGTTATAAAGATCATTGACTGATGTCTGATCCTTGGCGTTGAGAATGGGGGATGATAACAGGATAAAAAGACAGAACATGCGGTATTTAAAGCACTGCTTTTGATCAAACGTTGATGTGACATGGCATGAATTCATAACGGTGATTCCTTGAATATAAGTTAATAAGAAACGGTGTGTTTTTTTGCTGGACTTTGGGTTTTGCCTTGAAAAACTTTTAATTTAAGCGCCCAGAAATAAATGTATGCCAAGCAAATGACGGTGGGTGTGAACCAGTTGTAATAACCTCCCAATATGTCCTGCGCGACAAAAAATCCAGTGACAGCAGTGGCGTAACCGGCCAGCATTTTTGCCAGGTGGCTGAACAACCAAAACCTCTTGAGTTTTTCGGGTTGATGGAAAATCCATAAGTCAATCAAGCCAAACAACAAGGCAACCGCACCAAATACCGTTCGTAAGGGGCTCAATTCCCCATACACAAAAACAGGGTGTAAAAACAAATAAACACTGACAACAATCAGCATGTAAACCATGCCCTTATCGACCATCAAACTGTGATTCCCGTTTCTGTATGACAGGCTGCGAACACCACCAATCAGGAAATACAAAGTCATCACGCTGATTTGAAACATCGATGGGCTGATGTGAAACGGCATCACCGACACCACCAGGGTGAATGCAGCAGAATAGGTCATTAACCAGAAAAAGATTTGGCCTGATATGACATGTAATGGACTGCCTTTTTTGGCCAACAAGGCAGGTGCCCCCACAATGAATGCCAGGGAGCCAAGAATCACATGCATCACAATCATGGCATTGACCAGTCGAAAATCAAAAAATTGATTCAGCACAAAAGTAGCCACTAGGGCACCAACAGCTGTGATTAAAAGGGTTTTGTTGGCAATCAAATTAAGCATCAGTTTGTTCCGATAAATAAACGCAATGTAATGATTTCATGATCAGAAAACCTCTTAAAAGCTCTTTTGAGAGTATTCTTTGCCTAAAATGATCGACTCTGGTGTTGATTGTGCGGCGTGTTGCCGCATAATCACCCACCTTGTTTTGCATCATCTATGCCAATAGAATTTGAGTCATGACTTTTTCGCTGTTCGATTTATTGCTGCTTATTGGAATCACGCAGGGCGTTGTGGCTGTCATTTTGTTGCTGATCACCCACAAGGAAAGCCCCAGTCATGTCTTTTTGGCGCTGGCTATTTTGACCTTTTGTTTGCTTTTTCTGAAAATCATCATGAACTACAACGGCATGTCTAACATGCAGGCCTTCAGGTATTTACCCAATGCTTTTGAGTTGGCCACAGCGCCGTTGTTTTATTTGTATTTGTTGGCACTGACGGAAAAAGATTTCAAATGGCGGCCAAAATACTTGCTGCATTTTGTGCCTTTTGCCATGGCTGAAATGTATGCTTTGTGGTTGTTCTTTGGTTCTTATGAGTTACCAACAGTCAACGCCAAAGACTTGTTTGCCAATCGTTTTCACTATGGATCCATTAAGGAGATAGAGGATTGGTTGATTGTGGCATCCATCCTGACCTATTTGTATTTTGGTTACCAAAAATTCAGCCATTTCCAACAGCAAGTCAAAAACAACACCGCTGACAGTGCCTATCCCACCTTGCATTGGTTGCGGAATATTTTGTTTTTGAGTGGTGTGTTGATCATTTGGCTTGTGGTCAACATGTTCCTCAGTCGATTGAGTTTAATAGACCAAGAAACACAAATTCATTGGAAGCTGTATTTCATTTATCAGGCGGCAGTGACTTACTATCTGGGATTCATGGCTTACCGACAACAACAGCCGGATCTGGAGCAAATTTATCATTCACAAAATACCCAAGAAAGCCTCAAAGTCACGGCTGAGAAGGCCCAAATGTTGACCACTGAATTGCTGGTTTTATTGAATGAGAAAAAAATCTATTTGGATCCTGGTTTGAACATTCGTCAAGTGGCCAAACGCCTTTCCGTCAGCCCATCTGTCTTGTCACATGTGATCAATGAACGACTCAACAAAAGCTTCCGAGAATTAATTAATGACTACCGCATTGAAGACATCAAAATCAAACTCACCAACCCTGAAAACAAAGCATCCATTTTGTCCTTGGCATTGGAGTCTGGTTTTAATTCTGAAGCCAGTTTTTATCGGGTCTTCAAAAACAGCACCGGTCAAACGCCGAAAGCCTTTATGAATAACCACCCTCGATGATCTGACTTGATACATCAGGCAGACAGCATTCAATGGCAGTTTCATAAGTCGCCACGCGGCATCACAACACCTGCATTGTATTTTTATCAACAGCATATTTATAAAAAATTAACGCAAAATTAGCAAATTGAGTGGATTATTATCTACGAATGATTTAATATTCCTTGCATAGTATGAAAATCTTAGTATGTAATGTGTAGTACTTTGAGCCTGATTGGTTCGTCAGTACCAAGCACCCATTCTATTCATGCTTACCTATATAGATGCTGTAGCGATGTATTTTGAATGATTGAGCACCAATCGAATTTGGCTCGCATTCAAAATGGCTGCTACTGATGAAGTTTTGGATTTTGTCACCATCATGTTGAATGCAATTAATTGGCAGGTGTTGATGAATGATATTTATTTGGAGAACACATAAATGAACATAAAACGTAACCCCATTACAGATGCTGTGCAAAAAGCATTGTTGACAGGTTTTATCGCTTCTTCTGCGTTAGGAACCGTTGCACTGGCACAAGACAGTGATGATGATTCTGTCGAGGAACAAGGTAAAATCACTGTCACAGGTTCGCGCATTAAACGCTCAGACGTCGAAGGTGCACTGCCCATCACCGTCATCACCCGTGAACAAATTGAACTCAGTGGTGAGTCTAATGCCGCTGATTTTATTCGTAACTTAACATTCAACAGTGCCGGTTCTTTCAGACCTCAGTCTGGCAGTTCAGCACAAGGTGACTCAACGGTGTCTTTGCGGGCTTTGGGTGCTGGTCGTACATTGGTGCTGATCGACAACCGCCGTCTGCCGGTTTCACCATCAACCGGGTCATCACAAAACTTGAGCACCTTACCGATGGGCGCGATTGAGCGAATTGAGGTATTGACTGATGGCGCCTCTGCGATTTATGGTTCTGATGCGATCGGTGGTGTGATCAACGTGATCACCCGTGACGATTACCAAGGTGCTGAAATCATGTTAGGTGCTGCTGAGGTTTCTATCCCAGCAAACGGCGGTGAGCGTGAAGAAGGTTCAATCGTCTTTGGTGCCTCTTCTGACCGTTCCAGCTTATTGGCCGGTGTATCATGGAATGACCGTGAAATCATCTTCCAACGAGATGTGCCTTGGAGAATTCCCGGTGCTTCAGTTTTCGGTAACAGCTTCACCACCATCACCAATGGTATCGACAACAACGATTGGACTTCATTCATCACGGGTTGTGATTTCCCAGGTACCGGTTTCTTCACCACCCCCAATGTCAACTCGCCCAACGGAACGCGTTGTGCCTATGACTTCACTTTGGTGTCTGCTGACGAAGCGTCTTCAGAGAACAAATCGTTCTATGCCAAAGCCACCCATGAGGTCAATGACACTTGGGAAATTTGGGCCAATACCACGTTTTCTCAAGCAGAGTCATTTGGTCGATACGCGCCAGTGCCAGACTCATCATTCTTCTCAACACCGTTGACACCGAACAGCCCGAATAACCCAACCAACCCCAACAGCCCGTTGTATGACCCATCTTTGGGTCTGGATCCACAAGCGGTTAACTGGTGGCACCGATTCGATGCCTTGGGTAATCGAGATGACACCGTTACCAATCAAGTGCTTGATTTCTTGGTCGGTACCACCGGTCAAATTGGCAACGCTGAAGTTGAATTGGGTTTGCGTCACACGGACAACAGAACGTCAATCGTCGGTCGTAACTATTTGTTGCGTTCAGCGGCGGCCAACTTGATTGAATCAGGTGCTTACAATTTGGCTGATCCATACAACAATCCAGCCAATATTTTGAATCAAATGAGAATCACCATCTTCCGAGATGCCCGTTTCGACCAAGACGAGCTGTTCGGTTCGGTGGCGTTTGACATGTTTGACATGGACGGTGGCCCAGCTTCAATTTACTTGGGTGCAGAGCACAGACAAGAGAAATATGCTGATATTTATGACCCACAGTCTTCAGCAGGTCAAGTCGGTGGATCAGCAGGTAATTCTGCAGCGGGTACCCGTGATGTGACCGCTGTGTACTTCGAGGCTTTGTTCCCATTCATGGACAACTTGGAAGTGAACTTGGCGGGTCGTTACGATGACTACTCAGATTTCGGTGACAACTTTGCACCCAAGCTGTCTGTTCGTTACCAACCAATGGATAACTTGACGCTGCGTGCTTCTTACGGCCAAGGTTTCCGCGCACCCACTTTGGACATCTTGACCCAGCAGACCACATTTTCTGCCACCAATGTTCGTGATCCGCAATCGTGTGTGGCCCAAGGCCAGCCATCCAACTGTACCTTACAGATCAATGACTTCCAACAGGCCAACGCTTTACTCCAGCCTGAAGATTCAGACCAGTGGTCCGTTGGCATGGCATACGAGCCAGTTGATTGGTTCAACTTCACCTTGGATTACTACAACATCGAGATCTCTAACCGGATCAGACAATTCACGGCCCAAACCATTGTTAACAATGAAATCAATAATTTACCGAACCCTCCAGGTCTGTTCTGTCAACGTGCACCGTCTGGCAGCATCATTCAGTGTTTCACTGGTTTCGGTAATGACGGTGAAGTGGAAACTTCAGGTTTGGATTTGAATGCGCGATTCAACTACGAAGTTCTGGGCGGCAACATGACCACTCAATTCCAGTTGTCGCACATCCTGGACTTCTCAGTCGATGGTGGTCCAGAATTGGTTAAAACCCCAGGATTGCCTGAACAGCGTGCGATCTTGTCCAATCAATATTCTTATGGTGATTGGTCATTCGCTTATAACATCAATTACATCGGCGCCCAGGATGCAGATGCCGTCAATCCATCGGCACCCTCTTGGACCACCCATGATGTCCAAGTGAATTACCACGCCCCATGGGATGGTCGTTTCACCGTCGGTGTGCGTAACGCCGGTGAGAAATTCCCACCAGTTGGACGCGGCGCCGTAGGAAACAGAGACTACGACTTCAACCTGTATGATGGTTATGGTCGCATCACTTACTTCCGCTACACCCAGACTTTCTGATGGGTGTGAGGTAAATAAGCAACCAGTACGCTGCTGCTAAATGAACGAGGCAGCAGCGTCCTGAAACCCGGTTTGTATCATCACTTTATGGCAGTAAAATTGCCCTATTAATTGATAAATGTTCACCATACCAATTGCATCTATATTGTGACGATCAAAGTGATGATACAATTTTAATCAAACGGGTCAAAGTAACTGGAAACATCATTTTCTATCAATGACGCTGACCCCAATGATGATGCAGTGGCACCAACGGGTTTTGCACAGAGCGTGATTGAGAGCCCAAAGCATGTCCAAAAACTCAGGCTTTGAAAATCAAGGAATTCAGTCACATGAAGACCATCACAATGCTCTTTTTCAACATCGTTTTACCCATCTTCCTGGTTCTGATGGGTATTGGATTATCATTCAAAATTGATCATGGCTGGCCTGCCATATTGGGTTTTGGCGCAGCTGGCGTGATCAATCACATGGCCGTTCAAAAGGCAAAAAAAGACCGAATGAATCGAGTTGAACGAATCATAGGCAGTTTGGATCAAGAAAAAAGCAAGGATTAAACCCCGCAAGTCATTTCCACCCCTTTCTCTGGGATGGTTCTGTTTTCTTAATCAAGTCGCTCAAGGACGGGCAAAACTCACGACTCAAAAATCAATTCTGGCCCCTTGATATTCAGGCAGAAGTTCAGCGCGGTGCTGAACTTCTGCCGTCATTAAACAAGACCAATCCTACTTCCTGCGCCGCAACAGGATGATCAGGATTAAGAACAGCAACAGGGCGATGATGATCAACACCCACAGTTGTTTGATGCAACAACCATGGGGGTCATTGAGCTCTTTGTCATCGCCATCGAGAATGCCGTCGTTGTCTGAATCGACATCCTGGAAGTTGGGTTTGCCGTCGTTGTCGGTGTCAACAACCCCTTCTCTGGCATCGGGCACGTCATCACCGTCGGCATCGTCATCGCGATAATCCGGTAAACCATCCCCGTCGGTATCCACGTGGTCACCGCCCTCTATGTGGTTTGGAATGCCATCGCCATCGCAATCTGCGCTGTAACAAGGGGGCAACTCAGCGACATCGACAAAGAAGGCCGAGCGATCGGTTCGTGTAAATTCAGCCACATCGTCCAAGTCAGCGGCGGGATCGCCAAATATGGACTCGCCATCCAGTTTGCGAACATCCTCATCAACCGTGGCGGTCACCACCGCTTCATAAATACCGCGTCCGGCATAGTCATCGAAGTGGGCTGAGACGGTGCCGGTGATGAAGTGGGTGGTGAATGTCAGCGGGCTCTTGATGCCATCTGGACGCAGCACATAGCCTTGGTAATCAACGTTTTCATCCAGTGTGGTGAAATAGCTGGTTTCCAGGGTGATCAGGGTCGGCTGGCTGGTGTCCGTTGTGACGTTGGGTAAGGCATCCACATACAGATCGGGGGCAAAATTCTCCACATGGGCTTGGACAAAAGACCACTGCGGCAGGTTGTTGCCTGAGGCCACTTCAATGCGCCAAAGGCCCGCCTCAGGGGTGGGTAAGCGCACGATCGAGTAATACTTGTCGGTGGTGATGAGGGTGCTGTTGTCACTGGAATAAGTCTGTCCGCTGGGTGAGGTCAGCCGGAAGATGATGTCCCAGGTGTCCATGTCATCATTGCGACCCGACAGAAAAATGTTCAGTCGTTCTGCCGACGTTTCCACCAGAAAATCAAATGAATCAACATAGGGACTGTTGTTAGGCGGATTGGTGGCCCCATTGGTGGCTGTGGTGCCCGAAGTGACAAACGCGTTGTCCCCAAAGGCGGCCACCGAATGGGTGGTTTGTTTGTCGCGCTTGAACGGCTCGACAAAAGATTCCTGACGAGACAGGGTCAAGCTTTCTCCGCGATACCGCGCAAACAATTCGGCATAGATCGGGGGCAGTTCATCGCCGTCAGGCGCATCCAGCATTTCGCCATCGGTTTCTTGGGCCAAGCCACTTAACAGCTCGCGATCCGCGCCATCACCGACCGGGATGGAAAAAATTTGCACGCCCATATCACGCAGCCTGTCGGCGACCACCTCGGGGTCTTCACCGCGATTGTTTTCACCGTCAGACAGCAAGAAAGCAGTTCTTGAACGCACATCAAGACCGTTTTCTTCAGCGATCAAAGCCGCCCTCTGGAATTCAGTGACCGAGCTTTGTAAGGCCGTACCAATGCCGGTGTTGCCGCCATGCACCAAGTCATCCACTTTGGTTTTGAATGGATCCGCATCAGCGGCTTCCAACAACAGCATGGGCCGTTCCAGTTCAGAGGTTTCATTGAAAGAAATCAGCCCCACATCCACGCCCATGCCGGCCTGCAAATCAATGAAGGCCCTGGCCGCTGCTTTGGCAAAATCCAAGCGGGTTTCTTCGGCATCTTCGCGGATGGGCGCATCCATGCTGCCTGATCGATCTATGAACAAGATCACCTGATCTGAGCCAACGATCTTTTCGTCGAAGGTCAACTCGGCCCGACAGTTACCGGGTTGGGCTTCCACCGGGGTACCGGCTGGCACCGTCACAAAGGGGTAATTGGCTTTCAAGGTCGCCCAATCAGACTTGTTGTGTATCGCTGTTTGTTGGGTCAGTTCATAACGCTCCGTCACGGGATCCCAACGGGGAATGCAGTTACCCGCACCGTCATCGATACAGATTTTGGGGTTTTCATGAAAACCATTCACCTCATCCACATCACCAAAGGCGATGGGCACTGACAGGTCATCGGCCCCATTGGCCAAGTTTGCCAGCTCCAGGGTGAAATCAGCCGGTGTTACCGACGCCAATGGAAAGCGGTCTTTGTCATCCTCGGTGCCGCTCATCACAATTTGGGCGGTACCCAGGTCTCGGTAATCGCCAGCCGTGCCCCCATCAAACGCACCATCATCGATGGCAAAGTGGACATCCCATTCATGATCGTCGGTCTTCACCACATAGGCGTAAATGAGGTGATTGGTCGACAAGCTGTCCATCACGTTGAATTTGGTCACCACCACACTGCTTGCTTTCGCCGTGGCAAAACTGCTGTCATCAAAAGCGCCCACAGCCAGGTCCGGATCCACCGTGGCTTTGTAAACCAAATCACCGTCGTCATTGGTGGTCATGCGGCCGCACATGTAATAGGGCAAAACCCCTCGATTGAGATCGTGGTTGTCATCGACCGACAGTTCGGTCCAGCTGGAACCATGCATGATTGAACTGTTACCGGCTTCATCTTTAAGGAATGACGTGTCAGCCGGATCCGCAGTGGTTTTGAAATTCTTGCCAATACAACGGTCTTCTTCGGCATACTCATCGCCAATGCCAAACGCATGGTGCCCCAGTTCATGGGCAATGATGCGACCGATCACGTCATCTGAATACAAATTCACATGGCGTCCATCCGCCCCTAAATTGTCGCCGTTGAGATAAAAAGACACCGCGCTGCGGCCGGTTTGAGGCAACAGCCAAATGTCCCCTTTGGCTTCACTCATTGCGCCCCCGGTGATCTTGACTTCGCCAAAGCGGATCTGACCGTCAGTCACATCACAAATTTGATCCGCGGCCAAGCGCGTTTGCTCTTTTAAGCTGTCGATTTGTGCCTGCGTGGGGACGTACCGGTAGTGGAGCTCAAAATCCATGATCCCCGTTGTTTCATCAATCGACCCGCCCCCGGCATAAGCCAATTGGCTCAGACAAGCAATCAGACTGAGGCCCCAAGCCATCCAGGTTAAATGTAAGTTTTTCATGTGAATTCTCCCAATAATTGCCAAATAATTGAACATCAATCAAGGCAACCATTGGGGTTTCGATACCGCTGCCGCCTGTCGATGCGGTCAAAGAAAGGAGCCAAAGTATGGAATTAATGGTTATATAAGAAAAACTTCAACCCACTCAGCAATTCATTAACACAAACCCTTTATTCCCTTGATCTGTACCATCGTGTACTAAATATGGATTCACAGATATGGCAAATTTCTTAAACGCCTGTCAATGATTTCTTACAAGGGAGTGTGGGGAGATTGATTGGAAGGGGGGGGCAATTGGGGAAGTTTGGATTGATTCATCGAAAATCAATGTTTCTGACCCCATTGGTTTAAAGCTAGTTTTCAATTGAATCTGTCGAGGTGTTCATATATGACCCCGCAGAAATAACCCCGCAGATAAAAACCTTTTTCTTAATCAAGCCCAGAAACGTGATAAAACTTTCCACAGGTAAAAAAAACAACATGATCATCGATGGAATGGCAGTCCGCGAAAAAAATTGACCAAGCACTGTATCGGTTCATTGATCCTGAACAACCATTGCTTGAAAACGATGTGTTTCTTCCCAGCGTGGATTTTTCTGTCATCGAACTGATTTGGGTGGTGTTTTGGGTGCTGGTGTTTGCAACAGGTGTGTTGGGTATTTCATATGGGCTGATTGATCAGTGGCTGACTGCTGATCATGCCCAGTTAATGCAAGGATCAATCATCGCCTTCAATGCCTTGTTGGTGGCGGCCTGTTTATTTGGGGCCTACAAGACATGGCGTTCCTTTTATTGGAAACTGTTTCGTCGCAGACTGTTCAAAGCTGGCCGTTATCGGCACGGGCTGTTTGTGCTAGAGGATGGCTTGTTACTGCATTCGATGTCACAGATCTGCCTGATTGATAAGTCACGCATCCGCCGGCTCCATGTGGTTCACAAAGGGCGGGGTGATCCGCTGGAACTGCTCTTGATACTGCATAAAAACGGTCAAGAAAATGTACACATCAACCTGAAAATGCTGCAGCTGTCTCACACGGCAACAGAACTGGAAAGATCGTTATGCCAATGGATCAACAGCGGGGTCTGGAAGATCAATTGACCAACCTGCGGACAGGCACCGCTAAAATAAAGCTGTCATGATGCGGTCAGTCTCTTCGGGACTGGCAGCAAGTTTCGGCAAAAAGATTGTTCGTTTCACCGCCTGTGATTCGTTTTAGTGGTAAAACAGTCAGGAGAACAGTCATGAAGTCGATATTTCGATGGCTTGGTATGGGTTTGGTTTTGCTACAAGCAGCCCCGGCGCCAGCCGCCATTTTTTGTGTGACCAACAGCACCGAATTTTTGGATGCTTTGGATCAAGCCAAAAACAATGGCCAAAATGATGAAATCAGGTTAAAGCCAAACATTTACAGCAATGGCAGCACCGGTTTCATCTATTTCAACCTCGATGACAAAAACCTGTCCATATCGGGTGGTTGGCAAGGCATCAATGCCAGCAGCTGCAATACCCAGTCAACCGGTGTATACAACACTGTGTTTGATGCCAATTTCCAAGGTCCCAATTTGAGCATTGACATGCAGCAAGGTGGCCAATTGACTGTATCTGATTTGGGCTTTGTGAATGGACAGGCCCAAGTGACCAGTGGTTTGGGTAGCAGTGGAGTGGGACTGTATGTCAATGCGTTGAGTTCATTGTCTGGTGATGTGGTGATCGAACGCAACCTCTTTCAAAACAACACGGCCCAAGCCGTTGCGGCCTTGGAGGTGTTGAGAGGCCACGATTCGGTGCGGGTCCGCAACAATGTGTTTGAAGGAAACAACAGTGTGACTTCAACCGGGAACATCCGATTGAACAGTTATGGTCAAGGCGTTTATTTTGTCAACAACACCGTCATCAACAACAGCGTTGACAGCACGTTGCCACAGGCATTTTCCGGCGTGGAAGTGATCTTACAAGATGAGGCGTCAGGTCTGCTGGCCAACAACATTTTTTGGGGTCATGTCGATGCCGATTTCTTGGTTCGCCGCACCAGCAACAACACCACCGGTTTGATTTATTTATACCACAACAACTATGTCACGGGGACGGGTGAGGTGGATGATGAATTCGGTAACCTGAGCGTGGACCCGCAATTGACCGGCAGTGCCATTTTTGCCTATGTTCCAGACTTTTCATCGCCGATGTACAACGCAGGCTTGGTCAGTCCTCAGTTTGTGGTGCCCGGGGTGTTCCTTTCTGAATGGAGTTATGGCCTTGAAGACCTGATTGGCACCAATCGGGTACAAGACGGCCGGGTCGATATCGGCGCTCGGGAATCGGTTGCTGAAACCCCCATTTTTGAAGATGGGTTTGACTGAAGCCAACGGGGCAGTCATGGCTGGTAATTTGTTTCATCCGGTTTACCCTTAAATTCCAGCCAGAGAAAATCAGCAGGGTCATGTCTGAGCCTGTTGATTTTTTGCGTCATCAGCCAATCATCATTCAGTCATCAATCAAAAAAAACCACCTGTGGGTACACTGAGCCTCTTTGTTATTAACAAGGTGGGCAAGTGACCAAATTAACCTATGTGATGATTTTTGCCATGGCCAGTGGTTCGGCATGGGCACAAATCAATGAAATCATGGATGCCGCTGGTGATGGCATGGGACAAGCGCTGGAATTTCCGCGTGCTGTGGTGGTTGACAGTCAGGGCCGTGTTTACGTGGCTGGCATGGATTCGAACAACGTGTTTCGATTGGACACCGCAAGCCCCTGCAACACCAGCAGCCAACCGTGTCAATGGACAGAAATCATGGACAGCAGCGCCGCCGGGGTGCCCGGCCAAAGCCTGTTGGCGCCCCACGCGTTGGCCGTGGACGACCTGGACAACCTGTATGTGGCTGGACGGTTCAGTGACAATGTGTGGCGCATCAACAACCCACAAAATTGCAGCACCAGCAGCACACCTTGTGACATCCACGAAATCATCAACATCGATGGGGATGGGACCCATGAAATGGACGGTCCTTTTGATGTGGTGGTGGATCCCATGAACCACGTGTATGTGGCTGGCACCTCATCCAACAATGTGTTCCGCTTGGCCGCATCTGACAGCTGCAGCACCGGTGGCACACCTTGTGACATCACCGAGATCGTTGACGGCACGGGCGATGGCAGCAACAACTTTTTTCAACCCGGCGCTTTGGCCATCGACCCCATGGGTCATGTTTACAGCAGCAATTTCGGTGACAACGTGTTCAAAATCGAACTGCCTGGCGATTGCAACACCACCGCCGGTGACTGTGTGGTGACCGAAATCATGAATGAGGATGATTTTGGCACGTTGGACCTGGGTAACGGCCTGGTTGCCGACAGCCTGGGTCATGTGTATGTCAGTTCGCTGGGCTCGGGCGTTGGGCCGAAAGTGTATCAAATCGATGTGTCACAAAGCTGTGGTACGTCGGGTGCCGGTTGTGCCATCACAGAAATCTTCAGCAGCACCAGTCCACAACAAGTCTTTGCCTTGGCCATTGATGCCGCCGACAACGTCTATCTGGCTGGCGGCAATGGGGACAACGCCTTCCGCATAGACCGGCCTGAGGATTGCAATGCCCTCACCGATCCGTGCCAAATCACCAGCCTGATTGATGCGACGGGTGATGGCAGCGCCATGCTATCCGGTGCCCGCGAACTGGCGGTTGGGGGTCGGGACGTGTATGTCTTGGGCGCCGACTCAGACAACGCCTTTCGCCTCCATGGCGTGGCCGATTTGTCAGACCTGATTTTCGAAGATGATTTTGAGTGAACCGGGCGCAGCTTTGGGTGTATTCATTGGTGGCCATGCTGCGATGGAGTCAATGACCCTGAAACAATGACCCTGGATCTATGACCCTGAATCTTTGAACTTGCCCCCATTGATTGATCCCATGTGGTTGTCATTGAAGAAAAAAAATGGGCGTTATGTCGTAACACTGTTTAGCAAATACTTTTAATGAGGAGTTTTTATGTTTAAGTTTCGCAAGAATATGGTTTTTTTAGGTACCCTGTTGATGGCACAGGACGTCAGTTCCTATTGCGTCGACCCTGACAGGGCTGAATTTGACCCAGGCCCCATTCCAGTTTATATCAGCAGTGGCATTTCTACGGGTGTCAGGAACATTGGTTTGCAGTATGATTTTGATGCCAATGTGGACAATGATGACAGCAACAACTACGAGATAGAAAGGCGTTGGGTACAAGCGGCCATCGAAGTGATCAACAGTTCTGGCTCTGGCGCCCCGCCCTTGTATTATGCAGGGCTGACCAATCAATTGGCACCTAACTATTCTTTTAATGATTTAGAACCAGGTATTACCATAGCCAGCTGGAGCTGCGCGACCCAACCTGGGAACAGCATTGCTGGACAAACTCCCAATGGCAATAAGTCACTGATCCGTTTCAATCGAGGCGGATCCAAAAGTTGTTCTGCCACTTGTGACTGGGATAACGACCCACACGGCTGCCACGACAGCTGGTATGTCGATCCTGATCAGCGGGTTTCTCTGGGAACTGAGCACGATTTTTTGGGTGTTTTGGTGCATGAATTGGTCCATTCACTGGGCCTTGGCCACAGCAACGAGCCTGAAAACACATGGAATTTACACTGTGAAAACCCCTATCCCGGCGAAGTGGCTGCATCTGTCATGAACACGGCTTATAAAAAAGACTGGCGGCACGCTTTGCGTCGAGATGACATTGAGGGGCTGCGAGCGATTCATGGAAAACCCAATCGCACCATCCATGCACGCAATCTGGATACCATGTTCTCTGCTGCGTCACCTCAACGAGAAGCCTGGACTGATGCGCTGCCCTTGGGAGAGAAATTGATCACCAATACCCCTGTGGCGCTGTCCAGCACCGCAGACAACAGTTCACCTTACCTGCTGGCTGGTTATACCAGGGGAAAAAGTGATCGATTCCGTTTTTTCAGCGGGCATTGGTATGGCTGGGATATCGGACCTGAAGGCAATGGTTACAAAGTACCTTCAGACATTGGAGATAAAGTGAAATCCTTTCAACCGGTTGCGGTGGCTTATGGTTCACCGAGATCCTATGCCGGTACGGAACGAAAACTGTTTGCCTGGGTGGGCGGTATCAACACAGCAACCGAACAAACGGA
Source organism: Marinicella meishanensis (assembly GCF_019931145.1). Classification (GTDB taxonomy): domain Bacteria; phylum Pseudomonadota; class Gammaproteobacteria; order Xanthomonadales; family Marinicellaceae; genus Marinicella; species Marinicella meishanensis. Next base: position 5,327 of record NZ_JAIOUV010000001.1, on the reverse strand, counting down.
TGAACATCAGGTGCGTATGCGTTGGCGTGTGCAAAAAGGCGACTCCTGGTTAAGCAGCCAATCCAGCGAAAAAACCCATTACACCAACTTGAGTACGGCTTATGACCCTTCCACTGATCGATTTATTTTGGCCTACCTGGATAACAAAGATTCCAACAACGCAGAAGACATGCATGTATACATCCAAACCATCAATGCCTGGAGTGGCGAGAAAAGCTGCTTAACGGTTTTGGACTCCTTGACCGGCATTCACCCATACAAGATTGGCGACATGAGCTGCGACTATTACAACAGCAGTCACAGCACCCAATGCACCATCCCGATCAGCGACCTGTCCAATGAGGGTCCGCACCTACAATTCATCCAGGGTCAAATTGGTCCGTTACCTGTCTCAGGACAACAAACCAATCACATGTGTTTTCAGTTGAATGAAGAAGAGCCCATATGGGATTTTCCGCAGTTGATTTTTAATGATAGTGCGGAGTATGTGAACAGTTTTGGCGACATTGGTTCAGCCACCCGCGGTTATGATTCGATTGGCCCCATTGGACCAGGTAGTTTCAATCTGATTGGATACAGTGACATATTGGTCACCCACATGAATGGCGACAGCGCCGATGGTTCCTACCAAACCTTTATCCTTTCAACAGATGCCAACGGCATCAACGGAATCCTTGATCATGGAACGGATATATACACCAACTACTGGCCACTGAGGGTAGGCAGCATGTCATGGGCCAGCCAAGCGTCAGGCCGGGCCAAGTGGCGGGCGATCACCTACCAATGATTTGAGATTAACCAAAAATGGGGCCAGAGAAGTTGATTTTTAAAGAAACTGATTTTTAAAATCATTAAACTTCCTGTCCCCACCATTGGGCAAAGGATTGCCCCTGCTGCCAGTATGTTCTTCGGTTGGTGTATGGAAATCATGTCAGTGACTCTGATCCCGCTGATTTATGCCGATTCTGCCCGTACACGTCATACCGGCGTAGGCCGGATTAAATGGCAGGATTTCCATTGAACCATGCGCAGCACCCGTAGGGATGTTGACATGGATGTCAACAGATACATCCAGTGTCTTTGGTCCAAGTTTAAATGAAGTATCAGTCTTCAAAAAAGGGCTGAGCCCGTCCCACATGATTCTGATCCCTCAATTCGAAAATTGGAACCAATCAGTGACTCTGACCCCATTGATTTACTCCTGGTTTTGAATTGAATGATGTCTTTGGTATGGATAACAAAATTTTATCTTGCCACCCTTCAATGGGACCCTTGGCGGCGTCTTTTAACTTGGGTTCTCTGGCCAAGCCAGATGTGTGGCTGGCCAACTGTTTGAAGGTTATTTTTGTCGAATCTGAATATCCGTCCAGCTGTCGTATTTCTGGTAAGTATTTCTCAATGGGGTCATTGAGATCAATGATTCCATCTTGAACCAATTGCATCATGAGAAATGCAGTGAATGATTTTGATATTGAACCAGTTCGATAAATGGTTTCAGAGTCAGCCGCGATGTTCTTGGCTTTATCTGAAGGCACATAAGCTTTTGACCATATGATTTGATTTCCTTTGACAATAACAGCAGAGATGCTCCCATTGATGTGGTCATCAGACAAATCCTTTTGAAGCTGGCGGTCAAATTCATTAATTACTGCCTGGAGTGGAGTTTCATGTTTTATATCATTGCTTAATGGGTTGCTGTAAATTTCTATAGAAATAAGCATGAATACCATTGATACACTGATGATCATCTTCGTTTTCAAGGCAACTCCTCATTAAACTAATCAATTTATTATGAGCGCATTAATGCTCATTGAAAAGTAAAAACCAGCTCAATTTCTTAAGCCGTTCTTGCTGTTGGGCGCCTATTCCTTGGTGCCTTTCTGGAAGAAGGCAAGGACATGCACCTCATTAGGCGGAAATGCAAATCAAGGATCAGAGTCGTTGAAAGTCAATAAAATTCAACGTCTCTGACCAAGGTGATTGAGTTTCTGTAGAGAAGGAATACTTTTCTTAGATTTAATGTGTTATACTTGGCCAATGTTGAATAAAGTTGATTAATATAAAAATGAAAGATTACCTTACTATTAAAGAAGCTTCTGATTATATTGGTGTGTCAACACAAACTCTTCGTCGTTGGGATAAGGCTGGAAAACTAAAGTCTATCCGGAATAATTCTAACGGGTATCGTTATTACAGCAGATCAGATCTGGATCCCTACAGAATTGATTATCAAGCAGCACAAACAGATCGATTAAGTCATTTAGATTTCTTTCAATCATCAATTGCAGATGTTGAAGGCAACAGTCTATTGCGGGATCCACAAAAAGACTCTCATCGTAAAGTTAGAGAGTATTTCTCATCAAATACAGATGGTCATGCAATATTGCAAATTCCTGTTGGTTGTGGCAAAACTGGTGTGATAGCTACATTGCCATTTGGAATAGCAAAAGGTCGAGTTTTAGTAATTGCACCTAATCTTGAAATTCGAAAAGGAATTGCAAATGCGTTAGATATTGCTAATCCAAACAATTTTTGGCGTAAAACAGGAGTTCTTTCTTCATTTGATAAGGGTCCATTTTGTGCAGTATTGGACGGGTTAGATGCTAACTTGCATGATTGTAATGATAGCCACTTTGTTATTGCAAATATTCAACAGCTAGCTAGTTCAGCTGACAGGTGGCTTCCACAGTTTCCACCAAACTATTTCGACATGATTCTAGTTGATGAAGGACATCACAATGTTGCTAATAGTTGGACTCGTGTATTTGAAAAATTTCCGAATGCAAAAGTTGTAAGCTTGACAGCCACACCTTTTCGGAGTGATGGTGCTAGACCAGCTGGAGATGTCATTTATCGATACTCATTTACTAAAGCAATGCTCAATGGGTATATAAAACAAATTCATTCTCGAAACTTTGCGCCCTCCGAGTTGTACTTTACATTTAATGAAGATGCTAAAAAGCATACGCTTGATGAAGTACTTGAACTCCGTGAAGAAGCATGGTTTAGAAAAAGTGTGGCTCTATCACCAGAATGTAACAGGCACATTGTTGATGCAAGCCTAAAATATTTGATTGAATTGAGAGAGCGTACTGGATTTAATCATCAAATTATTGCTGTAGCGTGTTCTGTAGATCATGCAAGGCAAGTAAGGTCTCTTTATGAGGAAAGGGGGATCAAAGCAGCTGAGATACACAGCAAAATGGAGAGAGAAAAGCAGGATGTCGTACTCGAAAAACTACGAATTGGTAAGCTTGATTGTATTGTTCAAGTACAAATGTTAGGTGAAGGTTTTGATCATCCACCTTTGAGCATTGCAGCAATTTTTCGACCTTTTAGGTCATTATCTCCTTATATCCAATTTGTTGGTAGAGCGATGCGGTCAGTACAAGAAGGAAAGGTTGATCATCCAGATAATAATGCTTACATAGTCTCACATGTTGGGCTAAACAATGATGAACACTGGGAGGACTTTAGAGAAATAGACTTGGACGACCAAGAAATGATTCGAATGTGGTTATCAAAGAAATCTAATGATGAGAGTATTCAAGGAAAAGGGGTGGCCCGCCGGTTTGATCAAACCACACTAGTTGAAAATGAAGTAATTGGTGAATTTCTCGAAAAATCCTTCCTAGATCCAGAAGATGATCGTGTGTTAGATGAGATTTTGAGTAAAGAAATAGCTGGTGGAATAACTTTAGGGAGTTTGCTAAGCAAGAGTCAATTACGTCAAAAGTTAAGGATGGTACAAAGCGATAAACAGAAAGAACTTGTCGCAGTCCCGGTTTCACCACAAAGAAGAAGAATAGAGGCTAGAAAAAGGCTTAATGAACGTAGTAAATCTGTTGGAAATCGGGTTCTTTCAGATTTGGGTTATTCGCATGTAGGTCATAACATAGATAAAATGCAGCCTAACACGCGAGCAATTGCTGGCTTGATGGCGCAGGCAGTTAATAAATACTTAAATATTGGATCAGGTCAAAGAGATACGATTTCTTATGAACAGGCTGAAGAAGCATTAAGGAATCTTGACAAAATAGGAGATCAGGTACGTAATTCAATAATGGATAAAGGAGAAAGCTCATAATGTCCAAAATTCGAGATATATTAATTCATGTTCATGTTGAAGAGGCAATGAGAACAAGAAAGTGTAGCAGGAATAAAAAAATTACTATCCCTAAAGGTGAAAAATGTTTGGTTGTGAAAACTGGGTCAATGAATTCTCCCAAGAGTTATAGTTGTGAGAACGCTCGTCCAATGTTGGATCAAGCTTGGAATAAATTAAAAAAGGTCTATGAATCATTAGGATTGAAGCCACCGAAATATTAAATATTAGTCGGGCAAAAGATCTAATATTTCGGTGAAAACAAGTAGGCTGAAGTCACAAAGTTTATTAATTTAATTTTTTACATTTAGATTTGCATTGAGGAAATTTTTAGATTTGGTTTAATATGATTATTGTTTATTAAATGCCAAATATAATTTTGAGTCTTTGTAAATATTCAGAAAAATCATCAGGAGATAATGTATATCCCAGCCTATCATTGAATACTTCAAATGTAACTAAATTTACATTTGTCTCAAAAAACCTAATAAAGGTTTTATTAGAAATAGATTTAACTATATCTTTATCTAAAATATCTATTAGTTCTGAAGGAATCTTATTTGAATTCCAAGAAGCTCTCATCAAATAAACTTTATCTGATTCATACGCTATGCCCAGTTTATTTATGATTTCAGTATATTCATTTATGGGTGATTTAATTTTTTGCTTAAGAGACTTATATGCTTCTAAGTATCCACAAAACAGGTCATATATAAGATTAATTATCGATATTTCTTCTTTCTCTAAAATTTCTTTTTTAACAACTGAGTTCCATTTAAATTTATTATCTGAATCTAATAACTTTTGGGAATTTAGAGTCAGTTGAAGTTCGTTACTTGAAATATCAGTATAAATGTAAGTGATAGGTAAATTCTTGTGGTTAACAAAGCCTCTAAATTGATAGCAAAACCGATATGCAAAATGATTGTCATAGATGTTAGAGAAAGTTTCATCAATCTCTTCTTTCAGATTTTCGTCAAAGTGTTTTTCACAAATTCCAATTACGTTATTGTAAAAAACATATACTCCAGAAACGGCGTTAATTAGTTTGTAATTTAAATACCTTATGATTCCTTCTTTTTCGAAATCAGTTAATACCTTTTTGTTAATGACATTTGGTTTAATAAAGTTTGAATCGCCCCGGGTTTGTCGGAGACTAAATAGTTTGAGAGAATTAGTCTATGAATACACGAATCCGTTACGCCCCCGAGGTGAAAGAACG
>NZ_JAIOUV010000015.1 GCF_019931145.1 Marinicella meishanensis | reverse complement strand
TGTAGTGGTCAAGTAATTTTGGCCACGGTTTTAGATTCACGCCAGAACTTTCGCTCTGACTCATTGGGTGTCATTCCTCCGTTGTATGCGTGAGGCCTGACATTGCAATAGTAACCAACAATGTAGTTGATCACCGATTGTTTGGCTGCCGCCAGTGAGCGGTAACCCACTGATGGCATCCATTCTGTCTTAAAACTTCTGAAGAATCGCTCCATGGGGCTGTTGTCCCAGCAATTCCCACGTCTGCTCATACTTTGTTCAATCTGATATCGCCATAGCAATTGGCGGTATTTGATGCTCGTGTAATGACAGCCTTGATCTGAATGAAACATCACACCTGATGGCCTACCACGTTGCTCAAAAGCCATGGTTAAAGCACTGGCTGTCAATTCAGTGTTGGGTGAAAAGCTCATCGCCCAACCAATGGGTTTGCGAGAGAACAAGTCCAACACCACAGCCAGGTAAGCCCAGCGGCTACCTGCCCACACATAAGTGACATCGCCACACCACACCTGATTGGGCTGTGATACGTCGAACTGGCGGTTGAGTAAATTGGGTATACATACATGCTCCTGGTTGGCTTTCTTGTATCTGTGCTGTGGCAACTGAGTGCTGTGTAAATCCAGAGCCCTCATCAGGCCTGAGGCCCTGTAACGGCTTAATGGAACGCCCCTGGTGGTGGCAATCTTGGCGATGGTTCTGGCACCGGCTGATTGGTTGCTTTCATTGTGAATCACCTTGACCAATGCCAGTTCTTTCAGCCGTTGTGGCTTGATGGTTTTGGGTCTGTTCAACCAGTACTTGAAGCTTGAGCGATGGACTGAAAATACATCGCACAATACCGTTACAGGATAGCTCCCTTTCAATCGTTTAATCAGTCTGAATCGTTCAGCGCGTCTGACATCAAGAGAGCGGTAGCCTTTTTTAGAATTTCTTTCTCCATCTCAATGCGCTCGATCTTCTTCTCAAGCTCACGGATTTTTTGCTGTTCAGCAGTGATGGGTTTGGCTTTGGGGGTGACTCCTTGCTGTTCGCTTTTCAGCTGTTGCACCCATCTACCCAGGGTTGAGTGGCCCACATTCATGGCCTCACTGGCCTCCCTGACTGAATATCCTTGCTCAGTGACCAAACTGGCCGCTTCTAACTTAAATTCCGCACTGAATGTGCGTCTGCTTCGCTTGTTCATTGTTCACCTTCTTTCCCGAAGTGATATCATATATCACCTCTAAGTCGGTGGCCAATTTCACTGTACCACTACA
>NZ_JAIOUV010000014.1 GCF_019931145.1 Marinicella meishanensis | reverse complement strand
TGAATCGCCCCGGGTTTACCGGAGAGTTTTTTACTTGAGTCATGCCGCATTGGCAGACTCACCAGTTGATGCATAATACATCATTTCTTTTTCAACTGGCGGGATATGACCAATCGATGACAGCAGTCGGTGATTGTTAAACCAGTTGACCCAGCCCAATGTGGCTATTTCCACCTCTTCTAGGGTGCTGTAAGGCCCTTCATGATAAATCAATTCAGTTTTGTAAAGGCCATTGATGGTTTCAGCCAAAGCGTTGTCATAGGAGTCGCCGACTGACCCAACTGAGGCTTCAATGCCAGCTTCGATCAGACGGTCGGTATACGTGATCGACAGATATTGGCTGCCCCGGTCAGAGTGATGAACCAGATCATCATGTCTGCCTCTGGCCCACAACGCTTGTTCCAATGCATCAAGCACCAGTGAAGTGTCCATGGTTTTCAGCACACGCCAGCCAACAATCATGCGAGCAAAGACATCAACCACAAAGGCCACAAACACATAGCCAGATCGGGTCCACACATAGGTGATGTCAGCCACCCACAGTTCATTGGGTTTACTGGCACCGAATGACCTGTTGACCAAATCAAGTGGTTTGGCATCAAGTTCAGAACTGATGGTGGTTTTACACGACTTACCCCTGATGACCCCTTTGATACCAAGGGCATTCATCAACCTGGCAACAGTGCAACGAGCCACTGTGATGCCTTCTCTAAGTAATTGTTTCCAGACCTTGCGAATGCCATAAACACAGCGATTTTCATGCCACACTCGGCTGATATGTTCCATCAACACTTCATCTTGTTTGCTCCGAGAAGAACGCAAGTGGGGATTGGTCATGAGCTGCTTATGGTGGTAATAGGTCGATGATGCAATCGGTAATATCTCACAAATTGGCTCGACACCATAAAGACCTTTTTCTTGATCAATGAAATCAACCATTATTTCCGTTTGCGGTCGAGCTCCGCCTGGGCGAAAAAAGCCGCCGCTTTGCGCAAGATTTCATTGGCGCGTTTTAACTCACGGTTCTCACGCTCCAAATCTTTGATTTTCATGGTTTGAGTTGTGGTTGTGCCAGGCTTGTCCCCTTGGTCGATTTCAAGTCGATTAACCCAGCTTCTGAGCGTTTCTGGTGTACAGCCGATTTTGGCTGCAATTGATTTGATGGTGGCCCATCTGGAATGATGCTCATGTTCGGTTTGCAAGACCAAACGAACAGCTCGTTCTTTCACCTCGGGGGCGTAACGGATTCGTGTATTCATAGACTAATTCTCTCAAACTATTTAGTCTCCGACAAACCCGGGGCGATTCA
>NZ_JAIOUV010000013.1 GCF_019931145.1 Marinicella meishanensis | reverse complement strand
CCCACCAATCAAGCCGGCTGAGCCCGTCGAAGCCACATCAAGGCTTAAGAATCAATCACCATAACAGACACACCTAACAGGCTCGGTGGCCTTGAGATCAGATGACTTTTTTCAGGCCAAAAAAAAGCCCCAACAAACGTTGAGGCTTTTTCTTGCTTGTAAGATTCTGGCGATGTCCTACTCTCACATGGGAACTCCCACACTACCATCGGCGATGCCACATTTCACTGCTGAGTTCGAGATGGGGTCAGGTGGGTCTATGGCTCTGTTGTCACCAGAAAACTGGTTGCTTATAGACTGGAGTCTATAAGACTGATGTTTGGAATATGAATCGATCAATCAATGATCTTATGGGTCAATGCGCCTTGATGAACGTGTCATCAAATCGTAATCACTTAAAAAGAGATTTAACCTTGTTATGAAACGGATCACATAACTGCCATCTTCATGGCCAAATTTCTTGGGTGTTATATGATCAAGCCTCACGGGCAATTAGTACTGGTTAGCTTCATACATTACTGCACTTCCACACCCAGCCTATCAACCTTGTAGTCTTCAAGGGCCCTTCAGGACTCTCAAGGAGTCAGTGAGATCTCATCTTGGAAGAGGCTTCCCGCTTAGATGCTTTCAGCGGTTATCCCGTCCGAACATAGCTACCGGGCAATGCCACTGGCGTGACAACCCGAACACCAGAGGTTCGTCCACTCCGGTCCTCTCGTACTAGGAGCAGCTTTCCTCAAATCTCAAACGCCCACGGCAGATAGGGACCGAACTGTCTCACGACGTTCTGAACCCAGCTCGCGTACCTCTTTAAATGGCGAACAGCCATACCCTTGGGACCGGCTTCAGCCCCAGGATGAGATGAGCCGACATCGAGGTGCCAAACACCGCCGTCGATATGAACTCTTGGGCGGTATCAGCCTGTTATCCCCGGAGTACCTTTTATCCGTTGAGCGATGGCCCTTCCATACAGAACCACCGGATCACTAAGACCTACTTTCGTACCTGCTCGACTTGTCAGTCTCGCAGTCAAGCGCGCTTTTGCCTTTACACTAACCGTACGATGTCCGACCGTACTTAGCGCACCTTCGTGCTCCTCCGTTACTCTTTGGGAGGAGACCGCCCCAGTCAAACTACCCACCACACAATGTCCCCGACCAGGATAACTGGCCTAGGTTAGAACTTCAATTACACAAGGGTGGTATTTCAAGGACGACTCCACGCAAGCTGGCGCTCACGCTTCGGTGTCTCCCACCTATCCTACACATATCTAATCAAAGTCCACTGTGAAGCTATAGTAAAGGTTCACGGGGTCTTTCCGTCTAGCCGCGGGTAAACTGCATCTTAACAGCTATTTCAATTTCACTGAGTCTCGGGTGGAGACAGTGTGGCCGTCGTTACGCCATTCGTGCAGGTCGGAACTTACCCGACAAGGAATTTCGCTACCTTAGGACCGTTATAGTTACGGCCGCCGTTTACCGGGGCTTCGATCAAGAGCTTCTCCGAAGATAACCCCATCAATTAACCTTCCGGCACCGGGCAGGCGTCACACCATATACGTCCACTTTCGTGTTTGCATAGTGCTATGTTTTTGATAAACAGTCGCAGCCACCTGGTCTCTGCGGCCCCCATTAGCTCTGAACCTATAGGGGCGTACCTTCTCCCGAAGTTACGGTACCATTTTGCCTAGTTCCTTCACCCGAGTTCTCTCAAGCGCCTTAGAATTCTCATCTTGTCCACCTGTGTTGGTTTGCAGTACGGTTCTCATACACCTATGCTTAGAAGGTTTTCCTGGAAGCATGGCATCGATTACTTCGTCCGCTATTGGACTCCCCATCACGCCTCAGCATTGCCAACCCGGATTTTCCTAAGTTGACTGCCTAAACGCTTGGACCGGGACAACCATCGCCCGGATAACCTAGCCTTCTCCGTCACTCCATCGCAGTGTATAAAAGTACAGGAATATTAACCTGTTTCCCATCGACTACGCATTTCTGCCTCGCCTTAGGGGCCGACTCACCCTGTGCCGATTAACGTTGCACGAGGAAACCTTGGACTTCCGGCGAGGGGGTTTTTCACCCCCTTTATCGTTACTCATGTCAGCATTCGCACTTCTGATACCTCCAGCATGCTTCTCAACACACCTTCACAGGCTTACAGAACGCTCCCCTACCATGCATGTAAACATGCATCCGCAGCTTCGGTACACCACTTAGCCCCGGTAAATCTTCCGCGCAGACCGACTCGACCAGTGAGCTATTACGCTTTCTTTAAAGGGTGGCTGCTTCTAAGCCAACCTCCTGGCTGTCTGGGCCTTTCCACTTCGTTTCCCACTGAGTGGTGATTTTGGGACCTTAGCTGGCGGTCTGGGTTGTTGCCCTCTTGACTACGGACGTTAGCACCCGCAGTCTGTCTCCTATGATTGCACTTTGCGGTATTCGGAGTTTGCCATGGGACGGTAGATCGGTGTGACCCCCTAGCCATAACAGTGCTCTACCCCCGCAAGTGATACATAAGGCACTACCTAAATAGTTTTCGGGGAGAACCAGCTATCTCCGGGCTTGTTTAGCCTTTCACTCCAATCCACAGCTCATCCCCTCATTTTTCAACATAAGTGGGTTCGGTCCTCCAGTCGGTTTTACCCGACCTTCAACCTGGCCATGGATAGATCGCCCGGTTTCGGGTCTAATCCCAGCAACTATACGCCCTATTAAGACTCGGTTTCCCTTCGCCTACACTACTCGCTTAAGCTTGCTACTGAAATTAAGTCGCTGACCCATTATACAAAAGGTACGCCATCACCGGACTAAATCCGGCTTTGACTGCTTGTACGTATGCGGTTTCAGGGTCTATTTCACTCCCCTCACAGGGGTTCTTTTCGCCTTTCCCTCACGGTACTGGTTCACTATCGGTCGGTAGGGAGTATTTAGCCTTAGATGATGGTCCACCTATATTCAGACAGGGTTTCACGTGCCCCGCCCTACTCACATTCATCTCATAATCTCTTTCGCATACAGGACTATCACCTCCTTCGGTTGGCTTTTCCAAACCATTCTGCTAAAAACTATGAGACTTTTGGGCTAGTCCGCGTTCGCTCGTCGCTACTTGCGGAATCTCGGTTGATTTCTTTTCCTCCGGGTACTTAGATATTTCAGTTCTCCGGGTTCGCCTCACCAAGCCTTACAGCCTGATGATAACCTTAAAAGGTTGGGTTTCCCCATTCGGAAATCTGTGGGTTATGCGCTTTCGTGTCAGCTAACCACAGCTTATCGCAGACTTACACGTCCTTCATCGCCTCCTACCGCCAAGGCATCCACCACATACGCTTATTCACTTGATCATATAACCCCAAAAAATCTGGGGCCACACAATCCCGCTCATAACATGGATCTGGAACAGTTCGCACTGTCCCGCTGGTCTCTTCTTACATAAATTACGATTTTTAAGATCAATCACATCACCAAAGGTGACACAACCAATCCTATACACTAAAAATTCATTTCAAGACGCCATTGACTCAAATCAAAATTGATTGATTTGTAGAAATGATCGCTCATCACGATCACTTCAGACTCATATTCCAAATTGTTAAAGTACAAGCATGTCGCTCCTGCGATCGAAACCGTCTCGGCCCCGAAAAAAAATCCTTATACAAGCACCGCTGCTTATATAAAGATTCTTCATTCATAACATCCAATACATTTTGGTTTTAACAAGGAAGCTGATTGCGAAGCGTATTAAAAATACGTGAGCAATGCGCTGACGACGTTAAAAGCAAAATTGGTGGGTCTGGCTGGAGTTGAACCAGCGACCTCACCCTTATCAGGGGTGCGCTCTAACCAACTGAGCTACAGACCCGCTTGCTTGTTCTTTTTACTTTGCCCATCGTTGCTCTTGTCGCTCAGTCAGTCACATGCCTGATGCATGCTCCTTCCTTCACTCTGGCGAGCGCCTTGTTCAAAGCAAAAATAACCGCGCAACCACAGAAACTTAATCCCTCAAAGGCTGCCACAATCGGTATAAACTGGTGGAGCTATGCGGGATCGAACCGCAGACCTCTTGAATGCAAATCAAGTGCTCTCCCAGCTGAGCTATAGCCCCATTATAGGTGTTATGCTTTTCATACTATAGTTAGATAACTTGTGTGGACACCCGGTAGAAATTGTACCAAGGTATTCTTTTAGGAGGTGATCCAGCCACTGGTTCCCCAACGGCTACCTTGTTACGACTTCACCCCAGTCATGAATCACTCCGTGGTGACCGTCTCCCCGAAGGTTAGACTAGCCACTTCTGGAGCAACCCACTCCCATGGTGTGACGGGCGGTGTGTACAAGGCCCGGGAACGTATTCACCGCGACGTAGCTGATTCGCGATTACTAGCGATTCCGACTTCATGCAGTCGAGTTGCAGACTGCAATCCGGACTAAGATGCACTTTCTGAGATTAGCTCCCCCTCGCGGGTTGGCAACCCTCTGTATGCACCATTGTAGCACGTGTGTAGCCCATCCCGTAAGGGCCATGATGACTTGACGTCGTCCCCACCTTCCTCCGGCTTATCACCGGCAGTCTCTATAGAGTTCCCACCTTTACGTGCTGGCAACTATAGATAGGGGTTGCGCTCGTTGCGGGACTTAACCCAACATCTCACGACACGAGCTGACGACAGCCGTGCAGCACCTGTCACTCAGTTCCCGAAGGCACTGATCGATTACAGATCATTCTGAGGATGTCAAGGGATGGTAAGGTTCTTCGCGTTGCATCGAATTAAACCACATGCTCCACCGCTTGTGCGGGCCCCCGTCAATTCCTTTGAGTTTCAACCTTGCGGCCGTACTCCCCAGGCGGAGAACTTAACGCGTTTGCTTCGCTACCGACGCGTCTATAGCGCCGACAGCCAGTCCTCATCGTTTAGGGCGTGGACTACCAGGGTATCTAATCCTGTTCGCTCCCCACGCTTTCGTACCTCAGCGTCAGTGTAGTGCCAGTCAGTCGCCTTCGCCACTGATGTTCCTCAAGACCTCTACGCATTTCACCGCTACGCCTTGAATTCCACTAACCTCTCACTCACTCTAGCCAGACAGTTTCAAATGCAGTTCCCAGGTTAAGCCCGGGGATTTCACATCTGACTTATCAAGCCGCCTACGTACCCTTTACGCCCAGTAATTCCGATTAACGCTCGCACCCTCCGTATTACCGCGGCTGCTGGCACGGAGTTAGCCGGTGCTTATTCCTGTGGTACCGTCAAATACAAAAGCTATTAACCTCTGCACCTTCTTCCCACATAAAAGTGCTTTACAACCCGAAGGCCTTCTTCACACACGCGGTATTGCTGGATCAGGCTTGCGCCCATTGTCCAATATTCCCCACTGCTGCCTCCCGTAGGAGTCTGGGCCGTGTCTCAGTCCCAATGTGGCTGATCATCCTCTCAAACCAGCTATAGATCGTCGTCTTGGTAGGCCATTACCCCACCAACTAACTAATCTAACGCGGGCTCATCTGTTAGCAAGTGCTTGCAAGCAGAGGCACCTTTTCATCCGTAGATATTATTCGGTATTAATCCGGATTTCTCCGGGCTATCCCCAACTATCAGGTAGATTCCCACGCGTTACTCACCCGTCCGCCACTCGTCAGCAAAGAAGCAAGCTCCTCTCTGTTACCGTTCGACTTGCATGTGTTAGGCATACCGCCAGCGTTCAATCTGAGCCAGGATCAAACTCTTCAATTAATTTGTCGATCCAAATCTATACAAGATAAATCCAGACCTAATTTATTGCGGCAACATCAGTTACGATGCCACCAGTTTGACCACTAACTTATTATCAAAAAAATTACGTGATTCTAATTATGGTCACTTGTCGTTGTACCTTAAATACAGCTTCACCAAGTGCCCACACAAGTTATCTATTACTTTTTAATTTACTCAATTTAACCCCCCAACATTTCGTTCGGGAAGGGATCCGATATTATCGCCATTTCGTCCGGCTTGGCAAGCTTTTTTTGAACTTTCATCCAAATCAATCGGCCGCTTTCTCACTTCCTGTTTCCCTCACTTGTGAGGGCTGCGTATTATCGCCCATAATCCATCCTTTGCAAGCGTTTTTTTCAAATCAAATGAAATAATTTTTCAACCACCTCACCGCACTTTGAAAACCCAACAAAACCATCCCGGTCTCATCAAGAGGATGCGAATTATAGCGACCCATTCGACAATGTAAACCCCTTTGTGACAAATTAATGAAATTAATTCCTAACCACAGCCAAACAACTCAGCGCAAAACCAGTACTGACGCGGGGTTGT
>NZ_JAIOUV010000012.1 GCF_019931145.1 Marinicella meishanensis | reverse complement strand
CTCCAATACAATCTGTGTGATCAATTAATACATTAAGCTCACTGAGCTTGTCGAAGTGACATAAATACTTGGAGATGCTTCGACAGGCTCACCCATCTTGTTTATTAAGATCACAATCAGTGGCGCTGTCTTCAGTCGGCGTGGGGTTGGTATTTGTACAGATAAGATGACAGCCTTACAGCGATCCAAACCAACACCTCACCACCATACCAGCGAGTGATGGCTGCGGCCTAGGCCTGGCCATGTCATCGACTGAAGTCGATGCTCCAGGGGGTTGCTGGACCGCCGGCGGCTCGCCGGCATGCAGATATGAGTTCAAACTGGCATGCCAAGAGATTTCTCCACTCGCTGCGCTCGGTCGAAATGACCGGTGGGTCAGCGGTGTTTTTTGGCCCATTCGATGAAGGGTTTGAGTTGTTCATCGGCGAGGATTTTTTCCAGGGTGTTCAGTTCGCGGCCGAGGTGTTTTTCGCTGTGTTGTTGGTGAATGAAAGAATGGCAGCGGCGACACACATCGACGCCGCGGGTGCGCATGTCTTCGCGGCTGAAATTTTTGCGGAACCATTTGTTTTTATGGCAGGTTCTGGGGATCAGGTGGTGGAAGGTGATGTTTTGATCGGTGCCGCAGAGTTGGCAAATGGGTTTTTGTTGTGTCATGAAATGTCGATGAGCAATTACAACTGAATAATTCAATACAACTCAGCCCACGTGCTGGCTAATTGGTCTTCTTCTTTTAAGATCGGTGCTTGAAATGCTCCTGGCTGCAAAAACAATTCTTTCGGCACAGCCTCTGCGCGGGTCATTCTCCACAGGTGGTGCAAAAACCTTCTCAAAGTCGGCAATGCATCTGCCCATGCCAAATCATACTCTAGCCAAGTATCGCCCTCTCGGGGATAGAATGCTGGCACATACACCAGTTTGATTTTTTTCTCAGACTCGATCTTGATCATCACATGCGGCTCATCTTTCAAGCCATGGTGGTCCAAAGTGGAAATCACCAGGGTCCTCATGCTGGTTCCGACCCGAAAAAACCGGTGATGCCCTTGTTCAATTCAATGCCGAATGATGAATAGCGTGGTCTGTTGCCACTCAGCAAATTCAGGAAAACCCCTTACGAACGCTGACACCTGTTCCCAAGAAGCCACATTGGCTTTGATGTGTTCAGCTCTCATGACGATTCAAGCCGAGTTCAATCAATCCCCAGCTTTTTGATTTTGTATCTGAGGGCGCGGAAGCTGATGCCGAGCAGGTCGGCGGCTTTGGTTTTGTTGTTGTTGGTTTTGGCCAGGGCATTGGTGATTTCGCGGATTTCGATGTCCTCAATGTATTTTTCCAGGTTCATCTCTTTGCTCAACTGCGGTTGGAAGCCGGTGTTTTCCAGTTGGATGTCGTCTTCGCGGATCAGTTGGTTTTGGCAATTGACCGCGGCTTTTGACAGCACCAGGTCCAGCTCTTTCATGTTGCCCGGAAAATCGTGGGCTTTGAGCTTGGCCAGGGCGGTGGGGTGAATTTTACACGGCAGTTTGTTCCAGCTTTCGGCCAGTTGTTCCAACCGGGCTTTGCAGATGTCACTCAAATCGTCTTTCATCTGCAACACACTTCGGGTTTCGATTTCACCGACGCAAATGACCCGGAGCAGGCCTTTCTTGATGCCGAGTGAATGTTTGAATTCTTCTTCGGTCCAGTTGGTGGTGACCAGGATGCGTTGGTTGGCATCCAAGGCTTTGATGAAGTTGATCACCACGGTTTGTTGTTCCGGTTTGAGTTGTTCCAGGTTTTGGTAGATCAACGTGCCTTGATTGTCAGGGGTCAGGTTTTCATCGGCATCGGCACAGTCAATGAAGGTCAGTTGCTGGCGACTCAAGGCGCTGTTTTCATGGATCAAAGTCGCGACCTTTTCTTTCCAGGTGCCGCGTTTGCCATAAATGATCACCGGCACCTGGCTGTTGGCGTATTTGGCAATCAACTCATCAAGGCGTTGGAAATAGGCGGTGTCGATGTCGATTTTTGCCGCTTCGGTCTCAGCGGCTGGTTGTTCGTGTTTTTGCAATCCGGTGATCACCAATTGGCGCAGGGTGTCCAAACTGATGGGCTTGGTGATGAAATCATAGGCCCCTTTTTTCAGGGTTTCCACCGCGTGGTTGATGGTGCCAAAGGCGGTGATCACCGCGATCGGGGTGGTGGGGTATTCCTGATTCACGTGTTCGACCAGCTCACTGCCGTTGCCGTCGGGTAATTTGAAATCGGACAAACACAAATGAAAGGTGGTTTTTGACAACTGGTATTTGGCGGCACCGAGGCTTTCGGCCTTATATACTTTGAAGCCCATGCGGGACAGGGAAATTTCCAGCAGTTGCAGGATGTCCGGTTCATCATCCACCACCAAAATCTTTTTTTGTTCGTTAGTCATAAGTCTGCCGCTTCCAATAATTCTCGTCGCATCATTGGGCCGAATCTCATTTCTTCGATGAATGAAAGCAAAGGTTCCCGGTCCACTTGTGATTTCATTATATCACTATTTTCCAACGGCGCATCAAGCACAATTTTGGACAACAATTTCGACAAGCGGGCGTCTTCATGGTGGTTCATGATCTTCTTTTGACAAGATTTGGCGCCACGAAAACTCAAGTGCTCAATCTCTCGGTAGCGGTCCAGCAAGCTTTCCAAGTCATTGAAATGGTTCAATAAAATGCAAGCGGTCTTGGCGCCAATACCCTTCACGCCGGGGATGTTGTCGACCGCATCACCGGCCAAAGCCAGGTAGTCACAGACCTGATCCGGCCGGACCCCAAATTTCTCGGTCAAAGCCTCAAAGTCCAGGGGTTTGGATTTGCCGTAATCCCACCACCAATCCCCCGGTCGCACCAATTGGGCCAGGTCTTTGTCGGCACTGACCACACACACCGCATGACCTTGTTCGGCGTGGGTTTGGTGCAAGGTGCCGATCAAATCATCGGCTTCGTAACTGTCGTCGGCAAACACCGACACCCCCAACAAACGACTCAACTGTTGGCACAGCTTGAATTGTCGCTTCAGGTCTTCCGGCGCCGGATCGCGGTTGGCCTTGTAAGGTGGATAAATTTCGTTGCGGAACGATGTGGTCAAAGCCTCATCGAAGGCGGTGGCGATCAATTGCGGTTGGGTTTGTTTGATGAAGCGGCACAAGAACCGGGCAAAGCCATACACCGCGTGATTGGAATGACCATTCACATCGACCAAATCCGGTGACATCGAATAATAACTGCGGAACACAAAAACCGACGAATCGATCAGGAAAGCCGTCGGTTTTTTCTGGGGTTCTGCGGTCATGGCTTATCCAATCAGACCCATGGCCTCGAGTTTCAAGACGATGCGCTGGGTGGCTTGGTCGGGAGAGAAGTTCAATGTGTTGATCTCCACTTCCGGTGTTGCCGGGGCTTCATAAGGGTCACTGATGCCAGTGAACTCTTTGATCACGCCTTTGCGGGCCAAGGCATACAAGCCTTTGCGGTCCCGTTTCTCACACTCTTCCAAGGGGGTGGAGACGTGGATTTCCAGGAAGCCACCCAAGGGCTCAATCATGCCGCGCACTTCGGCGCGCATTTTTTCATATGGGGCAATCGGCGCGCAGATGGCCACCCCGCCGTTTTTGGTGATTTCACTGGCCACATAGCCAATGCGTTGCACATTAATATTGCGGTGCTCTTTGGAAAAGCCCAACTCACTGGACAGGTGTTTTCTGACCACATCGCCATCCAGCAAAGTGACCGGGCGGTTGATCATTTCCATCAACTTGACCCGCAGGGCGTTGGCGATGGTGGATTTACCGGAACCCGACAGGCCGGTGAAGAACACGGTGAAACCTTGTTTGTTGCGTGGTGGGTAACTCTTGCGCAATTCGGTCACCACCTCGGGGTAGGAAAACCACTCGGGGATTTCCAAGCCCAACTGCAAGCGGCGGCGCAACTCGGTGCCCGAGATGTTGAGGATGTTGTCGCCCTCATTCACTTCTGACACAGGAATGTATTGGGCCTTGTCTTGGGAGTACACCATCATTTCGAATTCAACCATTTGGATGCCCAACTCGGCTTCGTGTTGTTGCAACAACTCTTGTGCGGCATAGGGGTCATAGAACGGTTGACCGTTGGAATCATCGCCCGGGCCAGCGTGATCGCGCCCGACGATGATGTGGGTGCAGCCATAGTTTTTGCGGATGATGGCGTGCCACAAGGCTTCACGTGGACCGCCCATGCGCATGGCCAAAGGCAACAAGCTCAAAGCGGTGGTGCGCTCAGGATAGCGGTCCATGACCTGTTCGTAGCAGCGCACGCGGGTGAAGTGGTCGATGTCACCCGGTTTGGTCATGCCCACCACCGGATGGATCAACAGGTTGGCTTCAACCCGTTGGGCGGCGCGGAAAGTCAATTCCTGGTGCGCGCGGTGCATGGGGTTGCGGGTTTGGAACGCCACCACCCGTGACCAGGACAGTTTTTTGAACTTGGCGCGGATCTCTTGTGGCGTGTGGCGGTGTTGTTTGTAGTCATAATGGGTCGGTAATTGCAAACCCAACAACTCGCCACCCAGGTACCAATCGTTGGTTTGGTTCATCAAATGATGTACCGCCGGGTGCTTCTCGTCGGTGGTGCCATACACGGCTTGGGCTTCGGCCGCCCGATCCACCGCCCAAACGTCGGCCACTTTGAGCACCGCCAACACCACCCCTTCTTCATCGCGCAGGGTCAAATGCCCGGCTGCGACCGCGGCGTCCTTGGTTTTTTCATCCACGTCCAGGGTGATCGGCATTGGCCACAAGGTGCCATCGGCCAAGCGCATGTCTTTGAGTACCGCCTGATAATCGGCCTGTTGCATGAAGCCGGTCAAGGGTGAGAAGGCGCCATTGAGCAACAATTCGATGTCACAAACTTGGCGTGGTTTCAGGTCCCAATCAGGCATTTCATTGGCCAATTGTTGTCGTTGTTCTTTGTCTGCTTGGCTGGGGATCAAGTTCACCAGCTCGCCACCATGGGCTTCAATAAGGTTCATAAGGTTCTCAGTTGCTGTCGTTTAATTTGTATTTGTTGATTTTTTGCGCGATGGTGGTGTGCGAGACCCCCAATTGGCGCGCCAGTTTTCTGGTCGATGGAAACTTTTGGTACCAGTGTTGTAAAAAGTGTTTCTCAAATTCGCTCACCGCCTCGCCCAAGGTCATGCCTTCCAAGTCGGCTTCCAAACTCATGGCCCCTTCCAGGTCCAAATCGCTGGACTGGATGGTGCCGTCTTTGGCCAACATCATGGCTTTGTACAAGGCGTGGCGCAATTGGCTGGCGTTGCCCGGCCAATAATAGCGCTTCAATTTGGCCGCAGCATCCAGGGACAAACCAACTTCCTGGCCATATTGTTGGTTCAGTTGGTGCAAAAAATGCTGCAACAAAGGCTCAATGTCTTCGGGTCGCTCACGCAATGGCGGCACATCCAGGCGCAGCACATCCAGTTTCAACACCAATTCTGGCAACAACTTGCCAGCTTGTTGGTGGTGACTGAGTTTTTGCGCCGAGGACACCATCACCCGCACACAGGGGTTGGCCGGTTGTTGCAAGTGATCCAACAATTTCTGCTGGATGTGGTGATCCATGAATTCAATGTGGGATAAGAACAACGTGCCCGACTGGTTCAAGGCCAACACCCCGGGTTGTTGATTGACCCCAAACAACAGGCTTTCCATGTCTTCGCTCTTCATCGCCTGACAATCAATCACCGTGAACAATTCATGTTGGCGGGGGCTGAGGCTGTGACAGGCATGGGCCAACAAAGTCTTACCGGTGCCGGTCTCTCCGACGATGTTCAGAGGCGCATCGACGTGGGCCAGGGTTTTGGCTTTTTGCAACACCGCATCAAAGGCGGCCGATTGGTAAACCAATTTTTCCAGGCCATCGATTTGTTCGCCTTGCATGACGAAGCTGGACGCGCGGATTTTGTCGTGATCGCGGAACAGCAACATGGCCCCAGACATTTGACCATTGGTGTCTTGGGTGCCTTGCACTTCCAACAACAAGGTCCCGGCAATGGTTTGGATGTTCACCGGCAAGTGCGAATTGGCCGCGGCATTGACTTTGTCTTGCCAGCCCTCGGTGACAAAAATCTGCTTCATGCTCAACGGCATTTTTTGGCCTTCGGCATGCGGGGCAAACAACTTTTTGGCTTTGTCATTGGCATAGGCCACCTGACCTTTGTTGTTGACTCCGATCACCGGATCGGGCATCACTTGCATCAAAGAGGCCAGCATGTTTTGGGTTTCAACCCCAGGCAACACATCGATTTGGTTGACCCACTTGATGCCGGGAATTTTCATCAACAAGCTGGCAATGGTGCCTTGGGTGGACTTGGCCAATTCTTGGGTGTGCAAATAAATCTTGCCGTCTTCGACTTCAACTTTGATCAGGTCGGCTTGGTGCTGTCGCAACAACGACAACACATCATCGGTGATGCCGAGTTTGTTTTCTGTGGTGATGGCCAGCTTCATGGGTGTAAAAAAATCCGTACATTTGAATAAATGTTATTTTTCAATTGCTTACGAAATAATAAATTCTCGATGTAACGAAAATGTTACGTATTTTAACTGGGTTGACCCGTGGCCACAACCTAAAATGAAGGTCAGTGTAATAACATTTGAGTCTGAGCTTATGAAACACCGTCATCACGCCCATTTCGCCACCGCAGCGATCCACACTGGCTACCACCCCCAAGACCAACAAGGGGCCCTGACCCCACCCATTCACATCAGTTCGACCTATGCGTTTGAGACGGTGGAACAAGGCGCTGAAGCGTTCCAAGGCGACAACGACCGCTTCATCTATGCCCGCTTGGGTTCACCCACCCAGCAGATCCTGGAACAGCGATTGGCGCGCTTGGAACAAGCCGAAGCGGCCCTGGCCACGGCCTCAGGCATGGGCGCCATCACCGCCACTTTGTGGTCATTGGTCAAACCCGGTGATGAAATCATCGCCGATTTGAGCTTGTACGGTTGCACCTACAGTTTTTTGGAACACGGCTTAAAATCGTTCGGGGTGAAGATCACCTATTTGAACCTGTCTGACCCCAACAACCTGACACAACACATCTCGGACCAAACCCGCCTGGTTTACAGCGAATCCCCCACCAACCCCAACATGCGTTTGGTTGACATCGCGGCCCTGGCGGCCATCACTGGACCGTTGGACTGCCAGTTGATGATCGACAACACCTACTGCACCCCTTATTTACAAAACCCTTTGGCCTTGGGGGCTGATTTGGTGGTGCATTCGGCAACCAAATACCTCGGCGGTCATGGCGATCTGCTGGCTGGATTTGTCGCGGGACGCCAGGAAGTCATCGACCACATTCGGATGTTTGGCTTGAAGGACATGACCGGTGCGGTGATTTCAGGCTTTGATGTGTCGCTGTTGTTGCGCGGTTTGAAAACCCTGCACGTGCGCATGGAACGCCACGGCGAGAACGCCCAGCAGGTGGCCGAATACCTGGCCGCATCACCCCACGTCAAACGCACTTATTATCCCGGTCTGGCCGACTTCCCACAACGACAATTGGCTGCCTTGCAGATGCGCCAGGCCGGCGGCATGATCGCCTTTGAATTGAACGCCACCCGGGAACAAGCGGCGGCTTTTGTCAATCGCTTGCAAATGATCCTGTGTGCCGTGAGTTTGGGCGATGCCGAAACTTTGATTCAACACCCGGCTTCGATGACCCATTCAACCTACACCGAAGAGGCGTTGCTGGCGCATTTGATCAGCCCGACTTTGATTCGCCTGTCGGTGGGACTGGAACACGTCGACGACATCATCGCCGACTTGGATCAGGCTTTGGAGTCGGTGTTTTCCGGCGCTTCTGGTGATTCCAACAACGGGTTGGCGATCTTGGCCTGACTCTTCAATTCCACCACCAGGTCACGCAAATAATCGGCCGTGACCTGCTCGGGTGGCACCGGGTCACCCACGATCAGCTCCACTTTGGCCATGAATTTTCTGGGCAGTCGACCCATCAATTTTTTGCTGTATCGCGAGAACATGCTGCCCCACAAGTTGTTCAAAGCCATCGGCACCACCGGCACCGGGGTTTCGCTGATGATCCGTTCAATGCCTTTTTTGAATAGACCGATCTGCCCATCCGGGGTCAAAGCGCCTTCCGGGAAAATGCACACCACATCACCGTCGGCCAAAGCCTCACGCACCGAGGCAAAGGCCGCTTCCATCATTTCGGGGTTTTCTTTGGCGCTGGCAATGGGGATGGTTTTGGCTGCTTTGAACAAAAACTTCATGCCGAATTTATTGAAGATTTTGTGGTGCATGACAAATTTCGATGGCCGCCTGACCCGACCCATGATGATCGCCGGATCAACAAAGGCCACGTGGTTGCACACCAACACCACTGGGCCTTCGGCGGGGATTTTTTCCAAGCCCTTGTACCTGACCCGATAGATCAGCGAAACCAACAGCCAGGCAATCAAGCGCAGGATGAACTCCGGCACGATGGTGAAGATGTACAAACAGACCACGATGTGCAGGATCACAGTGATCATGAACAACTCGGGGATGCTCATGTCCAGCACACCCAACACCACCATGCCCAAAACCGCGGCCACCACCATGAACATGGCGTTGATGATGTTGTTGCCGGCGATGATGCGCGAGACCTGATTGGCATCGGATCGTTCCTGCACCAATGAATACAAGGGCACGATGTACAAACCACCAAACACGCCAATCATGGCCAAATCGACACACACCCGATATGCCCCAGGCACCGCCATCACGGCCTTGATGCCCAGGTCCAAAACCCCCGATTGGGGCCATTGCGAACTGACCCAATACAAATCAAAACCAAACCAGGCCAAGCCCAAAGCCCCGACCGGTACCAAACCAATTTCCACCCGCCGACCCGACAGTTTTTCACACAACAGGGAACCCAGGCCAATGCCAATCGAAAACATGGTCAACAACAGGGTCACCACATGCTCGTTGCCACCCAACACGGTGCGCGAAAAATTCGGCATTTGGGCCAGAAACACCGAACCAAAAAACCAAAACCAAGAGATGCCCAGAACCGACAAGAACACCACCCGTTTTTCCGGCAGGATGCGCAGGTTCTTAGTGGTGGCACGAAACAGGTTCCAGTCCAGTTTGATGGTCGGTTCGGCCGCCACGCACAAGGGGATGTTGCGCGCCGACAAATAACCCAAAGTGGCAAAAGTCACCACCGCCAGGGAGATCGGAATGAACGAGTCCAAGGCAATCAAAATACCGCCCAATAGGGTGCCCAACAAAATGGAAATGAAGGTGCTGGCTTCGACCAGGCCATTGCCGCCCATCAGTTCATGGTTGCTGAGTTTTTCTGGCAGGTAACCGTACTTCACCGGACCAAACAAGGTGGACTGCGAACCCATCAAAAACAACACAAAAATCAACAAGGGCACGCTGTTCAAATAGAAACCCACCGAGGCCAACAACATGATCATGATCTCGCCCATCTTGACCCGCCGGATCAACACCGATTTTTCAAATTTATCGGCCACTTGACCGGCAAAAGCCGAAAACAAAAAGAACGGCAAAATGAACAAGCCAAAAGCCAAATTGGTGAGGATGTCCACCTGGTCCTCAGCAACCCGAAAGGCAATCATGATGACCAAGGCATTCTTGAACACGTTGTCATTGAAAGCGCCGAAGAATTGGGTCAAAAAGAACGGCAAAAAGCGCCGTTGTTTGAGCAGTTGAAACTGTGATTTTTCTGACATGAGTCCAGTGGCTTAAAAACTGGGTATCAGTTTAGCATCGGGGCAATGACATTGACAGCGTCAACAATTCAAATGACGCTTGATTCAACTATGGTATAAAATACTTAACAAACTTTTATTGTTAGCAAGCCGAAATTGGACATTGATGTTAAAATACATCATTTCAAAATAGTCATTTGAACATGAAAATTAAATGGACTTTCATTACTGTATCACTGCTATTTTTGAGCAGAGTTGTTATAGCAAAAAACTCTCAGGAGATACTTGAACACCTCCATTCTGCCATTTTATCTGAAACAGTACTGCCGCCATTTGAAGGTGTTTTTGGCCAGTTCAGCGGCTTTGGTTCCACCATCGCAGTTGATGGCAACCTTGCCTTGGTTGGTGGCGGCGGCCAGTATCCCAATTCCACAGCCTATTTATTCGAGCTTGAAGGCAAAGAATGGGTTGAAGTCACCCGCCTGGAACCCGAAGATACGAGCTCATTAGGCTCATACGGATATGGTGTCGAACTTGAAGGAGAATGGGCTTTTGTGTCCGCCGACAGGGCCGTATACGTATTTAGACAAGTAAACAATGAGTGGCAAGAGTTCCAATTATTGACCCCTAATATTGATAATCCATTGTTTAACCCAGAAACCTTTGGCAAGTCAATGAGCTTGGATAATAACCTGATTCTGATTGGAGATTCAGGAACGCCAGCCCCAACCGATGGAACAATTGGAGTTGTTTTTGCATTTGAGTTCGATGGCAACAGCTGGGCACAAATTCAGGCGTTTTATCCAGAGGGCGAAACCAATGAAAATGACAATTTTGGTTTTTCAGTTTCACTGGACAACGGCCATGCCGTCATAGGCAGTAGTTATGATGGCAACGTTCATTTCTATCAATTCACCAACAATCAATTTCAACTTCTCAATAAGTTTTCAAATGCAAGTTGGTCCTTTGGCAGGAATGTCCAATTGGTTGGAAACAAAGCCTTGGTGACTGACAGCTTAGCCGACCAAGTTCATGTTTATTCATACGATGGAATCAATTGGAGCTTGGAAACCAGTCTGACAGCAGACGACTCAGAATTGGTAGAAGAATTTGGTGTGAATGCATACATGTTTTCAAACAAATTGTTGGTGATCGACCCATGGCAATCAATCAACGAAAGCACCTCGCCTGCCATTTACGAGTTCACCGAATCTAATGGCATATGGGCTCAGAGTCAAAAACTCCATCAAACTGGTGTATTTGGCAGCGACATGGCAGTCTTAGGCAATGAATTATTAATCTCTTCACATAATTCATCATTTTACGGAATTGGTTCTGGATTCATCTCTCAGTTTAAATCTGACCAAGGCAGTTGGTCATATCATGATTATGTCATTCCGACTCTAGGTGCACCTGGTCAATTGTATGGCCATCGCACTGAAATCAATGATGATTGGATTGCGGTTAGTGCTCCTGAAGAATATTCTTTGGGTATCCGATCTGGTGCCGTATTTGTCTATGAAAGGATAAAAAATGAATGGCAAATTAAGCAGATGTTGACTCCCTCAGACCCCAATAACAATGCTTACTTTGGTCGTTCCATCAGCTTGCAAGACGACATCTTGGTGGTGGGCGCCATCAGACAAAATGGGGTTGAAGATGAGACAGGGGCAGCTTATGTATTTCAATTTGATGGGCAAAATTGGGTTGAAACTCAAAAAATAACTGACCCCAATGGTGAGACTGATGATTTGTTCGGATATCAGGTTGAAATTACAGAACAGCAAATATTGATAAGCAGTTTACGTTCCAATTCATTTGGAACCAACTTTGGTGCCGTAATAGTTTATGAAAAACCAACAGATTCTTGGGAAGAAACACATCGATTTAGTGCAGCCGACTCAGCAAATGGAGATCTCTTTGGTTATTCCATTGCTGTCAATGGAGATTTGGCATTGATCGGCGCACCATTTCATGATGAGGTTAATTCAAACTTAGGAGCAGTCTATTATTTTAGACTCGAAAATCAAATTTGGGTTGAACAACAAAAGTTGCTCTTATCCAACCCAATAAATTCATTAGAGTTTGGCAGAGAAATTGACATAGATGGTAATCAAGCGCTCATTGCTGCTTCACCCAATGCAGGTAATATGGCTTTTGTTTTTCACTTTGAAAATAATCAATGGTCAGAGTTCCAAAGCATTGAGCCACCCAATTCAACGCCCATCGCACTATTCGGTCAGAACATCAGTATTGCTAGCAACCACGTGCTTATCAATGAAAGAGATTATGAAAATCGGGTCCATTGGTTTCAGTTTGACGGATTAGAATGGGTGTACAATCAGCCCTTATTTGCACCCCAAGACACTGAATCGAGATCAGTCAATATCCACAACAATCAATTTTACATAGGTGCCAGCAATAATTTACTTGGTGCTGATTCAGGCACCATCAATATTTATGACCTAATTGGTGACATCATTTTTGAAGATGATTTTGAATAGATGTAATGATACATATCAATAATCCCGTTACTGCACATCCACTATGAATTGTTGGATCACAGCTGATTCGCGCACCAATTGTTGACCAGCGGCAATCAACTGGTCCACTTCATCATGCGGCAGCTGCAAGGCGGTTTCAATGGCGGCCAATTCGGAAGAACCGGGTTCACCGATGTGCGAGAAGTTCAACTCGGTGACATAAAAGGCAAACTCATCACAGCCTTCAACCAGGAATTCAGCACAACGACCTTGCTTGACCTGTTCGGTCCACTTGGGCACACTCAGCTCCAGCAAATCCAGCGTGTCGGCGTTGTAATTTTGTGATTGGATGGTGGTGGCGGCATTCAGGGTTTGCGCCGCACTGGGCGTTTTGGCCGACAGCGACAAGGCCGGATTCAGGGTGGCGGCGGCATTGACCACCACAAACAGCACTTTTTTGGTGCTGGTCAATCGGTAAGCTTTCAGTGCCTGCCAAAAATCATCATCCTGGACATAGATTTGATTCAACAAGGCCCGCACCCCCAGGTTATCGGCCACCCCACCGTCAACCAAATGCAGATAGGGGTGTTGTTGTTTGTTGCGAAAATGCCTGATTTTCAGGGCGTGGTGCTTGTAGCGGACGTCGTCGTACACCATTTGGTCCTGATAGACAAAAGGCTGACAGCCTGCATGGTTTTGCAGCATCACCGGCGAAAACAACACCGGCACCGCCGATGACGCGGTGACCGCCTTGCCCACCGGAAAACTGGCCAATTCCGAACACAACCAGCGGAAGTGGTCGTCAGAGAAGGTGAACCCCGCACCGGTCGCCACATCGGTGGCATTGATCATGATCCAGGGGGCATCGGGCCGCATATCGGCGAAGGTTTTGCCTTTGAAAATGTGTTTTTGGTAGTACTGGGTGGTCAAATCACTGCGGCTGAAGCCACCCGACATGAAGCGAAACCAGTTGATGGGATTGATCAGCAGGCGCCGGGCCAAACGACTCTGCAAGGTGGTTTTCAAAAAATCAGCTTCAAAATCGCTGAACAACTGGTCGCCGAACAGGCCGTAGTAGGCTGCCGTGAAACTGCCGCCAGATACCGATGAAATGATGTCCACCAAGGTCAGCAGATCCACCTGATGCTGGCTGTTCAACTGCACCGGGGTGTCTTTCAGTCCTTTCATCACCCCATAAGCAAAGGCCGCAGCGCGGGTGCCACCGCCGGAAAAAGTCAGGATGATGGTGACGTCGTCATTGTGTCCATAGGTTTCAAACCGTTCAGGCACCGACAGTTTTTTGGCAGAGTCAGACAGCGGTTGGTTGGCCAGCCGTTGGTTGCTGGCACACGCCATCAACAAGGTCATACCCAGACAGGTCAAAAACAAACGTATGCTCACTGGCCTAGCCCCTCAAACAAGTCAGAAGTATTGTATCACGGGCTTATCAAGATATTGGGTGACGCCACAAAGCACGGAACAACAGCCACCAACACAGCCCATCCAACAGGGCGATGCCTGACCACCACACCCAGGCCAAACCGCTGGCCTGCATGGCACCGGCCAAGGCCCAAATGGCCACGCCCATCACCGGCACAAAGGCCAGGTAAGCCAGCCAACGCCAGGCTTGCCACAAACCCCAAGCCGTGATCAGACCCAACAGCCCAAAACCGGCCATCAGGTAAGTGCCCGTGGACTGGCCGGCAATCAACCACAGGGTCAGTTGCAGCAAAGCACAAGCGGCCATGACCTGGGCGGGTGCCCGCAATGGGTGATTTGACTCAGTCATCAGACACCTCCTCTGTCGCTGTGGTGACATCGCCTGGACAGGGCATGCCTGCGGCACCCCAAGCCAAAATATCGGCCACATGATCAGCCAATGAATGCGGCGCCGGCTGGCGCTTGCCACCCGGATTCCAGGCCCAATGCAAAATCACGTCATGCCCCAAATGCGAGGCGATTTGTTGAAAAGTGCGGTTGCCATTGCGCGCGGGATCCCGCAGTTGTTGGCAAATTACATCGGACCCTTTGCCAAACCAAGCCGCTTCCACTGGCGCCAAGCGCCACACGTCTTTGGCCCCAGGTGCACCATGCGGTTCATCGCTGTTTTGTTGGCGGTGACAGGTGCTGCACAGCAGGCTTTCGGCACCGATGCGGCTGGCCCCGGCATGCACGTTCATGCCATGCCGTTGGGTTTTTTCGAAACTCGGCCCTGACCACATGGGATAGGGCGAATCCCCGACGTGACAATTGACACAGCGGGGGTGGGAAGCCACTTCATAAATGCGGGCCCAATGGTTCAATCCAGCGGCCGTCGACACACTGCCTGGCTCGGGAGCATCCGGGATGGCAAGTTCTGCTGCCCCAATCAAGCCAGGCCAAGACAACAATAAGATGTGAATCAATCGTTTCATGCCCACCCCCTCAAACAAAGTCTATGTGTTGATCAAACGGCATTTCGCGGATGCGCAAGCCGGTGGCCACAAAAATGGCATTGGCCAGGGCCGGTGCCGCCGGCGGCACCGGTGGTTCGCCGATGCCCCTGATCTGCCGGGCATTTTCCAGTCCCTTGACCACAATGTCAGGACACTGGTGAAAACGCATGCCGGCATGCCGGTGGTAATTGTTTTGCTCCGCCTGGCCATCGGCATAGGTGATTTGACAATTCATCGCATGTCCCAAACCCCAGACCACACCGCCTTTGACCAAGTTGTCGAAATTGATCGGATCAATCACTTGGCCCACATCGGCCACCACCGTGACCCGATCAATGCGGATGCCCTGTTCGGTGTTGGTCACTTCCACCACTTCGGCCACTGGCACCCCGAAGGATTCAACCAAGGCAATGCCTCGACCGCGGTTGGGCGGCAGCGGTTGATCCCAACCGGACAGGCGACCGGCCTCGATCAACACCTGCTTGGCCACCGGTTCATCACACAAGCGGATGCGTTCGGCCAAAGGGTCGGCCCCGGCGGCGTGGATCAATTCATCCAACAAACAATCGGCAAAAAAACCGGCCGTGGAAGCCCCCACCGAGCGCCACGATGAAGTGGGGGCCAATTCCGGTACCCGATAGGCAGCGACTTTAAAATGGGGGATGGCATAGGGTAAATTCCACGCCCCTTCGGTGATTTGTTTGTCTGGGCCAGGCATCGGCGTGTCCATGCGCTTGCCTTGTGAGGTCGATGAAGACACCGTGGCCACCTGCAAATCCATGACCGTCACTTGGCCATTGGCCACGGCCCCAGTACCCCGAGCCATGCCAATCTGGCGGGTGAAGTCCTGGGCAAAATCCTGTTCACGGGTGAAGGTGAGTTTGATGGTTTCTCCCGGTAATTGTCGACCGATTTCGGCGGCCAAGATGACGTTTTCAAATTCCAGGCGATGGCCAAAGCTGCCACCGGCGTATTGTTGATGCAGGTATACATGCTCCGCTTCATGGCCGGTAATGGCAGCCACTTTTTGTTGGGCAAAACGCGGCAATTGGTGGGCCACCCAAATGTCCACCCGCTCAGTGCCAACCCGAATCACCGCATTCAAGGGTTCCAAGGGTTGGTGGGCCACGTAGGGGGCTTTGTACTCAGTTTGCACGGCCGGTGTCGCGGCCATGTTTGCTTGCACATCCCCGTCATCCCGCCACACTTTGTCCAGACGTTCTTCGGTGAACGAATCGGCCACGGCCTGCCAGTGATCGGCTTGCTCAGCCGGATAAGGCGCAGGTGCCCATTCACAATTGATGGCCGCGGCCGCCTTGAACGCGCGCCAGGTGTTGTCGGCCACCACCGCCACGCCGTTGGTCACCGACAGCACCTGTTTGACCCCACGCATGGATTGGGCATGCGTGTCATCATAAGCTTTCAACGCTGCGCCTTTGCGCGGGTTGATGTTGACGGCCGCATACAGCATGTCCTCAAACACCAAATCAATGCCGTAATCCAAAGTCCCGGTGGACTTGGCCACCACATCCAGGCGTTGCATGGGCTGACCCAACAAGCGCCACTGACTCGGGTCGCGAAGGGTGTCGTGATGAACCGGTTTCAATTGCGCCGCGGTGTTGGCCAAGGCAGTGTATGGCAAACGTTGTCCGTCCGGCAAAACCACCGCCGCAGAAACGGTGGTTAATGCCTCCACTGGCACCCCGCTTTGCACCGAAGCGGCCAATTTCAAAGTTTCCCGTGCGGTGGCACCGGCCACCCGCAGTTTGTTCAAGCCATCGGGCACTGTGGTGGAACCGCCGGTCACCTGTGCGCCCATGATTTTCATCAAGGAACCGACCAAGCCGCGCATGGTTTCGGCGGTCAAGCTGGTGTCGGTGGCCCGAAACGGCACCGCCTCAGCAGCCAGAGCGGTGTTGTAATAGGCCGCATCGGGGACCCCAAAGCTGATCTTGAATTGATCCATTTCCAGATCCAATTCCTCGGCGATCATCGCCGCTTGCACTGAGGCCACACCTTGGCCCATGTCCATGTGGGGCACGATCAAAGTGATGGCTTGCTCATCAATCAGCACCCAAGGGTTGAACGTGGCGGCACCGGCTTTGAGGTTTTGGGCCAAAGGATTTTCAAGTTCTTTGTTGGCCAAAAAGGTGCCGAAAGCCACCCCACCGGCGAAGGCCGAGGAGCCGACCAGAAACGTCCGGCGGGTGATGGTTTTTAAGCGTCCCATGTCACACCTCACCGCGCAGCTTGGCGGCCGCGGTTTTCACCGCTTCACGGATCTTCGGATAGGTGCCACATCGACACAAGTTGGCCGACATGGCGCGGTCGATGTCCTCGTCACTTGGATTCGGTTTGAATTGCAAAAAAGACGACGCCGCCATGATTTGCCCACCCTGACAGTAGCCACATTGCGCCACTTGGTGTTCAATCCAGGCCACTTGCACCGCGTGCAAGGCCTCAGGTTGACCCAAACCCTCAATGGTGGTGATCGACATCCCGTCCGCTGCGCTGGCCGGGACCTGACAAGAGCGCACCGCCAAACCATTGAGGTGCACGGTGCAGGCACCACATTGGGCAATGCCACAACCGTACTTGGTGCCCATCAGTTGCAACTCATCGCGCAATACCCACAACAAAGGCATGTCACCTTCGACTTCGATGTCATGGGATTTGCCATTGACCGTCAATTTCATGCTTGGATTCCAGCTTGGGTTCATCCATCATTTTAACCCATTTGAGCGACACCCACCTGCGAATTCGATTGGCACACCATATTGACTGTAACAAGCATGGGAGAATTCAAGGTTTGTGATACCATGCCTCCATGCGCATTGATCCCGTGACCATGGCCTGGGTGGCCGGCTTGTATTTTTTGTTTTTGCTGTTGATTGCCAAGCTGACCACCCAGCGCGCCACCAACCAAGATTTTTTCATCGGTTCCCGACAGTCGCCGTGGCCGGTGGTGGCTTTTGGCATGATCGGTGCCAGCCTGTCCGGGGTCACTTTCATCTCGGTGCCGGGCTGGGTCGGTGGCTCACAATTTGCTTATTTTCAAATGGTCTTGGGGTATATCTTGGGTTATGTGATCGTGGCCCAGGTGCTGTTGCCCTTGTATTACCGTGGCGGCTACACCACCATATACACTTACTTGCAAGAACGCTTCGATTGGCATGCGCATAAAACCGGATCGGCATTTTTCTTGTTGTCACGCTTGATCGGCTGTGCCTTTCGCCTGTACCTGGTGGCGCTGGTCTTGCACACCTTCATGTTGGCCCATTTCGGCCTGCCATTTTGGCTCACGGCGTTGTTGTCCATCGCCATGATTTGGGCCTATACCGTCAAGGGCGGGATCAAAACCATCGTCTGGAGTGACACCTTGCAAACCGCCTTGATGATCATTGCGGTGATCGGTGCCTTGTTGTTTGTGGCCAGTAACCTGGGCGAATGTTTCTCCGTGATCAATGGCTTGAAAACCATCTGGGCCAGCGAACACACGCAAATCTTTTTCTTCGCCGATGGTTGGACCGACAGCCAAAATTTCTACAAACAATTCCTCAGCGGCATCTTGATTGTGATTGTGATGACCGGCCTGGATCAGGACATGATGCAAAAAAACCTGTCGTGTAAAAACCTGCGGTCTTCGCAAAAGAACATTTACTTGTTCGTGGTGATTCTGGTGGCGGTTAATTTCCTGTTTTTGCTGCTGGGAGCCGGCCTGTATGTCTACGCCGAAGCCTTTGGGTTGGCCTTGCCGGAGAAGGCCGATTTGCTGTTCCCAACCATCGCCTTGACCCAGTTTCCAGTGGAACTGGCCCTGGTGTTCGTGCTGGGCTTGTTGGCCAGTGCCTATTCCAGTGCCGACTCGGCCTTGACTTCATTGACCACCTCATTCTATTTGGACATCCTGGATCGAGACGAACAAGACAATCCACAACAACGGCAAGCCATCCACTTGGGCTTCTCGCTGCTGGTGTTTGTCCTGGTGGTGTTGTTTTACTACCTGATGCAAACCAACGCCATCGACGCCCTGCTCCAGGCCGCCAGCTACACCTATGGCCCCTTGCTGGGTCTGTTTGCTTTCGGCATGAGCACGCGGCGGCAACCGATTGGCCGCTGGACTCCCTGGATCGCGGTGGCCGCCCCCATCCTTTCCTGGCTGCTGGCCAAACATGGCACAACCTGGCTCGGCGGTTATCAATTCGGCTACGAAATACTGCTGATCAACGGCGGCTTGGTGTATTTGGGTTTGTGGTTGACCAGTCGCCAGCAGCGCCGGAATTCCCTCCCTTTCGAGAACTGAAAATCATACAACAACCAACCTTGGAGCGCCGACTTCAGTCGGCGTTGGATTGAAGGCAATCTGAAAATGAATGTTTCAAAGTCCATTAGTTTTTCACTCAACAAACCACCCTCCTGGTGATGGCTGCGGCTGACGCCTTGCCATGTCATCGACTGAAGTCGATGCTCCAATCATTTCTCTGGAGCGCCGACTTCAGTCGGCGTAGGGGGCCAATCCAAACAGCTCGATGAATTCTAAACCCAAGATGGATCCAATCATTCAAACCCCTTATGATGGCGCAGCTATGCCTTGCCATGTCATCGACTGAAGTCGATGCTCCAAAATATCCAGGAGCGCCGACTTCAGTCGGCGTTGGATTGAAGTCAATCTGAAAATGAATGTTTCAATGCCCATGAGTTTTTCATTCAGTAAACCGCCCTCCAGGTGTAGAAGACACCGACTGATCAATTCATTCCAAATGCGCCAACGCCAGCTCAACTGGTCCTTGCAGTGGCGTTGGCTCGACCCGGTTTACACAGAGGTGATCGCAAGCCTGGAAGCGCAAGAATTCGGGCAAGGCTTGGGCCAGGGCGTCGATGACCTGGGCAGCGTCAAAGCGGTGGTTTTCAAAATGCAAGTGCTTGATTGCAAACAGACCGGTGTCGCGGTGGGCTTTGCAGTCCATGCGACCGATGAAGCGGTCGCGGTACAACAAGGGCAGGCTGAAATAACCGTGGCGGCGTTTGGCCGCTGGTACGTAACATTCGATTTGGTAGTCAAAACCAAACAAACGAGCCAGTCGCTCGCGCTGGATCAAGCTGTTGTCAAACGGCGACAAGATGGTCAGGCGGTGGCGGCTGCGCGGCAACTTCGACTCCCAAACTTCTGGCAGCACATAATGCACCTGATCAGCCACCGACAAGGGCAACAATTCAGCATCGGCCACCCGCTGCGTCAACAAATCAGCCATGGCTTCACGCAGACCAGGGATGCGCCGCAAATAAGTCAAGCTGGGGTAGGACACCACGCCCTGACAACGCAACTGCTGATCGAGTAAATGGACGGCCAGTTCCATGGCTTCCGGCGTGCGGGTGTCCACCGCTGCGGGCAGCACCCGTTCGGTCAGGTCATAGGTTTTTTGAAATCCGGCACGATCACAGACCATCAAATCCCCTTGCATGTACAGTTGTTCCAGGGCTTTTTTGGCCGGTTTCCAATCCCACCAACCCGCCGATGCACGACCCTTGGGCCGGGGCTGTTCGATGTCTTTGGCTTGCAGCGGCCCAGCCAGTCTGACCCGATCCAATAACTCGGTCATCAGTTTTTTATCGGGGTTTTTAAACCAATGGGTTTGACCGCTTTTGATGGCTTGTTTGTAGGGCAAAGAGAACCGAAAATCCCGCATCGGTAAAAAGGCCGCGGCATGCGACCAATGTTCAAAAATCTGGCCTTGGGTCAACAGTTTTTCTGCCATGCCTGTTTGATAGCCCGGCACCCGGGCCTGCAGCACATGGTGGTGGGCCCGCTGTACCACAGAAATGGTGTCCAGTTGCACATAACCAAGGTGCTCAATGGCTTTCAGCGTCCCCGACACACCCCGCCCAAAGGGCTGGGTTTGCAACAAACCCTGGGCCTGCAACACCAGATGACGCAGGCGTTGGCGATCGGCTTGTCGGGTGATGGTTTTCATGGGTTCAGGCTTTGGCTTTTTCGTCATTCCTCTACCAAGGGTTGCCAGGCCGGGTCTTGGATGAATTTTGGCGTATAATTCTGCCTCCGATACCCATTCAGGTATCGTTCCTGGGCTTGTCGCAAGCTCAAGCCGTTGGCCCCACCCTCATAATCCGGGTCTGCTTGTTGTACCGGATCATCTTCCCAGTTGCACACCGGACACAAGGCAAAACCACCTGGGCCAACATTCAGGCTGATGTAACCACAACAGGGACAAGTGCGCGGATGCGTTTTTCCCATCACACAACCCAATCACTCAGGCGCATTGCCACCACTGTATTTGGCAAACAGCTCGGGGCCAGTCAGGTTTTCCCGGGTGGCGTCGGCAAAAGTGTAATACGGCGGTTTTTCGTCGATGAACACCTGTTGATCGAAAGTCAGTCCGCTGTCATCAGTAAACAAACCCACCGGCACCATGTGGTGTTGGTTGGCTTTGAGCCGATAAAACAGGTGGCTGCCACAGTGGGCACAAAAACCCCGCTCGGCCCACTCGGAAGAATCATAGACGGTGATGTGCTCGGCCCCTTGGAAGGTCACCTGAGGTCCACAATTGACCTCCATAAAAGGCCCACCACCCCAACGGCGACAGGTTTGGCAATGACAAGCCCCCACCTGATGGCCCATCTGATGGGCAGTGAAAGTGACTTGACCACACAGGCAATGGCCTTGGCCGGATTGGGTTTTGTCATTCATGATTGGTCTCCTCTATGAGCGTGCTGTTTATTTTGGTGGTGCTGTTGATTTTTCTGCTAACTGTTGCGTTCCCAAAACGCCGCCAATTGTTGTTGCCAAATTTTGACTTCTTTTGAGTTGTTATACCAAGCATCAAAATTTTTGGCCGCTTCAGGTGGTGGCATGGGGCGTTGGTCATACACTTTCCAGTAACGCTCCAACAAGTCCTCCAGTTCGTCGTGGTCTGCACACCGTTGGTAACATGCCTGATGCAATGAGGCATCAGAGTATCGGTACAACCGGTGATGTTCTGGAATAAACGCAGGGAACATCATGACCTCATGATCTGCTTCAATGACTTGTTGGCAAAGGGAACATTTGGTGGCCCCTGCAATTAATATGGCCATATCGTTGTTTACTGCTGATGTATGTCCGTTATTTTAACGCAAGCCTGGATCAATCCTACAACTTTGTCGATCAGCACAGTGAGCTGGAAGCACCAGCCTAATAACTGTTCCTCTGGAGCGTCGACTTCAGTCGACGACATGGCTAGGCTTGGGCCGCAGCCATCTTTGGCTGGTTTGTGGTTATACTGAGACAATTTATAATGGAGACACGAGCCCACCTTTACGCCGACTGAAGTCGGCGCTCCAAAGATGCTTATTCTGACCACGGACTTCTGTTTATTGACAACCTTAATCCTGATGAAACAACCAGAGTTTGAAGGAATAGGCTCTGCCAATTTTTGCGTTGTTAATCAAATTTGAATGCAAAACTTGGTTAAACATCTTCAACCTGGATCCTGCGATCAAGTCGCAGGATGACGCCGTAAAAATGCTGAAAGCATGATTTGGCACAATTGTTGGAGCGTCGACTTCAGTCGACGACATGGCAAGGCTGAAGCCGCAGCCATCATTGGTTGGTATGCTGTCAAGTTGATGAACGGGGGTCATACTGTGTCATGTTTTCGGTAAGTAAATTCCAAACCCAACGCCGACTGAAGTCGGCGCTCCAGAGGACTGATTTGGAGCGTTGTCGAAACCTGGATGCGAAACCATCATTCCATCAAACACATCGACCAGCAGGGTAGGATGGGCTTAGCCCATCATTGCGATGTTAGAAAAGATTGAATTCAAAACTTGGTTGAACCACGGGATAACGGTGGCGAAGGTAAAAAAACGTTGGTATTTTTATTGCGGGCCCACCGCCCTTTGGATCGCCGCTTCGGCCAACAGGCGGGTTGAATTCAGCGTGGGCAAGGGGCTGTTGCCGGCGTGCAACACCAATGGCAATTCGGTGCAGCCGAGAATTACGGAGTCGCAGCCTTGTTCGGCCAGATCAACGATGGTGTGTTGCAGGGATTCCACCGCTTGGGGGTTGATGATGCCATAGACCAGTTCCTGCATGATGATGTCACTCATGGTTTGGATTTGGTCTGCGGCTGGGCGTGACCATGACAGTCCTTTGGCTTCCAGTTGTTCGGGGTACACCTGGCTGTTGACCAGCCATTCGGTGCCGAGGATGCCGGGGTGTTGGTGACCCCGTTGTTGCGCTTGGCTGGCCACCACTTCAGCGATGTGCAACCACGGCAGTGGCAGGTGTTCCGCAATCAGGCCAAAAGCTTGGTGGATGGTGTTGTCGGGACAAATCAAAAAATCGGCCCCCTGTAAGGCCAACTTGCGGGCCGATGACAACATCAACTCACCCACCCCAGCCCAGTCGCCGGCATCCAGGCAGGCCACATAGCGGGCCAAGGAATGGGTGTGCATGGACACTTCCGGATGGGCATGTTCGCCCAAGACTTTCGGTGCTTGGGTGCAGATGGTTTTGTAGCACAAAGCGGCGCCTTCGGCTGAACAGCCCACGATGCCAATGTGTTGTGTGTTACTCATGTCTTTCAGTCTAACCGATTTCTGTCCAGAAACAACGATTCATTGTGCGGGGTTTGGCTTTCAGCCGTCGGGATAGAGCAGCTCCGGGTTGCTGGACATGAAATACCGTTCGCCGGCCATGATGTCGTATTGCAAGAGCTCCAATTCAGTCATCAACGATCGGCCTGGCTCTGTCAGCACCGTGCGTTTGTGAATTGGTGGCTTGATCGCATTGATGTCACTGAGCAATTGATACAGCGAACTGGATTCCACTTGAGCCGCAGCCAACAACTGAGACCCCAACAAAAACATGCTGCTGTCGACCACCTGCGGATCGGGGTCAAAATTGCGCCAAAGCAAATACGGCACTTGATGCGATTTGCGGTACATCTCTTGAAATGCCGGCTCATGTGGATCGCCACGTTTGAATTTTCGCCGAAAGAATTTACGCAACAATGGCCCCGTTGACAGGTCCTTGGTGCGATCAATTCGTTGCAGGTAATCGATGGCCAACTGCTGCCTGAACACCGGCAGTCCTGGCTGGTGGTCTCCCAACACCAGAATCACCGCTGGCTGATCGCTTTGTTGGTAATGCGAAATCAAGTGTTCGATGGCCTGATCCGCAGCGTGCAATGCATTGAGATAAGTTTTCAAAACTTCGGCATCGTCTTTGGCGTAATTTCCCTGCACCGCAATCACCCCATCGTCATAGGCATCATAGGTCCAAAAGCCATGGGTGGCATTGGGAAAGCTGAAAATGAATTGCGGCTCATCATGGGCCTCGGTGGTGGCAATGATGGTCTCAACCAATGCCATTTCTGAGGGGTACCGACCGGCCGGATCCATGGCCACTCCGGGCTGTTGCCACAAGGTGCGGATGTGGTCAAAGCCCAACAGTGGATACACTTTTTTGTAGTTGAAAAAGTCCAAAGACGCCACATGCAAAGCAGTGGTGGTGTATCCCTGCCGCTTGAACTCCCTGGCCAAAGAGGGTGTCGGCTGATCCAATTGATCCATATATGGGATGGCTTTGTCAGGCATGAAACGCATGCTCAAACCGGTCAGCAACTCAAATTCCGGATTGGCCGATCGCCCACCCTGCTCTGGAGAAATCACCATCCCAGCCACCCCTTCTGCCGCCCGATGCCTGAAATGTTGGATTGGATCTTGGTTGGTTTGGATCTGAACCGATTGGGGGTCTGCAAAAGCTTCGATGAAAAAAATGATGACATCTGGCCGCCTGCTCACTGCGGAAGATGCATCTGCTGGGCGTCTGGACAACAACCCCTCGATGCGTGCTTGATCGTAGCCGTCTGGCATTTGCATGCTGCGCCGCACCAAGGCCGTGTAATAGGTGCTGAATAGAAATCCGTTCCATTCATACATAACCACCGGTTGCGCACGGCCCTCAATGTATAAAGTTCGGTTGAGCTGGTGGGTCACGGTTTGGCGGTGTGTGATCAACAACAGCAAAGCCACCATCATCCACACCCGCAGAGGCCACCTGTAATGGTGCAATTTGGCATGCGGCTGTGTTTTGAACCAGCCCAGGAGCATCAGCGACAACAAGCCGATCATCAACAAAAACTGCGGCCAATAATCGGCCCAAACATCTGCCACCAACAACACTTGGGCAGCGTGTTTCAGGTCAGTCAGTGAAAACACCAAGCCAAACACCCGGTACATTTCGGCATTGAATAGCATCAACATCCCATACAACGCAGCCAAGATCAACCAGGACAAACCTGGCCGCAAGGTCAACACGGTCAACACCATCCAGGTGATCAACAGTGACAATGGTTCCAACAACCAAGCGTTTTTGGCTTCACTGATCGGCGACAAATCTGTTAACCATTGGAAGCCACTGCCCATGAGCAGAAACAATGTCAAACCAGCCAACAAGATGAGCGAGGTTTTCAGCAATACCTCAAATGAACCTTTTAAACTGGCACCCGGCATGAAGTCCTGTTCTCAGCTACAAAGCCATCCATTGTAATGCCGCTGTCACAAATTGCCAAATGCACGCCCAACCAACAAAAAAAGCCTGTGCGGCATTCACCACACAGGCTTGTTGAGTTGACACCTCCTGTGTCAGATCATTCCATGATCAATCCAAAAATTCAGTCCAACCGTTGGTCCAGGCATTGGCTTTGGATTTGAAAGCACCTGGGTAATCGGTTTTGTCAAAGAACGCACCGAACTTGTCACCGTCCATCGGCATCACGCCTGGGGTGGCGTCGGTGGGGAAGATGCCATCCAAAGCCGGATTGGCCACTTGGTTACCCATTTGCGCGTCGAAGAAAGCTTGAACCGTGAAGGCATCGCCGTCCTCTTCTTCAAAATTTTGCGCACAGCTGATGATGGTGTTTTCCATGGTGGCAGTGCCCGACAAGCTGTTGGGGGTGCCAGCGGCGGCAAAAGTGGCGTCTGAATCCAGATCCAAGCATTTCTCAAACCCGGTCACAATGACATTGGTCATGTTGAAACCGGTACCGCGACGCAACACCATACCGGTGGTGGTTTTGTTGTCAGACGGTGCACCGATGAAGGTGGCGTTGGCGATGCTTGGTTGTGAACGCGGGGTGGCGTCGTTGTTGTCCTCGAAGTTATCGGCTTCAATGCCACGCTCTTTGTCGTTGGCTGCATCGGGGTCTTGTACCACCACCAAGTATTGCACTTTGCCGTCCCAACCATGGGTCCAATCCAAAGAGTCGTCTTTGATGCCGGTCAACACCAAGTGCTTGGCATTCACGGTACCACCGAAGAACTCGATGCCGTCGTCTTCGTTGGCATGGACTTGAACGTGGTCAACCACGGTACCAGATCCAACCGCTTGGAAGGCGATACCATTCAACTCGTCTTCGTCATTGATCCGGAAACCACCGAACTGCACACGAACGTACTTCAACACACCACTGGAGTCATCGGGGATGTTGCCGCCGAAGTTGCCAGAGCCGCCTTCGCCGATGTCTTCACATTGCTCGAAAGGCACGTTGTCATCACAAATGTTGATGGGTGCACGACCATTGATCACCAGACCACCCCAGTTACCGGCACCGGCTTGTGGGTCATTGGCGGCGAAAGGACCGGTGAACACGATGGGTGCATTGGCGGTGCCTTCAGCAAAGATTTTTGAACCGCGTTGTACGGCCAAGAAATCATTACCGGTCACACCCAACACACGGGTACCGGGCTCAATGGTCAAGTTACCTGTGGTGCCGCCGTCTTCACCGACGAACACACCGCCTTGCAACACCCAGTTGGTGTCGTTGGTCAGGGTCACATCACCGGTCAAAGTACCAGACAAAGCACAGGTTTTGGGTTGTGCTGTGGCACTGGCAAAGGCAGGACAGCCAGAGAAGGTTTTTTGGTAAGGACAAACCGCAGCGTCACGCAAGGTGCCGTTCAATTCATCGGTGGGTACCACGTCGTAAGCGACACTGGTCTCTGACACCAAATCAGAACTGATGTTATCGATGCTGACTGAAATGCTGCGACAGTTGTTCACTTCCCAAGTCATGTCACCAAAATCTTCGATGGTCACATCAGATGGGCCGTTAAAAGTACCGCCGGCGATTTCCAACAGACCGAATTCCAAAGTGGACTGCCCGGCCACCACGGGTGCGGTGCCAGACACCCAAAATGGGTTGCCCGCGTCGTCATAGAAATAACCGGTCACGAAGAACACGCCAGCCTCAGGACCTGAAGGGATGTAATCCAACATCCAACCGGTTGAAGCCGGCACGTCGGTGCGGAACCAACCGCCTTCGAAGTGTTCGTCGACATTGATGGCACTGGCCGCGCCAGTCAGCATCAAGCCACCCATCAATGCACCTTTGATGGCGCCTTTCACCACATGATTCATGTTACCCAATTTCATTTAAATTACCTCTGATAAGAATTCAAAAAACCGAAATTCTAGGGCCGGGTTGTTTCAGTTAAGTGACCAAAAGATGAAGTTTGTGTGACAAGCCAAAAGCCACTCCTTATAAATACAGCAAATAAAAAAATATGACCGGCTGGTAACGCTTCTGTCACATTCGCCGCCTAAAATTTGCCGCATCTTAAATACCGATTGATCTACAACCATGTCACGCACACCCAATCCAAACGCTCAGCGCAGCTGGATCGGCAAGACTTTGCTGATCTGTGGCTCCTTGGCAGCCAGCCCATTGATGGCGCAGACCAACGCCACTGAAAACACCGAGACCCTCGTCAATAATTTGATTGAATTGCGCGGTCAAGTGGAGGACTTGCAGGCTGAAATGCAAATCCTCAAAGCCGAACACACCCAGTCCATGTCTTATTTGAACACCCGCAAGACTGAATTGGAAGCCAACATTGATCGCAAAGAGCTGCAGATCAAACAATCTCAGGTCGATGTCCTGCAATTGCAAGAAAAAATCAAAGACATGGGGCTGGACTCGGAACAAATGATCCCCCAAGTCTTGAACATGGCCGCCACCATCAAGCAGGGTGTGGCCCAAGGCATTCCTTTTAAATACGCAGAACGCAACAGCTTGATTGATGACATCACCCGCGATTTAACTGGTCGCAAGATCACCTCACAACACGCCATCAACCGCCTGTGGGCTTTCTTGGAAGATGAAATGCGTTTGGCCCGAGAAAATGCCATCTACTCACAAACCATCACCTTGAATGGTGAGCAGGTGCTGGTGGATGTGGCCAAATTGGGCACCGTGTTGATGTATTTTAAAACCCGCGATGACGAATACGGACAAGCCATCAAACAAAACGGTTGGCAATTCAAACTGTTCGAAAGCGATGCCGACAAGCAAGCTGTGGCCACCTTGTTTGATTCCCTGAAAAAACAAATTCGCCAAGGTCATTTCACCTTGCCGCTGAATTTCACCAGCCAAAGATAATTCCAGGACCCCGTCATGAAAAAGTCATTGATCATCATCTTATTGCTTGTGTGCCAATCCCTGTTGGCCCAAGAATCGACCACCGCTGCCGAAACCCCGGTGGTTGAACCCGCTTTGCCAGCGGCCGATCCGGCCCAAGCCCAAGAAGACTTGCTGCTGGCCTATAAAAAGGAATACGCCTTTTTGACCTCACAGGTGAACAACATCCAAAACCGCTTGGCCGAATTCAAAATCAAAGCGGCCCTGGAGAAACGCCAGGTCGAAAGCCAAATCAGCGCTTTGGAAAATCAGTTGTTGAATGCCGAAGCCACGGCCAGCCAGTTGGAAGAAGAGATTTACACCATCCAACGCAACGCCGAATCGGTGGAAGACAACCAGGGTTTGATGGCCTCCACCATCATCCAAGCCCAGTCGACCATGACCGAATATGGTTTTGACGGTTTTGCCGCCGCTGAAGACACCGAAGTCAGTGATCTGAGCAAGGTCGAAACCCTGGTGGCACTGGCCAACCAGACCGTCTCAGCACAAGCCAGCATCACCAGCCAACCCGGTGAGTTTTTTCTCACCGATGGTACCCAAGTCAGTGGTGAAGTATTGAAAGTGGGCAACATCGCCTCTTATGGCCACAGTCCACAAGGTTCAGGGGTGTTGGCCCCGGCCGGTGAAAAACAATTCAAAGTGTGGCAAGACAGCGATCCGGATGCCGCAGCTGGCATAGTGCAAGGCCAAGCCAATGGTTTGTTGCCGATCTTTTTGTATGAGTCCTCGATCAAAGCCATCGAAGAAAAAGAACAAAAAACCATCATCAGCGTGATCAATTCAGGCGGTTTGATTGCCTGGATCATTGCCGGTTTGGGCGCCTTTGCCTTGTTGCTGATCATCTTGCGGGTGTTCTTCTTGCACCGCGCTTCGGCCAGCACCGAAAAATTGCTGGGCGGGGTGGTTTCACAGATTGAACAACGGGATGTCGAAGGGGCCATCAAACAGGCGCAAAAAGAATCCAGTTCATCTTCGCGTGTGTTGCTCTCGGCACTGCGCAACATCGACCGCGACCGCGATCACATCGAAGACATCGTTTCCGAATCCATCCTGCATGAATCCAGTCAGTTGAACCGCTTCGGCTCGTTGATTTTGGTGATTGCCACCGTGGCGCCTTTGTTGGGCCTGCTGGGTACCGTGACCGGCATGATCGCCACCTTTGACATCATCACCGATTTTGGTACCGGCGATCCGAAACTGTTGTCCGGCGGCATCTCGGTGGCCTTGGTCACCACTGAAGTCGGTTTGGCCGTGGCCATTCCCACCTTGTTGTTTGGCAACATCCTGTCGGGTTGGGCCGAACGCATCAAGGACGACATGGAAAAAGCCGCTTTGCGGGCCATCAACGTGTACA
Organism: Marinicella meishanensis; assembly: GCF_019931145.1. Classification (GTDB taxonomy): domain Bacteria; phylum Pseudomonadota; class Gammaproteobacteria; order Xanthomonadales; family Marinicellaceae; genus Marinicella; species Marinicella meishanensis. The sequence goes on along the minus strand of NZ_JAIOUV010000012.1, from coordinate 76,113 downwards.
AAAAAACCTTTGCCTGATCGATTGCATTGAACCATGAGTGATTTGATTCAACAACTGCAAGGCTATTTCATCTCAGGCGGCTATGTGATGCCGCCTTTGATCATCGCCACTTTGGTGTTGTGGTGGACCTTGGGTTACCGCATGATGGCCCTGCGTCGGGGCTCGGTGCGCAGTACCCGGGTGATGGTCTATCGCTACATGAAAGGCATTCTGCCCAGCAACGAAGGGGTGTTGGTGCGGGTGCTGCACAAAGGCATGAAATTACGCGCCAAAGCGTTGCCCGATTTGCGGCGTTATTTGGATGATGCTTTTGCCGAAGAAGGCCGCGAAATCAAGAAATACCGTGTGCTGATCACCACCATCGTTTTGGTGGCGCCGTTATTGGGCCTGTTGGGCACCGTCTCGGGCATGATCGAAACCTTCGATTCCTTGGGTGACATGTCTTTGTTCTCCCAATCCGGTGGCATCGCCGGTGGCATTTCACAGGCTTTGATCACCACCCAAATGGGTTTGGCGGTTTCCATTCCTGGCTTGATCGTCAATGGCATCCTGGACAAAAAACAAAAACAGTTGGAAATCGAAATCGCCCAACTGAAAGATTATTTATGCAGCCCGATTCCGGGTTTCGAAACCGATCGCCCAGCGGCGGTCTGAGGACACAAACATGAGATACCGAGAAAGCAAAGAAACTGTTCAGGATTTGAACATCTCACCCCTGATTGACATGGTGTTTATCCTGCTGATCTTTTTCATGGTCAGCACCACCTTTGTGAAAGACATGAAATTGGATTTGGAGCGCCCAGCGGCCTCCAGCTCCAGCACCGCATCAACCAAAGCCGTGCGGTTGTATATCGACAACGCGGGCGAGGTGTACCTGGATGGCGAAAGCATTCGTTCCTGGGTCATCCAATCGCGCCTCAGGGACCTGTTAAAAACCAAAACCCAAAAATCGGTTTTGGTGGTCACTGATGAAAACGTGCCTTCGGGCAAATTGGTAGAAGTGGTGGACCAAGCGCGTCTGGCTGGGGCGTCAGACGTGGGTGTGGCCACTGAGAAAGAAGTCGGAGCGATGAATTAACTCACCATATGAGGAGCAGGCTGATGAAAAGAAAAGAACGATTGAAAAGAAATCTGGCTGCCATGGGTTCCATGGCATTGGGCACCGTGTTGGTGCTGGGAACATTGGTGTTGATCAATGATTCAGAGAATTTACTGGATCAAGCCAACCAAGCCAAAGGCACCAGCATCAAAATTCAACAACCCAAACCCAAAGCCAAGCAAGAAATCAATAAACCCAAACCGAAACCCAAACCACAACGTTCGCGACCCGCGCCGCCGACCCCATTGCTGGGCTTGAACAGCTCATTGGGCGGTTTGGACTTGGGTTTGCCTGATTTCTCAATGGACGGATTGAATGGTCTGGATGGTGACATTTTGGGCGATGGCAGCGGCGTGATCATGACCGATGACACCGTCGACCAATCCCCCAAAGCCGTGTGGCAAGCACCCATGGTATACCCACCCCGGGCCCGCGCCAAAGGGGTTGAAGGCTATGTGGTGTTTTCCCTGTTGATTGGCATCACCGGTGAAATCGAGCAAGTCAAAATCGTTGAGTCTTATCCCGATGGGGTGTTTGACGAAGTGGCCTTGCAAGGCATCAACTCGTGGCGTTTTGAACCGGCCCAATACCAGGGCAAATCGGTCAAGTCATGGGCCAAACAACGCATCCGTTTTGACTTGAGTTAAACCGCCAAACGACGAGAACATGATGAAATCCTATGGGCTGATGGCCATGCTGCTGATGAGCAGCGGCCTGCTGGGCAACGCGGTCAAAGCAGACGATGACGAGGCGGCAGTCAACTACCTGGAGTTGGCTTCTTTGATGCTGAAAGACAACAACACCGAACGGGCCGCAACGGCCCTGGCACAAGTGGACCAAACGGCAGAAGATTTTGATGCCCAACGGTTCCATGTGTTGACCGGTCTGTTGCAAGTCAGAAAAGGCGAACACCAAAGCGCCATTGATGCTTTTGTGGCAGCCAAACAATTGGGTGAAGTGGACTCGGTGATCAATGTGTACCTGGCCCAATCGGCCTTCAGCCTGGAACAATACCCGCTGACCATCGAAGCCTTGAACAGTGCCGGTGATGCGGTGGCCCGCATCCCTTCGGTGTACCACATGCGCGGTCAGTCTCATTGGTTGCTGCAACAACATGACATGGCCTTGGCGGTGATGGATCAGGCCAGCTTGATCTTTCCTGATGACGCCTCATTCCAACGCCGCAAAATCTTCTACCTGATCGAGTTGGGCTTGCACTCAACCGCGGCTGAGTTGGGCCAACAATACCTGCAACAACACCAGGCTGATGCCACCGACTATGTCGGTATCGGCAATGCCCTGCGCGCTTCTGGACAGTTGATCGTGGCCTTGCGGTTCCTGGAGCAGGCCAAGTTGCAGTTCCCGCACCACCCGGACATCACCAAAGCCCTGGCCGCCACCTACATCAGCAACCAGTCCTACCACGCCGCCGCCCAGCTGGTGCATGAATTGTCCTTGACCGAACCGGCCCTGTTGTCCGAGGCGGCCGAATTGTACCGCCGAGCCGGACAACGCCACTTGGCCCTGACTTTGAATGGTCAGGTCACCGACCAAGCACAAAAAATGAAACAACGCCTGGGCTTGTTGATCGAGTTGGAAAACTACGACCAAGCCGCCAGCATGGAACAAGACATCAAACGCCTGCGCATCGATGACGATGAGAACATTTTGTATGCCATGGCATACGCCCTGTTCAAAGTGGGCCAATACGACCGCGCAGAAACTTACTTGTCGCGCATCACCGACACAAACCTGTTCCAAAAAGCCGTTGAAGTGCGAAAAATCATGGGTGATTGTGAGGCTGAACGCTGGCGTTGTCAGTGAGTTGAACACCGCAGAAAAATCCGTCTAACGACCGAAAACTTATGAATAAAATGTTGCAAAATTTGGGGCTGGCCTTATGCCTGCTGTTGACCCCCATCTGGGCTTTGGCGGCCGATGCCGAAGTCACCATTTATGTGTTCCTCAAAGGCAGCCCACTGAGTCAAGTGGAGGTGCGGGTGGCCGATGAAAAACTGGGCAGCACCGACGCCCAAGGCCGCGCCGTGCTGACCGTTCCTGTCGGCGATCAAGTGCTGGTACTGCAAAGCGGCGAGGACGTGTTGCACCAACAAGCGGTACAGTTGTTTGACGGTGAAGTGTTGCAGTTGTTGGTAGATTTCAAAGTCCGGGGCGATGCCAATCCCTTGGTTGACATGGAAAGCTCGGTGGACAAAACCAACCGCCAAACCGCCACCACCGAAGACCCGGTCGATGCGGTACCGGTGCCGCTCAGCGGGGTGGTGCTCAATGCCGAAAACCAACAACCGGTGGTCGGTGCCAAAGTCTACATTTCCGGTTTGGCTGATCATTTGGTGACCGATGCCCAAGGTCAATTCAGCACCACCGTGAATGCCGGCACCTACAACATCTCGGTGTTGCATGCCCAATTCAACAGCCAAATCAAAAACCAACTGTTGATCAATGAACCCGATGGCAACCAAGTGGACATCGAATTGACGCCAGCCGGTGCGGAATTGCCCGAATTTGTGGTGGTGGAACCGTTCATCGAAGGCTCGCTGGCCTCGGTGTTGGAAGAACGCCGGGCCAACAACTCGGTCGCCAACTACCTGAGTATGGAACAAATCAGCAAAGCCGGTGATTCCGACGCCGCCGGGGCCTTGAAACGGGTCACCGGTTTGACCTTGGTGGATGGCAAATTCATCTTCATTCGGGGCCTGGGTGAACGCTATTCCAGCACCTTGCTCAACGGTGCCAACCTGCCCAGTCCGGACCCCACCCGCCGCGTGGTGCCCTTGGATTTGTTTCCCACCGGCATCATCGAAAGCATCGAAGTACAAAAGGGTTATGCCGCCCACTTGCCAGCTGAATTCGGCGGTGGTTCGGTGGTGCTGCGCACCATCAGCGTACCGGATGAAAACTTTTTGAACCTCGGTTTGTCCTATGGCCACAACACCCAAACCACCGGCAAAGACGGCTTGAAATACAACGGTGGTGGCAGTGACTGGACCGGCCGCGATGACGGCTCACGGGCGATTCCTCGGGTCTTGGCCGAGGCCATTGCCGGTGACACTGAATTGCGCCCCAACAACCCGTTTTTTGATGGCGGATTCAGCCCCGAAGAGCTGGAAACGTTTGGCGAGTCTTTGAACAGCAACTATGACCTGCGCTTTGCCACCATCGATCCAGGCCTGGGCTTTGATGCGGCCGGCGGCATGCGCTTTGACTTGGATTCCGGCCAAACTTTGGGCTTTTCTGCGGCCATGGAATATGGCAATGACTTCCAGACCCGCTCGGAACTGCGCCGCAGTTATAATGTATCGACTGGCAGCGAACTGACTTTGGACAGTGAAGAGTTGTCGACCACCACCAGTCGGGACATCAACCTGTCGGGGTTCATCACCACCGGTATTGAATTCAATGAGCAGCATCAGGTGTCTTCCAACTTCATGTATTTGCGCAGCACCCAGGATTTTGCCGAACAAGCCGAAGGCTTCAATGAAGACTTGGGCAACGCCAGACGCATATCCGAATTGCGTTGGACCGAACGGGACTTGACCTCTTTGCAGGTGTTTGGCGAGCACGTCTATCCACAATTTTCAGGCTTGCAAATGAAGTGGCAATACACCGATTCAGAGGCCAGTTTCTACGAACCTGACAACCGCATCTACCGCTATGACCAGCGTGAAGAAGGCGACTTCGTGTTCTCCACCCGCAACGACAGCAACTCACGGGTGTTTCGCGACTTGGTCGACCAAAGCCGCAACATCCGCCACGACTGGTCTTTGCCTTTGACCTTCGGCAACCACCACGACTTCTTAATCCAATTTGGTCAGAATTGGGTCAAAAAAGACCGCAACTCCGACATCCGACGCTTCGTTTTTGAAGACGTGGGCCCCTTGGCCAACCAAGTCGATCGCACCGATCCCTTGAGTCAAATCCTCAACCCTGAATTCATCGATCCGCAAGGCTACCAATTGATTGAGGTAACCCGCGCCACCGACAATTATTTTGCTGACCTGGACATCAAAGGCACCTACTACGGCATCGACTATGCCTACCAAGAAAACCTGCGTTTCACCCTGGGTGCCCGCCGGGAAACCTTCAATCAATCGGTCACCACCTTCCGTTTGTTTGACCCCAATCAGAGCCCCATCACCTCCAGTTTGTCAGACGATGATTGGTTTCCGGCCTTTTCGACCACCTGGATACTGAACGACAGCCTCCAATTCCGCTTCAATTTCTCTGAAACCGCCACGCGACCGGATTTCAAAGAACTGTCCTCGGCACAGTTCAAAGACCCGGTGTTGAACCGCGATGTGATCGGTAATCCGGATTTGATCGTGGGCAAAATCACCCACTACGACCTGCGCTGGGATCAATATTTTTCACCCGGCGAATTCGTCTCATTGAGCTTGTTCTACAAGGAATTTGAAAACCCCATTGAGGTGACCATTTTCCCCGGCAGTGCCAACATCATCAGCTTCCAAAATGCTCTGGCCGCCGAGAACACCGGCATCGAACTGGAGGTCTACAAAGACTTTTCCTTCCTTGGAGACCGCTTTGCCAATTTCTACATCAGCGCCAACTACGCCTACATTGATTCGGAAATTCAATTGGACACCAGTGGTCCATCGGGTCAAACCAACAACACCCGACCTTTGCAAGGCCAGTCCCCATATGTGGCCAACGTGCAATTGGGCTATGACAACGCCGATCGAGGGATCAGCGCGTCCTTGTTATTCAATAAATTTGGCGCGCGGATTTCTGAGGCCGGCACCAGTGGCCGCCCCGATATTTACGAACAGCCTTTCAACCAGGTTGACTTCGTTTATTCACAGGCCTTGGCCGGGCGTTGGAAATTGAGTTTCAAAGCCCGCAACCTGTTGGATGATGAAGTGGTATTTTTGCAAGGTGACGAGATCACCCGCACCTTCACCCGCGGTCGCAGCTTCTCACTGGGCGTGTCATTCGATGTTTTTTAAAGCAAAAACCTGCTTGAACAAGGGCCTATTTAGTTGATCTCCAAGCCACCTTCTTTGTCCCCCACAAACTGTTTGATGTACTGAATTTTTTGCTTGAGAATCGAATCTGTTTTTGCCCAGGTGTTGACTATGCGGTGGCTGCTTTCGATCATCAAAGCGGCAAAAATACAAGCCTTGTCTTCCTCCACACCGGTGGTGCTGTATGAGCTGATAAATCCTTTCAACGGGTAATTCAATCTTTTTGTATAGTCGCCACCTCGGTTCCAAGTGCCGCCATTGCCATATGTGAAGTTGGGGTTGTTAAAACCCATCCATTGCGGATCTCGCCAATAAAATTGAAACCCATTGAGCTGATAATCGATCAAATGGAAATATTCATGATGCATGACATTGGTTTGGTAATCTGGGTCAAATCTGCCGGCCTTAAAATCATAATAAAGGGTATGATTCAACGCATCTGGGTAAGCACTTCTGGATTGTTTGAACACGCCGCCTCGGGTGGATACATTCAGGTATTTAACAATGGCAATGGTACGCAGTTGAACCCTTTGGTGAAAAACTTTGGGATATTTAGAAAACTCCACATCCAAACGTTCGATGTAAGTCATCAGCAACTCATAATCTCTGGGTTCAGCCAACAAATATCCCATTCGGAATGTTGATTTTGGCTTTTCCTGATCTTTGTGCCAATACAAGGTCAAGCCGTGTTTGTCCTTAAAAGCTTTCGCCTTTGCAGAAATGATTTGTTGGTTTGTGGCACCCACTGGAAGTGAAATGACAACCAATATCACCCACGTCAAGCCCCTCGCGAACCTGAGAAAAATGGCGGCATTCCTGTTGATGCCAACTTGGCTTGATGACTTATTCAAAACTGTCATTGTGAATGATCAATTGCCAAATCATCAAGCCACCCAGTAACAAACCAAGCTCAAACCCATAGATCATCAATGCCAACGAGATCAAACCTGCCAACCACTGCCCCCAACGCCGCCGCTGCAACAAACCCATCATGGCAATCACCATCAACAATGGATAAATCAAGTCGGGGGAAAACCACAGTTTTCTTTGGACCATGAAATCAAGGGTGCCCAACAACATGAGAACCGCAAACAGCAAATAAATTTTGGCCAAATGATGGATCAAACCCAGAGGTCTTTGCCAAGCCTTAAGCCGTTGATTTGTTCCATTTTGACTCATTCCTGTTGACTTGTCCTGCGGGAAGGGAAGCATGAATGAGGGTGATTTTAACTTGAACTGCCATTCAACGGTTGTAATTTATCATCAAACTCAATATATTAGGCACATGCCACAACGAATCAACACAACCACAACCATCACCACACGGCAACCGGTCATGTGCTGAATCGTTGAACCCATTGATAAAGCCCGTGACTTGGAAACAACTCACGGGCTTTTTTTTAGGCCCAAGCAGGCCAGTACAAAATAAACCAAACCATGAAAGTGATGAAATTCGGTGGCTCTTCACTGGCCACCGCCGAAAAATTCAACCAAGTGGTGGCTTTGATCGAAAGTCAGCAACAACCGCTGTGTGCGGTGTTTTCTGCCCCCCAGGGCATCACCAATGACCTGGTGGTGTTGATTGAATTAATCAACCAACAACAGGACCTCACCCACCAATTGGACCTGATCAGCCAACAGTTGTTGACCATCAGTGCCGACTGCACCAATTTGCGGGCCGAGTTTGATGTCAGCAAAAGTCAGCAACAGACCGCCGGCTTGCTCGATCAATTGCGCATTTGGGCCCAGGGCTGTGCCATGATCGGCCATTGTCCGCCGAAGACCGCTGCCCAAATGCTGTCCACTGGGGAAAAGTTCAGCACCTTGTTGATGGCCACCTTGTTGCGCACCGTGCATCCGGTGACGGTGCTGGACCCGAAACTGTTCATCTGCACCGAAGACGATTCCATTGAACCCAAAGTCGACTTGGTCCAGTCCACCGCCGCCTTCAAACAAAAATACAGTGCCTTGACTGATTTATCGGTGATGCCAGGCTTTTATGGGGCCAGTCCGGAGGGTGACCTGATCACCTTGGGGCGCAATGGCTCGGATTATTCAGCCGCGGTGTTGGCGGTCTGTGTGGCCGCCCAGGCTTGTGAAATATGGACCGACGTGGACGGCATTTACAACGTCGATCCACGCTTGGTGGCCGAAGCCCAATTGATTGAGCAAATGTCTTATCAGGAAGCCATGGAGTTGTCCTATTTTGGGGCCAAGGTGCTGCACCCCAAAACCATCACACCCCTGGCGCAACATGGCATCCAATGCCAAATCAAGAACACCTTGAATCCGGCCCATCCAGGCACCCTGATTTCAGCCGAAACCGCCAAACAACGGGTGGTCAAAGCCATTTCCAACTTGTCTGATGTGGCCATGCTGAATGTGTGTGGGCCGGGCATGAAGGGCATGGTCGGCATGGCCGCACGTGTGTTTCAGGCAATGAGTGAGGCCAACATTTCGGTGATCCTGATCAGCCAATCATCCTCCGAGTACAGCATCAGTTTTTGTGTGCCTGGCAGTGAAAGCCAGCGGGCCATCCGACACCTGGAAAACGCCTTCAGACTGGAATTGAAAAACGGTTTGTTGGAGCCCATTGCTTGCCAACAAAACCTGGCCATCATCACTTTGATTGGTGACCGCATGCACCAACAAAAAGGCACCGCCAGCCGCTTTTTCAGCGCCCTGTCCCACGCCCGGGTCAACATCATTGCCATCGCCCAGGATTCCTCAGAGCGCAGCATTTCTGCGGTGGTGCGGGCCAAACGCATTGACGATGCCTTGGTCATCTGCCATCAGCAGCTGTTCCTGAAAAAACCACGCATCGATGCCTTTTTGATCGGCTGTGGGACGGTGGGCCGAGAATTGATCCAACAAATCAACAAGCAACAAAACTGGTTGCAAGAGCAAAACATCGATTTGAAATTGGTCGGCATTGCCAACAGCCGACAATGTCTGCTGCAAGGCGACGGCATCGATCTGGACGACTGGGAAGCACAGTTACAAGCGTGTACCGAGGGGTTGTCGTTGGAGCGCTTGCGGCAGTTTGTGCGCGATGCCCACTTGACCAACCCAGTGATCATTGATTGCACCAGCAACCAAGACATCGCCATGAGTTATCTGCGTTACCTGGAAGCCAATTTCCATGTGGTCACGGCCAACAAGAAAGCCAACACCGATCGCCTGGCTTACTACCACCAGCTGCAGGCCATGGCGGCCAAGAAGCAACGCCGTTTCCTGTACGAAACCAACGTCGGTGCCGGCTTGCCGGTGATTGATAATTTACAAAGCCTGCTGCGGGCCGGTGACGAGTTGTTGCAATTCGAAGGCATTTTGTCCGGTTCCTTGTCCTTTATTTTTGGCGAGATTCACCAGGGCTTGAGTTTGTCCGAAGCGACCCTCAAAGCCCGCGATTTGGGCTACACCGAACCCAACCCAGCCGAAGACCTCAACGGGCTGGATGTGGCCCGCAAAGTGCTGGTCATCGCACGCGAAGCCGGCATGGCCTTGGAATTGTCTGACATCGACTTGCAGCCGGTGGTGCCACAGGCCTTGGCTGACCTCACCGATGCCGATGAATTCATGGCCCAATTACCGGCCTACGACGCCGAATTTCAACAGCTGATTGATCGGGCCGAAGACCAACAGCAAAAACTGCGTTATGTGGCGATCATCCAAGGCGGTCAATGCGCGGTCAAAATCCAATCCGTGGCTGCCGATCATCCCTTGTATGAAATCGAAGCCGGGGAAAACGCCTTGGCCATCAACACCCAATACTACCAACCCAAACCCTTCATCATTCGCGGTTATGGTGCCGGCGCGGCGGTGACCGCCGCCGGTTTGTTTGGTGATGTGCTCAGGACCTTGTCTTGGGAACAGGAGCACTGACATGCACCTGCCTGTGACCGTATTTGCCCCCGTTTCCATTGGCAACGTCAGCGTCGGCTTTGATTCCTTGGGTTTGGCCCTGCAACCGGTCGATGGCGCTTGGCTAGGAGACCGGGTTCATGTGAGTGCCGCCAACGAACCGGCCTTCACCTTGTTGGGCCGCTTTGCCGACCGCTTGCCGGCGGACCGTGAATCCAACATCGTGTGGCACGTGTTGCAGGCTTTCGACGCGGCCTTGGTCGACCGTGGCGGGCAGCCGGTGCCGGTGCACCTCACTTTGTACAAAGACATTCCGGTGTGCAGCGGTTTGGGCTCCAGCGCCTGTTCCGTGGTGGCGGCATTTGCGGCCCTCAATGAATTCCATGACCGCCCCTTCAACGACGATGAGCTTTTGCGCCTGATGGGTCAGGCCGAAGCACAAATCAGTGGTTCCTTACACTACGACAACGTCGCCCCCTGTTTCTTGGGTGGCATGCAATTGATGCTGCAAGACCAATCCGAAGTGGCCTTGTCCTTACCCTTGTTTGATGAGCTGTATTGGGTGTTGGCCTACCCCGATGTGCTGGTCAGCACCCAAGCGGCTCGGGCGTTGTTACCACCACAGTACAGCCGCACCACACTGATCCGCTTTGGGCAAAACCTGGCTGCTTTTGTGGCCGCCTGTTATCGGCAGGATCAGGCCTTGGCCATGGCTTTGTTGAAAGACGAGATTGCCGAACCGTATCGGGCTGAATTGTTGCCTGACTACCACCACACCCAAACGCAATTGCGCGCCATGGGCGCCCTGGCAGTGGGCATCTCGGGATCAGGACCGACCATTTTTGCGGCCTGTGACGATTTGGCCCTGGCCCAACAACAAGCCGCTTGGCTGCAACAAAACTACCTGCAAACCGAAGCCGGGTTTGTCACCATTTGCCGGGCCGACAGCCAAGGCACCCGAACCGTGGAAGACCAATGACATGCAACTGAATAACCTCAAAGACCCCCAACAGGTGGTGGATTTTGCCACCGCCGTCAAAACCGGCCTCGGTAAGCAGCAGGGCCTGTTTTTCCCCGCCAAAATTCCCACCCTGACTGGCATCAACCACCTGCTCAGCATGAACACCCAAAGCCGCAATTTTCATTTGTTGCGGCCATTTGTGCATGAGAACATTGATGATGAGGCCCTGCACCGCATCATCGGCCAAACCTTCACCTTTCCGGCGCGCATGCAAACGGTGAATGCACAGGTGTCTTGTTTGGAACTGTTTCATGGTCCCACTTTGGCCTTCAAGGATTTTGGTGCGCGGTTCATGGCCCAATGCCTGCAGCATTTTGCTGGCAACGAAAAAATCACCATCCTCACCGCCACTTCGGGTGACACCGGCGCCGCCGTGGCCCATGCCTTTCATGGTTTGGACAACATCGAAGTGGTGATCCTGTTTCCCCATGGCAAGATCAGTGAGTTGCAACAAAAAATGTTCACCACCCTGTCCGGCAACATCCGCACCCTGGCCGTGGATGGGGCTTTTGATGATTGTCAAAAGTTGGTGAAACAATGTTTTGATGACCCAGACTTGGTCCAAGCGGTGGGCTTGAATTCAGCCAACTCGATCAATGTCAGCCGTTTGTTTGCGCAGATTTGTTATTACTTCGATGCCTTGGCGCAATTACCGGTGCACCGCCGCGAACAAACCGTGGTGGCGGTACCCAGCGGCAACTTTGGTAACCTATGTGCCGGCATCATCGCCAAAACCATGGGCTTGCCCATCAAGCGCTTCATCGCCTCCACCAACTTGAACGACACCGTGCCGCGTTACCTCCAGGATGGGGTGTGGGCGCCCAATGCCACGGTAGAAACCCTGTCCAATGCCATGGACGTGAGCAAGCCCAACAACTGGCCGCGCATTGAATACCTGATTGAATCGGGGCAATTCGACCGGCGTTTGCTGTCCGGCTTGGCGGTGGATGAAAACACCACAGCCGATACCTTGCAAGACTTGTACCGACAAGGCTACCTCAGCGAGCCCCATGCCGCGGTGGCTTATCAGGGCTTGGTCGACAGTTTGACCGACGATGAGCTGGGCATCTTCTTGGGCACCGCCCATCCGGCCAAATTCAAAAGCACCGTGGAAGCAATCTTGGGCATCGAACTGCCCTTGCCTGAGGCCATAGCCGAGTGTGCCAAGTTACCCGACCTGTCGACGCGGCTGGCACCGGATTTCAAGGCCCTGCGCAGGTACTTGAAGTCCTGACGGGAGGCTCACGAAGCGGCCGTTTTGAAGTGGTGTTTGAACACATACACCCAGGGAATGATGATCAAATCGATGAGGGCGCCGATGCCCGAGGCCTTCATCAATTCTTGACCGGTTTCGTCCAGTAAGCCCGCTTGCCACAATGGATAACCAACCGCCACCACCCAAATCAGTTTATAGGTGAACTGCAGCAGCAACAAAGGCAACATTTTGACCGGGTAAAACACCCCCAGGATGGACAGTGCTGAAAATGCCCCCCAAAAGGCATAAGCGATCCCATAGGTGGGATCCCATGGGCCAGTTGGGCTGATCAGCGAAGACCAGGCTGGATACCCCAAAGTGGTGGCCGTGAGTAAAAACAGAAAGCGCATGGCGTGAAGTCGCCATTTTGGCAGTGCATTGGTCATGAATACCTCGTCAATAGTGCTGTCAAATAAGCCATGAGGGTCTGCCTGAGACCGACCCGGTTGACCCGTGTGTCCCATTCTAAATAGAATGTATGACCACCACAACCAACCCCGTGTGACAAATGCAAACCCTGGGCATCAAAATCCAATGACAGCCACTTTCAACCGACCCACCGTAGCCGCTGGCATGGTCAAAGCCCTGCTGGATTTTTGCCGCACTTTGGGTGTGTCAAGCACCGAATTGATGCCATATGCAGCGATCAATGAAGCGGCATTGGCAGACCCTGACAACCGCATTGATTTTGCCACTTACATGCATTTGATGCGCCACGCCAAACGCATGACCCAACAACCCGCATTGGCCTTGTTGTTTGGCGAGGCCATTGATTTACATGAGTTCTCGGTGGTCGGTTTGATCGCCCGATCGGCACAAACCTTGGACGAAGCCTACCAACAAATCAACCGTTACAGCGCCTTGGTGGTCGAAATCGAAGGGCTCGGTGATGGCGACCGATTTGCCCTGGTGCCAGAAGGTGATGATTTGTGGCTGGTTGACCAACGACCTGATCCCAATGCCTGTCCGGAACTGACCGAAACCACCTTTGCTCGCATGCATTGTACCTATGCGCGGGATTTTGGCGGCGAACCCTTGTTGCGTGAAATCCATGTGACCCATGATGACCCAGGTTACCGCGCGGAATACGAACGCATCTTCAACATGCCGGTGGTGTTCAACAGCGACAAGAATGCGGTGCCCGTCGATGGCAGCCGCCTGCCGGAGAAAATCACCCATGCCAACACCTACATATTCGGTTTGTTGTCAACGCACACGGCGGCGCTGTTGGCCGAGCTGAAGGCCTCAAAAACACATGCGGGTCAGGTGGAATCCATATTGATTCCGCTGTTGCACACGGGGGCAGCCAACATGGATTTGGTGGCTGACCGCATGGGCATGAGTCGCCAACAACTCTACCGCAAACTGAAAGCCGAAAACCGCCAGTTTGAACAAATTTTGGATGGCTTGCGCCATCAGATGGCCCTCAACTACCTCAAAAATCAACGCTTGTCCGTCAAGCAAATCGCCTATTTGCTGGGCTTTTCTCACCCCAATGCCTTCAACCGTGCGTTCAAGCGTTGGACCGGACACACGCCCAAAGGCTGAACCCCAGGGGTCAAATTTTGATGGCACGCTGACCCCCAAATCTGCTATGCTGGTGGGTATGCGCAATCATGTCCCCATCAACAATCGCGGTCTTGTCAGCCTGGGTTTGCTGGCTTGCTTGCTGATCTTCCCATGCCTGGCCAAAGAAGCCCAACAAGATCAGACTGCTCATCCTGTCACGCGCAAAGTGGTTCATTTTTCTCGTGACGACATCATGCAAGCCATGCCCTTGGTCGACATCCAGTGTGATTTAACGGTGGATTTGTTGCACGGTTTGGTGCCCTCATATGCGCCGGTCAAGAGCAAACCAGATCGATTCATTTTCACGGATTGGAAAATGCACCTGAACGATTTGTACTGCCAATTCAAACAGCAAGCCCCTGCCGGCGCGGCGTTGTGACTCAGTTCATTGCTTGAAACGGAAGGCATAGGCGAACATGAACATACCGGCCACCATGCACATCATGCCCAAGCTGGAGACCAAGTCGCTGTTGGCCGTATTCAAACGTTTTTCTTCTCGGTATTCATAGACCCGCCGGCCGCCAGGCACCTCAGCAATGAAGGTGTTGCCGGCATAATCGGCCACGGTGAGAAAATGCAAATCCAAGCGGTCGCGGTTGTTTTGGGTTCGCAGCTGAGCCTGTTCGCGGGTTTCGTTGATGGCTTCGATCTCATGTGATTGATATTGATACACGGTTTCACCCGGTTTGATCACCCCGGGTGATTCATAAATGTATTCCACTGCAGGAAACAGCACCCCCTGGGAGCCGATGAAGAACAAGCCCACCCCCAGCACCACCACTGCCGATGACCAAATGAAGCGCCACTTGAGGCGCCTGAGTTGCCGGTGTTTGATCGAGGCATATTCGGCCGCCACCTCTGGGATGTGGGACAGGTGCTGTTCAATGTAGGACTGACTGAGGCTGTTGATCAATTCCATCCCAGACAAATCAAACGCTTGGGCAATCTTGTTGATCACGTCAAAGGATGGGGTGCCTTTGTCGTTCTCCAGTTTGGATAAATACGACTGTTCGATGCCGGCTTTGCTGGCCAATTCGGGTTGGGTCAGTTGCTCTTGGGTGCGCAGTAATTTAATTTTTTCACTGAGTTTCATGGTTCGTCTCTGGTTTTGAAGAACCCCCATTCTTGGCGGTCATAACAGGAATATACAGATGAATATACCGCCATATCAATGAATATTTCTCAGAAACACTGGGTACCGTCCATTTTCAGTGGCGGTTACGCGCCAAGCGACCCGGCCACCCCCGAAGCATAGAGGGTGAACCTTGTATCCTCCCTCGCTGTTCCACTGCCGCAGCCTGCACACTCTTCTCTCCCACACCCCTCCGGGCTGATTACTTTTCCCGCCATAATCCAAGACTCAATTCATTGCTTCAATTCATGTTCATTCACACACCCCTCAATCCCCTCTCGGCCGATTCCGCTCCTAGCTATCTCGGTACACCTACATCCCTGTAGGCGAGAGATACTGTCTTCCATGACAGCAACATCATGTTGATGATTGTTAGTACACAATGAATCTGATAGTTCTTTAAAAACAAGGTAAAAATCTAAATCAGAAAGTAAGCTGTCCATTGATCTCGTCTCTTGCGTTGTGCCAAAACTTAAATTAAGAGGCCAAGGCATATGTTTCCCTACCTCCCCTCTTAAGAGGGGATTGAGGGGTGTGTTTGTCACAAGCTCATCATCCAACCAAAACATCTGGCCTTGGCTTGTGTTCACCTCGGTTGGGTGACGGTGATCGACTGCTGGTGACCGGTCGGCTTCAATGTTCGCGATCTTGCTGTTGGGCTTCCCACAAGGCCGCATAGGCGCCTTGATTGGCCAACAATTGCTCGTGTGACCCCTGTTCAATGATCTGGCCTTGGTCCAACACCAGAATCACATCAGCATGCACCACGGTAGACAAGCGGTGGGCGATGACCAGGTTGGTGCTGTGTTGGGCTATTTCAGCCATGGCTTTGAGGATCATGAATTCGGCCTGGCTGTCCAGCGATGACGTGGCTTCATCAAACACCATGATCGGTGGCTGTTTTAAGATGGTGCGGGCAATGGCCACCCGCTGTTTTTCACCGCCAGACAGTTTCAAGCCACGCTCACCCACTTCGGTGTGCACGCCATCGGGCAACAGCGCAATGAACTCATCCAGGTAGGCCATGGTGATGGCCCGGTGGACCGCTTGGTCATCCGCCTCAGGGCGGCCATAGCGGATGTTTTCCAAAATCGAATCATTGAACAGCACGGTGTCCTGCGGCACGATACCAATGGCCTGTCGCAAGGAATCTTGGGTCACGGATTGGATGTCCTGGCCATCGATCAGGATGCGTCCACCGGTCGGGTCATAAAAGCGAAACAACAATTTCACCAGGGTTGATTTGCCCGAACCACTGGCACCAACCACCGCCAATGTTTGGCCGGCTTTGACCTGAAAGTCCAGGCCTTGGATGATCGGTCGATCGGCCCGGTAGTGGAACGCCACCTGTTCGAACTCGATGTGCCCGGAAGTAATGATCAATTCCTGGGCGTCTGCTTGATCCTGGATCTGCGGCTCTATGGCCAGGATGTTGAACAGCTGCTCGATGTTGATCATCGAGGTTTTGATTTCTCGATAGACAAAACCCAAAGAACCCAAGGGAATGAACAATTGCATCATGAAGGCGTTGACCAAGACAAAATCACCCACGGTCATGTTCCCGTTTTGCACCCCCAACACCGCCAACAGCATCATCGCCGTCATCGACATACTGATGATCAGGGCTTGGCCACCGTTCAGCACAAACAAGGACAAGCGGTTCTTGCGTTTGGCCGCTTCCAGGGTTTTCAGGTTTTGGTCATAACGAGCGGCCTCAAACGACTCATTGGTGTAGTACTTGACCGTTTCATAATTCAACAGGGAGTCAATGGCCCGGGAACTGCTGGCCGAATCGGCGGTGTTGGCCGCGCGCAAAAAGGCTTTGCGCCAATTGGTCACTTTGACCGAAAACACAATGTAAGTGAGGATCGCCAGCAGTGTGGTGAGGCCAAAAGTCCAGCCATATTGGAACAACAAAATTGCCACCACCAACAAGATTTCAATCAACGCCGGCAAGATGCTGAACACCATGAAGCGCAGCAAAAAGCTGATGCCAGCGACCCCACGCTCAATGTCGCGGGCCACCCCACCGGTTTTGCGGTTCAAGTGATAATTCAATTCCAGGCGGTGCAAATGCACAAACACCTGATGCGCGATGCGGCGCATGGCCCGTTCGGTCACGCGACCAAACAACACATCGCGAATTTCACCAAACAACACATTGGCAAAGCGCAGTGCCCCGTAAGCAAAGACCAGAGCCACCGGTGCCAACAGCCACTGGCTGGGGTCGGCGGTGCCGCTCAATTGATCGACCATGCCCTTGATCAAAAACGGCATGCCGGTGGTCGCCACTTTGGCCCCGACCAAAAACAGCAAAGCCAACAGCACCCGACCTTTGTACTCGGTCAGATAAGGCAGTAGTTTTTTCAACACCCCCCAGTTTTCTGCCTGTTGGGTGTCGGGTGGGGCTTGTCCGCGCATCTCAGTGGCTCCTGGTTTTGGGGTTCATGGTGTCGGTCATGGTGCGCTCTCAGGCTTGGGTTTGGCGTTTGATGTAGGCCACTTTTTTGTTGATGAAGGTGCGCAAAGCCTCCCTGGTTTCGCTCACCACCAACTCGCGGTCTTTGACCGCCACCTCGATGTGTTCGCGCCACACCGCGACGCTGTTGTGGGTCCAAATCATCCGCACGTTAATGGCATAGCCATCGGCCAACTCGCGGATGGAACCTTCAAACATGACGTCAACATTGAGGTGTTGGGCGTATTCTTTGGGGCTGTATTGTTGGTCATCGGCATGCGCCAAGGCACTGACGGCTATGGCCCGCACATCGCTTTGGCGAGACAACATCTGGGTCAGTTCTTCTTGCAACATCACCACCAGGTCCTGATCCGCCGAGTCAATCAATTTGAAGGGCAAAGTCGCGGTTTCCAGCGGCAACACCATGGTCGGCCGGGACGCGGTGTACCACCAACCGGACACCGCCGTGAGCAGCAACATGAACACCACCAGGGCTGCCAGCCACCCCCGCCTTTTGCTGTCAGGTTGATGTTTGGTTTGGCTGGTGTTGATTTGATACCCGAAGCCCCGCACCGATTGAATCAGCACCGCCGCCTCACCCAGTTGATCACGCAAAGTCTTCACTTGTTGTTTCACCGTGTCGCGGTTCACCACTTTCTGGGGCCACACTTGGGCCAACAATTGATCCACCGAAACCACCGCCGGTGCTTGGGCCATCAAGTGTGCCAACAACTCAAAGGCGGTCGGGCTGAGGCTGATATTTTGCCCTTGGTAGGTGACTGTTTTGAGTGCTTGATTCAACACCAAAGGACCGCATTGAATGATCGAGTCGGTGGCTGTCATGCCTGAATGATGTGCGGGTCTGGGTTCATGATCAACCATTTTACCCGAATCCTCACCAAAACATAACGGCTTTGCCACCCAATTCTGACGGTATCTGAGCGCCGTTTCGCTAACATGGAAGACCATCCAAAATGAGCACCGCAAAATGACCTTGACCAAATCCCTAATGATGGTGTTGATGGGCCTTGGGGCCTGCAACACCGCCCACGCCGAATGGCAATTGTTGTATGAACATGACCGCCAGGGCCAACAACTCAAAGGCTCAAAAAACGCCTTGTTCCAAGCCATCCGCGATGGCCAAAAACTGCGGGTGGTGTGGCGCGCCAGCCGCAGCAACGACCCCACTGCCTTTGTGGAGCACGTGATCGAGCCGGCGTTTGTGACCAATGCCAGTGACCAGGAGGTGTTTGTACAAACCCCTGAGCACATTGGCCAAACCAGTTATTGGGACACCGAACTGCAAGACTTCAATGCCCCTGCGGTGGTCTGGCGCGGCTTGTTGTCAACCACCGGCCGTTTCATGGCCGTGTGGTATGACCGCGGCTCGGGGCAAGTGGTGCGCCGCATGCCACAACGGGTACCCATTAAATGGTTTGCTGAATTTGATTAACGCTTGATCGCAATGGAGATGACACCATGACCCATCGAAATAAGCTGCTGGCTTTGCTGCTGGTCTCACTGCTGACCGTGCTGAGTGGCTGCGCCACCACCGCCCACCCCAACCGAACTGACTGGCAACTGCTGTACCACCACGATGCCACCGGCCAAGCCATCAGCGGTGACAAACAAGCCTTGATCGACGCCATCAATCAAGGCCGACCGATCCGCCTTGTGTGGCCGATCAGGCCGGACTTTGTGCATGTGGCCGATGCCGGCTTTTTGACCGTGATGAACGGCGAAGTGTTTGCCCAACTGCCCGGCATCATCCGCCAGATCCCAGACCGCGAAACCCGCCGACGCATGGCCTTGGACGCCTCCGGCCAAAGCCGTTGGCATGCCATCGTTGGCACCACCGGTGAAATTCAGAGTTTCCAATCGGCCCTGGGCGAGCTGGGCCAAAGACAGTACGCCTTCAAATGGTATGGCTTGGTGTCCAAATAACAAGCTCAGCATATCAGTCACGTCATTCCCGACGAAGTCACGTCATTCCCGACTCCGATCGGGAATCTTGGGTCTTGAGCGACACCAATAGATTCCTGCTTTCGCAGGAATGACGGGGTGAGAATCAGGTCTTCACCGAACTCACAGAAGCCTCGTCATTCTCGACGAAGTCACGTCATTCCCGACGAAGCCACGTCATTCCCGACTCCGATCGGGAATCTTGGCCTTGAGAGACACCAACACATTCTTGCCCATGTTTCCACGAGGAGACCCCATCGCAGCGGTGAAGGTGTGCCTGGCATGAGACGCTGTAGATTCCTGCTTTTGCAGGAATGACGAGGTGAGAATCAGAGAATCAGGTCTTCACCGAACTCACAGAAGCCACGTCATTCCCGACGAAGCCTCGTCATTCTCGACGAAGTCACGTCATTCCCGACGAAGTCACGTCATTCCCGACTCCGATCGGGAATCTTGGCCTTGAGAGACACCAACACATTCTTGCCCATGTTTCCACGAGGAGACCCCTTCGCAGCGGTGAAGGTGTGCCTGGCATGAGACGCTGTAGATTCCTGCTTTTGCAGGAATGATGGGGTGGGTATCAAGTCTTCACCGAACTCACAGAAGCCACGTCATTCTCGACGAAGTCACGTCATTCCCGACGAAGTCACGTCATTCCCGACGAAGTCACGTCATTCCCGACTCCGATCGGGAATCTTTGGTCTTGAGCGATACCAATAGATTCCTGCTTTCGCAGTAATGACGGGGTGAGAAAAGGATGCGGTGGAAGGTAAACTCAATCCCGTTTGCGTTTGGACTGCTTCAAGCGGCTGCATTTGCGCTTGAGAAATTCATTGTCACTGCGCTGCCAATCGGTGTCGCAGTCCTGCTTCATCGGCTTGGGTGCTTTCATTTCGGTCTTGAACACCACTTTGGGTGGTAACCAAGGCTCGGCGGTGAGGACCACCCATTGTGGGTGGTTGGTGGGGTCGTCATCGGCGTAAAAGCCCACCCCCAATTGACTTTGTAAGGCAAAAAACTCCACCTTGCCCAAAATTTGGTCGTGGTGCTTGCCACTTTCGGTCAAATAAGTCAGCGCGGCATTGGCCTCGCGGGTGTCGCGGGCCACCGCTTCCACCTGGTTGCCTGACACCGGGTAATAGCTGGGGAACCGGAAGCCCCCATCCACCACAATTTGGTTCGGCGTGATGTCCGGATCATGCGCGTTCTTGGCCAAGGACTCGGCCCGTTGTTGGGCGATTGCGGCCAATTGTTCATTGCACACCAGCTCAGGCCGCGCTTGGTCGGGATGCGCCATGATGGCCTCGGCCAAGGCCTGGGCGGCTGCATTCTGACCACAAGCCACCGGCTCTTCGGTCGCTTGCAGTACCGGGCTCAGCGCAACGGCCAACATCGGTAAAATCACTCGCATGAAACCGCTCATGGTTGGGCCCCTGCATTCCTCAGTTGCAACAATTCTTTGAGCAACAAGTGGCGATTGAAACCGCGAAATTCTTCGCCGCTGTCCTCGCGGATTTCCAAGCCCTCAACTTGGTCATAGTCCGCCATGTGGGCCACATATTGTCCTTGGGCATCGACCACCATCACCAAAGGAATGGCCCGCAAGCCGTATATGTCAAAGCCGGTGTCGGCCATCACATCGATGCCATCTGCCGAAAACGTGCCTTCGATGTGAGCCACCACAAAGGTGTCAGCCACAAATCGATTCAGCACAGTGGCCTGGATCCGAGCCTTGGGGTTGTCCCGTTCATACATGGTCCACTGCTCAACCGCACCCTCCACTTCCCAGGCGTAGTCAAATTGGTGGTACGTGCCATGAAAATATTGGTCCAACACGTGACACCAGATGCACCATTCTGAGCCATACACCACCAAAACCTGCTTGCCTGTGGCCGCCGCGCGATCCAATGCGGCCTGTAAGATCTTGGCCTGGCTGCCACACTCGTCATAAATTTGGGCGGTGCCGGTGCGACAATTCGGATCCAACGCAGCGGGAAATTGATCAATGGGCTTGGCTTGTGCCCAGGCCACTGACCCCAACAAAATGCACAGGGCCAAAACCAGCAACAACCGTTGGCGCTGCGTCATGATTCTTCGATGACCCGGATGGCTTGGTTGTTGGGCACCACCGCTTCGCTGAAGTGGCTCAAGGCTTTGTCGGCTTGCCCGGTGGCTTGGTAAATCAAACCGAGCAGTTGGTTCACTTCGGCACTGGGTGCGCGCTTCAACACTTCCAACAACAGGCTTTCGGCTTTGTCCCAGTTTTTCTTGGCCATGTGTAACTTGGCATTGCACAACAGCACCGCTGGTCTTCTGGGATGTTGGACCAACCATTTCTCGGCCACTTTCAAGCGGTGATTGAGGTTGTGGGGCAGTTGTGACCAATAAGCCACCAGCTGATCATCAAAGTGGTATTTCTGGGCTTTTTCGATGTGGCTGGTGATGTCTTGGTAAGCGCCCAAACGCAAACCGTTTTCGCAATAGGTGTGGCTGTATCGTTGTTGTTGCTTCTTGTTCAAACCCTGCCAAATTTCTTGCAAGGCTTCCTGGCTGGCCGCGGCGGCAAACTGTTCCAAGGTCACCTGCTGTTTCAACTGATTGCTTTTTTGGTGGTTGATCAAGGCCAGTTTTTCGGCTTTGGGGATGACCGCTGACAAACGGTTCCAATCCTGGGTCAACTGGCTGGCTTCGGTCAGCAAATGGACCGCCCGGGGGTTGTTGGGATAGGTTTTCAAGATCAGATCCAACAACGGCAAGGCTTTCTCTGGCTGACCGGACTTGATCCAAATTTCACAGCGGGTCAAGTCCACGGTTAACGGGTTGTCGATCACCGCTTCGGCATGATCCAAATGCGCTTCGGCGCGGGTCAAATCATTTTGCGCCACCGCCGCACGGGCGGCCGCCATGTAACTGAGTTCCGGGGTTGGGCTTTTGGTCGCTGAGGCCAACAACAATTTTTCGGCATGGGCCCATTTGCCTTCACTGAGGGCCAACAAACCACGGGCGAATTTTTTGCGGCTGTGGTTCGCTGACAAGTGCTTCATGGCTTTTTGCGGGGCCTTGAGCAAACCATAAATCACCCAGATCGCCACAAACACCACCAGCAATAATATGCCCGCTGCAATCGCGGTCATCTGTATTTGATAACCCAACAACTCAATTTGAATCAAGCCTGGGTTTTGCAACAGTTGCGGGGTCAGCCAAGCGGCCAACAACAACAGCAACACCAACAAGCCCATTTTGATGATTTTCATCATGGTTGGGGGTCCTCCAAGGACGCAATCAATGCCGTTAAATCGACTGTTGCTGGCAGCTCAGCCCTGACCGCTTGTTGCGACAATGCGGTGAGCCGAGTGGCCAAGGCCTGTTGTTTCGGTAACTGTGCCAACAAGCGAGCGGCCGCTTGTTCCAAGGTGGCTTGCCAAGCGGTTTGGTGCTGCAGTCGCAAAAATGAGCGGGCTTGGTACAGGTCTTGCTGCAGTTCGGTTTTCAAATCGATCAAAGCCTGGGTCGAGGCCAAGCCACCGGTGGTGTCGATTTTTTTGACGCTGATGAAGCGGTCATACCAGGCCGCCTCCTCGGCGGTTTCGGTGGTCGGCAAAGTCAAATCCTGGATCTCTTGGGTCAAGGCATCCAAGGCTTGCAGCAAACCCGGCACATCGGGTTGTTCAATGCCACGCAATTGATTCAATACCTGTCGCAATGGTCGCGCGGTCGTCGCCGCCAGTTGACCGTCCGCCAACAAACGCTCAATGGCTGCGATGGCCGCTGCAGTCTGTTCGCTGTCGAGCAAAATCTGGGCCGATTGCAAAGACTGCCGGACCATGGCTTGTTGTAATTGACGGTCCCAACCAGCCAACAAGTCAGGGCTCAATTCAGCCGTACCTGGATTGGCCGCCAGCTGCCTGATTTGTTGTTGCAGGGTGGCCAGGGTTTGATTCTGGTCCTGCAGTTGATCGGTCAATTGTTGTAACTGGGCCTCGTTGTCACTGTTGTCAAAAGGTTCGGCCACCACCACGGAATCCGGCTCCGGTCGGTTGTTGATTTGGTCCATGGCTTGTTGCAAAGTGGTGACTTGTGCTTGCAACGTTGCGGTCTGTTGTTTGGCTTGGTCCAGCGCTTGGCGCAATTCGGCTTGGCGCTGGTTGGTTTGATCCACCAAGGTCTGCAGTGCCCCTCCTTCGGCATTCCCAGGCTGACTTTGCCAATCGCGATAGTACAAATAGGCCACTGCCACCAGCGCCACCAAGGCCAACAGCAAGCCGAAGGTGCCGCCAGATTTTTTCACCACCACAGGGGCGGCGGCTGGCCCATCCTCACGGTCCACCGCTGCTTGAGGGTCAGCAGTCACTTCATCAGTGACCGGGTCGCTGGTTGAGTCGGTTGGTGCCTGGTCGTTGGCGTCGTTGGGGTCTTTGGGTTCTTGATCCATGGTGTCGTCTGCTGATCTGGGGTTGTCTGACTCCTGAACCCAGTTTGGTGGCTGGTTGCCAACCAGTCAGTGGCTCAGAAGACCTGTTTTGGACATTTTAACTGATTCACCGATCAAGGCAGACAAAGAACTGTCATTTTTTGTAAACCACCAGCAACCAAGGACCGTTCATGGCAAACCCAGCCAAGGCCTGATGGCAGCAGGCGCGGTCTGACAAGCCACCGACACCGACGCTTGCTCAGCGGCCTGCAGCGTTATGGGCTGTTGGCTTTGACAGCGGCGGCGCACCTGTTCCAGGATGGCATGACCGCCATCGACCACCGATTCACCCATGATGTGGGTCACTGCCATACCGCTTTTCAGCTGCCCGCAGCTCAGCCCCTCGCCCACCACATAGGCTTGGGGCGTGCGGTGGTAGCTGTAACCCCGGCAGTCTTGTTGCATCAGGTGTTTGAAGGCGCTGGCTGCCGCCTGTTTGGCTTGCTTGGGATGCTGAGACTGGCTTTTCAGGGGCTGCCCAACGGCGGCAAAAGCCGCTGCCATGGCCTCGTTGGCTTGGGCGTGTGGTTCGGTCAACCAGGTCAGGATGTGGATCATCACCGCTGGGTTCTGGCTGTGTTGCAACAAACTGATGAAATACTGTTCCGGCGTCAGCTTGAGCTGTTTGGCATGGACCCGCGTCATCACATCGCGCCACAAATCAAACAAATCGGTGTCCGCCTGGTGCGCTTGCAGCGCCAATTCACTGAACCAGGCCAGGGTCGCGCCACAGGCATAATACACCGCAAAATTTTGATGACCCCCATGGTCGGTGATGGCATGGCCCTGCAAATCATCCAGACAGGCATTCAGATAGCGGACATGGGCCTGTCGGGCATCATTGGCATCCCAAAACCCCAGGTGTACCAGGGCCCGCACAGCGAAGGCATCGGCCCCGCCTTCATGCAGCCAGCTGTGCTCGCGGCGGGAATCACTCATGACCAGCTGGGCATTCCACAAATGGGCCGCTTCGTGGGCCAGAAAATGCAACAAGCCGGTCAGGTTTTCAGGTGTTTCTTGTTGCCAATCTTGGCCCACCAAATTCAATTGAATCAGACCTGGCAACACACCACCGTCATATTGGGTTCCACTCAGGTCACTGTCGCGGTAAGTGAAATACACCACCGGAGTGAAGTCCAGCGACAAGCCGGTCTTGGCGGCATAATAATCAAACAACTGTGGCAGGTATTGTTGCAATTTTTGCTGCACCCAAGCGGGCAAACCCGGATCGATCACACCCAACATGGCGTCCGATTGCACCGGTTCTTGTTGCCCAAAATACACGTAGGTGCCGCGCAAGGTTTGATCCAGCCATTGCTGTTGTTGCTGACGCCGTTGACCGGCAACGATGATGAATTGATCAGCGGCTGTGTTGAAAGTGAATTGGTGCTCGGTTTTATCCTCGGGGGTCAGCGCCACCAGCAAGTGTCCGGTGTACAGCAGTTCAGCGCCATCACTGAAAGCGAAATTCAACTCATAATCTTTGGGGGTGGTCCTTTGATCAGAGGCAAAATGGATGGTCATCTCAGTGAATGCTTGCCCGGACTGGGATGCCACATAATCTTGGCCAGCATCGGTTTGGCCCAACTGCAGATCGGGGTCTGACAGCTGCCAGGCATCTCTTTGCAAGGCGCCCACTCGATAAAAATACAGCCGTTTGACCGGCGCTGGCAATTGATAAGTCACGGTCCAAGCACCCGCTTGCATTTGGGTCACATCAACCTGCACCGTTGCGGCGCTTGACCACCCCACAAACCAACACAAAATCATTCCTATGCACAATCGATGCATGCTCACCTCTGTTTGACCTTAAAATAAATAGACGACGCAGCCACCCGAATGGTTACATCAATCGGCTCCAGATCACACCACCATGCCACAGCCATGACGGCGAAAATCGGCCACTGCGGCGGTGGTGGTGCCGGTTTGCACCGCATTGACGCCGCCAAAATACAGGTTGTGGTTGCGCCATTCGGTGTGGATCGGACACTGTTTTTGCATGGCCTTGAGGGCCGGGGCCGCAAACCCCGGTTCGACGTCCAAATGACCGTTTTCAAAGTGCATGCGCGGCGCTTCGATCGCGTGTTTGAGGATCTGGCCACCGTGGACCAGGTGGTTGATGACTTGGAACAAAGCCGATTTGATGCGGTTGGACCCACCGGTGCCCATGGCGAATTGGCGTTCGGGGTGCATGATCACGGTGGGTGACATCATTGAGCGCAGCCGTTGCGGTTCGGACCAGGCAAAAAAGCCATCGGGGTTGATGTCTTCCTCACCCAAAAAATTATTCATCATGAAGCCATAATCCCCCACCACATGGCCATTGCCTTCTCCATTGGACAGGGTCAGGCTGGCCAGATTGCCGTCCTGGTCTGCCACACTGATGTGGGTGGTGCCACGGCACACTTCAGCCATGCGGTGGCGTTTCAGGTCATCGGCGTGTTGCATGGCTTCCAACACCGCCAGTTCATCGTGTCGTGATTTCAATCGCCGCAGTTGCTCCACGATCAAATAACCACCGCTGGACGGCAGTGGGTTGGTGTACAGGGTGTGTTGATTGATCGACAGTTGTAAAGGCTGGCGAATGTCACAGCGGTATTGGGCGAAATCAGCCGCCGTCAACAAACCTTGTTCTTGTTGACACACGGTTGCAGCCACCGGCCCCTGGTAAAACCAATCGGCTGTCGAGGATGATAAAGTGGTTAAAAATTCGGCCAACTGCAGGTTGCGCCACTGCTGCCCAGAGACCAGACCGGAGAACAAGGTGCGGGCCTCAGCCGAGGCCTCGATGATGGGCTTGAGGATCATCGCCACGTAGGCTTGCTGGTGGTTCACCACCAAACCTTGTTGGGCCGCCTGAATGGCCGGTGCCGCGATATCGGGCAAGTCCATAGAGCACAGTTTGTCATGCAAGGTGAAAATGCCAGCCGGCACACCAGGAACCGCGGCCGCGGCCCGGCCGATGTGAAACTCTTGCTGGCGGGTCCCAAAATCACCCATGATGGGGTAAAAGTCCACCGCCTCGGGGTCAATCTGCGACACCGGGAGCAAGGGCGTGTCCGAGAAAAAGTCCAACAGTTTGGGTTCCTGGCCGGGGCCCGCGGCCAACAAAAAACCACCACCACCGGGAGAAGCCAACAACGGTTCGGCCACAAATGACATCATCATGGCCGCCAAAATGGCATCATAGGCGTTGCCACCTTGTTGCAAGATTTGGGCAGCCGCGGTGGCGGTCTCGGGATGGCCCGCAGCGATCGCATGGGGTCTTTTCAATGTCATGTGGCTCGTGCTCAGTTTGGACCAAATAGACCATTGTATGTCATGCCAAATCCAATGCAAAACATTTATAATGGCGGTTTATTTGTATGGCACCAACATTGACCATGGACCACAACCACGATTTATTCACCCAAGCGCAAAAGTTCATACCAGGCGGCGTCAACTCCCCCGTCCGGGCTTTCAAAGGGGTCGGCGGCGAACCGCTGTTCATTGCCTCGGCCAAAGGTCCGCACATGTATGACGTCAACGGCAAGTCTTACATTGACTATATTGGCAGTTGGGGCCCCATGATTGCCGGTCACAGCAACGAACAAGTGTTGGCGGCGGTGCATGCCGCGGTCGACCGGGGCTTGAGTTTTGGTGCGCCAGCCCAGGCGGAAGTGACCTTGGCCGAACAAATTTGCCACATGATCCCATCGATTGATTTGGTGCGCATGGTCAACTCCGGCACCGAGGCCACCATGAGCGCCATCCGCCTGGCTCGGGGGTTCACCGGTCGTGACAAGATCATCAAATTCGAAGGTTGTTACCACGGCCACGCCGATTCCTTCCTGGTCAAGGCCGGCAGTGGGGTGCTGACCTTGGGCATCCCCGGTTCTCCCGGCGTGCCGGATGCAGTGGCCGATTTGACCCTGACCGTGCCCTTCAATGACCTGGACAGCCTGACGGAGGTGATGCAAAAAGTCGGCGATGAAGTGGCGGCAATCATTGTCGAACCGATTGCCGGCAACATGAACATGATCGAGCCCTTGCCGGGTTATTTGGCTGGCCTGCGGCAACTGTGCGATCAGCACGGCTCGGTGCTGATTTTTGACGAGGTGATGACCGGTTTTCGGGTGGCCCAAGGCGGCGCCCAGGCATTGTACGGGGTGCAACCTGATTTGACCACCTTCGGCAAAGTGATTGGTGGCGGCATGCCGGTGGGTGCCTTCGGTGGCCGCCATGACATCATGAGCCACATCGCACCCAGCGGCCCGGTCTACCAAGCCGGTACTTTGTCAGGCAACCCCCTGGCCATGGCCGCCGGTTCGGCGATGATGCAAATCATCTCTGAACCCGGTTTTTATGACCACCTCAGTGCCCAAACCGCCAAGCTGACCCAGGGCTTGCAAGCCGCTGCCGATGCCGCCGGGGTGCCCTTCTCAACCTGTCATCAAGGCGGCATGTTTGGCTTTTATTTCACCGACCAACCGGTGCACCGTTTTGATGATTTGAGCCAGTGTGATGAAGCCCATTTCAAACGCTTCTTCCATGCCATGTTGAAAGCTGGGGTGTACCTGGCACCGTCGGCCTATGAAGCCGGTTTTGTCAGTTCCACACACAGCGATGAAATCATCGAACAAACCCTCGCTGCCGCCCACAACGCGATCAAGGCCTGAGCATGGAACCAACCGGTTGGGTCAAGGACGTCTACGATTGGATTCAAGCCAATCCCAACTGGACCGGCATCCTGATTTTTTTGTTTGCCTTTGCCGAATCCATTTTGTTGGTCGGCATCATTTTTCCTGGCGCCGCCTTTTTGGTCAGCCTGGGGGCCTTGATTGGACTGGGGGTGTTGGACTTCTACACCGCCTGGATTTGGGCTTCACTGGGAGGCTTCCTGGGCGATGGCATCAGTTTTTGGATCGGGCATAAGTACAAACAGCGGCTGCTGAAAATGTGGCCCATCTATAAATTCCCAGACCTGATTGACAAAGGCCAGACGTTTTTTCAGAAATACGGTGGCATCAGTGTCTTCATCGGTCGCTTTGTGGGACCGGTGCGCCCGATCATCCCGGCCATCGGTGGCATGATGGGCATGAACGTCAAAAAATACGTTATCATCAGCCTAGTGGCCTCGATTTTGTGGGCGCCGTTTTATCTGTTGCCAGGCATGTTGTTTGGCTCGGCCATGGAAACCATGGCCAAGGTGGCGGTGAAATTGTCGGTCTTGGTGGTGGTCTTGGTGGTGCTGGTGTGGGTCGCTTATTGGCTGATCAACATCTTCTACCAACTGTTGATGCCGCGCACCTATCGCTGGCTCAGCAGCCTGCTGGCCTGGACCCAGCGACACCCCACCCTGGGACGCCTGACCTCTGGTTTGGTCGACCCCCGCCAACCCGAAAAGGGCTCGCTGGCCATGTTGGCGGTGTTGCTCTTGGCTTTTTTGGTGGCGGCCATTTGGTTTGCCGCCATCAATGACACTTTGATGCGCTGGAATCAGAGCACCGAATCGTTCTTTTATGCGTTCCACAATCCCTGGACCTTGTTGCCGATGAAGTGGCTGCTGTTTTTGGGCCATGACCTGACGGTGTTGGCCATCACCCTGACGGTGTCGGCCTGGTTTTTGTACCGGCGCATGCACCTGGTGCTCAACCATTGGCTGCTGGTGTCGGTTTCTGCCTATGTGTTCTCGGTGTTGATCGGCCGCGCCGGACACGAAGAATGGCAGTGGTTCAGCGCCAATCACGTGTTCTGGTTCACCGCCGTGTCCAGTTTCTGGGCCATTTTGGTGGCCGGTGCCTACCCCATCAAATTCCGCAGTTGGCCCTATGTGCTGGCCGGCGTGTTGATTCTGTTGCATGGTTTTGCCACCCTGTTCTTTTATCAGATGAACCTGACCATGGTGGTGCTGTCGGTGCTGAGTGCCAGCATTTGGTCGATGGTGATCGGCATCGCCTTTCGCACCCGCAACCGCAAACAATTCCTCGGCCTGCCGGTGAAAATCACTTTCATCACCACCGTGTTGTTGGTGCCGGTGTTCACCTGGTTGTTGTTTTCCAGCAGCACGGTGGTCACCAAGCCCGAATGGCTGCAACAACAAATCACCGACAAAACCACCGGTTGGGCCAACAACGGCGAACAACAACTGGACATCGACATCACCGGCGACCTCACCGTGCTCGAACAACAGCTGTTACAGGCTGGCTGGTACAGTCACCAACCCCGAACCTGGGGCAATGTGTATGACGCCATGCAGGCCGAGCCTGAAGCCGAACAACTGCCTTTGTTTTCCTACGTGCACCGCGGTCAGGTGGAACAGTTGTTGATGAGTTTCCCGGATGGGGATGCGTTGATTGCCTTGCGCATTTGGCACGAACCCTCGGCTGCCGATGACCGCTTCAAAGGCACCTTAACCCGGCATCGCCGCGACACCGATTTGTACCTGTTTCACCATTGGGGATATGCCGACAGCCAAGCAGACAAAAGCCAGTTGCTGGCTGCTTTGGACGGGGTGCGGTTTGTCATTGACCAAGGCGCCGATGGTCATTTGCGCATCACTCAAAAGCGCAAATAATCGGCTTATTTTCCCATCACAGCATGCTGACAAAGTGCAGCACCAAATCCCGGGCAAACACCTCCTGGTAATGCTCATAAGGCAACACATCCACCCGCTCCAGGGCGGCCTGGACTTCAGCGGCCAAGGCCGGTTGCTCAAAACAATCCACTTGTAAGGTGCTTTTGAATGGCACCCCGCCAGGCATTTGCTGGATGTCGACGGTGCAGGTGCCGGGCACCTGGTTGTGCTCCCAGGCCCCTTTGAACAACATCACCAGCTGATTCAAGTAGCGGGTCAGGGTGGCGTTTTCATTGTTCAGGTATTGTTTGTCAGGGTCGTTGGTGAAGGTGGCATAAAACAAGCTGCGGTATACTTGGTCCGCAAACATCTGGCTGCTCAATTCCAATTGTCGGGGGTTCAACAACACACTGGACAAAGTCGGTTGCAAACCCAAGGTGTCGTTGATCGTCAATCGCAACACCAACAAGTCATTTTGCTCGACCAACTCGCCAGCAATCACATAGCGAATGCCGGCCAATTCCCAGGCCAACATGTTGTCCACATCTGCCGGTGCCTCATAACGGAACGGCATGCTGAACAAGCCGGTGCTGGACAAGGCTTGGGTGAGGTGGCTTTCAACCGTCACCGCCGGACTGAGCTGGCTGCCTTCATAGGTGAAAGGCAACACCACAAACTGCACCGGTTGTTGGCTGTCACCCACCACCAACAAGTCAATTTCGGCATGACAAACCCACACCTGACAGAGCAAAAACAAGACCCATTTCATGGTTTGATTTTAGCACATCAAGACCGCACCCAGCGGCATGAAGTCGGACTGGATGAACAGTGTATGGGACGATTCTTGCTGAAGGATTCGGATACCGAACCACTGATTTCATCGGCGCCAAAAAAAAAATGCTTGCCAAAGCCACTCATTTTGTGAATAATTCGCGCACTTTTTCTGCGCGGTGATACCGGGCAGTTTTTTCTTGCGAGGCCGGCTGCCGTGGTTGCTGGGCCGTTTTTTTTATTGTTGACCCCAAGTCAGCAATGTTTTTTGAGTGGAAAAAATCATGTTAAAAAACCCCTACTCTCAGCGCCCTGAGGCCGATGTGATTGGTCAATGGGAACCACCGGCCACCACTGCTTGGCCCAGCTTTCAACAAGACCAGAACGACGACCGCCTGGATCACTTCATCCACCGCGATGGCCACGTGTTTGCTGGCACCCATTTGATCATTGATCTGTGGGAAGCCCACCGCTTGGATGACCTGGCCCACATGGAAGCGGCCATGCGCGCCGCCGTGAAAGCAGCCAAGGCCACTTTGTTGCACATTCATTTACACCATTTCACCCCCAATGGTGGCATTTCTGGTGTGGCGGTACTGGCCGAATCACACATCAGTGTGCACACCTGGCCAGAAAAGAACTTTGCCGCTTTTGATGTGTTCATGTGTGGCGATGCCACCCCGGAAAAAGCCATTGATGTGTTCCAACAGCACTTCACACCGGGCCGCACCGAAGTCAATAACTTGCGACGCGGAACCATCAAGTGAGCCAAGCCATCACCGAAACCCTGTACACCCAGTGGGGCCAAACCTTCACCGTGGATCGGGTGCTGTTTGAGCATCAGACGGCCCATCAACACTTGGTGATCTTTGAGAATCAGCAATGGGGCACGGTGATGGTGTTGGACGGTGTGGTGCAAACCACCGAGCGCGATGAATTCATTTACCATGAAATGATGACCCATGTGCCTTTGCTGTCGCACCCGAAGCCGCAGAAGGTGTTGATCGTTGGTGGCGGTGATGGCGGTATTTTGCGTGAGGTGCTGAAGCATCCCGGCATCGAAACGGTGACCCAGGTGGAAATCGATCAAGCGGTGATTGACATGTGCCGCCAACACCTGCCCAATCACTCACAAGGGGCATTTGCTGATCCGCGGGTGAAGGTGGTGATCGGTGACGGGGTGGATTTTGTGGCCGAGTGCACCGAACAATTCGATGTCATCATTTCCGATTCAACCGATCCCATCGGTCCTGGCGAATCGTTGTTCACCTCACGGTTTTACCAAGGCGTGGCCAAATGCTTGACCGAGGACGGGATATTTGTTGCCCAAAACGGCGTCAGTTTCAT
Organism: Marinicella meishanensis; assembly: GCF_019931145.1. GTDB lineage: Bacteria > Pseudomonadota > Gammaproteobacteria > Xanthomonadales > Marinicellaceae > Marinicella > Marinicella meishanensis. The sequence goes on along the minus strand of NZ_JAIOUV010000012.1, from coordinate 43,605 downwards.
GCAGTTGGATGAGGTGACCACCACCCACCGACGCTTGACGCCCCATTTTCAGGACGTCACTTTTTACAGCGCGGCGGTGCCGACCTATGTGGGTGGCATCATGACCTTTGCCTGGGCGGCACACAATCCAGCTTTGCGGCAGGCCGAGTTGGACCCCCAGCGATTGCACACTTTGACCACCCGCTACCACAATGCGGGGATCCATCGGGCGGCATTTGCATTGCCCCAATACATCTTGGATCAGCTGGAGGTCGACTCATGAGACCAAAGCAACCCATCGGGCAGCTCAAAGCCCTTTTTGCCGAACAGGTTTACCCGGATCAGTTGGGCCGTTATTCACGCCATAAGTTGGCTGAGTTGGCCGCCACTCATGGCACCCCCACCCTGATCATTGACCGGGATGTGTTGACCGAACAATACCAAAGCCTGCAAGCGGCCCTGCCTGGGGTCAACATGCGCTATGCCATCAAAGCCTTGCCTCACCCCGCAGTCATTGAACACCTGCATCACTTGGGCTGTGGTTTTGATTTGGCCACCAGTGGAGAAATCCAACGCCTGCAACAACTGGGCATCGATGCCAAACAAACCATCCACACCCACCCGATCAAAAAAGACGCTGAAATTCGCCAAGCGATTGACTTTGGCTGCCGACTGTTTGTGGTGGACAACAGCCATGAATTGGCAAAATTTGTGCCCCACAAAGACCGGGTTGAGCTGTTGTTGCGGGTCAACTTCAGACACCAGGATGCGGTGGTTGATTTGTCGCGTAAATTCGGTTGTGAACTGACTCACATCCCCAACTTGATTGAGCAGGCCCAACAGGCCGGCATCCGCATCGTTGGTTTGTCCTTCCATGTCGGCTCACAAGTACCGGCCCCGGTGGCCCATGTCAACGCCATTGAACAATGCATCGACGTGTTCAACAGCCTGCCCCAGGTCGACTGGCGGGTGCTGGACATCGGTGGTGGCTTCCCCATCGCTTACAACGGACCGGCACTGGACATCGTTGATTTTTGTGCCCCAATCCATGCCGCCTTGCAACAAGTCGATCCCGACATCGAGCTGTTGGCTGAACCGGGTCGTTTCATTGCCGGACCCAGCGCCATCCAATTGTTGTCGGTGGTGGGCAAAGCCCAGCGTGGCGCGCACACCTGGTATTATTTGGATGATGGCGTGTACGGCACCTTCAGTGGCATGCTGTACGACCACGCCCGCTACCCGATCACCCCATTGGCGCAGCATGACATGACCCAAGGCCTCAAACCCAGTGTGTTGGCCGGCCCCACCTGTGACAGCATCGATGTGATCGCTGATGACATGGTGCTGCCCGATTTGGCGGTCGGTGATTACCTGGTGGCCACCCAAGTGGGCGCCTACACCCTGGCTTCGGCGACGGATTTCAACCTCTACCCCAAAGCCAAAGTGTTGTGCTTAAACGGCCAATTAATGGCGCAATAAACAGTTGCTCAACCGCGCCACAACTCGATAAAATAATCGATTCCTGATTCATTTCAGGGAAAACCGTGCCTGGTGCACGGCTGCGCCGGTGGCCATGGTCACAATGCAAAGATGGTGACCGGTGAATCTTTAACCGCTTTATGGTGGGACATGTGATGAACAAGCATGACAAAATTACCCTGCAATGCGCAGATTGTGACACGAAATTCAAGAAAACCCTGAAATGGCTGGAAAACGCCCATGCCATGGAATGCACCCAGTGCCACACGGACCTGGACATCGATGAAGTCTACGACGAAGTGATGAGCTCCGAAGAGCCCGAAGTGGTCTTCACCCTCTACCCCAAATAAACCCTTCAACCATTCGACACGGGTTGTGATCAGGGTCAAACAAAGGCCCCAGTGGTGGTGTTACAATGGGCCCTTTTCCAACCCACACAGACCATGATCAGATTGCGCATTGGCGGCGTGCCAGAACACTACAACCTGCCCTGGCACATGGCCCGCAAATCGGGCGCCCTGCAAGCCCAGGGCATCAAGCCCGAATGGACCGACTTTTATGAAGGCACCGGCGGCATGATCCAAGCCATTAAGAACGATGAACTGGATGTCGCGGTGTTGTTGACCGAAGGGGCCATTTCTGGCATTTCGCGCAGCGCCAACTACAAAATCGTGTCGTTTTACACCGACTCACCGATCATTTGGGGCATCCACGTGCCGGCCGCTTCGGACATCACCGACGTCAATGAAATCTACCACCACCGCTATGCCATCAGCCGCTACGGTTCAGGATCGCACTTGATGCCCTATGTCCACGCCCGGGCCAAAGACTGGCCGGTGCACAAGCTGCAGTTTCGCGTGATCAACAACTTGGACGGGGCCCGCATGGCTTTTCGCGAGGAACAAGCGGATGTGTTCTTCTGGGAAAAGTTCACCACCAAACCCTATGTCGATTCGGGTGAATTCCGGCGCATCGGCGAATGTCCCACACCGTGGTCCTGTTTTGTGGTGGTGGCCAGCCACCAAACCCTGACCCTGCACGCCGACAAGGTCAAAATCCTACTGAAAGAAACCTTTCAACAAGCCCAACAACTGTACCAAGATCCAGACCGCGTCAACATCATTGCCCAACAATTCGATTTGCTGCCCGAAGATGTCGAAGAATGGCTGTCCTACACCCGTTGGTCCGAGCACATCGACTTGAAAAAAGACGTGTTGATCGAAACCACCGACACCCTCAAAGACCTCGGCCTGGTCTACCAAAAGTTCGACCCGAAAAAACTGTACCACGAGTTTGATTGAAGCCACCAGCCATGGCACGACATTGAACTTTCGCTGCGGCGATTGATCTGACTCATATGGCAGTTGATTGGGAGTTTGGGATGCGCCTCAAGGAGCCGCGATGTCGGTGAAATCATCGTTGTGGGCCATGGCCGTGTTGTTGCTGTTGGCGGTGGCGTTGTTGCAGCATTGGTTGGTGCGGCCCAGCCCGACTGCCTCCCAAGGCACAGGCTCGCCCCACGTGGTCAGTCATCAGCCAGACTTGGTTCAAGCCACCAGCCCACAGGGTACACCCGGCCTGGACACCACCCATCAGCCAGCGAACCAGCCTGTCACGACCACCATTGCGGTTGTCGAAAACAGCCAGAACCCCGACGCCAAACCAATCAGCATGATGGCCTTGTATCGCCTCTATCGCCTGTGGCGCACCTGCGATGATTACAGTCAATATGTGTCGACCAACCCAGCCTTCGACGCCCGCCAGCACCTGCAAGACCGGTGGCAATTCAATCGATGGCCAGGCGCACCGACCGAGGCCCAGGTGGCGGCCTTACACCACCACGCTTTGCAATGCATCCAGCTGCAACAGCGTTTTCAGTCAATGGCATTGCCCGACGCCGGCCTGCCTCGCGGCATGCAGCTGAGCGAACCGCACCTGACCAACCGCCGCTTGCAACGTCAGCTGTTGCGCATGATCCCACAAACACCCAAGGAACAGGCCTTGTTTGCCGTCCTGCGCTTGTCGCAGGAGTGGGTCGCGGCATTCAAAGCGGTGCTGCCTCATTTACAAGGCACCGTGGCCTATCCCGGCATTGAAAAGATGAACCTGAATGCGGACCTCAGGGCTTTGAATCAAGAGTTGCAAAAGCTGACTTTGAATCACGACCTGACCAATGATACCGCGGCCAAAACCCGATTCAAAGAACTCACCAACGCCATCATGCGCACCCAAGCCAAGATCAAACAAATGACGGCGGTCGATGAGGTGGCCTTGCGACCGGTGATGCGAGATTTTATGGCCCTCAACGACCGCCTCAATCAACAACTGCACAGCCAGGATCCCGATGTGTTTTATGAAGCCCACACCACCCTGGAGCGGCGGCGCATTTTGTCATTCAACGAATACCATCCGCACAAAACCAGTGACCTGATTAATTTGAAACGCCCCTTTGTCGAATACGTGCCACCAGAAGATGTGTTGCATCAAGCCTTGAATCTGCACAACCCAACCTGGCTGGCTGCTTTGACCCCACATGCGGTGCAATTGTACCTGTGTGATTTGGGTGCCGATTGTGGCCCTGACAGCGAGTGGAACCAGCAACATTGTTTCGCCGGTTATTGGGGCCTGAATGCCGACAGCTGCTCACAGGATCTGCCAGACTTTTTGCAACACCAGCATTTGAGCCCCAATCAGTGGCTGGACACACAACAGTTGCGACAAACCATGCGGGGGTTGTATGCGCCTTAGCGGCTTGGTGGCAGGGGCAATTGTCGGCGTGTTGATGATCATGGCATGGACTGCCGACTGGCCAGCCAACAGGTCACCTGGCCCCAAACCAATCACGGATTCATCGACACCTGCGACTGAGACCCCGTCTGGCTCCGGCTTGGATCCGAGTCAGGCCAAGCCAAACTCCCAGTCCCAGCGAATAGATGAGAATGATAAAACACATGCCCCGCTGTTGGCCGAAATCGCCGATCCTTTGTTCAGCAGGGATCCTTATTTGGAACTGATGTCACTCGATGCGGTGTTGTGGCCTTGTACCGATCCTGAACGAATGACCGATTTTTTTGACCTTTATGGCGGCGCCAAACAACCACAGTTGCAGTGGCAAAAACAACTGAGCGAATGGTGTGCCAAGCACCACCAAAGCTACCCAAACATCCTGACCACCATGCGCCAAGGCGATTGGTTGCAAGCGGTACAACCAACCACCGAATTGGGCCGACGCATCAAAAACCGACCCCACATTGAAAATGACTTGGACCGGTTTCAACATCACATGGGTCGCCTTAAGGCCGGGATAAAAGCGCAAAACAGCGCTGTGATTTTGCGGCAAAAAACCATGTTGCAACACATCATCATTGATACAGGCCCTTACGCCCAAGCCATCGGCAGCCAAGACCACCGATATGTGTTCCAAATTCTGCAATTGGCCAGCACCCAATTGGCCTGCCAGATGCAGGATGGTTTTGCCTGCGCACCGGAATCAGGGCTGATGGCAAATGCCTGTGTCAAAAACAGCGCCGCCTGTGGCCTGGACTTTATGACCTGGTATCGCCAGAACACCTTGCCAGGGATGCAATCAGATGTAGAATTGATGGCTGAATATTTGTTGGAAACGAGTCAATGAATCGTGTTTTGCCTGTTCTGTTGTTGCTGCTGTTGTTGCTGTGGTGGTTGTGGCCGCGCGACAAGGGCACGGATGGGGCGTCAACGGCCGATCCAATGAGCGCACCGAATGTGGTGTCACGACAAGACCAGCCGAACACCAGCCCGACTCAGGAATCGAACCGCCCGACCCACACATCAAGCCAGTCAAACGGGCCCAAAACCACCGTGGTGACGGGGGCACAGACCGCCGCAGCGGACGAGCCGTCGGCATTGACCTATTTGGACGTCTACCGCAAGACCCGCTTGTTCAACCGTTGCCGCCAAACCATTTATCGGTTTTTGCGCGACGCCAACCACGACCCATTGAATGAATTGCAAAACAAGCTGAATCGACTGACCCCGGCCAATCAAATCAGCCCCCAGCCAACCGCCAAACAAACCGCGGCTGTTATATCCCACCACGAACAATGTGCCCGCTTGTTGGCCGAAATCGACCGCTTGGAATCAGCGGTGAAAGAAAACGACTCACCGCATGTGGATGACCTGTTCAAACAAAAGCGCGAAGCCCTGCAAATGTGGCTGGCTCAAACCCGCCCCAAGACCGCCAAAGAACAAGCCATTGCCGAGACCTTGCGGCTGAAACAAGCCTGGAACAACCACTTTGATGCCTTGATTCAAGTGTCGATTGGCGATGACAGCCAACACCCGGAGGCGATTGCTGCCCTCAATGAACAAGCGGCCCAGGTGCAAGCCCAAATGGATGACATCTTGGAACAAATGCGCCAAACCGAGGACAAAGAATTGTTGCAAGACCAACTGGGTGACCTGTCACAACAGTACAACGAAATTCAAGCAGAAATCAATGAACTGAATTGGGTCGACCCAGACAAACGGGCTCAACATTTGGCCTTTTTCGACGCCTTCAGTGACCAACTGTATGACCAGTTATCGAGTCGTGATCCCGATGTCTTTTTTGAAACCCAAATGGCCTTGGAAAAGACCAACCGCACCCAGTATTTTGGTCATTCACCCTACAAAGACATTGGCAAATACCGTGCCAAAATGCCGTTGATTGAATACGTCTCTCCCGGAGATGTGGTGATGCAAGCGTTGGAAATGACCGACCCCGACGTGTTTCGCCTGGTGATCCAGCACGCCACCCAGCTGTACCATTGTGAACTGGGTGCCGATTGCGGGCCGGACAGTGAGTGGATTGAGTATTATTGTTTTGCCAGCTACGACGAAATTGATGCCATCAGCTGTGACCTCGACCTGACCACTTATTTGCGTCAGCACCGCCTCAACGACAACCAATGGCAAGACGTCAACTGGGTGCTGGACATGTTGCGGAGTTTGTATGCCGCATAAAGGGTGGTGGTTGCTGCTGGTGTTGCTGCTGGCCGCTGTGGGGTGGTGGTTCAGCCCGCTCCGAAGCGGGCCAGATGACGTCACCCACAGCGACACCCAAAATTCCACCCATGGCGCCACCAAAGACCAATCAGCGATGGCCACTGAACTCGCACACGATCCCATCACCACAGCCCAAGACAGCGGCGAAGCAAATACCGAAACAAGCACCAACAGCGAGACCGGCCAGCCCCCGATCCCGGGCAGCGATTGGCAGGAAAAGTTGTTGCAGGAGTTGAGCCCCCGCCTGTTCAGTGACGACCCTTTTGTCGAAATCCGTTCCTTGGAATACGTGCTGGGACAATGTCGTGATCAAGACGTGGTTGACCGCTTGTTTGTCGGCAGTGGCCCGTTTTATCAGGCCCAACAGGACCTGGCTCAAACCTTACAACAACAGTGCCAACATGTGCGTCAACAGTACCCCGAATACTTCAGCTACCCAGATCATGAACAGCTGGCCCAAGCTTTTGCGCCCACCAGCCGCCTGGGACAAATGTTGCAACAACTGAATGACGACGATTTGACCCCATTGGACCGCACCGAACTGTCATCGGCGATTCTCACCCAGTCAATCAAAGAGCGCAATGGCGCGACCTTGTTGGATGCGGTGTTCGTCACCCGCTTTGGCTCCTTACCCAATCAAGCCATGGCCGAGGTGTTGGGCAGCCGCGACCATGAATACATCAACCAAATGAGCAGCCTGGCCTTGATGTTGTTGTCTTGCCAGTTTCAAGGCGGCCGTTCTTGCGAACCCACCTCGTTTTACATGATCGCCATGTGCTCACAAACCCCGGGCGCCTGTGGCCTGGATTTTCCCAGCTGGCTTGAACTGTCCACCCTGCCTGGCATGCGCCGCGACATCGACCGGCTGGTGGCCCATTTCAGCCAGTACGGTTCATAACCCACCATTGGCGCGCCTCCCCCCTTGAAGCGTCGTCAAAAACCCTGGCGCATCGACAATATCCTCTGGAGCACGGACAAAATACCCGGGAGCATCGACTTCAGTCGATGTGGGACTCAGAGGATGCTTGATTCAGGCACCACTTCGACAAGCCCAGTGATCTTTAAATCAAGCTGGCTGAGCACTTCGACAAGCTCAGTGACCTTTAACCCAAGCTGGCTGAGCTTGTCGAAGCCTGTCGAAAAGCACGACATCTACCAAAGCCTGTAGACAACTTGATGAAGTGCCCATTTGAGATGCCGGCTTCACAGCCGCCATGTCGTCGGCTGAAGCCGACGCTCCAATTGACGCACCCTGGCGCATCGACAAAACCACTTACGCATCGACAAATACTCCTGGAGCATCGACTTCAGTCGATGTTGGGTTGGGAGGATGCTTGAAGTCTCCAGCACTTCGACAAGCTCAATGATCTTGAAATGTAAGCTGGTTGAGCACTTCGACAAGCTCAGTGATCTTAAACTCAAGCTGGCTGAGCCTGTCGAAGCCTGTCGAAAAGTTCGACATCTACCAAAGCTTGTAGACAACTTGATGAAGTGCCCATTTGAGATGCCGGCTTCACAGCCGCCATGTCGTCGGCTGAAGCCGACGCTCCAATTGACGCACCCTGGCGCATTGCCCCCTGGAGCATCGACTTCAGTCGATGTGGGGCTGAGAAAATGCTTGAAGTCTCCAGCACTTCGACGGGCTCAGTGATCTATAACCCAAGCTGGCTGAGCCTGTCGAAGCCTGTTGATGGGCAGGACATTGCGGCAGTGTAGATTGCTGCTGATGTCGTCTCACATCATCAAGGCTTCATCAGCAATACCCCATCGAGAGGACTCCCACATTATGGAAAGCCAGGCCGGGTAACTGTGGTATACTTTTCGCCCAACTGGGCCACTCGGCCCCAATAACCATAATTATACGGGAGCAATGTATGTCTGATCAGCAGGTCGCTGCAACAGGCCCCATCACCCGTGGCGCCTATCCGGAATTGACGCCACATGCGGTGATTGTGGGTTATTTCTTGGGGGTGATTCTGGCCGTGTCCATCGGCTACGCCGCATTGAAACTGGGCTTCTCCATCGAAGGATCGGAGCTGGCCGCCATTTTGGGTTTTGGTATCTTGCGCGGCATCTTGCGTCGCCGTTCGATCATCGAAAACAACGTGGCCCAAACCGTGGCCTCCGCGGTCAACGGCGCTTCATCGGGCATGATGTTCTCAGTGCCGGCCATCTTCATTCTGGGCTACGCCACCGAATTCAATCCCTATGTGTTGACCTTCGGCGCCATCGCCGGGGCGTTCTTGGGCATCGCTTTCATCATTCCCTTGCGCAAACAAATGATCGATTACGAACGGCTGACCTACCCTGGCGGGGTGGCGGTGGCCTCGATCCTGAAGTCACCCGGCGCCGGCATCAACAAAGCCATGCTGCTGTTGGGGGCCATGGTGGTCTCGGGCTTGTTCCATGTGGTGACCATCTGGCAAGACTGGCATGACCTGCATTTATTCGAAATGTTGGCCCTGCCGGAATACCTCAATGGCACCTGGTACCTGTCGCTGATGACCATTGGGGTGGCTTTCATCGCCGGTCGTGGTGGTGTGGCCTTCATCATCGGGGGCTTTGTTTGTTATTGGGTCATCGCCCCTTTGCTCGATGTCACAGGCAAATTTCCGGTCAATGAAGCCGGTCAAGTGCTTTCGGACCCCGACTCTTTGCGTCTGATGCTGTTTCGACCAACGGGCATTGGCATGCTGATCGGTGGCGCCATCGTTGGGGTGATCTTTGCCCTGCCGTTGATCAAGTCGGCGGTCAAGTCGATGCAATCTTCGGCCAAGAGTGAAGCCGCCATCAGCAAAGACGAACTGCCGATTAAACTGCTGTATTTTGCCGTGGCCGCTGCCGCCGTATTGCTGTGTGTGATGGCGGTGACCTCGGCCCAGGAAGTCAGCCTGTTGCATGGCTTGATGATGGGTGTGCTCGGCACCTTGTGGATCTGGATGGCTGGCATCATTTTGTCCGAAGCCATCGGCCGCACCAACTGGTCGCCCTTGTCCGGCATGACCTTGATTGCGGTGACCTTGTTGATCATGATCACCCAACTGTTCGGCGGCATGAGCACCGGCTCAGCCATCGTCGCGGCCATCACTGTCGGCGCCGCCACCTGTGTGGCGATGTCACAAGCCACCGACCTGATGCTGGACATGAAAACCGGCTACCTGGTGGGGGCCACCCCCCGCAAACAACAACTGGGCCAATTCTTTGGTGCCTGGTTGGGACCGATTGTGGTCATCATCCTGATTTTTGTTCTGCATGAAGCCTTTGGGCTCGGCAGTGACGAATTCCCCGCGCCGCAAGGCCAAGCGTTGGCTTCCATGGTACAAGGCATCACTGGTGGTGATGTGCCCACCGAAAAATACATCGCCGGTGCCTTACTTGGTGGCCTGTTGTCTTTGTTACAAGCCGGCTTGGGCATCACCGTCGGATTGGGGTTCTATCTGCCATTCAACATCGTGCTGACCTATGCGATCGGTACCTTGTTGCGTGAAATCGTTGACCGCACCAAAGGCAAATCCTGGTCAGAGTCCAAAGGCATACCGATTGCCGCCGGTCTGATCGTGGGCGAAGCCCTGGTTGGGGTGGGTAACGCCGTTTACGTCATTGCCACCAATTAATCAGGAGAACACACATGAAAAACATTGCATTTATTTTGGTGATCCTGGCTTTCCTGGCCGGCGCCTATATGGCTTCACTGGATGAGCGGACCATGAACTGGACGTATTTCTTACCGATCATGTTGGTCGGTATCATCGCCGCCATCATCTACAAACGTGAGTCCAATGCCGCCGCCAAGCACGGCGACTTGTTGCAAAACAACAAGCAGGTCTTGATCGATTCTTTGAACAACGTGTTGACCAACCTCGAAGCCCTCAATGGCCGCAAAGACAAAGTGCCGACTTACGAAATGCGCTTTGAAATCGACAAGCTGTTCCGCGAAGACCTGATGAACTTCGCCGAGGCCCGCGAATCGATGAAACACCTGTTCAGCATCCAACACTACGCCGACATCATGTCCAGCTTCGCCGCCGGCGAACGCTACATCAACCGCGTCTGGTCGGCTTCCACCGACGGCTACGTCGATGAAGTGATGATGTACGTCGAAAAAGCCCTGTCCCAATTCCAACACGCCAAAGAGGAATTCGACGCGGCCCTCAACGGCGCATAGGGCAGTCATTTAGACCGAGCCAAGCGAGCGGAGGAGTCTCCCCACTGGCATGGGTCATTCCATTAAAAAAGGCTGCTGATTGCAGCCTTTTTTCTTGCCCCATACAAAAACTCAATGGGATCAGTGATTCAATTGGGCCAACAGCCACAAACGGGCAAACTGCCAATTTCGGGACACGGTGGATTCACTGGTGTTCATGACCTCTGCCACTTCTGGAATGGTCAGGTCAGCGAACACCCGGTACTCCACCACTTGGGCAGCATCAAAATCAATGCCGGATAAATCGGTCAACAAGCGATCAACTTGCAACCAATCAAAAACCGACGATTCTGGCGATTCAATGACTTCAGCAAACCGGTCAATGGTCAACAACTGATCCGCCCCACCCCGTTTGTCTCGGGTCTCGTCCCGAAAATGATTCACCACCACGTGGCGCATGACCCGTGCAGTCAGGGCAAAAAAGTGTGACCGGTCCTTGAGTTCCAAGCCCTTGGCCGCTTGCAACTTGATGAAGGCTTCATTGACAATTTCAGTGGTTTGCATGGCACTGGCCTGTCTGGACTTGAATTGATGCTTGGCGATGCGGTGAATCTGCGGATACAACAGCTCAATCAACTGCCGTTCGGCCTCCCGATCACCGTTTTTCCACGCCGCCAACAGCACTTTGAAAGCGTCGTCATCTTCGGTGATGTGGCTGTCTTTTGCTGACATGATGGGGGCGGTGACCTCTCGGGTAGGTGGTTCGCAACAGAATCGATTCTAACCAAAGTGGCCTTCTGCAGACAATCTTTTGGTACTTATTTTGATATCGACCTCACAGATATGTCCCGACCACCAAACCAATTCACCGGTCCATGGTGCGGGCGTTGATCCAGGTTGACAGGGTCGCCACGATGAACATGGGCAGAAACCAAGTCAGTACCATTTTCAGGTAATACATAAAAGTCTCGGCACTGGAAAAATAAAATGCCAACTGACCGGCGATCCCCACTGACTGGCTGCTGTGAGTGACATGCTCGCTGCCATCAATCACGGCCGTTTCCAGAATGGGCGCTGTGACCTCAGACAGGTTCATTGGCTCATACATTGCCACCGCCACGAAAGGCAACAGGGTAGCCATCAGTAAACTGCAGGTGGCAGAGATCAAATACTTTTTCATGAATAAACTCCTTTTTAATGTGACTCCATACATATTATCACAGGAATGGGTTCAACCCTGACGACGTGGATCTGATGCGGACTTAGGTGACTGAATTGATTAAACTTTTTGAACATTTCCACACACAGGCGTATACTGAATAAAAAAACCATTGAGGAGGTCTTTATGTCTGTTACTTTGTTGCAACTGTGGTTGCCAATCGTTCTGGCTGGGGTGTTTTGTTGGATCGCCAGCGCCATCATTCACATGGTGTTGAAATATCACAACGCCGATTACAGGCCGCTGGGTAATGAAGACCAGGTGTCCGATGCCATGCGTGCGGGTGACCCGGCCCCGGGTTTGTATTCCATGCCTTATTGTCACGACATGAAGGACATGGCCGAAGAGTCGATGCAAGCCAAGTTCAACCAGGGTCCCGTGGCCATGGTCACGGTGATGAACAAAGGCATGCCACCGATGGGTAAGCTGTTGGGCCAACAAATCCTGTTCTTCATTGTGGGTTGTCTGTTGATGGCCTATGTCGCCACCCAGGCTTTGCCCACCGGGGCTGATTACCTGGTGGTGTTCCGCTTGGTGATGGCGGTGGGCTTTTTGACCTACGGCTGGGGCTTGTTGCCGTTTTCCATTTGGTATGGCCACCCCTGGTCCAACTCCATGCGCTACCTGTTGGACGCCTTGATCTATGCCGCAGTGGCCGCCGGCACCTTCGCCTGGCTGTGGCCAGCGGCGGGGTGAATAATTTAAATGGTCATCTTGAGCGCAGCGCAGCGAAGTCGAAAGATCTCTTGATGCCAGGCTGCTCATTATGATGACCAACCATTGAAATTAAGGAGATCCTTCGACTCGATCCACTCGCTCAGGATGACAAATTATTGTTTGTTTAATCCTGAGCATTGGTTAATTCAGGAACGCCATGAAATGGGTTCTCCAGACTCCCAACGACATAGATTGAAGCGTCCGCGCCTTCGAATGATGGCGCATAAAATCATCTATCCCGGAGCATCGACTTCAGTCGATGTTGGGCCATGAAGATGCTTGAAGTTTCTTTCACTTCGACAAGCTCAGTGATCTTTGATGTTTTCTGTATGGTTTAATAAGGAGGCTGTGCGCTTCGACAGGCTCATTGAGCTTAAATCATAAGCTGGCTGAGCCTGTCGAAGCCATGTTTGAGAATACCCAAGAACCCATTGGGATGCCGGATAGCCATCCGCCATGTCGTCGGCTGAAGCCGACGCTCCAATTCATACCCCTGGCGCATCGAATCATCTATCCCGGAGCATCGACTTCAGTCGATGTTGGGTTGAGAGGATGTTTGAAGTTTCTATCACTTCAGGCTCAGTGAGCTTAAATCATAAGGTGGCTGAGCTTGTCGAAGCCTGGTGAAAAGCACGACACCTGCCAAAGCCTATACTCAACTTGATTGGGTGCCACTATGTGATGCCGGATGGCCATCCGCCATATCGTCGGCTGAAGCCGACGCTCCAATGTCATGCCTTGGCGCATCGAATCATCTATCCCGGCACATCGACTTCAGTCGATGTTGGGTTGAGAGGATGCTTGAAGTTTTCATCACTTCGACAGGTGTTATGCTGAGCTTGACGAAGTGCTCAGTGAGCTTAATTTTAAGGTGGCTGAGCTTGTCGAAGCCAATTCGCAGAACGCAATCACTTCATATAAAACTCAAACCCTGAGCACATCCAACAACTGGCCGAAGTGGTGGATTTCGTGGTTGTGGTCTTGGTGGCTGTGGGGGATTTGGCGCAGGTTGAACCAACAGGTTTGCATGCCGAAATCGGCGGCGCCTTGGATGTCGCAGCGGTAGTTGTCACCGACCATCAACACTTGGGCCGGATCGCTCCAACCCATCAGGTCGCAGGTGTGCTCAAAGATTTCTGGTTCGGGTTTGGCCACCCCCAATTCTTCGGAAATCACCAGCGCGCCAAAATGGTGTTGGATCTCGCTGTTGGCAAAGCGCGGTTTTTGCACCCGGGCCAAACCGTTGGTGATGATTGCCATCTCACAATGGGCCGACAGTGCCGCCAGGGTTTCTTTTACCGCCGCCAACAAACATTGCTGTTCCGCCAAAGCATCCAGGTATTGGACACTGAAGGTTTCGTGGTCGGTGTGGGCGGCGCCGACAAAATCAAACACACTTTCCGCGCGCCGCTGTTTCAATTCGGCGATGCCGATTTGTTTGGCATCCAGTTGTTGCCACAGGGCCACATTCATCTGGCGGTAATGGTCGATCAGGCCCTCGGGTGTGGGCATGGCAAAATGCCGCAAGGTGCTGACCAAGGCATGGGCTTCGGCCTGATCAAAATCAAACAAGGTGTTGTCGGCATCGAAGATCAATCGTTGGTGCCGATAGGGTGATGCCTTGGCGGTCACAAAATGCCCCGCTCGGTCAAATTGACCTTGATGTCATTTAAGGTCTGATCCAGCGGCGTGATGACATAGCCCAAATCTTGCTTGGCCCCTGGGCTGTCGGTGCGGTACTCATGGGAAATGATCTGCAAGGACTCGGGGGTCAAATCCGGTTCCTTGCCGGTAAGGTAGGCGAAACGTGATTGCAGTTGTGCCACCAGTTTGATCAAGCCCATCGGTTTGCGGCGTTTGGTCACAGTCAAGTCAAACGCCTTGGCCACCGCATCGATGAACTGATCAAAATTCAGGTTGTGTCCGCCGAGGATGTAATTGGCCCCGACCTGGCCCTGCTCGGCCGCTTGGATGCAACCGGCGGCCACATCGCGGACATCGACAAAAGAACCGGCCCCCACCGGCACCGTCGGCAGGGCGTCGTTGATCATCATTTTGAACAAGCGGATCCAATTGTGCTGATCATCCGGGCCGATGATGTGGGTCGGGTTGACCACCACCACGTTCAACGCTTGGGTGTGATTCTTCACCAGGCGTTCGGCCTGACTTTTGGTTTGCACGTAATTGACCCAACTGTCCAGGCCATGCTGCTCGCTGTCATCGTCGAGGTCAATCATGCCCTCGTGGTCGACCCCATAGGTGGTGATCGATGAAACGTGCACCCAACGCTTGGCCCCTTGGGCTTCGGCGGCGTTGATCAGGTTGTGGGTGCCACCGACATTGGTGGCAATCTGTCGGGGGTTGTTTTTGCGCCAGGTGTTGGTGTCGGCGGCGGTGTGGAAGATGGCATCAACCCCGGCAGGCACCGCGGCCTCCAAGGAAGCCGGATCCAACAAATCAGCGGTGACATAATTGACCCCTTCCAAGGCATTTTCTGGTATGCTTCGACACATCGCCGTGACTTGCCAATTGGCCGCTACCAACTGGCGACACAAATGCCTGCCAAGGAAACCGGTGGCACCCGTCACAAAAGCCATTTTATGTGCTGCCGTATCGGTCGCCGAATGTGCCGTTGTTTGCGTCATGGTCTGAATCCCACAGAAGAATACCAACAGTTTAATCGAATCACCACAAGAGGTCATTGAAAACATCATGGAACCGATGCCGTTCAAACGGCACATCACCCAAACCATCAAGCTGTCGCTGCCGTTGATCATCAGCCAGATCACCGTGGTGGCCATGACTTTTGTCGACACGGTGATGGCCGGACGCTTGGGTTCGGTGACCTTGGCGGCAGTGGCGGTCGGCAGTTCCTTGTGGGCCACGGCCATTTTGTTCGTGTTCGGTATTCTGATGGCGATCCCCTCGGTGATCTCGGCCATGGATGGGGCCGATGAACACGATCAGATCGCGCCGTTCTTCCGCCAGACTTTGTGGTTGGCCCTGATCCTGGGTTTGTTGTTCACCGCGGTGATCCGCATGATGGACCCCTTGTTTGCCCTGTTCAACACCCAGGCCGAGGTGATTCCTGAGGCCACCGCCTATTTGCATGCACTGTCCTGGGGCGCCTTGCCCTTGTCCTTTTTTGTGGCCTTTCGCTATTTGGCCGATGGCCTGTCGGTGACCAAAACCACCATGTACGTCAGTTTCCTCGGGCTGCTGTTGAACATCCCGTTGAACTACATTTTGATGTTCGGCAAATTGGGCTTCCCACAACTGGGTGCCCAAGGGTGCGGTTATGCCACCGCCACTGTGTTGTTCATCCAAATGGTGAGCTACACCGTCATCACCCACAAGCACAAAATCATCGGCCGCTACCGCGTTTTCGCGCAACTCGACCGACCACATTGGGGTGAGATTTGGGGCTTTTTCAAACTCGGTTTTCCGATCGGCATGTCGATGTTCGCCGAGGTTGGATTCTTCTCCATCATCACCCTGCTGGCCTCGTCTTTGGCGACCGAAGTGGTGGCCGCCCATCAGATCGCATTGAACTTCGCTTCCTTGTTGTTCATGGTGCCCCTGGGACTGTCGATGGGCATCACCATTCGGGTCGGCAATGCGGTGGGGCGCAAGAATCCTTACGACATCAAAAATGCCGGCTTTTTCGGCATCTCGCTGGTGCTGTTGACCCAGGTGTTCGCGGCCACCGTGACGGTGTTGTTCGCGCCGCAGATCGTGGCCCTGTACACCCGCGATGTGGCGGTGGCCACCATCGCCATCAACCTGCTGTTCTACGCCGCTGTGTTCCAACTGTCCGATGGCATCCAAGTGGCGTCAGCCGGGGCTTTGCGCGGTATCAAGGACATGAATTTCATCATGCTTTCCAACATCTTTTCCTTCTGGTTTTTGGGTTTCGTGGTGTCCTGGTACCTGTGCTTCGAGCGTGGCATGGGCGCCCCGGGTTTGTGGATCGGCATCATTGTTGGCTTGACCGCAGCGGCGGTGCTGAACACCGTGCGCTTCCGTTTCAAAACCGCGCTGAAAAACCCCCAACCGGTCACATAAATCGAATGCGAATTCGGCTAAAATGGGCCACCAGTTTCAACCGAACTTCGACGCAAAAATGAAGACATTTTGCTAAGTCATTGATATTTGGTTGGGCAAAAAATTAAAGCCATTTTCTCCTTGCCAGCGATTGAAAAAGTAAGATATTATCAACTGAATGAGAGAGTCGTGTCGGGTACCAAAAAGTGTCACATCAAGATGGCACAAACCGGTGTAGTGTAATCTAAGAAGTAGTGTAATCATTCAAATGCAACAAACTGATCAAGAGTCGAACCAAGCCAGCCAAATTCAAGGAAAAGAAACCAACCACCCCCAAACAGATCAAACTTCAGCCACCGCAAAATCATCGCCATTTAAGGTGATTCGTCGCAATGGAAAAGTGACTGAATACGATCAATCCAAAATCCAAGTGGCCATGACCAAAGCGTTCCTGGCCGTGGAAGGTGGACAAGCCGCCGCCTCCCGCCGGATCCGCGAAACCGTGGAAAAATTGGCTGAACAGGTGCACTACGCGCTGTTCCGACACATGGAAGACGGTGGCACCGTACACATCGAAGACATCCAGGACCAAGTCGAACTGTCGATGATGCGGGCCGGCGAACACAAGGCCGCCCGTAACTATGTGTTGTATCGCGAGAAACAAAACGAGAAGCGCGCCCGGGCCCAAGCCAAAGCCGCGAAAAAAGAAGCAACGCCAGCACCAGCCGAAGACGTGTTGCACGTGATCGATGGCGAAGGCAACCGCAAGCCGTTGGATTTTGAGCGCATCGACACGCTGATCACCGATGCCACCCGGGGCTTGAAAGGGGTGACCAAAGAATTGATTGCCAAAGACGTGCGGCGCAACCTGTTCGACGGCATGGCCGAAAAAGACGTCAACGCCTCACTGACCATGTCAGCACGGGTGTTGATCGAAAAAGACCCGAACTACTCACAGGTCACCGCCCGCTTGTTGATGGACGGCATCCGCACCCAGGCCTTGAGCTTTATCTATGGTGAGCCCAGAACCGCCACCCAAAAAGACATGGCCGAAGTGTATCCTGATTACTTCGGTAAATACCTGCAGCGCGGCATTGAATTGAACCTGTTGGACGCCGAGCTGGGTCGTTATGACATCGAGCGCCTGGCCCAAGCGATCAAACCCGAGCGTGACAAGAAGTTCACCTACCTCGGTTTGCAAACCCTGTTCGATCGCTACTTCATCCACATGGGCAAAACCCGCATCGAATTGCCCCAAGCCTTCTTCATGCGCGTGTCCATGGGCCTGGCGATCAACGAGATCGACCGCGAAGCCCGCGCCATTGAATTTTATGATTTGTTGAGCTCCTTTGATTTCATGAGTTCGACACCCACTTTGTTCAACTCCGGCACCTTGCGTCCACAGCTGTCCAGCTGCTACCTGACCACCGTGCCCGACGATTTGGACGGCATCTTCAGCGCCATCAAAGACGACGCGCTGTTGTCGAAATACGCCGGCGGTCTGGGCAACGACTGGACCCGCGTGCGGGGCCTCGGCTCACACATCAAAGGCACCAACGGTGAATCACAAGGCGTGGTGCCGTTCCTGAAAGTGGCCAACGACACCGCCGTGGCGGTGAACCAAGGCGGCAAGCGCAAAGGCGCCATGTGTGCCTACCTGGAAACCTGGCACGTCGACATGGAAGAATTTTTGGAACTGCGCAAAAACACCGGTGACGACCGCCGCCGCACGCATGACATGAACACCGCCAACTGGATCCCAGATTTGTTCATGGAGCGGGTGGCCAAAGACGAATCCTGGACCCTGTTCTCGCCGGAAGAAGTGCCTGAGTTGCACGACCTGTACGGCAAAGCCTTCAAAGAAAAATACGAAGCATACGAGCAATTGGCCCAAGACGGCCAAATCAAAAACTTCAAAGTGATCCAAGCCAACGACCTGTGGCGCAAGATGCTCGGCATGTTGTTCGAAACCGGTCACCCCTGGATCACCTTCAAAGACCCTTGTAACATCCGTTCGCCACAACAACACGTCGGCGTGGTCCACTCATCGAACCTGTGTACCGAGATCACCTTGAACACCTCCGATGAAGAAATCGCGGTGTGTAACCTGGGCTCGGTCAACCTGCCTCACCATGTGAATGAACAAGGCATCGATCACAAGAAATTGCAGAAAACCATCACCACCGCCATGCGCATGCTGGACAACGTGATCGATTACAACTTCTACTCGGTACCACAAGCGCGTCGTTCGAACTTGCGGCACCGTCCCGTTGGCCTCGGTCTGATGGGATTCCAGGACGCCCTGTACATCCAGGACCTGGCTTATGCCACCGAAGCGGCGATTGATTTCGCTGACCAAACCATGGAAGCGGTGTCCTACTACGCGATCAACGCCTCCAGCGATCTGGCCGAAGAACGCGGCACCTACCCATCGTATGACGGTTCGCTGTGGTCACAAGGCATCTTGCCGATTGATTCGGTACAAATGTTGAAAGACGAGCGCGGCCAATTCATCGACCAGGACCAAAGCATGAGCATGGATTGGGATGAGCTGCGCGAGAAAGTCAAAAACCAAGGCATGCGCAACTCCAACACCATGGCCATTGCGCCGACCGCCACCATCTCGAACATTTCCGGCGTGTCGCAATCGGTCGAGCCGGTGTACCAGAACCTGTTCGTTAAATCCAACCTGTCCGGTGAATTCACCGTCATCAACCCCTACCTGGTTGAAGACTTGAAAGCCCTGGACCTGTGGGATGACGTGATGGTCAACGACCTGAAATATTTCGACGGCAGCGTGCAACCGATTGACCGCGTGCCCGACAACCTGAAAGCCAAATACGCCACCGCCTTCGAGGTGGATCCGCGTTGGTTGGTGGAAGCGGCCTCACGCCGCCAAAAATGGATCGACCAAGGTCAATCACTGAACCTGTACATGGTCGAGCCTTCAGGCAAAAAACTGGACTCCTTGTACAAATTGGCTTGGGTCCGCGGCCTGAAAACCACTTACTACTTGCGCTCGGTTGGCGCCACCCACGTGGAGAAAAGCGTGGACGCCAGCTCGAACCAGGCACCCCCAGTCGACACCCAACCCGGATCACAAGCGCCTTTGGCCTGTTCGATCCTGGATCCTGACTGCGAAGCCTGTCAATGATCAAAAAAAGTCCTGCGGGCTCTTTTGATTCAACAGAATCAGATGAGCCTGTAGGCACCAACCTGTCCGTTGTGGGGGACAGAAAACGGTCCGGTGATTTGGAGAGCACACCGGCACCCAATAACTGCGATGTGATTGCTGCTGCGTGTGCAGGGATCCCATCAACAAAACACATTCATAATTAACAACGAATTTCGGAGCAACACATCATGATGAATTGGGACGATCCACTCGGCCTGGGCGACAAGCAAGAAGAGAAAAAAGCCCCGGTGGTCAAACCAGAACCCGCTGAGAAAGAAGCCAGCAAAGCCACCGCCAGTGTGGCCCGGCCCAAAGCAAAATCAGAGGATGAACCGGCCCAAGTCAAAGAAGCGGCGGTGGCCTACCAAGCCGACCAAGCGCCGGCTGAACCATTGAATGTCACACCAGAAAACACCCACCAAAATGCTTTGACCGGTGTTGAGCCCGTGCGCGCCGAAGACAAGCGCGTGATCAACGGCCTGACCGATGTGAACCAACTGGCCCCGTTCAAATACCCCTGGGCCTGGAAGTTCTTCCTGAACGCCAACAAAAACCACTGGACGCCCCTGGACATCAACATGACCCAGGACGTGATCGACTACAACAAGACCCTCACCGAAGACGAAAAACACGTCTACCAAAACGTGCTGTCCTACCTGACCACCTCGGACATCCTGGCGATGCGCAACATCGGCCTGGCGGTGATGGAAAAAATGTCGGCGCCCGAATTACAGATTTACCAAGCCCGCCAAGTGTATGAAGAAGCGCTGCACACCTGGACCTACCAGCACTGCATCGAGACCATTGGCCTGGACCAAGGCGAAATCTACAACCGCTACCGCGTGGTCCCCGAGATCAACCAAAAAATCCAAGTGGCCAACCGCCGCCTGAACAGCATCCTGCGCCCCAACATCGATCTGAACGATCCGGATGAAATGGAAAACTTCGTGCTGGCCTACATGTTCTTCGGCGCCATCTTCGAAGGCTGCTGGTTCTACAACGGCTTCAGCCCGATCTTCGCCCTGCAACGCCGCGGCCTGATGAAAGGCACCGCCGAACAGCTGCAATACATCATGCGCGACGAAGTGATGCACGCCTCCTTCGGCATCCGCGTGTGCAAACAAATCATCGAAGAAGAAAAAATCACCCTCGACCCGGCCAAGATCCGCCACATGTGGGACGAATCCGAAGCCGCCGAAGCCGGCTACGCCAAATACCTGCTGCGCCGCCCGATCCTCGGCTACTCAGCCGAAGACCACATCGAACAATTCCGCTACATCGCCAACAGAAGAGCCAGACAACTCGGCATCGACGAACCCTTCCCCGGCGCCGAATGCACCCTTCCCTGGCTCGACGAACAATCCAACCTCAGAAAAGAAAAGAACTTCTTCGAGACCCGAGTGACTGAATACCAGACCGGCGGGGCTTTGAGTTGGGATTGATTTAAATCTTTGAATATCCCTGATGCGTCAAGATCATTGAGATTTACGTCAAAGTAAGTGAGATTTTAACGTCAAACTCAATGAGATTAATAGGCTTTGTATTATATTGCAGGGCCTTTTTTTGGACATATGTTTAGTGATTCCACCATAAGCAATTAGCATTGGCAAATTACTGATGAGACCTAATGATATTTTCCAGAGAGGAGTGGCTGTCCTCGTTATTGTTCCCTTGATATTTGTTTTAGAGCTGGGCTGGTACCTTTGACAATTACACCACATTGAGTTTTAGCATACGCACATTTGATACGATGGTTTACACCAATACTGGGAAGCTGACTGTATGCTGTAATTGATGTTCTCGATTCCAGTTTTCTAGGCCATTTATTGTCGTGATCTGTGAAGATAGGATGTGGAATTATCCCTCTATCTTTAGTACCTTTGAACAAAACACCAGCCTCTTCAATAGTAACTGGAAACGTACTCAAGTTAGTAATTTCAATGCAAAACTGTATGTTTGGATCAACACCTCCAACCGGAATCGCATGAGCAGGTTTTAGTTTCAGTTTTACCTTTCTCTGGCTCAGATTGTGCCACGTGTTAATGATACCAAGAATTGCACCTAATACTGCTATCGCAAATGTTACCATTTGAATGTTTACCATACATATACCTCATTTTGTTTTGATAATTACACCTAACTCACTATTAAAATTTAGTGTCTTTAGGTGGATGTGGATCGTTACCATAGCTATCCTTATCACGAATTTGTCCATTCTTTCGATGGATAACCACTTCTGATCTTTCACGAATGGCTTGGTTACGTGCCTGTTTGATAGCTTCTTTCTGTGTGGAGTGGACTGAACCAGCCCGACTTGAACCAGATGACTTTGTAGCCCAGCCACCTGATTTATGCGGAACTACATGTACGTTTTTCTTTTTACTCATTTCATTTCTCCTGTTAATTAACAATCTGGTAAATCATCCAGGTTGTTTCTTGATGTTTGGTCTTTATCTGTTCTCAAGTATTTGCCACTTGCACCGGGCACCACCTTGATAAAAGTTTTAGTACCATCGCTCCATGGCACGTAATAGCGAGTAGTGCCTGACTCGATATCTCTGATTGCATCAGCTTTTGATCTGGGAGACCAATACTGACCTGAGTTGCACAAGGCAAGGATATCGCCGTCATTGTCTTTTTTTGTTTTATATACTGCTCTGTCTATCATCGTTTTATACCTTCAAAGTTAATGGTTGATTTTTATTACACGTAATGTATAATCCTACGAAGTCGTATAGGCCTGGTTTCAAAAAAAAGCCTTTCGGCCAAATACGTTTCGTCATGCACAATAATACTATATCGTATAGAGTTGTCAATGGATAAAAATGATATTTTTAAAAAAAGATTGGTTTTGGCAAGAAATAAAAGAGGTTTTAGTCAAAGTGAACTTGCAGAAAGGTCTGGATTAAAGCCAGCGGCAATTTCACATTTTGAGACTGGTCAAAGAAAACCATCTTTCAATAATTTAAGAATCTTGTCAGATGCTTTGAACGTTACAGCTGATTATTTGCTTGGACGTACAGATGATCCAGAGGGGTTTGCTGAATCTGATGTGGCTTTTCGTCATGGATATGAAAAGCTATCATCAGATCAACGTGAAATGGCAATGGACTTTATTGCCATGCTTTCTAAAAAGAAATAAATATCCAAATAACACATGGAACCAAGTGCAACTAGACAAGCTGAAAATTTATTAAAAGAAATTGGTATTGATCAACTTCCAGTTGATCCTTTTTTAATCGCCAGCATGTATGAAATTGATGTACAAGATATGCCCTCAAAACAGGGCGGTGTATCTGGGATGATTGTGAAAGTAAAAGATAACTATGGCATTTTATATGCTACCCATATCGAAAACGATGGCTTTCAACGATTCAGTATTTGTCATGAGTTAGGCCACTATTTCTTACCTGGCCATCCAGAAATAGTTTTTTCTACAAGTGATATGCATACTTCAAAGTCTGGATTTGTATCAAGTGATAAACACGAAATTGAAGCTGACAATTTTGCTACAGGTTTATTAATGCCCTCATTCTTGTTTGACAGAGAGCTTGAAAAACTACCTTCTGGCCTAGATGCAATTGTTCAACTTTCTGAAATTTGTAATACATCCATTACTGCAACTGCAATAAGGTATGCACAAAGAACGCCTGACCCTGCTGCAATTGTGGTTTCGACAGGTGACAGAGTTAGCTATTGTTTTATGTCGGATGAGTTAACTGAATACCCTGAACTTACGTGGATCAAGAAACAATCTC
The DNA here is from genome assembly GCF_019931145.1 of Marinicella meishanensis. GTDB lineage: Bacteria > Pseudomonadota > Gammaproteobacteria > Xanthomonadales > Marinicellaceae > Marinicella > Marinicella meishanensis. The sequence goes on along the minus strand of NZ_JAIOUV010000012.1, from coordinate 20,065 downwards.
TTTTACCACGAGAAACTCATACCTATGAGTTTAACAAAGATAGCCAGAATATTAAAAGTTCTGCTCAGATTAGCGGAACAATTGGCTTTAACACATGGTTTGGAGGTTCGACTGAAGGTGAGTTATATGAAGAAGTGATTGGTTTAGGTTCATACGGGAAGACACTCACGGTACTAACTGGTTCAGAATTGCCAGACTTGGATGAGTTGGAAGAAGATAAAGAACTGGAAGAATCGTGGACACCCCGTTTTAAAAGATAAGAATGAAATGTCATTAGAACTTGATATATTTGATTTGGAGTCACCAAATGCAGAGCTTTGCCAACTCTATTGGGGCTTTGACGATGAGGGGGAGTTTAAGCTTTCAGTTAAACAAATTTCTGAAAATTTTGGAATATCCAGTGCAGAGCTATTGAAAATAGTAAAGTCAAATTGTTGTGCATTTTCAACTTCTGTTTTTTGTGACTGTTGTGGTGAAGCATACGTTTACGCAAACCGATCTGATTACATTAATCAACAAAAATACAATGGCAACATTACCTGTGAAGATTGTATCAATGAAGCTCAACAATCAGAAAGCTTAAGAAAAAAAGCTGCCATTCAAGCAATTATTGATAACAACGATTATGAATTATCAGTAGGTGCTTTAACAGTAAAACAGGCTGTTTTTTTGTATGCCTTGATTCGACATTCTGCCAATGAGAACCTGACTGGCTTAAATGAATTTAGGTTGAACACATCTGAATTATTTTCACCAGATAAGGATTACAGTATAAAAGTTTTAAAGGAACTGCACGATCAAGACACTATCTTAATCGACCCTGACTCTGAATTAGAGCACATTACCCTTCTAGAAAATGGCGGTTTTCAATACTACATTGACAGAGTTAAATGGTTTTTGCCATTAAGCAATGCATACAAAAACATGAATCAGTTCATCAGCGAACTAGACAACTCCATTACATCAATGAGCTTCATTGACGATGCATACGAGGAGGTTGTTGAACTCTGTAAAGAAGTCAGTTTGCAAGAATGTATTGGGTATTTGAATTTTGTTCTTTCAAAACATCAATTGAACTTCAACCCAGGAGAAAAAACCATTCTTGCTATTAATAAAGCTTTAGAAAGATATTCAGTTTCTCAGGTTTATAATTTTATTTGGAGAGCAGGCAGGGACGCTGCTGCATATTATATGAGGTCTCATGTGCCTAAAAAACAAGCAGCAAATACTGTAGTAGGAAGCATTGAACGTCAAATTGAAAGAGCAGAGGCTAATGACTGGGAAGTTACAGCATATAGAAGGGTGTACAGTCTACAGCAGTCACAAGTTAGCAGAGTATTATTCAACCTACTATTACATACTGATGATGGGGGATTTGGCCTCACCATAGATAAACTTTTATGACTTTTGTCAAAAAAATATGGAAAATCAGTCAAAATTTTTAATAGAAGATCATGTTAATTCAGATAAGGCTTTCATAGCTAAGTTATTTTTAGCAATAATCTTGAATTTACCAGTACTTAAATCAGAGCTTCTCGGATTATAGAATATTTCCTTTTTCCTCACGTCTTAGTTAAGATTTGAGCTGTTTTATTATTTCAATTGGGTCAGCGTCAAGCTCTTTACAGTAAATGATCAGTTCAACAACATTAACTTGTCTCTCGCCTGTTTCAATTTTGCCAATAATCGAATGATGAATGTCTAACTGGTTGGCCAGCTTTCTTTGCGACAAACCTTTTTCTTTTCGCTTAGTTTTCAGCCAAGCTCGCAAAGTATCACTTTCTTTTGTGTAAATAGACTTCAACATTGCCTCTATAATAGAGACAAGATAGAATGTCTCGAAATTAGAGACATTTACGATGAGGGAAACTATGCAAGAAGTTAGTCCATTTCTAAAAAAACAATTTCAAGCAAATGAAGAAGTAAATTTTGTTGCAAGCATTTCTAATAAGCCAATGATTGCATATGTTGTGATCACAATTCTCCAGATAACCTTTATTGAATCTATTGGGGGGACAGCTAAAGTTCTTTACATTTGGATGGCACCATGGGTTGGATATGTGATTTATTCTTTCATATATTTTTTATCATCGGAGCTCGTTATTACAAATGAGAGAGTGCTAGGCAAATCAGGGCTGATTTCTCGTAAAACGGTCGAGATTCCAATTTCTCAAGGTGAGGGGCTCGTTGTTGATCAATCAATATTAGGTCGAATATTTAATTATGGAAGAATCAGTAATTCAGGTACAGGAACCACAAGAGTATCAATGATTTTCCTGGATGACCCATTTTTAATCAGAAAAAAGATTTTAGAGACTAAAGCACACTTTGAAAGTAATTAATACCAATAGGGAAGGTTTGGTAAAAGCTAATCAGTCGTTTGTTAGCTTGAAATATCAACTGGATAAGTACACTTAGTTACATCGAATTCCCCAGTTTTTAAATGATAAACGGAGATAAATCCACGACCAATATCGGCGGCTAATTCATAGTCTTCCAAGTCTATGCAGCTTGAGGATTTAAAATATTCAGTATTCAATACCAGAGCTTTTGCAAACATATTCAACAAACCGTTTTTTTTCTGCACACTTTCAACTATTGAAACAGAAAAATATATGGTTCCAGCTATCCCTATTACTCTTAAAAAATTTTTAAGATGGATGAAAGCCTCATGTTTCTTTTCAGCTGTGTTTTTTTTCTCAGAAAAAAAGACTTCAATTAATGTTGGCTCGTTTTCAGATTTATCCAATTTTTTATTCTCTTTGATCATCATAACGAACAGGATAACAGTCAAAATTACTAGCCAGGATAAGGGCACAAAGATCATTTTTAGAGCCAAGGCGGCATTAGGTAATAAGCTAGGATCAAGTTCTGTATAATTATTAATAAATTGATCAATATTTATATTTGTGAAGACCAATATAGGCATTGCCGTAATGGCTGAAACAATTTTGAATGAAGTTGACTTGATTTTTTTGATCGTATGCTTTTTGTTCTCATAATAAAATTCAAGCACGAATGCTATTGAACAGGCTATTAATACCCACCAAAGCCATATATATGTGAATTTTCTAAAGATCTGATTAGGCAAGATATCATCTATAAACATCCCAAGAAATAGATATATGGATAAAACAACTAGAAAGCTGACTCCAATGATTTTGTAAATTCGATTGTGTGTATCTTCATTATTAATCATGTTTATTTCCTAAATAAAAAAGATTTTGGACTTATATTTTCCCAGTCTGTTTTGCTAAACCACCACTAGCCTGATCCATGCATAATACTCTTCAGTACAAACTTATCTTTATAAAATAGCTTCGCGTGGTGAGATAGGTTTTCATAATTTTTTTGCATGTAGGAGTTTATAACAAAATATTTACTCCTTTCAGTATGAGGTCTTATTTGGTTTTCTGGATATGAATCAATTAAAAACCTCAGCACACGTTTGTTTTCTCGAAAAGTCCTTTTGACTTCTTCTGGAATCTTTAGCACAACAATATTGCTTTGAGCCCCTCTGTTCCATTTGTTAGTAAACCTTTTTTTTATTATCAGAAAAAGATAAATAAGTTCGTCGGAGATTTCATTCAAAGCAAAATAAATAGTTAGATGCTTATGTAATTCAACCAGCAAAATATCTCGGGCAATTACATCGTGATCTAATTCTGCTTTGAGTAGCAACAATACGAATGCTGTGAGCTCGTTATAAAGGCCGTAAAAGTTAAAAGTGAATTTGTTGACTTGATCTTGCAAGCTGATTTCATCATTGGAATTGGGTTGGTCGCTCTTTTGGAATAGTTCTGAAAAGACAGTAAAGCTATCCATGTTTATTCCAATTTTATGTATGTCGGAAATATTATTAATGTTGGCAGTGAGGGCATCCCAAAGTGGCATTTCAAAATATTTTATTGAATCCTTAAAGAATATATTCGTGACTCTAAGGGTTTCATCGTTTGGGCATGGTGGATTGTCGTCATTGACATATTTTTGGTACTTGTTACATGCGGAAAATAATTCAGATTTTCTTTTTTTGTTATAAGCAATTCTTTTGCCCGTTATCGACTTGAGGAAAGGATGGAAGTCGGTGCCATAATTTATGCGGGCCATTATTTGGTGACCATTTTCACAGTAGCCAATACGCATGACCATGTAAATCCATAGCTTGGTTCTTAATTTGATAATATCCATAAAAATAAAATATATAGATTTTCCTTTAATATCAATAACAAAATATTATTATATTGATTTATTGTACTAAAAATACATCTTCACAAATGAGTGGTTTAAGCCTAGGATCACAGGCTACGAAATTGAAGACTGAATGTGACTAAGAGCGAATACAAGAAACATATCGAGCAAAAATTAATCGCTGAATATGGCATTCTCATCTCAGGGGAGCCTTTATCGAAAGCGCTTGGTTTTAAATCAATTGCTGCATTCAGGAAAGCAATAGAACGTGGAACCATCGAACTTCCCATAATGACATTCAAAAACAGAAAGGGGAAATATGCTGTTTCTTCTGACGTGGCTGAGTGGATTACAAACAATAGATTTGATTCTTTGGAGAAGAATAAATGAGTTAAGAATTTGCAGAAGGAGAAATAAAAAAACCCGATGGCTGCAACCATCAGGTTTTTTAGTAATCGGCTCAAGTTTTCAAGCTTTGACCTGATTCTATTTCATCTAACCGTATTGTGCAAGTAAAACAGTCTATTTTAATAATGGGCTAACGATACCCTTTTGCCTGGAGCTTGAGAGGAATGGTTGGTGACCTCTCTAATTTTAGAGAAAAAATATGAAATATAAAATCAAGCAAATAGGTAAACACCTGGTTGAATTTACCACTGAAATAAAATCCACAAGTAAGCCTCATGTAGCTTCAAAATTAACTGGGTTCAATGCCCCAGGAGGGTATGTATCATGAACCCAATCGAAATCATTGATATCCAGGATGTCCATCAAAAGCTAGCCACTATATTCAGTCAGGATCCAATCGAAGGGATGCAATATGGAAATCGTAAAATCTGGAAAGGACTCCCCAATAAAAACACAGTTTTGTTCCCCAGTGTAAAGAACCAATCTTTGATGCCATGTGAGAGCAAGCTTGAGGCGGAGCACTGCCTTGCAATCGAGTTTGAGAAGACTACCCTGAGTTACCGTACACAACCATTGACTCTTCGATTAAACCGCAAACAAAGCTATACACCGGATGTGGTGATGGCTGATGAAAATGGAGAATACACTTTTAGAGAAGTTAAGTTCTCAGGCTCACTTGAGTCCAGAAAACTTAATGACCGTCTTACCAAAATCACTTCAATATTTGCTACGGCAGGCTTTAGGTTTGAAGTGGTCACTGAGAAAGTACTGAATCTTTTTCCCGACTGCCAAAATAGAAAGTACCTATATCGCAGTGCGCGCCTGAAGTTCCATCAACTACAAATCAATGAAGCATTATCGATTATAGATACAAAGGGCACTGGTTGCTCACTTCATGAATTTCGTAATGACTGCATGGAACATGGACTTAATCCTTTAATTGCAGATTGGGCAATTTTTCAAGGTCATGTTCAGTTTGAAACCCAACTACCCTTAAATGAAAAATCACTTGTCTGGACAATAGGAGATGAAGCATGAAATCTATTTTTGAGATGAGCGTTGGAGATCATTTTGCAGTCCATGGATATGAACATGAACTTGTATTCATTGGTCCAAATGAATTAAGAGCCGCAAGAATTGCTGGGGGTAATGTTTTCACATTGTCCAAAGACAAGTTTTTATCCCTTCAGCGAGATGGCCAAATAAAAATAATCAAACAACAAAAAACTGAAAAACCCAACCCATCAAATCTAACAGAAAATCAAATCAAAGAAATGAACAGACGTTTAAGGTACATCAGATACGTGTTCAATGAAACTGATTCTTGCCGTTCTGCAACCATAGTCGAACCTATTCTGGCTGTATACTCAAACACAATTAATGATAAGAACCCACCAGCATTTTCGACTTTTGCACGTTGGGCAAAAAGCTATGTGGAGTCGAAATATGACCCGGTTTCCCTGGCCCCTAACTTCTCACGCCGGGGAATAATGCCTTTGAAGTTTGACCCTGAAATTGAGCAAATTGTTAATCAAAGGATTAAGGAAGATTATCTAACCGATCAACAAGTCACCATGAAACATGTTCATGAAAATATCGTTTCTCAAATCTTATCTGAATATGGTGATTCTAATTCAATTCCTTCAGGGTTAAGCATTCCATCTCTAAGCACAATTGAACGAAGAATTGCCAAAATTGATCCTTACATAAGAACCAAAACAAGACGCGGTAAGTATGCTGCCAAAAAAGCCTTTAAAGCTGCTGGCAGGAGTATCTACACCGAACGGATACTGGAAAGCGTGCAAGCCGATGGTAGCTTGCTGGATGTATTGGTTGTTGACCCTGATACTGGCGAAGTGGTCGGAAGGCCATATGCAACAATCCTGATTGATCACTACTCTAGATGTGTGATTTCTGCAGTAATAACCATGGATCCATTTTCTGCGGCCACAATTCTTCAAGCAATGAAACTGGCGGTGAGTAGCAGCTACTCTACATTTGGGGGCTTGTTTGAAAAGCTATGTGTTGACAATGGTTCAGATTACACCAGTAAATCTCTAAAAAACTTCTGTAATCATCTAGGAATTATGATTGAGTTTGGTTCCCCCAGAGATCCTGATTCCAAACCCAATGTTGAACGATTCTTTGGTAGAGTTAATTGTCAATTTTTACACACTTTAAGAGGTACAACTTTTGAAAGTCCGACCAAGAGGGGTGATTACAAATCAGAAAAATATGCTTGTTTTACCCTAGATGAGCTTAAAAACAAATTTAAAGAATGGTTAGACATTTACTATCATAAAACCCTTCACCGTGGTCATGGCCGTACTCCTGAAGCTCTATGGGATGAGAGCAAGAAAAAAACGCCCATTGTTCAATATGATTATAAAGATATTGATCAAATAGCAAGAAATGTTTACACAAGAACGATAAACGGGGGACGAATCAAAGCTTTTAATCTTTCATGGTTTTCTCACGCTCTAAAAACCATTGAGCACAAGTTTCGTAACAAGAATAAGAACCCCATGGTTCATGTTTATGTAGATACATTGAACCTGGATCGAGTTTTTATCCGTGATCCTGATGATGACGGTGTTTTTATTCAAGCTGATTCAACCACTCCTAAATACACAAGAAATCTAAGCCTATTTGAACACAACAAAATACAGGAGAAACTTAAATCACGAGGTAAAAAAGACCTTGCAAAACTGGATCAATATGCTCTTGCTATCGCACGTTGGAAATTCAGACAAGACTTAATTGTCATGGGTGACAAGTATGCAGCTAAGCAAATTGCTCGATTAAAGGAGTCAGCCAAAAATCAAGAACAAGATAACTCTATTATCAAAGAGCATGAGGATAATTCAATATCTCCAGAGTTATTTATAACGGAATTTAAAACTCATGACGAGTCGTTCATTGAGCCGAATACTGACGATGATGACGATGATGAACAATATGAAGCAGTGGAGTTCTGAAATGTTAAATCCTGAAATTTACCAAAAGATAAATGCCATTGATCATACATACATTCCACATCAAAAAATCAAATTGGCTATAGACATGATTCAAAGGTGTTTACTTATATCTGAATCTGCCCTAGAACCTGTTAATTTTTTGCTTACAGGCCCAGCGGGAACCGGCAAAACAACTGTTTGCAATGCAATTTTATCGATACTCGAATCTGAATCACAAGAATTCATTATTCGTGACAACAAAGAGGTGCCAGTAGTTAATGCATTTTATTCTCTTGTACCTAACCCAGTTACCATCAAGGGAATAGCTTCTTCAATGCTTAAATCTCTGGGGGCCCCTTCACCTGGCAAAGGCAGTGCCCTTGATTTGACTTATAGACTGGGCGTTTTACTTAAAGAGTTTAAAACCAAAGTAATTATTTTGGATGAATTCCAGCACTTATTGGCTAAAGACTTTGGAAAAAGTAATGACGTTAGAGATTGGGTTAAATCAATCATTAATGAGTTTAAAGTTCCTATTGTTTTGGTCGGAACACCAGAATGTGAAACCATAATCAATGAAGAAACGCAGCTATCAAGGCGTTTTCAATATCGAACTCAGTTGACCTCATTAAACCTGGGCACACCTCAAAAACGAGGCGAGTTAACAAAGTTTTCTTCAACATTAAGGACACTTTTTATTAAAAAAATTGGCTTGAATGGGTTTCCAAATTTCAATTCATATTCAAAGTGTGCACCTTTGTATGTGGCTACAAGTGGAAACCCAAGTAGCATTGTGAGGATTTTCAAAGAAGCCACATTAATAGCTTTTGAAGACGGTATGAACGAGGTTAAATATAATCACATTACAAAAGCTTTCGATACTTTAGCGCTCCCTAATAGTGACAGTTTATCCACTAACCCTTTCCGTTTAAATCATTCTGATTTAGTAAAAAGCATAAACAAAATCTCAGGGGGTATGTATGCGTAATTTAATTATTAAACCAATAATCCAACAGGATGAATCTCCTATAGGCTATCTACTACGGGCATCAGAAACAAATGGGTGGCAAGGAATTGCTCAGTTTTTAGCCGGTAGTCATATCTACGACTGGAAGACCAGTCTGGACAAAATTGTGACAAGTTATGAACACTGGTCGCATGTACTACAAACCATCGGTATAAATAAGGTAGAACAAAAAGGCTTTTACTTATCGGAACCAGTTAAAAACAAAAAAGTTTATGTTAACTTTAAAGGATTGCGGGTTCTTAAAAATGACTTGAGAGTAACTACAACCTCGATTTGTCCGCATTGCCTTAAAGAAGATGGTTATGCTCAATCAATTTGGGACCATCGATCTATTCATATTTGTTACAAACATAAAGTACCACTGATTGACTATTGCCAAGCCTGTGGTAGCAAGATCAATTGGAAAAGAAACAACTTAAATAAATGCAATTGTGGTGAAGAATTTAATGTCACCGACTCCCCAAAAGTACCTGATAGTTATGCTTTCTTTATTGAAGATTTATTCAGTAACTATGACTCTGAGAAACTTCAGCTTTTCACAACTCTTATTGATGCTCTCAGTGAATTTTATCATTTCAACGGAATCACACTGAGTGAATATGATTTGTCATTCCAGGCATATTTAGCGACTAAGTTTCCAAAGAAATTTGAATCAAAATTGAAACATGCCGTTCATAAAGCCATGAGGTCAAATGGTGTTCATCCAAGACTGAGCTTAACCTCACTACTCAATTCAAAAGTTAGAGTTTTGAATGACACATCCCTCAAAGTTATAAAGAGTGCAAATAGTCACATTAACACAAAAGATAGCTTTGACTTTTCAAGACCGCTTGGAATGATAGAAACCTCATCGGTGCTCGGTATTTCATACATTCTTGTTAAACAATTAATTGATCATCAAGTGATTAAAGCTGATGAAAGGATAAACAATCAGCCGTGGCAAATACAAGCAAATTCTGTAAATCGGTTACTCAAGTATTTATCAAAAGGTAACGGTACTCTGAAAAACAAAATCAAATTAGAAAAGATATCTCACAAACATAATGTTAGAGGTAACTTTATTGAAACGATAAAACAGATAGCAAATAAGAAAATCAACTTTCAGGCTATGAATAACAGAGAAGGTATTCTTAGTGCATATGTTGAAAAAGTTCTAATAAAAGTTAATAGTAAATTTTTACGAATTAATGATGTGGCTGATTTATGCCAAGTTCATTATGAAAATATTAGATTTGCCATACATGCAGGAGTCATAAAAAAAGTTGACCCCAAAAAGACAAAAGGCAACACAATTTTCATTGATGAAAAAGTGGCCAAAGCATTCAATAAAAGCTATGTATTTGCTGGCGTGCTTGCCAAACAGCATGGCCTAAACCACACAAATATTTCAGAAAAAATAATGTCACTTGGGATTCGGCCAATTTCGGGGCCAGATATTGATGGCGGTCTAACTTATGTATTTAATAGAAAGGATATAAGACAGATTAACTTCAAAGATCTGGCCAACCTTTCTGATTATGAAACCCGTACTGGTAGAAAAACAGGTGATCGAGAGAAGGTTGAATGCACTGACTCAGTTTCAATCATACAAGTAAGTGAAAAACTCAATATCTCAAACAGCAAAGTACTGGGGCTGTTATCAACTGGCACCCTAAAAGAACTTAAAAATACTAAAAGAGAGCTAAGAATAACTAAAAAATCTCTAAACCACATCCTTGAGGTATTGAATTCAAAAGAAACGGTTGAAATTTCACAAGCCAGTAAAGTAACTGGTGAATCAATACAAGCATTCTATAAGCGTTGGATCAATACTGATTACGTTCGTTTGATTGATGTTGGTTTCATGAAGTTTATCAGTAAAGACGACCTCAACAGAATTAAGAAATTCAAAAGTGAGTTCATTACTTCAGAGGAAGGCGGCAAATTAACAAATACCAACCGAACTTTTCTTCCCAATCAAGAACGGCTTGGCAAAATAAAGGCCGCAAAGATTCTAGGTAATGAACGCATTAAAACTAAGTTTTACTCAATAACAGATGTGAAAAACCTTGTGTACAATAATGAATTTAGTTTTAAGAGAGTGAACCATGGATAATACTAAAACCCCAATTGAACTGTCTGTTAATAAGTTTTTCGAACTGACCAAGAACATCAAAGATTACATCCTCCCGATCACCATATTTGCTATGGTGATCGGCTTCAACACAGTCAATAACTACTTGTCTGAATATGGAATTCCATTTCCACTAGATATTAATCTGTACGCATTGTTTTTAATAACCACCTTCTATTCATTATTACTAAATGGATCCCTGTATCTTTACATCACATTGCCTGCTTTTTTCATACCCAAAAGATTTGACCAGGAATTCAGAAAAGCCATCGGCATCAGTGATGATGAGTCAATTCTTAAACGGATCTACAAATACCTTGGCCTCATAGCAGTCTTACCAGTTACAACACTTATTCTGATTGTAGATAGCAACATTTATTACATTGTCATTTCTTCATTGTTCATTACTGCCAGCTTAACTTTAAACTTTCTAACATATAAAAAGTGTCATCGCATAAGCAACATATCACCTAAAACTTATTTTAAAAATATGTTTGGAGTTATGATTTTTGCATTTTTCTGGTTTTTTTTCTTAGTTGGAGTTTCAGGTCTGATACTGATGAAGCTCACTCCCAACCCAGACATATTTTTAGTGCCTATACTTATCTATCTACTTATCTTGCATTTCCTGTCAATTGTTAAAGAGTCACAATTTCGGTTTAAAGTTTTTTTAATGGTTGTCATGGTAACCATGTTGGTTTTTTCTATGAGAAACCTTTCAGGCTCATTTGTTGGCAAATACTTATTGAATGAATTAAATATGGGAGGAGGAAAGGAGCTTAGGTATGTTATCGATTCAACTGATTTACCTTCAAACATTTTAGATGAAAAAAATCTCAGCAAAGAGCTCGAGCTACTTTTCAGTATCAAAGATAACAACTATGTAAAAATTAAAGGAGACCAAGATAACACTGTTTATACAATCAAGGATGGCATCATTTCAATGACAATTCACAAACCTAAGAGCCATTAAATCCGGTAATTACTGTTTTTTTTGCATGATGTCTCTACAAACTACCAGAAAAATTGGCAATCAGAGTACAAACTCATATAATCAGGCCAGTAGTAACCTCTCAAGGAGTATTTAAATGGACTTAAAGTCGCTTGCCTTCATCTGTGTATTTTTACTTTTCCAATCATTAGGTGCTGATGCACTGGACAAAAATCAGTTCCCACCAAAAGCTGATGCTCATTTTGACCAGTTTGCTAACATCAATGAAACAGTAAAATTAAATGCCTCAAATTCGACAGATAAAGATGGTGACCCACTCTCCTATCAATGGATCATTATTGAGAGGCCTGAAGGGAGTTTAGCCAAGGTTCAGGATGATGATAATGTCACAACTTTTCTATCTCTTGATAAAGCCGGCACTTACACAATTGAGCTTTTGGTTTCTGATGGGCTACACGTGACATCATCAGATACTTTGTTGATTGATACCGAGCAAACCAAACCTCAACTAAGCAAAATAGAAGACCAGAAAGTGCTGGTTGGCGAAATTGCTGAATTGGAGATACAAGATGCATTTGATCCAGATGGTGATGATATCTTGATGTTCTGGGATCTTGAAAAATCACCAATGGGATCATCTGCCCAGATTCAAAACCCCACTTCCGAAAGCGCAACGATAATCACTGATAGACCAGGAAAGTACTCCATCAGACTTCAGGTTTCTGACAACAAGCACATCATTAAAAGTAATCTGTTTAAAGTCCACGCAGTTGAGTTTTTTGATCGCAGTAACAGAGCACTTGGTTGTGTTCTTGATCGTATCTTTTTTGATGGATTCGAGGGCTTATTCACTAATACAGCACCAGTTGCAGATGTTGGTCCGGATACCACGGGCGTCATTGGCCAAGCCATTGAGTTAGATGGCTCACTTTCCAGTGATATTGACCTGGATACCCTGACCTACTCCTGGTCATTACTTACTGCGCCAAATGGCAGTACAGCGGTGATTGATAATGACGACCAAATGCAAGCTGGCCTGACCCCTGATTTGGTGGGCGATTATGTGGCTCAGCTGATCGTTAATGATGGCTGTCTGGACTCAGATCCAGACAGCGCTTTGGTTACAATCTCAGTCAATCAACCTCCCACAATTACTTCATCACCAGATACAACTGTCAGAGAGTCTCAGGCTTACAGCTATCAAGTTGTCGCAACAGACCCAGAAAATCACAGCCTTGATTATGATTTATCAATCTCACCTGCTGGCGCATCAATTGACTCAAATGGTCTGATGACCTGGCAATCACTGGGAGAAGGGACATATCCAGTAACCGTTGTTGTGACAGATGAGTATAACTCTACAGACTCCCAAAGCTATGACATTGACGTAACTGTAAATAATGCACCTCAAATTCAATCATTTCCAATAAGCAGTGCAGAGAAGGACTTGGATTACTCGTATCAGGTTGTGGTCAGTGATGCTGATAGTGACCCCATTACTTTCCAACTGATTAATCCTGAATCAGGAATGAGTATTGATAATAACGGGTTGATTACATGGACACCTAATGCAGCTGGAAACTTCTCAGTCGAGGTCAACGTTGATGATGGCTTTGGTGGAACTGATACACAGTTGTTCACCATTGAGGTTATTGAACTACCACCCGACCCAAATGATATTGCACCAGCTTTGAGCAAAACATCTTTTGTACCTTTCATAGAGACTGTCAATTTCCTCTATGAATCAGTACCACCAGTACAAATAGGAATGACAGTAGATACCATCCAGGATTATCGAGCCGCAATCGTAAAAGGTAGAGTATTGGATGCTGATGGTAATCCCTTGCAAGGTGTGAAAGTGTCAATCAACAATCATCCTGAGTATGGTTACACTTACTCCAGAGGCAGTGGTGAATATGATTTGGTTGTAAATGGTGGTGGCACCTTAACAGTGAACTTCACTAAAGGTGGATTTATTACCTCTCAAAGAGACATTCAAACGCCATGGGAAGATTTCGTATATTCTGAAGATATTGTCTTAGTCAGATTAGATAATCAAGTAACCAGACTAGACCTTACTGACACCACAAATGACTATCAGGTTGTAAGAGGTAGTGAAGTAACTGATAGCGATGGCAGCAGGCAAGCAACCATGTTGTTCCCTTCTGGAATACAAGCAAGTTTGGAGTTTGAAGATGGCACAACTCAATCAATTTCAAACATTAGCGTTCGTGCTACAGAGTTCACTGTAGGCTCATATGGAATGCAAAGAATGCCCAGTCATTTACCTCCAGCGTCTGGTTATACTTATGCAGTTGAGCTTTCACTTGATGAAGCGATCAATCAAGAAGCCATTCGTGTAAATTTTGACCAAAACATTCAACTTTATTTAGAAAATTTCATCGGATTTCCTACAGGTACCAAAGCTCCCCTGGCCTCTTATGACAGGCAAATCGCCTATTGGATTCCTGAGTTAGCTGGACTGGTAATCTCAATCAACAGAATTGAGAATGGAGCTGCGGTGCTTGATGTCACTAATGATGATGTTGTAAATGATGCCACACAAGCTGAGTTGGATGAGCTGGGTATTACAAATGCTGAATTAACTCAATTGGCTCAAATGTATGAGGCGGGTCAGTCATTATGGCGAACATCAGTTAACCACTTTACTCCTTGGGACATTAACTGGCCCTACATCCCACCACCATCATTACAAGAACCACCTGAACAACCACAACCTGAAGATAATCCAGAAATTGTTGAAGATGACTCACCAGAAGATGAGCCTGAAGACCTTGAACTAAATACAGACTGTACTGGTTGTATCATTAATGCTCAAAACAGAACACTAGAAGAGGAAATACCCCTTGTTGGAACTGACCACAGTTTGTACTACAGTTCAAATTCTGTCTTTCCAAGTTCAGGATTTGACGAGTTTGTTATTCCTTTAATTGGAGATACAGTTCCGGCAGAATTATTGAGAGTAGAACTGGTTATTGACGGAGAGGTGTTAGAGTTTGAACCCAGTGAAAATTTATCTTATACCTATGTTTGGGATGGTACAGATCATTACGACCGGTCTTATCATTCAAAAACCACATCCTACAATGTGCATTATTATTTTCCATTGCTCTATTCACCTGGTATATCTCAAGCTGAGTTTGATCGCTCCTTTGGAGTTTATGAGGAATTAAATCTGAATCCATTATATACACGAGTAAGGAGTGAAATTGAATTACGTGTTTCGAGATACAATAAAATTAAGTTATATAGGAAGTACAATACATTTGCAAACTCCAACGTTAACAGAGCTGGTAATTCTGCGGACAGAAAAGCTGTTAGAGAAGAACAATTAAACCTTGGTGGTTGGGCCATAAAAGATCATCATGTTTACAACACGTATCAAAGGGTTCTTCTGAAGGGTGATGGGTTTAAGAGAAAAGTTCAAGCGTTCAGAGCTCAAGTAGATAATCCAAACGTTAGTAATCATCCAGGACCAACAGATATTTCTCAAATTGACGAAACCTGGGCAGTTGAAGTTGCACCAAATGATGAAATCTACTTTGCTGATCGGAACAAAGGACACATAGTTAAAATTGATGTTGATGGAAATGCAGTCAGAGTCGCTGGACGAATTCATGAGTTTTTCCCATCCTGTAATGAAACACCGATTGAACAAGAGTCAGCATTGGATGTGTGTTTAACTGGTGTCCAGGACATCAAAATCGCACCCAATGGAGACATATATTATGTCTACGATAGAAGGGTAAGAAAAATAGACCGAGATGGTATTGTCACAACAGTAGCAGGGAATGGGTCATACGGTAGCAGTCCTGATGGAACACCTGCAACCAGTGCTGAAGTTGAAGCAAGATACATTGCTTTTGACAAACATGGAACACTCTTCATTTCTGTAGGTTGGGGCATTCGTAAAGTAGACTCAGATGGTAACATTCAAACGGTGGCTGGAGGGTCAGAGTTTTTCCCAGGTGATGAAGCAGTTTTCGAAAATGTGCTCGCCACTGAAACTGCCATGTTCAATGCAAGTGGGATTGTCATCTCTGATGCTGGTTCAATTTTTGTTGCTGACACTGGGCACGAATGCGTTAGACAAATAACACCTGATGGGTGGATATATACTGTGAACGGAAGCACTGATTGCTTTTATGAGGAACTAAACAGAGGGGACGGTGGTGGAGGCCATATCCCTGAGTCAGCACCAAGAGCTGTTGACATTGATTCAAA
Organism: Marinicella meishanensis; assembly: GCF_019931145.1. Classification (GTDB taxonomy): domain Bacteria; phylum Pseudomonadota; class Gammaproteobacteria; order Xanthomonadales; family Marinicellaceae; genus Marinicella; species Marinicella meishanensis. The sequence goes on along the minus strand of NZ_JAIOUV010000012.1, from coordinate 4,175 downwards.
CGGTGCGATCTATATTCTAGACAGTATGTATGATTGGCAAGGAGATCAAAACAAAATTGTCAGGGTTCACCCTTATGGACAATTTGAAGTTTTACTTGATAGCTTGCATGGATTTTCAGGAGATGGTGGACTGTTAAACAATGCTCAGCTGAATACATCACTAAACTTTTCATTAAACCAATTCGATGAGATATTAATTGCAGACTCAAAAAATGACCGCATCAGAAAAGTTGATAAATACAATATTATCGATACGATTGCAGGTGGTTCACAAACATTAACTCCACCAGCTCCGATTGAGTCATATTTGACTCAGAAAGAAAAAAATATTGCTGGAGGTGGATCAATACTCTTACCTGATTCATTGGTTGTCGTGTCGTTAGATGGCAAGTTGATATATGAGTTTTCAGACGAGGGTGCTCACCAAAGAACAATTGATTCAACAACTGGCAGGGTTTACAAAGAATTTAATTATGATGCCTCAGGAAGGCTAACAAGCATAAGAGACTCCAATGGCTTGCTTACTCAATTAGAAAGAACTTCTGGAACTAATGTAAACGCAATCGTTTCCTCTTATGGTAAAAGAACCGAGCTCGAATATTACCCCAATGGGCAACTACAAAAAGTAACTGACCCTGAGCAAAATCATTGGGATCTTGGATACAGTACTAATAACCAATTAAATCTATTTATCGATAGAAACGAAAATAGATTTGATTACACTTATTCATCATTTGGGCTATTAGAGTCTGATGCCAATCCGATTGGTGGAGGTTGGCTAATCTCTACGGATGGAGATACTGAAGGTGTCAATCAAGTAGTGATGACTTCTGGTGAAGGTCGTGAATATGTTTTCCTTAAGGATTCATATCCATACTTAGGCCAAAATGTTTTACTTGAAAACACTAAGCCAGATGGCACAGTAATTTCGCATGTAGAAAAAATCCACGACTCAATTAAGGACGTCACCACATATCCAGATGGAACCATAGTCAGAAATGGAGATTCAAAAGGCTCTAGATTTGGTTTTCAATACCACTGGGATAATGATATTGAAGTTATTACACCATCAGGATTAAGAAAACATACATGGAATGTTTTTGCGAATGACTATGATGGAAACCCTCCGGCAGTAATCACACCTGTACCAGAATACTCGAGAACTTCCATTGTTGAAAACCAACCTTGGGTAGCTGAATACAAACAAAGCTTCGGTAGTGATGGTGGATTTAGAAACATCACTCCTGAGTTACGAACCAATCTAACTTTGCTTAACAATAACAAAAAAGTCATTAGCTATGCTTTAAATGGATTTAATGATTACAACATTGAATATGATGGATTTGGTCGAGTTCAGAGGATGTACACCGGAACTGGGCAAGAACTGAGAGAGACAGTTTTTTCTTACTACGATAGTGGACCAATGAATGGTGAGGTACACACCATTACAAATCCTTTGGGCCATGTTTCAACATTTGAATATGACAACAATGGACGAGTCACCAAAAAAATCTTTCCAGACTCGAGAGAAGCGATATTTTCTTATGATGCAAATGGGAATCTGTCTAGCTTAACACCGCCAGGAAGGCCAACTCACAACTTTGGTTACAATGGTGTGGATCAACTGAATAATTATTCAGCACCGCTAGTTGCTGGTGTAATTTCAGCCACCACTGGAAAGGAATATAACACTGACCAGCAATTAACAAAGATCACGACGCCTGATGGAAGAGAGGTAAACATCACATACAACAGTGTCACAGGAAAAATGGAAACCAAAACCCTGTCCGTTGGTACTTATGTTTATGGATATGACCCTGTCTCTGGCAAGTTGAGCTCAATAACCTCACCAGATGGAGTTGACATTGCTTACGAGTATGATGGTTTTCTTCCAACATCAACAACTTGGTCAGGAACAATTAATGGAAAAGTGTCACGTACCTACGACAACTTGTTCCGAGTCACCGGAAGAATGATTAATGATGCTGACGAAATTCTATATCAATATGATAATGATAATTTGTTAACTAATGCTGGCTCAATGTCAATCAATAGAGAAACTCAAAAGGGTGGCATGGTCAATGGAACAACACTCAATAACGTTGTAACTAGCAATACTTATACAGACTTTGCTGAACTTGATTTGTTTGATGTCCAATATAATTCTACTTCAATTTTTAACATTGATTACACAATGGACAAGCTCGGAAGAGTAGATACTAGTGTTGAAACAATTGATTCACTTATAACTTCATATGACTATGACTACGATTTATCTGGAAGACTAAATGAGGTGAAGATAAATGGCGCTGTTAACAAGTCATGGCAATATGATTCGAATGGAAACAGGACGCATGAAGATGGGGTTTTGATTGCTACATATGATGATCAAGATAGGCTATTAACATATAAACAATACACTTACACATATAACAATAATGGAGAGTTGGAAACTAAAATTGACAATGCTGATGTCACATCCTATTCATTTGATGAAGAAGGATTGTTAAGGTCAGTTACTTTACCTGATTCAACTGAGGTTCAGTATTTACTTGATGGTCTGGGAAGACGAGTTGGAAAATCATTAAATGGAAACCTGATTAAAGGCTGGTTATATCTTGATGGGTTAAAGCCTGTAGCAGAATTAGATAATGTTGGCTCTGTTGTTTCTAGGTTTATTTATGCAACTAAAACCAATGTTCCAAGTTATATGATAAACAATGGTTCTACCTATAGAATTATCAGTGATCACCTTGGATCTCCTAGGATGGTAATTGACGTGGATACAGGGGTTGTTGCACAGGAAATCACATACGATGTTTGGGGCAATATCATTTCCGACAGTAATCCAGGTTTTCAACCATTTGGATTTGCTGGAGGTCTGTATGATTCTGATACAGGCTTAACTCGATTTGGTATGAGGGAATATGATCCTTATGTAGGTAGGTGGCTCTCAAAAGATCCCCTTCTATTTAACGGTAAGGATTCAAACCTTTACACATATGTTTTTAACGACCCTGTTAATTTCCGTGATGATGATGGTGAAATAGCAAATTGGGTAGTTGGCGGATTAGTGATTGGTTTGACGCAAGCAATTGCCACATATAATGCAACTGATGATTTTGGCTCAGCTGTAAGTGGCTTTGTTGCAGGTTTTATTTCAGGAGCGCTTCCGGTGTTAAAACTTTCGAGAGCAAATCCTGGTAAAGCACTTGGAGAGATTACAGCAGAGATTTCTGATGTACTGGGTGGAATCGCATTGGATGTTGGTTTGACTTTAATCTTTGATACTAATGTATTTGTGCCTACAGCTGAAGCCGCCACGCTTGAAGAGCATACGATTGAAGGTGATCATGAACATGGGTTAATGATATACATTTGCTCAGGTAGTGGCGACTGTCCTCCTGCCAAAGAAAATGTCTGTATACCTAATTAACAAACTGGAAAGATTATGAATAGTGATGCAAAAGAAACTGATAAATTAACAATAAGGACAAGAGTGCTTTGCTCAATTCTATTCTTATTCTTTTTGTATGTTGGTATTACGTTTATTATCAATATTGAAAGATACAACATTTACGGTTTGATATTTTCAGAGATAGTCACTCTGGGGTTTTTATCTATATTATTCAAACCCGTTTTTTTGGGTAGACAATCTTATGCTTTTAAAAAATTTAATGGCTTAAGAACACCGGAAAAGTAACTTCAATGATTGAGCGTTCAAATTGTTTTGGTTTTCTTACCCATTTTAGTGACATAAAATCTCAACAACTGTGCTGTAAAAATGAATAAATCTCATCGATTGTGACTTTAAATCTCATTTACTTTAAAGAGACTTTTTGTAAACGATTGATTTATATAGAACAAAAATCTCATTGGCCGCGACGCGCCAGGATATCCAAAAAAAGCCTGTGAAATCACAGGCTTTTTTTTAAGAAAAGCTTTTTTTATGAAAATATCAACAGATCCATTTTTCGAAAACAGCATTCCTAGGAATAACGAGGTTACTTATCAAATTTTGGAAAAAACCACAATCAACAAAAATAAAGATTCTAATGAAATCAAGCCCTATTTAATATCAGATTGTAGTGGTCAAGTAATTTTGGCCACGGTTTTAGATTCACGCCAGAACTTTCGCTCTGACTCATTGGGTGTCATTCCTCCGTTGTATGCGT
>NZ_JAIOUV010000011.1 GCF_019931145.1 Marinicella meishanensis | reverse complement strand
CGTTCTTTCACCTCGGGGGCGTAACGGATTCGTGTATTCATAGACTAATTCTCTCAAACTATTTAGTCTCCGACAAACCCGGGGCGATTCAGCACACCCGCTTTGAACCTTTAGTGCTGTGGGTTTGCATGGGTTTTTAAGTGCCTCTTGCTTCATCTCTGTCTTTAACTTCAACTTCAACAAACCAGGTCACTGCAATTTGACATCCGTCACCTGTGAATAAACCAATTGGTGAGGGTGCTTTTTCTGTTTTCGGTTTTTAACAACATCTTGGACAGTGATCCGATATATGTCATTCAACTTAGAAAGCGGCACACGGTCCAGTCTGACTTTGGGTGATGTTGGGTTAAGCCGATAAAAAAGATCCATCAAATCGCCACGTGGGGAGGCTATGAAGCCTCCTTTCTCACGTGTGTGGCCACGGTGGCGTTTTACACCAAAAAAGGCCGGGACGTGCTTACCGAAGTGTTTGCCCGGATCAACGATGTTAAAAATCAGTGCCAATCGGTTGGACGACATCAGTCTGAATGTCACCCACGTTTCAAGCACGGCTTCATACTGTCCTTCAGGGTATCGCAGCCAACCTTCGTATCGATAGCGACTTGGTAACCCTCCAAGGCTGTTTTTGAAGTCGATTAATTCACCCATTGGCATCACCTTTGTGGCCTTTGTACCAATATGTGGCTAGGCCGTTACGCTCCCAGTCTTGGGTTCTGTAAATCACGTAACCCAATTCTTTCAGTTCGCTGATGCGCTTTGGACCTGAGAAGAACCCCAAATCCCGCATCTGTTCGGAACTGATGTGGCCAATGGTTTTAAGAATTCGGAGAATCTTGCGCCGTTGGCTAATCCTGGAATTGATAATGCGTTCAATATCTCCACCAGATGGCGGTGGATTATTGGGTGGGCTGGTGGTATTATCGGGATAACAAGGACCATCATTAAATATACTCATTATGTTTCTCGTTTTGAGGTAAATTGATGCAACTTGAAACCCGTGCCGATCACGCCAATGAGTGTCACGGGTTTTTTGTTGCGCGTTACAAAGTGGATGGTGCGGCTGATCATGATGGCCGCCTCATTTTTCTTTGTTCTATGACCTGGTCAATCTCCGACTTCAGAAAGCGGACAGATCGACCAATGGTGATTGGTTGTGGCAACAGGCCAGAGTGTACCCAGCGCCGCGCCGTTGATTTGTGGATTGAGAAGATCCAGCACACTTCTTTGGTGGAGTAGCTTCTTTCAGTGGTTTCGTGTTTCATTTGCTTCAGGTAATCTTTCAACACATGTAAGGTACGTCTGAAACTATTTGAAATCCAATTCTTTTCTGCATGGGGGGTGCTAGAGGGGTAGGATTCTCCAGGGGGGGCAAAAGAGGGGTAAAACCTTCAGTTACCTTAACGGCCTTATCAACTTGTCATATGCTTTTCGCAGATTTTTTTTGACCACTACAGCATCAATTTCTTGACCCAATTCAGCATCATAAAATTTGAAAACGATTTGAGATGAAGTAGCCGATTTAATCACTGGAATTCCATTTTTATTGTCAAGTATGAATTGATAAAGTGTGCCGAATCTGATCACGGCTTCCTGGCTTTGAGGCATTTTACTCTTCATCAACATAAGCGCATTGTGTATAAGGATATAGTTTTTCGTTTTTTTCAATCGACCAAGTATTTTGAATATACCCGTCAAAAATATGTCAAGTTCATTATTTTTGTCATCTGGGGCGGCAGTACCTTCCTTATTAATGCAATCTTTGATTGGGCTGTATATTAGATTGTTAATTAGATAATTTGGCTGAAGACTTGGGGTTGGTTGAGACATCATTTCATGGCGAATCATGTCAATTGCAACAATGTTTGGATCATTCACGGAAAGACCTGGCATTTGCTTAAGGTAATTTGAAATTTCGTCATAGGCCACACGCAAAGCTAAAATTGATGTGTAATCATCGGCATGACCATCTGCGAGTTGATTAAGATAGTCCATCAGAATTTCATCTTCAATTGGAATTCGCGTTTTAGGGTCTATCAATTTAAGCCCATTTTTAATGGCTTTGGCTACTAGGGTAGCAAACTTGATATACTCCCAATTTACATATTTTGCATACAGTGTGAATTCATCCTTAGTGAATTTGTCCTTGTTGATCGGTTCATGTATTGATATGACTTGAACGATTAAAACACCTAAAGGGATATAGGGGTTGTACAACCCAGCTACAAAATTTGGATTGAAGTTTTCAAAAATGAACTTCAGGTCTTTAAGAAATTTCAAATCTGCGGCATCAAAATCATCAATTTCTGTAGCCATAACCACCCTTTCACGTGATCGCTTTCATATAGAGCCATGGCATCGCGGTGAAAGTGTCCGCTTTTCAGTAGCTAACCTATGCCATGGCAAGTTCCATTTACATGATAGACTATGGATCATCGGAATCTAGAAGTGGAGAATAAAGCCACTCAATTGAGTTAAAAAGGGATTCTTCAACATCATCAAACTCAACATGGTAGTTGTGAGTATGTGGTGTTGGAATCAGTATTTCACCTTCATCGAACCCTTTGTCTTTGAGAATGCTTGTGAGTCTTTCAAGATCACCATAAGCATAGATATAGTTGTGGTTGTCATAAATGAACTGGCCTTCATTAGATATAGAAAATACCCAGAGATGTGACCGACCATCTTGCTCGAAGTATTCTTGGTTTTCATAGAGGAAAAGTTTAAGCTCATCATAACTCAGAGGTTTCGCGCTTTGGTATCTGCCTGGTTCTTTACCTGTCCGTGAAACCAACAATACATGCAGTAAGCCAAATGGTCCATTCATGCCCTTGCAAAATTCAAGAATTAGAGGGATTTCTTTGTCTTCACAGCCGATAATTAACCTAGTAAATTCCGTAAAACTTTCTTCTTGGTAAAGGTTGTCCCAAGTTACTTCTTCTTGGTTGTTATTAAACCCTAATTGAAATGTCATGTTTCTGATCTCGTTTAATTGGGCTTTCCATCAAGAATAGTACGAAAGTGCTAAAGCTGCTTTATCACCCATTTCTAAAAAGCGATAATTCACAAAAGCTGAGCATTCATTGATGGATTCATAAATTTCAGGGGCATTCTTTTTCAATCCCTTAATGCCACTGATGTTGAGTAGAAGCAGTCCATTGTCTCCAACAATTTCGCTGACACAATCAATCCAAGCATCCATATTGCGTCCGTAGTAGCCTGGAAAATGCATTTCTTCATAAAAAGTGTCATGAAATGATTCCCAGCCAGTTATTTTGCTGCCATCAATGTTTATTGTTTTCATTGTGTTGGACTCATTTTATTGAAGTGTTAATGGTGTCGTTGTCCCATATTCATCGTGACCAATGATGGAAACGGGTAATTGACAACTTTGTTTATTGACCTTTGGCCAGATTGAAGCAATCCATGCGGCCGCACAATCAACCACAATGTCATTGATTTCAAGCTCGGTATCAAATGGGTCAACTGTTGGTACATATGGAATTATTTCGCCATCAATGATTCTTGGGTCAAATATATCAGCACAATCTTTAATTTCTTTGTTCAAGACATAAAGGTCTGGCCCATTTAAATCAGCTCGAATTGAGAAAAAGCCATCTCCATCCTGGCTTGTAAATATGTTGATGTCAATTTCTGTGGCTTTGGCGGGGATGTTCTTAAAAAGTGTGTTGAGCGCATTCAATGCGTTTTGGCTGTTTTTTTCCAGCACTTCTTTTAACTCTTCTTCAAAATTCATATTGTTTAACCCCTAAAAATGCTGTGATTATTTTCATTCAATATTAAATACCAAGTCAGCCCAATCTTGCATCATTTTGGTGCGCTCTGTCAGGTATTCGGCTTTGTTGTAGGTGCCGCGAATGGTGTTCTTGTCTTCGTGGCTGAGTTGTTTTTCGATGTGGCGGCTGTCATAGCCTCGCTCATTAAGCTGAGTTGAAGCCAGGTGCCTCGCGCCATGTACGGTCATTCGCCCACGATAGCCAAGGCGGTACAAGGCGAACAACATGGCGTTTTCACTGAATGGCTGCTTTTCTGGCTTGTGGTAACTGGCGAAAATAAAGTTATAAGCGCCTGTGACGGTTTGTAACTCTTTGAATTGAGCCAGTGCTTGGTGACTCAATGGCACCAGGTGTTCGCGCTTCATTTTCATTCTGTCGGTGGGTATGGTCCACAATGCTTTGTCGAAGTCGATTTCATCCCAGGTGGCAAATCTGATTTCATTGGTGCGTTGAAAGGTGAGCAGGGCGATCATCAGACCGCAACGGGTGGTGGCTTCCAGGTTTTCGGTTTGAATGGCTTTGATCAAATCGGGCAATTCATCAAAGGTGATGTGGTTGTAATTTTTGGCGTGGTGTTTTCGGGTTTTGATGGCGGTTGTGGGGTTACCTTTGACCACACCCTCAGAAATGGCGTGGTTAAAAATGCCGCTGATGCGTTGTTTGACTTTTTTCTGCATCTCGGTTTTTCCGGCATCGGCCAGTTTATCCAATACGGGTTTGATTTCCGGTGCGCCGAGGGTGTCCATTTCATCACTGCCAATGTAAGGAAAAACGTGCGCCGTTAAAGACCGCCATATCTTCTCGGCATGGTTGGGACTCCATTCTTGATCGGCTGCCATTTCATCGTGCCATCGTTTGGCCACTGATTGGAAGTGATTCACGCCTGATGATTTGACTTTCTTGGCTTTTTTGATTTGTGATGGGTCGATCCCTTTGGCCAAATCAATTCGTGCCTTGAGGGCCTTCTCTCTGGCATCAGCGAGGCTAGTTTCTGGAAACACGCCTAAGGCCAGAGTTTTTTGTTTGCCTTCAAAGCGGTAATTCAAGCGCCAATACTTTGAGCCGTTGGGATGGATCAAAAGAAACAAGCCTTTGCCGTCGGACTCCTTGTAAATCTTGTCCTTTGTTTTCAGCGCTTTCACATATGTGGCGGTGAGTTTCATGGCACCCTCTCTTTGCACTCAAACTCTGTAACGGCTGTGATGACAGAAATGTATTTTTGGGTTTGATGCCAACTGATTTTTTCACTTTTGATGTACTTGTCAGAGTAGGTATCAATGACAGGCTTTTGAATGCTGTTTTCGACTACATCGCAAAAATCGTTGATGTTATCTAGGTCAATGATCTGTATTTTCTTGATCCATTTGCTTTGGGGTTCATCTGGGTGATGGTGCACTGTGGAAAGAAGTTGATAAATATTCGCGTACTGGACAACAAAGCTCGAATTGTAAATGGCTTTCGATTCCCTTGGCCCATAGCTTTTGTAAATGGCTATAAAAAACAGAATCAAGAAAGTCAAAATCATAATTCCGAACATGAAGCCTTTCCAGTTGAAAGGTTCGTCTTTCCTTGGTTTGTTGGTATATAGTTTGGTCATACCAACAAATATACCAACACTCATGGTGGAATGTAAAGAAACCAATTGAAACCTTGTGAAGCTACAAATCTAGCTATATGGTGGTTTTGGTGGTGAAAATGATGCTTTTTGAAGTGTGTTGAAACTAAAAGATGGTGCCCGGGGCCGGACTCGAACCGGCACAGTGTTTCCACCGGGGGATTTTAAGTCCCCTGCGTCTACCAATTTCGCCACCCGGGCCCTTTTGATGCCTTATACTTCGATAGGCTCTCAAATGCTGCGTCAATCCTCGCTCGAGCACAGGTGTGCACTCGCGACTCATTCCTTGCCTTTGATAGCCTCTCTGTGTATAAGGCTACCAAAAATTCCTTTTTTGCTGTGATAGTCAGCTTTTTCACAGTTTAAATGAATCGAACACATGAGTGCACTCATCATTGATCTCCTTGACTTTGCTAAACTCACTGTGAAAGAGCCTAGCAAAAAAACTTCCTTTAATGCTGCGGTAGTCAGCAATTTAATATACTTTTTGATGTTCAAGCACATGAGTGCACTCACATCGCCTTCCTTGAACTTGCTAAGCTCACTGTGAAAGAGCCTGGCAAAAAACTTCCTTTTGCTGATGGTGGTCAGCTTTTCAATCCGGGCTGAAAACATGGGTCAATCGATGGTGCTTGATTGGGGTGTTTTCGCGGAGGATTGGGGTTGAAATGGAGGCTGAACCCGGAATCGAACCGGGGTACACGGATTTGCAATCCGCTGCATCACCACTCTGCCATCCAGCCAATTTCAAGGCGACCCATTTTCGCTGCATCTGGGTCTTAAATCAAGTGCAAACTTGATCATTGTGCATAAAAAAAGGGTTGATAAAAATCAACCCTTTTTAAAAACTGGAGCGGGAAACGAGGTTCGAACTCGCGACCCCAACCTTGGCAAGGTTGTGCTCTACCACTGAGCTATTCCCGCTTTGAGGCTGCACATTTTAGCTTCAATGTGTTTTTTGTCAAATGATTTTTTTACTGAAATGGGTAAAAAATCATTCACTCTTTCATCATCGGCCAGGCGGCGCGAAGGTAGACATACATGGAGTACAGCGTCAGGGAGGCGGCGAAGTACAACAACACCAGGCCGATGTTATAGACCGGCAGGCCCCACAGGTCGGCTTCGTAGATCAAAAAGCCAATGGCCATCATTTGGAACACGGTTTTGACTTTGCCGACCATGGCCACGTTGACCGCGCCACGTTCACCCAATTCGGCCATCCATTCACGCAGGGCAGAGATGGTGATCTCACGACCAATGATCACGGTGGTGGCGATCATCATCAGGATGGTGGGGTGGTCTTGCAACAAGATGATCAAGGCGGTGGTAACGGTGAGCTTGTCAGCCACTGGATCGAGGAAGGCGCCGAATTTGGAGGACGTTTTGTGTTTGCGGGCGAAGTAACCATCCAAGAAATCGGTGATGCTGGCCGCCACAAACACCCAACAGGCCACATACCTGGACCATTCAAAGGGCAGGTAAAAGAACAAGATCATCACCGGTATCAGGATCATCCTGAGCACGGTTAAGGTGTTGGGCAGGTGCTTGGTCATCGGGCTCTTTAACAATTGCTGTGGGTATTGTAACCACCAAAGCCTGTGGATGGGTTAACTATCTGTCATAAAAATGTCAAACAAGGTATACAATTAATTGAACAATCAGTCGATTTTTTCAACCGTTGGTGGTTGGGCAGCGTCTGTGGGGTATGAAAACAGAAAAGGTCTACATTGAATACCTGTTGTTGCAGGCCCAACAAGGCAACCGGCAAGCCGGTGAAGACTTGTTGGCTGTGTTGCAAAACAAGGTGCGGGCGTTTGCCCACAAATTCCTCGGCGGCTCCGCTGCGGTGGATGATTGTGTGCAAGAGTCCTTGCTGAAAATTCATCGCCAGATCAAACAATTGCGGGCCGTCAAAGCGATCCACACCTGGGTTTATCGCATCGTGCATTCAACCTGCATGGATCAATTGCGGCAACAAGCCAAAACCAAATCATCGACGCCCGACGATCCAACAGTGGCGAGCAATTTGGACCAGCAACTGGATGTCAAAGCCGCCATTGCCCAGTTGTCTGAAGAACAACAAGTGATCATTTATCTGTTCTATTACGAGGGCTTCACGGTCAGTGAAATGGCCGAAGTTTTGGGCCGGCCGGCAGGTACCATCAAGTATCTGTTGTTTGCCGCCCGCGAGCAAATCAAATCAACACTCCAACATGAGGAAAGCAACCATGAACATCGACGAACAAATCAAACAAGCCTTGGGTGAAGAGTTACAGGGCATCAAGTCCAACAACGACCGCATTGATGCCAACCCCTTGCGGCAAGTGCAAGTCAGTCTGACCGGCAAAATGGGCTGGATTTATGCCCTGGTGATGGTTTTCATCATGCTGATGGTGGCCGGCGCCGTTTATTGTGCGGTGCAGTTTTACCACGCCCAGGAGCTCAAAGAACTGATGGGTTGGGGCATTGGCATCATCATTTTGGTGCTGCTGACCCAGATCAGCAAAATGTGGTATTGGACCGAGATGGGTCACAACCGGGTGATCCGCGAAGTCAAGCTGCTGGAATTGCAAGTGGCCCGACTGTATGAAAAATTGAATGACTGAACCGTTACTTGGTGAACACCGCACCCGCGATCACAAACGCCACCGCCGTGGGTGCGGCTTGATTCTCGGCGGTGATCTCCGCTTGGTGGTAGTCACAAATCAATTTGGCGATGTACAGCCCCAAGCCCAAATGCGGTTCCTCGCCTGAGCGCTCACGGAATGAGGTCAAAGAATCGAACAACTGGTGCAATTTGTCTGCCGGGATTTGCGAGCCGGTGTTGATCACTTTCAGGGTGTATTGACCGGCTTCGGTGGCCAGTTCCAGCCGAATCTGCTCCTCCGGGGTGGTGAAATCCAAAGCATTTTGCACCAACTTATCAATCATTTGTGCCTTCAGTTCTTGCGAGCCGTGGATCATCACGGGCTGTTCTGTGCCGTGGTATTCAATGTGGGTGGCCTGCAGCCGGTAGCCGCGCACCAAATCGGCCAACAGCTGATTCAGGTCAAACGGTTCTTTGTCGGTGTCGGAGATGACTTGTTTGAGTTGACTCAAGGCGCTGAGCTGATTGAGGATGAACTTGAGCCGGTGGTTGGCGTCCAGCGCCCGTTGCACAAAGGGGTTGTCGCTTTGCTCCATCTGCAGGTTTTCCAGCGAGGTGTGAACGATGCTGATGGGGGTTTTCATCTCGTGCGACAAACGGCTGCCCAGTTGTTTGAGGTATTCGGTGTAGTCATTGATCTTGGCCAACAAGGCACTCATGCCGCGGGACAAATCGCCGATTTCATCGCGGGCTTTGGCCGAGGGCAGGGTGGTGTTGATGTGGCCATGGTCATCCAATGCGGTTTGCAGGTTTTGGTTGAGGTGCTTGATGCGCCAAGCCAGGATCAAGGCATAAATGAAGTAACCGGCCAACAACACCAAGGCAATGCCCAGAATCAGCAACATGGAGCGGATGAAGGTTTGGATCAGTTCGCGTTGGGCCTGGGTGTGGTTCACGGTCAAATCAATTTGCCCAGCGGCAAAGCCACGGGTCACCCGTTGGCCGAAGAAGTGGCTGTCATCGGCTTGGTTTTGATCGAATGCCAACTCATAAATCAACTCGGTCAGCCAATCGGTGTCATACACCACGCCGGGTTGGTTGCTGCTGCGATACAGGCGCCGCCCTTGTGAGTCTTTGACCACAATTTCGCCGTCTTCGGGGGTCAGTTTCTGTAAAAAACTTTGCCATTCATCGCTGGCGGTGAACAACGGCTGCAATTGGATCTGGCCGCCTTGGTTTATGCCAAAGGTGACCGAAGAGTCGGCGGTGGCGTGGTTGATCACCGCCAGCCCCATGCGGTTCAAAGCAGGGGTGTTGAGGCGAATTTCCACCTGATAGCCATTGGCCACTTCATGCCAGTGGGCTTGGTAAGAGGTGTCACCAAAGGCGGTGCTCACCGGCCCTTCGGCTTGGCGGTTGATGACGTATTTGTTGATGCCACGCGCCTCGCCGGTGGCCAGGATGATGCGATCGGCGGTGCCATCAGGGGACAGATACAGGCTGTCATCGACCACTTCAATCAACAGGTGGTGGGCCTGTTGGTGGCGACCCAATTTGAACCGGAGGCGTGGGTCTAAATGGTACCAGGGCAGGGTGTTCCACTCGGCCGAGTTGCCATCAATGGCGACCTCATCACCCAATTCAGTGGCGACCAAGCCTGCCAGACTCTCGGGCCGGTCTTGGTTGAACTGTTGCACGGCACTGACAATGAGCCCGGCTTGTTTGGCCGCGGCATTGAGCATGTTTTCTTGAAAGGTTTGGTTCAACGACTTGAAAGCCAGCCACACCACCCAGGGAAAACTCAAAGAGAGGATGGCAATCACCCCGATTTGCCACCGCAGTTTCATGGTTTCCAGCGATAGCCCATGCCATGCACGGTGTCGATTTGGTCAAATGCTGGGTCGATTTTTTGGAATTTCTTGCGGATGCGCTTGATGTGTGACGTGATGGTGCTGTCATCGACATAGACATTGGCGTCTTGCATCAGTTGCTCGCGGGTTTTGACCTGACCAGGGTAGCGGGCCAGGGATTGCACCATCCAGAATTCGGTGACCGTCAGGTCAAGCAGCTGTTGTTGCCAAAAGATCTGTAAATTGTCAATTTTGATCAACAAGTCGCCCTGTTCAATGGCGGCTTCATCCACCCCGGCCTGACTGGCTTCCTGGCGCCGGAACAGGCTGGCGATGCGGGCCAACAAATGCGGCATGGAGATGTCTTTGCTGAGGTAGTCATCGGCGCCCAAACGCAGGCCCGAGACCACATCGATTTCATCGTCACGAGCAGTCAGCATCAGGATCGGTAAAGTGGCTGATTGTTGGCGCAGCCATTGACACAGTCGAAAACCGGCATCGGGCTCATGGCCCAAACCCACATCCAGGATCACCAAGTCAGGCAGGCTTTGGGCAAAGTGCCGTTCGGCAGCCGACGCATCACCGAGGCCGGTGGTTTGGTAACCGTGTTTTTCCAATGTGGCCTGGTAATTGGCCCTCAAATCGGTTTCATCTTCGACGATGACGATGCGTTTTGCTTTCATGGCAGTGGTGGTTTTCCGTGAAAAAGTAAATTTTTAATAACTTTGGTGGTCAAACATTCGATTCAGAGGCAATCATTGTATAATGTTCTCCCATGAATTCAAATCAAAGCGTTGGGCGTGGGTCTACTCCGCGATCCCCGTATTTTGCAGTTAAAACAACCGATTATCCACCATTTTCCGGAGCCTGCCAGCCCTCATGAGGAAGTTCTTTAAATTCATCTGGTTCATGACCAAACTGGGCTTGTTCTTTTTGGTTCTGGGCGTGATCCTGATTTATGCCTTGTACAAGCATTATGAGCCTGATTTGCCTTCGGTGGAAGCGATCAAAGAGTACCGTTTGCAGGTGCCGTTGCGGGTCTACACCGAAGACGGTAAGTTGATTTCGGTGTTTGGCACCAAAAAACGGATTCCGGTGTCGATCGATGACATTCCATTGCAGGTTAAACAGGCCTACATCGCTGCTGAGGATGCCAGTTTTTATTCACACCCGGGCTTTGACATCAAGGGCATCATGCGGGCGGTGTGGCAGATCGTCACCACCGGTAAAAAGCAAGGCGGTGGCTCCACCATCACCCAGCAGCTGACCCGCAATGTGTTTTTGACCCTGGATCAGACCTGGACCCGGAAAATCAAAGAGCTGTTCCTGGCGGTGAAGCTGGAACGCACCATCAGCAAGGATGAAATCCTTGAGCTGTACCTGAACAAAATCGCCTTGGGCCACCGCTCTTACGGGGTGGCCGCGGCCGCGGAAGTGTATTACGGCAAAACCTTGGATGAATTGACCTTGGCCCAGGCGGCGATGTTGGCGGCACCTCCCAAAGCCCCCTCGCGCATCAACCCCGTGACCAACCCCGAGCGGGCCTTGCAGCGGCGCAATTACGTGTTGGGCCGGATGTTGGACCTGGGCTTCATCACCCAACAACAACACGATGAGGCGGTGGTCGAGAAAGACGAGGCCTATGTGCACGAACCGGTGGTGGAAGTGAACGCACCCTGGGTGGCCGAGATGGTGCGCACGCAAATGATCGATCAGTATGGTGACGATGCCTACACCGATGGTTACAACGTGGTCACCACCATCCACTCGGAAAAACAATTGGCTGCCGAAGCGGCCTTGCAAAAAGGGCTCCATGCTTATGATCGGCGCCACGGTTATCGCGGACCGATTGAACAATATGATTTGTCGCACCTGGTCAATGCCGAACCAATTGCCGCCGGGCAGGCTGGCGAAGTACAAGACCTGGAGTCCATCACCGAGGCCTTGAATGGCTTCCCCAAACCAGCCGGTTTGCAAGCGGCTTTGGTGCTGGAGGTTGATGCAGCCCAAGCCGTGGCCCGTCTGGGTGACGGCCAGGATGTGGTGTTGACCTTTGAAACCAGTGCTTGGGCGGTGCCCTATGTGGACAATTATCGGGTGGGAGACAAACCCAAAGATTTGACCGAAATCCTCAGCATGGGTGATGTGGTGATGGTCAAACGCGGCGAAAGCGGCGAATTTGAGCTGAGCCAGATCCCCAGTGTTCAAGGGGCCTTGGTCAGCATGCATCCGGACGATGGCAGCATTTATGCCCTGGTTGGTGGGTTTGATTATTACCTGAGCAAGTTCAACCGCGCCACCCAAGCCAAACGGCAGCCGGGATCTGGCTTTAAGCCAATCGTTTACTCCGGGGCCTTGGAGCATGGCTTGCATGCCTCAACCATCATCAATGACGCCCCGATAGTGTTCGAAGACGATCAATTGGAGCGCACCTGGCGGCCAGAAAACTACAGTGAAAAATTCTTTGGTCCAACCCGCCTGCGGGAGGGCATTGTCAGTTCCAGAAATCTGGTGTCCATCCGGGTGCTGCGACAGATGGGCATCCGCAATGGGCGTGACCACATCCTCAAATTTGGTTTCAATGCCGACGACGTGCCGGCCGATTTGTCCATCGCCCTGGGCAGTCCCAATGTGCCCATCATCGACATGAGCCGGGCCTTTTCGGTGTTCGCCAATGGTGGCTATCTGGTGCAGCCGCACCTGATCAAAAGCATCACCAACCAAGCCGGTGAAACGGTGTATCGTTATCAAGGGGTGCAGGTGTGTCCTGAATGCCAAGTGACTGTGGATGTGGCCGATGAAACCGGTGATGACGAAGCCGATCTGTCGCTGGAGCCGGTGGATTGGACCATGCCGATTGATCCCAACGCGCCGCTGCCGATCAAACCCGCACCGCAGGTGATTGCCGCGGAGAATCAATTCATCATCGAATCATTCATGAAAGACGTGATCATTCGTGGCACCGGTACCAAGGCCCAGTCTTTGGAACGCCGTGACCTGGCTGGCAAGACCGGCACCACCAATGACCAAATGGATGCCTGGTTCAATGGCTATCAGCGCAACCACGTGACCAACGTGTGGGTCGGTTTTGACACGCCTCAGCCCATGGGCCGTGGCGAGGTGGGTGGCCGGGTGGCCTTGCCCATTTGGATTGATTACATGCAAGTGGCGTTGGCCGACGAACCGGAATACATCCGCCCCGTGCCGCCTGGGGTGATCGCGGCCAAAGTCAATCGGGAAACCGGGAAATTGATGCAGCCCGGCGAAGTGGGCGGCCTGTTGGAATACTTCAAGGTGGGGCAATTGCCGGAAGAAGGTGATACCGAAGATGACGTCGATTACGACGACTTGTTCTGAGGATTCCCATCAAACCCTGTTTTGTGTCACAATAGACTGACTGCAAACTGAACCGCGGATTGTTGGTTTTACCAACCATGGCACAGTTTGTTTGGTTTCGTGGCGCTAAAATAAAGGGGTGTATGGCATGAAACAACAACGATGGGACAAATCACTGCACTATTGAACCAAACCAGTCAGGGCAACAGTCATGTGCTGAATGACCTGTATGCGCTGTTGTATGCTGAAATCAAAGCCATTGCCGGTTTTCAATTGCAACAACTGAATACCGGACAAACCATCACCCCCACGGTGCTGGCCCATGAGTGCTACCTGCGCCTGGCCCATGCCGAAGGCATCCAATTGACCAATAAAAAACACTTCCTCAACTGCCTGTCCAAGACCATGCGGCTGTATTTGATTGATGCTTTGCGGGCCAAAAGCAGTCAAAAGCGCAAGGGTCAAATGGCCGATGGCGGCATCACCGAATACGTCGGTGACCAAGACGTGTCATTCAATCTGATGGATTTGGATCGGGTGTTGGACCAAATCGAAGCGATCGATGAAAAACTGGCGGCCATCTTGCAGCACAAGCTCATTCTCAATCTGACTTTTGCCGAAATCGCTGAAGTGATGACTTTATCGGAACGGCAGGTGATGCGCCTGTGGAAACAAGGCAAGGCATTGCTGTTGAGCATGATGCAAGAAGTGGCCGAAAATTGATCTCAAGCGCATGACTGAAATCAACCTGGAACAGTGGAAACAAGCGCATCAAATTTACGCCAAATTGATGGATTTGACGGTTTCCGATGCCCTGCAACAGCTGCAGCAACACAGCGACGCCGATGACACCATCAAAGGTTTGGTGTTACAACTGATCAGCTCCGGCAACCAACCCAGCCAATTTTTTCAACAAGACATCAGTGCCCAAATTCAAGCCGGGATGCGCGCCAGCGAGGCCTTGCAAGTGGGTGATCAGCTGGGAGAATATGAGTTGTTGGAAGCTTTGGGTCAAGGCGGCATGGCTTCGGTGTTTAAAGCCCGTCGAATGGGCGTTGAATCACAAAAACCGGTGGCCATCAAAACCTTCGACCACCCCAGTGCCGGTGGTTTGTTGGCTGAGCGCTTTGCGGTTGAGCAAGAAATCTTGTCGGGCCTGAGCCATCCCAATATCGTCAACATGCATCACGGTGGCAGCAGCGAGGCTGGTGTTCCTTATATCGTCATGGAATTAATTGATTCGGCCACCGACATTGATGTGTATGCCAAACAACAACAAGCCAGTCTCAGACAAATTGTGCGCTGGATGGTACAAGCGGCCCGGGCCATTGCCTATGCGCACAACAATTTGGTGGTGCACCGTGACATCAAACCGTCCAATTTGTTGATGGATGGCCGGGGGCAGTTGAAAGTGGTGGATTTTGGCATTGCCAAGTTGATGTCCCAGCCAGAGGCCCCGCAAAAAACCACCATCATGGCTTTGACCCCATCTTATGCCGCCCCTGAACAAATCAATTCAGGCCCCATTTCGGTGGCCACCGACGTGTTTTCTTTGGCGGCGGTCGGTTTGGCTTTGATCACGGGTGATGCCCCGTTGCCCAAAGACCGTTTGCTGAAATCTTGTGTCGATGATGAAACCCACATCTGGCAGCAGTTGAAAGCCCATGTGCCGGACAAAGATTTGCGCAACATCCTGAACCAGGCCTTACAACAAGACCCGCAAAAACGCTACCGCAACATGGAGTTGTTGGCCAATGACTGGACGGCATGGTTGGACAACAAACCGGTGCAAGCCACACCGGATTCCTGGTGGTATCGGTTGCAGAAATTTGCCCGCCGCCGCCGCGCTTTGTTCGCTGCCATGACCACTTCGGTGGTTATTTTAACGGTGGCCATCACCCTGCTGTCATTGCAGTACCGCAAAACCTTATTGGAAGCCGAGAAAGCCAGGCAAGCCAAAGATTTCATGCTCAATGTGTTTGCTGGCGCCAATCCCGACCTGCACGAAGGGCAACAGATCACTGCCATTGATGTGTTGAACTTGGCCAGCGAAGAAATTGGCTACAAAGAGTTCACCGACGAACGGGTGAAGTCGGATGTGCTGGGCAGTTTGGGGGCGGCATTCAATCATTTGGGCGCAGAACAAGCTGCGACCGAAAATTTACAAGCGGCCATCGCTTATGACCCTGATAATTTGGCGGCACAACTGAACTTGGCCCAATTGTACGTGGACCAGTCCAAAGCGGATGCAGCGGCCAGCTTATTGAGCCAAGTGGAGTCAAAGTTGGATCGCATGATCAA
Source organism: Marinicella meishanensis (assembly GCF_019931145.1). Classification (GTDB taxonomy): domain Bacteria; phylum Pseudomonadota; class Gammaproteobacteria; order Xanthomonadales; family Marinicellaceae; genus Marinicella; species Marinicella meishanensis. The sequence continues at coordinate 177,509 of NZ_JAIOUV010000011.1, read as the reverse complement.
TCCTGCCCCCGCTTTGAGCGCTCGTTTGTTGTTACTCCGATCTTCTCACAGCACGTTCACCAATGACTATCCCAGTGGCATCAAATGGGCACAACAAGCCAGAACCGCCTATCAAGCCATGGGTGATCAGGTCGGTGTGTTGGTCAGTACCCGCTTACTGACCGAAAAAATGGATGCCATGTCCGATACCGAAGCGGCCACAGCATTGGCCAAACAAACCATTGAACAGGTGCAAGGCCTTGTTTCTCCGGTGAATTCGGAATACTTACGCCTGCGCACCACCTTGGTCTATTTGTACAATCAGCTGGGACAGAATGATCAGGCTTTGGCAGAAATATCTGGGGTGATTGATGCCTTGGAGCAATCCTTTGGTTCACAGCATCCAGCCCGTTTGGATGCTTTGGTGCAGCGTGCCATGGCCCACAGAAACCAGGGACAAGTTAAATTGGCGATGGCCGACGCGACCGAAGCCTTGTCTTTGGCAGAACTGGCTTATGGGCCCACATCGCAAATGGGTCAGCAGGCCTTGTCATTGATGGCCCAAATGAATTTTTCTCGGGGCGATCGGGAACAAGCGGTGCTGGACTTGCAACGGGTGGTGGCCATGTCCACAGAAAATTATGGCTTTGATCACCGCATGACTTTGGATGCACAAACCGAATTGGCCAATTATCTGGGGGCTTTGGGTCGGTTTGACGAGGCTTTGCCCTTGGTGCGTCAAGCGGAAAACTTGTACACCGAACAATTTGGAATTGACAGCCAACAAGCCATCAGTGCCATCAACACCCGGTTGAAATTGTTGGCCAGTGCCCAACGGGTTGATGCCGATGTGGTGGCACAAGCTGAAGCCAATCACTTACGCTCTGTGGAGGTGGCCGGTGCAACGAACCCACTGACTGCCTACACCCGATTTGTGTTGGGTAATGTTTACAGCACGGCCGGACAATTTGAGTTGGCCAATCAAACATTCATTGGCTTGATTGAAGATGGCATTGTCCCGCCGAACAATGACCGCCATGTTGCTTTGACCCAGTCGATCAGCAACAATTATCAACGCGCCAATAACTGGCCCAAAGCCAAAGAGTATGCCGAGATCAGCCTACAATCCTGTGTCAGTGTCCACGGTGAATATGGCCCCAGAACCACCCAGATTCGCTTGGCGTTGATCGATGTGCTGCAACAGATGGGCGATGAATCCGCCACCTCGCAGTTGGCCCTTTTACGACAAGCCATTGATGACGGTGTCATTGCCGATGAACAGTTGATCTCGGCCATCAACGCCAGATTGGACGATTCGTGAAGCCGGTGGTGCTGGCCTCATCCTCCCGCTATCGGGCCAAGCTGTTGCAACGATTGCAACTGCCCTTTGCCTGCCACGCTCCAAACATCGATGAAACGCCTTTGCAAGGAGAGTCCCCAGCAGCCTTGGCGATGCGGTTGTCCGTCAAAAAAGCCCAGGCGGTTGCTGCCACGCAACCCGAGGCCATCGTCATTGGCTCAGACCAGGTGTGTGCTTTTGAGGGGCAAGTGTTGGGCAAACCCGGCAGCGCTGAGGCGGCCTTTTTGCAGCTGCAAGCATTTGCCAACAAGCGTACCGAATTCTTTACAGGTCTGTGTGTGTTGGCGCCAGGTGGGCAACAATGGCAGCATGTGGACCAAACCACAGTCCATTTCAGGGCCTTGAGTGCGGCGGAAATCGAACGCTACATCGAACTGGAACAGCCCTTGGATTGTGCCGGAGGATTCAAAGTTGAGTCTTTGGGCATTGGTTTGTTTGAAGCCGTGGAATCCAAAGATCCCACGGCTTTGGTCGGCTTGCCATTGATTCAATTATCTGCCTTTATGCGCCATGCCGGTTTGGCCGTGCCTTGATGCTGTTCCAGATACGGCCAATTAAATTTTTTCTTCATTCGGTGCAGGCATCGATTTGTGCTGGGTTGACCATCACATGGAATGCCGAACCAGGCTGCATGGTGCTGAAGTCTTGATTAAAAATGGCCCAGCCAATGCCCGTGTGATACACGCCAATTGGTGCCGCATTGAACACCCCTTCTTCGGCGCTTTGCGTGACCTGTAATTGGGCACAATTGACATCATTGATCAATGGGTGATCAAGGAACGTGATGTGACTTGTGCTGTTGGCTTCACTGGCAATGTGTGTCCAAGCGCTTTTACTGGGCTCTTGGCTGTAGATGTTGAAGTGACTACCAACTGGGATGTCTGCCAAATCCATGTTGACCACCAACCAATGACCAAAGAAAGGCATCACCCCGACCGGGTGGGGGTTGTACACCCCGCGCCAACTTTGGGTGATCTGTACAATGCGGTCGGCCTGTTGGTCCAAAGTGCGGTGATCCAAAATGCTGTAACTGTCACCTGCCAATGCGGTGTGCCCAAAAGAGCTGTCAGAGTTGTACTGGTAGACATTGAACGAGGCATTGGGCGCCAAACGGCGTATGCCTTGATTGAAGATGCGCCAAAATCCGCCTGCATAATACAGTCCTTCATTGTCGTTGTTGTAAACACCTGGGACACCTGGGGGGTTCCAATTGGCGGTCAGGTGGATGTCATTGGCTGTATTCTCGCCGTTGATGGCGTCATCTTCAATGCGACTCACATGGGACGTGGTGTTGCTTTGATGGATGAAAAATTCGTCGCCAAATTCATAAGCGCCCATGTCAAGCTGTGGCAGGCCACTGGAGGAGATGCCATATTTGATGCGGTTGGTGCCATCGGCATCGATCATGGGTACGGCGCCCAGGGCCAGCAAACTCAAGATATGACCTGAATCGATGGCCGGTGATTCGGGCCCAAGCCGACCGTTTTGCAGGCCTTTGACCTGAGGATCGATGTTCAAGTGATTGGGTCCGCGAGTAAAATGTGAGTCAGGATTTGATACCATGTGATATAAATTATGATCGTTTGCCATGTACATCGCCGCATGATTATTCATCACCCTGACTGCCATGAATGAATAGGCCACTATGTTGTTGTATAAGTAGACGTCTTGTGGACCTGGACCTGGGTTGAATTGCAAGGCCATATTGGCACCCAAAATGGTGTTGTTGACAATTTTTGATTTGGCGCGGCTGGTTCCATGGGTGACAATAAAAATCGCATCATACAGTTCGCTGCTGTCATTGGCATAAAATGCATTGTGACCGATGTCTAAATGGATTAAACCTCCGCTACTTCTGGCAAATAGGCTGGTGCTGTTGTGACCGTTGTAGAGCTCGTTGCCAATGATGTCTAAATCCAATCCACCAGTGTCCCAAGAAAATAGATTGATGGCTTTGGGTGTGAATCCGGTGTTTCGTATGGTGTTGCCATAGAGGCGCCCAGTGATTTTGCTGAATGCTTCTAAGTCAACTGTGTTGTTTGATTCATGGTAAATTCGGTCATCATGAAGGTGGTTAAAATCCACGTTTATGGACAATTCGTTATACCATGATTGGTTGACTATTTTGATGTTGCCAATCGAGGAATTGCTGGCAGTTATGTGGTTGTTTTTAATCACCAGCGAACCATCGGCAAGTGACCCTGATGCATGGGTGTAGGCGATGCCGCCCCGCAGAAAAGTCAAACCCTCAATCCGCACCGTTCGATGAGTGGTGGCTGTGTTGACTATCTCCACATGATGCCCTTCGGAAAACACCGGCTTATAGCCGTTCCCAGCCACCAGGGAAATGGCTTTGTTGGTTTCAATGGTCTCGTTGATCACACCATTGGTGTTGATGAAGATGGTGGTGTGCTCGGCGCTGCCATTGACACACGCTTGTAAGGAGCTGTTACAAGGTGCGGTGATACCAGGCCAATCAACAGCCAGTCCCAATTGTGCGATGATGAGTAAAGTGATGGTGGTGATGATTTTCATGTTTCCCTCTGAAATAAATGGTTTATGAACTTTGAATTCGTGAAAGCCCATGATTTCCTGACATGGCATCCATTGATATTCCAAATGGTTTTGGACAAGGGTTCAGTTTTCAGTGGAATGCCATAACTGAGGGTTTAAATGAGTTGATGATACAGTCAATTATTGACCTTATGGTGTCATGTATTGCGTCTGGATTACGAAATGAAATGGTGTGTATCTGACTGTTCTAGAGCCAATGTTGTTTCCGACTCAGTCAAGCTTTTTTCAGCATTTCAGGAGATTTATCATGATGCGTATTATTTGGGTGGTTACCTTGTTAATTTCATTGGTCAGCGAGTCTTACGCTGGATCCAGCACCACAGTGACTGTGGGGCCAGATACGGACCCCACATGTGATTACAACAGCATTTCTGCAGTCAGTTTCAATGAACCCGCTTCTGATTTTTTGGAAATCAGGGTGTCAAAAAACTATGTTTTGGACACCTTTCAGGTTTTGTCAGCCCGGAACACCAGCATTCGGGGTGGCTTTGATGATTGTACAGACGAAACGCCTTCAGGCAGAACGGTGCTCGATGGCAGTGGCTTCAATGGTGCCATCTTTCTGGTCACCGAGAGTGAATTGACCGGTGGCGCGATTGATGTACTCTCTTTGGTGGATTTGGAAATTTCCGGTGGAAATCGAGGTACATCGGGTGGTGTGATGCATATTGCCGGCAGTTGGGGCGTTGAGTTGGTCAATGTTTACCTGCACAACAACAGCAGTGTAGGTGATGGTGGTGCCATCTTTGTGGAACCCTCAAACAACAGCTTGGTCTCATTTCCAGAGGTTTTTGTTTATGGTAACAGCATCCTCAACAACAACACCGCCACCAATGGTGGCGCCATTGCATGTGATGGCCTGGCAGTCATCACTGTATTTGACACCCAGTTGATGGGCAATGTGGCCACAGAGAGTGGTGGCGCCATCTATGCCAACAATGACTGTATTTATTACCAATCTGGCGCAGGCCCCTTGCAAGGCATCATCCTGAATGAAGCGGGATTCTTTGGTGGGGGCATCTATGCCAATAACCATGCTGAAATCAGTCTGGACAGCCATTCAGTTTTTTCCAGTGGTCAGGCCGCAGTCATTTCAAACTCAGCTCAAAATGGTGGTGGTATTGCGGTGGCGGGCGGCGCCAGTCTGGTGGCCAGTGATGCCATCATCAACAACAACACGGCCACATCGACTGGCGGCGGGATTCGTTCGAACAATGGTCAAGTGATCATTCAGCGAACCTTACCTGGGGCGCAATGCCACACCGAGGATCGCTGTTCAACGGTTTCTGAAAACAGGGTTTTCGGTAGTGATTCATCATTCCAAGGCGGTGGAGCCATCGCCACTTTTGGTGGTACATTGACCGTAACTGGCACTTATCTGGAAGGCAATTCTGCCTTTCATGGCAGCGCCATCAGGGCCCGGTTCATGCCTTTTGATTCAATTTTTACCGATGTGACCATGGTCGGTAATGTCTTTGCCAAGAACAGGAACGCTTCACAAGTAGTGTACCTGGATGAATCTTCTGCTCACATTGGATTCTCTACATTTATCGACAACGAAGACATGGATCGGGTGATTGAAGTGGCTTATCCAACGACCTTTGGTGATGTGCATGAAGTCTTGGTGGTCGGGTCCATATTTTATGAATTCAATGGTTTCACTGAGTCTGTTGATCTGACCACTTTGGGCGCTGATCCGGTTGGGGATTGCAACAGAATTGATCCCTTGGGATCATTTGCACTCGAACCTCGTTCAACCGACCAAACGCCCAGCTTTGTAGACCGGGCCGCTGGAGATTACCGTTTGGTTAACACGCTGGTTGATTATTGTGATTCAAGTTTGTTGGGTGTGCGATCAAATACTTCTGCCAATGGATTGGCAAGACCGGTCGACAACAGCAGACCAAACTTGCACGGTTCATATGATTTGGGTGGACTTGAGAGCTACCCATTGGATTTAATCTTTGCCGATGACTTTGATTGATCGGTGAGTTGAGCTGGAGTCTGTCGGCGTTTCCGAATCTCAGATGTGGCCGCTGAAAACAATTGTTGACTGTCAAGACAGTTAATTGAGCCACAGCAAGTAAAGCTTCAGAATATCCGGGCCTGAACGTTTCTGACATATCCAAGCCATAGAGCCCGTTGGAGTGATTCGCCTTGTGTGATTTTTTGCGCCAAACAAGGATTGGCCTTGCCCTGACAGGACATCAGGGCAAAGTCGTTTCATTCACTGAAAATCGTCGGCATAGATCAAGTCGGTACACTCGGCGATCTGGGCTGGGTTGACCATAATGTGAAAGGCCGAATTGGGCAGCATGTCACTCAAGTCCTGGTTATAAATGCTCCAGCTGCCTGCTTCATAATACACCCCAATGGGCGCGTCATTGAACACCCCTTGCTCGCCACTTTGGGTGACTTGGAGTTCGGCACAAGCCACGCCATTGATCAAAGGGTGGTCCAAATAAGTGACTTGATCAAAGGTGTTGGCGGCACTGGCCACATGTTTGAACGCACTCTTGCTGGGTGGTTGGCTGTACACGTTGAAGTGGCTGTTGGCCGGGATGTTGGCCAAATCAAAGTTGGCAATCAGCCACGAGCCTGAAAAATACAACACGCCCACTGGATGCGGGTTGTATTCACCAATCCAGTTTTGCGTGACTTGTACGATGCGGTCGCTTTGATTGTTCAAACTGCTGTGGTCGATCACGGTGTTGTTGTTGCCGCCACTGGCGGTGTGTTCAATGGTGTTGGAGGTGTTGCCATATTGGTGCACATTGAAAGTGGCGTTGGGCTCAAAGGCGGTGAAGCCTTGGTTGAAGATGCGCCAAAAACCACTGGCATAGTAAATGCCTTCATGGTCGTTGTTGTAAACCCCGCTGCCACCGGGCGGGTTCCAGTTGGCGGTGACATGGATGTTGTCCAGGGCGCTGTTGTCATTGAAAGCATCGTTGTCCATGGTGCTGATGTGGCCGGCACTGTTGGTCACGTGGTTAAAAAACAAATCACCGCTTTCATAGGCCCCAATGTCGACCAATTGCGCGCCGACTGATGCGTCCCCTTTTTTGATTCGACTGGTGCCATCGGCATCGACAAATGGGGTGGCGCCCAAAGCCAACAAGGCCAGGCCATTGCCAGCCTCCAGGGCTGGAGAGCCCGGACGCAGGCGGCCATTGTGCAGGCCCATGATTTCGGGGTTGACATTCAAGTGGTTGGGACCTGGTATAAAATCTGGGTCTGAAAATGAATTCATGTAAGACAAATTGAAATCGTTGGTCAGGGTGGTTTGGCTGTCGGTATAAACAGCAGCGCTGCCATAGGCCATCAAATTGTTATACAGGTAGACATCGAGGGCCCCAGGGGTGGATTCATCGAAATTGAAAGCATCAAAGGCGCCCAAGGCGGTGTTGTTGACGATGTCAGCCGAGGTGGTGCCAGCAAATGACTGCAAAAACACCCCGCGGAACAATTCGCCGACAGCGTTGGCATAAAAAGCGTTGTTACCGATGTCCAAATCAACCAAAGCAGTACCGCCGGTGCTGAACGAAAACAAGCCACCGGTCTGACCGCCCCAGACCTCATTACCACCCACATCAAGGCTCAATTCAGTGTCGGCGTAGGTGAACAGTCCGATACCGATTGAATCAGGCCCTGCGGTGAACACACTGTTGCCATAAATGCGGCCAAAAGTGACCCCACTGCTGCCAGAAGTGGGGCTGAAACCGGTTTGTACGCGAATGGCACCGCGTGAATTGGAGCTGCCAGATGTGGCGGTGTAATGCACTTGGTTGTAATCCACATTGAGTGTCAGGGTTTGGTTGGAGAAGTTCAAGATGCGGATGCTTTCAAATTGGAAAGCATTGTCCAGCACCCGGTTGTTTCTGATGACCAAGGCGCCACCGGTGGTGGAGCCGGATTGGTGGTTATAAGCAATCCGTCCCCGCTCAAAAGTGAGGCCTTCAATGCGGGTGGTGCGATTGCTGTTGGCCACATGGGTCAATTCTACATGACGTCCAGCAGCAAACACCGGTCGATAACCGTTGCCAGCGACCAATGACACGGATTTGATGGCTGAGATGGACTCATCGATCACGGTTGACGTGTTGATGAAAATGGTTTCATATTCTGCCACCCCATCCACACAGGCTTGGAGGGTGGTGTTACAGGGCGCCACGGTGTCAGGCCAATTGGCGGCCTCGGTGAACCAGGCAAAGGTGAGTAAAATAATTGTGATCAGTTGTTTCATGATGGTCTCTTTGAATTTAAAATGACTTGTACTCAGGATTCGGATTTGTGACCAAAAAGATGACACATCACAGCGATTTCTTCGCCCATGGCCAGCAAGGGGTTGGGCCATGAGGCGGGTCTTTCAATGGCTGTTGTTGGGGCTGATTTGGTCACTGATGGCGGTGTTTTCGTGGGCCTATGTGGCGATACACGTGCATGAGCAAAACGCATCGCGTGCCGCGCAAATCAACAGCCAGTCCTTGGCTTTTTTCTGGGACCTGTCCAGCCGGGCACAGGTGGTTTCCAGTTTTCAAGACGAATGGCAAATGGTCGCGGACGGTTTGCTGAGTGCGGGGCCAGAACCGGCCATATCCATGCACTTCGCTGGGCAGTACCTGGATCCCCGATGGCAAGGGCTGTTGACCATCACCACCCGCGGCACGCTGCCTGAGGGCAGTCGTTTTCGACTTGAATTTTCAGACCAGACCACGCCGAGGTACTTTGATTCTGGTGAGCTGCCTGCTTCGAAGTTGAATCAAGCCATGGATTTGGCGCAATTGCGGTGGTCACAGAAAATGGGTGACGATGGCCATTGGTCAACCCAGTCAATGAATTGGTCTGACTTGCCCACATTGGATGCCTTGGTGGTGCGCTTTTACGGCCCAGCTGGCAGCACCTGGTCTTTGGGTTCCATCGAACTGGCCCAGTGGCCAGATACCCGCGGGCTGACCATTCAGGTCCAGCTTTGCCAAAACCAGCCATCGTGGTTTAACAGCGCGTGTTGGTTGACCAATCAAATGCACCACCATGATCAGCAGACCCAACGTGCTGGACTGAGCCAACAATTGGTGGTGCCGACATCACCGCTTGCACCGCTGTTGTGGCTGTTGTTTGCAGCGGGCTTGTTGTGGGTGGTGGTTGGCGCCTGGAGTCAGGCCTCACACCCGGTCAAACAGCGCCTGCGCCTGTTCGCTGTGGTGGGCTTGGTGCCTTTGGGTATCGGTTTGATGCACATCAAGTGGCCGTTTGATTTGGGCCAAATATTGTATTGGCTGGTGCCGTTGGGGGCGGTGGCTTTGATGTGGGGTTTCAGGACCCATTTCAAGCGCCCATCACAGTTTGGCTGGCCGGTGTTGATCGGGACTTTATTGGTGGCGCTGGTGATGTGGCTGTACTCAGGCCGGCACGGTGGCTTCATCACTGGTTTGCCCATGTATTTCCTGTGGGCCTGGGTGCAACAGCTGTTGTTGGGGCCGGTCATGACCGACCACTTGCGGACGGAATTAACGGTGTCAGATGGAACCCTTGCGGTGCTGGTCGGGGTGTTGTTTTCGGTGGTGCATGCGCCGAACCACATGCTCATGTTGGCCACGCTGGCTGGCGGTGTGGTGTGGTCCTACAGTTGGCTGCGCTACCGCAACCTGTACCTCAACAGTTTCTCACATGCCCTGTTGGCATTGATGTTCTATCAATTCATGAGCGACCCGTGGTTGGGCTCGGCGCGGATTGGGCATTTCTTTTTGTAGCGACTACGGGGCGATTTCAGGCGCGCAGTTTTTTGGCCATTTCGGCCATGCGTTTGCCTTGTGCCAGACACAATTGTTTCTCGTTTTTGTCGATGTCGCGATTGGATTCAAAGTCAGCCCAATGGGTGGCGCCATAGGGGGAGCCGCCTGATTGGGTGTACAGCAAAGACTTTTCGGAATAGGGCAAACCCATGATCAACATGCCAAAGTGCAACAGCGGCACCATCATGTTCATCAAAGTGGTTTCTTGACCGCCGTGCAAAGATGAGGCGGTACAAAACACACTGCCAGGCTTGCCTTCCATGGCCGCAGAAAACCACAGGTTGCCGGTGGTGTCGATGAATTTTTTCAAGGGTGAAGCCATGTTGCCAAAGTAGCTGGGGCTGCCCAGCACCATGCCGTCACAGTCGATCATGTCTTGTTCGGTGACCAGCACGTCATTGGGTGCCTCGGCATCGGGCAAGTCTGACTCCACGGTGCGCAACACCGCTTCACATCCGTCAATCGACTCAACGCCTCGGGCCATCAGCCGCGCCATGCGTTGGGTGTTGCCGTGTTTGGAGTAGTACAGGATCAGGATGCGGGTCATGAGAACAAATCCAGGACATTTTCGGGTGGGCGACCAATCACCGCGCGGTCTTGGTGCACCACGATGGGGCGTTCCAGCACTTTGGGATGCGCTTGTAACAAGGCCAGGACGCTGGCCTCATCGGCTTCGGCAAAGCCATGTGCTTTGTACTCGCTTTCTCCGCGTCGCAAAATGGCTTGCGCGGGCAGGCCCAAGGCTATGAGCAACTGTTGCAGGGTCGCAACCGAGGGTGGTTGCTCCAGGTACTTGATGATTTCGATGTCATCGGTGTGCGCTTGTAACAGCGCCAAAGTGGCTCTGGATTTGGAACAACGGGGGTTGTGATAAATGGTGTATTGGGCCATGTGGGTGGTGTGAGGCTTGGTCTTTAAAGCCCGCTATTTTACGTTATAATGGTGGCCTTGTCATGCCGTCAAGTTGACCCAAACCGATGACCGAATTCATGAGCCAACACCAACAAACCGCGGAACAGATTGAGCAGTTGCTGCTGCTATGGGGTGCTGCATCAGCCGCAGTCACCGACAACTCCCACTTGCATGTGGGGCATGCCGGGGCCCAATCGGGCGGGGGGCACTTTGCGGTGCGGGTGGTGGCCGATGCCTTTGCCGGCTTGAATCGCATTCAAAGTCATCGCCTGGTCTATCAACAACTGACTGACTTGTTTCAAAATGGCCGCATCCATGCCTTGGAAGTCGAGGCCCTCACCCCTAATGCCGTTTCACCCTAACCTGAATAAACCAAACCCATGAAATACCTGATGCTGTTGTTATTTGTTCCGCTGTTGGCTTGCCAACAAGAAGCCACCCAATCCATCGCTGATCACTCACCGGTGTTGGCACAAGTCGGCGACTGGGGCTTGACCGAGCAGTACCTGCAGACCTACCTGCAAAGCCAAGGCGTGACCGAGCCCAATGCCCAACAACGGCAACGGGCGCTGGATGAGTTGATCCAACAAATGGCTTTGGCCCACCAAGCCAAGGTCAATGACATCCAACCTGCATTAACTGAGTCGTTGCGCATGGAGATGGCCCGTCATCAAGTCATGGCGCAAGCCGCCATTGAGCAATACCTGGCGGACCGGCCCATCACCGAAGAAGCCATCAAGGAAGAATACCAACGGGTGACTGCAGAACTCAAAGGTGTGGAATACCACGTGCGCCACCTGTTGTATCAGGACGAAGTGGCCGCTTTGACCGCTTTGGATCAATTGGCCGCCGGGGCGTCTTATGTGGATTTGGAAGCGAGCTATTTGGCCGCTTTGCCGCAAGCCAAGAATGTCGGCGACATTGGTTGGGTCAACATCATGCAAGTGCCGGAAGCCTTCAGGGCGCCACTGGAGACCCTGCAGCCAGGACAACATTACGGGCAAGTGATCAACAGCCAGTTTGGTGTGCACGTGTTGTTTTTACAGGACAAACGGGCTTTGGCGGCACCGGATTATGAGCAGGTCAAAGCCGGCATCCAAGCCTCTTTGGAGCGTCAGTTGATTGAGCGTTATCGCCAGTTGGCAGTGATCAAAGCCAAAGTCCAAGTTCAGGACTGAACGCGGCCAGTCTATAAGCACAAAAAAAAGGCCTCAAGCAGAGGCCTTTTTTGATGTGGCTGTTAACCTGACAGATCAGTTCAAATCCATGAAGCTGCGCAACTGCTCAGAGCGGCTGGGGTGGCGCAATTTTCTCAGCGCTTTGGCTTCAATTTGTCGGATCCGTTCACGGGTCACATCGAATTGTTTGCCCACTTCCTCCAACGTGTGGTCGGTGTTCATGTCGATGCCAAAACGCATGCGCAACACCTTGGCTTCACGAGGGGTCAGGCCGGACAACAGGTTGGTCACGGTGTTGGTCAAGCCGTTGGCAGTGGTGGATTCCAGTGGCGACAGGATGTTGCCATCTTCAATGAAATCACCCAAGCTCGAATCTTCGTCATCACCAATTGGGGTTTCCATGGAAATGGGTTGTTTGGCAATCTTGATCACTTTGCGCACTTTACCCACCGGCATTTCCATCTCTTGGGCAATCTCTTCAGGCGTCGCTTCGCGGCCTTTTTCTTGCAACAACTGACGCGACACGCGGTTCAGTTTGTTGATGGTTTCAATCATGTGCACCGGGATGCGGATGGTGCGGGCCTGGTCGGCAATCGACCGGGTGATGGCCTGTCTGATCCACCAGGTGGCATAGGTCGAAAACTTGTAACCCCGGCGGTACTCAAATTTTTCCACCGCTTTCATCAAACCGATGTTACCTTCTTGGATCAAATCCAAAAATTGCAAACCCCGGTTGGTGTATTTCTTGGCGATCGAAATCACCAATCGCAGGTTGGCCTCGATCATTTCTTTCTTGGCCCGTCTGGATTTGGCTTCGTTGACCGTGACGTTGCGGTTGATTGATTTGATTTCCGGAATCAGCAATGAGTAAGTATGCTCGATGCGGATCAATTTGTTTTGCAGGGCGATGATTTCATCTTTGTAGATTTCCAGCATGGTCACCGAGTCGCCACCATCTTTGATGCGGTCATCGACCCAGGTCAAGTCGGTTTCTTTGTTCATGAACGAGCGGATGAACACCTGGCGGGTCAACTTACATTGGTTGACGGCGATGTCCAATATGCGGCGTTCGATTTTGCGGATTTCATCCTGTGCCGATTTCACATCGAAAATGATGTCGGCCATGGTGCTTGGGGCAAACTTGAACTCCACCAAGATGTCGGCGATTTGGCGCATGAAGTTTTTCTGTTTGGCTTCACCGATGCCATTTTTCTCCACCGAAGTCTGGAATTTTTTGAACAGTTTGTCCACCGCTTTGATGCGTTTGGCCACTTCGTCCATGTCCAGACCTTGGTCGACTTCTTCTTCCTCTTCCTCCTCGTCTTCATCCACAGGATCGGTGGGCTTTTTGACTTTGGGGATCACCGCTTCGGTGTGGGGGTCGTAAATGTCGGTGATGAATTGTTCAATTTTCAATTCTTCATCCAGCATGTCCTGATAGAACTCCAGGATGGTTTTGATGGTTTGCGGAAACAAGAAAGCCGACTCCATGATCAAATGATCACAGCGCTCGATGCGTTGGGCAATGGCGATTTCGTCTTTGCGTTCCAACAACTCTACCGAACCCATTTCGCGCATGTACATGCGCACTGGATCGGTGGTGCGTCCAATGCTGGGGTCCACGGCTGACAACACGGCCACGGCTTCTTCGGTGGCGGTGTCATCGTCTTCTTTGGCGGTGGAGTCATTCAGGATGATGCTGTCTTCTTCAGGGGCTTCTTCAAGCACTTGAATGCCCATGTCGTTGATCATCTGAATGATGTCTTCAACTGAATCGGTCTCAATGATGTCATCGGGTAAGTGGTCATTGACCTCGGCATAGGTGAGGTAGCCTTGTTCCTTACCTTTAAGGATCAGGAGTTTGATTTGTGAAGTTTGTTTTTCAGTTGCCATATGTTTGTCTAATTGTGGTTACGTTGGCGCAACAGTTGTACCAAAGTTTGTTTTTCTTCGTCACTCAGTCCGGACTGCATTTGTTTGATTCTCAAGCCTTCAATCTGAGCCTGGGTGGTCAGCTTAAGCAGGTAATTCATGATGTCATCAAATTCCATGGCTTGCTGTTGCTCATCCAAATGATCATATCGGCGCATCAATTGCCCCAGATATTGGCTGTATTCGCTGTCCCTGAACTTTTCCAGCATCGCCGCTGCGTTGATGTGGGGGTTCTGGCGATGAATTTCAACGATTTTATCAATAATTTCAATGCCTTTAAACGATAAATTTCTGAAGTTGAGTGCATTGGGGATTTTTTCACACAGTTGCGGTGAATTCAGCAACAAACTGATCACCTGCCGCATGGGGTTGTTGCTGAGGTTTTGCGGCTGTTTAGGCGCAGTCACGGCGGCCGATTTGGCATCCAGCGCCAGGCCGGTGATGCGGGCCACCTGTTCGGCCATCATGTTCTTGAAGGCTCCTTTGGGCAATTGATTGATGAAGGGTTTGGCTTTTTCTTGGAATTGGGCCTTGCCGTCGATGGTTTGGGTGTTGATTTGGCGTCCAATGATCTTCAGCAGCCGTTCTGACAAGGGCTCGGCATCGGCCAGCTGTTGGCGAAAAGCCTCGGCCCCATGTTGGCTGATGAAACTGTCTGGATCTTCACCCTCTGGCAAGAACAAAAAGTCAATGATGCGGTTGTCCAAATACAGCGGCAAAGCCGTCAACAGGGCTTTGTCAGCCGCTTGGACCCCGGCGGAATCCCCGTCAAAACAAAACACGATCCGGTCCCAGGTTTTGAACAGGTTGCTGATGTGTTGGGCCGAGGTGGCGGTGCCCAAAGTGGCGACCGCGTTGGTGATGCCATGTTCGTGCAAGGCGATCACATCCATGTAGCCTTCCACCACCAAGATGTGGTCTTCCTGGCTGTGTTTGCGGGCCAGGTGAAAACCATACAGTTCCTGGCTTTTGTGGAACAATTCGGTTTCCGGTGAATTCAGATACTTGGGCTTTTGCTCGGCTTCAATCGCACGTCCGCCAAAGGCAATCACCCGCCCCCGTTTGTCGTGGATGGGGAACATCAGGCGGTTGCGGAATTTGTCGTAAGTCCGACCGCGGTCATTGTGTGTGATCAAGCCCGTTTTGTCCAACAGCCCATGTTCTTCGGGGCTGAACCGTTTCATCAGGCCATCCCACTCATCCAGGGCGTAGCCCAGCTGAAACGTTTGGCTGGTGGTGCCTGAGATGCGCCGATTTTTCAAATAGTCGATCACCGCCGGGGCATTTTTCAGTTGATGTTGGAAGATGCGGGTGGTTTTTTCGGTGACGCTGTACAAATTGGATTTGTTCGATTGACCACCGGTGCCGCCGGTCATCGGCACCTCAACCCCGGCCAATTGGGCCAGGTCTTTGACCGCATCGACAAAATCCAGGCCCTCGTATTCCATCAAAAAGCCAATGGCACTGCCGTTCTTGCCACAACCGAAACAGTGGTAGAACTGTTTTTGTTGCGACACCGTGAAAGAGGGGGTGTTTTCGGCGTGAAACGGACACAAACCGGCGAAGTCCTTGCCGGCTTTTTTCAGCGACACGCGCGCGCCAATCACATCGCAAATGTCGATGCGATCCAACAACTCGTCGATGAATTCATTGGGAATGGATGCCACAAGCCACTACGCGGTCAAATCCATGATGATACTATAAGAGGGGGTTATGACAAAGCCGCCTTAACGATTTGGCTGACCTGGCCCATGTCGGCTTTCAAGCCCACTTTGGCTTTGACCTGGCCCATGACCTGACCCATGTCTTGCATGCCACTGGCGTTGGTTGCGGCAATGGTTTCAGCAACAATCGCAGTGATTTCTTCCGCGGTCAGTTGCTGGGGCAAGTAATGGGTCAAAATGGCAATTTCAGCCAGCTCTTGGTCCAACAGATCGGTTCTACCGGCTTGCTCAAATTGGTTGGCGGCGTCCTTGCGCTGTTTGATCATTTTGCCCACAATGTCCAACACGTCGGCATCAGCCAATTCGCGACGCTCATCCACTTCCACTTGTTTGATGGCGGCGGTGAGCATGCGAATGGTGCCAACGGTTGCTTTGTCCTTGGCTTTCATGGCACGCTTGATGTCATCCATGATTTGCGCTTTGAGCGTCATGATTGCTTTCCTGGGGTGGGTGATTGATTGGGCTTGATCGGTCAGATCAATACATTCTGCGTGGAATGCCTTCCTTCGCAACCCGTCTTTGCAGGCGTTTGACTGCAGCGGCTTTCTTTCTTTTGCGCTCTTGGGTTGGCTTCTCGTAATATTGGCGTTTGCGTGATTCGGCCAATACACCGGCTTTCTCGCAAGCCCGTTTGAATCTTCGCAGCGCGAAATCAAACGGCTCGTTGTCTCTGACTTTAACACTTGGCATAAGTTTGTGTTCTCCAAATGGTGCCATTCATGTGGCATTTTAGTTGGTTTTGAGCAAGCATTAAGCTGCCCGGAAAAAGACCGCGTATTTTAAGGGTTTTGTCTATAAATGCAAAGCTAAAATCCAACTTTTTTGGCGTGTTGCGGGCTTTTTGTGAACCCGATTGAGCATCGACCATGGCTGACGGGTGACAAGCACCGCCACGATCCGATAAAATGGCGGCCTGATCCAAGCCCGAAAATCGCCACCATCGATATGTCCAGATTGTCTGAAAACTGGCAACAAGTCCACCGCCGCATCTCCGCCGCTTGCCAGTCAAGTGGGCGCACTGAGGCGCCCCTGCTGTTGGCGGTGAGTAAAAAACACCCCGCTGAAAAAGTGGCGGCCCTGGCGGCCTTGGGTCAAGTGCATTTCGGTGAAAGCTATGCCCAGGAAGGGGTGGAAAAAATCAAACAGCTGGCGCATTTGTCCTTGGTCTGGCACTTCATCGGTCCGATCCAATCCAACAAAACCAAATTGATTGCCGAACATTTTGACTGGGTCCATTCGGTTGATCGTCCCAAGGTGTTGCAGCGCCTCAGTGATCAACGTCCAGCGGGTCACCAACCGCTGCAGGTTTTGTTGCAGCTCAAGGTCGGTGAAGAAGTCAGCAAGTCAGGGGCCGATGTGGCCACCCTCAAAGACATGGCTGATTGGGCCGCGAAATCTGCCAGCATTGAACTGCGGGGCGTGATGTGCATCCCCCCACCGAGCCCAGACCACGCCACCCAGTTGGCTTATTTGCGGCAAGCCAAAGTGGTGTTTGATGATTTGCGGCAACAACACCCAAAAATCGACACATTATCCATGGGCATGAGCCAAGATCTGGCGGCGGCCATCGAAGCCGGTTCGACCTGTCTGCGGGTGGGGACGGATTTGTTGGGTCCCAGAGAATACTGATTATTGAGGTGTTTGAGTGGCGCTATTTGAGCGGGCGTCAGAACACGGTCCAGTTCATTTTCCACCAATCCAAAAACTCATCAAAGTCGATTTGTTCGTTGTGATCGGCATCAATGGTGGCAAAGCCACGGACCGCATTGTCTTGGCTGGCATCTGGCGCCAACACCTTCAATAACTGACAGAATTCATCCAGGTCGATCAGGCCACTGCCATCCTTGTCAAAAAAGTCAAAGTGGTCCTTAATTTCCGCGATTTCTTCTTGGCTGAGTTGTGACATGGTTGGGTGTTCCATTCAATGACTGAAAGGCGCTATTATAAAATGATTCAAGCGGATTTGGCAGTTAATTATTGCGTCTATTTACCATCTGGCCAACCACTCAGAGGGCGGAATTGGGGCCCGGCAGATGGTGATGGGTAACGCCTGATGGTTTCTTGTGGTAAAATCCCGCCACTTTTTTTTACCGGAACAAACCATGGGTTTCAAATGTGGCATTGTGGGCCTGCCCAATGTGGGCAAATCAACCTTGTTCAATGCGTTGACCAAAGCCGAGATTGCGGCCGAGAACTATCCTTTTTGTACCATTGATCCGAATGTTGGCATTGTTGAAGTGCCTGACCTGCGGCTGGATCAATTGGCGGCCATTGTGAAACCGCAAAAAGTGATCCCCACCACCATGGAATTCGTCGACATCGCGGGTTTGGTGGCTGGCGCTTCCAAAGGCGAGGGTTTGGGCAATCAGTTTTTGTCGCACATCCGCGAAACCGATGCCATTGCCCATGTGGCCAGGTGTTTTGAAGACGATGACGTGGTGCATGTGGATGGCAAGATCAACCCCTTGTCAGACATCGAAACCATCAACACAGAATTGGCCCTGGCCGATTTGGAATCGGCTGAGAAATCCCTGGTCAGGACCCAAAAGAAAACCCGATCAGGGGACAAGGAAGCGGTGAAACGGGCCGCCATCTTGGAAAAAATCGTGGCCCATCTGAGCGAAGGTCTGGCCTTGCGCACATTGGATTTGGGTCCAGATGAATGGGCGGCGGTCAAAGAATTCAGTTTCATCACCGCCAAACCCATGATGTACATCGCCAATGTCGATGACCAAGGGTTTACCGACAACCCCTTGTTGAATCAGTTGCATGGATTTGCCGAACAAGAAGGCGCCATGGTGGTGCCCGTTTGTGCCGCCATTGAAGCCGAGATTGCCTTGTTGGATGATGAGGACAAGGCCGAGTTTTTGGCAGAAATGGGGCTGTCAGAAGCGGGCCTGAACCGGGTGATTCGGGCGGGTTATGAGTTGTTGGGTTTGAACACCTATTTCACCGCCGGGGTCAAGGAAGTGCGGGCCTGGACTTTTGTCAGCGGGGCCACCGCGCCACAAGCCGCTGGGGTGATCCACACCGATTTTGAAAAGGGCTTTATCCGCGCCGAAACCATGGCGTTTGATGATTTCATCCAATACCAAGGTGAGTCGGGTTGTAAAGAGGCCGGTAAGCTGCGCTTGGAAGGCAAGGATTACTTGGTCAAAGAAGGGGATGTGCTGCACTTCCGCTTCAATGTGTGAGCCCATCTGACGGAACTGACGGCGTCAATCCTGAGTGTCGCCGCTGAATTCAAGGCACAAAAAAGCCGGCCACAACAGGGCCGGCTTTTTTTGTGGGCTTGGCTTATTCGAAATCGCTGGCGAAAATCAAATCATCCGGTAATGGATCGCCGGTGATGCGGTAAATGTCACCGCTGCGGCGGACGATGTAAACGTTGCCGTCTTCATCCTCGCCAAAACTGGTCAGCTGAAAACTGAAGTTCACACCACCGGTGTTGCTCCACTCGTCTTCGGTCCAGGGGCCGCCGGCATTGTTGGCAAACCAAATCTGACCTGAACAATAATCCCCATAGATGTAATCGCCTTGGATGCTGCCCACCGGTCCGCGGTAGCGGTAACCGCCGGTGATGGAACAGCGAGAGCTGCCGTGGGTTTTCACCAGAATTGGCGCGGTGTAAGCGCTGGAATCAGGACAGCCGTTGTAGGCGATGTCGCCTTCGCGGCAATTCCAGCCAAAGTTTTCACCGCCACCATTGGCTGGTTGGAAACTGATTTCTTCGCGGGCGCCTTGTCCCACATCGCCAATGAACATGTCGCCGGTGTCACGGTCAAAACTCCAGCGCCAAGGGTTGCGCAAGCCATAGGTCCAAATTTCCGGACAAGCTCCAGCGGTACCCACAAATGGGTTGTCGGCCGGGATGCCATACTGGCCAGCGCCATCTTGGG
Organism: Marinicella meishanensis; assembly: GCF_019931145.1. Taxonomy (GTDB): domain Bacteria; phylum Pseudomonadota; class Gammaproteobacteria; order Xanthomonadales; family Marinicellaceae; genus Marinicella; species Marinicella meishanensis. Next base: position 158,159 of record NZ_JAIOUV010000011.1, on the reverse strand, counting down.
GGCAGACATGGTCTTCATTCATGACCGGGGCAGGGTGGTTGGGTGCGTTGTTGCCGTCCACATCAATGCGCAACATGCTGCCCAAGGCTGAACCGAGGTTCAAGCCGCGATCCAATGGATCACCACCGCTGCCGCCGTCACCCATACCGATATAGAGGTAACCATCAGGCCCAAACAAGATGTTGCCACCGTTGTGGTTGGCAAAATCCTGGATCACGCGCATGATCACCACCCCGGAGTTGGGATCGGCCACATTGGCATCTCCGGCTGATACCGAGTAGCGTTCAATGATGGTGTCACCGGAGTTGCTGCCAGATTTGGTGTAATTCACATAAAAATAGCCGTTTGAGCTGTAATTGGGGTGGAAGGCCAAGCCCAACAGGCCTTGCTCATTGCCGCCGGAATTAACCTTGGCATCGATGTCCAAGAACGGTGTGGCCAGCAAATTGTCTTGGTCGTCGATGACCCGGATGGCGCCGTCCTGGTTGATGACAAACAGGCGGCCGCTGCCATCACCGGCGTGTCTGACGCCCATGTTGCCACTGACGCTATTGACCAATTCCAGGCCCACATCGGTGGGCACTTGTGCCAGTGAGGTCGAGGACCAAAAGGCCGCAATCAAAAGGCAAATTTTTTTCATGTTGAACTCCCGTTTTTATGGCCAATCTGGCAGTGGTCTCTGGTGCTTGAGGCCCACTGCGGAAGTGCGCAGCTGGGTGGTCAAATTGGCGGTTATTTATGTGGCTTTAAGGGGGCTGCGCAGCAGCCGGTTAATGGTTTAAAATCAGACGCTTAAGTGGCACTTCAGGCCGTGATTTAACGACCGGGTCAATCACTTAATGCGCTTCACTTTGACACTTCGATTGCCGTCACCTTTCATCAACCAAGAACCCAGCATCGCCGGCTCGATGGTGATCACTTGACGGCCGTCTTTTTTCAAGAATATGGAGCCGGCTGAAATGCGTTTCCAGATTTGACCGTTGTCCAATTCATAATAGGTGTCGCCCAATTTGTCATCGTATGATTTTTCCAGTCTGGCCCGGATTTCGCGGCGCTCAGTGTGCTGTCTGCGGGCTTCAAAACCGGCATCTCGCTGTCTGATTTCACGATCAATTTCTCGCTGCTTGTTGTTAAACCACTGGCTCAGATTATTCAGTTCTTCGTCGGTCAATTTGTGCAGCCCGGTGACTTGTTTTTCCTCTTCAGTCATGTCACTCAAATCAGGGGCTTTGGCCATCACCAACCCACACAGCATCAACTGGGTCAAAAAGAACAGTTTTTTAGTCATATTTACACTCGAATTTAACAAGATGACAAATATACATCAATCTTGACAAAATTTCGCCGGATTATTGGTTAACTGATCACAAAAGTGCCGGTTTTTTTGTCAATTAATGTGCCGAATAACAAACTTTTAACACCAAAATCTAAAATTTTAGTAAAATGCGGGTCAGAAAACCCCAAAAGAAAAAAACGTTACTCAATACTGAAAGGTAAAATTTGAAATGAACAAACTTAAATCCAGCACGGTTTTGATTCTGCTCACTGCTGCATTTGTCCCTCCGGTAATGGCTGAAATCACCCTTGAGATGGACCGTGATTTGGTCATCGGTCAACAGCAGGTTGTGCCCATCTTTCCGTTGGCCGGAAACACACAATACCAAGTCGGTGCCAGAGAAGTCAATGTGCGCACCACGCACGCCGTGATTTGTAACCGCATTGACAACTATCAACCGGTGTCGAATGTGCACGTGCGGGTTTTGGATCCCAACGGCGAGAACAAAGGAGATCATGGTGGCACTTCAGTGATGGGTGTCCAGTCCAACGTCAACTACAGTTTGAACCGCCGCGCTTTGGTGCTGCGTTCGGAAAACCGCAGCAAGTCAATTTGTCTGTCGGCCGAAGAATTTGACGTGATTTTTGCCACGCCTTTTGCCGATGAGCCGGTGCAAACCAACACCGACATCACCTATGAATTCACCAATGAGCCTCCCGGTGGGTATACGGCAGGTGACATCATGTCTTATGAGTTGACTTTCACCAATAACACCGGCAGTGAGCAAATGCTGGATTTTGTGGAGTATTATCCATACAACAACTCGCTCCCTGCTTACTTCAACAAAGGCGGTAACATTTCATGTTCGCTCTTAGACAGCAACAATGATCCGATTCAAGGTTCCTTTTGTTTGAGCGCCAATGGCGTGGTAAAAGACGTGGTGCTGCAGCCAACTGAAAAAGTCAGGTTGACTATTGCCAGACAAATCAGTTCCAACGCCGCCGTAGGTGCCAATCTGCAAATGATGGCAGCAGCCTTCCCCAAAGTGTCGACCATCGACAGCGTCGGCAGCAGTTATTCATTTGCGGGATTTGATATGGATTACCGCCTGGTCGAGGTGGTCAAACAATAACTGTTTGAACGAATCGATACACAATCAAAAACAACCAAGAGCAGCCACGGCTGCTCTTTTTGTGTGCCCAATGATTGAACCATGACCCCAGAACGCTTTCATAAATTGCAGCAAGTGCTGCAAGCCAGGCAAACGGACCTGACCGTGGTGATGGACTGGGTGCACAAGCCACACAATTTTAATGCCATCATCCGCACCTGCGATGCCGTGGGGGTGTTTGAAACCCATTACATTCCAGTGGAAGAAGGCTTTCGGCCGCTGACCAACACGGCCAAAGGCTCACAGAAATACGTGCTGGCCCACCAACATGATTGTTTTGCTGATGTGGCCAAGCAGCTGCAACAATCGGGGCACCAACTGTTGGCAGCCCACCTGTCGGCTGAGGCGGTTGACTACCGTCAGATAGACTACACCCAACCCACAGCCATTGTGATGGGGGCTGAATTGGAAGGGGTGTCACCGGACACCGCCGCCCAAGTGGATCAGCACATCGTGATCCCCATGGTGGGAATGGTGGAGTCATTGAATGTGTCGGTGGCCTGTGCCTTGGTGTTATATGAAGCCCAACGACAACGTCAGGCGGCTGGCATGTATACAAGCCAGTCCTTGGACCAAGCCACCTTTGAGCGGGTGCTGTTTGAATGGTGCTGGCCAAAAATTGCCCGGATGTGCCAACGACAAAACAAACCTTATCCGGTGTTGGATGAGAATGGCGAATTCAGCCAATTCTGAAAACGCGGGTCTTGCCACACTTCTGCAATGGCATGCATGGGCTTGCTGAATTCGGCTTGGGTCGTGCCGATGGCTGACCAACGCGCCGCCAAGGACTGGATGAATCGTTGATGCTTTTGGGATTGAACCCATTGCTCGGCCAATAAACTGACCTGGGCATTACTGGCCGCACACTCGTTCATCATGTTGATGCTGTCGGCAGTGACGTAGATGTGTTGGGCGCTGCTCAATATGGTTTGATAGGGGTTGTCACCGTCATTGGCATTGAACCAGCTCCGGTCACCAGATTGCAGCCATTGTTTGATGCGCTTTTGCTCATTATCCGGTAAGCGGGGGCTGCCACAAATCAGCAAGGGTTGGCGGTCATGGGCTGCTTTGATTTGTTTTAAATCAGTGACCAGTTGTTGTTTGAAGTAGGCTTTGGCTGGGTGTCCCAACAACACCGCAATGGGTCCGGCCTGTGGTGATCTGCCACTGCTTTTTTGTTCGAACCAAGCGGCATCATATGGGTGGATGCTGCCAGTGAATGGGATGATGTTGTCGCCTTGGCGACCATCGTGCTTGGGTAACAACAACCATTGGTAGTTGGCCGGGTTGTCTTTGGGATTCAGAATTTGGATGTGGCTGATGGTTTGTTGCTGCTGCCGATAACGTTGGCACACGTATTTACCCACCGCCGCGGCTTGGCGTCCGGTGGTGATGATCACCTCGGGTGGGGTGCTAAATTGGGGTTTGCCATCCAGCCACCGCAAGCCGGCATGAAATCCCGGGATCAATCGTGGCGCCATGGTGGCCCAGGGTTGGCGCAGAATAAAGCGGTGGATTTGGCTGCTGGTGCCCAAATGCTTGGCCAACGTTTGACTTTGGATCTCATGACCCAGCCGGCAATCAGACAACACCCAACACAGATTTACTTTATTCAAAGGCTTTCACGGTTTATAATATTGGGTTCATTATAGTGGTCAAGATACGGGCTGAAAAGAACCGTTTGTCGGTATTGAAATGGCCTTTTCTGCACAGTCAGGCTCACATGTCAGATTGTATGAACGAACTTACATTTGGATTGAACATGGGTCTCAAAGAAGCCAACACAGAAAAAGTTTATCACGTCAAATCGTCCGATTTACCCATTTCATGCCCCACCAAAGAAATGGCTGTGTGGAACTCACATCCAAAAGTCTACTTACCGCTGGAACAATCCGGTGAGGCCGTCTGTGAATACTGCGGCGCCAAGTTCATCGTCAAAGACGACTGAAACAGCACTTGGTTCCAGTGTCCACAACCCAAGCTACGGGGTGACTCCAGATGGTACCCTCCGCACCCAGTTCGAACGAGCCGGCTCTGACCGTCATGCAGGTGTTGCCGCAGTTGAAAGTGGGTGGCGTGGAACGCGGCACCATCGAATTTGCCCAGTACCTCAAGCGCCAAGGCCACCAACCTTTGGTGGTTTCTGCAGGCGGTCCTTTGGTGGGTGAGCTGGTCACCCATGACATCACCCACATCAATTTGGAGGTCGGGAAAAAATCCTTGACCACTTTGCGGGCCGTGAAACAGCTGCGCCGCTTGATGCGCGATTGGCAAGTCGATGTGGTCCATGCCCGTTCCCGTTTGCCAGCCTGGTTGTGCCTGCGCGCACTGCAAGGCATCAAGCACCACCGTCCGAAGCTTGTCACCACCTTACACGGTTTGCACTCGGTGAACCGCTATTCTTCGATCATGGCTCGGGGTGACCGGGTCATTGCGGTGTCAGAAACGGCCTTGGCTTATTTGCAGAGAAATTTCAAAAGGTACCTACAGCAACCGCCGGTATTGATATACCGGGGGGTAGACCCCCAATTCAAGCATGGTCATTCACCCAATTCCGATTGGTTGCAACATTGGCAGCAACAACACCCACATGCAGCCAAGCGCAAAAAAGTCTTGCTGCCAGGGCGCTTAACCGCCATCAAAGGGGTGAAAAACCTGCTGCATTGGCTGCGCCACACCGCAGTGGATTGTCAGTTGTTGCTGACCGCCCAAGCCGATCAATCCAGCCATTGCAAAAAAATCAAGCAGCTGTTTGACCAGCATCAATTGAGTGACCGGGTGTCTTGGTTGGGGGTGGAACGGCAGATTGCCAACTTGTATGCTCTGGCAGATGTGGTGGTGTCGGTCAATGAAAAGCCCGAAAGTTTTGGCCGCACGGTGTTGGAAGCCCTGACCATTGGTACGCCAGTGGTGGCCTTTGCCCACGGTGGTGTGGCCGAGGTCATGCAGGCAATCTTTCCTGAAGGGCAAGTCGAACCCGGTGATGTGGTGACACTGGCAGCCCGCATCGATGAATTTTTGCAGCACCCACCCACCGTTGAGCCACATGGCTTGTTTGCCAATGACACCCTGTTCAGCCAGACCCTGGCGGTGTATCAGGGATTGCTGAGAGATTCGCGTGATTCCAGTTAAGGTCAACAAAGCGGTGGCGGGTTTGTTGTTGGCGGTGGTTGGCTTGTTGCCCTTCGGCCGCTTGTCCGAGATCCCGGTGCTGTTATTGGCCTTGGGTGGTTTGTGGTTGCTGATCAGTGATCACCGGAGCTTGTGGCAAAGCCGCTGGTTCAAACCATTCACGGCTGTGTTCGCTGCTTATTTTTTGTTGGCCGCCACCGCTTCGATCGATTCTTATTGGCCGGCCAAGAGTTGGTTGATCACCTGGGGTGCCTGGCGATTCTATCTGGCCGGGTTGTTGGTGATCCATGTGCTGGATGAAGCCGACATGGACTGGCTCAGCAAAGGGGTCACGGTGTTGTTGCTGTTTTGGTCATTGGATGCCTTGTTGCAAAGTGTCTTGGGGTACAACATCCTGGGACAAGCCTCTTATCCTGGCCGCCTGACTGGCTTGTTTGGGCAAAACGTCAAACTCGGTCCGGTGTTGGCCTTGTTTGTGCCGGTGTTGATGTTGTGCGTTTGTCGTTACCGCACCTGGCTGCGCTGGTCGGCCGTGGGGTTGGTGTTGTTGGTGGTGACCCTCAGTGGCACCCGTTCGGCTTGGTTGATGATGGGTTTTGTGTTGTTGATGTTTTGGTGGCACCACGTACATGGCCGCCGCTGGCTGCTGATGCTCAAATCTGGCGCCTTGATTGGGGTTGGGGTGTTGCTGTTGTGGTTGACTTCCACTGATTTTCAACAGCGGGTGGACCGCTCTTTGCAGTTGTTGCAAGGGGAGCAAAGTGCCATTGATTTCGCCCTGGCCGATCGCTTGCCGATTTGGCACACGGCTTGGAACATGTACCAAGCCCATCCGCTCAATGGGGTCGGACCACGGGCCTTTCGCCAAGTGTATGCCGAATATGCCGAGCCCGGTGACGTTTGGGTGGCGCAACAAGGTGGCGGCTTACATGCCCACCATTGGGTGTTGGAAATTATGGCCGAGACCGGTACCATAGGCATGGTGTTGATGTTGCTGATGTGGGTGATGATGTGGCGGTATGTGCGAGGCCATTTCAATCAAAATCAAGTGTGGCCTTACGGGGTGGCCTTGTTGGCTGCTTTCTTACCGGTGGTGTCGCTGTACTCACTGTTTTCTTCGTTTTGGTCCATTTGTTTGTGGTGGCTGTTGATGCTGTTGTTCGCTGGGGTGAAAAATGCCAGTGACTAACCCCATCACCGCTGTGGTCACCTGTTTCAACTCGGCCAAAACCATCGGCAAGTGCCTGGACAGCGTGGCTTGGGCCGATGAAATCATTGTGCTGGACTCATTCAGTGAAGATGACACCGTATCGATCATTGAATCGATGCCCCAGGTGATCTTAAAGCAACAGGCATTCAAAGGGTTCTCTCAACAGAAACAAGACGTCATTGATCTGGCCACCCACGACTGGGTGTTGCTGTTGGACGCCGATGAATGCCTGACCCCGAAAGCGATCAAGAAAATCAAGCAATGGCAGCAGAGGCCAGCCCCAGCGGCGGGATACAACCTGCCCAGGGTGGAATGGGTGTTTTGGCATTGGGCCCACCCCTGGGTGAAACGCAATGAATTCATTCGCTTGTTCAACCGCCAGCACGCTCGGATGAGCCAGGATCTGGTGCATGAATCGGTTCAGGTCGATGGTCGGGTCAAGCGCTTGTATGCTCCTTTCAAGCATTACGGCGAAACCTCCATCCGAGTCAAACTGGACAAGATCAATCGCTATTCGGCCTTGGCCGCCCAACAAAAATATGACCGCGGCAAACGCTGCAGTGCCTTGCGTTTGTTTTTTTATCCGCCGTTTTATTTTTTCCGTCAATACATCATCAAGCGGCAAATTTTCAATGGCGTGGCCGGGGTGATCAATGCCACCTTGAACAGTTATTATGCCTATTTGAAATACGCCAAACTGTATGAGCTACAGCAAAACAAAGACTGACATTCAAGTCGCTGTGGCCAAGTGGTTGGCCCGCCGGTCGGTGCCCACCTTGATGCTCATGGGTTCGCTGCTGGGTCGGTTGTTTGGGTGGTTGCCGAACCGCCGCAAACGGGTGGCGCGCACCAACTTGTTGCTGTGCTTTCCTGAGCTGGATGACGCGGCGCGGCGCGGCTTGCTGCGACAAAACCTCAGATCAACCGGGCAAGGGGTGATGGAAATGCTGGCGGCCTTGTGGGGCCATGATCGGCAATTGCAAGATCGCTTCACCATCAACGGTTTGTCCCACCTGACCGACGCCATGGCCGATGGCCAGGGATGTTTGTTGCTCAGCTGTCACACCACGTCCATCGAGTGGGGCATCAAAGGCTTGAATCGGGCCTTGCGGGAAGCCAAACTGCCAGTTGGACACATGTTGGCCAGGCAACACAACAACAAACTGCTCGAAGCCCATTTTGAAGCCGCGCGGCTGCAGTTTGTCGACAAGTTGATCGACAAGAAAAATTTACGCAGCTTGTTGCGTTCGGTGCAAAGCGGTCACTCGGTGTATTATGCACCGGACCAAAATTTTTCTTACCAAGTGGCCTTTGCCGAATTCTTTGGCCAGCCAGCGGCCACCACTTTGGGCACCCAAAAGTTGGCGGAGAAGGGCATTCAGGTGATTCCATGGTTTTGTTTTCGGCTGCGTCCTGGGCAGTGGGAAATCACCATCTTGCCGGCGATGACAGACCTGGTCGGGGTGCCAGCTGCCCAAGCTTGCCAGCAGGTCAATCAATTGTTTGAGCAACAGATCAGGCGCTACCCAGAACAATACCTGTGGGTGCACCGGCGCTTCAAGAACCAGCCCGATGGCGCAGGCAGCCCGTATGATTGACCGCAGCTCAAGATTGCGGCTGGCTGGCCCTCTGCGCGACCATGGGGTCGCTGGGGTTTGAGATGGCCTTGAGAATCGAACACCGCAAGATGTACCGATCGAATGGATTGATTGATGATTTTGTGGTCTATGGCGCCCCCGAAGAGTACCTGCTGTTTGCTTATCTGGTCGATAAGGCCATTGCGGCCACGCAACCCATCATGATGCTCACAGAATCAAACATCACCGTTGAAATCAATTGTGCAGACTTCATCAAAGATCAGTTGTTCACCACCTTAGAAAATGAGCAGGGCGAATACCTCACCCATGCAGACTGGGAAGCACGGGATCGGCTGCGGATTTATGGCAACCCAACAATCCTCAGGGCCTTGCAACAATTTTTGATTGACTTGTCTGGCCGCGGCAAGGGCTACAGCTATTTGTGTGAATACTCAACCACCCACCCATACGCTGCGGATTCGCCTGAGTGGCGCTTGCATGTGGTACCCTGAGTCACTCACTTCCAGCCACAGCTGACGATGACCCCAATCCAGGCACAATGGATTTTGGTGCCGTATTTGGTGGTGAACGTCTTGGTCACTGTGATGCGATCAAAAAAGCGCTCCACATGACCCTCGATGCCCGCGGCATAAAAACGCATTTGCAATTGGGGTTTATCCACCGACTCATCCAGGTATGGGATGTCGGCGTACCAATCGGTGACCTGCACAGCAGGCCTGAAAAAATCAGTGGCCGGGCCACTGCGGGCTTCAAATTCCGGGGTGATTTCAATGGAAGGGCTGTTTTTGCTCATTTGAATCAACTCTGCCCCAGTCACCGGCTGGCTCTGTGGGGGCGCTGCTGCAGGAGCTGGCTCGCTTGGAACTGGTGGCGGTGGCTCGTTGCTGGGTTGGGGTCTGGTGTCCACTGGCTCAGTCGCCCTGACTGGGGGTGTTGTGGGCCTTGGCTCGGCGGGGACTTTTTTGACCGGTGGTTCTGGGGGCGATTCGATGAGGATCGGGTCTGTTGGTTCAGCGGTGGGGCTCTTGGGAACATCTTCGACCAGCTCCAGCGTCAACACCGGGGTGAGCTCTGGGTACAGCATGGACCAGGGGTGGGGCAGTGCCAGCGCCAGGGCCAATAACAACAGCGGCAACACACTGTGCTTGAGCCAATGCGTCAACGGTTGTTCGGGGTGCCATGTGCGGGTGTCAGAAAAGGCCAAAGCGGGCAGCGTTCACAAATCAAACCATTATAAAAACGGTTCGTTAAGTGCCCGTAAAGAATTTGTGATGATATCGCTGGGAGGAGCTGATTGGGTGGTGACGGATCAGCAGCGCCTCACAAGCGAATGTTGAACCACTTGAACACCACCCAAGCTGGACCAATCAACAGGAATTGCAAGTCTTGGTAAAACGAGGGTTTTTGACCTTCGATGTGGTGACCGATGAACTGACCAATCCAGGCCGCCACAAACACCACCACCGCGGTGATGACCAACGGCAAGGACTGCATTTCAAACCAATAATTCAAAGCCAAACAAGCGGCGGTGAAAACCAGCATGGCGGCAAACACTTTGACACTCTTGAGCAAATAATACAGCATCAACATGGCGGTCACCACCAGGGCCAGGTTCATCACATAAGGCAGCTTCACTGCCCACATCAGGGCCGAAATGGACCAAAAGATCAACGGCACACAGACATAATGAATCAATTGGTTGGTGCGATTGACGTGAGACTTGTGGTACTCCGTCATCAGGTATTTCATGTGGTCAGTAGGACTGGCCGGTGATTCTGCGGTAGGCTTCATGGTATTTCTCTGCCGTTTTGTTGATCAATTCTGCTGGAATCCTGGGTCCGGGAGGTTGTTTGTTCCAGTCCAAAGTTTCCAAATAATCACGAATGAATTGTTTGTCATAACTTTCGGGGCTGGTACCAACCAAATACGTTGATTGGTTCCAAAACCGCGACGAATCCGGGGTCAACACCTCATCCATCAACACCAGTTCATCGTCTGCATCCAGGCCAAATTCAAATTTCGTGTCCGCTATGATGATACCATTGTTCTCCGCGTGGGCTTGGGCCTGGTGATATATTTTCAATGAAACATCGCGAATTTGTGCCGCCCGCTCGGTGCCAATCAAATTGCCCATTTGGGCGAAGGTGATGTTTTCATCGTGGTCACCCACCGCGGCTTTCGAAGAAGGGGTGAACAAAGTTTCGGATAATTTGGCGGCTTGTTGCATGCCTTTGGGCAGGGCGATGCCACAGACACCGCCGGTGTTCAGGTAGTCTTTCCAGCCAGAGCCAATCAGATAGCCCCTGACAATGGCTTCACATGGCAAGGCTTTGAGCTTTTTGACCACCACGGCCCGTTGTTGCAAATCTTCATCGGCGTCGGGAATGACTTGTTCCACTGGTATTCCAGTCAAGTGATTCTTTATAATGGGCCGCATCATGTCAAACCAAAAGTTGGAGATTTGTGTCAACAAGGCCCCTTTTTGTGGAATCACATCAGGCAACACCACATCAAAGGCACTGAGTCGATCACTGGCCACCATCAACAGGTGCTGATCATCGACTTGGTACACATCTCTGACCTTGCCTTGATGGATTTTGGGTAATTGAATTTGCATGCTTTGTGCCACAGATACAAAGCACGTATTTTAGCCACGGAAAACAGACTAAGCAAATAAATCGTATGGGTATCATCATTGGCGCCATCATTGGTTATAAATTCGGCAACATACCAGGCATGTTGCTGGGTGCGTGGGTCGGCTATTGGTTGGAACGGCAGCTGACTGGTGGGCCACAAGTCAGCGACAAAAAGCGCATTCAAGAAGCCTTTTTCAATGCCTTGTTCATGACCATGGGCCGTTTGGCCAAGGTGGATGGTCGGGTTTCTCCGGTCGAAATTGAACGCACCGAAGGCATCATGAAGCACATGAACCTGAACCCGGAAATGCGGCAAAAGGCGATCGATTTGTTCACCCAGGGTAAACGGCAGGGCAGTGACATGGAAGGGATGCTCAGGCGCTTTGGTGCGGAGGCCAAAAGGGCCTTGTCACTGAAGCAAATCTTTTTGGAAATGTTGGTCGATGTGGCCGAGGCCGATGGCATGATCTCCCGGGCTGAAATGGACCTGATGATGCAGGTTTGTCAACTGATTGGCTACCCACCCAAATTGTTGGAAGCGATGCTGAAAATGCGCAGCTTTCATGCCCAAGGGGGTTATCAGCAACAGCGCCAATCGTCATCCAGGCAATCCCGCCCCAGCAACCGCCACGCCCCATTCAATCCATACCAAGTGTTGGGCGTGACCGCCAATGACAACAAGATCACCGTGCGCAAGGCGTACAAGCGCTTGATGAGCCAACACCACCCAGATAAATTGGTGGCCAAAGGCCTGCCGCCAGAAATGATGAAAGTGGCTGAGGAAAAAGCCAAACAGATCCAACTGTCCTGGGAAAAAGTCAAAGAGCTGAAAGGCTGGTGATCGAGCCATTGCCGGTGTTGGTGGCGGTAATTATTGACATTCGTGATGGGCAGTGACAAACTCAAACTTCATCGCAACCAGCTGCCATTCACATGAACGATCACATCATAGCCCCCTCCATTTTATCTGCTGATTTCGCCCGTTTGGGTGAAGACACCCAAGCCGTGTTGGATGCCGGGGCAGATTGGGTGCATTTTGATGTGATGGACAACCACTATGTGCCCAACCTCACCATCGGGCCATTGGTGCTCAAAGCCTTGCGGGATTATGGCATCACGGCACCGATTGATGTGCATTTGATGGTCAAACCGGTGGACCGCATCATCGGCGACTTCGCTGAGGCTGGGGCCAGCATGATCACTTTTCACCCAGAAGCCTCCGAACACATCGACCGTTCCCTGTCATTGATCAAAGATTTGGGCTGTCAGGCCGGTCTGGTGCTCAATCCAGCCACCCCGGTGCAGGTGTTGGAACACGTGATGGATAAACTGGACATGATCTTGTTGATGAGCGTGAATCCTGGCTTTGGCGGGCAGTCATTCATTGACAGCACTTTGCCCAAATTGGCCACGGTCAGAAAGCTGATTGACCAATCCGGTCAGGCCATCCGTTTGCAGGTGGACGGTGGGGTGAAAGTCAACAACATTGGACAAATTGCCCGGGCCGGCGCCGACACTTTTGTCGCCGGTTCAGCCATCTTCAACACCCCGGATTATGCCAAAACCATCACAAATATGCGCCAAATGATTCAGCAGCAATTCAGCGAAGTGGGTTAAAATGGTGACATGAAAGCCCGCACCTTCATATATTTTTGTTTACTCTCGCTGACTGGTATGGCCAGTGTGGCGGCTGCTGTGAGCTTGGAAGAAGCCGTTAATCAAGTGAAACATGAAGGTCGTGTGTTGTCGGCCAAAACCATCAACGGACAACATGAAATCAAGGTGCTGACCCCATCAGGCACCGTCAAAACCTTCAATAAAAGCGCCGGCAAGCCGTCTGCAGAAGCCCAGCACACCAGACCCGAGTATTACAACCGGGGAGGTCGGTCCATGCGCGATCGCAAAAGCAACCAGGCGATCCCCAACCGCTTCAAGTCAACGACCAATGACCGCCGCAGAAACAACCGGCAAATGGACTTACAGCCCATGATGCTGGAGCCCAAAAACAACCCGAGCAAAAACAGCAACAAGAACAAAAACAAAGACAAGTAAAGCATGCGAGTATTGTTAATTGAAGACGATGAAAACCTGCGCAATACCCTGATCAAACGCTTTGAAGAGACGGGTTATGTGGTGGATGCCGCAGACAATGGCGAAGACGGCCTGTACAAAGGCCAGGAATACCCGGCCGATGTGGCGGTGATCGATTTGGGATTACCACGCATCTCTGGCATGGAAGTGATCCAAACCCTCAGGCAAGATGGCATCGAGTTTCCCATCATTGTGCTGACAGCCCGAGGCTCCTGGCAAGACAAAGTCATGGGACTGGACGCGGGGGCCGATGACTACTTGGTCAAACCGTTCCACTTCCCAGAATTATTGGCCAGGGTCAATGCATTGGTGCGGCGGGCCAGTGGCAACACCACCCCAGAAATTGCCTGTGGCGATTTGTCGATGAACATGAGCACGCAGGAAGTGAAGCTCAGGGGTCAGGCATTGGACTTGACCTCTTACGAATACAAGGTGCTGGAGTACCTGTTACACCACCAAAACGAAGTGGTGTCCAAAACCATCCTCACGGAACACATCTATCACCAAGATTATGATCGCGACAGCAATGTCATCGAGGTGTTTGTGGGCCGTTTGCGCAAAAAACTGGCCAAAATTGATCCCGACACCAAGTACATCGAAACCTTGCGTGGTCGTGGGTACCGCATGCGCTCAGCCGACTGATGGTCACCGTTGCCAAACGGGTGTCACTGACCAATCGGGTGTTGGTGACTTCGTCGGTGGCACTATTGGCGGCATTGGCGGTCATTGGCTTGGTGATGGACCAAGCATTCAAGGAAAAAACTTTGCATCTGGTCAAAGAGCGTCTGGAGAGCTATGTGTTGGCCATCATCACCAACACCGAAGTGGAAGACAACAGCCTGGTTTTTCCAGAATATTTCCCCACCCCCAGGATGGACCAACCCGGTTCCGGCATGTACGCCCAAGTCATCGCCGGTAACCAAAGCTGGGAATCGCCGTCGGCCTTGGGCCAAACCTTACCTGAAGTGCTGCCAGTGGCGGTCAATGAACGGGTTTTTGATGCGCCGTTGGAGTTTCAGGGTGAACGCCTGTTTCGCATGCGCCAAGGCTTTGCGGTAGAAACCGATGATGGGCCCATTGAGTTGACCTTGGCGGTGACTGAACACGCCGGAAACTTCTACCGTGAATTGTCAGAATTTGAAGAAAACCTGTTGACCTGGTTGGTCATCATCAGCTCGGTGCTGGTGTGTGTGCAATGGGTCATCATGTATTGGGCCACCAAGCCACTGAAGCAGCTGATGCAAGACCTGTTGAAGCTGGAAAAAGGCGATGAGTTGATCTTTTCTGAGGATTACCCCAGTGAGCTGCGGGGTTTGACCGCCAGCCTCAACCGCTTGATTGAAAATGAACGCAGCAATTTGTCACGACAGCGCCGCACTTTGGGTGATCTGGCCCATTCTTTGAAAACCCCCTTGGCGGTGATCCATGCCGAACTGGAAAAGGGAGGGGTGGACAAAGACCTGATTCAACAGCAGGTCATGAACATGGATGAGATCGTGGCTTATCAGTTGAAGCGGGCAGCGGTCGCAGGACACCGCACTTTTGTCACGGGCGTGCCGGTGATCGATGTGTTGGACAAGTTGATCAACACCCTGAAGAAAGTAAATCCCAATCGCCGCATCGAAGTCAAAACCCAAATTGCCCCTGGGGCTGAGTTTTATGGTGAAAAAGGTGATTTGATGGAAGTCTTGGGTAATTTACTGGAAAACGCTTTCAAATGGTGTGACCAACAAATTGATGTGTTGGTCAAAACCTTGTACATGGAGGGCCGCAAGCGCACCGGTTTGGTGATTGAGATCGGCGACGACGGACCGGGCATTCCGGTGGACAAACGCGCCGAACTGCTGCAGCGTGGCGTGCGGGGTGATGAGCAGGTCAAAGGCCATGGCATTGGCTTGTCCATCGTCGCGGACATCGTTGAGTCGTATCAGGGAGAGCTCGAGATCAAAACCCACCCAGTCCTGAATGGGGCCTGTTTTAAAGTCATCTTACCGCCTTAACATCGGATCAACATGAAACAATTGCTCGACATCATGCGCCAACTGCGTGACCCCGAATCGGGTTGTCCTTGGGACTTGGAACAAAATTTTGCCACCATTGCCCCCTACACCATTGAAGAAGCCTATGAAGTGGCCGATGCCATCGCCCAAAACGACATGAGCGGCTTGCGGTCAGAATTGGGTGACTTGCTGTTTCAGGTGGTGTTTCATGCCCAGATGGCCAGTGAAGCCGAGTTGTTCAACTTCCAGGATGTGGTTCAAGGCATCAGCCAAAAAATGATTGAACGGCACCCACATGTGTTTCAACCCGAAGCCCCCAAATTGACCGCCGCCGAACAGACCGAAGCGTGGGAAAAAGCCAAAAGCCTGAACAAAGACAGCGTGTTGGATGGCATTGCCCGCAACCTGCCAGAATTGCTCAAAGCGGTCAAATTAACCAA
Organism: Marinicella meishanensis; assembly: GCF_019931145.1. Taxonomy (GTDB): domain Bacteria; phylum Pseudomonadota; class Gammaproteobacteria; order Xanthomonadales; family Marinicellaceae; genus Marinicella; species Marinicella meishanensis. The sequence continues at coordinate 142,605 of NZ_JAIOUV010000011.1, read as the reverse complement.
ATACGCCGCGGTGACTGGCTTTGATTGGCCCAACATCCAAGACGTGTTTGATAAGCTGGCCGAGGAAACCGAAGAACTGCAAGAAGCCGTGCAATCGGGTCAGCGTGAGGCGATGGCCGAGGAATTGGGTGATTTGTTGTTTGTCTGTGCCAATCTGGCCCGGCACATGCAAATTGATCCAGCGGCTGCACTGCGGGGGGCCAATGCCAAATTTGAACAACGTTTCAGGGAAGTGGAAAAAAGGGCGAAAATTCAGCACCCCAAAAAAGAAAACTTTGACCTGAAAGTTCTTGACGAACTATGGAATCAGGTCAAAGCAGAACAAAAAACTCATGAGCCTTGAAAGGCACACCTCAAGTGTGTGTGCGTGTGTGTAAAGGCATGCCTTCCAACACATCAATGATGTTCTATTTAATGAGCTATACTTAAATACCGCAGCTCTGTTTCGTTATTATTACTCCCTCTCCTTGTTCTGGAGTTGAGCGCTGTTGCAGGCACTCAACCCCTCACAAGCTTACAGTCATGAGACTGATATTTTTATCGGTGTGTGTAGTGTGTGTGTAAATAAAAATACCAGTCTGCATTGACATTCTTTTGTGCAGTCATCAATCGATGTCTGCATTCATAAACAATTGGCTTGCTCCCCATTGATATTAACTTCGCTGTTCATAACAGCCACATCTCCATCCATGTACTCTATGCTCACATGGTTGTTAGATTGACCGGCTTTGGAACTGCAATTCAAATTGATGGAAATCAAAAATTCTTTGCTGCCACCAGTGCCGTCATCCGATGAGTCTCTGCCACCGGTTCCGTCATCAGAAGATTCGTTGCCGGTGCCGTCGTCAGAGGATTTATTGCCCGTGCCATCATCAGAAGATTTGTTGCCGGTACCATCATCTGATGATTTGGGCTCACCCTCTGGTGGAATGCTGATTCCTCTGAATTCTCCATCTTCCATATAACCTTGTATTTGATGAAGTTGGTTATTGGCTTCATCATGATACAAGCCATGAAAGGCACCATCAGATTCTGTTGAAGAGAATAAATGAAGCGAATTGGCCAGTGCCAAGTTGGAGACCAATAAACACATCACAACAATGGCCGTATTTCTGATGCCAGTTCCTTCAGTCTCAGATTTCATTCTTTGACTGATTCCAGTTCCTTCAGATTCAGATAAAAGTGACTGGCTGATGCCGGTGCCTTCACTTTCTGATACATGGGTCATGGTTGGTTTGTTGCTTTTCATTCTCTTTCTCCGGATGTGTTTTGATTAGTCTTGAAAGTAAAATACACCCAACCCAACAGGTGAATTCTTCTCTCTAGAATTAAGGGATTCAAATTGGCTTTCGATTTTGTCAAACTCGGGAGTGATCACTTCTTTATAGACTTTTCTGATCATGGCATTGACTTGCTTCTTGAATTCAGGAATTTGTTCTTCTTTTATGCGGATTGAATACAAGTTGCGTTGAAAATTGGGGGCTTCTTGACTGTAAAAATTGTGATGAATGGTGTCGACGATTCTTCTGATCGAAGCCGATGCAATGTGAGTCATTTCCATGCTCACACCAGAAGGTGGGGTGTATGATTTATTCAGGAAATGAACCCTATTGTCTCTGATTTCTACACAGTTGGCTTCCAGCAAAGACTCCAAAATGGGGCCATGGCTGATGTTTTTTCCAAATCTTTGGCACAATGTTTCAAATGACAGCCCTTTGCCACTGCGTTTCAATGGTAAAGGGTTGCCTTGCTCGTCACAAAATGGGGGCATGTGCTTCCAATGCTCCAGAATGTTGGCTTCGCGAGACCGGTTTTGCTCCAAAATTTTACTGTCATTGGTGTTTTGGTTCATGATTTTGGAGACTTCGCGTCGATCCAAGCCGGTTTGGTAGGCGATGGAAGAAATTTTGCCGCGGCTGTTGTTGGAGGTCTCTTCAATGTGTTTTTCGGCTTCTTCGACAAACAAGCGTCGCACCAAATTCTGGAATGAGTTGAATTCCACTTTCTGCTTGACCAGAATTCGCACCAACGGCCTGAGGCAGGTGGAGATGAACCCAAGCCAGTAGGAATCAAAGGATAAATGAGGCGATTTAGCGCTTGGATTATTCATTGAAGTACCACCCTTGAAAGTTTTTAAAACCTTGTTTCAGTCCTTTTTCATAATCGATGTGATTTTCCACCCCTTCTAAGACGGTGTTGATGCCCATGGCATGGGCAAAGCTGGCCAGTCCCAACGTGAAACCAGCCGTGACGTTTCGATATGACAGGTTTTGGTTGGCCACTTTGATCACATCAATCAAACCCATTTGCAGCAATTCCCAATGGGCAAAGCCCGACCCAAAATCGTCCAAGGCCACCAGGCCGCCGTATTCTCTGAAGTACTTCAAGAGCTCTATGGAGCTGGAGCACAACGGTGGCATGGAATGGATTTCGACGATTTCAATGCACAAGTGGCTGGGATCAATCAAGCCGGCATCGATCAGACCGATGAACCTGTTTTTGAAGGCATCGCTTAACAAGCTGATTGGCATCAGGTTGACACTGAGGCGGTCCAGCGGATGCGCTTCCTGGATGTCAGGTATTTGTTCAAAAATCTGGATGTCCAGATCCACTTTTTGTTGGGTGCTGAGTGAATGGAAAAAATGTTCGGTGTTGGGATGTCCCATCAGATTTTGTGGGCGGTAGAGCATTTCAAACCAGTTTTGCGGCTGACCGTCCATGCCAACGATGTCCTGAAATTGGAAATGCAATTTCTGACTGATGGCAGATTGGAAGGCAGCTAAATTCATAAACATGGTCAAGATTGAACAGGTTTATTATGTCGCACAATGGGGTGGCTGTAAACTGTTTTGTTAAAATTTTGAAAAAAAAGTGAATGCCGCTGAGTCAATTTGAATTGTGATCACCGGCACATGACAAAAATTGTCACATAATGCTTCTGCAATCATGCACAAAATTAAGTTCGGGATGGGTGAATGTTGGTCGAGTTGGTAACTGGCGGAGCCATGGGGGAATGCTTGGCTGGCCGCGGGTTTTGTTGTCAGGAGGGCGCGCCCTCCACACTGGGTTCAGGTGTTGTTGGTTCTATTCAGTAAATATTCGGTGATGGTTGCATTGGCCGGGGGCAGTGGCACCGAAGGCAATTCAATGATCGGTACCCAGCGCATGTTTTGCTGTTCGGCTGAATGTACCGAAGCTTGGGGGTTGTGTTCATGAAACACATGCAAACAAACCCGCTTGTTGGGGTATTGGTGGGGGATTTCTAAAATGGGGCTGGGATTGATGGGGCGGTAACCCAACTCTTCCAGGCATTCTCGTTGTAGCGCTTGTTGTCGGGATTCACCGGTTTCGACTTTGCCGCCGGGGTATTCCCACAAGCCGGGTAAATGCTGGTGGGATTGGCGCTGGGTTAACAGCACTTCGCCCTGGCCATTTTGCAAGACCAGGACGACGACATGGGTGGTGTTGGCGGTCAGCTCAGGCGACCGTGGCATTGTTTGAATTTCTTGCCTGATCCGCAAGGACAGGGGTCATTGCGCCCGACTTTCTGTCCATCGCGCACAAAGGTTTCCACTTTTTGGGGTTCACTGCGCGTGGGCTGACTGGGTGATTGGTGCTGCAACTGGACGTTCTGGCTCTCTCTTTGTTCCATGGCATTGACGTCGCCTTCTTCCTGCACCCTGACCCGGGCAATGATGCGGGTGGTCTCGTATTTGATTTTGTCCAGCAAGTCTTTGAACATTTCAAATGATTCACGCTTGTATTCTTGAATCGGTTGTTTCTGTGCATGTGATCGCAAACCAACCCCTTGGCGCAAATGATCCATTTGGGCCAAATGCTCTTTCCACAATTGGTCCAAGGTATTCAGATAGGCGGCTTTTTCGAAGTGACGCATGACTTCGGCACCGGTCATGGCTTCTTTCTCTTTGAAGAAGCGATCGATGTGGTCATGGATTTTGTCGCATAAGCCATCGTCATCCAAATCGTCATCCCGCTCAAGGATGCGGGTGATGTTGATTTCAATGCCAAACTCATGGGCCAACACGCGTTCCAGTTGGGGGATTTGCCATTGTTCTTCAACGCTTTCCAGCGGGATGTGTTGGCGGATGACATTGTCAAACACCTCTTCCCGGGTGTCGGCGATGTATTCACCGATCTCATCGGCTTCCAACAAATCGGCCCGTTGTTGATAAACCACCATTCTTTGGTCGTTGGCCACGTCGTCGTATTCCAACAAGTGTTTGCGGATGTCAAAGTTGTGGGATTCCACTTTGCGTTGGGCATTTTCGATGATGCGGGTGATCCACTTGTGCTCGATGTATTCATCTTCTTTCATGCCAAAGCGTTTCATGTTATCCATCATGCGACTTTGGCCGAAGACGCGCATCAGGTTGTCTTCCAAGGATATGTAAAAGCGGGATGAGCCCGGATCGCCTTGGCGGCCAGCCCGTCCGCGCAATTGGTTGTCGATGCGGCGAGATTCGTGGCGTTCGGTGCCAATGATGCGCAGACCGCCATTGTCCAAGACCAATTGGTGGCGGGCCTTCCAATCGGCTTCCAGCTGTTCCTTTTGCGAGTCGCTCAGTTCGCCTTGGCTTTCCATTTCAACCGCCAGGTTGCCACCCAACACAATGTCGGTACCCCGACCGGCCATGTTGGTGGCGATGGTGACGGCACCGGGTAAACCGGCTTCGGCCACGATCAAGGCTTCACGTTCGTGTTGTTTGGCGTTCAACACATTGTGTTTGATTTTGCGTTGTTTCAATTGAGTCGACAGAAATTCTGAGACTTCGATCGACGCGGTACCCACCAACACCGGTTGTTGTCGTTCATAACAATCACTGATGTCTTCGATGATGGCTTCAAATTTGGCTTTTTGGTTGAAATAAACCAGATCCCCTTGGTCGTCACGAATCATCGGTTTGTGGGTCGGGATCACGATCACTTCCAGGTTATAAATGGTCTGGAACTCATAGGCTTCGGTGTCAGCGGTCCCGGTCATACCGGACAGCTTGGGATAAAGCCTGAAATAATTCTGGAAGGTGATCGAGGCCAAGGTTTGGTTTTCTTTTTGAATCGGCACGTTTTCTTTGGCTTCCACCGCTTGGTGTAAGCCGTCTGACCAACGTCGGCCTTCCATGGTGCGGCCAGTGAATTCATCGACAATCACGATTTCGCCGTCCTTGACGATGTAGTCCACGTCTTTCTCAAACAAATGATGCGCTTTCAAAGCGGCACTGACGTGATGCATCAAACCAATGTGTTGGGAGTCATACAATGAATCGTCGGCCCCCATCAGGCCGTTTTTCTTCAGCAAATCTTCGGCATTCTGCATGCCTTGTTCGGTGAGGAACACTTGTTTGGATTTTTCGTCCACCGAAAAGTCGCCATCGGGTTCGGGCATACTTTGCTTGTTCAGGACGGCTTGGGTGATTTCTTTTTGATCAGGCTCGTAGGTGGACTTTTCCAGCAATGGTACCAGTTTGTTGACCCGGTTGTAGACTTCAGGTGATTCATCGACCTGGCCCGAAATGATCAATGGGGTTCTGGCCTCGTCAATCAGGATGGAGTCGACCTCATCAATCACCGCAAAGAAGGGCTCACGTTGTACTTTGGCTTCCAGGCTGAAAGCCATGTTGTCACGCAAATAATCAAACCCCAATTCGTTGTTGGTGGCGTAGGTGATGTCGCAGGCGTAGGCGGCCCGTTTGGCTTCATGACTCAAACTGGGAATCACCACACCCACGTTCATGCCCAAAAAGTTGTATAAGGGCTCCATCCATTTGGCATCGCGGTTGGCCAGGTAATCATTGACCGTCACCACGTGGACACCTTGTCCAGCCAGGGCATTCAAATAGGCCGGCAGGGTACACATCAATGTTTTACCTTCACCGGTGCGCATTTCGGCAATTTTGCCGTTGTGAATGACCAAACCACCGATCAGTTGCACATGGTAATGGCGCATGCCCAAGGTTCGCACCGAGGCTTCCCGCACCAGGGCAAAAGCTTCCGGCAACAACTCATCCAAACTTTCTCCTTGGGCGAAGCGGTCTTTTAAGGCCTGGGTTTGCTGAGGAAAATCGTCATCAGTCAGGGCTTGAACCTGTGGTTCCAGCGCTTCGATTTTGTCGGCAATTTTGTCCAATTGACGGACGTATCTTTGGTTTCTGCTGCCGAAAAGTTTGGTGAAAAGTGAGTTTTTAGCCATAAGTAATCAGATGTGCGCATGCTGGATGAATCAATGTGGATTCAATCATTCAATATTCAAGTCATGGGGCACATAAATATGAGATTTTTTGCCCCGGTGTGCTTCGTTCTGTTTGTTCAGGAATTGATGAACGGCAGGGGGTTGACCTTGTGGCCATTTTTCAGAATTTCAAAATGCAAATGTTCTGAAGTGGCCCGGCCTGATTTACCCATCACCGCAATGGCGTCACCGGCAGTGACTTTTTGTCCCAATTTCACGTTGATCGAACTGGCATGGGCATAGCGGGTCATGAAGCCATTACCATGGTCGATTTCAACCATTTGGCCATAACTGCCGCGTTTGCCAGCCCAGACCACGACGCCGTCACCGGCGGCCAGGATTTTGGAATGATAGGCCCCGGAATAGTCCATGCCGGCATGGTTGGCTTGTTGACCGGTGAAGGGGTCTATGCGTTTGCCGTAGTATGAGGAGATCCAACCTTTCTCAATGGGCAACACGTGTGGGGTGGCTTGCTGGTCGACCGTTTGTTCGTTCAGCAATTGTGCCAGGATGTTGAAATTCTCTTGTTGCTTGATGAACGCATCTTCCAAATTAAACAGGTTGGCATAAAGGTTCTGTGGGGTGTTGATTTCGCCGGTCAATTCCATGGCGGCGCCACCCAAACCGGGCTCAGCGGCCAGGTTGAAATCTTCGGTGTTGATTTCGGCCACTTCGGTCAGCCGTGAACCCAGGGCGTTTAAACGGGTGGATTGGGCCATCAACTTGCCGATTTGTAAGGTCATGGAGTCGATGTCATATTGAATGGACTTTTTGTGTTCAATCAACTCTTGTTGGCTGGCATCGACCAAAGCCTGTAATTCTTTGACTTTGTCCTGATTGTCGGTGGGACTGGCAAACCAGGTGGCCCCGATTAAAGTGCCTGTGGCGATCATCAAAACAGCAAACATGCCCACCAAAGAGAACATTTTGAATTTGACGGATTGATCACTCAATGCATATTGAACGATGCCGGTTTTTTCATGTTTGATCAGCGTATATTTATTCATAAAAAAAACTTGCTAACTTGGTCGATAAATCATCAAATAGGCCCATGCGAAAGTCCAGCGGATTTAACTCAATCACTGAAAGTATCTCTCAAGATAAAAATCTATCTGGACTCATACGTCGTGCCACCCAGCTCAATCGGCTGAATCAAGAGCTTCAATTGCGCCTGCCTGCCCAGGTTAAGGGGATGTGCCACTTAGCCAATATCAAGGACGAAACAGCTGTTTTTATTTGTTATTCACAAATGGAAGCCAGCAAAATTCGCATGTACAGCCGCAGCATTTTACAGATAATGCAGTCAGAATTCAAAATATCCGTGAAGAAACTGCAACTGAGCGTAGAAATCAAGCGATCTTGACCCCCAAATTGGTCCATGCCAAGGGTGTATTGTGTCTGGCGTCAGTTTATAATGCCCCATTCTCAAAACATTTGACCCACCATGAATTTAGCCGCACAAATCGAGGCCGCTTGGCAGGCCAAAAGCGAATTGACGCCAGCCCAACTCAAAGCCGAATATGGAACCGCCGTTGAACAGGCATTACAGGGACTGGAATCCGGCCAATGGCGCGTGGCAGCCCCCCAAGGTGATGACTGGGTGGTCAATGAATGGTTGAAAAAGGCCGTGTTGTTGTATTTCACCATTACAGACAATCAAGTGATGCCTGGCACCACCCACAATTATTGGGACAAAGTGCCGTGCCGTTTCGCCGGTGCCGAAGCCAGTGACTTTCATCAAGTCGGGGCCCGCATTGTGCCGCCGGCCACCGTCCGTCGCGGAGCATTTCTGGGCAAAGGGGTGGTGTGCATGCCATCCTATGTCAACATCGGCGCCTTTGTCGATGCCGGCACCATGGTTGACACCTGGGCCACCGTTGGCAGTTGTGCCCAAATTGGCAAAAATGTGCACTTATCCGGCGGGGTCGGTATCGGCGGTGTTTTGGAACCGCTGCAAGCCTCGCCCACCATCATAGAAGACGGCTGTTTCATCGGCGCCCGCAGTGAAGTGGTCGAAGGTGTGCGCATCGGCAAAGGCAGCGTGATTTCGATGGGCGTGTTCATCGGCCAAAGCACCAAAATCTATGACCGCGAAACCGATGAAATCACTTACGGATACGTGCCACCAGGCTCGGTGGTGGTGTCCGGCACCTTACCGGCCAGCAACGGCAAATACGCCCTGAATTGTGCGGTCATCGTGAAAAAAGTGGATGAAAAAACCCGCGCCAAAACCTCCATCAATGAGTTGCTCAGATCATGATCATTTACGGCATCAAAAACTGTGACAAAGTGCGGGCGGCGATGAAACAAGCGACGGCCAATGGGCAGTCACCCCAACTCCACGATTTCCGGGTCGATGGCATCGATGCCGACTTGGTGTCTCGCATGCTGCAGGACATTGATCTCAATCAGCTGTTGAACAAGCGCAGCACCACCTGGAAACAATTGGATGAAGCGACCAAAGCAGCCGCCGATGCGGCGGTGTTGGTGGCCCATCCCACCCTGATCAAGCGCCCGGTGGTGTGGACCGGTGATCACTTCAAAATCGGATTGTAAGCATGGAACCCGAAGTCATCACCCTGGCCAAACAGCTGATTCAAAAACCCTCCTACACCCCGGATGATGCCGGCTGCCAGCCCTTGTTGATGAACCGCTTGGGCGGTCAAGGATTCAGCGGTGAACACCACCGCTTTGGTGCGGTCGACAACGTGCTGATGTGGCACGGTGAACCAGCCGGTCCGGCCTTGCTGTTTTTGGGTCACACCGATGTGGTGCCACCCGGTGATTTGGATGCTTGGGTTCATGACCCTTTGTCCGGTCTGGTGCAAGATGGCGTGTTGCACGGTCGTGGCGTGGCGGATATGAAAGGGTCGGTGGCGGCGATGGTCTTGGCCATGGAAAAATTTGTCGGCGAACACCCCAATCACCCCGGTAAAGTCGCCTTGATGTTGACCAGTGATGAGGAAGGGGAAGCCGTGGATGGCATCAAGCGCTTCATGCCCAAGATCGCAGAACAGCATCATTTTGATTATTGTTTGGTTGGCGAACCCAGCAGCTCCGAGGCCTTGGGTGACACGGTGCGGGTGGGGCGCCGGGGATCCCTGCATGTAGAGATTGAAATCCGGGGCAAACAGGGTCACGTGGCCTATCCGCAAAATGCCGACAATCCGGTGTTCAAAGCGGCGGCCGCCCTGGATGAACTGGGCCGCTTTGCCTGGGATGACGGGATGACCGATTTTCCCCCCACCAGTTTTCAAATTTCGGCCATCGAAGCCGGTGCCGGCGCGCCCAACATCATTCCGGGCGTGATGACCATCACCGGTAACTTCCGCTATGCGCCGGTGTCCTCTCAGGACAGTTTGGCGGCGCAATTGACCGCTTTGTTGGAACGGCACGGCTTGGATTATTCCTTGCAATGGACTTTGTCTGGCGAACCCTTCTACTGTGAAGATCCCAAGTTTCGTCAGGCGTTGGCGGCATCGATCGAAGCCATCACCGGCCGCCAGCCCGAATTCAACGCCGCCGGCGGCACCTCCGATGGTCGTTTTGTGGCCCCCTTTGGCATCGCCACCATGGAGCTGGGCCCAATCAACAAAACCATCCACCGGGTCAATGAACAAGAAAAAGTCAGTCACCTGGTGCAGTTGGAAAACATCTATCTGGATCTGATCAAGCGCTTGTTGTTGTCATGAACGCAGCCATCGATCGACGTTTGGCGGTGGCCCCGATGTTGGACTGGACCGATCGCCATTGCCGCTATTTCCATCGCTTGATCTCAGATCGGGTGTTGTTGTACACCGAAATGGTGACTTGTCCGGCCATCTTGCGTGGTGACCGCGACAAATACCTGGGCTTTTCTCCAGAGGAAAATCCGGTGGCCCTGCAGTTGGGTGGCAGCGATCCTGCCGACTTGGCCGCCTGTGCCCGCATTGCCGAAGACCTGGGCTATGCCGAGATCAATTTGAATGTGGGCTGCCCCAGTGACCGGGTGCAAAAAGGCCGCTTTGGCGCCTGCCTGATGAAAGAGCCTGAATTGGTGGCGGAATGCTTTGCGGCCATGCAAAATGCCGTTACAATACCGGTCACCATCAAATCCAGGATTGGGGTGGACGATGACGACGCTTATGAATCATTTGTGTCATTCATCACCACGGTACAAGCGGCGGGCTGTGACACATTCATCATCCATGCCCGCAAAGCCTTGTTGCAAGGCTTGAGCCCCAAACAAAACCGAACCGTACCACCGTTGAAGTATCATTATGCCCATGACCTCAAGGCGGCCCATCCGGAGTTGACCGTGGTGGTCAATGGTGGCATAGACACCGTGGCCGTGGCCCAAAGCCATTGGCAACAGGTGGATGGGGTGATGGTCGGCCGGGCTTTTTGGAATGACCCGTGGTTGATCCGAGAGATGCACGAGGCCTTGGGTTTCGCCCCCATGCAACGCGACCGGGATGCCGTGTTGACCGCCTATGTGGCGTATTGTCAGGCCATGTTGCAACAAGGCCTGAGTTTGCATTGGCTGATTCGGCCGATATTGGGGTTGTTCCACGGCTTGCCGGGCAACAAAAAATGGAAATCACATTTGGTCACCGAAGGACCGCGCCGCAAAGACGACGTGTCGGTGATCGCAGAAGCACGAGAGTGGGTGAAACATGTTAGTTAAAACAGTTGAAGAATTCAAAGCGGCTGTGGTCAATCAGCCTTTTCCAATCAAACAAGCCGGCAGCATGAAAGCCGCCTTCATGGTCAGTCCCATCGGTTTCCGTTTGGACCAACAAACCGCTCAGGACAATGAATACATGTTGATGGATCAAGCAGTCGACGTGCAACTGGCCATGTATCAGCACCAACACCTGGCCCGCGCCATCACCGATGTCGGCGTGCCTGTGGTGACTTTTCCTGGGTCCGCCGACACGCCCGATGCGGTGTTCCCCAATAACGCCTTTGCCACCACCCACCACAACCGCTATGTGATCGGCTCCATGAAATACGACAACCGCCAAAAGGAAACCGAGCGGGCGGACATCCGCCAGTTTTTTGGTGAATTGTTGGGCTATGAAAAATATGAAATCGATCACGCCAAAGCGGTGGCAGAATTGACCGGGGTTCTGGTGCCCGACAGGGCCCGCAACATCGGTTTTGTGGGCATGACTGAACGGGTTGATGACGCCGGTGTGGTGGCCTTGGATGAAGCCTTTGCCACGGATTTGATGTTCCAATTTGATTTGGCCCCCGGTGAGTACCACACCAACGTGGTGATGGCCTGCTTGGCCGGTCATGCTTGTGTGATGCACCGCGATTCATTTGCCGATCCAGCGGTGGTGGATGCGATCGCTGAGTTCTATCAGGACCGCACCTTGTTGATCACAGATGAAGAAAAACTGGCCTTTGTAGGCAATTGCATCTCAATCACTGAGCGGGATGTGTTTTTCTCGCAAACGGCCTTGGATGCCTTGCGCCCTGAGTCGAAACAAACTTTGGAATCTTGGGGGTTTGTTTTACACGGTGTCGATGTCTCAGAGTTAGAAAAGGCCGGAGGGAGCCTCCGCTGCATGATCGGCGAAATCTTCTGACTCAGGACGATTTTGGGAGCGAATCCCGGCGTTGGATTTTAAGTTTTGACGGTCACGCACACATGAGTGCGCTCCCGACTAAAACTTAAAATCCGCCTTGATCTTCTCACCCAAAATCGCCCTCAGGACTGAAATTCTACTCTCTGAATTCCTTGATCTATTGGCCCGAAATTGTCCTGAGTCATTAAAGAAATCCTCTGGGTTGGGGTTAGGTATTTGGTCTGTCACGCACACTTGAGTGCGCTGGCCCACAAGGATGTGGGTCTGTCGCGAGAGCAGGATGCGGCAGCGGCCGAGACTAAAACTTAAAATCCGCCTTGATCTTCACCCCCAAAATTACCCTCAGGGCTGAAATTCAGGTTTCATTTTGATCTTGATCTTCAGCCCCTAATTTCTCTCAGTAAAAAATCAAGATCGTCATTGCGAGGCTGCTTTGCAGCGGCGGTAATCTCATATAACAGCATATCTGCATTAACAGGATTCAACTGACGTGATTTATGGCATCAATGCACACAATGCCAGATCATTATGCGGACAATAAATCCTTTAAATGCTATAAATCAAAGACATACAATGTTCAACATTAATATACATGCGAGAATGTCTGGTAAATATCAGGATAAGTGGCATAAATGCATTAAAAATAAATTGTTAACTATTAGAAAATGAATATACAAGAATTCCAAGAACAACTTTCTCATCTAATTTATATTGAACTTCTACATTGGCGCGGACGGTTCCAAAATGAAACCATAAATGTTATGGCATTAGACTGTTACCCATGGAATGAAGGCTTGGAATTGTCATTCTTAGTTGAAAGTGATGAAGATGGAAACGAGGACAAAACAGATAGTGCTGCTTGGCGATGGTTCCAATTCACCAATACATCAGTCGGAGGTTGGCCAGCAGCAAATAATTTGGCGAAACAAATGGGACAGTCTTATTCCAAAAAAGAATTAGATCCAAAAGTGCTCTTTGAAACAAGTGCAAAAGCACTAATGAGTGACAAAGTGAAAGATGGCTTGAAAGGCTATAATCTATCGGACAGTTTTGAGTTTGTTGTAAGCGATCCAGACGATCCAAAAGCTAATAACTATTGTATGGGTGTAACAAACAGGTAAATCTGATATAAAACACTCCTTCGATGAATTTATAACAAAGTTACTTCGGATGTTATGCACATTAGGGTATAAAACTAATGACTTTATATACCAAGAAAAGAACAATTGATTATTTAATCGAAAATAATTTCCCTAAAGTTTTTATTCGTCAGTTTACTGATGAAGAAGAGAAAATTCACAAGCACTTACATTTATGGGTTGGAGTGCCCGAGGAGCTGTATCTATGTGATGAGCTGGAGCAATCTGAACTCATACCACAAGGATACGAACCGCTGTGGGATGATGGGAATTTCGATTCAATATATTGCGTCAATAAGAATGACGGGACAATTAGACAAATATTTGTAGAAGGTGGCGGTAGAACTTATAGAAATTATCTCGAGCTTGCAGCTGATTTAGTCCTAACAGCATGGGAAAATGAATATGAATTTATCATTGAATTAGCTAAAGACATTGAGTTTCCTTTTCTTTCTCAAACAATAGAGTTCTTAGAGGGTTCCTATGAAAAACTGGGATTTGAAGAATTTAGGAAAGAGTTTAGTGAATTTATCGTACGATTAGAATTTGAAAACTCAAAATAAGCAAAAGCAGCCTCACCTTTCTGGCTCGATGCGCTAACTCGTATAGCTTGAGGCGTTCAATCAATAAGAACTGAAGACACTGATGCATTAATTTTAAATTTTTACTGATAAAAGGACAGATATGAACTTCTCAACCAAGTTAATGTTATTGATACTGATTTCCACCCATGTTCATGGGCAACCAAGCAGTGACTCTGCGGAGGTTGGGTTTGATGCCTTAAAACTGCTTGTTGGCACTTGGAAAGTCCAAGGTTCTGAAACTGATTTCAGAATTCAATTTGAGCTGACCGCCAATGAAACGGTGCTCATGGAAACCTGGTTGTCGAAAGGCAAAAAGCATTCTCTGACCGTGTATCATCTGGATGGAAAGCGGTTGATGGCAACCCATTACTGTCCGCAAGGCAACCAACCAAGACTGGTAATGAGCGGTTCCTTTAAAGAAGGAAAAATTGAATTTGAGTATTTGGACGCAACGAATCTAGGAAGCATTGAGGATTCACACCAACACCATTTGGCTTTTGTGATGCCCAAAGGGTTTAAACACATTGAACGCATCGAGTCCTATTTAACTGCAAATAAAGAAAACACCGACCAATTGGTCCTTGAAAGAGATCAGTAACAAGACCAAAAAATTGACCAAGCTGCTTAGTGTAAAAGTTAACGGCATGGGTTCAGATGTCTTTCTTAGACTACATCGCTGCCGCGGCAACTTCTGAGGTCACTGAGCTTGTCGAAGTGCATTTTTGTTTTGGTAAATGCTCAAGCATCAACTTCGCTTCGACAAGCTCAGCGATCTTAAGTAGTGTTATATTGAGCGAGCAAAGGTTATTGAATGGGCAGTCATATATCAATGGTCAATGGTAATCAGGCGACATACAATGGGATTGACTGAACAATGAAGAGGAACCGTGATGTCCGAATACACTGCTGAAATCAAATGGACCCGTGGTAAGGACGAGGGTTTTATTGACAACCGATACAGCCGGGGTCATAGCTGGTCGTTTGATGGTGGGGCTGTGGTGGAAGCGTCGTCTTCGCCGCAGGTGGTGCCGCTGCCTTATTCGGTGGCAGCCCATGTGGATCCTGAAGAGGCCTTTGTGGCTGCTTTGTCCAGTTGTCACATGTTGTTTTTTTTGTCGATTGCGGCCAAACGCCAGTTCATCATTGATCAATACGTGGACCACGCCGTGGGGGTCATGCAAGCCGATGACCACAAAAAAATCTCCATGACCCAAGTGACCTTGCGACCCCAGGTCATATTTTCAGGTGATCGTCAGCCCACGATTGAGCAAATCGAAAAAATGCATCACCAGGCACACGAACAATGTTTCATCGCCAATTCGGTGAAAACCGTGGTGTTGATTGAAGTTGTGAGTTGATCAAGGGCTGTGGTCGTTTATGTCTGAACTGAATGTTTGAATCAACATTGCTGACCATTGGACTGGCGATAAAAGAAATCAGATGAAAAAACTGGGTGAAATCCATTTCGAACAAGTGGACATGACAGACAGCATTGTTTTGGGCTGGGACTGCACCGCGCGTGCGTTTCGCATCAGGCTTGATGTTTCACTGTTGGCTGAGCACCCCAAATATGACACACCTCCTCGCCAACATCGTTCCTGTTTTGTCTCTGGTGAACTGGTGTTCGATAAGCTCACCGCTGTCTCCGGTTTGCATTCCATGGATGAGGTGTCGCCAACCACAGATGCCGATGGATCGATTGATTATGATACGCTGCATGGCCTTTGGAAGGTTGAGGGTGGCTTCTGTGTTGAGGGTGAATTTGGTGAGGTGCGCCTGTCATCTGATCCCCCAATACTCAGGATTTCAAGTTTGGATGAAATTTTTCATTGTGTGATCAATGACTGAATGTCTTCTACCCGCAAGCCTCGGTTGGCTTCTTGGCCAACATCCATGCGTGCGCTTCGCCTGGGGAAAAGGCCTTTCTTTCGTTTAATCCGAATCACTTCTGGGATAGGGGGTTGGATGCTTTTTCATGTGATTAATGGCATCACCCGTTGCTGATGGAGATTGCTTCGCTGCGCTCGCAATGACCGCAATATTTGGGATGTCATATCGAGGCTGCATTGCATCTGCGGCAACCATTCTACGCTGGCTGTGATCATCAATGCTGTACTTAAGTGGTGACTTCTAATTTTTCGTTGTAGACCACGACTTGGTTGCGGCCTGTGGTTTTGGCTTCGTAAAGTGCTTTGTCGGCCAGGTCGATGAGGGCGAAAACGTCTTTGGCGCTTTGGATGGGTTGGCTGTTGGCGAAGGCCACGCCGATGGACACGGTGGTTTTTTCAGGTTGGTTTTCGGTGTGGCTGCGGATGTTTTCTGCGGCCATCAAGGTGTGTTGTTGGTCGGTTTTGGGCATGATCATAAGGAATTCTTCGCCGCCATAGCGGGCCACCAGGTCCTGCTTACGTTTGATGCGGGTCAGCAAGGATTGGGCGAATTTTTCCAGCAATTGGTCGCCGGCCAAATGGCCCTGGGTGTCGTTGTAACGTTTGAAATGATCCATGTCCATCATGATCACCGCCAGCTGTTCGACTTGACCATCGATCAGGTCATTGATGTACTGGTCCAGAAACAGGCGGTTGGACAAACCGGTCAAGGGGTCTTTGTGGGCCAGGTCCTGTAAGGCTTCGTTGGCCAGTTTCAGGGCCTGGGTTTTTTCATTGATGATGGCCTTCAACGCCCGTTTTTGTTCTTCGTGTTTGCGTTCCCGCCACCACAGGTAAACCCTCAACAGCAGCCAGAGCAACAACAAGGTGGCGATGAACCAGGCGGTTTTGGCCAAAGGGGTCAGATACCAATGCGGCTCGACAGTGAAAATCAGTTGCGGGCTGCTGTGGTCTTGGCCATTGACGTCTTTGGCCCGCACCTCGAAAGCGTAATCGCCTGCCGGCAGTTCCAGAAAACTGGCTTGGGTGTTGTGGCTGTAAGGCGACCACTGGTTGTTGTGACCCACCAAGCGGTATTGGTATTGGGTGGCGGTTTGGTGTTTGATGTCGGTGAATGAATACTGGATGGTCAAGCCACCCACATCGGCACCGATGGTGAATGGGGTGGAGCCGGAGACCGGGAAGGCCACCGGCCCAGAGCCGTCTTTGGGAGTCAGGGAGGCCGCGGTGATCAGCATTTTGCCACTGACCGGCGCTTGGTCATGGGGGTGATTGAGTAAGTAACTCAAAATCACGCTGTTGGCGGCGATTTTGATTTGGTCGGCCATGAACTCAACCGCATAAATGCCACCTTGGATGTGTTCTGAAGCGTCAATGGTCAGCCATTGTTGTTCATCCAACAAGTAAATGTGGTCACTGCTGGACACCCAAAACTGTCCGGTCGGACTGAGCCCCATGTTGGACAGTTGATCCGGAGGCAACAAAGCGCCCAGTCCCAGCATGTCGGAACTTGCCAGTTGGTTGTCGGCGAATTCGTAGTAGGCGTTTTCTGTCTGCCCGAAAATGCGCTGGTTGGGGCCTTCGTAAAGGGTCAGTTTCGCGGTTTCACTGGCCGGAATCCCGGCTTGGTTGTGCATTTCAACCGTGGCTTCCACCGCATCCAGGGTGTCGTTCAAAATCACTTTGAAAAACCGGCCTTCGACCGTGGTGATCAGCAAAGTGTCGGGAGTCAACTCAATCACATTGCGTGGTTTGCCGGGTGCCACCACCCAATCGTGCCATTGTTCACCTTGTTGGGACAGCAAACGGGTGTCCAACTCGGTGTGTAAGTAGATGCGATCGGGGTGGAATTTGGAAGGTTGAAACACCCGGGGATAAATGACGTCGGTTAAGGCCTGTTTGCTCTGATCTGTCTTGATCAAATAAGCCCGGTGTGACTCGGCCAATAACATTTCCTCGTCATTCAGAGGCAGCAAATTCCAGGCCTCTTGGTGGGTCCAGTCCAGGGTTTTGAAGTTCTTACCCTGGCCGGTTTGTTGTTGGGACACTTCCATGTACACACCGGCTCTGGAGGTGGCATACAAATGGTCATTCCACACCGCCAGGTCAAAAATGTCACTGCTCAAACCGGCATCGCGGTTCTGGATGCGCCAGGGGCTGGGCCAGGTGAGGTGGTAGATGGTGAAGTTCGATAAAATCAACAGGCCCCCATCGTTGGCACGGATGATGGCCGAGATCCAGTCATTGGACAGTTGGAAAGATTGTGCGGTGAAGTCATTGAAATTGAGGAAGGTCAGGGCCCCATCTTTACCACCCATGACCACCTGGTTGTCGCTCAAAGTCAATGAGTTGGCAAAGCTGCCCAAAGGTGGCAATGGGGTGTCGAAGGCAATGGTTTCCACCTCGTGGCCATTGATCACCCGCCAATTGTCGGATTGGGAGTGGATGAAAACCCGGCCGTCATCCAGGGTTTGTAAATCATAAATCAGGCTGTTGTCTTGCAGCTGAATGGGGCTGTCTGCCCAGACCCCGTCTTGCAACACTTTCATGCCTTCGGTGCGGTCTTGTAACCACACCTCACCGGCATAACAGATGATGTCACCCAGTCGGCCTTCAAAAGACCAGGAGTTGATGTTACCTGTTTGGGGGGCGTATTGAAACACGTGGTTCAAGGCCCGGAAATAGATCAGGCCCTGACAATTGATGATTTCCCAAATGCTGGCAAATTTGATTGGGTTGTTGTCAGGCGTGAGGTCTATGAACACGTATTGACCCAGTGCATTGCGTTCCACGCGGCCAAAAAAATCATACCCACCCGCGTAGACCGTTCCGTCTTCATCGACCAACAGTTCGCGGGTCAAAATGGTGTCAGGGATCAACACGGTGTGCCAGCGGTTGCCATCAAACACTTGCAAACCTTTGTCATTGGTCAGGTAAATGACGTTGTTGTGGTCTTGAGCCATGTCAAACACGGTGATGTAAGGCTCAGCTGGGATGTGGATTTCAGTCAGTGGCGGGGTACCGACGATGGTGGCGCGGGCGGTCAGCTGAATCATGATCAGACTCAGCAGCACCCAACCCAATTGATGGTGGCATTGACTTAGTCGCACGTTTCCCCGATGTCGCTTCTGGTTGATTAGAATTAACAGGATAACAGAAAATGACCGGTCGATTGTTCATTTTTTCACGGTTCACTGGGCCCGGCCCAGCAAAAAAGCCATGCTGGAGGGCATGGCTTTTGGCTTTCATGGGTGCGATACGGGTCAGGCTTCGCGGCTGGCGCGCTTGCGTTCGTGTTCCAACAAATGGCGTTTGCGGATGCGGATTTCATCCGGTGTCACTTCCACCAACTCATCGTCCTCGATGAATTCCATGGATTGTTCCAAGGTCATTTTGATCGGTGGCACCAGGTTCAAGGCGTCGTCTTTGCCGGCGGCCCGGACGTTGGTCAGTTGTTTGCCTTTCAATGGGTTGACCGTCAGGTCGTTGTCCCTGGAATGGATGCCGATGACTTGGCCTTCGTAGACTTCGACGTTGGCATCAATCAACAAACGGCCTCGGTCTTGCAGGTTGAACAAAGCATAACCCAGGGCTTTGCCCGTGCCTTTGGCAATCAACACGCCGTTTTTGCGGCTGCGTTCGATGGTGTTCAACTTGCGGCCATAATGATCAAACACATGGGTCAAAATGCCCGAACCCGAGGTGGTTGTTTTGAATTCAGATTGGTAGCCAATCAAACCGCGCGCCGGAATCACAAAATTCATCCGCACCCGGCCGGTGGCATCCGGCACGATGTCTTTCACCTCGGCGCGGCGGCCGAGTAACTGTTCCATCACCGAACCCTGGTGTTCTTGTTCGATGTCCACCACCAAGTCTTCATAGGGCTCGCACAATTGGCCATCGATTTCCCGGTAGATCACCTGGGGACGGGAAATGGCCAGCTCAAAACCTTCGCGGCGCATGGTTTCGATCAGCACCGATAAATGCAACTCACCGCGACCAGAGACTTTGAATTGGTCGGAGTTTTCGGTTTCTTCCACCCGCAGTGCCACGTTGTAGGTGGTTTCGCGTTCCAGACGGTCTTTGATTTGACGTGAGGTGAGGAACTTGCCGCTTTTACCGGCAAAGGGTGAATCGTTGACACAGAACAACATCGAGATGGTCGGCTCATCCACCGTTAAGGGCGGCAAGGCAGTCACATGCTCGCGGTCACACAGGGTGTCAGAAATGCCGATGCCGTCAATGCCAGAAATGGCCACGATGTCGCCGGCCGAGGCCTTATCCACTTCAATGCGTTCCAGGCCTTTGAAACCAAAAATTTTCAGGATGCGGCCATTGCGGGTTTGTCCTTCGGAGTCAATCACCGTCACCGGGGTGTTGGTTTTGACCGAGCCTTGTTTGATGCGGCCGATGCCGATCAAGCCCAGGAATGAGTTGTAATCCAGGGTCGATACCTGCATTTGAAACGGCGCTTCGATGTCCACGTCGGGCGGGCTGACCTTTTGGGTGATGGTTTCAAACAACGGGCGCATGTCGCCTTCGCGGTTTTCGTCATCCTCTGAAGCATAGCCATTGATCGCCGAAGCGTAGATGATCGGGAAGTCCAGCTGTTCGTCGGTGGCACCCAAAGAATCAAACAAATCAAAGGTCTGATCAATCACCCACTGAATGCGGGCACCATCGCGGTCCACTTTGTTGACCACCACCACCGGGGTGAAGCCCATTTCAAAGGCTTTTTGGGTCACGAAGCGGGTTTGGGGCATGGGCCCATCCACCGCATCGACCAACAACAGCACCGAGTCCACCATGCTCAACACCCGCTCCACTTCGCCACCGAAGTCGGCGTGACCTGGGGTGTCGACGATGTTGATCTTGTAGCCTTCCCACTCAATCGAAGTGTTTTTGGACAAAATGGTGATGCCGCGCTCTTTCTCTAGGTCGTTGGAGTCCATCAAGCGGTTGGGGTCTTCGGCGCGGTCACCCAAGGTGCCTGATTGCTTGAGCAATTCATCCACCAAGGTGGTTTTGCCGTGGTCAACGTGGGCGATGATGGCGATGTTTCTGATGTGTTCGGTCGACATGGGAATTCCAGAGGGCCAATAAAAGCCGCGCATTATAGCCCAAACGCCCGTGACAAAGGCGTTTGTTTGCCGAAAGGGGCGACTTATTTTCGCTTTTTCGATCAAACAGGACTTCTGGCCCCCTTGTGGAATGAAAATTTGCACTTATTTCATCATGTGTGGTCTATGATGACCGTTGATATCAACCCTAATTGCAGGTACAAAAATGAAAAGAGTTTTGTTATTTGTGGCCACCAACATCGCCATTTTGGCGGTGATTTCGGTGGTGATGCGGATATTCGGTTTTGACAGTTATTTAACTGCCAATGGCCTGGATTACCGCGCGTTGGCCGTGTTCTCTATTTTGTGGGGATCGATCGGTTCTTTCATCTCCTTGGCCATGTCCAAGTGGATTGCCAAGAAAAGCATGGGTGTGCAGGTCATAGAACAACCGCGCAATGCCGACGAACAATGGCTGGTCGACACCGTCAGACGCCAAGCCGAAGCCGCCGGCATCGGCATGCCTGAAGTGGGGGTGTTCAACTCACCCAGTCCCAATGCCTTTGCCACCGGTATGAAGAAAAATGATTCTCTGGTGGCCGTCAGCACCGGTTTGTTACAAACCATGAAGCGCAATGAAGTCGAGGCGGTGTTGGGTCACGAAGTGGCTCACGTGGCCAACGGCGACATGGTGACCATGGCCTTGATCCAAGGGGTGCTCAACGCCTTTGTGATCTTCTTCTCTCGCGTCATCGGTTACGCCATTGCGGCGGCCATGCGTGATGACAAAGGCGGCGGTTACAGCATGGGCTATTTCATCGGCACCCTGATTGCGCAAATCATCTTGGGCTTTTTGGCGGCCATCATCATCAACTCGTTCTCCAGATGGCGTGAATTCCATGCCGATGAGGGCGGAGCCCAATTGGCCGGCAATCAAAACATGATCGATGCTTTGAAAGCGCTGCAACGCAGCACCCGCACCGAAAAGTTGGAAGGTGAATTCGCTGCCTTCGGTATTTCGGGTGGTAAAGCCACTTTGGCCAAACTGTTCTCCACCCACCCACCATTGGCAGACCGCATCGCGGCTTTGGAACAAGCCAAGTATGGTGACAACACCGTGGTCAGCTGATTGGCCACATCCAATGAAGCAAAAAAGCCGGCTTGATGCCGGCTTTTTTTATACGATGAACTGATTCAAATGTTCAATTTCAGGCACCGATTGTTGGGCCCTGACGGGCAAGGATTTGGCCTCGGTTTTGAGTCTTTCTGCTTCTTGCAAAAACTGCTGGTATAAGGACTTTCTCAATAAGGGAGCCAGCGGTTGTGGGTTGTCTCGGTCTTGTTTAAAGGCCTCGTCTAAGGACAACTCAGGACATTGGCCATCATCATGGATGTGTTGCCAACAGGCTTGTTTCAGACAAAATTTATACCAGGGCAAAAATTCGGCGCCGTTGTCGGCAATGAAGTTCACACAATCAATGATGTACTGAACTTCGGCTTGGTCCATGATGTAATGAAATCCGACCCGACACCAACCCGGTTTGATGCCATGATAGCCTTTTTGAATCAAGGCGCGGTATTGTTCTGATGTCTCCTCATCGATGCCCAGTAACTGGTGGCCGTAAGGCCCGGCACAGGAACAGCCAGCCCTGGATTGGATGCCAAACAAGTCGTTCAACAGCACGGTGATGAATTTGGGGTGCAAATATTTCCCAGAAGCGGTTTTGATGTTGAAGGACACAATGCCAACGCGATTGGCGGGATCCTGATCACCCAAAATTTCAATCCGGGGGTGATTCTGCCAAGCGCTGAAGGCTTGTTGCAGCCACTGTTGTTCAATGTTGTGAATTTGTTGGACACCGAACTTTTCTTTGACTTCAAAACACAAGGCGGCGCGCATGATTTGGAGCACACCTGGGGTGCCGGCTTTTTCGCGTTCCTCAATGTCATCAAAGAAATCATGGTCATGTCTGGCCACATAGCTGACGGTGCCGCCACCCGACACGGTTGGTTTCAGTGCCGCTTGGTAGATGTCTTTGTTGAACACCAAGACACCGGTTGAGCCCGGACCGCCAAGGAACTTATGCGGCGACAGAAACACCGCGTCGTAATAACCCAAGGGGTCATCCTTGGGGTGCATGTCAATTTCCACATAGGGTGCACTGGCGGCAAAATCAAAAAAGGCCAAGGCATCATGCTGGTGCAACAATCGGGCGATTTTTCGGGTGTGAGAAATCAGTCCGGTGACATTGGAAGCGGCAGAAAAAGAACCGATTTTCAAGCGGTTTTGGTATTGGTCTTGTTGCAGCAATTCGGTCAATTGATCCAGGTCGGCATGGCCCTGGGCATCCAGATCCAATTCCACCACCTCGCACAAGCCATCGCGCCAGGAAATTTCATTGCTGTGGTGCTCATAAGGCCCAACAAACACCACCGGCGATTGGGCCAGGATCTTGTCCAAATCACAGGCGGCCGAACGCTCAATCTGCGCGCGGGTGGCTGGTGGCAAATAAGTGCCCAGGATCTGTTGGATCTTGGTGATGGCGCCGGTGGCACCGGTGCCGGTACAAATGATGCGGTCTTGCTCGGTGGCTCCCAAAGAGTCTTTGATGCGTTGTTCGGCATCATGCAATAAGCGGGTCATGGAACGCCCGGTCATGTCGTCTTCGGTGTGGGTGTTGGCGTAATGCCGTTGCAGCTTCATCAGGTATTTCTCGATGAAGGTCAAGGTGCGCCCCGAAGCGGTGTAATCACAGTAGGTCATCAAACGTTGACCAAATGGGGTGCAGAAGGGGGCATCGACGCCGATGATGGCTTGGCGCAGACAGTCGGGTTTTAAATTGTTGGCGGTGACATTCATGTTGGTTGCTGAATCAATCAGCCATGCATTGTAGGCGAGTTTGTGGTCAAAGCAAAGCCGAATTGATCAAATATTAGCAATCACTTAATTAGGGTCTGTTAACACCCACTGAAAGGCGACTGCTGGATCGTATTTTTCAGCCATCAAGGCATCAGTCGTGAGGTGTGGTCACTCCAGATGAGCGACTGAATAACGCCGAGGGGTGGAAAATACGATTCAGCCCCATGGGTTCAGCCTACAAAGGCCACACCCGGCGTTGCTCATCGCTCGATTGGAGTGACCAAACCACGCTTTTCGCGCCTTGATTGTGACCTTTGTAACCTGAACAGTGGTCATTCAGTGGGTGTTAACAGGCCCTAAAAAGAACGCCGCTCACTGCAACACCACTGTGCTTCACTGCTGGATGCCACTGTGGCGGTTCCGCTTGGCTACACTGGGGGCTCCATTCCAGAGGAGAAGAATCATGAAATTTGATCACATGGTGGGCCTGTTGTTGGGTTTCGCCGCCAGCACCGAAGTCGTTGAATACCCCTACGCCGTGGGACCGCAACAACCCCATGGCCAACTCAATCCAGCAGCGCCCAAGCAATTGGCCGATTTTCAGCCCATGATTGGGTCCGCGTCCTGTGAATCGGTGGTGCGGGTTGATCAGCAGACCTGGGCTGAACCGGTGGCCATGACCTGGGTGTTTCAATACATCATGAATGGCATGGCGGTGCAAGACATCACGCTCAAAGCCGATGGCGGCCACAGTGGCAGCATCCGCCAATATGATGTGGCCAATGAGCAATGGAACATCCATTATTTCAGCACCAGCACGCCCACACCACAGTTGCCGGTGTGGACCGGCGGCAAAGCCGGGGAGCGCCTGGTGTTCTGGCGTGAACAAGCAGCCCCCAATGGCATGAGCGGTCATTACCGCCTGACTTTTTATGACATGACCGCCAGTGGCTACCGTTGGATCGGTGAATGGGTCAGCGAGGATTTGAGCATCACTTACCCGACCTGGAAAATCAATTGCAAAAAAGTCATTGATGTAGCCAATCACTCAAGTCCATGAGGTCAGTCAATATGGAACTGGAATCCAGTGGCAAATATACTGTCAGGCAATATCCTGAACTCAAAGACTTTGTTGTCAGCGCTCACATACAAATGATTGTTGAATAAATTCATGTGTGCACCAAAATGACGGGTTTGATTGGCTTGGTCTTGTTGCAATTGGCCTATCAATGTCCATTGATTGGTGTTGTTTTCATACACATTCACAAAACCGCCAAGATTTCGAGTGGGTGCTCCAATGGCCAGGAGGTCGCCATGAATTTTGATTGGAGAGCCAAAATAGTCATTCGCTTCAGGATCATCGTTCATGATTTTTTGTGTTGCTGTCCACAATCCATTCACCTTTTCAAAAACATACGCTGAACCAACTGAGTCAATGCCGTTGGTGTTGTCCCTGTGTGAACTGATGAGTAAATGTCCATTTCCCTTGCTGACGGCTTGACCAAATAAGTCGCCAGCTTCCGCATCTGAAGCAAACAATGATTGCGCTTCTTCCCATTGGTCATTGACCAGTTCATAAACATAGGCAGTGCCTGCATTCATGGCTTGGGTGTCGTCACCTTGTGCGCCTATGATGATGTTGTCACCATCTATGTCTGCTGTAAAAAGTCCAAAAAAAGACTCGTAGAATCCTCCGGATGGGATTAATTGGGTTTTTTCTTGCCATTGAATGCCGTTGTATTCAAATACATAAGCTTTGAAGCCCCTGCCTTTACCTGTTACGAAGTTGGTTTGGGCAGTCACCACAACCTGATTGCCTTCGATGGCAACAGCCCTGCCAAAATGGGTGATGTTCTGAGGGTCAGAAGGATACAGCCTTGCGGTTTCTTGCCAAACACCATTCAAGCGTCCAAAAATGATGGCCGAATCACCCCTGACACCGAACACAGCCTGGTTTTCCTCTGAGTCCACTTGGATTGAATGGTCAGTAATTAAAATGCCCAGTTCGGTTTTTAGGGATTCGACCCAAGTGGTGCCGTTGTGGTCATAAAAGTAAACCGTTCCGGAATTTTCACAATGGGCTGTGATGATGGCAGTGTCAGCAGCAAAAGCGCTGGTTTTGCCATAACCACAAGCAACACCCTGAGCAGAGGACTCCAACACATCGTTGGGTCTCAATCTGCTGGAGTCAGATGTGATTGAAGTTTGACTTTGGGCGAAGGCAGTTAATGGTGACATCAACCACAGCATCAAAATTCCATTAAAAAAATGAGAATTTGAAGTAAGCATTTATCAACATCTCATTTGCATGAATGATTGATCTTAACACATTTTCATTGCAATGCTTTGACCACGTCCAAAGTGGCTTTGGCCCGATTCAAGGTGTAGAAATGAATGCCATTGACGCCTTGATCCAGCAATTGTTGACACAGTTTGATGGTGAACTCGGTGCCGAATTGTTGAATCGATTTGCGGTCATCGCCATAGCTTTGCAGTTTGTATTGCAACCAGCGGGGCATGTCGGTACCACAAAATCCGCAGAAGCGTTTGATGTTGGCAAAGTTGGTGATGGGCATGATGCCGGGGGTGATCGGCGTGTCGATGCCGGCTTTTTCACAATGGTCAATGAAGTTGAAATAAGCTTCGGGATTGAAAAAGAATTGGGTGATGGCCCGTTCCACGCCAGCCGCTGTTTTTTGTTTGAAGTATTTGATTTCGGATTCCAATGATTCGGTTTCCGGGTGCACCTCAGGGTAACAGCCCACCGTGATCTTGAAGGTGTTGGGGTAGGTCTCATGAATGAATTCAATCAATTCATTGGCATAGCGAAAATAGCCCACCGAGCCCATGCCTGAGGGCACGTCGCCGCGCAAGGCCAGGATGTCGGTGATGCCGTGTTCCAGGTACTTGTCCAACAGTTCTTTGATTTCTTCCGGGGTGCCACCCATACAGGACAGGTGGGGGATGACCTTAGGTGTTTCGTGCTGATTCAATTCCAACACGGTGTCAGCGGTGGCGGTGATGGTTGAGCCGCCGGCCCCAAACGTGACCGAAAAGAAATCGGGATCCAGTTGGCGCAGTTGTTCCTGGGTGTTGAGCAGAATGACTTTTTGTTCGGCCGTTTTGGGCGGGAAAAATTCAAAGCTCAGACCAAATTGATGTGACTTATGCATAATGGTTATACCTCAAAAAAAAGCCAGGCATGTGCCCGGCTTTTTCTGCAGTTCAAGTTGGAAAACAAGTCTTCCATCAGTAGCGATAGTGCTCAGGCTTGTATGGGCCTTCGACTTCAACCCCGATGTACTTGGCTTGTTTTTCGGTCAAGGTGGTCAACTTGGCACCGACGCGGTCCAAGTGCAATTTGGCCACTTTTTCATCCAAATGCTTGGGCAACACGTACACGTCGTTTTGGTAGTTGTCACCGCGTTGGAACAATTCGATTTGTGCCAGCACTTGGTTGGTGAATGAGTTGGACATCACGAAGCTCGGGTGACCGGTACCACAGCCCAAGTTCACCAGGCGGCCTTTGGCCAACAAGATGATGCGCTTGCCGTCTTCAAAGATCACGTGATCAACCTGGTCTTTGATGCCTTCCCACTCACAGTTTTTTTCCAAGGACGCGACATCGATTTCGTTGTCAAAGTGACCGATGTTACAAACGATGGCCTGGTCTTTCATGGCCTTCATGTGTTCAAAGTTAATGATTTGGTAGTTACCGGTGGCGGTGACGAAAATGTCGGCATCTTTAACGGCGTCTTCCAGGGCCACCACGGGGTAACCTTCCATCGATGCTTGCAAGGCACAAATCGGGTCGATTTCAGTGACCGACACGATGGCGCCCAAGGCACGCAGTGAAGCGGCCGAGCCTTTGCCCACATCACCGAAGCCACAAACCACGGCTTTCTTACCGGCCACCATCACATCGGTGGCGCGCTTGATGGCGTCCACCAAAGATTCACGACAGCCATACAGGTTGTCAAATTTGGATTTGGTTACCGAGTCGTTGACGTTGATGGCTGGGAACGGTAGGTCGCCGGTTTTGGCCATGTCGTACAAGCGTTTCACACCGGTGGTGGTTTCTTCGGTCACGCCCTGGATCGAAGCCAAAGTTTGGCTGTACCAACCTGGCTTGGTGGCCAAGCGTTTCTTGATCGAGGCAAACAAGTGGGTTTCTTCTTCTGATTCAGGGTGGTCCAGGATGCTGGCATCTTGTTCCGCTTTGCTGCCCAAGATCAACAACATCGTGGCATCACCGCCGTCGTCCAGAATCATGTTGGGCGCACCGCCATCAGACCATTCCATGATGCGGTGGGTGTATTCCCAATACTCTTCCAAGGTTTCGCCCTTGACCGCGAACACGGGGATGCCTTGATCGGCCATGGCCGCTGCCGCGTGGTCTTGGGTGGAGTAGATGTTACAAGAAGCCCAACGCACATCGGCACCCAAGGCGCGCAGTGACTCAATCAACACAGCGGTTTGGATGGTCATGTGCAAGGAACCGGCGATGCGGGCGCCTTTCAGGGGTTGTTGGTCTTTGTATTCTTCACGAATTTGCACCAAACCGGGCATTTCGGTTTCGGCGATGCGAATTTCTTTGTGGCCAAATTCAGCCAAGCCCAAATCGGCAATGACGTAATCTGGTTGGATGTTCTTAACGGTTTCTGTAGTCATGTTTCTCTCAATATTTGGTGTAATGGGTGATATTCTTAGAGTCCGGCTTCGCTGCGCAACATCTCGGCTTTGTCGGTGCGTTCCCAGGTGAAGTCCGCGTCTTCCCGGCCCATGTGGCCATAAGCAGCGGTTTTCTGGTAAATCGGACGCAACAGGTCCAGGCCGGTGATGATGCCGTAAGGCCGCAGGTCAAAATGTTCACGAACCAATTGTTCGATGGTGGCCTCAGGCACTTTGTTGGTGCCAAAACAGGTCACACTGATGGAGGTGGGCTCGGCCACGCCAATGGCATAAGACACTTGGATTTCGCAGCGCTCGGCCAAGCCAGCAGCGACGATGTTCTTGGCCACATAGCGACAGGCATAAGCGGCAGAGCGGTCCACTTTGGAGGGGTCTTTGCCAGAGAAGGCGCCGCCACCGTGACGGGACATGCCGCCATAGGTGTCAACAATGATCTTGCGGCCGGTCAAGCCACAATCGCCCACGGGACCACCGATCACGAAGTTTCCGGTGGGGTTGATGTGGTATTTGGTGTTGCCATCGATCCAATTGGCCGGCAGCACCGGTTTGATGATTTCTTCCATCACCCCTTCGCGCAAGTCAGCCAGGCTGACATCGGGATCGTGTTGGGTAGAGAGCACCACCGCATCAATGGCCACCGGCTTGTCGTTTTCATATCGGAAGGTCAGCTGTGATTTGGCATCAGGGCGCAACCACGACAAGGTGCCCGCGCGGCGGACTTCGGCTTGTTTTTGCACCAACAGGTGTGAGTAGGTGATCGGAGCTGGCATCAGCACGTCGGTTTCGTTTGAGGCATAGCCAAACATCAAGCCCTGGTCACCAGCGCCTTGCTCTTCGGGGCTCTGGCGATCGACACCCATGTTGATGTCATGCGACTGTTTGCCGATCAATGACATCACGGCACAGCTGTGGCCATCAAAGCCCACGGCTGAATTGTCATAACCGATGTCGATGATCACTTTTCTGACCAATTCATCCAGATCGATCCAGGTGTTGGTGGTGATTTCACCGGAAACAATGGCGGTGCCGGTTTTGACCATGGTTTCACAGGCCACACGGGCTTTCGGGTCGTCTTTGATGATGGCGTCCAACACGGCATCAGAGATCTGATCGGCGACCTTATCTGGGTGGCCTTCAGAGACCGATTCGGAAGTGAAAAGGTAGTTGCTCATAATTCAATATATCTCTCAATACGGATAAAGAGATATATTATCTATTTTTTTCTGCCCATGTCCACCGCTATAGCCAATAAAAGCCAAATTTTCCTTGTATTTTCACGGGTAATTCATATCTTGCCAATGAACCCCAGTAAAAATGTCCCCACCATGAAACACCTCAAAGGCGTTTTCGCCAGTTTGGTCTTGATCATCAATACCGTGGTATTGGTTTCCACTTTGATGGTGTTTGCACTGTTGAAATGGCTGCTGCCCATCCCCCGCATCCGGGTGTTTTTGTCGCGCATTTTGGTGTGGATTGCCGAAACCTGGGTTGCCATCAACAGCCACGGTCACCGCTGGCTGCATGGCCCCAAAATCAAACTGTTGGAGATGCCAGAATTGTCTCAGGACGAATGGTATCTGGTGGTGGCCAACCACCAAAGCATGACCGACATTCCGATCTTGCAAGCGGTGTTCAACAAGCGCATCCCATTCCTCAAATTTTTTCTCAAACAAGAACTGATTTGGGTGCCCTTTTTGGGTCTGGCCTGGTGGGCTTTGGACTTTCCCTTCATGCGCCGCTACAGCCGGGAGTTTTTGGCCAAGAACCCCCACCTGCGGGGCAAAGACATGGAACAAACGCAAAAGTCCTGTGCCAAATTCAAACATTTCCCCACTTCGGTGATCAACTTTATCGAAGGCACCCGCTTCACCCCAGCCAAGCAGGCAAAGCAGCAGTCACCTTACCCCCATTTATTGAAACCCAAAGCCGGCGGTTTGGGCTTTGTGATGGGCAGCATGGGAGCCCAAATGAAACAGCTGTTGCTGGTGACTGTGGTGTACCCCGATCAGGTGCCTTCGGTGTGGGATTACTTGTGTGGTGATTTCACGGCGGCGCTGGTTAAATGTGAAAAAATGGTTATCCCTGATGCTTTGTTGAACAAAAACTACCAAACCGACGAAAAATTCAGGACAGAACTGTTTAAATGGAGTGAAACTCTGTGGTATAAACAAAATACAAAAATCCAGGATTTATATGAGCGAACAGACCTTTAAGATCACTTTTAAGGGGAAAACGTCCAGAGACGTTGACCCTGCGCAGGCGCGGAGCAATTTTGCCAAATTGTTCAAGTTGTCTGCGGAAAAAGTGGCAGTCATGTTTGACGGCAAGGAACGCACCCTGAAGAAATCACTGACCTTGGACAAAGCCAACCACCTGCGGGCGGTGCTGAAAAAAGCCGGCATCCGGGTCAGCATGATCAAGAATGAGGTGGCCGCCGAACCGGCCGCTGCGGAAGATTGGGAATTGAATGACCCAGGCACCCGCATCCTGACGCCAGTTAAAGCACCCGAGCGGCACATCGAAACCTCGCACATCAAAGTCGATGTGGATTTCGATAACTTGGAAGACAAACCACAGGAAGATCCGCCCGAAGTGGACATCAACCACATTGAAATTGATGATTCAGAAGAGCCCATCATTGTGACCAAAGAAGTGGAGCTGCCGGAGTTCGATTTCAGTAAGCTGAAAGTCGAGGCCGCCGGTTCAATCATCGTCAAGCACAAGAAAGTGCTGACACCAGACATCCCCACCGACGACCTGACACTGGATGAAGCCGGCAAACAAATCGTTGACAAAAAACAAATCGAAGAACCTGAAATCGACATTTCAGGCATTTCACTGAACGTGGAATAACCCATCCACCGCCCAGATGTGATGGTGATAAAAGGAGTTTTGAATGAAAATCATCGGCATCATCTGTGCCTTGAGTTTATGCATTGGACCGGCCTGGTCCGTTCATGTCAATCCCCGTGGCAGTGGCGAAGTGCTGCTGATTCCCTACTACACGGTGAACAATGGCTTGAACACCTTGGTCACCGTGACCAACACCACGGCTGAGACCAAAGCCGTCAAAGTGACGTTCCGTGAAGGCCTCAATGGCCATCCGGTGCTGACTTACAATGTCTACATGGCGGCCTTTGATATGTGGTCCATGGCAGTGGTGCCCAGCGAATCTGATGTGGCCGGCCAAGTGGGGCAGGTCACGGCCAGGCAACTCAGCGGTGACAACAGCTGTGCCCCATTCTTGGACAAATCAGGCACCGAGTTCACCACCGAACACATCACCGACGGTCCAGATGACTTGGCTCGCTTGCGCGAAGGGTACATCGAAGTCATTGACATGGCCATGTCAAATGGCCCACCGATCGGCTGGGCAGATTTGGGGGGCAGCGGTCGACCGGGCAATTGCGAACAAATTGAGCAATCGTGGGACGTGCAAAGTGGCATCTGGGGGCGGGGTGACCCGTTGCGCTACTTTGTTCCCGCCTCTGGTGGTTTGAAGGCCGAGGTGAACTTGGTTGATGTGGCCAATGGTTTGAATTTCTCTTACCCGGCTGTGGCATTGGACGGGGTGTTCGCTGAGGACGTATTTTTTCACAGCCACCCAATGGATGGCAGTTTGTCATTGGATGTGGCGGCCAATGAATGGGTGCAGCAAAGCGGGGGTCAGATACCACAAACACGGGTCTTTGATTCCGGTATCGACGCCGTCAGCGCGGCATTGATGGCCGATCAATTGCTCAGTACATACGCTTTGGATGAGTTCATCCTCGGTCAAACCGAAGTGGTTTACACCCAACCCACGCGGCGCTTTTATCAAAACGAAGAAGCGGTGTTGCCACCGTTTCAGGCCGACCCCATGCAGACCGCATGTGACGTGGCGACGGTGTCTGCCAGTGATTATGGCGGTTCGTTGGTGCAGACCACCTTTTATGATCGGGAAGCCCAAGCTGATGTGGCTGTGCAAGCCATTTGTGGCAGTGTGATGGTGCACCAGTTGGTCCTGCCAGGTACCACTGGTCACCCGACCATCACCGCTTCCAACAACCGGATTGTGGTGACGACCCCCGCTGAGAATTTAACGCCCAGTGGGCATTTCTCGACCACATTCCCACAAGCTGTACCATTGCAGGCCACCGATCCTGAAACCTCCGAAATCGTGTCCATTTCAGGCTTGCCGGTGATTGGCCTGGTGCTGACCCGCTTCACCAACCAAAACGCCCAACCGGGCTTGCTGGCCCAATACGGCGGGGCCCAATCTTTGCTGTCAATCAAGCATGAGGAGACTGCACCATGAGCAGAGTCTGGGTCATGCTGATGGGCGTCTGCATGGCTTGGTTGGTTCAAACCAGCGCCTTGGCCGTTCAGGTCAATCACCAGGGGCTGGGCAATGTGCTGTTGGTGCCGTATTACACGGTGAATAACGATTTGAACACGATGGTGGCTTTGACCAACACCACACCCCACAGCAAGGCCATCAAGATCAACATCCGCGAAGGCCTCAACGGCGATCCGGTGCTGTCATACAACGTGTATTTGGCTGGTCATGATGCCTGGACTTTTGCCTTGGTGCCATCGGTTTCCCTGTGGCCCGGGTTCGAAAACGAGCCGGCCGCCATGCAAGTGACCGGTGATCGGTCCTGTGCCCCGAACGTCAATCGCCAGGGAGAACATTTCTGGATCAATCGGCTGGCTGGTGGCGATGGAAAGATCACCCGCATTCGCGAGGGTTTCATAGAAATCATCGAAATGGGTGACTTGACCGGTGCGGCTGCGGCGGCGGTGACCTTCGGTGATGGGGGTCAGCCGACTGATTGTGCGGCGATCGCAGCGCGCTGGCAACACGGCGGCTCATGGCATGTCGAGACCGGCGGTGATCCGGCCTTTGAGTTGGTCCCGGGGAGCGGCGGCTTGATGGCCGAGACTCACTTGTTGGAAGTCAGGCAAGGCATCAATTACAACTACGGGTCCAAAGCCCTGGGTGATTTTTTGGCGCCGGGCCAAACCGCCCATGTGGCACCTGGCGATGTTGATTTGTCCTTGGATGCAGCCCATCCGGAAGCTTGGGTCGACGATCCCGATCGCAGCCACCACTTCATCATGGACACCGGTTATGATGCCGTCAGCATGGTCTTGGCGCAATACAATACCCATACCACATACACCTTGGAACCGATGATCAATGCCAAAACCGAATTGGTGTTCACGTTTCCCACCCGGCGGTTTTATTTGGCCGCAGATTACAGGTCCGCCAGGCCACCATTTTTACAAAATATCGGTTTCACTCAGAATTCCAGATTTTGTGCCAATGAACATTTTGGTGGCAGTATCATCATACAAGATTTTTATGACCGTGAGTCTCAATCTGTGACGGTCAATACTGCCCCAGGTATCCAACCACGTTACGAGTACGCTTGTGGTTCGGTGTTCGTGCAGGCATTGCATACCCAAGATGTAGAGTTTGAACTTTTTGTACCACCTGACATCACCGGGTCGCATAACTTCAAGCACAAAGTGGTGTTGGATCGTCCCCGGGTGACTGACAATGGCTTTGTTAATTCCTTTTTCATCTCTTCAGCGTTGTGGTCAAGGGATACACCATGGTTAGCCACAGATCAACACTCCGGTGATCGATTGAATGTGCTCAGTTTGCCATATATGAGCATTGCACTGACCCGTTTCAGCAATGGAGCCGCCGCAAAGGGCTTGTTGGCTCAGTACGGTGGGGCCACTTGGGCCCAAAGTGAAACTTTGTGGTTTTTTGATCGATAAAGTAACCGCATTAAAAGCGCTTTGTTCAGTTCCAGAATTGGGGTGGCTGCCCATCATTTTAAGCGGCCAGCAAGATGCATGATGAGTGTGCATTAAGATCATTTGGTTATATAGACGTCTAAACGCCTTGACATCTAGATAGGTGCGTGTATTATATGGCCATTTAGACGTCTAAATGAGCCGATGAACACAACCGTTACCACACACCGCCTGGTTATCGATGCCGCCACTTTGCCGGGTGGCGATGGCAAGGCTGACCTGGAAGTCGAGTGTTGTTTGTGGGGGCCAAGCAATCGGCCTGTGGTGGTGTTGATGGGCGGCATTTCAGCCAGCCGCTGGGCCTTCGATTCGGTCCATGGCCCCGGCTGGTGGCAGGATGTGATGCACGATGCCGGGGCGCTGTCTGTCCTTGACCATTCGTTTTTGACCTTTGAATACGTTTGTTGGCCAGATCAACCCGGGGCCGAAACGCCATTGATCACCACGGCTGACCAGGCCCGGGTGCTCCGTAAGATTCAGCAACAACTCGATTTACCTCAATTCCATGCCGTCATTGGCGCTTCGTACGGCGGCATGGTTTCTTTGGCTTTTGCAGCCTTGTTTCCCCAAGCCCTGGCGCGTTTGGTTTGTATCGCAGCGGCCCACAAAAATTCTGTCAAAACCAAGGCATGGCGCCTGATTCAACGACAAATCATGCAGCTGGGTCAACGCCATGCGGAATCGCCAGCAGCCCAAGCCGAATTCACCGCTTTGGCCCGCGCTTTGGCCATGGTAGGCTACCGCGGTGAGCTGGAGTGGCAGGAACGTTTTGCCAGTGAGTCAGCGGGTCGCGATGTGCA
The DNA here is from genome assembly GCF_019931145.1 of Marinicella meishanensis. Lineage (GTDB taxonomy): Bacteria > Pseudomonadota > Gammaproteobacteria > Xanthomonadales > Marinicellaceae > Marinicella > Marinicella meishanensis. The sequence continues at coordinate 107,947 of NZ_JAIOUV010000011.1, read as the reverse complement.
AGCCATGGCCAGTTATTTGGACCACCATGGGCAGCGTTTTGCCGCGCGGTTTTGTGCCCGGCGCTATGCCCAATTGTCTCAATCAATCGATTACCACCAAGTGGATGTGGCATCAATTCAAGCCGATACCTTGTTGATTGGTTTTACCTCCGACCAAATGGTGCCGACCGACCAATTACAACAATTGCACCAGGCATTGCGCAGCCGCTCGAGGCTGCATTTGATCAACTCCATATACGGGCACGATGGCTTTTTGTTGGAAGCCGAAGCCCTGAACTGCATTTTTAACACTTTTTTTGAAGAGCACAACCATGACCATATTGAACGAAACCACCGCCGTGCGAGCGGGTATTGATTGCGATGGCCTGCACGGCGCGGTGACCCCGCCGTTGTACCTGTCCAGTAACTATGCCTTCGCTGATTTCAATCAGCCGCGCAAATATGATTACTCGCGATCCGGCAACCCAACCCGTGACTTGTTGGCCGAAGCTTTGGCCGAACTGGAACAAGCCGCCGGTGGGGTGGTGACCTCAACCGGCATGTCGGCGGTGTTGTTGGTGACCCAGTTGTTGCCCAATCAGGCCCGGGTGGTGGCCCCGCATGATTGTTATGGGGGTACCTTTCGCTTGTTTACCACCTTGCATGAAAAAGGCCAGCTGCAGGTCGATTTTGTTGATCAATCCGATGCCGCAGCGGTGCACCAAGCGTTGCAAGATCGAACTGATTTGTTGTGGATCGAAACCCCCAGCAACCCATTGCTGCGGGTGGTGGACGTGCATGCCTTGTGTGAAAAGGCAGGACCAGAGGTGCTGAAGGTGGTGGACAACACCTTTTTGTCACCGGCTTTGCAACAACCCATCACCTTGGGGGCAGATTTGGTGGTGCACTCAACCACCAAATACATCAATGGCCACAGCGATGTGGTGGGTGGCGCGGTGCTGGCCAAGACCGCTGAGTTGGCTGAACAGCTGACCTGGTGGGCCAATTGCATCGGCATCACCGCCGCGCCCTTTGACAGTTTGTTGACCCTGCGTGGTTTGCGGACCTTGAATGTGCGCATGAAACAGCACCTGGAGAACACCGAGCAGATTCTGGCCTTTTTGCAATTGCACCCGGCGGTGGAGAAAATCCATTACCCTGGCCTGGAAGACCACCCCGGCCACGCCATTGCGGCCAGACAGCAGCATCATTTTGGTGCGATGCTGTCATTCGAACTGAAAGGCGGCACCGAGGCGGTGAAGAGCTTGGTCAACAACCTCAAATATTTCACTTTGGCCGAATCTTTGGGCGGGGTGGAATCATTGATTTGTCACCCGGCCACCATGACGCACGCGGCGATGGCGCCACAAGCCCAGCGCGAAGCGGGCATCAAAGACAATTTGATCCGCCTGTCGGTGGGCATAGAACAGGTCGATGACTTGTTGGCCGATCTGGAATTGGGCCTGTCCCGAAGTCAAATCCAAACGGTCCAACAAGCCGTCATCAAATAAAGCAGGAGCCAAACATGCCAACATTGGGCGCACAAACCCGACCGCAACAAGCGGTCCGGGTGCATAAATTCGGCGGCAGTTCATTACAAGATGCCGCGCACATCGAACGGGTGGTACAAACCTTGGTGGCCCAGGTCAGGCCCGGTGATGTGGTGGTGGTCTCGGCCAATGGCCCGGTGACCGATTGGTTGTTGGACTGGCTGGGCGGCCACGATCAAGCCTGGCAGGATTTGCTGGTTTACTTGGCACAGCTGATCCGCAGCACCTTGGGCCCCGATACCGGATTGGCCAAACAATTGCTCAAGCAAGTGCGTGCAGACTTGTTGCAATTGCAGAACCGCCGAGAGCAACGGGCGATCACCGATGCCCAGATCCTGGCCCATGGTGAGCTGTGGTCGGCGCAATTGTTGGCTGCCAAATTGACAGCCTTGCAGATCCCCAATGGTTGGTTGGATGCCAGTCAATTTCTGGTGGTGGATGGACAGAACCACGTCATCCAACAAGCCGCAGCCAAAGCGCACATCACCGAACACCGCGCGGCTCACACGGTGTCAAGCAGCCAGGGTCTGCAGACCTGGCCGATCCAAATCGTGACCGGGTTCATAGCTCAAAATGAAGCCGGTGAATGCGTCACTTTGGGCCGCAATGGCAGCGACTACACCGCCACCATTTTGGCCCAGTTACTGGCCGCCGATCAGGTCTGTTTGTGGACCGATTTTGATGGCGTATACAGCGCCGATCCACGCCTGATTGCGGCTGCCAGGCGGGTGCCAACATTGACCTTGAGTGAAGCCCAAGCCTTGTCGGAACTCGGTTCTTCGGTGTTACACCCCAAAACCATTGCCCCCTTATTACAACAACGCACCCCCATGGTCATCAACGCCTGTTTGTCAGGCACTGCTGGCACCGATGTCGTGACGACGGCTTACCCACACCCCCAAGCAGACATCCAAGTGAAAACCTTGGCCCACAAAAGTGGATTGACGCGGCTGAGTTTGTCCGCAGTGACTGAACTGCAAGCCCGGCAACTGCAAACCCAATTAACGGTGGCACAAATCAGCAACTACGCCAACCAATATGACCGCACCCAAAACCAACTGAGTTTCTGTGTGGAACGCCCGGACTGTTTCAAAGCCACCCAATTGATCAAACAGTTGGGCCTGAGCCTCAGCCAACAGCAAGCCGGTTTCAGTTTAATCAGTGCGGTGGGGCAAGAAATTCGACAAGACCACCGGATCATTGGCCAGTTTCTCCATCGCATGGCCTGGTTTGCGGTGCATGGCTACCATTACCCCGCCAATGAGCACACCTTGAGTGTGTTGGTGGCTGACACCGAGGCCACAGCCTTGCTGCAGGACCTGCACCAGACGTTTTTTGAGCTGGCGCCGTCGTTGCCAATCATCGTGTTGGGTCATGGCAACATTGGCCAGCAGTTTTTGCGGCTGTTGCAGCGACACAAAGCCGACATTCAGCAACGGGTGAGACAATCACTGCGGGTGGTGGCGGTGGCCAACAGCCGCCATTTTCATTTCAGTGAGCAGTGCTTGTTGGACCAGCCACTGGTGTTGGATCAGGCCAATGAGCAAGGGCAACTGTATGAGCGCTTGGCACCGTTGCAAGGCCACCCCGCGGTGGTGATTGATTTGACTGCCAGTGAAGCGGTGGCCAAACAATACCTGGGCTGGGCTCAGCATGGTTGGCATTTGATTTCAGCCAACAAATTGGCCGCTGCCGATGACGTCTGGGCCACACAGATCGAACAAGCCATCCAACAGCAGGGTCGTTTGTGGTTGAAGAACACCACCGTCGGCGCGGCTTTGCCGGTGCAGTCCAGCGTGCAAAAAATCACCGAAAGCGGGGATCGATTGCAGGCCATCAGTGGTGTGTTTTCAGGCTCCTTGTCTTGGTTGTTTGGGCGCTTTGATGGCCAGCGGCCGTTCATGGACTGGGTGCAACAAGCGCATGAGCTAGCCTACACCGAACCGGATCCCAGAGAGGACCTGTCTGGGCAAGACGTGTACCGCAAAGCCTGGATCCTGGCCCGAGAGCTGGGATTTAAACCGCATAAAATCACCTTCGAGCCGGTCATCCCCAAACACTTCTTAACTGGCTCGTTGGTTGATTTTTGGCAGCGGTCAGCAGCCATCAATGAACACTTTACCGGTCTCTGGCAGCAGGCGCAAAAGGCAGGACAGGTGTTGCGTTACCTGGCCCGGGTGACGGCTGAGGAATTGCGCGTGGAACTCAAAGCCGTGGCCGCAGATCATCCGGCGGCCAAGCTCAAACCCGGTGACAACATCTTCATCATGGAATCAGACTGGTACGCCGAAAACCCCTTGGTGATCCAAGGCCCGGGGGCCGGCCGTGAAGTGACCGCCGCCGGGGTGCTGAATGATTTGATCGAAGTGCTTCAGTCGGCTTGACGGAATTCCAATTGGCCTTTGGGTTGTGGGGTTTTTACCGGCAACAACTTCAGTGCCAGCCATTGGTTCTTGGCCAGCAGCTCAGAACCAATGATGAATTCAGCGAAAGTGCTGATCATCACACGGGAGGAGCCAACAAAAAAATCAACGCATGGCCCATTCAGCCAACTGTTCATAGTAGGGCAAACAGGCATCGGCGATGGCTTGTTCTTCATGGCTGAGGGTGTTCTCTTTTGGTCGGTAGGGCGCAAAGCCGGTGGATTCGATCACCCGGTTGTACCAATGTTCGGCCCACACCCCATCGGACTCACGGTAACCTTTGGGCCAGGACAGCATGGCCTCATCAAACGGCACACCCAGGGCTGCACACAGTTTGCTGAGCATGTTTTTGGGGTCTTGCAGGATGTCCTTGGCGAGCATCACCGGCGGATGTTGGTCGGTGTGTTCGCGCAGCCATTGATACAAGCGCACCTGCTGCGGATAACCCAAGTCAGCCGGGGTGGCCCGGGGGTGTTTGCGCAAATAGGAAGCCAGCACCTCATTGGGGTGCCTGAGCAAGAACCCATGGCGCAATTGGCCGACAAAGTCCAGTTCGATGTCATCAGTCAAATGGTGGCTCATGTGTTTTTGATAGAAAATTTGGGTGCCGGCATCGGCATCGGCAGGTTTTGCTTCGGTCAGGGCCTTGACGATGGGGCGCCAGTCGGTGCCCTGGACTTGCATGATGGTTTCATACGCGGCATGCCGCTTGCCAGTGGTGGCCAGATATGGGCCATACAAAGGTTCGTCGACCACCACCGTGTCTGGGCGGTTTTCCCAGGCCCGCAGCATGGCGGTGGAAATGTTGCGGGGGCCAGACCACATGGCGATGCGAATCAATGAGTCGCTCATGCCGATACCTCCGAGTGGATCAAGGCGATGTACAAATCCTGCAAGCGTTTGATCAGATCGCGGGTTTGGCCATCGCCAATCAAGCGGCCATCAACCTCGTTCACTGGGGTGATGCCGGCAAAGGTCCCGGTGACAAATGCCTCGTCGGCACCATACACATCAAACAAGGAAAAATTCTTTTGTTTGATCGGAATGCCATGGGTTTCACACAGGAGGATGATTTTGGAACGGGTGATGCCGCCCAGACAAAAATCACCGGTGGAGGTCCAGACTTCACCATCGGTGACGATGAAAAAGTGGGTGGAGTTGCAGGTGGACACAAAGCCGTGGGGGTCCAACATCAGGGCTTCATCGGCCCCGGCTTTGGCGGCCTGGATGCAGCCCTGGATGCAATTGATCTTGGAATGTGAATTCATTTTTTGATCTTGCACATCCGGATATCCGCGGCGCACATGGGTGGTGAACAGTTTGATGCCACCTTCGATTTTGCGCGGCGATGGGTTTTTGTATTCGGCGATGATGACGATGGTGCTGCCAGGGAGGGTGCAGCGTGGGTCTTGGTACGGGGTGATTTTGACCCCGCGGGTGACCATCAAACGGATGTGCACCCCGTCGTGCATGTCATTGGCTGCCAAGGTGTCATACAGCCGTTGGGTCATGGCTTCGGGGCTGATGCCAATGTCCAGATCCAGTGCCTTGGCCCCTTGGTACAGGCGTTTGAGGTGGTCGGCCAAGAACACCACCACCCCCTGGTGTAAGCGCAAGCCTTCCCACACCCCATCACCCAAAATGAAGCCGCTGTCGAACACCGAAACCATGGCTTGTTCACGGGGTTTCAGTTTGCCGTTGATGTTGATCAGGATTGATCGGTTGCGTTCGTCTTCAATGTATTCGTGTGTGCCTTTGCCCATACCGTGCCCATTTGTGCTTTCTAAAGGCACAAATGGTACCAGAATCCACCGACGGATTGATTGAAATGAATAGACATTTTCCGCATACAAGGGCCTGTTAACAGCAACTGCATGGCGGCTGCTGGATCGCATTAATCAGCCATTAAGGCAGTCGTCGTGACCTTTGTGATATGAACAGTTGTCATTCAGTTGCTGATAACAGGCCCTAACCAACATGAATGATGCCCAAGTGCCAACCATCCACCAGTTGGCGGCCCACCGCATCACGGCCTTGTATGCCGATGATCGATTCGACTTGCTTCGCTTGGACTTGCCGGCTGGCGGGGTGTTGCCGGATTACCAAATCGGTCCCAGGGTGCGGGTCTTTCTGACTGACTTGTTTGGAAAACGACTGGCCGATGGCAGTGCCATCCAAGCCCAAGCACACCAAACGGTGTACCTGGACAACACCTTTTCAGGTGGGTTTGAGAATGTCGGTGATGCCTTGGCCTTTTTGGTGGTGTCGCTGGCCGAACCCACGCATAAGGTGGCACATCCAGTGGCAGCAACCGGCATCGCCATGACCGGATTGCTGGCCACTGAGGCGCTGTGCATCTGGCACCTCATCGAGGTCCTGGAGCAGCGGTTACCGACTGCCTGTTGGTGTTACCAGATGGCCAGCCAGAAGCTGCAACGTTTGGACGCCAATCAAATCCATGCCTGGCAAATTGATGACTTGGTGCTGGCATGGACCAGCCAGCCTCACGTTGCATGAAATTTGTGTTATCATGAAATGAAAACCGTGGAGAAGATGTCGTGGAATTGACTTACAATCTGTTGGTTGTTGATGATGTGTCTGAAAACATTCAGGTGGTCATGAACATCCTCAAGGAACAGGGTTATGAATTCTCCTATGCCCTGAATGGCAGCCAAGCCCAAGAATTGTTGAAAACCAACAGCTTTGATCTGGTGCTGTTGGATGTCATGATGCCAGACATCAACGGTTTTGAAGTGTGTCAGTTCATGAAACAAGACCCCCGGTTGCAAGACATCCCAGTGATCTTTCTGACCGCGCGGGTGGATGTGGATTCAATCACCGAGGGATTTAATTTGGGTGGTGTGGACTACATCACCAAACCCTTTCATTCTTCCGAATTGATTGCCCGGGTGAAAACCCATCTGGATTTGTACCAAGCCAAAAAAGTGCTGCAACAAAACAACCTGGTGTTGCAAAAACAACTGAAGAGCAAAGAGCAACGGATCTTGTCCGAATTGGAGCAGAATCAGAAGGAAATGATTTTCATGCTCACCGAGTTGATGGAAGCCACTTCGGATGAAACGGGCCAACACATCAAACGGGTGGCCGAAATCTCCCGTTTGTTGGCGTTCTACCACCCCAGTTTGAATGCCGAGGACGAAGACATCATCTTTCATGCCTCGCCCATGCACGACATTGGCAAGATCACCATCCCGCAGTCCATTTTGCACAAAGACGGACCGTTGACCGATGAAGAGCGGGAAGTGATGAAAACCCACACCACCAACGCCTACCAATTTCTGAAACTGTCGCCCCGCAAATTCATCAAAGCCGCGGCCATGATTGCTTATCACCACCATGAGAAATGGGATGGCACGGGTTATCCCCAAGGCTTGCAAGGTGATGACATACACATCTATGGACGCATCGTGGCGATCGCCGACGTGTTCGATGCGCTGACCCACAAACGCAAATACAAGGATGCCTGGCCGGTCCAAGAGGCCGTTGATTACATTGTTGATCTGAAAGGCAAGCAATTTGATCCCAATTTGGTTGACATCTTTATCCAACACCTCGATGAGTTCGTTGCCATTGCCGAAATGTCTTGATAGCCAAGGAGGTGCCCGATGAACACACGGGGTCTGTGGTTGCTTTGGTCATGCATTTGGGTCATGTTGGCGGCCTACCAGAACCCGACCCAGGCCCAACAATGGACCGCAGCTGAACAGGCTTGGATGCAAGAGAATCCGGTGATCAAAACCGCCGGAGGTACGGATTGGATTCCGTTTGATTACGCCGATAATTCCGGTCAGCACCAGGGACTGACGGCAGCATACTTGCGTTTGTTGGAGCGCAAAACCGGGCTGCAATTCGACGTCAAAGTGGATGACTTCTTCCCGCACCTGAGTCAGGTGGCGGCGGGTCAAATGGATCTGATGCCGGCGGTGTTTCGTGACGAAGCCCGCCTCTCGGACCTGACTTTCACCCAACCGTACATGCCCATCTTTGACCACTTTTTTGTGCGCAGTGATCTGAAGTTGACGTCGCTGGACGAACTCAATGGCTTGACCGTGGCCATGCCGACCGATTTCGCCCGACGCGAATACCTACAAGACCAATATCCCCAAGCCACCATCATCAACACCCAATCCATGAGCGAAGGGATTGCCTTGGTGTTGGGTGGCCAGGCCGATGTGTTGCTGGGTTCGTATCAACGGATCAATCGCTTGTTACAAGCCAATCGCATCACCCTTATCGTGCCCCATGCGCCGGCAGGTGACGGGATTCACAACCTGGTCTACATGGCGGTGGCCAAGCACATGCAACCCTTGGTGCCGATCCTCAATAAAGCCTTGTCTGCCATCACCGAAGAAGAACACCAGGCCATTTTGCAACAATGGCTGGATGGCCAACCGGGGTTGACCAAAAAAATCCAGTTAACAGCAGCTGAACAAAGGTGGTTGGATGACCACCCAACGGTTTTGTTCGGTGCCGATTGGCAATGGCCGCCATTTGAATTCCGCGACAGCGATGGACAACACAATGGCATTGCGGCGGCCTATGTGGATTTGATTGAACAATATTCTGGATTGCGTATTGAGGTGCAAACAGGGGTCTGGAATGACGTGTTGGAGGCGGTCAAGAATCGGCAGCTGGATGGTTTGAGTGGGGTGGTGAGGACCGCTGATCGAGCGTCCTTTCTCAATTTCACCGATCCCTATTTATCGGTGCCTACCGCCGTATACTTGCGCAGCGAAGCCGCCGCCATCACCCAGCTCAGTGAGCTGCAAGGCCGCACGGTGGCGCTCAATGGGGGCTCTTATCTGCACGAATGGTTGGCCGCAGAGCATCCCGAAATACAATTGCTGTTGCTGGACTCCAACAAGGCCGCCATCGAAGCCGTGTCCTATGGCAATGCCGATGCCTATATTGGCAATGTGGCGGTGGCTGATTATGTGATCAATGAATCGCTGCTGACCAATTTAAAAGTGGTGCTGCAATTGCATCAATTCCAAACGGCGGTGGGACTGGGGGTGCGTCAGGACCTGCCAGAATTGACCGCCATCATCCGCAAAGCTTTGGCCATGATCACCGCGGAACAACATCTGGCGATCCGCAACCAATGGGTGGCTCAAGATGCCGAACGGGTGAATTTGTTGCCGGTGGAACGGGGCTTATTGAATCGTTTGCAAGTGATCACTTTCAAACCGGGGATCCAAGGTTTGCCGCTGGGTGCGCTGGGTGAAGACGGCCAATACATGGGCATCAATGCCGATTTCATGGAGAAAATGGCCACTTCCTTGTCCATGCCTTTTGAATATGTGCCTGCCGGCAGTGAATTGCCCCATGACATGACCTTCAGTCACCTCAATGACCGCACCCTGTCAGATGGCTTTGTGGCCATGCCGCCCCACCTGACCACCGATGTGGTGATGGTGATGCCCGATGACACCCCATTTGTCAAAGATTTGAACCAAATCAGTGATTTGTCCTTGGGGGTGTTGGCAGGGGCGCCGTTTTTGACCGACATTCAGGCCGATTTCCCGCAACTCAAAGTCACCGAACTGGCCAGTTTTGAAGCCGCCGTTGCGGCTTTGAATGGCGAGCAAATTGGCGCCTTGTTGATGCCGTTTGCCGAGGCACGGTATTTGTTGAATGAGCAGAGCATTGGCTTTTTGAAAATTGTGGGTAAAACCCAGTACAAAGTGGCTTACAGTTTTTATGTGGCCAACACCCACCCTGAACTGCCTGGTATTGTGACCAAGGCCTTGGACCAAATCAGCCAGGATGACAAGGCGCAGATCACCGATCGTTGGCTGGCTTTGAATATCGTGGAAAAGCGCAGCTATGGTCTGGCTTTGGCGGTGGCGGCGGTGCTGTCGTTATTGTTGTTTGTGATCATATCCTGGAACCGGCGGATGCACGCAGAAATACAGGCCCGGGTGGCCACCGAACAAGCTTTGGCGGCCGAAAAAGAAAATTTTGAAATCATGTTTGAAAAATCGGGTGATGCCAATTTGATTTTTCAGAACGGCGAAATCGTGGCTTGTAACAACAAAGTGGTGGAGATGTTCGGTTTGGACGACAAAGCCGAATTGTTGGGTTCTAATTTTGAACGGTGGTTGCCCGAGCAGCAAATTGATGGCGAACAATCGTCGGTGTTCATGCGCCGCATGGTGCATGAATCGTTGCACAATGTGAATCAGCGATTCGAGTGTCAAATCCGCCGCAAAGACGGCAGCACGTTCTGGGCCGATGCCATATTCACCCGCATCAAGCACAACGAGGCCAGCGCATTGTATGTGGTTTGGCGTGACATTTCCGAGCAAAAACATATGGCCCAACAGTTGTTGGAAACCACCGCCCATGCCGAGGAGGCCAATCAAGCCAAGTCCTTGTTTTTGGCCAACATGTCGCACGAAATCCGCACCCCAATGAACGCCATCATTGGCTTCACCGAATTGCTGGATGAGCAAATTCAGGAACCGCATTTGAAGTCCTATGTGAAGACCATTCGCTCGGCTGGTGACACGTTGTTGATGTTGATCAATGACATCTTGGACTTGTCGAAAATCGAGGCGGGCAAAATTGACAGCCAAACGGTGGCATTCAACCCGCATGAGTACTTTGAGGACATTGGCCAAATCTTCTCCATCAATATGCAGAAGAAAGGCTTGCAACTGGTGTTGGACATCGACCCCAGTGTGCCTGACATATTGCAACTGGACATCAACCACTTGCGCCAAGTGATGTTCAATCTGCTGGGCAATGCCATCAAATTCAGTGAGCAAGGGCTGATCCACTTGCGGGTCAACACCTTTGAATCCAGCCGACGACACACCGGTCTGGAAATCGCGGTACAAGATCAGGGCATTGGCATTCCTGAGTCTGACCATGAACGCATTTTCGAGGCTTTTGAACAACAAAAAAATCAAGACCGCAACCAATATTCTGGTACCGGATTGGGCTTGGCCATCAGCAAAAAATTGGTGCAGCACATGGGGGGTGACATCACGGTGCAAAGCGCCGTGGGACAGGGGGCTTGCTTCACCATCCGCCTGCCCAAGGTGCCAATTCCCAGCAGCCAGCAAGCCACCGCCAGCTTGCCCAACAGACAGCCACAAAACAAACAATATCGATTCAAATCTGGGGTGTTGTTGGTGGTCGATGACAATTACCAAAATCGGGCGTTGATCGCCGAGTATTTTGCCGATTCGGCGGTGACCTCCATCCATGCAGAAAATGGTTTGGATGCACTCAATTGTGTGGCCAAGCACGCCATAGATTTGGTGTTGATGGACATCCGCATGCCGGTGATGGACGGTTATGAAGCGGCCAAAAAAATCAAAGCAACGCACCCTGAAATGCCGATCATTGCCCTGACCGCATCGGTGTTGAAAGACGATCACGACCGCATCGAACAAGGGTCGTTTGATGGGTTCATTCCGAAACCGGTGATCAAAAACCGCTTGTTTGAAGCCCTCAGTGAATTTTTGCCCCATGACCTGATCACCAAGGGGGAAGCAGACGCCGCCGCACCACAGGCCTTGAGCCCAACCGAATTGTCCAAGTTGCCGGATTTGTTGGCCTATTTGCGGGGGCCGGTGCACAAAGCCTGGGATTTGGCCATGGCCACCCAAAACATGAAAGACATTCGGACTTTTGTGGTGCTGTTGCAAGACAGTGAACAACAGCTTAAACTGCATTTGATCAACGACTATACCAGGCAGTTGTTGACCCAAGTCGAGGCGTTTGACATCCAGGCCATGCAAAGCAGTCTGCATGCCTATGGTCGCATCATTCGCCAGGTGGAGGCCATCAACAAAGAGGATCAAGCATGATGAAGCATTGGACAGTGGTCAGCTGGGCCACGGTGTTCCTGGCGGTGTTGCTGTTTTCAGCCATTCAGCCACATGATTTCTACACTTGGGTGCTGGAGGCCTTGCCCGCGGTGTTGGGTGCCTTGGTGCTGTTGTATTTCAGGCGCTCTTGGCCCATGACGCCGATGGTTTATGTGTTGATCTTGATGCACTGTGTGGTGTTGATGATTGGGGCCAAATACACCTATGCGTTGGTGCCTTATTTTGATCAATTTCTGACCTTCATCTGGGAAGGTCGCAACAATTACGATAAGCTGGGGCACTTTGCCCAAGGCTTTGTGCCAGCCATGATCTGCCGCGAAATTGTGGTGCGCCATGGGGTGATCCCGAATGTTGCTTGGCGGCGCTTTTTCATCATCAGCTTTTGCCTGGGTTTTTCGGCCTTTTATGAACTGATTGAATGGTGGGTGGCCTTGCTCAGTGACGAAGCCGCCGAATCATTTTTGGGCACCCAAGGCTATGTGTGGGACACCCAGTCCGACATGTTCCTGGCCCTGATAGGCTCGGTGGTTGCTTTGTTCACCCTGAGCCATTGGCATGACCGTCAAATTCAACAACTCAAACAAAATCAACCACCAAAACACAGGAGTCAATCATGATAGAACTCGTCATTCCAGTCTTTTTTCAGGTGATGCTGACCTTGGGCATCTTATTCACCCTCGGTATTTTGCGCTACCGCAGTGTCGGTCAACGCACGGTGCATCCCAAGGATTATGTGTTGATGACGGGTCAGGATCAATGGCCGGTGATGCTGCAGCGACTGAGTCGGGCCTTTCACAATCAGCTGGAAGTTCCCATGTTGTTTTATATCTGGGTGTTGATGCTGCTGGTAACCGGGGTAGAAGCTTCGATGTTCCTGACCTTGGCTTGGGTTTATGTGGGACTGCGGTATTTGCATGCGTTCATCCACATTGCCTACAACAAAGTGATTCATCGTTTCACCATTTTCGTCATTTCTTGTTTGCTGCTGATGGTGATGTGGTTGTTGTTTCTGTTTGAAATCAATGCCCAGCTGTGAGCAAACGTCAGCCAATGAATGATTTGTCGGCCACCGAAATGATGCATTTCCATTCGTTTGTTGAACAATTTGCGCCATCCAAGCATTTGCGTGATCGGTGGCGTTATTTTGCCGGCAAAAACCAAGCCAATTATTGGGGTGCCGTTGAGCCCATGAAATATTGGGAAGTGTCATGCAACCATTTCAACACAGTGGATTTGTCTACAGTGGCTTTTCATGAATGGCAAAAATGCCCACCCATTGCTCAGCTCGATGCCATCAATGACTCAGTGGTCTTGGTGGCATGTGGGCATGCAGACCCCGACGTCAGCAGCATGGGTCTGAGTGAGTTTTTCCAGTTTGACTCGTTGGACCTTCCCATTGAATTTGTGGCTTCACTCAAACCAGGCAAAGTGGTGTTGGTGGCCAATCACAATGGCGAATCCCTGTTGTTGCAGCGTTGATGATGGCTTGGCGCGTAAGCTCAGTTCAGGATTGAGACAGCAGATGATGAATCAAGGCCTGGCGTATCAGCACGCCATTGGTGACTTGTTCCAGGATCACTGACTGGGGACCATCGGCCACCGCATCTGAGATTTCAATGCCCCGGTTCATGGGGCCAGGGTGCAGCACAATGGCATCGCTTTTGGCCCAACTGAGGGTTTCACTGTTCAACCCATAGCTGGCATGCCAGGTGGCAAAATCGACGTCCAAGTCCAATGGTAAGCGCTCTTTCTGAATCCGCAGCATGACCACCACATCGGCCCCTTCCAGCGCCGCTGGTAAATTGGGGGCATTGCGGTGTTTCAAGGCCACTGGGATCAGGGCATCGGGGGCGTACAGTTGAATCTGTTGGGTGCCCATGATCTTCAGGCCATCAATCAAGGAGTTGGCCACCCGAGAATGTTTGATGTCACCGATGAGGGTGACTTTGAGTGAGGCCCAATCGGTCTTGTGCTGGCTGATGGTGTACAAATCGAGCAAGCCTTGGGTCGGATGTTGGTGGGTGCCGTCACCGGCATTGATCATGCCGATGTGTGGCGGTAGCCAGTCAATCATCCGTTGTTGGATTTGGTTCTCTGGGTGTCGGACTATGAACAAGTCGGGTTGCATGGCAGCCAAGGTCAACAGGGTGTCACGCAAGGACTCACCTTTCTGGGTTGAAGAATGGGCAATGTTCAGTGCTGTCACATCCACACCCAGGCGTTGACAGGCCATTTGAAATGAACACAGCGTGCGGGTCGAATTCTCAAAAAACAGCGCAGCGGCAGAGCGCCCGGCGTGCCAACTTCTGGTGGTGGCAACGGGGGTGCTGCGAATGCTGTCAGCCAAGTCAAACAACAGGTGGATGCTGGCTTGATCCAGCGCTTTGATGTCGGTGAGGTGCTTCATGGTGCGCTCGTTTGATCCAGCCAGGATTGTAAAATAATTTGCGCGGCCATGGCATCAATTTGTGTTTTGTTTTTGGCTTTGGTTAACTGTGCCGCGCGCTGGTCTTTGAATTGGCGTTCGGCTTCATGTGAGGTCAGCCGCTCATCGACCCAATGAACCGGCAAACCGGTGTGGTGCTTGATTCGTTTGGTGAAGTTTTTCACTTGGCGGGTGATGTCCTGCTCCTCCCCTTCCATGGTGGTCGGATAGCCAATCACGATGCCGCTGATTTGCCATTCTTGAATCAACCGTTGCAGTTCGTCCAGAAAGGCGCCGTTGTTGGCTAAGGTGGTCAGTGGGTTGGCCACCCGGGTCAGGGTTTGGCCCACGGCCAAGCCGATGCGGCGGCTGCCGTAATCCACCCCCAAAATGAATTCAGGCATGGCCGATGTCGCCGCTGAGTTGATGGGATTGGATGCCCATCAATGCCAGGGCCAGGTCCCATTTGTTTTGTTGGTGATTGAAAATCAGGTTTTCATCGGCCGGTGCCAGCAACCAGGCATGGGCGGCGATTTCTTCTTCCAGTTGATCGGCATCCCAGGTGGCACAACCCAAGGCCATCAGCCATTTGTGGCTGATGCGGTTGCCGGCAATGGCATCGATCACGTCTTTTGAAGTGCTCAGGAACACGTTGTCAGAGACTTGGATGGAGCTGTCGAACACTTCACCGGATTGGTGCAAAATGAAGCCGCACTGCGTGTTGACCGGGCCGCCTTCATAGATGGCATGTTCTTTGGGTTCGGTGGTCTGGGGTATCTGCAGGCTTTCCATGATGTCCTTGAAACTGACTTCACTGGCCAAATTGAGGTTGATGCCCAGGGCCCCATTTTCATTGTGTTCGCAAACCAGGATGACCGCTTTCTCAAAACGTTCATCGGGCATGTCTGGGGTGGCAATGAGTAATTGGTTGGTCAGGTTCATGATGTTATTTTACTTGATTTCTACCCATATGGGTTCGAAGTCGAACAATTTAAAGGTGTGCGTTTTGGATTCATTCTCTGAATGTCCTGGATTGGTCAGCCGTGAAGGATCCGAACCGAGTGGGGTTCACTTTTCCCGCAGCAGGTGTCCGGGCAAGAATTGCCAGGTACGGGTGATGTATAAAATGTCGACCCGTTCTTCACTCTCTGGCAGTGGATCGAACGGCTGGGCCAGGCGCACGATGTGCTTGGCGGCTTCATCCAGAAATTTGTATTGGGATGGTTTGATGATTTTGATCTCATGGATGGTGCCATCGCGATTGATGCCCACGGTCAACATCACGTTGCCGATGAACGATTTCTTTTTGGCTTGCTCCGGGTAGTTCAAATCGCCGGTGCGCTCAATTTTTTTGACCCAGTCATTGATGTACGGCGCAAATTCATAAGCTTTGGTGTTGCTGGACACATATTTGCTGCGCGGTTTTTTTGCATAGCGTTCGATTTTCTTGGCAATTTCATCTTGAATCTTGGCCAGGCGCTGGGCCTTGGTTTGTTGGGGATCGTTGGCTTGGCGGTTGTTGTTGTCCTGTTGCTTTTTGTGGTTCTCAACTTGCTGGCCGGCTTGTTGGGTGGTGATCACCGGGCTTTTATTTTGCTTGGTTTGTTGCTTGCGCTGTTCCCGGGTCATTTGTTTGTCCAGACCATCCTCGATGGGGGACGTGGCACTGAACGGGTTGGTGGGCCGGCTTTGCTGGTCTTGGTCGCCGCCGCCCAATTGGTTGTTGGCGGCCAAAAAATCGGCGTCTTCCGGTGCTTCCAAATTGGCTTTCTTGGAGAGGATCACATCCATGCTGTGGACCACTTCTGGGTTGTGATCTTGGTGCGAAAAGGAAATGCCCAGTATCACCACCGACAAAGCCAACACCGCCAAGGTGAAGGTCATGACGTTTTTGTCTTTGTGGGTGATTTTGGGTTTCATAAAATGTGTTGCTCAATGCAATCAAACAAGTCACCGGCGATGTCCAAGTCGTAAATGGCATCCAACTCCCGAATGCACGTTGGGCTGGTGACGTTCACTTCGGTGAGGTAATCACCAATCACGTCAATACCCGCGAACACGATCCCCATCTGTTTCAGTTTGGGGCCAACCATTTCGGCAATGCGCCAATCTTGTTTGGACAAGGGCACGCCTTGACCGGTGCCGCCTTTGGCCAGGTTGCCCCGAAAGTCACTGGCCGAAGGAATTCTGGCCAAGGCATAGGGCACCGCCTGGCCATTGATCAAGAGGATCCGTTTGTCACCTTGTTTGATTTCCGGGATGTATTTTTGGATCATGGTGGTTTTGGTGCCGTTTTGTGTCACTGTCTCCAAAATCACATTCAAATTTTTATCCTGACCACTGGTTTTGAAGATCGATTGTCCGCCCATGCCATCCATCGGTTTGACAATCACTTCCCCCATGTCAAGAATGAAATCTTGCAGGATGTCGGGGTTTCTTGAAATGACGTTGTCCGGGGTGCATTCGGGAAACGCTTCGGTGAAAAATTTTTCATTGGCATCGCGCAAGGCCTGCGGTTTGTTGATCACGTGCGCGCCGGCCAACTCGGCTTGTTCCAGGACATAAGTGTCCATGATGTATTCCATGTCAAAGGGTGGGTCCTTGCGCATCAGAATCACATCAAAGTCAGCCAGTGAAGCGGTTTCTGTGGCGCCCAACGAAAACCATTCTTGGGCTTGGTCACGCACCGTAACGGGCTGGCAATGGGCCCGGGCTTGACCAGCCGCAACGAACAATTGATTGGCGGTGATGTAATGCATTTGATAGCCCCTTTTTTGCGCTGCCAGCAGCATGGCAAAGCTGGAATCTTTGTGGGGTTTGATGGATTGGATTGGGTCCATGACCACAGCCAGTTTGGGCATAATAAACCGTTGCATTAATTGTTAATTGCCATGAATTATAATAAGCTAAAGCGTTGGGTTAAATAGCTAACTGCAATAAAAATTTTTTGATTGATCAATCAATGCGTGTGTGGATCATCAAAGCGGCATTTCGATGTGGGCCTGGCTGGTCAGATGAATCCGGGTTCAGTCAAGAGGTGTGAAAATCACAGCCAAATCCTGGTGGCATTTGGGGTGAGTCAAATTTTTTCTTGGGAAAAATAATGGACAATTAGAAAAATATCTTTTGTAATCGAGTCCAAAATGAGTTATTTTCTTGAGAATGACATACTTACAAGGGTAACCTCATGAACAATGTGAATTACATTTCAAAGCGAAAGGCAACATATAGTTTGGAGAAATTATGAATTTAGAAGGTTTAAAAGTGATGGTGATCGATGACAGTAAGACCATTCGCCGAACCGCAGAAACATTACTCAAAAAAGAAGGGTGTGACGTCATTACGGTAGACAACGGGTATGAAGCGTTGTCTCAAATTTCAGATTTGGAGCCGCACATCATTTTTGTCGACATCATGATGCCCAGACTGGATGGTTACAAAACATGCGCCTTGATCAAAATGAACAGTGAGCACAAATCCACACCCGTGATCATGTTGTCCAGTAAGGATGGTTTGTTCGACAAGGCCAAAGGCCGGGTGGTCGGCGCCGAAGAATACCTGACCAAACCTTTCACCAAAGAAGAATTAATTGAAGCCATCGAAACACATGTAAAAAGAGACTGATTCGTATGAGTAAGCAAATCATCAAACCGTTCGAGTTGTTACTTGAATATGAAAAAAGAAGCGTGTCTCATGCGTTGGGCACCGCTGAAGAAGAAACCGACCTGGGCGATTGGTCCGGCATCGGTTTCAAAATTGGTGACACCCACCTGGTCTCTGAGGTGGATGAAGTCAATGAGGTGGTGATTTTGCCAGAGCTGGTCAAGATCCCTGGGATCGACAATTGGGTGTTGGGCCTGGTGAACATCAGAAGTAACTTGATTCCGGCCATTGATCTGCGGTCCTACTTGACTGGAGAATCGGCCAAACTCACCAAACACTCGCGGATGCTGGTCATCAACCAGCCAGGTGGACAAGCAGGCTTGGTGGTGGATGAAGTATTCGGGCAAAGACACTTTAAACAAAGCCAATGGGAAGATGTTGAGGGGGAAAACGACTCACGCATATATTCTTATTGTGATAAATTTTTCAGCCATGATGATGTGGTCTGGAACGTCTTCGATATGGACCAGTTGGTTCAGGATGCACGCTTCCAAAATGCATCCATCAAATAAATGACGAGGTAGAAATATATGAGCAGTTCAGCTGTAGATTTGGATCAACGAACGCGAACGTTGCCGTTGTGGCAACTGATGGTGCTGGTCATCCTGGTACTGTCATTCTTTGGTCATTCGTATTGGTTAGCCACCATCGAGTCGAACCGGACTGATCACTTGACAGAAACCGATAAGGTGCGGATTAAAGCCCAGCAATTGGCCCAATATGCCAAACAGGCTTCATCAGGTGATGTGTTTGCCTTCGATGATTTGATCACCGACCGCCGCATCATTGATGACACCATCAGGTCGCTGCGCGATGGCAACGATCAATACCCTGAATTGCCGACCGATGTGTTACCGCGGTTTGATGCACTGTCAGACAAGTGGAACACCATGAACGACAACGCGTTGATCATCATCAACCAGCGTGAGCGAATCGAAGAACTGACTGACATTTCTGATAAATTTGCCTCTGAGATCCCCATCTTGCAAGCCAGTTCGGATGCCGTGGTGAAACGATTGGTGGCGATCAATGAAAACCGTGGCTTGATTTACCTGGCCTCACAACAACTGGTATTGGCTGACCGGATGTTGCGTCGCATGAGTGAAATTTTGAAAGGCGGGGCAGCGTCCATTCAAGCGGCTGACAGTTTGGACCGCGATGCCCGTATGTTCCAGGAAGTGATGACCGGGATGTTCAACGGCAATGACCGCATTAAAGCGGTGACCGATGATCAGGCCATTGAATCCTTGGGTCGGGTGTATGCCGCTTTTGACAGCGTACAATCTGACATCCAAACGGTGTTGGGTGCGATGGAGTTGTTCGATGCCCAAACCGCGGCGGCAGACATTGAAATCGACGCTGATTTGTTTGTGGAAGACGCCGAGCAGCTGCGTGAACAATTGGCCACCAGAACCCAAACCGTGCCGTCTGAGTTGATTGGCTGGGTGATTGCGGGTTTGTCCTTTTTGTGGTTGTTGTGGATTTTCCGCACCTTGTCGAAGAACGACCGGATTCGGGCGGCGGTGGCCCAAGATCAAAACGAACGAAACCAACAAGCGATTTTGCGACTGCTGGATGAAATGGGTTCATTGGCGGATGGTGACTTGACCGTAAACGCCACGGTGTCGGAAGACATCACGGGCGCGATTGCGGACTCGGTCAACTTCGCGATTGAAGCCTTGAGGTCGTTGGTGAAAACGATTAATGACGCCTCGGTGGGTGTGGCCTCTGCGGCCCAGGAAGCACAGGCTACGGCGATGCATTTGGCCGAAGCTTCTGAGCATCAGGCGACGCAGATCACCAACGCATCGGCCGCGATTAATGAAATTGCGGTGTCCATTGACGAGGTTTCGAAAAATTCATTGGAGTCAGCCGACGTGGCGCAACGTTCTGTACTGATTGCCCACAACGGCGCAGAAGTGGTGCGAGACACCATTAAGGGCATGAACAACATTCGAACGCAGATTCAGGACACCTCGAAGCGAATTAAGCGCTTGGGTGAGAGTTCGCAAGAAATTGGTAACATCGTAGAATTGATTAACGACATTGCCGAGCAAACCAACATTTTGGCCTTGAACGCAGCGATTCAAGCGGCCTCATCCGGTGAATCGGGTCGGGGTTTTGCGGTGGTTGCAGACGAGGTACAGCAGTTGGCCGAACGGGCATCCAGTGCGACCCGACAGATTGAGGGCATTGTGAAAACCATTCAAACCGACACCAACGAAGCGGTGCGCTCAATGGAACAAACCACTTCAGAGGTGGTGGGTGGAGCGCGCAAAGCGGAGGATGCCGGTGAGGCCTTGACCGAGATTGAAACGGTATCGAATGATTTGGCGGAATTGATTCAAAACATTTCTGAGGCGGCCCGCCAACAATCGGTGGCCGCGACCAACATTTCGGGCACCATGAACGTGATTCAGGAAATCACCACCCAGACTTCAGCCGGTACACAACAAACCGCTGAGTCGATTGGAAACTTGGTGGAATTGGCTACAGAATTGAGGAAGTCGGTAGAAGACTTTAAATTACCAGACGACGAGTTCTTCTGATCACACCATTAAGTATGGCACCTGATGTACAAAATGTATAGCAATCAAAGTTACATACAAATTTCTCCGTTGACCGAGGAAGATTACCTGCGCTGGTCTGGTTTGTTGGCGGAACGACTGGGCATCATCGTGCCCAAAGAAAGGAAGATGTTTTTGCAGTCCAAGATTTGGTCCAGGATGCGGGAAATTGGCTATCAGGATTACAGCAAATACTGGGATTACATCAATTCCGGCATTGAAGGCAATCTGGAATGGTCGCAATTGGTCGATCGACTGACCGTGCACGAAACGTCATTTTTCAGACACCCACCTTCTTTTGAATTGGTCAAAGAAGACCTGGAGCAAAAAATCCTCCGGGCCAAGGGCACCTTGCGTTACAAAATTTGGTCCGTCAGTTGTGCCACCGGAGAAGAAGCTTACTCCCTGGCCTTGTTGGCCCAATCGGTGTGCAAGCAAAGCGAGAAGAAATCCTATTTTGGCGTGACTGCCACTGACGTCAGCTCGCCGGCTGTGGCGCTGGCCAAGCAAGCGTTTTACTCCATCGATAAATTGTCCAGCATTGATGCATCATTGCACGATGGCGTCAAAACCTTGAACCATGAAATGTTCACCATCAAAGATGCCATCAAAAAGCGCATGGCTTTTGGGGTGTTCAATTTGTTGGATGTCAACAAACCATCCAACATCAAATACGATGTGATTTATTGTCAAAATGTATTGATGTATTTTGACAAGTCGGTCCGGGAACAAATACTCGACGGCTTGGTGAATCACTTGAATCACGACGGCTTGTTGGTGTTGGGTCAAACGGAAATTAATTCCTGGTCTCACGAGAAAATGAAACGTGTCAATAAGAACCGAACTTTGGCATTCAGACTGAAATAATATGAGTAATATAGAACAAATCGATTTTTCAACTTTAACTTGGGTAAAAACTGAGCTTGATGAAACGCTGAATCGAGCCAAAGAAGCATTGAAAGCCTACGTTGAGGACTCCGAAGACACCAATCAATTGCAGTTTTGTGTGACTTATTTGCACCAAATTCAAGGCACCTTGAAGATGGTCGAACTGTATGGCGCAGCCATGGTGGCCGAAGAAATGGAATGGGTGGCCAAAGATTTGATCGATGGTAAATTGACCGATGAAGACGCCGCCTATGATGTGTTGATGCAGAGCATTTTGCAGTTGCCTGATTATCTGGAACGGATCGAACTGGGCCACAAAGACGTGCCCATTGTGTTGTTGCCACTGGTCAATGACCTGCGGGCCGTGCGCAGTCAAAAACTGCTCTCAGAAAGTGCCTTGTTCAACCCCAATCTGGAATTGGGGGTGCCAGATCGCATTGTTGAAAACGATGTGTCGCTCAAAGGCAACCAATTGAAAACCGCCTTGTTGAAAATTCGATCCATCTTCCAAATCGCCTTGCTCAACTGGATCCGCAATGGCGATGACAGCAAAGGCTTGAACAACATGCAGTTGGTGATTTCCAAACTGCAAATGATTTTGTCACCGGTGTACCTGAAACAACTGTTTTGGACTTTTTCTGGTGTCATTGAAGGCTTGATGAACAACCAAATTGATGACGGCGTGGCGGTGAAACAGATTGCCGGCAAGGTGGATCACCTGATCAAGGAATTGATCGATGGCAGCCCCCACACCAAATCCAGTTCGCGGGCCATCACCAAGAACATGCTGTACTACATTGCCATCAGTGAAGAAAGCGGCCGCTTGAGCAAAGAAATCAAATCGTTCTTTGATTTGAGCCAGTTTATTCCGGATCAAGACGAAATCAAACACGCCGAAGGCAGTTTGTCTGGCAAGAACAAAGAGTTGTTACAGACCGTATCCGAAGCGATCAATGACGATGTGTTGGTGGTACAAGAATCTTTGGACTTGTTCATCCGCAACAAATCTGCTCAAGTCGAAGAGTTGGCTCCCTTGTTGGAGAATTTACACAAAATTTCAGACACTTTGGGCATCCTGGGGTTGGGCGTGGCCCGTGAATCGGTGACCGATCACCAAAACAAACTCAAAACCATGGTCGATGACAACCAACGTCCTTCGGATGAAGAATTGTTGGATGTGGCCAAAACGTTGTTGAAAATTGAATCTCAGTTGGGTGATCACATCCAATCATTGGGCATCACCGATGAGACTGCTGGCGACGAAGATGAGGTCATTCCCAAGTCAGAACAAAAAGCCATTTTGCAACAATTGGCCAAAGAATCGATCATCAACTTGCAACAAATCAAAACCAATTTCGTGGCCTTCATTGAATCGCCATGGGACAAGAACCAAGTCAAAGACAACCCCCGTTTGTTGAAAGACATCGCCGGTGCCATGAAGATTCTGAATTTATCAGAAGCCGGTGGGCATTTGGATGCCATCATTGATTACGTCAACACCGACATTCTGGGCAAAGAGTCCAAGCCTTCGGCAATGCAATTGGAACAGTTGGCCACCGTGGTGTCATCATTGGAATACTACCTGGAAAATCTGGATCAAGGACAGCGCATCCGCGACAACTTGTTGACCCAAGTGGGCAAACAAATCGAAGAGCTGCAGCAAGCGTCTAAAGACGATGACCGACAAACCGTGGCAGCGACACCCGAAACCGAAGAAGCTGTGGCCGAAGACAGCACAGCCGCAGAGACTGCCGACGGCGAAGGCAGTGATGAAGCAGCCAGTGAAAAAGTGGCAGAAGAGGCCGAAGCGGATGCTGAGAACGTCACTGAGTCCACCACTGAATCGGATGATGCCGAGGCAGCCGATGAGGCGGCCACAGAAACCCAGGCAGAAGACGCTGAACCTGCTGCAGAAGCTGCCACCGTGGCCTCAACCTTGGTGGTTGAGTTTGGTGATGACGTGGACGATGAAATCAAAGAGGTCTTCCTGGAAGAATTCGAGGAAGAGTTGGCCAACATGCAAGACCGCCACAGTTCGTGGAAAGAAGATCCGGATGAACATGCCGACAAATTGGTCGAAATCCGACGCATTTTCCACACTTTGAAAGGCAGTGGCCGCTTGGTGGGGGCCGAAGCCATTGGTGAATTTGGCTGGATGTTGGAGAACATGTGTAATCGCCTGCTGGACGGCGGCATCAAACATTCCACTGACTTCAAACATATACTGGATGCCGGGGTCGAAATGGCGGCCGGTTTGTATGCGGCCCTGCAAGAGCAAGGCACCGTGCCTGTGGGTTACAAAACCCTGTTGCAAAACGCCGAAAATGTGGCCAATGGTGAACCCATCATTACCGCCATGGAAGTGGTTGGTGAGCCCGAGTCAGTCAGCAGTGACGCCGAAGCGGCCCCTGCAGAAGTGACTGAAGCCGGTGAAGAAGTGGCAGAAGAAGCCATTGAAGAAACGGTTGAAGAGGCTGTTGAAGAAGCGGCTGAAGACGTGGCTGAAGCTGACACTGAAGAAGCTGCTGAAACTGAAGCCGAAGAAGCCGCTGAATCAGAAACCGAAGAGCTCATTGAGGATGTCGTTGCAGCAGCTGCTGAAGATGAAGCCGAAGATGAAGAAGACATGAGTCTGGATTTTGTCGAATACGATTTGGCTGATCTGCAAGAAGAGGCGGCCACCGAACAAGAGGAGGCAACAGCGGCCACCGATGAAGCCACCGAGGTGGAAGAGGCCGATGCCGAAGATGACATGTCGATTGATTTTGACACCGATGGCTTGTCCATTGATTTGGAAGTGGATGAAATCGAGCCGGTGCCGGTTGACAGTGAAGAGACTGCCGCAGAAGAAGCGGCTGAAGCCCTGGCGGCCGATGCCGACAGTGGTGATGACAACACGGTGGCAGAAATTGATTTGGATGAAGATGAAATCAATGATCTGGAAGCCGAACTGGCCCAATTTGAAGGTGATGAGTCATTGTTGTTGGATGATGACCAGTCTGCAGATGAAGCCGAAGCGGAGACCGAAGCGGCTGATGATGACGGGTTTGATTTGGACGACCTGGACTTGGATGACGTCGATTTGGCTGACATGGACTTTGGCACTGAAGAAGAGGCTGCCGAAGAGGCCGCAGAAGAGACGGCGGAAATTGACAGCGCAGAGTTCGATTTATCCGATGAAGACATGTCCGAAGAGGATGTGGCCGCTTTGTTGAACATGGCTGATGCCGATGACGAGGCTGAGGTTGTAGAAGATACCGCCGATGCGGATGCTGAAGACACGGCCGATGTCATGACCCTGACTGAATCTGAAGAAGATGCCGAGACTTCCTATGACATGGATGTGGATCCGGTGTTTGTGGAAATTTTGCAAAAAGAAGTGGGTGGTCACTTATCTGAAATGTCCCAATTTGTGTCCGATTGCATGGAACAGGACGAACCCAAAATCAACGATGATTTTGTGCGGGTGGTACACACCCTGAATGGTGCTGCCAGCATGGCATCGGTTAATGGCATCACATCCATGACCACACCATTGGAAAAAATGTCCATCATGATCATGGATCGTGACCAAACACTGACCACAGATGACATCAGTCAGATTGAAGCGGTGATCACCCATGCCAAGAGCCAATTGAACTTATTGGGAACCGGTGAAGTGCCGGTAGATGGCTCGATTGGTGAGTATTTTGTCAACCGCATCAATGAGTTGAATACGTCAGTTGAAGACATCAAAGATGCCGAAGATTTGGCCGTCGAGAGCAACCAACTGGAAGCAGAAGCCGAGAAATCGCTGGCAGCAGAAACGGCGTCTGATGATGTGGCTGAAGCAGAAGCCGCAGCAGACGAGACTGCTGAAGCAGAGACGGCTGAAGAAGAGACTGCTGAAGAAGAGACTGCTGAAGAAGAGACTGCTGAAGAAGAGACGGCTGAAGAAGAGACGGCTGAAGAAGAAGTTGCTGAAGAAGCCACGCCTGAAGAACCAGCGCCGTCACCTTTCATGGCCATGGATGAGGCCGATTCGGACAGCACATTCGATGCGTCTGAAGTTGAGTTGGATGATGAATTGTTGGAGATTTTCAGTGAAGAGGCCACCGAAATTTTTGATCGGGCTGACCACTTATTGGCTGAACTGGAAGAAAAACCAGACAGCACCAACATCATACAAGCTTTACAGCGTGACTTGCACACCTTGAAAGGGGGTGCGAGGATGGCTGGTTTGAATCAAATTGGCGATTTGTCGCATCAGCTGGAATCACTTTTTGAGTCGATTGCAGAAAGCAAACAAGAAGTGTCATCAGACCAACACGAAATGATGTCGCAAGTGATGCATAAGTTACACGGCATGGTGAATTCTGAGGACTATGGTTTGACCACCAGCATTGAACAGGAGACCCAACAACTGGAAGACATCCTGTCCTCAGAAGGTGGTGAGATCAAAGAGAAATCGAAACTCGACGAAGAGTTCTTTGATCCCTTGGCCCAGGTTGATGAGGCGGTGGAAGAGTCCGATGCCCCAGAAGAGGCGGCTGCGGTGCAACGCAAGAAAGCCAATGTGTTGTCCGGTGGACAAATCAAAGTGAATTCAGAGTTGCTGGATAAGCTGGTGAACTTTGCGGGTGAGGTGAGTATTTACCGATCGCGAATGGAGCAGCAAGCCGCAGAATTGCGCCTCAACATTGACGAATTGGAAAACACGGTAGACCGGGTGCGTCGTCAGTTGCGCGAGCTGGAACACGAAACAGAGGCACAGATTATCTCCAACTATCAGATTGAAGGTGATGAGCTGGAAGAAGATTTTGATCCACTGGAACTGGACCAATTTTCCACCATCCAACAACTGTCACGGTCGTTGTCGGAGTCGGTTTCGGACTTGACCAACATTCAAAGCTACTTACAAGAATCTGCGCGTTCTTCAGAGACTTTGTTGATTCAACAATCACGGGTAAACACCGAATTGCAAGAAGGTTTGATGGAAACCCGCTTGGTGACCTTCAACTCCTTGGTACCCAGACTGCGGCGGGTACTGCGAACGTCTGGTCAGGAACTGAGCAAGAAAGCCAAGTTGACCGTCAAAGGGGCCGAAGGTGAAATGGATAAAACGGTACTGGAAGGCATCCAGGCACCGTTGGAGCACATGATTCGTAATGCCATGGTGCATGGCATTGAAGACAACCGCAAGAAAGCCAAAAAATCCGACCAAGGTCAGATTGTCATTGAATTGAGCCGGGAGGCCACGGAGGTGGTGATCACCGTCAGTGACGACGGTGCGGGCATCAACACCGATGTGTTGAAGAAAAAAGCCATGGAACGTGGCATCATCGACAAGAAAGATGAATTGACTGAACAAGACATCGTGCAATTGATCTTGCACTCTGGCATGTCCACCGCTGATCAAGTCACCAAGTTGGCTGGTCGTGGTGTGGGTATGGATGTGGTCAACAATGAAATCAAACGCTTGGGCGGCAGCATCGAGATCCTGTCTGAACAGGGTCAAGGCACCACCTTTGTGATTCGCTTGCCATACACCTTGGCGTTGACCCAAGCCATCATCGTGCAAGTGGCTGATCACCGCTATGCGATTCCGGCATCGGGTGTGCAAGGTTTGATTCGTATGCACATCGACGAATTCAGACGCCGCATCCTGGAAAATGACCTGGAATACGACTACGCCGGTGAAACGTATCATTTACAAGAATTGAACAAGCTGTTATCGGTTGATTCAGAGGCCATGGTTGAAGGCAACCAGGTGCCGTTGGTGATGATCAAATCCGGTGATCAAGGCGTGGCCTTGCGGGTGGATCAAACCTTCGGCGGCCGCGAAATCGTGGTCAAGTCGGTGGGTACCCAAGTGGCCTCCGTGCCCGGAATTTTCGGTGCCACCATTCTCGGTGATGGTGCAGTGGTGTTGATTTTGGACATCATTCCGATGCACCGGGCCTACACGCAGAAACTGGCCAGAATGGAAGCCGAAGGCGTGCAAGTGGTTGAGGAGGTCGAAGATGATCGCGTGACCACCATCATGGTGGTGGATGATTCGATCACGATGCGTCGGGCCGGTGAACGGATGTTGACGCGGAATGATTTTGAAGTGATGACCGCCAAAGATGGTTTGGATGCCTTGAACAAACTGCAGGAACAAAAACCCGATTTGATGTTGTTGGATATCGAGATGCCAAGAATGGACGGCTTCGAGTTGGCCACCAACATGAAAGCGTCGGATAAGTTCAAAGACATCCCCATCATCATGATCACCTCACGAACCGGACAAAAACACAAAGACCGGGCCAAAGAGATTGGGGTTGAACGTTACTTGGGTAAACCTTACCAAGAAATTGAGTTGCTCGAAAACATCAAAGATTTGTTGCAATTAGAAGATGCCTGAGCAACCCATTGTTGGTCTGATTCACATCGGTGAACACCAACCGTCGGCACAGTTTTTGACCAAACAACTGGAGTCAACCGGTTACTCGGTGAAACAATATGATTCCGATGAAATTGCGGCCATGGATTTGAGCATCCAGACCTTCATTCTCAATTTGTTTGACAATGATTTGAACATCGATGAGTTGATCCATCACCTGAATGAGCGTGAGGTCAAAATCATCTTCAATGACGCCAGAATTTCCAATGAGTTGGTTGGCTGGAACAAAAATCGGTGGTTGCGGCATGTGTTGCATAAAATCGATCAGTCCCATGAACTGTTGCCAGAATCTGCCGGCAATGCCGATGTAAACTCTTCATCGGTGGATCTGAGCCAGCATGGCATTCAGGCCGTTTGGATCTTGGCGGCGTCGATCGGCGGCCCTGAGTCCTTGTTGAAATTCTTGAGCGAATTTGAGGGCGATGAGCCGCTGCTGTTTTTGATCGTGCAGCACATGGACAGTGAGTTCGTGTCGATGATGGAAAAACAATTGAATAAGAATGGCCAGATTGGGGTCAAGCTGGGCCAGGCCGGAGATGACCTGTTACCCGGACAAGCCATTTTGGTGCCGGTGGATGAAGACCTGATCATTCATGCCAATGGCACTTTGGGGGTGAAAAACATCAACCCCAACCGCATGACCACGCCATGCATCGATGATGTGTGTTTTGACATGTTGGAAAATTTGAATAAGGTGAACATGGCGGTGTTCAGTGGCATGGCCTCAGATGGCATTGTCGGTGCCACCAATGTGTTTGAAAATGGTGGCAAAGTGATCACCCAATCTGCCGAAAGTTGTGTGGTTTCTGCGATTGCAGAGGAAATCAGGGTCCTGAACATGTCCCTGTTTGACGGTGAACCGGCAGCCATGGCACAATATATTAAAGAAAGCTTAATTGCGTAGGTGCGAATATGTCTAATGAAATCCGGGCGGTCTTGATCCCCATCGAAGAAAACCGAAAACTGTTGTTACCCAACGCCATGGTGGCCGAGGTATTGGGCATGCGCAGCATCGAAAACACCAACCAGGATGTGGACTGGCTGTTGGGCACAGTCTCTTGGCGTGGTTGGGAAATCCCGTTGATCGATTTTGCGGTGCTGACCGGCGCCGATTCCCCGGCTGACATCAACTCCTCACACAATTTGGCGGTGTTGAAAAGCATCAACCACCCCGAAGACATGCCTTATTTTGCGGTGTTGTCTCGGGGCATTCCTAAATTGCAGTTGGTTTCACGGGGTGACATGCAATTGCATGAGCAGAAACAAATCAATCACAACGCGATTGCGTCACTGGTGTCGATCCAAGATGAGATGGCCGACATTCCCAACATGAACTACCTGGAAACCAACCTGATTTCCATCACCCAGTCGGCGGCCTGAAGTCGCCAAACAAACTGTGCAGTGCGCCGAGGATTACCGGCGCCACGGTTTCGGTGCGCAGCACCCTCGGCCCCAACTGCACGCCCCAATATCCCGCCACATCGAACGCCGCCAACTCCGTGGGCGAAAAGCCGCCTTCAGGTCCAATGAACACCGTCTGGGTGGTTTGCAGGTCGCTGGGCAATTGACTGAGGTGATGCCTGGCATTTGGCTCCAAGAACAAGCCTTTGGGGGTGTCTGCAATGGCCGCTTTCAATGATTGAATCGGCATCACTTGCATCAGGTCAACCCGACCTGATTGCTCACAGGCACTGATGGCGACCCCTTGCCAGTGCTGCCATTTTTTTTCGCTTTTGTGGGGCGGAATTTTGTGGGCGCAAAAATCAGTCAACACCGGGATGATTTTGTGACAACCCAATTCCGCGGCTTTTTGGATGCTGTAATCCATGCGGTCACTGCTGCTGATGCCTTGTATCAGGGTGGTTTTGAGCCGTGAGGCCTGGGGTTGTTCAGTCAAGGCTTCAATGTTGATCAGTTCGACCGAATGTTTGTTGATGGCGCCAATGGTGCCCCGGTATTCGATGCCCGCTGGGGTGAAAAAATGCAAGGTGTGTTTGACCTTGCTGCGCAACACATTGCGGATGTAATGGGCCTTGTCCCCTTCAATGAGGACGGCATCCTCAGTTGGTTTGGTGGTCAGTGGTAAATAGATTCTGGAGGTTCTCATGGCGTTTCAATCAAGGCGGTCAATTGGTTGCAGGGCGTGGCAGCAGGAAAAGAAATGGCATATAATCTTAACCCAAAAACAACCTGACAAAACATGAAGAACCGAAAAAAACCATTCCGCCAAAAGGCGCGCATGCAGGGCTTCACCCTGATGGAAATCCTCATCGTGGTGGTCATCCTCAGCATCCTGGCTGTGGCCGTGGTGCCACAATTCATGGATGCACCAGACAAGGCCAAAGTGTCTCGCGCCCAAGCCGATGTGAAAAACCTGGAAACATCCTTGAGCATGTACAAGCTGGACAATTTCAACTTTCCCAGCACCTCACAAGGTCTGCAAGCCTTGGTCCAAAAACCAGCAGGCACGCCAGAAGCGCGCAATTGGAAACCCGGCGGTTACATTTCCAAACTGCCCAATGACCCCTGGGATAACCCGTATCAATACCTGAATCCAGGTAACCATGGCACCATCGACATCTATTCCTTCGGTGCCGACGGTCAACCCGGTGGTGATGGACTGAATGCCGACATCGGCAACTGGTGATGTTCATCCGGGGCTTGTCAACTCACAGCGTCCCCAGATCAGCCGGATTCACTTTGCTGGAAATTCTGTTGGTGGTGCTGATCATTGGCATCCTCGCCAGCGCCGGTGCCAATTTACTGGCCAGCCAATCGATCGAACGCCAAATTATGGGCCAGGCCCAGACTTTCGAGGCTGAGTTGAAATACCTGTGTGAGCGGGCCGTGTTGGAAAATCAGGCCTTTGGCGTGGAATGGCAAGCCGAGGGTTACCAACTGTTGCGTCACCAACACCCTGAGTGGATTCCAGTGACCGCTGAACCACCGGCTTGGCCAACGGGGGTGACCGCCGAAATATTGACGGCTGGTCGGGTACAAGCACTGGCCCCAGATTTTGAGGATTTACCCCACATCGTGTGCCAGACCGATGGCTCATTCAATGCCTTCGAACTGCGCCTGGCCGCCAATCCAGATCAACACTATGCCATCCGCAGCCAATCGCCATGGGAACTGGCCGGAGGTTGGCATCAGCCCTGACCGCGCCCAAGGATTCACCTTGCTGGAAGTGTTGATGGCACTGGTGGTGGTCAGTGTGGGCTTGATGGCTTTGGTGCAATCAACCCAAACCGGCGCCCAGACGGCCACCGCCATGCGCGACAAAACCGCGGCTTATCACGTGGCTGACCAGGTGATGATGCAGCTGTACCAAAAGCCCAATCTGACGCTGGGCCTGCACCGAGGGGAAGAGGTGTTTGCCGGCCAAACTTTTTATTGGCAAGCCGAATTGAAAACCACCGACAACAGCCGCATCAACCGCCTGGAGGTGATGGTGGGTTTGACCCGGCGCTTGGAGCACAGCGAAGCCCAGCTCAGTGGTTTCAGGAAAGCGGCGGGATGGTGAAGGGGCTGCAGCATCAACGCGGCATGACCTTGCTGGAGCTGTTGGTGGCATCCGCCGTGATGGCCGTGTTGGCCGGACTGGCCTTCATGGGTTTGGACAACATGGCCACCGCCAAGCGGGTGATTGATGAGCAAAATCGCAATTTAAATCAACAAAACCTGGCGCTGTTTTGGCTGCAAAGTGATTTGCAACTGGCCACCGTCCACCCCAATCCCTTGGTCACCCCGACCCAAGCCGAATTCTCTGGTGACAGCCAAGGCTTCAGTCTGTTGCGGTTTCAAAGTCCTACTGTTTCCAGCGGGCGCAACGATCGCCGCCAAACCGCCGTCGATGAGGCCCACGGTTTGGTGCGGGTGCGATGGTATGTGCGCAACAACCAGTGGTATCGGGCCACGCAGTCGGCATTTGTGCCCGCCAACAGCAACCAGTGGCTGGAACGACCGATGCTGGCACTGCGAACGGTGAATTGTCAGTACCTCAACTTGACGGGTCAGATGCAGCCGGTGTGGCCGCAAGGGGGCAATCAGGGCAGTCAATTGCCGCAACGCATCCGTTGTGGCTTGACCGATGCCGCCGGTCAAAACAGTGTGTTGAACGTGGTGCCCTGGCAGCACTTGGGGTTCCTGTGAAGCGATACCGGCCAATCCCATCAGGCATGGCCCTGTTGATGGCCTTGGTGATGCTGGCCATCGCCACCACCTTGGCCGCGGGGATTTGGTACAACGCCCAGCTGTCGGTGGCGCGGATCAATAACTTGCAAAAAAATTACCAGGCCAAACACTACAGCCAAGGCTTGCTGTTGTGGGCCAGTGACTTGTTGCGGGAGGACTATGCCCAAGACGAATACACCCATGACAGCCACCTGGATGGCTGGCGACAGGGCATTCAAGGCATGCTGGTGGAAGATGCGGTGCTCTCAGGGCAATTGACTGGTCTCAGTGGCCGTTTCAATGTCAACAACCTGGTGATCAATGGGGTGGTGCAAGAATGGCACTTGGCTTACCTGCAACGTTTGTTGGCGCTGCTTGAATTGGATGTGGGAATTGCCGACCAAATCATCGACTGGATTGACCCCGACCAAATCCCACGACCCAAGGGTGCCGAAGATTTTGTGTACCTGGCCAAAGCGCCGGGATACCAAACCCCAGGTGGGCCCATGAAGCACATCGGTGAATTGGCCTTGTTGGATGGGGTGGACGCTGACACTTTCCAGTTGTTGTCTGGTTACCTGATTGCCTTGCCGCTGACCACCGACCAGCCGACTCGCATGAACGTCAACACCATGCGACCGGCGGCCCTCAGTGCCCTGGATTTGGCCATCACCAATGAGCTGGCATTGCGCTTGTACCAGAACGGCCAAGCGGATTTTTTGAACCTTCAGGCGTTCTTTGATCACCCCGCGATTCAATACCGTTTGCAGGGGGCCCGAGAAGAGTTGACACCGCGCCTGAGCACCCAAACCCGTTACCTGCAGGCCAGTTCCCGCATCCAAATGGAACAGCATGAGTATCAAATGCATGCTTTGCTGCAACGCCAGGAAGTGGGTCATGTGCGGGTGTTGAGTCGGTCCATGCGACCCTATTTGGTCCGTGTGCCTTGATGCCTCACATCTGGTCTTTGCAAGGCTCGACTATTGACCTTGCCCTTTGTTAAACTGATGCCCATGAAAATAGCCTTTTTAGCCAGCGAAACCCCCAAAGCCCAAGAGTCGCTCAAGTCATTGGTGGCGCGCTACGGTCAATATGACCCCTTGGCCGCCGAGGTCATGGTGGTGCTCGGTGGTGATGGCTTCATGCTGCAATGCCTGCACCAATACATGAAGCATGACATTCCGGTGTTTGGCCTGCGGCGTGGCACCGTGGGTTTCCTGATGAATGATTACTCGGATGATGACCTGTTGGGGCGCATAGAAAATGCCCAACAAACCATCCTGCACCCCCTGTTGATGCAGGCCACCAATGTGGCAGGGGAAGCGGTGGAATCGCTGGCCATCAATGAAGTCTCCTTGTTGCGCCAGACCAAACAATCGGCCCA
This sequence comes from Marinicella meishanensis, assembly GCF_019931145.1. Lineage (GTDB taxonomy): Bacteria > Pseudomonadota > Gammaproteobacteria > Xanthomonadales > Marinicellaceae > Marinicella > Marinicella meishanensis. The sequence goes on along the minus strand of NZ_JAIOUV010000011.1, from coordinate 74,609 downwards.
CATTCAGATCAAAATCAATGATCAGGTCAAGATAGAAAACTTGGTGGGAGACGGGGTCATGGTGGCCACCCCCGCTGGCAGCACAGCCTACAATTTATCGGTGCATGGCCCAGTGATTCCGTTGGGCAGTCAGATTTTGGCCTTGACCCCCATCAGCCCCTTCCGTCCCCGCCGTTGGCGTGGGGCGATCATTCCCTCGCATGCCGAGGTCACTTTCGATATCCTCAGCCACCAAAAAAGGCCGGTGTCGGCCACCGCCGACAACACCGAGGTGCGTGACGTGAAAAAAGTGGTGATTAAAGAGTCCAAAAAACACCGCATCAACGCCTTGTATGATCCTTTGCATAACTTGGAAGACCGCATCATCAACGAGCAATTTTCCTGATGTTGACCCTGGCCATTTCTTCGCGAACCCTGTTCGATCTCAACGAAGCCCACCAAATCTATCTGGACCAAGGGGTGACGGCCTATCGGGAGTATCAGCTGCAACGCGAGGAAGAACCGTTGGATCCCGGGGTGGCGTTTCCTTTGGTGCAAAAGTTGCTGAACATCAAACACCCCGAAACAGGTGCGGCCCTGGTGGAGGTGGTGCTGGTGTCACGCAACAACGGCGACACCGGATTGCGCATTTTCAATTCCATTGAATACCATGGTCTGGACATTTCTCGTGCGGTGTTCAGCAACGGCGGCTCGCCATATGATTACCTGTCGGCTTTGGGGGTGGAGTTGTTCTTGTCGGCCCACCACGCCGATGTCATCGGGGCGATTGAAGCTGGCTATGCCGCGGCCCACTTGATGACCCGCAAAGCAGCCGCACACACCGACGATCAGGTGCGGGTGGCCTTCGACGGTGATGCGGTGTTGTTTTCCGACGAGTCTGAACAAATTTACCAGTCTGGTGGGCTGGAGGCATTTCGCGAAAACGAACACGCCCGGCGCCATGAGCCGTTAAACCCGGGTCCATTCAGTGCCTTTTTGAAAAAATTGCATGACCTGCAAAGCCTTTTTCCTGCCGGCGAGGCGCCCATCCGCACCGCCTTGGTCACCGCCCGGTCGGCGCCGTCCCACAAACGCGTGATCCTGACCTTGCGCGGCTGGGGCATCCGCATCGACGAAGCCCTGTTCCTCGGCGGCCAGGACAAAGCCAAATTCCTGCAGTCCTTCAAAGCCGACATCTTTTTTGAAGACCAGTTGACCTACGTCGAATCCGCCTCCGAGCACACAGCCACCGGCCACGTGCCCTACGGCATCACCAACCAAAAAAAGTCTTGACCCAACGCTTTTTGCATGCCACCAGATGATTGGTGAATGAAGGCACAGACAAGTGCTTGTGATTTGTGGTATAAATTGGCGCAATTATCTGGAGAATTGAAACCATGAAAAAACTGATTTATCTGATCGCTGTGTTAATTTGGAGCGGCGCGAGTGCCGCCACAGTGGTGCGGTTTGAAACCAATGTGGGAGTCATTGATATTGAGTTGTTTGAAACCGATGCTCCCATCACCACACAAAATTTTTTGAATTACGTCAATGACGGTGACTATGACGACACCGTGATTCACCGTTCGGTGCCCGGTTTCATCATTCAGGGCGGCGGTTATCGCTATTTGGGCAACAGCAATTTCTCTGACGTTCCAGACCATGGGCCCATTGTGATGGAAAATGATTTATCCAACACCCAATACACCATTGCCATGGCAAGAACCAATAACCCAAACAGTGCCACCAATGAGTTTTTTTTCAACTTGGCAGACAACAGTTCAATTTTGAATCCAGGTGGCGTGACCGATGATGGTTACGCGGTGTTTGGACAAGTGATTCGTGGAGCTGAAGTGGTAAAAATCATTGAGTCGTTCCTGAGAATTAATTTTAATTCCAGTAATGTGGGCGCCGCCACCAGTGAGTTTCCGATTTATGGTTTTTTCTCTGGCACTGCTGTGACTGAAGAAAACACCGTAAAAATCAACCGCGCCTATGTGTTGAGTGAAGAGTTCTTCATCAATGAGGGCATATCGGGTGGTTGGATCAATCCCAATACCACCGGTGGTTTGTATATCGAGGTGCTGCCCAGTGTCAATGTGATGATTTTGGCCTGGTTCACCTTTGATGACACCTTGCCGGATGCTTCGGTGCCTTCGACCATTGGCGATGCCAGCAACCGCTGGTTGACTTCTTCGGGTAATTTTGCCGGCAACCAGTACGTGGGCAGTTTGTTTGCCACCGCTGGTGGCTTGTTTGATGATCCAGCGGTGGCCGCCACCACCGAAGTGGGCTCGATCAACATTGAGTTCAATGACTGCTCCACTGCGGTGATGACTTATGTGCTGGATGGGGTGGAACTGACCAACACCATTCCGCTGCAACGCGTGTCAGGGGTCAATGTTGACTTCTGTGAGCAACTGGCTGTGGAACAAAACCCAGGTGTTGCCACACAATAAACAAGCGCCGCTCAGTCATTGGCTTCAATGGCTGATTGGGGTACGGCAGCCAGGCCACGCAAGCGGTCTGGTTGCCAGTGTTTGATGGCCGCCTCAAGCAAAGCCTTTGGGGTTCGTCGCTGCGGCGTGGGGACCGCTTGTTGCAGCAAGTGCAAGGCCAGTCGGAGTACGGTAAAGGGGTCTTCTTCGGTGATCGCAGGGGCGTGGTTTTGTTTGCTGAGCTTGTGATCATGGGCGTCGGTGATTACCGGAAAATGGGCGTATTTCGGGCTCGGTAAGTCCAACAACCTTTGCAGGTAGATTTGTCGACAGGTTGAATCCATGATGTCGATGCCACGCACCACTTCGGTGATGCCTTGGGCGGCATCATCCACCACCACTGCCAGCTGATAAGCAAACAAGCCGTCTTTGCGTTTGATGTTGAAATCGCCCACTTGGGTGGCCAAGTTTTGTTGTTGATTGCCTTGCATGCCATCGTCGAATTGAATGACCTCATCGGTGGTTTGTAAACGGATGGAATACAGGGTGTCTGTGCGGGTGGTGCGCTGGCGGCAGGTGCCTGGGTAGACCGCCTGATCGGCCAATTGTTTGCGGGAGCACACACAGTGGTAGGTCAGACCCTTCGAGCGCAAAGCATTATGGGCTTGTTGGTAGGCGGCTTGTCGATCGGCTTGGGTTTGGTACATCACCGGTTCGTCCGAATACATGCCGCAGCGCGCCAAGGTGTTGAGGATTTGTTGGTCAGCACCGGACACAGTGCGGGTTTCGTCCAAGTCTTCCATGCGCACCAACCACACCCCGTCATGGGCGCGGGCCTGGCAATAACTGGCGACCGCTGCGACCAGTGAGCCCAAATGCAGGTCACCGGTGGGTGAGGGTGCGAACCGTCCGCGGTAAGGGGCCTGGCTCATGGCTGGCCAGGGCTACTCCACCTGTTCCATGTTTTCGCTGGGTTCAGCGATGAAGTTGCCTTGCACAAAGTTGACTGCCATTTTCCACATGATGCTCATGGTCGAGGCATCCTCAATGAACTCACAAATGACTTGTTTGCCTTGGTTGTGGGCTTTGTCGACGATGTCTTTGACTTTTTCCTGATTTTCGGTGTTGTTGCCCAAGTCTTGCATGAAACTGGAATCGACTTTCAGCATGTCGACGGGAAAGTGTTTCAGGATGCTGAAGGAATTCAAGCCGGAGCCAAATTTCTCCACCACGATTTTACAATGGGTGGCTTTGATCGATTTGATGATTGGTTTCATTTGGGTGGCATAGGTCACCAATTCGCTTTCCCTGATTTCAAAAGCCAGTTTGTCGCCGGTCACACCCCTGGATTTCAGGGCACTGGCCAGCATGTTGGGAAATGTCGCATCGGTCAGGGTTTGGTGTGACATCTTAACGAACAGCATCACGTCCCTTTTGGATTCTTTGATGGCTTGGAGTGCTTTGTTCACCACCCAGTGATCGATCTCGGTGATGAAGCCATACTTGGCGGCCACCGGAATGAATTGTTGGGGGTAGATTAATTTGTTGTCTTCGGCTTGCAGGCGGATCAGCACCTCATAGTGTTCTTTATCATCGCCGTCGATGTTCACCACCGGCTGAAAGTGCAACACAAATTTGTCGTTTTCCAAACCGTCGGTGATGCGATCAATCCAGGCCTTGGAAGCGGCCCGGGCTTGTTTCTCTTCTTCGGCCGGGTCGAAGGTTTTGATTTGGTTGCCACCGGCTTCTTGCAAGGCATCCAGGTTGTCGGTCAGGGTTTTGATGACCAGCGATTCTGACTCGCATTGGGGGGTCAGCTGGGTCACCGAGATGCTGACGGTGCAATTCACCGAGGTGTTGCCGGCACCGAAAATTTGTTCCGAGATGATGGCCCGCAATTTTTCTGCCACTTTTTCGGCATTCTCAATCGACGTTTTTAATTTGATGATGAAGGTGGTGTCGGCATAGCGGCAATAAACCACGTCTTTGCCCAACTTGTTTTCCAGGAATTCAGCCACCGACACGATGAACAGGTCAAGGTTGCCTATGCCCAGCTCTTTTTCATGTTTGTCAGCCCCATCAATGCCGATCATCAACAAACTGTCACCGGCTTTGTTCTTTGCCGAATCCATGGCTTCGGAAAGCAACTGGTGGAAATAGGTGCGGTTGAAGAATTTGGTCAGCAGGTCCTTGTTCTTGATTTCGAACAACTCCTTCTCAACTTCGGGATCGGCTGAGGGGATGTTGATGATGAATTGGGCACAGGCTTCGCCGTTGATGGTGGCTTTGGAGACATTCACTATGCCATCAAACTTCTCGCCGCCAGAGGTTACCAGTTTGAACTCCAGGTCCTCTTCGGGCATGATGTTTTTGTTCAGGTCGCGCAAGGTCTGTTTGGCTCTGGCCAAATCCTCTTTGGCAATCATGTTCAAGAACGGCGTGACTTCCAATTCTTCAAAATCATCGTATTGAAACAGCTCTTGATAAGATTGGTTGGAATAAACATGCATGCCATCATGGATGTAGGCAATGGCTTGTTTGGATGAATCCAACAGCAAATTGGCACGTTTTTCGGTGTTTTTCAACTCCAGTGCCAAATCAATGATCTTGCGGCGGTCTTTCAACGCTTTGACATCCCGCTGAATCACATGCTTCATGTGATCGGGTAATTTGGGGGTGCAGTAGGAGGTGGCCCCGGCTTCGATCGACTCATTGATCAAATCGGGATCAAAATTATCCAACAAGGCAATCACTGGCAAGTCAATGCCGACGCGTTTGATGTGATCAATCACGGTTTGACAGGGCAGGTCGCTTTGCAGTTGTTGGCACAACACGAGATCCAATGGTTTGCGTTCCAGAATGCCCAACAAGTCTTCTTCGTTGGTACAACGGGTCGGTCTGACGGCGATTTGATAGTTCCTCAGCAGTGACAGAATGCGTTCGGCCTCTTCTTCGGATTGGTGGATGATCAACAGGTTGATGGATTTTTCTGTAGCCAAATTATTGTTCCTTGTTGGATGAACGGTCATCCCGTGCTGCACCGAGCCCAGGTTCTCATTAATTACCAATTATTGTCACACTGACCCAACATTATAAAGCCAATGGGCGGTGCTGAACAGCCTTAGGGGGTGGGTAATGGTGTTAACGATGGTAAAACTTGACAAAAGTGACTGCTGTGCATAGCCCGTAGCGGAGATTTGACATGTCAAAAAGCGGTTTCAAAGCGGGGTTTTGTGTGGCTCACCGGCCACTTCTTGCACCAGTTTGGGCACCAAATAGCCAGGCAGTTGTTGCATCAGCTGTTGGTGAATGGCGCGGGTGCGGGCCGGACTGACGGCAAAATGGGCGGCATTTTGTACCGGGTCGAATTGATGCAGGTAATACGGCAGTACGCCCTGTTCAAACAATTGGTGCGACAATTGTGCCAGCGTGCTTGCCTGATCGTTGATGCCATGCAGCATCACACTTTGGTTGAGCAACACAAACCCCAGTTTGCGCAAGCGTGCGATGGCCGTGCGGGCGGCCGGACTCAACTCGCTGGGGTGGTTGACATGCAACACCATCACTTTGTGACAGGACAAGGATTCGGCCCAGGTGTGGAATTCATCGTCGATACGGGCGGGCAACACCACCGGCATGCGGGAATGAATGCGCAAGGTTTTGACGTGGTCTATGGTGGCCAGTTGCGCGGTCAGTCCAGCCAGTTGTTTGGTGGATAAAGTCAGCGGGTCGCCGCCACTGAGGATCACTTCATGGATGCTGTCATCGGCTTGGATGTAGTCGATGCTGGCTTGCCATTGATTGCGGGGGGCATAGCTTTGGCGGTATGGAAAATGGCGCCGAAAACAATAGCGGCAATTGACCGCACAACTGCCACTGGCAATCAACAACACCCGTCCGTGGTACTTGTGAATCAAACCCGGCACTTGGGTGGCTGCGGCATCGCCCACCGGATCTGGCACATAGCCAGCCGGGTTCTTTTGTTCCGCTTGAATCGGTAGAAACTGCCGCCACAATGGCGCTGGATCAGTGGCCTGTTTGATGGCCTGCAGCAGGGTATCGGTGATGACGGGTGCAAACAACCCGGCGGCAGCGGGGTCATAGCCTGGCTGATTAATCAGTCCGGTCGGGTGGTCGTTGCGCAAGGCCTGTTTGAGTTCTTGTTGCCAAGTGGCGGTCATGATGTGCGGGTCATGGTGATCCTAAAGGGCGCTGATTTTAACACGAAACACGGTTAACCACCTGGATATTGGCTGCTGGTAAAGGCCAGGGTGGGGTGTGCTATAATGCCGCGATTTAACGCGTACCGAGAGGAACACACATGTCTGTCTACAGCACATCTCAATTCAAAAATGGGCTCAAAATATTGCTGGATGGGGATCCATACAGCATCGTCGAAAACCAAGAAGTCAAGCCGGGCAAAGGCCAAGCTTTCAACCGGGTCAAAATTCGCAATTTGAAAACCGGCCGGGTGATTGAAAAAACCTTCAAATCCAATGAAAAAGTCGATGCCGCTGATGTGATGGACACCGAAATGCAGTATTTGTATTCCGATGGCGAGTTTTACCACTTCATGGACCCCAATTCCTATGAGCAATACGAAGCCAGCACCACCGCTGTGGGCGACGCCGCCAAATGGCTCAAAGAAGAGGACATTTGTATGGTGACCTTGTGGAACGGGGTGCCATTGACCATTGAGCCTCCCAATTTTGTTGAGTTGGTCATCACCGAGACCGATCCTGGTGTGCGTGGGGACACGTCTGGTGGTGGCAGCAAACCAGCCACCCTGGAAACCGGAGCCGTGGTCAATGTGCCTTTGTTCGTGCCCGAAGGTGAGGTGATCAAAGTCGATACCCGCACCGGCGAATACGTCTCTCGTGTCAAAAAATAAACGCGCCCATTGGCGTTTTTCCAGCCCGTTGTCTGTGCTTCAACAACGGGCTTTTTTGTGCGCGGAGATCAGGCGGTTTTTTGCCGCGCGCCAAGTGCTGGAAGTGACCACGCCGGTGTTGTCCCACCACGGCAACACCGATGTCCACATCGAAATGTTCCAAACACAAGCCTTGTTGCCTGATCACAACGCCGCTTACCTGCGCACCTCGCCAGAATTTTTTCACAAACGCTTGTTGGCCAGTGGTGCCGGTGACTTGTTTGAAATCGCCCGGGTCTTTCGCCGCGGTGAACGCACCCCCTTGCATCACCCCGAATTCACTTTGTTGGAGTGGTACCGCTTGGATTTCAACCTGGCAGACCTGATGCAAGAAGTGGTGGCGCTGGTGCAGCAATTGCTGGCTGCATTTGTGCAGCCAGCCATCAAGGTGACCACGCTCAGTTACCAGGAGTTGTTTCAAACCGTGGTGGGCCTGGATCCATTTTCGGTATCTGACCAAGCGTTGCATGACCGCTGCCAAGCCCATGGCTACAGTGGCGCTGCCTTGTCTCGCACGGAGGCCTTTGATTTTCTGTTTGCCTGCGTCATTCAGCCCGAGTTGTCGGCTGGACAGCGCTTCACCGATGGTTTGCTGCTGCACCGTTTCCCAGTGGCCATGGCGGCGCTGGCGGCGGCCGATCCTGAGCAGCCCGATCGCTGCTTGCGCTTTGAGTTTTTGTGGCGTGGCGTGGAATTGGCCAATGGTTACCAGGAATTGACCGATGCGGTTGAACAACGGGCGCGGTTTGTGGCCGACAATCGGCTCAGGCAAGCCGCCGACAAGGCGCAACTGCCGTTGGATGAGCATTTGTTGGCCGCCTTGGATCACGGACTGCCAGCCTGTTCAGGGGTGGCTTTGGGCCTCGAGCGCTTGCTGATGTGTTTATTGGGTTTGGATGACCTCGACCAAGTCACCGGTTTCATCCCTGAAAACAGCTGATCCCATCACAGCCACCAAGTGGCCACCGAGGCTATGCACACAGCGCCAATCAGGTTGATTTTGAAGCCTTGTTTGATCATCTCGCGGATGGGCAACTGTTCCGAGCCAAACACAATCGCATTGGGGGCCGTGGCCACCGGCAGCATGAAGGCGCAGCTGGCACTGATTGCGGCTGGAATCATGATTTTGGCCGGATCCATGTCCATGGCTTGAGCCGCTGATAACAGCACCGGCATGAGGATTGCGGTGGTGGCGGTGTTGCTGGTGATCTCGGTCAAAAAAGTGATGGCCAAACAGATGATCAGAATCAACCAGAATTGGGGAAAATCTTTCAGGAACAGCAGCTGATCGGCCAACAAGGCACTCAGCCCCGTGCTTTTGAACGCCGCGGCAATCACCATGCCCCCGGCAAACAACAACAGCACGCCCCACGGTATGGTGTTGGCGGTTTGCCAAGTGAGCAATTTTTTCCCCCGCCCATCGCCAATCATGAACAAAGCCACCACCCCCAACAAGGCCACAGAGGCGTCATTGGCTTGGGGCAAATCAAGCCACAATTTCCAGCCACCAAACGGGGCGGTGCGGGTGACCCACAACAAAGCGGTGATGGCAAACACCCACAGGGTGCGGCGTTGGGCGGTGGTCAAGCCGCCAGTGGACAATTCATGGCTCTGGATGGACAAGTCCTTGGGTACTTGTGAAGTCAGCACCCACAGCATCAAGGGAAAAAACAGCAAGACCATCGGTAACACCTGTCCCATCCAGGTCAAAAAGCCCATTTCATTGCCGGTGCCCAGCTGGTAGTTCTGAATCATGATCAGGTTGGGCGGAGTGCCAATCGGGGTCATGGTGCCGCCGATGCTGGCCGCATAGGCAATGCCCAATAACAACAATGTACCCAGTCTTCGGTCCGAGTTGTTGCTGAGGATGGCCAAGGCAATCGGTAACAACATCAAGGTGGTGGCGGTGTTGGAAATCCACATGCTCATCAAAAATGCCGTCAACATGAAGCCCATGATCAAGCGTTTGGGGCTGTGGGTACCGATCAATTGGATCACCCGATGGGCCAAGTATTGGTGGGTGTTGCTGTGCGCCAATGCGGTCGACAACAAGAAGCCACCCAACAACAAAATAATCAGCGGACTGCCATAGGCGGTACCCACCGCTGTCGGGGTGATCACGCCCAGTAAAGGGAACAGGGCAATGGGCAACAATGAGGCCACCGGAATGGGCAACCATTCGGTGACCCAGCAGATCGCAGTGGTGGCGGTGATGAGCAGGGTGATGAATTGTGAATGGTCGATCAAGCCCAGCCATTTGAGGCCAAAGATCAGGGCATAAGCAATTGAAAATGAGGCGATTTTTTTCCAGGGCATGGTTTGGATACGATGGCGTATGTTTTGGGCCAAATTTTAATGGTTTTTTAATATTTAAGCTTGTAATCTTACCCGAATAAAATTTATGATGTTAGGGTTTATTATTTTGGGGATACAAATGAAACTAAAACCATTCCTTTTGACTTTAACATCCATTGTTTTGCTGCAAGCCTGCAGCAGCAGCAGCAATTCTCCGCGGGCGGTGGATGCGCCACCAGCCACCAATCCCGGTGGTGGGGTGGTGACTGGGGTGATTGAAGCCATCTTCAATCCGGCATCTGGAGACCCGACACAAGTGCCGATCCCAACCAACCTGTTTTTGTCTGGCACCACCGATTTGACCATGAACATCCCGGTGGCAGATCCGACCGATTTTTCTGATCCGCTGGTGGCCATCAATGCCCTGGATGGTTTCAGTACAGTGGCCCCTTGGTCCACCAATTTTTCGGTGCCAGTGGCAGCCGCATCGGTCAATCCCGGCAGTGTTAAAGTGTATGAAGTGACTTTGAGCGGTCCTGGTGGTGCGGTGATCGGCGTCAATGCTGAATTGACTTTCGGCGTGGATTTTGTCGCGGCAGCCAATGGCAGCAGTGTGGCCATTGTCCCCATCCGTCCATTGAAACAACTGACCTCTTATATGGCGGTGATCACCAATGGCATTCAAGATGAGGACGGCAATGCCGCCACCCCATCACAAACTTATTTCTTGTCACAACGCACCTCACCGTTGGTGGATGGCAATGGCAACAGCACCGATCCATTGGTCGACAACGGCACCGCCCAAGCCTTGGAGCCGTTGCGACAACTGACCAATTTCCAAGAAGCCGCGGCCGCGTCTCAAGGTGTGGACCCCAGCACCATCGTGTTGTCCTGGACCTTAAGCACCCAGTCCATCACCCCCGTGTTGTCGGCGGTGAAAGACATCACCGGACCAGGCGCTTCAACTTTGGCACCGACTGGGTTGAACACCTCAGCCGTGGGTGGATTTGGCTTGGCCGACATTTACATCGGTACCTTGACCTCTCCTTATTACTTGACCGCACCCAGCGCCACCAACCCATTGGCCCCATTGAATGAGTTTTGGCGAGCGGCACCCGGTGCCTACGTGGGACCATTTGCGGCGTTGGGACTGGATCCCACTTCCACCAATCTGACGCTGGCCAACCCCATCCCGGTGGCCACCAGCATGCAGAATTTGCCGGTTTTGATGACCGTGCCAAATGCCAATTCGGGCATGACCAAACCTGATGCCGGTTGGCCCATCATGATTTTCCAACATGGCATCACCCGTGACCGCACCGACATGTTGGCAGTGGCCGACACCATGGCTTCCATTGGCTTTGCGGTGGTGGCCATCGACTTGGCGATGCACGGCATCACCGATACGGCCAATCCGTTCTACATCGAGAACACGCCATTCGCACCCATTGCCAGCGAGCGTACTTTTGATGTTGATTACATCAACAACGCCACCGGCGCACCGGGCCCTGATGGTCAAATTGATGCCTCGGCAGCGCATTTCATCAACCTGGCCAATTTGTTGGTTTCCAGAGACAACACCCGGCAAGGTATGGCTGACCTATTCACTTTGACCGAATCGATTCCATTGATGGACATCAATGGTGACGGCGCCGGTGACTTCAATGAAGCCAACATCACCTTCGCTGGACAGTCTTTGGGCGCGATCACCGGTACCGGTTACCTGGCGTTTGATCCCAATGTTCAAAGTGCGGTGTTGTCAGCGCCGGGTGGTGGCATTGCCAATTTGTTGATCGGTTCACCCACTTTCGGCCCACGCATCATTGCCGGTCTGGCGGCTGCCGGTGTCCAACAAGGTACCGCCGAATTCAATCTGTTCGTGTTGGCCACCCAGACGGTGGTGGATGCGGCAGATCCGGTTAACCTGGGTGCCAATGCCAGTTTGTTGAACAACATCTTGTTGCATGAAATTCTTGGCGACCAAGTGGTCACCAACACCGTACCAGGGGCACCATTGTCTGGTACCGAACCATTGATTGCAGCCATGGGACTGACTTCTTATTCAGAATCAGCATTCAATCCTGATGGGTTGGATGCCGCTGTGCGCTTCACTGCTGGTGATCACGGCAGTCTGTTGAGTCCAGCCGCTTCTCCTGCAGCCACGGCTGAAATGCAGGGCCAAATGGCCGCATTCCAGGCCACCGGTGGCACGACTTTGAACATCACCAACACCGACGTGATTCAATAAGGAGATGACAATGAAAAATACATACAAAAAGCGTGGAGTACAACCGATGTCTCATAAACCATCTCGTTTGAAGTTAACCCCACTCAAGTCGGCCTTGGTGGCCGCGGCATTGGGGGTCTCCGGTTCGGTCTCAGCGGCCGAATTATGGAGCAACGATGATTATTCTTTCAGCATTGACACCACCGTGTCATACGGTGCGTCTTGGCGGATTGCCGATCGCGACAACCGCTTGGTCGGTAAGGCCAACTTGAATCCTTTCGTGGGTGTCGATTTGGCCACTGGCCTGCCATCATCATTGGCACAACGGATTGCGGCTCCTGGTCGCTGGTCCATCAACTCTGACGATGGTAACTTGAATTACGACCAGGGTGATTTGATCTCCAATGCCGTGAAATTCACTTCAGACATCGCCTTCAACGCGCCGTCTTGGGGTGCTTTCTTCCGGGTCACAGGATTCTATGATTTTGAAAACGCGGACAACGATGACCTGTCACGCACCGCCAAAGAATTTGTCGGTGAAGACTTCCGTTTGTTGGATGCTTATGTCTACAAAGATTTCGACATCGGTGAGCAGTTCGCTTCGGTACGCTTGGGTCGCCAAGTGGTCAGCTGGGGTGAGTCCACATTCATCCAACAAGGCATCAACATCATCAACCCGGTCGACGTGTCGAAAATTCGGGTGGCCGGTGCTGAGTTGAAAGAGGCCTTTTTGCCGATTGACATGATTTCATTCTCAACCAGCATCACCAACAACCTGTCGATGGAAGCGGTCTACATGTTTGAGTTCGAACAAACCGATCCCGATCCAGCCGGTACCTATTTCAGCAACAATGATTTCGCCACCCCAGGTGGTGAATACGTGGCCTTGGGTTTCGGCATTGTGCCAGAACTGGCCAACGCCGGTGCCATTGCTCAATTGCCGGTTCCGCCGGAGTTGATTGCTGGCACTTTGGCCAACATCAACAACTTCTCCATTTTGCGCAAAGGCACCCCACCGACCGATGACGACGGTCAATACGGCATTGCCTTCCGTTATTATGCCGAGCAGTTGAACAACACCGAGTTTGGTTTGTACTACTTGAATTACCATTCACGTTTGCCCTTGATCAGTGGTTATGCCCTGGGCCAGGAAGGCGTGGGTCTGGGCGTCACCTCTCCCAGTTCAGGTTCATACTTCACCGAATATCCTGAAGACATTGACCTGTATGGTTTGAGTTTCAACACCACCATCAACTCTTTGGGCGTGTCACTGCAGGGTGAGTTGTCATACCGCCCCAATGTGCCGTTGCAAATCGATGATGTGGAAGTGTTGTTTGCTGCCTTGTCACCGTTGAACCCGTTGATTCCTGCTGAGTACGACCGTTTCGTGTCACAGTTGGGTAATTTTGGCCCCGGTGAGTACATCCGTGGTTGGGAGCGACATGAAGTGTCACAACTGCAATTCACCGCGACCAAATTGTTTGGTCCCAATGAGTTCTTCGGCACCGATCAAATCGTGCTGTTGGGCGAAGTGGGCTTCACCAATGTGTGGGATCTGCCCAACCAAAATGTGTTGCGCTACAACGGCCCTGGCACCGATACCGGTGGTGGACCGAGCACCTTGACCGGTGGCACCAGCCGCAACCCTGTGACCGAAAATCCCGAAGGATTCGCTTCGGCCTTTTCTTGGGGTTATCGGGTGGTCACCCGATTTGACTACAACGGTGTTTGGGGCACGTCTTGGAACCTGTCACCCCGGTTGGCGTTCAACCACGATGTCAATGGCACCACGCCAGGGCCTGGTGGTAACTTCATCGAAGGCCGCAAGTCCTGGACCATCGGCGTGAATGGCACCTATTTGGAAAAATGGAGTGCCGACGTCAGCTACACCAATTTCTCAGGCGCAGGTGTCTACAACCAGATATCTGACCGGGACTTTGCTTCTATCAACATCAAATACTCGTTCTAAGAACAGAGGGGACATTAAATGAAGTTATTTAAGAAAACAGTTATTTCAACTTTGATTGGATTGACGGTCGTCGCTGGTTCTGCCCAAGCAGGCCCGAAGCCTGACCAACTGGAACGATTATCCACTGATTTGACGCCCATGGGTTCAATCCGTGCTGGCAATTCTGATGGCACCATTCCAGCCTGGACAGGTGGCATCACTTCGCCACCAGCGGGTTATCAAGTGGGTGACCACCACCCCGATCCATTTGCCGATGACAAGGTGTTGTTCACCATTGACAGCAGCAACTACCAAGACCATGCAGCGAAGCTGTCACCGGGTCAAATTGCCATGTTTGAGCGGTATCCAGAAACCTTCAAGATGGACATTTATCCGACCCGCAGATCGGCTTCTTTTCCCGAGCGCATTTATGAAAAAACCCGGGAAAATGGCCGCACTGGTGAGTTGGTGGCTGACGGTGAAGGCGTGGCCAATGTGGCCGAAGGCTTTCCCTTTCCATTCCCGGAAAATGCCTATGAATTGATCTTGAATCACAAGTTGAAGTTCAAAGGATCCGGTGGCGTACGCTACAACAACCAAGTGGCACCCAGTGCCTCAGGTGCCTACACCCTGGTGCGCCTGCGGGAAGAGCTGTATGGTAAGTACTATGTACCTGGCAACACCATTGATGACATCGACAACATCTTGTTGTACTTCTACCAAGTGGTCGAGTCACCAGCACGTTTGGCCGGTCGGGTGCTGTTGGTGCATGAAACCATGAACCAAAAAGAAACCCCACGCCAAGCCTGGATCTATAACCCAGGTCAACGCCGTGTGCGACGGGCGCCCAACGTGGCCTATGACAACCCCGGTACGGCTTCTGACGGCCTGCGGACCAATGACATGACCGACATGTTCAATGGTGCCATGGACCGCTTCACTTGGGACTGGACCGAAACCAAAGAAATGTATGTGCCTTACAACTCATACAAAGCGCACAGTTATGATTCGAAACTGGAAGACATGGTTAAACCTGGTCACCTGGATTCAAGTTACATGCGCTATGAGTTGCATCGGGTGCATGTGATCAACGCCAATTTGCGTGATGGCTTCCGCCACATCAACAGCCGCAGAACCTTCTACCTGGACGAGGACAGTTATCAAATTTTGTTGACTGACCATTATGATCGCCGGGGTGAGTTGTGGCGTTTTTCAGAAGCACACAGCATCAACTATTATGAGGTGCCCACTTTTTGGTCGACCATCGAAACCCACCATGACTTGCAGTCAGGCCGTTACGTGGCCGTGGGCTTAGATAACCAAGACCAAGTGAATACCTTCAACACACCTTTGAGTGAGGCCAATTACACGCCAAGCGCTCTGCGTAAACGCGGCAGACGCTGATTGGGTGTCAATGACTGGCTTAGGTATCAGTTGAAGATGCATACAATGGCTGTGAGCAGGTGATTGCTCATGGCCATTTTTTTTGGAAGAAAACATGATGAATAACAAACGAACAATCCTGGCTTGTGTTGGTCTGCTGCTGAGCTGGACCCAGGCATGGTCACAAAATGTCGCCGAAATGAAACCCTTGGCCGAAGAGTCGCTGATGCTGTCTATCACCAAAGTCGGTGCTTCGATGGTGATGGTGGGAGAACGCGGTCATGTCTTGAAAAGCAAAGACGACGGCAAAACCTGGTACCAAATACCCAACGTGCCAGTGGATGTGGTCTTGACCAAAGTGGTGGCTTACAACAACCACGTGTGGGCGGTGGGTCATGATGCCACCATCATTCACAGCAAAGATGCCGGTGAGACTTGGGAGTTGCAGTATTACGACCCCGATCGTGAAGTGCCCTTCCTGTCAGCCCATTTCAGCAGTGAAACCGACGGTTATGTGATTGGCGCATATGGCACTTTGTTTTCGACCACCGACAGTGGCGATACCTGGAACGATGATTTGATCGATGAAGAATTGGATTATCACTTGAATGACATCACCCAAAGCGAAGATGGCCACTACTACATCGCCGCCGAAGCGGGATATTTCTTCCGCAGTCTGGATGCCGGCGAAACCTGGGAAGCCATCGAATTGCCTTACATGGGTTCCATGTTTGGGGTGTTGGCCCTGACCGACCAAGTGGTGCTTTATGGTTTGCGTGGCAACATCCTGGTTTCCGAAGACCAAGGCGAGACTTGGGAGGAGGTTTACACCGATTTGTCCAACAACTTGTTTGGCGCTGACTTGCTCAGCGATAACCAAATTTTGATGGTCGGTGCCAATGGGGCCCGCTTGATATACCAGGATCGCAACATTGAAATTTTCCCTGGCGCAGATTCTGGGGATGACTACGCCGATGTGCTGATCACCGGCAATCAGGCCATCCTGATTGGTGAAACTGGGCACAAATCACAAGCCATAGCACAATAAGGAGGCGACCATGAACCAACCCATACAAAACACAGGATTCGCCGGCTTTTGTGAATCCATCCTGTTCAAAAACAAAAAAATCATCATCTTCTTGCTGTTTGCCATGACCGTGGGTCTGGCTTATTTCGCCAGTCAGTTGAAAGTGGATGCCGGCTTTGAAAAGCAGTTGCCACTGGATCATGAATACATGCAAACATTCATGGAACATGAGAAATTCAGGGGAGCCAACCGCATTTTGGTGTCCTTGATGGATGACAGCGGCAACATGTTCAACGAACAATTCTTCGACAAAATGGAAGACATGACCGATGCGGTGGTGTTCATTCCTGGCGTCAACCGGGCCAGTGTGAAATCGATTTTCACCCCCAACGTGCGGTTCGTGGAAGTGGTAGAAGATGGCTTTGCCGGTGGCAACGTGATCCCATCCAACTATGCCCCATCAAAAACCATGTTTGAAACCATCCGCAGCAACATCGTCAAAGCGGGTATTTTGGGCCGTTTGGTGGCCGAGGATTTCAATGGCGCCATGGTGTGGGCAGACTTGCAAGAGCGCGACCCACAAACCGGTGAAAAAGTTGATTACCAACAAATTGCCAAAGCGCTGGAAGACATCCGCGTCAAATTCGAAGGTGAAGGTCAAACCGTTCACATCATTGGCTTTGCCAAAATCGTGGGTGACATTGCCGACGGTGCCAAGTCGGTGTTGTATTTCTTTGCCTTGGCGATTCTGATCACGGCCATTTTGTTGTATGGCTATTCGAAAAGCTGGAAACTGACCCTGTATCCCATAGTTTGTTCACTGGTGGCGGTGATTTGGCAAATGGGCTTTTTGAAACTGATGGGCATGGGGATTGACCCGATGAACATCCTGACCCCGTTCCTGGTGTTTGCCATCGGCGTAAGTCATGGGGTGCAAATGATTTCCGGGTGGACCGATCAAATGGTCAAGCAGGGAGACGGCAATAAAAATTCTGATTTGGCAGCACGGACTGCTTTTGGGGCCTTGCTGGCTCCCGGGGTGATCGCCTTGCTGTCGGACACCATCGGTTTTGCCACGATTTATTTCATCAACATTGAAATCATTCAGGAATTGGCCATCACCGCGACCGTTGGTGTGGCCCTGATCATCATCACCAATTTGATCTTGCTGCCGCTGTTGTTGTCGGGCGTAAAAATGAAAAACTACGACGCCTTCTGTGCCAAGTTCGCCAAGCGCAAAGAAACTTCCGGGGTGTGGAAAGGCATTGCGGGCTTTGCCAAGAATCCGCTGGCCTCACTGGCGGTGTTGGTGGCCATTGGTTTGTTTGGTTACAGTTACATCAAAGGCCAAGACATGCAGATAGGTGACTCCCAAGCTGGGGTGCCTGAATTGCGGCCTGACTCCCGCTACAACACCGATGCGATGAAAATCAGCAATGAGTTTTCGTTGGGTGTTGACATGATCAATGTGATAGCCGAGACCTCTTCCAATGCCTGTACTGAAAGCTATAAGGCGATGAAGAACATCGACCGCTTTGCCTGGCACATGGAAAATGTACCCGGGGTGCAAAAAGTGATCACCCTGTCGCAGTTTGCCAAGATCATCACCGCTGGGTGGAATGAAGGCAACATCAAGTGGCGAGAATTGTCGCGCAACAATTATGTGATGCGCCAATCGCTCTCTGGCATCGAAACCGACACCGGCTTGTTGAATCAGGACTGTTCGGTCATGCCAGTCACCATCTTCACCGAAGATCACAAAGCGACCACCATCAACACCGTGATTGCTGCGGTCAAAGCTTATCAGGCGGAAGTGCCGCCGGCATTGGATGACAACGGCGGTTTGTTGGAAGGTGAGGTGAAATTCAGGTTGGCCACCGGTAATGCCGGGGTGATGGCTTCCACCAATGACGTGGTCAAAGGGGCGCAAATGCCGATGCTGATCATGGTCTATGGCGCGATCATCTTGTTGTGTTTGCTGACCTTCCGTTCCATCACTGGCACCATTGCCATTGTGGTGCCACTGGCCTTGGTTTCGCTCATGGCATATGCCCTGATGGCCTTCTTGGGCATCGGCTTGAAGGTCAACACCTTACCCGTGGTGGCGTTGGGTGTGGGGATCGGCGTTGACTATGGCATATACATCTTCAGCCGGCTACAGTCCTTGCTCAAGTCGGGGCAAAACCTGTATGTAGCCTACACCGAAACCCTGCGTTTAACCGGGCGTGCGGTGCTGTTCACCGCCTTGACCCTGGGCATTGGTGTGGGTACCTGGATATTCAGTGAATTGCAATTCCAGGCTGACATGGGTATTTTGCTGGCGTTCATGTTCATCTTGAACATGGTCGGTGCCCTGGTGTTGTTGCCAGCCTTGGCGTATTGGCTGATGCCGAAGGCGCGAAAAGGTATATAATAAGTCCCTTTTCAAACGACATTGATGCATGGCTAATACGCACATTTTGCGCATCGGCGAAGACGGCAACCCGCAGTCTTTGATCACCTACGATGCGCAAAGCCATACTTGCGAAGTAACGGCTGTTGGGCAGTGGACCGATGGGCTGTTGACCAAGCACGAGCTGGTGCTGCTGTTGCCGGCCAGTTGGTTGTACCACAGTGTCACCCATGTGGCCTCAAAAAACCTGGAATTGCTGGCCAAGTCGGTGCCTTTTGCCATTGAAGAAGAGCTGAGTAACGACGTCGAGGACAACTACTTTGCCTTTGTCTTGAATGCCGATGGCTCACAATCCGTGGCCGCCATTGAAAAACCCTATCTGGATCAGGTGTTGGCCGCTTGCCAACAACAGGCCCTGTCGATCAAAGCCATCCACAGTGAGGTGGATTGGTTGCCTGCTGCGCCTCAGGTCATCACCCTGTGGCACGATGAGCACTCAGCGTTGGTGCGCATTGGCATGGAAACGGCCGTGCGCATCGGCCACGATCAGGTGGCACAACTGTTGCCGGTTTATGCGCAAAACATGGAACAACTGGTGGTCAATGCCGGTCAAGACTTGTCATTTAATGATTTACCGGTGGTCACTGAATTGGATGAGGCCCGTTGTGTGGCGCATTTACTGCAACACCCCGCCATCGATTTGTATGTCGATGAATTGAAGTCAGGCCCGACTGATGAACGCCAGTCCTCCTGGCGCCTGGTGCCGCTGTTGTTGGCTGTGTTGTTACTCAGTTGGGTGGTTATTCAAAGCATCCAATGGTGGTCACTCAGTGGTGATGTGCAGCAACTGCAACAACAACAGACCGAACTGTTGCAACAGGCATTTTCTGATGCCGCTGGTGCGGAGTTGTTGGATCCATTCGCGGCCATCCAGTCCCGCTTGCAATTACAAGCTTCGGCCAACGGTGGTGATTCAAGCTTGTTGTTGGATGCGGTTGAATATTTGGGACAAACCAACCGCCAACAACCCGCCGTGAGCATCGGTGGTTTGCGGCTGGTAGAACAAAAAATGGAGATACAAATCACCGGACCAGACATGAAGGCCATCAATGATTTTCACCAGGCATTGGAACGCCATGCCTTCGCCTATCAAGTGCAAATAGGCGTCAATGAGTTGACCGAAGACAACACCTTTAAATCCATTTTAACCATGGTGCCCAGATGAAGAATTGGTGGTTTAATTTGACCGACAATGAACGGCGATTGCTGCGCATCGGTGTGGTGTTGATCGCCATGGCTTTGTTTTGGGTGGCTGTCTATCAGCCCGTGACGCGATACATTGCGCAACAAGCCGAGACCAAACAAAGGTTGACCGGACAGTTACAACAAATGCAGCGCATGGTGGCCTCCATGGGCACGCAAGCCCGCACCCAGGTACAGCCCATCCCGGTTGGCATGACCTTGTCTTCATGGGTGGATGGGCAACTGCGGTTATTGAATCTACAAGATAAAGTCAACCGCACCGAGCCAATCGATGCCAACAGCCTGACCGTGTGGTTTCAGGGAGTGTCATTTGATCAAGTGATCGACTGGGTGCACCAATTGGCCCACGATCATGGCGTGGCGGTCGACCTGATGGATGTCAATGTGGTTGATGCATCACTGGGATTAACCAACATCAGAATGAGGCTCGTGAAATAATGTTCAGCACCACTGATCGACTGGGTAAATTGTTTAAGTTTTTGCTGGTGCTGTTGCTGTTGGCGATCATCGCAGTGGCAGCCACGCCTTTGAATTGGTACTACGATCACGTCAAACAATACCTGCAGCCGGTGGGCCTGAATGACATCAGTGGTTCGGCGGTCAAAGGCAGTGCCGGATCAATGACCTACATGTCGTCACCCCTGGGCCAGGCCGAATGGTTCTTGTACCCCAAAACATTCCGTGGCTTGGGCGGGAAAGTGCGGGTATATCAACCCAACTATGACTTGACCTTAGACATCAGGGAACTGACCCAGGAACAGCATGAGTTCAAGCAGGTGCTGGGTTTTATAGATTGGCAACTGATCAAACCGTTCATGCAAATGCGGTATGGTCAATTGACTGGTTATGCCCAATTAAATCTCCAGGATGTGGTGTATAAAAAGAATGCCGGGATCGAACGCATGTCTGGGTCCATCACCTTACAAGATTTCAAAATGCTCACCCCCAACCAAAAAGACTTGGGACAAGTGACCTTGAAGTTTGAAACCGAGGCCAATGGTGTGGTGGTGGGTGTTTTCAGCAGCCAATCAAACGCCATCAATGTGTCAGGCAATTTGGTGTTGCAGCCCGGTCGCTGGCAATTGAACCTGGACCTCATTCCCAAAGCAGGCCATTTTGAGCTTGATGCCATCCTCAATGGTGTGGGTGATGCCCGTCGTGGTGGTGGACGGCGTTTGAACCTGGCTGGGTTTTATTGATCAAAGGCTGAACACTGCGGTCATTTGGCGCCGTTGATCGCGGGTCGTTTGCGGCTCAAAATCCACAGGCCAAAAGCCAACAAAGGCAGTGTCAATAAATGGCCCATGGTCATCCATTCAAAGGCGATGAAACCACGATTGGCATCCGGTTCACGGAAAAATTCGGCAACAAATCGGGCCGTTCCATAACTCAACAAAAAGACCGCCGACACCGTGCCCCGGTAGCGAGCTTTGTTGGCCACCCACCAAACCAGCACAAAGGTGATCAGACCCTCGCCCAGGGCTTCATACAAGGTAGAGGGGTGCCGGGCAAAAGCATCCAATTGGCCTTGTTCATACATTTGTTGCCACGCTCCCACCGGCAGGTTGATGGCTTGTAAATGAACCGGCAAAGAATCGGGGAAGATCATGCCCCAGGGGTGCTGGGTCAAGCGCCCCCACAGCTCACCGTTCAAAAAGTTACCCAACCGCACCGCCAAGATGCCCGTGGGCACCAATGGGGCGATGAAATCACTGACCTGGAAAAATGTTTTTTCGGTTTTGCGCTTGAAGTACAGCATGGCCAGCAACACCCCGGATAAGCCACCATGAAACGACATGCCACCTTCCCACACGCGCAAGGGCAAGGTGGGGTCACTGAGCAATGAAGTGTCGTTGTAAAACAGCACCCAACCCAAGCGGCCACCCACGATGATGCCGATGGCACCATAAAACAAGAAATCAGACAGTTGTTCATGGGTCCAACCATCGGCATGCCGTTTGATGCGGTAACGCCCGAGCAGATAATAACAAGCAAAACCGATCAAATAGGTGATGCCATACCAATGAATGTTCAATGGCCCAACGGCACCGATCCAGGGCAGGTCAAAGGGACCTAATGACAAAAAAACGGGGTCAAAGTCGACGACAGGGTGCTGGCTGGACATGTCATGGTGAGGTGTTAAAACAGGCCCCATTATATGCTTTTGTGGGGCTGAAGTAGATGGAAAATTGTCCCCATGTGAAGCACAACGCTCAGGTGCTGTCAGGAAGAGTCCTCAGGTGAGAGAAAAGTCAGTGGTTTTGTGATTGGCCGAATCAAAAAATACACCCGATGTGTTAAGATTACTGGGATGTGTGCCGTGGCAGACAGTCAATTACAAGAATCAATCAAATAGAGGAATACTTATGAATCAAGAGTTGATCCCACTGATCGTGGGAGGTGTTGGGGTGCTTATGGCAATGATCATTTATATGATGGTCAACAAAATGCCAGCAGGCGAAGGCAAAGTCAAAGAAATCGCCAGAGAAATCCACGAAGGGGCCATGGTTTTCATGCGCCGTGAATACAGTTTGCTGTTTTTGTTCGTGGCGGTGATTGTGGTTGCTCTGTACTTTGGATTTGGTGATTGGCACACCCCATTTGCTTTTATTCTGGGCGCATTGTGTTCAGGCATCGCTGGCTATTTTGGCATGTTTTCTGCCACCAAGGCCAATGTGCGCACCACCGTCGCTGCCAATCAGCATGGCGCGGCCAAAGCCCTGTCGGTGGCATTCTATGGCGGTTCCATCATGGGCCTGATTGTCGCGGCCATGGGCCTGTTGGGCATCGGCACCCTGTATTTGATGTTTGGTGGTGACCCACACACCGTGGAATCAATTCATGGCTTTGGTATGGGTGGTTCAGTGGTTGCCTTGTTCTCGCGTGTGGGCGGCGGTATTTTCACCAAAAGTGCCGATGTCGGTGCTGACTTGGTGGGTAAAGTCGAAGCCGGCATTCCAGAAGACGATCCGAGAAATCCGGGCGTCATCGCCGACAACGTCGGTGACAACGTTGGGGATGTGGCCGGCATGGGTTCGGACATTTTTGAATCGTACTGCGGCTCGATGATTGCCTGCATCGCGATTGCTTCGACCATGGCTTTGGGTTTGGTCTCGCAAATCGCAGAACGCCAACAAGACCTGATGTTTTTGCCTTTGGCGTTGGCTTCCACGGGTTTGATTTGTTCCATCATCGGCATTTTTTTGGTCAAAGTGTTCTCCAGCAAAAAGCCTGATGTGGCTTTGCGCTTTGGTACCATTGGCGCCACCTTGCTGTTCATTGTGGCGGCTTATTTCACCACCAAATCCTTGGGTATCCAAAGCGCCGTGTGGCAATGTGTGTTGCTGGGCGCCGTGGGTGGCATGGTGATTGGTCTGGTGACCGAATATTACACCGGTGGTAAGCCAGTTCGTGACATTGCAAAAGGCGGTGAAACGGGGTCGGCCACCGTGATGATTGCCGGTTTGGCTGTGGGCATGGAGTCGGTGGTGATTCCAGTCATCACCCTGGCAGGCATCATTTTTGGTACCTCCATATTGTTGCCTGAAGGAGCTGGCGTGTATGGTGTTGGCATTGGTGCGGTGGGCATGTTGGCCACCGTTGGCATCACCATGGCGATTGATGCCTATGGTCCGGTTGCTGACAATGCCGGAGGCATTGCCGAAATGGCTGAATTGGGTCCTGAAACCCGCGAAATCACCGACGGGCTGGATGAAGTGGGTAACACCACCGCCGCCATTGGTAAAGGCTTTGCCATTGGCGCTGCTGGTTTGGCGGCCTTGGCCATCATCGCGGCATTCATTCAAGTCATTTCCAGCCAAGTGCCGAACTTCAGTTTGGACATTGGTAACCCCGTGGTGCTGATGGGCATGTTCTTGGGCGGTATTTTCCCGTTCATCGTGTCGGCCATGACCATGCGGGCGGTGGGTGATGCGGCCTTTGACATGATCAAGGAAATCCGCCGCCAATTCAAAGAAATTCCCGGTTTGATGGAAGGCAAAGCCAAGCCCGACAGCAAAAAATGTATCGACATCGCCACCAAAGCCGCTTTGAAACGCATGATGGCCCCTGGTGCTCTGGCCGTGTTGGCGCCGGTGGTGGTGGGTTTCGGCCTGGGTGCCGCGGCCTTGGGCGGCATGCTCGGGGGTGCCTTGATCACCTGTGTGTTGTTGGCACTGACCATGGCCAATGCCGGTGGTGCTTGGGACAACGCCAAGAAATATGTTGAAAAAGGCAACTTGGGTGGCAAAGGATCCGACGTGCACAAAGCCGCGGTGGTGGGTGACACGGTGGGTGATCCGTTCAAAGACACCTCCGGACCATCGATGAATATTTTGATCAATGTGATGGCCATTGTGTCCTTGGTGATCGCCCCATTGTTGGCCAAAATGCCCGGTGGGTTTTTCAGCTAAACCCTTGTCAGTCATCAATAAAAAGCCCCGAAAGGGGCTTTTTTTGTCGCCATCATTATGCGCATGGGTTATGATGAATACACAGCACGTATGGACGGCACATGAGTTACCACATCAAACAATACCAGCCTGGCGAAATCATATTTCACGGAGGTGACCGGTCTGATTGTGCATACATCATCGAACAAGGCCAGGTTGAAATCTACGTTGAGTCCAGCGAAAGCATCATTGACATCCTCAATGAAGGTGAATTGTTTGGCGAAATGGGGGTGTTGGATCAATCGCCCCGGTCCACCTCAGCCCGGGCCTTGACGGCCGTCACCTTACTGGAAGTCAGAACCCAACAAATCACCAATCGCCTGGCTGAAAGTGACCCCATTGTCAAAGCCCTGGTCGGGGTGTTGTTGAAACGTTTCCGCTCCATGTTGCCATCGGGTCAGATAAACGCCGGCAACAACAATCTGTTGGAACAAGTGGCTTCGGTGATCGAACAAGCCGGCATTTCCAAATTCAAACTGGAAAGTGAATTGCGCATTGCCATCAATGGCGGACAAGTGCAAACGGTGTTCCAACCCATCAATGACATCCAAAGCAATCACATCACAGGTTTTGAGGCTTTGAGCCGGTGGCAGCACCCGGAACGGGGGTTCATTTCTCCGGTTGAATTCATCGCCTTGGCCGAAGAAACCGATTTGATCATTGAAGTGGGTGATTTGGTTTTTACCCGAGCCATCGAAATGCTCACGCAATTGCCAGACCATGTGTTCATCAACATCAACGTGTCTTCCAGACAATTGGACGATGACCAATTTTTGAACCGGGTTTTGAGCCGGGTCCAAGACCACCACATCAGCCCGGAAAGATTGAAATTGGAAATCACCGAAACCATGGTGGTGGATTTTGAGTTGGCCAAAAAATGGCTGGACAAGTGTCGCAACATTGGCTTTCCGGTGTGTGCCGACGATTTTGGCACCGGGCATTCAGGCATGGAACAATTGGTGGAACTGAATTTTGACGTGCTCAAAGTCGATCAAGTGTTCATCCGCAACATGTTCAAAAACCAGCGGTACCAAACCATCCTCAAAGCCATTGCCCACATTGGTCACAGTTTGGGCACCAAACTGGTGGCAGAGGGCGTTGAAGACGCGTCTCAGCATGACATGCTGAAGCAGTTGAATTTTGATTTTGGCCAAGGTTATTTCTTTGGCAAACCAATGTCGAAAGAAGAAGTGCTGCAACTGAAGTTCAATTGAATTCCCCTGGTCTTGTAGACTGTAAAGGCCCACCAGATTCACCCGCATAACCGGCTAAGCTGGTGGCCTCAACTGCCAATCAGCCCACCTTGGGCTCACAGGGAGTGTGGTCTATTGGGAAAACATCCGATAAAAAGTCCCAAGAACATTCCATTTTCAAAAATTATTGCTTACAATGTTTGTGTGGGTAAGAAGTCGCTACATCTGTGGGATATGGTCAAAGTCCCAGTAGCGACATCAGGTGTATTCATAGCATTATGATGACACCTTTGTTGGCCGGATTGTTTCAATCCGGCCAACCTTTTGGAGCCACGTCTATCCTTGCTAACCAAACGCCAGCTGAACAGATTGGTGCAATTCAGATTGTGTTCATGAAACTTGACATACACTGGCTGCATACCAATTTTTGGAGTCTGTGATGAACAAGTTGACCCTATTGACCTGCTTACTGAGTGCCTCATTTGTGGCCTCAGCCAATCGTTACAACAACATCAATTACGGCCGTGTGGTCGAAGTGGAACCCATTTATCAATACGTGTCGATTCCTGAGGAGCGACAAGTGTGCGAACGATACCGCACCGAGCCACGCCCCCGATCCAATGCCGGCAAAGCCATTTTGGGTGGCATCATTGGTGGTGCCATTGGCAACCGCTTCGGTAAGGGCAGCGGACGCGATGCCGCCACCGCCGCAGGCATTTTGATCGGTGCCGGCGTGGGTGCCAATCAGCCCAACCGCCATCGCCATGGTCAAAGTTGTTACATTGAGACCCATTACCGCGAAGAAAATCGCTTCATGGGTTATGACGTGACCTATGAATACAATGGCGATTTGTATCACACCCAGATGCAAGAACACCCCGGTGACCGGGTGCGATTGCGCGTATCTGTGGATGTCATTGATCGCTGATTCAATTTAATTTCAGGGTACACAACAAGGCACTTGGGTGCCTTGTTGTGTGTTGGGCGGGAAAAAATTTGATTCAGGTCAATAAATCCTGGGCTTGTCATGAAAATGTTGCGCAATTTAAACGGACAGCGGTAACAATCGGGTTAGAATATAAATTCGGGGGGAATCACATGAACAAAGCGTGTCACTGGCGATGGAGATTGTTGGTGTGTGGACCTGACGGTAACGAAAACGACCTGAGACTGTTATGACAAGAGAAAACCCGCTGAATACGGAACAAGCCAAAAAACTGTTGAATCAATTTTCTGATCACAAATACGTGATGAAACAAAAGCGCAACATTTCGGGTAGGGAATTGTTGCAGCTGAGCCATGCGGCCGGTGAATACCCTTACGATGAAAAGATGGAATTGATAGAGTATGAAACCGAAAAACACCTGCTGCAAACGGAGTTGTTGAAGATACAAAGCTGGGTCAAAGAAACCGGACAGCGCATCGTGTGTCTGTTTGAAGGTCGTGATGCGGCCGGTAAAGGGGGCACCATCAAACGCTTCATGGAGCACCTCAATCCCCGTGCCGCCCATGTGGTGGCCTTGGAAAAGCCCACCGAAAGAGAACGCGGACAATGGTATTTTCAACGCTATGTGGCCCAACTGCCGACCAAAGGGGAAATGGTGTTTTTTGACCGCTCCTGGTACAACCGGGCCGGTGTTGAAAGGGTCATGAAGTTTTGTAATGAAGAAGAGTACCAAGAATTCATCCGACAGGTGTTTCCGTTTGAACAAATGCTGGTCAATTCAGGCATCATCTTGTTTAAATTTTGGTTCTCGGTGACCCGCCAAGAACAGCTGCGGCGGTTCCACAGTCGCAAGAATGACCCACTGAAGCATTGGAAGCTCAGTCCGGTGGATGTGCAATCACTGGACAAATGGGACGATTACACCAAAGCCAAAAAGGACATGTTCTTTCACACCGACAATCCACTGACGCCTTGGACCGTGATCAAGTCAGACGACAAGAAACGGGCCCGGATTAATTGCATGCGGTATTTTTTGCATCACTTGGATTACCCCAACAAGAACCTGTCGATTGTCAAAGACTATGACACCAACATCGTCGGATCGGTCAACAAAATGTATCCCTATGCGACCCTGAGGGCAATCAGTAATGAAGGATAAGGAGCAAAAGGTGGTGGCCATGGTGGCCAAGTGCGAGGCCATTCTTGAGCAGGTGGAAGCGCATGCCAAATCCATCGAAAAAATGCATGACCACATGCAGATCATGATTGAACACAACAAGAAGTTGGAAGATCAGATCCGCAAGAAAGAACGGCAGGAAATGCAGAAAGAGGTGATGGCCATGGCCAGTAAGGCGGCCAAAAAAGCGGCCAAGAAAAGCATTGCCAAAGCCAAAATCAGAGAGCGGTTGAAATCAGAAAAAGAGGATTGATCCGATTTGGATATCCCACAAAAAAGGGCTGATTCATCAGCCCTTTTTGGGGTTTTGACATCGTGAATTTTACTCAGCCAACAGCGAACGGGCGGTGTCCACCACACGCTCGGTGGTGAAGCCAAAGTGTTCGAACAGCTGCTTGCCTGGGGCCGATTCACCGAATGTGTTTTGGCCAATCACGCGGCCATTGAGGCCCACGTATTTATACCAGTAGTCGCCTTGTGCGGCTTCCACCGCCAGGCGTTTGTCACATGCGGCTGGCATAACCGTTTCACGGTAAGCCGCGTCTTGTTGGGCAAAAATTTCAGCACAAGGCATGGACACCAAACGAGCCGCCACGCCAGTGGCTTGCAATTGCTGTACTGCTTCGCTGGCAATGCCCACTTCAGACCCGGTGGCAATGACGATCAACTCAGGTGCTCCTGCACAATCCAGCAACACATAGCCACCGCGTTTGATGGATTCAATTTGGGTCTTGTTGCGTGCTTGGTGCGCCACCCCTTGGCGGGTGAACAACAAACAAGAAGGGCCTTCGGTGCGGGCCACGGCTGTTTGCCAGGCCACCACCGATTCAACCGCGTCGCACGGTCGCCACACATGCATGTTGGGAATCATGCGCAGGGTGGGGGTTTGTTCCACCGGTTGGTGGGTTGGACCATCTTCGCCGACCCCAATGGAGTCGTGGGTGTAAACGAAAATGTTGCGTATCTTCATCAAAGCCGCCATGCGCAAGGCATTGCGGGCGTATTCAGAAAACATCAAAAAGGTGGCGCTGTAAGGGATGAAACCACCGTGCAAGGCCATGCCGTTGGTGATGGCACTCATGGCAAATTCACGCACCCCGTAAGACAAATAATTGCCGGTGAAGTCGCCACCATTGATGGATTTGGATCCTGACCAGAAGGTGTTGTTCGAGGGGGTCAGGTCGGCCGAACCGCCAAAAAACTCAGGCAAAATGGGGCCCAATCCTTCCAAGGCGTGTTTGGAGGCTTTGCGGGTGGCCATTTGTGGTGCGTCTTGGGCGGTTTGTTGGATGTATTGCTCGGTCACTTGTTGCCAGTTCTCTGGCAGTTGGCCGGCCAGTCTTCGTTGCAATTCGGCAGCGAGTTCTGGGTGTTGGCTGGCATAGGCTTGGAATTGATGTTGCCAGTCTTGTTCAGCGGCGGCGCCGGCTTCGGTGGCGTCCCAGGCGGCGTATATTTCATTGGGTATGACAAAAGCTTCATGCGGCCAGTTCAAGGCTTGGCGGGTGGCCACCACTTCCTCAGCACCCAAAGGGGCGCCGTGGCAATCATGCGAGCCCGCTTTGTTGGGTGCCCCGGCACCAATTTGGGTCTTGGCGCAGATCAAAGTGGGCTGATCGCTGTTGGCCAAGCCGGCAGCGATGGCTTGTTTGACTGCTTCGGCATCGTGTCCATCCACGGCTTCAATCACCTGCCAACCGTAGGCGCGAAACCGCTGTGGCGTGTCATCGGTGAACCAACCGTCGACTTCCCCGTCGATGGAAATGTTGTTGTCATCGTAGATTGCAATCAGTTTACCCAGTTGCAGGGTGCCTGCCAGCGAACAGGCTTCATGAGAAATGCCTTCCATCAAGCAACCATCTCCCAAAAACACATAGGTGTGGTGATCAATCAACGGGTGACCGGGTTGGTTGAATTGTGCTGCCAGCAGCTTTTCTGCCAAGGCCATACCCACGGCATTGGCGATGCCTTGACCCAATGGGCCGGTGGTGGTTTCAATGCCGGGTGTGTAGCCATATTCCGGGTGTCCGGGGGTCTTGGAGTGTAACTGTCTAAAGTCTCGCAAATCATCCATGTCCAAGTCATAGCCTGACAAGTGCAAGGCGGCATAGGGCAACATGGAGCCGTGTCCGTTGGACATGACAAAGCGATCGCGGTTGGGCCAATGGGGATTTTTGGGGTTGTGCTGCAGGAAGTCGTTGAACAGCACTTCGGTGATGTCGGCCATGCCCATGGGGGCACCGGGGTGTCCCGAATTGGCTTGTTGAACGGCATCCATCGCAAGCACGCGAATGGCATTGGCCAGCAATTTTCTCTCTGTCATGGTGTGTTTTCCCGTTGATTGATATTGAATGTCCAAATGGCATCCTTACGGGGTTTGTATTTTAGGGTTTCTCGGACTCATTAACAACGGCTAATGCGGATTTCACTGCGAGTGGTTGGCACCTTGATCAGCCGGTGCCTGGGCACGGCTGGGATATTGCAGGGTGCTTTTGCCACAGTAAACAAGACAGCATTAGTGTGTTTGCTCTATAATGCCATGCATAATTGGCTAACAAAACCATCGTGAGGAATTTATGGCGAAGAAAAAAACATTGAAAAAGTCGGCAGACAGCAACAAAAAATCAGCCAACCTGGCTGAGTCTTTGGTGGGGTCGGCCAATGAGATCTGGCTGGCGGGTTTGGGGGCATTTGCCAAAGCCCAGTCAGAAGGTAAAAAAATCTATGACAAATTGATCGATGAAGGCAAAGACTTTGAAAAGCTGTTCAAGTCGGTGCCACAAAAAGCCGTCAGTGATGTGAAATCCACCGTCAGTTCCACCGTCAGTTCGGCCAAGAAACGGGCTTCTGAAAGCTGGGACAAACTGGAAGACGTGTTTGAAAAACGGGTTGAGAAGTCTTTGAAAAGCCTGGGTGTGCCATCCAAGGATGAATTGGGCGATTTGATGAATCGCATTGATAAACTGACCAATGAGGTCAGTAAATTGGCCAAGGAAAAAGGCGCTGCTGTGAAACAAACCGTGGCCAAAACCGCGACCGATGCCAAACAGACGGTGGCCAAAGTGGCCGACGAAGCGAAAAAAGCCGTCAGCCAAGCCACCGCCAAAGCCAAATCAGCGACCAAGCCGGCGGCCAAGAAAACCAGCAAAAAGAAAGTCGCTAAAAAACCGGCGACCAAGCAGGCTGCGGCCAAGAAACCGGCTGCCAAAAAAACCACCAAGAAAAAAGTGGCCAAGAAGAAAACCACCAAAAAGTAACGACCCCGCAAGCGGTCAACAAAAAAGCCACCTGATCAGGTGGCTTTTTTTGTGGCTGTGAAACGAGGGTTGCTCAAACCATCAAACACTGCGGATGGTGCGTTCCAGGGCGTCCAGTGATTCATTCAAGTGCTCGGTCCAATCAACGTGTTGGCCATCATCGGCCAAGAAGTCCAGGATGGAGCGATGTTTCTGTGCCAGTTTGTGGGTGTTCATGTACAAGCCGTGGCGGGCCAGCACCGGTTGCAATTCAGCCTGTTGTTCGATCAAGTGACGGCGGGTCGACTGGTAGGCATAATCACACAATTGATCGCGCTTCGAATAACTGAACAAGTTGGATTGAAACAAGGTTTCGTCATTGGCGTCGGGTTCGGCCAAAATGATGTCGGCATGTGGGAAGAGGCTTTCGTATTTATCCAAACCGGACTTCAGGCGCGATTGGACAATGGAACGGAAAGTCTGTGACAACACCAGTGGCAAGCCGCCACTGACCAAGCCTTTTTCATCGGTTTTCAAGGTGCGTTCAAACGGCACGATGGGATTCACTGCGAACAACAAATGGGTGTCTTGTTTCAGTGCCGCCGATGCATTCATGGTGCGGCGCAAAGCCCCATCGACATAGAACTTGCCATTGATTTTGACCGGTGAATACAAGCCAGGTAAAGCCGAGGAAGCTTGCACTGCTTTGGAAATGGGCACGGTGTTGTTGTCGCGGTTGCCAAAGCCGGCGATCTTGCCGCTGTTCAACTCACAAGCCACGATGTACAGCTCTTTTTGCAGCTGGCGAAAATCATTGGTTGAGCCATGTTCTTGGATGATGGTGCGCAAGAACGTTTCCAGCTTCTCATTATTGAACACCCCGGCTGGCAGAATTTTGCCGGTCATTTCCAGTACATCAACCACGCTGGTTTTCAGTGGATTTTGGGCCCAGCGCAAAATGGTTTTGCCCAGCAAAGAGGGGGTTTTGGCCAGGTTTAAGATGTAGTCTTTGTAGGCCGGCTGCAAAAAGTGATCGGGGTTGAAGGGGGTTTCGTGTTTTTTGCTGAAAGCAAAAATCTCAGCCATCTTCCTCAGGTCGATGCCATTGGCCAAGCCAGCGGCGATGAAAGCACCGGCACTGACGCCCACATAAACATCCAGTTCGGTGATTTTCAGGGGTTCCAGCGAGTCTTCGATGGCACACAAGGCGCCCAACTCATAAAAGCCACCTAAGGGGCCGCCGCCAGCCAAAGCCAAACCAAATTTTTGGTTGCTGCGGATGGGCTTGATTGCGGGTTTAACGGTTAACATGCCGCTATTATAGTCATGTACTTAATTTTCGCCACGCTGTCAGAATAAATAGACTGGTTTTTTTGCCCAACAACCGGCATAGTTTCAATCGGATGACGAGGTGGTCATCAACACGCCAATTTCTGCCAGTCAAGTCGCTGAAAT
Source organism: Marinicella meishanensis (assembly GCF_019931145.1). Taxonomy (GTDB): domain Bacteria; phylum Pseudomonadota; class Gammaproteobacteria; order Xanthomonadales; family Marinicellaceae; genus Marinicella; species Marinicella meishanensis. Next base: position 42,269 of record NZ_JAIOUV010000011.1, on the reverse strand, counting down.
TTGGCACAATGACAACAATGGGCTGATCTTCACTGAAAAAAATAGGTTAAGATACCGAAGCAGAAGCATTGGTTTGAAATGGAGGGTTCAAATGATCAAAGTAATGTTGGTGGACGACCACGACATCGTACGCACAGGCATTCGCCTGGTGCTGGAGAAAATGTCGGGCATTCGCATTGTGGGTGAGTGCAACGATGGCTACCAGGCACTGGCCATGGTGGAACAAGAAAAACCGGATGTGGTGCTGATGGATGTCAACATGCCCCGCATGAGCGGCTTGGAAGCAACCAAAAAAATTACTGACATTGATCCGTTTGTGAAGATCATCATTCTCACCATCCATGCCAAAAATCCTTATCCCAAACAATTGTTGGATGCCGGCGCCAATGGGTACCTGACCAAAGGCTGTGCCGCTGAAGAACTGGAGGAGTCGATCCGCAAGGTGTACGCCGGTCAGCGGTATGTGGGGGCTGACATCGCCCAGCAGATGGCCCTCTCGATGTTGCCAGGTGGGCAGAAAGACTCGCCATTCGATGCCCTGACCAGCCGCGAGATGGAAGTGATGATGTTGCTGGTGCGGGGCAAGAAAGCCAAAGAGATTGGTCGCATATTGGATTTGAACGACAAAACCGTGGCCACTTATAAGTACCGCATTCTGGAGAAGTTGGACATCAAAAACGACGTCAAGCTGACCCATTTGGCCATCAGACATGGCATCTTGGACCCGCAAGAAGTGGACGCCATGGATTGAAAACAGCTGGCAGCTGCGGGGTGCCAAAAAAACACCGGCCCACACAGCGGTCGGGGTTGGGTTGCCGCAGCCCTGAAAAACCTCAAAAAAACCACAAATAAAGCTGTTATCTTGCGCCGATTTCCTATAAAATTGCCCGTCTTTTTTAATGCCCCTAATTTCAGAGGTTAATTATGGTAAAAATTAAATTGGTTAGGCATGGCGCCAAGCGTTCGCCTTTCTACAAAGTTGTGGCGACCGATTCGCGCAACGCCGGTGACGGTAAAGCATTGGAACGATTGGGTTTTTTCAACCCCATGGCCAGAGGCCAGGAAGTGCGCTTGAACCTGAATTTGGACCGCATCAATCACTGGGTTGGTCAAGGTGCACAACTGTCAGAGCGAGTTGGTTCATTGGTGAAGCAGGCCCAAAAATCTGCTTAAAACATCGTGAACAATGACTTGATAACGGTCGGTAAAGTCACCGGTCATTATGGAGTGAAAGGTTGGTTGAAGGTTTATTCATTCACCCAGCCGATGGAAAACATCGCCACTTACACCACTTGGGTGGTGGGTGGACAAACCATCAAAGGAATCAAAGCCAAACGCCATGGCAAAACCATGATCGCCTTGTTTGACGGTTGTGAGAATCGAGAATCGGCACAGCCCTTCATCGGTTCGTCCATTCAAATCAATGCCACCGATTTGCGGGATTTGCAACAAGACGAATTCTACTGGCACCAACTGATTGGCTTGGATGTGTTCGACACACAAGGCGCAGCGTTGGGGCAAGTGGCTTCGCTGTTTGAAACCGGTGCCAATGACGTGTTGGTGGTTAAGGACGCACAACAAAAGGAATTGTTGATACCTTATATACAGGATCAATATGTGGTGTCGGTCGATTTGGCCGGTTCGCGCATGGTGGTTGATTGGGAACGGGAAGATTGATGCACATCAACGTGCTCACTTTGTTCCCGCAAATGGTTGAAGACGCCCTGTCTTACGGGGTGATTGGCAAAGCCATTGAGCAAGGTTTGGTCACTGTCAAGTGCATCAACCCGCGTGATTTTGCCGAAAACAAGCACCAGCGGGTGGATGACAAACCCTTTGGCGGCGGCCCAGGCATGGTCATGATGTATGACCCATTGTTCCGGGCATTGCGGTCCATCGGTCAAACGGCCGAAACGGGCCCGGTGCTGTGCATGAGCCCGCAAGGCGACACCTTGTGTCAGCACCATTGTAATGAGTGGGCCCAATTGCCGCAGATCACATTGGTTTGTGGTCGGTATGAAGGCATTGATCAACGCTTCATTGAAGCGCATGTTGATCAGGAAATTTCCATTGGTGACTATGTCATCAGTGGCGGCGAAATGGCGGCATGTGTGGTCATTGATGCCACCATACGTCAGTTGGCTGGCGTTTTGGGAGACAGTGAATCGGCCGAGACCGATTCATTCATGACGGGTCAATTGGGCATGCCCCAATACACCCGTTCAGAATTGTTGGGACAATCAGGTGTCCCGGCGGTGTTGTTGAGTGGTCACCACCAGGCAATCGATTCCTGGCGGCAAGAACAGGCCAAACAACTCACCCAGCATAGAAGACCTGATTTATTGGAAGGCACCTCTGAGGGTCATTGAAGGCCACTCACGTACCCAGAAGAATGATTGATGAAGAGTGTAAATCATGAGTGACATCATTAAGCAATTAGAAGCTGCCCAGCTGCGCAGTGATTTGCCAACTTTCAGCCCTGGAGACACGGTTGTGGTTGGTGTGAAGGTAATCGACGGTACACGTGAGCGTGTACAAAACTACGAAGGTGTGGTCATTGCGGTGAAAAACCGTGGCATCAACTCGGCGTTTACTGTGAGAAAAATATCTTACGGCGAAGGCGTTGAGCGGGTGTTTCAAACCCACAGCCCTTTGATTGACAGCGTGCAAGTCAAACGTCGAGGTAAAGTCAGACGCGCCAAGTTGTACTACTTGCGTGGATTGGAAGGTAAAGCGGCTCGCATCACCGAGAAGCTGGACACCAAGAAATAATCACTGGGAGAAGAATTATGTCTAGAGTATGTCAAGTCACCGGTAAGAAAACAGCCGTAGGAAACAACGTCTCACACGCCATGAACAAAACCCGCCGACGGTTTTTGCCCAATTTGCAAAACCACCGTTTTTGGGTTGAGAGCGAAAACAAGTGGGTCAAACTCAGGGTCTCAGCCAAAGGCATGAGAATCATTGATAAGAAAGGCATTGATGCGGTTTTGGCTGAAATGCGTCATCGCGGCGAGAAGGTGTAATCATGAGAGATAAAATTAAATTGGTTTCCAGTGCCGGTACCGGTCACTACTACACAACCGACAAGAACAAGAAAAACACCCCAGACAAAATGGAGTTCAAAAAATACGACCCCGTTGTCAGAAAACACGTGATTTACAACGAAAAGAAAATCAAGTGATTTAACCCGTGCCGACGCCCACTGTGGTGGGTGTCGGCATGAAAGTCTATCAGGTGCAGAATTTGCAGCAGGGTGCTTGTCGCTAACAAGTTGCTGTGATTGCAGTTGATATTGTAATAACCCTAATCTACAGGAAAATTAAAATGGCAAAAGTCAGTGTCAAACAGCTGCTGGAAGCTGGTGCTCATTTCGGGCACAACACCAGATATTGGAATCCCAAAATGGCCCCTTATATTTTCGGCGCCAGAAACAAAATTCACATCATCGACCTCAGAAAAACCGAAGAAATGTTGAACGATGCCATGAACTTCATGGGCAAAATCGCTTCACGTCGCGGCAAAGTGATGTTCGTTGGTACCAAACGCGCCGCCAGCAAAGCCATCAAAGAAGAGGCTTTGCGTTGTGGCATGCCGTTTGTTTCACACCGTTGGTTGGGTGGCATGTTGACCAACTACAAAACCGTGAAAGACTCCATTAACCGCTTGAAAGAAATCGAAGACATGCAAGCTGATGGCCGCATTGAACGCTTCGTCAAGAAAGAGCAATTGAACATGGAACGTGAGCGCGTGAAGTTGGAGAAAACTTTGGGTGGTATCAAGGACATGAAAGGATTGCCTGATGCTTTGTTCATTCTGGACACCCGTTATGAGTCGATTGCCATCAACGAAGCCAGAAAACTGGGCATCCCTGTGGTGGCTGTGGTTGATACCAACAACAGTTTTGAAGGCATTGACTACGTGATTCCGGCCAATGACGACGCCATGAAAGCGATCCGTTTGTATGCCGCCACGGCCGCTGATTCAATCTTGGAAGGCAAAGCGGCGATGCAAATCGAAGTCAAAGAAGAGGCCCCAGCGAAGAAAGCCAAAGCGGCGCCGAAGAAAGCCAAGGTCGAAGACAATGTTGAAGATAAGGGCGAAGACAAAGCTGCGGCAGAGATGGCTGAAGAAGCCAAAGCGCCGGTGGCTGACAAAGTGGCAGAAACTGCCGAAGAAGTGAAGGCAGAAGTGGTTGAAGAAGCGGCTGCAGAAGACGCTGAAAAAGTCACCAAAAAAGTGACCAAAAAGAAAGCCACCAAGAAAAAGACCACCAAAAAGAAAACCACCAAGAAAAAAACCACCAAGAAAAAAGTGGCCAAAAAAGCCGCTGCTAAAAAAGACGAAGACTGATCGCCAGTCATTCGTCCACAGATCGTTAAATTAAGAGTCTGGCCCCTGTTTTGGGGCCGGGCTGTTTTCACATATTGAATGAGGAAAAAGACATGAGCATTACCGCTGCAATGGTTAAAGAGTTACGTGAAATCACCGGTGCTGGGATGATGGAATGTAAAAAAGCTTTGGTAGAAACCAATGGCAACATCGAAGTTGCGATTGAGAACATGAGAAAATCCGGTGCGGCCAAAGCTGCGAAGAAGTCAGGCCGTGTGGCTGCCGACGGCATCATCAAAGTGGCCACTTCAGCCGACGGCAAACAAGCCGTGCTGGTGGAAGTCAACTGTGAAACCGACTTTGTGGCCAAAGACGAAAGTTTCTTGGGCTTCACTGAGTTGGTGGTTCAGGCTGCACTGGAAAACCAAGTGGCTGATGTGGACGCATTGAATGCTTTGGAAGTCAACGGCAAAAGCATCGAACAAGCCCGCACCGACTTGGTCGCTAAAATTGGTGAGAACATCCAAGTCCGTCGGGTGCAATTGGTCAAAGCCGGTGACGGCCAGGTGGGTCATTACTCACACGGCAAAAACATCGGTGTGGTGGTGGCAGCCACCGGTGCCGATGAGGAACTGATCAAAGATTTGGCCATGCACATCGCGGCAGCCAATCCTGAGTATGTTTCAGAAGAACAAGTGCCTGCCGAGCAATTGGAAAAAGAAAAAGAAATTTTGATTGCCCAAGCACAAGATTCTGGCAAGCCTGCCGAGATCATCGAGAAGATGGTTGGTGGACGGATCAGAAAGTATTTGGCTGAAATCACTTTGAAAGGTCAGCCATTCGTGAAAGACCCAGACATGACCGTTGAGAAATTGTTGAATGCCAAAAACGCAGATGTGTTAGAATTTGTGCGTTTTGAAGTTGGCGAAGGCATCGAGAAAAAAGTCGATAACTTCGTTGAGGAAGTGATGGCTCAAGCACGTGGAAACTGATACTGATTCACTGAAATACCAAAGAATTCTGCTGAAACTCAGCGGCGAAGCCTTGATGGGCGCTGAGGATTATGGCATTGATCCTCAGGTCATCAACCGCCTGTCTCAAGAAATCGCCCAGGTACACCGCCTGGGCGTTGAGATCGGCATCGTCATCGGTGGCGGCAACATCTTCCGTGGGGCCGGCCTGAGTAAATCTGGCATCGACCGGGTGACCGGTGACCACATGGGCATGCTGGCCACGGTGATGAATTCACTGGCACTACAAAACGCCTTAGAAAAACAAGGGGTGAAAGTGCGGGTGATGTCAGCCATTGGCATCCACGAAGTGTGTGAAGATTACATCCGCCGTCGGGCCATCAGACACCTGCAAAAAGGCAACATCACGGTGTTTGCCGCCGGCATCGGCAATCCCTTCTTCACCACCGACTCGGCGGCCAGCCTGCGGGCCATTGAAATCAATGCCGACATCGTCCTCAAAGCCACCAAAGTGGATGGCATTTATTCGGCCGATCCGGTCAAAGACCCCAGCGCCTACAAATACGATCATTTGACATATGACGAAGTGATTGAGAAGAAGCTGGCGGTGATGGACACCTCTGCGGTGGTCCTGTGCCGCGATCGCAAAATGCCAATTCGAATCTTTAACATGAACCAAGAAAATGCATTGATGGAAATCGTCAAGGGCAGTAACATTGGTACCGTAGTGACCGCTGAATAATAAGGAGAAATTGATGATCAACGACATCATTAAAGAAGCCGATCAACGCATGAGCAAAACCATTGAGGCCTTGCACAATGAATTGAAAGGGGTGCGCACCGGTCGGGCCAATGTCAGTTTGCTGGATGGCATCATGGTCGATTATTACGGGTCTGCCTCGGCACTGAATCAAGTGGCCAACGTGGCGGTACAGGATTCCCGGACTTTGACCGTAACGCCTTGGGAGAAAACCATGATTGAGCCGATTGAAAAGGCCATCATGTCCTCCAATTTGGGCTTAAACCCAGTCAGTGCTGGCATGGTCATTCGCATTCCATTGCCACCTTTGACCGAAGAACGGCGCAAAGACTTGGTGCGGTTGGTGGGGCAAATTGCTGAAAACAGCAAAATCGCGCTGCGCAACATCCGCCGCGACGCCAACACCCATTTGAAACAAATGCTCAATGACAAAGACATCACCGAAGATGATTTGCATGGGGCTGAAAAGCGGGTACAGGAAGTGACCGATAAATTCGTCGGTCAAGTGGACAATGTGGTGTCCGAAAAAGAAAAGGAATTGATGGAAATCTGACCCCAGCACCACGAGTCATCACGGCATCATGAGTATTCAGCACATCGCCATCATCATGGACGGAAACGGGCGATGGGCCACTCAACGCAAAAGACCCCGCACCTTCGGTCACCAGGCCGGGGTAAAAACCGTCCGTTCCACCATCGAAACCTGTGTGCAACTGGGCATCCCCTCATTGACCCTGTTCGCGTTCAGCAGCGAAAACTGGTCTCGTCCAGCCAAAGAAGTGCAGCGCTTGATGGACTTGTTCATGCGCTCGCTGAACAAAGAAACGCCGGAGCTGTTGGCCCAAGGGGTGCAACAGAATTTCATTGGTGACTTGACCCAATTTTCCGACAAACTGCAAAGAAAAATGCATGAAGTGGCCAGCCTAAAACCCAGTCAACATCGCATGAACCTGAACATCGCGGTCAACTACGGTGGCAAGTGGGACGTGTTGCAAGCCGCCCGCAAAATGGCGCAGGAGGTCAGTCAACAAGGGCTGGATCCCACCACTGTGACTGAACAACAATTCCAAAGTCATTTGTCGCTGGCCGACCAACCGGCCGTCGATTTGTTGATTCGCACCGGCGGCGAACACCGCATTTCCAATTTTTTGTTGTGGCAAATCGCCTATGCCGAAGTGTTTTTTGTCGACACCCTGTGGCCCGATTTTGATGCCGATGCCTTGTTGAAAGTGGTCGATGCCTTCAACCTCAGAGAACGCCGTTTCGGCCAAACCAGTGAGCAAGTCAATGCTTAAACAACGCATCATCACCGCCGTCCTTTTGGCCCCCATTTTGTTGGCATTGGTCATTTATGGGCAAACTTGGGGTTTTGCCGCGTTGATTGCCATCATCCAACTGGCGGCCACCTGGGAATGGTTGAAAATCAACCAACTGCCGGCTGGTTTGGCGGCCATCAATGCCATCACCTTGACGGCTTTGACCGCGGTGTTGATCTTTGTCTGGCCTACCGCCCCCCAACACTGGATCATCGTTTATGCGGTGGTGTGGTTGTTGGCGGTGATCTGGTTGATGAATCACCGTTGGGGATATGACAACCGGCCACAGCAGACTGTCATCAAGGGCTTGTTGGGTGTGGTTGCCATCATGTTGTTTGCCATCAGCATCAATCAATTGCATGAAATGGACCGCGGACCTTGGTTGACCTTGGTGTTGTTTTTCCTGATCTGGGTGGCAGACATTGGCGCCTATGCCAGCGGCAAAACCTTGGGTAAACACAAATTGGCCATCAACATTTCCCCCGGTAAAACCTGGGAGGGCGTGATTGGGGCGATGATTTTTGTCGGCCTGTATGCCGCCATCATCAGCCATTACCTGGGTTGGGTTTGGTGGCAAGCCATGTTGTTGATGATGCCGATTGCGTTGTTTTCAGTGGTCGGTGATTTGGCCGCCAGTTTGGGCAAACGACAAGCCGGGGTGAAAGACAGTTCGCAATTGTTGCCTGGGCATGGCGGTTTCATCGATCGGTTTGACAGCTTGATCGCCGCCGCCCCGTTGTTCGCTTATTTTCTGCCCCACATCCAATAATTTGCCATGCAAAACGTCGCTGTCCTTGGTGCCACCGGATCCATCGGAGATTCAACCCTCGATGTCATCGCGGCACACCCTGACCGCTTTGCGGTGCACACCCTCAGTGCCCATCGCAACGCGGCCAAAATCACCCAATTGGCGCAACAGTTCCGCCCCCAACATGTGGTCATCACCGATCCTGCCACCTGGCAAACCGTGTCCGCCGCATTGGCCGGCAGTGGTTGTGAGGTGCACCAAGGCCCAGAGGCCCTGAATCAAGTGGTGCAACAAGTCGATGTGGACTTGGTGGTGGCCGGTATTGTGGGCAATGCCGGCATGGCCTCGGTGCTGGCCGCGGTCCAAGCCGGCAAGACCTTGTTGTTGGCCAACAAAGAAGCCATTGTGGCGGCCGGTCATTTGGTGATGCAGGCGGCAGCAGCCTCTGGCGCACGGATCATTCCGCTGGACTCAGAACACAACGCCATCTACCAATGTCTGGATCGCCAATATGTCACCGGCACGCGACCTGATGACGTCAAATCCATCACCTTAACCGCCTCCGGTGGACCGTTTTTACAACGCCACGCTGACACCTTCAAAGACATCACCCCAGCAGAAGCGGTGGCCCATCCAAAATGGGACATGGGGGCGAAAATATCGGTGGATTCAGCGACCCTGATGAACAAAGGGCTGGAAGTGATCGAAGCCCATTGGTTGTTCCACATGCCCAGCAACGACATCGATGTGGTGGTGCATCCGCAAAGCATCATCCACTCCATGGTCAATTTCATTGACGGTTCGGTGCTGGCGCAAATGGGCTGCCCGGACATGCGCATTCCCATTGCCCATGGTTTGGGCTTGGGACAAAGGTTGACCAACGGGGCGGATTTTCTGGACCTGATTCAGCACCAACAACTGACTTTCGAGGCCGCCGACACCAACAAATTTCCCTGCTTGAAACTGGCCAAAGAGGCCATTCAATTGGGCGGCACCGCGCCAGCCATTCTGAATGCCGCCAATGAAGTCACAGTGGCAGCCTTTTTGGCCGGCCGCATCCGGTTTGACCAGATACCGGTGTTCAATGATAAAATATTGAACATGACGGCGGTTAAACCGGTCGAATCATTGGCGCATTTACAAGCACTGGACCAAGCAGTCAGGCAGCGAACCGAAACCGCCATCAACGAAACAAACAACAACTTATGACGACTTTATTGGGCAGTATATTTTGGTTGATCATCACCTTGGGTGTGTTGGTCACCTTCCATGAATTGGGCCATTTTTGGATGGCCCGTTTGTTCAAAGTGAAGGTGCTGCGCTTCAGTGTGGGTTTTGGTAAGCCGATTTGGTCCCGTAATGACAAGCACGGCTCTGAAATTGCGGTGGCGCCGATTCCGTTGGGCGGCTATGTGAAAATGCTGGATGAGCGGGATTGTGAGGTGGCCGCCGAGCACCGCGACCAAACCTTCAACAGCAAACCCACCTGGCAACGTTTTTTGATCATGTTTGCTGGGCCGGCGTTTAACTTTATTTTGGCCTTCTTCTTGTATTGGCTGATGTTTGTGGTGGGCAAAAATGAAATCACCCCGACCTTGGGTGAACCGCAAAAGATCATGCAAAGTGCTGGCTTTGCCGAAAAAGATCAGCTCAAAACCATCGATGGTGAAGCCATCAGAACCTGGTCTGATGTGTCCCTGAGTCTGATCACGGCCGGCATCGACCGACGCGATGTTGAGGTGGACGTGCAAACCGCCACTGGCACCCGGTTGACCCGCACCCTGCCGTTGTCACAATTGGGTGATGAGGTGGCCGAAGAAGAAATGATTGAGCACATTGGCTTGCAGGCATACCGCGTGCCGGTGCCCGCTGTGCTGGACGAGCTGGATACCACCTTACCGGCGGCCCAAGCCGGGCTACAAGCCGGCGATGAAATCACCCACATCAATGGCCAAGCCGTGGTTGATTGGTATGCTTTGGTGAATCAGATCAACCAACTCGGTGACGGTCCCATCACTGTTGATTTTCGGCGCCAGGGTTCAGCCCGCACGGTCACCGTACCGGGTTTGGCCGCAGATCCCAATGACAGCAGTAAGCAAGTCTTAGGCGTGCGTCCAGTGGCACCTACCGAAGCCGATTTGGCTTACCGCAACAGCTTGTACTTCAACTTGTCCTATGGGCCCATGGAGTCGGTACCCCAAGCATTCATGCAAATGGGTAAGATCACCGGCAAGTCATTGGAAATGATGTGGAAGCTGGTCACCGGCAAGGCCTCGGTGAAAAATTTATCCGGTCCCATCACCATTGCTCAGGTGGCCAATGAGTCGGCCGCCAGGGGCTTGGCTTGGTACCTGTCGTTTTTGGCTTTGGTCAGTTTGTCCCTGGGGATCATCAATCTGTTGCCCATCCCGATGCTGGATGGGGGGCAAATGTTGTTCCTGATGTTTGAGAAAATCAAGGGTTCACCCCTGAGCGAACAATTTGAAATGAAGGCCCAGTTGGTCGGAATGTTTCTGCTAATTTCTTTGATGTCTTTAGCATTTTATAACGACATTTTAAGGTCAGTGTCTTAAAATACCGAAAAACAATAATTAAACCATATGCGAAATCTAGTTTTACTTTTGATGCTTTTGACGTCTGCCGCGAAAGCAATGGACCCGTTTACGGTCAGTGACATCAGGATTTTGGGGGCTGATCGAATCTCTCACGGAACCATCTTTTCATACCTGCCAATTGAACGGGGTGACGTGGTGGACTCTGATGCCATCAGGGCCGGTATCAAAAGTGTCTTCTCGACCGGATATTTCCACGATGTGAAAATGCTCAAGGACGGTGATGTCCTGATCATTCAGGTGGAAGAGCGTCCGGCCATCGCCACCATTCGCATCAGTGGTAATAAGAGCATCAAAACCGAAGAGTTGATGGCTGGCTTGAACAGCATTGGCTTGGCCGAGGGTGAGGTGTTTGATCGCTTGGAACTGGATAAGGTGAAAAATGAGCTGGTGCAACAGTTCTTCTCCCGCGGTAAGTACAATGTCGACATCGACACCAATGTCATGGAGTTGGACCGCAACCGGGTGTTGATCAACATCAACATCGACGAAGGCAAGTCAGCCAAAATCAAACACATCAAGATCGTGGGTAACACCGTATTCACCGATGAAGAGCTGATCGAAGCGTTTGAGTCAGACACCACCAATTGGTTGTCCTGGTATTCTCAAGACGACCAATATTCCAAAGAAAAATTGAACGGTGACCTGGAGAAACTGAAATCGTATTACCTGGATCGTGGCTATGTGAACGCCGAAGTGGAATCGGTGCAAGTGACCATCAGCAGTGACAAAAAAGACATCTACATCACCGCCAACATCCAGGAAGGCGACCAGTTTACCTTTGGTGAACAGGAACTGACCGGTAATCTGATTTTTGATAAAGAGATCCTGCAGCGGTATTTGTTGACCTCTGCCGGCAACACCTTTTCGCAAAATGCCATCGAATCCACCAGCACCACCCTCAAGGCGGTGTTGTCCAACCGCGGTTATGCCTTTGCTGAAATTCAACCAGTGACTGAGGTCAATGAAGAAGAAAAAACCGTGGACGTGACTTATTTTGTGGTGCCTGGTAAAAAAGTCTATGTGCGCCGCATCAACTTCATTGGCAACACCAAAACCAAAGACGAGGTGTTGCGCCGTGAAATGCGGCAGTTCGAAGGGGCTTGGTTCTCACAGGCTTTGATTGACCGCTCCAAATTGCGGCTGCAGCAAAAGCCATATTTTGAGGAAGTGGAGATTGAGACCCAACAGGTGCCTGGCACCGAAGACCAGATCGACGTCAATGTCACAGTCAAAGAACGCAACTCAGGTCAATTCACTTTTGGTTTGGGTTACTCACAAGTCAGCGGCTTGAACTTCTCCACCAGTGTGTCGTTGCAGAACTTGTTGGGCACCGGCAACACCTTGTCGGTGGCGGTGAACACCTCAGATTTCTACAAACGACTGAACTTGTTGTATGAAAACCCTTACTTCACCGATGACGGCATTTCTTTGGGTTACAGTTTGAATTTCACCAACATCGATCAGGGTGATGCCAACATCGCACAATACAACTCGACCAATGGCTCCTTGGGCGTACAGGCCAGTTTCCCCATCACCGAGTTTGACCGCATTTACACCAACCTGTCGTATGAGCGGATTTCGTTGCGGGCCAACGAAGGCATCACCGCCGATGCCATCATTGATGACCTGCTGGACTTGGGTGGTTACGCCTTTGCCTGTCAAACCATTGTGCGCCCGGAAGACGATGAAAACTTGCCGACTTTGACCGGACAGTGTTATGACGATGGCTTGATTCCACCGGCCACCGGTACCGAAGGTGAATTGATTGACGTGCCCTTCCAATACCGTCGGGCCTTTACCCTATACAAAACCCAAGCCCGTTGGGCCCGGGACAGCCGCAACCGCTATTTCAACCCGACCCGTGGCGCTTACCATTCGATTGGATTTGAAGCCTCATTGCCCAGCAGTACCGCCGAGTTTTACAAAATCAACATCAAGGAAAACATCCTGTTTCCATTGACCGACAAACTGACTTTGTCGTTGCGCGGAGAAATTGGTTACGGTGATGGTTATGGTGACACCTCAGGTTTGCCGTTCTTTGAAAACTTCTTTGCCGGTGGTGTGAGCTCCGTGCGGGGCTATGACGACAACACCTTGGGTCCCAAATCCTTGGTCGGCGGCCCCCGGGAAGAAGAAGCCGGTTTCCCGACCACGTCGCAATCCGGCGACCCGATTGGGGGTTCTTTCAAGGTGGTGGGTTCAGCCGAAGTCGTGTTCCCCACACCATTTGCCAAAGACTCCAGCAATGCAGCGCGGTTGGCCTGGTTTGTGGATGTGGGTAACGTGTTCGATGATTTCGACAGTTTTGAGGCCCGTGAATTGCGGATGTCGACCGGTTTTGCTTTGAAGTGGCAGGCCCCGGTTGGACCCATCGTGATTTCCTATGCCTACCCGTTCAACAACGACGACAAAGACCGCACCGAACGCTTGCAATTCACCTTCGGAAACACCTTCTGATCCGATGGGCATGCGGCGGATCATGTTGCTGACTTTGCTGAGCCACATGTTGTGGCTGGGTACCGCCGCAGCGCAAGGCAAGATCGGCTATGTCGACATGAATGTGTTGATCAGTCAATCGCCGCAAATTTTGGATGCCAACCAAACCCTGACCACCGAGTTTGAAGAACAAAACAGCCGCATTTCTGAACAAGAAGCCGATTTGCAGTCTTTGGAAGACACCATCAGCAAAGAAGGCAACTTCATGACGCCAGACAAATTGCTGGAACTGCAAGAACGGGCGCGGATCCTCGATCGCCAAGTCAGGCGGGCCAAGGAAGACCTCAAAGACGCCATCACCATCCGCAATTCACAATTGGTGGATGAAGTGCAGAATCAAATCAAAACCGTGGTGGCTGAATACGCCCAAACCCACGGTTATGATGCGATTCTCATCAATGCGATTTTGTACGCCAACGATGAGATCGACATCACCGAAGAAATTTTGCAACAGCTGCGATCCGATTATTCCTCAGGCCAATAAGTCAGCGGATGATCACTTTAGCCGAACTGGCCAAAAAGTTGCACCTGTCATTTCAAGGTGACGGCCAAACGGAATTGCAGGCAGTGGCCACATTGGAACGGGCCCAACCCCACCAAATCAGTTTTCTGGCCAACCCCAAATACACCCAACACCTGAACACCAGCCAAGCCGGTGCTGTGATTTTGGCCCCTGACGTGGCCGCAGAATTCACCGGTAATGCCTTGCTCAGTGAGGATCCTTATGTCACTTTTGCGCATGTGGCCCAAACTTTTCAAGCCCTTAACCAAGCCCAACGACCAGCCGCCCACCGCCATCCCAGTGCGGTGGTGGATGCAACGGCGGTGATCGGCGATGACGTTAACATCGGTCCGTTGGTGGTGATTGGAGCGGGCGTCCAAATTGGTGACGGTTGTGATTTGGCTGCCCATGTCAGCATCGCTAAGAATGTGACTCTGGGCCGTGAATGTCAGCTCAAAGCCGGGGTCAAAATCGAAGCCGGTTGTGTGTTGGGTGAGCGGGTCATGGTGCACCCAGGTGCGGTGATTGGGGCCGATGGTTTTGGTTTGGCCCGGGACCGTGACGGCTGGGTGAAGATACCCCAAACCGGGGTGGTCGAAATTGGCGATGATTGTGAGATCGGGGCCAACACCACCATTGATTGTGGGGCCATCGAAAACACTGTGTTGGGCCGCGATGTGCGGCTGGACAACCAAATTCAAATTGGCCACAACGTGGTCATAGGCGACCACACGGTGATCGCCGGCTGCACCGCCGTGGCCGGATCGGCTGAAATCGGCAAAAATTGTTTGATCGGTGGTGGTGTTGGCATCGTGGGTCACATTAAAATATGCGATGGCGTCACCATACAAGCCATGGCTCTGGTCACCCATTCCATCACCAAGCCAGACTCTTACAGTTCGGTGGCACCCTTACAAACCACCCAACAATGGCGCCGCAATGCGGTGCGCACCCGGCAACTGGATCAAATCGCCCGTCGGGTCAAACAATTGGAGAAAAAAACAAATGACTGAGCCAAACAAGACTGCCGACGTTGAACAAATCATGCAGCTGATTCCACATCGGTATCCATTTTTGTTGGTCGATCGGGTACTGGACTATGCCGCAGGTGAGTGGATCAAAGCCTGCAAAAACGTGACTTTCAATGAGCCCCAATTCCAAGGTCATTTTCCAGGGCATCCGGTGATGCCTGGGGTGATGCTGATCGAAGCCATGGCCCAAGCCGCTGGGGTGCTGACCCAATTGTCCCGTTCTGGCACCGCCCACGATGCCTTGTTTTATTTGGTCAAAGTGGACAACGCCAAATTCAGCCAGATCGTGGTGCCTGGCGACCAATTAATTTTTGAATGTCAGATCAAGAAGGTCATCAAGAACATGACTTTGTACCAATGCAAAGCCACAGTAGAAGGCAAAGTGGTGGCCAAGGCCGACCTGTTGTGCGCCGAGAAAAGCAAATGATTCACCCCACCGCCATCATCGATCCCCAGGCCCAAATTGGTGACAACGTGACCATTGGCCCTTATTGCATCATTGCAGCCGACGCGGTGATTGGTGATGACTGTGTGCTCAAATCACACGTGGTGGTGGCCAGCCACACGGTGATCGGTCGGGGCAATAAAATTTATCCCTTCGCCTCCATTGGCGAAGACCCGCAAGACAAGAAGTATGCCGATGAACCCACCCGCCTGGTGATCGGTGATGGCAACACCATTCGTGAATACGTCACCATCAACCGCGGCACCGTGGACGATGAGGGCATCACCCAAGTCGGTGATGACAATTGGATCATGGCTTATGTCCACATTGCCCATGATTGTGTGTTGGGCAACCACACCATTCTGGCCAACTGCAGTTCATTGGCCGGTCATGTGCATGTGGGGGACCACGCCATTTTGGGTGGCTTTTCCAAATTACACCAGTTCTGTCGTGTGGGGGCCCACGCCTTCACCGCCATGGACTCGGGATTCCAAAAAGACTGTCCACCCTTTGTGATGGCCCAGGGCAATCCAGCCAAACCCCGGGCGATCAACTTTGAAGGCTTGAAGCGCCGTGGTTTTGGCAAAGAGCGCATCGGCTTGATCAAGGCCGCCTACCGCGCCTTGTATAAATCAGACCTGAAATTGGATCAGGCCATGGCCGAGTTGGAAACCATGGCCAAAGACTCTGCCGATGTCCAACTGATGGTTGATTTCATCCAAAGATCTGCCCGCAGCATCATTCGCTGATGTCCGATCGGCCATATAAAATTGCCTTGGTTGCCGGTGAAGCATCCAGCGATTTGATCGGCGCCACATTGATCGAAGATTTGCTGCAAATATACCCAGACGCCGAGATCCTGGCTGTAGGGGGTCAGCAAATCAAGCACAGCGGAGCCCGTTTGCTGTTGGACAACGAAGTCTTTTCCGTCATGGGCTTGGCGGAAGTGCTGAAGGATCTGCCTCGCCTCCTGCGAACCAAAAAACAAGTGGTCAAAGACCTGCTGGCTTTTGCCCCCGATGTCTTCATCGGCGTCGACTCTCCCGATTTGAACTTTGCCATGGCCAAAGACATGCAGCGACATGGCATTCCGGTGATCCATTATGTCAGCCCCTCGGTGTGGGCCTGGCGATCCAAACGCAAATACAAAATGGCCGGCTTCATCGATTGTTTACTGACCCTGTTTCCATTTGAGGTGGCGATCTATGAAGACACCGCCATCCAAGCCCGATTCGTCGGTCACCCACTGGCTTCACGGATACCAGTGAACGTGGACAAAGTCGCCGCCAAAGCGGCTTTGGGTGTGTCGGCCAAACCCCTGATGGCGGTGCTCCCTGGCAGCCGCAACCGTGAAATCAAACAACTGATGCCGGTGTTTGCGCAAGCCATCAAGCAATTGAATTTAGGCGATCGCTGGCAGTTGGTCAGCAGCAACGTGTCGCCGGAGAAAGTGGCTTTGGTGCAATCGCTGGCAGCGCAAGAGGGTTTGTCATTGCACTGGGTGGATGACACCTCGGCCTTGTTACAGGCCGCTGATTTTGCCCTGTTGGGATCAGGTACGGTGGCTTTGGAAGCCATGTTGTGCAAAACACCCATGGTGGTGGCCTATCGGATATCGGCCCTGACCTGGTGGCTGGTCAACACCTTCAACATGATGCAGCTGCCTTATTACAGCTTGCCCAATGTGCTGCATGGTGACTTTTTGGTGCCCGAAGTGATGCAAAATGATTTGACCACCACCCAGTTGGCACGGGCTTGCCAGCAGGTCATGGAGCAAGCGGATCAATCGTCCTTGATTCAACGCTTCACCGAATTGCATCAACAGTTGTTGCCAGACCATCCCAACCAAGCGGCCCAGGCCGTCAGTGGGTTTATGGAGCAAGCATGTTGATTGCTGGGGTGGATGAAGCGGGCCGGGGGCCATTGGCCGGACCGGTGACGGTGTCGGCGGTGATTCTGGCACAGGACATCGTTGGTTTGAATGATTCAAAAAAACTGTCTGAGGCCCAACGCCTGTCATTGGTCGATGAGATCAAAGCCCAAGCACTGGCCTGGTCGGTGGTGCACATCGGGGTGCCTCAAATCGACCAAATCAACATTTTCCAGGCGACCATGTTGGGCATGCAACAAGCCGTGGCTGAATTGAGTCAACAGCCTTCCGAAGTGTGGGTTGATGGCAACAAAACCCCAGACTTTGGCATCCAGGCCAAAACCATCGTCGGTGGTGACGGCAAAGTGGCGGCGATCAGCGCGGCTTCGATCCTGGCTAAATGTGCGCGTGACCAGCTGATGCAGGAATTGGACGCGGCTTATCCCATGTATGGCTTTGCCCAGCACAAGGGCTATGGCACCCCACAACACGTGGCGGCGATTCAGGCCAATGGTCCGTGTGAACACCACCGCAGAAGTTTTGCCCCGGTGCGGGACATGTTGCAACAGGAGTTGTTCTGAACATGGATCAATCGTTCATCCACCTCAATGTCCACACCGAATACGCGATCATCGATTCAACCATTCGCATCCCGCAGTTGGTCGAAAAGATCAAGGCCTTGAACATGCCGGCGGTGGCCATCACCGACATGAACAATGTGTTCGCCACCATCAAATTCTTCAATGCCGCCAAAAAAGCCGGCATCAAACCGCTGATCGGAGCCGATGTTTGGGTGACCGCCCAGGACGACACCAACCAGGTGTTCGAACTGACCCTGTTGTGTCAGGACCGCACCGGTTATTTGAACCTCAGCCAAATCATCTCTCACGCCCAATACCACCGCAACAGCCACCACCAACCTTGTGTCTCCATGGATTTCATTTTCGAACACCATGCCGGCTTGTTGGTGTTGGCCGACAGTGTGTACAGCGATGTGGGGCAGTGGATCGCGGCCCAAAAACTGGATGAAGCGGCCGCTGCCATGGTGCAATGGCAACAGGTGTTTGGTGATCGATACTATGTGGCGGTGGCCAAAATAGACCGGCCCAACGAGGCGATGATCAACAACGCGGCGATCTATATGGCGGCCCACCAAAACATCCCTCTGGTGGCTTCCGGTCGCTGTCGCTTCTTGAACCAAGATGATTTCAATGCCCACGAGGCCCGCATTTGCATCAACCGCGGCTATGTGTTGGCAGACCCCAAGCGACCGCGAGAATACACCGAGCAACAGTTCGTCCAATCCAGTGAGCAGATGCAGGCCTTGTTCGAAGAATTCCCGGTGATGTTGGCCAACAGCCACGCGATTGCCGAACGCTGCACCTTGGATTTCAATTTCAAAGATTATTACCTGCCCGACTTTCCGATCCCTGCAGGGATGACCATTGACAGTTACTTTGCGCAACTGTGTCGGGACAACTTGCAGGCCTTTTTGGACCGCGGTGCCGCCGACCCCGATTATTCCGAGGCCGAGTACCACGAGCGCCTGGAGCACGAAATCAAAGTGATTTTGGACATGGGCTTTCCGGGTTATTTCTTGATCGTGTCAGACTTCATCCGCTGGTCCAAAGACAACCAAATACCGGTGGGGCCCGGGCGGGGTTCCGGTGCCGGTTCCCTGGTGGCCTTCGTGTTGAAAATCACCAACCTGGATCCATTGAAGTATGAGTTGCTGTTTGAGCGCTTTTTGAATCCAGAACGGATTTCGATGCCGGATTTTGACGTCGACTTTTGTATGGACCGCCGCGATGAGGTGATTGCCTATGTGGCCGACAAGTACGGTAAAGAAAAGGTCAGTCAAATCATCACCTATGGCTCGATGAATGCCAAAGCGGTGATCCGCGATGCCGGGCGGGTGCTGGGTTATCCTTACCCGGTAGTTGACGGCATCGCCAAATTGATCCCCAATGATTTGGGCATCACCTTGACCGAATCCCTGAAAAAAGCCCCGGAATTGGCGCAATTGTACGATCAGGACGAAGAAGCCCAAGAGGTGATTGACCTGTCCTTGAAACTGGAGGGCTTGAAACGCAACGTCGGTAAACACGCCGGTGGGGTGGTCATCGCTCCCAGTGCCATCAGTGATTTTTGTCCGGTGTATGTGGAGGAAAATTCGCAGTCAGTGGTTTCTCAATTCGACAAAGACGATGTGGAATCCATCGGCCTGGTGAAATTTGACTTCTTGGGCCTGCGCACCTTGACCATCATCGACTGGGCGTTGCAGTCGATACAGCGAGAAACCGGTCAGACCCTGGACATCGATGCCATTCCATTGGCCGACAAAAAAACCTTTGCCTTGTTGCGCTCTGCCAAGACCACTTCGGTGTTCCAACTGGAGTCCTCGGGCATGCAAGGTTTGATTGGTCGCCTGCGGCCGGACAGTTTTGAGGACATCATTGCCCTGGTGGCCTTGTACCGACCGGGGCCACTGGACTCGGGCATGGTCGATACCTATGTGAAGTGTAAACATGGCATGGAACAGCCCAACTACCTGCACCCCAGCCTGACCGACATCCTGCAGCCCACTTATGGGGTGATTTTGTATCAGGAGCAGGTCATGCAGATTGCCCAGGTGCTGTCTGGCTTCACCCTGGGTGGTGCCGATATTTTGCGCAAAGCCATGGGTAAGAAAATCCATGAAGTGATGGCGCAGCAAAAACAAATCTTTATTGATGGTGCGGTGGAACGGGATGTGGATGGTGACTTGGCTGCCATGATCTTCTCGCAGATCGAAACCTTTGCCGGTTACGGTTTCAACAAGTCTCACTCTGCGGCCTATGCCTTGGTTTCTTACCAAACGGCCTACCTCAAAGCCCATTACCCGGTGCACTTCATGGCCGCGGTGTTGTCGGCTGATCTGGACAACACCGACAAAGTGGTGCATCAGCTGTTCGACATCCGCAGCATGAAAATCAAAGTGCGGTTACCGGATATCAACGAATCGGTGTACAAATTCAAGGCCAAAGACGGCACCATCATTTACGGCATGGGCGCGATCAAAGGGGTGGGCGAGGGCGCCATCGAAGAAATCGTTCAAGCCCGCGAACAAGGCGGGCCGTTCAGCACGTTCCAGGACTTGTGTACCCGGGTCAATCTGCGCAAGGTCAACAAGCGCACCCTGGAAGCCCTGATCCGGGCCGGCGCCTTTGATCAATTGCATGGCAACCGCCGTCAGTTGTTGGATGGTTTGGAGCAGGTGGTCAAAGCGGCTGATCAAATCAGCAAAGACCGCGATGCCGGACAATTTGACCTGTTTGGCAACGCCGGTGGCAATGAGTCCTATCAAGCGATCCAACTGCCGACAGTCAATGAAGACCCCTTGTTGGAACGCTTGCTGGCCGAGAAACAAGTGACCGGCACCTTCCTCAGTGACCATCCCTTGCGCATCCCCGCCCAGTGCCTGTCCCACGTGACCACCTTTGAGCTGGCCAAATTCCATGAAATGGGCATCAAGAACGCCAAACCCCGGGATTTTCGGGTGTTGGGCTTCGTCTCTGGTGTGCGCCCGGGTTTCAAAGGCAAAATGAAAGTGCGGGTCACCGATGCCTCAGGTGCCTTTGAATTCAGTTTGAGTGAGCAGTACTTCCACGAATGTCAGGACCGTTTGGAACCGCATGCCATGATTCTGATCGAAGGCAATGCCGGTATGAAGTCATTCAAAGGCAAGGACGGCAAACCGGACAACGAAATCTTTGTCACCAGCGTCAGCCAGATTTACAGCGTCGATGAAGCCGTGGCTTTGTACTGCGACCGCATTTGTTTCGTCAGTGCCGAGAACAGCCAACAGTTGCCACAGGACATCAATGAGTTACTGGCCAAGCATGGCAAGGGCAAAGCCCAATTGTATGTGCACTACAAAAAATCCGGACAAAAGATCAACCTCAAGCTGTCAGAACAGCACAAAATTCGCCCGTCTTATGGTTTGTTGCTGGATGCCTTGGCCAAACCATCGATCCAAAAAGTGCTGACCAAAAACTGATGCCAACGCCCTGTTGGTGGGGCTGTGGGCACAAAAAAACCCTTTGCCAGGCAAAGGGTTTTTTTTGGGGTCGGTTTTGCTTCAGAACTTGTAGCCGACATTCAAGAAATAGCGCCGGCCATTCAAGTCATAGCCATAGCCTTGTGGTGAATTGACGGCCGTGGTCAAAGGAATGCCTGCATCCACTTGTGGGGGTTCTTCATTGAACACATTGACCACGCCAAAGCGCACGGTCCAGGCATCTTTCAACCAGTTGACCGAAGCCGTGTGGTTAAAATAAGGCCCGGCATCATACACAAAGCGACACAACTCATCGCCCTCATCTGGGCCGGCACAGGTGTACATGTTGCCAAAGTAATCATCAAACTCATTGTCGACGTCTTCATCCACCCCCACTGAGCCGATGTATCGGGTTTGCCAGGCAAAGCGGAAATTACCCACATCGGCCCGCAAGTTCAACGAACCCGACCAATCGGCATAGCCGAACTGGCCCTGGTCTTCGTCGAAGTTGCGGTTGCCTTCGTCATCGGTGAACAAATCCGAGCTTTCCTTGATGTGGGTCATCACCAAATCAGCGCCGAATTTAACATCGCGGTTGAATACCGTGAAGCGCTGGTCATAGTTGATGTTGACATCAACGCCTTTAACCGTTTGGTTGTCGCGGTTGATGAAGCCTGAATCAATGATGTCAAACACGCCATTTTCATCGCGGGTGATCCGCGAACAGAAAGAACTGTCGCCTTCGGCATCGTTGTAGCAGTCGTTGACGATGAACTGTGCTGAGGGCTCAATGATGGTGTTGTTGGTTTCAATTTTGTAATAGGTGGCCCCAATGGTCAGATCAAAGTGATCAGAGAAGGGCACATCCCAGGCAAAACCATAAGTCAAAGAATCCGATTTCTCTTCGTTGATGTCAGTCACACCACCGGTGGCAATTTCGGTACTGAAGGTGTTGAAACCGTTGTTGTACAAAGTGGTTGGATCGGCACCGTTGGCGGCACAATTGCTTAACACCTCTGGAGAACGGGTGTCTTGTTCAGGCACATACACGTTGTTGATCGGATCATAGGCATCCTCGGGAATGAAACACGGATCAAACACGTTGCCAAAACCAGTTTGGGCCAACAGGAAATTTTCCCGCAGGTTGGGCGCGCGGTAAGAGGTGCCTTTGGTCAAACGCAGCAACAAGGAGGTCACGGGCCGATATCCCAACTTGGCCGAATAGGTGTTGGCGCTGGGGAAAAATTCATCTTTGGTGTAGCGGCCTGAAATGTTCAGGTTCAACTCTTCGATACCCGGCTTGTTGGCCACCAACGGAATCTGGACTTCGGTGAAGGCTTCACGGGTGAATTTGGAACCGGTGGCCCCGCCGTCAGCAAAGAAGCCAAAAAACAAGCCATCGCGGGCAATGTCATCAGGAATCGATTGAATTTCATCGCGGCGGATTTCAAAACCCAAACCGGCCGTGATGGGACCGGCGGGTAAATTGGCCACATAGCCCGAGGCAAAGGCCGACCAAATGGTTTGTTCGACTTTGGTGCGGAAATCTCGGGAATCGAACAGGTAGTCGCGTTCAGCCTGGGTGCTGAAATCACTGACTATGGGCGAATAGAGACTCGGGGCAAACAGGTTGATGGGCACACAGCCATCGTTGTTGCCACAAATCACTTGGCCAGTGACCGGGTCAATGCGCGAGGTGTTCAAGGAATAATCCAGACGATCCTGTCGGATGCCCCGACGTGAGGATGTGCCATCAGATTCGTGGTGCGAAATGTACGTCTCAAAGGCCCAGTTACTGAAAGAACCGATTTCCAATTGCGGCAAATCACCGCGCACCCCAAACACCAGACGGGTTTGTTCCACAGTGGCGCTGGTTTGGTCGCGGTCACCATCGATGGCAATGATGGGTCTGGAACGCTGCGGCCCGATGGCGCCGACGGTTTGGTCACAGTCACCCCCGGCACTGGGATCACAGCCAAAGCGGTCCATGTAGTTTTGGATGACGCTGGGATTGCTCAACAGTTGATCAAAGGCCAAACCACAATCCACCCCATTCAAACCATTTGGATTACACAAGTTGAATGGGTTGTCGGCCGGGACAAAAGGGAAAAATTGGGGTTGACCCGAATCTTGGAAGGTGTCCCGACGGCTGAAACTGGCTTCGAAAAAAGGGGTGATGTTCATGTCCCCTTCAAAGGTGTATTCGCCGTAGCTCATGATGTCCTGGGTTTTCATTTCCAAGAACAAGGTGGCATCGGTTTGGTAATCATACAGGGAGTAAGGCACAAAACTGGCCACATCGGCGATGCCATCACCATTGGTATCGACCGGGCCCTGCAGACTGCTTTCACTGAAATTCGGCCAACCGCCGTTGCTGGTACCCGGGGTATAGTATATGCTGCCCACCGATGGCACGCTGATGCGCCCGACCAGGCCTTGGAAGTAACAGTTGCCATTGAATCGTTTGTTGAACACTTCGTTGAACAAGTCGTTTTGTCTGAGCTCTCCACTCTGGGTGCGCTCATAGTGTTCTGGACATTTGTTGGTCCAGTCACGTTCGTTGTACCGGACTGCTTCCAAGTCATAGAGTTCGGCGCCAAAGCCGATGAAGCCCCGGGCAAAGTTTTTGCCCCAGGCCACATTCAATCGCTGTTCGACACCGCCGGATTGTTCTGGCACGGTGGTGTTGAAATCCACTTCCCAGCCGTTGAAATCTTTCCTCAGGACCGTGTTCAACACCCCGGCCACGGCATCGGAACCGTATATGGAGGACGAACCGTCCAACAACAAATCATACTGTTGAACCAGGCCGTCGGGGATCATGTTCAAGTCCGGTGAGGCCGGTGCGCCCTCGACCCCAGAACCACCCAAGCGGCGGCCATTGATCATCAGCAGGGTGCGGTTGGCTCCCAGGCCCCGAAAACTGATGGTTCGGGCTCCCGGCCCATTGTCCAACACAAAACCTGAAAAAGTCAGGTCAATTTGTTGGCCGTTGGAGGCCGATGCATTTTGAATGATTTCGGCGGCATCGATTTGGCCCACTTCCCGAGACTCTTGTGCGGTGATCACCTGCATCGGGGAAATGCTTTCATAGGTGCTTTTGAGTAAGCGTGAGCCGGTGGTGACCACCGGTGCGAGTTCCACCGTGTCATCGGCTTCAGACTCGTCTGCATTGTCGTCATCGGTATCGGCTTCAGCCTCGGCTTCAGATGTGGCGGCAGCGGTGTCCTCCTGGCTTTGGGCCAGCACTTGTCCGGTGGCGAAAAACAACAGACACAGTAAAATCAACAGCCAGTGTGTCACACTGCCCGTTGGCTTGTTATACATGTTCATAGTGACTCCTCTTTTTTTATTGGTTTTTTATTTAACTCAGTAGTGGCAGAGGCAGGCAGGATGAAGCCAACAACGCATCACAAAGTAAGGGAAGATGGGTGTGTGGGGGTCCATCGTGTCCTGAACTGCGAGTCACATGATACCCCTTAAGAAATATTCTCACAATGTAAATGTGCATGGTTTTGCAGGCAAACGTGTACACAAAACGCAATCCAACGGTGTGCCAAGGCTGGCCAAGCTGTCAGTTTGGGCGGGTAACTTGTAGCTCGCTGTCTTGGATGGTGACGGCAAAAATCATGTTTTTGCCAAACTTTTTCAAATCTTGTTCAATGGCAATGGGCTGCTGGCATGGGGTGCCTGCCGGTTCCACCCACAAGGCTTCTGGATTGCTGTTGAGGTAACCCAATGCCACGGTTTGGCCCTGACCCATGGGCAGACGCACCGCTCGGCTGCTGGTGCCGGTTTGAATGGTCAGGCGCAATTCAGGTTCCGGCCCCAGATAGGTGATGTGCAAGGTGGTGCTGGGTTGGCTGTATTGGTATGCGTGTTGCCCCAGCCAGATCAGCAGTCGGGTTTGGGGGAAAATTCGCCGCACCCAATCCAAGCCCCAATACCGGATCACCAACATCAGACAAGCAAAGGCGAAGGCCATGAAGGAAAACAACAAGGGCAGCCAGCGCAAGCCATCGGTGAAGGAAAGTTGACCGGGTGTGGCATCGGGTAAGACCCGCCACAGCAGTGCCCATGACAACGCCAGCAAAATAAAAAATGCCACGGATTTTCGAAACAAGGTCAATTCCAATCAACAGAAGGGGCATTGTAGCAGAATCGACAAAACATGACTTTTGTGAGGCTCGCCAGCTGGCCAGCAGTGGTTACAATGGCGGTTCGATCATTTGTGGGAAGCCGTCATGAAAACCCTTGTCATCCTGTTGTTTTGTTGGGCATCTGTGGCCCAAAGCCAAACCTGGTACCTGGTGCGCCATGCTGAAAAAGTCGAAGACAGCAGCCCGGACCCGGTGCTCACTGAACCAGGCCGGCAACGGGCTGAGCAGCTGGCCAACATGCTCAGTGCGGCCGACATCGAAAAAATTTACAGCACCGATTACCAGCGCACCCAGTTGACCGCTGCCCCCTTGGCCCAGCATCTGGGTTTGCCGGTGATTTCATATGACCCCCGAAAATTGGCTGAATTGGCCGCATTGTTAAAAGCCGATGGTGTCAATGCCTTGGTCGTTGGGCACAGCAACACCACGCCCATGCTGTTGCATTTGCTGTCGGGTCAAGCCACTGAACGCTTGGATGAAGTGGATTATGACAACGTCTATCAAGTGGTGGCTGATGACAGACAATACACCGTCAATCGCTTGAAGAGCTGGCCCAGCCAAGTCACGGCACTGACCACCCCCATCCAACTGGTTGCCGAGCGCTTGTTTGATGGTGAATTGCGGTTCAACATGTTGCTCAACGATCAGGTGGTGGGCGAATCGGTGCACCAGTTCAAACGCCAGGGCGAACAACTGGATTTGCGAGAAATCACCACCATTGAGGCTTATAACATCAACGCCGACATCCAGGCCCGTGTGGCGGTTCATGACCTGTCGCCCATCAGCATGCAGATGACCGGCAACATGGGTGGTCCAGTCGACATCCTGTGGCAGTGGCAAGGTCAGCAGGTAACTGGCCGCAGTGACATGGCGCGGGAACCATACCAGCCACAAGGCAAGTTGAGCTTGAATCAAGCCTTGCCGACCGGTACTGTTGAACGCACCAGTGCCATCATGTTGGCCCACGCCTTGCCGGTCACCGCGGAGGCTTCGCTGTTGATCAATTGGTTCAATGGCTATGACGGCGAGCAAAAACGCATCCACATCTCCCACGAAGGCAAAGAGCGGGTGACGGTACCGGCCGGTACCTTTGACACCCACAAGATCAAATATTCTGGCGGTGCGCCATCACAATACTATTGGATTGACCAAAAGGACCACAAAGTGGTGAAAATCGAAGTGATTAAGTCACCCTGGAGCTACCAACTGGTGTCTTTTGAGCAGCTCTGAGGTATGATTCGAAATCAGTTCTGTGTCGGGGCTGCCGACATGTCATCATACAAACTTTGGGTTTGGGCTGTGCCCTTGGGTTTTTCATCCAGCCAGGTTTGGAGGTGCCGGGTGATCAGCCCGCCGAGCATGGACAAATGAGCCGTGTCATCATTCAAGGCCGGGATGTAGCTGAAGGTTTCGCCGCCGGCATCCATGAAATAACCACGGTTTTCCACTGCAATTTCCTCCAAGGTTTCCAGACAATCGGCGGCAAAGCCAGGACAGATCACCTGCACATGCCGATGTCCCTTCCCCGGCAAAGCTTTGAGGGTGTCCATGGTGTAGGGCTTGAGCCATTCTTCGCGGCCAAAAATGGACTGAAAAGTGACCCGGTATTGGTTTTTGGATAAGCCCAAGTGCTCGGCCAACAAACGGCCGGTCTTGTGGCACTCACAGTGATACGGGTCGCCGTTGATCAAATAGCGTTTGGGCACCCCATGGAATGACATCAACAACTGATCGGGTTGTCCGTGATCGGCCCAGTGTTGGGTGACGCTGTGGGCCAAAGCCGCGATGTATTCTGGGTGATCATGGTAGTGGTTGATGAATCGGGTTTCTGGAATCAAGCGCCATTGGCGCAGCTGCGCCGTCACCTCATCAAAAATGGACGCTGTGGTGGAGGCTGAATACTGTGGATACAAAGGCAGCACCAATAGGCGATCCACGTTTTTTTGTTTCAATGCCTCAAGGCCGCTGGCGATGGAGGGGTTGCCATAGCGCATGGCCAGTTCCACTTCGACCTCGATGTTTTGTGTGACAAAATAATCCACCAAGCCCTGGTGCTGCCGCAAACTGATGGCCATCAATGGTGAACCTTCGCCGACTTCATCCCAGATGCTGGCATAGGCTTTCGCTGAGCGTTTGGGTCGGATGTTGAGGATCACGCCATTGAGGATGCACCACCAAATCCAGCGCGGAAAGGTGGGTTCCACCACCCGCGGATCGGACAGGAACTCTTTCAGGTAGACCTTCAAGGCTTTTTTGGTGGGGGCATCTGGGGTGCCCAAATTGACCATCAACACACCGATCTTCAGGGAGTCGCCGTGTTGGTACGCAGTGGTGTTCAGATATTTCACAGGTTAATACGGGGTTCTTGGTGATGAGGGCTATTGTAGCGGCAGGCAGTGAGAAGTGGGTGAAAGTTTTTGGGCGATCAAAGCTTCACAGTAAATTGATCGTTGCATGGTTACACTTCGTTACTTATTATCTATTGCTGTACAGCACACAACCATTACATTAGAACGATGCAAACACATCCATCCAAAAGCCCCAAACTGAGGTGGCTGATCGGCTTATTGGTGTTGGGATCCATGCTCAGCGCCTGCAGCGACCAGACCACCACCGCAGCGGTTGAGCCCAAGCCAGCGGCCAAGGTCACCATGGATGCGGGCCGCAAACAGGCAACGACTCATGAGTCGGCCAATGAATTGGTCGTTCTGGCCCTGGGTGATTCCTTGACCGAGGGTCTGGGTGTGGCCAAAGACGGCAACTACCCAGCGTTGTTACAACAGGCCTTGCATGCCGAGGGCTTGACCCAAGTCACGGTGGTCAATTCAGGTTTGAGCGGGGAAACCAGCTCGGGTTTGTTGGCTCGGGTTGATTGGGTGCTCAAGCAACTGCAACCGGATTTGACCGTGTTGAACATTGGTGCCAACGACGCCATGCGTGGTTTGCCATTGGCCTTGACCACCCAAAACATCGACACCATCATCCAACGCATCCAAAACAGCGGTTCTGAAGTGGTGTTGGCCGGCATGCAAATTTATGACAACCTGGGCCAGGAGTATGTGGTGGGTTTCAAAGACCTCTATCCACAATTGGCCGAAGCGCATGACTTGACCCTGATTCCATTTTTTCTGGAACATGTGGCCGGCGAGGCCCAATTCAACCAAAATGACCTGATTCACCCGACCCAAGCCGGCTATGCCATCATCGTCGAGCGCAATGTGCTGCCGGTGGTCAAACCGGTGATTCAGGACCTCATTGCCACGCGTCTGCAGGCGCCAGGACCTGAACCCAAACCATGAGCCAATCTTTGAACCAATCCATGAGCCCAACCGTGAGCCCAACCATGAACGAGAACTTGACCGAGACTGAGACCGAGACCGAGACTGTGACGCCGGCAGCCAATGGCGCCGTACTGAGTGCCCAGAATGTGGAAAAATCCTTTCAACTCGACGATTTGCACATCGACGTGCTCAATGACATCTCCCTGCAAGTCAAGCAAGGTGAGTTCGTCGCCATCATGGGCAAATCCGGTTCCGGCAAGTCGACTTTGCTCAGCTTGCTGGCTGGCTTGGACCAGCCCACCAAAGGCTTGATCACCCTCAATGGCGACGATTTGACGCAAATGAGTGAAGAAGAATTGGCCCTCAAACGCCAAGCGGACATTGGCTTTGTTTTCCAGTCTTTTCATCTCATTCCCACATTGACGGTACAGGAAAACATTGAATTTCCCCTGACCATTGCCCGCCGCAGTGATTCTGAACGGGTCAAGGAACTGATTGATGCGGTGGAATTGACCCACCGCACCGGCAGCTTCCCCCACCAATTATCCGGTGGGGAAAAACAACGCACCGCCATCGCCCGGGCGTTGGTGGCCAATCCCAAAATATTGTTTGCCGACGAACCCACCGGGAACTTGGATGAAAAGAATGCCGATCAGGTGATGCAGCTGTTGTTGAGCTTGCAAAAAGCCTTCAACACCGCACTGGTGATCGTCACCCATGATCCAGGCCTGGCCAAGTTGGCTGATCGCACCATCACCATCGTCGACGGTCAGTTGCTATGAATCAAGCGCCTGCACAACGACTGAATGGGGTGATCATTCGGCGAGAATGGCTGGGTCATTGGATTTATCCCTTGCTGTTTTGCCTCAGTTTGTTGGTCTCTTTGGGGGCCTATCTGACCTTAGACTCGTTGCAGAAAGCCGTCGATGGCTACATTGTGGACAACCAAAAAGCCATGGTCGGTGGCGACCTGGTGGTGCAATCGCGCCAAGCCTTGTCGCAGGCGGTGACCGATTATGTGGCCACCCTGCCGGCCAGTGACGTGGTCAATGACCGCCAGTTCAATGCCATGACCTATGCCGGCGAGGGTTCGTTGTTGGTCCGCATCAAAGCGGTGGACCTGACTTATCCGCTGTATGGTACCTTGCGCTTGGCCTCCGGTGAATCGCTGGCACAACGGTTGCAGCCAGGCCAGGTGCTGGTGGAACGCCAGGTGTTGACCGCCTTGGCGGTGGACATCGGTGATGCCATCACGGTTGGTGAGTCTAGCTTCACCATTGCCGATGAGATCCTCGAAGAACCGGACCGCCCATTGACCGCTTTTGGCTTTGGGGCGCGGGTGATGATGCTGAATCAAGACCTGCCAGCCACCGGTTTGTTGGGGCAACGCAGCCGGGTCAACTACCGGGTCGAAATCAAAACCAGCGAAGCCAATCAGATGGCGGTGCGGCAACAATTGGAAACCCTCACCGCCAACAGCAAGGTCAGTGTCACGGCGGTGGATGAGGCCCAAACCAGCATCTCGGCCTTGTCGGGCAATTTTCTGAAATTCCTCAAACTGTTGGTGGTGGCGGTGATCGTGCTGTCTGGCGTGGGTTTGATGAGTGTGGTCAAAGCCTTCGTCAACCGCCAACAACAGACCAATGCCATCCGCCGAGCCATTGGTGAGCCCATTGCCCAATTGAAAAACGGCTACTACCGCTTGTTTTTTACCATGACTTTGATTGCAGTGGGCTTGGCTTGCTTGTTGAGCATCGCTGTATTGCACTTGGGTTACGATGCCTTCGCGGCCATCTTACCGGCACAAATTGAATTGGGCATCTCCTGGCTCAGTGTTGGCAAAGTGCTGGTCATTGCCATGGCATTGACTTGGCTGATGACCCACAGCACCATTCAGTCGCTGACCTCAATCAAACCGGTGGCGGTGTTGCAACAACAACGCACCAGCACGCCAGCCTGGTATTTTTCCCGCTATTGGATGTTGTTGTCGGTGGTCAGTTTGTATGTGCTGTTGTCGCTGGAATTGGCGTCCTGGTGGCAAGGCCTGCAAGTGGCCTTGGGTTTGTTGGTCATTGGGGTGTTGTTTTGGTTGTTCAGTCAATTGATTCTGCGCAGCCTGCGGCGTTTGATCAACCGCGGCTGGATCAGCCATTGGTTGTTAAAACTGTCGGTACAAAACGTGTTCCGCAAAGGCAACCAATCGATGCTTTTTTTCACCACCATGTCGATGGCGGTGATGGTGATGTGGAGCATCACGGCCTTGAACCACACCATCGACCAGCAGTTGATCAGCACCTACCCAGAAGATTCACCCAACATGTTCATGCTGGATGTGCAAAGCGAGCAGCATGAATCCCTGGATGCCATGATCGCGGTTCCGGTGACCTATTATCCGGTCATTCGCGCCCGCATCCACACGGTCAATGGGGTGGATGCCGAAACCCTCAAAGACCAACTGGACAACTACGACAACGTCACCCGCATTTTTAACCTGAGTTATGGTGACAGCGTGTTGCGCACCGAACAAATGATCGATGCCATTGAAGCAGACCAGTTATTTGCCCGTTCACCGCAAGTCAGTGACGCGGAGTCGGTGCCGATTTCGGTGTTGGACACCATCGCTGAATTTTTGCAGGTGTCGTTGCACGATGAAATTGTGTTTGATGTGCAAGGGGTGAAAATCAAGACCCACATCAGCAGTTTGCGTTCGCGTTATCAGCGCGGTCCCAGCCCGTTCTTTTACTTCATGTTCCAACCAGAAGTGATGGCCGGGGCCCCGCAGATTCAATTTGCCACGGCCCAGGTTGAGGCCTCGCGCATCCCTGATTTACAAACTGAAATTGCCAAACAATTTCCCGGCATCACCACCTTAGATGGGGCCAGCATCGCCAAGCAATTGAAGGGATTTGTTGATCAGTTGACCCAATTGGTGCAAATTTTCACTGGCTTGAGTGTGTTGGCTGGCATCATGATCCTGATCACCTCATTGGTGTCTACCTCCCAAGACCGTTTGCAGGAAAGCGCTTATTTCCGCTTGATGGGGATGTTGACCAAAGATTTGTATGCCATCAATGTGATCGAAATGCTGTTGTTGGGTTTGTTGGCCTTTGTCGCCG
Source organism: Marinicella meishanensis (assembly GCF_019931145.1). Classification (GTDB taxonomy): domain Bacteria; phylum Pseudomonadota; class Gammaproteobacteria; order Xanthomonadales; family Marinicellaceae; genus Marinicella; species Marinicella meishanensis. The sequence goes on along the minus strand of NZ_JAIOUV010000011.1, from coordinate 10,587 downwards.
GCGGCGCTTTGGGCTGGGCGGTGTCCTATGCCATCACCACGTACTGGTTTGCTTTGCCATTTGTGTTTCCCTGGCAAGTCAGCGTGTTGTCCTTCGCGGCCTTGGCCGTGACCTTGCTGCTGGTGAGTTTTGCCTATGGCCGCTTTGTGATTCGGTCCAACGTGATGAATTTGGTCAGACAACTGGTTTGATCTGTCTTGCCATGCGACGACGGCTTGATCCCACAGCGGGAGTTGATCGGGCGGGGATGTGGCCCAGGAAAAAAATTTGTTTTGAAAAATAAAATACAAAACCACCCCTGATTCATGGCAAAATAAAGAAAGTAGGTGCCGGTGTGGGCGCCAACGATCGAGAACCAAATTGTGTGAGTCAGTCCATCCATAGACTGTGTGTGTGATTAAGGTTGCCCCAAATGACCAGGGGCACAAAAGTATGTGGCATTCATATTAAGGAATGAATGCCTGGATCACAGTCGGCGAAATGAAGAAAAAAATGGCACATGTCAGCAAAGAACATGGTGTTGAAATCAATCAGATGACAAAACAGAAAAATCAATCTGCTTTCACCAAGCACCTGCATGAAACCCATCGGATTTTCGTCCAATCGCTGAACCCGAACCTGAAAAATTTTTTTGAAGGGTTGAATGATTTTTTCTTCGACATGGCTGAACAGGCCGAATCCAATGCCTTGCAGAATCAATATTTTGCGGCGATTGGCGACACCCGCAAGAACAAAGACGAATTGACCCGTCAGTTTGCCACCAACGTCAACGTCATCTTCCAAAAATTCAAATCCAAAGATTTCGTCTATTTCATCGAGAATGATGAACAAACCGAACAGACCAAAAAGAACCTGACCCTGATCAAGGAAGACGATCTGGATCAAAAACTGGCGATCAACAACGTCATCGCCAAGATCAGCCAGTATTACCATGAAGAGCTGTACATGCTCAATGAACGGTATTCCGAATTGGTTGGCATGGGTGGCGAAATCGACAACCACGCCAACCCCATTGGTCCGGACGCCATCGTCAACGCCTTTGCATTGTCATTGAAGGTGCTGAAATCAGAAAACAACATCAAGTTGATGATCATCAAGTTGTTTGAAAAAAACATGGTGGAAAGCCTGGGACCGGCCTATCGCATGGTCAACAAGTACTTCAAAAAAAGCGGTATCCTGCCAGAAATCAAGTTTGAAGTGAAACAACAGCCCAGTGCCGGGCACGCCATGAACAACTCGATCAATTACCTGGCGCATGCCTTGTCTGAGGAAGACGAAAATTACAAGAAGATCGCCAGCATTTTGGAACATGACCGGGAACAGGCGCCGCAACAAAGCTACAGCGCCGAAAACATCGTGCAATTCTCGCAGTTGACCGATGCCCTGGATCAAATCAAAGTCGAGTTATTGACCGACCAGGAGTTGGAATCCCAACAAAGCATCAGTCCACTGGAACTGAAAGACGAATTGATCAAGAAGCTCAAATCGCTCAAAGCGATGAGCAAAAACCAGCAGCTCAATGCCGCCGATGAAAACATCATTGATCTGGTTGGCGAAATGTTCCAGTTTCTGGTGGAAGACCGCAATTTGCCAGAAACCATCCAGTTGGTGTTGTCGAAGTTACAACTGCCGTATCTGCAAATTGCCCTGAAAGACGAAACGTTCTTTTCTGACAAACACAACAACGCCCGACAATTGTTGAACATCATGGCCGAGAGCTCAATTGGTTGGTCACCGGAAACCGATGACAACCAGGTGTTCCTCAACAAGGTCAAAGAGATCGTCAACTTCATCCTCAAGAATCACGAGAAAAGCATCAATTACGAGAAGCTGATTGAACGCTTCATCCGCTTTGATCAGAAACTGAAAAAGCGCGCGTCCATTGCCGAGCGCCGCACGTCAGAGACGGTTTCGGGCAGAGAACGACTGAGTGTGGCGAAGAACCGCACCGCCGAAGTGTTGAAAAAACACCTCAAGGACCAAAAAGTCCCCAAGTTGGTGCGGGAAATCTTGCTCAAACCGTGGGCCAATGTATTGATCCTATCAGAGTTGCGCAAAGACGACTCGCCTGATTTGTTGTTCAAGCACCAAGATTTTGTGCGCAAACTGGTCAATGCCGCCAACCCCGACAACCCCAACAAGCGGTCTGATGCCGCCATCAAAGAACTCTGTGATGAAATGGTCGAAGGCCTCAAACTGGTGGCCTATGACATCAAAGATTTGCGCGAAAAGTCTCAGGAAATGCAAACCTGTTTGGAAGAAATCAATGGTGTGCGTGAACCAGAAAAACCGCTGGATTTCATTGACCCCAAAGAGATCTTGAAGTTATCCAAAGAATTCAACCGCGATTCCAGCGTGGGTGAGTTGATAGAAAATCCTGATCTGAGCATGGAGCCGCCTCCGGGACTGAAACTGGTCGAAGACGACGCACAAGAATCTGCCAGCAGCCTGAAACTGGGTGAATGGATTGAAATCAACAGCAAGAAGAAACCCCAGCGGGTCAAGTTGTCCTGGATCAGTCCGATCAGTGGCAAGATGTTGTTTGTCGATGCCAAAGGGGCCAAGGTGATCGATTTGTTCCCCATTGAATTGGCCGACCAGTTGCGCAAGAACCAATCACGGTTGTTACAACAAGTCCCCATCATGGATCGTGCGATGTCCTCAATCGCCGAGAAAATGAAACAACGGAAAGCCGCTGCGGCTGGCAAGTAAGCGCCACAGCGACTGCCCATTTCTAACCGCCGTTAAGGCTCAATCACAAACGCGTCATCGGCAAATTTTTGTTTGCCTTTGAAGTCATCGTAGCGGATGATGGCCAAGCCCATCATGGGGTTCTTGATGGTGGTGGTCATGGGCAACCTCAGCCCATGCTTTTTCTTGTGATCGCTGTAATCTATGGTCACCGGGATGTTGCCGGCTACCGGGTTCATCAGCTGGGTTTTCATGCGCAACACATCGCCATTTTGGGCATCAATGTAATAGGTCCGGGTCGGCAAGTCGGTTATTTTCACCCGCATCACATAGACGCTGCGGCCATGCAGTTCCCGACGGCCCCGAACTTGGATCTGCTCAGCCTGATTGGCCAGGTCCAAAGCCACTGCCGGATGATCCATGCGGATTTGTTTCAAGTACTTCCCTTTCAGTTCGGTGTACGGGTTGATGCCGGTGGTGGCCGCACCGTGCTCATTGACTGCCAGCGAAATCTCACCAAAAGTGCCGAAATCCATGTGTTGGGCGTAGCTGTGCTTGGCATCAAAGGCCATGGTCACTTGCCCGGTGATGCCAGAATTGACCATTTCTATCGTGCCTGATAAACGGAAACCGCTTTTTTTGCGCAAGGCTTTCAATTGCTTTTCGTTGTTCATCAACACCATCAATGCCGCCACATCAGGTAATTCTGCTTCGGCTTTGGCCGCCGTGTCAGCTGTGATTCTGGGGGCGGTGTCGACCACTTTCTCGCGATCGCGGTACAGCACCAATTGGGAGATTTGACCGGACTCATCGGTTTCAAACTGGGCACTCATGTCCGCTTTGATGCGGAATTGGCGAAAGCCTTCGGCATCGGGCAAGTGCAACTCAAAGGCCATTTGATTGGGCACATCCAGGGTCAGCCGGTGGTTTTGGATGATCGCTTGGATCGGGCCATTGAAGGTCTTGGATTGGTATTGGCCCAAGTAAGCAGCCAACTCACTGGGATCAACCTCAGGTGCAATCGGCACGCCTTTTTTGGGCAACTCAAAATCCATGCGATTCTGGTGCATGCGCATGGCGGTGATGGCACCGGCCTGATCCCGATCAAACGACACCGCCACGGTGTCGGTCATGATAAAATACATCTTGCCGTGTTCATCGGGGTCTTTCAATTCATAGACCATTTGTCCGGGCACATCGACCGCCGGTCGGCCGTTGTCGTTGATCAAAAAAGTGAACAAACTGTCTTTGAAAGAAGCGAAATTGGCGTGGTATTCACCCACCATGGATGAGTAATCGAGGTTGGTTTGGGCCGCAGCACTGGTCGCCTGCACCTCGGGTGGCAACAGGTGGCTCAACACCACATGAATCGATTCTTGCTGCAGCGGTGAGGCGGTGTTGTTGGTCAACAGCACATACCCCAATTGGACCTCGGGTAACAGCGTCACTTGGGCGCCATAGCCATCGATGCTGCCACCGTGTTCAACCACTTGTTGACCTTGCCATTGTTGCAAAAACCAGCCCATGCCGTAGTCCATGGTGTCGGCAATTTTGACCGATGGCTGCCAGGTGGCTTGCAGTTGTTCGGCAGAAACCAACTGTTGGCCATTGAACTGGCCTGTGTTCAAAAGCATTCGGACCCAATGGGCCATGTCGTTGACATTGGAATAAATGCCACCGGCCGGGGCCACGTTGTTCAGGTTGCGCCGCGGCATCAAGTCATGGGTTTCGGTGGCGTCATTCCACTGATAGCCCAGGGCAATCTGCGGGTGGGCGATGGCCTGTTCATGGATGGAGGTGGTGTCGTCCATGCCCAATGGTTTGAGCAAGGCTTGTTGCAGCTGTTCATCCCAACTCATGCCTGCCAATTGGGCGGTGATTTCGCCGGTCGCCAAATACATCACGTTGTTGTAATGGAAATTTTTCCGGAAGTCATCCCAAGGTTTGGCTTTGGTGGCCGTTTTCAGGATCAATTCACGGCTGGCTTGGCCATTGGCCCACAACAAATCGTTGCGGGTGTAACCGGTGCGATGTGACAACATGTCCTGGATGGTGATGGGTAACTCGGCATCGTCCACGGTAAAGCGGTAATTGGGCAGGTATTGGCTGGCTGGATCATCCCATTGCAGCTGGCCTTGATCCACTTGTATGGCCGCCAAGGTGGCGGTGAAGGCTTTGCTGGTGGAGCCGATGGCAAACAAAGTCTCCGGGGTCACCGGGGTTTGTTGTTCCAGGTCCATCAGCCCAAAGCCATGGCGCAAGACCACCTGATCGCCTTTGACCACCGCGATGGCCATGCCGGCAATGTGGTGCTCCTGGCGTTTGGCTTCCAAAGCCGCAATCAAGGCCTCGAAGCTCGGGTCATGCTTGCTTTCAGGATCTGAAATCGCATAGGCGGGCAAGACCAGCATCAGCATCAGGCTGCTCAACAGCAAAAAGCCTTGAACGAATCCCTTGATGATGTGTTTGGGGTGTTGCTTGGTGGTGTTTTGTTTTCTCATATTCATTCTCCTGTGAGTCCTGGGGGTGTTCATTGATACACCGAGTAATCTTCGGGTTGGTGGACATTGGTTTGGCTCATGATCAAGGCAATCAGGGTGAAATAGCCCGATTGCACCACCAGGTTCCAGTCGCGCATGTCCCAATAGGCCAACCACATGTTGGTGTTCAGGAACACATTGGCCAGCACCCAACCGGTCACCAACAAGCGGCCAATCAGGCGCTGTTGTTGCAGGCGGTCATGGTGTGACTGGTGGGGATCGGTTTTGCGGCCCTTGATTTGAAAGTGCAGCAGCACCGCAAAAAACGCATTCAAACCCAGCACGAACAAGATGTTCCAATACCCGGCAAAGCCTGTGAAGGGGTTTTGTGCCATGTAGACCACGGTGCCGATGTAGGCCAATAAAGTGGCGGCGATCAGCGCTTGCCACAGCGGGGTGACGTGATCCCGCAGGCGCCGCGGCAGCAAGCTGGCTGAACGCTGTTGTTTGGTGTTCAGCAAGCGCATCATCTGGTGGTGTTTCACCCCTTGTGCGCCCAAATAGGCAAAAGGCAGGTATTGCCACAAAAAATACACCGTCAAACCTCCCTGATTGTCCCAACCGAACAGTTCAGTTTCTAGGCCCCAATAAACGTGGGCCAGCATGGCCAAGCCCACGAGCAAAATGCCGCTGTTGAACTGCATGAAGCGATTCAGCACGGTTTGCATGCGGGCGGGTGATTCCGGATACAGTTTTGGGTAATCAGCCGGTGGGTGGGCCAACATCATGGCCTGCAAGCGGCTTTTGACCCACCAGGGGATCAGGGCCGAAATGGTCACCACTTGCAGTAAAAATGCGCCGTAAAAATAAGTCTGTGCTTGCATCTTAAGCTCCTAAAAAATTAATCTCGATTCAACCGGCTTTGTAGACATCGAAGTTGATGTTCTCAATGCGGCATTTGTTGAGCATGATGCCCATGGAAACGATCACCAACAGTTGCAGAAAAACACTCATCAATATTGGCATGATGGCTTCCATTTCATAGGTGTCAATCAACAAAGTGATCAGCATAAAAACACAACAAATGATCAATGTATAAGCAAACGTGCGGATGTTCGTGGCCACCGCATGGTGTCGTTCTGCTGCCGACTGATACGGGTTTTTACCGCCGCCGGTAATCAGCCACTTGGCCATCACCCAAAACAGCGCATAGCCCGCCAACAGGATGCCGCCCATCAAGGTGGTTTTGCTGTTGGTGCTGAATTCAAAGCCCTCAACCCAATAGCCAATCAACAGAAACGCCACATAACTGAGCAGCACCGCAGTCAGCAATCCGGGCGCAATGTGATCGGTCAAGCGTCGGGGGGTCAGCTGGGCTGATTTGATGGTCCGGGTGTCGGCTTTTTGCATCAGTTTGGCCATCTTTAAGCCAAACACATCCCACAACACACTGGGCAACATTTGCAGCATGAAATAGCCCCAAGGCAACAATTTATTGACCCCGTTTTCTACCGACCAAATGCCTTGATGCAGCAGAAATACCAACACCCAACCCAAGGTGAAATTGATCACATGCAAGGCATTAAACCAGTTCATGCTGCGGATAAAGGAACGGCTGCTGTTGGGGTACAACTTCGGATGGGTGCTGGCTGGGTAGTGGGTCACGATGTAGCGGGCCCGTTGCCACACGCGCCACGGGTAATAGGCCGACAACAACACAATTTGCAATCCAAAGACCAGCAAAAATAAGTTCAATTCAGTCATCTCAAACTCCTGAGTTTTGGTTAAGCACATCGGCAAAGGCGATGCGAATTTCTGAGTCGGTCACACCGGCTTCCTTAAACGATTGGATGGTTTGGGTCAGCTCTTTCCGGACCCAGGCATTCAAATCCACTGTGCAGTTGTTTTTGGCTTCCGGGTGGATGAAGGTGCCGCGATACCCTTTGGTCACGATCACCGAATCCCGTTCCAACAAGCGGTAAGCCTTGGCCACCGTTTTGTTGTTCATGTCCAAATCATTGGCCAGTTGCCGGATCGAAGGCAGCGGATCGCCCGGTTGAATCAAACCGCGTTCCACTGCCTGTTTGATCTGCATCACCAGCTGCGAAAACAGCGGCGTGGCGCTCTCTATGTCGATTGTGATTTCCATCGTGTTAGATGTCCCATATGTACCGTGTGTACTAATGGTACAACTGGAACAAGAGACAAGTCAAGATTTTTTCATCGAACCAAACCCTGTGGAACTACAACTAAACCTTTTACTTTTCTGCAACTAACCCATTTATTTTCCAACTAAATCATTTATTTAGCTTCCCCTCGAAATAAATATGAAGAAGCAAAAAGAGGTAAAAGTTAATTAATGAAAAAAAAGTGAAGGAGTGATTTGATTTATTTCAAATATTGACATGCACAACTGCTTTAGTAATCCATTAGCTATTGTTGTATGTATGAATCATATATATTTTGCGCGCTAGACTTTTCAATTTTAATAGTGTTTTTATAGAAAACTTTGGTAATGTTTTCTCTTCTAAATTCGTCACAAACTATAGAAGCACTAAAAGAAAAATTCCCTGTTTCTTTAAATTTTACAGCTATAAAATCATTCGCTATATAAGTCTGATCTACACTCAACGAATCTAGATGAAAGCTAACTTCCGTGAAATCAGTTTCATTTCGTATTTTTATCACAGAATTCTGAAGCGGAGTTCTCAGTTGACTGGTACTTGTTAACAGCGTTAAATCTTTTGAGAGAAGTACTTCAGTGAAATTATTATTAAATCGCAATTTGATATGAATATTTTTACCAACAGCATTCCCAATGTTTTTCACTGAAAACGATAAAAAGTGATACTCTTTTGAGTTTTTAATCCTTATTGCATGGTCCAACAATTGTGCAGGTGAGAAATTAGATTTATTGAAAGTAATTATCCTTCCAAGGAAGTTTATAAAGTCTGATTCATTTGGATGACGATACTCAATGGAAGTTAAATTTTTAAAGTCCAACTTCTCTTTTGTGTCCCAATCGATTAATGAGAATTCAAAGGATGGATTAATTTGATTATGAGAATAGTCTAAGATCTCATCGGGTGAAAGTTGAGATAATCTAGGGCCATCTCGATAGTAGATTACATTCTTGTTTAATTTAACTTTTTTTAGCTTGTCGTGAAAATACGTTAAGTCTTGAATTCTGTAAATCAACTTGTTTTGAGGTGGGATCTCAATTCTTAAAATTGTGTGACTATTTATATTTATGTATTTGCATTCAAAGTTTACAAAGTTATTAACTAATGTTTGATCATTCACGAGATCATGAATTTCTTTAGGATCCCGAATTTGATCTTGGTCGATTCCAGAGGTATACAGTCTACCGTTCTCCTCTTTTACACCGTAAAAGAAGTAGGCTGTTTGGCCTTTCAATGTTGCCGTATTTGCTAATGAAATGATAGTAGTGATAAATTTCAATTTCTTTGAAGTTGCATCATTGATTTGTCTTTTTGCTTCAAACAGTGCAGTTTCATTTTCAGAACCAAAAAGCATGTTTTTTATATCAGATTGACTGTCCATCAGTAGTTTGCTCAGAAGAAAAAATATAGATTATGAATGTTCCTTTAAAATTTTATATACTGTAGATCTGCCAATGCCCATTTTTTCAGCTATATCAGATGCTTTCATACCTTGGTTTCTGAGTGATACTACTTTTGGTCTGTCAACAAATGGTTTGCGACCAAATCTAACCCCCTTGTTTTTAGCAGCTTCGCGACCTTCGTTTGTTCTCTCTAATATTCTTGATCTCTCAGCCTCAGCAATAGCAGATAATATTGTAATTAGTAATTTTCCAGTTGGTCCTTCAGTTGATAGTCCATCGTCCAAGAAGCGAATGTGAACTCCCAAGTCCAGAAATTGATTGACCAGCTTAATCATGTCAAGGGTATCTCGACCCAGACGATCAAGTTTAGTTATTAAGATGAGGTCGCCTTTTTCTACTTTGACCAGTAGCGTACTCAAGCCATCTCTATCAAATTGCTTACCAGAGAGCTTATCTGTGAAAATTCTGAAATCCTCAACACCTTCTGTCTTCAGGCGATTAACCTGAATCTCAAGTGATTGCTGTGAGGTTGATACTCTGGCATATCCAAATTTTCTCATTGTCTAATAAATCGATTTATGGAATAGATGTCTATTATATGCTTATTTTGGGATTTAATAGACAGAATTGGATACATAATAAAAGTGTCTATTAATTTATGATTTATGAGAATTTGCATAGCTAAGAAAAAAATTTGAGTAGCAAAACCCATGTACACATAATAGCTTCCATTGCTAAGAGCACGATACAGGGCCGGTTATCGAGTGATGGGTCAAACTTCCTCTCACAAGAATCATAGAAGTCATTGACGTCACACAACGCAATCACTGGGGGGATATAGTAGCTGACAACCTAATAATTTGAGAATCAAAATTTAGGGTTTTTCATTTCTTAATATTTGGCACATTTTTAGACTAAAATATTGATGTAAAATGTACTCGCAGGTGAATAATCTAGGAGAGATAAATGTTTGAAAATTTGGGTGTCAGTTCAATAATAAAAGTTAATACAAATGGAGATATATCTGCTTCATTGACAGCATTGGTTCTCAAAAGATTAAGTGATGCACATTTTGGGCTCGATGCAATTGAATTTATGTGCTATGAGTTTCATCGAAACCCGTCAAGCTATTCCATAGCATACAATGTCGAACATGAAGCATGGTCTATGACAGACTTGCCTACTTTCCCACTTCACATAAATAAAGTCGTTATCCAGTCTCCAGGATTTTGGGAATTTTTAGGTAGGTTAAATCCGTTAGAGGTTATCAGGCAGTTTCTTAATGATAGTCATGAAAGAAAAAAAGACGAAGAATATAGAAATCAAATTGAAGCTGAAAAAATGAAAATAGAGAATTCTATTTTACGAACTGAGCTGATAAAAAAATCAATAGAAGTACTTAGGGAAACGGGTATGGAAGAAGACTTAATACGAAGTGTGATACGAGACAACGCAATAATTCCGTTGTTGAGGCTTGAGGCTTTGCACGATATGAATTTGATTTCAGATGTAGAGGTACCAAGCAGAAAAAAAGAGGGTGTTACAGAAGACGCTTGATATTTAGTAAGCTACAGTTTTCTGAAGATAGAATGTGCGTAAGGGAAAATCCTGATAGAACATACCATATTGAAAAAATCAAATTATTCTGATAGCTAGACTAGGGTGATAACCTTCATTACAGAAACTTACATATGTCTAATAAAAAAGGTTTTGTACATATAATTGAATCACCATCAAGTTGTAGTGGTACAGTGAAATTGGCCACCGACTTAGAGGTGATATATGATATCACTTCGGGAAAGAAGGTGAACAATGAACAAGCGAAGCAGA
>NZ_JAIOUV010000010.1 GCF_019931145.1 Marinicella meishanensis | reverse complement strand
CGTTCTTTCACCTCGGGGGCGTAACGGATTCGTGTATTCATAGACTAATTCTCTCAAACTATTTAGTCTCCGACAAACCCGGGGCGATTCAAGTTGATTTGTCCAAAGAGATTAGAGAGATAGAGGAAGCTGTAAATACAATTGATGCTGAAGAAGTTAAGGCAATTGAGGATCGACGGAAATTTCGTTTAGAGAATGATCAGGTTGAAGATGAAAGCACACCAGAGTGGGTCTCCAAAGCACTAGAAGTAGCATCAGTGTCTCCCGAATCGGCGATTCTCATTTCATGGAAAGAGCTTGAAAGAGAAATAAACTTAGTTGCTCACAAACTTGGAATTGCTCAGGCTTCTAGATCTCAAATTACATCAACAAGGTGCCTTCAATATTTAATGGATACCGGAAGGTTAAGTAAGAAAGACAAAAGTTTGATTATGAAAATGAAGCGTTTGAGAAACGAAGTAGTTCATTCTGGTAAAAAGAATACAAACCTTACTGAAGAAAATGTAATTAGTTATATGGCACATTGTGAATATTTAATTCAACGAATTAGCAAATTAAGATAGATAAATTCAATTTATATTATGGGATCATCAAGCAAAATAACACCTTCCAGCCCCCGCCTAGCTTCATTACTAATAGATGTAGAAAGAGGGAATATAAAAATTCCAGTATTTCAAAGGGAGTATATTTGGACAGATGAGCAAATTATTAGTCTACTGGGATCAATGGGGTCAGAGTCGCTGATTTAACCAAGATTCACTCAAGCCAAAATGGATCCCCGGGTCAAGCCCGAGGATGACGGCAATTTTGAAGTCAATGTGTGGGTTGAGGTGTGTCGAGTTAGCAGGATGCGGCAACGACTGAGACTGAGGATGATGGTTGATAAATCTATCATTTCACCAAATCAATTTGCTTTTTTCAGCCAATTCGGCCTGGATTAATCAGGTCTTGGGTCTATGTGATCATCTGAAATGATCCAACTCATCCGTCAATCACCAGGCACCAACTCTCCACCTTTCATTACCTGTTGCACCTTCGTTAACACCCCGATGTCGGTCAGGGGGTCGCCTTGGACGGCCAGTAAATCGGCGTGCATGCCGACTTGGATTTGGCCCACAGCTTGTTCTTGGCCGAGCAATTCGGCGGCCCATGTGGTGGCGGAGCGGATGGGGATCAATGGGGTCAGAGTCGCTGATTTAACCAAGATTCACTCAAGCCAAAATGGATCCCCGGGTCAAGCCCGAGGATGACGGCAATTTTGAAGTCAATGTGTGGGTTGAGGTGTGTCGAGTTAGCAGGATGCGGCAACGACTGAGACTGAGGATGATGGTTGATAAATCTATCATTTCACCAAATCAATTTGCTTTTTTCAGCCAATTCGGCCTGGATTAATCAGGTCTTGGGTCTATGTGATCATCTGAAATGATCCAACTCATCCGTCAATCACCAGGCACCAACTCTCCACCTTTCATTACCTGTTGCACCTTCGTTAACACCCCGATGTCGGTCAGGGGGTCGCCTTGGACGGCCAGTAAATCGGCGTGCATGCCGACTTGGATTTGGCCCACAGCTTGTTCTTGGCCGAGCAATTCGGCGGCCCATGTGGTGGCGGAGCGGATGGCGTCGATCGGTGACATGCCGGCATCGACCATCAGTTGGAATTGTTCGGCGTTGCGGCCGTGGGGGTAGACGCCGGAGTCGGTGCCGAAGGCCAGGCGCACGCCGGCTTGGTAGGCCCGTTTGAAATTGGCTGCGTAGTCTTGGTAATACGCCTCGTTGGTGGTTTGTATTTGTTTGTCGGTGAAGTCTTTTTTGGTTTCAATCAGATCGTAATGCGCGGCCAGCAGGTCCATCACCACGAAGGTGTTGTTTTTCTTCAGTTGCTTGATGGCCTGGGTGTCCATCAGGGTGCCGTGTTCTATGGATTTGACCCCGGCCGCAATGGCATTGAGGATGCCGTCATTGCCATGGGCATGGGCCGCCACGCCGATGCCCCGTTTGGCGGCTTCTTCAACCGCGGCTTGGATTTCGGCTTGGGTGTAGGTGCTGGCGCCAGGGATGGTGCCGGTGGTGCCAAAACCACCGGTGGCCGATAATTTGATCCAGTCCACCCCGTGTTGAATTTGCAAACGCACGGCTTGGCGCACGGCGTCGGTGCCATCGGCCACGGTTTCGGCTGGGGTTTGCACCTGGTGCTCAGGAGCCATCCAGCCACCCCAGTCGCCGTGGCCACCGGTCATGGTGATCATCTGGCCACTGCTGTGCATGCGGGGACCGGGTACCCAGCCCGCATTGATGGCGTCACGCAAGGCCACACAGGCATAGTAGGGGGCTGACAGGTCGCGCACGGTGGTGAAGCCGGCTTGTAAGGTGCGTTTGGCATTGACCACCCCGGCAATGCCAAAACTGGCGGCCGGCAAGGCCCAATGATCAAAGGCTCGGCCCATGTGGGAGTTGTCACACAGGTGGGTGTGGGCGTCGATCAAGCCAGGCAACACGGTCAGGTGGGACCAATCCAACCATAGATCATTCGGCTGGGCTTGTTTGGGTATGGGTTCAATGGCGGTGATCTTGCCATCGGTGATGGTGATCAATTGGTCTGTGGCATATTCACCTTTGACCACATCCAACACCCGCCCGGCCCGAATCCATTGGCTGGTCTTGGCCGTTGGTTCAGCGCCGTCGGGTGTGGTGGCTGCGGCCGCAAGCGGCAGCCAGCAGGTTAAGGCCAACAGGCCAATGAGGGTGTATGGGCTGACAAATCGGAATTGAAACATCTTGCTTGTTAACTCATGGTGGTTATTCATTACTATATCACCTTAATTGTTTTATTGGCTGTCATCCCGAGCGAAGTCGAGGGATCTTTAATCTTTGTCAAGAATAATGAGATTCCTCGACGCCACTTCGTTGCGTTCGGAATGACAGTTCTTTTCATTGTGACCATGAGAATCTTCGGCGGTGCTCAGGATGACGAAATTGCTTACTCAAAGCCACTGCCAAATATGTTGTCAATTGTTTCCATGGCGCCCAGGTCGGTTTGGAAGCCTTGGGTGCGGGCGTAGGATCGCACATCGTGATCGCCGACTGTCCAATTCAATTCAATCGGCGGGTTGGGGTTGTTTTCTGGTGGCGTGAGGCCGGCGTTGATGGCGGGGGATTGGTCGCTCAAGGAATAGTCGGTGTTGAACAATGGGTTGGTTTGTGAGTTGCCAAACTCGATGCCAGCATGTCCTGTGGCGGATTCATAAATGTTGTGGATTAAGTGGTGGTTGGCGCTGGTGCCAGAGAACACCACGTCCCAAAAGTCGTTGTTCCAAAAGATGTTGTTGGCGGCCACCACACCACCGTCGCCCATGTTGCGAAGCAACACCCCGGACACCCCGCTGGCACTGCCGCTGTGGTTTTGAGTCACGGTGTTGTTGGTGAAATAAACCCCCTCGCTGCTGTCGCTGCTGATCCAGGCGGTGTAGGAAATGTTTACGCTGTTATTGCGAAACAGGCTGTTTTTAACGTCAACACGACCGGCACTGTCGATGCGCAGAGCCGCGTAGTAATTGCCTTCGTTGCCATTAAACACCAAGCGATCCAACAGCACGTCACCGGCCAGGTCTTGGCTGGTGTAGCCTCGAATCACCAAGCCGCCAACGGGACCACTGGTGCCACCTGAGGCGCCGTTGTTGATGGACAAGTTAGACAGGCTGATGTTGGCGTTGACGTTGCCAATGGCAATGGACAACACCTGATCCTGACCGCTGCCCGACAGCACCGTGGCATAGGCCGAATCCCTGACTCGGGTGAAGTGGCAGTTGCCACTGCCAGACAAGGACCAGCCGCCGCTGATGGTCAAGGAACCAGGCATTGAGTTTTGGTGCACAAAGCCGGTATTCGGTACGCTGTTGCTTGAGGTCAGGTACACCCCGGAAACCAGTTTGATGTGGTTGTTTTGGCCGTTGCTGGCGGCATCGTCCAAAGCCTCTTGAAATTCACTGGCGGTGTCGACGCAAAAGTCAGCGGCTTGGATTGGTGCGGTGAACACGCCCATTATGGTGGCCATTAAGGCCAGAATCAAAGCCTGTTGTGTTGTTTTTTTCATTCGGTTTACTCCCTGGTGATTGGTTGGTTCTTCAGTTGAGATAAACCCACCAAGGAGCGAATCAACACAGCAATCACTCAGTTTTCAAATGCCGCCTTGAAAACCAGATCAAGACGGTGTTCCGATGCTCCCACGTCTATACCGCCACCGTGGTTTCGGACTTCACCCCAAAAGTCCAGTTCACCGGGATCCCATTGGTGTTCAAACAAGTGCTGAAGATTGGGGTCGGGTGTGGTGCCGGCATTGATGTAAGGTGAATGGATGTAGGGAATGTAGTCATTACTCATATAAATGACTGAATCATTGAGGTTATTCACCTCAATCACTGGTGCGATGCCTGCCAAGTTCAGGTAGTGGTTGTGGACCAGCCAATGGGCTCCAAGGCCATCGCCCGCCAGGTGCAAATCCTCAACGTCATTGATATAAAACCCGCTGTTGGCAATGAAGACTTGGCCATTGCCTTGGGTGGCGAATGAGGCGGCAGAGCTGGGATCATTGGCATTTAAGCGGTAATTGCCATGCACAAAGTTATTCACGAAATAAGTGCGGGCATCGTCAGGCGTGTGAATGATGATCGAATGATTCTGGTAGTTTCGGTTGTGATAAAAAACGGAATTGCGGACCAGCAAGTGACTGGCGCCATCGACAAACAAAGCGGATGCATTGTAGCCATGGTTTTCACTGAAAAACAGCCTGTCCAAAACCACATTACCCACAAAATGATCCTGCCCAGGCCGCTGGATTTTTAAACCGGCACCGTAAGTGAAATAACCGGCGATGGCCGGTGGCGGGGACGTGCCGCCCATGATTGACAGGTTGCGCAAAGTCAGGTTCAACGGTTCACTGCCCACTTCAACATCAAAGCCTCTGACCGTCTGGTCCCCCAACAGTCTGGTGTCCATTGGATTGGCCACGGACAAATCTTCTGTGCATTGACCGTTGTGCAACAACCAGCCGCCACTGATCTCAAGGTGATGCGGCGTGTTGTGCAACCACACCACGCCAAAACTGCCTTGACCGTTGTGAATGGGGTGGTAATCACCTTGCACCAATTTGATGTGACTGGGTTCATTCACCCCATTGACCACCGATAAGGCGTTCAATAAATCTTGGGTGTTGTCCACACAATACTCCTCTGCCCATGTGAGGCGTGCGATGAACAAAAACATCAACGGATAAAAATTTTTCATGACTGATCAGACTTTTCTTTTTGGATTAATCAAATAAAGCCATGAGCAGCAGAAACCACACATTTTTTGTGTTGATTTTTGCTGCCAAGGGTTTCTTTGGGTAACAGTGACTTCAGATAAACGGACAACGACCATGAAAATTCTTAACAGCTCAGTCATCCTGGCCCTTTTTATCCTTTGCATTGATGTTCACGCAACGGTGTACTGTGTGAGTGATGCAGCAGAATTCCAATCAGCACTGGCACAGGTAGAAAACAGTGCACAAAGTGATGAGATTCGTCTGCGGGTTGGGACGTATCACACCGCAGACAATGGCAGCCTGGGCAATGGTTTTGCATTACAAAATTCACAGCCTGCGCCGGTAAAAATCAGTGGCGGTTGGCTGGGCGCAGGCTGTTTACCCAGGGATGGGCGGCTGCCCGCTGACGCCACTGTGTTGCATGGAGGTGACAGTGACATCGTTTTGACCATCACCGCTGGCTTTTCTGGTTTACAAGTGACCATTGAGAACCTCACCATCAGCCATGGATATGCCCATGAAGCCCCTGGTTTGGGTGGCGGTCTGCTCATGTTGGGTTCTAATAACCACACATTCCATCACGTTTTGATTGATGGTGTGATGTTTCAAAACAACAATGCCGAAAACGCGTCAGCCCTGTTGCTTGGCGATGCCGAAACAGTGCACGTTCGCAACAGTGTGTTTTTTGATAATGACGCCAGCGATAACGGCACGGCCATATTAAACGCCCTCACGGCTGTGTATTTCACCAACAACACAGTGATTCAAAACACTGTGCAAGGCACCCAAGACACAGCGAGTGTGATATTCAGTTCTGGATCGGCTGTGCTGAACGTTGTTGCCAACAACATCTTTGCAGAAGAGGTGGTATGGGATGTTGGCTTTTTTGGAGGCAACATTAAAAACCATTTGTTATTCAACGTGATCAGTCAATTCTTTGGCCCGTTGGACAGTAACTTGGGTAACTTGGACATCGACCCCATGCTCAACCAGGATTTAAGCCCACAAATGAATTCTCCCGTGGTCGACAGCGGATTCATGCCTTCCACCCATCCGAACCAACCCCCTGAAGGCAATTGGTTGTTGGGTCAATTGGATCTGCTCAGAACACCACGACTTTCGGGTCATGGTGTGGATCGGGGTGCAATTGAATTTTTGGATGAAATTTTTGACCACGGTTTTGAAGAATGATCGTCAACTCGATTCGCCATGACTTGGCCACTGGATGGCAGATCAGTGGATCATGGTCTGAAACTGACATGTTGGCTGCATCGAAAAATCGCTGTGCTAGAATGTTAAAACCTGTTTTTGACCTCAGCCCAGTGTCCCAAGCCACGCAGACATTCGAATCAACCGCCACCTTGTTGCGCAAAGTCAAACAAGGCGATGATGACGCCAAGGAGCGGCTGTTCGCGATATATCTGCCCTTGTTGACCCGTTGGGCCCATGGTCGCTTGCCGGCCCATGCTCGCAGCTTGTCAGAAACCGCCGACATGGTGCAATTGACCTTGTTCAAAGCTTTGCAAAAATTGCCCGAGTTTGAACACCGCGGCGAAGGGGCTTTCCTGGCTTATCTGCGGCAGGTGTTGCTCAACAGCGTGCGCAAAGAAATTCAGAAGCAACAGCGTCGGCACAAGTTGGCACCGATGGACTCAGAGCAGGAAGTCCGCGATGCCGAGCCTTCGGTGTTGGATCAGGTGATGGGCCAACGGCTCATGGCCGCCTATGAGTCAGCCTTACAACAACTGTCAGAGCGGGATCGCGAAGCGGTGATCTTGCGTTTGGAGCTGGATTTTTCCTTTCCCGAAATTGCCGAAGCCATGGATCTCAATTCAGCCAATGCCGCACGCATGCTGGTGACCCGCAGTTTCGATAAGTTGGCCAGCCACATGCCGCATGTGCAAAGCCAGCATGAGTGACGCCAGCAAAAATTGGCAACAGGCTTTAGACGCACTGGTTTCCGGTCAACCCATTGATTGGGAAGGTGTTGATCCGGCTGGCAAGGAATTGGCCCCATTGCGCCAATTGCAACATATCCAGCTGGCGATGAAAGAACAGTTGCACAGCCACATCGAAGATGTGCCCGATGACTATGAATTCCAGTGGGGGCACCTGTATGCCATCGAGTCAATTGGTCGGGGTGGTTTTGGTGAAGTGTTTCGCTGCCATGATGCCGCCTTGTGTCGGCCGGTGGCCTTGAAACTGTTGAACGAAGAGCGCATCCGCTCCTGGCAAAAAAACCAATTCATCGAAGAAGCGCGCAACATGGCGCGGGTGCGCTCACCCCATGTGCTGACCATCCATGGGGTAGCGATGCACCAAGGTCAAGTCGGCTTCTGGTGTGACTACATCCAGGGCCAGACCTTGGAACAGGTGAATGTGATGGCCGATTGGGACGAAGCCTTGCGCCTGATGCAGGCCTTGGCCCTGGCCGTGCAAGCGGTGCATGACAGCCAGTTGGTGCATGGTGACATCAAGCCAGCCAATGTCATGCTCAGTGATCAAGGCCGTTATGTGTTGATGGACTTTGGTGGCAGCCTGTTGGGCGATGAAGCCGATTGGGCGGCGGCCAATTGGGTGGGTTCGCCGGAATACATGGCCCCTGAGTTGTTTGGTGAGCAAAGCAAAACCCCGGCCTCAGACATCTATGCCTTGGGCTTGTTGTGCATCCGGCAGTTGAGCGGAGAATCGCCTTTTGTGGCCAACAACTGGGAGCAACTGGCCCAACAAAAACAAGCGCCGTTGCGCTGGCCATCGAGTGCCCAACACGTGCCCAAGCCCTGGCAGCGGCTGTTGCTCAGCCTGTGCCATCCAGAGCCCAAGCAACGGCCCAATGCCCAGCAGGTGGTGGCGGCGATGGCTGAGTTGCAAGCCCGACCTGAACGCTTGCGCAAACGCTACCTGCGTTGGGCGGTGATGGGTTTGTTGCTGGTCGGCTTGTTGATCAGTGGCTGGGCCAGCTGGCGCATCCAAGCGGCCAACACCCAACTGGCTGCCGAGAAAAACACCACCGAACAAGTCAATCAATACCTGGCAGAGCTGCTCAATGCGGGCTCGGCCATGGGCCAGGGTCGGGAGGTGCGGATGGCCGATGTGATCGACGCAGCGGCGCCGCAAATTGAGGCCTCCTTGGCCGACAGCCCGGCCTCACGGGCCCAATTACACCTGGCGGTGGGTAACTCCTACAACAGCCTGCGCCTGAATCAAAAAGCCTTGCCTCACCTGGAACAAAGCTGGCAACTGTTTCGTCAATTGGAAGGCGTCCAGTCAATCAATGCCATCAAAGCCCAGTTGGAGCTGGCCCAAGCACATTATCATTTGGGCGATCTTGAGCAAGGCAAAGCATTGGTTCAAGAGGTGATGGCCATGACTGCAGGCGGTCCAGAGGCTTTGCATGTGCTGGCTTTGACCCGCATGGCGCAGTTGTTGATCGATGAAGACAACAACCAAGCTGCGGTGGCTTTATTGACCCCATGGTTGCGCTTGGCCGAATCCCCGGTGAACACAGATAACAACCTACCGACCTTGCTGTTGACCACTTTGAGTGATGCCCATTATTATCTGGGTCAGTTTGATCAGGCTTTGGCCTTGGCCCGGCAAGCCGCGACCATTTTACCTGCCTGGTCTCATGTCCAACCGACGCGGGCCATGGCCATCCATACCCAAGTGGCCAAAGCGGCTGAACGGGCCGGACAAATTGATTTGGCGCGGGACCATTTTGCACGCTTGGCCGATGAGGCCCTGGTCTACTATGGCGAAGGCAATTTGGCCCACATCAACGCTTTGGTCAACTATGGGGCCATTTTGCAGCGACACGGTGACGATGCACAATCATTGGTAATCAAGCAGCAAGCGCATGAGTTGGCCCAATCGCATTTGGGACAGACACACCGCACCACCATCCAAGCCGGGATGAATCATGCCAATGCCTTGAGCAAAAACCAGCAGCCAGAGGAAGCCCAGGCCATGTTGGAGTCATTGTTACCGGTTTCGGCGATCAGTTTTGGGGAGGACCACCAATTCCACTTGATGCTGACTTACAACCTGGTTGAATTGTTACACCAGCAGGGGCGATTCGAGCAAGCCTGGTCTTTGACCGAGCGCAATGCCGCCACAGCCCGGGACGTGTTGGGGGATAAGCACCCTTTGACCTGGTACATCCTGACCAACCAAGCCACCGTGGCTGCCGGATTGGGTCGTTTCGATGCGGCCTGGGCTTTGTTCGAGGAAGTGGATCAAAACAACGGCACTGAGGCCCCCAAAGTCAAAGACCTGTATGAATTGTCGCAACGCCTGCAACAACAGGTGCAGGATTGGGAAGCACTTCGACAAGCTCAGTGATCTTATTGAATTGAAATACAAAGGTGGCTGAGCCCATTGAGGCCAAGCAATTGGAAGGTTTTCAACCAATGCACTTCGACCCGCTCAGTGATCTAAAGAATGCCTGGGCCTCTTATCACTGCTCATCCAGCACTTGATGCCACACTGTTCGGTCAATTGATTCTGCATGATTCTTGTTATTGTCATTCTGTGGCTTGACCACAGAATCCAGGCAGGTTAAGCCATTACAGATGCTTGATTCCCTCAATAATACATACATGTTACCACCTGGATCCTGCCGTCAAGCCGCAGGATGACGAGACGGTACTCAATACACCTCGATATGTTTCGCTGTGATTTGGCAGGATTGGATTACGATGCCAACCCAGTCCTGATTTCAATCTTGTTGTGCAAAGTGCGGTGCACTGGGCATTTGTCGGCAATCACCAACAGGCGCTCGGTGTCCTCTTCGCTCAGCTCCCCTGCGAAGGCGATGGTCCGCTCAATCACATCTATTTGAGGATGCGCCTCATCGCAGGCTTGGCAATCGGCACCGTGTTCGCGGCTGTGGGACAAGGTAACCACCACGTTTTCCATGGGGATTTTTTTCAGGTTGGCGTACATGCGCAAGGTCATCACCGTGCAACTGCCCAAGGCGGCCAACAGGTGTTGGTAGGGATCGGGGCCGGTGTTGGCACCGCCCACTGCAGTCGGCTCATCGGCGATCCATTGGTGGTCAGCAGTTTGCACATCGCATTGGAACCGGTGATCGATTTCAGTCACCCGCACCTGCTTTTCTGGCACAGTGACTTTGGGCGGTGCCAATGTTTGGCTGTCGATGAATTTTTCAGACCAAGTGGCGATTACTTTTGCTGCGTAGGCCGCGTCCTCGCGACCGGTGAGCAGGTGGTTGGCGTGATCCAGACTGACAAAGCTTTTCGGATGTTTGGCGGCCACGTAGATCTTTTCGGCTTCGTTGATGGACACGGTGTCATCCACGGGAGAATGCATCACCAGCAAAGCCTTTCTCAATTGGCTGATGTGGCTGGTGTCTTGTTGGTTCAAATCATCGATGAATTGTTGCTTGATGGTGAATGGACGCCCGGCCAACTCCACGGTGGCTTCACCAGCGGCTTCAATGGCGTTCAAATCGGCTTTGAACAGGTGTTTGACATGCGCGGCATCGGCCGGCGCACCAATGGTCACCACCGCTTTGGCGCTTGGAATTTGGCTGGCCGCTTTCAACACCGCGGCGCCACCCAAGGAATGGCCAATCAACAGGCTGGGTGCGGTGAAGTGTTCGGCCAGATGCTTAGTCGCGGCCACCAGATCTTCGACATTGGAAGAAAAATTGCTGTTGGCAAAGTCGCCGTCTGAGTTGCCCAAGCCGGTGAAGTCAAAGCGCATCACCGCATAGCCCAATTGCACCAAAGCCTGTGAAATGTGCGAGGCAGCCATGGCATTTTTGCCACAGGTGAAACAGTGGGCAAACAGCACCGTGGCCTTGCTGACGGTGTTCGGTTGTTCCAGTAAACCAGCCAAAGTGCCTTGGCTGCCAGTGAATTGGATGGCTTGTTTTTTCATAAAAGGGCCTGCTGGCTGTGCATGGTGATTCAAAAAAAGACCGGTCATCGGCCCAAATCTTTCATCGGAACTGGTCGCATTGTTCGCTACAATATTGAAATATTTTAAAAGAGATTTTACCCATGATCCAACACGACAGTGTGAATGTGTATGGTGAGCCTTTGGAAGCTTGCAGCGATGAACCCAAAACCGGCTTCTTTCGGGACGGCTGTTGTAACACCGCCGATGAAGACTTGGGCATGCACACGGTCTGTGTGCAACTCACCGATGAATTCTTGCAATTCTCCAAGCGCATGGGCAACGACTTGATCACCCCGCGACCGGAATTCAACTTTCCGGGGCTCAAAACCGGGGACCGCTGGTGTTTGTGTGCCAGCCGTTGGTTGCAGGCCCATCAAGCCGGGTTGGCGCCCAAAGTGCACATCCGCAGCACCCACCAACGGACCTTGGAAGTGGTCGACATCCAATTGCTCAAAGCCCACGCTGTGGACCTGCAATGAATGCGGTCTGTTGCGCTTAGGGATGGGTTTGGCGTTGCCGCCACATGCGGCGCAGCGGTTGCCAGCTGATGATCAGCAAGGCGGTCCATATGCCGGCAAAAGCCACCTGGTGGCCGTGGGTGAAAACCTCTCCGTAAAACAAAACCGCGATCATGAAACTGATGGATGGGGCGATGTATTGTAAAAAGCCGATCAAGGTCAGGGTCAAGCGCTTGGCGGCATAATTGAAGCCGATCAACGGCAGGATGGTGATGATCCCAGACAGGGCCAACAACAACCAAGTTTGGGTGTCGTGGTCGTTGGCTGGTTCGATGGGCAGCCAGCCGAGCAAAAACACCATGGCCGGCAGCAGCAGCAAGGTGGTCTCCCAGAACAAACCGATCAAGGGCCTGACGTCCAATTGTTTGCGCACCAGTCCATACAGTCCAAAGGTGACTGCCAATGCCAAGGCGATCCAAGGGGGTTGACCCAGGAAAATACCCAGGTAAATGGTGGTCGATGCGGCTATGATCAGCGCCACCACCTGCACCCGATTGAGGCGTTCTTGCAAAAACAACAGCCCCAAAAAGATGTTGACCAAGGGGTTGATGAAATAGCCCAATGAGGTGGACAGGATCTGACCGTCATTCACGGCCCAGACAAAAATCAGCCAGTTACTGATCACCAATGAGCCGCTGATCAGCAACACCAACAGTTGGCGGCCCGATACCCACAGGGCTTGCCACAGTTGACGGCGTTCACGCCAGGCCAGGAACAGCAACAAAAACAAGGCCGCCCAGATGATGCGGTGGGCAATGATGGTGAGGGCGGGTACGTGCTGGATCAGTTTGAAATAGATCGGGGCAAAGCCCCAAAACACAAAACAAAACAACCCGGCCGCCAGGCCTTTGCGGTGTTCGTCAGCGGACATGCGCGTATTGTAGTGCTTTTGGTCAGAGCTTGGGCAATAATTCTGCTGCGGCCTGACAGTGGCGCGACCAGGCCTTATAATCAGTCCACATGAATACCTTAAAATTGATCATTTGTGGGTGGTGGTGCTGGCTGGCCAATCCCGCTTTGGCAGGCCAACCAGCCACCGTGACTTATCTGGGCAACACCGCTTTGATGGTCAAGCATGAAAGCACCCAAATCATGTTTGATCCTTTTTTTCATGATCACTTTGGCCAATACCAATTGGTCCCAGAAGCCTTGCGCCAAGCCATCTTTGCTGGCGAGGGTGAATTCGGTCAGGTGGCGGTGATTTTGATCAGCCACGCCCACGGTGATCATTTCGATGCAGCGGATTTATTGCGTTATCTGCAACAGTTTCCCAACACCCAATTGGTGGCGCCGACCCAAGCAATCCATGAAATCGAAGCCTTGGCGGGTCATCAGGCGGTGGCCCAACAAATCCACCCACTGGACCAGGCCCGTGGCGATGCACCGGTCAGTTTGAGCCTGGGGTCGGTGTCGATCGAAGCGGTGCGGATTCCTCATGCTGGTTGGCCACAGCGGGCCCATGTGGCCAATTTGGTCTACCGGGTGACCTTGAATGAGCAAGTCACCGTGATGCACCTGGGTGATGCCGACCCCGATGACCGCCACTTCAAACAATGGCAGGCCCATTGGCAAGCCCGCCTCACCAACCAGGCATACCCGCCGTATTGGTTCATGCTGACCCCGTCGGGGCGACAGATATTGGCAGACCGAATCAATGCCCACAGCGCCATCGGGGTGCACGTGCCCGATCCGACACCTGCCGCCCTACAAGACAGCAGTCACCAAATTTTCAATCAACCCGGTCAAACCCTGACCATCCATCCCGTCCCCACCAAGGAGCCCATCGCGCATGAATAAACCACTGATCCGATCCCCGTTTTACCTGGCCTGCCTGCTGTTGCTCAGCAGCTTTGCTGGCTGGGCCCAAATGCCGCACATTTTATCGCTGAAAGAACAAACCGCGGTCATTGATCGCTTGTTGGCCGACAAAGTGCAAACGGTGTTGCCTGACTTGATGCGTGAAACTGGCATCGACATGTGGCTTGTCATGGCCCGTGAGTACAACGAAGACCCGGTGATCAGGACCCTGCTGCCGGCGATCTGGCATGCCGCCCGTCGCCGCACGATTTTGGTGATGTACGACCCGGGCGCAGGGCAAGCATTGGAGACCTTGGCGGTGGCCCGGTATGACGTGGGCACGGTGTTCAAAAAAGCGTGGGACAAAGACCAACAACCCGACCAATGGCAGCGTTTGGTGGAAGTCATCAACGAACGCAACCCCAAAAAAATAGGCCTCAACCTGTCTGCTCATTACGGCCAGGCCGATGGCCTGACCCACACCGAGCACCAGGCATTCATGGCGGTTCTACCGGCCCAGTTTCAAGACCGTGTGGTCAGTGCCGAATCCTTGGCGGTGCGTTGGCTGGAAACCCGCACACCCAAAGAAATGGCGATCTATCCCCAAGTGGTGCGCATGGCCCACACCATTCTGGCCGAAGGTTTGTCCAGCCAAGCCATCCAACCTGGGGTGACCACCACCGAAGATTTGGCCTGGTGGTATCGAGAACGCATCAAGGGCCTCAAGCTGGACACTTGGTTTCATCCCTCGGTGTCGACACAGCGGGCGGACGCCGAATCATTTGATCACTTAAGAACCTTTGACAAAAGGCCGGATAAAAACATCATTCAACCGGGTGATTTGATCCATGTGGACATGGGCCTCACCTACTTGCGCATGAACACCGACACCCAACAACATGCCTACGTGCTGAAACCCGGAGAAACCGCAGTGCCGGCTTATCTGCAGCAAGCGCTGCAAAACGCCAACCGCTTACAAGACATTTTCACGCAAAATTTCAAAGTCGGTCGCACCGGCAATGAGGTGCTGGCCATGTCCCGACAACAAGCCATCAAAGAGGGCCTCAAGCCAGCCATCTACACCCACCCCATCGGCTACTACGGCCATGCGGCTGGTACCACATTGGGCATGTGGGATTCCCAGAGTGGTGTGCCGCACACCGGCGATCACCCGTTACATGCCAACACCGCCTATGCCATCGAACTGAATGCCGCCACCTATATTAAGGAGTGGGACAAAGAAATTCGCATCATGCTCGAAGAAGATGCGTTTTTTGATGGGCAGCAAGTGCGCTACATGCATGGGCGTCAAACCGAAATTCATATGATTCCAAGGCCCAATCATTCAGCCCTCAAGCCGTGAAATGGGCGGTCTTCAGCAGTGGATCTGATAACGGGGCTGTGTGCGGTGGGGCTGGGCCACCGCCTGCGGTCACTGGGTGACGCTTTTTTTGACCCAAAATGGGCTTAATTGAGCCGTTTTCAGTGGCATTTGTTAAGGGATGTGAAGCGCGCAGATGCTGTTGTGGCAAGGCTTGCCAAGCCGTTAACCATTGCTGTTAAACGATTTTCCCTCAAATGATCCTTAATAATGTGTAAAGAAAGCGTTTTTGTGCGAAAAAATAATGTTAAGAAAATGTAAAAAAAACTAAATTGTGACTTTTTTTTAACAAATGAAAGTGTTAGTATGTGCCGGATAGGGAATCTATATAGATGCAATTTTTTGAGTTAACTCATGGATAACAATTTGGAGAACATATAAATGAAAATGAAACGTAATCCTATTACTAATGCTGTGCAAAAAGCATTATTTACAGGTTTTATCGCTTCTTCTGCGTTCGGAACAGTCGCGCTCGCGCAAGACAGTGACGACGAGTCAGTAGAAGAGCAGGGTAAAATCACTGTAACTGGTTCGCGTATTAAACGCTCAGACGTCGAGGGTGCGCTGCCAATTACAGTCATTACGCGTGAACAAATCGAGTTGAGTGGTGAGTCAAACGCCGCTGACTTCATCCGTAACCTGACTTTCAACAGTGCCGGTTCTTTCAGACCTCAGTCTGGTAGTTCTGCGCAAGGTGACTCAACTGTGTCACTGCGTGCTTTGGGCTCTGGCCGTACTTTGGTATTGATCGACAACCGCCGTCTGCCTGTTTCACCTTCTACCGGTTCATCGCAAAACTTGAGCACCTTGCCTATGGGTGCGATTGAGCGAATCGAGGTATTGACTGATGGTGCATCAGCGATCTACGGTTCTGACGCGATCGGTGGTGTAATCAACGTGATCACTCGCGACGATTACCAAGGCGCTGAAATCATGTTGGGTGGTGCCGAAGTTTCTATTCCTGCCAATGGCGGTGAGCGTGAAGAAGGTTCGATCGTATTCGGTGCTTCATCTGACCGTTCTAGTTTGCTGGCTGGTGTTTCATGGAATGACCGTGAAATCATCTTCGCCCGTGACTTGCCTTGGAGAAACCCAGGTGCTTCTATTTACGGTAACAGCTTCACCACCATCACTGACGGTGCTGACAACTTCAACTGGACTTCATACATCACTGGTTGCGATTTCCCAGGTACCGGTTTCTTCACCACGCCTAACAGTGCTTCACTGAATGGCACCCGTTGTGCGTATGACTTCACTTTGGTTTCTGCTGACGAAGCGTCTTCAGAGAACAAATCTTTCTACGCCAAAGCTTCTCACGAGATCAATGACAACTGGGAATTGTGGGCCAATGCCACTTTCGCCCAAGCCGAGTCTTTCGGTCGTTACGCGCCCGTACCTGATTCATCATTCTTCTCTACGCCTTTGACTGCCAACAGTCCTAACAACCCAACCAACCCCAACAGCCCGTTGTACGATCCTTCTTTGGGTCTGGATCCACAAGCTGTTAACTGGTGGCACCGTTTTGATGCCTTGGGTAATCGTGACAGCACCGTGAAGAACCAAGTATTGGACTTCTTGGTGGGCACCACTGGTCAAATCGGCAACGCCGAGGTTGAGTTTGGTCTGCGTCACACTGACAACAGAACTTCTGATGTCGGCCGTAACTACTTGTTGCGTTCTGCCGCCGCCAGCTTGATTGAGTCAGGCGCTTATGACTTGGCCAATCCTTTTGCCAACCCAGAGAACGTTTTGAACTCAATGAGAATCACCATTTTCCGTGATTCTAAGTACGATCAAGACGAGCTGTTCGGTTCGGTGGCTTTCGACATGTTCGACATGGACGGTGGTCCAGCTTCTCTGTACGTCGGTGCTGAGCACAGACAAGAGAAATACGCTGACTTGTACGATCCTCAATCTGAGGCTGGTCAAGTGGGTGGTTCAGCTGGTAACTCTGCCGCTGGTGACCGTGACGTGACTGCTGTGTTCTTCGAGGCTTTGTTCCCATTCATGGACAACTTGGAAGTGAACTTGGCGGGTCGTTACGATGACTACTCAGATTTCGGTGACAACTTTGCACCTAAACTGTCTGTGCGTTATCAACCTCTGGACAACCTGACTCTGCGTGCTTCGTACGGTCAAGGTTTCCGTGCACCCACTTTGGACATTTTGACTCAGAAAACCACTTTCTCAGCCACCTCTGTTCGTGACCCTCAATCTTGTGTTGTTCAAGGCCAAGATCCTGGATGTTCATTGCAAATCAATGACTTCATCCAAGCCAACGCCTTGTTGCAACCTGAAGATTCAGACCAGTGGTCTGTTGGTTTGGCTTACGAGCCAGTTGATTGGTTCAACTTCACGTTGGATTACTACAACATTGAGATCACCAACCGTATCCGTAACTTCAGTGCACAAACCATCATTAACAATGAAATTAATGGTATAGCCAATCCTCCTGGCCTGTTCTGTCAACGATCACCAACCGGTTCCATCATCCAGTGTTTCACTGGTTTTGGTAACGACGGTGAAGTTGAAACTTCAGGTTTGGACTTGAACGCTCGATTCAACTACGAGTTGTTGGGTGGCAACATGACCACACAATTCCAGTTGTCTCACATCCTCGATTACTCTATCGACGGTGGCGGGGACTTGGTTAAAACTCCTGGTTTGCCTGAGCAACGTGCGGTATTGTCTAACCAATACTCTTACGGTGATTGGTCTTTGGCCTACAACATCAACTACATCGGTGACCAAGATGCTGACTCAGCCAACTTGTCTGCACCTTCTTGGACCACCCACGATGTACAGTTGAACTACCACGCTCCTTGGGATGGTCGTTTCACCGTTGGTGTGCGTAACGCCGGCGAGAAATTCCCACCAGTAAACCGTGGTTCGATTGGTTCTCGTGACTATGACTTCAACCTGTATGATGGTTACGGTCGCATTACCTACTTCAGATATACCCAAACTTTCTAAACCAAAGTTTGATAAACTGAGAAAAGGCGTACTTCGGTACGCCTTTTTTAATGGATGAAATAATGGATAAGAACTCGATGAACAACAACCATTGGTCCACTTATTGGCAATCCGGGGTACTCACGTCATTGCCCATGGACTTCAAACAAAACTATGACGGCGAACTGGCTGATTTCTGGCGTGGTATCATGGCCCAAAACCAAGGCCACACCCGCATCCTGGATTTATGTACCGGCAATGGTGCGGTGGCCATCTTGTTACAAGAACTGGCCACGGAATTGGAGCAATCAGTCAGCATCACGGCGGTGGATGCATCAGTGATTCATCCGAGCATGGTGGCCCGTCAGTTTCCTGAAAAGGGACCCATCATCGAGCGGATCGAATTCATTGGTCAGTGTCCGGTGGAACAGATGACCGAACAACTGACAGGACCTTTTGATTTGATTGTCAGCCAATACGGCATTGAGTACTGTGACACCGCAGGCGCGGCTCAAGCCATCCAGGCCTTGTTGTTGCCCAAGGGGCGCTTGGTGTTTGTGTCACACGCCCCTGAGACCGACATTCACCAATACATGCGTCATGAGGAGCGGATTTACCAGTTGTTGGAAGATTTGGGCGTGTTTGGCTTGATGATGAATTTTCATCAAGATCGCATATCGGCCAATGGCTTCAAAAACAAACTGTCCCAATTGTTACCGACCATGCACAATGACCCGACCAACCGCAGTAAAGATTTGTTCATGACCTGGCTGGGTGCGTTGACTCAATTAAGTCAAATGAACAACAACCAATTGAAAGAACAAAAACCACGCATGGGTCAATTCACCCAACAATACCTGGATGCCCGGGCCCGGGCGGCAGACATGCTGGCTGTATCCGACAAACTGACCGAGAACCCACAATGGTATTTAAGCTTCGCTGAACATGGTTTGGAATTGATTGACCATGGGCCAATCTTGTACCAAGGCAAACACCACGCGGGCGACCAATTTCAGTTCAAGGTGGGCTCCAAATCACTGGATCAATGATTGGATCAATCCATGATTGATGATTTGTTGCTTGCTGGTTTTCATGCGATCGGCTTTGACGATGGCCTTGAGGCTTTTCAAGGCTTCTTCAAAATCGTCGTTGACCACCAGAAAATCGGCTTTGTGGTAATGTTTTAATTCGGCAATCGCCTTGGTCATGCGGTTTTGAATGACCTCAGCGCTGTCTTGACCTCGAGATTCCAGTCGGTCTTGCAAGGCTTGGATGCTGGGAGGCAGGATGAAAATACTGATCGCATCTGGGAACCTGGCTTTGATTTGTTCGGCCCCTTGCCAATCAATTTCCAACACCACATCATGCCCTTCATCCAGCATCTTCTGTACGGTTTCTTGTGACGTGCCATAATGGTTGCCGAACACATTGGCCGACTCCATGAACACCCCAGCCAATTCCATTTGCTTGAATTTATCCACGCTGATGAAATGGTAATTGTAGCCATCGATTTCTTTCGGTCTGGGTTTGCGTGTGGTGTGCGAGATGGACAGCTTCAGGTGATTGGTGTCTCTGACCAAGGCATTGACCAGCGAAGTTTTGCCGGTGCCAGAAGGGGCTGAAACGATGAAGAGGGTGCCAGTGAGTTCGTGCTTAATCATGATGGGTTCATTCAATGTTTTGAATTTGTTCGCGCATTTGTTCGATCGCCACTTTCAGGTCAATGCTGGCGTTGGTGGTTTTAATGCTGGCAGATTTGGAGCCAATGGTGTTGGATTCACGGTTCAATTCTTGCACCAAAAAATCCAGACGTCGACCAACGGGTTCATTCAAGTCCAGGATGCGGTTGAGTTCTGCCACGTGGGCGTCCAGACGATCCAGTTCTTCGGTGATGTCAATTTTCTGTAACTGCAAAGCCAACTCCTGTTCAAAGCGTTCGGGGTTCACTTCAATGTCTATCTCAGCCAGTTTGTCGCGAAATTTTTGTTCCAGGGTTTGGTTGATCACCGGTGCATGGCTGCGAATTTCTTGGGTCAAATCGGCGATGACTTGGGCTTTGTCCTGCAGCACAGCCAGCATGGCAGCCCCTTCACGAGAACGTGAATCCAGCAACTGAGCGATGCTTTCATTCACCAATTGAATGGCTGCTTGATGCAGCTCAGAAGCATCGGTCGGCTGTTGTGTGATGACCTCTGGCCAGTTCATGAATTGGCTGGTTCCCATGTTTTGTTGCAGGTCAAATTCATCGGCCATGGCTTGGGCGTGCCCCAACAACTGTTTTAACAACGCTTTATTCACGCCCAATTGGGTTAAACTGGTGTTGTCATGGGGAAAGAATTTAATGAACACGGTCACTTTACCCCGGGACAATAATTGGTTGAAACGTTTGCGAAAATGACTTTCTGCTGAGCGCAGGAAATCGGGACATTTGATGGTCAGGTCCAAAAATCGTTGGTTGACCGAGCGGATTTCACAAGTCAATTTACCCAAATGGTGTTCCACTGTATGAGCGGCGAAGGCTGTCATGGATTGCATGGCGGCGTGTTTGTTTTGAATGATCGGGTATTATAGTGTATTGCACCGAGTATTGCTCCGAGTGTCCCCACTAAAAATGCCAGATGATCCGGCATAACCATGACTAAAGGCCTATGCAATGCTTAAATGCACAAGTTATAGTAATTTGACCGTTTACCGAGGTAGAAAATGAAAAAGTTAGGATTGATGTGGCTGTTGCTTGGGGTGTCTGTGGGACTGATGGCAGATGACCAAGAAGACAGCAGCAAGAACAACCCCTTTGCCGGGATTGAGTTGAGGGGCATTGGACCTGGGCTGATGTCCGGACGCATTGCAGACATTGCCATACATCCCAACAACGAAAACATTTGGTACGTCGGTGTGGGATCAGGCGGGGTCTGGAAAACAATCAATTCTGGCACCACTTGGACCCCCTTGTTTGATGACCAATCCGTTTATTCCATTGGCAGTGTCACTTTGGATCCACAAAACCCAGAGCGCATTTGGGTCGGTACCGGTGAAAACACCGGTTCGCGGCATGCCAGTTATGGCAATGGGATTTACTTGAGTGAGGACGGGGGTAAAACCTGGAACAACATGGGGCTCAAAGACTCAGAACGCATTTCTACAGTGGTCATCCACCCAACAGACTCCAACACCCTGTGGGTCGCGGCGCAAGGCCCTTTGTGGTCCAAAGGCGGACAACGGGGCCTGTACAAAACCACCGACGGCGGCACCACTTGGAACCAATTGTTGGGTGATGATGAATGGACCGGAGTAACCGATGTGGTGATTGATCCCAGAAATCCTGATCGTTTGTATGCCGCCACTTGGCAACGGCACCGCAATGTCGCTGCATACATGGGTGGTGGTCCCAATACCGCCATTTACCGCACCGAAGATGGCGGTGAAAACTGGACCAAGCTGAGCCAAGGTTTGCCCAAAGAAAGCATGGGCAAGATAGGCTTGGCCATTTCACCGATGCAGCCAGATGTGGTGTATGCCGCCATCGAGTTGAAACGACGCACCGGTGGGATTTTCAAGTCCACCAACCGCGGCGCCTCATGGGCCAAACAATCGGATGCGGTGGCCGGTGGCACCGGTCCGCATTATTACCAGGAACTCTATGCCTCTCCGCATGTGTTTGATCGTTTGTATTTGATGAGTAATTACATGATCATCTCGGATGACGGTGGCAAAACCCACCGCCGCATGAACGAGACCAACAAACACATAGACAACCACGCCATTGCATTCAAAGCCAGTGATCCCAACTATGTACTGGTGGGCTCTGATGGCGGATTGTATGAAACTTTTGACTTGACCGACAGCTGGAAATTTGTGGCCAATCTACCGGTCACACAGTTTTATAAAGTGGCTGTGGACGATGCCGAGCCGTTTTATCACGTTTATGGGGGTACCCAGGACAACAACACCCAAGGCGGTCCCTCGAGGACGGACAATCGCCAAGGGATCAGGAATTCAGATTGGTATGTGGTGTTGTTTGGTGACGGCCACCAGCCAGCCACCGAACCGGGTAATCCGGACATCGTGTATGCCCAATGGCAACAAGGCAACTTGGTCAGACATGACAAAACCAATGGTGAGTTGGTTTACATCCAACCCCAGTCGGGTGCCGGGGAAGCGGCCCAAAGGTTCAATTGGGATGCGCCCATTTTGGTCAGCCCACACAACCCCACAACCCTCTACCATGCATCACAGATGGTTTGGCGATCAGATGACCGTGGAGATACCTGGCGGGCCATTTCCGGTGATCTGACGAAAAACCAAGAACGCATTGAGTTACCCATCATGGGCTCGGTTCAGGGCTGGGACATGCCGTGGGACTTGTTGGCCATGAGTAATTACAACACCATCACTTCATTGTCCGAATCACCCCAGCAAGCCGGATTGATTTATGCCGGCACCGATGATGGCCTGATTCAAATCACCGAAGACGGTGGTGACAATTGGCGCCGGGTTGAGGTCGGTGATCTACCCGGGGTGCCAGACACGGCTTTTGTCAATGACATCAAAGCCGATTTACATGACGCCAATGTGGTCTACGTGGCTTTGGACAACCACAAATATGGCGACTTCAAACCCTACCTGTTGAAGAGCAGCAACCGCGGCAAATCCTGGAAGAAAATGCATCAGGGCATACCAGACAACCATTTGGTGTGGCGTTTGGTGCAAGACCATGTGGACCCTGATTTGATGTTTGTCGGCACCGAATTTGGTTTGTTCTTCAGCCACGATGCAGGCCAACAATGGCACCAATTAAAAGGTGGTATTCCCACCATCGCTGTGCGGGATTTGGCCATTCAGAAAAGAGAAAACGATTTGGTGGCGGCCACCTTCGGACGCGGTTTTTACATCTTGGATGATTACAGTCGTTTGCGAAATTTGAATGAGGAGACCCTGCAAAACAACCAGCTGTTTGCGGTCAAAGATGCCTGGTGGTACATCCCCCGGACGGTGTTGGGCAACAGCCCCAAAGCGTCGCAAGGCGATGCCTTTTTCAATACCGAAAATCCACCCTATGGTGCGGTGTTTAATTATTACCTGACCGAAGGCCTAAAAACGGCCGAAGCGATCAGGCAAAAAGCCGAAGGGCAATTGAAAAAAGACCAAAAACCCATCGCCTTCCCAGGTTGGGATGCGGTGGATGCCGAACGCACCGCGGCCGAGCCCAAGATCTGGTTGACCGTCAAAGACCTCGAAGGTCAAGTCATCAGACGGGTCAAAGGCACCACCAAAAAAGGTTTCAACCAAGTGGCCTGGGATCTGCGCTATCCAGCCCATGGGGTGATCGAACCGGATGGGCCCTTTTTCAATGGTGATCCAAGCGGTGTATTGGTGGCCCCTGGTACCTACACTGTGTCCATGAGCCAAGAAGTCAATGGCCAAGTCACCGATTTGGGCCTGAGTCAAAACTTCCAAGTCAAACCATTGTATGAAGGTGCTTTGGCCGGGGCCTCGCATGAAGTGGTGGCGGCATTCTGGCAAGAATTGCGTGGGGTGCAACACGAGTCAGCGGTGCTGAACAAGCAACTGGCCGCGGCGCTCGAACGGTCCAAGTCAATTGCCAAAGCCTTGGATCATTCGCAGGCAGAGCATGGAGATTTGGATCAGGATTTACATCAGATCGTACAAGACTTGCATGCCTTAGACCAGACTTTAAATGGCAACCGTGCCAAGCAACAAGTTGGTGAAAAAACCAAAGTCACGGTGGGTTACCGCATTTTTGCGGCCAGCATTGGTACCAGTTTATCAACTTATGGTCCGACCCCCACGCATCGCCAAACTTTGGCCATAGCCCAGGCCGAGCTGGCGGCGATCAAACCCAAAATACAAGCCATCGCTGAACAACGCCTGCCAGCGCTGGAACAAGCCCTGGAAGCCATCGGGGCGCCTTACGTGCATTGATGCTGTTAACCGAGCCAGTGGCTGTAGGTCACTGGCTCATCACTGAAACCAGCTTTGCCACTGGGCATTGCGATGTTGGAACGCCTGCAGGGCATGCGTCCCCACGAATTGATCAAACTGGGCCAGGCATCGTTTTTGGGCCCAATCACACAGGCGTAAATCCGCCTGATTCATGGCTTCGATCAGAGCCACTTCATCTTTGGCTAAATCACCTCGTTTGATGAATGGTGTGGACACGTTGCTGCGGGTGTAATGCAAGTCTTTCAAGCCCAGATGAAATTGGAGCAACAACAGGCTTTGATCAAACAACTCGGTGGTTAACACCAAAGAAAAGCAATGTACCAAGGTGGCCACAGCCGTGTCATACAGAGTGTCATCGTTGGCTTGGCCCTGATGCAGGTATCCACTGAACCGTTTACTTTGACCGTTGGCCAATTCAGGGGATGGCAATGCGTGTAAAAATTCACTCAAGGACTGGCCCTTGGCATGGGCATGCATGGGGTGATCGGTTTTGCCCAGCACATAATTATAGTATGACAACACCCGATCGACCGGATGGCGCAACATGGTGACATGAAAAATGGGCGATGCAGGGAGCAATTGGTACAAAATGCCGTGCATGGGGTGGTGACCGCAGACCAACTTGGGTGGCCTTTTTTTCATGCTCAGAGCGGCGGGATGCCGGATCAGATCTGGGGCGTTGATGTGCAGCACATCCTTGGCTTGGTGGTTCTTGAATAAAATGTTTTCTAAGCTGCTGCCAGCGGTCTTGGGCACATGGGAAAAGCAAATCAAGTCCGTGGACTGGTTGTATGTGTCTGTTCTTAAGTGCTTTTTTAGGAATTCTACATTGCTTAAAAAATTTTCAATATCTGAATTTGAAGACCAACTTATCGCCATTTTTTGATATACTGATTACTATGGATGACGTGATGCAGTTTATCACAGACGCCATTGATTCGATCAATTTGAAACTTTTGTGACAAATAGTGTCAAGTTGGTTGGCTGGTATATCCAATTGTGAACTTTCAGGAGGAAAAAGTTTACATTTGCTGAAAAAAAGCGGCATGGAAGTAAAAATGAGAAGTCTGTACTTGTTGTTGGGACCTTTATCCCATAATCTATCGGTATGGATGAAACACAAACAGCCATTTTTTAAAAAAATTTTTTTAGAGGTAAATAGTAATGAAAAGAAATCAAAAAGGTTTTACATTAATCGAATTAATGATCGTTATCGCGATTATCGCGATCCTGATGTCATATGCAATTCCTGCATACCGTGACTACACTGTTCGTGCAAAAGCTGGTGAGGGTGTGGCCCTGGCTGCTGGTGCCAAATTGGCAGTATCAGAGTACTTCATTAACGAAGGTGTTTTTCCACCAGACAACGCAACTGCAGGTTTAGCTGCTCCAGGTTTGATTACTGGTGAAAATGTTGCCAGTATTACCAATGGTGGAGGTGTATTGACAGTTGCGTTTAATGCCAATGATGCAACTCTGAGTGGTAACTCAATTGTACTGTCACCGATTTCTGCAGCAGGTGCAGGAAGTGTTGAATGGGTATGTCTTGGCCGATCTGGTGGTTTGGCTGATCAGTACCTGCCTGTAGCTTGTAGACTTCCATAACATCGAATATATCTTTGTTATATAAAAGACGCGATCTCATGAGATCGCGTCTTTTTTTTGTTTCATGAAAAATAGGATTTACCATGCACCAGACTAAGCAAGTCATCATTTCATTCATCGTTTTGTTTGTTTTGGTTGTTGTGGTTTATTTTCCATCTCTATCTGGCGGCTTTATCTATGATGACTTTTGGAGTTTACAAAAATTATCAGAAGTTAATGGGGCAATCAGTTGGGACAGCATCAAATCTTTTTTGATGAGTTCTGATACAGGACCATTGAAACGACCCTTGTCAATGCTGAGTTTTTTGATTGATGCGAATGATTGGCCAGCAGAGCCTTATTCATTTAAGGTGACCAATTTAATCATTCATGCGCTGAATGGCATACTTTTATTCTGCTTACTTTTTACCATTCTGAAATCACGTGTTGCCGATAAGCAAAAGGCATTGATCATTGCTTTCTTTGCAACCTTGTTGTGGATGGTGCATCCATTTTTGGTTTCTACAGTCGCCTATGTGGTTCAAAGAATGGCCATGTTACCTGTTCTGTTTTCTTTATTGTCGATGTGGCTGTATTTAAAAATAAGACTGAAGTTCAGCGACCAATTATCTTTTCAAGCAGTTTGTTATCTGGGAATGGTTGTTTATGGGCTGACTTTGTTGGCCGCTTTATCCAAAGAAAATGGGCTGTTGCTGTTGTTGTATATTCCTTTATTTGAATATTTGATTTGTCAAAAATACCTGGGACTACGTGCTTTAAATAAACACAGCAAATGGATGTTCTGCTATTTACCGATAGCTTTGTTTGTTTCGGCATTCATTGTTAAATTTCCTGATTTTTATCGGGGATATGCGGATCGGGACTTTGGTTTGTATGAACGGTTGATGTCCGAACCCAGGGCGTTGTCCAAGTATTTGTGGCATTGGGTCGTGCCCAATGTGATGACAGAGGGTATCTATACCGATACTTTTCAGCCATCAACTTCGTTGCTTCAGCCAATTTCAACCTTGTTTTCTCTGTTGTTTATCTGTTCATTGATCATCGTCGCATTCATAACAAAACACAAAGCACCATTGTTAAGCTTTGCGGTTGCTTTTTACTTGGTGTCTCACATCATTGAATCAAGCGTTGTTCCATTGCAGCTGTATTTTGAACACAGGAACTATTCGGCCTTTTTGTTTTTGGCAGTCCCACCGGTATTGTTGACAGCAGAATGGATTAAAAACAAGCAGTTGATGTGGTTAATTTTGCTTTCAATCAGTCTGATGATGGGGGCCACAACCTATCACAGGTCTCATATTTGGGGTGATTCTGTGCGAATGAAGACCGAATCGTTGCAGGCTTTTCCAGAATCTATTCGGGCAAGAATAGCCGTGGCGGAATTATTGGAGAGTGAAACAAACCACCAACATGCATTGAATTTATTGGAAGATGGTATAAAAATTAAAAATTCACCCTCATTGCAAGCCCTTAAGTTACAAGTAAAATGCAAATTCACCGCCGATTCTGTGATCAATGTTGAACTGTTGGTTGACAGCATTTCTTTGCATGGATTAAAGCGTCAAGATATTTTACCCATTGGAAGTTTACTGAAAACTTTACTGAATGACCAATGCATTAACCGGGCTGATAATTCTGAACAGATTGAAGATATACTGAATTCAATGGCTGTTCGATTAAATGCAGAGTCATCTCTGGGCTGGGCCATGTATTATTATGCCAGTGGCAGATTGGCATTCCAGCAAAAAAAATACCCGCAAAGCTTGGAGTTTTTTGTCAAATCTTTTGAACAAAATAAAGAATATGATCAAGCCATAATGGCTGTATCTCAATTATTAATCAATCAACAACCAGAGTTGGCTTTGAAGTTGCTGAAGGTTATAGAGGGTGAATATAATAATGGTTATGTTTCGAATTTACCTTTACAGAAAGAAATAAAAAGGTTTATTAAAATAGCAACAGAGGAAAGCCTAAAAAAGCATGAAGATATCAATCATAATCCCAGCCAAGAATGAGGCCAAATCTCTGGCGATTCTGTTACCTGAAATACAACAGCAGTATGCCAGTGCTGAAATTGTGGTTGTGAACGATGGCTCAACAGATGACACACAGAAAATTTGTGAGGAGTGCGATGTAACTGTCGTTAATCACCCATACAGTCGGGGCAATGGTGCAGCAATAAAATCAGGTGCGCGTGCAGCCAAAGGTGATACTTTTATCTTTATGGATGCCGATGGACAGCATCGCCCGCAAGACATTGAACAACTGTTAAATCGCTTTAACGAGGGATACGATATGGTGGTTGGCGCCCGTGGCAGTGAATCCCAAGCATCGAAGGCAAGGCACTTGGGGAACGGCCTCTATAATCGAGTTGCCAGTTACATGACTGGGCAAAAAATTGTTGATTTGACTTCGGGTTTTCGGGTGGTGAATGCTGAAAAATTCAAGCAATTTTTATATCTCTTGCCGAATGGTTTTTCTTATCCAACCACCATCACCATGGCTTTTTTCCGTGCTGGCTATGGTGTGGCATATGAGCCGATAATAGCACCTGAACGGATCGGGAAAAGTCACATTAATTTGGTCAAAGATGGCATGCGATTTTTTCTGATAATCTTTAAGATTGGGACTCTATATTCACCGATGAAGCTGTTTTTCCCCTCGAGCTTGGTGTTTTTCTTGACGGGTCTTATCTATTACATTTATACATTTTTTTCAGATGGAAGATTCACCAACATGGGGGTCTTGTTGTTCAGCACTTCCATTTTGATTTTCTTGTTGGGTTTGATTTCTGAACAGATTACGGCATTGTTTTACCAGACCAGGTCGAGAAGTGACGATAAGGCTGACTGAGCTTTGAAGCCATAAAGTAGATCAAGGATTCGGCCACAATTGAAATGAGTCGAGTCAATGCAATGATCAACAGTGCTTCATACTCGGCCATTTTGGGTGCGCATAACATGATAAAAACAATTTCCCTGATTCCGGTTCCGCCTGGTGCACCAGGAATGAGGTAACCAGCCAGCCAAGC
This sequence comes from Marinicella meishanensis, assembly GCF_019931145.1. Classification (GTDB taxonomy): domain Bacteria; phylum Pseudomonadota; class Gammaproteobacteria; order Xanthomonadales; family Marinicellaceae; genus Marinicella; species Marinicella meishanensis. The sequence continues at coordinate 168,854 of NZ_JAIOUV010000010.1, read as the reverse complement.
CAACGCAAAACAAGCCGTGATAAACAAATAGGGTTGTGATTCAAAGCCCAATGCGGAAATAAGTAAGTAATTGATTAAACCCATGCCAGCAAAATAAACGAAATAGCTGAACAAAGTGGTTAAAAAACCAAAGCCTGGCAGCATTTTCAGCAAAAGCATACAGCCAACAACCTCAATCAATAACAATGCCCAAATAGGAATGGGTAGGTGGTTTGTCAGCCAGGTGATTTGTTCTGGCCAAAGAAACAACAAATGACTGATAAGTAATGCCGATATCACCAAAACAATGGATTCATAGGCCGTTGTCATGCCGAGTTGTTTGTGACTGATGTTGGCACTTTTGGTTTGATGGTGGCGGTAAGCGAAGTGAAACACATTACCGGGGAGGTATTTCATTATCTGGCTTTTGAAATAAACCTTGGCAGAGCGCTGGGGTTCTTGAAAACCCAATAAGACCACCCAGGCAAAAACCAAAACCATCATCAGAGCCACATAGAACAAGATTGATGCCAAAAGTATCCCGACAAAAAAGGCGTTGTTCTTAATTTCAATCGACTTTAAAGCGGTTAAATTTTTCTCAATGATTTCATAGATAAAATAACAAGCCAAAAGGAACAAGCTGATTTTAATGATTGTGAGGAGCCATTTTTTCCAGGACTTTGGCTTCATTCTGAATTTGGTTTGGCTAAAATCATGGTCCAAGGCAGGGGCTTTCTGGCCTTGACAACGTCCAGTTCTTGATTAACAAATTTGATAAAGCCACGGGTGCTCCAATGATTGCGATGATCAGGCGTGTTACCCCAATCTTTCATGTATTTACCACGCATGAAGTTAAGCATCCTCCAGATGGGTTCTCTGGGCACACTGAATAGGTAGTATTCAGCCTTTAATTCCGCCATCTTTTGTAAAGCCAAATGAGGGTTTTCTAAATGCTCAAGCACCTCACAACACACCACCAAATCTGCTTTTTCATGTGCGTCAATGTCATAAATGCTTTTGCAGTACAATTGAGTGTCTTGGCTTAATACTTGACTGTTTGCAATTGTTAAATCGGATTCATTGATGTCTAAACCTTTGACTTTGGCCTGAGGAAAAAGACTTTCTAAATGTCTGTTGACATGACCTTGTCCACAACCACATTCTGTGATTGTCTTAATTTCTGTTGGAATTTGTCCCAACAGATGGCTTATGCAACCCATAAAGCCATTGAGCATTTTCTGGGCAATGGGGTTTTTTGAGTCATACTTCTCGTGATGAGGGTGCTTCATATTCTCAGGCATTTAATTGGTCACATTTATCAGCTGTCTGTATTTTAAAAGGCTTATCCCACGGTGCATACAGAAAATAGTTAATAATAACCTTTTCAGATGTGTCCATTATGTCGGGTTTAAACCCACTGGAATTCGCCGGTTAATTGTCAGAACCATTTTATGACAGAATTGGGTCACAGTCTGAGTACAATGTAGACAGCTCAAATGGGTCATGATTTGCGCTGACTTCAATTATGATACACACTTAAAACCAAAACCTGACAAGAGATAAGCATGAATAAATCAGTCATTGTCCAATTTTTTATTTTAGTGGCATTTGTCATTACATTTTATTTTTTTGCTTTAGCAGACACCGTTGAAAACACCTTGATTAAAATGGAGACTTCCAAAGGAAGCGTTTATTTGGAGTTATATGATGACAAAGCACCTTTGTCGGTGACTAACTTTTTGGCCTATGCCAATGAAGGGTTTTACAATGGCACTGTTTTTCATCGTGTCATCAGTGATTACGTGATTCAAGGAGGTGGATACACCGAATCTTTGGTAGAAAAACCCACCAAACCGCCCATTAAAAATGAAGCCAATAATGGTTTAAAAAACCTTAAAGGCACCATTGCCATGGCCAGGTTGCCTGACCCACATTCAGCCACTGCACAATTTTTCATCAATGTCCAAGATAACCCCAAATTAAACCACACCGGTAAACAAACCAACAAATCATGGGGGTATGCTGTGTTTGGCCAAGTTGTTCAAGGCATGGATGTGATTGATAAAATCAGACACACCAATACAGTGGGCAAAATGCCTTTCAGTCAAGACGTCCCCATCAATAACATAGTCATTAAATCCGTGACTGTCATAGATCAACTGCCGGTGGTGGCCGAGTAATTTTGACTTAGGTTTTGGATTCTGGCCAATGCGGTTGTTCAGAACTGCGAGTTGAATTTCACCCAACTGTTAAGTTCTTGGGCCTGATAACACTGAATAAATGGTGTCTGCTGGAGCCATTATTCTTATCCAACAAGGCAGAAGTCATGATGTGTGGTCAGTCCACATGAATGACTGATAACGCAGGTGGATAAGAAAAACGGCCCAGCCCTTCGGGTTTTGGCTGTTCATCCCACACGCCTGCGAATCTCATCAATTAATTGGAATGACCAAATGGCGCTCTTCGCGCCTTGATTGAGGTATTTTCAGTCTAAACAGACTCAATTTATTGAATGCTAACAGGCCCTAATTTTTTAAGGAAGCAATTTGTTGATTTCATAAAGTGCAAATTGATCTTTTGCAGCCAGGGGCTTCATGTGATGTTCAAAAAACTGGCCAATCCGAGCTCTGACGTCAGAATTTTCTTGCAGTAACCTGTTGTTCAATAAGTCCATTCTGATCAACATGTGTGAAATTCTTTTTTGAGAAAGTGCTGAGGCAAGTTCACTTGCATTGGCGGTTTTTTGAGCCAGCTTGATGAGAAGTTCACTTTCCAGGGTGTGTGGTATATCCAGATAGTAACGTCTGAAGCCGGTATATATGCCCAATAGTTTGCCATTTTCTGGCACAACTTGATTCGCCAGTTGATTCAATGAGTAATAGGGTAACTTATTTGAAATGTATGCTTCCCTGCTGACCTCTCCGGTCAAGTAGGGTAAGGGGTCGATTTCATGATACAAGTTTTTGGCGTATACCAGATTGAAGGCGAAATAGGTTGTGAGCAACATGGTGGTAACACTTTTGACAGCCAATGGTGTTGAGAGGCGTTTTAACCATTGGCTAAATCGATGTAAGCCAAAAACTGACAATACAATCATGGGAGTGACAATGGTGATGATGTACCTGATTCTCATGTCTGTAACAAACATGGTATACAGCAAGGTAATCACCACAAAGCCAGTGAGAAACTGATAACGCCAATCATCGCTGTTTTTCGTCTTAATGAATAGCAGCAAAGCAAACAGCAGCAGCATTGGATTTAATTTGCCATCAAAGTATTGAGGCTTGTTGTCTTCGCCTTCGAAAAATACCCTGAGAGGCAGCGCCAATGTATACAATGGGCTTTCTTGATACATGACCCGCCGCAATGTGAGGGGTTTAAGTTTTTCCTCTTGTTGTGTATTCAATGTCTCTTGTTTTGCATGGCTGTTATCAGTCAATTGTGAAAAGAATGAATCATGTAATGGATAAATGGGGTTTCCTGTGAGCTTGACGTTGCGGATGGCCCAAGGGGAAAAGATCAAGATTGCAATGATTGAAAAGAGTGAAATATGTTTAAAAAATTTGATCTGAGAATTTTCTTTATTTTTATGAATTTTAAAATAAAAATACCCCAACAATAGCGTGAGAATGACCACCGCAAGTATGGCGTTGTATTTTGTGGACAGTGCCAGACCACTGCTGATTCCGGCAATCATTAACCAACGTAACTTGTCTGGGTTTTCCAGCCAAATTAATACAGCAAACAACGAAGCTGTAAAGAAGAACAACAGCCCCAAATCCACATAGACCGTTACCGATAACTTCAAAATAATGGGCAATGTTAAAAACATGGCCCCACCCATGAGCCCCCAGAAGCCACCAATAAACCTGCGGATGAATAAAAAAATCAATAAAGCAGTGCCCAGTGCAAAAGAAAAGTGAATGTACTTTGCTGCAATGTCATAATTCATCGCCACAGGCAGTATGTACAGCAAATCAATTAATTGTGGGTAATAAGAAAACTCCATTTCTGGAACCACGCTTAAAACACCTTCAGACAGCCAAATTTTGGGGAGGGCTAAGTGGTGAGTTTGGGCGTCTCTGCTGACGGGAGGGACAGTGGATATGATAATAATGAAGACAATAATTAATGCATATGCGACAGTGAAAAGCAGTCTCTGTGTTTTCTTCATTATTATTCAGAATTAAATGTGCCATCTATTGTAGCAAAGATTTTATAAGCCAAAATGAAATCATTTTTTTGTGTGATTGCTCTGCTTATTGACTTCATTTATTATTAAGTCTTGTTAACATCATTTATTGGGTGTTTACCGGCCCTGGTCACAATTCGATGCTTATCCAGTGAATTGAAATGTATTGGTTAATTTTTTAAAATCATGGTGTTGAAATTTTGAGGGAATACTTTTGAGTAAAATTAAAGCATCATTGACACATTTCCTTTTAAGTGCGCTGTTCATCACCACGTTTTTTTTGTTTGCTTACTTCATTTGGTATCAGCAAGTTTTTTTTAAGATTTCTGGTGTGATCGAACCATTGAAACTGTTGCTGATTGTTGATGTGATATTGGGGCCATTGCTGACTTTTATTATCTACAAAGAAGGCAAGAAAAATTTAAAATTCGATTTGATGATGATTGTTCTGTTTCAAATTATGGCATTCATTTATGGTGCTCACAGTGTTTATTTGGGTAAGCCCAGCTTGGTCATTCACAGAACAGGTTATTTAGAGGTCATTTCAGAAAATGACATTAATTATGCCGAACTAAGTGATGAAATGAAGTTGGAAAACTATTGGTTTAGACCCATTTACGGCAAGATCGAAGGTGGTGATTTGACCCCCATTTCTGACGCCAAAGATTATCTATATCTTGTGACTCCATTTGACAGGAATCAAATATCCAGTTTTTCGGAATTCTTATCACCATCAGAAATTAAAAAGACTTTTGAAAATTCAACATCAGAAATTAAAAATCGCATCGATTCTTTGCTTGATGAAAGTGATGAATACATTTTTTATGAGTTGAATTATGGCAAATTGTTCGGCGTATTGATAATTAATAGGAGTGGATTAAATATGCAAGAAATTTTAATGCCATAAAAGGACAAAAATGGTCATTCAAAGTGACTCTCTCGTTTCATTGAGTTAAGGAAGAAATTTAAAAGCCTGGAAAGGACAAAAATTGTCAGTCAAAGTGACTCATTCTTTCAATTGAATCAAAAATTTGATGCATTCATTACTTATGCTGCAAAAAAATTCTGATTTATTTACTTTATTTCACAATCCCATCAGAATATTTAGAGTAGTTGATCTTGAACAATTGAATTATGAAAAGCATAAGAAAAAACAAGGGGTTTACTTTGATTGAACTGATGATCGTTATCGCGATCATCGCGATCCTGATGTCATACGCCATCCCTGCTTATCGAGATTACACCGTCAGAGCGAAAGCAGGTGAAGGACTGAATTTGTCTGCCAGTATCAAATCGACCATATCGGAGATTTGGGTCAATACTGGAGATTTATCTGGCGTTAACAGTGGCACCAATGGATTGCCTGCTGCGCCGTTGGTTACTGGAGCCAACGTGTCTCAAATCTCAGTCACCGATGGTGAGATTGAAGTCACATTTGCCAACGATGTCGTTCTGGCCGGTCAAACCTTGACTTTGACACCGATCCTGGGGGTGCCAGGCAGTTTGGGTTGGGACTGTACTTCATCCCTGCAAAACAGGTATTTACCAGTGGATTGCAGGACGCCCTGACACGCCTGCCTGGCTCATATTGAGTAAACCGCATGCAGAGGCAATCGGATTCTGCAAGCGGTTTTTTTGTGGGCGGCAGGATGCTTCAATATTCATGTTGAACTTTCAGCACATGTGTTGAAATTCAGAATGGGCTATACTCATTAATCTTAAATAACAGGTTTACTGATGGAACACAGGTATACCAATAAGTCCAACAAAAAACGCTGGTGGCTGTATGGTCTGATGATATTTTTGATGTTACAGCTGTTGATGGCCATGTACTTTGACCAGGAACCGGCCTTTTTTGATGTGCAGCAGAACGCCGAGCTCAGGGCCGCTGAGCACAACCATGCCATGGTCACCGGCTATGTCAGTGGTGCCACCTTCATGGAAGTGACCGATGTGTTGTTGAATAAACCCGGTGGCTACATGTCCAACGACGTGTTGCCGCCATTCGTGTTGATGGACAACATGCCCAGTTGGGAATTCGGGGTGTTGGTCCAGGTCCGGGACTTTGCCCGGGTGATGCGCAATGACATCAGCCGCTCACAGAGTCAGTCAGAGGAGGACATCGATCTCAGGGAAGCCGATCCCAAATTTCACAATGACCATGACAAATGGATTTGGCCGCAGACCGAAGGTCGCTACCGCGAGGGCCAGGAGTACTTTCACAGTTATCTGACCCGTCTGGCCGACACCAGTGATCCCGAAGCCCAGTTTTACGCGCGCACCGACAATTTGGTGATTTGGTTGAATTTGGTGGAAAAACGCTTGGGTGCGATGTCACAAAAACTCAGTGCCAGCGTCGGACAAGACCGGGTTAACACCGACACCGGTGGTGATGAGGTGGCCACCACCTCGACCTACAAACCCAGTGAGCTGCGGGTGCAAACCTCCTGGTTTGCCATCGATGACAACTTTTATGAAGCCCGCGGCGCCACTTGGGCATTGATTCATTTCATGAAAGCCGTGGAAGTGGATTTCAAAAACGTGCTGGAAAAGAAAAATGCCCTGGTTTCATTGCGGCAAATCATTCGTGAACTGGAAGCCGCTCAAGACACCATCTGGACGCCGATGATCTTGAATGGCTCGGGTTTTGGATTTTTCGCCAACCATTCATTGGTGATGGCCTCGTACATTTCACGGGCCAATGCCGGGGTCATTGACCTGCGCCAATTGCTTGAAGATGGTTGATGTCTTGCTTCAAAAGTGATGCAGTTGACTGCGAATGGTGCCGCCTTGCCAGTTCAACTGAATCTGCACCGCAGACAAGTCTTGATCGCTATGGATGCTGAACTGCAGCAAGCGATAGCCAGATTCAGGTAAGTCAGCAAACAAATCATCCTGCCCCAAAGCAACCCGCTCGGTGGTCACTGTCAACGCCGTGGCGGCCGGAGTAATGGCGCTGATGGCGGTAATTGGCCAAGCACTTTGTTCCAACACCCATCCCTGTATCAGGCCTTGGTTTTGTTCCAGGTACATGGCCGGTGGCGTCTGACATACCCCGGCTTGGGTTTGCAAATAATGAAAGGTTTTCATGCCGCCTTTGATCGTCCAATGATCCAACCACCGCAAGCCACCGAGTTGCTCGCACCAAGTGCGATAGAGGTCAATGCGTTGGGTCAGATCCATGGCGGTTTGTTCAACCAGCAACACACGTGGTGGTTCTTCACTGCCAGAGTACAGTCGGTTCATGAGGGCCAATTGTTGTTGTCGGCCATGTTTGCGATTGAGGGGGTGTGACAAGGATTGGATCGATTCAATTTGTGGGGCATAAAATGCCATGGTGGCCAGGGTCATGAATTGATCAGTAATTAAATGCTTGCTTCCTTGTTGTGCCAACACCGAGCGGGTTTTTTCAGCCAAGCTTTGCCAGCCCACCGCGTTGTTGGTGATCCGTGTGTTCAAGGCCGAGGGTGGGGACTGCGCGTGCTGCCAATACAACAACGTGCCCAGCACCAGCCAGTTACCCAGCACGCCGGTCATCCAAGCCGCGTGTTTGAATCGCTCACGGATGTGGGGTGAGCCGGCCGCCAACACCAACAACAACACATAAGAGACCAAAGTCCAATGCCAGTTGAACCGCAAGTTGTCCGAAAAGAATCCAGCCACGGCATACAACAACCAATGACTCACCGCCAGAAACAGCAGCCCAGAGACCAATTTTTGCTGAGCTGAAATGGCGGCAGGCTGGCGCAACACCGCCAGGCACAAGGCAAAAACCAAGGGCGTGGTGAGCACCACCTGGACCACAAAAAAGCCCAGGTGTGCCGCTTGAAAGGTCCAGGGATGGCGGTCCTGTAACTGGAACGCCAACAAGGGGAAATCATGCTGCCAATTGAACAGAACGATGGGCAAAAAGCCCAGGACCAGGACCGGCAGACTGAGGCTCAGAAAGCGCTGCACCACCTGAGCGTCCTGTCTAAAATGCCACAGCAAACCGATGCCAGCAAGCAACACAATGATCCAGAATCGCAGGTGGACATTGACCCCGAGCGCCAGCACCACACCCAGCCACAGATAATTCCGGGCCAGCTGGTTGCTGACTGCTTGGTGCAAACAAACGACCGCCAACAGGGTGAAAAACACCAGCCAAATATCGGGAATGGCCAAGGTGCCGGCCACCGCCAACAACGGCAGTGACAACATGAACAAAGCCGCGATCCACCCCGTCTGGGCTTGGCCACCCAGATGTAGAGCCAAACGACGCGCCAACCAGGGCAGGCTCAAAGCCGCCAACAAGCCAGGCAGTCGGAGGTAACCATGTTGGGCGGGGAACAGCCAATCAGCGGCTGCCAAGGTCCAAGGGGTCCAACCCGGTACTTCGCTGTAGGACCAACTGAGCCATTGGCCTTCCAGCCAGTAAAAGGCTTCATCGCCGAACAACTCATTGCGGCTGATGGCGAACAGTTGCAGGACCGCCGTGATGGCATAAACCAACCAAAACAAGCGTTTGGTTTGGTCGCTTGTCAGCATTTAGGGACTTTGAGTTTTTTCCCGGCGTTGATCAAATACCTGGGGGCTTTGATGGCATTCAATTGAGCAATCTCGTGTTTGCTGGAACATTTGAATTTGCGGCTGATGCTGCTCAAAGAGTCGCCTTTTTTGATTTTGTAATAGGTGTAGACCGGGCGATCAGGGAAGTCGGCGTCATGAATGGTTTTGGCCAGGGTCATCAGATCATTGTCGTGGCAGTTGTTTTCATAGATGCCTTTCAGTTCTTGCGGGATCACCACCACGGCATTTTGTTTGATCACCCGTTGGGCTTTGAGGCTGGAGTTCAAATTGCGCAAAATGCGGTACCAGCCCATGGTTTTGTTGTGTTGGCCAAAACACACCGCCAATTCACTCAAGGAGGTGTCGGCCTTGGCCCGAATCAACGCCGTGGCCCCGTCCACTGGGTCCAAGGTCACGTTGTAGGCGCCAGGATTTTCATAAATCAACATGGCGGACAGCACAATGGCGATGTAGTCCTGGGTTTCACTGGGCAGGTCATAAAAGAACGGGCTGTTCCAAATGGACTGATTTTGGTGTTTTTTGTTCAGTCGCTTGAAGCGATTTTCACCGGCGTTGTAGGCGGCCAAAATTTTGGCGTAATTGTCTCCATACAATTGGCGCTGTTCCTGGATGTAGTTGGCCGCGCCTTTGGCGGCTGACTCGGGATGATAGCGGGCATCGTAATCGCCGATGGTGCCTTGTACCCCAAAACGGCGGGCGGTGGCTGGCATGAATTGAAACAGACCGCTGGCACCGGCTGAAGACATGGAGTGGACCCGACCACCACTTTCTTGGGTGATGATCGCCAACAACAAAGCCTCGGGGATGTTTTTGACCTCAAACGGCGGCCAAATTTTGTTGCGCAGAAACTGGTAATTCTGCCAGGTTTCGATCAACTTGGGGCGTTTCCAAGTCAGCCACTCATTCAGTGCCGCTTGCACCCGGACATTTTGCAGCAGCGGTTGATTCATGTCGATCATGGCTGCGGGCAATGCAGTGGCTTGCTCGGCCGCCGTGTCACTGCTTTCGGCGGCTTCAGGAGGCTCATCCTGGGCCAGTTGGGCTTCAATTTTTTCTTGTTGGGCCAATTCAGCAAAATATTCGTTCAAGGTATCCAGACACAGCGGCTCGGCCTGACATTGTTCAATGCCGGCGATCAGCTGGGCCGTATCCAACGGTTTGGGGGCGGGATTGGCCTCAGGTTTGACGGCCTTTTGTTGGCAGGCCGAGAATATCAACAAAGCAAAGAAGATCAAAAGCAGTCGCATAAAGTTAATTGCAGCAGTCACACGTATTGTGTATTATCGGTATTTTAGAGACTTCAGCAACCTTCCGGCATGAAATTATTTGGTGCGCTCAAAGCTTTGCTCAAGACTGGTGAGTCAAACCAGTCGTTGAATGAAGCTGAACAAAAAGAGTTGAATCACGCCATTGTGGAGTTGATGCTGGAGATGGTCAAAGCCGATTTCGTGGAGTTGTACGCGGAAAAAACCGCCCTGTCTGACTACCTGTCAAAAGAGCTGAATTTGTCCAAAGAGGACGTGACACGGTACATTGAGGAGGCTGAATTGCGCACCGACTTCTCGATTTCGCTTGAAACTCAAACCAATGTCATCAATAATTACTTGGGTATTTCACAAAAGCTGGAATTGATGCAACACATGTGGGCTTTGGCAGTTGCTGACAACGAAGTGCATTTGTTGGAACATCACTTATTTTACAAGGCGGGACAATTACTGGGCATCAAAAAGACACAACTTGACGAGATTTGTCAGTCCCAAAACACCTAACCCAATCGAGCAAATATTATGGATTTAACTCATTTTTTGAAAACCATGCGGGAAATGAATGGGTCGGACATGTACCTCAGTACCGGTGCACCCATCAACGTCAAAGCCGAAGGCGTGTTGCAATCATTGTCCAGTACCGGCTTACCTCCTGGCATCGTGGAGCGCATTGCCTATTCGTTGATGGATGAACGACAAATCAAAGAATTTGAAGACACCATGGAGTGTAACCTGGCCGTCTCAATCAAAGGGGTGGGGCGATACCGGGTTAATGTGTTTCGGCAACGGGGTGAAGTTTCCATGGTGATCCGGACCATCAAAAGCACCATTCCCAAACTGGAAGAATTGAACATGCCGCCACATTTGTATGATTTGATCATGGAAAAGCGCGGTTTGATTTTGGTGGTGGGAGCCACCGGGTCAGGTAAATCAACCACCATGGCCTCAATGATTGATCACCGCAATTCCAGTAAAACGGGTCACATATTGACGGTTGAAGACCCCATTGAATATGTGCACAAGCACAAAATGTCGGTGGTCAACCAACGGGAGATCGGGATCGACACCTTGGGTTATGCACCGGCTTTGAAAAATGCGTTGCGAGAAGCGCCGGATTTGATTTTGATTGGTGAGATCAATGACGCCGAAACCATGGAAGCCGCCGTTTCTTTCGCCGAAACCGGGCATTTGTGTATGGCCACCCTGCATGCCAACAACTCCGACCAAGCCATGGAGCGGGTACTGAACTTTTTCCCCAATGACATGCACAACAACGTGCTGATGAATCTGGCCTTGAACCTCAGGGCCGTGATTTCACAACGGCTGGTGATTGATGTGGATGGCAAGCGCCGGCCCGCTTGTGAGGTGTTGATGAACACCCCGCAAATCCGGGAGATGATTCGACGGGGTGAAATCAATGAGCTGAAAATGGCCATGGAAAAATCCCTCGAAGACGGCATGCAAACCTTTGACCAGGCTTTGTATGACTTGTACAAAGAAGGCATCATCACCCTGGAAGAAGCTCTGAGCAATGCCGACTCCGCGCAAGGCCTGGAAGTGCGCATCAATTTGTCCAGTGAGGACGATTCTGGGGCCGATGACTATTTTTAAAATGGCATTTGGCAACTGCCTTGGTTGACTGATCCGGGGCGACTTGACCGATGATCTGACCGTTGCTGGTGCCACCGCGCCACCAGCTTTCTCCTTGAAATTCCCAAAAGGGTGCTCTGGTCGAGTAAAATACCGCCAGTTTTGCCGTTCAACCCGTGCCTCATGCGGTTGGCCACAGCAAGAGAATACCATGATCAGCGGGCAACCACGCCATCAACTGATTCATTGTGTTGGCCCGGTTGACCGGCTGACTGATTAACAAACAACATCAATTTATGGATTTTTTCAAAGACATTTATCAGGGTTTTCAACGCAAACGCTTGTGGAAGAAGCTGGCCGTGTTGGAATTGAAAAGCCGTTTTCAAGGCGCCTTCATCGGGGCTTTTTGGATCGTCTTGGCCTTGATGATCAAAGTGGGCATGTTGTCACTGATCTATTCGATGGTGCTGGAAAAAGACATCAAGGACTATGTGTTGTTTTTGGCCTTGGGGTTGTTGACCTGGAATTTCATCTCAGCCGTGATCGTGACCAGTGGCACCATTTTCAGAAAAGCCGCCAATTTCCTCCAACAAATGGACTTGCCACATTCCATCTTTGTTTATCAGAATGTGTACCGAGAAATCGTTTCCTTGCTGATGTACCAATTGTTTGTTTTGCCATTGTTGGTGATCATCAAAGGCTGGGATTTTGTCAGTTGGGTGTGGCTGTGGTCATTCCTGGGCTACCTCATGATCATTGCCAATGCATTTTTTGTGAGCATGTGGCTGGGCTGGCTGTCGGTGCGTTTTCGGGACATCCAATCGTTGTTGGCCAGCGTGGTGATGATCATTTTTCTCGTGACCCCCATTTTGTGGCCACCGCCCGAACAATTTGCCGGCAGTTTGTATTTTCAACTCAATCCGTTTTATCACTTACTGGAGTTGATCAGATCCCCCATCCTCCAAGGGGTGGTCCCTGTGGTGTCGTGGTATGTGAGTATGGGCTTGTTGGTTTTTAATGTGTTGACTTGTGGCTTGTTTTACCGCCGAGTCAAACACCGATTGGTTTTGTGGTTGTGAGCATGACGCGTATTTGCCTGGATAACATCACTTTTTCATATAAGTACTTTCCATCCATCAGTGGTGGTTTGTTGAAGAGCAATGCCGGTTTGAAAAGCCAAACGGCGCTGTCGGGGGTGAGCCTTGAAATCAACCACGGTGATCGGGTGGCCTTATTGGGCACCAATGGTTCTGGAAAATCGACCCTGCTGAAAATCGTTGCCGGCATCTATCGACCCGAACAAGGCGTGGTCACCACTGTGGGCCGGGTGTACTCATTTTTGGGCCGCAACGTGGGTGTCATGCCCCAATTGTCTGGGTATGATAATCTGACGGTCAGGGGGTTGTTGATGGATTTGCCTGATGAAGAAATCGAACAGAAGGTCCAAGAAATCATTGAGTTCACTGAATTGGGTGATGACATCCATCGACCGGTGTCAACCTATTCTATGGGCATGCGCGCGCGCCTGACATTTGGCATGTTGATGTTCATTGAGGCCGATATCATGTTGATTGATGAAGGCTTGGGAGCCGGAGACCAGTTCTTTTTAGAAAAAGCCAGAAACTTCATCAATGGCTTGTTGGATAATTCCAAAATTTTGTTGTTTGCCAATCACTCCAATCAATTGCTCAGACAATTCTGTAACAAGGCCTTGTTGGTGGACCGGGGCAAGGTGTTGGCCTTCGGCGAGTTTGAACCGGTGTTGCATCAATACAACCATTTGAAGAAATGATTTCCTCACCAGCGTCCGATCCATCCATGTCTGCAATCAAACCCTTCAAAAGCACCCCGATGTCATGAAACACTTGATCAGAAATTTGTGGGGCAAGTTGGTCCCATCCGCTTCAGAAGCCGCCAATCAAGCCCGCTTTGAACCCAAGCACATGCCTTATGACAAGGCCTATTTTTTCACCCATGTGCCAAAAACCGGTGGCACCAGTTTCATTGTGTTTCTGGACCGTTTTTTCCCAGCAAAAGTGATCTTCCCTCATCAGCTGTGGATTGACATCGGCGATTTCAAAGCCATCAATCGCTCTGCATACCATTTGATCCGCGGCCATTTTGGTGGTTGTGCGGTGGATGTGATTTCAGACAAAGCCATCGAATACCTGACCATCGTGCGGGATCCGGTGAAATTGGCATACTCAACCTATGAGTATGTGCGGCGAGAGAAAAACACGGCCTTACATGACATGGTGATCAAGCAGGGCATGTCTTTTGAAACGTTCCTCACCCACCCCAAAACCCAGCACTTGATCACCAATCGCATGGTACACAACCTGACTTTTGGTTATCAATATGATCCGGCAGTGAAACAATTGCACTTGACCAACCAGACATTTGCTGATTTCAGAAAACACATGAATGCCGGCCAAAAAGTGCTGCAAGATGACGATCGTTTGCGGATGGCCAAGGCGTTCCTTGAACAGAGTTTGTGGTTTGGGGTGTTGGAAAATTTTGACGACTCCATGCGCTTGTTGTGCTTCAAAATGGCTTGGCCGCCGTTGCGCAAATCACAAAAGCTGAACATCAACAAGATCAAGCCAACCATCAGTGATGAAGCCCGGGCTGAGGCCGAGGAGCGCAATCGACTGGACACCGAACTGTATCAGCATGCCGTGACTCATTTTGAGCAACAAGTGGCGCAGATGAAAGCCGATCTGGGGGCCAATGATTCGATTTCAGGGGACGCCCTGGATGATTTGATTGATGCCCATTATCAACAGCAGCATTTGACCCGATATCAGCGCCCACTCAGTGATGGTGTGCGTTATGATTTTTCTGAAATTTTATTGGGCGGGCAGTGGCACCGCCGGGAATGGAATGCGCTGAACAAAAGTTATTTCCGTTGGACCGGACCCGGTGAAGAATCATTCATCGACTTTTGGGTGCAAGCCAAAAACTACCAACTGGAAATCTCGGTGGTCGATGCCATCAGCATTGAGTTGTTGAATGGTTTGACCATTTCGGTCAATGACCAACCGCTGGTCATCACCCACCAAGGCAGTGGCAAATCCAGAACCATCACCGCCACCACTGAGGCCAGCATGGTCAATGCCAACGGTTTGTTCCGCTTACAGTTCAAGGCCACTGGTCTGGGCATGCATCATCAGCATTTTGGCTCTGAAGACAGTCGCTTGGTGGGGTTTGCTGTGGACCGTGTGACATTGCGGAGCGCCTGACATGGGGTGGTGCAAGGCATCTGTTGCAGTCGACAGCAAGCCAGTGATGGTGGTTCATGCACACCCGTTTGAGGCAGGGTTTTGAGTCCTGTTTCGCCACCAATTGAACAGTTCCAAGACTCGGTGTTGTACTTCTCACACATCCCCAAAACCGCGGGCACCAGTTTCACCGCCATCATTGACCGGTTTTTTCCGGTGGACCACATTTTTCCTGCACAGCTGTGGTGGGATGTGGGTTCGGTGCAAGCCGCCAGACGCGCCAAACACCAATTGATCAGGGGCCATTTTGGGGTGGCTGCGGCGTTGTTGAGTGAAGCCCCTTTACAGACCATCACTTTACTCAGGGAGCCCATGGCTTTGGCCTTCTCGGCCTATCAATATGCCAAAAGGGAAACCAACACCGCGGTGCATGACCTGGTGGTGAACCAAGGCATGACATTTGAACAATTCCTCACCGATGACCAAACCCGGAATTTGACCCGCAATCGATTGATCAAATCCCTGACTTTTGGGTGGGATGTTGATCTACAAAACACCGACATCACCATAGAGACCAAGAATTACCGGGCGACCAAGCGGCTTTGGAATCAAAGCAGAAAACAATGGTCTGCCGATGACTGGTTGGCCCAGTCCATGCAGTTGTTGGAAGGCGGACTTTGGTTTGGGCTGGTGGAGGCGTTTGACTGGTCCCTGTTGATGCTTTGTCATCAACTGTCATGGCCGCCAATCGGACCGACTGCCAAATTAAATCGCCACCCTGAAGGGGCAGAAATTTCGCCGCAGGCCAAAGCCATTTTTCAGTCCAACAATGCCTCAGACCTGGCTTTTTATGACTGTGCTAAAATGAAATTCGAACAGAGGAAAGCGGTGTTTTGTGAGGCATTGGGGGTGAATTCTGACGACTTTGAAGCCGCAGAATTGAAGGTGGATAAGCACTATCGAAAACAGTCCATTTGGGCCAGACAATCACCCAAGAAGCACGCCCTGAATTATGATTTTTCGCAATCCCTGTTGGGTCAAAACTGGCATGACCGTGAGTGGAGTGAAGCGCACCAAAGCCATTTTCGGTGGACTGGCCCTGACACCGACACGGTCATTGATTTTTGGCTGGCACCGGGTCGTTACCGGCTGCAATTGCATTATGTGAATGTCGTCAGTGATGATTTTTGGTCGGATCTGAGCTTGTCAGTCAATGACCATGAGTTGAATTGGGCGTTGGATCATCACCAGCAACACGGCACATTGACGCTGGACATTGAACCCCACATGACCAATGAGTCGGGTTTGATCCGTCTAAAGATAACAAACCAGTTGATGGCCAGACACCACGATGTGTTTCAAACAGATGATCACCGGATGGTGGGCTTGGCGGTCACACAAATAACCATGACAGCAGCATGAGCAAGAGGTAGCAATGAAAAAAGCACGGATTTTGGTGGATGGGTTTAATCTGGGCCTGAAGAAAGGTTCTGGGATCAAAACCTATGGCATGACATTGCTGGATGCCTATGAAATACTGGACCATGAAGTGGGTGTGCTGCTGGACAACCAATTCCTCACCGGTAAGGACCAGTTGTTGGATGAAGTCAGCTTGTTTGATCAGGATGAGATCAGGCCCAAGGCCATGTTCAATTTTCGGCTGCTGAATCACCTCAAAACCCTCAGTTATTTTTTCCGCAAGCGCAAAGGCAATTTTGTGGTGCCCAAAATCACCGAACCAGACCCTGAAAACTACCTGTCTCACGTTGGTGGCCAAAAATACCAATACATTGAAAACATCGGCGATGTTTACAACACCGCCAACCGTTTGTTTGCGGTGACCAAAAAAATCACCCAATTGAAGTTAAAGAAACAACCGGACATCTTTCACCTCACCACCCCATGGCCGTTACAAGTCAAAGGCGCCAAAACGGTGGTCACCATCCATGATTTGATTCCCTTGAAAGTGCCGTTCACCACTTTGGACTTGAAGGTGCACTTTTATGAACTGTTCAAATGGGCGGCGCACAGTGCCGACTTGATTTTGGCCGTCTCAGAACACACCAAACAAGACATCATGGAAATATATGGCATCCCCGGTAACAAAATCAAAGTGACTTATCAGTCCTACAAGGGTGGCCACATAGAAGTGAAGAAAGAAGATGCAGCGGTGTACCTCAAATCGAAGCAGTTGGAACCAGAAAAATACATCCTGTTTGTGGGCAACATCGAACCCAAGAAGAACATCAAGCAATTGATCCGGGCTTTTGCCTACATCAAAAAAGGTTACAAGCTGGCCATCGTAGGCCACAAAGCCTGGATGTCTGATTCCCAATTGGTTGGTTTGAAAAGTTACCTCAAGAAAAAAGAATATGTGATGTTGGATTACGTCACCGAAGAAGAATTGGCCATGTTGTATGGCAATGCCTTTTGTATGGTCTTCCCTTCGTTGTACGAGGGTTTTGGCCTGCCGGTGCTGGAAGCCATGCAGAACAACTGTCCGGTGATTTGTTCTGACCGCTCATCGTTGCCCGAAGTGGCCGGCGATGCGGCCTTGTATGTGGATCCCTACCAGTTCACTGACATCAGGGATCAGTTGGACAAATTGATCGCCCAACCCGAATTGCGTGCAGAGATGATCAAAAAGGGTCAACAACGCGTTGAATTCTTCAGCCCGGAAAACTATGCGCGCCGCTTGCATGAGGCCTATGAAGGCCTCATCTGAATCCTGGTTTTCCAAGCTGCGCACATGGCTCAAAAGCGGGCGTCAAGGGCCCAAGCCAGTGACCTATTTTGTGCACATTCCCAAAACCGCCGGCACCAGTTTCATCGTCTTGTTGGATCGGTTTTTTGCCGTGGACCACATTTTCCCCCATCAATTGTGGCGCGAAGTGGGCGACATTGATACCGAGGCCAATGCCCATTTTGAATTGTTCCGTGGTCATTTTGGTGGTGGTGGGGTGGCGCAACTGACCGACCGCCCCATAGAGTTTCTGACCATCTTGCGTGATCCACGCACCCTGGCCAGATCAACCTATCAATACGTGCTGCGAGAACCCAACACCAAGGTCCACGAGTTGGTCAGTCAACAAGCGATGGATATGGCCGAATTTTTGCAGCATCCGATGACGGCACCGTTGGTCAAAAACCGTTTGATTCGCAACCTCTCGTTTGATTTCGTGGCCGATCCGGCAGCCCAGGAGGTGTTTCTTTCGGCCCAGACCATCGAATATTTACAACCGATCATACAACAGCAACAAGCAGCAATCGATGATCATCAGCGGTTGCAACGGGCGCAAAAGCTGGTTCGGGACTGTCGTTGGTTTGGTCTGTTGGAGCGCTTTGACGAATCCCTGCAGTTACTGAGTTATGCCATGTGCTGGCCACCTTTTGGGGCCACACAAAAGCTCAATGCCCACCGTCAGTCCGTGCCGTTCACGGCGGCTGAAACGGACCAATTGGAACGGCTCAATCATGAAGATTTGCGCTTGTATGAGCAGGCCAATGCTTGGTTTGAGCACCGCCTGCAATCCATGCACGCGGACTTGGAGCAGCACCGCAAGACACTTGAGCAAGACACCGATGCATTGTTGGATCTGCATTATCAACACCACCATGCCCAACTGGTGGCAGCGCAGATGCCCAATGCCATGCATTATGGCTTTGACCAAGTGTTGTTGGGCAGCCAGTGGCACCGCCGGGAATGCATGCAACCGGAGCAAGAGTGGTTTCGCTGGACCGGTCCGGGGGCACTGGCCACCATCGACTTTTGGCTGCAACCAGGCGCTTATCAGGTGCGCATGCGCCTGATCAATGCCACCAGTGAAGAGCGGCTGGATCAACTCAAGCTCAGCCTCAATGGTGAGGTCGTGTCATGGCACACCACCGATGCGGGCGTGGTGCGGGTGTTGACCTTGACTTGCACTGCCGAACACTTTCAACCCAACGGTCTGTTGCGACTGGGCATCGAGTGCTCCAACATGATCAGCCACCAAGCGGCGTTTGACAGCGACGATGAAAGGCTTGTCGGCGTGGCCGTTCATTGGATAAAATTCAATCATGTCAACTGACAAGTACCCCATATTCATCACCGGCCGATTCCGCTCGGGCACCTCGTTTTTGTGGCAAATCTTCGACCAGCTGGAAGGTTGTTGTACTTGGTATGAACCCTTGCACCCACAGTTGTTGACGGCGATTGAATACACCCCGCCCAAAGCCGACCATGTGGGGTTGGCTGATTACTGGACGGCCTACCGCCAAAACCCCGGTTTTCGCCTGCATTATTCCAGTGACTTTGCCACCCGTGATTTGTACCTCGAAGGCAAGCACAAGTACCGCACATTGGCCGCTTACATCAAGCATTTAATGGCGCAATCGGGCGGCGACACCCCGGTGTTGCAGTTCAATCGGGTGGATTTGCGTTTGGGTTGGCTCAAAGCGAACTTCCCCCAGGCCCGCATCATCCACATCGAACGAGACCCCATTCAGGAATACCTGTCACAACGAAAACACATCGATGCCCAGCAGCGGGATCAGGCTGATTATTGGGATGCCTATGAATTGATGCCGTGGTGTCACGCCTTGCGTGAAACCTTTCCTTTTTTGTTGTCTGAAACCTATGGCAGCCATGCCTTTTATCGGGTGTATGCTTTGCATCGCTTGTCTCAATTGGTGGCTCAGGTGCATGCGGATGTGACCATCAACCTGGATGATGACGTGTTTGGCAGCGATGCCTACCTGACCAAACTCAAGCCGATCAGGTCCCTGTCTGCGGCAGAAGAACAAGCCATCCAGACATTGAAGCATGTGCCAGAACCCCATCCGATTGACCCCGAACAATTGACCGAGTTGCAAGCCATCATGGACACGGTGGATGGGCATTTGGTCGAAGCTGGCCTGGTTGAATACCTGGGGCGGCGGGCACTGGTGGCGATTCAATTTCATCATTCGGCGTTTTGGCGGCAATGGTCAACGGATGAATCGGGCGTGGCGGTCTTGCAAACTGCGGTACAAGACCTGGCCAAAGAGGTGCAGCGAGTGGCTGAGGAAAATCAATACTACTTGCGAGAGATTGACACCTTATCTAAGGGTCAACATCGCCTGGATGGGATGCCGGAGACGGTGATTGAAGTGTCCAGCCATCTGCCCGAGGTGCTTGCGGTGGATGAGCTGTTGGCCCACAGCAACCGCTTGGACAATGCCATGACCCAATTGTTGGCGATCAATGATTACCTGAATCGGGTGTTTTATGGTTTGAAAGCCCCAGCCGATGCAGCGGCTGCCAACACCGAACAAGAGCCCCCAAATTCATGAACAAAGCCAAAAGAACCGAGATATTCAGCCGTTGGCGGGACATCAACCCCAAGCCCACCACTGAATTGGAATTTTCATCGCCCTTTGAATTGCTGGTGGCGGTGGCCCTGTCGGCCCAGTCCACCGATGTGGGGGTCAACAAAGCCACCCGGCGGCTGTTTCCAGTGGCCAACACGCCGGAGGCCATTTTGGCCTTGGGTGAGGAAGGCTTGAAGGAATACATCAAAACCATTGGCTTGTTTAACTCCAAAGCCAAACACATCATCCAAGCCTGTCGGATTTTGGTTGAGAAGTTTGACTCCGTGGTGCCTGAAAACCGTGAAGATCTGGAGTCGTTGCCCGGTGTGGGACGCAAAACCGCCAATGTGATTTTGAACACCGCTTTCGGGCAGCCCACCATGGCCGTTGATACCCACATATATCGGGTCTCCAACCGCACCAAGATCGCCCCCGGTAAAAATGTCTTGGAAGTGGAGAAGCGTTTACTGAGGCTGGTGCCCAAGGAATTTCTGGTTGATGCCCATCATTGGTTGATTCTGCACGGCCGTTACGTGTGCAAGGCCCGCAAGCCCATGTGCGGTGAATGCGTGATTGTGGATTTGTGTGAGTTCAATAAAAAGGGGTTGCCAGAAGTCACTGAGTCAAAATGACCGCAGGTCGTTGCCCAAACCAAATCTCAAAGGCCAAAGCCGCTTGGCCATACAACATCCCCAAACCATCATGCACTTGCTGTGCGCCGCAAGCTTGGGCCGTTGCCAGAAATGGTTGGGCCGCGTTGCCATAGCTCAGGTCATAGGCGATGGTGTTTGGGTGAAACCAATGTTCTTTGAGTTCAGGTGAAAGGCCTTGATGCCCCATGGAAGTGGCGTGAATGATCAAGTCATATGGGCTGTGCATCTTCGGGCCAGCAGTGGCCACGCGGTCGTAGTTGAACTGGGCAGCCAATTGATTGGCTTTGTCATGGCTGCGGTTCTGGATTTCAATGTCCGTGACACCCTGTTCCAATAAGCTGGGTATGATGCCCTGAGTGGCGCCACCGGCCCCGATGATCAACACCTTCATGCCGCTGAGGTGGATGCCCTTTGCCTGTAAATCCAGCACCAACCCATCACCATCGGTGTTGTCACCCCACAGCTCGCCATCACGCCAGAACACGGTGTTCACGGCTTGGCATTGATGGGCCCGTTCGGTGTGATGATCGAGCAGGGGCATAATGTGGGTTTTGTGCGGCACCGTGACATTGCAGCCATGGGCGGTTGGGATCCAAACTTTGAACTGGGATGGCAATTCAGCTGGGCTGGCATCAATCAACACATAAGTCAGGTCGATGCCAAACTGAGCGGCAAAACCCTGATGAATTTGCGGTGACTGGCTGTGCTTGACTGGGTGACCAAACAGGCCCAGTTGGTGTTGCTTTAAGGATTCAGCCATTCGGTCACGCGATCGGCGTAATAGGTCAAAATGGCATCGGTGCCGGCGCGTTTGAAACACAGCAGGGCTTCCATCACGGCTTTTTGTTCATCCAGAAAACCATTTTCAATGGCGCTTTGCAACATGGCATACTCACCGGACACTTGATAAGCGCAGATCGGCACATTGAAATGGTCTTTGGCGGTTTTGATGATGTCCAAATAGGGCATGCCTGGCTTGACCATCACCAAGTCAGCCCCCTCATCCAGATCCATGGCGATTTCATCAATCGCTTCCAAGGCATTGGCCGGATTCATTTGATAGGTGTCCTTGGAAGATTGGCCCAGGTTGCCGGCTGAGCCCACCGCATCGCGAAACGGACCATAAAACACCGAAGCGTATTTCGCGGAATAGGCGAGGATGCCGGTGTTGTGATGCTTTTTGTTCTCCAGGGCTTCGCGGATCGCCCCAATGCGCCCGTCCATCATGTCTGAGGGGGCCACCACATCGGCACCCGCTTTGGCATGGGACAGGGCCTGCATGATCAGGGCCTTGATGGTGACGTCATTGAGGATGTCACCGTGTTCGTTGATGATGCCGTCTTGTCCATGTGAGGTATAGGGATCCAGGGCCACATCGGAGATCACACACAAATTGGGCAGTGCCGATTTGATGGTTTTGATGGATTTTTGCACCAGGCCTTCGGGGTTCCAGGCTTCAGCCGCGTCATCCGATTTGTATTCGGCATGCACCACCGGAAAGATGGCAATGGCATTGAGTCCTTTCTCGTGCAGCGGGATCAGCTTGTCCAACAGCAAGTCGACGCTCAGGCGGCTGACACCGGGCATCGACTCGATCGGCTCTGACCGGTTGAAACCATCCAACACAAACACCGGCCAAATCAAATCATTGATCGTGAGGCGATGCTCCTGGCTGAGGTTGCGCAAGGCGGCCGAGGCGCGCAGTCTTCGTTTTCGGGTGAACGGGTATTGCATGGGTGAATCACTGACATCCGGATGAACAGGTGATAGTTTAGTTAAAATGAGCTAAAATTTCACCTTTTACCTAACCACAAAACAAAACTGCCCATGGCCATCATCATCAAAACACCGGAACAAATTGAAAAAATGCGCGAAGCGGGAAAGAATGCCGCCGAAGTGTTGGATTTGATCGGTGAGCATGTGAAACCCGGTGTCTCCACCCTGGAACTGGATGAAATTTGTCACCGCCACATCGTGGACGTGCAAAAATGCATTCCTGCACCACTGAATTACCGAGGCTTTCCCAAGTCCATCTGTACTTCGGTCAACCAGGTGATCTGTCATGGCATTCCCGATGAGAAAAAAATCCTCAAAGACGGCGACATCATCAACATCGATGTCACCGTGATCAAAGACGGCTGGCATGGTGATACTTCGCGGATGTACTTTGTTGGTGAGCCCAAGCAACGGGCCAAACGCTTGGTGGAAGTCACCTATGAGGCCATGAAAACCGGCATCGAAATGGTCAAGCCTGGGGTTCGTTTGGGTGACATTGGCGCGGCCATCCAGGCCTTGGCATACAAAAACCGCTATTCGGTGGTGTATGAGTATTGTGGTCATGGCATCGGTCAAACTTTCCATGAAGACCCGCAGGTATTGCACTACGGTCGTCCTGGGACTGGTGTGGTGTTGGAACCGGGCATGACCTTCACCATCGAGCCGATGATTAACTTGGGCAAACGCCACAGCAAATTGTTGGGCGATGGTTGGACAGTGGTCACCAAAGACCGCAGTTTATCGGCCCAATTTGAGCACACCATTGCAGTCACAGAAGACGGTTTTGATGTGTTGACCGAATCCCCCAATTACCCGCTGTAAACCATGGCCTTGTTGGCACCGCCAGACCATGCCGATGATTATTTTAATCTGAATGAACTGGCGGCCATTGCAGACCAACCGGTCGCTGTTCATAAAAACCTGTATCAGCAAGCCAGTGAGCGTCTGAATCAAGCATTTTACCAATGGCACAACATCTCTCGCCTGGTCAAAACCCGGGCATGGGTGGTGGAACAGTTGGTGTTGGCCATGTGGCGCCGCAATGGTCTGGATCAGGAGCAGCTGGCCTTGGTGGCAGTGGGCGGTTTTGGTCGCGGCGACTTACAACCGCATTCCGATGTGGATTTGTTGATTTTGCACCATACACAACTGCCTGAATCGGCGGTCAGCACATTCATTCAAAATTTATGGGACTTGGGTTTGGATGTGGGCTCGGCGGTGCGCACTGTTGAGGAATCGGTGAGCCTCGCGGCCCAGGACATCACGGTGGCCACCAATTTGATGGAAAGCCGATTCATGCAGGGCGAACATGCCTTGTACAACGACATGTATGCACGCACCAATGACCGCCACATGTGGTCAGGACGTGATTTTTTCCAGGCCAAGTTCAAAGAACAGGAAGACCGCCATGAAAAATGTGGTGGCACGGCTTATAACCTTGAACCCAATATCAAAGAAGGGCAAGGGGGCTTGCGCGACATTCAGATGGTGACCTGGGTGGCGCAACGACATTTCCATGTGCAATCGATGCACGGGCTGGTGGATGTGGGCTTTTTATTGCCGGCTGAGTACATCCAGCTGCAAAAAGGCATGCGCAAATTGTGGAAAATTCGTTATGCCCTGCATTTGTTGGCCAGTCGCAAAGAAGACCGGTTGTTGTTCGAGCACCAAAAAGAGTTGGCCCGCATTTTTTCATACGCCGATGATGCCGAATCTTTGGGAGTGGAAAAATTCATGCAAAGTCACTACCGCAATGCCATGCAGTTGGAACAGTTGAACATGCGCTTGTTGCAGTTGTTCAAGGAAAACATCCTGCAAAACCATGAAGACAAACAAGTCACCCAATTGAATGATGATTTTCAGATCATCAACCACTACCTGGAGGTGCGTTCAAGACAGGTGTTCATTGACCGACCGGCTGCTTTGTTTGAAGTGTTTCATCATTACCAACAAAACCCTCAAATTCACGGCATCCGGGCCAACACCCTGCGGTACATCAACCAAAGCCTGTACTTGATCGACGATGCATTTCGACAAGATGCCCACATCAAGACTTTATTTTTGGCCATTTTCAAGCACCGCAACCTGGTCTTCAGTCAGTTGAAACTGATGAATGCACTGGGAATCTTGGGGGCTTATTTACCGGTGTTTGGCCGCATCGTCGGGCGCATGCAATACGATTTGTTCCACATGTACACCGTGGATCAGCACACCCTGTTTGTGTTGCGCAACATCCGTCAACATTTCCTGACAGGCGACCATTTGCCGCATGTACACGAAGTTGCTCAGCGCATCAAAGCGCCTTATGTGCTGAATTTGGCCGGTTTTTTTCATGACATTGCCAAGGGCCGTGGTGGTGATCATGCCGAATTGGGGGCCGAAGAAGCAGCGGTTTTTGCAGAACAATTCAATTTGCCCCAGGCTGAAGGGGAGTTGTTGGCATGGCTGGTCAGGTACCATTTGATCATGTCGGTGGTGGCCCAAAAACAAGACATCAGTGACGCCCAAGTCATCGCCCAATTTGCCCAATTGGTGGGCTCCCAGCACTACCTCGATCACCTGTATGTGTTGACTGTGTCTGACATTGCCGGCACCGATCCCAAGTTGTGGAATTCATATAAAGACAGTTTGTTGTTGGAATTGTACCAGCGCACCACCCAATATTTTTCCGCCGATGAGGCTGATTTTGTGCAAACCACCAAGGATCAGGCCATGGACCTGTTGGCCGCAGAGCACCGGGCTGAAGTGGCTGAATTGTGGCAGCACATCCAAGACCGGTTTTTTGATTACTTTTCCGCCGAACACATCGCCAAAGTCAGTCAGGCCATCACCAAAAACAACCACCAGGCGACCGTCTGTGTCACCGACTTGCATGACGATGGCTTTGAATTGATGTTGTATGGCAAAGATCAGCCGGGCTTGTTCCACCATGTGGTGGAGGTGTTTGCCAGCAACAACATCAGTGTGGCCAACGCCAGAATTTACAGTGGTCAGAAGGGCCATGTGTTGGATTATTTCCATTGTTTGGGGGCGTATGATGAGGCCTCATTACAGCGTTTACACCAGGCCTTGTTGGCGGTGTTGAATTCTGCGGACCAGCCCACCAAGTCGCGTGAATGGGTGGCCAGTCGGCGACAAAAATTGTTCCAACAAGCGCCACAAATGACCTTCAATCAGGGGCGCCATGACCAGGAAACCCGCTTTGAAATTCGTTGTTCAGACCACGCCGGATTGTTGGTCAACATCACCCGCGTATTCGTTGACCAACAGGTGGACATTCATGCCGCCAAAATTGCCACGTTCGGGCACCGCGCCGAAGATGTGTTTTGGTTGTCCCACCAGGGGCAGGCATTGAGTAAGGCCGCTCAGGCCGGTATCAAACAGGCGTTGAACACGCTGTTGGTGCAGGATTGATGCGGCTGCTTGGTCTCAGAAAAAAGTGTACAGAAAACCAGCAAACACCGACAACCTTTGGTCGTCATCAACGAGGGTGCTGTCACTGATTTCATCGCTGTAGAATTCATTTTGCAGGTTGCCAACAAACGACCATCGCTCAGTGATTTCATACAAGGCCAGCACACTCAATTGATAGGCATGCCCTGCGTCTGCTTGATAAGCCCCATAGTCTGCGGTGGCATCAGTCGGACTGACCCCAAAAAAGTAATTCACCACTTCTTCGCTGTGAAGTTCGTAAGACAGCTGGGGCATGATCAGCCAGCGACCATGAAAGATTGGTGCCGAGTAACTGAAACTGGTTGAATGGCCGTTGTGTTTGTTGTTGATTTCATGGTTGTGTTTGACCTTAAACAAGCCGATTTTGCTTTTGTATTGGGCCGAGACAAAGGCATTCACAGGAAAGCTCAAGTCAGGTAAGTTGCGCAACAAACGGCTGTCACCGCGATCCACGTCACCAACCAGATTGACACCAAAACCAAAGTCCACTTCCCATTTTTCTTCGTCCACCAGGTTGAATCCCAGATCCCCGGCTTGGAAGTAAAACCGCTTGTATTGGTAGTCGATGGCTGGAAAGATGCGGGATTGGCTGCTGCCACCGCGGTAGATGGAGCCACTGGTGACCGCTGCCAGACCCAATTTCAATTCATGGTCTTTGGGCGGTGAGTCAGGCACCGGTTGGGCTTGGGCGGTGAGGGTGAACAATGTGCAAAAGATCAAGGTGGTCGTTTTCATGGTGGTTTCCGTTGGGTTATTTGATGAGTTGTTGGCCGGCTTTTTTGATGTCGGCTTTGCTGGCTTTGCCAGGGATGTTGATGCCCCGTTGCACGGCAGGACGTTGACCGATTTGGTCATTCCAGCGTTTTAAGTGTGTAAAGGGCGCCAGCTCGACCCCCGACCAATTGTGGGTGTGTACCCAGCACCAATGGGCGATGTCGGCAATCGAATAATCACCCGCCAAGTATGGGTGGTGTTCTAAGCGCTGGTCCAGGACCCCAAACAGGCGTTTGACTTCGTTTTGATAGCGCTCAATGGCGGTTGGAATCTTTTCAGGGAAATAGCGATAAAACACATTGGCCTGACCCATCATCGGCCCCACACCTGACATTTGAAACATCAGCCACTGCAAAACTTCGGAACGACCGCGGGCGTCGGCGGGCATCAATTGCTGGTGTTTCTCTGCCAGATACACCATGATGGCGCCGCTTTCAAACACCACAAAATCATCGGCTTCGTGATCCACAATGGTGGGGATGCGTCCATTGGGATTCAGTGCCAAGTAAGCGCTGCCCTTTTGTTCATGTTCAGCGAAATTGACTGGATGGACTTGGTATTCGACACCCATTTCTTCCAGCATCACCGAAATTTTCCAGCCATTGGGGGTGGCCGCCGTGTACAGTGTGATCATGCTCAGTCTCTGTGTGATGGACCCATTCTAGCGCGAATGGCAGAACGGGTCATGATCTGCGGCGCTGGATGTGACGGTTTAAGTCACTGCCTATCTGCAGAATACGGTGGCGGTGGTGAAAAATGTGTGGAATTGCAGAGGGGGATGACCCACCCGGTAAGAATCGTCCCTGATTCTAGGTCGGTTGACGGTTCAGTTACCGCCTTTACTGGCAGTGTCTTTTCGCACATTCATGGTGTCGTTGTTGGTGATGCGCTCCTGGGCCGCCACGCGCTCTCGCTCCATCTCGGTGCGGGTGGTGCAGGCTTTTTGTTTGCGGTGAGAGCCAGTCACGATGCGGCGTTTACACACAATTTCATCTTTGTTGCCCGTGTCTATCGCCATGGCTGCCGCATTGTCAGGTTTGTACAACTCATCCCCGACTTTGATGGCGGCCACTTTGTTGGGATTGGATCCACAAGCGACCAACAAAACAAAAGCAAACAGGATCAATATTTTTTTCATGATGTTCTCCGTACGATATAGTTAGTAGTAAGCTTGATCAATATACCTGTATTTTCGTACAAATGCAAACAAAAAACCGCTTCCTTGCTGGATCAGGGCCGCGCTGGTGTCGACCCCAGCATCGATGCGGTTGGGGTCAATCGGGGAAAATGATTTCTTGGGCCGGTTCACGCAAGTTATAGCGGGAGGCCATGACGGCCCCATAGGCGCCGGTGTTGGCAATCAACAACACGTCATCCACTTGGGTCAATGGCATTTTGCGGTCAACGCCCAGCACATCACCGGTTTCACACATCGGTCCCACGACGTTGGCCGTGTATTCAGTGGCTTGATCCAGTTGGCTGAGGTTGACGATGTTGTGCCAGGCACCATACAAAGCCGGTCTGATCAGTGAATTCATCCCGGTTTCGATGCCAATGTAACCTTGCCTGCCTTTCCATTTGGTCTGGGTGACGCGGGCCAATAACACCCCACAATGGGCCACCAAAAAGCGCCCCGGCTCCATCCACAATTCGATGCCATGGTGTTGTTGTTTGAAAGCCGTCAAGGCGTGGTTCAGTTGCGCCAAATCAAGCCCAAAATCACCGGGATTTTCGCGGATGCCGAGGCCGCCGCCGACATTGATGATCTTCGCCGCTGGGAACAATTCCAGACAACTGCCGAGGTATTCGGCGATGCGGGACCAGTTGTTGTGATCCAAAATACCACTGCCGGCGTGGGCATGCAGCCCTTTGACTTCGATGTCATGTTGCTGACACCACTTGGCCACGGGCTCGACTTCGCTGGCAGGGATGCCAAACTTGGAATGGGTGCCGGCGGTGCGGACATACCGGTGGTGACCGCTGCCATGGCCAGGATCCAGCCGCAAGATCACCGCGTGGCCTCGAAACACCTCGGGGTAATCAAACAGCAGGCTGGGGTTGTCGATGGTCACCTGCACGCCTTTGGCCAAGGCCGCTTGGTATTCTTTGAGGGGGGCGAAATTGGGTGTGAACAATATGTCGGCGGCTGCGATGCCAGGACAGGCTTGTTCCACCTGGTTGATTTCTTGCGGTGAAACGGTTTCCAGGTTCACCCCATGGGCTTGCATGTGGGCCAAGATGGCGGGGTGGGAGTTGGCCTTACTGGCATAGTAAAACCGGTCCACTGCAGTGATTTTTTGCAGTTGTTCAATCTGGTGTTGGATCGTTGGCAAATGATACACGTAGCAAGGTGCATGGTCTCGGGACAGGTCCAACAAGGACTCCCGGTGATCCTGCCACCAGGCTGGAATGCGCTCGGATTTGCTGGTCTGATTGTGGATCAACTCAGCCCAAGTGGGGCCAAAATCATCCAGCTCCTTGTCTTCTATGATCAACACCTCATGCAAAGCCCGGGCCAGTTTGTCGGCTTGGTCTTCATCCACCACGAAGGTCTGATTCAAGTCGTTGGAAGATTGGGTGGTGATGTAAATGCGTTGATCGGCAAAAGTTGACAACACCGGCGCGATTTTATCGGCCAGCGCGCGGATGCGATAGCCCACCAGCGTCACTGCTGAACAATTGCGAAAGACCTCAACTTCACACAAAGGCGACAAGGCTTGTTTCAATTCACGCAACACCGCATCGGTGATTACGTTGTCGATGTTGTCCAACGATATGGTGATGTTGGTTTGGGCGGTGGACACCAAATCAATCGACAAGCCCAATTGTTTGTAAATGTTGAACACATCGCCCATGAAGCCCGCCTGATGCCACATGTTGATCGACTCCATCGACACCAGGGTGATTTGGTGGCGGTTGTTGATGGCCGAGACCCGGGGTTTTTTGGGGGTGTGCGCGGCAGCCAGCACGGTGCCAATGGCCGCCGGCTCATTGGTGTTTTTAATCAGCAGCGGAATGCCGTGTTGTTCCACCGGCAAAATGCAGCGGGGGTGCAAGACTTTGCCACCACTGGCGGCGATTTCACGGGCTTCCTGATAACTCAAATTCAGCAACAAGCGGGCATTGGGAATGCTGTGGGGGTTGGCCGAAAAAATGCCATGCACATCGGTCCAGATTTCCAATTGACTGGCGCCCAACAACACCGCCATGTAAGCCGCCGAAGTGTCAGACCCACCACGACCCAACAGCACCGTGCGGCCTTGTGAGTCACCGGCCATGAAACCTGGCATGGCATAACAAGCACCGGTCAAGCTTTGTTGTTTGGCGGGATCAGGCTTGATGTCGCATTTGGCGGTGAGGATTTGGGCGTCGGTGGCGCGTTTGTCGTGATCCGAACTGATCAACCAGTCTTTGGGATTGAGGCTTTGGATGTCAAGGTGTTGCTGCAAATAGGCCATGGCCAACACATGGGTACACTGTTCCCCCATGGACAGCAGTTGGGCTTGTTCCCAGGTGTCCAAATGATCCCGGTCATCCAAAGATCTCAACAAGTCCAAAGACGGTTCCAGCTGCTGTGGGTCCACGCCCAATTGCGCTGCCAATGTGGTCAAGACTTCGGTCACGGCTTGTTGGATGGAGCGGTTGGCGGTGGTTTTTTCGGTCAACAGGTTGGTGATCCCAGAAGCCGCCGAATGTACCAACAACACCCGCTGTCCTTGTTGGATTTTTTGTTGTACGATCGCGGCGATGGTTTGCCACTTTTCCACGCTGGAAACCGATGTGCCACCGAACTTCAACACCACCCAAGAACTCAAAATTTCACCTGATTTTGCGGTTAAAAAAGGCAAACTTTAGGGAAAAAGGAAGCATGTTGCAAGTTTTATCGTTTAATATGTTTCAATGTTATAAGTGGTCCACATCAGACCACGTCGGAACCTGGATCAACCCGCCGGTTTTTCAGGCCAAGCAATCAACACAGGACAGGTAAATTTATGATCGAAAACACGCGGCTTAAATGGCAAGAAGTCAGGTGGCAATGCGATGCCAAAGCACTGGGATTCAAAACCACCCTAGACGTCAAACCCACTGATGTGATTGTGGGTCAGGATGATGCTTTGGAAGCATTGCAGTTTGCCATCGAATGTCAGGCCTTTGGCCAAAATGTGTATGTCAGGGGACTCAGCGGCACCGGACGCATGAGCATGGTGTCGAAAATATTGCGCGATGTGAAACCCCAAGTCAAAGCCAAAGTGGAGCACTGCTATGTGGCGAACTTCACCCAGCCCGATCGGCCCAAATTGATCAGCCTGCCCGCCGGTCAAGGTGACCGATTCAAAGACATGATGGAAGCCTTGAGTTTGTACTTCGCAGAAGAGTTGCCCAAAGCCATGGAGTCTGAGTCGTTGGTGGCAGACAAAAGTGCCGCAGAAGACAAGTTGCAAGATCAAATCAAAGCCCTGACTGAGCCGTTCGAAAAAGAATTGGCGGCCAATGGCATGACCATGATCAATGTCAACACCCCCCAAGGTCAGCAAACCATTGTTGCCCCGATGCTCGATGGACAGGTGATCGACCCCAATGTCTGGCAACAAAAAGTGGCGGCCGGTGAAATCAACGAGGAACAGCAAAAATCCTTGCTCGATTTGCAGCAGAAATACAGCAAGAAGCTGGAGGAATTGGGCAGGAAAATCAATGAGATACGTGATCAGGGCATGGGCGAAATCAAAACCATGTTGGAACAACACATTGGCAACCTGATTGATGCCGAAGTGGCCAAATTCAAGGGGGTGTTCGACAGCCAACAGGTGTTTGATTTCTTGGCGGCCGTCAAAACCGACTTGATTGATCAGTATTTCTACCACAAAAAAAGCAACATCAACCCCACCGAGCGTTATGCGGTGAACTTGCTGTTGGCCCAAGATGACAGCACCGATTGCCCGGTGCTGGTTGAGCGGGTACCGTCCTTGCAAAATTTATTGGGCACCATCGAGAGCAAGTGGGGCGAAAACGGACCGGTTTTGGCCGATCACATGAGCATTGTCGGTGGGTCCTTGTTGCGGGCAGACGGGGGTTATCTGGTGCTGGATGCCCGTGATGTGCTGGCTGAGCCCGGAGCCTGGA
This sequence comes from Marinicella meishanensis, assembly GCF_019931145.1. Taxonomy (GTDB): domain Bacteria; phylum Pseudomonadota; class Gammaproteobacteria; order Xanthomonadales; family Marinicellaceae; genus Marinicella; species Marinicella meishanensis. The sequence continues at coordinate 136,930 of NZ_JAIOUV010000010.1, read as the reverse complement.
AAACCCTGATCAGGACCATCAAAAATGAACTGTTGGAGATCGTGCCGGCGGAAATGAGTTGGCCATTTGGGCAGCCGTCTTTGAAACCCGAGCCGATTCCGGTCAACATGCGGGTGATTTTGATTGGTGATGCCAACATCTATTACTTTTTGGACAATCAGGATCCAGATTTTCCAGAACTGTTCAAAGTGTTGGCGGATTTTGATTCGGTGATTGAACGCAACAAAAAAGGGTTCAAAAATTATGCCGCAATCATTGCCAAGATCATCCAAGAAGATGGGCTGATGCCATTTGCAGCCTCTGCCGTGGCGCGTTTGATTGAACACGGGGCCCGGGTTTGTTCGCAAGACAATAAGTTAACCGCCAAGTTTTCCCGGATTGCCGATTTGGCGCGGGAAGGCAACTACCTGGCAGCCAAGGCCAAGGACTCAGTGGTGACCGATGCCCACGTCCATGCCGCGGTGGCCAGAACCAAAAAACGGGCCGGTTTGTCCTCCAGAAAATTTCAGGAACGGTTGCAAGACGGCACCATCAACCTGGAAACCGAGGGTGGCACCATCGGCCAAATCAATGGTTTGGCGGTGATTCATGCCGGTCCCATTGTCTATGGCTTTCCTTCGCGCATCACCACCACCATTGGTCCTGGCCGGGCTGGGGTGATTGACATTGAGGGCATGGCCGGTAAATCCGGTTCCATCCACACCAAGGGTTTTCAGATTTTGGGTGGTTTGTTGCGGTACATGTTGCCGCTGGATCATCCACTGACGTTTTCGGCTTCCATTGCCTTTGAACAAAGTTACGGTGGCATCGATGGCGACTCGGCTTCAGGAGCTGAGTTTTGTTGTTTGATTTCGGCTTTGACTCAGGTGCCCATCAACCAGGGTTTTGCCATGACCGGTGCCATAGATCAGCATGGTCGGGTCCAGGCCATTGGTGGGGTCAACGAGAAAATCGAAGGCTTTTTCGACACCTGTCAATACCGCGGTCTGACCGGCCAGCAAGGGGTCATCATTCCCCGCTCCAATGCCGGAGAACTGATGTTGCGGGCTGACGTGCAAGAGGCGTGCAAAAAAGGCTTGTTCAGCATCCATGCCGTGTCTTACATCACCGAAGCAATGGAGGTGTTGATGGGGCAACCTGCCGGGATCTTGATGGACGGTGAATATGCCGAAAATACCTTGATGGATCAAGCCATGAAAATGGCAAAAAAATACTGGCAAAACACCCAGGCCAGCAGGTAGAATTGTGACCCATTTCACAGTGGTTAAGCAAATTTTTAAGAAATCGGCTTATCTTTATGATTTTGCTTGAACTTTTTAATTTTATTTGCTAAGGTAATTATCAGTTGAAACCAAAACCATTTCAAGTGGTCAGAAAAGCGTAGATAAATTTTTGGGGATTCGGACGGTGTCGATCAAAACAACCATAAAAATAACAGGATTGATGATGTTGTTCTTGAGCGCCCATTCCCACGCCGCTGAACCGGTTCAACCTTTCAAACCTTTCGACATTGCCGGCACCCCCAACACCCAGTCCATCAACATGCCAGGCACGCTGCAATCCAGCCAATTTCTTCCCGGTGGGACCCTCAACAGTTCCTGGATTGACAGCGACAATGGCTTCGACTTCCTGGGCCAACAAGACAGGGGCTATCTGATGTCCACCAACAAACAAGGCTTGTTCGGCGACGAGTTGGTGGTGGGTATGAAGTTTGCCGATTGGTTGACCTTGCGCTTGAACGTGATTGACGACAGTGAATCGATGGATTTGTTTGCCACCAACCGCGCACCGGTTTCCTTGCACAACGGCAGTGACTTGGTGGGTTACCAGTTTGGTGTCAGTTCGGTGATGAACATCAGTGAGAATTGGCGGCTGGGGTTCGATTTGGGTCGAGGCCGGGTCGGTGGTGATTTGATCGGTCTCTATCAGGACCAGTTGCACACCACCAGTTTGGGTTTCGGCATTCGCAACCAAAAATTCGGCGCCACATTCCAGTCTGACATCATGAACCGCACCTCTGACAATGCCTTTGAACAAGCCACCATGGATTTGCAGGTGGATTGGCATTTCACCAAAGACGGCACCATCTCATTTGGCGCCCGACGCAGTGTCAATGACAACACCACCTCCGCTTCTTTGGAACAATTGCGCGGCACCGTGCCATACATCAAATTCAAGCACAACCTTTGAAGCCTCGCCGTGAGGCCGAATCCATATCAACCATGACGTCCGTGATTCCCCGCCCGTATTCTCAGTTAATTCTGGTGCTCATGTTAACCATCCTGTTGACGGCTTGTCAGAAATCCACCCAGATCAAGCCCACTGTGGCGGTCGACCTGTTGTCGCTTGACCACCACAGCGCCTACCAGTTCAATGGCAAAATGTCTTTTTCAGACGGTCAGGATGGTGGAACTGGTCGGGTCACGTGGCAATCCAATCAAGGGCTGATCGATGCCTCACTCAAAGCGCCTTTGGGCAGCCAAAGCTGGCAATTGATCGAGTCGGTACAGGGTGCCACCTTGATCGCCAATGGCGGTGACCAGCTGCATTCTGTGGATGCCGGTTGGTTGATCAGTCAACAATTGGGTTGGCAAGTGCCTTGGCAGGCATTAAAACACTGGGTGGTGGCCCAACCCCATCAAACCCAAGCAGCCAGGGTGCAGTGGCAAGGAGATGCCTTAACCATTGAAGAAGCCGGCTGGCGCATTGAGTACAGTAAATTCAAACCTTATCCAGGTGGCTCCTTACCACACAAGATGGTGGCCCGCAAAGGCGAGTACGCCATCAAGTTGGCGGTGAGAAACTGGCAATGGTGACCGCCCAGCTGCTCAGCCCGGCAAAAATCAATTTGATGTTGCGGATTGTGGGGCGCCGCGACGATGGCTTCCATTTGTTGCAAACCTGTTTCCAGTTGTTGAACTGGGGTGATCAGATGACCTTTGACTGCCAGCAACAAGCAGGCAATGGGAAAATCACGGTTCAGGGCATGCCGCAAGTGGCAGCCGCGAACAATTTAATCAGCCTTGCGGCAGACGCCTTGCGCCCATTGGCACAGGTGCCTTCTGATTGGGTGGTGTCGGTGGACAAGCGCATTCCCATGGGGGGTGGTTTGGGTGGCGGGAGCTCGAATGCGGCCACCACTTTGAAATTTTTGAATCAACATTGGCGTTGTGGACTGTCGCCGCCAGCATTGTTGTCGTTGGCCGCTCAATTGGGTGCTGATGTGCCCATTTTTGTGAGCGGGCAGAGTGCCTTGGCGACCGGCATTGGCGAGGTGATCACACCGCGGTCATTTGACACGCCGCATGTGCTGTTGTTGATGCCAGATTGTCAGATCAACACGGCGGCCTTGTTTGGGCATGCCGATTTGACCCGCGATCAAGTGCCATTGCCTGAGGCCTGGTTGCAGGATTCGGCGTTTTGGATCAATGATTTTTTCCCCTTGGTGTTGCAACTGCAACCGGCGGTTAAGCGCTTGTATGAAGCACTCAAAGACCACATGCCTGTGCGCCTTTCAGGCACCGGTTCAACGCTGTTTGCGGTGTTTGCCGATGCCGCTGATGCGGCCAAAGCCAGTCAGCTGGCCAGCGCGCATTGCCGCGCCATTCTGGTGCGTCCCTTGGCTGGCATGACAAACACCGATTCGTTTGCATAAAGCCGCGGTTTTGCTGGGTCGGGCTGGGGGCTGGAAAAAACCTCAAAATTTTGGGTTTTTGCCTTTGCAATAAAAAAAGAACTGGTTATAATATGCCGCCTTTGACGCAGATTATACTGCGGCAAAGTTAAGCTGGTTGGGTTTCTGAGGCGTTGAAATTCAACGAGTTGCGAATTGGGATGTCGCCAAGTGGCTAAGGCACCAGGTTTTGATCCTGGCATTCGCAGGTTCGAGTCCTGCCATCCCAGCCATATTATTGTGATGCCCGTGTACAGCACGGGCATACTTATGTCTGAGGCTGACAAATGTTCGACCGGGGAATCAGGTTATTTTCGGGCAATGCCAATCCAGCATTGGGTCAAAAAATTGCAGATAACTTAGGCGTTCCTTTGGGACGTGCCAAAGTCGGTCGATTCAGCGATGGCGAAGTCTCGGTTGAAATCAGAGACAACGTCCGCGGACAAGACATCTTTCTGATTCAACCCACCTGTCGCCCCACCGCCGATAACTTCATGGAACTGGTTGTGATGGTTGATGCCCTGAAGCGGGCTTCGGCCAAAACGGTCACTGCCGTGATTCCATATTTTGGTTATGCCCGACAAGACCGCAGACCGCGTTCTTCGCGGGTGCCCATCACCGCCAAAGTGGCGGCCAAGATGATCGCTGCGGTTGGTGTGGATCGGGTGTTGACGGTGGATTTGCACGCCGATCAAATCCAGGGATTTTTTGACATCCCGGTGGACAATGTGTATGCCTCACCATTGACTTTGGCTGACATGTGGCAACGCTTTGACAGCAAGGATGTGACCATTGTGTCACCCGACATCGGTGGCGTGGTGCGGGCCCGGGCCATTGCCAAACGCTTGGGTTGTGAACTGGCCATCATCGACAAACGACGGCCCAAACCGAACATGGCCAAGGTGATGAACATCATCGGCGATGTGACCGGTCAAATTTGTATCCTGGTGGACGACATGATCGACACCGCCGGGACTTTGTGTGCTGCATCGACGGCATTGAAAGAATGGCAGGCCAAAGAGGTCCATGCCTATTGTGTGCACCCTGTGTTATCCGGGGATGCCATCAAGAACATTGAAAATTCGGGGCTCACTGAATTGGTGGTGACTGACACCATCCCATTAAGACAAGAAGCCTTGGATTGTAAAAAGATTCGCCAATTGTCTGTCGCAGAAATGCTCGGAGAGACCATTCGGCGCATAGCTAACAGAGAATCTGTCAGCTCGATGTACATCGATTGAAGCAATCGGTGAAAGATGCCCTGGTCGCAAGGGCATGAGTATTATTATAGGAAAACATTATGTCAATTTTTAAAGTAGAAGCCAAATTGCGTGAAGACGTGGGGAAAGGTGCGAGCCGCCGCTTGCGTCACGAAGGTTTGGTTCCTGTGGTTTTGTATGGCGGTGAGAAACAACCAACCACCTTGACCCTGAATCACAACAAAGTCTTGCGTTTGATCGAAGACGAGGCGTTCTTCTCCAGCATCATTGAGTTTGTCGCTGATGGCGGCAAAACCCAAAAAGTGGTGGTTAAGGACATGCAAAGACATCCGTCCAAGCACGTCATCATGCACATGGATTTCATGCGTGTGGATGACAAGCACGAAATCACCATGTCGGTGCCTTTGCACTTCTTGGGTGGCGAATCTTCACCGGCCGGCAAATCTTCTCGTGTGATGATCGATTACCAAATGAACGAAGTGGAAATCACCTGTTTCCCCAAAGACTTGCCAGAATTCATTGAAGTGGATGTGGCTGAGTTCAGTGCTGGTGATAACTTGCACTTGAGTGATTTGACCATGCCCAAAGGCGTGACTTTGACCGCTTTCACCCATGGTGATGACGAGGCCCACGACGCCGTTGTGGTAACCACCTCAGCCATCGGTCAGGCGCCTGCTGAAACCGAAGGCGAAGAAGAGACCGTCGCTCCAAATGAAGTGGTAGCCACTGAACAGTCCAAAGACGACTCAGCTGAGTAACTCCCGTCTTTCGAAGGGAGGCCACTCCAGGCTTCCCTTCAACCCCATTTTCTGAATCCATCATGCAAGTCATCATAGGCTTGGGCAACCCAGGCGAAAAATACCAACTCACCCGACACAATGCGGGTTTTTGGTATGCCGATGCCTTGGTCGAGGCCCATGGTGGGCGTTTCAAAACCGAAAAAAAATTCAAAGCCGAAGTGGCGGCGATCAATGTGGCAGGCCACAAAGTGTGGGTGGTTAAACCCCAGACTTTCATGAATTGTTCCGGGCAAAGCGTCTTGCCTTTTGCCCATTTCTACCGCATACCTGCCAGTGAAATTCTGGTGGCTTATGATGAACTGGACATTCCGGCGGGCACCGCCAAACTGAAAAAAACCGGTGGCCATGGCGGCCACAACGGCTTGCGCGACATCATGCCAGGTTTGGGCCCAGATTTTCGGCGATTGCGCATCGGCATTGGGCACCCCGGACACAAATCGAAAGTCACCCCTTGGGTGTTGGGCAAACCATCACTGGATGATCAAGTGGTCATCGAGCGGTGCATCGACAAATGTGTCAAAGAAACCGAAAACTTGGTCAAAGGAGATTGGGATCGGGCCATGAAAAACATCCACACCCCTTGATTGTTATTGCGTTCCTTGCAAGTAATCTTCAACCAGCCGGGTGAACACCGGTTGATCCACCAAAAAAGCATCGTGACCTTGGATGGAATCGGTGATCACCAATTCACTGTCACAACCCATGTCCAGCAGCAAGGCATGCAATTTTTCTTGTAAATCGGTGGGAAACAACAAGTCGGTGGTCACACCAATCACCAAGGCCGAGTCCAATGTGACGTGCTGCAGCGGGTTGTCAGCCCGATTTTTGGCATAACGATAACCATCAAACCAATCCATCGCCCGGGACAAATAGAGGTAACTGATCGGGTCAAATTGGTGAATGAATTGATTGGCATGGTGTTCCAGGTAACTTTCCACCGGAAATTCGATGCCAAAAGGGTGTTCGGGGACTTGCTTCAGAGAGCGGGGAAAACGATCACGCCATTCCAGCGCGGAGCGGTAGGAGAGCATGCCGATTTTGCGGGCGAATTTCATGCCCTCTTCCGGCCAACTGGTGGCCGAATAGTGTCCTTGGTTGAAATTTTCATCCTTCAAGATGGCTTCCCGTTGCAATGACCGGATGGCGGTGCTGAAGGGTGGTGAGGCCATGCCCGAGGCGATGTGTACCAAGTGTCGGCAATAGTTATGGTGATTCAACAACAGCGCCAGCGCCGACATGCCGCCCATGGAAGGACCGATCACTGCGTGTAATTGTTCAATGCCCAATGATTGACACAACAACACCGAACTGTTGGCGATGTCCTCCAGGGTCAAATCAGGGAATTCGAAGCGGTAAGGCTTTCCGGTATGGGGCTTGGGTGAACAGGGCCCGGTGGAGCCTTTGCAGCTGCCCAAAGAACTGGCACAAACCACAAACCATTGGTCGGTATCGATGGCTTTACCCGGACCTATCATGAAGTCCCACCAACCGGCGGTGTCATTGGCCGAATGCCGGGCGGCATGAGAATCGGCCGACAAGCCGGTCAAGATCAAAATGGCATTGGATTGATCGGCATTCAACTCACCCCAGGTTTCATAAGCCAACAAGCCGCCATGGATTTGTCCACCGCGGTGGAAGGTGAAGGCATCTGGCAGTTGAAACAGTTTGAGGTAATTGGCCATAGGGTTCCCAAAAGCAAACGGCCCGTCAAAAATCAAGGCCGTTCAAATTGGGTCACATTGTAACAAAGAGGCCCTGTAATAAGAAGCCTCTTGGCGGACTGTGCCGAAGTCTTTAGGTGGCGTTTCTGAAGCGCCTGACGTAGATCGCCAAGGCCACCGCGACCACGGCAAAAATCAGGCCGTAATACACCGATGGGTTGGTCAAGCCACTGAGCATGGATTGAATCAATTCCATGCCGGTGCGTTCCGACGGATCAAAATCAATCTCTTCCACGGTGAAGCCCAGACCCGAAGTGAATGGTTGCAGGCCTTTGGCCATCAACAAACCAATGGTTTTGAAGACCCCGATTCGAATCACATCCAGGTTGACCAGGGCGTTGTACCAGTACCACGCAAAGCCAGCCAGCATCGGCGCAAACACCGCCAGCAAGAACGGTCGGCGTTTGGAAAATGAGGATGAAAACAACAACCAACCATAGACCGGCAAAGCCCATACTGCCTGCGCCAGACAGCCCACCAGGAAGGCGCCCCAGTTGGTGAAGTAGTTGATGTTGGACCACAATATGGTGAACGGATTCGCCCCATGCAATAACAGCAGGATGCTGGTGAGCAAAAAGAACACCAGGTGACTGACGATCAAACCGGCGGTAAAAATCAGCGGTGCCACCACTGTGGCGGTCACCAGTTTGGACAGCACCGTTTGGGTGTCAGAAACTGGTAGCGATTTCCAAAACAGGATGCTGCCGTCTTTGCGGTCATCATACAAACTGCCCAACAGGAAGAAAAAGATGATGATGAACAGCACGAAATGATACAGCGATTCGGTGGACAACATGAAAATGTCGATGCCGGCTTGGATCTTGGCCGGATCCATGTTTTCCAAGGCTTTGACACCGAACTCAACCGCTTGACCTGAATTCAGTTTGAGATCAAAACGATCGGTGGTCAAATAACCGAGCAACAAAATCACGGTAAACACCGCCCCAATGATCAACGGGGTTTTCAAAAAAGCACCGCGGTGCTCCCAGTATTCTCTGATCAACAATGCCTTGAACGTTTTCATGCTTGTTCCTCCTCTTGCATCAGGGCCACAAATAAATCAGACACCGAAGGCCGTTGCACTTCGCCCAAGGTTTCAATCACGTCACGGGAATGGGAATGAAACAACATGATGTACTTGCCAAAAACTTTGCGCATGGTCAAGGGTTTGTGTTTCATGGCTTCCTCATAATGGTCTTGATTGACCATCACTTCAAAATAAGAATTGGTCAGTTCATCCATGTTGGCGTTCAACACGATTTCGCCTTCTCTGATGAACACCACATCGGTCAGGATGTGTTCGATTTCTTCGACTTGGTGGGTGGTGATGATGATGGTGCGTTCATTGTCGAAGTAGTCATTCAACAAATTGTCGTAAAACTGCTTCCTGAACAAAATGTCCAAGCCCAAAGTGGGCTCATCCAACACCAACAGTTTGGCGTCAATCGACATGACCAAGGCCAGGTGCAGTTGCGCAGTCATGCCTTTGGACAGTTCTTTGACCTTGTGATTCATCTTGATCTTGGTCTTGGTCAAGAAATATTTGGCTTGCTCCACATCGAAATTGGGATGGGTTTGTTCGGTGAATTGCAGCAGTTGTGACACCTTGATCCATTTCGGTAACACCGCCACATCGGCAATGAAACAGATTTCTTTCATCAAATCAGCGCGTTTTTTGTAGGGATCAATGCCCAAAACTTTCAACTCGCCATCACAAGAATCCAGTCCCAGTACAGATTTCAATAAGGTGGTTTTACCGGCGCCATTGGGACCGATCAAACCGACGATTTTGCCTTTGCTGATGTCGATGTTGACATTTTTCAATGCTTGGAAATTGCCATACTTCTTGTTGACATTCTGTGCGCTTAAGATGTGACTCATTGATTACTCCCAATTGCCTTTAACGAGTTGATTAATTGTTCGGTGTCCAAATTCAGGGTTTGAATTCGATTCAGTATTTTAGGCCAATCTTCTTTGATAAACTGTTCATTTTCATTGACCTGTAATTTTTGTGCCGCACCGGACTGCACAAACATGCCCAAGCCGCGTCTTTTTTCGACCAATTCTTCGTCCACCAATATCTGATAGGATTTGGAGACAGTGATGGGATTGACTTTGTAATCAATCGCCACCTGTCTGACCGATGGCAGGGCGTCACCCTCGCGGATGTCGCCTGACAATATCATGTCTTTGATTTGGTCCTTCAATTGTAAATAGATGGGTTCCTTGTCGTTCCACTGGAAGCTCATTTTATTTCACCAATTTGGGTAACAGTAAGTGAAGGGTCATTTGGCTCTTTTGGGGTTGTTTGGCGGCCTTGAAGTTGGTCTTGATGGCCGGTGGTTCTGCTGCCCCTGAATCATTGGACGGGGTGATGGCATAACCCAACATCACGGTCGTTAATAACGACAGAAATAAGATGGTTACCACCAGGATGTTTTGTTTGGTTTGGTTCATGATACACCTGCTCTTGCCTTAGGTGTATTACTATACTACAACACTACTCATATAGTCAAGTAGGCCAAAAGTCATGAGGTGGCCAAGTCATTGATGTTCAGCGGTATTCGTCATTGGAGCCCGGGACCAAATACAAAATGGCCCGTTTGACGATTTGTTCGGTGCGGAAATTTTCAGAAAACAAAAAACAATCCAGCACATAGGGCAGTTCGGCCGAACCCGGCACAATGGCTGGCATGGTTTGATCGCGCAAATCAATGTCCAGGGTTTCCACCGCGTAGGTGGTCATGTCCGGCACAGGGATGGCATTGAAGGCAAAAGCCGGTTGGTCTTTGATCGCCAATTGACAGCTCAGTTGGTTGTTCTCCCGGGTCGATTTGTTGCGGTGAGAAAGCCGCAATTTGAGCTGCGCTTCTGGCACCTGAAAGGACACGATTTCAATCAAGGAAGGCAGGTTCTGTAATTCAGTGCGGGGCACCGAGTTGCAGCCGGCGGTTGACAGGACCAATGCGGTCAGGATCAGTTTGGTGGTGTTATTTGGCATGGTGAGAATTGATTTTGGGGTCTAAAGCATCTTGCAATGCGTCTGAAAAAAAGTTGAAGCCAATGACCAACACGAACAACAGCAGTGAGGCTGTGAGGAAGTTGTTGAAGTAACCGGCTTGGATGTCGTTGGTGGATTCGGCGATCATCAAACCCCAGCTGATGCCATTTTTGATGCCGATGCCCAGGAAGCTTAATATCACTTCGGTTTTGATGGCGGTGACAAAAATCAGGGTGGTTTGGATGATGATCAAATGACTGGTGTTGGGGATGATGTGGGCCCACAAAATGGCCCGATGATGTTGGCCCATGGCTTGTGCGGCTTCAACGAATTCCAATTGTTTCAAGGCGATGACTTCACTGCGGATGATGCGTGCCACGGTGGTCCAAAACACCGCAATCATGGCCATGTGCATGGCAAACACGTGCTCGGCCATGGCATAGGCCACGGCCGCCACAAACAGATAAAACGGGATGGAGTCCAGCACGCCCATGACCCACAATAACAATGCATCAATCCAGCTGCCTTGGTAAAAACCGGCCACCGCTCCCAACAACACCCCAAGCAAAGTGGCCAGCACGGTCACCACCAGACCGACCTCAAAGGCCACTTTGGTGGCATAAATGCCCCGTTCTGCGACGTCTTGACCGATGGCATTGGTGCCCAACCAATGGCTGGCAGAAGGGCCTTGATTGAATTGGGCTGAAATTTCACTCCAGCCTTGGCCCCAGAGACCGAGCCACACGCCACAAGCCAACAAAAAGTACAGCAGCACAATCAGCAAGCCCAACATGCCGATGCGGTCTTGTTTGAAATGCTGCCAGGATTTCAGCCATAAGCTGGCATGCGGTGGCTGGATGCTGGGATTAATCGCAGTCATTTCAAGGCTATCCTGGGATCAAACCACCGGTACAGAATTTCGGCCCCAGTCAACACCGCCACGAATAACACCGCGGTGAGTCCGACGATGGCTTTGAGCACCGGTTGGTCACCGGCCACGATGGCATCATACGTCACCATACCAATGCCGGGGATGCCAAAGTAGCTTTCGATCAACAAGGAGCCACTGATGACCACCAATGGGATGGAGAACAACACCCGGGTGGTGATCGGGACCAAGGCGTTTTTCAACATGTATTTGTATTGGATGGCGCCTGGCCCATGGCCGAAAGCCCGGGCGGTGGTGACGTGGTCTTTGTTCAATTCTTCGACCAGCACGGCCCGGTAAAAGCGGGTGTTGTAACCCAACGACACAAACACAATGGCCAAAGTCGGCACCGTGACGTATTTGGCGTAGGCCAACCAAGAGAAATGACCTTCGGCATCAAACACCTGCCAGCCACGTACTGGGAACCAATTGAGGCCATAACTGGATGAGAAGATCAACTGGAAGCCGATGATCACAATCAAAAAAGAAATGCTCATGCCCATCACCGCCACGGCCATGATGGTTTTGTCTTGCCATTGACCCCGGTGCTGAGCGGCTTTGGATGCCAGCACCAGGGCCAGCAAATTGCCCAGCACAAAACCCGGCAGCATCAACAGCAGGGACACCGGCATGGCCTCCTGCAACATGGTCGAGACCGGCTGGTCTTTGACCATCGACAAGCCAAAGTCAAAGCGCAGCAATTCAGACAAGTAATGCAGATAACGTTGCCAAAAGGGTTGGTCATAACCCAACACCGAGCGGATTTCATTAATGGCCTCAGGTGAGGCGTTCTTGCTCAGCAGTGAATAGGTCAAATCGGGCCCAAAATGGACCATCAGCATGAATGAGACCAGCGTCACACCCAACACCAAAGGGATGCCTTCCAGGAGTTTTTTGCCGATAAACAACCAAGTGTTCATCACTTCACATCAACGTACCTGAGGTGGAATCCACCCACGATTTCACGATCCGGGAAGGTGATCACATTCTTGTGCCACAAGTGAATTTTGTTCCGGGACAAACCGGAAATGACCACACAATCATCGATCACCATTTGATTCATTTGTTGGTACAGGCGGGTGCGTTCGGGCGATGGTTGCATGGTGCTGGATTGTTCAAACAAGGCATCAAATGCGGGGTTTTGGTAATTGAAGTTGTTTGATCCCGGGGCTTCATTGGGGCCATAAAACAACTGCAAGGTGTTTTCGGCATCGGGATAATCCAAAGTCCAGCCCATGAAGAAAAACGGCACTTGGCGGTTTTTGACCGCTTGGTTGAAGTTGCCAAAACTGGGGTAGGGTACGTATTCTATGCGGTTGTTGGGGTAACCCAATTGATTCAAGAAGCCGCGCAATTGCTCAAAAAATTGTTTTTGTAAGACACTGCCATTGACGTGATATTCAAACACCGGCAAGTCCTCGGTTTGCCAGCCATGGGCTGCCAGCAGGGCTTTGGCAGCGGCCACGTCGGTGGTGATCGAATCGCGAGAGAGGTTGGGGTCATATTCGGGCACACTGGGCGGGATGATGCCTGGAAACACGGTACCCAGGCCAAAATAGAAAGCCTGGTTTTTTTGTTGCCAGTCATGCACCTGGCGGATGGCACAACGCAGGGCTTTGTTTTTGGCATCTTGCTCAGGATCGCTGGCATGGCCAAATGTGGGATCCTGCATATTGAAGCCGTGGTAGACAAAACCCGCTTCGATGCCATAGCTGTGGTGGTAATTTTGGGTGATTTGGGGATGTAAGCGGATTGGATTTCTGCTCATCAACACGGTGTTTTGTTTGTCTTTGGGCACCGTGGTGTACTGGATTTCATTGCCCTTGGTGAATGACTGCCAACGGGAAGCGGTTTCCTTGATGAAATTAATTTCCAGTTGATCAACAAAGGGCGGTGATAGGCCATGCAGGGCTTGGATGCCCAAGGCGCCGTGTTTGGCTTCATCAAAGCCTTCAAAATAGATGTCCAGAGGTTCAGATCGGAACCGGGGGTTTTTCTTCAGGTAAGCCGTTTCTGAATCAAAGCGATCCAAATAGAATGGGCCAGAGCCAATCGGTTTGGAACCAAACTCTGCGCCCAAGGCTGCGACCACTTCGCGTGGCACAATGCCAGAAAAACCGGTGGCCAAGGAATAAATCAGTTGGGGGTAGGCCTGGGTTAACTGGATGACCAAGGTGTGGTCATCAATGGCTTGTAAGCCGGCAACCGGGACGTCGTAATCGGCACCTTGGGTTTTCCAATCATCCAAGCCTTGAATTTTTCCTTGCCACAACCAGGCCCCAGAGGCGTTGTTCTTGGGATCGAATGAGCGTTTGATGGAATACACCACATCACTGGCCACCACCGCCCGGCCTTGGCCGTTGTCGAATGCCGGGTGGTCATGAAAGCGGGCGTTGGTTTTGAGTTTGATTTCGTAGCGCAGGCCATCTTCGCTGATGGTTGGCATGGCCGCCGCCAAATTGGGTTTCAGCTGGTAGGGTCTGGCCAGATACTTGTAGCTGTACAGGGTGTCAAAAATGTTGACCACCAAAAAGTTGCTGTATATGGTCGAGGCCTTGATGGGGTCCAAACTGGTGGGTTTGCCATCAATCGAGTGGCGGTAAATTTTGGTGCCATTGATGATCGAGGAAGTTGGGGTGCCATAAGCGCTGCGGTCATCCTGACCACAGGCCACCAGCCCAAGGGCCGTCAATACAATCAAAGTAAATTTTATGTGAGTCACCATGACAGACGTTTTGTGGTCGGGCAATCATTATAACGATTGCGTCTGGCAATGGCAAAAGGGACCAAGTGGCCACCGTTCTAAGCGGCTTATGGCGAGCCATTGAGCGGCCGTCTGTGCTATCATGAATGGATGAGTGAACATTCTCCACAATTCAAATCTTTCAAAGATTTCTATCCCTATTATTTGCAAGAGCACAGCAACCCAATCTGCCGCCGATTACACGTGATTGGATCCGCCTTGGTGTTGTTGGTGACCGCGGCGGTGTTGTTGACCCAACAATGGGTGTGGTTGTGGCTGTTGCCGGTGATTGGTTACGGTTTTGCCTGGGTGGGTCATTTTTTCTTTGAGCACAATCGACCGGCGACTTTTTCCCACCCCTGGTACAGTTTGGCCGGAGATTGGGTCATGTTTTGGCAGGTCATCACCGGCAAAATCAAAATCTGAAAATCGGTTCAGCCGGAACTGGGTTGTCGTCCATAACTGACCCGGTCATGGCCGGCCAGATCCGCTCGGCTGTTGATGTCCGTCAGCCCGGCTTGCCGCAACAGTGCTTGTACCTCGGTTTTTTGTTGCCAACCATGCTCGAACACCAGCCAAGCACCCGCATTCAGGTAGGCCGGGGCTTGTTCACAGATGGTTTTGAAATCTGCCAGACCATCCTCAGCGGCCACCAGGGCCTCGATCGGTTCATGGGTCAATGCCGTCAAATGGGGGTCGTTGGCTGCGATGTAAGGCGGGTTGCTGACGATCAAATCAAAACCTCGCTCGGGCACCTGGCTGAACCAATCGGCCAGGATGAACTGGCAATTCTGGATGTCATTTTGCTGGGCATTGAATTGCGCGGTCTTTAAGGCCGCAGATGATCGATCGGTGGCCGTGACTTGGGCCGCGGGAAACACCCGGGCCAAAGCCAAAGCCAGCGCGCCACTGCCGGTTCCCAAATCCAAGATGTGCTCAGGTGCTGAATCTTTTAACAGTTCGATGGACGTTTCAACCACGGTTTCGGTGTCAGCGCGGGGGATCAACGTGGCGGCATTCACCGCCAAATCCAAATCCCAAAACATTTGTTTGCCGATGAGATAGGCCAGCGGCATGCCATCAAGCAACTGGTCTCGCCAGGCATTCAGTTGCTGCAGATCTGCTGATGACAAGGGGTGGTCAGGGTGGGCAAACAACCAGGCAGTGGTGCATTGCAACTGATGACACAGCAGCGTGCGCAGGTCATTGGGCCGCAAATCATGGGGTTGGGCAATGGGCTGTGACAGCCTTTGAATGGACTGAGTCAGCCATTCATT
The DNA here is from genome assembly GCF_019931145.1 of Marinicella meishanensis. Taxonomy (GTDB): domain Bacteria; phylum Pseudomonadota; class Gammaproteobacteria; order Xanthomonadales; family Marinicellaceae; genus Marinicella; species Marinicella meishanensis. The sequence continues at coordinate 121,567 of NZ_JAIOUV010000010.1, read as the reverse complement.
GACGGTGTGCAATGGGTCGATCCGGGAAGAGGAATTCAGCCAAAAGAGCCGTTGAACAAGTCGTCATGCTCGGCGGGTGCCGGTGACGCATCAAATCCACCGCGCATCAAGGCATCGCCGTTTTGGTCAAAGGGCACTTGGTTAATCACATCACCATGAAATGGTAAGCGGGTGATGATGTCGTCATGCGCCATGTCATGGCTGAGGGTTTGTTGTGTTGTGGTATCCAGTTGCTTGAACTCCGGCACCGCGACCACCACGGCCATGGCGAAGGCCACTGTCGCCAATGAGGTTTTCAATGGGGTGTTCATGCCCAACAGGCTGAACCATGAACGGCGAGAATTTTCGATGGACTGGGCCATGATTTGGCTCCAGTCTTGCAAGGTCATGGCCAATTTGGTGGCTTGGGCCGCCGTGTGGTCATTGGCCAGGTCTTCCACATGCTGTAATCGTGACTCAGAGGCTGGCAGGGCTGACAGGCAGTCACCAGGCTGACTGGTGGCTGTGTGCTGCTTGCTGTGGTTCTGGAAAATTCCAGCCAATTGATCTTCGGTTAACTTGATGCTCATGCTTCGTTTCTCAATTTGGATCACTCAATTCAATTCATAAGTGATGTTCATTTTCTGTAACTGTTCTTTCAAGGCGGCCATGGCTCGCTTCGACAGGTTCTCGGCCTTGTAATAAGGCCAGCCTGTGATTTCAGCCATTTCCTTTACCGAGTAACCCTGAAGTCGCAGTTTGACCGCGATCCGTCGACTCTCTGGCAAAGACTCAATGGCTTGCAGCACCTGATTCTGAACTTCTTGATCAATGACACTTTGCTCGGGTTCGAGCTCTTCACTGATCAAATCGGGTGCCTGGCTTGGGGTTGTTGGGTCTTGGTCAGGTAAGGCCACATCTTGGGTGTAGCGTTTGTGTTTCCTGGCCAGGTCAACAATCACATTGGCTGCCGTTCTGTATATATAAGACGAAAGGTTTTCAATTTCTCGGTCATTTTCCAGAATTTTTATCAAGCGGATGCACACTTCCTGGTACACATCGTCAGCGGTGACGCCATTGATTTGGATGTTTTTGCTGTAGACGGCCTTTTCAATCAGGTGTTGGTGTTGCTGAAAAAGTTGTTCCAGTTTGCGTTTCTTCACCGTCGTTACCAGGCATCTATGAATGAAAGGATCACGCCTTTGGTATTCAATAAAGCGTGCTTTTTGGCATATTGTAGCGCAGTGAATCCCTGGTGGTTGGTGGATTTGGGGGTGGCCCCCAGCTTCAACATTTCATGGGCGATGTTTGCCACATGGCTGTCATCGGCTGCATATTGGCGACTTTTCAAGGCGCCACACAGGATGTGCAAGGCGGTGTTGCCCTGGGGATTGGGGGTGTTGATGTCCAAACCATATTGGTATACCAGTCGCAAAGCGGCTTTGGCTTTGGCGGTGTTGCCATAATATTCGGCAGCCAGGGCGATGTGATGGTACAAACCCATGCCGGTATCATCACAGGTGTTGATGTCGGCGCCGGCATCCAACAGCATGCTCAGGCAGGCTTCATTCCACTGGGAAGCGGCCAAAGACAAACAAGGGTAGCCGCCCGGACCGGCGCCATTGGCTTGGGCGCCGTGACTCAACAACAGCCCAACCAAAGCCCGGGAGTTGCTCATGATGGCACTGGACATGGGCGAGCTGCCATTGGCTGAGCGGTGTTCGATGTCGGCTTGATTTTGGATCAGAAATGAGGCCACGGCGCGGTGCCCTTTGCCGGCTGCGTGGATCAGACCGGTACAGCCTTTGTCATCGGTGATGTCGATGGAGACCCCATCCACCAGCAGTTTATTGATGCGGCCCAGGTTGCCCTCAGCAATGGCCGTGAACCATTGTTGGGTGACTTCATCAGAGGGCTTGGTCTTGGCTGTGGTTGTGGCTGCGATCGTGGGCACGGTCGTCGGTTGTTGGCGGTCGACAGCAATGGTTGCAGTGGGTGGCGCAGCCGAGGCCTCGGCCGGATCGGCATCAGTGAACAAGGGCAGTTCCATTTGTTTGTCGGCCTCAATCTGTGTCACGAACAGTTTAAAAATGCTCGGGTGTTTTTTTTCTGCCACGGCCAAAGCTGATTTGCCGCGTTGGTTTTTGTGGGTACAGTCCACCTTGTGCTCGAGCAAGGTTTTGACCAATTTGGCATTGGGCGTTCTTTGTTGCAAGGCCAACAACAGGGCATTGTCGCCCTGGGCATTGCAATGATGTACATCCACCGTTTGCTGCAACAACAAGTCAAGCACCACATTGGATTGGCTGATCACCGCATCCAAGTAGGCGTTCATGCCTTGCTGGTCGGTGACATCGATGTCATGATCGGATTTGAGCAGGTATTGGACTTTCTTTTCGTGACCCAACAGGCAAGCCGTCATCAAGGCGGTGCGACCGTTGCGGTCGGTGACATCCAAATCACCGGTGTGGGCAAACACCAGCTCCAAGCCTTGGGTGGTGTCTTTGTTGTGTTGGGTGGCAGCGATCAAGGGCGGGCAGTGGTGTTCATGCGGCATCATTTGATTCGCCAACAAATGCTTGGCCACTTTCCAGCGGCCGTGTTTCAGCGCCACATTCAGTGGGGCAAAATCGGGGTGTTTGACTTCATCGATGGCCAGGCCTTGGTCCAACAGTTTCAACATTTGGTCCAATTGTCCTTGTCGACAACAGGACAAGATTTTTTTGGCGGCATCTGAAAGGGGCTGATTCACTCAATTATTCCGTTACACACAGCTGCACAGCATTCAACCAGGCAGGCCAACCCTGCTCAGTTGAATGTCAAAGTCGCAGACAAACCGGTGGTGTTGTTGCGTTTAATTTCAATGTCCCAATTATACAGGTCGCACAGTCTTTTGACGATAGCTAATCCCAGCCCAGAGCCTTTGCTGTTGGATTTGCCTACCCGATAGTGGCGGTCGAAAAGTTTCGGCAATTCAGATTCGGTGACACCAATGCCTTCGTCTTGCACGGTGACGCTGTTTTTGTTGAGGATGATGTGAACCGTGCCTTCGGTGGTGTATTTGATGGCGTTGCCAATCAGGTTGCTGAGCACCACCGAAACCACCGATTCCGGGGCCTTGACTTGCAGCCAGTCGTTTTCGGTGATTTTGGTTTTCACCGGCTTCAGTTTTAAAGTGGGTTCAAAGCCATCAATGATGTTTTTGATGATCATACCGGGTTGGGTGCGTTCATGCCCCGGGTGCTCTTTGCGTTCTTCTCGGGCCAACAGCAACAGGGTTTCGGTCAGTTCGGTGGATTGTTTCACCGCCCGTTCAATGCGTTTAACGCGGTCCAATTCCTTGTCGGTGATCTTGGGATTGGATTTGATCAATTCCACGGTGCTGCGGATCACCGTCAAAGGGGTGCGCAATTCATGGCTGACGTCGGCATTGAATTCTTTGTCCCGAATCACGTAATCAGTGAGTTTTTCGGCGTATTTATCCAACGCCCGCGCCACCTGTCCCACTTCATCATCATGGAACTGTGGGGCCAAAGGTTCCAAATGGGTGTCGGCATCCAGGGTTTCTAAAATGGCCGCCAATTTACTCAAGGGTTTGAGGGCGCGCTTGGACACGTAAATGGCCAAAACATAAGCCAACAGCAAAAACACCAGGAACATGGCGGTGAACACCAGAATCAAAGGTTGTGACGAGGAGTCGATGTGGCTGATGTCGTTTTTGATGAAGCCCCACACCGGTTGGTTGTTCAGTCGGTGTCGTTTGTTGACCGCCACGATGTAGGTTTTGTTACCTTCGTTCAAGACATGGGTGCCCTCGGTCAAATCGGCATAATGGGCCGGCAGGTCCAAATGCAGTTTGGCTGGGGTGGTGATGAAGGCTTCGATGTTGGTAGACACCTGCTCCTCACTGATCAAATTCGGATTGAGGCTGAGTTTCAGCATGTACGAATCCAAATCCTCCTGGATGGTTTGGGCGATCAAATCATTTTGCAGGCGCTGACGAATGCTCAATGAACTGATGGCAAAGAGGCTGGTGAGTAAGGTGCTGAATGCCAGAAAGCCAATGACAATCCGGCTTTTGATGCTACTCCGAAAGTTCATCCGGGTCTGACACATGGTAGCCGATACCATGTCTGGTGTGGATCAGGTTTTTGCCAAATGGTTTGTCAATGCTGGTGCGCAGACCGTGGATGTGCACCCGCAAGGAATCCGAATCGGGCATTTCTTCGCCCCAGACTTTGACTTCCAGTTCTTCCCTGGGCACCACATACGGGCTGGACTCCATCAGGATCTGCAGCAGTTTCAAGCCAGTCGGGTTCATTTTGATTGGCTGGCCGGCACGTTTCACGGTCAAACTGTCCAAGTTGTACTCCAAATCGGCCACCGTCAACATGCGGTTCAGGTTTTGTTTCTTGCGGTTGCCCAACACCATCACCCGGGCTTCCAACTCCTGCAGGGCAAAGGGTTTGACCATGTAGTCATCGGCACCGAACTCAAAGCCTTCGAGCTTTTGTTCCAAGGTGTCTCGCGCCGTCAGCATGATCACTGGGGTGCTCTTTTTGGCTTCTTTGCGCAATTTCTTGCACAGATCCAAGCCATCCATACCAGGCAACATCAAGTCCAGTATGATGACATCAAAATCGTTGGTCACGGCCAAATGCAAGCCGGTGACGCCATCACCGGCATAATCCACAATGTGATCGCGGTCCTCAAAATAATCGACAATGTTGGCGGCAATGTCGGTGTTGTCTTCAACTACAAGTATTTTCATCGTATTCCTGTCTCTTTGGGTTGGGTTTTTATTCCGTTCTGCCTCAATTCAACACCTATCAAGAGCGCACCAACAGGGTCGCAACCTCCCTTTGTGGCTAAAAAAAATCCCAAGGTGTTGCAAAACGCCTTGGGAAATCAAAGATGCCCGGATAATAGTCAAATTCATTTGGAGAACTCTGACGTTGGAATCCATCATACTAACATTTGTGTTAAGACTTCGTTAAGCGTTGATTAATTGATTGTAAAACAAACGGCTCAGAATATGAAGCCATCATGCGGCCAATTGGGCTTTGCTAAAATGAGCCCGATATCCATGAGTTGATTCGTCCATGTTGCGATTTTTGATTTTGTTTTTGACCCTGGTGGTGGGGCTGTTGTTGTTGGAGATTTATGAACCCGTCCGACAAGCGGTGATTTTACCTTTCACCTCGGGTTTGGCCAGCTTTTGCACCTGGTTGATTGCCTTGTTCGACTCCAATGTCATCACCTACCGTGACATCATCGAAGATGCCACCACCGGCTTGTCGATTCAAATTGCCCCTGGCTGTAATGGGGTTGAGGCCATGATCATTTTGTTGGCCGGTGTGATCGCGTTTCCTTCGCCTTGGTTGTATAAGCTGAAAGGCTTGTTTTGGGGTTTCTTGGCGATTCAAGGATTGAACACCGTGCGCATCATCTCCTTGTTCTATTTGTTGCAATGGGACATGAATTGGTTCAATTTCTTCCACACTTACCTGTGGCAGGCTTTGATTGTGCTGGATGCATTGGTGGTGTGGTTGATATGGCTGCGCTACCTGCCCAAAGACCAGATCAAGCCGCCATCAGCGCCCGAGCTGGACGCCGAGTCACTGACCAACCCCCCCGCCCAACAAGCTTGAAGCCGGACTCAGCCGGGCTGCCGCAACAACTGAATCAAGCGCTGGGTGTGGGAGGTGATGGCCGGGTTGAGGTCGGTGGCCTGCTGAGCCATGGTTTCGATGTCAGCACACAATTGCGCCATGTCAGCAAAGCCATAACTGCCGCTGGAACCGGCCAGTTGGTGCAGTTTCACGGTCAGCGCTTGCACGTTGTTCTCAGCAAGCGCTTGTTCAAGGGCCGTGGCTTTGGCCTCAAATGAGGCCACGAATTGTTGTTGCAGTTGCTCAAATGGATCCATCGGATCAATCGAGCACCGTCATGACCACCGTGGCGGTGGCTTCCTGGGTGCCATCGGTGATGGTGTAGGTGAAGCTGGTCTCGCCACACCAATCGGCCGGTGGCACATAAGTCATGGTGCCGTCGGCATTGACATCAATCACTTCACCAATCAAACCGTCGGTGTTGACCGAGACCAAGGTCAATGGGTCGCCATCGGGGTCACTGTCATTGAGCAGCACGTTGATGGTGCGCGATTGGTTCATGTTGGTGAAATAGGCATCGTCCACGGCCACTGGCGCGGTGTTGGGGTCGGCCACAGTCACGCTGACGGTGGCTTGGTCAGTGGCGCCATCGGCATCACTGATGGTGTAGGTGATGGTGTTCAGCCCCACAGCACCGGCCATGGCGGTGATGCTCAAAGTGCCATCGCCGTTGTTGACCACGGTCAAATCGGCGCTGCTCGAGGTGAAATCGATGACGCTCAATTCGCTGACCTGACCATCTGGATCCGAATCATTGTTCAGCACATCCACCACCACGGTTTCACCCACGGCCAGGGATGTGGCATCGTCATTGGCAATGGGGCCGGTGTTGACCACGGTGACGGTCACGGTGGCGGTGTCGGTGCCGCCTTCACCGTCGGACACGGTGTAGGTGAAACTGTCGGTGCCGACAAACCCGCTGTTGGGGGTATAAGTGATGGCGTCGCCGTTGTTCACCACGGTGCCGTTGCTGGCTGCGGTGGTGGACTCAATCACCAGCACGTCATTGACGTCTTCATCGGTGTCATTGCCCAACACATCGATGACGATGCCGGCCGAATTGCGGTTGATGGTCAGACCATCGTCATTGGCGACCGGTAAGGCGTTGAGGAACACGATTTCACCCAAAGTGGTGTTGGTTTCGGTTTCCTGGTAGCGGTACACATCCACGGTGCGTTTGTGTTGTGCTGGGTTGCGCAAAGCGCGGCTGATCCAGGCTGCCGGTGCATCGACTTTGCGTTTGATCCTTTTCATCGGCATGTCTTCATCGGCGATGTCCACTTCGATGAAGTCTTCTTCGATGGTTAGGAAGGCAATTTCGACGCGGCGGTTTTTCGGTTGGTCCGGACCATCATTGTCAAAGGCTGGCTGCGATTCGCCCATGCCCTTGGTCATGATGATGTCGGCATCGATGCCGTGTTCCACAAAAAAAGCTTTGGCGCTGGCTGCGCGACGTGCTGACAAGTCCAGGTTGTACGCATCCGAAGCGATCGAACAGGTGTGACCGACAATATTAATGCTGCTGGCCAATTCAGAGGCTTTGATCTGTTCCACCAGGGTGCGCAATTCAACAGCGGCATCTTCGCGGATGAAATCCTTGTCCAAATCGAAAAAGGCCATGGAGGACAGGTCCACCTGGTTTTGCACCACCTGGCGGTTGTCCAGTTTCATTTGTGCCAAGCGGTCTTCGTCCACCACCTGAACTTCTTCTTCCACGGTGGTGGGTTTGAATGATTGGCCAAAGTCATAGCGGTACATGAGTTTGGCGCGGGTGTCGTCTTTGTCGGTCTCAAAATCACCGGTTTTGCGGATTTGTTCCACCGACAAGGCCACCGAGTGACCGGTGTTTTCAAAGTATTTTTCAACGTTGAGGCTGGCGGTGAACTGGTCTGAGTCAAAATCACCTTGTTCGTAATCCAAACCACCGGTCAGGCGCACCAGGCTTTGGTCGAAGTACTTGCCCAGGCGACCGCCCAAGCCCCATTCATAGGGGTGCTCGTAATTGCGGATGATGGTTTCCACCGTTTGTGATTGCATAAAAGGGCGGCCTTCTAACTGACCAAATATGTCGGTGGTGACCGAGGTCGAAGATTGGTTGACCAGGCGTGAACCGGTGACGGCGGAACTCAGGTTGACATTCCAGAAACGGTCTTTGGCCTCGGCGCCAAAACCGACGGTGACTTTGCGGTCATCGAAGGTGTTTTGGTCGATTGCAGCAAAATACTTCCAGATTTTGATGTCGTCTTCGTTGAGGATCAAATCGCCTTTTTCATTGGCCCCTGACAAGCGATGGTAGTCCAGTTTCAAACCACCGGCGCCGTCCGACAACCACACTTCACCCATCCAGTTGCGGTCCCAGTCGGTGTTGAATGATTTCAAGAAATCACCAATCAACTCACCGTCGTTGTCGATGCCAATGCCCAGGCGGGTGTCGTCACCGGCATAAGCATAATTGATCTGGTCTTCGGTGCCAGATATGCTGCTTTGACCGGCGGTGTTGTCATTGTTTTGCGCGCCGGCGCCAAAAGTGGCCAGCAAGGCCGCGGTGAGGCATTTGAGTTTGTGATGTTCCATGGTTCAACCTGATGAAAAAATGTACATTGCGGGCATTTTAGCAACAGGGTATTTCAAAGTCATCGCTTATTTGGGCGATTTAACCTTTGCTGACAAAAGAGAACCTTGGCCTGCGTGGTGGGCACGGCAGACCAAGGCATTTGGAGAGAAGGGGTGTGGGACCTGTAAACACCTGCTGAATGACAACTGTTCAGGTTACAAAGGTCACAATCAAGGCGCGAAAAGCGTGGTTTGGTCATTCCAATCGAGCGATGAGCAACGCAGGGTGTGGCCTTTGTGGACTGAACCCATGGGGCTGGGTCGTATTTTCCACCCCTCAGCGTCATTCCATTCGTTCATGTGGAATGACCACACTTCACGACTGATTCCTTGATGGCTGAAAAATACGATCCAGCAGTCGCCCTTCAGTAGGTGTTTACAGGCCCTGGTGGCCCTGGTTCAACGGTTTGATGGCATTGATCAGGTTGGACTCAATCTGTGCGGTGCTTTGGTGGGGCTGGGCGATGATCGCCGCCGAGCCTTGTTCCAGCGCCACAATTTTGCCTTTGAGGCCGTCCATTTGCATGTTCACGGCCTCTTCCACCGGTGAATTGGGCATGTACAGCACAGTGATCGGTTGGTTCAGTTCATTCATCACCACCATGCGCGCACCTTGACCATTGAGGGTGGGGCACAGCTTCATGAAATGCACGTCACCCAGTTCGCCTTCAATGGCGGTGTTGATGCTGGCAAACAGGGGTTTCAAGGTTTCTTGAGGCAGTTCATCTGCACCCTTATAAACAGCTGGCTCCATGGCCAATGCTTCGTGAATGAATTTTTCCAAATCCGATTCGGTGCTTTGGTTCAGCATGAAAAAGCCGACGCCCACCGCCAACACCGCCGAGGCGGCCAGCGCCATGAAATTCTGGCGGAATCGAGATTGGCGGTCTTGAGCCTGGTGAAACTTGATGTGTTCGATGTTGTGCTCAGGCACCGGCACCTGCAAGGCGTCCAGGATCATCTGCTCTTGGGCCATGGCCTTTTGGTAAGCCTGGCGACAACGCTTGTCATGCTTTTTGGCATGCAAAAATTCGGGGTTTTGTGAATAAGGATCGGCATCCAATATTTGTTTAAATTCAAAGTAATTCATATCTTGTTACCTATTTTACTTGCCCTGGTCAAATGGGAAGTCAGTTGTTTTCTGGCACGAAAGAGTTGGGTCATCACCGCGCTGGGGCTGATCTCCAGTTGTTGGGCGATTTCATCGCAGCTGAAGCCACCGATCACTTGCAACATCAGGGGTTCGGCGTATTTGCTCTCGAGTTTCATCATGGCCTGCCGCGTGAGGTTGATGTCCATCAATTCATCCGGGGTGCGGTGATTGGCATCTTCCACATCGGTCACCATCTCATCCAAACTGTTGATGATCGGTAGTTTTTTTTCAAACTGCCGGGCAAACTCGCGGCGCAGGATGGTGAATATCCAACTTTTGGCGGCTTTTTGGTCTTTCAAAGAATCAATCGCCCGCCAGGCGCGCAAATAGGTTTCTTGCACCAGATCTTTGGCCATGTGCTCGTCTTTTCCAAGCCAGTAAGCAAAGCGGTACAGGTCCTCGTAGTAGATCCCCAGCAGGGCATCAAACTTTCTTTCTTTCATGCTCATGTCACAAAAGACCCCACAATCGATGTTTCCTTACAAAAACTCGTTACTTTAGTCATGTTTTTCTGCAGCCCATCTGTTTTAATATGGCAGATCGCAATTTCATTACTCATCAATCAGAGCATACCATGAACAAAACACTGTTGTTATTAACCATTTTGGGCCTCTTGGGTTGTCAACAAGAAGCCACTGAGACCACGGCTTCCAGCCAAGCTGAACCCACCCCCCAAACCGAGGAGCCTGTCATGACCGACACCCAACCACCCATTGCCGAAAAACGACCCCATGTGTTTGAGATCCATGGTGATGAACGCATTGACAATTACCATTGGCTCCGGGATGACACCCGTGAAGACGCCGATGTGTTGGCCTACTTGAATGCAGAAAATGAATACACCCGCCAGCAAATGGCCGATCAAGAAGCCTTCACCGACCGCATCTACAATGAAATCGTGGCCCGCATTGTGCAAAACGACGAATCGGTGCCGTACAAGATCGATGATTATTGGTATTACCGCAAATTCACCGAAGGCCAGGAATACCCCATTTATGCCCGCAAACAGGGCAGCATGGAAGCCGCAGAAGAAATCCTGATTGATGTGAATCAGCTGGCTGAAGGGCATGCTTATTATGCGTCAAACAGCCAAAGCGTCAGCCATGACCACAAAATTTATGGTTTTTCAGAGGACACCGTTTCCCGCCGGCAGTATGACCTCCGGTTCAAGAACCTTGAAACCGGCGAAATGCTGGAAGACGTGATCACCAACACCACCGGTTCCATGGCCTGGGCCAAAGACAACAAAACCGTGTTTTACACCCGCAAACACCCCACCACCCTGTTGCCTTACCAGGTGTACCGACATGTGTTGGGCACCCCCACCAGTGAAGATGTGCTGGTGTATGAGGAGCCAGACAACACTTTCTACATCGCTTGTTACACTTCGCGTTCGAAAGACTACATCATGATTTACACCGGTGCCACCACCCTGACCGAAATCATGTACCTGCCGGCCGACGATCCCACCGGTGAATTCAAATCGGTGTTGCCGCGTGAGCCCAAGCATGAATACAGCGTGGAGGATTTCAACGGCGACTGGATCATCAAAACCAATTGGAATGCTTTGAACTCGCGGGTGATGAAAGCACCGATTGGCGATTCCACCGATAAATCCAAATGGCAAGAAGTGGTGCCACATGACGACGAAACCCTGATTTACGATGTGGAAACCTTCCAAGACTGGTTGGTGGTTGAACAACGCAAAGACGGCATCCGCCACCTCAAAGCCCTGAACTGGGCCAGCGGTGAAAGCAAGTTGATCCAATCCGATGAAGCCACCTACACCATGAGTGTGGCCTACAACCCCGAGCAGAATCACAACACCATGCGTTATGACTATGATTCTTTGACCCAACTGGGCAGCGTGATGGAAATTGATTTGAACAGTGGTGAGAAAAAATTGTTGAAACAAGACCGCATCAACGGTGAACACAACCCCGAGTTGTATCAATCACAACGCCTGGAAATCAGAGCCCGCGATGGCGCCATGGTGCCGGTGTCTTTGGTTTACAAGAAAGATTTGGGCGCCTTGAATCAGCGGCCGTTGTTGGTTTATGGCTACGGCTCCTACGGTTCATCGATTGACCCGCGGTTTTCTTTGAGCCGCTTGTCGTTGTTGGATCGGGGCTTCATTTTTGCCATCGCCCACATCCGTGGCTCCCAAGCCAAAGGCCGTCAATGGTATGAAGACGGCAAAATGTTCAACAAGATGAACACCTTCACCGATTTCATCGACGCCACCAAAGCCTTGTTGGCCGAAAATTACGGTGATCCCAAGCGGGTTTATGCCTGGGGTGGCAGTGCCGGAGGCTTGTTGATGGGCGTGGTCGCCAATTTGGATGGCATGTTGTACGACGGCATGATTGCCGCGGTGCCTTTTGTGGATGTGGTCACCACCATGTTGGATGAAGACATCCCCTTGACCACCGGTGAATTCGACGAATGGGGCAACCCCAAGAACCAGGACTCTTATGAATACATGCTGTCCTATTCACCCTATGATCAGGTCAAAGCCCAGGATTATCCCAACATCTTGATCACCACCGGTTTACATGATTCACAGGTGCAGTATTGGGAACCGGCCAAATGGGCCGCCAAATTGCGTGACCTGAAGACCAATGACAAGCTGGTGCTGTTGCGCACCAACATGGACACCGGTCACGGCGGGGCTTCGGGCCGCTTTGCCTACTACAAAGAAACCGCTGAAGACTATGTGTTTTTGTTGAAACTGGCTGGTATTAAGGAGTAAATCCAGACACTTAAGATGAAAAAACCACCCGCGGCCAAAGGGGCTGCGGGTGGTTTTTTTGGGTCACCTTCAGCGGGGTCTGACCGGGTCGCTGTTGATGCGGATCAATTCAATGGCATCCAAGTCCCAGGTGCCTGGCACCGGATCGGCCCACAACACCGCACTGCTCCAAGTCGAATCGCCATCCAGGTTCAAACCCAAGGTCATGGTGCCCGAAGGAATCAATTCGGCATCGGGTGGCCCTGAACAACTGGGGCAGAGGTTGTCACTGAAAGCGGTGAACATCTCAAATGCCAAGGGGGCAGCGCCATCCACCACGCCACTGATCACCCAACGGGGCTCACCGGCGCTGTCATAGATGAAGGGGATGGTGATGGACTTTTCACCGATGGTGGTCACCGCCAAACCCCAACCAGGGCTGTCCGGACGGCTCCACAAGCCGGTGTAATTTTGCCCTTCGGGTTCACCGCTGAATTGCAACCACTCGATGGGCTCAGAGCCCGAATCATCACCGAGTTGCCAAGTCACGTTGGCTTGGCGTTCATTGGCAAAATCAATGCGCAAGGTGCCCACCGATTCAAAGGTGATGGTGCTGTCATCGATCTGAAAGGTTTTCAGGATTTCGGTGTCGTAAGTCATGCCTTCCAGGAAATCGGCGGTGAAATACCAGATCGGCAGCCCTTGTTCGTCATAGGTGTACCACAGCACCTGGATGCGGTCACCGAAGATGCCGATGTTGAAACCACGCCCGGCTGAGGCCGGGTTGTACCAACTGCCGGCATTGGGTCGAATCACCTTGTTCTCATCCTCATGAAAGCGATCAACCAATTGTGACACCAAGACCATTTTGTGGGGTTGGCTCAGCCCCAAACCACTGACCAACTCGCCCAAGAACTCGCCTGATGCCAAATCAAAATGGAGAATGGCGTTTTGATCACTGACCGCCACCAGCACCCGGCCATCCTGTGTCAGCACAATGCCTGTGGGGTTGGAGTAACCCAATTCGGCGATGTCGGCAAAAACACCTTCAAAGGAACCGTCATTGCCATCGGTCAGCAACAGTTTGTTGCGTTTTTGATCGGTGTGAATCAAGATGTCATTGTCCGTCACTGCAAATGCATAAGGGTCTTCCAACCAAGCCATGTTGCCATTACCCACCACGCTGAGATCAGTGGGTTGGTCAAAGACCACGTTCCTGATTTTGTATACCCGATTGTTCTGGCCCAGGGCATACAAATAGCCATTGCGGTTCTTCAGGTCTATGATGTTCTCTGTTTCGGCATCTGCCAGGAACCCCAAAAAGTATTGATTGATGTTACTGATGTTGGTGAAATCATAAGCATCCAGGTTGGTGCGTTGCAACTTAGCCACTGCCAAGCGATCAAATGGACCGTTCTCCAGTGCGGTTGGGAATCCCGTGCCAATGGAAGCCCCTTCGTCGGCATAGGCTGGCAACAACAGTTTAGGGTTGGCCGATCGATTCATCAAATCCAGAGTTTTGATGCTGCTGTTGGTACTGTAATAAAGGGTTTGAGTTCGGTTATCTACAGTCAAATCGGACTGAAAAGTCAGCAAACCGTCATCTGGCAACACTTCAATGCCCTTGGCCAGGCCGGTGTGTGCATCGAAACGCAAAATGCGGTTGTTGCCTAAGCTCATCACCAGCACGTCTTGCAGATCGCTTGATAAGTCAATCACCCCATCGTTGTCATCATCGTCATCGGCGTGGTTGCCAATGCCATCTTCGTCGTGGTCACGGGTTTCTAAAACCTCAAAAACCAAGGCATCGGTGTTGTCACCGACCCCGTCGCGGTCACTGTCTTTGACTTCGGTGGGGTCCAAGGGAAAGTCATCTTCGCCATCAAGGATGCCATCCTGGTCATCATCGAAGTCAGTGTTATTACCGATGCCGTCCCCATCGGTGTCGAGCTGTTCACTGAAGTCATTGGGAAAGGCATCACCGTTGTCACCCACGCCATCGCTGTCGGCGTCATTGGTTTCATTGGCATTGAATGGAAAGGCATCATCCCAATCAATCACCCCATCCCCGTCTTGGTCTGGCATGGCCCGGGTGAAATCATCGGGCATGGGTGCTGATGAAATGCTGGGTTGGTAGTTAGATACGGGTCCCATGAGGCTGTTAATCACACTGATGTTGTCGGTTTGGTTGGCGGCACCACAGGGCGCCCCACCACACTGAACCGATGGGCCGGAAAACACATCGAGCTCATAAAACCGGTCAGGTTGTCCGGTGCCAAAAGAACCCATGATGGTGCCGTATTGGCCGAGCACGGCAAAACCCCGAGCTGCCGCTGGGAAACCAAATTGGGTGGGGTCCCAATTGTGGTGTCCGGCACTCAAATTGTGCCCGATTTCATGCACCATCAGTTGATCCGTACACACTGACCAACTGCTCATGCCATCGGCCATGACATTGACGCCATAGCTGGGATCAAACCCGCCCACACCGTCTGATACTGGGAAAAAAGCAATGCCACAATTGCCCCGGGTTTCAATGCTGTGGGTGCGCAGAAAGATCACCAGATCAGCGCCAGTTTCGGCATACAGTTGTGGCAGGTTTTCTAAGCCTTGTAACCCCACGCCATTCGCCAAAACAGTTTGTATGTTGTTGCGTAAAAACCCATTGGCGTCGTCAAAGTTGTAACCCGTTTGTTCCAAACCCACCTGTCGTATGGCCAGGTCGATGCCGGAATTGGCATAGGATTGGTTGGACACGTGAAAATATTGATCGACCCGGGCTTGCAACAAATTGCCAGGGTAGCGATCACGGATGGCTTGGTCGTACAACATCAGCACATCGATCACGGTGCCGGCCACCTGACTGTTCTTGGCAGGTACCGGCAGTTCAAGGGCTTTGTGGTGTTGGCTGTGGTCATGGTCCATGCCACAGTCGTTGTAACGCAAGCCCGATTGCGGCAGTTCCACCGCCCAAATCCCCGCCTGATTGGTGGTGAGGATGTGGTGTTTGTTGTCCAAACGCAGTTGTCCGAACAGGCTGTCTTTGCCGCGGGTGGCCGAGATGCTGCCACCGGGGATGGCTTGGGTGAAACTGACGTTGCCCGCTTGGGTGCCAGTGGCTTTGGCCTGAGTCAAGGGCACTTGAATCAGCCGCTCGCCCAAGCGAAAACCCAAGGCGGTGGATTTGTTGTGGGTCAATTCAATGCGGTGATAAGCGCTGTCATTCAGTCCGGCATAGGCTTCGGGCAGCTGGGATTCTATGGTTTGGGCGAAGGCCCAAGTGGCGAATACGGTCAACAAGACTTGGGTGGTGAGTCGAATCATGGTCGGTCTTTGTGTTTTGGTTCACAAACATCATACCAAATTTAATAGCTGTATAGGTTAAAAGTACAAAGCCAGCGGTTATATCAGGAACAGCGATCGGCACTTGAGCTTCAAGCGCCGATCAGTTGTGTCTTGCTGCCATCATTTCTTCAATGGCCGGTACTTGATCCGTTCGGGTTGCAGGGCTTTGCCGTGGCGGTTTTTGTAGTCCTGTTCGTATTCGGTGTAGTTGCCTTCAAAGAACTCGACGTGGGAGTTGTTTTCATAGGCCAATATGTGGGTGGCGATGCGGTCCAGGAACCAGCGGTCATGTGAGATCACCAGCACCGAACCGGCGAAGTTCAGCAAGGCTTCTTCCAAAGCCCGCAAGGTTTCCACGTCCAAATCGTTGGTTGGTTCGTCAAGCATCAAGACATTGCCACCGAGTTTCAGCACCTTGGCCAGTTGCAGGCGGTTGCGCTCACCACCTGAGAGGTGCTTGACCAATTTTTGTTGGTCGGCACCCTTGAAGTTGAAACGGCTGAGCCAAGCCCGGGCGGGCAGGGTGTAGTTGCCGACTTTGATCACTTCTTCGCCATCAGCCACTTCTTCAAACAAAGGTCGGTCATGGCCCAGGTCTTCGCGGCTTTGTGACACATAAGCCAATTCCACGGTGGGTCCGATGCTGATGCTGCCTTCGTCCGGTTGTTCGGTGCCGGCGATCATGTTGAATAAGGTGGTTTTACCGGCACCGTTGGGGCCGATGATGCCGACGATGGCACCTTGTGGCACTTTGAACGACAGATCATCGATCAGGTACTTGTCTTCGAAGGCCTTGGACACGTTGTTGAACTCAATCACCGCATCACCCAGTCGCGGTCCAGGTGGGATGTAAATCTGTGAGGTTTCGTTGCGTTTTTGGAATTCCTTGGATTGCAGCTCCTCGAACTGTTTCAAGCGGGCCTTGGATTTGGTGCGGCGACCTTTGGCATTCGAGCGCACCCATTCCAGTTCCTGTTTGATGGTTTTCATGTGCGCCTGTTCCTGTTTGGACTCTTGTTCCAGGCGTTGTTCTTTTTGTTCCAGCCAGGAAGAGTAATTGCCTTTCCAGGGAATGCCGTGACCCCGATCCAGCTCCAGAATCCATTCGGCGGCGTTGTCCAAAAAGTAGCGGTCATGCGTCACCGCCACGATGGTGCCGGTGAAGTCATGCAGGTAGCGTTCCAGCCAGGCCACGGTTTCGGCATCCAAGTGGTTGGTGGGCTCATCCAACAACAACATGTCCGGCGATGACAACAACAATTGGCACAATGCCACGCGGCGCTTCTCACCGCCCGAAAGGTTTTTGACCTCGGCATCCCAGGGTGGCAAGCGCAGGGCTTCGGCCGCCATGTTCATGGTGCGGTCCAAATCCCAGCCGCCAGCGGCATCGATTTGTTCTTGCAACTCGGCTTGTTTGGCCAACAAATCATTCATGGCATCATCGCTCATGGGCTCGGCGAACTGCATGTTGATTTCATCGAACTCGGTCAGCAGATTTTTCACATCGCCCATGCCCGCTTCGACATTATCGCGCACGGTTTTGTCGTCATCCAGTTGGGGCTCTTGGGGCAGGTATCCAATTTTGATGCCGGGTTGGGGCCTGGCTTCTCCCGAATACTCCTGATCGATGCCGGCCATGATCCGCAACACGGTGGATTTACCGGCGCCATTCAAGCCCAGCACACCGATTTTGGCGCCGGGAAAGAAGGACAAAGAGATGTCTTTGATGATTTCACGATTGGGTGGCACGGTTTTGCTCACCCCCATCATGGTGTAGATGTATTCAGCCATGGCTTTGGGATATCAAATGAAAGCGCACATGATACTAAAAATCATTGTTCACTGTCCATTGAATGCGGCGCCGAAGGAGCGCCGCAAGCAGGCCGTTGGTTCAGGGCTGGGCGGTTTTGTCAGTCACCGCTTCGGGTTTTTGTGAGACACCCGCCGTCAAGGCAAAGCGCATGGCCTCTTCAAACGACCAGTCTACTGGGGTGACTTGTGACCGTTCGATGAAAATGGTGTAGCCACCCACCATGTAACTCATGGGTAAATAAACCGCCACCAAGTCAGTCTCGGCAGCGCCATCGGCATCGCGGATCACCTGTGGCAGTTGGTCATTGGTGACCATCCCCACCAAATGTCCCAGGCCGGTTTTTTGCATGTCTACCAGCACCACCTGTTGGTTTTTTTGTTGGGAATTATCAAACATGCCGGCCAGGTCTTTGACCGCTGAGTACACGGTTTTCACCAGTGGGAAGCGCAGCACAGACTGTTCGACTTTCTTGAACACCCAATTGATCACACTGAACTGGAACAACAAGCCCACCGCCCACAACAGCAAGACCATGATGATCAGGCCGCTGCCTGGAAAGATCAAATGGTCCAACAAAAACGGCTTGAGGGCCATTTTGCCCAAGCCATCAATCCATTTCACCAAGCTCCAAGTGACCCACACAGTGACCAGCACGGGAATGGCCACCAAGGCCCCTTTGAGGATGGGTTTCAACAACAAGTTTTTCATGATTCGTCCTGAATAAAACAATGATTGTGACACAAATCAGCGGCCAATTCGAATCCCAGTAGTCACTTTTTGCAAACATCCAGCGGCTGTCAACAGACCGAAAAGGCTGTGCTATGATGCTTTGATTTGGCGAGAGTTCTCATGCGTTTATGGGCTTTGTGGTGTTTGTTGATGTGGGGCGGGCAATGGGCTGTGGCCGCCGATTCAGTCACTCTGCATGTGTTGGGTGTGGCCCAAGATGCAGGCTATCCCCAGCTGAATTGTTATCGGCCCCATTGTCAAGCCGGGTGGGATGATCCTACAGCCAAACGTTATGCGACTTCATTGGCGGTGGTGGATCACGGTGCCCAACAAAAATTTTTGTTTGAAGCCACCCCGGACATCCGCGAACAAATGCACCATTTGCACCAGCTGGCGCCGGATGGTCAATACGACCTACATGGCATCTTCCTGACCCATGGTCACATGGGCCATTACACCGGGTTGCTGCATTTGGGGCGTGAAGCGGCCGGCACCCAAGACGTGCCGGTCTACGTGATGCCCCGGTTCAAAAAATTCCTGCAAGAGCATGGCCCTTGGAGTCAGTTGGTCAAATTGGGCAACATCCGCTTGATGGATTTACAACAGGCACAACCCGTGGCTTTGAATCAACGCTTGGTCATCACCCCGATGTTGGTGCCTCACCGCGATGAGTTCACCGAAACGGTGGGTTACCAGATCAAGGGGCCAAACAGCAAGGTGTTGTTCATTCCTGACATCGACAAATGGCAAAAGTGGGACACGGACATCAAGCAAGCCATCCAGCAAGTGGATCACGCCTTATTGGACGCCACTTTTTTTGCCAACGGCGAAATTCCCAACCGCGACATGAGTGAAATTCCCCATCCGTTTGTGACCGAAAGCATGGCCTTGTTTGCGGACTTACCAGCGGCTCAGAAGCAGAAAATCATTTTCATCCATTTCAACCACAGCAACCCATTGATCAACCTCGACTCAGCGGCCAGTCAACAGGTGCTGGCCGCTGGTTTTCGGGTGGCTCACCGGGGCCTGGCCATTTCATTGTGAGTCACCGGATTGGGCGGCGGCTGGCAAGGCTTGTGGTTGGGCTGCCGGCAGGTCCAGCTTGAGGTTTTTGATGTAAGGCAGGTCCAAAAAGGTGCTCATCATGTTGTGGTGCCTGACTTTCTTCGAAGTCTCAATGGATCGGTCCAGGTATTCGGCCGCCAGCACCTCGTTTTGTTCAAACAGTTCACCGGACTGATGCAATTGATGCAAGCGATACAAGGCATGTGGTGAATTTTTGTCGGCCGCCTGTTGGTAAGCCAGTTTGGCCGCTGCCAGGTCTTGTTTGGTACAAATGCCGTGTTCGTACATCCAGCCCAAATTGAACATCACGGTTCTGGAATCGGTGCTCAGATCCAGGATGATTTCATGGGCGATTTTGCGTTCTTTCTTATTCGTGTGTTCGGCTTGGCAGGTCATCACCGCATAGTTGTTTTTGGCTTCTTTTTTGCGGCTGCTGTGGAAGTTGTTGGCGTAGATTTGTCGGGCCGCTTCCAGGTTTTGTTCCACACCCAGGCCTTTTTGCAGCATCAAAGCCACCCAAAAGCTGCCGGGTTCATCCACCAAGTCGGCCCAAGTGAATTCGCGTTTGGCGGCGGCGTTGGTGAAGAAAAATTGGGCCAGGTCAAAGTTCTGGGTGATTTGAATGCCATACATGTAGCGCTTGCCCAGCTCAATGATGGCCTCTTTGTCACCGGCCTCAAAGGCCCGCACATACCAGTGCACGACTTTTTCTGGGTTGTACTCAGGCATTTCATCATTGGCATAAAACTCAGCCAATATGCGCATCAACGAGGTGGATTGGGTGTCTTCGGCTTCAACCTCCAACAATTGGACGGTGTTGCTCAGCAGTTCTTGGTTGATTTGTTTTTTGGTGTACTGCTTGAGGATTCGTTTCAGCGCGTAGGTGTCACCCACGGAATGGGCCAGGCGGCTGTATGCCACCGATTTGGCAAAATCAGCGGTCACCACTTCTCCGGCCGCATAGATTTTGGCCAATTTATTGATGGCAAAAATCAAACCCTTGTCAGCCGTCTCTTGAATGATGGCCAGGGCTTGCGCCGGGTTGTCATCCAACAGGTCAGTGGCGGCATCAAAAATCGGTTCTGGATCACCAAGCTGCTTGGCCAGTTCCAGGTGTCGTGATTGTTTGGCGTCATCACCTGCCCAGCGGTGGTAGCGAGACAGCTGGAAATGGGCCTGGGCAATGCCCGCTGCGGCCGCTTGTTGCAGCCATTTGAGGCCGGATTCGCGGTCCATGTCATTGGCATATCGCATGTAATGCAGATAACCGAGCTGATACATGGCACTGGCGTCGTTGGCTGCGGCCCGTTGCTCCAGCTCAGCCACCAGGTTGACACTGGGTGTGGCGTGTTGGTGCTCGCCGACATAGGACAAACGCAAATTCAAATTGGCCAAAACCACGTTTTTGCGGTTGGCATTGAAGCTTTTGTTGTCATTGATGATTTTGCGATACAGGAACAAGCCTTGATCGGTGTCAACTGTGGTGCCCAAGCCTTGGTAATGAGAAACCGCCAAATAAATGTCGCTGTCATAGTAATTCCCTTCCTCGGATTGTTTGAACAATGCAAAAGCCCGCTGGAAGTCCTGTTTGACCCCATGCCCATGAAAATAGGTTTTGGCCAGATTCAAGGTGGCCAGTAAATTACCTTGTTCATGTCCCTGCAGGAAATGTTGATGGGCCTTGGCAAAGTCTTGCAATTCGTAGTCATTGACATACTGCAGAATGCCGGCATACAGGTAGCCATCTGAGTCACCCAATTCACTGGCTTTGATGAAGGCATTCAGCGCCGCTTTGGGGTTCTTTTTGACACCGGTTCCATCCACCAGATTGATGCCAACCCGGGTCCATGCTTTACCGGTTTTGTCGTGTTTGGTGGCTTTGACATACCATTCATGGGCTTTTTTGTCGCTTTGGTTCACGGCATAACCGCGTTTGTACATGAAGGCGTACAGTATCATGGCTTCGGGGTTGTTTTTTTCGATCGCCAGATCCAGGTATTTTTTGGCCAGTTTTTGGTTGTCCCATATGCGTTCGCTGAGCATGTAACGACCAATCATCAGTTCATACTCACCTGGCTCACCTTGTTCATTCATCAAGGAAATCAAATTCGCCACGGTTTTGCGGTCCCGTTTGATGCCCAGCTTTTGTTCCCGCACGATGGCGGCTAAAGTCAGTGCTGGTGCGTAGCGGGCACTCAAGGCTTCGGTGATCAGTTCATGACCCAAGGTGTACTGGTCTTCCATCCCATCGATGAAGATGCGGTAGGCTTGGTTGTATTTGGCAATGACACTGCCATTGGCCGCCGCTTGGGCGAACAAATCAAAGGCATCCGCATACAAGGTGGGGAATTTATTGGTTTTGCCCAACAGCAAATTGGCCAGCAGGACCTGCGCTTCGGTGATGTCGGCATAGGCCAGGGTGAACAAGCCTTCGTTGTCTTTCAATTCGGTTTTGAGCACCAAATTCATCACTTTGAAAAAGTGGGCTTCGTCTTCGTCCAACAATTCGCCAACGGTGTCGTTGATGCCCCTGAAGAATTGACTCATTTTGAAGTAGCGGTATTCAGCCAGTACCTCATCGCCTTGCACCAACGCCGCCAGATAGGTCTGGTTCTTGTGCAGCTTCAACTCGCCATCAATGACTTCAAAACCAGCCAATTCGAGAAATTCATAGGCCGAATTGATGTCGGTGATCCAGAACGCCGAGTCCAGGTCTTCGCCATCACCCGAGTCGGTGATCAACTGCGCCAAGGTGAGCAGGTTGGCTTCATTGACCGCCGCTTGATCTTCATTCGACAGCAAATTGTGGCAGTCCAGCGCCAGTTTCTGGAGCTGCAATGAGTAAAAATATTCGGTGAGTAGCTGGTCGATTTGATCGATGTGTTGTAGGCAAACGGTATCTGAAAATTCGTCGCCATCACCGATGGGTAAGTCCTCAATGGCTTGCCACAAAGCGGTTTGGTCCAAACGGTCCTCAAAGGCTTGTTGCTGGGCTTTCATGACCTCCAGCGAGATCACCTGATTGGCTTTGTCGCTGAAATAGTTGGCTTGAGCAGGCAGGTGGAACAGGCCCAAAAAGAGGGTCAGGGTCAGCATTTTGAGGTTCATTTTTTCTTCTCCTTTAACATGTCTTGCAAGGCCGATTTCAAGCGGTCATTGCTTTCCTTGATGCGTTTCTTCTGTTTGATGGGCAAACCCACCGCCTCCGACAGGTGGCCTTTGATGGTTTTGATGGTGTCATAGTAATCTTTCAAGTCATCCACTTCGGCGTGGTCGCTGAGGGTTTTGAGTTGGTGGGTGATGGTGATTTGTTGGCCTTTTTTGCTGACCGATTTTTGGTAAGAAAGGTGTGGTGTGCTGATGTCAATGTCGCGCTCAGCGAATTCCATTTTCTTGCTGGGATCATCGATGATGAACTGGTGTTCGATGGTCAACGGGTGGGCCAGGGCCAGTGGGCTGTCGCGGTTGATGCGGCTGGGCATTTCCACATAGGACAGTAGGCTGTGTGCATGGGTATCGATGAACTCATAGCGGTTGTTCTGTTGCCAGGCGTCTTGCAGCTCATAGCTTTCTGCTATGGTCAACAGGTTGTCGGCCACGTCATCGACCACTTGCAAATCATCGGTGGCGGCGGCCAAGCCATACATTTGGTTGGTGTGTGACTCAAATTGGTTTTGAATTTGTTGCTCGGTGGTGTTGGCCAAACGGGAACGCCAGTATTCGGCAAACTCACCTTGGTGCTGGGTTTCTATCGACAAGGGAATGGTCTTGGCGTCGGGCTTGAGTTGTAGGGTCTCAACGGTTTTTGACAGGGTGACCTGGGTGTCTTTGCGGGCCATCGGGCTGAGCCGTTTGGTTTGCGCATCAATCACCAGGCCATAGGCAAAGTCGGGTAAGCTCAGGCGGTTCAACAGGGAACCCTGATGGATGGTGGTGGGGTCCACCCAGTACGAGCTGCCGGCCAACTCAATTTGCAAAATCACGTGGTTGAACAGTCCCGGGCTGGGCAAGCGGTTGACGATGCTTTTGTCCAGTTCTGTGGAGACCAAGAAGGGTTTGGACTCAATGTCCATGGCCCGCAACATGGCATGCAATAACATGGTCTTGTCTTTGCAATCGCCGTATTTGGTGGCATAGGTTTCTGCCGGCACCCGGGGTTGGTGGCTGTTGATGCCAATTTCGATGCCCAGGTAGCGAATTTCATCTTGCACAAACTGCAAAGCTTTGGTCGCCAGGGTGAGTTCATCCGGGTGGCGTTGTTGCCATTGTCTGACCAAGCCTGTGGTTGCCACATCCAGCTCCAGATTGATGGCGAACACCTCACTGGCCCAAGTGGCCACCTGTTGCCAATCTTTGAATTCAGAGATCTCCAGGTAATCACGCGGTTCATACCATTTGGGGTACCCGCCCTGGTAATCCATGGCGGGGATTTGCGACAGGTGCCAGGTGTGGCTCTGGCGCTCACCTTGTTTGGTTTTCTTGGGTTTGCGTTGTTTTTTCAGGGTGCGGTATTGGAGCTTTTTGTCTTTGGGTACCGTCACCCGGATGTGTAAATCGGCCACGGGAATGCCCCATTCCAAACTGAACACTTCAAACACATGGTTGTTGAAAATGGGGTTTTTCCCGACTTTGGTGAAGGCGTAATCCAAGGTGTCGTTGATTTGCAAGTCTTCCAACAGCAACAAAGCGGTCACCCGACCATTGTAGATGCCTTGATCCAGTTCGGCTTCTTGCCGGATCAATTCAAACTCAAGCTGCTCCAGCACATTGATCACTTGGCCGTTTCTGATGATGTGTACATGGTGGACTTGCAGGCTTTGATAACTGGGGTCGTAGGCCAATGAAATTTTGCCTTGTTCAGACAGGCCGCTGGCGTTGTTGATTTGTGCCACAATGCGGGTGAAATCGGTTTGTTGCTCGGCCGTCACATCCAATTGTTGGTCAAACAACAGGTAAGACGTACCGAAGCCTTTGGTGTCGGTTGGTGCGGCGCCTGGTTGGTGTTCGATGACCCAATCGGGTTGGGTGGTGATGGTCAATGCGGCCTGGGTGGGGGCACTGATGATGGCGAGGCCCCAAAGACAGGCACAGTAAAAAATATTCATCCCTAAATCCTTCGCTTTTAAAACGACCCATTATAACGACATTTTGACTGACAGGCGATGGTCAAGGGCCTGTAATCGGCGGCCTGTGGGCCGATCTGTGATCGGGTCACAATTCTCCTGTTGAATCGAGACTGACATGCTAAAATGCGTCGCTTTTTTAGCCAAAAATGACAGGAATGAGCATGGCCCAAAACCCACACGTGAATACCATAGCCGCGGAAATCAACGCCCGTCCACAACAGATTGCCAGTGCCATCGAGTTGCTCGATGGTGGTGACACGGTGCCCTTCATTGCCCGTTACCGCAAAGAAGTCACTGGCGGTTTGGATGACACCCAATTGCGTCAATTGGCGGAGCGTTTGACTTACTTGCGGGATCTGGATGACCGCCGTGAAACGATCCTCAAAGCGATCGACGAACAAGGCAAACTCAATGCTGAATTGCGCCAATCCATCATGGCTGCAGACACGAAAACCCGATTGGAAGACTTGTATCTGCCGTATAAGAAAAAACGTTTGACCAAAGCCCAAAAAGCCCGCCAAGCCGGCTTGGAACCTTTGTTACAACGGTTGATTGAACAACCGGCTGCCACGCCCGCAGACTTGGCGGTGGATTATGTCGATGCCGCACAGCAAGTGGTTGATGTGGACAGTGCCTTGGAAGGTGCCCGACAAATCGCCCTGGAGGACCTGGCCGAGGACGCCGACCTGATCCAGGGTTTGCGCGATTGGTTGTGGTCGCAAGGGGTGGTCATGGCGCGGGTGATCAAAGGCCAAGAGACCGATCCCAAAGCCGCCCGCTTCAAAGATTATTTTGCCTTTTCTGAGGCGGTTAAAGACATCCCATCACACCGCATGCTGGCCTTGTTCCGCGGCCGCAATGAAGGGGTATTGCAAGTCAGCATCGATCACCGCGATGTGTTGCAAGAGTCACTGACAGGCCATCCGGCAATCGGTCGTTTGGTGCGCCACACCGGCTGGGACATTGAACAATCGGCTTGGTTGGCCCGCACCATTGAATTGGCCTGGAAAGCCAAACTGTTGTTGAAACTGAACTTGCAGCTGCAAAATTTACTGCGTGAACAAGCCGATGAGGCGGCGATCCAGATTTTCAACCGCAACCTCAAAGACCTGTTGTTGGCCGCCCCGGCCGGGGGACGGGTCACCATGGGCCTGGATCCTGGTTTCCGCACGGGGGTGAAAACCGTGGTGGTGGATGCCAATGGCAAGCTGCTTGACACAGCGGTGATTTATCCCCATGCACCGCAAAAACAATGGGAGCCAGCCAAGCAAACCCTGGCGCAATTGTGTGCCAAGCACGGGGTGCAATTGATCGCCATCGGCAACGGCACGGCTTCGCGAGAAACCGATCAGTTGGCCGCTGAGCTGCTCAAACAACAGCCGGCCATCAAAGCGCAAAAAATCATGGTCTCCGAAGCCGGTGCATCGGTCTATTCAGCCTCTGAGTTGGCGGCCAAAGAATTTCCCGAGCTGGACGTGTCCTACCGGGGTGCGGTGTCAATCGCCCGACGCTTGCAAGACCCCTTGGCCGAATTGGTCAAAATCGACCCCAAAGCCATCGGTGTGGGCCAATACCAACACGACGTCAACCAGGCCCAGTTGAGTCGGGCGCTGGGTGATTGTGTCGAAGACTGTGTGAACAAAGTGGGCGTGGATGTGAACACCGCTTCGGCCCCCTTGTTGAAATACGTGGCCGGTGTCACCGATTCGGTGGCCCAGGAAATCGTCAAGTACCGCGATGCCCATGGCAGTTTTCAAAACCGCCAACAACTGCTCAAAGTCAGTCGGTTGGGCGACAAAATGTTCGAACAATGTGCCGGTTTTTTGCGAATCCGCGGCGGTGACCAGCCGTTGGACCAATCGGCGGTGCACCCCGAAGCCTATCCCCTGGTGGAATCCATGTTGGTACACATGAACACCCAGATTGAGCAAGTGATTGGTCAAATGGGACCTTTGAGCCAATTGAATCCGCGTGATTTTGCCAACGATCAGTTTGGGGTGGCCACCATCAAAGACGTGATTGAAGAATTGAAAAAACCCGGACGAGATCCACGCGGTGAATTCAAGACCGCGCGCTTTGACGATCAGGTCCACGACCTCAAGGATTTGCAAGTGGGCATGCGTTTGGAGGGGGTGGTGACCAACGTCACCGCTTTTGGGGCGTTTGTCGATGTCGGCGTACACCAGGATGGTTTGGTCCACATTTCCGAATTGGCTGATCGCTACGTCAAAGACCCGGCTGATGTGGTCAAAGCCGGCCAGGTGATTCAGGTGCGGGTGTTGGATGTGGATGTGGCACGCAAGCGCATTGCTTTGAGTGCCAAGTCGGGCGAGGCCAAAGCCAAACCGAGCAAGTCAGCCAACAACAAGCGGCCCTCGGGTCAAGCCAACAAGTCACGCCGCCAGCATCGCCAGGATCGAGCGCCGCAAGGGGCCTTTGCCGGGGCCTTGGCCGACGCCTTCAAGAAGGCCAAGACGTAATGGCCGCAGCCGTTGACTGAACCCATGATGATGGGCTGCCAAATTGGCTGCCCATCGTTTCAAGACACCTTCACTCTGACCAGATTAAATGGGCTTTGGTCATCGGCCATCGGCTGATGATTTGCCCGGTTTTCATGTCATGGGTTTGGACCTCGTCCTCAGTTTTGATGATGAAAAAGTCTTGCTCGCCATCAAAGCCCACCAAGGATTCATATTCGATGGCTTGCGTCACGGTGAAATCGGCATCATTGATCTGCGTGATTTGCTTGCCGCTGAACACCCACACCGGTGCCTGGGCGTCATCACTCTGATAGAGCAGTCCGGTACCACCACCAGTGGCAATGGCTTCGCGGTTGCTCAAATCAGCCGCTGTGAAGCGGGTCACGTCATTGGTTTTCCAATTGATCACATATAAATTGTTTTCCTGGTGGTTCAAGATCATCCCCGTGCTCGAACGTTTGTAAACGATTTGCATGTAATTCAAACCGAAGCCAGTGGCTCCCGCCAAAACCACGGTGCCCAAGAATTGACCAAACTTGACCCCCGGTCGACCGGTGCCAGAACGTTCTATCAGCTCGCCATTGGCCACATCGACGACCGCCACTTCGGAGCCAGAACCTTCACGTAAATACAGCAAGTCACCTCGGGTGTTGTAGGCATAATCAGCCGTATCAAACGGTAATTTGGTGTAGGTGTGCGGGTAATCATCGGTTAAATTGATCAACACCAACTTGTCAAAGCCTTTGACCAAAATCTGCTGGTAATCGTCCATGACGATCATCTCTTGCAGGTCAATTCGCTTCACAGGGTATGTTTTGATGGGCTTGATTGAAGTACCCGTCAATTCACTCAAGACGATGTTTTTGCCCCGTTCGTCAGCCGCAACCGTGAACAAACGTCCGGTTTGTTCGCTGGTGGCAAATACAGGTGTCACCTGACTGCGGGCTGGGAAACTCACTTTTTCATGCGAGTTGAGATCAATGGCCTGAACCCAGTGTTGTGCCTTGGGTTTTTGTCCCGACTGTTTGGTCAAATACAAATGGTCTTGGTGAATGGTGCCAAACTGACGGTAGTCACCCAGTTTACTGGTCAGTGCAACCGAAAAATCAGACATCCGCAACACCGTCAACTCATCGCGGCTGGTGTTGTTGACCAGGAGGTACTGTTGGTCTGAAGACACAGACACCTCATTTTTGAATTTGCTCAATGCAATGGCCTTGGCAATCACGCCTTGTTGCACATCAATCACCAACAGCTGTTGATTTTTTTTCTTACCCACATGCACCAACAAGTGTTTTTGGTCTGCAGTCAGGTGGAAGAATTGATACAGTCGCTCGTTGTTGATCAATCGCTCATGCAAGTGTGCGGTGTCAATGGTTTTGATTTGACTGATGTCACTTTTATCAACCATTTGAATGCGCGCTTGTTTGCCATCGATCATGCCATAAAAAAACAGGTGATCACTGGGTGGCAAAAGCAAACGCATCATGTCCCGCTTCCAGGTTGGGCTCAAGGTGATTGCTTTTTTCACTGTACCATCGGCTGCGTTGTGCTCGGACAGTTGGTTGGTGAACTCCTTGCCTTCCTTGTCTTGTTGCAAAGAAAATAATTGGTTGGCGGACAGTTGGGTGCTGATCAATAAGGCGAAGATGACCCAGTGCAGTGGTTTGCTCATGAAAACTCCTTGTTGGTGGTGTTCCTAAAATCACCAGGACTCAGGGCCCTGGGTCGGTGTGGCACGCATTTTACCACAAATTCATTCAATCCACGGTCAGCCATCGGCCAACCTTCGAGCAAACAGCTACTTGAGCGATGGCAGACTGCCCAGAATTTTGGCCATTGAGGTCATAAATATGTGAATTGTTTCGAAATATTGGGGGTCAGCAAAGAATTTTGTTTCACCAATGCCCATGATGTGCGTTATTGGGTATATCATTCATTGCACAATAACAGTCAACGGGAGAAAAGCATGAAATTACTCACATTAATGGTTTTTATGGGGATGAGTCTGTCCATCCAGGCCACCACCAAAGATCACTTGGCAACACAAAAGACGGTTTACGATGGGCTGTTGATTGAAAGTCGAATCACCCCATTGCAGCACCAGAAATTCATTTCGCAATTAACTTACCAAGCCAATCAGTTGCAACAGCATAATCCAACGCCAGTGGAAATGTTGTCGCAGGGTGGCACGGCAACCATTTCAGGGGTGGTGCAATCAGGTGCCGTGAATCAGCCCAATGTGAATCTGAATTTGGTCGAAGTAGGAACCAATGTGTACGTCAACAATGCCGTGACCAATGCTTTGGGTGAATACACATTTGTGGGTGTTGATGCCGGTGATTACTATGTGTTGGCCAACGATCAAAACGATGTTTTTATTGATGCCATGTACTCATCCACCGGCACTGTGGCGTGTCAAAACTGCCAGCCCGATGCCAACAGCACCATCATGGTTGCCACCGGTGCCATGATCTCCAACATTGACTTGGATTTGACAGTGGGTGCAGTCATCAACGGACAAGTCACCAGCGGCGCGGCTCCAGTGGTTGACCAACCAATAACACTGCGGGGTTTGAATCATTCATTTTACCTGTATCAAACGTCAGATCCCACTGGCCTTTACAGCTTCCAGGGGCTACCCGACGGTGAGTATTATTTGACCTCACAAGACGCCACTGACATTTATGTTGATGCGATGTACGATGCGACAGGCACTGTGCAGTGCCAGAACTGTGAGCCGGATGTCAACAGCACGGTTGTTTTGACGCCTGCTGAAGTGCGCAATGGCGTAGACCTGTCATTGACGGTGGGTGCTTCAATCAGTGGCCAACTGGTCGATCAAGATACGGCTGCGGCGGTTGAAACCTTTAATTTGTCGATGGTGGACCCCAGTGACTTAACCTTTAATTGGTACATCCAAGCCGTTTTTGATGGCAGCGGTGGCTACACGGTCAGCGGCATACCGGCCGGCAATTACGTTTTTTATTTGAATCCAAATTCAGCAGGTAATTTGCACATCCCAGAAATTTACAACAACATTCAATGTAATGCCTGTTCCAGTTTGGTCTTTAATGGTGCCGGCGACAACATTGCCCTGAGCAATGGCGTGAACACCGCCAACATTGATTTTTCGGTGGAGTTTGGTGCCAGCATTTCGGGCATCATATTGAATAATGACCACCCCACCGAGACGGTGGAACAGTTTGGTTTGATATTCTTGTTTAATGACGCCAATCGGTTGTTGGGGAATTTGATCCTTTACGGCACTGACACTGACCCTGGCTTTGACGGGACTTACACCATCGGTGGCTTACTGCCTGGCATGTACTTTGTCCAAGGTGGCGATTTGGGGCGTGAATTTTTTCAACGAGAACTGTATGAGAACAAGCCCTGTCCATGGAGTGGTTGTGATCGCGGTGCCGGAGGCGATCCTGTGGTGTTGGGTGCCCAGGAGCAAAAGCTGGGGGTGAATTACTTTTTGGATTATGGTGGGAAAATCAGTGGTACCGTTACCGATGCCGCCACAGGTTTACCTATCGGCACCACCACCCAAAATCATTTCCTGCAATTTTATGATGCCGCCGGTCAAGTCGCTGGAGGGGCCTTTATCAATCCTGATGGCACATATACGTCGGCTCGGGCCATGCCTGCCGGAAGTTATTCGGTCCGAACTGGCTCCATGTTCACTGGTGACATGATCAGCCCATACGTGATGGAGAAATACGCCCCAGGTGGCAACATCGATTGTCCCGGTGTGACCTGTGATTTGACCGCAGGCAATGTGGTGGTCAATGAATATGTGCGCCTGAACCCAAGAGATCCGGTGGCCGAAGCGGCCAATGCCACCACCACGGGCATTGATTTTGCCTTGTCTCCGGGTTTCAGTTTTTCTGGCACCATCACCGAAATCGGTTCATCCACACCGATTCCCGATGTGCACGTGTTGGTGTATGACGACATGGGCCACTTCGCCAACTGGGCCACCACCGATGTGGTTGGGTTTTTCACCGTCTCGGGCTTACCAGCGGGGACTTATTATGCCTTGACCAACAACGGCTCAAACTTGCCTTTTTTGGGGGTCAATCAAACCGCAGCCGGTGGCTGGATTGACATCCTGTATGATGGCACACCTTGTCCTGGTTCTGCCTGTGATGTGACCACCGGTGACCCCATCGTCTTGGGTGGTGCCCCCGATGCCTTGGCTGGCGGCGGCACCATTGATTTCAGTTTGGATGCTGGAGGCACCATCATTGGACAAGTGCGTGATGCCTTCAGCCAATTGCCGGCCGGTGGCGTCAATGTCAATGTTTACGATGGCCAGGGCGACTTTTTTGGCAGTTACCAAACCGATGACAATGGCAACTACATGACGGTGGGATTTCCGCCGGGGTTGTATTACTTGACCACGGCCAACAACGGCGCCTTGCTGGATGCGGCTTACGGGGGGGCTTATTGTCCGATGTCAAGCTGTGACCCATTGCTCGCGGTACCGGTTGAAATCACCGGCAATGAAACCGTGGTTGACATCGATTTTGAGTTGAAACCAGACTTTATTTTCAAGTCGGGATTGGATTGAGGCCAGCCCTGAGCCATGCAAAAGGCCGCGTTGGCGGCCTTTTTTGTTTCAATTTGTTTCAGTCAAGGGTGGGTTAATCTTTTCTTAACATTTTGCTTGGTAGGATGCGGGGTGATTAATTTTTTAAGGAAGAAAATCCATGCGCTTTTCAGCCAAACTTTTGTTCTGCTTATGCGGCGCCTTCAGCTTACCCGCAGCAGCGGTTCAACTGAACCCGCATGGTCAGGGTGAAGTGTTGATTTTCCCTTACTACACCGTCAACAACGAACTCAACACCCTGTATTCGGTGGTCAACACCACCGATGAAGCCAAGGCCATCAAAGTGCGCTTTTTGGAAGGCGACATAGGTCGTGAGGTGTTGATTTTCAATGTGTATTTGGCGCCGTTTGATGTGTGGACCGGGGCATTGCTTGCCGTGGATTCAACCATCGCGGGTCATGAAGGTGAGCCCAGCGTCTCGCATTTGACCGCAGATACTTCTTGTGCACCCTACCTCAATCGATTTGGCTTGGGCCAAGAGTTTTTACCGTTCTTGTTGGAACTGGACGGTTCCAATGACTCTTTGCGCCGAGCCCGTGAAGGACACTTGGAGGTGATTGAAATGGGCGTGATCACCGAGGCCGAGGTGTTGGCGGCATTGACGCACTCGGATGGCCTGCCCAATGACTGTGAGCTGTTTGAGTCAGAGTGGCAAGATGACACCTGGGACCGCGAGGCATTGGCCGAACCCAGTGGCGGATTGAGCGGCAAAGCCTCGATCATCAATGTGGGTGAGGGCATCGCCTTTGGCTTTGATGCCTTGGCCCTGACCCAATTTTGGGGGGGTGCCGGCATCCATACCAGCGTCGGTGACGTGCTGCCGGATTTGAGTTCGGCCCAGCCAATATCGACCCACTTGTCGAATGATGATGCCTTGGTCGTGTCACAATGGCCATCGGGTTTTGAAGCGGTCTCCGCGGTGTTGATGCAAACCGAAGTCTACAATGAATACGCGTATGATCAATTCATCAACGGCAAGACCGAATGGGTGATGAACTTCCCCACCAAAAAATACCACACGACCCAGGCATTGACCGCCATACCACCGTTTTCTTCGGGTTGGTCGGGTCAGGCTGCGTGTGACGCCTATGACCTTGAAATATGGGACCGCGAAGAACAATCTCCGATCATCACTTCATGTGGATTCGCTTGTGGTCCCAGGCCACCGGATCCTCAGTTTTGTCTGACCTCCCAAGTGCTCGAGTTTTTGTCTCCGGCGGATGTCGCACTGGAACAATCGAAGGTGCTGGGCTCATTCAACCTTTTGAAGGTCGTGACCCCGGCCACAGCCGTCACTGAAAATGGCTGGGCCAAGGTGACTTTTGCCTCGACCAATGCCGCCATGGTACCCAATTCAGGTAAAGTGTTGTTTGGTCTACCAGTCACCGGGTTTGCCGTGAATCAATTCACCAATGGAGGGGCCGCTGAAGGCTTGTTGGCCCAATACGGCAACCTGTTCGTCCACAAAGGCAAATTGGTGGAAGGGGGTGAGTTATGAAACCTGTTATGAAATATGCGGTGAACTGGTTGATGTTTTTATTGCTGTCAGGGATGGCGGTTACCTCTCAAGCCGTTTCGGTGGCATCCAATGGCGTGGGCGGGGTGTTGATTTATCCCTACTACACGGTCAACAACGACCTGAATTTTTTGTATTCAGTGGTCAATACCTCCAGCCACACCAAGGCGGTGAAAATCCGCTTTTTGGAAGGGGACATTGGTCTTGATGTGTTGACATTCAATGTATACTTGGGCGCATACGACGTGTGGACCGGGGCGTTGGTGCCGACCACGTCCACCATCGATGAGCACCTGGGTGAAGCGTCCGTGCTGCATGTTTCGGGAGACACCTCGTGTGCGCCTTTCTTGAACAAAGGCGGCCAACAGTTCTTACCGTTTGTGATTGACACCGACTTGGATCCTGACAATCGAGACATGAGCCGTTCAAGAGAAGGCTACCTGGAAGTGTATGAAATGGCCAATCTGGTGACCCCACAAGCGGTGCAAATGATCGACCACAGCAACCGGGGTGTGCCAACCAATTGCGCTGGCTTGGAAAACGTGTGGCAAGCCGGAAGCTGGGTCTTGGGACCCGATGAAGACCCCAGTGGCGACTTGCTGGGCAGCGCCTCATTGGTCAATGTGAATGAAGGCCTGGCGTTCCATTATGATGCACTGGCCTTGAAGAATTTTGGTTTGACTGCTGAAAATCACACCGAGCCCAGTGCTGCCTTGCCTGACTTGGATTCGGCCGTGCCGGAATCCACGGTTTTGTTGCCTGATGGCCAATTGATTCAAGCCGAATGGACCCATGGGTTTCAAGCTGTTTCAGCGGTGCTGACCCAGGCCCAGGTGGGCAATGAATTCAACTTGGAAACGGTGTTGAACGCCAACACCGAGTGGGTGATGACCTCACCAACCCGCAAATTCCACACCAACAGCGGCGATTTGGCCTTGTTGCCGCCGTTCCTGGCACCTTGGCAGGGCAATGACCTCACCTCTTGTGACCGCTATCGGGTTGAGATGTGGGATCGGGAAACCCGCTATGAGGATGGCATTCCCAATGGTGGGGTGTTGCCACCGCCAGGTGGAATTTATCCCAAATTGTGCCAAGCCATCACCGTGATGGAATTCATCTACAATGCCCCCACACATTTTGATCGCACCGCCGTACTGGGATCACGCAACCACATGAACAGATACGCGGCCATTCCGGGTGGCGATTGGCTGCCCAGTGGCGCCGGTCGCGTCCATTTCCTGGATGCCGAGCCGGCAGTGCCCATCAGTGGAGCGGGCTTGCAAGGCTTACCCGTTACTGGCTTTGCGGTGATGCAATTCACCAATGCCGGTGCCGCCGAAGGTTTGCTGGCCCAATACGGCAGTTTGTTTAAGCACCTTGGGCAGCAGACTTTGGCTGCCACCGAAACCACACCATAAGACAACAGATATGATCAGGAGGATTTAACCATGAAAACGTCAACCATTTTGAAATGCGCTTTACCACTGCTTTGTTTGACCGGCCCAAGCCAGGCGGTGCAGCACAGCGTCGATGGCACTGGAGAGGTGTTGATTTACCCTTATTACACCGTCAACAATGATTTGAATACCCTGTATTCAGTGGTCAACACCACCGCCGACACCAAGGCCATTCGGATCAATTTTTTAGAAAGTGACATTGGCTTGGTGGTGCTGTCATTCAATGTGTACCTCGATGCGTACGATGTGTGGACCGGTGCATTGGTCTCAAGCACATCAACCGTCGGTGCCCACGTCGGAGAGCCGAATGCCACCCATGTCACCGCCGACACATCCTGTGCACCGTTTCTGAATAAGGCCAATCAAGAGTTCTTACCTTTTGTCATTGACTTGGATCTGGAAGTAGACAACAAAAGCATGCAACGGGCCACCGAAGGCCACATGGAGGTGATCGAATTGGCCACCTTCACCGGCCAAACCGTGGCATCGGCCGATCACAATTTCACCGGCGTGCCAGCCAATTGCGCCGCCATTGAGTCTGATTGGGCAGACAACGAGGTCTACGACACCGCCGATGAGGCCGAGCCCACCGCTGGCTTGTATGGAACGGCATCCATCGTCAACGTGGCCGAGGGCATGGCCTTTACCTATGATGCGATCGCCTTGCAAAATTTTTGGCAAGGGGCCGGTCAGCACACGTCTCCGGGTGAGCTCGAACCCGATTTGAGCTCGGCCGCACCTGTGTCCAAGGTGCTGATGCCGGATGGCACCTTGATCGAAGCCAACTGGGAGCATGGCTTTCAGGCGGTTTCTGAAGTGTTGACCCACGCCATGGTGTTCAATGAATATGCCTTGGAGACCATCATCAATGGCCGTTCCGAGTGGGTGATGAATTTCCCCACCAAAAGACATCACACG
The DNA here is from genome assembly GCF_019931145.1 of Marinicella meishanensis. Classification (GTDB taxonomy): domain Bacteria; phylum Pseudomonadota; class Gammaproteobacteria; order Xanthomonadales; family Marinicellaceae; genus Marinicella; species Marinicella meishanensis. The sequence continues at coordinate 86,352 of NZ_JAIOUV010000010.1, read as the reverse complement.
ACCGGCGAGGAAGTGGTTGCCCCCTTCATCAGCGCCTGGGATGGCCGTCAGGCTTGTGACACCATCAAGTGGACGGTGTTTGATCGGGAATCCAAAACACTGAATGATTTCAGTTGCATCGGTTCGCCCTGTCCACCCCGGCCCATGTTGCCATTGGTGTGTCAGGCCAGTAACGTGATGGAATTCTCGTTGTATGGGACCTCTCCGGGCAGCACCTCGGCGGTACTGGGTTCATCCAATCAAATGTCGGTGGTGTTTTCCAGTGCAGCCGGCGTCACCGAAAGTGGCATGGCCTGGATGGAATTTCCCGATGCCTCTGCCACGACACCAGAATTTGGTGTGTCCAAGTCAGGTTTACCGGTGATCGGCTTTGCCGTGAACCAATTCAGCAATGCCGCCGCGGCCGAAGGCTTGTTGGCCCAATACGGGGCTTTGTTCCAGCACAAATACCAGGTGTTACTGAACGCGGATCAGTGAGTCCAGGGAGCTGACTCATGGATGGTTTACCAAGGAAGCTCAACAGTTGGCTTGGGTTGTCGCTGCTGATGGCCTGTTCGGCAAGCGCCGTCCAAGTCAATCCGCAGGGTACCGGTGAGGTCTTGATTTACCCTTATTACACCGTCAATAATGACTTGAACACCTTATATTCGGTGGTCAACACCACCGCCGAAACCAAAGCCATCAAAATTAATTTTATGGAAAGTGACATTGGTATTAATGTCTTATCGTTCAATGTCTACTTAGATGGTTATGATGTGTGGACCGGGGCGCTGATTTCTGGCACTTCTTACCTCGCTGGCCACTCAGGTGAACCCACAGCAGTGCATGTTTCTGGTGACACATCATGTGTTCCTTATCTTGTGAAGGCAGGTCAAGAATTTTTATCATTTGGCATTGACGAGGATTTTGACCCAAATAACAACAACATGAAACGTACCACTGAGGGGCACATTGAGGTGTTTGAGATGGCCACTTTTACTGGGCAAACTGTGTCATGGGCAAAACATGGAATGAATGGCGTGCCGGCCAACTGTTCTGAGATTGAACGGGATTGGTCCGACAATGACATCTATGACACCGCAGATGAAGCTGAACCTGGCGGAGGACTGTATGGCTTTGCAACCATCGTCAATGTGTCACAAGGCCTGGCTTTCAATTATGACGCGGTGGCATTGCAAAATTTTTGGCAGGGGCAAGGGGCTCACACTGCTGTTGGCAGTCAGCTGCCTGATTTAAGTGCTGCCTACCCGGAGTCAAGGGTGATCCTGCCAGAAGGGTGGGTCAGTGTGGCCACTTGGGAACATGGCTTTCAAGCAGTTTCAGAGGTGTTGACACACGCTGCTGTGTTCAACGAGTATGCTTTGAACGAGGCGATCAATGCTCAAACAGAATGGGTGCTGAACTTTCCAACCAAAAAATTCCATACCGCCACTGACCCTGCTGTGGCACCGTTTTCGGCCACCTGGGACGGCAGCCAAGCTTGTCAGGCGTTTGATTATCTGTTGTGGGATCGAGCCAGTGTGCAACAGCATTGGCCAGGTTGCGGCAGTGCTTCTTGTACGCAGCGATCCACATGGCCAGAATTTTGCCAATCCACGCAGGTGATTCAATGGGTAAAAGCAGGAGCTACCGTCGGCATTCAATCTGAGTTGTTGGGATCTGAAAACTGGGCAATATTTTTAACCAACATCGGCAATCAGGCCACCACTGAGGACGGCTTTGGGCGGCTGGTTTTCCCTGACACGAGTCCCACAACGCCGCTTTCGGGCTCAGGCTTGGCCGGTTTGCCAGTGATTGGCTTTGCCGTGCAACAATTCACCAATGCCGCTGCGGCCGAAGGTTTGTTGGCCCAATACGGGGCTTTGTTCCAGCACAAATACCAGGTCCGGCTGAACCCCGATCCATGACTTCAGGTTCAATGACTAAAGGATCTCCAGTTTGGCAAACTTGACGGCCAGCACTTTGGGGCCCACGTCGTTGAATTGCACCAGTACTTGTAAATAATCGCCCTTGCCGCTCATGTCGGTGATCACCCCTTCACCAAAGCTGTTGTGGCGGACGGTTTGGCCGATTTGGTACGGTGAATCGGGCACCGTTTGCCGCTGGCTCTGGTACGGGGTGCGGGTTTGCGGGCTGGAAACATATTGAGTGGGGTGGATGTTGCCGCGGATTTGTTGGATCAACTCTTTGGGGATTTCGCGCAAAAACTGGGACGGTTGACAGGCATTGATTTTGCCGCGCATGCGCCGCGAGGTGGCATAGCTCATGAACAATTGCTTCTCTGCGCGGGTGATGCCCACATAGGCCAAGCGGCGTTCTTCTTGCAGTTTATTGAAATCTTCCATCGAATTTTGGTGTGGGAACAAGCCCTGTTCCATGCCGACGATGAACACCACGGGGAATTCCAAGCCTTTGGCCGAGTGCAGGGTCATCAGTTGCACGTGGGGTTCATTGACCTGGCTGGTGTCGCCGGCGTCCAGACTGACTTGGGCCAAAAACGCCGCCAGCGGGGTCAAGCCCAGGGCCGCATCCTCCTCACTGATGACAAAGGTTTCGGCGGCATTGATCAACTCGTCCAAGTTTTCCAACCGGGTTTGCGCCTTTTCCGGCGGTTCTTTCAAGTAATGGTCTTTCAGTGCCGTGCGTTCAATGACGTCACTGAACAACTGCTCCAATGGCTGGTCCTGATTGTTCGATTCCAGTTCGTCGATCAAGTTGATGAAGGCCGCCAGCGACGTCGCCGCGCGCTGGGTCAGTTTTTTCTCTTGTATCAAGGTCTGGGCCGCTTGCCACAGGCTGCTTTGTTGCATTTGTGCGTAGTTGCGAATCAGGTTGACGGTTTTCAAACCGATGCCGCGGGTTGGGGTGTTGATCACCCGCTCAAAACCGATGTCGTCGTGGCGGTTGTTGACCAGGCGCGAGTAGGCCAACACGTCTTTGATTTCCAAGCGTTCGAAAAAGCGCAAACCGCCGTAAATCTGATACGGTATGCTGCGTTTCAACAAAGCCTCTTCCAACAAGCGGGATTGGGCATTGGAACGATACAATATGGCAATGTCATCGGCGCTGGTGGTTTCGGCCAGCAGGCTTTCGATTTTTTCGCCGACAAAGAACGCTTCATCAAACTCTGAATGGGCCCCATAAACACCCACGGGATCGCCTTTTTCCTGCGCTGACCAGAGGTTCTTGCCCAGCCGCTTTTTGTTGTTGGCAATCACCCCGTTGGCGGCATCCAGGATGGTTTGTGTGGAGCGGTAGTTTTGCTCCAGTTTATACAGCGCGGTGTTGGCATACAGGTTTTGAAAGTCCAGGATGTGATCGACCCGAGCACCGCGCCAGGCATAAATGGATTGATCATCATCGCCCACCACCAGCACTTTGTTTTGCGCACCGGCCAGCAATTGGATGAAGGCCGATTGGATGGCATTGGTGTCTTGGAACTCATCCACCAGGATGTGGCTGAAACGTTGGCGGTATTTCTGCAGCACCGCCTGGTCATTGAGCAACAATTCATGGGCGCGCAACAACATTTCGGCAAAGTCAACCAACCCGGCCCGTTGACAGTGGTCGTCATAATGGCCGAACACTTTGATCAGTGTTTGGTTGTTGTGATCGCCGAAATCTTCCACTTCATGGGCGCGCAAGCCGTCGTTTTTTTGGTCGTTGATGAAGGCTTGGATGGTGCGTGGTGGCCATTGTTTTTCATCCAGCTCCAGATCTGCCAAGCAACGTCGAATCAGGCGGTATTGGTCATCCGAGTCGAGGATCTGGAAGTTTTTCGGTAAGCCGGCTGCTTCGGTGTTGATTTGCAGCAGTTTCAAGGCGATGCCATGAAAAGTACCGATCCACATGTCCCGAATTTCCCGCTGTAACATGAAAGCGATGCGGTTGCGCATTTCAGCGGCCGCTTTGTTGGTGAAGGTGACGGCCAGGATGCTGTAGGGCGAGACATATTCAGCCGCGATCAACCAGGCGATGCGGTGCACCAAAACCCTGGTTTTGCCGCTGCCGGCGCCGGCCAAAACCAAGGCATGTTGGGCCTCGGTGGTGACGGCCTCGGTTTGGTTCTCATTGAGGTTCTTCAGGATGTCTTCGGTGTTCAGAGTCATGTTAACCATTCGGGGTTGTCGGTCAAAGGCTGTTGGATGGCTGGCTGCGTATTGCTGGGCAGTTGTTGTTCAATGTCGCCGATGCCCTGTGGCGTCACTGGATAATGCACCGTGGTGGTTGCTGTTGCAGAATCGGTCCAGCTGACGGCCACCACCCCGGCTTGTTCGTCCATGTGATACACCGCCTGGTCTGGGTGTGGTGGATGAATGGCATGGCGCTCGGTCCAATAAGCGCGCTTGATGCGTTGTTGTTCAAACTGCCCCAAACACACCCGCTCTTCGCTGAGCGGCCAGGTTTCGGCTTGGAAAGCCCGGATCGACAAGCCATGGGTGGCAAAGGCGCCCAGCGACAGGCGTTGGGCCATCAACCAAGTGATGTAGTCAGCGGTGTCTTCGGTCGCAAAGTGTTGGCGAAATTGTGACCAGGAGAAAAACGGCGTGAACAACAAATGGTCGACCAGGAAAAAATGGTTGTGGATGGGGGTCTGCACCGCGGTTTTGGGGGCCTCACTGACCAGGGCCGTTTCAATGATTTGCCACAAATGACCCAGACCGAGGTGCTCATAATGGTTGTGCATCATCGCCACCAAATCCAAATAGGTCATGTAATTGGCGTGTTTGATCACATTGACCCCTGTGGTGTTGAGCCGCGAATTCAAGGCGGCATAGGTCGGTGGTGACACCATGCCTTTGTGCATCAATTGCGCTTCAAACTGCTCGGCCAAATGGCGGTCTTGGGTGAACAGGCAGAACGGCATGTGCAGCAGGGCTTGCGAAGGTTGCGTGGGGGTCAAACCGCTGGGCATTCGTCCGTTACTGGCGCCGATGGACAGCACTTGATTGTCATGGGCGGTCCCTTGGAAGGCAGCCGAGGCGTATTGACTGATGTGGGCTTGGATCGGGAATTGGGGTTGCAACAACTGTTCTGAGCCGAAGGTGGCGGCACAAAACACCAAGGCCGAATCTTGGTTGATGCCCAACACCGCCGCCAAATCCCGGGCCACCAAGGCGGTCAATTCGCTGGCCTCATCTTTGCTCAGCACATGGCTTTGAGGCAACTGGCACTCGATGGTCAACATGCCATCACATCGGTGTTGTTCCTTCATGGATGCTCGTTTTCGCTGGCAGTGAACCAAGGCGTCAGGATTTGTGACAATTCGGCGGTGCCCTGGCGACGCAAGGCCGAAAAAACCTGGCAGGTGGTGCTTTGGCTGTACTGCTTGATTTGTTGGTTCACCTGCATCAGGGTTTTCTTGATGTCATTGTTGTTGAGCTTATCGGCTTTGTTCAACAACACATGTGAGTGCAAGCCCGATTGGTGGGCCCAAGTCAGCATTTGCTCATCAAATTTTTTCATGGGGTGGCGAATGTCCATGATGATGACCACACCAATCAGTGACTGTCGATTCATCAGGTATGAATCAATCTCTTTGTCCCAGTGTTTTTTCATTTTGGCCGGTACTTTGGCATAGCCGTAACCCGGCAGATCAACCAGTCGCATGTTGGGTTGGAATTGAAAACAATTGAACAACTGGGTGCGCCCCGGCGTTTTTGACACTTTGGCCAGGCCTTTGTGGTTGGTTAAGGCATTGATGGTGGTCGATTTGCCTGAATTGGAGCGTCCGGCAAAGGCGATTTCCATGCCTTCATCGGGCGGCAATTGACTGGTTTTGTAAGCACTGATCAGAAATTCACAATGGCTGAACAAGTTTGACATTGAATTGTTACGAACAAAAGCAGCCATTTTAAATGAGTTGGGTTGATTTTGATACGTTTGCCTGATTGATGGCAGCTTTGGCGGCATTTTTTCTGGGGCAGATATGTCATGTTTTGGGCTTAATGGGCTATAATACGGCGATTTTTACAAAAGCAAACCATCAGGGGTTAATATGCAACGAATCACAATTAAATTATGGGTGTCAGTTTGTTTGCTGTGGTCGATGTCGGTCATGGCCGACGGTGATGCCGAGAATGGCAAAAACCTGTCAGCCACGTGTGCGGCTTGCCATGGCACCGACGGTAACAGCGTCAACCCAATTTGGCCCAGCCTGGCCGGGCAACACGCCGAATACCTGGTCAGACAGTTGCAGTTGTACAAAAGTGGGGAACGGGACAACGCCATGATGGCCCCCATGGCCGCTGGTTTGTCTGAGCAAGACATGGCTGACTTGGCCGCTTACTTCAGCAGTCAGGAGTTGGCCCTGAAAGCCGCCAATCCCGATCAGGTTGAGTTGGGCAAGAAAATCTATCAAGCCGGTGACAAAGACCGCAACATCCCTGCCTGCATGGCTTGTCATGGCCCCACCGGTCAAGGCAACCCCTTATCTGGGTACCCGATCCTGGCCAATCAGCATGCGGCTTACACCGTGTTGCAATTGAAAGCCTACAAAGCCGGTCAAAAAACCGCCAATCCAGATGATGTGAACGGCCAAGTGATGGCCGGTGTGGCACAATACATGACCGATGAAGAAATCGAAGCGGTTGCCAGTTACTTGCAAGGTTTGCAAGCGGCCGAGTAATCGCAGGAAACCAATCGCCATCGATTGAGTCTAATAGCCAAATTTTACGAGGAAAAAGAATGAAATCATTGACCCTGTTCATGGCAGTCCTGTTGTTTTGGGGCTGTTCACACGCCGATGACCAAAGCGAAGCCAAAGAGGCTGTGGCGGCTGAAGCCAAAGAAATGGCCGCTGAAACCGTGGCAGCCGCCAAAGACCAAGCTGAGGACGTCGCTGCGGCAGCCAAAGAGGCCGTCCAAGATGCGGCCCAAGGCGTCGCTCAAACCGCGGCCAGCGCGGTGGACTTCCAACCAGGCATTCACTATCAAGTGATCAACCCAGCCTGGGACACCAACACCGATGAAGCCGTCATCGTTTATGAGTTTTTCAGTTACATGTGCGCCCACTGTGCTTCCTTCGAGCCCTACATGAAGCGTCTGGACAAACAATTGCCAGAGAACGCGAAAATTGTGCGGGTGCCGGTGGTGTTTTATGAGCAGTGGAAGCCCGCTGCCCAAGCCTACTACACCTTCGAAGCCATGAACATGGTTGACCAAGCCCATGAAGGTATGTTCAAAGCCATTCACCAACACAAAAAAGTGTTCCGCACCATCGATGAAATTGCGGTGTGGGCGGCCCAATCATATGGCGTTGATAAGGACCAGTTTTTGTCCACCGCCAAATCGTTCATGGTCGACGGTCAAATCCGCAAAGGCATGCAAATGATGCAAGCCATGGGCGTGTCATCAACCCCAACCCTGATCACCAACGGCAAGTACGCCCCCAACACCCGGGCGTTCAAAACCCGCGACGACATCATCACGGTGACCAATCATTTGGTCGCCATGGAATTGGATCAAATGGGTTTGAGTGAATAAGCCCTCGATGTCAATGACCACAAAAAACCGGCTCAGGCCGGTTTTTTTGTGGCCGACCAATAAACTTGCAACTAATTGAATCAGACGGCGTCTATGTTAGGGCCTGTTGGTGTTAACAGGCCCTGAATTTTGATTGGAGGAATCAACATGCGAATATTATTGTTCTGGTCATTGGTCTTTGCGCTGCACTCGGCTCAGGCCAATCCAAATGACGTCGCCACAGCGGCCAGCCCCTGGCAAGCCGGGGTTCATTATGAATTGATCACACCATCGTGGACAGCCGCCGAAGAAGGGCCGGTGGTGTATGAGTTTTTCAGCTACATGTGCCCGGGTTGTAATGCCTTTGAACCTTACATGAAGCAATTGACTGGTCGCCTGGCTGAGGGCCAAACCATTGTGCGGGTGCCGGTGGCCTTTTATGCCCAATGGGAACCCCATGCCAAAGCCTACCATGCATTGGAAATCATGGAACAACTGGATGGGGTGCATGAATCCCTGTTCGCGGCCATTCACCAACACAAAAAAGCCTTGCGCAGTGTGGATGACATCGCCGATTGGCTGGCGGTGGCTCATGGTATTGATCGCCAGCAATTTGTCTCCACCGCCAATTCATTTGCCGTGGATCAAAAAATGCGCCAAGCCAAAAAAATGGCCCAAGCCATGGGCATTTCACGGGTCCCGTCATTGGTGGTCAATGGCCGCGAAAAACCCGATTTTGATCAATTAAAAACGCCGGACAACATCTTGCAAGCCACGGTTGATTTGTTGAATCAGTAACAGGCTTCAAGCATGCGTTACAATGCCCTTTTAAAGAGGGCATTTTTTATGGCTAAAAACACACAACGATGCATGGGCTGGGGACTGCTGGTCCTGATGACCGGTGCCCTTGGTGGTGAATTGGTGTCACCCGATGTCGCCATCAATGGGACAACGCAAGAGCGGGCTCAATATGTTGAAATGGAGGTGTATTGTGCCAGCAACCCCTGCCGCCAGAATGTCCATTTCAAACTGCGCACCGATCAGGGGGTGATGAATCAAAAGGCCGCAGTGTATTGGCCGGTGATTCAAGGCGAGCAAATTTCAGTGCTGGCCGGGGAAGCGGTGAAAGTGGCCGGTCAACTGCAAGGCGGGGTGTTCAAGGACTGGCACATGGCACCAGAGAATGGGGCCGGGATCGTTTTCAAATTGACGCAAAACGATGACGACAACGGCATGCGGTTGGTGATCAAAAATCCCCATGATTTTCCCATCAAAGTCAGTATTGACATGATCGACTTGGCTGGCAACTTGCACCCCACTTCCAGTTGTCCAGTGATGGCCGGTGGCGGGGTCTATGAAATGTGGCCCCACCCCATTCCAGAATTGTTGATTTCCAACGTCAGGAAGGCGGGTGAGGAAGCCAAGACCTGTGAATATTGAGCAGCAACTGTGGATTGATTGCTGCTGACTTCAATGCATGTTGCGTTGGATGCTGTTGATGTGTTCCAGGCTGGATAAGCGGCTGATCACTTCGCTCAAGTGATCAAAATCCCGAATTTGGATGGCGATGTTGATGTTGACCAAACCGGCCTCATGATCCGGTTCGGCGTGCAAGGCGGTGATGTCGACCCGGTGGTGGGCCAGCAGGGCGCTGATGTCCTTGATCACGTGCTTGCGGTTGTTGGCCACGATCAACAAACTGGTGATGATGTCTTCTGAAACGTCATCGCTCCAGCGCACGTTGACCAGGCGGTTGGGTTGATCGGCGATCATGTGTAGGTAGTTATCACAACTGGCCTGGTGCACGCTGATGCCGCGGGTGCGGGTGATGAAACCCCCAATGGCATCGCCATGGACCGGGTTGCAACAACTGGCCAAAGTGGTCTTTAATGAATCCACCCCTTCAACAATCAGGCTGCCACTGGGTTGCCGGCTGGTGGTTTTCTTGGTGTTTTGTTTGTGTGCGTATTTCTTGACTGGGTGCAGTTGCAGATCAGCCCGCCTGAGCACTTGATTGACGGTGATGTCGCCGGTGGCAATCATGGCATACAGCTTATCCAGGTGCTGCAGGTTGAATGATTCCAGCAGCTTTTGCATGTCGGCATTCTGCAAGGCGAATTTGTTCAATTCGTTCTCCAGCATTTCTTTGCCAATTTGTAGGTTTTTGTCAAAATCGTTTTCCCGGAACCAATGCCGCACTTTGGCCCGGGCCCGGGCACTTTGCAAATAGCCCGATTGTTCATGCAACCAATCACGGGAAGGCTTGGCGGTTTTGGCGGTGAGGATTTCGATTTGATCACCGGTGTTCAGGGCCCGGGTCAAGGGCACGATGGAGCCGTTGACTTTGGCCCCACGACAGCGGTGGCCCACTTCGGTGTGCACCTGATAAGCGAAATCGACCGGGGTGGAACCAAAGGGTAAATCAATCACATCGCCAGTGGGGGTGAACACATAAATCCGTTCTTCTTGGGTGTCGGATTGGAACGCTTCGAGCAAGTCATCGGCCGTGCTGTGCTCGGACAACAATTGCCGCATCCAGTTGACTTTGTTGTCATAGCTTTGGTCTTGTTTGGAGCCGTCCTTGTAGCGCCAATGGGCTGCCACCCCGAGTTCGGCGTGCTCGTGCATGTCATGGGTTCTGATCTGCACTTCCAGGGTTTTGCCTTCGACCACCACCACGGTGTGCAATGACTGGTAATTGTTGCCCTTGGGTTGGGCGATGTAGTCATCGAACTCCTTGGGGATGTGCGACCAGGTACCATGCACAATGCCCAAAGTGGCGTAACAATCGGCCACCGTGTCGACCAACACCCGGATGGCCCGGATGTCGAATAAACCTTCGAATTCGAGGTTTTTCTTCTGCATTTTTTTGAAAATGCTGTAAATGTGTTTGGGCCGGCCGGCGATGTCAGCGGTGATGTTGTTCTGTTGCAATGCAGCGGTTAACTGTTTAGAGCAGCTGTGAATGAACTGTTCGCGGTCATTGCGTTTTTCGGCCAATTTGCGGGCAATCTTTTGGTATTTTTGGGGTTCCAAAAAGCGGAACGACAAGTCTTCCAATTCCCACTTGATTTGCCACACGCCCAAGCGGTTGGCCAAAGCCGCGTGGTAAGTCATGGTGGAGGTGGCCAATTGTTGTTGTAAGTCTTCGTTGAATTCAACGGCGGCTCGCATCAAAACCAATTGTTCTGCCAACAGGATCAGCACCAGCCGCACGTCATTGATCATCGCGAACAGCAGGCGCCTGAGGCCTTCGGCGTTGCTGGATTTGGGTTTCAGTAACCAATCGGCCTGGTGGATTTTGATCAGGTCATTGAGGGTTGACAGCTGTTTGTCGCTGGCTTGATCCGACAAGTCTTCCAGGGTCAATTGGTCATTGCGGATGGTATGAAACCAACGGTAGACCGCAATGATTTCTTCATCGGCTTGCAAGGCTTGCAGCACGTCAATGGTGTTCGCACAATGCGCCTTGGAACAGTGACTGTCATCCAGCCACAATGAGTCGTTGTCGTGATTGGCACCGTCATTCATGGTTCAAAGGCATTGCTCAGGTCAAAAGTGAGTTGGTCTGTAAGCCGGGTTCTGTGCGTTTTCACGCGGCAATCATTCATCTGGGACCGCCATTGCTGACAGCCTCAAGCAATCTACCCGAAAACACGTGCGGACCACACGATCTGTTTTCCTATTTGATCTTGCTCCAGGTGGGGTTTACCATGCCGCCTTTGTTACCAAAGTCGCGGTGCGCTCTTACCGCACCATTTCACCCTTACCTGTCGATGACAGGCGGTATCTTTTCTGTTGCACTGGCCGTGGGCTCGCGCCCCCCGGACGTTATCCGGCACCTTGTCCTGTGGAGCCCGGACTTTCCTCGATGTCATCGACACCGCGATTGCCCGACCAACTCAGAGGGGTATTATTGGGCTTTGTTCAGGCAAATACAACCCAATTACCACCCAATTACCGTCAATATGTGATTCTGATCTTTAAAAGACTCCGAAAAAGTGAGTAGAATGTTGACTTTGACCGCCTGCCTTTGCCATGAATAAAATCATATCCAGCGCTTTGTTGTTGTTAACCGGCCAAACATGGGCCCATGATGACGCCGATCATTGGCTGAAAATCTTACACCCTTCTGCGGAATTGCGCGCCAGCCTGCAAGGCCAAGGGGTGCATTATGAACACTTCATTTGGATCAACCAGGCACAAGCCATGGCCCGGTCACCAGGCATCCAGGGACAAGTCATTGAACGCCCATTTGATTACCAAGTCGATCAGCAAAAACTGGACCTGTCAGACACAGAGCGACCGGCCGGTCCCTGGTTCAGTGCCCACCAATCAAGCGGAGCGGGCTTGTATTTGGTGCAATTCAACGGCCCCATCAAACAGTCCTGGCTGCAGCTGTTGTCCAATCAGTCGGTGACCTTGATCAGTCCATTGGCACCATTTTCCTGGATCGTTTGGCTGACTGACGGGCAACTCGCGGCGGTAAAACAACTGACCCCGGTGCGCCAAATCAACCCCTTGCTGCCGGCTTTCCGCGTGCCAGTCAGTCATCGGGATTTATCGGCCCAAAGGGTACCAGTGATGGCAATGGTTTACCACCCCCAGTTGACCCAAGCCAGCGAGCAGTTGGTGAAACTTGGGGCCGTCATCGAACACAGTAATCCCATCAACCGCCAGCTGTCGGCCCTGACCTTCACCCTGGCCGGCGATCAATTCCTGGCCGCTGCCCAGATCAACTCGGTGCTGACGGTCCAGCAGGTCCAAACCGACGGGGGCCCCCGGGGTGAAATGAGCCAACAGTCCATTGTCGGTAATTACGACGGCAACAACCAAGTACAGACCGGATACGAGACGTGGTTGTCGGACACCGGCTTGGATGGCAGTGGCATCACCGTGGCGGTGGTCGATGGTGGCATACATCAAAACCACCCGGATTTACCCAATGTGATCGCTTGTGTGGGGGTCAGTGACAGTTGTGACGATGACACCGATTCACACGGCACCCATGTGGCCGGGGCCATCGGCGGCACCGGTCAAGCCAATTCATTGAACGCCGCTGGCTTCAACCGGGGCCTGGGCGTGGCCCCAGGCGTGCAAATGGTGGAGCAGCTGTATGCGCCGATGTTGGGCACGGGTCCTGGGACCAGCGGTGGCATGGTGGCCGGTGGCATGTTGGCGATCTATAAAGACTCACAAACCAGTGGGGCCTTGTTGAGTAACAATTCCTGGGGCCCCACCGGCACCCCCCAAGGTTATGACATCCCGACCATGGAAGTGGACATGATCTCCCGCGATGCCAATCCGGATGTGGCCGGGCAGCAACCGGTGCTGGCGGTGTGGTCAATCATGAACGGCAACGGCGACCGCAACACGGGCTTGTGTCAGCCTTCATCCTTGGGCTCTCCGGATGAGGCGAAGAATTTGTTTGCCATTGGTTCGACCAAATTACAAAACTCAAATGCCACCCAAATTTCAGCCATCTTTGATGTGTCGTCCAACAGCGCCCATGGACCGGCTTGTGATGGGCGTTTGGTGCCCCATGTGGTGGCCCCAGGCTGCCGCACCGAAGCCCCTGACAGCAGCAGTGGTTATGGCATGAAATGCGGCACGTCCATGGCTTCGCCGGTGGTTTCCGGGTCGATTGCTTTGTTCATTGAACAGCACCGCTTGGCCCATGGGGTGGACCCCAGCCCGGCTTTGATCAAAGCGGTGTTCAGTGTGGTGGCCGATGACTTGGCAGGGAACGACGATGCCGATGGCAATGTCATGGGTCATGCGCCAAATCGCCAACAAGGTTGGGGCCGCATCAACCTCGATGCGGTGATCAACCCCAGCAGTGCTTTCTGGTTCCATGACCAAGCCACCGTGTTTGATGATTCGGGCCAAAATTGGCGACAGTCATTGCTGCCGATCAATCCAGCCGAGCCGATGCGCTTGATGTTGGTCTGGACCGATGCCCCTGGGGCCGGTTTGGGTGGTACCAACCCCGCTTGGGTCAATGACTTGGATCTGTTGGTGGCCACCGATGCAACTTATCTGGGCAATCAATTTGATGCCAATGGTGGTTCCATCAGTGGTGGTGATGCCGATGCCATGAACAACATGGAAGCGGTGTTTTTGACCCCGTCACAACACCGCTGTCAGGCGATTGATGTTGAAGTGCTGGCCAGCAACATCCAGGCCGATGCCTTGGACCCCCATAACCCAGGGGCACCGCAGCAAGATTTTGCCCTGGTCTGTCACAATTGCCAACCAGATTTCAGACCGGCCGATTGGTTGTTTGCCGATGGCTTTGACTGCCCGCTAGACTGAGGTGTCAAAGGAGGGGGCGCGTCACGGTCGGTGACTCGCCCAGAATGGCCTCAATCCGTTTTGTTTTTGACGTATTTTTCCAGCCATTGGTGTTGTTCCCAAATCACATGCAAGATGGATTCTTTGGCCCGATAACCGTGGCTTTCTTTCGGTAACATCACCATGCGGGCGGTGGCGCCCAAGCCCTTGAGGGCGTTGAAGTAACGTTCGGTCTGCAGCGGGTAGGTGCCGGAATTGTTGTCCGCTTCTCCATGGATCAACAACAACGGCTCGTTCATGGTATCGGCGTGCATGAACGGGGACATGTTGTAATAGATCTCCGGGGCTTCCCAATAGTTGCGTTCTTCGGCTTGGAAACCAAACGGGGTGAGGGTGCGGTTGTACGCGCCGCTGCGGGCAATGCCGGCGGCAAAATCATCTGAATGACTGAGCAAATTGGCGGTCATGAAGGCGCCATAGGAATGGCCCGCCACGCCCACCCGGCTGCGATCGATGTAACCCATCTGGTCCACCGCATCAATCGCCGCGCGGCCATTGGCCACCAGTTGCTTGACGAAAGTGTCATTGGGTTCTTCATCGCCTTCGCCGACAATGGGGAACGAGGCATCGTCCAAAATGGCATAACCCTGGGTCACCCAATAAATCATTGAACCGTAGTACGGATAAGTGAATTCATTGGGGTTGTTGGTGTTTTGCGAGGCGCTGTTTTTGTCTTTGAACTCGGTCGGATAAGCCCACAATACCATCGGCAGTTTGGGCTTGTTTTCAAAGTCATAGTCGGCCGGCAAATACAACACCCCAGACAGTTCCAGACCGTCATCACGTTGGTAGGTGATCACTTCTTTGTGGATGCCTGCAATCGACGCAAATGGGTTGGCAAAATCGGTGATTTGGGTGAGGCTTTCGTCTTTGATGTTGCGGATGTAATAGTTTGGAAACTCGGTGGGTGATTCGATGCGCACCAACACCGTACCGGCCCCCATGTCAATGGCATCACGCAGGTCCTCAATTTTGTCGGTGTAAGCCGATTGATACATGCGGGTGGTGGTTTTGCTTTGCAGGTCATATTGGTCAATGAAAGGGAACTGACCGTCGGCGGTGAAACCGTCACCAATCAGATAGGCTTGTTGGTCTTCAATCAACAGCACATCCTGACCCCATTCATTGGGCACGGTGACAAAGTTACCGGGGTCGGCATAGGCATCCTGATAATTTCTGCGGTTGAGCTCTACAGGACTTTGGTCCAACTTGGATGGATCAAACATCGAGGTTCTGACCAGGCGGGTGTTCCACCAGTAGTCATAAAACAGGGCGTGGTTGGCATCCCCCCAGATCACCTGATAAAAGCGGTCAATGGTTTTGAACAGGCTTTCGGGTTGACCATCGAATGGAGCGGCCACTTGAAACACCTCATCGCGGTGACTCACTTCTTGTTCCGGATCACCGCCATCCAGGGCCTCGGCCCACACCATGGTGGCCGGTTGATCGGCCCGCCATTGCAAATCGCGCTTGCCTTCGCGCACAGCCATGAATCCTTTGGGAATTTCTTCGGTCAATGGCACGGTGTTGAAGTTGCTGACCAACTGGCCGTTGGCTTTGAAAATTTGGGTCAGCTGCGGGAAGCGGCGGTAAGGCACCAGGTATGAAAAGGGCCGTTGGACCTGAGTCACGGCGACGTACTTGCCGTCCGGTGAAAAATCAACCGAGGTGTACATGGCGCTGGGTTGCCAGGCCTTGCTTTTGCCTTTCAGGTTGACTTTTACCAGTTCGGCGTGGGCCAACTGTTCAAAGTTGAATTCATCGTTGGTATTTTTCAACAGGTCTTGATACGTGCGGTTTTGGGCCTTGGAACCGTCACTGTTGGACACCGTGGGCCCCGTGGGGATGGCATCAGCACCGTCAATCAAGGCTTTGCGGTCTGCCGGCAGTTTTTTCACCAACAAGGATTCGTCGTCTTTGAACCAGCTGATCACCGAACCCATGTTGGCATTCAAATGCGGTGGGGTCAGTTGTTTGGCCTGGCGATTGGTCAAGTCGGCATACCACAGCTCAACCCCGTTTTCACTGGTGTGGGTGAATGCCACTTTGCTTTGGTCATGCGACCAATTGAAATTGGCCAAACGTGGGTCAGCGGGTAAACCTTGGATGTCATGGATGGCGCGGCTGGCCACCTCCATCAAGCGCAGGTTGTTGTAAAAAGTGGTGCGACTGCCGATGTTGGTTTTGGGGTTGATGCGCAGGCCAGCCAGGCGCAACTCTTTGGCCGATAGGTCGGCGATGGATTTGTATTGATCCCGATACAGCAACAACATGTGGCTTTTGTCGTCATTGGCGATCACCGACGGGGCCCGTTCGATGTCGATCAAATCCACAATGGCTTGGGGTGGTTGTTGGTAGGTGATGGCTTCCTGGGCGGCAACGCTGGCGCAGCACAACAACCCCATCAAAAAATAAACAATCGGCTTCATGGCATTCAGTCTCGGTGTGAAAAGCCAAACATTGTAACAACGCCGGGGTGAATTCTGAGGGGTATGAAGTCATGTTTTTTGTACAGGTATGGCCACAAGGCAGATTTATTCAGGACTTTTCAGAAGCCCTGAGCGGTGGTGGGCAGTAGGATGCTGGCATCATTAATTGACAGGAGCCTTGCCATGAGAGCAGCCATCATCATCGGGATGTTGTGGTCATTCACCGTCCCTGCCGCCGAGCTGAATTTACCCAATGTGTTCAGCCCCAACACCCCAGCCCGGGCCCATGAAGTGAATGACAACTTCAATGCCACCGCCAGTGCGGTCAATGACAACCACACGCGCTTGGCCGCTGCCGAGATCGATTTGGCTGATTTGCAAGCCCAGATCACGGCCCTGCAAACGCTGGTGACACAACAACAGGCCACCATCTCCGCATTACAAAGTAACTCGGTGCTGGCGCTGGATGGTCACCTCAGGATGGGCAGTTATGACGGTTATGAGACGGCGGTGTTCGATGGCATCAATGTGCAAATCATCAACGGCTTTGATCAGAGCGTGAATGACACCACCTTCAATGGCCTGGGTAACTTGATCATTGGTCACAACTGGGACAATGCGGTGCTGCCAGGGGCATTTTGTTCCAAAGGACAATACAACAATGCCACCGATTGTCAGGCGAATGGCGGCACCTGGGGTGAACACCAACACAGCGGCTCGCACAACTTGATCATGGGCACCGGTAATTCTTACGTCTCTGGCGGCGCCATTGTGGCCGGTAAGTACAACATCTCCAACAGCAGCCATGCCAGCATCTTGGGTGGCTCGGCCAACCGCGTCAGGGATGTCGACTCGGTGATCGTGGGGGGCTCACAAAATTTGATCACCCAAGACCGCTCGGTCATCGTGGGTGGCAATGACAACCAAGTCACCGGCGTGCACGCGGCCATTTTGGGCGGGGAAGACAATGTGGCCTCTGGCACCTATGCGGCGGTCAGTGGTGGCGACACCAACACCGCCTCTGGCGCCCATGCCAGCATCGCTGGTGGCTACCAAAATTTGGCTACCGCCAACCGCACCAGCGTCACCGGTGGCCGGCAAAACGAAGCCAGCCAAGCCTATGGCAGTGTGCATGGTGGCATCGGCAATGTGGCCAGCGGCTCCTACAGTGTGGTCAGTGGTGGGGCTGACAACGTCGCTTCGGGCTTGTATGCCGTGGTCAGTGGCGGCTGGGAAAACAGCGCCCAAGCCGAATACAGCGCCATTTTGGGTGGCGAAAACAACATCACCAATGGCCGCCAATCGGTGGTCACTGGCGGCTTCCTCAACCAGACCGGCGCCGCAGCCACCTGGTCCTCGGTGACCGGTGGTCGTTCCAACCTGACCATTGGCACCGAGTCGACCGTCAGTGGTGGCTTCAACCGCGATGCCTTCGGATCCGCCGATTGGGTGGCTGGCACCCTGCTGGAAGATGATTGATGGAGGCAGTGGTCATGCGCACGATGAAAACAATGATGACTTTGGGCTGGTTGCTGCTGGCTGGCCCTGGAATGGCCCAGGATTTGGTGTTCAAAACCGGCTTTGAAAACCGCTTCCTGGTGGCCGGTTCGGTAACCGGCTTGTCATCCTCGCCGTTGACCCTGTCCTTGATCAGTGTCTCTGGCAATGAAACCCTGGCAATCAACAACAATGGCCGCTTTGTCTTTGAGTTGCCTGTTTTGGCCGGGCATGCCTGGCGGGTTGAGGTGGCCACATTGCCGTCCCAACCACAAACCCAAAGCTGTGCCTTGAGCCAAAATTCAGGCCCAGCGCTGCCGGTCGGTGGGGTGGATGATGTGCAGGTTGATTGTCAAGTGCAAGCTTGGGAGTGGGACGTGATGGATTGGGACCAGGGCGGGTGGCAATAAAGCATTAAATACACACCAGGGATGGTGATTTGGCGCGGACTTTCAGTATAATGCAGGGTTTTGCTTTGTCCTGGAATCAACCCATGGAAAACAACCCAACTCAGTGCCTGACTTTTCAGGACCTGATCCTCAAATTACAAGAATTTTGGGCGGCCTATGGCTGCGTGATCATCCAGCCGCTGGACTTGGAAGTGGGGGCGGGCACGTTTCACCCGGCCACCTTCCTCAGGGCCATCGGACCCGAGCCCTGGAACAGTGCCTATGTGCAACCATGTCGCCGACCCACCGACGGCCGTTATGGTGAAAATCCCAACCGCTTGCAGCACTATTATCAGTTCCAAGTGGTGCTCAAACCATCGCCCAGAAACATCCAGGATTTGTACTTGCAATCGTTGGCGGCCATCGGCGTGGATTCCTTGGAGCACGACATCCGTTTTTTGGAAGACAACTGGGAATCACCGACTTTGGGGGCCTGGGGCCTGGGTTGGGAAGTGTGGCTCAATGGCATGGAAGTCACTCAATTCACCTACTTCCAACAAGTCGGTGGCTTGGAATGCAAACCGGTGATGGGTGAAATCACCTATGGTTTGGAACGCCTGGCCATGTACCTGCAAAACAAAGACAGCATCTTCGATCTGATTTGGGCCGAAACGCCCAATGGCACCGTCACCTATGGCGATGTTTACCATCAGAACGAAGTGGAACAATCGGCTTACAACTTTGAGCATGCCGACGTGCCGGCCTTGTTCACGGCCTTCAATGAAGCCGAACAGGCCTGTTTGGCTTTGATCGAACAAGCCTTGCCACTGCCCGCCTATGAAAAGGCCTTGAAAGCCTCGCACCTGTTCAACTTATTGGATGCGCGCAAAGCGATCAGTGTCACCGAGCGGCAGCAGTTCATCCTCAAAGTGCGCAACATGTCCAAACAAGTGGCGCAAATGTACTACCAATCCCGTGAAGCTTTGGGCTTTCCGGTGTTGAAAAACCAAAGCAAGGAGGCTTGATCATGGCAGACATCTTGTTTGAATTGGGTTGTGAAGAATTACCACCAAAAGCCTTGTATGGCTTGTCCCAAGCCTTGTTTGATGGCGTCACCCGACAGCTGGCTGAGGCCGGTTTCAATTGGGACCAAACCGAGTCACGCTGGTTCGCCTCACCACGGCGACTGGCTTTTCAGTTGTTTGGCATTGACCAACAGCTGGCCGATCAGCGGCTGGAAAAGCGGGGCCCAGCGGTGGCCGCGGCCTTTGATGAGGCTGGCGAACCCAAGCCGGCGGCGCTGGGTTTTGCCCGCTCTTTGGGCGTCGAGGTGAGCGAACTGTCGCGGGTCGACACCGACAAAGGCGAGTACCTGACTCACACGGTGCAGGAAGCCGGTTTGCGCATTGACCAGGTGTTGCCTGAGTACATCGCCCAGGCCATCAAACAACTGCCGATTCCCAAGCCGATGCGTTGGGGCGACAACGAATTCAGTTTCATTCGACCGGTCCACTGGATGGTGTTGCTGTTGGATGATCAGGTCGTCACCATGGAGTTGTTCGGCATCCAAGCGGGCTCGGCCAGTCTGGGTCATCGCTTTCATCACCATGAAACCATCCACATCCCTCACGCCAAAGATTATGTGTCGGTGTTGCAACAAGCCGACATCATGGTTGACCAAAGCGCCCGCGAACAGCTGATCACAGACCTGGCCACCCAAGCCGCCCAAGGCATCAATGGGGTGGTGAAAATCGATCCAGACTTATTGGCCGAGGTCTCCAGCATAGTGGAAAAACCAGTGGCGGTGCTGGGTGAATTCAGCCAAGACTTTTTGTCGGTGCCCAAAGAAGCTTTGATTTCATCGATGGAAAAACACCAAAAGTATTTCCCGGTGGAGAACTCAAAGGGCGAGCTGATGCCGTATTTTGTGGCCATGGCCAACATCGAATCCAGCAACCCCGAAGCGGTCAAAAAAGGCTTTGAAAAAGTCATCACCCCACGGCTGGCCGATGCCCGCTTTTTTTGGGAAAAAGACCAAGCCAGGCCCCTGGCAGATAACATCCCCTTGTTGGAAAAAATGGTGTTTGAAAAAACCTTGGGCACCATTGCCGACAAGTGTCAGCGCATCAAGTCGCTGTTGCATTGGATGAAGCCAAAAATGGATTTTCAACTGGCCGATGCCGATCGGGCTGCCGAGTTGTTGAAAACAGACCTGATGAGCGACATGGTCGATGAGTTTCCTGATTTGCAAGGATTGATGGGTGGCTACTATGCCGCCGCACAAGGGGAGTCTGATGCGGTGGCCCAAGCCATTCGCGATCAGTACCTGCCGCGTTTTGTGGGCGATGATTTGCCGGCAACGGCACTGGGTCAGGCAATTTCCGTGGCCGACAAGGTGGACACCCTGTGTGGTATTTTTGCCGTGGGCAAGAAACCTTCGGGTTCGAAAGACCCTTTTGCCCTGCGCCGCGCGGCTTTGTCGGTGATCAACATTTTGAAAGACTGCCGCCTTCGCATCAATCATCAAAAATTATTGGGTCAAGCATTCGACAACTTGGGTTTTGCTGTAGACGATGCCATCAAAGCTGAAGTCTTTGGATTTTTCCTGGATCGATTGAAAAACCAATACCAATCCCAGGGTGTGCCGCATGATGTGGTTGGGGCTGTCAGTGGTGTCAGGCCTGATGATTTGGTGGATTTCGATGCCCGGGTGCAGGCCACCCAGGCCTTCAAGACCCAGGACTTTGCGTCATCTTTGATTGAAGCCAACAAACGCTCGCACAACATCATCGCCAAGTCCGCCCAGGACCTGGCAGTGGATGTGTATCTAAATCAGGTCGACACGGCTTTGTTTGAGGCAGAGGTGGAGCATGACTTGTATCAACAATTGAATGAGGTGGCAGGACAGCTGACCTCTTTGGTTGAGGCCCAAAACTATGCCCAAGCCTATGCACTGTTGTCACAACTGGCCGACCCCTTGGACCGTTATTTTGTCGATGTGATGGTCAACGCCGAGGATGAGGCGATCAAAATCAATCGCTTGACCCAACTCACTCAGGTCGGTCGACTGACTGGCATGGTGGCGGATTTGTCACAACTGGTCAAAAGCTGAAACGGTTAAAATGTCAGGCCCTGGTCCATTCGGTGCCAGGGCCATCTCACCCCCATATATTCAGCCCAAAATCAATGCGCCAATGGCTGGCAATGATGGCATTCTTGTGCCATCATAGGCGCCATTATTGTATAAGAAAGAGGTGGCTGTTATGAAACGCAAAAATATCTTGATCAAAGGACTGACCTTAATGGGTCTGTGGCTGGCAGCGTCGGCCCAGGCAGGGGTCAATGATTTCTGTGCTTACTTGCATCAGGCTGGTTCCCTGCAACAGGAGCCTGAAGTGTGCTCCAATTTTGTGCCAGTAGAGCACAAGTCATTGCCGGTGAGCAAATCGGTGCGCGGAGGATCTGTTGCCACTTCCTATATCTATGAGAGTCGGTCGACCGACACCATGTCCACCCATCCAGTGGATGATTTCTCCACGCAAAACACACTGGGCGTGGTCGCCAGCGATATATTTGCCATGGCATTCGATGAGAATGGCAATGTGTTGTATGGGTTGGAAAACATCAACAAGAATCTGGTTTCCATCGACCAAAGCAACGGCGCCTTGAACATCATCGGCCCCTTGACCAATGTGCCGGCACCCGACACCGTGACCGGCTTGGCCATTGGGCCGGATGGCAAGTGTTACGCGACCAGCACCGACGGGACCACCACCACTTTATACACCTGTGACCTCGTCACCGGCGAGTTGACCGTGGTGGGTTCACAAACCACCACACCCTTATTGATCGCCATCACCAGTGACTGTAATGGCACCTTATATGGTCACGACATTGGCGATGACAACATCTACACCATTGATCCAACCAGTGGTGCCGCGACGGTGGTGGGCCCCACCGGCTTGAATGCCAATTTTGCCCAAGACATCACCTATGACCGCGAGGATCAGCGGATGTATGGCTACATTTACACCGGCGGCGGTACCAACACCTATGGCACCATCGATGTCTGTACCGGGGCGGTCACGGCCTTGGCGGTGGACAACCCCTTGGGCGAACATTACGGTGCCTCAAAAACATCTTGTGCCCTGACTGACATCATCTTCCGCGGCAATTTTGATTGTTGATCATTGGTTTTGCCGGAACCCCAAAACGGCGCTTTGGCGCCGTTTTTTTTGGCTCCGATCTGGGTCTGGTAGTCCCCAGTGAGATTCTGATCTGAGGCCCCTTCGGTGATTGAAAAATCACCAGAGAAACGCGTACAATGCTTTGATGAGTATTTTCCAGGAATTAAAACGGCGCAATGTATTCCGGGTGACCGCGGCCTATGTGGTCATCGCTTGGTTGTTGCTGCAAGTGGGTGATGTGGTGTTCGAGGCCTTGGAAGTGGATGCCAGTGCCAACCGCTTGTTAATGGCCCTGGTGTTGTTGGGCTTGATCCCCACCATTTTGTTTGCCTGGGCTTTTGAAATGACCCCCGAAGGCATCAAACGCGACAAAGATGTGGTCCGTGATGAGGCCAATGAACAGCGCACCGCGAAAAAATTGGATTACCTGACCTTGGGGGTGTTGGTGGTGGTCGGCGTCATGAGCCTGTGGCAACATTGGAGCGATGAGCCAGAACCGGCGGCCACAGATGCGTCCACGCAGGAAATGGTCGATGCGGAATTCATTCCGGTCACCGCCAACATCGATGACAAATCGCTGGCGGTGTTGCCGTTCACCAATGTGGCGAACACCAGCGACAATGAGCCCTTCACCGTGGGGATCCATGATGATTTGATCACTTCCCTGTCGAAAATTTCGGCTTTGAAAGTGATTTCCCGCACTTCGGTGCTGAACTACCAAAGCACCGACATGCCGATCAGGGCCATTGCCAGCCAATTGGGTGTGGCCCACATCGTCGAAGGTGGGGTGCAACGGGTGGGCGATCAGGTGCGGCTCAATGTCAAATTGGTTGATGCCCAAAGCGAAGAACCCTTGTGGGCAGAAACCTACAACCGCGAGCTGACTGCCAGCAACATTTTTCGCATCCAAACCGAAGTGTCACAAGAAATCGCCAATGCCCTGAAGGCCCAGCTGACCGATGCCGAAGTGCAGTCCCTGGGCAAGCAGCAAACCGACAACCTGGATGCCTACAATGCCTATCTGGCCGGGCGGCAACGGTTGTTGAATCGGAACACCCAATCGCTGTACCAAGCCTTGAGCTTGTTTCAAAAAGCCACTGAATTGGACCCAGACTATGCCTTGGCCTATGTGGGTCAAGCCGATACCTGGAGCTTATTGAATGAATACAGTGATGTCAGTGAAGCCAACATGATGGAACAAGGTTTGCCGTTGATTGAAAAGGCACTTGCACTGGATCCCCAACTGGCCGAAGCCCACACCAGCCGCGCCAACTATTTGGCGGAGAAAGACGACTTGGAAGGGGCCAAGAATGCCTTTGAAATGGCCTTGGAATTGAATCCCAATTATCCCACCGCTTACCATTGGTATGGCAATTTATTGGACCGCATGGGGCAAACCGACCAAGCTTTGGCGATGTACCGCAAAGCGGTGGAACTGGATCCCATTTCACCGGTGGTGCAGACCAACATTGGTGCCATATTGTCAGGCAAAGGTCGCCATGATGAAGCCTTGGAACAATTCGAGCGGATCGTTGAACTGTCGCCAGATTACCCAGGTGCGGCCGGTGGCAAAGCCATGGTGTATTCCAACCAAGGCAAACTGGATGAGGCGATCAAATGGCAACGCATCGCCATCAAACAAGACCCAGGCAATGTCTCACGCAAAGCCGAATTGGCATCCCTGTATATGGATTTGGGTTTGACCGATCAGGCCCAGACCACCATCGAGGAAATCAAGCTGCAATCACCGGGTTATGAAAAACTGATCTACGTCGAGGCTTCCCTCGACATGTATCAGGGCAATTATCAGCAAGCCGCTGATCGTTTTGATCGGGCGTTTCAACTCAACCCCAATGAGTACAGCTATCTGGGCAACCTCACGTTTTACCAAATGCTGCTGGGTGAACACGAACAAGCCATTGCCAATTACCTGCGCTTGTACCCAGGCACCGAGGTCGGCCAGTTTGCGGTGACCGCCGAAAACTTTGACAGCACCATCAACATGATTCACTTGTGGCAAGTGACTGGCGAGGCGGAGAAGGCCGCTCGCTTGATCAATGAGTTGGAACAACTGTTGGCTGAATTCCCAGAATTGAACAATGATTTTCGCCAAGCGATGGTGGCCGCCGTCAAAGGTGAGTATGATCAGTCAGCACAATTGTTTTATGCCGAATACAAGAAAGGGGGCAGCCGGGGTTATTGGCGCGGCGAACATCTGCCGATGTTGACAGAAGTGCTCAACACCGATTTCAGCCAAGAGTTTTTGAGCATTTATGAGTTCGAATTGAACCAACAACGCCAGCGGGTGCTGGCGTCATTGTAAGCCCTGTCTGTCCGAACGCAACTCAGCCAAAAGCATTCAACGCTTTGAGGTGGATGCTTTTGATGTCATCTGGCAGGAAGCTGGCCTTGAATGAATTTTCCACCAGGGTGAAAATTTCGTCTTCTGACAAACCAACGGCGTCGGCCAACTGCTTGAAGTTGTCGTTGATGTAACCCCCAAAATAAGCCGGGTCATCGGAATTGATGGTGGCCAACAGGCCTTTGTGCAGCATGGTTTTGATCGGATGCAGGGCCAAGTCTTTGACCACTTTGAGTTTTAAGTTCGACAGCGGACAAACGGTCAGGGCCAAGCCTTTTTGGGCGATTTGGGCGGTGAGGAATTCATCGTCCAAACAGCGGTTGCCATGGTCAATGCGGTCCACCGCCAACAGGTCGATGGCTTGTCGCACATATTCAGCCGGGCCTTCTTCGCCGGCGTGTGCCACCACTTTGAAACCGTCTTGTTTGGCTTGCTGAAACACCCTGAGGTATTTTTCAGGTGGGTGCCCGAGCTCAGAGGAGTCCAAGCCGATGCCGATGATTTTGTCTCGGTGCTTCAGAATTTCCGGATACAAATCCAGTGCCGCCTGTTCCGGCAGGTGCCGCAAGAAACAGGCGATGATGTGAAAACTGATGCCCAGTTGGCTTTCGCCGTCTTTGAACGCCCGGTACAGGCCATTGATCACGGTCTCAAAGGCGATGCCACGATCGGTGTGCGACTGGGGATCAAAAAAGATCTCGGTGTGCACCACGTGGTCTTCGCGGGCCCGCTGCAAATAAGCCCAAGCCAAATCATAAAAATCCGCTTCGGTGCGCAACACATCACAACCCAGGTAATAAATATCGAGGAATTCCTGCAGGTTGTTGAAGTCATAATGGGCTTTGAGTTCTGCGACCGAAGCATAAGGCAATTCAATGCCGTTGCGCTCGGCCAGTTGAAACATCAGTTCGGGCTCCAAGGAACCTTCGATGTGCATGTGCAACTCGGCTTTGGGCAGCATGTGGATCCATTCTTGCATGGTTATGCCACCGCCCTGGCTATGAAATAACCAATGTTCAAGCCGGCCAACAGCAGGATCACCAACCAGGTGATGGCGGTGCCATAGAAGCGTCCAAAAGTGGCGCCTTTGCCTTTGACCAGGCCGCCCGGATGGAGCAAACGGCCCAGCACCAAGGCGGTGCCAATGCCATGCAACATCCAGGGATTGCCGCCATTCAATTCGAATATGGCAAACAGGATCAGGGCCAAGGGAATGTACTCCACGGCGTTTTGTTGGGCGCGGATGTGGCGGATACCGACGGCATCGCCGCCGTCACCGATGTCCACCCGTTGGCGGCGGCGAAACACCACCACTTGGTAACACAACCAAATAACGATCAAGGCCAGTAATGAAGCGTATAAGCCAGTGATGTGTAACATTCAAATCTCCTCTAGCAATGTGGTTATGGGGTCAACGGCGCTGAACCGATGATCCTCTTGTTGGATGTGGGAAGCCACCACTTCAGGGTCGTGGGTGTAAAACAAGCGCAACTTTTGCGCCACGACTTCTTCCAGAAACGTTTGTTTCTCGTCGATCAATTGTTCGGGAAAACGATCATAGCCCATGGAAATGGGCACATGGACCCAAGCGGTGCCGGGTATCAAATCGGTGGCAAACACCAAGTCACCAATCTGGGCATGCATCAAGCCAGGGGTGTGGCCTTGGGTGTAACGGAACAACACATCAGGTCCCAGCAGTTCATCAAAATCGCCACTGACCAGGCGCAAGCGATTGGACGCCAACAACAAATCATGCAGCGGTGGGATGAAGGACGCCCGATCGCGCGGGTGCGGTCGGATGGCTCGTTGCCAATGGTCCGAGCCAACCAGGTATTGGGCCTTGGGGAACGCCAGTGCGGGTGACTGATCCTCACGCCAGGCAGTGAGCATGCCGCCGGCGTGATCAAAATGCAGGTGGCTGAGCACCACGGCATCGACATCACCCGGTTCACAGCCCAATTCGCGCAATGAGTCCAACAACACATGGCAGTCTTGATAAACCCCAAATCGCTGTTTCAGTTTCGGTTCAAAGAAATGGCCAATGCCGGTTTCAAACAACACGGTCTGACCATTGAGCCCCTCAACCAACAAGGCGCGGCAGGCCAACTCCATGCGGTTCAACTCATCGACCTCGACCCAACGCGACCACAAGGCCTTGGGGGCATTGCCGAACATCGCCCCGGCATCGAGTTTTTGGCGGTTGCCTTCGACCGAATACAGTTTCATGTACTTTATTTTACCACGGCCGAACCGGTGGTGGTGCGGGGATCGCTGGCGGCATCCACCGCGCCGGTGGTTTTGTTCCAGGACACCGCGTGCATGTTGCCCCAATCGCCTTTGTGCTGATGAATCACATGACCCTTGGCTTGCAGCGCTTCGATGGTGGCCGGGTCCAAGGCGTCTTTTTCCAGGTACAATTTGTCCGGTAAGTACTGGTGGTGGTAGCGGGGCTTGCTGACCCATGAATGCACGTTGTTGCCATCAAAGTGATCCAACAGACCGAGCAACACCATGGTGATGATGCGGCTGCCGCCAGGTGTACCCAGCACCGCCACCTGATCATCGGAAAACACAAAGGTTGGGGACATGCTGGACAGCGGGCGTTTACCCGGCTCAATCTTGTTGGCGTCATCACCGATCAGGCCAAAGGCATTCGGTTCACCGGGTTTGGCGGAAAAGTCATCCATCTCGTTGTTCAACAATACCCCGGTGCCAGTGGCAATGAAGCCGGAAGCCAGGCCGGTATTGACCGTCAACGTGGCCGAGACCATGTTGCCTTCGGTGTCGATGATGGAGAAGTGGGTGGTGTCCTCCCCTTTGGGGTTGTCGTTGATGCCAGGCAGGTAATCAGAAGGCATGGCTTTGACCGGGCTGATGCTGGCGCGCAAGCCAGCGGCGTAATACGGGTGGGTCAACAATTGGATCGGCACCTCAACAAAATCGGTGTCGCCCAAGTAAATGCTGCGGTCGCGGTAGGCCCGACGCATCGCTTCGGTCACCAGGTGGATGCGTTTGACCCGGTCCATGTCGGTCAAATCCCAGGCGGACAAGATGTTCAAAATGGTGGCAATCGCGATGCCGCCGGAAGAGGGTGGCGCGGCGGTGACCAGCTGGTGGCCGCGGTAATTGGTGGTGATCGGATCGCGTTCCTTGATGGTGTAGTTTTGCAGGTCCTCCAGGGTCCAAATGCCGCCATTCTCGCGCACTGCCTGCACCATTTTTTCGGCCACTTCACCGGCATAGAAACCGGCTTTGCCGTGCTTGGCCACCGCTTTGAGTGTGTTGGCCAAATCGGATTGGATGATCAGCTCGCCTTCCTTGGGCACTTGGCCATTGGGCAGGTAAACCGCCATGGAAGCCGGGTAACGCTTGAGCACTTTGGCTTTGCGTTCGATGGTGCGGATGATGCGGGGGTAGGCCGGAAAACCTTTTGCGGCTGCTTCAATGGCCGGTTGTAGGGACACCGCCAAGGGCAATCGCCCATAGTGCTTGGCCAGGTGTTCAAAGCCAGCAATTTCTCCGGGAATGGCCGCCGCCAAAGGCCCGTTCAAAGCCAAATCGCGATTCACCTCGCCGTTTTCATCCAAATACATGTCGGCATGGGCGGCGGCCGGGGCTACTTCGCGGCCATCGATCATCACGTTTTTGCCGTCTTGGGCACGGTGCAGCAGCCAAAATCCGCCCCCGCCGATGCCCGATGACTGTTGTTCCACCACCGCCAAAGTGGCACTGACCGCAATCGCCGCATCAAAGGCATTGCCACCCTGGGCCAGGATCTTGTGCCCCGCTGCGGTGGCCATGGGGTGGGCGCTGGCGATGCCGGCTTGTTTGGGCAATTGCACTTCGCTGCTGTGAATGGCGCTGCTGCCAATCAACAAGCAACAGGCCAGTAATGTCTGTAAAACTCTCATAATTCCTCGGTTAATCTTTGGTACTTCAGCAACAATTCGGCTTCGGTTTCTTCGTGGTTGGGGTCTTTGGGAATGCACTCTACCGGGCAAATTTCGGCACATTGGGGCTCATCAAAATGGCCCACGCATTCGGTGCAGCGATCCGGATCGATTTCGAATATTTCTGGCCCCATGTAAATCGCTTCATTGGGGCACACCGGTTCACAAACGTCGCAGTTGATGCATTCTTCGGTGATGATCAGTGCCATGTCATTGACTGAATTTTTCTTTCAGGGCCGCTTGCACAATGGGATCGGCAAACTCCGACACGTCACCATCTAGCATGGCGATTTCCTTGATCAAAGAGGAAGACACAAAACTGTATTGTTCGGCTGGGGTCAGGAACATGGTTTCGATGTTCGGGATCAAATGGCGGTTCATGCTGGCCAATTGGAACTCATATTCAAAGTCTGATACTGCCCGCAAGCCTCGTAAAATCACATTGGCATTCACTTCGGTGGCAAAGTCGGCCAACAGGGTGTCGAAACCAACCACTTGCACGTTGTTCAAGGGGGCCAGGATGGTTGAGGTCATGTCGATGCGTTCTTCTAAAGAGAACAGCGGGCCCTTGCGCCGCGAATCGGCGATGGCCACAACCAATTGATCAAAAATTTTGGCACCGCGTTTAACCAAGTCGGCATGGCCGTTGGTGATGGGGTCAAAAGTGCCCGGATAAATTGCAATGGTGGGTTTTGTCATGTTTTTTGCCACAGTTCGAAGCACACTTGACCGGCTTGTTTTTGTTTCACCAGGGTCCAGTGGGCTGCATCCAAAGGTCCAATGTCCTGCTGGCGGCCGTATTCTCGATACAGCCAGCCATCAGGGCGAATCAAGGGCGTGATTATACCACTGATCGCGGGCAATTCGTCACTGTCGAACGGGGGATCCAAGAACACCAAATCAAAGGC
Organism: Marinicella meishanensis; assembly: GCF_019931145.1. Taxonomy (GTDB): domain Bacteria; phylum Pseudomonadota; class Gammaproteobacteria; order Xanthomonadales; family Marinicellaceae; genus Marinicella; species Marinicella meishanensis. The sequence continues at coordinate 56,812 of NZ_JAIOUV010000010.1, read as the reverse complement.
TGCCAGTTGCTGGGTTGAGGCCTGATGGACGAAATGTTGGGCACTTTGATGGCGGATGTCGATGGCTGGCAGTTGCAGCACCGACTGGTTTTGTTGCAATTGTTGTACCGTGACCCGGTTGTTATCGACACAAAGCACCCGGCTGGCGCCCCGCGAGGCCGCTTCAAAACCCAGAATACCAGAACCGGCGTACAGGTCCAACACCGACCAGCCATGCAAGTTTTGTCCCAACCAATTGAACAGGGTCTCGCGGATGCGGTCGGCGGTCGGGCGCAGACCGGGCTGGTCTTCCACTTTGATTTTACGTGACCGGTGGCTGCCACCGGTGATGCGGATTTGTCCCATGGCTGTGGCTTTTATGTCATGAACATGACTTGTTTTTGCTAGAATATGCGCCATATTTTAACGGAATTCACCCAGCAATCCGCCATGATTAAGTTTTTTAAGAAGAAAAACAAAAAGAACCAGCCAGACCAGGACGTTGCGGCCCCAGATGATTCACCTCAGTCCACCCAGTCAACAGCAAGCGATGCGGTGCCAGCCGTCCCCCAAGATGCACCTTTATCGGCGGAACAGGTGGTCGACCAAACCGCTCAACCCGCAGCCGACCCCGGGGTCCCGGTGTCCGAACGGGTGACGGCTGAAATGCCGGTGGTGAACACCGAAGCCGCGGCACCGCTGGAGCAAAAGCTGACCAAAACCAATGCCAACTTTGGGCAAAAAATGAAGCAGCTGTTCTCCCTCAAGAAGAAAATCGATGAGGACCTGTTTGAGGAGTTGGAGACCACTTTGTTGATGGCTGATGTGGGGGCCGCCGCCACCATGGATGTGCTGGAAAAAGTCCGCATATCTTTGAAGCGGCGTAATTTGTCTGATGCCGATGCGGTGTTCGGTGCCTTGCGCGAACAACTGACTGAATTGGCCAGCACGGTGGAACAACCGCTGGTGGTGGATGCCAGCAAACAACCGTTTGTGATCCTGGTGGTGGGCGTCAATGGTGTGGGCAAAACCACCACCATTGCCAAATTGGCCCGACAATACAAAAGCCAGGGCAAGAAAGTGATGTTGGCTGCGGGTGACACCTTCCGTGCGGCCGCCGTGGATCAACTGAAAACCTGGGGCGCCCGCGAGGACATCCCGGTGATGGCCCAGGACACCGGTGCCGATGCCGCTTCGGTGATCTTCGATGCGATGAATTCGGCCAAAGCGAAAAACATCGATGTGTTGATCGCCGACACCGCCGGCCGCCTGCACACCCAAGCCAACCTGATGCAGGAGCTGGAAAAAATTTCGCGGGTGATGCGCAAAAATGATGAAACCGCCCCCCACGAAACGCTGATCGTGATCGATGGGGGCACCGGCCAGAACGCCATCTCCCAAGTCCGCGAATTCAACAAAGCCAATCAACTGACCGGAGTGGTGATCACCAAACTGGATGGCACGCCCAAAGGCGGGGTGCTGTTTAACCTGGCCGCTGAATTCGGCATTCCGGTGCGGTACATCGGGGTGGGCGAGAAGTCATCCGACCTCAAACCTTACCGTGCGGCTGAGTTTGTCGAGGCCATCATCAGCTGATTGCCTTGAACTTCAGCCAACGCATTGTCCAGTGGCAGCAGCGGCATGGCCGCCATGATCTGCCGTGGCAACAAGCCGCCGATCCTGAATTGAAGCCCTACCATGTGTGGCTGTCAGAAATCATGCTGCAACAAACCCAAGTGGTCAAAGTGATCGAATACTTTGATCGCTTCATCAGTGCCTTGCCAACCTTGGCTGATTTGGCCAAAGCCGAAGAGCAGCAGGTGTTGGCATTGTGGTCTGGCTTGGGCTATTACAACCGCGCCCGATACCTGCACCGCACCGCCCAAATCTGTGTGGCGGATCACGCGGGACAACTGCCCCAAAGCCTGGATGAGTTGGTGGCCTTGCCGGGCATAGGCCGTTCCACCGCCGCTGCGATCCTGTCATTGGCTTTCGCACAGCCTGAGCCGATCATGGATGGCAACGTCAAGCGGGTTTTTGCCCGACATTTTTTGGTCGCTGGTGAACCGAACCATAGCCAAACCCTGAAACAACTCTGGTCATTGGCCGATGAATACAAAGAACTGGATCACCCAGCGGCTTACACCCAAGGCCTGATGGACCTCGGGGCCACGTTGTGTACCAAGCACCGGCCGCAATGTGGCCGCTGCCCGGTCCAAGCAACGTGCCAGGCCCATGCCCAGGACTGTGTGGCCGCTTATCCGGCCAAGAAAAAACGGGTCAAACAACAAACCATTGAGTTGCATGGCGCCTTGATTGAACGCGACGGCAGGCTGCTGTTGCAGCAACGGGGGGCTGATGGCATTTGGCCAAACCTGTGGTTTTTACCGACCCACAGCCAAGCCACGGCAATCCAGGCACAACACCCCGAAGCCCGACACCTGTTCAGCTTGACCCACAAACTGACCCATCGTATAGTGCACATTCACGTGTACCGGGTGGCCAAACCTGAATCACCAGCAGACCTGACTTGGGTCCACCGTGATGAACTTAATAATTGGCCCCACCCCAAAGCCTTGAATCACCTACTGGAACAACATGACAACCATTGACTGCATCAAATACGGCGAAGGCCAAGAGCCCATCCCTTACACCCCGTATCCCGGTGAACTGGGACAACGCATCCAACAACAGGTCGGTTTCAAGTTCTGGCAAGAATGGCTGGCACAACAAACCATGATCATCAATGAAAATCACTTTTCACCGATAGATCCCGAGCACCGCCAAATCATTGAACAAAAAATGGTCGAGTTCCTGTTCGAAGGCAAAGACGTCACCCCGCAAGGCTTTGCCCCGGAAGCAGACTGAGGCCAGGCCGCGATCAAGCCCTAAATGTCTCAAACTTTGCATTTAAGGTTTGACACCACCTGATGGCATTATTATAATTCGCGTTCCTTGTGCAGACGACCTGTCTCACAGCGGTGTGCCCGGATAGCTCAGTCGGTAGAGCAGGGGATTGAAAATCCCCGTGTCGGTGGTTCGATTCCGCCTCCGGGCACCATTTGTCCCTTTCAACACATCTCATAAAACTTTAATTTAGACATCAAACCCTTAAATCATGCGGTTTTCTTACTGCATAAGCATTCATAAGGTCGCTTGACAGCCCACGTAATCTGGGGGTACAGTTGGGGGTGCAAATGAAGCAATTTTGCTTTCATGCGTTCGATGTACCCCCAAATGGCCAAATTAAACATCAATGCGCTAAATGCGCTTAAACCCAAAGACAAAGCCTATAAAGTCTTTGATGGCGGCGGTTTGTTTCTTCTGGTTCATCCAAATGGGTCTAAATACTGGCGTTTGAAGTACCGCATTGAAGGTAAAGAAAAAACCCTGTCCTTGGGGGTATATGGATCAAAGCCAAGCCAGGTATCATTAAAGGCTGCCAGATTCAAAGCCCAGGAAGCCAAAGCGCAAATTGCAGACGGTCTTGATCCATCGCAAGCCAAGCAACAAGAAAAAAAACAATCATCCGGTGCTTACACGTTTCAAGCCATAGCCGCTGATTGGCTAGATACACGGGCCAACGAATGGACCGCACGTCACATCAAAAGCGTGACCACTTCGCTTGAAAAAAACATATACCCCCATTTGGGTCATGTGGCCATCAGTGAAATCAGCCCGGTGCAATTGCTGGATGTTTTAAAGCGCATTGAAAGCCGTGGGTCGTTGGAAATGCTGAAAAAAATACGCCAAAGGTGCAATGCGATCTTTGTACATGCCAAATTCAAAGGACTGATAGACAGCAACCCGGCAGAGGGCATTTCACAAGTATTGAAAAAGCACAAAGCCAAAAACCACCAAAACATCAAAATCAAAGAATTGCCCGAATTGGTCGAGGCCATCAACAGCCACCCATTAGAGCCGACCACCAAAGCCGGTTTATTAATCGCCCTATACACGTTTCAACGCACCAATGAAATCAGGTTTGCCCAATGGCATGAAATCGACTTTGAACAAAAGTTTTGGACCATACCCGCCGAACGCATGAAAATGAAGCGTGAACATGTGGTGCCATTGTCAAGGCAAGCCTTGCAAGTCTTGACAGATTTGCAACCATTAACCGGACACTATGATTTTGTTTTTGCATCATCACACCGCCCCCAAAGCCAGCCCATGAGCAACAACGCCATGCTTTATGCGCTGTACCGCATGGGTTTTCATGGCCGCATGACCGTTCACGGTTTCAGACACCTCGCATCCACCAGTTTAAATGAAATGGGTTTTGATGGCCGTTGGATTGAAAAGCAACTCAGCCATGAAGATAAAAACACCATACGTGGCACCTACAACAAAGCCGAACACATACATGAGCGCACCATCATGATGCAAGAATGGGCCGATTTTGTAGACCGTGCCGATGGGTCAAACGTAATTTCATTACGCCAATCAAAAGAAATAGACTGAGAATGGACTTTTCAAAAAACATTGATTTTCCACCTTGGTATGACAGCGGCAGATATTATGATCTTGTTCAAAGTTTTAATCTATTCGATTTCTACTGGAATTTAAATTTGAGGTATTTAATTTCTGGTAGCCTTTTTTCAGCTGGTCGATATTCATCCAATATTAAAAGCATAGATAAAAAAGCAATTCAGGATAATGTTGATTCTAAAATCATGAGTCAATGGTTAAACCATACCTTGGAAAGAGTACCTTCCGATCTCATGCGCAAGTATTATCACGAACTTGCAAATGAAAAAGTTACTGATAATTTACACCTCAGAAAAGATGTTAAGAGGGATAAACTATTCAGTAAATCTATCAGCCCATTAAACTGGAGAAAAATCAAAAAAATTGATCTCGATTTTCAGCAATTATCAAAAAATCACCTTAGTGAAAAGGAAAAGTCTTTACTTAATTTACATTTAAAAAATCATATCTCTAGATTTGAGGTTGAAACAGATACTGACTCATTTCTTGAAAGCACAAAACCATACAAAGAAGAAAAAATATTCGATGTAATGTATGAGCCAATATGCACGATTTGGGCCGGTGAAGATTCGCATAATGTTCAAATTAATATTGATATGAGGACTCCAAACTCAGTATTAATCAAAGAGTTTGAGAACCTGCTGAAAAACTTAAGAAAAATAGAGGGCTTAGACTTTGATAAAGGTAAAAAGTCAAAGCCAATAACTTTTGGTCGATGGATAGAATTTAAATTATTTGAATACTTTGATTTATCCCTCTGGTTTGCTTATACAGATCAGAAAATTACTGATTATCAAATGGGATGCATTCTATTCCCAGATGAATATGAAAAGGATGTTACTGCAATAATTAGAGGGTCAACAAGAAGGTATTTAGATTACATACTGACAGATGAATATAATCAAAAACTGTATTGGGAAGTATGGGTTTTGTTAGATGAATTTAAGTAGGTGTAGTAAAAACTACCTGCTTTTTACTGCACATCAAATCACCATCAATTTTCGCTTGTTTACGCTTTAAACCTCAACACTTATCATGAAGCTTCATTCATTCGTTTTACGAGGTTTAAATGCAAAATTTTTTAAAAGTATATCGACCTATTGAGGTAGCCAGAATTTTCGGAGTCAGTCTATCAACCATTGATAGATGGGCAAAAGAAAATCCAAATTTTCCGAGAAAGGTCAAGCTTGGGGGTCGGGCCGTTGGCTATGACCATGCTCAGATCATAGAATTCTTTGAAAAGTGTAAAGAGGGGTGTAACCAATGAGCAAACATCCATTTCACACTTCAGAAAAGCCACATAAGGCCGCTAAATTGGGTTTAAAAAGAAAAACCCCTATCAAGGTAGCACTTCAGAATCCCAACAGCCGAAAACACGCTATTTTTGCCCATTGCTGGCATTGTTGTGGTGGCGTGTTGGAAGTCACCAAACATGACAGCGAAATCAGGCGCGAAATTCGCGAATGTGGGATTGAGTCTTGTTCATTACACAAGTTCAGGCAGTACAAAAGTAAAAAGCCCGAAGCTTTGGCGAGCGGTTCGGGCTTGGATTCGTCGGTTAAACAAATCAGCGAGGTTAGACATGATGACTAAAGCAACGCTTAATCCCCATTTTACGTTTATTCATGTTGAAACGCAAAAGCACACTTTCATGGGCATGGCCCGTGTGGGGGTGTGTCATGAGTAAATTGCAAACACGATCATTATTGCTTGATGTTTCAGAGAACATTCAACTTTGGCAATGGCTTGAATCAAAAGAGCTTGAGCTGGTTTTCAATGTTGGGCTTGGATACAAACGAAGCTACCAATCTGATGATGTGGGCCGTTTTGCCAGCATTTTGGTTACGCATGGTCGCTTTGCGGATCACTCAGCAGCTTTAGAAGCGATCAATGCGAGGTTGGTATCATGAAGTACGATTATGAGCCTTACATCAAACCGGGCACTTATCCGGTGGTCTATTTTGGCCACCGGTTTGAAACCAAGTTTGGCCGCCCCACGTTGGTTCTACAGTTCACACTGGCAGAATTGACCGAACACGAAAACGCGGTTTTAACCAAATATTTTCCAATCAAACGGTTTAACAACAAAGGCGGATTTTCTGTCACCAAAAAACAGCAGTTCCCCAAGTTCTGGCTTTCGGTGTTTCCCGATCATGATTGCTCAAGAATGGACCGTTTTACACTGTCAAAACTTGAGGGTGTGGTATTAAACGCAAAAGTAAAACCAGGAACGCATGACTTTGAACAAAACGAAATACCCAAGCCATTACAGGTATCAAAGATTGTCAGCCTTGCGCCGCTATAGTTTGCAATGATTGATGAATGCTTTTTTCTGCAAACGCCTGTTAAACAATGCTTTTTTTATGCTTGTTTGTGGTTGGCATACTGAGTAGATAAGAACACATTAGATGGGAAAAGAAAAGATATATAAAAGTGTGTGTAAAAACTTTTCCAGCGTGGCGCGTAGGTGCTGGATACTACCATCATAAGTTTAAATCCTACAGTACCCCAAAGAGCCGCCTATTTGAGCATGGTTCTTTGGGGAAGCCAGATGTTACATTTCATTTAATCTGTTTTGTACTGAATGAGAAATTTCTTCAATTTCGTATTGTGACAGCATTTCATTATTTTCAACTGCAAATAATACCCTACTAAGACATTCTTTAGTCAGCCATCCTTTATGCATCTTGCTATAGTTATTTATCACAAGTTCTTTAATCTCTTCTAAATCTAGTGTTTGAATTGTTTCTACACATTTTATGAATGAATCATGTCTTAGAAAAGTATGTGTTTTGTGTGAAATTTCCACATGCAAATGTTCAAGGTTTTTTCTTTCCCAAACTGCATGAATTCTTGAATTGATAAAAAATGCAAGCAACCGAGGGCTGGTTGAAACAATCACAATGAATTTTTTTTGGGGGGATCTATGAAATCACATTGAAGAAATAAAACGCTTCCAACCTTAAGGTTATTTGATGCTAATTGAAAAAGCTTTTTAACATCATCTGAACCCATAGCTTCCTTGCTTGTATCAATTCAATATTAAGTGTTAGCCCTTAGTTTAAGCATAGATATTCTTGTGCAAGTCTAATAACAAGTCACCATCCTCGAGGGTTTTAATTACTTCTTTCATATCCATTAACTGATTAACTTCAGCATTCTTCCATGCTTCATCATGACTAAGTGCGCCTAAGTCCGATTTTTTACTAATCTCAATAACTTCGTCTATGCAGCTTAAGTCTGATTTACTAAACACTTTTAAATCTGGCTTTTCTATTTGCTTGGCATAGTTATTAACTATTGTGATTTTTGGTGATTTTGAAACAGACAAAGGTTTCCCGTCTCTGATGTCACACCAAAAGTTATATGTTTTTGAAGGCACTGGGCCTTTTTTCATAGCTGCATATACATCGTTAAAAATAAACCTTCCGTAACGTTCCATGTGCAACTTATCGGCGAGATAAAAAACTTTCAGAATATTGTAAGTATTTTTCTTCTTCGCAGGCATTTGTTCTGTCACATAGGAAAATGCCTCAAAAATTTTGTCAATATTTGGTTTTCTCAATTTGAAATACTTGAAAGCGCTCATAACCAGATAATAATAATCTGTCCAAAAAAAAACAACTCTAAGACCAATTATTTTGTGTTTTGTTCAGGTTTTTTATATGAAAGTAACAATTTGTGGTTGATTGAGTGATTTGACTAAAAAAGGGGTTTTCCACTGCTTTAGACCGATAATTTTCAAGCACCCTAAAAAAGCCCATTTCCGGCCACGTTGGGAAATTGAATTTTTGGGTACGTTAAGTAGCTTAAATTTCGTAACACTGTAAAAGGGTTTTCCGACACCATAAAAATAGTGTTTGAACATCAAGGCAAATTGAATTTCTTCACACTATAAAAAGGGGTTTCTCCATACGTTTATAATTGAATTTTTCGGCACTGTAAAAGGGTAAATTGCTGTGTACTAAGGAAATAATTTTTCAGTACGTTAGGAATAATTTTCTTGCACTATAAAAAAGGGTTTTCCGGCGCGCTTGAAAAATTGTTTTTTCAGTCCTTAAAAAAAGCCATTTTCGACTCTATTCAAGAAACTCCCTAACCATTGGAGGGCTTGATGAAATAACACCAATACAATCTTCACATGTTGCAATCAGCCATTCAGATTGATTTGATTGGTCTGTATTGAGTATATGCATGTAATGATTTTTGACTCGATCGCGCCATCCACCTGATTCGATTTGATAAATGATGTGATTGGTCTTGAAGTTATTGCCAGCCCAATATGACAGACAGTCGTTTTCATTGAGATATTGAAATGCATATGCGCCTGGAAAATAAATTTCGATGTATGAATCATCATCAATTGGCCCGGAAGCTACAATTCTGAGGCCGCTTTGTCCATATGAAAATTCTGTAACTGAACTATAGCTTGCCCATTTGTATTCATTGCCAAATGGTTTTGAAATAATTTCCATTTTATTGCTCCATTAGAAATGTATTATTTAGCATGATGCTATCATTAGAGGTACAGGTAAAGTTGAACTTTTTTTCTCATAGTGTGAATTTCTGACACTATAAAAAAGAGGGTTTCCTTACCCATAAAAACCATCAAGTCATAACATCAAGAATCCAATGTGGTGAAGCTACTCACACATTTAAACTAGTAGAGTTGGGATCATTGAGCAAAATCACTCATCATTTCTGTTAGATTTTTTGTTTGAGAAACTTTTTCCAGCGTATATTATCCCAAAGCAAATTAGGCAGATAATAATGACCGGTGCCAAGACAACACTAAGCACAACAAAAATGGGATTTGCTTCAGCCGCAAGTAATGTTGTAGGAGACATCACACCCAAGAGAACAAATATTATGCCAATGCTTTTCATACTTGATGATTTTTAGCTTTTGATCCCCTTCATTGTATTGATAAAAACCGGATGTTGCATTTACCATGTGATAGGTACTAGCCAATCATACTTTGTTGCAATAATGGCCTATTTATTTAATGACTGCCCCCCCACGGGGGTTGTTAAAAGTGTTTCAATGCTTACTTGGGCTAACGAAGCGGCAGCTATTTAATTACATTCCCACAATAAGGAAAACGATATTTTCTGAGTCAGTATAGAAAATATTGGGGGTATATAAGGGGGTATAATTTCATGAAGTTCAGATAAAATGTTTCTAATCAATGCTTTATGTCTCTATGTGATTCCGCCTCCGGCACCATTTGTATATCCATATTGCAGTTTCATCAATCGTTTTGTGCATTGATCTGGCAGGGCTGAATCTGTGTTGCGGTTTGCTCGCTGAAGTTTGCCGTTTCTCTGGAGTGTCAGTCTCTGATCAAGGGGGGCGGTTTATTTGAATATGGCATTCCAGACAAAGATTGAACCATTTCGCTTAAAATTCTTTAAAGTTTTTACTTTCTGACAGAATTTTAATCAGCCGAATCAGGATGAAAACCAGATAGATGATCAGCACAATACTGAACAAGTAGAACAGGCCCAGACCAGCAAAACCCTCACCACCGTAGAGTTCCAACAGGATAAAAAATGCGATTACCATACCAGCAATGATAAGCATGGTTTTCAGCAGTAATTTCAGCAACTTATTTTTTGTGATTTGATTCATTTGGCTTGTTCTGTGATTTGATTGTGATTCCGGTATAAAGATTCTTTTCCTGTTCCATGAACGATTCAGAATGGGGCTGAAGTCGTTCTGATGCATCATTCAGTGTCTGTCATTTCCTGGGACTGTGAAATTGTTCCAACGAGTCTGTCTTGAAATACCACAAGCCAGGGCGTAAACCAGCCAGGCGTAGATCAACCAGGCGATGACCATGTGCAGGCTTGAATCGAACCAGGAGGTGGTCAGAAACCAGCCATAGGTGACTGACAACAGCAGGCTGGCGCTGAGCAAGTAGCGGTTGCCGGTGGATGGTTTGAATTGCAACAGGCTGGGCAGCAGGCTCAAGAGGCTGAGCAGACCGAAAGTGGCCGCGATCAACAGTTCAATTTGCCAGGTTCCCAGACAGCCGAATTTGGGGTCACAATGCCCCACCACCCCGGTCATGGCGCTGTGATAGACCAGTCTGGGGAGCATGAAGGCGGTCCAGCACAGCAGGGAAATTTTCAGCACAGGTTTCATGGTTTTGCTCTGATAACGATTGACGGCGACCATTGTATGATTCGAGCCAGGCAAACGCACTTTCTTCAATTTTGGTAGCGAATGCCGGTACTTGGGTGGCGCCATGTGTGCGGTCAGTGGCGCTGGCTCGGCGTCAAGCCAGTTGCCTGTTTCACTTTACGTTGTGGCCGTTGATTTATAATGGGGTGTTCATGACCAATGATGCAACAACAGCCTTGAGCAACAGCCCCATGCCATCCTTGTCCAGCCAACTCAATGGAGTGGCTTGATGGGATGGTGGCGCCAATTATGGGGTGGTGGCCGGCGATCAATCGGCCATCAACCCTTGTCGGCAGCAGCGCAGGCTGCTGCCGTGGCGGCGCTTGATGCGCGGTTATTGGTCTTGCATCAGGACCCTTATTTGTGCTTGGCGGATCCGGAGTTGCGGTTGTTGTCGGTGTTTGATGACCTCACATATGACCGCTCTGATTTGGACATGTTGACCGTCCCCATGCGGCGCCGGGCGATCACGGCCTTGCGCGGGTTGGGCTTGCAGCAAGTCAGTGGTTCGGTGGTGGTGGATCCAACAACCCAAGTGCGGTTTGTGTTTCCCAAGTTTCAGGCCTTGGGTGCCTCGCCATTCGATGTGGCCCGATACCTCAAACGACAAGCGCACGATTACCTGGTGCTGACGCCGACCCAAACCGCTTGTCAAATCATCGACCACCACCCCTTTGACGAGGCCCTGGAACGGGTCAAAGCATTGCTGCGGCAGCAGCCAATCAACATTTACCGCTTATTGGATTATCTGGAACACAAACCCGCCCACAACGAATTCCTCAAGGCCATTGGGCACCTGGATCGGGTCCAAGGGGAGGCGATTGCACAGGCGCCATTGGCTCAACGCAAGCCTTTGTGAGCCCAGGCTGGGCCATGGTTCAACGACCGCTCTGGCTCAATCGTTGGGTTGTTTTTGTTGTTCCACTGAACGGGCATACTGACCCAGGAATGAACCCATTTCGCCACAACCGGCTTGTGACCAGCCGCCGTCCACGGGCAACACCGTACCACTGATGTAATCGCTGAATTCAGAGCCCAAGAACAAACAGGCGTGACCGACGTCTGCGGTGCGGCCCAGGCGACCCAATGGCACGGATTGGACCACCCGTTGTTTGATCGCTTCACTCGGCGCCAAACGGGCCATGCCTTCGGTGCCATCAATCGGTCCTGGCACCACCGAGTTGACCCGCACGCCTTCGCGGCCCCATTCCAGCGCCAAGGTGCGGGTGATCATGTCGACCCCGGCTTTGGCCGAGCAGACGTGGGCTTGGGCTTCCATCGGTAAATAGGCCTGTGGGGCCGAGATGTTGATGACGCTGGCGCCGGGTTTATTCAGGTGCGGAAAACAGGCCTTCATCACGTGCATGGTGCCCAACAGGTCGATTTCTATGACGCTGCGAAAGGCATTGGCGGACATGCCATTGACCGTGGCAGGGAAGTTGCCAGCAGCGCCTGAAACCAACACATCAAATGGTCCAAAAGCCTCAGCCACCGAGGCCAAACCAGCGCTCACTGCTGCCAAATCACGCACATCGGCACAAAAGCCCATGGCCTTGGCCCCCAGTGCCTTGAGTGCGGCCACCGTGTCATTGACTTTGTCTGCAGAACGGCTGGCGACTGCCACCCGGGCCCCTTGTTCAGCGAAATTCTCGGCGATGCCGCGATTGATGCCACTGGTGCCACCGATCACGACCACGGTTTTGTGGCGGTAGTCAAAAGGATTCTTCATGTTTTGATTTAGGCTGTTGAAATGCTTCTGATTCTCGCACACTTTGGCATAAAATGGCGTCGCAGCCGCCTTTTTATGGATCACCTGGGCCATCTGGTCGGTGCATTCACGGCGACTCAGGCACAATGTACACCATGGCCGGTCAGCGCCAAGCTGATGCCATGTTCGCTGCTAACCACAACACCAGGGCCAAACCACCATGTCAGAAAAACTCAACTCAATCGAAAAACAAAAAATCATCGACACTTTGCTGGAACAGGTGATGCAAGACAACCCCGGTTTGTATTATGCGCCGACCACCGATGTGGCCCGCAAAATTCATGAGCAGTTGCAGTTGTCGATGAACCGATTGTCGATTGAAGATCAATTGTTGATGAAAAAAGTCAGCATCCGCGAGATCGAAATCATCCTCAGTTTGAATTGATCGAACGCGCCAGTCGAACGCGCCTCATGCACATTCAGCCGTGGGCTGATCGGAAAAACATCAGGTAGACCAAACGGCCATTTTCCAAGCTGTCGCCGAAGCTTTCACCGGCGGTGTGCCACAACCACGGGCGCAGCAGGATCAAGCGGTTGAATCGCATCGGCACGCGCATGGTCATTTCCCATTTGCTGGCATCGTTGGTGTCGTTGTCCAAGATGTTGGCGGTCCACTGTTGGGCGGAAGCCACCCCAAATTTTTCCTGGCATTCCTGATCGCTGTACGGCGCGCGTTCGGTGTTGGTCGGGATGTGGCGGAAAAATTCGGTGCCACCCCGGCAAAATTCAGGTTCAGTCAAATACAGGATGCCGGACCAATGTGACGCATCCACATGCACTTTGGCATTGCCCACATCGCTGCCCAGGGAGATGCGGCAATTGCCATGGGCCTGGTTGTGGCTCATGGGCAACAGGGGCTCACCGACCAAACGTGACACCTCATGGTGCAAACCTTCGATGTTGATTTGTTGCGCAGAATTGCGTCCGGGGAAATTGCTTTGACTCGCTGGATACTCCATTTGCAAGGCGGCATGGCGCAGGGGATAGGGGTCGTCCAAAAAATCATCAACCACAATCAAAGACGTTGGCATGGGTTGTTATCTCCTGTGTTGTTCGGGATGGATTCAGTGGCTCACATTTTAGCATTGATGGCCGGCCTTGGCATGTGGTTGTGCAGGCTGTTTACAGCCATGCAGACCCCAATGGTGGACTCATTCAAAGTCATCGGCATAGATCAGATCGGTGCCCAAGGTGCCATCGGGGTTGAGGTTTTGTGCTTTGACATCGGTGTTTTCGGTCCAGGCGTACAGGCCAAATCCGGCGCTGCTAGCGGCCCCGGCCAGGCGCGCATCACCGGCGGTGTTGCTGTTGAGGGTCACCACCGCAGGAGACCAAGTGAAGTTGCCATCGGCATCAATTTGGGTCCCTGCGATCACACCGTTGTTGAAACCGGCGCTGCTGATCCAACTGACCATGGCCCGGTCATTGATCAGAGCGGCTTGAATGAAAGAGCGGCTGTTGTCATCCAAGGCCACCAGTTCCAGTCCGTCATCGGTCCATTGTCTGAGTCCGTTGACGTCCAGTTTTTGCGCATAAATACCTGATTGGGCTTGGCTCAAACTGAGTTCCACCCAGAAGGTAAAAATGGACTCGGTGCTGGGCTGAAAAATGGTCACCGGTGACACCCGCAATTGGTTGACATTGGTGGCGGCGGACACACCGTTGTGGGCGAAAAGTTCAACCCCAGCGCTGTTGACCCGCTGCACCCGCACATCCAAACTGGGCCCGGTGGTGTACCAGGAAAACACCGCACCGCCAGCCCCATCGGCGATGAAGTCAGGGAAGTTGCCGAATTGCAGACTGCCGCCTGCTTCATCAAACACGCGCAGCGGGTCATTGCCCCACAAAGGAGCGCCGTCGGCTGCCGCGAATTTTTGCGCCCACAGGTATTTGGGGGACTGAAAATTGGCCGATTCCACCAACGATACGATGGCGGTGCCGGCATCACTGGCTTGTAAATCACTGCTGAACAGGGTGGTGCCGGCGGCGGACATGACCGTGCCGTTGCCCCATTGTGGCAGGCCAGCACTGTCCAGCTTTTGCACCACCACGGAGGCATCTTGGGTCCAGGCCACCACCACTTGTCCATCGCTGGTACCGGTGATCAAAGGGTTGGCCAGAAAACCACTGCCGACATTGGTTTGAATGCCGGTAGTGCCCCACAACAGGGTACCGTCGGTGGCCACCTTTTGCGCGGTGATGTGTTCGCTGCCACCGCGGTCATCTCGAAAAGCCAGAAGGGCCTGGCCCTGGCTGTCAATGGCCAAGCCATAATCTTGGGTTGAGCTGTAACTGCGGTCGGCCACCAGCACGCCATTGGCTGGCCACTGGGCGATGCCATCAACGTCCAAACGCTGCAAATAAACATCATATCCCCCATCGGCGTTGTCAAACCAACTGACATAGGCCCCGCCATCCGGGGTGGCCACCACTTTGGCTTGCACCTGTTCGTCCTGGCGGTCACTCAGCAGTAAATTGGTGGCGGGATCATCCGACCATTGGGCCCAGGCCAGGACCGGCAAGCAGCAGCCCAAAAGCAGTTTTTTCATGGCTTACACACACACTCATTGAACACGGCAATGAGTATAACACAGCGTCGGTTTCTGGCGGCCCATCAAGCACCAAAGTCAGTGGCGAAGATCGGCACTTCAGGTAAGGCTTCAAAGGCGCCAATTTCAATGCGCCGGTCTTGCACGCGTGGGCCCCGGTTGTGGTCTTGACTGCCCAATGGCCAATTCTGAATCAAGGGCAGTGCATGGTCTGTGGGCATCAGCCCCCGGTTGATCAGCGGTGATGAAAGCAGGGGGGTGAGGTTATTGGTGTCATCGGTGAACTGTGGGTTGGCAAAGGTGAGGTTGTTGAGGTTGAACACATCGTTGTCTTCGGCTTGACTCAATAAATTGTGGTAAACATGAATTTGGCCCATGCCGGTGTGACCGAAGCCGAACAAGTCGTTGGCATAAAACACGTTGTTGGCCACCAAGGCATGGGCCGCATCGAAACTGATCACCACCAGGCCGGTGACGGCATCCCTGATTTCATCGCCCAGCACATTGTGCATCACGTTGTTGTTGTAAAAATACAGCAGGTCTTGCTCATCCAGGGCCACCCGCACTGCGCCGCCACCGGAGTCGGTGGTGTTGTCGATGAACACACTGTTGGCCACTTCAACATAGCTGGCTTGGTCGATCCGCACCGCGCTGCCTTGGGTGCCGCGGTTGTGCATAAAACGGCTCTGGTTGATGACCAGGCCACCCGTGAAGACCGGCAGTTCAGGGATCAAAATGGCCCCGCCGGCTTCACCATTGGGTGCTTGGCCTTGACTGAAAGTCAGGTTGTTGATGGTGATCAATGGGTTGGAGTTGCTGACGATTTCCAGGATGCGGTCCGTGTTTTGGCCTTGTAATTGGGTTGACGTGGGGAAACCATTGTTGAGCAGGCAAGGCACATTGGTGGTGCCCACCCAACCACCCGAAAGGGTCAAATCGCCGTCATTGGTGGATTGGTAGACAAAGCCGCCAGCGGGGGTGTGGTAGCTGCCGGCTTTGATTCTGATCACATCGTTCTCAACAGAATTGCCGGCCAGGAACAAGGCCAATATCAACTCATTGGTGGTGGCCACGCAGTGCACCTCGTCGGCTTGCGCCCAAGGGCTCAGGTATAATGACAGCAACAAGATTATTTTTTTCATGATGAATTCCGGTGTTTGGGGTGTTCAATGCCACAGCCAGTGAAACCGCACAAAAAAGCCATGTTGCAGCGATGTGCGGGCCAAACTGAATGCTTACTGAGTCCTCCGGCTGGTAATGTGTGATCCAAGTCTCAACTTGAAAAGACCACTTGTCGGCTTGTCAACCGCAGGCCTGCAGCGGCGTTTTACCTGGCAAGACCGGGTCATTCCGGATGCACAAAAAGCATCCCCAAGAGGCGGTTGAAACCAGAATTTAAATGATTTGAGGAGAACAAAGATGAAAGCAATGAAACGAAACGTGCAGCTGATCATATTCAGCTTGGCTTGTTGGGCTGCCACCGCGAGCACAGCCACCGAAGTGGCGGTGGTCACCCCCAGTTCAGAGGTGGCTCATGATTTGGATTTGATGGCGGTCAGTGCCGTGTTCAAAGACACCGAGAACCTGGAAGCCTTTGAGCGGGCGATCAATGATCCGGCCAACGGCATCAACAACCTGGACCTGGATGACAATGGTTATGTGGACTACATCCGGGTGGTGTCAGAAGTGGTTGGCAGCACCCATGTGATCATTTTGCAAGCGGCCTTGGGGGCCGATGAATTTCAAGATGTCGCCACCATTGAAGTGACCCAAGCCAACGACCAATACCAAATGCAGATTCATGGTCATGAGGTGGTTTATGGACCAGACTACTATGTGGTGCCAGCCCAAGTGCATGTGCACACCTGGCCCATCATTGCCTGGATCTATCGACCGGCGTATCGCCCGTACCGTTCGGTTTACTACTGGGGATACCACCCCAAATGGTGGCAGCCTTGGCGTCCTGTGCACTTCAATGTGTATCGCTCTAAAGTGCTGACCTACACCGGTCGCAGCACTTTTGTGGTGAGCAAAACCCACCACTTCAAACCCGTGCAAAGGGTGGTATACAAACCACGCACTTCAAGCAAAGTCAGCCGCAGCTTCCACGTGAGTAAAACCAACCGGGCCAATGGTTCATCCACCACCCGAGTGGGGGTGAAAAAAACCACCACCCGCGCCGATGGCACCCATGTCACCAAGAAAAAAGGGGTGAGCAAAACCAACAACCGTGGCAAGGGCACCACCACGGTGAAGAAAGGTCAGGTCAAGACCAAAACCAACAACAAAGGGCAACAGACCAAGGTCAAAAAAACCCAAAAGACCACCCGCAAGAAGTATTAAAGGGTTGAACCAAAAACCAGCAAACCGGCCTCCAAGCAAAGGCCGGTTTGGGTTTGGCAGTCTCGCTGATCATCAATTGCTTTCAAAAGCAATGCTGAAGATCACATCACTGGGGTGGTATTCATCGGCACCGATGTCAAATTGACCGAAGCCATCGGCGATCTCCGGGTGGTCCACCGGAGCAGTTTGGCCATCGATGTCCGTTGCCCCGCCGCTGGGAGCGGCGGTTGGGTTGCCATGGCACAGCGATCGATGGCCAGCGAGGTGGCCTCGAGGTGAAAATCATGGTTGGCCGCATCGACGAATGACGGGTCATCCAATAACGTGTTGGCGTGGTTGTTCCAGCCGAAGGTGTTGTCCACCAGGTTTCAGTCTTTGTTGCCCGATCCGCCAATGAAATTGCCCAATTGATTGGTCAATGGCTCATGGAAGATGGAGTTGTTGATCACATGCACACTGTTGGCTGCCGACACCGTGGCCATCACCGCATCGTTCAGGGCCGAGGTGATTTGTTGAGGGTGAAATGGCTGTCAACAAAGCGCAACTCCTGTCGGTCTGCCCAGCTGCCGCCGCCTTGGCCGTTGCGGGCCAGCAACACTGGCAAACGCTGCACACAACGAGCAACTGATTCCGAGTCATTCAAGCCCATGCGAAAAATTGGTCACAAATGAGGCCTGCGTCTCATTTTTGTTGACAAAATTGGCTTATCATGGGGAGTCTGGATGACATCAGGACGGGTCATTCGGACGGCGTTGATTGTCTCAAAACATTCCTTTGTGCCCTCATAATTAAATGGCAATCAACGCTTGTTGTCGGTTAACAATCGTAGAATAATAACGACTCCTATCAGCTCAGGGGTGGTTGTGGGCAAGCAAATAATGAAGGGTGTATCACTCAGTAAAAAGACAGAACAGGAACGGTTGCGGCTGTTGTATGCGCCGATGTTGGCCAATCACATCATTGGTTCAACGGTGGTCACGGTCATCATCCTGATTTTGTTTGCCGCGCACATTTCTTGGTGGCGGTTGATGCCGTGGACTGTGCTGGCATTGGCCACAGCCGGTTACCATGGCTGGTTACACCTGGCATTCCAGCAAGTGCGCGATCGACAGGATTTCAGCACCCAAGAATGGGAACAGAAGTTTTTGCTGGGGGTCGGTCTGGTGGCCCTGGTCTGGGGTTCTGCCTGCGCTTTGCTGTATGTGGCTGAGTCCGTCAGCCATCAGAATTATTTGTTGTTGCTGGTCTCAGGGGTCAGCGTGGTGGCCATCAAACTGTTGTCTCCCAGTCTCAATGCGATGCTGATCTATGCCGCCATGGCCATCGGTCCGTTGTTGATCATGGTGGTGGTGACGGGGCAGTTATTGGGATTGCCCCTGTTGGCTTATTTGGCTTTTCAGGGTTACATTTCATACAGCCACGGCAAAAAATTTCAGCACGACTACTTCACCTCACAGTCCATGGCATTCGCTTCAAAACAACGAGAAATGGCTTGGCGCAAGCGCGATGATCGCCACCTTACCTGGTTCAAAAATTCGGCCGATGCCAGTTTGTTGGTCAGCCCGGAAAAAATTTACCAAGCCAACCCCGCAGCCGCGAAATTGTTGGGTTATGTTGATGTTAAGGCCTTGTTGAAAGTCAAGCCCAAACAGCTGGTGCTGCCGCCAAACCCTTCAGGCCGCCTCTCGCCAGATGCCTTCAAAGCAGCCAAAGCCAGCTTGGAACAGCAAGGCAGCTGCCAGGTGCTGGGTACTGGGGTGCGGCGAGATGGCAGTCACTTTCCAGTTGAATTGACCTTGACTGCGGTGCCATTGAAATCAGGTTTGGGGTGTTATTGTGTGGTGCGCGATGCCACCGGACAACAACAGCAGGTGGCCCAATTAACCGAGCAAATCAACTCCGCTGAGGCCGAAAATCAAGCGAAATCGGCTTATTACGAGCACATCTCCCAAGCGGTGTTCACGCCGTTGAACGGGGTCTTGAGTCATGCCAATGTGTTGTTGCAGAACAAAGGTTTGAACCCGGATCAACAAATGCGCACCCGGGTGATTAAACGCAGCGCCGATGCCTTGTTAAATGTGTTCAATGACATCTTGGATGTGACCAAACTGGATGCCGGCACCTTGCAATTGGTGGAACGGGACTTTGACCTCAAAGCCTTGTTGCAGTCGTTCATCGACACCGCTCAGGAGCGCTGCGAGGCCAAAGGCTTGGGCTTGAAACACCACATTGATCCCAACATGCACCCCTATTACAAAGGTGATGACCACCGCTTGTCACAGATTTTGGAACAGTTGTTTTCCAATGCCTTGAAACACACCGAACAAGGTGAGATCAAGCTGTTGGCCAAAATGGTTAAAAAAAACCGGGCCGGGGCCATGTTGCGGTTTGATGTGATTGATTCAGGCCCAGGGGTGAAAAAATCCCAACAGGCTCATTTGTTCAACCGCTTTGTGCAAGCCGATGGTTCAGCCAGCGGCTCAGTGGGCGGCACCGGTTTGGGCTTGAGTTTGGCCCAGGGTTTGGCCCAATTGATGGGTGGACAAGTCGGTTACAGCCAACACAAAGGCCATGGCGCCCATTTTTGGCTGACCGTGCGCTTGTACAAAGCCGCCGGAATAAAAAACATCACCCAGGCCATGCAAGCCAAACAAAAAGGCATCCAGACCCTGTCGGCCAAAGTGTTGGTGGTCGATGACAACCGCACCAGTTTGCTGGTGGCCAAAGGCACTTTGGAAGTGTTTGGTCTGGACATCGATTTGGTCAACAGCGGCCAGGAAGCCATTTACATGTTGCGCCAACACGATTACGACTTGGTGATCATGGATTGTTTGATGCCAAAAATGGATGGCTACCAAACCACCCGCAAGATCCGCTCTTTGTCAAGCCAAGTGAAAAATCCCAACATCCCCATCATCGCCATGACCTCCAATGACCAGGAAGGGGCCCGCGAGGCCTGCCTGGAAGCCGGCATGAATGACTACATGACCAAACCGATTGACATCCGCCTGATCCAACAAATGCTGCAATTCTGGTTGTTGAAAAAGCAGTGATGCTGGGTGAATCTGCCCTCAATGGTATTGCTTAAATCTGACCCAGCAAGCCAGCACCGTTCGGTGCTGGCTTTTTTGTGGCATTCAATTTAAAGTGTGGTCTTTGCTGATACGGACCAATGACATGCACATCCAGTTCAGACCCGCTGAGGCCCAAGATGCGGACCAAATCGAGAGCATCAGGGCCGCGGCTTTTGCCCCGGTGTTTGCCTCGTTCAAGCACATTTTGGGCGATGACATCTATCGCCTGGCCCAGGAGCAGGAGGACATGGCCCAAGCCGATGAATTGGCCGCCATGTGGCACAGTGATTCCCCATGGCGCTTGTTGGCGGTTGAGGCCAATCAGCAGTTGGTGGGCTTTACCGCCTATCAGTGGGATGCGGCCTGCCAAGTGGGTGAAATTGGTTTGAATGCAGTCGATCCAACCATGGCCGGACAAGGCATTGGTACGAAGATGTATCAAGAGGTGCTGCAGCTGATGCGCCAAGCCGGTGTGCAGGTGGCGACGGTGGCCACCGGCGGCGACCCCAGCCATGCGCCGGCCCGCAAAGCCTATGAAAATGCCGGCTTCGATGTCAGCATCCCCAGTGTTTGGTATTGTCAGAAATTGTGATCAGCAGCCCATGACCCAAGCCACGCCCACCCATGAAGCCGCCAACCCACAGAACAACCATGCTTTGACCCGGTGGTTGCAGCGGTGCCCAGTCGGGCTGTTGTTGGTCTTGGTGGGTCTGTTGGCGGTGTTGCTGCAACTGCCGTTGGTTTTCAATCCCGGGTATTTCAGCCATGATGAACTGCAATGGGCGGCGTGGGCTGATGTGGCCGGTTTGTCGGCCATGCGCTGGAATGATTGGCTGGCATTCTCAGATTACCAATACCGGCCCTTGACCTTCAATTTGTGGCGGTTGTTGTCTTATTGGTGCTTTGACCAACCGATGGTTTTCCATGGCGTGTTGGTGCTGTGGGGCAGCCTCAATGCCAGCCTCTTGTGGTTGGCTGCGCGTCGGTTTGGTTTATCGGTATGGCCGGCCATGACTGGGACCCTGCTGTTCGTGGCTTCACCTTATGCCATGTATGTCCATGGCTGGGTGGCCACCATGGCCGACCTGTTGGTCATGTCGTTTGCCTTGTCGATGTTGTCGCAATTGTGTCGCACACAACGGCCATTAATGGCCCTGCTGCTGGGTGCTGGGTTCACGGCCGTGGCATTGATCAGCAAAGAATCTGCCTTGTCCTTGCCAGCGGTGTTGGGTGTGATTTGGCTGTTGGGTGGCCGTCAAAAAGTGTGGTTTATGGCCACCTGGGGTGCTGGCTTGGTGGCCTTGGCTTACCTGGCTTTGCGTCTGCCGGTGTTGTTGTCACAACCAGAGAACACCCATTATGGGCTGAGTCTGTGGCAGATGCCGTGGCGCTGGTTGGAATACCACCTGTATTGGATCTCACCGCACCTCACCGAACCACACACCACATTGGCCAAAGGCTTGCGGGGCTCGACGGTGGTCGCAGCCAGCTTGGTTTTGGGCTTGTTTGTCATCCTGTGGCTGGCCCATCGGCGTTTGTTTTGGGCAGCTTTGTTGGGTGGCTTGGCGCTGTTGGCGCCGGTGTTGCCATTGGCGGCCAGTGCCGCTCAGTATGGCTATTTGTTCGCCGCCGGTCTGGTGTTGCTGGTGGCCGCTGCCTGGCGACACTGCCAGCGCTGGGGTCGGGTGTGGATCATGCTGTTGAGTCTGTTGAGTGTGTGGCATGGGGTCAACACAGCCTTGCTGTTGCGCGATGCCGGTCGCATCCAGGCGGTTTTTTCTCCGGCTTTGGCCCAGGCCGTGGCCCAGCACCCCGCAGATCAAGCGCTGCGTTTGCGCCTCGACGAGGGCGCACCACGCTGGTTGTTCATCCGCCTGACCAGCGATGTGCCCAGTTACCGCGGTGTCGAGCTGGGACAGCGGGTGCAATGGGCGGCTACCGATGAAGCGGCCGATTATGTGGTCCAGGCCGATGGGCAAATCAGAGCCGTCAACCAACCATAAGCATGCCAGGTGTATGCGGTCTGCGGACGGTGGGCTGAACTGTGCTAAAGTGATGGGCTTGAACACCCACGCATTCAGCCATTGGAGGAAATCATGAGTCACCCGATCATCGCCAACAACAAGCCCGCCAAAGTTGAACTGAAGCAAGGTCAGGAATACCACTTTTGTGTGTGTGGCCGTTCCAACAGTCAACCCTTTTGTGATGGCTCTCATGCCGGTACGGAATTCACCCCCAAGCCCTTTGTGGCTGAGGCCGATGGCCCGGCCTATTTGTGCCAATGCAAGCACACCCAAAACGCCCCCTATTGCGATGGCACCCACAAAAAATTTGACGTGGGCATGGTGGGCCAGGAAGGTCCAGGTACGAAAGCCAAAGAATCGGCTGCGCCGGTGGCCCGTGCCACCACGGAAGAACCGACGGTTGAATTCATCCATCAGTTGGCGCGGGAGGGGTTGTCCAACATGGGGCACCATGGGCCCATGACGTCCATGGGGGTGCCGCGCCATCAGCTGCCCCATTGGGATGATTTGCAATTAATGGTGGCCCAAATGGCGCGCAAGCCGTTGATGGAAGAGGCGCCGGTGGCCACAGAGCTGGTGGTTGGGCCGGCCGCCAAAAAACCGCTGGTGTTGAAGATCCCTTTGTTGGTTTCTGACATGAGTTTTGGCGCTTTGTCCGAAGAAGCCAAAGTGGCCCTGGCCACCGGGGCTGAACTGGCCGGTACCGGGATTTGTTCCGGCGAAGGGGGCATGTTGCCCGAAGAGCAAGAGGCCAATTCGCGTTATTTTTATGAGCTGGCCAGCGCTGGATTTGGTTACCAAGAAGCCTTGCTGGACCGGGTTCAGGCCTTTCATTTCAAAGGAGGACAGGGGGCCAAAACCGGCACCGGTGGACACTTGCCCGGGAACAAGAACATCGGCAAAATCTCACAAGTCAGGGGCATCCCCGAAGGCACCCCAGCGATATCACCACCCACGTTCAAAGATCTGCACACAACGGCCGATTTCAAACGCTTTGCCGATCGCGTGCGCGAGCTCACCGGCGGCATCCCCATTGGCTTCAAGCTGAGTGCCAACCACATTGAAGATGACCTGCAATTCGCATTGGATGCCAGTGCCGATTACATCATTTTGGATGGACGCGGTGGCGGCACCGGCGCGGCACCCGCCATGTTCAGGGACCACATCAGTGTGCCCACCATCCCTGCTTTGGCCCGGGCCCGTCGATTCCTGGATCAAGTGGGCGCCAGCGGTCGGGTGACCTTGATCATCACCGGCGGCTTGCGGGTGCCGATTGATTTTGTCAAAGCCCTGGCCTTGGGGGCTGATGGGGTGGCCTTGTCCAACAGTGCGATGCAAGCCATCGGTTGTGTGGCCGCCCGCATGTGCAACACCAACCAGTGCCCTGCCGGGATTGCGACGCAAAATGCCGATTTGCGCCAGCGCTTGCATGTGGCCAAATCGGCGCAACAGTTGCACAACTTTTTCAACGCATCCACCGAACTCATGCAGGTTATGGCGCGGGCTTGTGGACACCATTCACTGGCCGGTTTCGGACCGCGAGATTTGGCCACCTGGCACCAGGACATGGCCCGTTTGTCAGGCGTGAAATATGTCGGCATCGGTGATCCCCGTGTTTGAACAAGTCCGTGTTGGGGGATCGAGGAGAGTCGCCCATGGGTGATTGGTTTGGGGGGCGTGCCATGCCGCAGCATTCAACCGCTTTGATCGGCGTGCCGTCGGATGAAAACTCCAGTTTTCTGACCGGTTGTGCCCAAGCGCCCCAACGCATTCGCCAGGCCTTGCACAGCGACTCGGCCAATTTGTGGAGTGAACGGGGGCATGAAGTGCGGTTGGGCGACAACTGCCATGATTTGGGTGATTTGCCTGTCACCGGTGATGCCGCAGGCTTTGCGCAAGTGACCCAAGCGGTAGACCAATGTTTACAAGCCGGCAATCGGGTGTTGTCATTGGGCGGCGATCATGCCGTCACCTTCCCACTGGTGCGGGCATTTGCGCCTCATTATGCGGATTTGACCTTGCTGCATTTTGATGCCCACACCGATTTGTATGATGATTTTCAAGACAACCCTTTGTCGCATGCCTCACCGTTTGCCCGGATTATGGAAAAGCAATTGGCCAAGCGTTTGATTCAGGTCGGCATCCGCACCCTGAATGACCACCAACGTGATCAAGTCAAGCGCTTTGGGGTCGAGGTATATGGTGTCAATCAATGCGCCGAAGTGGTGGCCTTGGGTTTGACCGGTCCGGTTTATGTGTCGGTGGATTTGGATGCCTTGGATCCGGCTTTTGCCCCCGGGGTGTCACACCATGAACCAGGCGGCTTGAGCACCCGTGAATTGATCCAAGTGTTGCACAGCATCCAAGGGCCAGTGGTCGGCGCCGACATTGTCGAATACAACCCCACCCGCGACATCCATGACATGACGGCCATGGTGGCCGCCAAATTGCTGCGTGAGATGCTGGCACTGATGGCCCTTTGAAACAGCCGGATCATGCAGTGCTGTGGGTGAGGACATGTACAAATGCCGCCACATCGTTTACCATCAAGATTTTGTTTCATCCGGATCAAAGACATGAGCCTCATCGATCAAGTCAAGGACAAACTACAACGCCACCAGGAACGACACAGCACAACCGGTCATCGATTTGTGTTGGCAGACCGTGTGGATTTCATGCATGGGGCCGCCTGGGATCAGGTGGCTGAGCACAGTTCCATTTTCCTCAGTCGCCGTTATTTGCGGGCCCTGGAGTCCTGTGCGCCGAACAACACAGCACAACGCTATGCCATGGCTTATGATGACCAACAGCAACCGGTGGTGATTGTGGCGGCCCAGGTGGCGGTCATCGGCGGTGAACAATTGACCCAGGAAACAGGGCAGCTCACCGATGCCATCAAACAAAAGTACCAGGAACGCGTGCTGGTTTGCGGCAACCTGGTCTCCAGTGGTTTGCATGGAGTGGGATTCGCCCCTGACTTGGATCCGACGTTGGGTTGGCGCATCGTCTCTGAGGCCTTGTATAAAATCAGACAAGCAGAGAAATTGGCCGGGAAAATCGATTTTGTCATGATCAAAGACTTGAAGAAACCGCTCCTACCACCTTCTGAAGTGCTGGAGAGGTATTCCTATCGCCGCATCCAAACCGATCCGGACATGGTCCTGAATTTGGGCCCCGAAGTTCGCACTTTTGATGATTACCTGGCCATGTTGACTGCCAAATACCGAGGACGCATCAAGAAAATCATCAAAACCATTGATACCGGGCCATTGACCACCGAAACGCTGACCTTGAATGAACAGTTGGATGCCCAATTGCACGCCTTGTATTTGCAGGTTGAAAACAAGTCTGCCACCCGCTTGGCCACCCTGCCGGCAGGCTATTTCCTGGCCTTGCAGCAGGCATTGGGCGAAGATTTTCGATGTGTGGGCATCCGCAACCAGGACGAGGTGGCCGGTTTTGTCTCGGTGATCAAAGAGGGCGACCAAGCGATCGCGTACTATGTGGGACTGGATTATCAAGTCAATGAACAATACCCCATCTACTTCCGTTTGTTGCAGTTGGTGATCGAAGTGGCGCTGGACTGGGGGTGCCAACACATCTCCTTTGGCCGCACCGCTTTGGAACCGAAAGCCAATTTGGGGGCCGAGCCGGTGGAGGAATTTGTCTGGGCTCGCCATCGGGTGCCGGTGGTCAATTACATGGTCAGGAAACTGTTCCGCAATGTGCCATTTGACGAGGCACCGAAACGATCAGTCAAAAAGCAAAAACAATGAATCAAAATATCCAACACAATCCCAAGCAGCGACGGTTTGAAATCACCATGAATGGTCTGACAGCTTATATGAGTTACCGCTTGGATCAAGCCGTGCTCGAATACAACCACACCATCGTACCCAAAGCTTTGGGTGGTCAAGGTCTGGGCACGGAATTGGTCAAATATGGCCTGGCTTATGCACGGGTGCACCACCTCAAAGTCAAGCCAACTTGTCCGTTTGTGGCGGCCTTGATCGAAAAGAACCCCGTGTATCAAGACTTGCTTGAATCGATCTGAGGCCACACCCCAATCATTGCAGTGACAGCGTCAACTGTTGTTGCTTGTTTCCGGCCATGTCAATTTGTGTGATGTGCAAGGTGTTGCTTTCCCAATTTATAGTCAAGGTCGAAAACGATTCATCGGTGATCAATTGGCCCCAACGGTGGCGATTGAATTCTTGATTGCCTGAAAACGAATGGGTCATGCCACTGGCGGTGACCTCAATGATGTTTTGGCCCTGCCATTGAACCCTGGAGACTTCGGACAAATGGCGGTCGCCACTGATGATCACGGGGTTGTTGACCCCACTGTCGCGAATCAGGTTCAACAAGCGGACCCGTTCTTGGGGGAAGTTGGCCCACATTTCATAGCGGTGGTCTTCAGCGATCACTTGAATGCTGCTGGCGATGAGGTTGATGTTGGCAGTGGATTGCTGCAATTCATCCGCCAGCCATTGCCATTGGGCGTCACCCAACAAGTCACCATCGGCTTGTGCCGCGTAATTGCGCGGACCGCCTTTGGGCAAACGCTGCAGTGGATCTTGAAAGCTGCGGGTGTCCAACAACAGGATTTTCACTTGTCTGGGTGGTGTTCCAAAGGTGTGGCTTTGATACACCCCGGGGTGGTTTCTGACCGTGGCCTGGGCCGATACATCCAAAAACGACAGCAGGGCCTCTTTGGCCTCATGTTTCTTTGGGTAGGTGCGGTTGCCGTCATTTTGGCCATAGTCGTGATCGTCCCAGATGCCAATCACCGGCACCTGATGGATGAACGATTGGTAATGTGGGTTTTCTTTTTGTCGTTGGTATTTGGCCGCCATCACAGCCATGTCTTCGGTGTCGGCATAAATGTTGTCGCCCAGCCAGATCCACAGATCAGGCTGCTGTTCGGCAATCACTGGCCAAAATGATTGGTCCAGGTATTCTTTGTTACAAGAGCCCATGGCAATGACTTGAAGTGGTTGACTGGGGTCCGGGCCCGGTTTTTGCGCGCCACCACAGGCGACCAATAACCAGCCGACCAGGCAAAAAGTGAAGCTGAATCGATGCATGTGAAGCCAATAAAATGAATCAAGCCGTAATTTATCACGGTTGTTGTTTCATCCATGTGTGATGGCAGCCCTGTTTGGCAAGATTTACAGTAAAATGATGGGTTTTTGTCAGATGACCATGCAGATCCCCGATTCAACCCGCCTCAGTTTTGCCTTGATGGACGATGGCGATGCCGACTTGTTGTACCAGCTGGATCAGGACGTCGAGGTGATGCGTTACATCAATGGCGGCAAAATCACCACCCGAGAAGACATCCACAACACCTTCTTGCCGCGTTTGGCCCAATACCGCAATCCTGAAAAAGGCTGGGGTTTGTGGCAGCTCACGGTGACCGAGACTGGACAATACATCGGTTGGTTGTTGGTGCGGCCAATGGGTTTCTTCGGTGACGACCCGCAATGGACTGATTGGGAGTTGGGCTGGCGCCTGTTTCGGTCAGCCTGGGGTCATGGCTACGCCACCGAGGCCGCATCACACCTGATGCAGGAACTGGCCAGCACCCAGGATGTGAGCCATTTTTCAGCCATTGCCATGCCCGGCAACGCCGCCTCCATCAAGGTGATGGAAAAACTTGGCATGCGCTATCAAAAAACCGGCATTCATTCAGACCCTTTGGGCGATGAAGAAGTGGTGTATTACAGCAAAAGGGTCTGTTAAGCCTATCCAGCCACCGGCAATTGAAACGAAAACTGGGTGCCTTGGTTCAGGCGGCTGACCACTTTGATTTTGCTTTGATGCAAGTCCAAAATTTTCTTGACGATGGCCAAGCCCAATCCTGATGAACTGCGGTTTTGTTGTGAGGTGTTCTCGGCGCGGTACAGGCGGTCAAAAATGAACGGCAGCTCCTGTTGGCTGATGCCGCGACCGGTGTCGCGAATGATCACTTTGAATTGCCCGTCCTGATGCACCAATTTCAACAGCACCTTGCCATTTTCAGGGGTGTGTTTGATGGCGTTGCCAATCAGGTTTTCCAGCACCCGTTGCATCAAACCGATGTCCGCTTTCACTTCGGTGGGGCCGTCCAATAAGTCCACTTTCAGATCGATGTTCTTGTGTTGGGCCTGCATTTTGAACTCCATGCCCACGTCTTGGATCAGCTCAGCCAATGAAAAGGCTTCGATTTGTGGTTGCACCGCCAAGGAGTCCAATTTGGACAGTTCAAACAGGTCACCCACCAAATCATTCAAACGCACACAGTGTTTGCTGGCAGTGGCCAAGTACTCCTGGCGATTGGCTTCATCCAACTGCCCGTGTTTGATCAACAAGGTGTCCAGGTAACCCTGGATGGAAGCCAGCGGGGTGCGCAAGTCATGCGACACGTTGGTGATCAAGTCGCGGCGGTTTTGATCGGCGGCTTGAATTTGTTTCATTTGTTGGTCGATTTTGCGGCCCATTTGCTGGAAAGCTGAGGTCAAGACCTTGATTTCATCTCCGGGTCGTTGGGGGCTGGCTTTTTCGCCGGTGATTTGTTGTTGGAAAGCCCGCACTTGTCGGGTCAATGCCGCCAACGGGCGGGTCAGTTTATTGACCACCAACACGCCAATCAACAAACTCAGCACCAACAAGGCGCCGATGCTGGCCACGGCAATTTTCAACACGTAAAACTTGCTGATGTCTTGAGCCAAGGCTTCGTAAGTTTGACCGCCCAAGATGGCATAGACATAGCCTTCATGTTGCCCTTGGTGGGTGATTTTGGCGGCTGAAAAGGCTTTTTCGCTGTTGGGGCTGCGAGGATCCAGGTTGACCAGCGGGCGGTGCGAATCGGGCTGTAAAAAGGTTTCGATTTGAGCCAGTGGTACCTGGCTTTGAAAATCGGTTCCAGCCGGCAGGTTGTGACTCAGGACTCGGCCGTTGGCGTCCAACAGATACACCTCAACGGTGGGGTTGATCACCATGGCCCGTTCGGCCAGTTGTTTGATGGCCGCTTCGTTGTGTTGTCCATTGGCGATCAACTGATCTTCCTCGGCCACATACATGGCGATGGAGGCATTCAGTCGCTGGGTCATTTCCAGGTTGTATTGCACCAAGGCGTAACGGATGATGAAGGCCAAGATCACCCCCATGATGATGAACAGCGCCATCAGCATGAAGGACAGTTTTTTGCTGAGTGAATGCATGGAAATTCGATTCAATGGTGGGCCGCGTGATGGGCGGCGATGAATTTGTAGCCAACGCCCCAGATGGTCTTGATGTATTTGGGGTTGTGGCTGTCGCTTTCGATTTTGGTGCGCAAGCGGTTCATGTGTGAATTGACTGTGTGTTCATAACCGTCATGGCCATAGCCCCACACCTGATCCAACAACTGCGAGCGATTGAAGACTTTGTCTGGGTGGCTGGCAAAAAAGTGCAACAAATCGAATTCTTTGGCGGTTAAGTTGATTTCCTCGCCGTCGACTTTCACCGTGCGTTCGTCGCTGCTGATTTCCAAACCATCATATTGCAAAGCCGGACAAGCGGTTTCGTGGTAGGCCAAACTGGCATCAAAACGCCGCATCAAGGCTTTGACGCGGGCAGTCAACTCCAGCACGCTGAATGGTTTGGTGAGGTAATCATCGGCACCCATTTCCAAGCCCAGCACCCGATCCAGTTCAGTGGATTTGGCGGTCAACATCAAAATCGGCACATAATTAGCTTGGCTGCGAATGCGGCGACAGATTTCCAGGCCGTCCAGATTGGGTAATTTCAGGTCCAGCACGATGGCGGACCAGGGGCGAGACAGGGCTTGTTTGAGGCCTTGTTCACCGTCGTGGACCAAAGTCACTTGGTCACACAAATCAGCCAAATGGATTTTCAATAATTGAGCGATGTCATACTCATCCTCAATCACCAGAATTTGTTTGTTTGACATGTCTGTTGCCTCCCCAGCATCATTCGGTTGTTGTTCTTGATTGAATATATGAAAGGAAAAAGACATGGTTGCTTACAATTATTTGTTCTTTTGGGTCCTGACAGGTTGTGGTCGGGTCAAATCTTGGGGATGGGACCACAACCTGCCAGTGGGTTGATTAAGGTTGTTTACAGCTGACAAGCACCCGCATAGTCAACCGGACCTGAGGTCAATCGAGTCAGCGGTTCGCTGCCTGAACCATAACCATCCACCAGTGAGTCATAGGACAAAGTGGCTTGGTTACACGAGGTGAACTTGATGCGCACCTGGCCCCAGTTGATGCGGACCACATCGGCTGAGTTGAACGACTCGCCAAAGATCGCTCCGGAGGTTTGGATCACATCGACAATGGCGGTGTCATCCACCACGGGACCCACGCCGGTCAGCCAAATTTGCTCGCCTGAGCCGTCGGCCGCGTAGTGGTACCAAGAGACCATGGCGCGTGAGCCACCATTGCCGTCACTGGTGATTTCCAACACCAGACCGTGGCCAGCGCGTGCAGGATTGAACCAGGCGCCACTGTGACCACCGTCGACCACCCGCGAGACCCTGATTTCAGCCACTGGGCTGCCAGGAATGCTGAAGTCTGCGGCGGTGGCATCAAAGCTGATGCCTGGGCCATTGGTGCCACCCAGGAAGTTTTGTGGGCTGCCGTTGGGGTTACCCACAGAACCATTGAATCCGGGGTGTAAAGCGATCAAATCAGTGGTTGCTTCACCGGTATCGGGCGCTGATTGGTCGAAGAAAGCGGCATCGGACTCGGTGTTGGCTTCGGTGCCCGCATCCCAGACGTTGCTGCCATAAACTTTGACCCGCACCGGACCGGCGAAATCACCGTTGTCATCAAAAATGGGGTAGGCCATGGGGTTGTCGTTGCCAATGAAGGCATCATTGGATGGTAACACCATGGCGGCATACGACAAGTAACGGTTTTGCGCGGCATCCAAGTACACCATTTCAGTGCTGCTGAAGCCAGGATCAAACAAGGGTGCGCCGGCAAAGCCTTCGGGGTTCAACACCACTTGTCCGGTACCGGCACCACTGGTGGCAAACGCATCGGCCAAGGCGCCAAAATCGCCGTCTTCAGCCATTCGTTCGATGCCCAAAGAAGCCGTTTCACCGACGTTGAAGCTGTCAAAGGAGCCGTCGTGGTAACCCAGCCACACGGGGGTCAAGTAAATGCCGCCAGCCGGGGCTTGGTTTTTGACACTGACCCGCACGGGCGTCAGGGCATTTTGAATGGTGACCCGCATGATGGGCACGATGCCTTGGGTGAAATCACCTTTGACCGGATCAATCACGGTACCTGGTGGCACGGTGGCGCCCAGGATGTTGACCGGAGTGGCTGCCGGGTTACCGGCCGAACCGTTGAAACCGGGGTGCAACTCCACCCCGTCACTGGTGGTTTCACCGGTGTTGGGTGCGGATTGGTTGAGGAAAGCGGCATCGGATTCGGTGTTGGCTTCGGTACCCGCATCCAGCACCTCACTGCCATAAACCACAAATGAGATGGGGCCCATGAACTCACCTTCGTCGTTGAACAGTTGGTGGGCCATGGGGTCGCCATTGGCAATGAACGCGTCATTGGATGGCAGGATCATCGCGCCATAGCTGAAATACTGGTTGGCCGCGGGATCCAAATCAAACACCTCGTAACTGGCCAAACCCGGATCAAAAATCGGGGCGCCGGCAAAGCCTTCGGGGTTGAGGATCACGGCATCCAAACCACTGCCGGCAAATTCGCTCATCAAGGCCCCAAAGTCACCGTCTTCGGCAAAGCGTTCGACGCCTTCTGAGGCGGCGGCTCCGCGGTCGTATAAATCAAAGCTGCCGTCATGGAAGCCGACCCACAATGGGGTGAAATACAGGCCCCCTTCAGGACTCAGGTTTTCCACTTTGACCTTCACTTCAAAAGCCGCGGCTTGGGTTGACAATAAAAAGCCCGCTGGCAATACCAACGAGCGCATCAGATGTTTCATTTTCATGTTTGACTCCTCTGTTATTAAAATCGTGGAGCCATTTTGCGCTTCAATTCTCACGAAATTCTCACGGCTTGATGACAAATGATTCAAATGCACTAAAATGATGGCATGAATGCATATGACCGCCAACGCATCGCCACACTGGCCCAATCCCAGGGGGCTGATCAAGCCCATTCACTGCCGGCCGAAGTTTATGCCAATGGCTTGTTCACGGTGCTGGATCGCACCGAGGTCTTGCAGCGCAGTTGGCAGTTGGTTGGCCACCAGTCGCAGATACCAACCACCGGTGACTGGGTGGTGCACGAGGTGGCTGAACAACCGATCATTGTGGTCAACACCGGGGCTGGCATCCAGGCCTTGCACAATGTGTGCCGCCACCGGGCTGGCCCATTGGCCACAACTTCCGGACATGGCAAAACCCTGCGGTGTCGGTATCATGGCTGGAATTATCATTTGGATGGGCGGCTGAAAAGTGCCCCGGAAATGCACACCACCGCAGGTTTTTCAGTGGCCGATCATCGTTTGCCCAAAATCAAAACGGCCATTTGGCAAGGCTTGATATTTGTGGCGCTGAAAGATGACGTGCCGCCATTGAATGAAGTGACCGCGGGCATCGATCAAATTTTGGCCCCGATCGATCTGACCACCATGCCATTCAACCGCCGCGATGAATTCATCATTGATTGTAACTGGAAGGTCTATGTGGAGAATTACCTGGAAGGCTATCATTTACCCCATGTGCATCCGGGCTTGAATCAATTGTTGGATTACAAAAGTTACCAAACCCAGTTAAGCCGGTGGCATTCCCACCAATTCAGTCCGCTGGAACAAAGCGAGGGCATTTACGGCGCCGGTCAGGCCCATTACTTTTTCATCTACCCCAACACCATGCTCAATGTGTTGCCCAACCGCTTACAGACCAACCAAGTGCTGCCATTGAGTCACAACCGCTGTCGGGTGCTGTTTGATTATTGTTATGCCGAGGTGCCAGATCTGGCATCATTGATCGCCCAAGACCAACAATTCAGTGACCAAGTCCAAGCGGAAGACATCGGCATTTGTGAAGCGGTACAAAAAGGATTGAATTCAGGCAGTTATGCCAGTGGCCCATTGTGCATGAAACGGGAAGCGGGTTTGCACCACTTTCAAGAGCTGCTGCGGGCCGCTTATCGCCAGCTGATGGAGGCCGCATGAAATCAGTCCACTTGATCCGCCATGCCAAGTCCAGTTGGGACCACCCGGGACTGGCGGACCGCGCCCGGCCATTGAGCCAACGCGGACACCGCGACACCCGCATCATGGCCCATGCCATGCATGAGGCTGGGGTGGTTTTTGATCACGTGCTGTGCAGCGTGGCGCAAAGGGCTCAATTGACCATTCAGGGCGTGGCCGAGCATTGGCCGGGGCGCCCCATCGATTGGCAGTTGCACGAATCTTTGTACACTTTTTCCGCGTCGGCCATCTGGTCGCTGGTGCGGGCATTGACAGATGATCAGCAGGTGGTTTTCTTGGTGGGGCATAATCCGGCTTTCACTGATTTTGTCAATCAGGCCAGTGCCGCGGGCTTGGCCAATGTGCCCACCTGTGCCTATGCCCATGTGTCATTCACCCAGGCGACCCAGTGGCAAGAAGTGGTGGCCGGCACCGCCGAGCTGGCGGCGTTCATGAAACCCAAAATGTTTAAATAGGCGATCCTGCCAAAGGCTTATTCAGGGGCAACTGAAAAAAAGGGCACATCCCTGTGGCATTGGTCCATGACCCATCCCTGAGAGGCTTCCCATTTGTTGGCATGTGCGACCAACGGTTCCCATTGTAAGCACCGGCCTGCAAAACTAAGTATCAATGGTGGGACAAAAAACACCGAATACAAGCCACCGGTCATTGCTTTTCAAGGGTCGGCGCAGCGGTGGTGCGAATTCAGGGACCGTTCATTTTTGTCCAATTATCATAAAGATCCAATCAATTCATAAGGAGCGTAAGATAATGAAAACAATGATTTTAGTGATGATGTTGGGCATGTTCAGTTTGGCCCAAGCCCGCCATTTGAACGTGAAATTTGATGACCATGGAAAAATGATTAACCCGGACGATTATTTGGTCTACACGGCATTGGAGGCGGATAAGCGGGGACACAAAAACGACGCCATGTGGCGCTTGATTGATGCCGCAGAATATGGCAACAAGCATGCCCAATACTTCATTGGCCTGTTGCATTTACAAAAGGACGACCAAATCACCGGGTTGGCTTGGTTGCGACTGGCTGGCAAAGGCATTTCCAACAACGACCACCTGATGGCCACGCTGCCACAACAATTGAACGCCCAACAGTTGACCCAGGTCGATCAATTGTTGGCTGAGTTGAAGCAAACCTACAATTTTGAAAATGCCATCGCCAAGCGTGCTGAGTGGAAAAAAAGTCAATCCTTTGGTGGCAGTCGCATCAAAGGCCATATCCCGATGCACTGGAAGGCCGAATTGCCCAATGGCAAAGTGGTGTTTGCCAATGAGGTCAAACGCCGCATGGAATCGTTCATTTTTGAGTATCGCTATGATGAGGGTGAGGTCATCTTGAAAGACCTGGAAACCGCTGATCCAGAGCCAGAAACTTAAGCCTTCTGTGGGTTGTCATCGAATGGATGGCAACCCAATCACCCAGAACAGGTGCAGGCGACCTACAGACACTTGATGCAGGGCATGAATCAGGCTAAACTGATTGCTTTTTTGAGGACAACCCATGGCCCAAACCAACTTCAAAGGCAACCCCGTAGACACCAATGGCGACTTTCCCCAAGTCGGGGACGCTGGCCCCGCCATGCAATTGGTGCTGTCAGACCTCAGCGAAGCCACCCTGGCCGATTTTGCCGGCAAGCAAGTGGTGTTGAACATCTTTCCCAGCATCGACACCCCAGTGTGTGCCTTACAATTAAAAACTTTCAGCCAACAAGCCGGCGACCGTGACGATGTGGTGATGGTGTATGCTTCCATGGATTTGCCCTTTGCCTTGAACCGTTTTTGCGCCGCCGAAGGGGTTGAGAATGCCGTCACCGGGTCTGATTTCAGACACCAAAGCCTGGCCGCCAGTTGTGGGGTGAAAATGACCTCAGGTCCCTTGGCTGGTTTGTACGCCCGCGCCACCTTGGTGTTGGATGCCAACCACCAGGTGGTATACAGTGAATTGGTCGATGACATTGTCAATGAGCCCAATTATGCGGCGGCCATGCAGGCCTTGGATTGAGTTGAATCCGATTCCACATTAACCGGGTGACATCCCGTCACCCGCCGCCCAATCACATCCATCCAATCGAGGAAAAACAACCATGCTTGCTGCCAATGGACTGTTTCCGATCAGTCGCCTGACCGAGGAAACCAACCGCGATGAAAACATCGCCACCATCCGTACATTGTCCCGCTCCACCTATTTAGGCAACCACCAGGCCGTGTGCCGGGTATTGGGCCGCTATTTGATGTTCGTCAACACTTTGGATGAACGCCTGGGAGTGCAATTACAAATGAATGGATTTTGGGAAATGAACATCACCGAATTCATTGCCCGCCAAGTCAAACCGGGCATGAATGTGCTGGATGTGGGTGCCAATTATGGTTATTTTTCCATGTTGATGGCGGATTTGATTGGTCCTGAAGGTCAGATTCATGCCTTGGAAGCCAACCCCATGCTCAGTCGCCTGGTGATCAAAAGCAGCAAAGTCAATGGCTTTGAAAACAAACTGAAAGTGATCAACCAAGGCGTCTCAGACCAGGCCGGCGAGGACATCGATTTTGTCTACAGCGATGACACGCCTATGAATGGCATGTTGGCCGGTAACATGAGTCAACAGGCCCGGGAAAAGCATTACCCCAACACCATCAAGGTGCAAGTGAATGCCATCGATGATTTATTGAAAGACGCCAAACCCATTGATTTCATCAAAGTGGACATTGAGGGCGCAGAAGACAAGTTTTGGTATGGCAGCCAACAAATCAGGGACAAGAATCCCAACATGATGATCTTGTTGGAGTTCAATCGGGCCCGCTACCACAACGTCGACGCCTTCATTGATCAGATATTCGAGCAGGGCTATCAAGTCACCCAGCTCAGCCACAAACAATCATTGTACAAAACCATCACAGCCGAGGACATGAAGCAGTCCAGCACCGCCCACCACATGATGCTGGCCATCCAGCGGCGATAATGAATTAACCTGGCCATGGTCGCCAGGTCAGTTTGCGGGCCTGGTCTGAGGGGACGGGCATGAATGGTGTTTTTTGCGACCTGGGTCTGGTTCATAGGCCGCAGGATGTCATATCGTAAGGGTCACTCAAATGATTCGATACGGAAAGATGCAACGGCTTAATGCCCTATGTTTTATGATGTTGATTGGGATGTGTCACCCAGTCAATGCCCATGAAACCGGTACCTTCAACGCCTTGATATTCAGCAAAACAGACGGTTTTAGGCACGGTTCCATCCCGGCGGCCCAAGTCGCGTTCCAGCAAATGGCTTCTGAGCAAGGCTTCACCGCCACCTTCACCGAAGACAGTGCCGATTTCAATACCCAAAACTTGGCTGCATACGATGTGGTGGTGTTTTTGCTGACATCAGGGGATGTGTTGAACGCCAACGAGCAACAGGCTTTTGAAGCCTACATCCAAAACGGTGGTGGTTTCATGGGGGTTCATTCAGCCAGTGACACCGAATACAGTTGGCCTTGGTATGGTCAATTGTTGGGCACCTATTTTGACAGCCATCCCAGCATCCAAGTGGCCCGAGTTTGGGTGGAAGACAACAGCCACCCAGCCACCGTGCATTTGGATCAGGAATGGATGCGCACCGATGAATGGTACAACTTCCAAACCAATCCGAGGTTGGACCCGACGTTGCAGATTCAGGTGTTGATGACCTTGGATGAAACCAGTTACAGCGGCGGCAACATGGGGGCAGATCACCCCATCAGTTGGTACCATTCATTCCAGGGTGGGCGCTCTTGGTACACTGGCATGGGCCACACCACTGCCAGTTATGCTGAGCCGGATTTTTTGGCCCATTTGTGGGGTGGCTTGTTGTATGCCTCCGGGGTGATTGCGGATGATTATTTGTTTGCCAATGGCTTTGAGTGATGGTGCAAATCAGTTGGCTCAAATAAACCACTTGTCCGGTAATAGGGGCGGCTGGTAACTGGCCAGGTAGGCAATCACGTCTTCAGGGCTTTCGCTGATGTGGTACAACTGGCGGTATTCGGCTTTGGCGAAGTTTTCCGCATAGATGTGCTCGAACATCTCAAACAGGCGGTCATAATAGCCGTCGGTGTTCAAAAACACGATGGGTTTTTCGTGGTAGCCCAATTGTTTCAGGGTCATCACTTCCAGCATTTCTTCCAGGGTGCCAAAGCCACCCCCCAAACCAATGAAGCCATCGGCCAGTTCGATCATTTTGGCTTTGCGGGTGTGCATGTCTGGGGTGATGATCAACTCATCATCAATGGTGTTGACCACGCCATCGATGCGCAAGGCTTCTGGCACCACGCCAATGGTGTGTCCCTGGTGGTGTTTGATGGCCTTGGCCACTTGGCCCATCAGACCGACCATGCCGCCACCGTAGACCAATTCCAGCCCGTTGTTGGCCATCAAAGTGCCCAGGTTCTCAGCCTGGTCAAAATGGATTTTTTTGATTTGGTCCGAAGAGGAACAGTAAACGGCCACTTTTTTGATGGTCATGGGCATGCCTCAGTCAGCAGTTGGATTGATGCGAAAGGTTTTGACCGTCACCGGCCAGGTCACGGTTTTGGTGTCTTCCTCGCCCCAAGCGGTTTGCAGCTCGTCAAGGATCTGCAAGCGCGGGTCTGAGCCGTGTTGTTGCTGGTATTGTTGGGTGGCTGACCAGGTGCCCAGATAACCCACCAGGTGTTTGAAAGTCCATTGTTTGGTCATGGTGCAACTGGGGGCTTTGATCGGCTCGAAAGGAAATTCAATTTGGCTGTAGGCTTGTTCGATGTGGCGCCGCTCTGGCGGCCAACAGCGGCCGATGATGTCATCATAATAGCGTTGGATCACCGCATCCACTGCCGGGCTGATTTGATGCAACTCATAACACCACACCGCCAGCACGCCATTGGCTTTGGCCACCCGTTGGACTTCGGCAAAGAACGGCGCAAAATCAAACCAATGCAAGGCTTGGGCCACGGTGATCAAATCCGCGCTGTGATCGGCCAGTGGGCTTTGGTGGGCCAGGGCCACCTCATATTCCACCCGTGGGTAGATCATGGCCCGGTAAATCTGCGATTCACTGGCGTCGGTGCCAATCACATAGGAAAAGTGGTTGGTCAAAGCCACGGCTGCCTGGCCATTGCCGGTGGCGCAATCCCAGGCCAAGGCCCGTTCCGAACACAAACTGCTCAACCAAGCGTACAGCTCAGCGGGGTATTCAGGGCGATAGACGCTGTAGTCTTCGGCTTGCACTGAGAAATGGTCTTTGAAAGCAGCAGATTGGGTCATGGCGGTTACCTGTGGTTGGGTGGTTGTTTCAGCGATCGGTATAAAAACCGATTGGGGTGGATCATCTTACACAAATCGGTCTCCAGAGGCAAAGGTTGTTGGGTCATCATCGCGGCCAATAATTGGGCCAACAAAGGGGCCGAGGTGAAGCCCCTGGAACCCAGGCCATTGATCACGTACAGGTTTTTGATGGTGGGGGCGGTGGCATATGTTTGCCAATGTCGCCCATGGTGCAGGTCGGCACAGTTTTGGCTGAAGGCAACCGGGTCGACCACCGGACCGCACAAGGGCAGGTGATCCGGCGTGGTGGCCCGCAAAGCGGCGTGCCCAGTGATCACTGCGGCCGCCGACAAGGTTGCGTGCAAAGGATGGTCCTGCCACCAGGCCAAATTGCAAGGCCAATGATCGGCGGCCAAGATGGGTGTTTGGTCGATGGCCGCATCGGTCACATGGTCATAAGTGGCCCCACACACCCAGCGCTTGTGCCGGGGATCAGGGATCACATAACCTTGATCCAACAACACATGGTCCAAGGCGGCATTGACCGGTGCGTGGAGCACCGAAGTTTGCCCATGCCTGGCCTGCAATTGACCAAACCAAGTTGGGTTCAAGGTCTTGGCGCCCATGCCATTGGCCACCACCAGCAACTCACAGCGGTGCACCGTTTGGCCCGCTGCATCGCGCAGGTGCCACTGACCATCGGGGCCTTGTTGGCAGTCTTTGATCGCAGCCACCAACCATTGATCAACCGCAGCCAACAAGCGTTTGGCCACCTGTTGGGTGTCGATGTAACCGGCGTTGGGATACCAGACATGGTTGCGGTTGACTTGCACCAAAGAATCGGGCAATGCCTGCTGTGCCAGGCGTTGGGCCCATTGTTGCGATTTGGCATCGGTCAGTTCCTGACGCACACCGATGGGCTGAAACTCACGGGTTTGATAGAAGTGGCAAGCGGCCTCGAAGG
Organism: Marinicella meishanensis; assembly: GCF_019931145.1. Classification (GTDB taxonomy): domain Bacteria; phylum Pseudomonadota; class Gammaproteobacteria; order Xanthomonadales; family Marinicellaceae; genus Marinicella; species Marinicella meishanensis. Next base: position 16,988 of record NZ_JAIOUV010000010.1, on the reverse strand, counting down.
CGCGCCAATAAAACAGGGCTTCGGGGGAATTGCCAGCAGTCAACAAGGGCATCATCATGGCCAGGGCATTGCCTGAAGCTTGTTGCATCGGTTTGGCTTGCTGATCGATCACGGTGGTGTGCCAACCCAATCGTTGCATGCTGTGGGCCACACACAAGCCGGCGATGCCGCCGCCCAGGATGGTCACGGCTGGGGTTGTGCCTGGTGTTAAGTTTTGGGCCCCCGGCAGCGGTGCCCAAAATGGGCTGCCACTGTGGTGTGTGCCCTGATAGGTGGCGGTGATCATCTCTCTTTTGTGACCAAACCCCGGTTGTTTGACCACGTCAAAACCGTGCTTGCTGAGACCGTTCCGCACCACCGAGGCGGCGGTGAAGGTGGCCACTGTGGTGCCGGGTTGGGACAAGCGCGCCATGGTGGCAAACAAGCCGTCATGCCACATGTCGGGGTTTTTACTGGGCGCAAAGCCATCGAGGAACCAGGCATCCACGGAGGCTTGCAGTTGCGCCAAGCCAGCCTGGGCCTCGCCCAGCACCAACAACAGGGTGATGTCGGGGGCAAATTCCAAGCGGTGCAGGCCACAACGAAATGAGCCCCACAACTTTTGTAAGCGCGCGGCCATGGGTGCCAATTCGGGAAAGTTTTGCTGTGCTTGTTGCAGGCTGTGCAGGCTCAGGGGGTGCTTTTCCACGCTGATGAAAACCAATTGCTGTGGTTTCAGTTCAGCCGCTTCCCAGGCTGCCACCGTGGCCAAGAAGTTCAAGCCGGTGCCAAAGCCGGTTTCAGCGACACAAAAATGTGCTTGTCCAGCGGCCTGTTGCCAGCGTTGCTCGAGTCGATTGTGGTGCAGGAACACGTGGCGGGTTTCGGCCAAACCATCATGCCGGGAAAAATACACATCCTGGTAGTCTTCGCTGTAGGGTTGCTGATCGCGCAGCGCGACCTGCAACGGTTTGAGGTGACCATAGGTGAGCGGGTTCATGCCGCCATTATAAAGTCGGGATTGGCCTTCAGGCCATGGATAATTGGCCCGGTCGCTTGCGGTCGTTGCCTGCTGCCTTCAGTTGCTGTGTGCATTCGGTGCAGGTGAATTCATTGTTTTTGAAGGGCGCGTGGTTGTTTTGGTGATTTTTGACTTTCAGGTAAATGGTGCTCTTGTGACAGGAGCTGCACTGGATGCTGATGATCGGTGTGTTGGATGGCTCGGTGCTGCCCATTTAATGTCAACTCAAATTCGTAGATTCTGCCATTATCGGTGTTGCGCTGTGATGGGATGTGAATTTTTTTTGAAAAATGACTTTTTCACCGAGATTGGCCGATCAATTTGGGGTGCCTTCAGTTAAAATGTCCAACAGATGACAAAAATTGATCACAAAATATCGATTCCTGATTACCGCATCATCCGCAAGATTGGTGAAGGTGGCATGAGTGTGGTCTATTTGGCCCATCAAGAGTCACTGAAACGGGAGGTGGCCTTGAAAGTCATGCGCCCGATCATCACCGATGAGGAAAATGTCGTCCGCCGCTTCACCCAAGAAGCCGAAATCATTGCCAAGTTGTACCACCCCAACATCGTCAACATCTATGAAGTGGGCCATGTCGATGACGAGATTTTGTTTTATTCCATGCCGTACTTGCAGCATGGCGATTTGACCACATTTGCGTACCACGACGATGAAGAATTGAAGCAGATGATCGCCGGCATTTGTGATGGCTTGTCCTATGCCCACACCCAAGGCGTGGTGCATCGCGACATCAAGCCTGAAAACATTTTGTTCGATCAATTTGGCAACGTGCAAATTGCTGACTTTGGCATCGCATTGAGCACTGGGCGGCGTCGTTTCACCAAAGACAGCCGCATCATCGGCAGTGTCTATTACATGAGCCCGGAACAAGCCCAGTCAAAACATGTGGATGCCCGCTCAGACATCTATGGCTTGGGTGCCATCCTCTATGAAGTGCTGACCGGTGAGCCGGTGTTCGAAGAGGACAATGATTTGTCATTGATGATGGCTCATGTGTCCAACCCGGTACCGGACCTGCCGCCCGAATTGGCACATTGGCAACCTGTCATCAAGCGCTGTTTGGCCAAATCACCCAATCAGCGTTACCAAAACATGCAGGAGTTGAAAGCCGCGGTGTTGCAGGTCAGCAACGTCAAACAAAGGTTTTTCACTTTAAGCCGCATGGGTATTTTGGCCACATTGGTGTTGGCCGGTATCAGCCTTGGGCTGGTGTGGCAAATCACCCGCGAACAGCCCACACCGGCGCAACCTGATCCTGTGGCGCAAACAGCCAATGGTTCACCGGTGGTGCCCCAGCCGACTGATTTGATCAGCCAAATGCCAGCAGATCCACCGCCAGGAATTTTGGATTCCGCCGTCACAGATGTGGCCGATGATGTGGTCAAGCAAGCCCCTGCGCCGGTGGTCAACTTGCTCAGCGAAGCCCAGGAAGAACAGCTGTTGCAACAAGCCAAACGCAACATCCAACGGAAACAACTGACCACCCCCAAAGACAACAACGCCTTGGATCAAATCCTGCAGTTGTTGACCAACATACCACAACATGCCGAAGGCCTGGGTTTGTTGTCTGATGTCATGGCGGGTTACTACGAGTTGCTCTATCAAGCGGTGCAAAAAGGTGATCTGCAACAGGCCAAAACCTTTGCCGATTCAGTCTCTGAAGTGCGTCACCGCATCATTATGGTCGATGAAAGGTTGCTGCACCAGTTGGAGTTGAACACAGAATTGGAACGGTCCTTGATGTTGGGCAGCATCGTGGAAAAATTCAACACCGCCAAAGGGCAGTTGAATCACGTCAAAGTCAATCAATTGATTGCTTTGGTTGATCAGGTGGTGCCAGGCCAAGAGTTGGTTGATGAGTTGACCGATTCGGTGAAAACCATGTTGCGACCAGGCCAGGTGTTGACCGACCAACGCGGCATCAAAACCGTGGTCATCACGCCTCAATATAAAAATCGCCAGGGCTTGTTGAATTATGGCCTGGCCGTGACCCGCAGTGAGGTGACTTTTGCCGAATATGACCGCTTTGTCAGGGCCACCAACCACCCGCTGAAACGGTGCAAAAGCCAAATCAAATCGAACATGATTTTCTCGCAGCGCAATTACACCAAACCAGGCTTCAAGGTGAGCGATGACATGCCGGTGGTTTGTGTCAGTTGGCCCGATGCCAACCAATATGCCTTGTGGCTCAGTGAACAAACCGGACACACCTATCGATTGCCGACGGCCCGGGAATGGCGCCACTTGATGAAATTGTCGCAAGCCGGATCAGGCTGCGGCGCGGCCAATTTGGCGGGACAGGAATTGCAAGCCAAATGGCAAGACAAAGCCATCGAAGCACCGTTGCAGAGTTGTGATGATGGCGTCATGTATGTGGCCAGCACCACGCGTTTTGGAAAAGACGGACTGGGCTTGTATGGCATGGGCGGCAACGTCAGTGAATGGCTGTCAGGCTGTGAAGCCCTGGGCAAGTTCAAAGCCATTTTTAATCCCGATGACCCCTGTGACAGCAACCCGGTGATTGGCCGATCCTGGATGTCCGGTCCCGATGATGACGGTGCAGTCAAGTCGGTCGATTTTGATGAAGCCTGGACCCACATTGGCTTTCGTTTGATCCGAGATCTCAGAAAAGAATGAAGGAAAACCCATGAATGATGCAGATCAGGTCGCTGCCGAAGCGGCAGACCAAGCCGCTTATTTCACCGCCAAAGAAGCCCGCGTGATCGCGTGTTTGATGGAAAAGCAGCTGACCACGCCCAACAACTACCCCTTGAGCATGAATTCATTGTTGTTGGCTTGTAACCAAAAAACCAATCGGGTGCCGGTGATGAACCTGACCGAAGGGGAGGTGGGTCACACCGTCAGCCAACTGGAAAGCCGCAACTTGGTGGGGGTGGATTATGGCGGCCGGGCCAACCACGTGACCCATCGGGTGATGACCGAATTTGACATCGATCGCCAACAACAAGCGGTGCTGGCGGTGTTGATGGTGCGCGAACCGGTGACGTTGAATGACGTGAAAAGCAAAACCGGCCGCATGGTAGACTTCGTTGACATCAATGAGGTCAAAGCGGTGGTTGATTCATTGATAGAGCGGGATTGGCCATTGGTCATCCGCATCCCCAAAGGCCCTGGCAGTCGCGAAGACCGTTACACCCACCTGTTGTGCGGCGAAGTCGATGTCAGCTCCGTGGTACAAACCGTCAAAGCCACCAGCACGCAAGCCTCTCGCCTGGACGAGTTGGAGTCGCGGGTGGCCCAGTTGGAAGCCCAAATGCAAACCCTGCTGGGCGATTGATCCACGGCCACGCATGAATCCTGCCGACAGCCCTGCCATCGACAAATGGGCCATCGTCACCATGCTGGTGGCGGCCTTGATCATCAGCACCTCCAGTGTCTGGGTCAAACTGGCCAACATGGGCGCTTCAGCCATTGGTTTTTACCGCATGGCCATCGGCGGCTTGTTGATGGTGTTGTTGTGTTGGTGGCAAAAAAAGCCCTTGTGGCGCCACGCCACACAAGCCCGCTGGCTGCTCCTGGGGGCGGTGTTTTTTGCGGCGGATTTGTGGTTTTGGCACCGCTCCATCCAATATGTGGGTCCTGGTTTGGCCACCGTTTTGGGCAATGTCCAGGTCTTTTTCATGACCCTGTTTGGTTACCTGTTCCTCAGTGAAAAGATCGGCTGGAAGTTTTTCCTCGGTTTGGTGCTGACCTTCACCGGTTTGTTTTTGTTGGTCGGCTTGCAATGGGGTGAATTGTCAGCCAATTACCGACTGGGGGTGTTCTATGGCTTGGCCACCTCCTTGGCTTACACCGGTTTCATGCTGTCACTGCGGCACGTACAAGCCATGCCAGGCGCCCTGTCACCGATGGCCAACCTGGGTTTGCTCTCGGTGATGTGTGCTTTGATCCTGGCTGCCGTGGTGGTCTGGGAAGCCGGTACCTTTGTCATTCCCGATTGGCAATCCGGTCTCTCTGTGCTGCTGTTGGGGGTATTCTGTCAGGTGGTGGGTTGGGTGTTGATCACCCAAACCATGCCGACCTTACCCACCTCAATTGTCGGCTTGCTGTTGTTGTTGCAACCGGCCATGTCGATGGTGTGGGATGTGCTGTTTTTTGCCCGGCCAACCTCCTGGATGGATGGTGTGGGTTTGATGTTGGTGTTGGCTGGGATTTACCTGGCCACCATCCGCCGGCGTCGACGGTCTGATGGATAGGTTCACAGCCTTGTTGTGGGGCACGGTGTTGATCCTCACGGCGGTCAACCTATACGCCTGGTGGCAGTTGCTCGGTGACGGGCCGGGTGTCCGGGGGGCAGGTCGCATGGTGGTGCTGATATTGGGCTTGGCGGTCGGTGCTTTGTTTGCCGAGAAGTTTGGCGATCATCGCTTTACCCATTCCTTGGTGCGTTTTGGCTGTGTCATTGGCTTGGTGGTGGTTTATTATGTGCTGACGGTACGTTGAGCATGTCGAAAGATCCTGCACCATTGACTTTTGTGGCGGCCACCAATGCCGATTTGCAACAGGTGCTGGGGTGGTTTGCTTCGGCCCGAGACTTGTTGTACTGGGGTGGTCCCGATTTGACTTTTCCGCCTGAACTGAATCGGTTTAAACAACAATCGAAATACCACAAAAGCCATTCCCACGTGTTGCGATTGGGCCATGAGGTGGTGGCTTTTGGGCAGTTTTACAACCGCCTGGAGCGCTGTCATTTGGGTCGATTGGCGGTGTCACCCAAGCACCGGGGACAGCGCCTGGGCGAGCAGTTGATTGAGCAATTGTTGCGGCAAGGTCACCAGCAACTGAACTTGGCCGAAGCCTCTTTGTTTGTGCTCAATGACAACCGGCCCGCCATGCGCTTGTACCGACGCATGGGCTTTGTGGAGCGGCCTTATCCCAAACCCATCCCGCTGCCCAATTGTGTTTACATGATCCGCCCAGAAAAACCCGCATAAGGGTGGTCAGCGCCGATCCCAGCGATTAAACTGTGTTGACCTTGTCGAGCCTCCTAAGCCATTCATGACCACAGCAGCCAACAGCCAATTGTTCAAAGCCATCGCCCTGATGTTGTTGGCGGCCTTGGGCTTCAGTTTTATGAATGTGTTGATCCGCTGGTCGGCCAGTGAACTGCACGCCTTCCAAATCGCCTTTTTCCGCAATTTATTTGGACTGGTCTTCATGTTGCCGTGGTTGATCAGCAATGGTTACCGCTCGTTCAAAACCGGGCGCATCAAATTGTTCATCATCCGCGCCTTGTTGGGCATCAGCGCCATGTATTGTTATTTTTGGGGCATCACCGTGCTGCCTTTGGCCAAGGCCGTGGCCTTGAGTTTTACCGTGCCTTTGTTCGTCACCATTGGCGCGGCGGTGGTGTTGCGTGAACAGGTCCACGCCCGCCGCTGGGTGGCGGTGCTGGTCGGCTTCGTCGGTACCCTGATCATCTTGCGGCCCAGTTTGGATGGCGATTTGTTTGCCTCCTTGGTGGTGGTGGCCTCATCGGTGTTCATGGCCGCTTCGGTGCTGATCATCAAAAGCCTGTCACGCACCGAGGATACCAACGTCATCGTCATGTACATGGTGTTGTTGATGACCCCCTTGTCCTTACCGGTGGCGGTTTATGTCTGGCAGTGGCCGTCCTGGGAAATCTGGCTCGGGGTGGTGGTCATGGGTTTTCTGGGCAGCTTTGCCCACCTCATGTTCACCTCCGCTTTGCAACGGTCGGACGTGTCCATCGTCATGCCGTTTGATTTCGCCCGCCTGCCTTTCATCATCGTCATGGCCTGGGTGTTTTTTGATCAGTCGGTCGATCAATGGACCGTCATCGGTGCCGCCATCGTGTTTGCATCAGGCATCTACATTGCCCACCGCGAAGCGCAACTGAACAAGCGCCGCGCCACCCAAGCCAAGATCACTTCATGAGGCGATGGATGGGTCCATGAAATTCAGTCAGGCACAGCAGCAGGCTTTTCTCAAAGCCTTGACCCAAAAGATGCCATACGGCAAATACCAGAGGCGGTTGTTGATGGATTTACCGGGTCACTACCTGGCCTGGTTCAAGCGCCAAGGCTTTCCCGACAATGCCTTGGGTCGGCAATTGGCTTTGGTTTTTGAGTTGGATCACAATGGCTTGTTACCGGCATTGCGTCAGCGCCTGCAAGCAGCCAACACCCGAGATACCGAGTGAAAGCCCTGTTGCAAGAGATCAGCCGCTGTCAGCTGTGTGCCGCCCATTTGCCGCATGGGGTGCGTCCGGTGGTGCAGGCCAGTTCGCACAGTCGCATCTTGATTGTCGGCCAAGCCCCGGGCCGCAAAGTGCATGAGACCGGTATCCCTTGGAATGACCCCAGTGGCGACCAATTGCGCTTGTGGTTGGGGGTGGACTCGGCGACATTCTATGATCCGGATCGATTCGCCTTGATGCCGATGGGCTTTTGTTTCCCCGGCAGCGGCAAGCAAGGTGATTTGCCGCCGCGCCAAGAATGTGCGCCCAAATGGCACCCGCAGTTGTTGCCGTTGATGCCGGACATTCAGCTGACTTTGTTGGTGGGTCTATACGCCCAGACCCATTACTTGTCCGATGGTTTTCGCACTTTGACCGAACGGGTGAAACATTGGGCCGACTGCGAAGCCGGCCATTGGCCGCTGCCACACCCTTCGCCCCGCAACCGCATGTGGCAACGCAACAACCCTTGGTTTCAAACGGAGGTGGTGCCGTTGCTGCAGCAGCGGGTCAAGGGGATTTTGTTGAATTGAGTTGGCTTGCTTTGTACCGGCCCCCAGCAGCCAGCTGGCGGTGTTTGTTGAACACCCGCCACAACAACCACAACAAGACAGCCAGCAAAACCGCACACCCCACCCACACCAAGGCGTAAAACCAGGCTTCGCTGTGCCTGAGGTGGGTCAGGGTGTTGGTGGTCATGATGGCGCCGTAAAGCAAAGCCAGTGGCATCATCAACAAGGCCAAGCCGGCAAACACGGCGTGCAACACACGGCGGTGCCAGGACAAGGCTTGGTTTGGTTGGTTGGGGTTCATGCCTTCATTTCACTTTGGTTTTCAATTGCGTGCTGTTGTGTGCTTTGAAACGGTTGCGCCGGGCCCTGCGCCGCAACAAGCGGTGCATTTTAAACCGGGGTTGCGCCCGCTCAGTTCCATACGCAGCAACCATTTCCTTCGCGATGGATCGGTCCTTGACCATAAACAATGATTTGATAAAAAACCACATACGCTTTCATACCTCCTGTATTGATTAATATCAAAATAACAGAATGGGGTTGCTTTTTTGAGTGCCAGAAGTTGTGTTTGATACCCAGCTCAGCGGTGACACAAGATCCAGGGGTAGGTGGTGGTCAATTCATGCACGTGTGCTGCCCGAGCCGCAGCCTGGTGGCTGTCAATGAAGTCACACATGTCCCGCATCTTCAAGGTGCCCCAGGCGCTGGCCAAAGCACAGGCCATTTAACTCGAGCTCAAAAACAGCGTAACTTTTTGGTGCCATCCTTGGAACCAGACCTGCATCACCACATCGATCAAGGCCCACAAAGCACACAACAAATAGGCCAATAACAGCGTGTCATAAATCGACCAGCCGATCGCATTCAAGCCCAGCCAATAGTTTTTGTGTCCCACACAATAATCCGCCGCCATGATGCCCAGGATTTGGATCACGTCATGCAGTAATATTATGGTGAATAACACCACAAACAAGGCCCCGTTGAAGCGCAATGGCTGACGTTTGGCACGGGGGATTTTGCGGTTCCTGAGTGGCAGGGTATGAAGACCTCCTGCTTCGTCTTGGGTGGCCATCTTGGCCGCCGTGGTACAAGCCATCCGTCGGCTCGCTGTACCATCATTGTAACTGATTTATGCCGCCTTATGGCCTGCCAGAAGTGTGGTTTGCTTTGATGTTGGCATCTTGGTCAGGATTCTCTGATGCCACTGAGGAACCGCACAAAGTGTTTCAAGCACCAGGAAAAACAGTGGTACACCAAATAACCCATGGCTGGCAGGGCCAACACCGTGATGACCAAGCCATAGATGCCCAGCTGCTCCATCAACATGTGTGGGTGCAGTGAGCCGTGAATGATGAAGGTGCTCAGGATGCTGAAGGTCACAGGTAACAAAAAGATGCCGCCACTCAACAAGCACACACAGGCCAATAAAGAATAAATGCGTTGCAGCCAACCCAGGCGCCGGGCTTTGATCGCGGCCAACTTGGCTTGGTAGGGGTTCTGTTCAAGGTGGTTTTTCAGTTCTTGCATGGGTCTGGTTAATTCACGGCAGCCATGACACGAATGCGCTTGAGCCGTCGGTGGTTGCTCATCTCATTAACAAGCATATCAAGCCATCAGCGATGCAGTCAATGCAGTTCCAAAATAAGGCCTCGGTGTTCAGCAAGCTCAATACGGCCAGAGTTTGAATCGTTTCATGCACATTTGGGGAATGGGCCCAACTTCAGCTGCTCACGGTGCGGTTTGAAATTCAGCAAACAGTCGGCAAAAAACTGTTGTAAATAGTCTTGGTTCACCTGACCTGGGTGCTGCTTGTTGCGCGATGACACTGGTGGAAATTGGCCGGTTCCGGCCAACATGCAATTCCATGAAATGGGGGAATAATATTGGGTGACGCCCAGTCGCTGCAGCTCATCTTCTAAATATCCGCCGCGATGCCAGCAGTCCATGATGTCCCGCAACTGGTCGGATATGTTGGGGTTCTCGCGGTTGTTGATCCAATAGTCGGTGTCGGTGCGGCTGTTGGTTTGGTAATGCAACACAATGTAATCCCGGATGCCGGCGTAGTTCTGGTTGACCTTGTCATTGTATTTTTGTTGGTGGTAGTTGCTGAACTCACCGTTTTGAAAGGCCTGGATGAACATTTCAACCGAGGTTTGGATGAATTGGATGGCGGTGGCTTCCAACGGTTCGATGAAGCCTTGAGACAAACCGATGCCCAAACAGTTGCGCACCCAGCTTCGTTCGGTGCAGCCAACCCGCATATTCAGGTGCCTGGCTTCGGTGTCGTCATCCAACAAGCCCAAATGGGACCTCAATTCGGTCTCGGCTTCATCTTCGCTGCAATAATCAGAACTGTAGACATAACCATTGCCATAGCGATTGGTCAGGGGGATTTTCCACGCCCAGCCATGTTTCATGGCGGTTGAAACCGTGGCCGATGGAATGGGTCCAGATATCTCAGAGGGCATGGCAATGGCCCGGTCATTGAACAGGTTGTCAGCAAAACTGACGAACGGAACTTGCAGGGTTTTTTGCAGCAAGATGGAAGCGAAGCCGGTGCAGTCAATGAAAAAGTCAGCATCCAAACAAGTGCCATCAGCCAATTCAATGGCGGCCAGATCGCCGTTTTCATGGCGCCTGACATGCTCAACGGTGCCGGTCATGTGCCGCACCCCGCGTTCAACCGCCTTGTCCCGCAGAAAACGACCGACCAACATAGAATCAAAATGATAGGCATAGTCAAACTGAAACGGGAAATTTTGCGCCGCTTTGGGTGCCATGTCATGGGCCGCCAATTGGGACATCAAAAAGTAACGTTCAGGCGTCACATCCACATCATGGCCTTGGCGCCGGAGCACGGTGTGCTCGCGGAAAAACTGATAGGTCATGGAATCAATGGTGCAGCCAAAAGGGTGAAAGTATTCAGTGTGGCCGGGAATGGTGGACCAGTCTTTGAAGGTGATGCCATTTTTGTAGGTGCCATTGCAGGCAGGCATCCACTCCGCTTCGTCAATCTCCAAGGTGTCAAACAAGTCCTTCATTTTAGGTGTCGACCCTTCACCCACACCAATGATGCCAATTTCAGCAGATTCCACCAAGCTGACCTGGATGCCCCATTTCCGCCAATGGTGATTGAGCAAGCTGGCGGTCATCCAACCGGCCGTGCCACCACCAACGATCAAGATGTGATTGATTCCATTTGTGTTCATGTGGCCACCGAATTGAATTATGTTAACCATAGTACGAATATATTAGTACTATGGCATGAGTCAAAAGTAATGGTTATCGGGTTGTCAATCAAAGGTTGGGATTGAGATGTGGTTTATAACAATGCGGCTTCAAGCCGGTAAGCGGGGAGCCCAGAGACGCCATCGAGTACATTCACCACCAAAAATTCAGGCCCACCAGGGCAGGAGCCAGGGCCGTCAGGCCGGTTCCCACAGTCAGTCCCAATTCCCACGCTGGACTGAACCCGTCAGACCCGTCTGGATGATCACCATTGGCCTCTGGATAATCCAGTGATTCCAGGTTTTTGTTGAGCTTCGGCAGCACCGCCACATGGCTGATGGGAAAGCCAATGGGCCAGTGGCCATAGGCCTTGACCTGCGCTTGTTCAATCGACAAACAACAGCTGGACCACAAAAAACAGAGTAAGCAGAAGAGGGTTTTCATGGTACTGATCTGGGTGTGCTTGTTCAGGATTCAAGGTGAATTGGAAGCTTTGACCTTGACGAATTGGTTTAAATTTTCATACTTGAAGGATGAACCACACAATGTGGACCAGCCACCTGTTGGTGGTATTCGGTACATCAGAGTCAACTCAACGTCTTTCAGCCATTCTGGATTGGCACAAAAGTGAACCCCCATCATGCCACTTTTGATTGATTCGCCACTGTCAGTCTCACTGAACAAAGGATAGCCGCTGTCTGCAAACTCGATGGTGTTAGCGCCCTCTCCATGTTTCAAAACCGCGTTTTGAAAGACTTCATCCTGATAAGTTTCTGGTACAGTGATTTGATAAAAAACACAATGTTTTGAATCTTTAGTCCAGGCGCTTTCTACTTCAATGCTGATCTCTGGTTGGATTTTTTCACCACAAGCCAAAACGTGTCCATGAAAAAACAACACAGGAATGAAATATACCCAATTTCTTTTTGTATGTTTGAGTGATAAGGACTTCATAGTGCTTCATCATCTTCTGACTTGCGACTGCCAAACACCGCTTGATCACCAGCCCATTTGGGGGCTTTGCCGGTGTAAGCAACGATCATCATGATGATTGAAAAATAGCCGATTAACAACAGCTGCATCCAATGCATCACCGGGTCACTTTGAAGGTAAGCCATGATGCCATAAATCAAAGCAAACAGCCCACCCATGCCCAACAGGGCGCAGAGCACGCAGATGCCGGTGCCGTAGGTTTTGCGGTTGTTGCGATCTTCCATAGTCAAGCTCCTTAGGTGTTGTTGTTACTTTACCACATCATCGGGTGCTTTCTGCAAAAAATCAAAACCACATTCCAGGCATTGAACGGGTATGTTGTGGCTGGAAAATGGGGCGTGTTTCATGTTGGCAAAGACCAATGTCATTCGACATTGCGGACAGGCGATGCTCAATGGTTGAAAAGCCATGCCCATAAACACCAACACACAAAGGTACATCAAAATGAACAGGGCTTTGATTTCAAACACCATGATCACCGCAGCAACGAGCCACACAATGATGCTGATCCGCTTGTTGTCCTTGATTTCTTGTTGCCATTTTTCCTTGTATGTCATGGTCTCACTCCTGAAAATCCATTAACACCAAAATAGCAAATGGGGACATTGTTTTGAAGTGAGGGAAGTCATTGTTGGTGAGCTGACGGCCAGGCAGGCTTCATTTCACCGGGGGGTTAGTCGCTCAATGAAAAAAGGCCCAGAAAATCATGTCAGGGCCTATTAAAGATTCAGTCTCAGTGAGCTGAGTTAAAACACATAAATAAAGCCGATGCCGACCTCGGCTTCGTAATCATTGCGCGTGATGGGGCTGTCTTTGATCTCGCTGCTGCCATAATGTTCATACACGGCTTCGGCGAAGATTTGCCAGTTGTCACTCAAGTAGTGGCGGTGGTTGTAGTTGATGCCGATGGAGCGAAAACCACCATCCAGTTCGGTGGCGGCCAAACCAGAAGCCACCGCTTGTGCGGCCGTGATGCCAAATTCGCGGTTGGCATAGTCTTCATCATGAAAGGTGATGCCCACGCCCAGTTCAGACCCGCTGCCGTCGTTTTGACTGCCGAATCGCCAACCGCCGCCCAGCAGCAAGAAATTGCCTTCATCGCCAGCCAACAAGCGGCCATCGAACCAATAACGCCAATCGGCATCCAGTGCTTTGCGCACTTCAAACACCAATTCGGTGCTTTCATCGGTGTCGCCCAAGCCGTCCAAACGACCGTCATCTGAGTCATTCTCTTCGCGACCTTCTTCGAAGGCCAAGGTGGCTTGCAACAACCAGGTGTCATTCCTCAAACCGCGCCAGCCAATGGCTTCACCGGCAAAAAAGAACATGTTGTTGCCGGTGCGGTACTGAATGCCGCCAGCCAGATCAGGTTCAACCTCAAACTCATCTGAGCCTTCATAGGCCGACTCATATTCAACGCCCAGACCCAAGCCGAAGCCCCAGCCATCACCGTCGGTGAAATCAAAGATCGATGGCAGCGGCACCATCACCTCTCGCTCTGCTTGGGCATGGGCCAACTGGCAACCTGCCATGACCAACAACAAGCCAGTCAGGTGGTGTTTGTATTTTTTCATGATAACGCTCCGGAATTTTTGACCATTACTTGGCCATTCCAGTGAAAAAGCTGTGCATCCAAGCCATTTAATTTTTCACGAAAAACGGCCCCACAATGATTGTCTCATGCATGCGATACATGCGCACTTGATTTGTGAGAAATTGGATTGGGGTGTTAAGTGGATTTTTTGGAGTTTGTGGGGTTGGAATCAGCTGTTTTGAGCTGGCTGGGAATCTGTTGCTCTGACCCAGTTTAATTGAAAATCAGTGACTCTGACGCCATTGATTTTTCGTGTTTACTTTACTTCATTCACAAAGGTTTTGTATTCTTTGCCTCGGTCATCAATGGCAATCATGTGTTTTCTTTTCTTGTTAGGCCAGTAGAAGAAAAGTGAATCAATTCTGTTCATATCAATGTTCTGTGATAACAATTGTTTTTCGAGATGTGTTTTGTAGCATGTGATTGAGTTTTGAATTCTTTCTGTGAGCATTTGTTCAGGATTAAAGGTTCCAGACTTCCAATCGATCTCAATGTCATAACCTTTTCGATTGATGTTTCTTAATTCATCAATCACATAATCATCATCAAAATAATTCATCAAGCTGGTGAAGCTTTGACCAAAGTTGTGAATGGCAGAATAGATGTTTTTATATTTCATTGTAGGAAAGGGCCAAAGCTGTTTGATCACCATTTTTGAACAAACGGTAGTTCACAAAAGCAGAGCATTCATTGATGGCTTCATAAATATCAGGGTTGTTTTGTTTCAATCCTTTGATGCCTGTGATGTTAAACAGAAGCAGTTCATTGTTTTCTACAATTTCAGTGACACAATCAATCCAGGCGTCCATGTTTCGCCCGTAGTAAGTAGGAAAATTCAATTTTTCAAAAAACGTGTCATGAAATGACTCCCAATTTGTTATTTTGCTGCCATCAATGTTTATTGTTTTCATTTTTAATTTGATCAAATTCAATTTCAAAGTATGATTCGTTTGAAATGCCAAGCCTATATTTACCAAATTCAGCTTGAAGATTATCACTTCCTTCAATCCAGATTCTATTTGCATCAAAAATTTCACACAGGTTATAGGTCTCGATTACGCCAATTAAAGTAGTGGTCACTTTTTTACCTGAATCAATAAAGGAAAATAATACCTTGTATGAGTCATTGGTTCTTTTTACATGTAATTCATCAATGATTACGTCTGAATATATCTTGCCAATTTCCATAACTGTGATTCTCTTAAACTATATTGGTATTAAACACCAAAAAAGCGGTGTTTGAATTATGAGGAATTTGTAAAGATGGTGCCGGGGCCGGACGGGAACGAGAATGTAAGGCATTGAAAAATATGACTAAAACGAACTCTAGTAAATTTATACCAACAATTGTACCATCAGTTTTCTATGCTACTTTCAATTTGTTGAATTTTTGAAATGAAGACAAACTTGGTGAGGATGGTTTTTGCTTTAGCCTCTTTTGTGTTTTTTGGCCTTCGGGTTTTCCACTAATAATATGCAGATACTTTAAGTATTTTTCGTCTAATTCACTATCACTAAAAGACATTACTATGCTGCTAAAGTAATTTACTGAAGAATAATACTCGTCAAGTAAATTTTTATACTGACTTTCTGCAATTAAGCTATCAACGCAATTTAAGTATTGTCGTAGTTCTTCGCTAAATTTGTTTTGACTGCTTAATTGCTCAACAAGAGTTTCCAAAGAATCGTCGTAATATTTGGATTCATCTAAAGAATTACTGCTTTCAGAATTATTTAAATAATTATTAATGGATGACTCAAGATCATCGATACTTTTCTTAATAGTATCAATTTTTTTTCTCTCAGCTAATTCCTTAAAAACGAATAGGAAAGCAAAGAGAATTAAAATCACAACAGTCAAAATTTTTAATTCTAAAATCATTTCTTTTTCTTTTTCTTTTTCTTACTTGTGTTATTTTCAAATTTATCTAATACTATTTTCATAACTTCTTGGCACCCACCGAGGGTTCTATTGCACTGTGTAATTAGTTCTTCAGTATTATTTCCTTTAGCAAATTCGAATACATCTTTTATTATAACCCGTAATAAATTTACGAATAAATACATTAAAGCAGCATATGCAAATAGTAATAAGAGTGGATTGTTATTCAAAAGTTCGAATAACTTTGTAATTTGATCGACTTCTGTTATAGCTGATGCAGCGTTACTCATAGCTTTCTCTCAAAGTCTTGATCTTCCTCAAAGAAGTGTTAAGTTTGTCAATCACTTCTTTGATTTGATTTTCATAAATTTCAAATGAAATGCTTGTACCTTCATTTGTTTTAATTAATACAGAGCTTGGAAAAATTAAAGTATTCACAGATTCTTTGTTGATATCAAACACTGGTCTAATATTTGTAATAACTTCTATACTCTCATAAGTAACTAACTTCTCTTGTAACTTGGTTACTTTTTCATCCAGTATGAATGGTACTAGTTTTTTAAATTTGTTTCTAAGTAAGGACCAGCCTTTGTTTTCACTTAATTCTTTGCCAGTTACGTACTGAATAAATTCATCCATGTTTTTAACTTCTCTATCAAAATTATCACTTTCGATAAAATTAACTGAAGCAAATTCAATCATGCGTATCAGAGATTGTACATTGTTGTCTTCTGAAAATTCTTTCAAGTGAAAAATTTTATCCTTATCCTTTTTTATGAATAATTCCATTATGGAATTGAATTTATCCAAGGGTAAATTTTCAATATTCTTTAAGTCGGTATTAATTGACATAAGTTTCACTCAAGACTGCTAATGATTAATTGTACATAATGTGCTGGAAAAAAAATATACATTGTCAATTTGATATCTATATAGTTATTTGCTACAAAATAAATCTTTTAATCAAATTTTGTATTTAGAATTACCTTTATAGGTTCTTTTTCAATTAATGATGAACTTCTTCTTTCTGAATATCCAAAATTATGCAGCATCAGCTTGGTGATTGATGCGTTGAACTCACCTGTCAAACCTTTGTTAAGAAGGGTGACGTGCTGTTGGTCTTTGATTTTCTCTAACGTGTCCGAAAACTCCGGCTTGTCATCGTCATTTTTCCAGGCTGAAACGGTACTTTTTGCCAGTCCTAGCACTATAGACAGCCCGACAATTGAGGGGAACGGGTGGCCGTGTTTTTCATAATTTTGCAAATAGTCTTTGGCTTGTTTCAAAACATCATCATTGTACTTTGTGGGTCGCATGGTGGGCTCCTGTTTTTGAAGCGACGGCGCAAATCAATGAGTGATTGACCTGCGACCGCCGCCAGTGCTTTGTCATCTGTTTAATATCTACCTGCACATTCAATCAAAGGTAAATCTGGTTGCCATGGCATGAATCGCCCCGGGTTTACCGGAGAGTTTTTTACTTGAGTCATGCCGCATTGGCAGACTCACCAGTTGATGCATAATACATCATTTCTTTT